>NZ_AP027043.1:2643415-5286830 GCF_027924665.1 Flavobacterium sp. GSB-24
CTTCAAGCTGTCTTCCTTCTTCTAGATGAATAGGAGAGAGCAAAAGCCATTTACTGTCAATTGGCAGAGTTTTTACATCAGAGATAACATCAGTTACAGTATTTTTTTTGACTTCTTGTCCAGAAATAGGAGAGTATGTACGTCCAATTCTGGCAAACAAAAGTTTGATATAATCGTAAATTTCTGTTGATGTTCCAACAGTCGAACGTGCGTTGGTTGTATTTACTTTTTGTTCAATAGCAATTGCAGGGGCAATTCCTTTAATATATTCAACTTTAGGTTTGTCTAAACGTCCTAAAAACTGTCGTGCATACGAAGATAAACTTTCGACATAACGTCTTTGTCCTTCGGCATATAAAGTATCAAAAGCTAAACTAGATTTTCCTGATCCAGAAAGACCTGTAATCACAACAAGTTTGTTTCTCGGAATAACCACATCTACATTTTTTAGATTATGTACTTGTGCTCCTTTTATTATAATATTTGATTTTGGGTCTATTTTAGAAAGATCAATTTGCATAAAAAAGTCAATTTTTACAAAAGTAATCAATTTTGAATTGGATTTTGTTAAGGACATAGTTCCAAATTTTAACTATTTTACCATAATGTCAAAGCATTGCAAAACTCCTTTAAATAAAGGTGATTGGAGAAAATTGAGAATTATTTTTAACAATTAATTGAATTAAAACCGCTAAATAGAAAAAATATTTATATATTGGGATCAATTAATCAAGAAAAAAATTGTAATTTAAATCTGGTTTTAAGTTAAAATATAATCTTATTTAATTTATTGTAAGGTATTTACGTCTGTTTGCAAAAGCAATTCATTTGTTTTTAATTTTGTAGATTTTTAGCCTTTTCAATGTAAATTTTAAGTTTATTTTACTTTAATAAATGTTTTACTAATAATTATTGGCAATTTAATTTGCTTTTTAAAATAATTATTTGTTAAATTTGGCCAAAATATTAACACAACTCAAAAAAGATTCGCCTATATAATAAAACTACTTTTTAGAAAAAATTACTCCAAATTTTAAAACAGAAACTAAAAAAGTAGTATTATGGCTGATCTGCATATTCCAGACGCTCTATTAGTTAAAAATTATGTTGACGGCAGTGAAGCTGCACTGGCAACATTAATAAAAAGGCATGAATCTAAGATATATGGTTTTATATATTCTAAGATCGCTGATAGAGATATTTCAAATGATATTTTTCAAGATACATTTATTAAAGTTATTAAAACTTTAAAAAGCAATTCTTATAACGAAGAGGGTAAATTCCTTCCTTGGGTAATGCGTATTTCACATAACTTGATTGTGGATCATTTTCGCAAAACCAAAAAAATGCCAATGTATAGAGAAACAGAAGAGTTCTCTATTTTTTCGATAATGTCAGATGATGCTTTGACTATTGAAGGCAAAATGATTGTGGACCAAGTTGAGATTGATTTAAAAAAACTTATTGAAGAACTTCCAGAAGATCAAAAAGAGGTGTTGGTAATGCGTATGTATCAAGATATGAGCTTTAAAGAAATCTCTGAGATTACAGGCGTAAGTATCAATACTGCATTAGGAAGAATGCGTTATGCTCTAATGAATTTGAGAAAAATAATTGATAAACATCAAATTATTTTAACCAACTAATACTATTTTGGAAATTAGCTCGTTATACTAGTATAAAACATTTTTACAGTATGGCGAAAATTTACTCAAAAAAAGCATTAGCTTCAAAAAATCTTAAACCTAAAAAAGAAGTCGTTTCTTTCTTATTGAATTATTCTCAAGCCTTGACTGTGGTTAAGATTGAAGAAAAAACTTTTGAGATTATAGCTAATTAAACACCCCGCTGCTCCTGTCGGATGTTTATTAAAATAAAACCAAATGGTCGTTTTGGTTGAAAAGCTCACTATTCGTATGTAGATACAAATAGTGAGTTTTTTTATGTGAAATAATGAAGTAATTTGTTTGCTTACAGATTGCATTATACAAGTGTAAATTTTTTATAAGTATTTTATATCACTTTTTAACAGTTTTGTTAAAATTTAATATTTTGACCCGATTTTATATGTTTATTTAATTTTTAATTTTATTTTAGTTAAAAACTAATTTTATATTCATTAAAAATGAATTTTTGAAGTATTTTTCGTATTGAAACATTTGCTTCAATTTATAATTTAAAATATCAATTAATTAAAAATTAAATACTTAACCCAAAACCAGATTAAATATGAAGAAAAACTACCCTGCTTTATTTTGTTAAGTTTATTGTCTTTTGATTTTTAAGCAGAGAATATTTGAGCCAGAAAATATTTTTTGCCAGAATAGTTCAGATAATTTTTAAACCAATTTAATTATCTGCTAAAACTATCTATCAATAATAAACATGAAAATCATTTAATCAACCAAAACTTAACCGCAAAATGAAAGAGAAATTTAGAGTGCTGTCATGCCTTCTTATGATAAGCATTGGCGTATTTGCCCAAAAAGAACGAATTAAAGAAGCGCAATCTTTGTATGATAAAGGAAAAAGCGAGGAATCTTTAGCTATTTTAAACAAAACAGAATATCTTATTTTAAATGCTCCAGATGAAGATAAGTCTGATTTTTACTTCTTAAAAGGAAATGTCTTAAAAGATTTAGCTATAAAAAATATTGATGCAGCCAATAATTTTACAATGGCAGCACAAGCTTATCAAGATGTATTTTTATATGAGAACGAATCAGGTAAATTTAAATCTACTGTTAAAGCTAATATGGCATTAAAAGATATGAAAGCCAGTCTTGTAAATGGCGCAATGGAAGATTTTAAAGCTGGTAAATTTAAAGAAAGTGCTGAGAAAAGTTATAAGGTATACTTATTTGATAAAAAAGATACCCTGAATTTAGTAAATGCAGCAGCCTCTTCTATAAATGCTAAAGATTACAACTCTGCAATCACTTATTACGAATTACTGAAAAAGATTAATTTTTCTGGAAAAGGAGTTTTATATTACGCGACAAACAAGAAGACAAAAGAAGAAGATGTTTTTATTTCGCCAAAAGCAAGAGAATCAGCTATTCAGCAAGGACTTTATGAAAAACCAAGAACAGAATCAGTTCCTTCTAAAAAAATAGAAGTTAATAATAACTTAGCATATGCTTATCTTGAAAACAAAGATTACCCAAAAGCAGAGGCGGTTTATAACTATGTTTTAGAGTTAAATCCGAATTATGTTGATGCGTATATAAATTTGGCTTACTTAAAATTGCAGATGAAAAAAGATTTAGCTGAAGAAATTTCATCCCTAGGAACTTCTCCTGCAGAAATGCAGAAATACGATAAGCTAAATGCTAGAAAAGATGATATTACAAGAAGTGCAATCCCTTATCTGAAAAAGGTTCTGACTTTAGAACCTAAGAATCCAGATGCCACAAAGACATTACTAGGTGTTTATCGATCTCTTGATATGACAGCAGAATATAATGCCTTAAAAGCGGGAATGTAGTTTTTTAAGGTATAAAGTTACAAAGAAGCAAAGGCACAAAGTTTTATTTTGTGTCTTGTTTTTTGGAAGGTTTTGGATTTTCCATTTCTTCAATGATAGATTTCTTTCCGATTGTTTTTGTGATGATATCTTTTTCTAAACTCCATCCTCTAGCAGGCGAATATTCACGTCCGTACCAAATAATCTGCAGATGCAAGTCGTTCCATAATTCTCTTGGGAATAGTCTTTTAGCATCTTTTTCCGTTTGAGCCACATTTTTTCCGTTCGATAAGTTCCATCTGTACATTAATCGATGAATATGGGTGTCTACAGGAAAAGCAGGAACTCCAAAAGCCTGAGACATAACAACACTTGCTGTTTTGTGGCCGACTGCTGGTAAAGCTTCAAGTGCTTCAAAACTTTGTGGAACCTCTCCGTTATATTTCTCAATTAAAATTTCTGATAATCCGTGAATTCCTTTTGACTTCATTGGAGACAAACCACACGGACGAATAATTTCCTTGATTTCCTCCACAGACATTTTAACCATGTCATACGGATTATCAGCTTTTGCGAATAATATGGGAGTAATTTGATTTACACGCACATCGGTACATTGAGCAGAAAGCAAAACAGCGATTAAAAGTGTATAAGCATCTTTATGATCTAGCGGGACAGGTATAGTAGGGTAGAGTTCTTTTAACGTATTTATAACAAATTGTACGCGAGCTTCTTTATTCATTTCCGTAATTTTAATCCCGTAAAAATAATGAATTCTAAGTTATGAGTTAGATTTGCGGGTTATAAGTTATCTTTGATTTTTAATCTAAATTCTAAAAGTAACAATCTAAAATAAGAAATATGACAACATTAAAAGCAGGAGATAAAGCGCCAAGTTTTTCGGGAGTAGATCAAGATGGAAAAGCGCATAAACTGGCAGATTATGCTGGAAAAAAATTAGTGGTTTTCTTTTATCCAAAAGCAAGTACGCCAGGATGTACAGCTGAAGCATGTGATTTGAGAGATAATTTTGAGCGTTTTAAAGCTAATAATTATGAACTTTTAGGTGTTAGTGCCGATAGTCAGAAAGCACAGTCTAAATTTAAAGATAAATACGAATTTCCTTTCCCTTTAATTGCAGACGAAGATAAATCGGTTATCAATGCATTTGGAGTTTGGGGACCAAAAAAATTCATGGGAAAAGAATACGACGGAATCCACAGAACAACTTTCGTAATTGACGAAAAAGGAATTATTGAAGAAGTAATAGAAAATGTAAAAACAAAAGAGCACGCCTCTCAGATTTTGAAGTAATTTTTTGTTTCAAGTTTCATGTTAATCTTGGCGTTTTAATTTTTAACGCAAAGCACGCTAAGTTTTTTATTTTATCTGTGGCGTTTATAAACACAAAGTCCGCAAAGCTAATTCAACACAAAGCTTTGCGGACTTTGCGTTTTTCTAAAACCCAGCTTATTGAAAAAATCTTAATGTGCTCTGTGGTAAATTTTATTTCAAGTTTTTCATAAGGCAAAGCCTAATCAACACAAAGCTTTGCGGACTTTGTGTTTTTCTAAAACCTAGCTTATCAAAGAATCTTAGTGTGCTCTGTAGTAAAATTTTATTTCAAGTTTTATCTGGCAAAGTTCAATCAACACAAAGCTTTGCGAACTTTGTGTTTTTCTAAAACCTAGCTTATCAAAAAAATCTTAGTGTGCTCTGTGGTAAATTTTTTATTTCAAGTTTTTCATCTGGCAAAGCTAAATCAGCACAAAGCTTTACGAACTTTGTGTTTTTCTAAAACCTAGCTTATCAAAGAATCTTAGTGTGCTCTGTGGTAAATTTTTTATTTCAAGTTTTTCATCTGGCAAAGCTCAATCAACACAAAGCTTTGCGGACTTTGTGTTTTTCTAAAACCTAGCTTATCAAAGAATCTTAGTGTGCTCTGTAGTAAAATTTTATTTCAAGTTTTATCTGGCAAAGTTCAATCAACACAAAGCTTTGCGAACTTTGTGTTTTTCTAAAACCTAGCTTATCAAAAAAATCTTAGTGTGCTCTGTGGTAAATTTTTTATTTCAAGTTTTTCATCTGGCAAAGTTCAATCAACACAAAGCTTTGCGAACTTTGTGTTTTTCTAAAACCTAGCTTATCAAAGAATCTTAGTGTGCTCTGTGGTAAATTTTTTATTTCAAGTTTTTCATCTGGCAAAGCTCAATCAACACAAAGCTTTGCGAACTTTATGTTTTTCTAAAACCTAGCTTATCAAAAAACTTAGCGTGCTTTGCGTTAAAAAATTAAACCGCAAGATCAATATGAAACTTAAAAAAAGTTTTTCACCCTGAGCGAAGTCGAAGGGCACGCGTTAAAAACAAAAAAAGTCCCAAAAAGAAATTACCTTTTGGGACTTTTTATTAAGCATTTTGTTCAAGCTCTTTTTGCGGATGATATCCAAAAAGATGATGCTCCTTTATAATTTCGGCAACACCAGAAGGAAGCATTGGTTCCCAGCCGGTTTTTCCTTGTCCGATCATTTTTAGTACTTCACGAGAGAATACATTCAATATATTTGGGTTATAATCCTTAATGTCGACAACTTTACCGTTGAATTTAAAGAATTTGTACAGTTCTTTCATTCTAGGATGAACTTTTAGGTTATCAGAAGTTATAATTTCACCATTATCGCCGAGCATTGGGTATAAGAATACTTTCATATCACGATAGAATAATTTTCCGAAAGCTTCCAAAATTCCACCACTTAAATGACGATAGTATTTCTCATCAAAAATATCAACAAGGTTGTTTACACCCATTGCCAATCCCATACGGGCTTTGGTATAATTAGAAAAATACTCAACCACTTTATAATATTCCTGAAAATTAGAAATCATAACAGTTTGGCCAAGTGAACAAAGTAATTCGGCTCTGTCCATAAAATCCCTTTCATCAATCTCACCGTCTGAACGTAAGTTTGAAAGTGTAATTTCAAAAATAACAAGTGTATTATTTTTCTCAACTTTACTTTCTTCGAGAAACATTTTTAATGATTTCTCATACATGTCCAGATTTACGTTTGTAACCGGACGGAAACTTCCTCTAAAGGCAAGAAGATTTTTTTTGTATAAAACAGCTGCTGGTAAAACATTCTTTCCGTCTGGATTGAACATTACGGCATCTGTCATTCCGTTTTTAACCAATTGCAAACTCATCAAACGATTATCAACATCGGCGAAACGAGGTCCAGAAAAGTTGATAGTATCGATTTCTAATTGGTCTTTATCTAAGTGATCGTATAAGTAACGAAGTAATCGTTTTGGATCGTTGTATTTGTAAAAAGCACCGTAAATTAAGTTTACACCTAAAATTCCTAGTGTTTCTTGTTGCAGTCTAGCGTCAGTCTCTTTAAAACGAATGTGAAGAATAATTTCGTTATAAGCTTCGTCTGGTTCAATTTGGTATCGAATTCCAACCCAGCCGTGACCTTTAAATTGTTTGGCAAAATCTATTGTGGCTACAGTATTGGCGTAACTAAAGAAAAGTTTTGTTGGGTGTTTTTCTCTGCTTAAACGCTCTTCAATAATCTGTCCTTCATGAGTCAGCATTTTTTTTAAACGCTCTTCAGTCACATATCGTCCATCGCTTTCCACTCCATAAACCGCATCACTAAAATCTTTATCATAGGCAGACATTGCTTTTGCAATTGTTCCCGATGAACCTCCGGATCTGAAAAAATGTCTAACAGTCTCTTGTCCAGCACCAATTTCAGCAAATGTTCCGTAAATATTTTCGTTTAAATTAATACGTAAAGCTTTGTCTTTTATAGAAGGAATCTGTTCGATGACCTTGTCACCCTTGAGTTTTATTTCTGTACCCATTTTGTTTTAAATAGATTTGTTACAAAGTTAGTAAATTAGGCTTCTAATGAAAGAGAAATAATCCTATTTTTGTAAAAAAATTAAGTTCAATTGAAGGTTTATTTTTTAGGTACAGGTACTTCTCAAGGCATTCCGATTATCGGGATCGATCATCCAGTTTGTAAAAGCACTGATGCTAAGGATAAAAGGCTTCGTGTATCCATCTGGATTACATGGGGCGAGCATTCTTATGTCATCGATTGCGGACCAGATTTTAGACAGCAAATGCTTTCCTGCGGCTGTAGAAAACTCGACGCAATTCTATTTACTCACGAGCACGCAGACCACACTGCTGGTTTAGACGATATACGTCCGTTTAATTTTAGGCAGGGAGAAATTCCTATTTACGGTCATCAACGCGTTTTAGATAATCTAAGACGTCGTTTCGATTATGTTTTCGAAACAGTAAACAAATATCCTGGAGCTCCAAGCGTTAAAACAATCGAAGTGCAAAATAATGCGCCTTTTGCAATTGGAGATAAAATGGCGATGCCAATAAATGCTATGCATGGCGATTTGCAGGTTTTTGGATACAGAGTAGATGATTTTGCATATTTAACAGATGTAAAAACAATCGAACAAGCTGAAATTGATAAACTGAAAGGCTTGAAAGTATTGGTTGTAAATGCTTTAAGAGTTGAACCTCATGATACGCATTTTAACTTGCAGGAAGCGCTAGATTTTATTAATCTCGTTAAACCCGAAAAAGCTTATTTAACGCATATCAGCCACGTTTTAGGTTTTCATGAAGAAGTTCAAAAGAAACTTCCTGAAAATGTTTTTCTGGCTTATGACAATTTAGAAATTACAATTTAATTATACCACAAAATGAAAAAATCCTTAATGCTTTATCTTCTGATTTTAGCTGTTTTAATGAATGTCTTTACTTATGCTTTTTACAATAGTGAAGTAAAATTTGCGGAAAATAGATACGATAAAACAACTAAGAAACTAAGAGACAGCATCAATCTAGTAAAAACAAAATTGGCCGAAGCTGATTATTTTTCTTTAGAACATAACGAAAATGCTCAAAACTACTTTGACAACAGTGCTTCTGGCGGAAAAGTAATTTTGTATGAAAAACTGATTCCAGTTGTTACAGAGAAATTATTAGATTTCAACGCAAATCCAAAAGGGAATCCGTATACAGGTCAAGATCAGATTGGTCCGAATAAATTTATCATCAATAAAGTAAAAATTTTAAACCACAGATGGATTATTGCTGATTATAGTAATGGTGAATTATGGGGAGAAGTCTTGTTAAAATATTTTGTTGATAACGATGATAATATTACTTTTGAAGTAAATCAAACTTGGTTATATCAAAAATAGGATTTTATAATCCTATTTTTTTTGACCTTTAAATCAATAGGATTATGAAAAAGATGTTTTTGTTTTTGATTATGGCGAGCGCGTTTTCCTGCGCCAAAAAAGTTGCACAAGAAAATGTAAATACAACTCCACAAGAGCCAGTAAAAGAAGCTGTAGTAGGAGCAGATGCCGATTCTCACGGCTGTAAAGCTTCCGCTGGTTATACTTGGTCAATACTTAAAAAAGAATGTATCCGAATTTTTGAAGGAACAAAGTTGTCACATTATGATGATGGTAAAACGTACACTACTGCATCATATGTAATTTTCGATGGAAACAAAGCTGAACTTTTTCTGGAAACTCAAAAAGAATCCATCATTTTAGAAAGAAAGTCTGAAGGTGATTATTGGGTTAACGGCGATTGGCAGTTAATTCCTTGGAAAGGTTATGTTTTGAAGAAAAACGGAAAGATTTTTTATACAGGAGAATAAAGTTTACAGTTTTCAGTCGCAGTTTTCAATCTTAACAAACTGTAAACTGCGACTGAAAACTGAAAACTACAAACCCAGCCAATTCTTAAAATCAAAAAAATTCTGCGGAGCAACTCCATGTCCAACCGGATATTCTTTGTAAACAACAGGGACATTTAATTTATCTAAAATTGCTGGAGTTTTTCTAGCCCATTCAATCGGAATAACCTGATCTACAGTTCCGTGAGAGGCGAATATTTTAAGGTTTTTAAAGTCGTTGTTTTCAAAACCTTCTTTGATGATTTCTTCATTAAAATAACCACTCATTGCCACTACTCTTTGAATTTTTTCTGGATAAGAAAGTGCTGTTGCATAACTTAAAATAGATCCTTGGCTAAATCCAATCAGAGTTACGTTGTTCGCATCAATTGGGTAATTTGCAACCAATTCGTCAATAAATTTGGCAATTAAATCTCTTGAAGTTTTTGCTTGCTCATTATCTGAAAATTTATTCTGATCAGCATCAAAATTAATTGCGTACCAAGCGTATGCTCCATATTGTAAATCGTAAGGCGCTCTGGCAGAAATGATGTAATAGTTGTCTGGAAGTTCAGAAGCAAATGAGAATAAATCGGATTCGTTACTTCCGTATCCGTGCAATAAAAGCAATAATGGGTTTTTATCTAAAATTACTTTTGGTTCTCTTATTTTATATTCTAAAGATAGATTCATATTTTAATTGTGAATTGTGAATTGTGAATTGTGAATTTTCCGAATTTGGAATTTGGAATTTTTTAATTGAAATTTAAAAAATTAACCAATCTTTTTAAACCATTTTTGAAATAATTCTCCAACTAACGGAATTGGTTTTGTTTGTCCTTGAATGGCAGTAAAAATACCGAAAGTCCACAAAATTGAAATACAAATCCACATTGGTAAAGTAATAAAAAAACTGTCGAAATTGCTGATTATTGCGCCCAATGAAATAAAGGTTAAAGACAATCCTAAAGCCTGACGGATATGAAAAGAAGCAAAACTATTTTTGTTTTCAGAATTCATACTCATGGCGATCAAAACACCAATGATTAGAATGTAGCTGGTAATGGCGATTGATTTCCCTTCTTCGACTGAATTATTCATTTTATTATTTTGTAACAAGTTGATTTTGATTTAAAATTCCGTAAACAGAGCCTTTAATTTCAGTTCCTAAAAAAGCAGAATTTTTAGATTTTGAAAGAATGTTTTCTTTCGTAAAAGCTGATTTTCCTTCTGGAGTAAATAAGGTGAAATTTGCTTTTGCACCTTCTTCGATTGTGTTGTTTTCAAGACCAAAAAGCGTTCTTCCAGAAGTCAATTTTGCAATAACAGTTTCCAGTGGTAAAACTGTTAATAAAGCTCCAAAAGCGCTTTCTAAACCAATAGTTCCGTTTTTAGCTGTATCAAATTCCATTTTCTTGAATTCAATGTCAATCGGATTATGGTCAGATGTTATTGTGTCTATAGTTCCGTCAGCAATTCCATTTAATAAAGCTTGTCTGTCTACTTCAGTTCTTAAAGGAGGCGTAACTTTAAAGCGAGTATCAAATCCGTCCAGTTTTTCATCTGTTAAAACCAAATGATGTACAGATGCGCTGCAAGTTACATTTAGACCTTTAGCTTTAGCTTCTCTAATTAATTCAACCGATTTTGCTGTAGAAATGGTCGGAATATGAAGTTTTCCGCCAGTATATTCCAATAAAAACAAGTTTCTTGAAATCTGCAGTTCTTCGGCTAAGTTTGGAATTCCTTTTAAACCTAATCTTGTAGAAACAATTCCTTCGTTAGCAACACCATTTCCTTTAATATTAGGATCTTGCGAGTAAGCAATTACCAAACCATCAAAATCTTGTACATATTGTAAAGCGATTTTAAGGATATTTGCGTTGTCAATACTTTTGTTGTAATCTCCAAAAGCGATAGCGCCGGCATTTTTCATATCAAAAAGTTCTGCCATATCTTTTCCTTCACTTGCTTTAGTTAATGCTCCAATTGGGAAAATTTCTGTTGCAAAACCATTTGCTTTATTTTTCACAAAGCTTACCTGAGACTGATTGTCAATAACTGGTAAAGAGTTAGGCTGAAGTGCAATTGCGGTAAAACCGCTTTTTGCGGCAACATTTAAACCGTTTGCAATGGTTTCTCTGTCTTCGTAACCTGGTTCTCCTAGTGAAACACTGCTGTCAAACCAGCCCTGCGAAACGTGAAGGTCATCGAAACGTACAATTTCTGCATCATCGTTTGGAAGTGAAACGCCTATTTTTTCTATTAAACCATCTGCAATTAAAAGATCAACGGTCTGATTGTGAAACGGACTTTTTGAGTCGATAATTTTGGCGCTTTTGATGATTATTTTCATATTGTAGATATTTTTTTGTCGTAAGATGATTTTTGTAAAAAGTAAAATGCCTTTAAAACAAACTCGAATTCTATTTTACAAATTTTATAATTGCCATTTCTAGTGCTAAAAATAACAGTGCAAAGATAACAAACCATTTCCAAATTTGGCTGTCAGTTCGTTCAGTTTGTAAGGTATTAAAAATGGTCGAAATAGTATCGGCGGTTTTAAAGTCAGAAACTACATTTGTGTTTACCTGACTCAAATCGCTTTCCGTTCGTTTGTAATTAAAACTAATATTTTCAACCCATTCTTTTTTATCGAAAACACCGTAATTACCAGCAGTTTCAGGAAAATCATTAAAGGTTAATTTTACTTTATTGTTCAATATCTGCTGAATCGGAATAAAAGAATCTTCATTTCCTTTTACTTCCAAAATCGCGTCTTTAGTTAATAAAACATCCACAAAATAAGGTTGATTATTTCCTATTGTCAATGCGTTAACTCCAGTTTTTTGATTGTTCTGAGCGATTTTATAAAATAGCGGAACAATTAAAGGTGATTGCTGAAAATTTGAATTTGTACTATTTATTGGTGCTGTAAAAACCGTTATTCCAGAAACCTGATTTTGAACAGAAGTTACAAAAGGTGTCTGATCTTCAAAGGAAAGGACAGCAGGATATGAACTTGAAACGGCAAATGCACTATTTACTTTTGGATATTGAAAATTCGTTATTTTGTTCTCAAAAACCCCCGAAAATAACGGATGATCAAAATTAATTTTAGTGATTAATTTATTGCTGGCTTCTAAATTTCCGAATTGAACTTTCCCAAAATTACTCAGCAAAGTATTTAAATTAGAAATAGAACTTTTCTCAGAAGGAATTACAACCAAATTACCGCCTTTAGAAACAAAAGCTTTTAAAGTAGTCTGCAAAGCCTGAGGAATTTCATTCAATTCGTTTAAAATAATCGTATTTTGTTTCTCTAAACTATTGTAATCTAAAGAACTAATCGAATAATTGTGGTAATTGAATTCGCCTGGAGTGTAAATTCTAGATAAGAAATTACTTTTTTCAGGTTCGCCGATACTGATAACGTTTGTTTTTTTGTTTTTAGAAATGCTGAAAAACAATTTGTTATCATACGTTAAGCCGTTATCTTCGATCATTATATATCCATGAAAAGCTTCTTTTGGAATCGTAAAATTGATTTTCTTTTTCTTAGTGTCAAAATTGACAATCGTTTTGGCAATCAATTTATTTTGGTTGTACAAAGCAGTCGAAACCGGTTTAAAATCTTCGCCGTAAGCTGATAAATTAATTCCGATTTCATAGAAATTCTCTAAAGTTTGATTAATGTTAACGCTGTCGATCGAAACGTTATTTTTTTGTTCTGCTTCTGGAACTATGAAATATGGTTTTTCTTCAAAATTTACAGTTGCAACATCTTTTTCTTTTAAACCTACAGCATCTGTAATGATTACAATGTCTTTTTTATGTGCAGATTTGTGTGCTTTAATTTTTGCAGTTATTGCCGAAAGGTCAAAAGGCGCTGCGCTGTATTTTAGGTTTTGTAAAGCACTTTTAGAAGATTTAATATCGGTATTCCAGAAATTTTCGGTGTTAGTTAATAAAGAAAATGGAGTGTTTTCTGGAGTGTTTTCAAGCAATTCCTGAACAGCTCTCTTTAACAATTCGCCTTTTTTGCCTTTTGCCTGCATACTAAACGAATTGTCTAAAACAATATACATTTCGTTTGAAGCATTTTTGCTGTCGACTGCCTGAAAAAACGGCTGGGCAAAAGCTAAAATTATAAAAGTCAGCAGTAATAAACGTGTAGCCAATAAAAGGCGCTTTTTAATTTTAGAACTTTTACGTGTCTGAATTGCAAGTTCTTTTAAGAATCGAACATTGGTAAAAAAAGAGGTTTTAAAACGTCTTAATTGAAATAAGTGAACCAAAATTGGAACGATCAATAAAAACAGAAAGTATAGAATTTCGGGATGTTTAAAATGCATTCTGGCTTCGATTTACTTCACTACGTTTTGTTTTTCGCGAAGATGCTGGTCAAAAATACGAATTAAAAATTATTTAAACCATAATAAGTTTCTGTAAGAGATTAACTAGTGCTGGATAAAATTTATGGAGTTTGAAAAATGTAACTTTTGCCATTTCTTTTGTAACAAAGAAACTATTTTAAAACGATTTTTATTCCTTATTTTAGCTGATTCAAAAAAACAAACTATGAAAAAAATATATTTATTTTTATTTTCTGCTTTATCCCTGACCACGGTAAAAGCTCAAAATAAATTCAACTTATTGGTTGGAACTTACACAAATACCTGTCAAAGCAACGGAATTTATGTTTATGAATTTGATGCATCTTCCGGCGGTTTAAAATTAAAGAATTCTTCAGAAAATGTTATCAGTCCAAGTTATTTATCGGTTTCTGCTGATAATAAATTTATCTATGCTGTAAACGAAAACGGAACTCAAAGTGCTGTCAGTTCTTTTAGTTATAATTCAGCTTCAGGAAAAATAAAGTTATTGAATACAAATGCTTCTTTAGGTGCAGATCCATGTCATTTAATTAATGATGATAAAAATGTAATTGTTGCCAATTATTCTGGCGGAAACATTGTCGTTTTTAAGAAAAAGCCAAATGGAAGTCTTACTGAAGTGCAGCAAATAATTCAGCATGAAGGAAAAGGACCAAACGCAGCGCGTCAGGAAAAAGCGCACGTGCATATGGTTGTTTTTTCACCAGATAAAAAATTCGTTTTGTCTAATGATTTAGGTTTAGATAAAGTGTTTATTTATAAGTACAACCCGAATTCTACAAACGAAATGCTGATGCTTAAAGGAAGTGTTGATGTAAAGAAAGGAAGCGGACCAAGACATTTGACTTTTAGTAAAGATGGTAAATTTGTGTATTTGGTTCAGGAACTAGACGGAACTTTAACGACTTTTAGTTATGATAAAACTGGAAATCTAAAACTAATTGCCGAAACAAGCATTCTTCCAAAAGGTTTTACCGGCGGAACAGGTGCGGCGGCAATTAAAATTTCGCCAGACGGAAACTTTTTATATGTTTCTGATCGTGTAGACGCAAACTCTATTTCGGTTTATAAAATCCTTAAAACAGGAGCAATTGAATTGGTAGAGCAGCAAAGCACTTTAGGAAAAGGTCCAAGAGATTTCGCTATTGACCCAACAGGAAATTACCTTTTAGTTGGACATCAATATACAAATGATATCATTATTTTTAAAAGAGACAAAAAAACTGGAAAAATCACAGACACCGGAAAAAGAATCGAGTTGTGCTCGCCGGTTGGATTGGTTTTTACGAAAATATAGCTTTTTTTAAGGGACAAAGGCTCAGAGATGCAAAGGTTCAAAGGCAAAAAAGGCTCAAAAATAAACTTTATTTTTGAGCCTTTTTTATATTTAAAAATAGCAAAACCTCTGAAGCTTTGCCTCTTTGAACCTTTGTAACTTTTAAGAAAATCTATTTATCCTTATCTTTTCTCTTCTTATCTCTAGTCTTCAGCATATTTCTGTTAACAGAACCATGTGTTTTCTTTTTTGTTTTTGAAGGGCCTCCAAGATTGACTTTTTTGTTCTTTTTCGATTTTTCATGAAAAGCACCATCGCCGTCTAATTTTGGTTTTTTCATTAAAAACTTAATCGGCTGTCTGTCTTTTTCAGGTTCTATTAATTTAGATGAAATCTCAACTTCTTCTGGGAAATCAGCGATTTTAAGTTCCTGATTCATTAAAACTTCGGCCTCGATTTTAAATTCTTCTTCACGTGGTGTAACAAAACTGATAGCGGTTCCTGTTGCATCAGCACGACCAGTACGCCCAATTCTATGCATGTAAAGTTCTGGTAATTCTGGAAGTTCGAAGTTTATAACGTGAGAGATATTCGAAATATCCAAACCTCTCGCCATAATATCGGTAGTAATTAATCCGCGCAGATTTCCTTCTTGAAATTCTGCCATTGTACTTAAACGATAATTCTGCGATTTATTAGAGTGAATTACTCCAAATTGTCCTTCAAACATTTCTTCAATACGAGTATGAAGCATGTCTGAAATCTTTTTATTATTAACAAAAATCAAAATACGTTCCATGCTTTCGTCCGTCTCTAGTAAATGCTTTAAAAGATTTACTTTAGTATTAAAGTTTGGAACATTATACGTAATCTGTGTTATTTTTTCTAACGGAGTTCCAGAAGCAGCTAAAGTAACTTCTTCAGGAAAATCAAAATAATCATTTAAAATCGCATCAACTTCGTCTGTCATTGTTGCCGAGAATAATATGTTTTGACGTTTTGGTTTCATCATTGCCAAAAGAGCTGTCAATTGCGCGCGGAAACCTAAATTCAACATTTCGTCAAATTCATCAATAACCAGTTTTTGAGTTTCGTCAAAGCGAACTACAGCATCCAGAGCTAAATCCATTGTACGACCTGGAGTTCCCACTAAAATATCGACACCTTCGTAAACAGCTTTCTTTTGTGTGTTAATGTTTACCCCACCGTAAATTCCTAAAGTTTTAACCGACATGTATTTAGTCAGTTTTTCAACTTCTTCTACAACCTGAACTACTAATTCTCTGGTTGGAACAAGAACTACAATTTTAGGTGTATTGGTGTTGGTAAATTTGTATAACTTTAGAAGCGGCAGTAAATAAGCAAGTGTTTTACCAGTTCCGGTTTGTGCAATTCCCATCATATCTCGCCCAGAAGTAATCACTGAAAAAGATTTTTCCTGAATAGGAGTTGGTGTAACAAACCCTAAATCGTCTATAGCTTTTTGTACTGATTTTGGAAGATTAAATTTTTCGAAAGTGCTCATTTGCTTTAAATTTTGTGCAAATGTACGTTAAATTCACGGTTTTTTGTTGAATTTGTAATTTTTGATGTCTTATTACCATCTTGAATGTCAGCCTGACATACAGATTTAAAATTTTAAAACCCTTCAAAAACTCCCAATCCAAACAAAGCAAAGTCATATTTTACAGGATCTTGCGCATCCATTTCTCTTAATTTTGTATCTAATTCCAGTAAAGCTTTTGCGTCGTTTTGCTTTCGCGAAAGAATTTCAAGTTTGCGGGCAACGTTTCCAGAATGTACATCAAGCGGACAAGATAGGGCAGCAGGAGAAATACTTTTCCAGATTCCTAAATCAACGCCTTTTGTATCTTGGCGTACCATCCAGCGCAGATACATGTTAATTCTTTTGGCAGCCGAATTGTTTAACGGATCTGAAATGTGTTTTTGCGTTCTCGCTAAATGATCGATCTCAAAGAATATTTTTTTGAATTCGTGAATACTTTTTTGCAGACTATTTTCTTGCTGGTTTTTAGCAAAAACAGCTTCAAGTCCGTTGTGGTTTTTATAAATATGCTTTAAACCTTTTATAAAACTAGAAAAATCATTTCCGTTAAAAGTTCGATGGACGAAAGTTTCAAGTCTGGCCAAATCTTTATCAGAATGTGACATGACAAAATCATAAGGTGTATTGCCCATTAATTCCATCATTTTATGTGAATTCTTAATAATCATTTTGCGGTTTCCCCAAGCGATAGATGCGCTTAAAAAACCAGCAATTTCAATATCTTCTTTTTGGCTGAAAAGATGTGGAATCTGTACAGGATCGCTTTCGATAAAATCCTGATTATTATATTGAATGACTTTTTCGTCTAAAAATTCTTTGAGTTCTTTTTTATTCATTTTTTGAGATTTTTTTTGCGTAAAATCCATCTTTTAATTCATTAGTACGCATTTGGGGAATGTACTGAAAGTATTTTTCAAAAGTATCAACTTGTTTTTTATTGACACAAGGTAAATCTCCATTACCGCTTGCCCATAAAAAAGCATTTTTTTGAGGAGAATTATACTTCAAATTTCCTAATTGTATAGTCTCGAAGGAGGTATTGCTTTTTGTATTTTGGTAAGGAAAAACAATATTGTTAATAGAAAATGTACTTATTTCCATCAACGATTTATGATTTGCAAGTTTACTTAGATTAAAAGGAAAAAATAAAATTAGTGCTATTGGGATTTGTGAAAGTGCTAATAGTGCATTTATTAGTTTTTTGTTCTGTATTAAACATATCAAACAAAAGACAGAGAAAAATAAAACAAAATGAATGAAAAAGCGATATTGTGGAGAGCTTATTAAAAGTAAGAATATTTGCAATATCATATTAACATAAATGAGCCAAAGAGCTTTTTCATTTTTAAATTTGTATATAAAAAAAGGTAAGGCTAGAATCAAAAAAACACTAAGTTTATTAAATAATCCATTCAGTTTTGGCAGCGTGATCCATCTTATAAATAAATCCCAAACCGACATTGAATTATATTGTTCCGCTGTAATAAAATAGCCATAATACTTCAGATTGTCATAATAAAAAGTCTGTATTGTACTCGGGATAGCATAATCTGTTGCAATTGCTGTGAATATTTTAGATGGGAAAAGAAGAGATCCACAGAGAATTAGGTTTTTAATGAAAAAGAGCACGATTATTAATGTGCTTAATAAAATCGGTTTTAGAAGTTTTCCTGATAACGTTTTGAAATTAAAAACTAATAAAATTAAAGGAAAAACTGCAAATGTCAGCGTTGTGTTTTTGATGTAGAGTAAAAAAAGAACTAAAATTAAGAGCAAACCAAATGTTTCAGAAGTTATTTGTTTGAAATTTTCTAAAAAATAAAAGAAAAAAATAAACGAGAAAATGTAAACAGGAATATCTGGAGAAGGTGCGCTTATAAATTGAAAAAAGAAAATATTAAATAAAGGAAGCAATCCAACTAACAGATAATTTTTGTTATCATTTTTGCTGTATTCATTTAGTTTCTGAATGGCAAATACATTTCCTAATAGTAAGCAAAAACCACTTAAATCATTGAAATTTTTATAAAAAAAGGAAAAATTAAAAACACTTTGCGTAATATGCCAGCCACTCGTCTGTCCATAAAATAAATGGAGATTTGAAATTCCTTTTACAAAGCCATATTCGTTAAGCCATTTTATAGTTTGAATATAATACGATTCGTTATCAATTACAAAAGGAATTGATGCACATTGTAAAATAATCAGAACAGAAATAATACCTAAAACGATTTTTAGTCTTTTTGGCAGTTGTTGTAATTCTAATAAAGATGTCTTGTAAAGATCAATAATCGAATTCTGAAATTTTAGAAATGAAAAAATATTCAGAAGTATTAAAAAAATATTAAATTCGATATTAATTCTTCCGAAAATTGCCCAAATACTTGCTAGTATAGTTGTTGAGAACAACCCAAGTATAGATGTAATTACAAAATTTTTATTGCTGAGATTCATTAATTTGTCGAAACTAACACCTAAATTAATGGTTGTGACTAAAATATAAATCCAGCTAATTATAATTAAAACCATTAATAAAGAATTTGCCCGTCAGACATTATCAATTTTCTATCAGCCATATTAGCCAATTCTTCGTTATGGGTTACGATGACAAAAGTCTGTCCGAATTCGTCTCGAAGCTGAAAAAATAATTGATGCAGGTTTTCGGCAGAATGCGTGTCTAGATTTCCAGAAGGTTCATCGGCAAAAATAACATCTGGTTTATTGATCAAAGCTCTTGCAACGGCCACACGCTGTTGTTCTCCGCCAGAAAGTTCGCTTGGCTTATGATTAATTCTGTGTGAAAGTCCTAAATAAGTAAGCAGTTTTTTAGCTTCGGCTTCGGTTTCTGAAGTTTTTTTTCCGGCGATATAAGCTGGGATACAAACGTTTTCTAGAGCTGTAAACTCGGGTAAAAGCTGATGAAACTGGAAAATAAAACCAAGGTTTAAATTTCTAAAATCGGATAATGTTTTGTCTTGTCTGCTTTTCTTTTTAAAATATCTGTTATAATAAACGAGCATTGAAAATATTGGCAGAAAAAGGACTCCAACTACTACTAATCTAAGTGTATCATCGAAAACTTTGGTTCTGAAAAACATCAAATAAACGGCCAAAACAACAATGTAAAGAGAGCCAGCCCAAGTAATGATTTTAAATGTCTTTTCTTGTTTTGAGTTATCGTTTTTGAGATCTTGTAATTCCAGTACATTTTTACCATTAATCGTTAATGATGAATCTGGACTATGATCTGGTTTGTCTAGAGTTCCTAAAATCTGCAGTAAAGTCGTTTTCCCCGCACCTGAAGCACCGACAATTGAAACAATTTCGCCTTTTTTAATATGTAAATCGACTCCTTTTAAAACTTCAAGTTTGTCGTAGAATTTATGTATGTTTTTTGCGTGTATCATTTAGAAAACTCTTTTTACAAAGAAACGAAGATTATGTATAGAATCAAATTTCAATGTCTTAAATTCCAAATTCCAATTTAATACCATTAAAGATCGGATTGAAATCTATGATAAAAAGGTACGTTTCTTGATATGGGAATTGTGGAAATTAAATAGGAAAAAGAAATAACAGGATTTAAGGGTTTATTTTTAATTTCGAATAAACTTCAAATAGAGATCAAAATGCAAGATTTAAATGTTGTTGAAGATAACAGAACGTCCAAATTAATAATCGGTTTAATTTTGGATGCTATTGGTATGGTTTCATTTTCGATTCCGCTAGTAGGCGAATTTTCGGATGTGATTTGGGCGCCAATTGCTGCTTTTATTATGACTAGAATGTATAAAGGACGCGTAGGAAGGGTGGCAAGTATTTTGACTTTTGTAGAAGAAATTATACCTTTTACGGATGTAATTCCTTCTTTTACATTAACATGGATTTATACTTATTTCTTTCAAAAAAATAAAGACGGCTTATAAAACCGTCTTTAATCATGTCTTTTATTGAACAATTATTTTTTTGATGTATTGTGTTTTCTTTGTTTGAGGATTAACAACTTTAATTAGAAACACTCCTTTTGAATATAAGTGAATTGTTTCGGCTGTATTGGTTCTAATATTTTGTTGTATTAACTCTTTTCCAGCAATATCATAGATTTTAAGATCGGCAGTTTCTGTTTCTTCATTGCTAATAAAGACTGAAAAAGACCCCCTGCTCGGAATTGGCCATACATTAAAAGAGTTGTCTTTTGGTTCTTTAACAACTTCGTTAATACCTAAAGTTAAACTTTGTCCGCTTATAATATTTATCTTTCTTTTCATAGTGCCGCCTTCAGAATCGGTAACTGTAAACTCAAAAGAGCATAATCCGTTGGCTGCTGGTGAAAATGCAACTGTATCAGTATTAAGTACTGCATTTCCGTTCACAACATTTGAAATAGCATATGAAACACCACTTGTAAATCCTCTTGATAATTTTTGAATATTGATGTCAATTTTTGTTCCTTCTGGAGATTCATAATGTGGTAAAGACATCCATTGCAGGTATTTGTCAAGATTTGTGTATCCATCTAAATCGTTATCAGCATTTGCATCTGAAAAATCACCAATTGCAGAGTTTGCATTAGTTCCAATAATAGTTTCCCACCAATTTGGAAGTCCGTCTTGATCAGTATCCCAATTGGCATCTCTATTTACAATTGGGTAAATTTCAAATCCTCCAACATCAGCTTCGTTATCTGGAAATCCAGGTTTTCCAGTTACGCTTCCAACAGCAGAATAGGTTCCGTTTAAAGTTTCTGTGATAATTCTTTGATCATGTTCGTCAAATTCAGGCTGTGTACATCCCACATCCGACAGTACAATTTTATAAGCATTTTTGGCAGATTGCGTAGTTACAAAAGAAGGAAAAAAGGGTGTGTTGACAAAATTTTCATATGTAACAGTATTTCCTGAAGCTTTTCTTCCTGCAGTTTGATTGCTTTCGTCGAAATACCCCGGCATTACATTTCCGTTAAAATAACACTGCTGCATTCCAGTTCCAACACCTTCATTCTGCTGATTAAATGCTACAAATATTTTTGAGCCTGCGCCTGGTTTATAATAGTTGTTTACAAAATTCACTTCTTTGGTTCCACCGTCGGTTGTTCTGCTTCCCCAGTTGTAGACTACATTATTTGTGATGTCCATTCTGCCGGTATAGGCACCGCTTCCGTCTAATCCGCCGCCAAGACTCCAGTTACGACCGTAGCAGTGTGCTAGTAAATTATGATGAAAGCTTCCAATATCTCCACCAATTGTAGCTGCATAACCATGTTCTGTTCCTGTTGGATAATTTTGATGATTGGCAGCGTTTAGAGCTTCAGAAATAAGTGTTTTTTGCAGTGTTATATTTTTTCCTGATCGAGAGCTGAAAGATTCATCAATTGTCCAGCTGATGGAACAATGATCAATAATGCTATTGTCGGCGCCAGTTAATCCCATTCCGTCAAAAGTTGGTCCAGCTCCAATTCGAACTCTTAGATTTTGGACTACGGCATCATTTCCAGTAACTCCAAAAGGAGCAGAGCGAATGCAAATACCTTTGCCAGGCGCGGTTTGTCCTGCAACTGTAACGTAAGGCTGACTTAAAACAAGACGAGATTGTAATTGGATAATTCCCGAGGTATTAAAAATGATGGTTCTTGGTCCAATATCATTTGTAACAGCTTCACGGAAACTTCCAGGTCCGCTGTCGTTTAGATTAGTTACGGCAACTATTTTTCCGCCGCGACCGCCTCTTGCAAAACGACCATATCCCTCAGCTTCTGGAAATGCAAGCTGTGCTGGACGAAAACGCCAGATATTTCCTTTTTCAACTCCATTTGCAAGAACTTCATCAATACGCCAATAATAAGTAGCTCCCGTATATAGTCCGTTTACTTGATAAGAAGTGTTAGCTAAAGCTTGATTTCCTTTGTATTCTGGTGAAGATGTGGTAGCATTATCTACAGACGCTTGATCTGTACCGAAATAAATGTTGTGCGAAACCGCATTTGCCGCCGCGGTCCATTGCAGTAATTTACCGCCAGAAGTTAATTCAACATGTTCGTCATTTTGTTTCGGATTTGGATTTGTGGCTTGATAAAAAATATTAGGTGTATTAAGTTCAAAACCGTTAAGCATAATATTTTTAATATTTTCTGTACCTGAGGTTTCTGCAGCAATTAAAATCACAACATCTGTGCCTGTTACAGCTTGAAATTTTAAGTAAGTAGATTTGGCATCGGCAGTTTTAAGAGCTCTTACAGACGGAATTAAATTATCGACAACCAAATTTGCATTAATAGAAATATCAATTGGGCTAAAGTTATTTCCAGACGGACTGTCTACAGCATTAAAAAACGCTAAAAAGGAATGTTCGCCAGTTGTTAATCCGCTTATTTTAAGTTCTATCTGTGCTCCTAGATTTGCAGTTGTTCCTTTTACAGTTAGACCATCGCTCACTAATCTGGCATAGTATGGGGCTTGTATTCCTGCTTTGTACCAGTTTGTTCCTAGAGCATCTCCTTTGTCTCCAACTCTGGTTACAGTAAATGTAACTCCATTTTCTGTATAAGTGTTGGTATTTCCAGAGGCTATTACCCAAGTTGTGTAATCTGGATCGTTTACTTCGGCTTTAGGTCTTCCTGATTGATCAAAGTCAATTTTGACGATTGGATTTTGGGCAAAAATTAAAGTCATCGGCGCAATGAGGCAGGTTATGGCCGATATCACGGAGAGTTTTAAGTAATTTTTCAGCATGTCAATAGTGGTTTGGTTAGTAAGTAAAATAATCTTAGTTAGAAAATAATTTTAAACAACTGATTATCAGGTTTAAAAAACGGTTTTCACTACTGTAAAGATTATTATTACTTTAAAACAAACCATCCTGCTCCATCCTGTTCTGTATGCTGTTTTCGTAGTAAATTAATATAAAAAAACGGATTATACTTTTTTTATATCAATTTTTTACATTGTTTACATTAGGTGAATAAAGGGATTGAGTAAAAATGAATTGGTTTGAGAGAAAAAGATTTCCTTGATTTGAAGAAATTAAAATAAATAAAATATTGTGATTAAGAATAGGTCTTAACCAGAACGGTTTGTTTTTAAAAGAAATAATAAAATTAATCTTTAAAAAGAAATCCAAGCCCCATTCTTTTGAGCATTTTCTTTTCGAAATTCCAGAAGAAACGGAATTGACCAAATAGGGTTCCTATGGCAACTAATAAAACTTGGTAAATAGGAAAAATGATTAATAAACGGATTAAAGTAAACCAAACAGCCCCGAAATCTTCTTTGTAAATTCCGATCCAGTCGCAGAAAGGTCTAGAAATCCATGCAGATGCTGATCCAGTGATAGCAAAAACAATAAATATGATTATGGCTTGTAGGTTGGATGTGATTCCCCAGCGTTTTTTAAGTCTGTCCATTATTTATTTATAACCATTACAAATATACTAACATTATCTTTGCGGAACATACCCAGCGAGCTTTTGTTTGTAAGTATTTTGAAAATAAATCATATAGTTATAAATTAAATAATTCACTTCGTATCCATAACGAATCTGCGGTTGGTAATCTATAGTCATTTCGTATAAATTCGGATTGTAACGATTGGGTTGTGAAGCTCGAATGTTCCATTCCACAACATATTGATAATTTTTATTTTCGAGATAATTTAATGTATAATAATGTCTGGGAAGCGCACGTGAATTTAACCAGGTATTGAAACCATTATCTATAATTATTACTTCGTATTCTAAAGAATCGTTTGCAATTCTAACAGTATCATTTCCCTTTTTGTTTACTGCATTATTATTGCTCGCAATATTATTCTGCGAAGCTGTTGAACAAGCAATTACTGTTAATACTACAATCAATATGGAAACGCATTTTTTCATGATTTAAATTTACGAATTTTTTTTAAGGTTCAGAGGAACAAAGGTTTAAAGTAACAAAGGTTTAACTTCTTACTTATAAAAATAAAAACTGATTACAATTTGCAATCAGTTTTTAGAGTTTTCTTAAGGCCTTTGTTCCTTTGTCACTTTAAACCTTTGTACCTAGACTATTTACGACTATTTACTTCCAAACAATTTTCCAATAAATCCAGCTATACCGCCTTTGCTTTTGGTTACTACAAGAACATCAGTAACATCTACTTTTCCGTCGTTGTTTTGGTCTAGACCGAATTGCATTCCGTATTTAGAAATGGTATCCATTATTCCTGAAGCTTGTCCGCTGTTTCCTGAAATAGAGTTGATGATGTCAGAAATTTGAAAACTATTATCGTTTGGATCTTTTGCTTTATTAACTAAAGAACCTAAAATCTGCGGAATTAAATTAGACGCAACTCCGTTTGAGTCTGCACTGCTTAGTCCAAATTTCTGACCAAGACTGCCGCTTAATTGTTGTTGAATTTGTTGTACTACAGGATTTGAACTATCAATAGCTTCTTTACCGCTAAACAATCCTGCAATTTGTTCGGTTCCGCCTTCAGAAACAATCTTTTTTAAACTTTCAAAAATAGAACTACTGGTTTCATTGATTACGGCTTCGTTGTGTTCGTTTGGAACAGCGTTATTGTTGACAACTGCATCGCCTCCATATTGTTGTACTAATTGGGTTAATTGTTCAAACATGATTTTTAGGATTTAGATTAGAACTCAAATTTAAACAAAAAAAAAGAAAGGGATTTATTAAACGATGTTAATAAATCCCTTGTAAGTGATTTAATTATAGTTGATTAGCTTAACAAAGTAATAATTTGTGAAGCTAGCTCTGTACCAATTCTATCTTGTGCCTCTCCAGTTGCAGCTCCAATGTGCGGGGTCAAAGAGATTTTAGAGTGCATTAAAATTGCCATTTCTGGTTTTGGCTCGTTTTCAAAAACATCTAATCCAGCAAAAGCAACTTTTCCAGAATCTAATGCTTTTACTAAAGCAACCTCGTCAATAACACCTCCACGAGCACAGTTAACAATTCCAACGCCATCTTTCATGATTTCAAATTCTTTCTCTCCAATGATGTAACCATTTTGAGCAGGAACGTGTAATGTGATGAAATCAGCTTCTTTAAATAAAGATTCTAAAGATTGAGAAACTACTTTAGTTGTGATAGATTGTCCGTCAAAAAATTCAACTTTAATATCTACTTCCGGAATAAAACTATCTGCAGCGATAACTTTCATTCCTAAACCAAGAGCCATTTTTGCAGTAGCCTGACCAATACGGCCAATACCAACAATACCCAAAGTTTTACCTCTTAATTCAGTTCCGTTAGCGTAAGCTTTTTTCAAACCGTCAAAATTAGTATCTCCTTCAAGAGGCATATTTCTGTTAGAATCATGTAAAAAACGTACACCATTAAATAAGTGTCCAAACACTAATTCAGCAACAGATTCTGAAGATGAAGCTGGAGTATTGATTACATGGATTCCTTTGCTTTTAGCGTAGTCAACATCAATGTTATCCATACCAACACCACCACGTCCGATAATTTTAATACCAGGACAAGCGTCAATAATGTCTTTACGAACTTTAGTTGCACTACGAACTAAAATTACGTCAATATTGTTTTCATTTATATAGTTAGCTACTTGTTCTTGAGCTACTTTTGTAGTTATAACTTCAAATCCGCCTTTTTCTAAGGCTAGAATTCCACTTTTAGAAATTCCATCATTTGCTAATACTTTCATTGTGTGTTTATTGTTTATTTGGTGAATCGTGTAAAGGTTTAACTGTTTATACGTTTAATTGTTTAATCGATGAACCAACTATTTGATTTTTCTTTTTTTTTTGATATTTTTAGCTGAAAACTGAGACTGAGACTGAAACTGAAACTGAAAACTAAACTTTAGATTCCAATGCTTTCATTACATCAACCAAAACCTGAACGCTTTCGATTGGCATTGCGTTGTAAATAGAAGCTCTGTAACCACCAACAGAACGGTGTCCTGGTAATCCTGAGATATTTGCTTCTTTCCATAAAGCATCAAATGTTGCTGTATGATCTGGATTGTTCAATAAGAAAGTTACATTCATATTCGAACGATCTTCAACTGCTGCTGCGCCTTTGAATAATGGGTTTCTGTCGATTTCAGCGTAAAGTAAAGCTGCTTTTGCGTTGTTTAATTTTTCAACAGCAGCAATTCCGCCTTTTTCTTTGATCCATTGTAAAGTTAAAAGAGAAACGTAAACAGAGAAAACAGGAGGAGTATTGTACATACTTTCTGCTTTGATATGTTTAGCATAATCTAACATACTAGGAATTGTTCTTCCATTTTTGCCTAAGATTTCTTCTTTAACCACAACAAGAGTAGTTCCGGCAGGTCCCATATTTTTTTGAGCTCCAGCGTAAATCAAATCAAATTTAGAAAAATCTAATTCGCGTGAAAAAATATCAGAACTCATATCGCATACAACAGGAATATTTGTTGCTGGGAAATCTTTCATTTGAGTTCCAAAAATGGTGTTATTACTTGTGCAGTGGAAATAATCAGCATCAGCTGGGATTTCGTAACCTTTTGGAATATGAGTATAATTGTCGTCTTTTGAAGAACCAACGATAACAGTTTCTCCAAAAAGTTTAGCTTCTTTAATAGCAGCAGTTGCCCATGTTCCTGAGTCTAAATAAGCTGCTTTTCCATTTTCTTTCATTAAGTTATATGGAGCCATTAAGAATGCTGTACTTGCACCACCTTGTAAAAATAAAGCTTGATAACCTTTTCCTTGAAGTCCTAATAATTCTAAAGCAAGGGATCGAGCTTCTTCCATAACGGCAACAAAATCTTTGCTTCTGTGCGAAATTTCAAGAATAGATAATCCTGAATCATTAAAATTTAAAATTGCTTTTGATGCTTTCTCAAAAACTTCCTGAGGTAAAATACTTGGTCCTGCGCTGTAGTTGTGTTTTTTCATGGTTGTTGTTAATAGTCGAAAATTTTAAAGACGCAAATTTCGGTAATAAGAGCCGAAAAAGCGTTAAAATATTCGAAATAATTAAACATTTTATTACTTTGTTGTTAACAAAAACGTTATAGTATCGACATTATCTGGATAATCCCACAATTGCGGTTTTTGCGTTTCTCCGAATGCAATACTGTCACTTGTTAAATTGGTACCAACAATGCATTGAATTTGCTCTGAATCGGTTTCAAGGCGTTTTTGAAGTTCTTCAAGGTTTTCATAATATTCATAAAAAACACTTGAAATAGGAGAGGCGTAGCTCGAATCTTCTTTCAAGGTTAGAAAACCATTGTCTAACAATTTAAAATTACTCATTAAAAATACAGCTTTATTGTAATCGTAATTATTAGCATACTTTTCATAATGAATAACATCCTGATATTTGAAAATGGCCTGAAAAAAGGCATCAAAAGAATATTCTTTAGGGACAAAAAGTTTAGAAACATTTCGGCATCCTAAACCAAAATATCTAAAAATATCTTCGCCTAATTGTTCTAATTCTTCATGGGTTTCTTTACCCGTTAAAATAGCTGCTGAATTTCGGTTTTTGCGAATAATCGATGGCTTATCTTTAAAATAGTATTCGAAATAGCGAGAAGTATTGTTGCTTCCTGTAGCAATTACAGCATCGAAATTTTCTAGTTTTCCTTCCACGAAAGTGATCTTATCTTTCAAACTTTCATCTACAGCAATTAAATACTTGGCCAAAAAAGGCAGTAAATGCTGGTCATTTGATGAAGTTTTGATTAAAGCTTTGTTGCCTGTAATTAAAACCGATAAAAAATCATGAAAACCAACTAACGGAATATTTCCAGCTAATATTAAAGCAACAGTTTTTTCTCTGCTGTCATTTTGAGCGAAGTCAGTTTCGTATTGAGAAAGCCATTTTTCGAGGTTTTCTTCTGTTAAAGCTTCTGCCCAAGACTGTAATGCGAAATAAACCTGTTCAGGAGTATACCATCCGTTATGGGATTGGGATAAATGGATCAGACTTTTAAAATCTTCAAAAAAGATATCATTATATAAAACGTCAGATTTTTGCACCGATTGCTCTTCAGAAAACTGACTTAAAAATTTTCCTAATTCAACAAAAACACTTTTTTTTGTTTCTAATGTCATAATGTTTGCTTATGAATTGTTTTGATTGTAATTTTGCACAAAAATAAGCTATATTACGTTATAAGGCAAAGTAGATTCAAATCTTTGATATTTTAAACTTATATTCTTATAACTTTTAACATGTAACTACGAAAAAGATGGCAATTATAATAACTGACGAATGCATAAACTGCGGGGCCTGCGAACCAGAGTGCCCGAATACAGCAATATATGAAGGAGCAGATGACTGGAGATATAAAGATGGAACAAGTCTTACTGGAAAGATAGTTTTACCTGACGGAACTGAAGTTGATGCAGACGATGCTCAAACTCCAATTTCTGACGAGGTTTACTATATCGTGCCAGGAAAATGTACAGAATGTAAAGGTTTCCACGATGAGCCTCAATGTGCTGCGGTTTGTCCGGTAGACTGTTGTGTGCCAGATGATAATCACGTAGAAGACGAAGAAACTTTGTTACAAAGACAAGCGTTTTTACACGGAGAATAATTACTTTAAAGTTATTTAAAATATAATCCTGAGTTTATGCTCAGGATTTTTTTTGCTTAAAATTGAAATATTTTCGGGACCTTATTGTATTGATAACTAATGATTTATTTTTGGGTATTGATTTATTAACAAAAATTTAATACTTTAGTTGAAAATTTAATAACGCCTATGAAGAAACTACTACTTTTATTTGTCGTATTACTCAATAATGTAAGCGTTTTTGCACAAAGCGAAGAGTATTCTATTCTTGTAAAAGATATTGAAACTTTAAAGCCAATCGAAAATGCAACTGTGGTTATCTTAAAAACCAAACAAGTTTTGCTGACTAACGAAGATGGTAAAGTTACATTTGTTTTAAACGGCGGCTCAAATGTGCAGGTTTCAGAAATGAATTATGAAAATTTGACAATCCGCTGGGCTTCTTTAAAAGAAAATGAGTTTATAGTTTACCTCAAAAACAAGAAAGAAAACTTAGATGAAGTTGTTGTATCAAAAGAAAATCCTCAAAAAACACTTCAAAAAATAGTTTCAAATTCAAAAGATAAAATAAGTATTTCACATCGATTAAAAGTTTATGTTCGAGAATTTTTTATGCTCGACAACCAATATTCCTATTATAATGACGGATTGGTTAATTTTCAATTCAATAAAAATAACACAACCACTTTACTGGTAGAACAAAACCGCTCTTACGGATTACTGGAAACAGATGTAAGCGCAGATTTAATGGGATATAATTTGAATAATATAATGGAGAATTATTCAAATTTTAAATATTTTGAACCTTTGTTAGATTCTAAAGCAAAGAAAGAATATGATTTTACTATTAAAGGGCATGCTAAAAATAAAGAGTATTACGTAATGTCTGTTAATCCGCTGGATAAAGCTAAAGAAGCAGTCGATAATTTTGAAATTATTTATGATCCAGTAAAAAAAATAATTTTAGAATTTACTATATCTGTAACTCCGGCGAGTCTTGATAAAATAGAAGATAAAACAAAGGTTGGAGACAAAAATATTACCAAATCGTTTGTAAAAGTGAATTATCGCTGGGATGGAACCGATTATTATCTGCTAAGTTCTAATGAAGAAATTGGATATACCGTGATTTTAAAAGATAAAGCTAAAAATATTCAAGTCAGAAATAGTTTTGTGACGACAGGTTTTAATAAACAAAACTTCACGTATAGCGAAAGTGATGTCTTTAAAGAAAAATCCCTTTTTAATAAACGAAATAAAATCTTAACTAATTATTGGGATATTTCTGGTTTTACCGCTACTGATGAAGAAAAAGCAATTATTGCCTCTTTAGAATTTAAATTGTAATTATATAAACAGAAAAAAATCCTGAACTTAATTGTTCAGGATTTTTTATTTATAAACTATTGATAAATGGATTGTCAGGCTGAGCGAAGTCGAAGCCCCGCAAAGATTTTTACAGTATTGAACTTCTTACGCATCCTTCGACTTCGCTCAGGAGGACAAAAAGAGAAATCTGCAAAATCTGCTTGAAATAACTACAAAGTTTGTCAGGCTGAGCGAAGTCGAAGCCCTTACTTATTAAAAATTAAATCCAAGTCTTGCATAGTAATAAGCACCGCTGAAACCCATTTGTACGGCATCCCAATAACCACCGGCTTCTGTATTTCCTTGTTCATCTTGTTTTGTTGGATAAACATTAAATAAGTTGTTGCTTCCAAGAGTTAATTTCAAGCTTTTAGTAAATTGATATCCAACAGTTAAATCAGTAATTAATCTCGGATTGTAAACATCATCTTCATCTGCGTAATCTACCAAAACGACTTTACTGAAACGTGTAAAAGCCAATCCTGCATCAAATTTATTTTTAGCATAAGTAAGGTTTAATCCGAATTTATTATCTGGAGCAGAAGCTAATAAAAAGGCTTTTTCGCGTTTTCCAAAGAAAGTTGCCTCGTCTAAAGAGCCATTTTTAACTTTGTCAATTTTCATGTCATTAATGTTTCCAACTAACGTAGCGCCAAACTGTCCGAAATCAAATTTCTTCTTCCAAGAAAAAACAATATCCAAACCGTGTGTGCTGGTATCTACACCGTTTGCAAAAAATTGTGCCTCAGAAACACCCAGGTTTAATGCACTTGCGTCAAAATATCCAGTAAGAACAATACGGTCTTTAACTTGGATATAATAACCATCGATCGTTGCAGTAAAATCACCAAACGAAGCTGTAAAGCCTAAAGAAGCATTTACTGCTTTTTCTTCGTTTAATTTATCAATTCCAAAAGCTCTAGTAACAGGGCTGTCATTTGGAGCCAATAAAACTTCAGTTGCACCGCTGGCATTAAAATTAGTGAAACGTAAATTGTAGTAAATCTGCGCTAAAGATGGTGCACGGAATCCAGTACTAATAGATCCTCTGGCGTTAATATGATCTGTAATTTTAAGTCTTGAAGCTAATTTTCCGTTTACAGTACTTCCAAAGTCACTATAGTTTTCAAAACGAACTGCACCGCTAAACATTAAGGCTTCTGTAACATCCAATTCTGCATCTGCATAAAGAGAGAAGTTGGTACGATCTTTATTCACTTCATTTGCCGGACTGTATCCAGGAAAACCTTGTGAACTTCCTGGTCTTGGTTCGCCAGAGATTGGGTCAATTGGGGCACTTTGTGTAGTCGGATCTGTTATTGGTTGTCCGTTGGTATCATAAGTAGTGTAAGAACCTTCTTCACCAGCAAAAATCTCGAATTTTTCAACTCTAAATTCTGTTCCAAAAGCAATATTTAAGCCACTTAAAACATCCCCGTAATTTTTTGAAATGTCAAAATTGGTTGTGTTTTGAAGTAAACTGTGTCCACCTGCATCAAATTGGAGAGGTGAATTTTCTTCGAGAGAAGCATTGATCGTTCCTTTTATTTCGTATTGAAATTTATTTTTTCCAAAAGTATTACTTAAGTCAAATTTCCAGCCTCCAGAAGTTTCTGTTCTAATTCCAGCAGCAACCGAATTGTCATTAATTTTAGAAGTAATTCTCGGAGTGTAACCGCCTGGGTACACAGATTCTACAACTCTTTCCCCGTCATTTCTGGTAAAAGCGTAAGCGTCAGTATCTCTAAAATTACTTCCTCCAAAAGCATAAAACTCAGTTTTATCAGAAATCGGAATAGCAAGATTTGCAAATAAATTTACACCCTGCATTTCAGCATCACCAAAACCTTTTCTAAAATCATAAGCAGGTCTTAATGTTTTGTTTTTGTTTAAAAATTCTCCAGTAATATTTACATAACCACCTTTACTGCCAATTGCTGTTCCGTAGTTTGCCGCAACCCTTACAGAACCTCCGTCAAAATCCTGATCCTTTCCGTATGAATTTCCGTTTCCATTCTTATCCAATCGAAAACCTTCGGTATTTGGTGTTCCCGGCAGGAAATCACCTTTTGCGTGAGTATTAAAAACGCCATAAGTGATAGAACCAGTAAGTTCATTTACATTATCATTAGTAACAATATTGATAACCCCGGCAATCGCATCAGAACCATATTGTGCAGATGCTCCGTCTCGCAGGATCTCAATTCTTTTAATGGACGCAGCAGGAATTGTGTTCAAATCGGTTCCCGTATTACCGCGTCCGCGTGTTCCGAACAAATTAATTAATGAAGATTGATGTCTTCTTTTTCCGTTAATCAAAACCAAAGTCTGATCAGGCCCCATACCTCTTAAAGAAGCAGGATCAACGTGATCGGCGCCGTCAGAACCAGATTGTTTATTGGCATTAAATGACGGCGCTACATATTGTAATAATTGGTTGATTTCAATTTTTCCACTTTGTGTCGTAACGTCCTTTACATTGATTACATCAATTGGAACAGCCGAATTTACAACGGTTCTTTTCGCATTTCTAGATCCAACGACAACAACATCATTTAAAATTTGACCTTCACTTTCCGTTAAAACGATATCTAATTTATCTCCAGAAACAGTTTTTTCAACAGTTCCAAATCCGACATAACTAAAAACTAATGTTGCACCATCTTTTACTTTTATTCTAAAACTACCTTCAAAATCGGTTGATACTCCATTCGAAGTTCCTTTTTCAATAATATTAACGCCAGGCAGTGGATTACCAGTTTTGTCTTTTACAAGACCCGAGACTTCTTTTTGTGCAAAAAGAAATGCTGAATTCAGCAGAAATAAAAATAATGCAATCTTTCTCATGGTTATTGGTTTTTTGATTTGTTTTTTGTTGATTAGTTTTATAAAAGTAGTGTTTTTTAACAAAAAATTAATAAAATGTTTAAAAATTTTAAAGAATGCTCTTAAAATTATATTATTGAACATTTTTACTTCGTGCAAGAGCTATTAAATCTTATATTTGCAAAATTTTAAAGCCAAAAAATATCATTTTGGCAGAAACCAAGAAAAACGTAAATCATAAGGCATTAAATTACAACGTTTAATGTTTTAGGTCTAATTATTAAGACCGAATAAATAATATAGAAACAAACAGATGAAAGCAGGAATTGTAGGATTACCAAATGTTGGAAAATCAACATTATTTAATTGTTTATCTAATGCAAAAGCGCAAAGTGCCAACTTTCCGTTTTGTACAATCGAACCTAATATTGGTGTTGTAAACGTTCCAGATCCAAGAATCAACAAATTGGAAGAATTGGTTAAACCAGAACGCGTTCAAATGGCAACTGTAGATATCGTAGATATTGCAGGTTTGGTAAAAGGAGCAAGTAAAGGTGAAGGTCTTGGAAACCAGTTTTTAGGAAACATTAGAGAGTGTAATGCTATTATTCACGTTTTACGTTGTTTTGACAATGATAATATTGTTCACGTTGACGGAAATGTAAATCCAATTCGTGATAAAGAAACTATTGATATCGAGTTACAGCTAAAAGATTTAGAAACTGTTGAAAAACGTTTGGAAAAAGTAAATCGTGCCGCTAAAACTGGAAATAAAGAAGCGCAGACTGAAAAAGCACTTTTAGACAGAATCAGAGAAGCATTATTACAGGCTAAATCGGCTCGTACAATTACTCCTCAAAGTAATGACGAAGAAGTTTTAATGGAATCTTTTCAGTTAATTACTGCAAAACCAGTTTTGTATGTTTGTAATGTTGATGAAAATTCTGCCGTAAACGGAAACAAATATGTAGATCAAGTTCGTGAGTTAGTAAAAGATGAAGATGCTGAAGTTATTGTACTTTCAGTAGGAGCAGAGGCTGATATTACTGAGTTAGAAAGTTATGAAGAGCGTCAGGTTTTCCTAGAAGATATGGGATTACAAGAACCTGGAGCTTCGGTTTTAATTCGTGCAGCTTACAAATTGCTAAAACAACAAACATACTTTACAGCAGGTGTAAAAGAAGTTCGTGCTTGGACAATCAACATTGGAGCGACTGCGCCTCAAGCAGCTGGAGTTATTCATACAGATTTTGAAAAAGGTTTCATTCGTGCGGAAGTTATTTCATACGAAGATTACGTACAATACGGTTCTGAAGCAAAAGCAAAAGAAGCTGGAAAATTCAAAGTGGAAGGAAAAGAATATGTAGTAAAAGATGGTGATGTAATGCACTTCCGTTTCAACGTTTAATTTTTTTTAGATAATAGAAGAACGAAACAAGAAAATAGATTTAAAACTGCTGGAGAAATTCAGCAGTTTTTTTATTTTTAAGAATGAGCCTTCACTATGCGTCTGTATTTTGATTTTTCTACAAAATAAAACAAAAAAACCGTGTAAAATCCGCGCTTTCGCAAAAGCGAATCCGTAAAATCCGTGTACTATCTTCAGGAAGCAAAATTTTTGGCTCAAAAATTGGTTACAGAAAAAATAACCAATTACTAATCTAAAATCAATTAATCAAAAATGCTAAAAAAAACCTTCAAATTTCTGGGCTGGACACTTTTCGGAATCTTCAGTTTTCTTGTTCTTTATGTGGTTTCTGTTTATTTCATTTCTAAAATTACAGTCAATTCAGATGTTGCAAAAGTTGAGGAACAAAATGCAATTCCCATTTACATACTTTCAAACGGTGTTCATACCGATATTGTCGTTCCGATAAAAAATGAAATTAAAGATTGGCGAAACGAAATTCAATTCTGTCAAACTCAATCCAAAGATTCACTAATGAATTTTATCGCTTTCGGCTGGGGCGATAAAGGTTTTTATCTCGATACGCCAGAATGGTCAGATTTAAAAGCCAGTACAGCTTTAAAAGCAGCTTTTGGGGTAAGTTCATCAGCTATGCACACTACATTTTTCAAACAATTAAAAGAGGGAGAAGATTGCAAACGTATTTTAGTCTCAAAAGAAAATTATCAAAAATTAGTTTCTTACATATCTGAAAGTTTCAGCGACCCTATTCACCCGCAATGGATTGAAGGTCACAGTTACGGAAAAAAAGATGCTTTTTATGAAGCAAAAGGAAGTTACAGTCTTTTTTATACTTGTAATACTTGGGCAAATTCTGCTTTGAAAGCCGCCAATCAAAAAGCAAGTTTATGGACGGTTTATGCTAAAGGAATTTTTTGTCATTATCAATAAATATTCTGCTTTTTAATCTTAAACTAACATGGAAAAAATATAAGATTCCACTAAAAAACGAGAATTTAAGATTTTGATTAATGCGTAAATTTGAGAGTATCTCAAAAAATCAGCAAATGAAAATCAAAAATATATTCTCCAAGTCATGGTTTCTATTGAAAAACACCTTTTTAGAATTCAACGATGACAATGCTATCAAGCTAAGTGCTGCTTTATCTTATTATACCATATTTGCATTGCCTCCTTTGTTGATTATCATCATTACTATTTGTGGTTTTTTCTTTGGAGAAGATGCTGTGACTGGTCAATTATACGGACAAATAAACGGAATGGTTGGCAATAGTGCGGCAAGTCAAATTCAGGAAGCAATAAAAAATGTTCAATTATCTGGTGATAATATGTTTGCAACCGTCTTTGGAGTTGTGATGCTGTTAATTGGAGCTTCTGGGGTTTTTGCCGAAATACAAAGTTCTATTAATTTTATTTGGGGATTACGTGCCAAGCCGGATAAAGGAGTTAAAAAGTTTATTCAAAACAGATTAATGTCTTTTTCTATGATTGCATCAGTAGGGTTTTTAATGCTGGTCAGTCTTTTGGTAAATACAACATTAGATTTAGTGAGCTCACGCTTAAAAATATATTTTCCAGAAAGCACTGTTTATTTGTTTTATGTGGTCAATGTCGTAATTGTGCTGGCTAGTATAACACTGCTTTTTACTATTATTTTCAGGACTTTACCAGACGGAAAAATAAGATGGAAAGATGCTTTTATAGGTTCGGGAGTTACAGCCGTCCTCTTTATGATTGGTAAATTTGCTATCGGTTTCTATTTGGGAAGTTCTACTGTAGCCTCTGTTTATGGCGCAGCTGGATCTGTGATAATAATTCTGGTTTGGGTTTATTATTCGGCAATTATTCTGTATTTTGGAGCAGAATTTACGAAAGTATACGCAAAATCGTACGGTGGAAAAATTTATCCGAACGAATATTCAGTTGAGATTCAAAAAGAAATTTACGAGATCGAAAATAAAGCTTAGCCGCAAATATTAATCTTTATAATTGTGGCAAGAACTTTGTTATTAAAATAAAATAAATACCACGAATATGAAAATAATAGCGTTTGGAGGAAGTAACAGCCAGCATTCAATCAACAAGCGTTTAGCGACTTATGCATCAAGTTTGTTTGAAAACGCTGAGGTTGAAGTTTTAGATCTTAATGATTTTGCTATGCCTTTATTCAGTGTTGACATTGAGAAAGAAATTGGTCAGCATGAACTTGCAAAAGCATTTCTTGCAAAAATTGCCAGTGCAGATATATTAGTAGTTTCTTTGGCAGAAAATAATAACAACTATTCAACGGCATTTAAAAATATATTCGATTGGAGTTCCAGAATTAATAAAGAAGTCTTTCAGAAAAAGCCGATGTTACTTATGGCTACGTCGCCAGGAACAAGAGGTGGAGCATCTGTTCTAGAAATAGCTCGTAATGCTCTGCCAAGATATGGTGCCGAAATTAAAGCTTCATTTTCGCTTCCAGCATTTAATGCCAATTTTGATTTAGAGAAAAATCAAATTTCTAATGCTGAATTAGACAAAGAGTTAAGAGATATTATTAAAGATTGTTTTTAAATGAGAATACCCAAACCTGCTTTTATATTTCTTTTCCTGCACTATTTTTTTCTAAATTTTACTTTTGCTCAAAAGCTTAATGAAGTAGATAAAATCGTTGCAAAATATCCTAAAAGCTTTAATACTACAGAAAAGTTAGCCGATAAAATCGAGAATGATTTTAATTCGGATTATGATCGCGCACGTGCTATTTACACTTGGATTGCTCTCAATATAAAATACGATTATAATGCTTATTTGAATCCGCCAAGAGTGCGCGGTTTTACCTATTCTTCAGAAGCCGAAAAGCAGCGAAAAATAAAACAGATGAATGATGATTTGATTCAGAAAGCATTTACTTCAAAAAAAGCAGTTTGTGAAGGCTTTACGGCTTTGTATCAGCATTTGGCTTTTTTAGTGGGAATTAAATGTGAAATAATCCGCGGAGATTCTAAAACTTCAGTTCGTGATATCGGACGAAAAACAACATCTTCTAATCATGCCTGGAATATGGTTTTGATTGATAAAAAGTGGCGTTTAATTGATGTAACTTGGGGGCAGGGTTACTATGACAGCAGTAAAGGCAGAATGGTAAATGATTTTGCGCCTATTTATTTCGATACAGATCCCGATTATTTCTTTGCTAAACATTTTCCAGATTCGGGTTCTTTTTTAGGAAATAGATTAAGCAAAGAAGATTTCTTAAACGGGCCTTTAATTTATAATAAAACTATTGAAGAAGATTATAAAATAAAAGCTCCAGATTCTGGAATTTTAGAGGTAAGAAGAGGAGATAAAATCGATTTTGAAATCAAAAATGTTTCAAAATCAAATCAGGTTTTTTATCTCAATAAAAAGAATCAGGCAGTTAAAGTTCAAAATCCAAAAGAGAAACGAGGCGGTTTAGAATTCCAAATTCTTATTGATAATAACGTAGGAGACTATATTACTATTTTTGTAAATACGAGTAGTGTTGTGTCTTTCAAAATACTTCCAAAATAGATTTAATTGACGTATCTTAGCAAGTAATGATTCGAATTAAAAGCTATGGAAACAACTTTCCTGAAATCTATTTTAGATAATGATTTCTACAAATTTACAATGCAGCATGCTGTAATAAAGCTTTTTCCTAAGGCAAAAGTTCGTTACGGATTTATAAATCGAGGAAAACATATTTTTCCAGCTGGCTTTGCAGATTTGCTTCGACATTCTGTTGATGCAATGGCAGATCTTCGGTTAACGAAAGAAGAAAAAAGTTATTTATCACATTATTGCCCTTATCTTGATCCAACTTATTTAGATTTTCTGCAAGGTTATAGTTTTGATCCATCTGAAGTGCAGATTAGCCAGGAAGGTTCAGAAATAAAAGTTACTGTTGAAGGATTTTGGTACAGAACCATTTTGTGGGAAGTACCTTTGATGGCTTTGATTTCAGAACTTTTTTACAAGTCAAATCATTTAATTCGATTGAATGATGAAGCGATAAAAGATTTAACGAAAGAGAAAATTGACAATTACAATAAATTAGGAGTTTCGGTTTTAGAATTCGGCACAAGACGCCGTCATTCGTATGATGTACATGATTTGGTAAATGAAACTTTGAAGGCATACGGAGGACAAAGTTTTATTGGCACCAGTAATGTGCATTTTGCAATGGTCAATAACAGAAGACCTTTGGGGACGCATGCCCATGAATGGTTTATGTTTCATGCCGCACAATATGGTTTTAAAATGGCCAATTCTATAAGTTTAGAACATTGGACGCAAGTTTATGGAGGCGACCTCGGAATTGCTTTAACCGATACTTACACTACAGAAATATTTTTCAATCAATTTGATAAAAAATATTCCAAGCTTTTTGACGGTGTAAGACACGACAGCGGTGACCCAATTGAGTTTGCCCGAAAAGTGATTTCGCATTACGTTAAAATGGGAATTGATCCCAAATCGAAAGCTATTGTTTTTTCAGATTCATTGAATTACGATAAAGTAAAAAAGATTGTCGATTTTTGTCAGGACAAAATCAAAACGTCATTTGGAATTGGAACAAATTTCACTAATGATGTTGGTCTTCCTGCCATGAATATGGTTATCAAATTAACCGACACAAAACCCGATAATATACATTGGCAGGGCGTAGTAAAGCTTTCTGACGAAAAAAATAAAAATACTGGAACTCCCGAAATGATTACTTTGGCAAAACAAGTACTCGGAATCAAATAGTATTTTTTTTGCTGAAAATGCAGTTTTTTGATAATTTTAGCGTCCGTTTTATTTTAAAATCAATTTAAATAGATTTTTAAACTGTTATTATTCATAACAAAAAAAAAATACGCTTTCATTTTTTACCGATAAATGGTACATTAGCCAAAAATCCAATTCACCTTATGCTAGAGCAAAATCAATATACCGAAGATAATATTCGATCACTCGACTGGAAAGAACATATTCGTATGCGTCCAGGGATGTACATCGGAAAGTTGGGAGACGGTTCTTCTCCAGACGATGGTATTTACATTCTTTTAAAAGAGGTTTTAGATAACTGTATCGATGAGTTCGTAATGGGCTCTGGAAAAACTATTGAAGTGACAATCAAGGACAAAACGGTTTCCGTTCGTGATTACGGACGTGGAATTCCGTTAGGAAAAGTTGTCGATGTAGTTTCGAAAATGAATACAGGTGGAAAATACGATTCTAAAGCTTTCCAAAAATCAGTTGGTTTGAATGGTGTCGGAACAAAAGCGGTAAATGCGCTTTCCAATTATTTCCGAGTAGAATCTGTTCGTGACGATAAACAAAAAGCGGCGGAGTTTTCTGCAGGAAATTTAGTTTCAGAAGAAGATGTAATTGATACAACAAAACGTAAAGGAACCAAAGTGACTTTTACGCCAGATGAAACGATCTTCAAAAACTATAAATTCCGTTTAGAATATGTGATCAAAATGGTCAAAAATTATTGTTATTTGAACAATGGTTTAACGATTATTTTTAACGGAGAAAAATATTATTCAGAAAACGGACTTCGCGATTTATTAGAAGAAACAATTAACGAAGAAGATTTAGAATACCCAATTATCCACTTAAAAGAGCATGATATTGAAGTTGCGTTAACACATAGTAAAACGCAGTACAGTGAAGAATATCACTCTTTTGTGAACGGTCAGAATACAACACAGGGAGGAACGCACTTAGCGGCCTATCGTGAAGCTGTTGTAAAAACAATTCGTGAATTTTACAATAAGAATTTCGAAGCATCAGATGTTAGAAAATCGATTGTGAGTGCGATTAGTATTAAAGTAATGGAACCTGTTTTTGAGTCTCAGACCAAAACAAAATTAGGTTCTACAGATATGGGTTCAGATGATGGAACACCTCCAGTTTCTGTTCGTACTTTCGTTAACGATTTCATTAAAACCAAATTAGATAATTATTTACATAAAAACCCGCCGACTGCCGAAGCCTTATTGCGTAAAATTCTACAGGCAGAACGCGAACGTAAAGAATTATCAGGAATTAGAAAACTGGCTACAGATCGTGCTAAAAAGGCCAATCTTCATAATAAAAAATTAAGAGACTGCCGCGCGCATCTTCCAGATACCAAAAACCCAAGAAACTTAGAAAGCACACTTTTTATTACCGAGGGAGATTCGGCTTCTGGATCGATTACAAAGTCACGCGACGTGAATACGCAAGCCGTTTTCAGTTTGCGTGGTAAGCCTTTGAATTCATACGGAATGACAAAAAAAATTGTGTATGAGAATGAAGAATTCAACTTGCTTCAAGCAGCCTTAGATATCGAAGACGGACTAGAAAAATTACGTTACAACAACATCGTAATCGCAACCGATGCCGATGTCGACGGAATGCACATTCGTTTGCTGTTGATTACTTTCTTTTTACAGTTTTTTCCAGAATTAATCAAAGAAGGGCATTTGTACATTTTGCAGACGCCTCTTTTCAGGGTTCGAAACAAAAAAGAAACCATTTACTGTTATTCTGAAGAAGAAAGAAAAGAAGCCATTGAAAAACTAAAACCAAAACCAGAAATCACCCGATTTAAAGGTTTGGGAGAGATTTCGCCAGATGAGTTCAAAAACTTTATTGGAGAAACCATTCGTCTTGATCCGGTTATGATGGATAAAAACACTTCTATTGAGCAATTATTATCTTTCTATATGGGGAAAAATACTCCAGACAGACAAGATTTTATTATCAAGAATTTGAAGGTGGAGATCGATGAGTTGGTAGAGGTTTAGAAGAAAGAATAAAAGAATTATAGAAGAATTTTTTAGTAGTTATACTGAACAAAATATATGAAAGACGAAGAAGACGATAACATAATTCCAAACGACGACGAGAATAATTCAGATGAAAACCTGATGGATAATCAGGATGGAGATGAAGATGAGATTATCGATGTAGATGCTAAGCATTTTGAAGGACAGCATTTTTACGAAAACCAAGAAGAAGAAGGCGAAGACGTTATTACAAAAGTAACGGGAATGTACAAAGATTGGTTTTTGGATTATGCTTCGTATGTAATTCTGGAACGTGCAGTTCCTGCTATCGAGGACGGATTTAAACCTGTTCAGCGTCGTATTATGCACTCTTTAAAAGAGCTGGATGATGGTCGATATAACAAAGTTGCCAATGTAGTAGGGCACACCATGCAGTATCACCCACACGGAGATGCGAGTATTGGTGACGCAATGGTGCAGATTGGTCAAAAAGATCTACTAATTGACTGCCAGGGAAACTGGGGTAATATTTTAACAGGCGACGGAGCGGCAGCTTCGCGTTACATTGAGGCACGTTTATCTAAATTTGCGTTGGAGGTTTTATATTCTCCAAAAATTACAGATTGGGGAGTTTCGTATGATGGTCGTCGTGCAGAACCAAACAATCTTCCAGTAAAATTCCCATTGCTTTTGGCACAAGGTGCAGAAGGTATTGCAGTTGGACTTTCTACAAAAGTGCTGCCTCACAACTTCAACGAGTTGATTGATGCTTCTATTAAAATTTTAAAAGGAAAAGCATTTACGCTTTATCCTGATTTTATGACGGCTGGTATTGCCGATGTTTCCAATTATAATGACGGAATGCGTGGCGGACGTGTACGTGTGCGTGCTAAGATTTCGCAATTAGACAAAAATACACTGGTCATAACGCAAATTCCGTTTTCGACCAATACATCAAGTTTAATTGATAGTATTTTGAAAGCCAATGATAAAGGTAAAATCAAAATCAAGAAAATTGAAGACAACACAGCAGCCGATGTTGAAATTTTAATTCATCTTTTCCCAGGTGTTTCGCCAGATAAAACAATTGATGCTTTATTTGCTTTTACAGCCTGCGAAACTTCTGTTGCGCCTTTAGGTTGCGTTATTGAAGATAATAAACCGTTGTTTATTGGTGTTTCTGAAATGTTGAAGATTTCAACGCACAGAACCGTAGATTTGCTTCGTCAGGAATTAGAAATTCAATTAGAAGAATTAAAGAATAAATGGCATTTCTCTACTTTGGAAAAAATATTCATTCGCGAAGAAATGTATATTGATTTCAAGTTGTATGGAGACAGAGAATCGCTTTACAAATATTTATACGATCGTTTTGAGCCTTTCAAAAAATCATTCGTTAGAGAAATCACTGATGAAGATTTACAGCGTTTGACTCAAATCCCGATGATTCGTATTACCCGTTTTGACTCGGATAAAGCCGATGAATTGATTTCAAGGTTAGAAGAAGAAATGAAAGAAGTCGAGTATAATCTGGAGCATTTAACAGATTTTGCAATTGCGTATTTTACCAAATTAAAAGAGAAATACGGAAAAGGTCGTGAACGTCAGACAGAGCTTCGTGTTTTTGATAATGTCGAAGCAACCAAAGTCGTTTTACGTAACACCAAATTGTACGTAAACCGCGAGGAAGGATTCGTAGGAACCAGCTTAAAGAAAGACGAATACGTTGCCGATTGTTCTGATATTGATGATGTAATTGTATTTTTGCGCGACGGTACAATGATGATTACAAAAGTAGACGCTAAAACGTTTATAGGTAAAGATATAATTCATGTTGCTGTTTTTGATAAGAGTGATAAACGTACGATTTATAACATGATGTACCGTGATGGTAAATCGGGTCCGTCTTATATCAAACGCTTTAATGTGACAGGGGTAACACGTGACAAAGCATACGATTTGACAAACGGAACAAATGGTTCGCAAGTGGTTTATTTTTCACATAATCCAAATGGAGAAGCTGAGGTTGTAACCATATTATTGCGTCAAATAGGAACCATTAAGAAACTGAAATTCGATATTGATTTTGCTAAGCTGGCTATTAAAGGCCGTGGATCAAAAGGAAATTTAGTAACAAAATATCCAATCAAGAAAATCGAATTAAAAGAAAAAGGAATTTCGACTTTACTGCCAAGAAAAGTTTGGTTTGATGATACTGTAAAACGTCTAAATGTTGATGGAAGAGGAGAACTGCTTGGAGAATTTAAACCAACAGATAAAATCTTAATAATTAGCCAGTCAGGAAAATTAAAAGTAATTATTCCAGAATTATCAACTCATTTTGAAGAAGATATGATTGTTTTGGAAAAATGGAAGCCTAAAAAGCCAATTTCGGCAATTTATTATGATGGAGAAAAAGAGCGCTATTTCTTGAAACGTTTTCTTGTGGAGAATGAAGGAAAGGAAGAAAGCTTTATTACAGATCACCCGAATTCGCAATTAGAAATTGTGTCGACAGATTATCGTCCTGTGGCTCAATTGGTTTTTGCAAAAGTAAAAGGAGTTCAAAAAGAAGATTTACATATTGATGTTGAAGATTTTATAGCTGTAAAAGGCTTCAAGGCTCTAGGAAATCAGTTGACAACTGACAAATTAAAACAAGTTAATTTGTTAGATCCGCTTCCCTACGACGAACCAGTTGAAGAAGTTCCAGAGAAGCCAGAATTGTCAGACGAAGATTCAGTTGAAACAGAATTAGACGACGATGGTCAAATAGGTTTGGTTTTAGATTAAAAATAAAAACCGCTAGGATTAATTTCTTAGCGTTTTTTTATCGAGATTAATGTTTTAGTTTTAAATGATTATTTTTTTAATTATTTGCCTATTACTTTATTCGATTAACATATTTTTAATAAGTCTTATATTGTTATAAAATTAACTTATTGTGGTTACTTATAACTTTTTTTGATTTTTAAATTAGCAATTCATTTAAAAATCAAATTATGAAAAAAATTTTATGTCTAGTTAGTGCCATTTTATTGGTATTAAATTCTTGTTCAAGTAATGATGCACAAAGCATAGATAAAACTTCTGAAGTTTTACTTAAAAAGACAATTATTACAGGGGCTGATAATTCCTTTTCTGAAGTGAAATGTTTATACGATGGAAATAAGATAGTTAGTAATACATCGAATAATGAAAATGAACTACGATATATTTACACAGGAACTAAAATAACAAAACTAGAATTCTTCGAAAGAGGGATGCTTCAAAGTTATATAGATTATACATATAATAATGAAAAATTGGTTTCTAAAAGTAACATGTTGCCTAATGGTGAAAAAATAAGCGAAACAGAATATACTTATTTTGATAATGGAAATATAAGTTATTTGGAATCTATTAAAGCAGGATCTCAAATAGTTACAGTTTTAGGAGTTTATAAGTTTTCAAATGGCAATTTATTAAGTAGTGAAAAGTATGAGAATGGAGTTATGACTACAGGTGTATATTATGAATATGACAATAAAAATAATCCAAGTAAAAATATTTTAGGATTTAATTTATTATTAGATCATGATGTATCTGTTAATAATGTAGTTAAACAAACTTGTATTTCAAATTCAGGTGTAACCACTGAATTTACAAACGCTTATAAATATAATGCTAAAGATTATCCAACTGAAAAAATTAAAAGTTTAGTAAATCGAAACGCTAAGGAAACAACTCAATTTTTTTATTAATATTAGAAATTGTAACATCAATTAAAAATAAAAACCGCTAAGAAATTAATCTTAGCGGCTTTTTTGTATTGAAGTTTTTAGAATTAATTTTCTGAGATAGAGATTAATTCTTGTTTTATCCATTTTACTTCATTGTTTTCAATACTAACAAAAATAGTATCTCCGTCTTTTATTTCTCCTGAGATTATTTTCTTAGCTAAAGGTCTTCTTAAATGCGTTCGAATGATACTTTTAATCGGTCTTGCTCCGTATTTAGCATTATACCCATTTTCAGCCAGATAAAGTTTAGCTTCTATTGGAATATCGACTTTAATATTGATGTTTTTGAGTAAATCCATAAACTCTTTTTTCAGGTGAATTTCAAATATTTTTAGAGCATTTTCTTTACTGATAGGCGCAAAAGGTACAATTTCAGTTAAACGTCCTAAAAATTCTGGTCTGAAATAATTCGTCATAATTTCCATTAAAGAAGTTGAGGCAGGAATTTGACCACTATTAAAAGTTTCAACAATGTGGTCTGCACCAATATTCGAAGTAAAAAGAATAATAGCATTAGAGAAATCACCTTCTTTTCCTAGTCGGTCGTGCAGTTTTCCTTCGTCCATAATTTGAAGAAAAACATCAAAAACAGACGGATGCGCTTTTTCAATTTCATCAAATAAAACTATAGAGTAAGGTTTCTGTCTGATCTTGTTTACCAGTAAGCCTCCCTGTTCATACCCTACGTATCCCGGAGGCGCCCCGTAAAGTAAAGCCGCTGAATGTTCTTCTTTAAATTCAGACATGTCAAAACGTATAATTGCATTCTCATCCTGAAAAAGAAATTCGGCTAGACTTTTGGCCAGTTCTGTTTTACCAGTTCCTGTTGGACCTAAGAAAAAGAAAGAAGCGATTGGCTGTCCAGCTTTGCTTAATCCAGATCTTGATTCTAGAATTGAACCTGCAACTGTTGCAATACAATGATCTTGACCAATTACCCTTTGGTTAAGAACTTGCTCAATATTGTTAAGTTTTTGTTTTTCTTCTTCGTTTAATTTTCCTGCTGGTATTCCTGCAGATCAGCCAGCTCTTGGCTTCGGTAGAGCAGCAGGCAAAGGAAAGCAGCTTTTTAAAAAATAATGATCCTTATATAATGATCAAACCTAAATCTGATCAATATAAAGATAATACATTTCAAATAAATTACTGGTCAACCTGTGCAGAAGAGGGAAATGACATTAAAGCAGGAACCGCTTTAGACTGCAAAGATTTATTTTTTATAAGCAACAAAGTTACCTTAATGACTAATACTGTTGGAGGCGTAAATAAGCAAAATAATAAGGACAGGATTTTAGCGTACAGAAATGCATTACTAACCCGTGGCAGAATCGTAACTTTTGCTGATATTAAAGCTTTTGGTTTTAACCATTTTAAAAATTCGATTACCGATATTAAAATAGAAAAAGGAACTCGAAAAGAAATTTCTGTAAAAGCAGGTTTTAGCCGAACGGTAGATATTTTCATAAAAACAAATCCAGAAGAAAAGGAACATTTATCAAATTCCGAATGGGAGTATCTATGTGACAGCTTCATGAAAAATCTTAAGAATAGATCGTCAAACGTATTTCCATATAGAATGTTTGTCGACTAAAAAGAGGAACGCCGAAATTTATATTTTCGGCGTTTTTGTTAATCTGGAAGTTATTATTGGTTTTATTGGTATTTTTTATCTGTAAGCGTTTTCATAAAAGCAACAAGAGCATGTTCTTCTTTTACGGTTAAATTCAGTTTATCAAACGGCAAAGTTTGGTTTGCTACTTCATAACCTAAACCTTGTCCGCCGCCTTTATTGTAAAAAGAAACCACTTCTTCGAGTGTTTTAAAAACTCCATTGTGCATGTACGGAGCGGTAACTGCTGCATTTCGAACGGTTGGAGTTTTAAACGCACCAACCAATTGGGGCATTTTATTGTATAAATAACGGCCTTTATCTGGACTCAAAGTTCTGCCTGATGCTTCATTTGGAGTTCCAATAACTTCATGTTCTGTTTTTGAATAACTTGGCGGAACTGTTCCATTAAACAAAGGCGTAAAATGACAGGTGGCACATTTTGCTTTTCCCATAAAAAGATTCATTCCTTCAATTTCTTGATTATTAAGGCTGTTTTTATTTCCCCTCATGTATTTATCAAATCTGGAGTCAAAGGCATTTAAAGAACGAATATAACTCGCAATTGCATTTTGAATCTGCCAGGCTTCTGGTTTTAAAGTTTTGGGATAGGCTTTTTTGAAGACTTTTATATACTCTTGATCTAAGAGAATTTTGGCATGAATGTTATCCATAGAACCATGCATTTCGTCTTTATTCTGAATAACATCAACACTCTGCTTTTCTAAATCTAACTGACGCATGTCCCAAAATTGAGCATTTTGTAAAGAAGCATAAGTTAGAGTAGGAGTGTTTCGGGCTAGATTTGAACCTGTTAAAGATAGATTTGTTTTTAGTCCATCTGTAAATGCTTTTTCAGGATGATGACAAGAAGCACAGCTTCGATCATTATTTTTAGAAAGGCTTTTATCATAAAACAGTTTTTCTCCCAGAATTGATTTGTCCTTCGTAAAATTATATTCTTCCGAAAGTACAAAAGCATTTACATCAAAAGCATCTTTGTCAAATAAAGTTTCAATTGTTGGTTTTAGCGGACTGCTTTTTTTTACGTTTTTAATATGCTCTTCTTTTTGAAATGCTTTTAAATTTTTTGAAATCGGATTCAAATATTCGCTTATAAAAACAGCTCGGTTAAAAGCATTGAAATTGTTGTTTTCTTGGCAATACTTTTGCGCTTTAGATACCAATTTTTTTAATTCTGTTAATGATTTATTATTAGCATTAATTTTTTCCAACGATTCTGGAATCACAATTAAACTTTGTCCAGCTTCAAGAATTGAAGATTGCAAAATCGGACTATCAAAACCAGTAATTCCTAAAGCAATAACACGAAATACATTTTGCTGAATAGCATCTAAAATATAATCATCACTAATCGTAATAACCTCAAAAGTACTTTTGAGCTGTTTGATATTCGATTGAAAGATATTCAATTCTCTAATTAAATCTTCTCTACTTTCTTTATTGTATTCAGGATAAATCATTTCTTCTATAACCTGAAAACCGTGTGGTTCAAAAGATCTGTTTTCTTCCAATTCCATTTCATCCAAAGCTGGGCCATTCATAAATCTTGCCGTTTCCGGAATGAAATATTCAACTTCCCATTCCACTTTTTTATAAAGAAGACGAGACTTTTTAAATTGCTGTACAATCTCTTTTTGAGATGAATTGTCATTTACAAGCTTTTGAAAATGAATGATTTCGTTGTCTAATTTGGTTAAATCAATTAGTAAATCTTGTTTAATAGATGATTTAGGATCTTCATTCTTTTGGCATGAAAACAACAAACAAAGTGTTATAACCAGAAATGAAAAATGGTTTAATTTCATAATAGTACTGTAGTAGAAACAACCCTTATCAAAAATAAGGGTTGCTTTATGATTTTGAATGAAATTATTATCGCTGTACGTTTCTAATAATTACAGTTTGCCCGCCCTCTTTATTGGTTTGAGTTCCTGAGCCGTCAGCATTTTTAAAAGCATCACTCTGCCAAGTATGAGGATGAACGTTTACTGTGAAAGTATCTGGAACACCAATGATGTCTGAAATATCTTGCATTGCTCCAAATTCCCAGCTTCCAAATCTCATTTCTCCAGTCTGGTTGTATAAAGTATTCCAAGCTACATCAGTTCTTTTGTGGTTCATGTTTAACCACGCTTTATTTTGTTTTGTAGCAATATTATACTGCCAGATGTACGAATCGTGTTTAGCATCAGCATAATAGCTGTCACCATCTTCTTGAATGTATACGAAGTTTTCAGTAACACATAAGTTATCCGGATTAATAATTCCAGTTCCTGGAGTACTGTCACCTTCAACCGCTAATTCTAAAGTTCCTTTAAGCGGATCTGCAGCATCCATTTTCAATTTATAAACTCTTCCCCACATTGTGTAGCCATCAACTGGAGCGTTATTAGTTGCCTGACCTGTTGCTGTAAAATAAATTTCTCTATTGTTGCTTGCGCTTCCTTTTCTATAATCAACATCTTCAACTCTTGAAAAACGAATAGCTTTTAAATCGTTTACAGTTGTATTAATTACAGCTCCAGTTAAGTTTTTAGCATTCGGAATTTCAACAAATTGAACTGGATAAGAATTGTTTAATGTCATAGACGTCTCAACCTGATTTCCGTCTGTTCTTTTTAAAGCGTATAATTTTCCGTTAGACAAATCACCAACTGTACTCATATACATAATCAATTGTCCTGCACTTACATGTGAAGTAGCATAAGATTGATCTTCTCCGATAAGAATTACTGTTTTTCCTGGATAAGCTTCCTTTGGTAATGGAACAGTGTTTTCCATACTTGCTTTTCCTAAAGCTGGTAAAACTCTATCCGTTCTAGCTTTGTCTGAAGATAATCCCAACGGATTGATTCCGTGAACCATGCTTTCCTGACCGCTTTCTCCAGCAGTTAAAAAGATAGGACCAAATCCGTGAATTTCTGGAGTTGCTAAAGTTGCAGAACACAAACGAGTTAAACCTCCAACACCATCAACTAGGTAATCACCTTTTACAGGTTTGAATGTTTTATCTAAATAAACTCTCGAAACCGATTGAAGAATTTCGTGATTGGTAATCATAATATAACCATCTCCATTTGGATCTTTCATTAGTCCAGCGCCATCTGGCTGGGCACCGTAAACAAAAGAAGGAGATTCTGGAAGCACATCTGAACTTGCAATTAAAGTACTGATTTTTATGTTTTCGAAGCCAGGCATTGCATATACAAATGCAGGAACTTTTGAGTGAGAAGTAAAATCGATACTGGCATTTACATCGTTCGAAGATTTTTTGTCATCATCTTGACAGGAAATTACAGAAAGACCTGCGATTCCAAGTAAAGTAATTGATTTTAAGAAGTTAGCTTTCATAATTTGTTTTGTTTTTTTGATTAGAGCAAAGCTATCTTTCAAAAACAAAATACATGTTATGGCTATTTTTTCTTTTTGCTAATAATTATCAGTCTTATATTACTAAATGGTAAATATTCCTGTTTAAATGTAAATTTAAGATTGATAAAAAAAACTTAAAACTATTTAAAAAGCTGATTTAGATTAACTTCTTTCTTCTCTCTCAGCTTCTTGACAATTTTAAGAAATGCAATCGCTGTTATATACGCATCGCCCAAAGCGGTGTGACGGTCTTTTTTTGAAATATCAAATTTATCTGCCAGATCATCCAAAGTATAATGATCTTTTCTTTCGAACAAATGCGACTGAATTAAAGTCTTTTTATACAAATACGCGGTATCTAAAGTTTTATTGGTTAAATGCGGAAGTCCATTTCGTTCTAAAGCTTTATTAATCATCGTAACATCAAAAATAGTGTGATGTGCAATGATTATTGAATCTCCTAAAAAGTCTAAAAATTGTTGCAAAGCTTCTAATTCTGTTGGACGTTTGACAAGCAAATCTTTTAAAATTCCGTGAATTTGAGCGGTGGATTTATCGTAATGATCTTGTTCAAGATATACTTCAAAGCTGTCCTGAACATTAATAATTCCATTTTGTAGAACCAATGCGCCTATGCATAGCATTCGATCGTTTTCATAATCAAAACCAGTCGTTTCTGTATCCAGAACAACAAAACGAGTTTCTTCGATTGTAATATTTTCGTCGAATAGATTATTTTCTTCTTTTTTCCAAAAATTGAATAAACTCATGATTATACCAGATTTGAAATATTAAAACGAACTGAAATTAATTCCTGAAGTTCTTTTATGGTTTTAAAAGTACGTTTCAGTTTAATTTTTTCCATTTTGGTTAGAGATTCCAATTCAATAAACTGTCCAGAATCGTGATGTAAAAGACCTTGTTTGGTTCTAAATTTCAATAAGGCTTTAAACGAATACGAACACGATAAGTACAATTCTCTATTATTAGGTTCCAGTTCTGCCAGTTTTTCAAAACGCTCTGCTGTATTGCTGATTGATTTTACCGAATGTGATAAAATTAAAACACGTGCAGCATCTGTCAGGGGCATTAAAGCTCTTCGTTTAATGTCAAAATTATCTTTGTTAGCGCCATCTTGTTCCACCAAAAACTGTCTAAAGAAACCAGTAGGAGATGGACTTTGCAAAGCACCACTCACTAGATGCATATAAAAAATCGGATTTGCTTTTACGTCTTCAAAAATAGAATCTGATAATTGATTAACGATTTCTGAATCACCATAAGTCTTACTATAATCAAAGAAAATAAACGAAAGCAGTACTTCATTTTTACCAGGATTTGTAATCCAATGATGTACTTGGGCTTTCCATTCGTCCAAACTCATACACCATTTTGGGTTAGATGCCATCATTTCGGCAGGGCAGTAATCGTAACCAATTTCAAAAAGAGCTTTATTCACAAGTCCCGCAAATTTCTGAAAGTAGACTTTGGTTTCATCCCTAAAAACTTCATTTACATTTTCATACACAATCGCATTATCCTGATCCGTATGCAGCATTTGCTCGCCTCTTCCTTGACTTCCAAGAGCGAGCCACGCAAATTTTACTGGCGGCGGACTGCTCATTTTATCTATGCAGATTTCGATAACACGGGTGGTGCAGGCTTCATTAAGTTCGGTGATGATTTTGGTAATCAAAGTCATCGGAATATTTTGATCCAGATAACCTTGGAGCAATTGCATGATTCGGTTGCGAATAGGTTTTATTTCCTTAATTTTTTTGGTACGCTTCAACGCTTTTATCAATACGGCCGGATTATTCCCAAGTGCAACCATCACGTCGTGTTTCGATAAAATTCCAACGGCTTTTGTGTTTACCGTTCCGTCTTTCGTCAAACATAAATGACTGATATTACTTTTCATCATTGCCATTTGTGCCTCAGTTACCGTCATTTTTTTAGGATATGTAATAACAGGTTTTGTCATTATAGTTTCGGCTGTAGTAGTGATTGGAAAATCTCCTGTAACAATTTTATTTCTAAGATCTTTATCTGTCAAAATACCAATAGGAAGCATTTCATCTACAATCAAAATAGCGCCCACTTTTTTCTTGCCCATGATTTTGGCAATATCTTTTACCGTTGTGGACGGACTGCAGGTAACAATTTTTTTAGAGTATTTTATTGGAGCTAAATCAAAAGAATGATTGCTGGAATGAAGATTTTCATTTAACGAATCATCACCATACAATTTATCTTTATGAATATCTGAATACGGATTTCGGGTGTTTGAAGCGTAACTTTCAATCAAAAAATTACCAATATTTCTATTCTCCAGCGCATAAGGTTTAAAAACTGCAATAGGAATGGCATACAAAATAGTTTCTTCATGCGCGACAGCTTCCATAATATAGTTTTCCTGTGCTAAAAGCGGACGAAGACCAAAAATATCACCTTCATCACACATGTCTAAAACGGTGTTTTTAGTGCTTTTTTTCAAAGCAACAGCACCTTTATGGACTACATAAAAAGAGTCGTGAGTTTTGTCATTCTCAGCAAAAATTACAGCATCTTTTTCTTTATAGATAATAGAAATTTGTTCAGACAGTTTTTCTAAATCTCTCTGATGCAAAAAATTAAACGGCGGATATCCTTTTAAAAAGTCAGCAACTCTCTGCGAAATGGTATTTTTCATGTGGTTAGATTAGAGTTCTAAAATACTATTTAAAATAGAAATGTAAAAGAAACATTTTTGTTTTTTGAGTTGCAAAGAAACAGAGGGACAAAGGGACAAAGGTTTTCTTCACAGTTTTGTCATCCCGAGGAACGAGGTATCTCCACAAGTAGCTCCACACAGTATTTTAACGGATTAAAAGTAAAAAGCCCCAAGATTGGAGCTTTAAATATTCTAGAACGAAAGTTTAATCAACTTTATAGACTTTGCCTCGTTGTTTTTCTTCAGAACCAACTAAACCAAATTCAAATGTATAAGAATCTTTAGAAGTATTTAAAATCTTCATGCTGATTGCTTTTTCTTCAGCCATATTTTTCGGATGTTTCTTTTGCAGCACATACTCGCAGTCACTTACCCAGCGTATTGTCGCAGTATCAGTTTTTCCCTCAAAAGTTTCAATTTCGATATCATCTTTACGTTCAAAATAAGTTGTTTTTTTAACACCATTTACTTCAAACTCAAATTTGAATTTTCCAGTTTTAAAATCCTTGCAATTGTGTTCTGCATTATAACAAGAAACTAAAGCCAGAAAAGGGAATAAGAATATAATTTTTTTCATTTTTTATGCTTTAAGCTTTAGGCAATAGGCTTTAAGCTTTACTTAATAAGCAGTTTTGCTTATAGCCTAAAGCTTATAGCTTTTATCATTTTAATCTTTTTAATTCGTCATCGGTAAAGTTCTTAATTTCTTTTTCTTTGGCAAACTTTTCGGCATTGTAATTTCCCGATTTATTCTTCGGAATCGATAAACTATTCCATTCGCTGTTTTTCAATTGTTTCGCATAAAAAACAATCTGTCCAACATGATACGGATAATGTGCCAATTGGCGGTTTATGGCTTCTATAACTGTATGACCTTCATTTCGGATATAGATAATAGTTGAAAGATGTTCTGGGTTTAGACTATTCAGCGTTTCAAGAAAAACATTCCAGCCTTTGTTCCAAATTTCTAAAACTTGTTCTTTCGATTGTAAATCATTTTCAAATTCGGCGTCACGATTTCGCCATTCTTTTTCGCCATCTGTAGTAAGGAAGTCAGTCCAGCGCGAAAGCATATTACCAGAAATGTGTTTTACAATTGTGGCAATGCTGTTCGTGTCTTCATTAATGGCAACAAAAAGCTGTTCTGGCTGTAATTGGTCCATTGCTTTTTCTCCCAGCATTTTATAATATAAAAATTGCTTTTTTACATTTTCTAAATAGGATTGATCGGCGACACTCATATAATAATATTTTTAAATTGATCAGAGAATTAAAATATGTCGCTCCGATGGAGCTTTGAACTTTACTAAAATATTGTATCTGTAAATATTGTGCCTCTCTGAGGCATCTTCATAGAATTAGACAATCTTAATATCGTATTTATCTAACAATCCAACAATTCCATCGTTAGAAAATTGTGCTTTTCGCATCGGATTAAATTCGGGATCTATTTTATAATTGTATGCGGTTTTAAAATTAACTCCCGCTAATTGCGTTTCATTAAAAATAGCACCGTCAAGGTTACAATTATCAAAAACAGAACTCGTTAAATTGGTTCCAATAAAAGTTACTTCGCGTACAGACGAATTGATGAACTTTGTTTTAGGCATTTTTTTATTCGAAAATAAGGCATAATCTAAAGTACATTCTTCATAATAAACTTGGAACAAAAAATCATCACATTCATTAAAAGCAATTCCTAAAAGTTTACAGTTTTTAAAAGTCACATTTTTTAAACTCGTTCCTGCCAAACTTGTCATAGAAAGATTGCAGTCAATAAATTCGCAGTCTAAAAAAGTATTGTTGGAGAAATTGCTGTTCGAAAAGTCACAATTTTTAAAAATACAATCTTCAAACTCTCGATTGTTTATTTTTTTGTCGATGTAAACAACTTTCTCGAATGTTTTCTGAATGTGAATTATGCCTTCCATTTTTATTTGGATAAAGATTTATATTTTAGAGATGAGTAGACCTGACAGGTTTTAAAAACCTGTCAGGTCTATGGAGGAGATTATTTAGTCATTAAATATACCTTTCATAATAATTTTCAATCCAAGAAAGATCAAAAGCATCGAACTCAAACAAGCTACAATTCCAATTCCTAAAACTAGATAGTGCCAGTTCGTATGCTGATTCATAAAAGCATTATAAATCATTGACGGCCCAAGAAACATCAAAGGCAGAGCGCCTGTTAAGTATTTAACTCCTTTTCTTAGCAATTCTTTATTTGTAGACATTTGTTTGCTTTTTGTTTCAGGTTGTTGAACTTACATTTAACCGCAAAGTGCGCTAAGATTTACGCAAAGTTCGCAAAGTTTTTTAGATAAAGCTTTGCTGTCTTTGTGCTTTATACAAAGCATTGCAAACAAAAAAAACTTTGCGAATTTTGCGGTTAAATTAAAGTAAACCTATTTACTTATTATAATTGTCAACAGCATTTCTTACGCTGCCGTATTTTTTTAATAATTCTGAAGCTTCTTCGTAAGAAACAGGAATTTCGTCCATAATCATTTTAACACCTCGATCAACCAGTTTAATATTACTTAACTGCATATCGACCATTTTGTTGCCTCTCACTTTTCCAAGCTGAATCATCGCTGCAGTCGAAATCATGTTAAGAACCAATTTTTGTGCGGTTCCGGCTTTCATTCGAGAACTTCCGGTAATAAATTCTGGACCAACAACTACTTCAATAGGGAATTGTGCAGTCAATGCCAGCGGACTTCCCGCGTTACATGTTATGCATCCTGTTACAATATTGTTTTGATTACAAGCTTTTAAACCGCTTATTACATAAGGAGTTGTACCAGAAGCTGCAATACCAATTACAACATCATTAGAATCAATATTATGATTTTGAAGATCAATCCAAGCATTTGTAGTGCTGTCTTCAGCATTTTCTACAGCACGTCTTATAGCTGTATCACCGCCTGCAATTATACCATTCACCAAATCAAAAGGAACACCAAATGTTGGCGGACATTCTGAAGCATCAACAACACCAAGTCGGCCAGAAGTTCCTGCTCCGATATAAAACAATCTGCCTCCTAATTTTAATTTAGCGACTATTTGCGGAATTAAAGCTTCTATTTGCGGTAAAGCTTTTTCAACTGCATAAGGAACAGTTTTGTCTTCTTGGTTAATATTGGATAACAATTCATGAACAGACATTTTTTCTAAATGTTCATACTTTGATGCTAGTTCAGTAGTTTTCGTAAATGTCATTTGAGTGTTATTTAGACAGGTCAAAATTAATATTTTTTATTGCAATCTCGCAAAGTCTCAAAGATTTATAAATCTTTTTTTTCTTCTATTTTTTATTTATAAGGACTGTTTTTCTCAAGCGTTGTTACACCAACTAAAATATTATATTTGTTCTATATTAAAAGATTCAATGGATAAGTTAGATTTACTGCAGAATATAGCCCGGATTTCAGTTTTCGTTTCTTTATTACTTGCGTTTTTTTTATTAACGGTTAAAACCGAAAATAAATTAGCCAACCGTCTGTTTGCTTTCTTTTTTATTTTCTCAGCTATCGATCTCAGCGGATTCTTTATGTATTTATATACGGAAGATCATAGAAATCTGGAGATTTTTAGATCAACAGCTTGTTTGTTGGGAATGCCTCTATTTTATTTATATGTATTGGCTGTTTGTTATTCTGATTTTAGATTAAAATGGAAACATTTAGTTCACCTAATTCCTTTTATTGTTACCAATTTGATCTTTATTCCACGAATCTATATTCCAATCGATGAAGGAAGTTTTGCCAGCACACTCAATCAAATGTCTGAAATTTACTTTATTCAGATTTTAATTGAATTTCAATATGCTTTTTACATGATCAATGTATTTTTAATTTTAAAGAAGTATAGAGAAATTTACTTAGAAAATTACGCCAATCCGAGTACTTCAACTTATAAATGGCTTTTTCAAATGACATGTGTTTTTCTTGCTGCACACTCTATCGTGGCATTAAAAAATATAATACGTTACAGCGGTTTTAGAGAAGTTTTTCTTTGGGCAAATGTACTAGTCGGAACAATCGCTTTGTTTATAACTTGTTGGTTTATAATGAAAGCATTGAATCATCCAGAGCTTTTTAGAGGAGTTAATTCTAAATTAAAACTTACAAAAGACATTCTGCCAGAAGTGGAAGAAAAACCAGAATCGGTAAATGCTCAAAACGATTTAATTAATAATCAAATTGCAGCGTTGAAACAATATATGATCGAAAAAGAACCTTTTTTAGATCCTTCACTTACAATACAGGAATTAGGAAATCAAATTAATATGCCTGTAAGGGATTTATCAATTTTGATTAATCATCATATCAATCAGCATTTTTTTGATTTTGTGAATGAATATCGCATTCAAAAAGCCATGAATATTTTAAAAGATCAGTCTAAAAGCCAGCTTACTGTGTTAGAAATTTTATACGAAGTAGGTTTTAACTCCAAATCTTCGTTTAATACTTCTTTTAAAAAATATACAAACGTAACGCCTACGGCTTACCGAAACGCTTCATAATAAGAGGTTTGTAAAAAGTCGTACTTCAGTCTTATAAAGTCGAACCAATTTCTACTGCAGAAATTGGTTCGACTTTTTTTTGTCGGTCGAATTCTGAAAATTTCTAAGGCAACTTTGCTTCAAATTAATCGAACAAGTTTAAAAATTAGAAATCATGAAAAAAGCAAACCTTTTAATCTTCTTATTATTTCCTCTATTTTGTTTAGCACAATCATCTTTTAAATTAAAAGGAAAAATATCCAGCGAAACAACTTCATTAGAATGGGCAGATGTTTCCATCTCAAATTCTGAAGGAAAAATTATCGATGGAACTACAACCAAACAAGACGGTACTTTTGAAATGAATATTAAAAAAGGTTCTTATAAAATTGGAATAAGTCTTTTGGGATTTACAGATTATGAAAAAGACATTTTAATTGAAAATGATACTAATTTAGGAACAATCATTTTAAAAGAAAATACAACCAATTTAGTTGAAGTTGTCATTCAGTCTAAAAAGAAGACTGTTGAGCAGAAAACAGATCGTTTGGTTTATAATCTTGAAAATAATGTTACAACGGTTGGCGGTGATGCTTTGAGTGCTATTAATACAGCGCCTGGAGTTGTGGTAAAAAACGATCTGATTACGATATTAGGCAAAGGAACTTCACGAGTTATGATTGACGGAAGAATGATCGAATTAACGGGTGAAGAACTAAATAATTTCTTGAAATCTATTTCGGCAAATGATATTAAAAATATTGAAATTATCAGTAATCCACCAGCAAAATATGAAGCGGAAGGAACTGGCGGATTAATTAATATTATAATGAAAAAAGGAGTGCATGATTCTTGGAAAAATACAGCAACACTTTCGTACGACCAGAATAAATACGGAATTTATACTTTGAGAGATAACTTCTTTTATAATAAAGACAAGTTTAGAATTGCAGCCAGTATTAACGGAAAAACGGGTTACAAAAATGCTGATGAAGCTTTGGATATGTATTTTCCTGATGGACTTTCTAGTATGAAAAGTGTAACGAAAGTGAAAAATGAAAATCTTTCGGGAAAATTGGCTGTCGATTATGATTTTTCTGAACGCACTTCAGTTGGTTTTCAATTTTTGAATGATAGAAGTAATCCAGATTTTGGATCGGATATAAGAATTGAGAAATATAATACTCAAAATCAGCTGCAGAATGTTACGCTGAATGATAGTTACACTGATAAAAGTTCAGGAAACCAAACTTATAATGCGCATTTGATTACCAAATTGGATTCTTTAAACAGAAAATTATCTTTTGATGCGGATTACTTTAATTACAATTCAAAATTTGATAGAAATTTTACCGCCAATAATTACACTCCAGATATGACATTTGTTGATGTAAATCAATCGGGAAGAAATATATCGAATCAGGAAATTGATAACTGGAGTTTTAAGGCCGATATGGAGCATCCGCTTCAAGCTTTAAATTTATCTTATGGTGCAAAGATGAGTTTTACAAATAGTATCAGCGATGTATTTTATTATAATACAATTACAGGAAATCCAGAATTGGATCCTTCGCAGTCAAACAGATTTAAATACACCGAAAATAATCAGGCAGTTTATATTAATGGTGATAAAAAGTTAAATGAAAAATGGAATTTTCAATTGGGATTAAGACTTGAGAATACACAAACAAGCGGATTTTCTGAAACGATGAATCAGGAAACAGAAAATAATTACTTGAAGTTATTTCCAACATTTTATACTTCTTATAAAAGAAATGAAAATAATACATTCAGTTTAAATTACGGAAAACGAATCAACAGACCTCGTTTTGACTTACTGAATCCGTTTAAGGTTTATATTAACAGCAATAGTTATTCTGAAGGAAATCCGTTTTTAAAACCTTCATTTAGTGATAATTTTGAGTTTGCGCATTCGTATAAAGAAATTTTGAGAACAAGTGTCTTTGTGAATGTAATTACAAACGGTTACGGAGTTTTGTTTACATCAAATCCTGAAACTAATACGCAGATTGTAACGCGCGAAAACTATTTTAAAAACTTGAATTATGGTGTTGGAGAAAGTTACTCAGCTGGTCTTGCAGATTGGTGGTCAAGTGAAAATTCCTTGTATTTTTTAGGAGCAAAAACAGAGTTTATCAAAAATATAAATGCGACACCGTCAAATAGTTTACAAGTTGAATTTTCTACCAATAATACTTTTATATTAGGCAAAACGACAAAACTGCAAATTGATTTTAGTTATAGTTCGCCTTTTAAAAGCGGCTTGTATGAAGTAGGATATGCATCGAGTTTTGATATTGGTTTTAAACAGGATTTGTTTAATAAAACGATGCAGATTGCATTTTTGGCCAATGATATTTTTAATATGTCTTATTTAAAAGATTTTACTTCTGTTGTAAATGACGTTAAACAAGTTTACAGCCAGAATGAAAGCAATAGATTTGTACGCTTATCTTTAGTTTACAATTTTGGAAACAAGAAAATAAATGTAAAGGAACGTGCTTTCGGAAATCAGGACGAGAAAAAGAGAACGGGGAATTAAATTAGATAATTAGATATTAGAAAATTTGTCAATTAGATAATGAGATAATTTTCTAATTGACACATTTTCTAATTAATTTATTATAAAAAGAATGCCAGTAAAATTCCCAGAACAATCATCGAGACTTTGGCAATATTAAATTTATGGCCTTCGCTGCTTTCAAAGATAATTGTTGAAGAAATATGGAATAAAATACCAATTACAATGGCTGTAATTTCAGTATAATAATCGTTTAAAAAGGGTAAATATTCAGAGGCAACAGTTCCAAGCGGCGTCATAATGGCGAAAGTCAGCATAAAGGCGAAAATGGCTTTTTTGTTTAAATCGGCATTGATGAAAAATGTCGTTAAAATAACCGCAATTGGTAAATGATGAATGGCAATTCCGAGTGCTAAATCGTGGTGATGACTTACTGGAAAACCTTCTAAAAAGGCATGGATGCACAAACTGATAAACAATAGCCACGGAATCTGAGACATTTTTGCATGTCCGTGAACGTGACCGTGTTCTGCACCTTTGGAGAAAAATTCTAGAATGATTTGAAACAAAATCCCAACCATTATAAAAACACCAATTTTATGATTGTGAGTGCTGTAAACTTCTGGCAGCAGATGCATTACAGTTAATGACAATAAAAATGAACCGCTAAAAGCAAGCAGTAATTTTAAATTGGTTTTGTTATTGGGTTTAATAAACAAAGCCACACTATATCCTAAAAGTACAGAAAATAAGGGTAGTAGATAGTTCATTTGTATTTGTTTAATCGTTGATTCGTATAATCGTTTTTTGCTTACCGATTAAACGGTTAAACAATTAAACGATTAACCAATTTACTTAAAAATCATGATTAATCTTTCGCTTTCGGTTTTGTGGAATTTTTTGAGTTTGTAATCTCCAAAAATATCCAAAAGATAAATGCCAGCTTCGTCCATTAAATCTTGAAAATCTTTTAATGTCAGCGCTTTTACTTTTTCGGTAAAATGATATTTTCTGCCTTGATCTTCAAAATCAATTTCTTTAAAAATGTGTCCGTCTTCAACATATCTTTTGATATGGAAATCAATTTCGTCAACTGTTTTAACTTCTTGAGGAACCAGAGTTTCAATTACCTGAGTAACATTCATAAAGTCAATAACGGCAAAACCATATTCTGATAAACTTTCTTTTATGGCTTTTAAAGTAGTCAGATTGTCTTCATCGTTTTCAAAATAACCAAAGCTTGTAAACAAGTTAAAGATAGCATCGAACTTTTCTTCAAAAGGCTCGCGCATGTCATGCACTTTAAAATGCAGGGTTTCGTTACTGTTTTTACTGGCTTCTGCAATGCTGTTTTCAGATAAATCGGCACCTAAGACATCATAACCTAACTGATTTAAATAAATAGAATGGCGTCCTTTTCCGCATGCCAAGTCAAGCACTTTTGCTTTTTCGGGCAAATTAAGATAATGCGTTAAGTTGTCCATGAAAACCTGAGCTTCACGATAGTTGCGATCCTTATAAAGAATGTGATAGTAAGGAGTGTCAAACCACGAAGAATACCAATTTTGGTTGTCATCTTCTTGATTTGGGATTGATGCGTTATGCTTTTCAGACATTTATTCTATTTCAATTAATTCAAAGTCCCGCAAATTTAGTGTATTTTTGCCGAAAAATAACTATTTAGCAGCGATACCTCGATAATCCTTGCTATTATGTACAGATGCAATGTAGTGCATCTTTATAAACTTTAGTTTTTTTTAATTTAAAAGAAAAGATGGAAGAAAATTTTAAAATGATTGCCAAATGTTTTTTTGGCTTTGAAGAAATATTAGAAAAAGAATTACGTACACTTGGAGCTCAGGATGTTGAAAAAGGAGTGAGAATGGTAAGTTTTAAAGGAGATAAAGGTTTTATGTACAAAGCCAATTTATCTTTGCGTACTGCTCTTAAAATCTTAAAACCAATTTACTCTTTTAGAGCTAATAACGAGCAGGCATTATACAAAGGGATTTCTGGTTTAAACTGGTCTAAATATTTAAATGCAAACCAGACTTTTGTAATAGATACAACGGTACATTCTACATATTTCAATCATTCTGAATTTGTTTCTCAGAAATGTAAAGATGCAATTGTCGATCAGTTTAGAGAAAGAACAGGACAACGTCCAAGTATCGATAAGCAATATCCAGATTTACGTATAAATGTTCACATAGATAAAGATCAGGTTTCGGTATCTTTAGATACTTCTGGAAATTCACTGCATCAGCGTGGCTATAGAACAGCTACGAATATTGCTCCTATTAATGAAGTTTTGGCTGCCGGGATTTTATTATTATCTGGCTGGGAAGGCCAAGGTCACTTTTTGGATCCAATGTGCGGATCTGGAACTTTTTTGGCGGAAGCCGCAATGATCGCCTGCAATATTCCTGCAAATATCAATAGAAAGGAATTTGCTTTTGAAAAATGGAAAGATTGGGATAATGATTTATTCGATCAAATTATAAATAGTTTAATGAAAAAAACAAAAGAGTTTCATTACACTATTAAAGGTTTTGACAAAGCGCCAAGTGCCGTAAGCAAAGCGAAAGACAATATTCGAAATGCCAATTTAGAGGATTATGTAACTATTCGTGAAGATAACTTTTTTGATACCGAAAAAGAAACCGAAGGAAAACTCCATATGGTTTTCAATCCGCCGTATGACGAACGTTTAGATATTCAAATGGAAAGATTTTACAGCAGTATTGGTGATACACTAAAGAAAAATTATCCAGGAACCGATGCTTGGTTTATTACAGCAAATTTAGATGCGTTGAAATTTGTAGGTTTAAAACCTTCAAGAAAAATAAAACTTTTTAATGCGAGTCTAGAAGCACGTTTGGTTAAATACGAAATGTACGAGGGAAGTAAGAGAACGAAATTTCAGGTTTCTGAATAGTTACAAAGGCGCAAAGGTACAAAGGTGCAAAGAAGAATCTATGCAGCGTTGAATCTTGATAATAATTAATCCAATAAATGAAATAACAAATGTGCAAAAGTTTCGAGAGAAAAAAACTTTGTTCCTCTGAACCTTTGTTGCTTTGAACCTTTAAAAAGAAAAAAATGACAAAACTACAATTAAGAGCTTTTTTATATCAATTAGGAAGTTTCGCAATTTTATTTCTATTGTTGAGATTTGTAATTGCATCATATACAGGGTTGACAGGAATTTGGATTCCGTTGACTGCTTTTGTGGTGGCTACCATTATTGGACCAAAATTTCAGGCAGTAAAAACGAAAGATGGAGAAAAACTTTTTATGAAATGGATTTTCGTGAAAGGAATTAAAGAAATAGAGTAGAAGTTACTAAGATTCTAAGCAGTTAAGTTTCTTAGTATTTATAAAGCATAAAAAAGCCGTCAATTTTTGAATTGACGGCTTTTTTTATATTGTATAATAAAACTTAGTATCTCAGAACCTTAGTGCCTTAGAACCTCATCTTATTTTTTAGGAGCTTCCTTAATCTCTGGCACCACTACCTTTTTCTTGTAAATTGGAATAAAATAAGAAACAGTATAATTAAAGCCAACTCCAAAACTTCCATCGTAAGTTCTGTTGAAACCTGGGATATAAAGATTATCAAATCCGCTGGGTTTTTTATTGGTAGCCAAAAGTTTCAGCTGAACGCCAAAACCAACGAATACATTATCAAAAACTTCTGCTTTTAATCCCATTGCTACTTCCAGCCATGTCGCTGTAAGTCCGCTGTATTTTTGGTCTGTTGTTATAGCAGGCAGTTCACCCCAATACGGATTAGGATTGTAAATTTTATAGCTGTTTAAATCCTGGCTAAAAGTACTAAAACCGCCTCGAAGTCCAATTGTGATTAAGTTTTCCATGTCAAGCCAGTTTTCATAGAAATTATAATCAAACCCAGCTTTTACATAAGTTCCAGCAGCCGATGAATTTAATCTGTCATCATCTGTTGTTTTATTTTCATAACCCAATTCTGCAGCCAGATAGTATTTTTTGGTTAATCTCCAATCACCAACAAATTCTACTCCTTTATAATCTTTGTCATAAAGACCGCGGGTAAGTTTGTACAAATCTACACCAACACGAAGACCGTAACGATCTGTTTTGACGACACTGTCTTTTTTTACCTCAGCTTTCTGAACTGGTGGTTTACTAGTTACAGTTTTGGGTTTTACAATAGTATCTTTTTTATTTGGTGATATTTCTGGCGTGTCTTGAGCTTGCCCTAAAAACACTGAAAAGAATAAAAAAATACTAGAAATAAACTTCAATGTGTGTTTCATTTTCAGATTCAATGTTAGGGTTTTTTAATTGTACATCAGTCATCCAAACGGTATCTCCATCTGGATCTGTGCGAAGAAAAGGATCAACAGGTTTTAAAGCAAAAATAGTTTTAAAACCACATGCTCTAGACACGTATACATTTTGACTGGTGTAATTTATAGTTAATACATCAGTATTAATTGATGTTGGGTTTGTACTGGCAGCATTATAAATAAATTTATAGGTAACCGTACCGTCATTAACTTTTAAAGGAATTGCAACCGTACTTCCGCTAGTTAGATATTTAGTCTCATCTGTGCCATTTTCGTTAAAAACGATTCCTTCGGTCATTCCTTCGCCAATTACTTTTAAATTATTGACATTCCTAGTTTTGGTAGGATTGGCAATATCATAGAATGTAATTATCAATCTAGGTGTAGTTGGTGTGTTTGCATCGCAGATATCATCTTTCTCGCAGCTTGATAAGCCAAAAGTAAAGAGCAGCAAAATAGAGAGTAATTTTTTCATGTATATTTTCTATCGAAGTTCTAAAAGTACAACATTTTCAACATGATGTGTCTGCGGAAACATATCTACAGGTCTTACACGTGTAACTTTGTATTTTTCATCCATTAAAGCCAAATCACGAGCTTGAGTTGCAGAATTACAGCTTACATAAACGACTCTTTTTGGAGCAATTTTTAAGATTTGTTCTACTACGTCTTTATGCATTCCGTCGCGCGGTGGATCTGTAATAATTACATCAGGTTTACCGTGTTGAGTAATAAAAGCTTCATTAAATACAACTTTCATGTCTCCAACAAAAAACTCACAATTGGTAATATTATTGCGTTCTGCATTGGCTTTTGCATCAATAATAGCTTCAGGAACACTTTCTACTCCGATTACTTTTTTTGCTTTTTTAGAAACGAACTGAGCAATTGTTCCAGTTCCTGTATATAAATCATAAACGATTTCATTTCCAGTAAGATCAGCAAAATCACGAGTTATTTTATATAATTCGTACGCTTGATCTGAGTTAGTTTGATAGAAAGATTTAGCGTTGATGCTAAATTTCAAACCTTCCATTTCTTCTAGAATGTAATTTCTTCCTTTATAAAGAACAACATCCTGATCGTAGATAGTATCATTTGGTTTTCCGTTTACAACATATTGTAATGAAGTAATTTGAGGGAATTTCTCGTATAAATGATCTAGAATTAACTCTCTGTTTTCTTTGTCTTCTTCAAAAAACTGAATTAAAACCATGATTTCTCCTGTCGAAACGGTACGAATCATTACGGTTCTCAATAATCCAGAATGCTCTCTCGGATTAAAAAACGCTAAATTATGTTCGTTTGCAAATGCACGAATTTCGTTACGAATTGCATTTGAAGGATCCTCTTGTAAATGACATTTATTAATGTCTAGAATTTTGTCCCACATTTTCGGAATATGAAATCCTAATGCATTTCTATTTCCTAAATCTTCTGTACTTCCAATTTCTTTTTCTGTAAGCCAGCGGCTGTTAGAAAAAGAAAATTCCATTTTATTTCTATAGAAAAACTGTTTCTCAGAACCTAAAATAGTTTCAAATTCCGGAAGTTCAATTTTTCCTATTCTTTGTAAATGATTTTTAACTTCATTTTGTTTAAATGCAAGCTGCTGGCTATACTTCATATTTTGCCATTTACAGCCTCCGCATACTCCAAAATGCTCACAAATTGGTTCTACTCTATAATCAGATAATTCGTGAAATTTTACGGCTTTACCTTCGTAATACGCCTTTCTTTTTTTAAATGTCTGCACGTCAACTACATCTCCAGGTACCACATTCGGAATAAAGATTACTTTTCCGTCAGGTGCTTTGGCAACCGAAACTCCTTTTGCACCGGCATCAAGAACTTGAATTTGATGAAAGACAACTTTGTCTGTATTTTTTCTTCCCATAGCGCAAAAATAAGCCTTTGAAAACTTTTACAAATTTAATTTTAAAAATATTTTAGAAATTCTTCAAAAAATTAGTTTAGTAAACTTTAAAAGCTAATTTTGTTTGCATAATAATCCTAATAAAATTAGAATTTCAACCTACCATATTGTCCTCTTTTTATGAAGTTGTATCACGCGCTCTCACAAATCAGCTTTCTGAAAAAAAGTTATGCATTCAAATTTTTATTTGTTGCTTTTATAGGGATTCATATTCCTTTAATCGGAATATTATTTTTTGTATTGTATTTTAAGTACAGTATTTCTCCAACTTCAATTCTCGTTTTTTCTTTAATAATGACTTTGCTGGCAACGGCGATAACACTTTTAGTTTTAAATAAGTTAATTAAACCTATTGCAACTGCATCAAAAGCATTAGATGATTACCGAAACTTGAGAAAATTGTCTGTTTTGCCGACAGAATATACAGATGAAGCTGGACTCCTTTTATGCAATATTCAAGAATCGATTTACGAAGCCGAGAGTTTTATTAATGAAAAACAAGATTTAGTTTATATGCTTTCGCATGATTTAAAGAATTTTGCTGGAAATCCGCAGGGTTTGGCTCAATTAATTATAAGCGAAAATCCATCAGAATCAGTTAAAAACCTTGCAGAATTAATCTGTGAGTCAACTAATCTTCAATTTAGATATATTGATAATTTTATTAAGCTATTAAACGAGCAGGATCAGGTTGTAAAAGTAACTTCAGATACAAAAACGATTTTGTTTCCTAATATCCTTCCTTTTATTAATGAACAGGTAGAACAGCGTTTATTTGATAAAAAGATAAAATTGAATTTAATCTTAGAATGTGTTGAAGCGAAACTTAAAATTGACGAAGGTCTTTTGACTCAGGTTTTAGTGAATTTAATCAGCAATGCCGTGAAATTTTCTTATTTTGACAGTGAAATCAAAGTGAGAATTTTTTCAGAAGATTCCAAATTGATTTTAACGGTAAAAGATTCTGGAATTGGTTTCGATAAAAATCAGATTGAGGAATTGTTTAAAAAGTTTACCAAAATGAGCCGACTAGGAACTGCTAATGAAGGTTCAACGGGAATTGGTTTGTACTTATGCAAGAAAATAATAGAACGCAACAAAGGCCGATTGACAGCTTCTAGCGACGGCAAGAACAGAGGAGCCGAATTTAGAATTGAATTTGATATATAAAAAAGGTAATTAAGACATAAATCTTAATTACCTTTTGTTTTTTTGAATGATTATCAATACTAAGTGTTTTAATATTAGTTATATACTAATGTCGCTTTTCCGTTTACGCAAACAACCGATTTTGGTTTTGTAACGAAATCACAATTTGAAAAAATATTCCATTTCTCATTAAATTCCATTTCCGCAATGTTGTAAAAATTAACTTTATTTAAAAATTCGACAGTGTTAATTTGCAAAGAGTAAGGAATATACTTTTCTGGTCCTCCATAAGGTTTCGATCCTATTGCTGTAAAATTCCAATCTCCATCACATGATGTTGAAGAGCTGGAAAGTGCAATAATTTCATCATACATTTTTTGTAGATTTTGTTTTTCTGTATCTCTATCAGATTCGTATAATAATGTTGCTTTGCCATTAATACATTTAGCAGATTCAGGTTTTGGAGCAATTTCACATGATGAAGTAATTTTCCACTTATCATTGAATGCCATTTTAGTGCTGTTGTATATATTTACTTTAGCAAGGAAATCAGTAGTGTTAATTTGTAATGAATAAGGGATATAACCTTCAGGACCTCCACAAGGTTTCGATCCTATTGCAGTAAAATGCCAGTTTCCTGTGCATGAGTCACTATTTTTTGAAAGTGTAATAATCTCATTATACATTTTTTTAAGATTTTGTTCTTCTTCAAATTTGTCAGATTCGTATAGCAACGTTGGCTTGCCATTCATACAGTTTACAGAAATAGGTTTAGGGGTTACAACACAAGTTGAAGTGATGTTCCATTTCTCGTTAAAATCTTTCTGTTGTAAGTTGTAGGTATTGACCTTTGCAAGAAAATTGGTCAAATTAATCTTCAAGGAATATGGGATATATTTTTCGGGTCCTCCGCAAGGTTTTGATCCTATGGCAACAAATTCCCATTCTCCTGTACATTCTGTGTTACTCATTGAAAGTTCAATAATTTCATTGTACAGTTTTTCTAAGTTTTTAGAGTCTTCATTTTTTGTAACCAAATCATTTTCTACTTTGTTGTTTTTTACAATGATGTTTTCATCAGCGTTACATGCAGTAAAAATTAAACAAATGGTAAGGGCTAATAAACTAATTTTTTTCATGGCTTTGATTTTTTTGCAAAGAAGAAAATTTTGAAAGTAGAAAAAAGTCAGTTGAAGCCAAAATAATAATAAAATAAGACTTATTTTGTAAGTTATACCGTGTTAAATATATAGTATAAAGATGTGTTGCTTTTTAATTAGATTACCAAAGCTGATGAACAGAAGGTTTTATAAATTCATCATAAATTTTATTCATTTCCGAAATCTGCTCTGCAGTTAATTTTGGAGTATCATAAACTGATAAATTTGATAAAACATGATTTACTTTTGATGCTCCGGGAATAATACAGCTGATTTCTTTAAAACTTAAAATCCATTGTAAAGCAATAGGAGCGAGGTTTGGTGTTTCTGGGAATAGTGCTTTTAGAGCTTCAACTGCTTTTAAGCCTAATTCGTAATCGATTCCAGAAAAAGTTTCCCCTTTATCAAAAGCTTCTCCGTTACGGTTAAAGTTACGATGATCCTGGGGTTCAAAAACTGTTTTTTCGCTGAATGTACCCGTTAAAAGTCCGCTTGCTAGAGGAACTCTGGCAATAATGCCAATATCTTTTTTTCTGGCTTCTGAGAAAAATAATTCTGAAGGACGCTGGCGGAACAAATTGAAAATAATCTGAACAGTCGTTACATTCGAATATTCTATTGCCTTTAAGGCTTCTTCAACTTTTTCGACACTTACACCAAGGTTAAGTATTTTTCCTTGGTCTTTTAAACGGTCAAAAAGTTCGAAGATTTCAGGACGGTAATATACTTCAGTCGGCGGACAGTGCAGCTGAATCAAATCTAGGGTCTCTAAACCAGTTCTTTTTAAACTGTCTTCTACGAATTTTTGAAGCACTTTTGGCGTATATCCTTCATTGACATGAGGGTTGATCTGGCGTCCGCATTTTGTAGCAACATAAATTCGTTCCGATCGAGATCGAATCACTCTGCCGACAGCGGTTTCACTTAATCCGTTTTCATAAACATCGGCAGTATCAATAAAATTAACACCGTTGTCTATTGCTGTATTCAAAAGTTCATCAGCAATTTTATCATCAAAACCCGAACCCCATTTTCCTCCCACCTGCCAAGTGCCAAGAGAGATTTCAGATATATTAAAGTTTGTTTTTCCTAGTTTTCTGTAGTTCATTTTTTTGAGGTTCTAAGTTTCTGAGTTGCTAAGTTTCTAAGTTTTTTTTGAGATTCTAAGTTTTAGTGTTTAAAATCTTAGAACCTTAGTAACTTAGTTTCTTAGCATCTTTTTTTAATCAAATAAATCCGAAGACAAATAACGATCGCCTCTATCGCAGATAACGGCAACTATAACACCAGATTCTAATTGTTCTGCAATTTTTAGGGCAACGGCAACAGAACCTCCGCTGCTCATTCCCGCGAAAACACCTTCTTCTAATGCTAATCTTTTGGTCATTTGGCGTGCTTCTTCTTCGCTTACATCCACGACAGTATCAACTTTAGAAGCATCAAAAATTTTCGGAAGATATTCTTCCGGCCATTTACGAATTCCAGGAATCTGTGATCCATCGCTTGGCTGAGCGCCGATAATCTGCACATTTGGATTCTTTTCTTTTAAATAAGTCGAAGTTCCAATAATAGTTCCAGTAGTTCCCATTGCCGAAACAAAATGCGTAACAGTTCCTTCAGTGTCGTTCCATATTTCAGGGCCGGTTGTTTTGTAATGCGCTTTCCAGTTATCATCATTGGCAAACTGATTTAACATTAAATAACCGCCTTGTGCTACTTTTTTGTCTGCATAATCTCGTGAACCAATAATTCCTTCGCTGGCAGGGGTTAAAATAACTGTAGCGCCGTAAGCACGCATTGTTTGTGTGCGCTCTTTTGTGGAATCTTCAGGTAAAACCAATTCGATTTCTATGCCAAATAATTGAGCGATCATTGCCAGTGCAATTCCAGTATTTCCGCTGGTTGCTTCAATTAATTTATCGCCTTTTTTAATATCACCTCTTTCTAATGCGGCAGCAATCATATTGTAAGCTGCCCTGTCTTTTACGCTTCCTCCAGGATTATTTCCTTCGAGTTTTAGCAAAAGTTTTACATTTTTATTTTTAACCAAATTGACAGTTTCCATTAAAGGAGTATTTCCAATTAGGTTTAATAATTTCTGTGGACCCATTATTTTTTTTCTTTTATTTTAACTTCAGTTGTGGTAGTGTTTAGAACAATAGAATCTTCAGGGATAGATTTAGTTACCCATGAATTTCCGCCAATAACACTGTTCTTTCCAATTACCGTTTCTCCGCCTAAAATTGTTGCGTTGGCATAAATACACACATTCGCTTCAACGGTAGGATGTCTTTTAGCATTTTTCATATCCTTGCTCACACTTAATGCACCAAGCGTAACACCTTGATAAATTTTTACATGTTTTTTGATAACAGTAGTTTCTCCAATTACAATTCCGGTAGCGTGGTCAATGAAAAATGGCGATGCAATATTTGCTCCGGCATGAATATCTGTTCCTGTGATCCTATGTGCATATTCGCTCATTAATCGAGAAAACAGAAGTAAATCTAAATGGTACAATTCATGGCTTAATCTATAAATAGCTATAGCGTAAAAACCAGGATATCCCAGATAAACTTCATCGATACTATTTGAGGCAGGATCGTTTTCTAAAATGTACTCGGCATCTTGGTTTAATTTTTCTAAAACGCTTGGCAGTTTTTCTAAAAATCTATCCCACATAGAACCGCATAAATTTTGTGGTTTTTTGCAGGCTAAAACAGCGATTTCTTTAAAGCATTTTTCCAATTCATCAATGCTTTCTTCTAAAACTGCATTTGAATCAAAAAGAGTGTAAAAAAGCTTTTCTGTAAAGTCTTCTGTTTTGGTTTTAATACCGTAGTTTATGTGCGAATGGCTCTTTAATGCCTTTATATTTTGTATGATAGTGTCTTTTGTCACAATGGTAAAAATGAATGAATAATTTTGGAACGTTAAAAGTAAGGTGTTTTTTGGAAATAAAGTCACGATTTAACTAAAGAAATTTTGTCTAGAAAGTTGTATTTGTGATAAAAAACGAATTCTAAACACTTCTTTTTTATGTGTTTCTTACCAAGTTAATTGCGTAAATTAGCTTTCAAAACATATCAAATGAAAAATAATAAAACATTTAAGAGTGCAATTTCGGGACTTCCATTTAGTGAAAACGAAAAAATCTGTGGTAAATCAATTCATGATCCTATTTTGGGTTTAATCAAAAAAGAATTTCCTGATTTTAATGATGACGATTGTATCGCTGTAAACGAATTAAATGTTTATCGCCAGCAATATATTTCCAATTATCTTTCGACAGAAATAGGAGCGCTTTCCGCAATGGAGAAAAGTGTTATTTCTTCATTAAAACAAGATAAATCTATCGTAAGTATTGTTGAAGACGAGGAAGAAGTTCGAAATTTAGGACAAAAGGTAGCTGATAAAGTAGCCGATTTTGGCGGAAGCTGGACTTTTATTATTTCGTTTGTTGTTTTTATTATTATCTGGATCGGCTCCAATGTTTATATTCTTTTAAATAAAGGTTTTGATCCGTATCCGTTTATTCTTTTAAATTTAATTCTTTCTTGCGTAGCAGCTTTGCAGGCGCCGGTGATTATGATGAGTCAAAACCGCCAAGAAGAAAAAGATAGGAATCGAGCTAAAAAAGATTATATGATTAATCTAAAGTCTGAATTAGAAATTAGAATGATTCATGATAAAATCGATCATTTGATTATGCATCAGCAGCAAGAATTAATCGAAATTCAGAAAGTGCAAATCGAGATGATGAATGATATTTTGGATCAGATTAAGAAATAAAGGTTCTTAAAATTCCAATTTTTTAAAATCCCAAATTCCAAAAAAGAGCGAAGCGATTTTTTAGAAAATCTAAAATCTATCCCGAGGCTTCGGGACTAAAATCTAAAAATAAAAGTGTTTGAAGTAATAACCTCCAAGCATAAAAATGAAATTTACGGCTGCCATTCTCCAAACTAATTTTTTGTAATTTTTAGATTTGTCTAAAAAATGAAGCGCTATAAAACCGAACAATAAAAGGCAGGTAAATATCGCTGGATACATTTTAAAAGCAGCTGAAAATTCACCTTGAAAAAGTAAGAATAATGACCGCTGAAAACCACAGCCTAAACATTCAAAACCGAAGATGGTTTTGAACAAGCATGGGATCATATATTTCTCTAAAGTCATGGCAGATCTTTTTGCAATTTTACTAAAAAAATATGACAAACGTTTTGCACAGGATAGAAGTACTACTTGAAAGTTTTATACTTTTGAAATCTTAAACTTTGAATTGATGAAAGCTTTTAAAATTATAATAATGATTCTTGCGATTTCGGTTGCGTTTTACGAACAGGTTTCGGAAGAAAAAAACATCTATATCATGATCATTGCAATTGTAGTTTTCATGTTCGGAATGATGCAGCTAAGTGCAAAAACACCAAGTAAAAATAACGATAAAGAAGAGTAGGATGCTGGTAAAAGGAGATAAGGTTTCTGTACTTGATGAAGTCATAAACGGAACGGTAGTTTCGGTTAAAAATAACGAGGTTTTGATAGAAACTGAAGATGGATTTATGATGACATTTTTTGTCAACGAATTGATTAAGATTCAAGATTCCAGTGATTTAATGAATTCTATTAAAAGAATAGATTTAGATCAAGTTTCAAAAGAAAAAACAGAGCTAAAACCTAGAAGTTTTGTTAAAGAAAAGAAAGAAAAGCGTGATGTTGGCGTTCCAGAATTTGATTTGCATATCGAAAAATTGGTTCCCAATAAACGCGGAATGTCCAATTATGATATTTTGACATTACAGACAGAAACGGCAAAAAGACATATCGAATTTGCGATTCGAAACCGCATTCCGAAAATCGTTTTTATTCATGGTGTCGGCGAAGGAATTTTAAAAGCCGAACTTGATTTTTTATTAGGCCGTTATGACGGAATTGATTTTCAAGATGCCAATTATCAAAAATACGGTCTTGGTGCAACCGAAGTTTATTTTAGACAAAACAATAAATAAAACCAATTTAGAAGCTTAAAATCGATTATTTTTGACCATAAAAAAACGTCTGTTTTTCCATCTGGTTTAGTATTAAACCAGTTTCGAAAAACAGACATTTTTTGTAAGAATTATTTTTTTTATTTTCGTCGAAAATCTATATTTTTTTAGTTAACAGTTCTTTCGATGTTTCCTAAAAGAAAACGGCTTCCCAGTTTAAAATGGCTATTTCCTTTTTCTAAAATTACATTTCTAAGAACTATCGTGTGTGTATAAACTTGTGCAACGTGTGTTGTTGTTACTTCTATAATTCCGCTTGTTCCAGCTTCCCCAAGTTTACCACTCCACGTTTCGTCAATTGCAGGTGTAGATGTCGGATTACAGATATATGCTTCTGAAAAAGAACCTGTCTCTGCCTTTGCTGTTCTATAATAAACTTTATTCATTGATGCAGTAATCAGACTAGTTCTAGGCTGGTTTGCTGGGGTGTCTGTATTTACAATTAAAGCAGGATCTATGTCATCAATTGTCAAATAAAAGGAGTTGTTGTAATTATATACTTTTTTAAGATCTCCACATTCGTAAGCCGTACCATTAGTATTAGTTTTGAAAACTAAACTAGCAGGAGTTACAGTTGTACTGTAGGTTCCAAAAACATATTGAGCCTGAGTTTGGTTTCCAGACGGTTTAGCAAATGTTACATTTTTGATTATAATACTATGGTCATAACCTGTGATGCGTGAACCATCATCAGTTGTATTTGGTTTTTCGATTTGTGAAGTTTCAATTGTAATTATACCATCTGTTGCAAGCCATTCTTCTGTAACTTTAGGAGTACTTGGCGGAATTGCTCCACAAATATTAGCAGTTTCAACAGCGCCATCATAAGCTCTATAAACTACACGATATTGTCCGTTACCTTTTGAGTCAATTGGATACTCATAAGTTCCAGGATCATTAACAATTCCCGCAGTTTCTGGCAATTGCAGTAAAAGCGCTTCTTGATTTTTTAATTTATAAATTAAAGTATTGGTTAATGGATCGCAGGCTTGAGAAGTTGTAACGCTTTCAAAATCTATTGTTTCTACAGTTAAATCTCCATCATCGCAGCCGTTTAATAAAAAAGCAAATAATAGGAGAGAAGCATATTTTTTCATCGTAAAATTTATTTGGGTCAAAAATAGTGAAAAAAATGGCAAATGATATTTAAGATTTGACAATTGATATTTCTTAACTTTGTCCCGATGAAAAAAGTATATCTAGATAATGCCTCAACAACTGCAATACGTCCCGAAGTAATTCAGGAAATAACAAAAATTATGGTTGAGGATTTTGGTAATCCATCGTCTACACATAGTTTTGGACGAAATGGCAAAACAATAGTAGAGCTTTCCAGAAAAAGTATTGCGAAACATTTCAATTGTACTGCCCAAGAAATAATTTTTACTTCTGGCGGAACTGAAGCGGATAATTGGATTCTGCGTTCTGCGGTTGAAGATTTGAAAGTTGAGCGAATTATTACTTCTAAAATTGAACATCACGCTGTTCTATATACTGTTTTGGCGCTGCAGGAAGAATACAATATTCAGGTTGATTATGTAAAGGTAAATGCTGACGGAAGTTTAGATCTAACGCACTTGTCTAATCTATTATCTGATGAGAAAAAGACATTAGTTAGTTTAATGCATGTAAATAACGAAACAGGAACAATTTTAGATTTAGAAAGAGTAAGCCTTATTTGCAAGCAGTATAATGCCTTGTTTCATTCTGATACAGTCCAGTCTGTCGGAAAAACTGAAATCGACTTGCAAAAGACCCCAATTGACTTCATTTTGGCTAGTGCGCATAAATTTCACGGACCAAAAGGAATCGGATTTGCCTTTGTTAGAAAAAACTCAGGTTTGCAGCCGTTACTTTTTGGCGGAGAACAAGAAAAAGGTCTTCGCGCAGGAACCGAAGCAGTACACCAAATTGCCGGAATGGCAAAAGCTTTGTCTATTTCGTATGAAAAACTAGATGAGGAAAGAAACTATATTTTAGAATTGAAAAAATATCTTATTGATCAGCTTGAAAGTCATTTTCCTGATTTTAGAATTAATGGAAAAAAAGATGATTTTTATAATATCATTAATATCATTTTACCTTTTTCATCAGATAAAACTTCAATGCTTCTTTTTAGTTTAGATATGAAAGGAATTGCAGTTTCGAGAGGAAGTGCCTGCCAGTCTGGAAGTATTAAACCTTCGCATGTTTTAAAAGAAATGCTTTCTGAAGAAGATCTAAAATTGCCCAATCTTCGAATTTCATTTAGCCATTACAACACCAAAGAAGATGTAGATTGGCTGATTGAGAGTTTGAAAAATATTTAAGCAACTAAGGTTCTGAGAGGCTAAGATTCTAAGATTTTTGTTTAAAATATTCTTCGACTTCATTCAGAAAGACATAAGGATTGTCAGGCTGAGCGAAGTCGAAGCCCTTTATTTACGTATTACTTTTACCTGAGAATCGTTTGTTAATTTGATAATTGTAGAAGATTTTCCGTTGATTTTGTCTTGGTTTAATTTCACCACATAATCAACACCATTTATAATTTCTGGACTAATGTCTTTAAAGGCAAGAGGTGTAGGCTGTCCAGAAATATTTGCAGAAGTTGAAACCAAAGGTTTTTTCATTCTCTCCAGCAATTTATAGCAGAAAGGTTCTTTTATCAAACGAACTCCTAATGATTTATCGGCTGCAATAATATTTGGTGCCACATTTCTGGCATCGTCCAGAATTAAAGTCGTTGGTTTGTCTGATAAATCCCAGATTTGCCAAGCAACTTCAGGAATGTTTTTAAACACGTTGTAAATCATCTTTTCGCCATTCATCAAAACTATCATGCTTTGTGTCTCTGCACGCTGTTTTAATTTGTAGATTTTGGCAACAGCTTCAGGATTTGTGGCGTCACAGCCAATGCCCCACACAGTATCTGTTGGATAAAGAATGATGCCACCTTCTTTGATTACTTCGTATGCATTAATTATTTCTTCGTTCATTATAAAAAATCTTGACTGGTTTTGAATGTATAATACAGCTGCAAAGTTATAAATAAAAAGATTATTTATTTGAATGGGCAGGATAATCAAGTATTTTGCTTTTATTTTTTTGTCTTAGAAAATGACATCAAAGGCGATTCAATATATTTAAAAGTCAGTTGACAAATAAAAAGCAATGGTAAAATTGAAACTGTTACAATCATCCAAAATTCAAGATCAGTTAAAGTTTTTGCTCTTTCAAGTCCAACAACAAAATGAAATAGTATGAATAGAAAAATACCATGAAGCAAGTATAAACTGTATGTTATTTGACCAAATTTACGTGAAAATGCACTCGACAAAATTCCGAAAAAGCTATTTCCAGATGCGATAATTAAAAATACAAGTGATGAAATTATAATTTGAATTGGCTTTTTTCCACCGTTAAAAAAATATACTGAAACTCCTAACAGCAGTAAGGCTAGAATTGTATATTTCTTTTGCTTAAAAATCGCTTCGGTCTTTTTCATGCTCATTATTGAGGCAACTATAATTCCACCAAGAAAAGAAGTAAAGTGTCTCAATGATGATTTATTTAAAACCATAATTATTGCAGCAGCAAACGTAAATTAAGTCTATCTTTATTATTTTGTTACTGTAAAAACGCTTAAAATTAAAACAACTAGAATTGGAATCAGGAATATAAAAACGGAAAAATTCATACTTAGTAATGTGACTGTGGGCGCTACTAAATAAATGAGTAGATGCTATTTTATTTTTTTTGCAAACATACTCAAACTTATAAAATTAATGAAAGAATAGTATTGTAAAATATGTAACAATTATAAGTAAATATTTACTTTAATTTAAATACAAATTAAAACATTGTAAATTAGATAGATACTTCGAGTTAAGTGTTGGTGAAAATTAAAAACAATGATTTCGACAAAGAGGTCTAGATTTTTTAAGATCTATTTATAAGGTGCTGTTTTTGAAAATTACATTTTCAATCCAGCCCTCTACCGTGTATTTTTTATAAATTGACTCTGGAATTTTTTCATATTCATTTTCGAAAAAAGAAACAGGAATAACAGGTTTATTTTCGTCAATTACTAAAATATTGTTTGGATTATAAAAATCGTAGTTTTTAATATCTGGATTTGTTGTGATAAGTTTCTTTTCTAATCCGAGACTTTCAAAAGTTCTAAAAGTTAGCCCTATTTGACCATTTCGATGAATATCTAGCAATACTTTAGAACGGTCTGCATATTCATGCACTTTCGACAAAGGAACATGTTTGGTGACATATGTAATACCGTCATCTCCCGATTTATGTTTGTTTTTTTTATCGTAAACAATGAATTTAAAATTTACTTTTTTAGACTTCAATTCGTTAGCTATTCGAATTAATGTTGATCGTCTTTTATCTATTGTACTAATATTGAAAACGCCATATTCTAAAGGAATTTCATTATTTGAAGAGGTCTTATTACTGTAAATCCAGTTAGGAGCGAAATTTAAATTAAAATTTACGCAGTCTTCTTTTTCGAACGAATATGCTTCATCAAAACTAGGAATAACTCGTTTGATTTTAGGACAGCGATAGATATTATCATTAAAAAATCCAATCGATTTTTTGGTGTATTTTTTGAATTTTAAAACGCTATCGGGATCAATAAAATCGCCTTTTATTGTCAAAATTACATCCTGAATTTGATTGTTTTTTTTTAATTCTTTCAGTATTTCTTTTCCGTGATGGAGTGTTTTGAGATTCTTTTTAAAAAAAGCTTTCAAAACAAAATTATATACCCTGTGAAAAACTGTAGGATATTTGTATTTATAATCTCTAAAATTAATATGATGGACATTGTGTCCTTGTTTTTCTAAAGCAGACGAAATACATTCATTCATGCCTAAATTATCTAAACTTATTAGAGTTATATTCATTATTTTATTTCTAATGCGGTTTGTAGTCTTTACTATTTAATCTTGGTTACGAGGCTTATGTATATATATTACAGTAAAATTTTGTTATAGACTTTTACGTATTCTGCAGCAGCTGTTTTCCAATTGAAACTTGCAGCTCTTTGTTTGAAAAGTAATTCATTTTCAGGTTTATTATTTTCAAAATTATTTAAACCATCAAACAATACGTTTTTCATATATTCAGGATCAAAATCAGACCAATATTTGGCGGCGTTTCCTCCTATTTCGGGCAGTGAAGTTTTATCAGACAAAAATGTAGGTTTTCCAAAACTCATTGCTTCAATTGGTGGTAAGCCAAAACCTTCCCTTATTGAAGGAAAAAGAAATGCTGTGCAATTTTTCATAAAAAACTGTTTACCTTCATCGCTCACTTTTCCAGTTAAATAAACTTGATTTGATAAGCCATTATCTTTTATTAACTGTTTTATTTTTTCTCCGTACTTTCTATCATGATTTCCAGAAATTATCAAATTGTAATCTTTTATTAATCTCATCATATTAATAATAGATTCAAAGTTTTTTCTTTCTATAAAATCGCCAATACTGTAAAAAAAAGGTTTGTCAACAAGGACATTAGGTACATATGAAGATGTATCTAGAAATTTAGTGATTGGATTTCCATTATGGATAACATATTCAGGAACGTCTGGAACATCAAAATATTGATGGGTTTGCTTTTTTGCAAACTCCGATATGTAGGTAACGGCAGTTGCTTTATTTAATTTTTCTAAAAAAAGTTTATTTCTTCTGTGATTAATATCTGAAGATATTTCCTCAGCAAAATTCACATCGTGAATTGTAAGCAAATATTTGGTTTTTATTAAAGGTTCAACTTTTATATTCTGATTTACAGAATGCCAGAGGTCGTATTTTTTGCGAACTCTAAAGAATTTCATCCTTGATAAATTACTGTATTTGTTGTAATCGAATTTGTTTCCAAATTCACTTTCAAGAAGCTTTATATCTGTAGCATTTAATGTTAGCTTTAAGTTTTCAAGTTCTAGTTGAGATAATCCTTTGATTAACTCGTAATTGAAAGTTCCTAAACCAGTAGCTCTATTATTTATGTTATGAGTTTCTAAAAAAACAGTCTTTTGTTGCTGCATCTTTTATTTTTTTTACGAAAATACAATATTAATTTGAAGTGTTAGATTGTATATGTACTTTTGTACTTAATAAAAATATACTGATGAATTTTAAAGTAAATCCACTTTTCAAGAATAATACGGACTCCATCATCGGAAGTATTAAAGGTTTTAATGACATAGGAATTCTTTTTGGAAACGGCGATCGAAATAAAATTAAATTATTTGAATTAAACGGAAAAACGATTAACATAAAATCATTTAAGGTTCCGAATTTAATCAATAAAGTCGCTTATAAATATTTTAGAAAATCAAAAGCAAGACGTTCGTTTGAATATGCTACTCTTTTGTTGGAAAAAGGAATTGGAACTCCTGAGCCCATTGCGTTTCTTGAAAATTTCAATTTTATTGGTTTAAAGGACAGTTACTACGCCAGTGAACATTTAGTAACCGAATTGACATATAGAGAATTGGTAGAAATTCCGACCTATCCAGATCATGACACTATATTAAGACAATTTACCAAATTTTCTTTTGATCTTCATGAAAAAGGAGTAGAGTTTTTAGATCATTCGCCTGGAAATACCTTAATTAAAAAAGTTTCTGAAAATCTATACGATTTTTTCTTGGTAGATTTGAATAGAATGAATTTTCATGATTTTATGAGTTTTGAACAGCGTATGAATAATTTTAGACGCTTGACGCCTAAAAAAGAGATGGTTGCAGTGATGAGCAATGAATATTCTAAGTATTATACAGATAAAACAGAGTCTGAAATTTTTGAGAAAATGTGGTATGCAACTAATCACTTTCAAGAAGAATTTGCGAGAAAGAAAAGATTAAAAAAGAAATTAAAATTTTGGAAATCTTAGTCGTTTCTAGACCTAATTTTTTTTAGCTCTTGAAATCGAACAGCAACACTCAATGCGTTTAGGTAGCAAATTATAATTCCCTTTTTTCCGTCTAAGATTCCAAGTCGTAGTAAGTATTGATTTATGAATTGATAAGCCGGACGAATGTAAAAATGAAAAAAATTAGGCCTAGTATTTTTTAATAGCTCTTCTTGAGCTTTTAATTTTCCGTAAAAGATCATTTTTTGCTTGTAATTTTCATAATTCGAATACGAATAATGAATCAATTTTGTTTTTAATTGACCAATTTTCCCACTTACAATTAATTTTTCGTGAACAATTTTTTCATGATTATAAATTGCAGTTTCTTTCTTAAAAAGTCGGATAATTTTATCTGTTTGCCAGCCGCTAAAACGCAGTTTTTTATTTTTAAACATAAAGTTTCTGCGAACAAAATAAGCCGAAGCACAATCTTTTTGGCTGGTTATGAAACTGATTTCTTTTTGAAGTTCTGGAGTCAATCTTTCGTCAGCGTCTACAAAAAGAATCCATGAATTTGAAGCAAGACTCAGGGCAAAATTACGCTGAGAAGCAAAATTGTCAAAAGCACGCTGTACTACTTTTACATTAGGAAATGAAGAGGCGATCTCAAAAGTTTTATCTATGCTAAAAGAATCTACGATGATTATTTCATTGGCGAATGCCAAATTATCCAGCACATCTTTTATATTTTGTTCTTCATTATAAGTAATAACCAATGCGGTCATTGCTTGTTTTGCTGTCAAAATCATTTTATTGTAGCGCTTAGGTTTTGACTAAGGAAGGACTCAATTTTTTTCTCAAAAAATTCAGGTTTAAATTCATGGTATAAAGATAAGGCTTCCCTCTTCAGTATTTTTTCGGTTTTTTGCTCAAATAAATCAGCACGATAATCTTTTAAATGAACAGAAAGATGATGAATTCCGTCTTCAAAAGTGGCCCAGATTTTCTTTTCAATCCAAGGCGAGAAAATGATAAACGATGGTTTTTCAAGGGCTTTTGCCATATTTATTGCACCGCCATCGTTACCAATAATCAAATCACATTGATTCATGAGGCCAATAAAGGAGCGCAAATCTCCTCCCAATAAATCAAAATAAATTTTTGCTTGTGTTGAAGGTTTACAGGCATTAAAAACGGTTTTAGCTTCTTCTAACTGTTTTGGGAAATAATTAAAAAGAATATTTACATCTGTGGTATCAGCTATATAATCAACCACTTTAGACATAAACTCTAAAGGGTAGGTTTTTAATTTTTCGCTGCCTAAAAGACTGATCATAACTGTTTTTCGATCTTTTTGAACATTATATTTTTCAAAAAGAGTAATAGCATCTTGATTTTCTTTTTCAGAAACAAATAATTTCGGAATTGGATTAATTTTAATTTTGAGATCTAAAGGTTCTAATAACGAAAGTCTTCTCTCGATTGCTAAACCTAAATTTGTTTTTGGAAAAGGCTCAAACGGCACATTATCAGTGTATAAAAAGTTTCTTCCTGGTTTTTTATAAGATATTTTTCGTTTAGCATTGCTTAATAAAACTATTATCCAGCTTTCGAGCTTAGAATACGCATCAATTAATAAATCGTACTTTTCTTTTCTAATCTGAAATCCAAGATTTAATAACTCTTTTTTGCTTTTTCGATGTTTTTCTTCAAATAAAATAATATTGTCAATACTTGAATTGCTTTGTAAAACTGGAGTTGTTGAGGCGTAAACTAAATAATCAATTTGAGCCTCTGGATAAGCAGTACGCAAATTATTGCATATTATACTGCTGATCAAAACATCACCAATCATTTTTTGCTGAATTACAAGTATCTTCATATAGAGAATTAAGTCTTTTAAGAATTTACAAATTGAAGCAAAAAAAATCCAAATTCCAATTGATAAAATTGAAATTTGGATTTTTTTTACTATATTTTCTTAAAATCTATACAGCAACATCGTATTCACGAAGCGCATTATTTAAAGAAGTTTTTAAATCTGTAGATGGCTTACGAGTACCAATAATTAAAGCGCAAGGAACTTGAAATTCTCCTGCAGCGAATTTTTTAGTGTAGCTTCCTGGGATTACTACAGAACGAGCTGGTACAAAACCTTTCATTTCTACTGGTTCATCGCCTGTAACATCAATGATTTTTGTTGAAGCAGTCAAACAAACGTTAGCGCCAAGAACAGCTTCTTTTCCAACGTGAACACCTTCAACAACAATACAACGTGATCCGATAAAAGCACCATCTTCGATAATAACTGGAGCAGCTTGTAATGGCTCAAGAACACCACCAATACCTACACCACCGCTTAAGTGTACATTTTTACCAATTTGTGCACAGCTTCCAACAGTAGCCCAAGTATCAACCATTGTTCCTTCGTCAACATAAGCACCAATGTTTACATAACTTGGCATTAAGATAACACCGCTAGAAATGTAAGCTCCATAACGAGCCACAGCGTTTGGTACTACACGAATTCCTTTTGCAGCATAATCTCTTTTAAGTAACATTTTATCGTGATATTCGAAAATACCAGATTCCCATGTTTCCATTTTTTGAATTGGGAAATACATCACAACAGCTTTCTTAACCCATTCGTTTACCTGCCATTTATCACCAACTGGTTCAGCAACGCGTAATTTTCCTGCGTCTACCAATTCGATAACTTCTCTGATAGCATCCGTTGTTGTAGTTTCTTGCAATAAAGCTCTGTTTTCCCAAGCTTGTTCAATTATAGTCTGTAAAGAATTCATACGTTTAAATTTTTGGCAAAGATAACGTATTTGTAGAAATGCAAAAAAGCAAAACGACTTGAAAATGTTACAGATTTAACTTTTTGTTTCTTATTTGTAAAACTTAGAATTGTTACACGGATTAAAGATTTTTTAAAACTACCTCTAGAAGTTTTTTTTATGTCAAAATATGACAAAAGTCAGATTTTGTATTTTTTCTTCTCTTTAATTTCGCATCATTGAAAAACATTCCATTCAATAAATTAATCATATAAGCAGTAAAATATGGATCAAGAAAATCAACTTCAGAACAGAGTAATTATTGACAAAGAGGTAACTTGGGATAAAACTCAAGTTATTATGAGTAAAACAAATGCCTTTGGTATTATCGAATATGCCAACGAAGTATTTGTAGATGTTTGTGGTTACGAAGATTATGAATTAATGGGACAGCCGCACAATATTATACGCCACCCAGACATGCCAAAAGTTATTTTTAAAGTGCTTTGGGAGAATCTTAAAAACGGTAAAAACTTTCATGCCATTGTAAAAAATCTGGCCAAATCCGGAAGATACTATTGGGTAATTACCGACTTTGAAATCGCTCGTGACGAAAATGATGTAATTGTAAATTATTTTGGACGAAGACAATCTGTACCGCAGGAAGTAATTGCCATGCATATTGAACCTTTGTATAAAAAATTATTGCAAATTGAAGCGGCAAGCGGGGTTGAATTCAGCGAAAAATATCTGATCGGATTTTTAGAAGAGAAAAAAAGATCTTATGTTGAATATATTAAGGAGTTGATTTACGAACACGAAAAGGCGCAAGCTAAGTTTGCTAATTATGTTGAAGAAGAAGATGGAGAAGAGGAAGAACATAGAGGCTTTTTTGGCCGATTGTTCGGTAGATAATTTGAGTTATTTTTTAGGTTTAAATATTTGGATAGGTCCGTCTTGAATTTTCGAGGCGGATTTTTTTATTTTTACTCTCTTTTATTTGAACGAAATAAAACTTGGGAAAATATTTTGAAGTAAATTTGTCAAAAAAAAATAAATGCCTAGAATCCTTTCTATAGATTACGGACAAAAACGTACAGGAATCGCTGTTACAGACGAAATGCAGATTATTGCATCAGGTCTTACAACAATTCCAACTCATACTTTAATTGATTTTTTAAAAGATTATTTTGCAAAAGAAAAAGTCGAAGCAGTATTAATTGGTGAGCCTAAGCAAATGAATGGGCAGCCTTCAGAAAGTGCTTCGGTAATTAATGGCTTTGCGACTCATTTTTCAAATATTTTTCCAGATATGAAAGTGATTCGAGTAGATGAGCGTTTTACTTCAAAAATGGCATTCCAAACAATGATCGACAGTGGTTTAAGTAAAAAACAGCGTCAAAATAAAGGTTTAATAGACGAGATATCTGCTACAATTTTACTTCAAGATTATCTTTCCGCAAAAAAATAACGCTCTTCGTCTTATTTATTGTTTATAATTTAAAGGTTTTTAGAAAATCCTAACTTTTATCATCTAAAAATTAGTTTTTTTTTGCAATTAAAAAAGTACCTTTGCACTTTAAATAAAAATACTGTTATGCCTGACGAAACCATACGTTCAAATAGTGATGTAGTACTCATTGGAGCTGGAATTATGAGTGCCACTCTAGGAGTAATTTTGAAAGAATTACAACCGGATATAAAAATTGAAATTTACGAAAGATTAGATGTTGCTGCTGCAGAAAGCTCTGATGCTTGGAATAATGCAGGAACTGGACATTCTGCCTTTTGTGAACTAAATTATACTCCAGAAAAGGCAGATGGCAGTATCGATCCTAAAAAAGCAATAAGTATTGCAGAATCTTTTGAGATTTCAAGACAGTTTTGGTCTTACTTAGTGCAGGAAAAAAAAGTGCCTTCTCCTGAAAATTTTATTAAAAGCGTGCCTCATATGAGCTTTGTATGGGGAGATAAAAACGTAAATTATTTAAAAAAGAGATTTGAAGCTCTGCAAAGCAATCCAATTTTTTCTGAAATGACTTTCAGTACCGATGTCGAGCAGCTAAAAAAATGGATGCCGCTGGTAATGGAAGGACGAAATGCTGATGAAAAATTAGCAGCCACACATATGGAAATTGGTACCGATGTAAATTTTGGTGCCTTAACCAGAAGTATGTTCAATTATTTAGAAAAATTAGATGGCGTTTCTTTATTTTTTAATCACGAAGTTAAAAAACTAAGACAGCGTGAAGATAAATCTTGGAGAATAAAGATTAAAGATTTGTCTACAGGAAAAATTCGTAAAGCTTACACTAAATTCGTATTTATTGGTGCAGGCGGCGGTTCTTTACCTTTGCTAGAAAAAGCAAATGTACCAGAAGGACATGGTTACGGCGGTTTTCCAGTAAGTGGACAATGGCTGAAATGTACTAATCCAGAGGTTATTGCTAAACATCAGGCAAAAGTTTACGGAAAAGCAAGTGTTGGAGCTCCGCCAATGTCTGTTCCTCACATTGACACCCGTGTAATCGATGGGGAAAAAGCACTTCTTTTTGGACCATTTGCTGGGTTCTCAACTCGTTTCTTAAAAAACGGTTCTTATTTAGATTTGCCTTTGTCAATTAAAGCTAATAACTTAATTCCAATGCTTGCGGCAGGTTATCATAATATCCCGCTGACAAAGTATTTGATTGAGCAGGTTCGCCAGTCTCCAAAAGATAGAATGAAAGCTTTACGTGAATATTTACCAACTGCACGTTCTAAAGATTGGAAATTAGAAAAAGCAGGACAACGTGTTCAGGTTATTAAGAAAGATGAAAAAGAAGGCGGTATTTTAGAATTTGGTACCGAAGTAATTAATACACATGACGGAACTTTAGCAGTTTTATTAGGTGCTTCTCCAGGTGCTTCTACAGCCGTGGCGATTATGGTTGATTTGATCAGCAGATGTTTTACCAATCAAATTAAAACACCAGAATGGGAGGCTAAATTAAAGAAAATGATTCCTTCTTATGGTCAGACTTTAAATGATAAACCAGAGCTTTTAGCAGAGCTTAGAAAACATACAGCAGAAGTTTTAAAAATAAAATAAGCTTCTCTAATTATAGAATAAAAAAACAAATCCAGATGAATTAATCTGGATTTGTTGCTTTTAGGTCGGTCGTGTTTTTTAGAATTTTTTCGGCAAGATTGCTCATCCAGATTAATTGTTCGATAACCATTGAAGCTTCCTGCATTTTGGCTTGACGTGTTTCTTTGTCTAAACCATCATCTTCTGCCAAGCGTGTAAAGTTCTTTCTTTTTAATTCTTCAAATTGTAACGTTACATCTTCTTTTTCAAAAAATGTATCTTTTAAAATAACTTCATTTCTTAAAATAGAAATAGAGTGATCAAGATTAGCTAAAATCGTTTTAATGATATAATTGAAAGACTCAGAAGCAGATGTAGTTTGATGCGATTGAATATAAGTTGACAGCGATGCTAAAGCAGATAATAATGAGTGATTTAAAACCACTAGTTTGTTTACCAAAGGCATTGTTTTCTGTTTCGATTTTGGTTCCTGCATCATACGTTGAAATGAAGTCATTAGATTTCCTATTTCAACAAAAGCATTCTTTCTGGCTAATCTATAAGAAGTCGGAACTTCTCCTTTTTTATTATAAAATTCAGCAATTTCCTTGAGATAGTTTCGGTTGGCACGAATTGCGTTTTCAATATGAATAGGAGTATTAATAAATTCCCATGCGGGCCACAAAAATTGATTGGCAATAAAAGCTAAAACTGCGCCTGCGAGTGAATCTAAAATTCGGTATTGAATAACTTCATTGATATCCGGCGTTAGAATTCCGTATATAAATACCACATACATCGTAACAAATGTTGCGCTGATCTTATAGTTGATTTGTGTAAACGAAATCCCCAAAAGCATACAAATAATAGAGAAAATACTTAAAGCAACGTGATTTTGAATAATAGATACAATTCCGAAAGCTATGATACCTCCCAAAACAGTTCCGAACATTCTATGGTAAGATCGCTCTTTTGTTAAGCCATAACCAGGACGCATTATTACAACAATAGTCAGCAAAATCCAGTAAACGTTTTGAAATGGAAGAATCTGACCTAGAAAAAAACCAATTAGAATTGTAATTGTTAAGCGCAGCGAATGCCTGAAAATAGAAGAAGAATAACTTAAATTTTCGATCAAAGTTCGAAGCGGATAATATTGCGGCGTCAGGAATTTTTCAAGCTCCTTATCCTTGTCTTTTAATTTATAAGACTGCATTGCCAATGAAAATGCACGTTGAATAATCTTGATTTTTCCAACCTGATTTTTCGCATATTTCAGCATATTGGTCAGCATCAAAACTCCTTCGGCTGCTTCGTCTTTTCCTAGAGTTTTTTCGTAATCAAAAATTGCAAATTCAAGGGCATCAAGCTCGTTCTTTAAATCATTTTTGTCTACATACACGCTGATGTGGCGAACATTTTTTGAAAGTTTTTTTAAAGTCGAAGCCAATTTATAAGCCACATTTTGATATGTTCTTAAAACCTCTGGATGCTTTGCAAATTTGATGTGAAGTTTACTATGATCAAAAGACGTATAAAGTGCAAGTTCTTGAATTTCGACCAATGTGATAAAAACCAAAAGCATTTTTCTGTTCTGGCTCGTAATTCCAGATGCGTTCTGATTTCCGATCAGCATTTTTCTCAAATCTTCGTGAATAAGATTTAATTCTACCTGAACGGCCAGTTGTTTTTCGATAATTGCTTTTCTATTCGCTTCTGGACTCCATAGATCGCCTCTTAGTTTTAAATATTTCGCAGTTAATTTTATGCCTTCGGCAATTTGTAATTCTACATATTTATAAGGCTGTACTAAATGAAAAATAAGCGAAACAATTAAGTATAAAATTCCTCCAATAAATATAAAACCAGAGTATTCAAACGCCTGCCAGCCCTCATGTAAGTGGCCAAAAGAAAGAGAAATAGATAATAAAGCAGAGAAAGATATTAAAGTTGCACGCTGTCCATAGACCGAAATCATAGAACAGAGAAATAATAAAAATCCTAAAAAGGGATAAAATAAAACGGGATAAGGATAAACCAGATTAACCAAAAGGTTAACGCCGGAAACAATAAAAGATGCAGCAATTAATCCTTTAATTTTATGACTCAGCGAACTAGGAATATCGCTTGGATAAGTATAAAAAGCTCCTAATGCTATTGTAAAACCAATTTCAAAATGACCTAAAAAATTTAAAACTAAAACAGGAACAACAGAAGCAATGGTTACTTTAGAAGCATTGAAAAAAGAGGTGCTGTTGGTAAATTTCGAAATTTTATCAAACATAAAAAGAGGTTTACTAGCAAAGGTAAGAATTGTACGAGTGATTTTGGCATAATTATAGCTGAGATTTTTAACGGTTTTGAAAAAATATGATATAAAATAGTAATAGAATTATTCATTGACTATTTTTTACTATTTTTGCCAGCTGAAATATGAGAAGTTTAGTTCTGTTTTGCAGCACATAAAAAACATAAATAAAAACAAATGATTTTACCAATTGTAGGATACGGTGATCCTGTTTTGAGAAAAGTAGGGCAGGACATTACACCAGAATATCCAAATCTAAAAGAAACGATCGCAAATATGTACGAGACTATGTATAATGCGTACGGAGTTGGACTTGCAGCACCGCAGGTTGGACTGCCAATCCGTTTGTTTGTTATTGATACAACGCCTTTTAGTGATGATGAGGATCTTCCTTCAGAGGAACAAAAAGATTTGAAAGGTTTTAAAAGAACCTTTATCAATGCTAAAATCGTTAAGGAAGAAGGTGAAGAGTGGGGTTTTAATGAAGGCTGTTTAAGTATTCCAGACGTTCGTGAAGACGTTTACAGAAAACCGATTGTTACAATTGAATATTGTGACGAGGATTTCGTAATGAAAACAGAGGTTTTTGACGGCTTAATTGCAAGAGTAATTCAACACGAATACGATCATATTGAAGGAATTTTATTTACAGATAAAATTTCGTCTCTTAAAAAACGTTTAATTCAAAAGAAACTAAAAAATATTACTGAGGGAAAAACATCTCAGGAATATAGAATGAAGTTTTTTGCAGCCAAAAAAGGGAGATAAGTTTTCTAAATATTTAGAAACAAAAAATAAATCAAATTCTTAATACTAATTTTAATAAAAATGAATTTAACGAAAATTTTAGCCATTTCAGGGAAACCAGGTTTATACGAATTGAAAGTTCAAACTCGTACAGGTTTTGTGGCGGAATCATTAATTGATGGGAAGAAGATTACTGTAAATCTAAAAAGCAATGTAAGTTTATTGTCTGAAATTTCGATTTATACTTATGAAGGTGAAAAACCATTAACTGAAGTAATGCAGCAAATTGCCGTTAAAGAGAACAAAGGTCAAGCGATTTCTCATAAAGAAGACAACGCTACTTTAGCTGCCTATTTTAAGCAGATTCTTCCAGATTACGACGAAGAAAGAGTTTATCCATCAGACATCAAAAAAGTATTAAACTGGTATAATACGCTTCAAGCAAAAGGTTTAGTTACAGATTTAGCTCCAGCTGTTGAAGAAACTAAAGAAGAAGCTCCAGTTGCTGAAGAAAAACCTAAAAAAGCTCCAGCAGCTAAAAAAGCAAAAGCTAAAAAAGAAGAATAGTAAGTTATTCTTTTAAATATATAATATCCTGTTAAGATAGTTTTCTTGACAGGATTTTTTAATTTTACAAGATCGAGTTTTAAATTTTAAAAGAACTTCAAGATGAATAGAGAAAACCAGTTACAAGCATTTGAGAGATTATTAAATATCATGGATGAACTTCGTGAACAATGCCCATGGGACAAAAAGCAGACCCTGCAGACATTGAGACATTTGACAATCGAAGAAACTTATGAACTCGGTGATGCTATTCTGGACAACGATTTAAATGAAGTTAAAAAGGAATTGGGAGATTTGCTTCTGCACATTGTTTTTTACGCTAAAATAGGAAGCGAAACAAACGATTTTGATATTGCGGATGTCTGCAATGAAATCTGCGAAAAACTAATTCACCGTCATCCTCATATTTATGGAGATGTTAAAGTGGAGAATGAAGAAGAAGTCAAACAAAACTGGGAAAAATTAAAGCTTAAAGAAGGCAAAAAATCTGTTTTAGAAGGTGTTCCTAGAAGTCTTCCAGCTTTAGTTAAAGCAAGTAGAATTCAGGATAAAGTAAAAGGTGTAGGATTTGATTGGGAAGAACCGCATCAAGTCTGGGACAAAGTACAGGAGGAATTACAAGAATTACAAGACGAGGTAAAATCTGGAAACCAAGACAAAATTGAAGACGAATTTGGTGATGTACTGTTTTCAATGATCAATTATGCCCGTTTTTTAAATGTAAATCCAGAAGACGCTTTAGAAAGAACTAATAAAAAGTTCATCAAACGCTTTCAATACTTAGAAAGTAAGGCAAACGAATTAGGAAAACCTTTGATGGATATGACGCTTACCGAAATGGATGTTTTTTGGAACGAAGCTAAAAAACTTTAATTATCGGCCAATTTTTTTAAGGCGCGAACATTTTTAAGCATAATCTTTTTACCAACCAATTCGATCAATTCTGACTTATTAAAATCAGATAATAAACGAATGCAGCTTTCTGTTGCAGTTCCAATAATTCCAGCAAGTTCTTCTCTTGTCAGTTGAACTTTTAGGGTTTTATCGGTGTCTTCGCCAAACGCTTCGTGTAAATGAAGTAATGTTTCTGCTAGTCTTTGCTTCACTGTTTTTTGAACCAAAGCAATTTTTTCATTTTCAGATTCCTTTAAATCTTCGCACACAGACTGCATCATATTTAAAGAAAACTGATTGTTGCTGTTAAAGAAATTAATGATTTCAGTTTTAGGAATAAAACAAACTTCCATGTCTGCAATAGCTTTAGCAGTTAAGTTTGCCGGCTCATTACTAATCATAGAACGCTGTCCAAGAAGTTCGCCAGATTTTACCAATTTTACAATTTGGTCTTTTCCGTTTGCACTCAATTTGGATAGTTTACCAACGCCATCCTTCACGCAAAAAACACCATTGGTTACTTCACCTTCTTCAAAAATGGCTTCACCTTTTTTAATTTTATAAGTGGTTTTGCTGTTTGCTAGTTTTATAACTTCCTCTTTATTAAGAGCTTTTAATGAGCTTAGCTGGCGTACAATGCATTGATCACATTTATTCATGACAATATTTGTTTGCTGCAAAATTAAGGATAATTAAAGTTTTTAGGCACTTTTATCAGGTAAAATTATTATAAATAAGGATTCGTAATGATTTGATAATTATAATTTTATTTCAGTAAAAGTGAATCCGAATATAACATGATAATTATCATCTTAATGACTGGTGTTTAATCGGAAATTTGTACCCTATAAAAACAAGTTTATGAGGGAGCAAAGTTGTTTTCATTGTGGTTTAACTATTGAACAAAATGAAGAAATTGATTTTGATGATAAGAAGTTTTGTTGCACAGGCTGTAAAACAGTTTACGAAATTTTCAGCAGTAATGACTTAACCTCTTATTATGATTTCGAAAATTCGCCTGGTGCTACTCCGCAGGACATTGCAGGCAAATATGATTTTTTAGAAAACGATGCTATACTTTCAAAGATTCTAGAATTTCAAGAAGGAAATACCGCCATTGTTTCTTTGAACATTCCTCATATTCACTGCAGTTCATGTATTTGGATTTTAGAAAATCTAAACCGCTTACAGCCTGGAATTAATATTTCACAAGTTAATTTCCACGAAAAGAAAGTTAGAATTACCTTCAATTCAGATCTTGTTTCTTTAAAAGAAATAGTTAACCTTTTATGTTCAATTGGTTACGAACCTTATATAAGTTTAGAAAATTACGAAACAGCAAAAGCAAAAGTAGACAGAAGTTTAACTTATAAACTTGGTGTAGCCTTTTTTTGTTTCGGAAATATTATGCTGCTTTCGTTTCCCGAATATTTCGAAATGAAAGAATTCTGGCTAGATAGTTACAAACCTTTTTTCAGATTGCTGATTTTTCTTTTAGCATTACCAAGTTTTTTATATTCAGCAAGTGGTTATTACGTCTCTGCTTATCACAGCATTAAAACGAGAATGTTGAATATTGATATTCCTATTGCTTTAGGGATTATTGTAATGTTCATTCGCAGTTCTTACGACATGTTAATGGATCATGGTCCAGGTTTTTTTGATAGTTTGGCAAGTTTAGTATTCTTTATGCTTCTTGGTAAAATGTTTCAAATTAAAACCTATAGTTTTTTAAGTTTCGAAAGAGATTTTAAATCTTATTTCCCAATTGCGGTTACCAAAATCAACAAAGATTCTTCTGAAGAAAATGTAGCCATTTATGATGTTTTAAAAGGAGATCGATTATTAATTAGAAATCAAGAACTTATTCCGGTTGATGGAATCTTAATCAGCGACAGTGCAGAAATTGATTATAGTTTTGTCACGGGGGAAGCTGTTCCGATAACTAAAAAGTCGGGAGACAAAGTATTTGCAGGCGGCAAGCAGATTGGAAAAGTAATTGAAATGGAAGTACTGCATTCTGTTTCTCAAAGTTATTTGACGCAGTTGTGGAGTAATGAAATATTTCAGAAAAAAGTAGACCAAAAACACAAAACCATAACAGATGCAATAAGCCGGTATTTTACCCCAATCTTACTGCTGATTGCATTTGCTGGTTTTGGTTATTGGATATTTATAGATGCTAATACAGCTTTTAATGTTTTTACAGCGGTATTAATAGTGGCTTGCCCTTGCGCACTCGCTCTTACAGCTCCATTTACTTTTGGAAATATTTTGAGAATTTTAGGTAAAAAGAAATTCTATTTAAAAAATGCTGTGGTAATTGAACAGCTTGCTAAAGTTGATACAATTGTTTTTGATAAAACGGGAACAATTACAACCAATAAAAAATCGAATATATTATATGAAGGAAATGCTATTTCTGATTCAGATAATATATTGATTAAAAATGTGCTTCGCGGTTCAAACCATCCTTTAAGCCGTATGCTTTATGATTTTCTTCCAGAAACAAAACGGATACAAGTCGATAATTTTCAAGAAATTACAGGAAAAGGAATTTTAGCCGTTGCTGCTGATAAAGAAATTAAAATTGGTTCTGGAAAATTTGTAGATGATATAGTTACAAATAGTTCAGAGATCGAAAAAACAGCTTTACATATTAAAATTGATGGAGTTTATTTTGGAAAGTTTGTTTTTCAAAATCAATATCGAGAAGGCTTAGAAGATCTTTTTTCAAAATTGAGCAGAGAATATGAAATTAAAGTACTTTCTGGTGATAATGATGGAGAAAGAGGAAATTTAGAAGCTATCCTTCCAAAAGATACCGAATTAATCTTCAATCAAAAACCAGAACAAAAACTCGAATACATCAAAAAACTTCAAGAAAAAGGAAAGAATGTTATGATGGTGGGTGATGGGCTAAACGACGCTGGAGCATTGGCACAAAGTAATGTTGGAATATCAATTTCAGAGAACGTAAATGTCTTTTCACCAGCATGTGATGCTATTTTGGATGCATCTGAATTTTCAAGTCTAAATTACTTTTTAAAGCTCTCACACAAAGCAATATTGGTAATCAAAATGAGTTTTGCTTTGTCATTGCTTTACAACGTTGTTGGGCTTGCATTTGCAGTTACAGGAAATCTGCTTCCAATAGTAGCAGCTATCATTATGCCTTTGAGTACAATTACTATAGTGAGCTTCGTGACTTTAATGTCTAACTATTTTAGCAACAGGGATTTAAAATGACTTTCATTGGTGAGATAGAATAGTCTATATTATTTTAGTATTCTTCTCTGATCATGATAATTATCATATTTTAAACGCCAATCACCTAGTAATTTTGTTAACATAAATTTACGGTATGAGTGTTATTTATCTATTAATTTCAGTGAGTATTTTCGTGGCAATTTGCTTCTTTATTGCCTTCATTGCAGCTGTCAAATCCGGCCAGTACGACGACGATTATACACCCTCAGTCAGAATTCTTTTTGACGACGAGACCAAAATTATTTCCCCAAATAATAATTCACCAATCGAAGAAAAACAAGTATAATTATGGAAATGGAACAGTTTTATTACGACAACAAAATTGTAAAAAAATTCATTTACGCCACAATCCTCTTTGGAGTTGTGGGTATGTTAGTGGGGCTTACCCTTGCGGTAATGTACCTTTTTCCCAACATGACAGATGGGATTTCGTGGCTGAGTTATGGCCGTTTAAGACCATTACACACCAACGCAGTAATTTTTGCCTTTGTGGGTAATGCCTTTTTTGCAGGTATGTACTATTCGCTGCAAAGATTGCTAAAAGCCAGAATGTTTAGCGATTTTTTAAGTAATCTTCATTTTTGGGGATGGCAGCTTATTATTGTTGCTGCAGCCATTACACTTCCATTAGGTTATACTTCTTCTAAAGAATATGCAGAATTAGAATGGCCAATTGATATTGCAATCGCCTTAATTTGGGTGGTAATGGGAATCAATATGATTGGTACTATGCTGAGACGTAGAGAGCGTCACCTATATGTTGCAATTTGGTTTTACTTAGCAACATTTGTAACGGTAGCAGTACTTCATATCTTTAATAATATTGAAATTCCAGTTTCTGGTCTAAAAAGTTATTCTGTTTATGCAGGAGTTCAAGATGCACTTGTACAATGGTGGTACGGACATAATGCAGTAGCATTTTTCCTTACGACACCGTTCTTAGGATTAATGTATTATTTTATTCCTAAAGTAGCAAACAGACCTGTTTATTCCTATAGATTATCTATTATACACTTCTGGTCTTTAATCTTTATTTATATCTGGGCAGGACCACACCACTTATTATATTCTGCATTGCCAAACTGGGCACAGAATTTAGGAGTTGCATTTTCAGTAATGTTAATTGCACCATCTTGGGGAGGTATGATCAATGGACTTTTAACTTTAAGAGGAGCTTGGGACAAAGTTCGTGAAGAACCAGTTTTAAAATTCTTCGTTGTAGCAATTACAGGTTACGGAATGGCAACTTTTGAAGGTCCGATGCTTTCTTTGAAAAACGTAAATGCTATCGCGCATTATACAGACTGGATCGTTGCACACGTGCACGTTGGAGCTTTAGCTTGGAATGGTTTCATGTCATTTGGTATTATTTACTGGTTAATTCCTCGAATGACAAAATCGAATTTGTTCTCTAAAAAATTAGCAAACTTCCATTTCTGGATTGGTACTTTGGGTATTATTGTCTATACGATTCCTTTATATGTAGCTGGTTTTCAACAAGCTTCTATGTGGAAACAATTTAATCCAGACGGTACATTAACTTATGGAAACTTCCTTGAAACGGTAACTGCGATTATGCCAATGTATTGGATGAGAGCTATCGGTGGTACTTTGTACTTAATAGGAATGTTGACATTGGTTTACAATATCATAATGACAGTTAGAGCTGGGAATCCTGTAGAAGATGAATTGGCTCAAGCACCTGCTTTACAAAGGATCAGCAGCGGACGTGTAAGAGGTGAGAAATTCCACTCTTGGTTAGAGAGAAAACCAATTCAATTAACAATTTTAGCTACAATCGCTATTTTAATTGGAGGTATTATTCAAATTGTACCTACTATAATGGTAAAATCAAATATTCCGACAATTTCGAGTGTAAAACCCTATACACCGCTGGAACTAGAAGGACGTGATTTATACATTAGAGAAGGTTGTGTGGGATGTCACTCTCAATCAGTTCGTCCATTCAGAAGTGAAGTTGAGCGTTATGGAGTACAGTCTAAAGCGGGTGAATTCGTATACGATCATCCATTTTTATGGGGATCAAAACGTACAGGTCCAGATCTATTAAGAGTAGGAGGTAAGTACAATGATAACTGGCACTTTAACCACTTCTGGAATCCGCAAAGTATCTCTGCAGGATCAATTATGCCAGGATATAAATGGTTATTTGATAATAAAGCAATGGATATCTCATTAACGCAGAAAAAAATGCAGGCTATGATTTCGCTTGGAGTTCCTTATAGTGAAGCAGATGTAGCTAACGCACAAAAAACTTTAAGAGAGCAGGCTGTAAAAATTGAGAAAAGCTTAGAAAACGATCCTGACTTTGTAAAAAGTTATGAAGACAGCAAGAAAAAAGCTGCTGCAAAAGGAGAAAAGTTCATTCCTATGAACGAAAGGGAAATCGTTGCTTTGATTGCTTATATTCAAAGACTTGGTACTGATATTAAAGTAAAAGAAACTAAATAACAGCATTATGTTCGAACAAATAAAACACAATATGGAAACAATATCGGGTATAGAAATTTACCCGATTCTTTCCCTCTTGATTTTCTTCTTCTTTTTCGTAGGATTAGGCTTTTGGGTGTTCTCTTATAGAAAAGACAAAATTCAGGAAATGAGTAGTATACCTTTAGATGAAGGACTTGTTGTAATTACAAAAGATAAATAAAAATGAAAAAGTTTTTCCCAGTATATGTTAGAGTACCGTTGATTTTCTTCATCGTATTTGCTTTGATGGAATATTTTATAGATTCAGGCGATAGACCTGCTTTTATAAAATATCCGATGGTATCACTCTTTTTGTTTGTATTCTTATTTATTTTAATTGCAATTGAAATAACATTAAGTGCTGTTAACCGAGTGATGTATCAATTATTATCACCAGAAGAAAAAGCAAAATTAGATCATGAAGAAAGTTTAAGTTTCAAAGAAAGCACTTGGTTCAAAAACCTAATGCAAAAATTGACTAAAACTTCACCAATTGAAAAAGAAGGCGAGCTGCTAATGGATCATGATTATGATGGAATCAAGGAGCTTGATAATAATTTACCGCCATGGTGGGTATATTTATTCTACATCTGTATCATTTTTGGAGTAATTTATGTTGTTCGTTACGAAGTTCTAGGAGCCGACAATCAAGAAATGGAGTTGAAAAAAGAAATGGCACAGGCTAAAATTGATGTTGAAGAATATTTAAAAACAGCACCAGATTTAATGGATGAAAAAACAGTTGTTTTACTTACTGATGAACCAAGTTTAGCTGCTGGAAAAGAAATATTCACAACCAATTGTGCAGCGTGTCACAGAGCAGATGCAGGAGGGCAGATTGGTCCAAACTTAACAGATAATCACTGGATTTTAGGAGGCGGAATTAAAAACTTATTCCACACGATTACAAATGGTGGCCGAGACGGAAAAGGAATGATTGCCTGGAAAGGAACTCTGAAACCAAAAGAAATTCAAAAAGTAGCGAGTTATATTTTGTCTCTTCAAGGAAGTAATCCTAAAGATCCAAAAGCTCCCGATGGAGAAATTTGGGTTGATGATAGTGCTCCAGCTAAAGATGCTCCAGCAAGTGCATCAAAAGAAACTGCAGAAGTTAAAAAATAAAAAATAATACCATGTCAAATTTACCAGACGAAGCTTTTAGAGATACCATTGGAACTATAGATGAAGGTGGTAAACGGAAATTTATTTTCCCAAAGAAACCGTCTGGTAAATTTTACAATTACAGAAAAATTGTCAGCTACATTTTATTGGCAATTTTAGTCATAAATCCGTTTATTAAGGTAAATGGAAATCAGTTTATGATGTTCAATATAATGGAACGTCGTTTTAATATTTTTGGATTCCCTTTTTGGCCACAGGATTTTTACCTCTTCGTAATATCAATGCTTGTCGGCGTTGTATTTGTAATTTTATTTACAGTTGTTTTTGGCCGGATATTTTGTGGCTGGGTTTGCCCGCAGACCATTTTTCTTGAAATGGTTTTCCGCCGTATCGAATATTGGATAGATGGAGACCGAGGCTCGCAGTCACGTTTAGCAAGACAGGAATGGAATGCGGAAAAAATTAGAAAAAGATTAACCAAGTGGACAATTTTCTTTTTGATTTCTTTTGGTATCGCGAATGTTTTCCTAGCATATTTGGTTGGAAGTGACGCTCTTTTTTTGATGATTGAGCAAGGTCCAATTCAGCAGGCTAGTAATTTTATTACACTTCTTATTTTTACTGGAGTTTTCTATTTTGTTTTTGTCTGGTTTCGCGAACAAGTATGCATTATTGCTTGTCCTTACGGAAGACTGCAAGGTGTTCTTTTAGATAATAAATCAATCAATGTGGCGTATGATTTCGTTAGAGGTGAAAAAGAAGAAGGCAGAGCGAAATTTAATAAAAAAGAAGATAGGGTTTTAAATGGAAAAGGAGACTGTATCGACTGTCTTCAATGTGTTCACGTCTGTCCAATGGGAATAGACATTAGAAATGGAACGCAGTTAGAATGTACAAATTGTACAGCTTGTATTGATGAATGCGACCATATAATGGATTCAGTTGGCTTGCCCAAAGGTCTAATTCGTTACGCTTCTGAAGATGAAATTGCTAAAAAAGAGCCTTTCAAGTTTACAGCAAGAATGAAAGGTTATACAGCAGTTCTGTTTATTTTGTTGAGCATTTTTGTTGGGATGTTATTTTTAAGAACTAATGTTCAGGCAGTTGTTTTACGTTTACCAGGACAGCTTTTCCAGCATAAAGGAGATAAAATCAGTAATGTTTACACGTATAAAATTGTAAACAAAACAATGAAAGATTACAACGATATTCATTTCGAATTAATCGATCAAAAAGGAGAAATTAAAAATGTTGGAAAACAGAATTTTAAAGTTGCTAAAGAAGGAATTTCTCAAGGAACATTATTCATCGAAATAAATGAAGTTTTATTGGAAAGCGATAAAACAAAAGTAAAAATAGGAGTTTATAATGGTTCTGAACTCATAGAAACAACAACTACAAATTTCTTAGGACCACGCAGTTTTAATTAAAAAATTAAATAGTATGAAAATTAATTGGGGTACCGGAATTGTCATAGCATTTGGATTGTTTATGACGTTTATTTTATATTTTGTTTTTGAAGTACAATCAAATTCTAAATACGATAACGATTTGGTTGTCGAGGAATATTACAAGCATGATACGCATTTTCAGGAAGAAATGGCCCGAATTCAAAATGCGCATGATTTGCAGCATAAACCATCAATCAAATATACAGATAATGGTGTAGCAGTAACTTTTCCTGCTGGATTTGAAAGTAATAAAGTAAAAGGCAATATTCTACTATACAGACCTTCAAACAAAAAATTTGATTTTAATACTCAGATTGCCTTAACCAATTCAGAATTGATTATTCCGCAGAAAAAATTAATAAAAGGCCGCTGGGATGTCAATATGGAATGGCAGTACGAAGGTAAAAAATATTTAACCAAAGAAGTTATCTACGTAAATTAATAATGCTCCGCAAGGAGCATTTAATTGGTAGAAAAGATATATCATATAAAAAAGTGTCTCATCTGACACATGAAGATTAATAATTAGCAATAAATTCAATAAGATGTTATTCTCAGCTTTCTTTTTAGGTCTCATCAGTAGTCTGCATTGCGTTGGAATGTGCGGACCCATTGCTATGATGCTTCCCGTAGACAGACAAAATGAAGCAAAAAAAGTAACTCAGGTTATGACCTATCATTTTGGTCGTTTAACTTCTTACGCCACAATCGGACTGATTTTTGGACTATTAGGAAGAGGTTTTTTACTAGCTGGATTACAGCAAAAAATGTCAATAATTATAGGTGTAATTATGATTATCGTTGTTTTAATTCCAGAGAAAAAATTTGCCGAGTATAATTTTTCTAAACCAGTCTATAAAATTATCTCTAAAATTAAAACCAACTTAGGGAGTCAATTTAAAAACAAAAGTTACAAATCTCTTTTTACAATTGGACTATTAAATGGTTTCTTGCCATGCGGAATGGTTTATGTTGCCTTATTTGGAGCAATTGCGATGCAAAGCGCTTCTTATGGAGTTTTTTACATGTTGTTATTCGGCATAGGAACTATACCATTAATGACTATCGTCGTGTATGTAAATACGTTGTTGAAATTACCATTTAGAAATAAAATTCAAAAAGCAATTCCGTATGTTGCGGTGATAATTGGAGTTTTATTTATCCTTAGAGGTTTAGGATTGGGAATTCCGTATATTTCTCCCTCAAATATGAGTTTATTTGTACAGCAGACTCCAAACTGCCATTAGGATAATCAAAGATGGATGCAATTTTAGGCACATAAAAATTTCGATGTCACTTAGTTATGTGCTGGAAATGTATTTAGCTTTATCTTCTTTATTAGCACTAAAAACTATGTTTCTATGTGTTTAATGTTTTTGTAATTACACAGTCATTGAAAACAAATTAGTTTCTGGTGATTTTCTTTTTAGATGTAAATCAAAAGCCATACAAATATTACGCACAAAAGGTCTTCCTTCTTCGGTAATTTTTATTTTATTATCTTCGATAACAATCAAACCATCATTTTCTATTTCTTTCAAAGCAGTTAAAACTTCAGGAAGTTCGGCAAAATTTAAAAAATCCTTTGTCCAGGCAGTCTGTAATTCACAAGTTAAATTTAGAATGTGTTTTCTAATAATTAGATCTTCATCATTTAAAATATGACCTTTTACAACAGGTAATTTATCCCATTCTAATAATTGATAATAATCTTCTAGATTTTTAGTGTTCTGTGCAAAACTATACCAGCTGTCACTAATAGAAGAAACTCCCAAGCCAATCATAACCTGTGTTTTAGAAGCTCCATAACCCATAAAATTACGATGCAGATTACCATTGTGAGCCGCTTTGTATAAACTGTCACTTTCTAATGCAAAATGATCCATCCCAATTTCATGATAACCATTTTTAGTTAAAAGCTGTTTTCCTATTTCATACAGTTTTCTTTTTTCGGCATCTTTAGGAAGATTTTCATCATTAAAACCACGTTGTCCATTTCCTTTTATCCAAGGCACATGAGCGTAGCTGTAAAAAGCTAAGCGGTCTGGTTTTAAAGAATTTGTTTTTTCAACTGTATCAATTACATCTTCAACAGTTTGAAAAGGAAGACCAAATATTATATCATGACCAATTGAGGTGTAACCAATTTCTTTTGCCCAAAATGTTACTTTGGCAACATTATGAAAAGGCTGAATTCTATTTATAGCCTTTTGCACTTTAGCAGAATAATCCTGAACCCCAAAACTTACTCGGCGAAAGCCTAAATCATATAATTTTTTAAGCTGTTCATAAGTGGTATTGTTGGGATGTCCTTCAAAACTAAATTCATGATTTTCTGCTTTTACAGCATAACTGAAAATTCCGTTTATAAGATGCTCTAGATTTTCTTTTGAAAAAAAGGTGGGTGTTCCGCCGCCTAAGTGTATTTCTTTAATAACAGGTCTCTCTGGGAGTACTTTACAATATAAACTCCATTCTTTTAAAAGTGCTTTTATATACGTTTCTTCAACAGAATGATTTTTTGTAATACGCTTGTTGCATCCGCAGAAAGTGCACATGCTCTCGCAAAAAGGTAAGTGAATGTATAAACTAATGCCGTTCTTTGAATTACTTTCCGAAAAGGATTTTTGTAAAGAAGTGATCCATTTCTCTGTTGTAAACTCAGCTTCATTCCAATACGGAACTGTCGGATAGCTGGTATATCTTGGACCTGGGACATTGTACTTTTGAGTCAAAGAGATTTTCATAATGACGGATTTAGTTTACATCAAAATTAAAACATCACTGATAGACATAAAATGACAAATATCATGTAACAAACAAAAAAAGAGACTCAAAATTTGAGCCTCTTTACTGAATTAAATAACTAACGTGAAATAGAATCTTGGATGATTTTATGCCATTTTTTTGCAAACTGATGATCTTGATAAACGCTTATCTGTTTGATGCGGTCATCATCAAAATCATAGAATGGAATTATTATTTTTTTGGATGTTTCTTTATCTTGAAATTCAAAATCAATTTTAATAATGGTGTCTGAATTTCCATCTGTTGTTGAAACCAGCTTGCAGGAAGCAATTGTGTTTAAATCGACAAAAGTTGATTCTTGCTGATTCGGATTGAAATTCATTAGAATGAATTTGTTGTTTTTTTGATCCAGCGTTAATGTTTTATTGTTGATCGATTCTGTCAAATCAAAACTTTCCGCATTTGATGGATTAAAACGCTTTTTAATATTCAAAATTCTTGATTTACTCGCAGCACTTGTGCGGGCAGAAAAATATACTGGAATTGCGACAATAATTAAAATCACAATACCCATTATTGTTGTAGTAGTTTCCATAATGTTTTAATGAAATAAATAAATGATGTACAAAACAGTTTTCAAATAGAAAACGGTCTAGTTGTAATTGAAGAATAAATCTTCAGGTGAAATCAAGTATTTATTTACCAGAAAAAATGGAAAGCATAGAGTATAACTAAGACTTTTTTACTTTGAGTTGTAAAGATTTTAGTATATACGGTAGTATTTGTAACAGTTTGATGCTGTGGGATAAGCGGTAATAGAGAATCAAAACATTTTAGAATTCCAGAAGGATTTGTTTTGATGTTTGCTGCAAATTGATAACTTCCCTGAGGCTGAATAAATGCAGACGAATCTGTGATGTCTTTGCAGAAATTTGAATCTGTTTTTTGCGTTTCAATTATATGCACAGAAGCTGTGTCCGCCTGATAAGCAAACAAACCTGCAATCAAAAGTGCAATACAAATAACGGTTTTACGAATCCAATTCATGTCGGCGAATTTAAGTCATAAAACACAATTAAAGAAATTTTATAGAATTAATTAACACTCAAAAATAATCCTCAACCTTTTTCTGTAAAAAGCTGAGGATTTAAGTTATTGTTGCATTTTAAAATAGTAATCTGCAGAATGCTTGCCGCTTCCGTAAAACAAGAAAAAAATGCAGATTAATAAAACGACAACAGCTAAAATTAAATTTTCTGAATGCATTTTTCCCATGAAATTGATGAGAACTGCACCAAATAATATTGGTAATTGAGCTGCAATTGCCCAACGAGTTAGTAATCCAAAAATAATCATGATACCGCCAATCATATGTGCAGGAGCAATGTAATGCAGCATAAACATACCTCCGCCAAATTTATCTATAGGAGAAATTAAATCATGCAGGTATTGAATATTGGTGACAAATGATACACCTTTCATAAATAAAAATCCACCCAAAACAATACGTACTAAATCAACTGGCAAATAAGTGTGCGAATTCGCCCATTTATTTAAACTTTTTACATTTTCCATGATGCTGTGTGATTAAAAATTATATACTAAGTTACTAAATTTTAATAAGATATGTATTTTTAACAGCTTGAAATTGAGTTTTTTACTATTTTTTTAACGTGTTTTGAGAATTCTTAAATTACTACACCTGAATTACACCTAAATTAAATGGTTTTTGAATAGGGGCATGGTTTGCTGCTTCGATACCTAAAGAAATCCAATTACGAGTTTCTAAAGGATCAATTATGGCATCTGTCCAAAGTCTTGCTGCTGCATAGTAAGGCGAAGTCTGTTCGTCGTAGCGTGCTTTTATTTTATTGAATAATTCTGTTTCTTTTTGTTCGTCTACCAATTCTCCTTTTGCTTTTAGCGAAGAAGCTTCAATTTGTGCCAATACTTTTGCCGCTTGTGTTCCGCCCATAACGGCAAGTTCTGCACTTGGCCAGGCAAATATTAATCGAGGGTCATACGCTTTTCCGCACATGGCATAATTTCCTGCGCCATAAGAATTTCCGACAATAACTGTAAATTTAGGAACGACAGAATTACTTACGGCGTTTACCATCTTGGCGCCGTCTTTTATAATGCCGCCATGCTCTGATTTAGAACCGACCATAAAACCTGTTACATCTTGAAGGAATACTAAAGGAATTTTTTTCTGGTTGCAATTGGCTATAAATCGGGTAGCTTTATCTGCGCTGTCTGAGTAGATCACGCCGCCAAACTGCATTTCTCCTTTTTTTGTTTTTACCACTTTTCGCTGGTTAGCAACGATACCAACCGCCCAGCCGTCTATTCTGGCGTAGCCTGTAATAAGCGATTGACCGTAGCCATCTTTATAAGCTTCAAATTCAGAATTATCGACCAAACGTTTGATGATTTCCATCATATCATATTGTTCAGATCTTGCTTTCGGAAGGATTCCGTAGATTTCGTTTGGATCTAAAGCAGGTTTTTCAGCTTTAATTCGGCTGAAACCAGCTTTATCATAATCACCAATTTTGTCTACTATATTTTTGATTTTATCTAAAGCATCTTTGTCGTCTTTAGCCTTATAATCGGTTACTCCAGAAATTTCACAATGCGTTGTCGCTCCGCCTAAAGTCTCGTTGTCAATAGTTTCTCCAATTGCCGCTTTTACCAAATAACTTCCGGCAAGGAAAATACTTCCAGTTTTATCTACAATTAATGCCTCATCGCTCATGATAGGAAGATAGGCACCGCCCGCAACACAGCTTCCCATTACGGCGGCAATCTGCGTAATTCCCATACTGCTCATTTGAGCATTATTTCTAAAAATGCGGCCGAAGTGTTCTTTATCTGGAAAAATTTCATCCTGCATTGGAAGATAAACGCCCGCGCTGTCTACCAAATAAATAATAGGAAGTCTGTTTTCCATTGCAATTTCCTGTGCGCGTAGGTTTTTCTTTCCTGTAATCGGAAACCATGCTCCAGCTTTTACTGTCGCATCATTTGCAACCACAATGCATTGTTTTCCTTTGATGTAACCAATTTTTACAACAACGCCTCCCGAAGGGCATCCGCCATGTTCTGCATACATTCCTTCTCCTGCAAAACCGCCAATTTCAATACTTTTTGCATTTTCATCCAATAAATATGCAATCCTTTCACGGGCTGTCATTTTACCTTCAGAATGCAATTTTTCGATTCTTTTTTCGCCTCCGCCTAATTTTACTTTGGCAAATTTTTGTTTTAATTCAGAAAGGAGCAGTTTATTGTGATCTTCGTTTTTATTGAAGTTTAAATCCATAATATTGTATTGATTTTGTAAAATAGTGTTGGCTAATTTACAAAATCAATTGAAATAAAAGGGTTGCTTTATGAATTAAGAAAGGGCATTTAACTTTCATTTCGCATACAAGTAAAGATTAACTCTAAATGTTATGGAGAAAAATTAAAAACAGCATAGCCGTAAAATATTTTAACGCAGAGGGTACAAAGGTTTTCGTAGTGTTCACTAAGATTTGAGTTGTTTTACACTATCTAAGTCCGCAAAGTTTTGTGGACTTTATGTTTATATTATGCCTAAGTATTTAAAAAACTTTGCGTTCTCTGTGGTAAATTTTTCTTTTAAGATTAATTCAAAAATATTGGTTTTAAATGTGAAGCTTTATAAAATGAAAAAACATCCGTTGTAGCGGATGTTTTTTTATATATGTAATGTTTAATTTATTTTTTAATAGCACAAGCCATTCTCTTTAGTGTTGCCCATTGTTTTAAAGCATCACGCGCTTCAACAGCTGGATAACCAAGCATTGTTTTTCCTGCTGGGACATCACCTATAACGCCAGATCCAGCACCAACGATAGCTCCGTCTCCAATAGTTGTATGGTCTTTTATGGAAGCGCTTCCGCCAATAATAACGCCATTTCCTAAAGTTACAGAACCCGCCAAACCGCTGTTTCCTGCCATTATACAGAACTTACCTAACTTGCTGTTATGTCCAATCTGTACTAAATTATCAATTTTGCAGCCATCTCCCAGAACTGTAGAACTAAATTTACCGCGGTCAACGCAAGAATTTGCTCCAATTTCAACTCCGTTGCCAATAATAACATTTCCAATTTGTGGAATTTTCACTAAACCTTTTTCAGTACAAGGGCGAAATCCAAAACCATCTGCGCCAATTGTTGCATTTGGATGAATGATACAGTCGCTTCCAATATGGCAGCGTTCACGTACAACTGTTCCAGACCAAATAATGGTGTTTTTTCCGACAGTACATTCGTCCAAAATAGTCACATTTGGATAAATAGTTGTATGTGCACCAATTTCTACTTTTGGTCCAATATAACATCCGGCACCAATTTTAGCGCCTTCTCCAATTATAGCTGTGTCGTCAATAGTCGCAGTTCTGTGAATATTGTTATGGAAAATAGGAGTAGGAGGGGCAAAAAGGGCAAGAATTTGTGACATGGCCAAATCGGCATTTTTTACTTTAATAAAAGCGCGATTTTCACCAGGTTCGATCGAAATGTCTTCATTAACTACCGCAATTGATGCATTTGATGTCGACCAGTATTTTTCGTATTTTTTATTTCCTATAAAAGAAATTTCTGAAGTTGTAGCTTTTTCTAATTGTTCTGTTGCGGTTATGCTTTGTGAAGTAGTGCCGTAAATTACGCCATTAATTACTTCATTAATTTCTTGAATTGAATACGATCTCATTGACAGTTTAATAGACTAGGGGATTAATTTTTGCCAAATAAACTGAATTACATTTTAATTACCTAATAAAATTTTTAAGTTTCTTAATAAATATTTAAAATAGAAGTCTAAATATTACAAAATTAACATTTTAACTATTAAATTACTGAATGTTTTTTAATGTTTAAGTAAACTGTAGCTATGTTTTTAGATTGAATTGATCATAAATAGTCTATTCAGAAAAAAAATATTTAATTGATAAGTACTCACTTACATTTGATCTGTTAATTGTTTAACTGAGTGATGATTAAAAAAAAGCGATTCACTCTAAAAAGGAATCGCTTTTGTAATTTATTCTTTGATTTTTGATAGTGAAACGGCATTAATGCAGTATCGTAAACCACTTGGAGGCGGTCCGTCTGGAAAAACGTGTCCTAAATGCGCATCACATACATTACATGTCACTTCAACACGAATCATACCGTATGATTTATCGGCGTGGTAACCAACGACGCTTTCTTTTACAGGCTGTGTAAAAGAAGGCCATCCTGTTCCAGATTCGAATTTTTCGCTGGCATCAAAAAGAACCGTTCCGCAGCATTTACACTCATAAATTCCGGGATCAAACAAACTGCATAATTCAGAACTAAAAGATCTTTCGGTTCCTTTTAAACGTGTCACCTGAAATTCTTCTGGAGTTAAAATTTGTTTCCATTCTTCCTCCGTTTTCTCAACTCTTTTATCAGGAGTTGGATTTCCTTTATTTGTAAAATGAATTACATCTGCCCATTTTATCATAATTTGTTTTTTTAGTTTCACGTTTAAAGTTTCAGGTTTCAGGTTTCAAGTTTCAAGTTTACTGCGACTGAAAAACTTTACTCTTCCTCTTTCTGTCCCATCATCATTAGATAGGCTTTAAGAAACGCATCAATATTTCCGTTCATTACACCGTCAACATCGCTTGTTTCGTAACCAGTACGAACGTCTTTTACTAATTTATAAGGCTGCATAACGTAGTTACGAATCTGAGAACCCCATTCAATTTTCATTTTTCCAGCTTCGATATCGGCACGCTGTGCTTGTTGTTTCTTCAATTCGATTTCATACAATTGAGAACGAAGCATCTGCATAGCACGCTGTCTGTTATCTTGTTGAGATCTCGTTTCAGAACACTGAATCTGAATTCCAGTTGGTTTGTGAACCAATTGAACTTTCGTTTCCACCTTATTTACGTTCTGTCCTCCAGCACCACTTGAGCGAGAAGTTGTGATTTCAATATCGGCAGGATTAATGTCAATTTCGATACTATCATCAACAAGCGGATAAACATATACAGATACAAATGAAGTGTGACGTTTAGCGTTACTGTCAAAAGGAGAAATTCGAACCAATCGGTGAACACCATTTTCGCCTTTTAGATACCCAAAAGAATAATCTCCCTCAAATTCTAACGTTACTGTTTTAATTCCAGCAACATCACCTTCTTGAAAGTTAAGTTCTTTTATTTTGTAACCATAACTTTCTCCCCACATCATGTACATACGCATCAGCATTCCTGCCCAGTCACAGCTTTCAGTTCCGCCGGCTCCTGCAGTAATTTGTACTACAGCACTTAGGCTGTCACCTTCATCAGAAAGCATGTTTTTAAATTCGATGTTTTCAATATGCGATTGCGCAGTATTGTATTGTTCATCTAATTCTTCGACAGAAAGTTCGCCTTCTTTATAAAAGTCATAAGCCAGCTGTAATTCATCTGTAAGCGATACGGCTTTGTCATAATCTTCAATCCATTTTTTCTTGTTTCGAAGATTTTTTACAATGTTTTCGGCTTCCTTTGGGTTGTTCCAGAAATCTGGTGCAAAAGTTTTTTCTTCTTCGTTTGCAATTTCGATTAGCTTGGCATCAACGTCAAAGATACCTCCTCAACGCACCAAGGCGCTCCACAATACCTTTTACTTGTTCGGCTGTTGTCATAAATTAATTAATTGGTTTTATATGTTTTTTAGAATTATTACGTTAATTTGGTCTATAGAAACTAGCAAGTTAAATTTTACTGAAACTTGCTCAGAATAACTATTTGTAATACGTAATTTTGCATACAAAAATAAGATATAGTTTTTAGAATATGGAAATAAATTTAATCAGCGATACCATAACAAAGCCTACTTATGAAATGCTGCAGTATATGTTTAACGCTCATGTTGGCGATGATGTATACAAACAGGACCCTACGGTGATTGAATTGGAAAATAGAACTGCAGAATTTTTTGGTATGGAAGCTGGACTTTTCTTTCCGTCTGGAACTATGGCAAATCAAACTGCTATTAAACTGCATACACAGCCGGGCGAGCAGTTAATTGCTGATAAATATGCGCACGTTTACCATTATGAAGGTGGAGGTGTGTCTTTTAATAGTGGTGTTTCTTGTTGCTTATTGGATGGAAACCGCGGTATGATTACGGCGGCACAAGTAAAAGCAGCAATAAACGATCCTGAGTTTTATCATAGTCCGTTAACAAGTTTGGTTTGTGTTGAAAACACTACGAACAAAGGAGGCGGAGCCTGCTACGAATTAGAAGATTTAAGAGAGATAAAAAAAGTTTGTGATGCCAATAACTTGAAATTTCACATGGATGGCGCCAGAATCTGGAATGCATTGGTTGCCAAAAGACAAAATCCTAGGGAATTTGGAGCTATTTTCGACACTATTTCAGTTTGTTTATCTAAAGGTTTAGGTGCTCCGATAGGTTCAGTTTTATTGGGTAGTAAAGCTGATATTCATAGAGCGTTGAGGATCAGAAAGATATTAGGAGGCGGAATGCGTCAGGTAGGATATTTAGCGGCAGCTGGATTATATGCTTTGGCTCATAATATCGAAAGACTGGCAGAAGATCATCGCCGAGCTAAAGAAATTGCAAAAATCCTAAGCACAAAACCTTGGATTGCATCTATTGAACCTGTAGAAACTAATATTTTAATTTTTTCGTTAGCCGAAGGTTACAGCGATCAATTATTAATTGAAAAACTAAAACAAAAAAATATACTAATAAGTTCATTAGGACATAATAAACTTAGAATTGTTACGCATTTAGATTACAAAGAAGTAATGCATACTTATGTGTTGGAAACGCTTTCGAAGTTTTAAAGGAAGTTACTGAGGAACTAAGGTTCTAAGTTTCTAAGACTCCAATAGGAAAAACTTAGAAACTTAGAACCTTAGCATCTTAGCACCTTATTTAAAAAGATTATCCATTCCAGGAATAGAAGGCATATCCATTCTGGCAACTGCGTCTAATTCTCTTTCGTTAACATTTGTAGCTTTTTCGATTGCTTTGTTTAGTGTAACAATCAAATAATCTTCTAGTTGTTCTTTATCTTCAAACAAAGAATCATCAATAGAGATCGATTTTATCTTTCTGCTAGCTGTAATAGTAATTTTCAATAATCCGTCAGCGCTTTGTTCATCAATCAAAACAGTATCTAAACGCTTTTTTGTATCTTCAATTTTTTGCTGGGTTTCTTTAAGTTTACCCATCATTCCCATTAAATCCATTTTTGTTGATTTTTTAAATTATTTCAGACAAAATTAGTATATTGCTGTGTTAATTCAATAGAATATTTTATGAAAAAATTAATTTTGTTCTGTTGTGTTTGTAGTATTTTTGCGTCTTCATATTAAAAATTAATGCTAATTCAATGCAAAATGATATATCGGCTCCAAAGGCCAAAATAATTCCAAAAACATTAAAAAAACATAAAGAATCTAGAATTGACAACTATTTCTGGCTTAACGACAGAGAAAATCCAGAGGTAATTGATTATTTAAATCAAGAGAATTCTTATTACGAGAATATGACTTCTCATACTCAAAATTTAAGAGATAGTCTATTTGAAGAAATGAAAGCAAGAATTAAAGAAGATGATTCTTCAGTTCCTTATTTCTATAATGGATACTTCTACATTACTCGTTTTGAAACAGGGCAGGATTATCCAATTTTTGCAAGAAAGAAAGGGAGTCTTTCTGCAGAGGAAGAAATTCTGTTCAACTGCAACGAAATGGCAAAAGGACATGCGTATTTCAAATTAGGAGGTTTAAGTATTAGTCCCGACAATAAATTTGCCAGTTTTGGAGTAGATATTGTTGGAAGAAGAATTTATACCATTCAAATTAAAAACTTAGAAACAGGTGAAATTTTAGCAGATAAAATAGAAAATGTTACTGGGGCTTCTGTTTGGGCAAACGACAACAATACCATTTTTTACGTAAGACAAGATCAGGTAACGCTAAGGGCAGATAAAGTTTTTAAACATAAATTAAATACAGAATCTGAAAATGATGTTTTGGTTTTTGATGAAGTTGATGATACTTTTAATGTGTCGATCAGTAAAGAAAAATCAAGAAAATACATTGTTATTGGTTCTGGGAGTACCTTGACAACAGAATACAGAATCCTTAATTCTAATAATCCGGATGGAGAATTTACTATTTTCCAACCTCGCGTTCGCGGATTAGAGTACAGTATTTCTCATTACGAGGATTCGTTTTATATTTTGACCAACAAGGATAAAGCGACCAATTTTAAATTGATGAAAACGCCTGAAGGTAAAACAGGAAAGAAAAATTGGGTAGATCTTATTCCGCATAGAGAAGATGTTTTGTTGGAAGATATCGAGATCTTTAAAAACTATTTAGTTGTAGAAGAACGTTCGAATGGATTAAATCATATTCGAATTATGCCGTGGAATGATGAGCCTGATTATTATCTTCCTTTTGGCAGCGAAACATACAATGCGTATACAACAACCAATGTTGATTTTGATACTGATATTTTACGTTACAGTTATCAGTCATTGGCAACGCCGTCTTCTGTAATTGATTTTAATATGAAGACTAAAACCAAGGAAGTCTTAAAAGAACAAGAGGTTCTAGGAGGAAAATTTGATAAAAATAATTACATAGAAGAAAGAGTTTGGGCAACGGCTAGAGATGGTGTAAAAGTGCCAATTTCGATGGTTTACAGAAAAGGACTGGAGAAAAATGGTAAAAATCCTTTATTACTGTATGCTTATGGTTCATACGGAATTACAATGGATACTTATTTTTCTTCTACAAGATTGTCGCTTCTAGACCGCGGATTTATTTACGCTATTGCGCACATTAGAGGAGGAGAGGACTTGGGAAGGCAATGGTATGAGGACGGAAAACTGTTAAAAAAGAAAAATACCTTTACAGATTTCATCGATTGCTCTAAATTTGTAATAGACCAAAAGTATACTTCTCCTGAACATTTATATGCGGAGGGAGGATCTGCCGGCGGATTATTAATGGGAGTTATTGTAAATGAAGCTCCTGAATTGTACAATGGAGTAATAGCTCAGGTGCCTTTTGTAGATGTAATTACAACGATGCTTGACGACAGTATTCCGCTTACAACTGGAGAGTATGATGAATGGGGTAACCCAAACAACAAAAAATATTACGATTATATGTTATCGTATTCGCCATACGATAATGTAAAAGCGCAAGAATATCCTAACATGTATGTTTCTACCGGCTTACACGATTCGCAGGTACAATATTGGGAGCCAGCTAAATGGGTTGCAAAATTGAGAGATTTAAAAACAAATGATAAACTTTTGTTCTTAGATACCAATATGGATGCAGGTCATGGCGGGGCTTCGGGACGTTTTGAGGCTTTAAAAGACTTAGCAAAAGAATTTAGTTTTTTATTAGATTTAGAAAAAATTAAAAGCTAATTAGAAATTTTTTGTTAAATTTGCAACCTATCAAGGTTAATTTAAAAAGGCCTTTGATTAACTATTTTTTTATGAAAGAAGAAATAACCGCTTATAATAATGTTTTAGAGTTAATAGGTAACACCCCGCTTATTAAGCTAAATAAAATCACCGAAGAGTTAGAAGGAAATTTCTACGCAAAGGTAGAAGCTTTCAACCCAGGTCATTCCTCAAAAGATAGAATAGCATTATATATTATTGAAGAAGCCGAGAAAAAAGGAATTCTTTCTCCGGGAGATACCATTATAGAGACAACATCTGGTAATACAGGATTTAGTTTAGCGATGGTAAGCATTATTAAAGGTTACAATTGTATATTAGCAGTAAGCTCAAAATCATCTAAAGATAAAATTGACATGCTGCGAAGTTTAGGAGCTAAAGTGTATGTCTGTCCGGCCCACGTTTCTGCAGATGATGAAAGATCATATTATAATGTAGCAAAACGTTTACACGAAGAAACAAAAGGATCAGTCTACATTAATCAATATTTTAACCAATTGAATATTGATGCACACTACAACACTACAGGTCCAGAAATCTGGGAACAGACAAAAGGACAAATAACGCACTTAGTTGCTTGCAGCGGAACAGGAGGAACTATCTCAGGAACTGCTAAATTCTTAAAAGAAAAAAATCCAAATATTAGAATTCTAGGAGTTGATGCTTTTGGTTCAGTATTAAAAAAATACCATGAAACAGGAGAATTTGACAGCAAAGAGATTTACCCTTACCGTATTGAAGGTTTAGGTAAAAACTTAATTCCATCGGCAACAGATTTTGATATTATTGATAAATTCATGAAAGTAACTGACGAAGAAAGTGCTCACTCTGCAAGAGAGATCACTAGAAAAGAAGGTTTATTTGTTGGATATACTTCTGGAGCAGTAATGCAGGCTATTAAGCAATATGCAGAAGAGGGTGAGTTTACAAAAGAAAGCAACATTATTGCAATTTTCCCAGATCACGGTTCACGTTACATGAGTAAAGTATTTAGTGATGACTGGATGAACGAACAAGGTTTCTTTGATAGTGTTAACGAAGAAGAAGCTCAAAAAATTGAATTCGTAAAGTAATTAATTACTTTTTTAAATATCAGACTCCATTCGTATTGCGAATGGAGTTTTTTTGTGGTTTCTAATTAAGAAGTAAAAAAGATTATTTGTTAAAATACCGTATTTATACGTAAGAAATTATTAAGTTGATTAAATAATGAGTGTTATTTTGATAATCTTATTGAAAACTTAATAATGCGTTTCGACGGTTAAAATGTTCAGATTTGGTTATTTTAACGAGTATTTAGGTAAGTTGTCGGAAAAATTTTCGCTCACATTTTTAATAATCTAGTTTAGTGGTGTTAAAATGACATAAGTTATTTAATCCCTAAAATCTATTATTATGAAAAAATTTCTACTAACATTCTTGTTTGTAAGTTATTTAAATATAAATGCACAAACACCGATTCAGGAATTTAATTTTAATGGTACTTTGAATAATACGGCAAATACAACTTCTTTTATGGGAATTGATAATTTTGTTGCCGATAGAACAGGAGATGTCAAAGGCGCCCAAAGATTAACTAATAAAGCTTTAGAAGCTGTAATCGATAATCTACCTCAAGGTAAGAGTGGAAGAACAATTAGTATTTGGATTAAATTCAACGATATTTCTAATGCTAATTATATTTGGGGCTATGGTAATGCTTATAACGCCCAATATTGTGGTTTATTACAGCAAGGAACTGCTTCTTCTAACTCAGACTTAAGTTTAGCTGCTTGGGGAGCTTCTAATGACGTTATAGTATCTACTTCACTAGAAAAATATGTTTGGTACAATTATACAATTACGTATGAAGGAGCAACATCGAGAATATACCGCGATGGAAAGTTGTTAAAATATTTAGAAGGTATGACACGATCTACAAAAGGAAATATTTTTAGATTGGGCGAAATTAATACCACTATCGGAATCAATGCAGATGTAGACGATTTAAAGATTTATGATGTTGCTTTGACGCCAGAACAGGTTAGCGAATTGTATGAAAAAGAAAAACCAGTTGTTGTAATTGCTTCAGAACCAGCATTGGAAATGAAAACTTCAAAAACTGTTGCAACAAAAGGGAAGACGTCAAGTAAATTGGCAGGCGGAACAATTATAACATCGAGTGATGTTAATGGAACAACTAAAAATATTGAGGTTTATTCGCAAGGTCAAAAAATAGTGGGAAGCAATGCAATGAATATTAATGATTTGCCTGAGGGAACTTATTTATTAAAAATTACAAATGCTCCATCCAAAAAAATCACTTCAAAATAATAGTCTTTACTTAGTTTTTAATATTAGTTATTTTTTACATTGCGCAAGCAATTAATTTTTTGAAATAGTACGGAAAAAGCCTTTTGAGGTATCTCAAAAGGCTTTTATCATTTAATACTTTTTTGCTGGCCTGGAGCATACGCTTTTGCACTTTTGCTTCCTGAAGCTTTTTTGGCTTGTCCTGGAGGTATTTTTTTACTTGTTGGTGCTTGCGAAGTAGTGTGGACATGAGTACTACAACTGATAACGCTTAAGGCTAAAAATAGAAGTACTAAAACTATTACTGCAATTTTAGTGTATTTTGATGTCTGCATAATGAATTATTGATAATTAGTTCTATTATCGGCAAATATAATTTTTTAAAATAGAATATAGGAATAATGTTTATCAATGTTTGTTCTTTTATTTTGTGAGAATTCTTTATTTGTATGTAGGAATTGTTTGGTGATGCTGAATTAAATTTATAGTTTTAACAAAATTTATAAAAAAAATAAATGAAACTTGAAATTGCACAATCTGGTCATTTAGATAGCTGTCATCCAAGTTTTGTCTCAAATTAAATATTCTGAAAAAAAATATACATATGAAAAAAATATTACTCACTTTAATGTTTGTAAGTTTTTTAAATACCAACGCGCAAAACCCGGTTCAGGAATTTAATTTCAACGGAAATTTAAATAGTGCAGATAATTCAGTTTCGTTTTTAGGTGCCCCTGTTTTTGTAAATGACAGAATGGGTAGTCCTAAAAGTGCTTTACGTCTTACGAATAAAGCGTATCAGGCTGTGGTGGGCGATCTTCCGCAGGATAATAAGCCAAAGACGATATCTGTATGGGTGAAATTTAATGCTGTAACTGCAGCCAATTATATTTTAGGATATGGGGCTGCAGCAAATGGACAGTATTTCGGATTAATACAGCAGCCAGCAGTTTCAGGTAATTCGGATCTAAGTTTAGTTGGCTGGGGAGATGCCAATAATGTTGTAGTTTCTGTACCGCTCGCAAAGGAAACTTGGTATTTCTATAGCATAACCTATGATGGAAATGTCTCTAAAATTTACCGTAATGGAGAATTATTAAAATCTGTTGAAGGAATTCAGCGTTCGGCAAAGGGTTATATTTTAAATATAGGAAAATTAAATACCGCAACAAGTATCAATGCAGATATTGACGATCTTCGCTTATATACTGTTGCTATGACAGATGAGCAGGTTAAGGAAGCCTACAACAGTTCTAAAGCAACAGCTGCTATTGCTGCTCCAGCACAAGCCACGCCTGTTGCTAACACAGTAAAGAAAACAACACCTACACCTGTAAAGTCACCAGCTCCTATTGTTGTTGCTTCTTCTTCAAATGAAGCTAATAGAGGTGGAAAAAACATTGAGGTTTTCTCACAAGGCAAAAAAATAATGGACTCCAACGGATCTAATATTGCTGATCTACCTGAAGGAACTTATTTGATTAAGGTTACAAATGATTCTCCAAAAAAATAAGTTACATATTCATAAAAAAGAAAGCCTTCTGAATTTCAGAAGGCTTTCTTTTTAGCTTAATACGCTAATTACTACGAATAAAACTACTAGTAATATTATGGCGTATCTTGTGATTTTTGAGGTTTGCATTTTGATTATTGTTTTTTGAAAGTTTAAAAAAAATTATTCTAGAATGTAGCTCACAAATTCATCTCTCTTATCATAAGGAATATCATAGTGAAGAGATTTTAATATCATTGTATTCCAAGGTTTCCATTCATCAGAAAGTTCATTATTAGTTACTTTATAATGGTCTAATATTCCTTCTACAAAATAATCTCTCAATGGAAGATCTAGAGTTCTTTCTTTTCCATCTTTTGTAAGAACTACCTTGTACTCTAAATTGTTTTTTTCATTTATATGGAAGGTAAATACACCGCTGTCCCATGAACTTAAATATTCTAGATCACCATCTGAATCATATTCAGTAGGGACAAGATCATTATCTTTTTCATATTCAAATATCATTGACATCATACGTTCATTTACCCACTGATAAAAAACTTCTGCACTATTTAATAAATCTTGCTTTTCTTTTTTGATATCCCAGTATTGTTTCTGAGAATAAGTTTTGTCATTATTTATTTCTATGATAAATCGATTAAATTTTTCTTCAGTGTTAATTGTTGTTTCAAAATGTTCTGAAACTTTTTCTATCTCATCATCAATAGGTCTCGGACTTTTATTTGTAGAAATTACTTTTTCGGATTCTAATAAATATTTTACAAAAAGTTTATAGCTTCCTGATTCGGTAAATTCAAATTCGATAATCAATTTTAAATATATATGTTCATTGTAATAATTGTATATAGCTTCAACTATTGGAATTAAATTTATATCCATTTTTATGGGTTTTTAATTTTTTGTACACTTAGAATTTCATTATAATTTCCATCTGTAAAGATATCAACACTTACTTCATAAGGACGCTTTGAATCTCCAGAAAATTTAAAATTTATTTCTGCTTTTATTTTTACATTAGGATTAGCCTTTTTAAAATCAGATACTGCTTTTTCCATATTATACCACTCTCCACCAGCTCTATTTTGTACAGCATTTTGTGAAAAATAATTTATTTGTTCACTCGGTCCGCCCCATTCATTTCTAAATATGTGGCCACCATCATCATTAGCTAATCCATCTTTAACACGTTTGGTTTGTTGCTGAAAACCTTCATTTCTTGCTTTTGTAGCAAAATCAAGATCATCCATAACTGCCCTATTAACCCTACCTAAATCATCTGTTTCAAAAACATATTTTGCATTATCTACAGCATATTTAAATTTCTTCATTAAAGGTGGAGATACATTTAGAAATTTATTCCAACCTTGCCCTTTGTCTCCAGATACTGCATGAATTTCATTGTCTAAAATTTCAGCCCATCTTTTCCCTTTATTATCTACTAAAATTAGTTTACCATCAAGTTTTTTAATAGACCATGTACTTGGTAATTGCTTAGTAATTTCAAGTAACTCAGCCAATTTTTTAGAACCTAATGTTGTGTTAAGATCCTCTAATACTTCTTTATCAAGATTACCTGAGAAAGATTTCCCCATCTCAATACCATCAGGACCATCACATTGTGGACATTCATTAACTGGTGGAGTATCTACTTTAGTTGCTGTACCATTTGGTTCAATTCTATACCAATGTGTGTCTTCGGCACGTTTTATTCCATCTTTAAAAACGGTAATTGCTCCATCTGTTGTATAAACCGCCTTACCTGTTGCCTCTGAAAGAGCTCTAGCACTATCTAAGTCATTACATGAAAGTAATATTATTTCTTTCTTATTTTTTAATTTTTTACTTAATAATTCACCTAGTTCTTCTGGGGTATGTTCTATTCCATCAACAAGAAATTTACCTTGATCTGTTGCATGTAAACTTAAAGATAATTGGTCAGAGCTTTTAATAGCCTTTTTTAAAGCATCCCCTATAGTTTCTCTTAATTTTTTACTAATACCTGGTTCTAGTTTTGATAAAGGCGTAATAACAAATTTACCAAATTTATCAACTCCAGCTTTTATAAGTGGACTGCTAATTTTTGCAAATTTACCCATTACTGCTCCTACAGCATCAAGTTTGTCTAAAGTTTGGAAAAATGCTGCCAATCCCTCAGCTTCTCCCGCACCATAAAAGCAAGATATTACAACAAATCCAACTTCTCCCGTGGCATAGGAAGCCATACAAGGATTGGCAGAATATTTATCCCATTGTTCTCCTGCAAGATCTCCAATTGTTGACCAGCTAAGTTTTGTTAAACCATCCCATAATTTAACAGCTTGATCATCTTCGTTTGTAATTATTTTAATTACCATAGAGGCTCCTTCTGGAACCCCTCCTAAAGCACCAACTAAACCATTCCAAATACCACATGTAAATGCAAAACCACAACGGCTTTCGGAATACTTTGCTACATAGGCATTATTATTCGATATAAAATTGTTCAGTTTATCCTTAACTATACTAAATGTTAGTAATGAGTAAACCTGACCAGGGATTGGATTATAATCTGTATCATCCGGATTATAAAAACGAATTGGAATTTTCGCTTTTCCTATAATACCTGCTAAACCATCTAACATTGCTGTTAAAGGATTAAAGGGAGTATAAGTTCCCTCAAATTTAGGTAATACCTCAATTAAAGCCTTAAGGTATTTATTCATTTGTGATGTTCCTTTTCCTTCTATACCATCACCAAGAAAGGTTTTAATTGAGGGATCAGCAGCATTTGTAAAATCTATTAATAAACCAATTTCTTTTCCTTTAATAGAATTTAAATAGTTGTTTATCTCGGTCTTTTTTTCTTCTGGAGTTAAGGAATCAACAAAATATATTTTACATAAAATTCCTGAATCTTTCTGTATTCCTGCTAATTGATTTAATATTTTTTGTTTCTCTTTTTCTGAAATTACGGTTGCTAAATCAAAAACGTGAGTAGTTTGTGTGTTAACATCAGTTTTGTCTTCTGTGTAATTTTTGTTGGCATTTTTCCCTAAGTTAACTACATAATTTTCATAACTTGGATCGGTTCCATCACCACCAATGCTATCAGGAGCATTACATCCGAGATTGCCCCAGTATATGCTTCTTGTTTCTTTAGTTTTAACAAAATATTGAGCTGCGCTATAATCGGCGATATATTTGTTTAATGCCGCTGTATCTTTGTCTTCTATAATTTTTCTTAATCTTTCGTTATAATCGGTTCTTAGATATTTTCTGTTATCACAAGTTTCTTTATTATTAAAGATTAACCAAATTGGAGCGCTGCCACTTGGCTTTTTGAAATAATTTTCAGCTTCATAATCTTTACCATTACCATTCAGTTTATAAGTTTTTGAGTCTAAATTCCAAACGTAATTTAAGGTGTCTTTACCTACTATAGATTGAAAAGCAATAAGCATTCCTTCATCTGGTTTTGGAATTTTATTTCCAGAGAGAATAGTTCGGGTATTAGTTGTCACAAATTCCCACTTAGGGGTTAGTCCATATCCACCAGCCAAAGCCCCAGAAGAACTTTTCTGGAAACCATAGAATTTCCATCCGCCGCTATGAATGATGTCCCAGTCGTTGTGAGATAAAACAGTACCGTTTCCATAATCCATTAAAAGATTAGTTTTACCTGATTCTGCTTCTGTTGAAAATGGATGTTTTAGTCCAAAAATACCGTGTCCTAATTCGTGTGCAGCAGTTTTTAAATTTCCGCTGTTAAATACAAAGGCATACTGGCCACCTAAAGGCATAAAACCGTCATAACCATTTTGGCCCGATTTTCCAGTATATAGAACATAGTACGTTTTATCGTTGTATTTAAAATCGGCATTAGCTTCTATTTGACTTATTATATCTATCTGGCCGTCTGTGTAAACATTTAAAAGATCACTGTTGCCACTTTCTATTTCAGATGGCAGATCGTTAATTTTTACATTTTGAGATGTTACTGTAAACTCAATACCAGCTTTGTTATAAACATCATTAAGGAATTTTGCTGCATCAGCATTATCTGGAGTTTTCGCTCCATTTATTCCTAATAAGGTTACACTAATTGGCGTTTTCTTGGTTAAATGCCAAACATTTAATTTACCTGCAACATCAGATTTTCCTTCAACAGTTTTAGTTGTGTCTTGTGCCGATTTTACTGGTGCTCCTTTTACTGTTGCAATAATGGCATCTTTACCAAAATTCAGCGTTTTCTTCAGTAAAATTTTTGCGGTATTGTCTGATGTGTTCCATTCAGCATCAACTTTTCCTCCAGAGCTTGTTTTAAAGACAATATCAGAGCTTTTTTTACCATTAGAGAATTCTGCTCTTGCTATAACATAATCGTCTCCTTTTAAGTCTGATACTGCTTTGTAATTAACTTTATAAACTTTTCCGTCACCTGTTGGAATAAGTTCGTAACTGCTTTTAAGTTTTGCAGATCCATTTTCAGGCTGTGGGTCAAAAGCATATTTGGCTTCTTTACTATCTTCAAAAGTAATTTTTACATCTGGAGATGAAATTTGAGCAACTTCTCCGCTAGATGACATTCCATTTGTATTAGAAGCTGTTGCTTTTCCGCCAGGGGCAGGAGCACCAATAGTTGGCGCAGCACTTCCGTTAGCAGGAATTGTAACAGTAGTTCCGTTTTTATCCGTATAAACCTGATCGTATGGAGATTTCGGAAGCGTTGTTTTAGCTCCATTTTCTCCAATGATAGTTGTACTTCCATCAGGATTTAAAGTCGCCGATTTTACAACATAATCTAATTTTCCTTCAATTGGTTTTCCGTCACTTCCTAAAATATCGGTAAGGATTTTATCACCATCAGCCATGTTGCTCCATGTAGGATCATAGCTTGCAATAATTTCTCCAGAGATCAGTTTAAAATCGGTATTGACACCAATGTTATCAAAAGTAATTCTGATACGAGAATATTTTCCAATATCTGGGCCACCTGCAGCATTTGCGGCATCTATAAGGGTTCTGAATTTTTCTAAGAATGGTAAAGTAACATAACCGTCTCCGCTAAATTTACCGTTGCTTCCGCTCGAATGCAATACTACAATTGGGAAATCTCCCGCTTTTACCACATCATTGGCAAATAATTCTGGAAGCGGATTTTTATTGGCTAAATCTGCTGGATCTGGTTTAATACCACAGCCTACAAAAGCAATTTCGTCTTTTGCCATTGTGGTAAATTCCTGAATTGTACTGTGGGTATATTTACCAACTTCGCAAGATGCACCAACTGTATATTCGTAAGTTGCATTTGGTTTTAAATTGCTGATAGTTGCAAATTCTCTTGGCGTAACTATTTTATACCAATCTGAATCTGCATTTTTTTCGCGGTAATTTACCTGATAGTCAAAGTTATCAATGTCACCGCTCCACGTTATTTTGGCTTGATCTTGGCTGATATCTGTGGTAGTGATTGCCAGCGGTGCCGTACAATAGGTTTCGTAAGTAAAAGAGAAAATTTCGCTGTATCCGTTATTTTTAAAAACACCAACTTCTTCAGCTCCCAAGAGAGCTTTTGCTTTTACTCTCCAAGCATATTTTTTGCCAGGAAGTAATTGCGGTTCTGAAACGCCATATTGCAGTGTAGTCGAACGTGTTGTGGTTGTATAAAGAGGAGGTGAGTAGGCAAATGCATTTTGAACTGGAGTATATTTATCCCAGATTTCAACTAATGAAAATTCGTATTCTACATTGCTGACATTGATTTGTCGCGGTGTCCAGCTGAAAATAATGTTTTGAATGTTCTGCTGCATTATTGAAGCATTGTTCAATGGCAGGTTCAAGAACGGTGGATCATTTTGGAAAATGATCGTCGTTACACTGGTTTTTTTAGACAGTTTTTTGTTGGTCGCAAAATCATAAACCTCAACAGAAAAAGTATAAATGCCTTCTGGAAGTGCCTGAGCATATTGATTTGGGTTAACTCCAAGAAGATTTTGATATTCAAAGTATGGTGCTAAATCTACGTTGGTCAACTGAAGCGGAACTCCACCTTCTAGAAAAAGATCTCTCGCTCCAACTACAAAATCGTTTGTCATCAGCGAAATCGACTGTCCTTGGAAATAACATTTTAATCGAATCTGGCGATTAGAAATCGTTAAATCATTTAAGGCAATCTGCACTTTAATAGGACTATTTATGGTAGTCGCATCGGCATAATTGTTTAAGTAGATTGGAGATGGCTGTGTAATCTGCGTACTTATAGTAACTGGAAAAGTCTGTGCTATACCAGAAACCATTGCCGAAAGCCAAAACCCAAGGGTTAGAAATAGTTGAAATTGTAGTTTTTTTAGCATTTGGGTGTTTTTATAACTATTATACTTTAAAATCTTCTCTTAATGTTTTAATTCGATTGAATCGTTTACTGCTTTTTCTACCGCTAATTGATGGTAGAATGGAATCATTTTTTCTTCTAATTGTTTACTGATTTCTGCAGCAGGTTTTTTGTCATTATTTAAATCAAAAAATGTATTGACTTCCTGTTTACTGAAAGCAGCGAATGATTCGTTATTCTGCAGTTCGCTCTGTGGTAACTTTGCAAGAAGCGCAAACTCTTTCATCATCCATCTGTGATGGATTAGCTGTTCTTCACTTTTTTTACTTCTTTCTACTAATTTTAAATATCTGTTGTAAGCGGCTTTATCTTTTGCATCTTCGCTGTTAACTCCGTGCATTTTATCTGTATTGACACGGCCAATTGCGGCCACATAAACCTGTTCGATATTTTGATCTTTTGCTGCTATTTCGCGATTTAATTGCTGCACAATATCAAAAAGTATAGTGTTGTATTGAGCAACTGTTTCTTTATCTAAATTATAGGCATCTAGATAATCCAATACTTTTTCTTTGAATTCTTTGTCGTCTAATGTCATTCGAACAACATTAAGAAGCTGATTCAGTTTTTCTGATTCTGATTCAGGAACTGGTTTCAAATCATTTTGAAGCTGTTCCAGTTTTGTGATAATTTCACTTTTTGTTCCTTCCAAAACAACATCTTTGGATGAAATTTTGAGAATATTATCCGGTGTTTCATTTGCCGTAACTGCTGGTTTTTCTTCTACTCTTTTTGGACGAAGTTTTATTTTATCAAAAGAATACGTGTATGATAAAGTTGCTGTTATATCATTATTTCTTACAGTTTGAGAGCTGCTAAAAAGTGTTATACAGTTCAATCCGAAATTATGCTTTTGCAGATAGATATAAGATCCGTTTAAGCGGATATTAAAAACGTCATTTACTTTTTCACCATCATTAAAACTGGTATTGTAACTAGTAGAAAACGAGGTATTTAGTTTTTTGTCATAAAATAATTTAGTAGCTCCAATTGTTGGTCCTAAAATTAAATTATCACCAGCATCTAGTTTTCCAATAGTACTGTTAAAAGAAGCGGTTAGATTTAGGTCTTTTTTCGGGTAACCAATAATATAGGAAAGTCCTGTATTGTAATAAGTACTTGCACCGCCTGTAATTGTTTTTCCTTCTTGCTGATTTACTGCATCTTGCATGCTGAATGTCGCATTGAAAGCTTGTTTTTGCTTTTTATCATTTTTAAGAAGGTAATTAATAGTAATGGCTGCGTTTTGATTGACTTGTCTGAAATTTAAGGTATCTAAAAATTCATATTCTGAGGTTTGATTGATGTAATCAAATTGATTTCGGCTGTTGGTATACGATTGAAAATTAGAGTAATTAAGGTTAAAATTTAATTTTTGGTTGGCTCTGAAATCGGCGCTGATAGAAGAAACTAGTCTTTTCATCTGACTTTGTTTCTGTTTGTCTAAATTGTCTTTCTGTAAACCTAAATTCAGGTTTAAACTCAATTTATCTTTGTATAAAGTCTGAGAAGCATTTACGGTAACATTTTCTAAGTCATTATTAAAATAATAACCTCCTAATGTTCTGTAGTTTGGATCAATGCGTTCGTAGCCTAAGCCTAAAGTTCCTTTGCCGGCAGGATAAACCAACTGTCCTTTTAAGGCTTTATAACTTGCTGTTGTTGAGTTAGAGTTTAAAAATAAAGAAGCAACATTTTCGGCTTTTCTATTATCGAGTACTCTTGTATCTTCGGTAATACTGCTATTGGCAAATTCCGTTAAAACTTGTAATTTTTTGAATAGTTTAAAAGAAGTTTCAAAACTAATTGCCGCATTTTCTTTTGGAGAAACACCTAATTCATAAGGAATTGGAATTGATAGCGAATTCATCTCGTCTTTAGCCTTAAAAAAGGTAAGTCCAAGATTTATTTTTTCTAAAGAATATTGGGTTTTAAATCCGTAACCAAATCTTTTGTAAGTAGGAACAAGTTCGGTGTTTAAAACATCGTATTCGCTGCTTCGAACCAAACGTCCGTACATTGCACTAATCTTAAATTTTCCCTGCGGCGTTAAATCAACACCTAAACCTGTGAACTGATGTCCTGCTAAAGTATAAGGAGAAAAAGTCATGCTCACATCTCCAATATGCCCTGTAATCCATTTATAAGAAGGATGAATACTTAAGCGATTCATAAGAACAGGCTTATTGTACCCAAATTTTTGACTGGTATACGAAAATGAAAAAGGTATATTATATAAACCTGCGACGTTCACATTAATATTTCCGTTTAAGAAATAGGTAAAAGGCTCTCTGGCTGCATTTCCAGAATAGAATACTCCGCTGGCAGAAGCACCACCGGAGACATTTATTAGTTTGGCTTTTCCTAATTCTTCAACATTGAAATTTTGCGCAAATCCTAAGGCATTACACAATACGATGCTAAAAAATAATATTCTTTTTAAATTCATTATGATAAATTCAGGGCAATGAAATAGGGAAGGGCTAACCTTATATTTCGAACTATTTTATTAAAAATTGACTTTTTGTTTTAATGACCGGGCTTATTGTATAATTAATTTTCTCAGCTTAGTTCCTTGCTGCGATTCAAACAATACAAAGTAAATCCCTGATGAAAGTCCGCTTAAGTTAAAATTGAACGAATATGCATCTTTTCCATTTTCACTTTTGGAAGCAATTACTACGTTATTATTTAAGTTATACACTTTTATGCTTGCCGGCATTACTTTATCTAATGTTACATCTACGGTAAATACTCCGTTAGAAGGATTTGGATAAATTTTCAAGTCGAATTTTTTCTGTAAATCTGTTTCATCTGGATCGACATATTCTCCTTCTGTAACCAAAATTGTTTTGGTTTGATTAGCCGTACATCTTCCTTTTTCTGTATTTATAGTAATATCGTATTCGCCTGCTTTTGCAAAACTCATTTCGGCATAATCTCCGTTATTGGTAGTTACAACTGCTTCTGAAGGTAATATCCATTCGATTTTATCTGCTTTTGGATTACTAATATCAACGATAATGAATTTTTCATTTACAAATACTTGAGAAGACATGGCAAACTCAGCGCTAATATCAGATTCCTGACTTGAAATATTAATGGTATCTGTTGCCTGACAGCCTAATTTGTTTGTTACCACAACAGTATAATTTGCAGGTTCAGAAACAGTAATCATTGCATTCGTGCTTTTGAAACCTTTATCAGAAGTCCACAGATAAGTTGCTTTATCATCATCTATTGTTGCATTGATTGTCAGACTTTGTTTGTAGCAGAGCGTAACATCTTCTCCAAGATAAATCACATCTTTTGGAGGATCAACAACAGTGTAATTTCTTGTGATTTTACAACCTCTGAAATCTGTAATTTCTATCGAATATTCGCCCGCAGATGCATTGCTAAGTGTATTTGTTTTTTCGCCTGTATTCCATAAATAAGTGTATGGAGCAGTACCAGCAATTGGAGTTACGACAATTTTCGCATCAGAACCAAGGTAACATGTTGGCATTTTGATGGTTTCTGAAGCATCAAGATGTGCTGGAGCAACAAACGAAATAGATTTAGTAAAACTGCAACCGTTAAAATCGGTAACTGTTACAGAATAAGTTCCTGGTGCAACATTTTTTAGAATTTCTGTTGTTGCTCCAGTATTCCATAAATAATTATATGGTTTGGTTCCGCCAACTGGAGTTTGAGCAATTGTCCAATCATTTCCGTCACCACACAATGTGTAATCTGCAGAAAGTGTATTGTCTAGTTTTTGAGGTTCATTAATGATAAACGAATCACTTTTAGAAACGTTGTTTTTGGTATCGGTTACCTCAACATAATACGTTCCGATTCCTAGATTTCCTAAAGTTACATTTGTTCCTAAAACTCCTGTATCTGGAACAGCATGCCATTTATATGTGTAACCAGCAAGACCACCAGCTGCGTTTGCTCTAAGACTTGCATTTTTATCTCCGTTACATAAAACTGCATTTACTGGCGTAATATTTACTACTAATAATGCAGGTTGTGATATTTCGTAAAGTTCTGAAGTTACAGAACATCCTTTAGCATCTGTTACAATTGCATAATATTTACCTGCTGCTAGATTTGATACTGTTGAGGTTGTCCCAGTTACTTGAGCATTTGAACTTGTAAACCATTTATAGTTATAAGCAGTTGTTCCGCCTTGAACAGTGATGCTGATGCTTCCGTTAGAAAGTCCAAAACCTGTAGCAGGAGTAACTGTGTTTTGAATTATTACAAGTTGTTTAGGTTCTGTAATTTCAACATTTACAATCGAAGTGTAATTACAACCTTTACTGTCTTGTACTTGTATGTCGTAAGTGTTTGCTTTTAAATTAGGAATTACTGCGGTTAAATTATCAAAAGCTACCCAATTACTGTATCCAGAATCTTGCGATTTGTAACGGTATTGAAATATATTGCTTCCGCCTGAAGCAGTAAGAGTAATTGTACCATCATTGTAACCTAGACAGCTCACATTTTTTTGTGTATTTGTTACTACTATAGCATCTGGCTGTGTAATTACAATTGATTTACTAGTAACTTCTACTTTATTAAAATCTTTTACAATTGCATAATAAGTTCCAATTTCCAGATTGTTTAATAGTGCACTAGATTCGTTTGGAATTTTTATTCCGTTCTTGTACCAAGAAATAGTTCTTATACCAAATCCGCCATTAACCACTGCAGTTATAGAACCATTCTGACCATTGTTACAAGTAATTTCTGCCGATTGACTAATGCTGATTTCTAATACATTATTGTTAAAATCAAATTCTGTTGATTTTGTACATCCAGTTGCATCTGTTGCAGAAACTGTATATATGCTTGAAGCAAGATTTGTAAAATCAATTTGTTTTAATGTCGAATTTGGAACATCTTTAATAATAGTTCCGTTGCTGTCTTTGCATACATATCTGTAGGGAGCAACTCCACCTACGATTTCGATATGCAGTGCACCGTCACTATTTCCAGCGGTTGGAATAGTTGGTACGATTTTGTCTAAATCAAATCCGAAATCTTGCGGCTGATCAATTATAATATTGCTTAAAGTTCCCACACATAAATTTCCGTCATAAACCGAAACAGAATAAGTGCCTTTTCTTAAGCTGTATTGGTTTTTTGCTGCGCTTCCGTTACTCCATAAATAAGTATATACAGGGGCTCCCGCAACGATATCTGGAGTTCCTCCGGTAACATTAATTTCTACGACTCCATCAAATCCGTCATAACAAGTAACATCTTGTTTGTTTGCTGTTGTAACAATAATTTGAGTTGGCTGCTTAATTTCAAATAGAGGAGAAGTTACTTGATTGTTGTTTGAATCTATAACACTCACATAATATTTACCTGTTACAATGTTTCCTGTTGCTGCTTCAGCATCTAAAGTTGTATTGATTAAAGTACCGTTTTCTTTATACCATTTGTAAGTATAAAATCCTTGTGCGTTGGGAACACCAGTTCCTGCAGCAGCTTTTGCTTTTAAAATACCTGTTGCGCCAAAACAATCAATAGTTTTTGCGATTGAGATATTTACTTTAAGTTCTAATGGTTCAATAATAGTGTAAGGTTTTTCAATAGAACAATTTTTACTATCAGTTACCACTAATTTGTATGATCCAGCTAATTGATTGTCTAAAACAGCTGTAGTTTGACCAATGATTTCTACATTATTTTTAAACCATTTATAAGAATAAGCAGGAGTTCCGCCAGAAATTTGAACGGTGATTTTTCCGTTGCTCAAGCCAAATCCAGAAGCATTTTTAACATTCTCGCTTGCTATGGCTAATGCATCTGTTGGTTCTGTAATAATAATAGTTTTACTAATTGAGCAGTTTACAGCATTTTTGTCTGATATCGTTACGTTGTAAGTTCCAGCGGGAAGGCCAGTAATATTAGTTTTTCCATTATTATTTGCTGAATCGTAATCCCATATGATATTGTAATCTAAAGAACCTCCAGTTATGGTTAGATTAATTGTTCCATCATTTCCGCCATTACAAGAAACCTCTGTTTTTGTATTGGTTATAGCTAAAGGGTTTGGCTGTGTAATAGTGTATTCGTTAATTCCGTACAAGATGTTGTTTTCTTGATCTGTAACAGCAACGATATATTTTCCTGCTCCTAAATTAGAAACCGTTTTTGTGGTTGATAAGATAGTTGTTGGAGCTAAAGCATTATACCATTTATAAATATAAGCAGGAACACCTCCAATAACGGTTGCAGTTAATTCGGCAGTTTTGTCGCCATAACATTTTACCTGCGTATTTGGCGTCATTTGAATTCCTGTAATATCTAATCTTGGCGGCTGTATTAATGTATATTCTTTGCTTGTTGAACAACTATTTTGGTCAATAACAGTTAGAACGTAAGTGCCGGCATCTAATTGATTTAGGAGTTTTGCAGAACCAATAATAGTTGTGTTTCCTTTAACTCTCCACTCATAAGTGTAGGCAGCAGTTCCGCCAGTTACATTAACTTCTATGATTCCGTTTTTAGTTTCAAATCCAGTTAAATCTTTTACCTGAACATCGTTTATTGTTAATGACGCTGATGGTTGAGTAATTACAATATTATTTAATGGAATTGTACATCCATTATCATCTGTTACTAAAACATTGTATGATCCTGATGTAAGCCCTGTTAAATCCTCTGTTGTCGCATAAGTATTTGTTTCTGTATTTTTTTTCCAAACATATTTATATGGTGAAGTTCCACCAGCTACTGTAATATTAATTGCTCCTGTACTATTTCCATAGCACAGAACAGGTAGTTTTGAAGTTAATGAAACAGTTAGCAGGTCGGGCTGTTTAAGATCGAGTTCTGCTGTTTCTTTAATAGCATTAACATTATCAGTAACAATTAGTTTGTATTTTCCAAATCCTAAACTTGTAATAATATTGGTATTTCCAGCAATTAAGTTACCGTTTTTGTACCAATTATATGTATAGTTTAAAACACCTCCGCTTACATTAGCTGTTATTTCTCCGTTCGTATTTCCAAAACATTTAATCGATTTAGATTCGTTTAGAGTCACAATCAATTCAGGATTTTCTGCAATAGTGAATGTTTGTGTTGCAGTACAAGAATTCTTGTCAGTAACCACCAGAGTATATTTTCCAGCTTTAAGGCCAGAAATATTTAGTGTATTTTTTAAAAATGTATTGTCTTTATCGTATGTCCATTTGTATGTGTAAGTTCCATTATTTGGAGTTCCACCGCTAATAGGATTAAGCGTTATTGCACCAGTACTTTGTCCATTAATAGCAACGTTTGTTATTGTTGGTGTTGGAATGGTAATAGCATCAGGCTGACCGATAATAATTCCGCTTATCGTTTGAGGGCAATCGTTTGCATCTTTTACAGTTACAGAATAAGTTCCCGCAGTTAGATTAGTTTGATCTTTTGCAGTACTTCCGTTGCTCCAAGAATAGGTGTACCCGCTTCCCACGGTTCCGCCAGAAACAGTAAGGATTATGCTGCCGTTATTTCCCCCATAACAGCTTGGTTCAGCTTTAGTATGAGTTACTTGCAATGGCTGATTTGGCTGTATAAGAGTATAATCAATAAACGCTGAAGGGGTTTGTCCTTCATTGACTCTCACTCTATAAGTACCAAAAGGAATAGCGTTAATTTGAGGTGTTGTTATTGAAAGATTAGTCTCAACACCATTATTAATTTTATACCATTTGTAAGTATAACCAGAACCAAGACCACCAAAAGCTCTTGCAGTTATACTTCCTGTTGATTCATCGTAACATTTAATATCAGTATGAGCATCAATTGTTACAGCTAATGCATTTAGTACCATGTCTGCACTTGTGATCGGACAGCCATTAGCATCTGTTACAACAGCATGGTAAGTTCCATTGTCAAGGCCAACGGCTTCACCATCATTGTCAGGATCTGGATTAATTTGTGTGGTTCCTTTATACCAAGCATAAGTATAGCCTGGAGTTCCTCCAGTTCCTGATATTTTGATTTTTCCGTCAAAAGCAGTAGGAGTTGAGGGTTGTGTCTGAATTATTGTTGGATTAATTGATACCTTTGTACTAGGTTCATTTACAAAAGCAGATCCTGATATAGAGCATGTTGGTACATTTGTATCGGTGATAGTAAAGTCATAATTTCCCGTTTTTAAGCCGCTTCTATTAGGGCCAGTTGCACCATCTAACCAAGTTACATTATAGCTTCCTGTTCCTCCTGTAATAGATAAATTTACACTTCCAGTAAATTCTCCTTTACATTTTACATCTACAATGTTTTTGTTTGTTACTGTTATTTTAGTATTTTCTCCCAGGAAAATATCAGCTGATGTAACAGTATTAGCAGGAGTTGCACTATCTGTAATAACCACTCTATAGGTACCTGTTAACAGACCTGAAGGATTATAAGTATATTGTCCAGATACGGTAGTATAAGTTGGATTTTGGACAGTTCCTCCTTTTTTCTGCCACTCATAGACGTAACCAGCAGTCCCACCTGAGACAGACGCAATTAAACTCCCAGTACCGCCAGAGCACGCAATAGTGGTATTGCCAGAAAGAGTAACTTGTAGTGGATCTGGTCGACCTACGATAAAAGTTCTGGAAGTAGAACAGCTTTTAGAATCTGTAACCGTTACAACATAGCTTCCGCCCAAAAGTGCATTTAAATTAGTTGGAGTAAAATCTGATCCATCCTTTTTCCATGATACGATATAATCTGCATTATTTAGTAATGTTCCGCCAGATATACCAAAATTTTCGATGCGACCATTATATTGCTCAAAACCTGAAGCATCTTTTGGTGTACCGTCGATAACAATTGCTGGAGGATTACCAATAGTCACTTTTTTTACTCCCGTTTGAGAATAAGTAAATAAGGACGTTAATAGTAAACAAAAGAGTAGAATTTTCTTCATATTTTTAATCGTTTGCATTTGTATCAATACAGTTGTTTTTATCTCTAACTTTAATTAAGTAGTCACTGCCTGCAACTGCCAAAGTTATTGGTGTTGTAAACTCGACTTCGGGATCTGAATTTATTTTATAAAAATAGGGAGGTGTTCCTCCTGATGCTTCAATTTGAATCTGGCCATTTTCATCATGACATAAAGGCTGTTGGTTTACGATGCTAAAGTTTAACGGCGGATTAGCATTAATTGTAAAAGACCTTTCGTTGTCACTGTTTTGCTGTGCACCAATAAAAGTTTGATATCTAAATAAATACTCGCCTGGTGCTAGATTAGAAAAAGTATATTTTTTATCTATAAATTCATTTGCAGTCACTGTAGCATCTCTAATAATCTGAAAAGAGGTTTCTGTCACTTTTTTTGAAAGATTGAGCAAAAAATGCTCATTATCTGCCAACTTTCGATCAAAATTGAATGTGATTTCTGCATCATTACCATAACTGCAATAAGTATTGGTTTTTATGGGTTCGCCGACTAAAAGTGGAGAACATGGAATCATATAATAAAAAGCAGACGTTATTCCAATTACATCAGCACCGTTAGGGCAAGGAAGCGGTTTATTTGGTGGAGTATTCATATTGGCTTCCTGACATCTTCTAACGACGTCATAAGGATCAGGTGCTGAACCAACATTTGTTAAATATTCACCTTTAATATATAATGGACCTGTATAAGGAGTTATTTCGTCTTCTATACCTATAAAACTATGAATGTCCTGATCTGCTCTAAATATCAATCCCTCTCTATAATCTTCTTGAGTTCTGTCAAAAGGAATCCAAAACATACCATCAGTACTATAATAGTAAAACAAACGGTCATTTGTTCTGTTGGCATATGTTCTCAAATTTGTTATTTGTATTGTCTCACAGTTTCCTCTGTTGTCATTTACATTTTGCGAATGAACACTTGAAAAGAGTAACAAAGCAATAAAAAAAGAATAGTAAAGTTTCTCCATATTTACTATTGATTTGCTGTTAAATCAATGCAAGAATTTGTATCTCTTACTTTAATAGAATGTTCACCGTAAGTAACATCTATTTCATTAGTTGGAGATGTAAACTGAACCTCAGCATTTGAATCTATTTTATAATAATATGGAGCTATTCCTCCTGAGGCAGTTAATTTTATTTTTCCTTGTTGATTATTACACTGAGGTTGTAATTCAGTGATTTGAAAATAAAAAGGAGTTGCAGCAGGTATGGTAAATACTGGATCAGGTGCTGGATTTGTACTCGTTGGCTGAGCTCCTATAAAGGTTTGATATTTTATAGAATAATCTCCTGCTGCCAAACCAGAAAAATTTAATTTTCTATTTACACCATCAATAGTTAAAGCTGGAGTTGCAATAAGTATATTATCAGGTTTTTTATAAAAGCTAAATTCAAAACGTTCATTACTTACTAAATCTCTGTCATAAGTAAAAACTACTTTCCCATCATTATTGTTTACACAAGTTGTGCTGCTAACTAAAGGGGAACCAACTAATCCAGGAGGGCAAGGAATAATATCATATATAATATAATCTGTAAAAGTTGTATCGTATCCAGCTCTTACATAAAATTTAGTTTTTCCGTCAGAACCTCCCAAGGCAGCCATAGTAAAAGAAATTGCACGCTTTGCCTGATATGAACTAGCAAAATTAGTCCAATTAACGGCATCGTAGCTATATTGCCAATTCCAGCCTCGCGTTAACGAGATTACATCATTTTTACAAACATTTGTGTTTACCGGCTGCGGCAGATAAATTCCCATCATTTGTGCATCTCCAATACATCCTCCAAAGTAACCAGAATCAAAAGTATCTTTATTGTAAGGGATGTTTCTGTCTAAATTACAATCACTCCCGTCTTTATTCCCAGCGGTACTGCTTGAACAAACAATTTGAGTTGGATTATCTGTTATATACAAGAATTTGTATGCTACTACAACATCATCAGTGGTATTACTACCTTTACTAACGGATTGTGAACCTATTGAAATTCGTAAATTTCCAGCATGACTCCCATTCCAGCCTTGAAATGGATCTAATGTTGTTTTTACCAGCATACCATATTTGGTTTGTGCATTTGTAAAGTGTATTAATCCAAAAAAGAGAAATAATACAGAGAGTAATTTTGTTTTCATCTTTTTATTCGTTTGCGTTTTTATCAATACAGTTAACTAATCCTTTAATTTAAATACTCTTTTAAGTATTTAAGGCATTTACTTTTTTAGTTTTAATCTTGTTTTCTTATATCAGCCGAATGTTTAAATTGGATCATTAGCTGTTTTATCGATACAATTTTTAGCATCTGTCACTTGGATGTTATAATCTTTTCCCTCTAAATTTCTTAAGTAATATTTTCCGTTATTAACTTCGGCCGAAATCTCATTTCCGTCTTTATAAAAATGAAAAGGTCCATTACCACTATTAATAGTAATTTCTATAAAACCATCATTACCTCCATTGCATGATGGTTTTTGCTGATTTGTTATTTCAAATGATAATTTTGGTGGATCTAAATATTTGAAAGGAGTACTGGCGCTTTGTAACGATCCAGTATTGGCTCCGTACCTTCTTGTTTGATATTTAACATTGTAAGTTTCACCATGCTCTAGTGTTCCAGGATTGATAAAAGTGTATTTATACTTATTATAATCCGAATCTAAAGTAAGAGAGCTTATTATCTCAGTATTTTGAAAATGTGGAGTTGTTTTAGTTGGATCTGTATTTACCACATACATAATGCTAATATCTTCTCCAGAATAAAAGTTTCGATCAAAAAAGACATCAATTTTTTCAATATTTTCACCATTACATTTAGGCGCTGCATATGTCACATTTTCTGCAATAGGAGCGCAAGGCGAATAGGTTATTGCCAGTGGATTGGTATCTCCGTAAGCAAGCTTAAAATAGATAACTTTATTAAAATAATTAGTATGATTATTACCAAGTAACTGTTGAATTGAAAATGTCGTTGTTGAAATATCATTGGTTCGATTTCCGTTAATAAATGTAGGAACGTCTACCCAAGTTTGTTTGTTATCTAATGAGTATACCCAATGATAAACTTCGGCTGGAAAATCTGGAGCATTATTTGGTAATAATTCGGTAGGAAAAGCAGCTAATCCTAACTGAAATCCAGCACATATTTCATTTGGACTAGCAGTATCAAGATTTTTAATAAATACATTTGGGACAAAATTATCAACAGCAAACCTTTGAGTTGCTGAACATCCCCATAATGTGACATTTCTATTTTTAATTAAATTCATTAGAGTTAATGTCTGCTTATCATTACAATTGGCATTGCATCCATCATTAAGCATAAACTCAAATGAAGTGTAATTTTTTTTAAGAGTAAATGCCCTATTATTAAAATTAGCTGGATAAGTTCCATAAGTGACACCATCATAAATACTTACATTGTCAGCTTTCATATAAGCTCCGTGAGCTCCATAGTTACAAAGTGTGCCTTGAGCACTGTATGCCAAAACAAACGAATAAGTTTGCGCAAAACTTTTCGGAATAGAAATAAGAAAAAGTAAAATGAATATCTTTTTCATTCAATTAAAATTTAACGGTGTAAAAATCCATTTTAGACATTCTTCCATCTTTAAAAAGAGCTCGTATTCCGTATTTATAAGTGGTATTAATCGTAAGCGTTGGATCAGATAATTTTCTAGTTTCAGGCTTTACCATTTGAATCAGCTGCATTGGTTCTGCATTGGTTGCTTTATAAATTTCAAAGCTTTCTATACCGGTTTCATCATAGCTCCAAGATAAGTCGATACTTTTTGTAGTAGTATTGGCTTGTGCGTAGAAACCTTTTACAGCTGGTTTTACGGTATATTTGGGAACAAAGAATGCAACTTCTGGTGAGGGATTTGAAACTAATCCGCTTTCATCTTTAGCAAAAATGGCATATCTGTAAGTTGCACCTTCAATCGTTTTTTTATCTTGATAAGACTCTGACTTATCAATACCGCTCCATATTAATTCCCATTTTTCCTGATCATTTTCTTTTCTATAAAGCTGATGAGATTTTACATCCTCACTTTGGCTGTTTGCCCATTCTAAAAACACGGCGCCGTCTTTAATTTCATATTTGGTAAAAACAGGCGAAGCAGGAGGTATAATATCTGGCTTTTTCACAATTAATGTTTCAGAGAAAGGAGACATATTATAGCGGTAATCGACAGCGATAATTCTATAATATACTTTGCTATTTAAACTTTTAAGAATTACTTTATCTTCAAAAGTATTTTTCTCATGCGGACTCACTGTCAGCTGACTAAATTCTTCTTCAGCAGTATTTCCTTTATAAATACGATATCCTAAAAGATCTTTTTCTTTGTTTGGAGTCCAAGATATTTTTACAACTCCTAAGGAATCAATAGTTGCTTTTAAACCAATTGGTTTTGCTGGCGGAATTGAATCGACAGGCTGAACCAGCATAGGAAAGGAGGTACGGCTGTTTCCATTTTTTCCAACAGCTGTTATCGTAAAATAATTTGTAGCAAGCAGCTTATTATAAGTTACAGTACGATCCTTAGCAGGAATGTTTTTGACTACCTTGGTGTATTTGTCATCGTCATAATCGGAACGATTAAGCTCAAATCCAGAGATTTCATTATTGCCTTCTTCTGGAAATTCCCAAGTTAAAGTGACTGTCGAATCGTCTTTAAAGTCTTTTACCGTCAAATGTGGGACATATTTCAATAAAGCTTTTCCTTTACCAGAAACTACATCAGAATAAGGGCCTAATTCCCCAAACGGAGAAATACCTTGAATACGATAATGGTAAGACGTATTATTAGCAATAGAATCAACATAAAAGATTCTGTTATTATTTGCGTTTTCTTGACTTAAACTGGTGTACGGTTTATCTGTAAGTCGTTTATAATTAACCTTATCAGTAGACCGTTCTATGTAATAACTTCCATAAACATGAGCTAAAATTTTAAAATTCCAGCTTAACATGGTACTGTTGTCTGTAAAATGAGCACTAAGATCCATTGGTTTTGGCAGTGGTTCATATTCTTTTAAACTTACAAATACACCACCATAAACGATGCTCAATTCTTGTTCAGGAACATTCGAAGAGATTCGGTAAGCATATTTTTCGTTTTGTTTTACATCTTTATCTTCAAAACCTAAACCTGCTTTTTTAGCAACTTCAAAATCTTTATCAGCTGTATATAAAGCAAAAGTAAAACGTTGTTCTGCTTCTTCAGACAGATTTACTATCGATTCTAAATTGTCTGTTCCAGTTACACTGAAACTTTCGCCATAAATAGCCTGAGCTAAAATTGCAGCATTATCATTTTCATCAATTAATTTTTCCCAGGTTTCTACAGGTTGAGGTTTATAAGCTTGTGCTAACACAACACGTTCTGGTTTTGCCAGCGTTTTATTATCTCTTGTAACTGTAAATCTTTCTATTAAATAACCGTATGCGTTTAATTTTTTCCAAGCAATTGGAGTATTTACAGCCCAGCGCAATAAAATGCGGTCTTTTTGAACTCTAGCTATTACTTGGATTTCGTTCTTTTTTTCTATGTCGTTGTTTTCCTTAGAATTGTTTTGAGCAATTCCAGAAAAAGTGAAAATTAAAAAAAGGATAAAGAAAAATTTGAACTTCATTATTAAATTGATTTATTGAATGTGAATATAGAACTGCTTCCTAATTGTCCTCCTGGAAGAGTGTAATTCAGTTTTATGTTATATTGACCTTGTTTGATGTACGGGAACTTACCATTTATGATATAATCATACTTCGAAATCATTTGCTGGTTTAAAGTGTTTAAGTACTTATTTACTACCTTATATCTTAAATTGACAAAATCTGTTTTATAGTAAAATGGCAGATTATATCGATAAGGCAGATACTCTTTTAGCATATAACTTGTCGGATTATTAATGATATAATCTTGATACCAAGCCAATGTTTCTACACCTTTTGTAGGCGGAACACCAAGAGTTGTTGTGCTTCTGTCAAATTGTAAATCTGTCTCTAATGGATATCCTTGATATACTAATGGGAAAATCTCATTTTTGTAATAACTGTCATCTAATATTGCTTCAACATTTATCAAAGGGACATTCATCGTTTTAGCATTACCAATAATTTCGATTTCATCAAAAGGCTCAGTAGAGCTGTTTAATGATTGTAAAGCATGAACATCAGAATAAATAATTTCTGTCAACGTTTGTTTAGGTTTTTTAGCAGCCATTTTTTCTGAGAAACTGTTGTACTGACTTGTATTGAAATTATATTGTAATAATTCTACACCTTGTCCGCCGGTAACAACTTCTCCCAGTTTGTTGTCTTTTACAGTAAGACTTGCATCTTCACCTAAATCCTGTGTCGTATAACTTTCTTTTAAATTACTGTTTGCATCAGTTTTTGTTTCAAGTGTCATTAATGAAATATTATACGGCTTAGATGTCTGTAAAACAGGTAAATCTATACTCACTTTCTTAAGAGTTGTATTGTATGTAATTGCTCCAGTATTTGAGTTTGTTCCCGTTTTATAAAATGCTTTTTGCGATTGTCCCTCTTTTAATTCAAACAAATAAGTCTGACCTTGTTTTAAAACAACATAAGCCTGTTTCGATTCGTTTTGATAAACATATTTCTGATCCATTACCGGATAACAATAAGCAATATTCGTCAACGGAATATAGTTTGGAGCAAGTCCTGTAGTGAAATTTCTAACTTCAGTTTCAGTAGCTATTTGTCCATCATCATAAACCGTTTTCCAAGTTCCATTTACATATTCCTGAAAACTTATTTTTACTGTAGAGGTAAGGTTTGAATTTTGAGGCAATACTTCAGAAGGCGTAAAACTTAACAAATCTTTTGTTGGATTCCATGTTATATCTCCAACAATGGCAACACCATCTTTTTTAATACTGTATTCTTCTAATTTCAGTTTATATGTTTTTACACCAGAATCTTCTTCCAATGTGAAACTTTTTTCAATAGGCATATTAAATCCAACCTGTGGAACAGCAAATACGCTGACATCTTTTGCACCTTCGGCAGGAGTGATATCTGCAATTGTTTTTAGACCGCCTAATGGAGCATCATTAACAAATTCACATTGTTTTCCAAACTCTAGTTTAAATCTGAAACTTCCTTTAACGGCTCCTCCTAATAAACTAAAATTTCCTGCTAAATAACCTCGAATCCAGACGGGGTTAGGTAATTTGGCCTGCAATAGAACGGCTCCACCTCCTTTTATAATGGATATTTTCTTTTTAATCATGAATAATTTAATCTTGATTCCGAGCTCGCCCTGCAGATAAGCATAAGACTGCCCATTAGCATACCAGCCATTTAAACCAATTTGTCCAGAACCCTTACATTGTGCTTCGCCATAATCTTTTACCATGATGTCAAATCCAAAACCACATTGGAAGTTTGCATAAAAGATTAAGAAAGTGATATCTCCAGTTTTTAAACTAAAATCAGAACCAAAAGCAAAACCTTTACCCGAAGCTACACTATTTTCATCTCGCATATAATCAAGCGAATCTGCGCTGACTCCAAGAATTTGAGCAACAATAGCAGGTGGAGGAGGACTGCCAGGAATATCATCACCAATCATGAAATATCCTCCAGCTTCAACTTCAAGAGAAGCTATGGCTAATTTTATCCCCAATCGGTCTGTTGGCGTCCCCATTCTAATGTACCATTTATCTGGCGCAAAATGCAGTACAGCCCATCCTGCTCGGTTTCCAGAAGCACGACCTTTAATAAAACCTCCAGGAGTATCTATGTATAAATCAAATGTTCCGTGTAATGTTTTAGATCTAAAATCATATTCGATTGCAGCAAAGGCATTAATTCCCATTCGCTGTTTAACATCAGTAGGGTATAAATCTTCTGCTGCTTTTGATAGATTTGAAGTTTTTAGAGCTTCCAATGCAACTTTAGACATTAATGACTCGTTTTCAGTTACTGCTTTTAAAGCATCTTTAAGTTCGTCAACTCCAGGTATTTCAAAAGTCTGCATTACGTGGCCTTCTCCATAAATACTGATTCGGTTAATACCACCGTGAGTGTTGAAAGCGATTTCAAATCCAGCACCACCCCAAAAAGCATCGGCAGTTGCAGTTCCGGCAAACTTAAGCATGGCTTTAACACCAAGGCCAGAATCTTCATCAGGAACATAATTAGATCCAGAAGCAACAAAACTGCTGCTGAATCCGTCCTTTTTCATTTTGTAGTAAGCACCTCCACCAAAACCTTTAAAGGTAATGGCGCCAGCAGGAATATTTAGGTTGTCGACCATTGCATCAACATACCAGTATCTAAAGCTTTTAGAACCAAAAATAGCATTTGCTTCAACAGAAATACCGCCTGTAAAATCAGCACCAAGCATTCCTTTAAAGCCATCTCCATAAATAGGATCATTGTCTAATATGGTAATACTTCCTTTAAATTTAACACCTCCAAGATCGGCGGCGACTTTTATTTCTTCAAATTTAAGACGGTCGAATTTCCACTTTTGAATCCCTTCTTCTGGAGCAAATTTTCCAATTACATAGAATTTAGTTTCTCCATTAAATTGGTCCTTCATCAAATTAATGGCTAAATCGACTTTTAAACTGGCAGATTGCGTATCTGCGGTTAAGGCAATTTCATTAATTGTTACAGGGAAATTACTAACTGATGCATCTTTTTCCGGATTATTTTTATATCCAAAATAGTCGGCTGTTATGTAGGGAACTACTGTTTGTAAAGTTAAATTTTGAAAAATAATACCTTTAAAAGCAACTGTCTCTTTCTTTGTTGGAACAATAACATTCCCTTTGTCGTCATAAACAGTTACATATTTTTCACCATCTATTGCATCAACGGCTGTAGCAGGTTTGTTACTGGCGTTAAGTGATAAAGTTCCGTATAAAACAGCCTTTGGTAAAAACTTGCCTTCTTTAACTTTTAACTCAACATAAGAGTTTTTTTCTAAAGAGGCATTTCCTTTAAATACTTGAAAACAGATATCATTTTTGATCTCTGCTTTTAAAAGATATTCATTATCGATAGTATTAAAAACCGCAGTATAGCCAAGTTCACCTCTTCCTTCTGCCGTGCATTGTCCTGAAGAAACTGGTAAAACAATCCCTCCGCTAAACCCTGCAGCAACGAGAGAATTGGCTCTAAAACCTAATTCAATACGATCTACGGAAAACTGCCATCCAGACGCATTTCCTTCTCCAAGACTTAAGATGTTTTCTCCAGAAAAAGTTCCAGAAACTCCCATTCTGTCAATTAACAAATTGGTTGCCTTGAAAGTAATTCGTTCGTTAGTACCTTTCTTTTTAAATTGAGAAGGCAGAACTAACTTAAGAGATTGGACAAAAAATCCTCTCCATAATTTTTCATTTCCAGGAACTAAATAATCCTTTTCATAGTCTTTTGGCCATATGACATTAGATGAGTTACGCAAGTCACTCATGTCAATAACAGCATTGTTTAATTCAAAACAATAACCAGGATGTTTAGTGAGTTGAAAAGTAGGTATATTGATATCTATTAAAATATCATTCCAGTTACCAACAACAGCTTTAAAACTGGACTTGACTTGACTGGTGCCGGGGATGACGTTGTAAGTAGCATCAACAGGCTCAAGCATTGTTCTGGAGAAAATGACATCTGCCTCAACACCTAATTCTTTAAAACCATTACAATCAATGGTTACATAGGTTTTGTTTTTAACCTCTCCAGTGGCCATTTCCATGCCGCCTTTTAGTACTAATAGCGTTTTGTCTCCAAACATTTTAATAGGCACATCACCTAGTAAAACAAGATTGGTGTCGCCAACTAGACCTCCTTTGTGAGAAAGTTTAATGTTATTTGCCCCAAAAAAAAGTTCCTTTCTGTTTCCTAAAGAATCAGTCTGCGGAAGTACAATTTTTACAAATGCAGTTAATTCGGTATATTGAGGAGTAAATTTTGCATTACTTATACCTAAAGAATATTGAATTCCTCCAATAGTTTTTTTAATACCCAGCGGAAGCTGCGCTAAGCTTTTAGGCTCTAAAAAATCGGTAACGTTTTCGGTTTTATCAATTTCCTTAAAAACTTCCTTAGCCTTATCTAAAAATCCGTTTGTAGGATCGCCAATTGGATAGTTTTTTTGAATATATGAATTAGTGAATTCACTTTCAGTATTCAACTCATATTTGGAAGAACTACTTGATTGTTTGGCAGCATTATTTAAAATAATGCTTTTTGCAGGTATAGGTTTTCTTTTATTACTTATTGTATCGAGATAAGTATGAGAAAAACTATTAAAACTTACGAGAAATAAAACTATACTTAATACAAAAGAGGAAAACTTTGAAGTAATTTTTTTCAATTTTTAGTAGGTTTGGTTGTGGTATTATTTTTGGATATATGTAAATCTTTTTAACAAATAAGAATTGCATTGACAGGCAATTGGGACTCTAATTTGTTTAAAATGAATCAGTTTGGTTTTTTAATTTTTTAATCCATACAATTTATAGAATTGGTTTAAAACGTAATAGACTGTTAAATTTTTGCCAAATGTAAACATTTTGTAATACAAATCTTTACGGTTTTCCACATTCTGGTAAAAAAAAAGCTCCAGATAATTCTGGAGCCTTTTAATATCAAGTATTGTAGAAGATTATTCTTCTTTCATTGTATGATAAACGTTCATAACGTCATCATCTTCTTCGATTTTCTCAATTAATTTTTCAACATCAGCGATTTGAGCTTCAGTTAATTCTTTAGTTATTTGAGGAATACGTTCAAAACCAGAAGATAGAATTTCAAGACCTCTATTTTCTAATTCTTTTTGTAACGCTCCAAAACTACCAAAAGGTGCATAAATTAAGATTCCGTCTTCATCTTCAAAAACTTCTTCGGCACCAAAATCAATCAATTCTAATTCTAATTCCTCAGCGTCGATACCATCTTTTGCAATTCTAAAGTTGCAAGTGTGGTCAAACATAAACTCAACAGAACCTTGAGTTCCCATAGTTCCGTTACATTTATTAAAATAACTTCTAATGTTTGCTACAGTTCTATTATTGTTATCAGAAGCAGTTTCAATTAAAATTGCAATTCCGTGAGGAGCATATCCTTCAAACAAAATTTCTTTATAGTTGGCAGTATCTTTATTACTTGCATTTTTAATCGCGCGCTCCACATTGTCTTTCGGCATGTTGGCAGCTTTCGCGTTTTGTATAACAGCTCTTAATCTAGAATTGGCGTCTGGATTCGGACCGCCTTCCTTAACAGCCATTACGATATCTTTACCAATTCTGGTAAATGTTTTGGCCATTGCAGACCAACGTTTCATTTTTCTTCCTTTTCTAAATTCGAATGCTCTTCCCATTTCTAATTTTTAGTTTTGAGATGCAAAAATACGGTTATTCCTTATTTTTCCAAAAACAAAACAACTCTTTTTTATTTCAGGTTTCAAGTCCTATGTCTTGTGTTGAATTTAACCGCAAAGTTCGCAAAGTTTTTTTCTTTAAAGTTATGTTTATAAACACAAAGTTCGCAAAGCTTTGTCCCCATAGCATTGCGAACTCTTATTATTTTATAAAATTAACTTAAAAAATTTCTTTGTGTACTTTGGGTAAATCTTTGCGGACTTTGCGGTTAAAAAAAGCGGTGAAACCTGAAACCTGAAACCTGAAACAAAAGCTATTTACTCCCGCCATTAAATTCATTAATAATATTTACCGCTTCGTTCAGATAAGGATTAGTCTTAAGATTGTCCATCTGATCTTGATTTATGGTTTTATCCGTCGGATAAGCACCTAGTAAAAGCTGATTAATACTGGAATTATAAACATCCAGCGGATTATTTTCATCATTAAAAGTATTGATTTCAGTCCAAAGAGCATCAAAAGTCTTTTTTTGTTTAAAAACCGCATCCAAAGTCATCGGGATTTCTGCTTTAGGCGTATTTACAAGTTTGTCAATTTTAAGGTTAATCTTTTTTATGTTGTTAAAGAAATAATTATCAGCAAGCCTAGCAGAACTATTTTTAGCGATTTTATCAATTAAGTTTCGTTTTACATAGGTTTTGTATTTCAAAAAAGGCTCAATGCTGTCATTTTTGATCGCAGTCGGAAAATCACTTTCTTTCTGATAAATATCTTCGTAAAATTCCGGCAGCACAACATCTGGTTTTACACCAATATATTGATGGCTTCTTCCCGTAATTCTATAAAATTTATTAATAGTAATTTTTAAGAAATCAGTATTTTTTTCCTCGTCAAGCGAAAGAATAGTCTGCATTGTCGCTTTTCCTAAAGTACTGCTTCCTAATAATAATGCACGATTGTAGTCCTGCATAATAGAAGAGAAAAATTCACTTGCAGAAGCTGTGTTGCTGTTTACCAAAACCACAATTGGACCTCTATAGATAACGCCTTTGAAAGGATCTGTAATTACCGTTTTTTCTTTTTTATTATCAATTACAATTGAAAGCGGACCGTAATCCACGAACATACCAGCCAATTTTATAGCCTCTTCCATCGAGCCGCCGCCGTTGTCAATTAGATCAATAACAAGTCCTTTTATGTTATCTCTTTCCAATTTTACAACCTCTCTTGCCACATCATCAGCGCAGCCTTTTCGGCTGTTTCCATCCAAATCAGCATAAAAACTCGGGATTTTAATATAACCAATTTTACTGTCTTTACCGATTATAAAACTAAAGACAGAGTTTTCCTCGTCTTTCATGACTTGTTTCTCAATATAAACATCAAAACTTTTGCCCGAATTGCGTTTTAAAGTAAGTGTAATATGTCTATTATTTTCCGATAAAATCATGGTTGAAATAGATTCTAACGAGGCACACGAAACCTGCAGAGTTTCTTTTTGATTTGAAATAGAAATAATCTGATCCCCTTTTTTAACCTGTCCCGTTTGATAGGCTGGCCCATTTGGATCTACCTCATCAATAATAATTTCATTTTTCTCATTCAAATTAACAGTCATTCCGAGAGATAAATGTTCCTTAGATAAAGAAGCTACAAAACTCGTTTTCGAATCATCGCTAAAGTAAGCCGTATGCGGATCAAAATAAGTGCAGAAGAAATTATATAATTTCTCTTCCTGCTTTGTATTAGTGTCTAGTAGAGTGTTAAAACGGCAGATTTCATTGGTAAGGATCTTATTTTTTGACACCAATTCAATTGACTTAAAATTGGCTTTTATAGAATCTAGATTATTGCTGGTTTCGGCAATATCATCTAATATTTGATAGCGTAGTTTTTTATTCCAGACCTTTTCTATATCTTCTTTCTTTAAATAAAAAGCAAAAGACTTTTTGTAAAAACGAATCGTATCTTTTTTAGCGTAGTCTATTGGTGTAGTCTGAATCTTTTCTAATACTTTTTTAGTTCGAACAAGGCCATTTACATATTTAGCTTTTATATCAGTAAGAAAACTGCAGTCATTTTTCAGAATTAAATCATCTAAATTGTATCTGTATTTGGCAGCCATTTCGTCGTATTCACTCTTAAAAAAGATATTACGAGAAGGATCCAGCTCGTTAATGAGGTTGTCAAAAACGAACACAGATAAACTATCATCAACAGGCTTAGGTCTAAGATGTTCAGCTTGAATAAGCGCATTTATTTTGTTTAATATTTCACAAGTTTCTGCGCTGTTCTGACCAAAAAATCCAGTTGATGTCAGCAAAAAAAGGAGTAGTGAAATTTTTTTCATAAATGGGAATTCATCGTTCAGATTAAAGTTACACTTATTTTTTCACAAATAGTAGTCTTTTTACTAAAATATCGACGACAAAAAGTTTTTACCTACAAAATGCACAAATTGATATTTTTGACAAATACATTTCAGTTTAAAGCAAAAAAAGAATGCATTACTTTGACTAAGTAATGCATTCTCAAATTATATAAGTTTTAAAAACTATTTCTTGTAAAACGGAAGTTTAACCACCTTAGCAGGAACATCATTTTTTCTAATTCTAATAAAGATATCACTGTCAACAGCACTGTTAGCCACTGTAACGTATCCTAAACCAATTCCTTTATTCATAGAAGGCGACATAGTTCCTGAAGTTACAATTCCGATTACAGCTCCAGAACCATCTACGATTTCGTAATCGTGTCTTGGCACCGCACGTTCCTGCATTTCAAAAGCAACTAATTTTCTAGAAACACCTTCTTCTTTTTGCTTTTTCAAGTTCTCAGAATTTGTAAAGTCTTTTGTGAATTTAGTAATCCAGCCTAAACCAGCTTCAAGTGGAGAAGTTGTATCGTTAATATCATTTCCGTACAAACAGAATCCCATTTCTAGACGTAAAGTATCACGCGCTGCAAGACCAATTGGTTTAATTCCGAAAGACGCACCAGCTTCAAAAACTTTATTCCAAATTGCTTCTGCATCAGCATTTTTGCAGTAAATTTCAAAACCTCCAGAACCAGTATATCCTGTAGCAGAAATAATTACATCATTAAAACCAGCAAAATCACCCACTTCAAAATGGTAGTAAGTAATCGCAGACAAATCTACAGAAGTTAAAGACTGCATAGCTTCAACCGCTTTAGGACCTTGAATTGCCAATAAAGAATAATCGTCAGAAACATTTTTCATATCTACTCCCAAATCATTGTGAGAAGAAATCCAGTTCCAGTCTTTTTCAATGTTCGAAGCATTTACAACCAGTAAATACTCTTCCTCTTTCATTTTATAAATAATCAAATCGTCAACAATTCCGCCTTCATTATTAGGAAGACAAGAATATTGCGCTCTTCCAATTGTCAAAGTCGAAGCATCATTTGAAGTTACTTTCTGAATCAAAGCCAAAGCATTTGGACCCGTTAACAAAAATTCACCCATATGCGAAACGTCAAAAACGCCCACACCATTACGAACCGTTTCATGTTCAGCATTAACCCCTTCATAAGTAATAGGCATATTATAACCCGCAAAAGGAAGCATTTTTGCTCCTAAACCTTCATGTATGTGCGTAAGCGCAGTATTTTTCATTGTGTTGTTTTATAAAATTCAGTCGCAAATTTATTCAAAAAATATCGAAAAAAGATACTCTAAATTATAAATTTCGCAATGATTAGGAGCTATTTCCTGCTATCCGCTATATCTTTTGTTTTTTAAAGAAAAAAACAAAAGGATGCCGCTTCTATCAGGGCTAGGGCTAACAGTTTCAAAAGAACAATCATGATTTCGATTTTTTATGTAATTTTATTATATAAAAGTATTCAAATGAAATCATCGTATTTAATTACAAAAGAAGAAATTCTGAAATTATACAAACCAATAGATTCCAAAGCACATAAAGGGACACAAGGTCATGCGGTGATTATTGCCGGAAGTTATGGCAAAATAGGTGCAGCGGTTTTAGCCTCAAAATCGTGTCTAAAAACAGGCTGCGGACTCGTAACAGCTTTTGTACCCAAATGCGGTTATCAAATCCTTCAAATTTCCATTCCAGAAGTGATGGTTGCAACCGATGAAAACGTCAATTTTATTACCAATATTCATCTGCCAATAACCCCGCAGGCAATCGGAATTGGTCCAGGAATAGGACAGGAGCTGGCAACTCAAAAAGCTTTATTTGAATTTTTAAGGTCTAATAAAGTGCCTTTAGTCCTCGATGCAGATGCTTTAAATATTATTGCGCAGAATTTATCTTGGCTCGAATTAGTTCCAGAAGATACGATTCTAACACCTCATCCAAAAGAATTAGAACGCTTGATAGGAAAATGGAATTCAGAATCGGAAAAATTTCAAAAAACAATTGCTTTTTCAGAAAAATATAAAGTCATAATCGTCATGAAAGGCGCACCGACATTCATTATCAATAGAACTTCGGTTTACGAAAACACAACAGGAAACGCAGCACTCGCAACCGCAGGAAGCGGCGACACACTTACCGGAATCCTCACAAGTCTTTTAGCACAAGGCTATGAACCCAAATACGCCTCAAAATTTGGCGTCTACCTTCATGGCTTAACAGCCGATTTAGCCTTGCCAAAAACGGGCTATGAATCTTTTACAGCTTCTACAATTATTAAATATTTAGGAAAAGCTTTTTTGGAATTAGCTAATGTGCCAATTTGAAAATTAGTCAATTAGTCAATTGATATTATATCGAACTACTTGTCACCCTGAGCGAAGTCGAGGGGCACTCAAGTAACTCAACAAGGAATAAATTTTGAGGAATATCTTTACGCTCCTTCGACTTCGCTCAGGATGACAAAAATGAATAAATCTGCAGAACCTGCGAGAGTAAAATTAAGAATAGAGAATCAGCAAAATCAGCTTAAATCTATTTGAAATCTACGTAAAACAATTTTACAATCTGAAAAAAATCTAAAATCTACACTCTGCAATCTAAAATCAAAATCCGTAAGTTTGTATTTATGAAAAACAACTTCGATCTCAGAACGGTAAACGTCATGCGATATATAGCGCCACTGCGCGAAGGCGGTTCTTTACCCGCTTTGGCAGAAGCCGATGACGATTTTAAATACGTATTAAAATTCAGAGGTGCCGGACACGGCGTAAAAGCCCTTATAGCCGAATTAGTAGGCGGACAAATAGCAAAAGCTTTAAAACTGCAGCTTCCCGAATTGGTATTCGCAAATCTCGATGAAGCCTTTGGAAGAACAGAAGCCGATGAAGAAATTCAGGATTTACTGCAAGGAAGTCAGGGATTAAATCTGGCACTTCACTTTTTATCTGGAGCCATAACTTTTGATCCTGTTGTAACAACTGTCGATGCTAAATTAGCTTCGCAGATTGTGTGGCTGGATGCCTATATCACGAATGTTGACAGAACTTTCAAAAATACCAATATGCTGATCTGGCATAAAGAGTTATGGCTGATCGATCATGGAGCATGTTTATATTTTCATCATTCTTGGAACAATTGGGAACAACATGCCAAAAGTCCGTTTGCGTTGATCAAAGATCATGTTTTATTGCCTCAGGCTTCACTTCTAAAAGAAGTCGATGCCGAGTTTAAAGCAATTCTAACACCAGAAATTTTAGAAGAAATTGTCAATACAATTCCAGTTGACTGGCTGCAATGGGAAGATACAGATGAAACACCAGAAGGACTGCGAAATGTATATTTACAGTTTTTAAAGACGAGATTAGAGAATTCAGAAATATTTGTAAATCAGGCTCAAAATGCAAGATAATCATCTATACGAATATGCTGTAATTCGTGTTGTGCCAAGGGTAGAACGCGAAGAATTCCTGAATATCGGAATCATTCTGTTTTGCAAAAAAGCCAAATTTATAAAAGTACTTTTCCATCTCAATAAAGAAAAAATCCAAGCCCTTTCTGCCGATTTTGATATTGAACAATTAGAATGCAATCTGACTTCATTAGAAAAAATAACAAACGGAACCAAAGACGGCGGTCCAATTGCCGAATTTGAAATCCCAGAGCGTTTTAGATGGTTAACCGCTATTAGAAGTTCTGCAATTCAAACGTCAAGACCTCATCCGGGTTTGTGTCAGGATTTGGAGAAAACGATTCAGAGATTGTTTCAGGAACTTGTGCTTTAACCATATAAGTTACATAAGATAATTTAAGATTTAGCTTAAAAAGGAATCTCGCAAAGTCGCAAAGTTTTATTTTTCATGCATTATCCCCAATCTTGTCATTTCGAGGAACGAGAAATCTCCACAAGTAACTCCGTAAAGAGAATCCAATCTTTGTAGAGCTTCTCGCGGAGATTTCGATCCCGAAGCCTCGGGATCGAAATGACAAACTATATGGTTGCGTTATGATAAACTTCGTGACTTTGCGAGATTAAAAAAAACTTAGCGTCTTTGTGCTTTCGTGGCAAACAAAAAAGCAAAACCATATAAACATATAATATAATTTAGACTAAAACTTAAATTATCTTATATAACTTATATGGTTTAAAAAAATAAAAACTAAACTAACTCAATTCTGCTATCCAGAGTCATTTAAAATGAACCGCAGACATTACCGCCTAAAGTTGCTCCTGCATTCGCTGAAATATCAGCCTTAACAGCAGTTTTGTCCAATTTTAAAATAGAATATGGAGGTGTAAACGCAGTACCGCTTCCAGCTTGATTTCCTGTTGTGCTAGTAAAAACATTGTCAGTTGCAGTTACGGCAGTAAAGCCAGTCATTAAATCGATAGGAGTTTTTACACCTTCAAAAACGTTGCTTTCTACTCGAATATCAGCTTCAAAACCTGCAGCAACACATTTATTGCTTACAGTACTGTTAAAGAAATTGTTTACCAAATGTACTTTTCCAAAACGAACTCTTGGCATTCTTTCTTTACAGCCTGGAGCCCACCAGCATCTTGCAAAAGTGATTCTTAATTTTCCACGGTCGCCAGTTGCACCGTCGCTGGAACCAATCAAGTTAGAATATCTGTGATCGTCGGATCCTCCAGAACCTCCCGCTTTTGGTGGTTTTAAATAATGGAATTTAGAATAGGTAACCGAGATATAATCTGATTTGTTTTTGATATCGAAGTTTCCGTCAACACCATCTCTAAATTCGCAGTGATCTACCCAAACATTAGTACATTCGTCTAGAATGGCATTATCCCATCCGTCAGTATCGTAAGCGCCAGGACCTTCAAAAATTAGATTTCTAATAATGATGTTCTTGCACCTTTTAATGTTGATAATTCCAGAAGCATCTTTAGTTTGATTAGTCGAAACCAATTTTGCACCATTTGCTCCGTAAATCGTTTTTCCAGTCTGGTCTTGGAAAGACAATCTTGTTGTAATTGTGATAGTTCCAGAAACTTTGATCACTTTTACCGAAGTATTTTCAATAGCCGATTTCAACTGTGCGTAGGTAGTTACAGTTGTTTCAGCAGATGATCCTCCGCCGGTTGTGCCTCCGTTTTGTGAAGCCCATCCAGGAACTTCAGCGCAGTTTCCAATCTTTGCTGTTGGATTAGTGGTTACAGCTTCGATTGTTGTTTCAGTACTCGCTTCTGTGGTTGTTGAAGCAATTTCTTCAGAATTACATGCTGTAAATCCGAAAGTCAATGTTAGTAAAAACATTGAGAGTGTTGATTGTAGTTTCATAATTAAAGTTTGGTTATTTATAAAAGTTTAACAACACAAATCTGATTATAATTTGAACGAAAAAAGTTGAACAAGTTCAAACTTTTGAAAAAAAATCTAATAAATATGTTTTTTTAACAGTTCAAAATTTACAAAAATGCATAAATAACCTATTTTTACGTAATCGATTACATTTTTTAAGCCCCTAATAAAGAGTGAATTGAAAAACAAATTTATTCCTAAACAAAAAACCACAAAAGAATGTACAACCTACTACGAAAAAACATTGAGAGAAAAGTTCCGCTCACAGATGAAGAATGGAACATTATTGTTTCAAAAGCAGAGCTTATTAAACTCAAGAAAAATCAGTTTTTGCAGACACAAGATTCCAACAACAGTTATGAAGGATTTATTCTAAAAGGCTCCTTTAAAACCTACATCTTAAATGAAAATGGAACAGAAACCGTAATTTTCTTTTCTTTTGAAAATGAATGGATGTGTGATCTCGAAAGTTTTTACCATCAAAAACCAACAACTTACAACATTAAAGCCATTGAAGACAGTGAAATTTTAGTAATCAGCAAAGTCAAAAAAGCACAATTGTTTGAAGAAGTTCCAAAACTCATGCAATTCCATGTGCTGATGATCGAACGCGCGAATGTAGCGATTCAACAAAGACTTTTAGATGTTTTGAATAAAACCTCAAAACAACGATATCTTGATTTTAAAGACCGTTATCCGCAAAAAGTACAAAGTATTAACAATAAGAATTTGTCGTCTTATTTGGGAGTTTCACATGAATTTCTCTCAAAGATTAAAAGAAGGGTTTCTTAGTTTAAAAGGGACAAAAGGACAGAGCTGCAAAGTTTTTTGTAGAGACGCACTGCTGTGCGTCTAACGCTATGTGAAAATTGCACAATTTGATAGCTCTTTTTATGTATGGAAACTGCATAAAAAAACTTTGCGACTCTGCGTCTTTGCGAGATTAAAATAAAAAATAAACTTAGTGCCGTAGCGCCTTCGCGGCAAAAAAAACTTAAAGCTTCTTTTCCAAATAAATAAACTCCAAAGGCACATCAGAAATCGTAACGTGAATTTCACTTTCTGGAAAAGCTTCTCTTTTGCCAGTATCAGCATAACCGTGGCGTTTGTACCAAGCCACAAGTTCTTCACGAACCGAAATAACGGTCATAATAATACTCGACAATCCTAAAGTTTTAGCCTGATTTTCGGCTTCAGCCAAAAGCTTTTTCCCGATTCCGCTGTTTTGAAGTTCTGGCGAAACCGTCAGCATTCCTAAATACAATTGGTGTCCTTTTTCAACCAATAAAACCGAACCAATAATCTTGTCATTTTCTGTAAATTTCAGAATCGTATTTTTTGGATCCAGAAAGATTTCGGTCATTTCGGGTTCGTCGGTTCTTTTTCCTTCTAATAAATGAGCTTCGGTTGTCCAGCCTTTTTTGGAAGTTTCTCCTCTGTAGGCTGAATTTATTAAGGTTGTTAATGCGGGAATATCTTCGAGTAATGCTTTTGTAATCATATAGGGTTGTGAATTGTGAATTGTGAATTGTGAAATGTGAAATGTGAAATGTGAAATGTGAAATGCAAAATTACAATTTGATGGTGAATCAGAAAAAGATGTTTTAAATTTAGGGTAGTAAATATTTAAATAAAAATATAGAAATTTGTATTGAACACAAAATCAATAAAGTATGAGCAGGATTCACTTATTTGAATTTGAAGATCAACAATGGCTTCCCGAATTCATTAGAGATTATATGACTGATTTTTTACAGTTTCTTTCGAATAAAACTGCCATATACAAAGCTATTGTTCCTATTATCGAAAAGGGATTAAAAGAAAGCCAGACCAATCAAATTATTGATTTGGCATCGGGCGGTGGTGGCGGACTGATTTGGCTGAATAACGAATTGCGAAAAAACAATCCCAGTCTCAAGATTTTGCTGACAGATTATTTTCCGAATATTTCTGCATTCGAATATACTCAAAAACAATCCGATAATTTCGAATTTATTACAACTCCGATTGATGCCAGAAACGTTCCCGAAAACCTGAAAGGACTTCGCACGCAATTTTTATCGCTTCATCATTTTAAACCTAAAGATGCACAGCAGATTCTGCAGAATGCTGTTGATACCAATAGTTCGATTGCGATTTTTGAAGGGCAGGAGAGAAGCGTTCCAAGTATTATTGCCATGATTCTTTCGCCAATTAGTGTTTTGCTGACAACACCTTTTATAAGACCGTTTAAAATTGGCAGAATCATTTTTACCTACTTAATTCCGATTGTGCCGCTTTTGGTTTTGTGGGATGGTGTAGTTTCGTCTTTAAGAACCTATTCTGTTGAAGAAATGAATGAATTGATTTCTAAATTAAATAACAAAGAAAGTTTTAACTGGGAAGTTGGAAAAATAAGATCTGGACCTGCGAAGATTTTGTATTTGGTTGGGACGAGGAAAACCGCTTAAATAGAACGCGGATGAAACGGATTTGCTTTCGCAAAAACGCTGATTTAAACGGATTTTTTTATTCAATAATAAATCTGTGTCAATCCGTGTCTTCGTGATAACGAATCCGTCAAATCCGCGTCCGAACCTATATTTTTGAATTATAAAAAGTATCTTACAAAAAAATCTTGTTTTTTACCAAAATCTATTTTCGTTTCAGAATTTTAAATATCTTTGAATTATGAGTACAGCAATAAAACCAAAACATATCGGCAGAAATATAAGCCGTATCAGAGAGCTTAAAGATATGAAACAGGAAGCACTGGCACAGGCTTTAGGAATAAGTCAGCAGGCAGTTTCTGCTATTGAAAACAGTGAAACTGTAGACGAACAAAAACTAATGGAGATTGCAAAAGCTCTTGATGTTTCTGTTGAAGCTTTAAAGAACTTTTCGGAAGAAGCGGTTTTTAATATTATTGGAAATACTTTTCAAGATCATAGTGCAATTGCTTCAGGTGATTACAATTGCAATTGTACTTTTAATCCTTTAGATAAAGTAGTTGAACTTTATGAACGTTTGGTGCAAGCTGAAAAAGATAAAGTGGAGTATTTGGAGAAGTTATTGAATGGGAAATAACTGTTTTTGAAGATATATTAAATTGAAAAGAGACCTTTGATGAAGGTCTTTTTTTTTGTTTCTTGCTTCTTGTTGCTAGCGCGAGCGTCTCGCTCGTGCACGTTCCAATTGATTTTTGAATTTCTTGTATTTACGAGCAGGATGCTCGTGCTGGAAGTATTTAAATGTTTGGTATCAATAAAGATTAAACTCTGAAGTATAAAGGGTCAATAATTATAGTATTGCCAGTTTTTATTATATAACTCTGTAAAGATTTACAAAGATTAAAAATTGCTTCAACATAGTTATCGAATTCATCATTTATTATCAAATAATTTGTTGCTTTATCAATGTTGTATTTTTGAATAACTCCAGAATCAACAACTTTTCCTTTTTCTTCATCTACTTTTTTTATTAGAACATATCTGTCTTCTGGATTTATTTCATTCAAATCTTTCCCATAAACAATGCTGAGATCTTTAACTTCAGTTTTAGTATCATAAAAGATATTGCGATGCTTTTGATATACTGACAAAGTAGTTATTGTTTTAATAACTTGAATCATTGCATTATTTAAATTTTGGTCGGCTTGATGTGCAAAAAGAGGTTGGTTCAATATCGATTTAAATGTATTAATATAATATTTCCAATCCTTGATTACTGTAAAACCAATGATTTTTTTTTCAAACAATTTCAGTTTTAATTCTTCTAGTGTCAAATTAACTACTTCATAAAGCTGACTTTCTGTAAAAGGTCCATAACCTAATATCATTTTGTATAAGTGGCTACAAATGCTGATAATTTCTTTATCAACTTGCTGTTTGAGAAATATTTTTAGATCTCTATTGTTATCTTGTTGTTCAATTATGATTGAAATTTCATTTTTGAGTATACCAATCAATTTTTTTTTTACAGCTAGTTTTGATTCAGAATCAAATTTATATGTTAATGGACGTCTAAATCTCAAATCAAATGGCAGATCTTCTACTTTACCAAATTCTGTATTGAAAATACAAATAATTTTTTCCCATCCAAGTACTTTTGCTGCATAACCAAGTTCAACTAAAACATTTGGGTTTGGGCATTTCCTAAAATCTGTATTAGGGTTTATAAAAGAAATATCAGCAATGAATATACTGGCTAAATCAATTTTTGAAAAGACTGTGCGAACAATGTCTGGAGTTCCACTTATTCCTTTTGTATCTCGATCAACCGCAACTTCAAGATTTATATTTTCATTATTTATTTCCTTGATAGCTTTTTCTAAACAATCTTCGATAAATCCTCTATTCTTATTATTTGGAGAATCAGACTGCCATGAATAAAATATGAAATTTTGCATTTTTATTATATTTTCTCTTACAAGTACAAGCGTCTCACTTGTACCTATCTCAATTGGTTTTTGAATTTCATTGTGTCACGAGCGAGACGCTCGCGCTAGCGGAGGTAGTAGCTGTTAGCTGTAGTGTGGCTTATTTTTTATACAATTTTAGTAGTTCGACAACTTTTTCAATAACATCAGAGTCACTTTTACTTAATTTTTCTTGTTCAATAATGCTAGTAGTTTCCCCACTAAGTAATTTATTTGGATTTTCCGCAAAATTTAACGCTTGAATTAATTTCTCAAAATAATCTGGTTTTTCCTTGTAATCATTGAAAAATTTCAAAGTAGTCAATTGATTTTCACGCTGTCTTTTAATAGCCTCATAATAACGGTATTCTTCCATAGTTACTCTGTATTGTTTCAAGAAAAAAAATGCGATCGCTTCAACGAAAACTAGAGTTCCTATTCGAGGTAGATACTCAAAAAGAATTTTTGATGCGCTCAAATCTTTTATTATCGGTGCTAAAGAATTATGAAGACTTGTTGTTTGAAAGTAGAAAAATAATACACCAAAAAATGCAATTAAACATCCAATAAGCAAATATGCACCTGACCTGGAATATAATTTATCTGCAATATCTTTAGATTGGTTTAAATACTTTTCAAGAAGTATTTCTTCTTTCTGTGACCTAATTTCCTTTTTGATTTCAAGAGTTTCTTCAGCAATATTATTGTGTTGTATTTTTTTACTTGGTTTTGAATCTATTTTTGAAGCCAGATCTTCATGATGAATGTTTCTAAATCTTCTGTTTCTAAGATATTCAAAAGGTAATTCTGCAAAAATAAGTTGGAAAAGAAATGGAAAAAGAAATACTAAAATTGCGAAAAGTATTTCCATATAAAATTCCATAAAGAATTCTGAATAACGAAATTTTCCACAAACCACTCCCCAATAAAAAGGTCTACCTCCAACTAGCAAACTAATAAATATCCAAATGTATATTTCAATAATTCTGTTTGGTCTTAAAAAAATTGATTTAACTTTTATGTCTGTCATAATGAAATGAATATTTATCGTAAAGTGTTTTTTAGCATTACCCCTAACTTGTTTATAGGCGGATAAAATTTCGTTTATACAACTGAATAAGGGGAGATATGCGAAACTTTATTTCGTTTTCTTGCTTTTCAAATGTATAGTTTTTTTATTGCCAATTTTTACGGATTTCCTTACTGTATATTTTTTATGGTAATGCAATAAAAAAAGCGGGTAATTTTTTTTACTCGCTTAATCATCTTTGTATATGTTTTTTAATTTAAGAAATCCTTCAACTCCTCATAAGTCCCAATCTTCACACTAACTTTCTCCTCATTAATAACACTCTCAATCTGTGTTGGAATCGGAAGCGTAATTCCTAAAGCATGTTCAACTACATCTAAGAATTTAATTGGGTGAGCGGTTTCTAAGAAAATACCAATGGCGTTAGGATATTTTTGAAGTTCTTTTTTCAAACCTAAATATCCAACAGCGCCGTGAGGTTCTGCGATGTAACCGTCTGTGTTATAAATTTTCTTTAGAGCTTCAAGAGTTTCTTCATCAGTATAACTATAAGAAGAGAAATCTTTTTCAAAAGCTTTTAAGTCATTATTGTATAATTCCTGAATTCTAATAAAGTTACTTGGGTTTCCAACGTCCATTGCGTTAGAAATGGTCGCTTTAGAAGGTTTCGGGTCGTATTTTCCGTTTTCTAAGAATCTTGGTACCGTGTCGTTTACGTTTGTAGAAGCAACAAAATGTTCAATTGGCAAACCTAATTTTTTTGCCATAATTCCAGCGCAGATATTCCCGAAGTTACCGCTTGGGCAAGAGAAAACTAGAGGTTTGTTTTGGCTTTTCAACGCTTTGTAAGCAAAGAAGAAATAAAACATTTGCGGTAACCAGCGCGCAATATTAATAGAATTTGCCGAAGTCAGGTTTTTGTGCGCCAAAGTTTCGTCTAAAAACGCTCTTTTTACCATATCCTGGCAATCGTCAAAAACGCCATCCACTTCAAGCGCTTTAATGTTTTGTCCTAAAGTCGTCAATTGTTTTTCCTGAATATCGCTCACTTTTCCTGATGGATATAAAATGACAACATCAACGCCGTCAACGCCCAGAAATCCGCTCGCAACAGCTCCGCCTGTATCGCCCGAAGTCGCTACTAAAACAGTGTTTTTAGCGTCTTTTTTGTTTTTATTGAAATAGCCCAAACAACGTGACATAAATCGCGCTCCAACGTCTTTAAAAGCCATTGTTGGTCCGTGAAATAATTCTAACGAATAGATTCCGTCTTCGACTTTCACAACAGGGAAATCAAAAACTAAAGTTTCGGCAATAATTTCTTTTAGTTTTTCAGTAGGTATTTCGTCGCCTACGAATTGTTTAATCGCTTCAAAAGCAATTTCTTCGTGGCTTAAACTTTCAATTTTATCAAAAAATGAAGGATCAAGAGGCGTGATGCTTTCTGGGAAATATAATCCTTTGTCACTTGCTAATCCTTGTATAACAGCTTCTTGAAAAGAAACTTTTGGGGCATTGTGGTTTAAACTGTAGTATTTCATTTTTTTTTTTATTGCTTTAGGCTTTAGGCAATACGCTTTAAGCTTTTTGCCTTGTGTAAATGGAAGCCTGAAATTGTTTTAAATATTTTTATTTAAGTCCCGAGGCTCAAAGCCTAAAGCCTATTGCTTACAGCTTATTGCGCACGAAGTGCTAAAGGATGCGGACACCATCAGGGTTTATCTTCGAAACGTGAATTTCATACGGTAAACTCATTTTTTCGTACACTTCGCTCATGGCTTTTGCGATTTGGTCTGCGGTTTCTTTTCCTCTGCTTAATGCGAAAATTGATGGGCCAGAACCTGAAATTCCAGAACCTAAAGCGCCGTTTTCATAAGCCGTTTGTTTGATTAAATCGAAACCCGGAATTAAAACACTTCTCAAAGGTTCAACGATTTCGTCATGAAGCGATCTTCCGATCAAATCGTAATCTTTGGTGTACAGACCTGCAACCAATCCGCCCACATTTCCCCATTGCATAATGGCGCTTTTTAGGGAAACATTTTGTTTTAAAACCGAACGAGCATCCGAGGTTTTCAATTCAATCTGCGGGTGAACCACCGTTGCGTACAATTCCTCTGGACTATCAATTCTGATAATATCAAGCGGTGCATAACTTCTTACCAAAGTAAAACCGCCTAAAAGGGCAGGAGCAACATTGTCTGCATGTGCGTTGCCGCTGGCTAATTTCTCGCCCTGCATTGCAAACTGAACTAAATCTTTACGAGAATAAGGTCTTCCTAATAATTCATTAATTCCGAAAACCGCTCCGGCAGAACTTGCAGCACTGCTTCCGATTCCGCTTCCCGCTTTTATGTTTTTATAAATTTCAATTTCAAATCCAAAATCAAGTTCGTCTAGAGTTTCAAGCATGGCCAAAGCTGCAACTCCAGAAACGTTTTTCTCGGTTTCCAAAGGCAAATCGGCACCCACAATTTTTGTGATTCGAACTCCTTTTTGATCTACTTTTCGAACAATCATTTCATCGCCCGCATTGTCTAAGCAAAGTCCGAGTACGTCAAATCCGCATGAGAGGTTTGCAATAGTTGCTGGGCAAAATAGTTTAATTTCCATTTTTTTTAAAGTTTCTAAGATGCTAAGATTCTAAGATTTCTTTGCAATTTTATTTTAAAATTCTAAGTGAATGAGACTTTGAGATTCTAAGTTTAGTTAAGAAAAAAACTTAGAATCTTAGCGACTCAGTATCTTAGTATCTTTTACACGTTTCCTATGCGAATTACATCTGCAAAAATTCCTGATGCTGTAACTGCAGCTCCGGCTCCGGCTCCTTTGATCAATAAAGGCTGATCTACGTAACGATCGGTGTAGAATAGAACGATATTGTCTTTTCCTTCTAGATTGTAGAAAGGATGATCTTTTGGAATAAATTGCAGACCAACGCTTGCTTTTCCGTTTTCGAATTGCGCTACATATTTCAAACGAGAATCTTTCGCTAGAGCTTCATTATAAATACCTTCAAAATGAGAAGCGTGTTTGATTAACGATGCAAAGAAATCTTCGTTGTTTGTTGTCGCTAAACATTCTGCTGGCAAAAACGATTCGTTTGCAATGGCGTCAATATCCATTTCGTAACCGCTTTCGCGAATAAGAATCAAGATTTTACGCGCTACGTCGATTCCGCTTAAGTCAATTTTTGGATCTGGTTCTGTGAAACCTTGAACTCCAGCTTCTTTTACCACATCGTGGAAAGAATTGTCTTTATCAAAATTGTTGAAAATAAAGTTCAAACTTCCCGATAAAACCGCTTGAATTTTATGAACTTTATCGCCAGAAGCAATTAAGTTTTTTACGGTGTCTATAATTGGCAGTCCCGCACCAACATTCGTTTCAAACAAAAACGGAGCGTTGTACTGGCGTGATAAGCTTTTTAGTTTTTTATAATTATCGTAAGCAGATGAACACGCAATTTTGTTGCAGGTTACAACCGCCATACTTTGTTTTAGGAATTGCTCATAGGTTTCAGAAACGCTTGCGTTTGCTGTAATATCCACAAAAATACTGTTACGTAAATTTAGTTCTTTCGCACGAGCGATAAAATCTACTGCGTTTGCAGTTTCGCCGTTATCTAAAGCCGACTGCCATTCTTTTAATGAAATTCCGTCTTCATCAAAAAGCATTTTTCTTGAATTTGATAACGCAATTACGCGGACATTAATTTTCAAATTATCTTTTAAGAATTTCTTCTGGCTGTGAATTTGTTCGATGAATTTTTCACCCACATTTCCAACTCCCATTACAAATAAATTCAGCTGTTTGGTGTTTTCTTCAAAGAAGTTTTCGTGAAGCGTATTCAATGCTTTTTTAACGTCTCTTTCGTTAATTACAGTCGATATATTTCTTTCAGAAGCACCTTGCGCAATCGCACGAATGTTTACGTTGTTTTTTCCTAAAGTACTGAACATTCTTCCGCTCAAACCTTGGTGATTTTTCATGTTTTCGCCCACCAAAGCAATAATGCAAAGATCTTTTTCTACATAACAAGGATCGATTTTGTTCTGCGAAATTTCAATTTCAAATGCCCTGTTAATCGCAGCTTCGGCATTATCAGCATCAGAATTTAAAATTCCGATACAAATAGAGTGCTCAGAAGAAGCCTGAGTAATAAAAATGACGTTGATTTTTTCCTGAGACAATACTTCAAACAAACGTCGTGACGAACCCGCAACTCCAATCATTCCAGGACCTTCAAGTGTTAGAAGCGAAATATGATCGATATGACTGATTCCTTTTACAACGGTGTCTTTTGTTAAAACACGATCTGAAATTAAAGTTCCTTCGGCTTCAGGCTCAAAAGTATTTTTGATCAGAATCGGAATGTTTTTTCTTAAAACCGGCTGAATTGTTGGCGGATACAAAACTTTAGCACCAAAATGCGATAATTCCATCGCTTCCTGATACGAGATGTTTGCAATTGGCTGTGCCTGCTTTACAATTTTTGGATTGGCAGTAAACATTCCGTTTACATCAGTCCAGATTTCCAATTGGTCCGCGTCTAATGCTCCAGCGATAATTGCCGCAGTATAATCAGATCCTCCGCGTCCTAAAGTCGAAGTAATTCCGTCTAAAGTCTGAGCAATAAAACCAGGTAAAATATTGATATTTGATTCGTTCGATGCAAAATATTCCTGAATCAGTTTATTTGAAACTTCGAAGTTAACAACTGCTTTTCCGAAATCGGCATTTGTTTTTATTAATTCACGGCTGTCTTTGTAAGCTGCATTTTTGTCAATTTGCTTATAAGCCTGCGCTATAATATAAGACGAAAGTAATTCACCAAAACTTAAAATAGTATCGGCAGTTCTTGGAGATAATTCGCCTAATAAAAAACAACCGTCTAAAAGCGTTTCTAAGTGATTGATAATTCTTTTTACGTGGCTTAGCAAACTGCTTTGTTCGCTTACTGGAATAAGTTCTTTAAGAGTGTCAAGATGTTTTTTCTCGATTTCGGCAACAATATTTCTAAAATCTTCATCATTTGCAGCAGCTTTTGCGGCAGCCAACTGCAGTAAATCGGTTACTTTGCTAAGGGCAGAAACTACGACAACTAGTCTTTCGTTTTTAGCTTTTTGATTAATAATTTCGAGAACGAGTTTTATATTTTGAGCATTGGCAACCGAAGTTCCGCCAAATTTTAATACTTTCATTTTTGATATTTTTTAATAAGGTGCAAAGATTTTAAGTAACAAAGGTTCAAAGATTATAATTGTGAACTGAAACTGAAAACTGCGACTTTTTTTTTCTTTTGTAAATGTTTTTTATGTATCCAATAACTCTCTTCTTTCAAGAAAAAAGTATAGGTAACCTAGGATTATATGTAAAAATGCATACCCCTAAGGGGTAGTAGTTGTTGTAGTAGAAATAATGGTAGCAGCAATTGCAACTCGAGTTGGAGTTGTCATTGTAGATTGATATTTTACGCTGTTACTTTTCATTTTTGATTTTTCAAAAGTACAGTTTTTTAGGGCTATTAAAAACTCTTAAAGCCTTTTTGCGAATATTTTAATAATTCAAATCTCAATAATTCAATATTGAGTATTTGTTAAAATTAAATGTGCTAAATTGAGGTTTTGACATATTTCAAGAGGCAGTTTTCTATAATAATGCCTTTACAATGAATTGATTTTTAATGAAAAGATGATTAAAAAGCAGTGAAAAGCCAGATTTTTAAAATTGAATAAAAGTTAAAAGCATCTCATCGCATTTGTTTAAATTTTAATTATTGTGATAAAATGTTGCTTTTTAATATTGATTTGTTGAATTTTGACATCTTAAATTGAAAAACGTCATGAGAGAAATCCATTATATAAGTACTGAAACGATTACTTTAGAAACCTTACAAGAAATTTTATCTTATAATAAAACACTTGAATTATCTGAAGAAGCAAAAGTAAACGTTCAAAAATGCCGTGATTATCTTGATAAGAAAATGGCATCACATTCTGAACCAATTTACGGAATCAACACTGGTTTTGGATCACTTTGTAATGTAAAGATTTCTAATGAAAATTTATCTAAACTTCAAGAAAACTTAGTAAAATCTCATGCGTGCGGAACAGGAGAAGAAGTGCTGTCTGAAATTGTGAAGATGATGCTTTTGCTAAAAATCCAATCTTTAAGTTATGGACATTCTGGTGTTCAATTGAAAACTTTGGAGCGTTTAGTAGATTTCTACAACAATGATATTTTACCTATAATTTATACTCAAGGTTCGCTGGGAGCTTCCGGAGATTTAGCACCTTTAGCACATTTATCTTTACCTTTAATAGGAGAAGGAGTGGTGCTTTTTGAAGGGAAAAAGACCGCTTCAGCAGAAGTTTTGAAACATTTTAATTGGGAACCAATTGTTCTGCAGTCCAAAGAAGGTTTGGCTTTGTTAAACGGAACCCAGTTTATGAGTGCATACGGAGCTCATATTTTAATTAAAGCTTACAAATATTCGTATCTGGCAGATTTAATCGGAACTATTTCTTTGGAAGGTTTTGATGGAAGAATTGAGCCATTCAACGAATTGATACATTATATACGTCCGCACAAAGGACAAATTGTAACCGCACAGCGTATTAATGAGTTTTTGGAAGGAAGTGAAATTATCGCTCAAGAAAAGAAACACGTTCAGGATCCTTATTCTTTCCGTTGTATGCCACAGGTTCACGGCGCTTCAAAAGACGCGATTGATTATGTTCGAAAAGTATTCAAAACCGAAATTAACTCGGTTACAGACAATCCTAATATATTTATAGAAGCCGATCAGATTATTTCCGGCGGAAATTTCCACGGTCAGCCTTTAGCTTTAGCTTTAGATTTTATGGCAATTGCTCTGGCAGAATTAGGAAGTATTTCTGAAAGAAGAACGTATCAATTAATTTCTGGACAACGTAATCTTCCTGCATTTTTGGTAGATAATCCAGGATTAAATTCAGGTTTCATGATTCCGCAATATACTGCTGCAAGTATCGCAAGTCAAAACAAACAATTGGCAACTCCATCAAGCGTTGACAGCATTGTTTCGAGCAACGGACAGGAAGATCATGTAAGTATGGGAGCCAACGGAGCGACAAAAGCCTTACGTGTTTTAGATAATTTAGAGCGTATTTTGGCAATCGAATTATTGAATGCTTCGCAGGCAATTGCGTATAGAGAGCCTCTAAAATCAAGTGATTTTATCGAAATGTTTTTGAATAGCTATAGAGAAGTTGTGCCTTTGGTCAAAGAAGATAGAATCTTACATAATGATATAGAAAACACGGTTTTATTCTTGGAGAGTTTCCAAATAGAAAACGATTTGTTAACAATGGCTTAACATTGCAAAATATTATTGAAGTAATTTTGCACTATCAAAAATAAAACAATGTCAATAAACAGTATTTTCCAATTTTTAGTGCCGAAAGACAAAAAATTCTTTCCACTTTTTGAAGAGGCTTCAAGCAATTTAATTGAATTAGCTTCTAACTTACACGAAGCTGTAAATTTACCATTAAAAGAAAGAGAAGTTCTTTTTCAAAAAATTGACGAACTAGAGCAAAGAGGTGAAGACATTACTCGTCAAACCAATTTGGAATTGAGTAGAAACTTTATTACACCATTTGATAGAGAAGATATTCACACCTTAATTACTTCTATTGACAACGTTGCAGATTACCTACACGGTGCTGCAAGCCGTATGAGACTGTATCAAGTTGATAAGATTACAAAATCTATCAGAAAGATGACAGAAATTAATCTTGAAGCTTGTCAAAACATTGACAGCGCGGTAAAAGAATTGAGAAATTTACAGAATTTCAAAGTCATTAAAGATGCTTGTACTAGAATTAACAAACTAGAAAACAAGTCTGATAACGTTTATAACAAAGCAGTTTTTGAAATTTTTGAAAACGAAACAGACGCTAAAAATATTATTAAATATAAAGAAGTGTTATCTGTTTTAGAATCAGCAACAGACAAATGTAAGAGTGTTGCGAATATACTAGAATCTATTTCTGTAAAACATTCTTAATTCAATTTTTCATTCTGAAGTTATAACTTTATGACGCTACTTATATTAATTATAGTATTAGCTTTAATTTTTGATTACATCAATGGTTTTCATGATGCAGCAAATGCTATAGCGACTGTTGTTGCTACAAAGGTCTTGACGCCTTTTCAGGCCGTTCTTTGGGCAGCATTTTTTAACTTTCTAGCTTATTGGGTTTTCGGATTTGGTGTTGCAGATACTGTTGCTAAAACAGCGCACACAATGGAAATTAACCTGGTTGTAATTCTAGCCGGTGTAATTGCAGCAATTTGCTGGAATTTATTGACTTGGTGGCTTGGAATTCCTTCAAGTTCTTCACATACATTAATTGGAGGTTTTGCTGGAGCAGCTGTAGCACATGCTATTGCAGTTCATGGTTTCTCAGGTTATATTGGAGAAGATGGAACAACACATTATTGGTATGAAATTGTAAGCTGGTACAAAGCTGGAAAAGACGGAGCAATGCCTTCGGGAGTTCTTATTATTATTGCCTTTATTGTTCTTGCACCATTATTAGGAGCATTAGCTTCATATTTAATTTCGATTTGGTTGTTAAATGCTTCTCGTAAAAGTATTGGTCCTAAAATTTTCACTGTACTTTTAATGATTGCTACTATTTGGTTTGTTTACAGTCAAATGGTACCATATTCTGAAATAGAAAAACCAAGATTTGATTCTCATTTTTGGAGTGTAGCTTTTGAAGCTCATAACATTAAATGGTTTTTGGTTGCTTTTATCATCCTAACTGTTAGTGCTTTTTGTTTAATATTTAGCAGCTTAAATCTACATCAAGCAGATGCAGCTTTGAAAAAAATGCAATTATTATCTTCTGCAGCATTTAGTTTAGGGCACGGAGGAAATGATTCTCAAAAAGTAATGGGTATTATCGCTGCTGCGGTTGCGGTATATATCAATACAAATCCAGGAGTGCATATGGACGCTTGGTTAGATGTTGTGCTTCCAAACGATGATGCAGGTATTAAAGGTGTAATGCCAAGCTGGATTCCATTAGCATGTTATTCTGCAATTGCTGCAGGAACTTTGAGTGGGGGATGGAAAATTGTAAAAACAATGGGTTCTAAAATCACAAAAGTAAGTTCATTTGAAGGTGTTGCTGCTGAAACTGCTGGTGCTTTAACGCTTTATTTTACAGAGCATTTAAAAATCCCGGTAAGTACAACGCATACCATTACAGGATCTATTATTGGTGTTGGATTAACAAAACGTGTATCTGCAGTTCGCTGGGGAGTTACAGTAAGCTTAATCTGGGCTTGGATATTAACGATTCCGATTTCAGCTATATTGGCAGGGTTGGTGTATTTTATACTAAGCGTGTTTATTTAATAAAATGTTTTTTGTAAAATGTGAGATGTAAATCATATTTGAACAATATATATGAAAGCTAGTTCTTATTGAACTAGCTTTTTTTATTTGAAAAATATTATTTTTGTAAAATAAAACTTACTTAGTACTATTTGTAAAGTGAAACTACTTAAACTCATAATAATTGTAGCCGTTATATCTTTGTTCTCCTTTTGGCTTTTCTCAATCGCAAAATGTGAATATTTGACTTGGCAACATGAAAAAGAATTTCTAGTACCAAAAGAAGTAAGCTCAATGATAAATGGAAAAGCTTCAAAAAAAGTTTTGACATATTTACATTCCCAAGCACGCGTCTATTATGTGAGTTCAGGAAATACTTCTGGCGATATCATTACTTATGTGTTAATAGATGGTAAATGGATTTTCTCGGGTTGGAAAACGTCTTGGTCCAAAACAGGAAGTGCCGATGATTTTGTCTGGCCTTATTTTAGATAAAATGTTGATTTTTTTATATAGAGAAACCGATTTCAATTTGAAATCGGTTTTTTTGTATCAAAAAGAATGCTGAAAAATGTCTTAAATTGAAATTTTAAAAACTTTTAGAGGCTGTTAGTGCAATTGAATAAAAAGATCTTCGCAAAATTATTTAGTAGTGATTTTTCGTAATAACAGTTAAAAAAGATAAAATGGAAAAGATTTTTGATAAACCAATCATCCTTAATGGTCTAGATGGAAATGTGGTTTTAATTTATGGAGAATATATAATTGGAAATATTACTAAAGAAAATGCTAATTTAAACATTGAAAGAATAGATAAAGAGGTGTTTAAACCTTCTGAATTTGAATCAATTATAAATGTAAAAGATGTAGTAGAATACGAATTTGAAGTAGGAAATGATTCTCATATTATGTTTGGTGTATCAAAGGAAGGAAGTACATCTTATGAAACCATCGATTTTCAAAATGTTGATATAGCTAAAGAAGCAGAAAAATCGATTAAAGAACAATTCAAAGCATTAGGTTTTAAAAGAGAAGAAAAACAACTTACCGCAATGCAGGCTGCCGTTTCACCTGGATTAGCAACTTTATTTGTAGCAGTGGTAGGAGGTTTGTTTACCTGGCTTGCTTATGGTGTTCAAGATTATGAATCAAAACGAACAAGAATTGTGAAATGGTATGTTTATCTGTTTGAAAAAATAGCAAAAGCAGTCGGATATTATCCATTTTTGATTATAACAATTGTTTTAAGTATAATTTGTTTGTTTTGGATGGTAAAGAGAATGGCGAATCCACCTTATCAAATAAAAGCAAAAAAATAGTTTCAGAATATTTAATTATATAAAACTCAAATTAATAAAAGTGCTTATTAGTTTGAGTTTTTTTGTTAGATAAAAATTAAATATAAGAATGAAAAAAATAATAACCATAGTTTTTGCAATAATTGCATGTATTTCTTATTCGCAAGAAAATGAACTGAACTATAAATGGGGGATTCATAGATGATACAGGAAAAGAAATAACTGCCCTAAAATATAATGAAGTGAAAAGTTTTAATTATGGAATAGCAACTGTTAGAATAGATTGGATTGATGGTATTTCGAACAAAAATCAATATGAAAATGAAAATGTTTCTGATAAAGAATTCGAAGAATTATATGAAAGCGCTTTCTAAAAGTACTCTTTTACTTCCTCAAATTCTTATGATTATGCTTACGCTTAAAGTGTGTCTGCTTAAGCTCTTTTTTGTCGCCAGAAATAACACTAATAGTTCCGTCAATTTCAAGCATGGCTAATTTTATATCTGTTAGATGTTCTAAACCGTGTTCGCGGGCAGCTTCTTTTAATTCTTCATGCGAAATATCTAATCTGCTCAAGGTTTTGAAATCTAATATTCCGTCGTGAATTAGGACTTCAGGTTTATCCATTAAAAAATCGTTCAGGCCTTTATATCTGTGCGTCAGTTTTTTGATGATAAAATTAATGATAAATAACGCTAGAGCTGCTACCAAGCCTCCCCACAGACTTGTATCTGGACCAACCATTGCATTTTGAACGGAGTTACTAATCAATAAAATCAAGATTATGTCTGCAGTATTTAATTGCGAAAGTTCTTTTTTACCAAAAATTCGCAAGGCAATAGTCATGAAAAAATATACGGCAACGCTTCTTGTAATAATATCTAAATATTGAGAATACATGTTTTTATTTTAAAGTTAAATAAAAAAGCTTTGCCAGAGTTCTAAACTTTGGCAAAGCTGCAAAAATATTTATATAGTATTAAGTTGAAATGAACTTATAACTTGAAATTCTTTTCAATAGCTTTAATCATTTCGCCTGCAACATCTTTATTAGTTGCACCTTCAATTCCTTCAAGACCTGGAGAAGAGTTTACTTCAAGCAATAGCGGACCTTTAGAAGAACGAATAATATCAACTCCAGCTACTTTTAAATCCATTGCTTTTGCTGCTTTTATAGCGATTTTTTTCTCTTCGGCTGTAACTTTAATTACAGATGCAGTTCCGCCAAGGTGAATATTGGCTCTAAATTCTCCCGGCATAGCTTCACGCTGAATAGCTGCGACCACTTTTCCGTCAATTACAAAACAGCGAATGTCTTTTCCATTGGCTTCTTTAATAAATTCCTGAACCAAGATATTAGCATTTAAACTTTTAAAAGCGTTAATAACACTTTCTGCAGCTTTTTTGGTTTCGGCCAAAACAACACCTTTTCCCTGCGTTCCTTCCAGTAATTTTACAATTAAAGGTGAACCTCCGACCATTTTAATCAAATTGTCTGTATCCAATGGAGAATTGGCAAATCCAGTTGTTGGAATGTCTATACCGCTGTTTAAAAGCAATTGCAGCGAGTATAACTTATCGCGAGACTGTGTTATAGCTGTAGCAGAATTTAAAACGAAAACCTTCAAAGCTTCAAACTGACGTGTTAAAGCGCATCCGTAAAAAGTAATGCTTGGTCGAATACGCGGAATAATAGCATCAAACTGATTTAAAATTTTTCCGCCTCTATAATGAATCTCTGGAGTTTTGGCATCGAGTTTCATGTAGCATTCTTTAATGTTCAAGAAATGCATTTCGTGACCACGCATTTCGCCTGCTTCCATGATTCTTTTATTACTGTATAATTCAGGATTACTGGCTAGAAGACCAATTCGTAAACCAGAACTAGCTTTTTCAGAATTTTGATATAATTCTTTTAAAGATTCTGCTGTAGGCTGCCCTAGAAGATATTTTTGTTCTGGATCAACCAAAACCCTTCCACTCATGGCTTCGCGTCCCAAAAGCATTCTAAATCCCATAGAATCTCGATTGGTCAAAGTCATTTCGATTGGCCATTTGGCATCACCAATTTTTAGGCTGGTTTGAATAACGTAACGATGTTCTCTAAAGCCGCTTGAACTTTTAACAATTCGTTTATCTACTAAAGGTGCTTCGCAATGGATAATCGTTTTAATATTATTCTGAATTGGATTAATATCAAATTTTACCCAATTGGCATCATTTTTTATAAAAGGAGCTATGTTTAAAGCGTGCATTGCAGAAGTTTTAGCACCAGAATCAACGCGAGCCTTGATTGTCGGGATTCCAAGTTCTGGAAATGAGCACCATTCTTCGCTGCCTAAAATGACTTTGTTTTGAAGCATATTTTGTTTTTTTGTTATAGAATTTAAATTCAAAAATAGCTATTTGCTTTTACTAAAGATACTAAATTATCCAAAAAAAAATACCCGTTATGTTATGAAAACGTAACGGGTAGATTATTTTTGTTATAAATTTAAACTAATTTATTGATTAGTCGGCTCTTCGGCTTTATGGATTTCTACTGAAAGTTCTTGCGAATCATCTTTTAGATCCATCATGATTTCGTCACCTGAATGTATTTTCGAAGTGATGATTTCTTCGGCTAACAAATCTTCAACATATTTCTGAATTGCTCTTTTTAGCGGTCTAGCTCCAAACTGCTTGTCAAAACCTTTTTCAGCAATAAATGCTTTGGCTTTGTCTGTTAAGCTTAATTTGTAACCAAGTTCAGCAATACGAGAATACAGTTTTTTCAATTCGATTTCAATAATCAAATCAATATCAGCTTTTTCTAAACTGTTGAATACAATTACGTCATCAATTCTGTTTAAGAATTCAGGAGCAAAAGTTTTCTTCAATGCATTTTCGATAATGCTTTTTGAGTTTTCATCGGCTTGAGCAACTTTTGCAGCAGTTCCGAATCCTACACCTTGTCCGAAATCTTTCAATTGGCGTGCACCAACATTAGATGTCATGATAATAATAGTGTTTTTAAAGTCAATTTTACGACCTAAACTATCTGTTAAATATCCGTCATCTAAAACTTGAAGCATCATATTAAACACATCTGGATGTGCTTTTTCGATCTCATCTAAAAGTACAACACAATATGGTTTTCTACGAACTTTTTCTGTCAATTGGCCGCCTTCTTCGTAACCAACGTATCCTGGAGGCGCTCCAACTAAACGAGATATCGCAAATTTCTCCATGTATTCACTCATATCAATACGAACTAAAGCATCTTCAGAATCAAATAATTCTTTTGCTAATACTTTGGCCAACTGTGTTTTACCAACACCAGTCTGACCTAAGAAGATGAATGAACCAATTGGTTTGTTAGGATCTTTAAGTCCAGCTCTGTTACGTTGAATAGAACGAGCAATTTTAAGAACAGCCTCATTTTGACCAATTACTTTATTTTGAATTAATTCAGGTAATTGAGCTAATTTATTGCTTTCTGTCTGTGCAATTCTATTAACAGGAATTCCAGTCATCATCGAAACAACATCCGCTACATTATCTTCTGTAACTTCAATTCTGTTGTTTTTAGAATCTTCTTCCCATTGTTCTTGTGCAGTGGCAAGGTCTTTTTCTATACGTTTTTCATCATCGCGAAGTTTAGCAGCTTCTTCATATTTTTGTTTTTTAACAACCATATTTTTAAGCTCGCGAACTTCTTCTAACTGACGCTCTAAATCCAAAATTTGTTTCGGAACGTCGATATTCGTAATGTGCACACGTGATCCAGCCTCATCCATAGCATCGATCGCTTTGTCTGGTAGGAAACGCTCAGACATATATCTGTTTGTCAGCTTCACACAAGCTTCAATTGCTTCTTGAGTATAGGTAACGTTGTGGTGATCTTCATATTTATCTTTTACGTTATTCAAAATTGCAATTGTTTCTTCAACAGAAGTTGGTTCAACGATTACTTTTTGGAAACGTCTTTCTAAAGCACCATCTTTTTCAATATATTGTCTGTACTCATCAAGAGTAGTAGCACCAATACATTGAATTTCTCCTCTTGCTAAAGCAGGTTTGAACATGTTTGAAGCATCAAGCGAACCTGTTGCTCCTCCAGCACCTACAATAGTATGGATTTCATCAATAAAAAGAATAATATCATCGTTTTTCTCAAGCTCGTTCATTACGGCTTTCATTCTTTCCTCAAATTGTCCTCTATATTTTGTTCCAGCAACTAAACTTGCTAAATCAAGAGTTACAACACGTTTGTGGAAAAGAATACGTGATACTTTCTTTTGAATAATACGTAAAGCCAGTCCTTCTGCGATAGCAGATTTACCAACCCCAGGTTCTCCAATAAGAAGCGGATTGTTTTTCTTTCTACGGCTTAGAATTTGCGAAACACGCTCAATTTCTTTTTCGCGTCCTACAACTGGGTCTAATTTCCCTTCTTCGGCCATTTCTGTTAAATCTCTCCCAAAATTATCTAAAACTGGAGTCTTAGATTTTTTGTTTGACTTATTGGCGGGATTATTAAAACTACTTTCTTTAAGACTGTCATCTTGTCCTGAATCGTCGTTATACGATTCGTTTCTTGGCAAGTTTTCTAAGAATTCTTCTTCGTTTGGAGTCATATTTAAATACTGTTCTTTAGCTACGTCATAATCTATTTTAAGTTTATTCAATAGCTTGGTTGTTGGATCGTTTTCGTTTCTCAAGATACATAACAGCAGGTGGGCCGTGCTAATTGATGAACTTTGAAATACTTTTGCTTCTAGAAAAGTGGTCTTCAGGGCTCTTTCTGCCTGTCGGGTAAGATGAAGGTTTTTCTTTTCTGCATTTACTTCAACGCTCAGGTTGGCAGGGCTTAGTATTTCTACTTTTCTGCGTAAATGATCTAAATCGACTGCTAGGTTATTAAGTATATGAATAGCTTTTCCGTTACCATCTCTTAAAATGCCCAGCATTAGATGTTCTGTACCAATAAAGTCGTGGCCTAAACGTAAAGCCTCTTCTTTGCTGTATGTAATAACATCTTTTACTCTTGGTGAAAAATTATCATCCATAATATATAATTGGTATTGTAAATTTAGTGAATTACAGTTTCAAAAACAAAAACCGTACCCTTCAAGATCTCCTGACAGCTAATAGACGAAAAAAAAGAGAATAAAAGCGTTAAAAAACGCTTAATTTATTAACTAAAAGGCAAAATAAAGTTGTTAATAAATCATTGAAATAAGTGTAAGGAAATAGCTGAAAAAATTTCAAAAAAACGTATCTTGGCACGCTTTGAAACTAATATAATTATTTAATATAACAACTTATGTCTGAAGGAGAAAAGTTAATTCCTATTAACATAGAAGATGAAATGAAATCAGCTTACATCGATTATTCGATGTCAGTAATCGTATCGAGAGCACTTCCTGATGTTAGAGATGGCTTGAAACCAGTGCATCGAAGAGTTCTTTATGGAATGTATGATTTAGGTGTAACTTCAAGATCTGCCCATAAAAAATCTGCAAGAATCGTAGGGGAGGTTCTGGGTAAGTACCACCCGCATGGAGATACTTCTGTTTATGACGCAATGGTACGTATGGCTCAGGAGTGGAGTATGCGATATTTATTAGTTGATGGTCAAGGTAACTTTGGTTCTGTCGATGGAGATAGTCCTGCAGCAATGCGTTATACTGAGGCCAGAATGCGCAAAATTTCTGAAGAAATTATGGCAGATATCGAAAAAGAGACAGTTGATTTTCAATTAAACTTTGACGATACTATATATGAGCCAAAAGTAATGCCTACTAGAGTTCCTACTTTGTTAGTAAATGGAGCAACAGGTATTGCAGTTGGTATGGCAACCAACATGCCGCCACACAATTTAACTGAGGTTATCAATGGTACTTTAGCTTACCTTGATAATAACGATATTGAAGTTGACGAATTAATGTCTCATATTAAAGCTCCTGATTTTCCAACAGGTGGTATAATATATGGATACGAAGGTGTTCGCGAAGCTTTTAAAACGGGTAGAGGACGTATTGTAATGCGTGCAAAAGTTGGTTTTGAAGAAGTTGACGGAAGAGAATGTATCATTGTTACTGAGATTCCATACCAAGTTAACAAAGCCGAAATGATCAAACGTACGGCTGATTTAGTTAACGACAAAAAAATCGAAGGTATTGCCAACATCCGTGATGAGTCAGATAGAAATGGTATGCGTATCGTTTATATCTTAAAACGTGATGCTACGCCAAACGTAGTTTTAAATACCTTATATAAGTATACGCAATTACAATCTTCTTTTAGTGTAAATAATATTGCATTAGTAAAAGGACGTCCTCAATTGTTGAATCTAAAAGATATGATTCACTATTTTATTGAGCACCGTCATGATGTAGTAGTAAGAAGAACTCAATTTGAATTGCGTAAAGCAGAAGAAAGAGCGCATATTTTAGAAGGATTAATCATTGCTTCTGATAATATCGACGAGGTTATTGCGTTAATAAGAGGTTCTAAAAATACAGACGAAGCAAGAGAAAAATTAATCGAAAGATTTAAATTATCTGAAATTCAAGCTCGTGCGATTGTTGAGATGCGTTTACGTCAGTTAACAGGTCTGGAGCAGGATAAATTAAGAGCTGAGTTTGAGGAATTAATGAAGTTAATTGAGCATTTGAAAGCTTTATTAGCAGATGTTAATTTAAGAACCGATTTAATTAAAGAAGAACTTATCGAAATTCGTGACAAATACGGTGACGAAAGACGTTCTCAAATAGAATACTCTGGTGGAGATGTAAGTATCGAAGATTTAATTGCCGATGAAAATGTAGTAATTACAATTTCGCATGCAGGTTATATCAAACGTACGAATCTGACAGAATACAAAACTCAAAATAGAGGTGGAGTTGGTCAGAAAAGTGCTGGAACAAGAGATCAGGATTTCTTAGAGCACATGTTCGTGGCGACAAACCACCAATATATGATGTTCTTTACACAAAAAGGAAAATGTTTCTGGATGCGTGTTTATGAAATTCCGGAAGGAAGTAAAACAGCAAAAGGCCGCGCAATTCAGAATCTTGTGAATATTGAAAGTGATGATAAAGTAAAAGCTTTCATTTGTACGCAGGACTTAAAAGATAAAGATTATATCAATACGCATAACCTTGTAATGGTAACTAAACAAGGTCAGGTGAAGAAAACTTCTTTAGAGAAATATTCTAAACCTCGTGTAAATGGTGTTGCTGCTATTACTATTAAAGAAGGTGATGAATTACTTGGAGCACAATTAACGGATGGAGAAAGCCAAATTATCTTGGCAGTTAAATCTGGTAAATTGGTTCGTTTTGAAGAAACGAAAACGCGTCCGATGGGAAGAACAGCTTCTGGAGTTCGTGGAATTACTTTAAAAGATGAAACGGATGAAGTAATTGGTATGGTTACCGTTGGTAAAAACGATGTTAACGATTCGCAAATTTTAGTTGTAACTGAAAATGGATACGGTAAACGTACCAAATTAGTTGACGAAGATGGTGAAGATGTTTACAGAATTACAAACCGTGGAGGTAAAGGGGTCAAAACTCTTAATATCACAGAGAAAACAGGAAAACTAATCTCAATCAGTGCTGTAACCGATGCAGATGATTTAATGATTATTAATAAATCTGGATTAACAATTAGAATGGCAATTGAGGATTTACGTGTAATGGGACGTGCAACTCAAGGTGTTAGATTGATTAACTTGAAAGGAAAAGATTCTATCGCTGCTGTAACAAAAGTAATGAAAGATGACGTAGAAGAAGTTGTCGTTGATGAAGACGGTAATGTGATCGAATCTGGAATTGAAAGAGTTAAACCTGATTTAGAAGTTCTTGAAGATGAAGGACCTGTAGAAGATGATGACGATTCTGATGATGAGGTAATTGATGACGAAGGCGAAGATGCCGACGAAGAAGAGTCTGAAGAATAATTAAAATAGATTAAAAAAGAAAATTAAATACAAATAAATATCACTATGAAAAGTAAATATGTAATACTTGCTTCAGCGTTATTGATCTCTGTAGCTTCTTTTGCTCAAAAAGATCAAATTAAAAGTGCTGAAAAGGCTTTAAAAGGAGGAGATGCTCAAGGAGCTGTTACCATCTTAAACGATGCTGAAAATATGGTTGCTAATGCTAAAGATACAGAGCAGGCTCAATTCTATTTTGTAAAAGGAAATGCTTATTTGGAACTTGCTGATAAAAATATTGAAACAAGCAAAAATCTATCACTTTCTGCAGAGAGTTACAAAAAGTTAATTGAAATTGAAAAAACTTCTGGAAAACAGAAATATTCTACTCAGGCAGCGACTTCAATCAGCAGTATCAAAGCAAAATTAATTAATTCTGCTATTGCTGATACTCAGGCTAACAAAAATGTAGAAGGTGCAAAAAAATTATATGATGCTTATGCATTAGACAAAAACGATACAATTAACTTGTATTATGCAGCTTCAACTGCAGTAAATGCACAAGATTTTGACCTTGCTTTACCAATGTATGAAGAGTTGAAAAAACTGAATTACTCTGGAAAAGGAACAATGTATACAGCTGTAAACAAAGCATCTGGAAATGATGATAGTTTTGCAAATGCAAAAGAAAGAGATATGGCTGTAAAATTAGGAACTCACGAAAAACCAAAAACTGAAGCTATTCCTTCAAAAAGAGGTGAGATCTACAAAAACTTGGCTTTGATCTTAGTTCAAAAAGGACGTACAGAAGAAGCTAAGAAAGCTATCGCAGATGCTAGAAAAGCAAATCCAGATGATTCTTCATTAATTTTAACTGAAGCTAATTTGTATCTTGAAACTAAGGATTTTGAAATGTATAAAAAATTAGTTAACGAGGCTTTAGAAAAAGATCCAAAAAATGCTGATTTAGTATTCAACTTAGGTGTAATTAGTGCAGGTGCAAAAAACAATGCAGATGCTGAGAAATATTACTTAAAAGCAATAGAAATCAATCCTAATTATACAAACGCTTACTTAAATCTTGCAGCATTGAAATTAGAAGCTGAAAAACCAATCATTGATGAAATGAATAAATTGGGAACTTCTGCTAAAGACATGAAACGTTACGATGTTTTAAAAGCTCAAAGAGAAAGTGTTTTCAAAGGCGTGATTCCTTACCTTAAAAAAGCTAACGAGTTAGATCCTAAAAATGAAGACGTTTCTAAAACATTATTAGGAGTTTACAGTGCTCTTGAAATGACTGCTGAAGCTAAAGCATTAAAAGCTAAAATGTAATAAATAAACTCAGTAGAGTACATAAAAAAAACCATTCGCATGCGAATGGTTTTTTTTATAGCTATAATTTTTCTAGCTGATTAATTCCGCAGATAAAGTAATAGTGGTATTTAATAATTTAGAAATCGGACAGATTTCTTTTGCTTTTGCTGCTGTAGCCTGAAACTCTTCTGCAGAGATTGAAGGAACTTTTCCTTTTAAATCTAAATGAATTAAAGTTATAGAGCCATCTTCAAAAGTTACTGTAGCTTCTGTATTTAAATCATCTGCTGTAAAGCCAGCTTCGTTCAATAAAAAACTTAATTGCATCGTGAAGCATCCAGAATGCGCTGCAGCAACTAATTCTTCAGGATTTGTTCCAACTCCGTCAGCAAATCTAGTTTTAAAAGATAATTGTGCGTTATCTAATGTTGTACTTTGTGTGCTGATTTTCCCAGTTCCCTCCATACCGGTTCCTTTCCAGTTGGCATTTGCTTTTCTTGTAAATTTCATTTCTGTAGTTATTAAAATTAATATTGTAAAGGTTATTTTGTTGATTATCAATTAATGATGTGTCTATCAAATATAAACAATATTTTTCAGAATAGTTTTATGAATTTGTTATGGGAAGGTGAAAAGTTAAAAGTTAAAAGTAAAAAGTGAAAAGTGAAAAGGTTCTAAGTTTTCAAGTTTCAAGTTCAGATTTCAAGTCTGGATGTTAGCCGCGTTTGTCAGGCTGCGCGAAGTCGAAGCGCGTTGCTATTGAAAATATTAAAAAGTTTTACCGCAAAGAACGCTAATATTGTTAATTAGGAAGTTTTATAAAACACAAAGTTCGCAAAGCTTTGTCCTCAATAGTAATTATCGACAATGTTGTCGTTTATCCGATAACAAAGTTTTAAATTTTGACAAAGATCTACATCACAATGCTGACACAAAGCTTTGCGAACTTAATGTTTTACAAAAACCAATAGATACAAAAGCTTAGCGAACTTTGCGGTAAAACTCTCTCCAGCATAACCACAAAAAAAGGAGCAATGAAAATAGCATTACTCCTTTATAAAATTAATATAAACTAAAGTCTATTCCTTACCTAAGTTTCTTAATTGTTTCAATTTATCTTTCCAAACTTCAAGGCTCTCTTTGTGAATCGCAATGTTTTTGCGGACTTCAAGAACAATTGAATTCTCTTTTTTAGCATTTTTAGTATTTGCAAAAAATTGGATGTTATTTTCTAATTGGAAAATTTCATTTTGAACTTCTTCAATTTTACGCATTAAGAATATTTTTTCGTTGTCTAACTTACGTGTGTCGTTGCTGTCAGATAAAGAATCAATTCTATTAGAAAAGCGCATCATTTCGGTTTCTTTTTTACTCAAACTTAATTTTTCAAAAAGGGCATCTAGAATTTTATTGAATTTTCCTTCTATATGGCGTCTTGAAAACGGAACCTTTCCAAAACCTTTCCAAGTTTCAATATGTGCTTTTATAGCATCTAAATCTGTTTTGTGATCTCCAGTTAACTGGAAAGCTCTTAGGGTTTCTAAATATGCTTTTTTATTGTCAAAAGCAGCTACTTCTTCACCGTTTTCTTCAGATTTATGTTCTTTTAACTTATCAAAATAGTGGTTGCAGGCATCTTTAAATTCTTTCCAGATTTTATCTGAATATTTTTTAGGAACATGACCAATTTGTTTCCATTCTTCTTGAATCTGTTTCATTACAGGAGTTGTAGCTTGAAAATCGGTGCTTTCCTGTAATTCTTTAGCCTTAGCAACAAGTGCTAATTTTTTATTTAAATTGTCGTTTTGGTCTTTTTTAATATCCTTATAAAAAGAATTTTTAAAAGCATTGAAATTTCTAACGGCTGTTTTAAATGCAGCCCAAGTTTCTTCATTTACTTCTGACGGAACTTTTCCTGCTGCAAAAAACTCATTTCTTAAGTCTTCTACTTTTTGAATCTGTACCAGCCATTGTGAATGAGAATTTACTTTCTCAGTTCCCAAAACTTCAATTTTGGCAATGATCTCTTTTTTAGCTTCAAGATTTTGTTGTTCGTTAGCTCTTTGGCTTTCAAACAGTACTTCTCTCTTGTCGTGTATTTTTTTAGTTAATTCACTAAACTTATTCCAAATAGCATCACGATGTTCTTTAGAAACTGGCCCAATTTCTTCTTTCCAAATTCGGTGTAAATCCTGTAGTTCGCGGAAAGCTTTATTAACATCAGCATTTTCTACTAATTCTTCAACTCGAGCGATTATTTTTTGTTTTAATTCTAAGTTGTGTTTGAAATCTAGATCTCGAGCTTCACGATCTAAGTGAAGGTAGTCGTAGAAATTTTCAACGTGGAAATGGTAGTTATTCCAAACGTGATTGTATTTGTCTTTTGGAATTGCACCGGCATTTTTCCATCTTTCTCTTAATTCATTAAAATGTTTAAGAGTATCTTTAATGTTTTCCTGCGGATTGATTAACTCTTTTAATTCTTCTACAATTGCCAGACGATTCTCTAAATTGCTTTTTAGATTAGTTTGTAAGTGTTTAAAGTGTACATTTCTTTTCTCTCTAAAAATATTATAATATTCATCAAATTTTGATTTTAGAGGTAAATGGTATTCAAATTCTTCACTTGGATCTGGATTAGAAGCATTAAATTCTTCTCTCTTTTCCTCTAGAAGATGGTGATATTGTAATAAAAAAGCTTTTTTAATTTCTTCAATATGATCTTTTACAGACATTACTTTATCTGTATTAACCAGTTTTTTAAGTTCATCAACAAGAGCATCCAAAGAAAAGGTGTTGTAATCCTGCATAGGAATGTCGTGACGCTCTTTTAAAGTTTCGTCTTCACTTTCTGCTGCGTTTGAATTTGTAATTTCATCCAGCGCTTCTTGATGTGCATTTTCATTAGTATCTAATGAATCTTCAGTTTCTGAAGTTGAATCTTCGACTAAAGTTTCAGGATTAGATATTTCAGCTGCATCATTTGTTGTAGAATCGTTTATTTCGATTCCTGATTTTCCGTCTGCTTCTTGCAGGTTGTCATTCTTTTCTTCTAACATCTTTAAAATGTGTAAGGTTTTTGTTTTTAACAGTGCGAAAGATAGTAAAGGTGTTTCTAAATACAAAATAAATCACTTGTTTATGCTGTATTTTACGATGAAATTCTTATTCTTTAGACTTATTCGCTATAATGTTGAATATATTTTTGTTGAATTATTGAAGTATCTATAAATTCTAAATTTATATTGTTTTTAGGTTTTTCTTTTATAAATACAAATATATAAAGTATCTGCTCTCTTTTTGATATTAAAAAAGGATTAATACTCCCATTTCAATACCAAAATTATAGGTTCGATTAACGCCAAATCCAGCGCTTGGATGTATGTAAACTAAATTTGTCGGAGTGATCTTTCTGCCGAATTCAACAAAAGCATTATTTTGAAACCCTTCTAGAATAGCATTGTATCTAAAAGCAGCATCGGCAGCAACCCAGTTTTTTCCAAAAAAGTAAAGTAATACATTTTCAAAAAGTGTGACGCTGATATCATCTCGCTCATTTTGTCCAGCAAAACTACCTTGATATTCTAAAGTCGAAATCCAGAGAAATTTCTTTTGATTGAAATATTTTCCAAAAATAACAGCCGGCATAGCCACCCATTTTCCAGTTCCGAAATTCGGGTCTGCTGCGGTATTGGCATAAACTCTTGTACGTAAAGCTATTCCGTTATTATTTTTAAGATATGGAATATAACTGACGCCCATACCTACATCTCCAATGGCTGTCTTGTTGATTGAATTGGTATTTGCAGAAATTAGCGGAAGATCGAAACGTAAGTTCCAGGCTTTATTTCCTATTGGCAGTAAAACTCGAACTTGTGTGGTATTATATGATCCGTTATCAGTATCTAAATATTCGTCAAATAAAATAATTGTTTTGAGAAAATAATGATAACGAGGCTCAGAAAAAGGACTTTGTAAAGTATCGATTTCTTGAGCGGAAAGGAGATTGTTAAATAAAAAAAATAAAATGCTAAGTAATTGTATTTTATTCATAACCACCTGTTAATAAGTGGTTTAAAATTACAAAAAATACGTTAACATTTTATTTTTATCCTATGTTTTATTTGTTCCAGATTTTCCAGGCTTTCTCAGCTTGAAATATCAGCATGTCGTGGCCATTTTTTATAACAGCTCCTTGTTCTTTTGCTTTTTTCAAAAAAGTTGTTTCTGCCGGATTGTAAATCAGATCGTATGCAATATGTTTTTCTGTAAAGAATTCATAAGGCAGATTTGGACAAGCTTCAATATTTGGGCTTGTACCAACTGGAGTACAATTGATTATAATTTGAAAATTGTCAAATGTTGTGGCATTGATCAAATCGTAATCTATAATGTTTTCTTTGGCTTCTCTTGAAACGAAAGTATAGGGAATGTCAAGTTCGTCAAGAGCAAACGCCACACCTTTAGAAGCCCCGCCAGTTCCCAAAATCAAAGCTTTTTTGTGATGTGGTTCTAATAATGGTTTAAGCGATTTTTTAAAACCATAATAATCTGTATTGTATCCTTTTAGTTTACCGTTTTTGGTAAATTTTATAGTATTTACTGCACCAATTAAAGATGCTTTTTTTGATAGTTTATCTAAGAAAGGAATAACTTGTTCTTTATATGGAATAGTGACATTTAAGCCCTTTAAATCTGGATTGTTTTTGATCAATTCAGTAAAGTAATTAATTTCAGAAATGTCAAAATTTTCATAGCTGTTGCCAGCAAAAACTTCATTATTAAATTTTTCTGTAAAGTAACCTTTTGAAAAAGAGTAGCTGATGTTACGGCCCAATAATCCAAAACGTCTTCTTAATAAAATATCAACCATTATTATTTACGATGTTTTTCTATATAATTTTTTACTGTTTTCTTTGCCCATACTACTGGAAACAAGTCTTCAATTAAGATATAGTTGTCAAAATTTAGACGTAAACCATTGCTTAAATGAAATTTAGCTTTTGTATTATCTTGAATCATAAAGTATAATCCGGCTAAACGATATTCGATTTCATTTTCTTCAGGGAAATATTCTGAAGCTTGTAATAAAGTCTGAATAGCGCTTTCAAATTCTCCTAAAAACTGAAGAATATCAACCCAATACAACCAAGTGTCTAATGCGTAATCTCCAAACTCAACCGCTTTTCTAAAACCAAATTCGGCTTCTTCAAAGAAATTCATGTGTTTATTGATAGTCGCATATCTTTTCCAGTACAAACGATTTTGATTGTCAATTGCCAAAGCTTTATTCACAAAAAACAATGCTTTTTGATAGTTTTTCTGGCGGAGATGAAAATCGGTAATCGCAATCCATCCTTTATCCAATAACGGATCTTCGTGAACCGTTTGATTGTAGTATTGAATCGCTTTCGCTAAATTTCCAAGTTTTTCATAACATTTACCAATTCGAAGCAGGGCATAAGATGTTGCATCGTCCAGCTCGATAGTTCTGTTATAGCTCTCAATTGCATCATTGTATTTTTTCAGACGTTCGTAAGCTTTTGCTTTTTCCATAAAAGCGCCCAAGAACTCATCATCAATCAGCGTTGCATAATCAAATGCACGAATGGCATTTTCATACTCTTTAACGCCATAATGAAGACGCCCAAGCTGATGCCAGGCAATTTCGCTGTAAGGATTTTTGTTGATGTAATCATTTAAATAAGCAATAGCTTCTTGATTTTGATCTAAAAATTCAAAACAATATACCACGTTATAAAGAGCAGATTGGTCTTCTAAGTCTTCTTCAAGACATTTGATAAAACTCTCTTTTGCCATTTCAAGGTTATCCATAAAAAGATACTCCATTCCAATCAAGTTATACACATCTGCATAGTCATCAGTGTACTGCAGTGCGATTTTTAACAGTTCAACCGCTTTTTCGTGCTGATCTCTTTTAGAACAGATATTGGCTTTTTGGATATAGATTTCCTCGTTGTTGGGTTCAATTGCATACAACTCATTCAAAAGCTTTTCAGCAATGTCGAGTTTATCATCATAAACCAGCATTTCTACTTGTACTAATTTTAAGCCTGTAGATTTAGGATGTTGGTCTAATGCAAGTTTCAAGGCCTTTTTTGCTAAATTAGCCTTGCCTATATCTAAATAATGAAGAATTATTTCTTCAAATTCTTCAGAATCAAAAAAGAGTACTTTGTTAGTTTTTAACATCGACTCAAATTTGGATAAGGATAGGTTATAATCTTCTTCTTCGTTGCTTAATTGCATACTTCGTATTTTTGAAATTAGCCTGTTATAAATTTAGGCAACCATATAATTGTTGTAAGGAAAGAGAATTAATTGTTTTGAACAATTTAATTAACAATATATAGCGTTTTTTATTTTATTTTGGGAAGAAATCTCCTTTTATATTAAGGGATTAACTTCGGTTTTATTCTTTTTTTAATTAATGCTGGAAAGTTTTTACTTTAATCTAATTGAATTAAATATAACTTAATGTTTCTTAAGTAGTTAAAAGAAGTGCGTTTTTTATTTGTTATTCTTTTTCATTACTTCATCAATAACGTCTAAAATAATTGCACAGCCTTCTTTAATTTCATCTTCTGAGATGGTCAAAGGAGGTGTAATTCTTATAGCACATCCTTCAAACAAAAGCCAGAATAATATAAGACCTTTGTCTTGACAGCTTAAAATGACTTCGTTGGTAATTTCTGCCGATTCTGTCATTGCAGCCAGCATTAATCCTTTTCCTCTAACTTCTGTTATCAAAGGATGTACCAAAAGCGATCTGAAGAGTTTTTCCTTCTCCAATGTTTCTGCCATTAAATTTGTTTCAGTTAATTCCTGCAAAGTAGCCAAACAAGCTGACGCAATGACAGGGTGGCCTCCAAAAGTGGTTATATGCCCTAATTTTGGATTTTCGGTAAGAAGATCCATTCTTTCTGCAGAAGCAGTAAAAGCACCAACCGGCATTCCGCCGCCCATACCTTTACCCATGACAACAATATCAGGAACAACGTCATAATTCTGAAAACCAAATAGTTTACCAGTTCTCCCAAAACCTGGCTGGATTTCATCTACAATCATCAAAGCTCCAACCTCATCGCAGCGATTTCGGACTTTTTGCAGAAAATTGTTTTCCGGCTGAATAAATCCTGCGCCTCCTTGAATAGTTTCTAACAGAATTGCTGCAGTTCGGGTTGTTATTTTTTGTAAATCTTCTTCGTTATTAAAAGTGATAAAATCAACATCTGGAAGCAGAGGTCTGAAGGCCTGTTTGCGTTCTTCAAATCCCATAACACTCATAGAACCCATTGTGTTACCATGATAAGCATTATGACAAGAAATAAGCTGACTGCGTCCTGTGGTTCTTTTGGCCAATTTTAAAGCGCCTTCTATTGCTTCTGTACCCGAATTGACTAAATAGGTTTTATTTAAAGATTCTGGCAGGAGAGAAGCCATCAATTTACAATATTGAACTGCTGGACTTTGCGAATATTCTCCATAAACCATTACATGCGAATATTTATCCAATTGATCTTTGATAGCTTGATTAACTCTCGGATGTTGATGTCCTAAAGTACAAGCCGAAACGCCGGCTACAAAATCTAAATATTTTTTATCGTTGGTGTCGTATATGTAAGATCCGATGGCGTGCGAAACTTCCATTCCTAATGGGTAAGGAGAAGTTTGTGCCTGGTATTTTATAAAATCTGGATTCATTTTTTTTAAGGTTCAAAGTTGCAAAGGTTTTCTAAGGTTCAAAGTAGCAAAGGTACTGAGGTTCTAAGGTTTTCTAACTTTACGCTTAGGTTAACTTTTGTGAGTTCATAATTCGCAAAAGACTGTAAACTGCGACTGCGACTGAAAACTTTTTTAAGGTTCAGAGTTGCAAAGGTTTTTTTACTTTACGCTTAGGTTAACTTTTAGAAAATAATAATTCGTAAAGTACTGCATACTCTTACTCCGACTAAAAAATCGCAAAGAACTCTAAACAGTGACTGATACTGAAAACTGCGACTGAATACTGACCGCTTACTTACTGCTCTTAACCGCAGGCTTCTTCTTATCGTAATTCAAAGTTTCTTTTCGCACTTTCATTGGAGTATCTTTTCCTTTCTCTTCTTCGTCTTTTCCTTCTTTAATCAGTTTATCGTTCATTTCATTATCTTCTGCGGTAAAAATATCATCCTTAGATTTTATTCTTTCATCGCCGCGCCAAACCATTCCTCGCAGCTTTCGGGCGTTTTCAGGAAGTTCGTCTTCAGGGAAAATATCGCCGTCAACTTTATTGTAAAAAGTAATAGTTTCAACAGCATTATTCTCTAAAATCAAATTGATTTTACTGCTGACATTTTTATTAATTCCGATAAGCTCATTGGCGTCGTTCCGCATAAAATAGATAACTTCTGTATTCTTGACGACATCTACATCATGCAGTTTTCCATCCCTGAATTTTCCAAATAAATTGAGTCCTTTTACTTGGTTATAGCCCGTTCCGAGCGTATCCTTGGAGATTAGAAAAGTATTATTGAGGACTTTTAACGAATCTATTTTTCGTGTTTTATTATCGCCTATCAAATGCATCACATCTCCTGTGATTTGGCTTTCTCCGTTCCATAAAATCGGATTTCCAATTAACTTCGTCAGAGCACTTTTAGAGTCAGAATGTATAGAATCACATTTTCCGCTCATATCTATTTTATAGAAACGAACATTTTTAAAAGCTCTTAAAATTCTTTCGCCTTCCTTTCCTGTAACCAGCAGCTTTTGTCCGTGAATATAAACGGAATCATTTTCAACCAAATTGATTGCAACGGCTCTTTTCGTAACAAACATGGAATCTTTCAGTTTGTAAAGTTCGGCATAATGTCCTTTTACAATTCCTTTATTTATAGAATCTGTGATTTTTACATTTCGAGTTGCCGATGCAAATTCGGTATTTCGATTATAAAATAAACTATCGCCTTCAATACGCCTATCGTCATATTTAATATAGGATTTCCTCAGAAAATGAGCTAGGTTTTTCTTCGTATCGTAAAATCCTTTTTCGGTATAAATGTAATTAGCTTTACTCGTAATTGTTGAAGGGCCAAAAAGATAAGTATGGCCAGAATTACTGTAATAATCCAAATGATTCGATTTGATTACATATTTTGGATTCGTAATAGTAACTTCCGTTAAAAACTGAAATTTCTTTTGTTCCACATAATATCTTCCAGATTTACTGACCAAAGTATTGTCTTTGTTTACAATTGTTCCTTTAGTATTATAAAAAACCTCTTGAATATTTCTGTCAAAATTAATGGTATCCGTCTGCAAAGTCGCATCTGGTGAAGTCAAAACAGCATTTCCTGTTGCGAAAGCTTTTTTTTCATTACCGCTGTATTCTGCATATTTACTGTTTAAGAACAAAGTATCACCCTGCACTAATTGTACATTTCCAAAAGCTTTTAAATAATTCTCTTTTTGAAAAAAATAGGCTTTATTACAAGTTAATACAACGCCGTCATGATTTACTTTTACATTTCCTGTTAGTAAAAGCGCATCTGGAACATTGACCTGATCGACATCAGAAAAATCAGCGTTCTCAATAACGATAGTTTTTGGAGCCTTAGCAGTTTTTTTTGCTTGCGCGAAAGTAAATTGAACGCTTAAAAAAGACAGACAAATAAATATGAAAAAGAGTGATTTCTTCAACTGATTAAATTTTTGTCAAATTTATAAAAAAGGTTACAACCTATGACTGTTATTAGGATTAATTTATAATAAGTCATCAACACTTCAAATGACAAATTCTGCTTCATTTATTTTTTCAACAAAACATACAACTCTCACGTTGTAGTTGCGCTATTCCAACTTCAAAATGATGCAAATTAAAAAGAGTTGGTTCTGAATTTTAAAAAATGAGTTACATTTAGAAAATAGTTTTTAATGCGTTCTATTTAGGAGCTTTAAAATTTAAAGACTATATTTAGTTAGCACAGCAATTATATGATAAGTAAAAGATTAATTACAGCAGGAATTACGTTAACTGTACTATTTTCGGCTTGTAAAACACAAGAATTAAAAATGAGTACAGCAAAAGAAGAAACGGCAGCCGAAAAAAAGGTTGTAGTCTATCAAGTTTTTACACGCCTATTTGGGAATAAAAATAAAACAAATAAACCTTGGGGAACCATAGAAGAAAATGGTGTTGGAAAGTTTAATGACTTTACAGATAAAGTGCTACACGAAATAAAAGATTTAGGAGTTACTTATATTTGGTATACCGGCGTTCCTCATCATGCTCTGGTACGTGATTATACAGCTTACGGAATATCAAATGATGATCCAGAAGTAGTTAAGGGACGTGCAGGATCTCCATATGCCGTTAAGGATTATTATAATGTAAATCCAGATTTGGCCGAAAACCCAGCGAAGCGTTTAGAAGAATTTGAAGCCTTGGTTAAGCGGACACATAATGCAGGTTTGAAAGTAATTATCGATATTGTTCCCAATCATATTGCTCGTAAATACGAAGGAAAATCGAATCCAGCAGGAGTAAAAGATTTTGGTGCCGATGATGATGTGAATGTTGAATACAAACGAGATAATAATTTCTACTATATTCCAAAAGAACATTTTGAAATTCCAGATGGAGATATTCCATTAAATGGAGAAAAACATCCGCTTATTGATGGAAAGTTTGATGAAAATCCGGCTAAATGGACAGGAAACGGATCTCGTAAAATTAAACCAGATCAAAATGACTGGTATGAAACCGTGAAGGTAAATTACGGCGTGCGCCCTGACGGAACTAAAGATTTTCCTGAGCTTCCAGCTGGTTTTGATCAGAAATCGTATAAAGAGCATTTTGCTTTTTGGCAGGATAAAGATGTGCCTGATTCTTGGAAGAAATTCAGAGATATTGCCTTGTATTGGACAGCAAAAGGAGTTGACGGTTTCCGTTATGATATGGCAGAAATGGTTCCGTACGAATTTTGGAGTTATATGAACTCTTCCATTAAAATGGAAAATCCCAATTCATTTTTACTGGCAGAAGTTTATAACCCTAATGAATACCGCAATTACATCCATTTAGGAAAAATGGATTATTTATATGATAAAGTAGAGACTTACGATAAATTGAAAGATGTTATTCGAGGAAAATCTTCACCAGATGAATTGACCGAGATTCAAAACAGAATGTCGGATATCGAACATCATATGCTTCATTTCTTGGATAATCATGATGAACAGCGTTTGGCAAGTCCTGATTTTGCAGGAACTCCAGAAAGAGGAAAGCCACTAATGGTTGTTTCGGCAACTATAAGCACTTCGCCGACAATGATTTATTTTGGACAAGAAGTAGGAGAGGCTGGAAATGAAGATGCTGGTTTTGGAAAACCTTCCAGAACGTCTATTTTTGATTATATCGGAGTTCCGAATCATCAGCGTTGGATGAACGACGGAAAATTTGACGGCGGACAGCTTTCTGATTCTGAAAAAAAGCTTCGTGATTTTTACAAACGGTTATTGAATTTTACCATTAACAGCAGCGCTTTGATGGGAAGTTTTGAAGAGATTCAATCTGCAAATCGCCAAAATAATGAAGGTTATGATGCTTTGTTGTATTCTTATGCTCGCTGGTCTGAAAAACAAAAATTGGTTGTAATTACTAATTTCTCTTCTGAGAAAGAAAGTGAATTTGACTTAAAAATTCCTTCATCGGTTATTTCAAAATGGAATCTAAAAGATGGTTCTTATGTGCTTGTAGATAAATTGTATTCAGAGAGCAAAACTTATCTTACAGTCAAAAATGGTGAAGCTTCAGCACGAGTTAAAATAAAACCTTCTGAATCATTTATTTATGAAGTAAACTAAGAAGTAATTAAAAAAAGTGTTTAAAATAAGAACTGCTTAGAACTTATTGAATCTAAGCAGGTTTATTTTTTTAAAGTTCTATTAGAAGTGAAAGGATTTCTTTAATTGAAAACTTAGCACCGCAGACAAATTCATCAGAAGCTCCATAGTAAACAGTAAGAGTGTCTCCATCAGGTTCTATGATATGACCATTTGTAAAAACCACATTGCCAAAAAAGCCGCTTAATTCATAATCTGTTTTAGGAAACATAATAGGAGTTTCTGTTCTCGAAATTACTTTTGAAGGATTTTCTAAATCCATTAAAAAAGCGCCTAGACAGTATTGGTGAAATTCGTTAGCACCATGATAAATTTCCAGCCATCCAAATTCTGTCTTTATTGGTGCTGCGCCAGCGCCGACCCTTTTACTGTCCCAATTGCCTTTTCTGGTTTTAATAATACATTTATGATTTCCCCAATGTATGCCATCAGGAGAAGAAGCAATCCAAATATAATTTCCACCAATATCTACACTGCTCGGACGATGTAAGGCATAGAATAAGCCGTTTATTTTTTCTTCGAAAATTGCACAATCTTTATTGTGGGGAGGAAATATCATTCCGTGTTTTTGAAAGCTCTTCCAATCTGTTGTAGTTCGTAAACCAACTCCAACACCATTAGAAGATACCGAAGTAAATGTCAGGTAATATTTTCCTTCAATGAGAGAAACGCGGCAATCTTCAATTCCGAAAGTTTCCAGAATTCCTTCACCAACTAAATAGGGATAGTTTTCAGGTTCGTAAAATTGTTTTCCATCATCACTGCATAGCAAGCGTATATGTGATAAAGTAGTTAGGTAATCAATTCCCTGATAATTAATTACACGGGCATCTGTGGCAATAAGTTCGGGGTGATCTTTAAGAATTTCTATAATTTCTATTAAACCTGTTTCTGTAAGTATAGGAAATGAGATAATGTTTTCTGCTTGCGTTGGTCTTTCGGCAACCCTTACTGCAAGCCAGATTTTATTTTGAAATTGAAATACGCCAGGATTAAGTAAACAAGTTATTTCTAATCCTTCTCTGCTTGGCGGTAAATCGGATGGTGAAATTATAGGATTTTCTGCAAAACGCTTGGCAATATCTTTCATAATGTTCGTATAAGTACATAAAAGGTATAAAAAAAAGCTGATACTTAATTCGTACCAGCTTTTTTTCTATACTTTTTTAACCTTTTTGAGCGCTTCAACATAATATTCGTTTACTTTTTCCCAATTAATATGTTCATAAAAAGCATCAATATAACTTCCTTTTCGGTTTTGATAATCTAGATAATAGGCATGTTCCCAAAGATCAATTCCTAAAATAGGTGTTCCTGGAATTAATGCATTTTTCATTAACGGATTGTCTTGATCCTGAGTTGTTGTAATTTGAAGTTTTCCATATCGGTCAACTACTAACCAAACCCATCCAGAACCAAATTGCTTTTCTGACTGCGCTTTAAATTGATTCGTTAGATTGTTGAAAGAGCCAAATTCTTTATTAATAGAACCGGCAAGAGTATCTTTTGGAGTTTGCTCTTTTGGAGTTAAAACATTAAAATAAAGCGTATGGTTGTAATATCCTCCAGCATTCTGACGAAGTTTGGCATTATTTAAATCCATCTTTTTCAAAATATCCTCAATAGGCATATTCTCAAATTCTGTAGAAACAATTTCTTTATTAAAATTGTTTGTGTAAGATAAATAATGTTTAGAATAATGAGTTTCTAAAGTCAAAGTTCGAATTGCAGGTGCAAGACCGTCATAATTAAAGGACAATTTTGTCATTTCAAAAGAACCGGGATCAGCTTTAACATCATTTGGCGAACCAATAGTTATTTTCTCTTCTTTAGTCGGAAGAGGAACCTCAACAACTTCGGTCAGCTTATCTTCTTTGCAGGAAAATAATAGTAAAAATGAAGCTAAAGTGCTAAATAGAACAACGTTTTTCTTCATAATGTTATTTATTTTGATGATAATGAGTTAATGATCTCGATATAATTTTCTTTCGCTTCATCAATTGACATATGACTAATCTGCATCCAGGCATTAGTTTTGAACGCATCTCTCAAATCAAAATTTTCAGATTGATTGTAAACTGCTGTACCAAAAGTTGCCTGTTTGTAAAAAGCGTAAAGTCTTAACTGCACATCTTGCGGCAGTGAAGCCTGAGTCATTGTCATTGCAATTTCTACAGCTTCCGCAAAGCGAATATCTAAATCTTTCTCAGCCATTTATGCTTTCGTAGCAATAATTGTTTTTCCACCAATCGCTTTTTGATTCAATTCAACGTTGATAGGTGTACCTAAAGGTAAAAATAAATCTACTCTTGATCCAAATTTAATGAAACCAGCATCTGTTCCTTGAACAACCTGCATTCCTTCTTTGGCGTAATTTACAATTCTACGAGCCAATGCTCCAGCGATTTGTCTGTATAGAATAGCGCCAAATGTTTCATTTTCGATAACTACAGTAGTTCTTTCGTTTTCTTCACTCGCTTTTGGATGCCATGCAACAAGAAATTTTCCAGGGTGGTATTTGCTAAATTTAATGATACCATCCATCGCGTAACGAGTTACGTGAACATTGATAGGAGACATAAAAATAGAAACCTGTAAACGTTTATCCTTAAAATATTCTCCCTCATAAACTTCTTCGATAACCACAACTTTTCCATCAACAGGAGCAAGGATATGATCGCTGTTCTTAATTGCAATTCTTTTAGGATTTCTAAAAAATTGCAAGATAATGATCAAAACTAAAAGCGCTGCAATTTGAACTAGAGTTCTAAGCCAATTGATATCAATAAATTTTTCGGCTAATAAAACCACAACGACTGTAAAAACTACACCTAATAAAATGGACGGGCCTCCTTCTTTATGAAACATAATATAAAATTTGATAAAATAAAAATATAATTGGTGCTACAAATATAACACTATCTAATCGATCTAAAATACCTCCGTGTCCCGGCATTATCGAGCCACTGTCTTTTACGCCTGCAATTCTTTTAAATTTGGATTCAATCAAATCTCCAATAGTCCCAAAAATGCTTACAATTAAAGCAATTATCGTCCAGATTAAAATTGATTTATTGCTAAATTCAGGATTGGGCTGAATGTACAGTTTTGAGATTAAAAAACCTGCAAAAGCTGCAAAAACAACACCGCCAAGAAAACCTTCAATAGTTTTTTTTGGGGAAACACGTTCGAACAATTTATGCTTACCGATTGATTTTCCAACTAAATACGCAAAAGTATCATTAGTCCAAATCAAAACAAATAATCCAAGAATAATTTTCGGATTATAGTCATTAGTTCCGAATGAGATTTTAACGATAAAAATAAAAGGAAGTGTAATGTAGCCAAGCAAATATAAATATTTTGAAGAAGTGCTTATTTTTTGAACTGAATCATAAAATAAGAATATAATACATTTTATAGAAACGACTAGTGTAACTGCCAAAAGAATTAAATCCAGCTGTTTGATGTTGGTTTCTAAAGTAATATTAGAATTAAAAGTATCGTTTATAAATTTACTAGTCTGTTTGTTGTAATGACTTATGAGAATTGTTGCCGCATAAATTGACATTCCAAAAAGTATAGAAAATACTTTGTTTAAATTAACGAGATTAGAAAATTCGTAAAGAGTTATAATTAAGAAAATACCAAAAAGTGTAATGAAGCTTTCGGTAGAAAACAATATCGAAGTTAGTAATAAAGCGATATAAACAGCACCAGAAATGGTTCTCTTCAGTGTTTCATTCATCTTAAAGATCTTCTAAAAGCAATAAATAAAGATTCTTGGCAACACTTCCGTATTGCGTAAAGTCTTCTTCTTTGGCTTTTTCGAAATATTTTATGGTAGTGATATTAGTAGGGTAGTCTCTTTCGTATTTACGTTTTATAGCGCTCAATCCGTCGCTTTTCATTGGAAGGATCTGGCTGGTTGTAGCTATAATAACAATATTTGCAGGTAATTCGTTTGGTTTATTTTGTCTAATTTGTTTTGATGAAAATAAAATTGAACCTTCATCAGCAATAAGGTTTTCACAGCTTGCCAATAAAAATTTTGGTTTAGAAGGAGCAATGTAAAATAATTTATTTTCTTCTAATAAACTAAACAAAGCTGACTCATAACACAAAACTTCACTTTCAAACCAATCATTTTCTTCTAATATGTTTTCAAACTGTTCAGCAACTTCTTCAGTGTTTTCGCAGTACAAGAACTTACCTCCATTTTTTTTGAAATTGAAAATAAATTGCTCGTCTAAAGATAAATGACTGTTCTGTGCAGATGTACCTGCATATTCGCTTTCATTCTCTTCGTCAGAAGCGGCTTCGCTTGAGCCAAATATTTTTTTGAAAAAATTCATTTTTTATATGAAATACTTTACATGTTAATTGAAAACGTTCAAAGATAAAAAAATCTTAATTCAAAAGGGTATTTTGAATTAAGATTTTAAAAAATTATTACGTATTTCGTAAATTATTTATGAAACTACTTCTTCCAAATTTTTGTCAAAAGTTCGTTTTCCAAAAATATTTTCTAGATCATCTTTAAAGATAACTTCTTTTTCAATCAGAATATCAGCTAGTTGATTTAGTTTGTCTTTGTTTTCTTCTAAGATTTGAATCGCTCTCTGGTATTGACCTTCGATTAACTCTGAAATTTCAGCATCAATAATTTTTGCTGTTTCATCAGAATATGGTTTCGAGAAGTTATACTCGCTTTGTCCAGTTGAATCATAATAAGTAACATTTCCGATTTTATCGTTCAATCCGTAGATCGTTACCATAGCACGAGCTTGACGCGTTACTTTTTCTAAATCGCTCAAAGCACCAGTTGAAATTCTGTCGAAAGTTACTTTCTCTGCAGCTCTACCACCCATAGTAGCACACATTTCATCTAACATTTGATCTGTTCTAACGATTTGTCTCTCTTCTGGTAAATACCAAGCAGCTCCTAAACTTTGTCCACGAGGTACAATAGTTACCTTGATAAGTGGCGCAGCATGCTCTAGCATCCAGCTTACAGTTGCATGTCCAGCTTCGTGAATAGCAATTGCTCTTTTCTCTTCTGGAGTTATAATTTTGTTTTTCTTTTCTAAACCACCGATAATTCTATCAACTGCGTCAAGGAAATCTTGTCTGTCAACAGCAGCTTTGTTGTTACGTGCAGCAATTAAGGCAGCTTCGTTACAAACGTTTGCAATATCTGCACCCGAAAAACCTGGAGTTTGTTTAGCTAAGAAATCTAAATCTAGACCTTCAACTTTTTTGATAGGAGCTAAGTGTACTTTAAAGATTTCAGCTCTTTCGCGAATATCTGGTAAGTCTACAAAAATCTGTCTGTCAAAACGTCCTGCACGCATTAAAGCTTTGTCAAGGACATCAGCTCTATTGGTTGCAGCTAATACAATTACGTTAGAGTTTGTCCCAAAACCATCCATTTCTGTTAGTAATTGGTTCAAAGTGTTTTCTCTTTCGTCATTTCCGCCAGACATATTGCTTTTTCCTCTTGCTCTACCAACAGCATCAATCTCATCGATGAAAATGATAGCAGGAGATTTTTCTTTTGCTTGTTTGAATAAATCACGTACACGTGAAGCTCCAACTCCTACAAACATCTCAACGAAATCAGAACCTGATAAAGAGAAGAAAGGTACCTGAGCCTCACCGGCAACAGCTTTTGCCAATAAAGTTTTACCAGTTCCTGGAGGTCCTACAAGTAGAGCACCTTTTGGAATTTTACCTCCCAGATTGGTATATTTTTCAGGGTTTTTAAGGAATTCAACAATTTCTTGAATTTCTTCTTTAGCACCTTCTAAACCAGCAACATCTTTAAACGTAGTTTTGATATCTGTTTTTTCATCGAATAGTTTGGCTTTAGATTTTCCGATATTGAAAATCTGTCCGCCGCCTCCAGCACCTCCGCCAGACATTTTACGCATGATGAAAATCCATACACCAACAATGATGATGATAGGAAGTAAGCTGATTAAAATATCGCTCCAATTGTTTTTTTGAAGGAAATTAAAATCTTTCAGTTTGCCCTCGCTAACCGCTTTTTCAAGTTTTGTTTGAAATATTTGATCATTACCAATTTCCAGCGTATAGTGCGGACCTTTGTTTGGCTGTTTGAAAATATCTTCAGCAACTTTTTTATTTGACGGGTCTTTAAGAGCCGCAGCATTTAAATATACTTCAGCCTCAGCTTTGTTGTACACAATAACTTTTTCAATCTGGCCTTTTTCTAAAAGCGTGTTGAATTTAGAAGAAGTTAATTGAGCAGGTTCGCTTAAGCTAGATCCTCCGGTAGCAAAACTTATAAATAAAAAAACTAAAAGTATTGCGGTATATATTAACCAAGGACTTATTTTAAATTTATTCGGATTTGGATTATTATCTTTAGCCATTTAATGAAAGTTTCTTTAGTATTTATTTTCGATTGTAGTTATTTTGGCATCACCCCAAAGGCTCTCGATATTGTAATATTCGCGAATATGTTTCTGGAAAACATGTACTACAATGTGTACATAATCCATTAAAACCCATTCTGCATTATCGGTTCCTTCTACGTGCCAAGGTTTATCTTTTAAGTCTTTTGATACTGTTTTTTGAATTGAGTTTACGATGGCGTTAACTTGGGTATTTGAGCTACCGTTGCAAATTACAAAATAGTCGCATACAGCTGTATCTATTTCTCTTAAGTCAAGAATATCGATATCATTTCCTTTTACTTCCTCAATCCCTTTGATTATGTTCGCCAGTAGAACATCATTATTAATCGTCTTTTTCGCCATGAATTATTTTATATGTGAATTTGTAAAGTTACCAAATTTTGTGATTATTTTTGAACCTTAACAAAATATTAAATTAAGTTATCTAAATTATTTAATGAAACTAATCAAACTCGATGCCATAGATTCAACAAATGATTTCCTGAAGGCATTGTCAAGTCAGGATCAACTAGAGAATTTTACTGTGGTAACAGCTGAAAATCAGACAAAAGGCAAAGGACAAATGGGAGGAAAGTGGGAGTCTGAAGCTGGTAAAAACTTAATTATGAGTGTATTGGTAAAGGATTTTCTATTTAATAACGAACAAGTCTTTAATTTAAGTGTCGTTGTTTCATTAGCAGTTACAGAAGTGCTAAAATCGTTAAATATTCCTGATATATGCATAAAATGGCCAAACGACATTCTGTCATACAATAAGAAATTGGTTGGCATACTAATCGAAAACACCATAAAAAGCGATGGCAGGATCGTGTCAGTTGTCGGAATAGGGATGAACGTAAACCAAACTGATTATGCAGATTTGCCAAATGCATCTTCTCTAGCAGTAATTTCAGGTAAATCTTTTGATAAAGAAGAATTAGCAATTTTAATAGTAGAAAAAATAAAGGAGAAAATACAGTTATGGCAGACTTCTGCAAAAGATTTATGGACCGATTATTTTAATTCTTTATTCAAAAAAGGAGTTCCAATGCCTTTCAAAAACCTCAACGATCAAAATTTCATGGGAATCATTCAAGGCGTTTCTCCAATTGGAAAATTGCAGGTTTTATTAGAAGATGATTCTGTTGTAGAATTTGATATAAAGGAGGTTAAAATGCTTTACTAAGTTGCTAAGGTTCTGAGATGCTAAGATTCTAAGTTTTTTTTTGAAAGCGAAGACGCTAAGTTTTATGACTTAAAGAAATATGTTTGAATGAGTAGAATCTGCATGAAATAAAAAACTTTGTGCCTTAGCGCCTTCGTGGCATTCAAAAAAAAGCCCGATAATAAAATCAGGCCTTTCATTTATAATTCACAATTAATAATTAACCATTATTAAAGCTTATTCATATTATTTGCTAGAGTTTCGATGAATTTGCTGATTGGTCCTTTAACCATCATTGCCATCATAGCATTAAACTCTCCTTCAAAAAACAATTGAACTGCACTTTCAGAATCAGAAATGCTGTCAATGTTTGAAGTCAAAGTAAACGGAAGTTTGTCACTTGCTGCACCCAAAACAATTTTGTTTGGAGCCACTTTGTCTTTCATTTTCAATTTGATTTCAGGCATCCCTTTCAATCCAAAAATAAAAGCGTCTTCACCAGTCACTTCAAATTTAGCGATATTATCCGGCATTAATTTTTCAAAATTCTTAACATCAGTCAATTGATCGAATAAATCTTGAGCTGATTTCTGAACAGTAACTTTTGGACTTTCTAAGTTCATATATTTTTTATTTTTTTATTATTTAAAGTGACAAAGAGCAAAAAAATAAATTCCAATTTTTTAAATTCCAAATTCCAAAAAAGAGCGAAGCGATTTTTTAGAAAATCTAAAATCTAAAATCTAAAATCTAAAATCTAAAATCTAAAATCTAAAATCTAAAATCTAAAATCTAAAATCTAAAATCTAAAATCTAAAATCTAAAATCTATCCCGAGGCTTCGGGACTAAAATCTAAAATTACTCCTCTTGTCCCCAAGTTGACGGGCTTTCATTCCACTCCAGCAGAGTCGATTGCTGATCTTCAGTGATATATTGTTTTTGAACCGCCAAGTCTAATAAATTTTCGTAGTTGCTCAAAGTAAATAAATCAATATTAGCTTCTTTAAAATTTTCTTCAGCAATGCCAAAACCATATGTAAAAATCGCCGCCATACCTTTAATGTTCGCACCTTCGCTTCTTAAAGCTTCCACAGCCATCAAACTGCTTTTTCCAGTACTAATTAAATCTTCGACAACTACAACATTTTGTCCTTTTTGTAAAAAACCTTCAACTTGGTTTTGTCTTCCGTGTTTTTTAGGCTCCGGACGCACGTATACGAATGGAAGTCCTAAACTTTCGGCAACCAAAATTCCAACTCCAATGGCTCCAGTGGCAACACCAGCGATCACATCGGGTTTTCCAAATTGTTTTTCGATGTTCTTAGCAAACTCATCACGAACATAGTTTCTGATGCTCGGAAATGAAAGAATTAACCTATTATCACAATAAATAGGAGATTTCCAACCAGAAGCCCATGTAAAAGGATTTTCGGGATTCAATTTAATTGCATTTATTTGCAAAAGCAATTCGGCTGTTTTTTCGGCAGTATCTTTATTAAAAATCATAGTACAAATGTATAAAGTTTTTGTAAACGACAAACCACTTTTTTTGACAAATGAAATCTCGAAAGAAACAGATTTCCAATTGTTCTTGTTGGAGAGCATTGATATCGAACAGCTTATCATAAAAATTTTTCAAAATAAAATTCAAAAAGCTATTTTATATCATCCCGACGAAAGTGAAATAATGAAAACCCTTAAAGCCAAAATTCCAGTAAATAAAGCTGGCGGAGGCTTTGTGTACAACAAGAAAGGCGAGGTTCTATTCATTTTTAGAAACGGAAAATGGGATTTACCAAAGGGCGGAATCGAGAAAGGCGAGGACATTGAAGCAACCGCCATGCGCGAAGTAGAGGAAGAAACTGGAGTAAATAAACTTCGTATAATCAATAAACTGCAAAAAACCTATCATATTTTCAAACGCAACGGAAAATACAAATTAAAAATCACGCATTGGTTCGAAATGCATTCAGATTTTGAGGGAACTCCTCACGGACAAATAGAAGAAGGCATCGAAAAAGTGGCTTGGCTAAACCCAGAGCAAATCAAAGAAGCACTTAAAAACTCATACGAAAACATCAAATTGTTGTTTGAAGAAGAGGAAGTTCGAGTAGAAAAAATTGCACCGCCTGTTCCATATCGATCAGGTCCAAATTCAGATATTTAAGTATTGGGGCGTGCCACCAATAAAAAAAATACCCAATCAACTTTGCGTTCATTGGGTATTTTTTTTATTGCTGTCGGGCTTTCGCCGCTACTACGGTAGCTTGGCTCTATCCCTCACGCGAACTTCACTTTCGTATTAAGAATTACCATTTAATTTTATCAAAAGATTATCATCATTAAAAACCGCATTTATTACATTTCCATTCTTTTCGGCTTTAATTTCATTTCCATTAGATGTCAGTTCATAACCTTTTTGAGAAAGATAATTGGTAAAAGCATTTTTGTGGTTTTGAATTTCAAATGTTGAAATAAGTTCTGGAAAAACAGTTAGAATTCGAGCTAATTCTTCGCTCTCAACATTATCTACTGCATCAGATTTAATGGTAACAACCATCGTCCCTTGACCGTAATTTCCAAGATAATAACCACTTGCATTAAACATCTCAACAGCAATCATTCCTATTAGATGTAAATCGTTCTGAGTAGCATCAAATTTTCCAACTGTTAATAAATCAATATTATTTTCTTCGCCGTATTTCTTTAACAAAAGAGCTTGCTTCATAACAGATTCTGCATAACCTCCCGCTTTGTTGTCCCAAATCCAAAGCCATGTTTCTGAAGAATGTGAAAAAGAACCCAAAACCTGCATCGGAAATGTAAGATCATCTCCAAAAGTTATTTCTTCTTTATTCATATCGACGTTCCAAGAAAGGCCGCCAGTTATCTCAAATAGATTTCTTTGTTTTTCCAAAGCAATTGCTCCAAATTTTTCTAAAAAATCATTTTCAGATGCGAAGTGTATAGTATTGTTTGGCTGATTAGTAGTTGATTCTGTATTTTCTTCTTTCTTTTTAAAAAGATTGTTGAATAGTCCCATTTCTTTATGATTTTTAGAATTTTAAATTGATGTTTTCAAATATATAACTTTTAAAATAAGTCAGAAAAACGTTAATTAAATTTATACTTGCTTTGTGAATTTTGAACTTTGCAATTAAAAAACTCATTCCGTAGGAATGTCTCACCGGTAGAAAAAAAAATGAATTACAGTTATACGTTCCTTAGGAACGTTTGATTAACGGAGTAATTATGTCCATAAACAGGTGTCCCTACAGGACACATTCATCAAAACGATATTTTTTTTCTACCGGTGAGATATTCCTATGGAATATATTATCTCGTCACAAACGTCTCTCGCTTTGCGATCTTAACGTTTTTCAAAACCACTCTAAAGAGAAAAAAACTTAGCGCACTTTGCGTTAAAAAAAAGGCAGTAAAAAAATCTACAAAACACGATAAACAGGATACTGCATATGTGCCTTTTCATAATAAACAGAATGCTTGTAAATCCAATTTAACTGTGCTTCTGCATTTTTAGCAAACTCGCGGTCGTTTTGTTTTTTGGTTTCTAATTCTGCTTTTAGAGCTGGATTATCTTTTAAAAGCTGCGCCGCGGTATCTTCAAAAATATATTCTGAGTAATGTTCTTTTTGCTGTAAAATCGGATCGAAGAAATTCCAGTTAAAGAAAGAGTCAACACCTTCTGGCTCAAAAGCTTCTAGAAGATATTTTACACCTTTTTGATTTGTTGGAACAATGTAATCTCCTTTGGCGAAAGCCATTTTAACCATTTTAGAAGTTACGGTCGTGTTTCTGTGTAAATAATGCCCTTCGTAAGCAGACGGAACAGTTTTAAAATCGGCAATTCTGTAGCTTTCAACTTCTATAATTGTATCGTTTTTAATTTGTTTAAACGAGATATTATTGTTTTTCAAAAGTTCAATAATATTCCAATAACCGCGTGGAATGATATAAGCAGACGGAATAATAACATCTTTTACCGATTTGAATTCTTTGATATACGGAACATCTTTTTTGTATGGTTTGGTTCTGTCATAATACAAACGATTTCCTGTTGTAGCGTCGCTTTTTTTGTAACCTGCTTCATAACCCAAAAACGAAAAAGTGGTCGCTTTTGTACTGTCCAATTCCCATTTTAGAGTATATGATTTTTTAGGCTGATATTGTTCTAAATTCTTTGCTCTTAAATCTTTTATCTTTTGATAATTCGCATCGGTAAAATCCAAAGTCGATTTCATGTATTCGTAGGTCATTTTTACACGTTCTGCATATTTTTTCAGCATGTGTGTTTCAACTACAAAACCAATCGTATTAAATAGGGAAGTGTAACCCGTTGTGTATCGCGGACTATCTACAAACTGCCCAAAACCTTTGTCTGGAGTATCTTTAAACGAATCGACATAAGGCGTAGTTTCAATTTTCTTCTTCTGAAGATCTTTGACCAAAGCAGGCATCATTTCGTTATTCATAAAATCACCCAAAACAGTTCCGAGTTTATTATGCTGTGTCATAATGTACGTCAATTTGTATTGATAATCAGAACCGTTACTTACGTGATTGTCAATAAAAACGTCGGCATTTATCTTTTGGAAAATCTCGACAAAACTTTTGGTGTTTCTTGTGTCAGATTTCATCATATCGCGGTTCAAATCGTAATTTCTCGCATTTCCTCTAAAACCATAAATTTCGGGTCCGTCTTGGTTCGCTCGAGTTGTCGAATTTCGGTTTAAAGCACCACCAATATTATAAACGGGAATGGTAACTAAAACAGTATTTTTAGGCGCTTTCAGTTTGCCAATTGCCAAATCTCTGTAGAATTGCATGGTAGCGTCTATTCCGTCAGGTTCACCTGCATGGATACCGTTATTAACAAATAAAACGGCTTTGGTTTTCTGTATTTTATCAAAATCAAATTCCTTGTCAGGATTGAAGGTAATCATATGCAAAGGTTCTCCAGAATCTGTCAGTCCCATTTCTTTCATTTGAATAGTTGGAAAATCGGCAGCGAGCATTTTAAAATAAGCGATAGTTTCTTGATAAGTTGCCGATTGATTTCCGTTTCCTTTCTCAAAAAAAGTGTCGTATTTTTTGTTGTTTTGAGCGAAAAGGGTAATGGTGAAAAGTGAAATGAAAAAGGTAAAAAGTTTCATGGTTTTGGTTTTAATCAAAATCAAATATAGTTTTTTATTTGTTTAAAAGTTTCAAATTTCAGGTTTCAAGTTGATTGACTTTGTGTTTTTTACCGCAAAGCACGCAAGGTTTTTTATGTATGGGTTTTATAAAAACGTAAAGTTGGCAAAGCTTTGAACTAAACTTTGCGAACTTTGTGTAAACCTTTGCGTGCTTTGCGGTTAAAAAACTTTCCCTACTTTTGCAAAATGAATAAAAAACACCATTCCAACAATATACTTTCGAATTTAGGGATTCAGAGTCTGAACGAAATGCAGGAAATGGCGCAAGATGCCATTTTAAACGAAAACAACGTTTTATTACTTTCTCCAACTGGATCTGGAAAAACATTGGCTTTTTTGCTTCCAATTTTAGAATTATTGCAGCCTGAGATTCTTTCTGTTCAATGTCTAATTTTGGTTCCTTCCCGCGAACTTGGACTTCAGATCGAACAGGTTTGGAAAAAAATGGGAACGCAGTATAAAGTAAATATCTGCTACGGTGGACATTCAATCGACACAGAAATCAAAAATTTAAGCAATCCGCCTGCGGTTTTAATTGGAACGCCAGGAAGAATTGCCGATCATATTGACAGAGATACTTTTAGAACCGATAAAATTCAGACTTTAATTTTGGATGAATTTGATAAATCGCTTCAATTAGGCTTTCACGAACAAATGTCTTTCATCATTGGCAGATTATCGAAAGTAAATAAAAGGGTTTTAGTTTCGGCAACTTCCGATATTGAAATTCCGAAATACACACGCGTTGTAAATCCAACAATTTTAGATTTTATTCCAGAGGAAGAAGAAAAAGCTAATCTTTCGATGAAAATGGTGGTTTCGCCAGCTAAAGATAAATTACAGAGTTTGTTCAATTTAATTTGTTCTTTAAATTCAGAATCGGCGATTATTTTTTGTAATCATCGCGATGCTGCAGAACGTATCAGCGATACTTTAAACGAAAAAGGAATTTATTCGGTTTATTATCACGGGGGAATGGATCAGGACGAACGTGAGCGCGCTTTAATTCAGTTTAGAAATGGAAGCGTCAGCTATTTGGTTACAACGGATTTAGCAGCTAGAGGTTTGGATATTCCAGAAATGAAACACGTTATTCATTATCACCTCCCATTGAAAGAAGACGAATTCACGCATAGAAATGGGCGTACAGCGCGTATGCAGGCAACTGGAACGTCTTATGTTATCATTCACGAAAGTGAAAAACAATTAGATTATATTGATTATGAAATGGCAGTTTTAAATGTTGAAGGAAAAGTTTCACTGCCAAATCCACCTCAATTTCAAACTATTTATATCAGCGGCGGTAAGAAAACAAAACTAAATAAATTTGATATTGTGGGTTTCTTTTCTCAAAAGGGAAAATTAGAAAAAGACGATTTAGGTTTAATTGAAGTAAAAGATTTTGTTTCGTTTGCAGCCGTAAGATTCAATAAGGTAAAAGAACTTCTGAAAAATATTAAGGACGAAAAGATGAAAGGCAAAAAGTTCAAAATTGAGGTTGCCCGAAATGTCATCAAGAAAGAAGAAGAGGAGAAAAGAGGGAGATATTAGTTATGCTAAACGAGCGAATAATTTGATTAAAGAGTTTTTTTGACTTTGGATTTATCTCCTTGTATTTCAGATGTTTAGAATTCTTTAACTAAGTTTTACAATTTTATGTTAAAAAAATAATGATTTGATAGGTGTTTTTTCAATATTTCTATGTTTTTTTGCTACAGTAAAATTGTAACCCCAAATACTATATGAAAAAGATTATTACTCTTGCCGCATTGTTTTTTACTTTTGTTTCGTTTGCACAGGTTAAGGTTCTAGAAACGGTTCCTGTAGAAAAATTAGGAAAAGTAAATAACAACTACATTCAGAAAATTGGTGAAGAATACACTGTGTATTACACTATTGTTCAAAGTGATGACGATTCGACTTTGAGAAAATTTTCATTCAAGAACATCGATAATGCTTATAACTCTTTATACAACATTATCATGGGCGGATTTACAGCTTCTCCGTTGTACGATATCAAATTAGAGTTACCTAACAACTACATTTGGTTGCACTACACAGGAAATGTGGTTCCAGACAAATCTACAGTTCAGTTTATGGTTTCTGGTAAAGAAAGAGACGCAGCAACAAACAACGTTTCTGAGCCATTCGTAAAAGACCAAATCAATAAATTATTTCAAAAATAATTTTTCGATATATGTATAAAAAGCCGTTCTATTTGAACGGCTTTTTTGTTTCAAGTTTCAGGTTGATAAACTTTGTCTTTAATTTTAACGCAAAGCTCGCTAAGTTTTTTTATTTAAAGGCTTTTAAAAGCACAAAGTTCGCAAAGCTTTGTGAATAAAACTTTGTGAACTTTGCGTAAATCTTTGTGTGCTTTGCGGTTAAATACTGAGTATTCAAAAAAAAACTTAGAATCTTAACATCTCAGAACCTTAGCAACTTTATTTAAATCTTCTTCACATACTGCGTTATAATCACAATCTGCTGTCCATCAACTTTTCCTTCGATGTATTCAGCGTTTTCGTGGTCTAAACGAATGTTTCTCACAGCAGTTCCTTGTTTGGCAACCATGCTGGATCCTTTTACTTTAAGATCTTTAATTAAAACTACAGAATATCCATGTTGTAGTACAACACCGTTACTGTCACGATGAACTAATTTATTTTCGTCATCTTCGCCTTCGCCAGTTGCTTGTGCCCATGCGAGAGTATCTTCATCTAAATACATCATGTCCAATAATTCCTGAGGCCATCCTGCAGCACGCAAACGGCTTAACATTCTCCAAGCAACAACTTGCACAGCAACATTTTCATTCCACATGCTGTCGTTAAGGCATCTCCAGTGATTTAAATCGACGTTATCTGGATTTTCAATTTGGTCAATACAAGTATTACAGGCTAATATAGCTTCATCTATACCGCCTTTTTGAGTTGGCAGTACTTGATAAACTTTAAGGTTTTCTTCGTTTCCGCAAAGTTCACATTTAGATCCGCTTCGTTTGCTTAATTCTCTTTCGATACTCATTGTTTGGTGTTTATTTTAAAAATGCGAAATTACTTATAATTTGCTTCGCTTGCAAGTTTATGTTTTTGTGTCATTGCGAGGAACGAAGCAATTTCATACTTAATTTTAACAAAGTAAGCATAGTCCGTTTGCTTTGTTCCTTGCTATGACTTAGCGTGTAGTGTTATTTCTTAACCCTAACCGCATCAGGAACCAGCATTTCATACTCACCTCCATGACGCAATACATCACGAACAATACTCGAACTAATAAATGATGTACTTGCAGCAGTTAATAAAAATACTGTTTCTATTTTAGAAAGTTTTCTATTCGTATGCGCAATAGCTTTTTCAAATTCGAAATCTGCTGGGTTGCGAAGACCTCTTAAAATAAAATTGGCTTTTAGTTTTTTTGCCAGATCAATGGTTAAACCTTCATAAGTGATAACTGATACTTTCGGTTCGTCTTTAAAAGTTTCTTCAATAAAACGCTTTCTTTCTTCTAATGAAAACATGTATTTTTTTTCGGCATTTACACCAATCGCAATTACAATTTCGTCAAACAAAGGAATTCCTCTTTTGATAATGTCTTCATGTCCAAGTGTAATAGGATCAAAGGATCCGGGGAATATTGCTCTTCTCATTTTTTGAGGTTCTAAGGTTCTGAGTTACTAAGATTCTAAGTTTTGATCTTTATTTAGGTAATTCTAAGGGTTTTTATTGCTGGAACCCATTCGTCTTTTTTACAGATTTTACATTTTGCGGTTCCTTTTTTTTGTTCTTCGGTATGACCGCAAAAAGTGCAGGAATAAATTCCGTCACTTAGAATGTTTTTACTTTTTTGATGAAAAAGTAAAGGCAAAATAGGAAGGCCGTGTTTCACTTCTTCATCTTTGTAAAAAAAGACACTGATTTCTCCGCTTGTTTCTATAAAAGCATGTTTTACTTGTCCTAAATGTTCAATAGATTTGATTCTTAATTCAGAGAAAAATTCGTCCTGAGCCAAAGATTCTTTTCTAAAAGTTGAGATAGAAAATTTTCCATCATTAATTAAACATTCGGTTTTGCCTTCTATAAATTCCTCGAATTTTTTACTCTTTCCAGTAAGCCATGTTACACCGCGATATAGGATAATGATAACTAAGAAAACAATCGCTGCCGGTATTATTCCGACATCTTCATAAAACATTGGATCGCCGGCGGCCGAACCAAGCGCAATAACAATTACGGTTTCGAATATAGATAATTGTTTTACTCCTCTTTTACCAGCTAACTTTAATGTAAGCAGTAAAATAGTAAACATAACCGTTGAACGAAATATTACTTCCAGAAGGAAAACCTGGGGTAATTCGTTAAATAACAATCTATTCCATTCAAAGATTTCTTTCATTTTTTTTAAGGTTCTAAGGTTCTGAGGGGCTAAGTTTCTAAGTTTTTTAGGTTTAAGCTTTTGATAACTTAGACTTCACTCAGCCTGACAGTATTGGGTTAAAAAATAAGGTTCTGAGATCTTAGTAACTTAGCATCTCAGAACCTTAGTATCTTTTTTAAGCTAGAGCTAACTCAATCGCATTGGTGAATAAATCTTCTAGTGAAATTCCGGCTGCTTTTGATTGCTGCGGAATCAAACTTTCTGTCGTTAAACCTGGAATAGTATTCATTTCCAGCATGTACGGTTCGTTGTCTACGATGATAAATTCGCTTCGGGAGAAACCTTTCATCTTTAAAACTTCGTAAGCACGTTTTGCTATTTCGCCTACTTTTTGAGTCAACTCATCAGAAATTCTTGCAGGTGTTATTTCCTGTGATTTTCCTTCGTATTTAGCTTCGTAATCAAAGAAATCATTTTCTGAAACGATTTCAGTCATAGGTAAAACTTTAATTTCACCTTTATAATTAATTACGCCCACAGAAACTTCAGTTCCGTCAAGGAAACTTTCTATGATGATTTCATTGTCTTCTTTGTACGCCACTTCGATTGCAATTGGCAGTTCAGCTTCGGTTTTTACTTTAGAAATTCCAAAACTTGAACCTGCCTTGTTTGGTTTAACGAAACATGGAAGTCCAACTTTTTTAACAATTTCAGCTGTATTGATTTCGTCTCCTTTGTTCAAATAATAAGAGATTGCCGTTTTGATTCCGTATGGTTTTAAAACCGATAATAAATCTCTTTTATTGAATGTAAGTGCAGATTGGTAATAATCGCAAGAAGATTGCGGCATACCGATTAATTCGAAATATGCCTGCATTAATCCGTCTTCGCCTGGAGTTCCGTGAATTGCGTTGAAAACACAATCAAAAGTTATTTTTTCTCCGTTTACTGTTACTGAAAAGTCATTTTTATCGATTGGGAATTCGGCATCATTTTGGTCTACATAAACCCATTTTTCTTTGAAAATGTGAACTCGAAATCCGTTGTATTTTGTTTTATCAAGATATTGGTATACAACGTTTCCGCTGATCAGTGAAATTTTGTATTCGCTTGAATATCCGCCCATGATGATGGCAATGTTTTTCATTTTATTGTTTATTTGTTTAATCGTTTTGTTATTTAATCGATTTTATTGTTTCTAATTGTACTAATTTTTACGAATTATGTTTGTTCGTTATATTTGTCAGACTGAGCGAAGTCGAAGTCCCCGCAAAGTAATTCGGCAAACGGGACTTCGACTTCGCTCAGTCAAACAATTTCTTGCATTCTTGTTTTAAACAAAATTATCATTTTTTTTGAAACGAAATACTTTATCTTTGTCGCTATTAAAAATAAATTTATGAGTTTACGTCAGTATTTAACAAGCCGAGTTTTTTTCTTGCAATTGCTTGCGGCCGCAGCTATCATTGCGGTTATTGGTTATTTATTTATGCATTGGTTGACTTTTACAACTGATCACGGACATGAAATAGCTGTTCCGAATTTGTCTAAACTGACTGAGGAACAAGTAGAAGAGAAATTGGATGAACTGGATTTAGACTACGTACTGCTGGACAGTGTTGATTACAGAAGTGAATTCCCAAAATATAGTGTTGTTGAGCAGGATCCGCTGCCGGGAACTAAAGTAAAAGTGGGAAGAAAAATTTATATTAAGATTAATGCTTCAGGCTTTTCTTCTGTTAAAATTCCTGATTTGATCGAGAAAACGTATCGTGAAGCAGTTCCGACTTTAAAAGCTTTAGGACTTGAGCCAGGAACGATTACTTATATTCCGAATCTTGGAAAAGATATGGTATTGGAAATGCGTTTAAAAGGCAGAAATTTAAAAGTAGGAGACCGCGTATTGAAAGCGTCTAAAATCGATTTGGTTTTAGGCGACGGAAAAGCAAGCTATGTAGATGAAAGTCAGGCAGACAGTACAGCAACTGAGCCTGCAGAAACCCCACAAGATGAACAATAATATTGAAGAAAATTTAGATCTGGAAGACGAATTATTTGAGCATTACAGATTTGAAGTACCTAAAGGTCAGGCGTTTTTGCGTATTGACAAATATTTAATGAATTTGATTCAGAATGCTACGCGCAACAAGATCCAGAACGCAGCAACTGAAGGAAACATTTTTGTAAATGATATTCCAGTAAAATCAAATTATAAAGTAAAACCTTTTGATGTGATTACGGTTATGTTATCGCATCCGCCGTTTGAAAATCATATTCTTCCTGAAGATATTCCGCTGAATATTGTTTATGAAGATGATGCTCTTTTATTGATCAATAAGGAGCCGGGAATGGTTGTACACCCAGGTCACGGAAATTACACCGGAACTTTGGTAAATGCCTTGGCACATCATTTTGATAATCTGCCAATGAACAGCAGTGAACGTCCTGGTCTGGTGCACCGTATTGATAAAGATACTTCTGGTCTTTTGGTTGTGGCTAAAACAGAAGCTGCAATGACACATTTAGCAAAACAATTTGAAGCTAAAACGACTGAACGTGAGTATATTGCTCTAGTTTGGGGAAATGTTGTGGCTGAAAGCGGTACCATTGAAGGAAATCTGGCAAGACACTTAAAAGATCGTATGCAAATGGCGGTTTTTGACGATCCAGAAATTGGGAAACCGGCGATTACGCATTATAAAGTTTTGGAACGTTTTGGTTACGTAACTTTGATTTCTTGTAAACTGGAAACTGGAAGAACGCATCAAATTCGTGCGCACATGAAACACATCGGACATCCGTTGTTTAATGATGAACGTTATGGCGGACATTTAATCTTAAAAGGAACTACTTTTACAAAATACAAACAGTTTATAGACAATTGTTTTAAAGCTTTGCCTCGTCAGGCACTGCATGCTAAAACGCTTGGTTTTGTTCACCCAAATACAGGTGAATTAATGCGTTTTGATACAGAATTACCAAAGGATTTTCAAGATTGTATCGAAAAGTGGCGTAATTATGTGAAGTCGCATAATGTTGAGGATGAAGATGCTTAATTAGATAAATTAGGGAATTTGTCAATTAGATAATTAGATAATTTTTCCTTAACTAAATGAAATAGAAAAAGCTCCTTTTCGGAGCTTTTTTCGTTTTACCATTCCAATATTCTGTAGAGGCGCACAGCAGTGCGTCTCCTCAACGAATATTCACAATGTGTTAGACGCACTGCGGTGCTTCTCTACAGTTATGCTTTATGTTATTAATTTAATTCTTAAAGAGATTTAATTTTTAAACCAGTTATTTTTACTTCACCGTTGGTTATAAAACCTAGTTTTCCTTTTTGGTTTAAATTGCTTTTTTCAAGAGAACATTCTAAAGAAGTTTTGTTGTCTACAGAAAAGAATAATTGATTGTTTTGGACTTTAATTTTTACGGAATACCATTTGTTATTTTCTAATTCCATTGGTTTTTTAAACAACGTTTTTCCGCCTCGTTTACCATACGAATTGTCTTTTTTATCATAAATTCCATCGCCAATTACTATGTTTTGATCAATTTGGTACAAGTATGTTCTAATGTATTTTCCTTTATCCAAATTAAGCATTATTTCAAATAAAGATTCTCCTGTCATATTGACTTTTAAATCAATTTCATAATTCTCTGGAAGCTGTTTTTTCGAAACCAAGACTCCCCAAGGAGAAAGAGAACCATTTCCTGTAAGAGTGTCTTTTTTTAGAATCCATTCTTTAGAATTAATCGTCCAATCTGATTTTAGTTCTTTTGAATTGTTTAAAGTATATTCTTTTTTTACTGTTGAAATAGTGCTCGAGCAAGAAATGAATAACAGCTGTAAAATAAGAATTGATGCAATTTTAATTTTCATTTAATTTAATTCTGAGTGGTATTTTATTTTTCCGATTGATCCTGTTTCAGCTGGCAAAAGTTCGAAGACAGAAGTAGGAGCAAGGCCTTTTTCGATTCGGTGAGAAACGTAAATGATGCTTACATTAGTTTCCTGTTTAATAGTGTTGATTAATTGAATTACCAATTCTACATTTTCGTCGTCTAAACCTTCAACTGGTTCGTCTAAAATTAATAAAGGCGGATGTTTTAAAACGGCGCGGACAATTAAAGCCACACGCTGCTGTCCAACAGAAAGATCAATAAAACGTTTTTTACGCAAATGTGACATTTCTATCACTTCAAGCCATTGCGTTACAATTTGCTTTTGATGTGTTGTTGGTTCCGTATAAAGTCCTATCTGGTCAAAGAACCCAGATAAAATCATTTGTTCTAAAGTGTGGCTTTTTTGAAATAAATCGGTCATCGAAGTTGCGAAGATTCCAATTTGTTTTTTAATATCCCAAACACTTTCGCCAGTTCCTTTTTTTCTGCCAAACAAAAATAAATTCTGCCCAAAACCTTTTGGATTATCGCCTGTAATTAAGGATAAAATAGTGCTTTTTCCAGAACCGTTAGGACCAATTAACTGCCAAAATTCGCCTTGTTTTACGGTCCACGAAATGTTATTTATAATTTTACGTTCTTCGTAACTTACAGAAACATCTTCTAGTTTAATTAATACACTTTCGTGAAAGTCATGAGGTTCTAAAGCTTTTGGAATTGCTGCTGTATTTAAAGTTTTAAAGTGGTTTTCGGTTTTCACTAAAGCATGTAATTCGAAAGTATTGTCTTTTATTAACGCTTTATTTGGAACAAAATCTAATACGTCAACAGTACGGTTTAAAATTTGAATAATAGCAATTTCGGTTGTGAGATCTTTTAAAGAATCAGCGAGGATTACTCTTGAAGGCTGATCTAAATGATCAAACGGATTATCAAAAATGATAAATTCGGGTTTTTGTTCAATGCAGTAACGTAAAAACTCTTTTTTGCGTTCTCCAGAAGAAAAGGTTCTTAATTGTCTATTTGATGTTTTAGAGGCTTCAACGCTGTCGTATTGAAACTCTTTTTCTATGAATTTCTCGATTGCAATATCAGAGAACAGAATTCCTTTTTGGTTATTAAAAACCGCTAATTCTCCTTTTGCTTCACCGTTTAAAATATTGTCTATAAATGCTTTTTTATTTACCTGATTTGATAAAAGTATATCCCAATGCTGCATGGTGTATTTTTAGTATTATTTATTCTCTTTTAATGCCATTTCGCGATCGTTTCTCGACCATTCGCTCCAAGAACCTACATATAATTTCGGAATCGGAAGTCCAGCGTAGTCCATTGCTAATAAAGTGTGACAGGCTGTAACGCCAGAACCGCAATGTACAATTGTATTTTCGCTTTTTTTATCTCCAATTATAGCTTTGTATTTTTTGGCTAATTCTTCAGGAGATTTGAAAAATCCGTTTTCGTCTAAATTTTCAGTCAGCGGTACATTTATAGCTCCAGGGATATGTCCCGCAATTAGATCTAAAGGTTCTATGAGTCCGTCAAATCTGTTTTTGTCTCGAACATCAATTACAATATTTTGATCGTTTTTACGGGCTTTTTCGACTTCTTCTATCTCTGCCAGCGGTAATTTCCATTTTTGAACAGGATAAGTTGTTTTATCAAAAATCTCAATTCCAGAACTGGTTGGAAAACCAGATTGAATTGCAGACTGAAGACCGCCATTTAAAACCTGAATTTTTTCATGTCCGACAGCGCGCATCATCCACCAGAATCGGGCTGCGAAATTAGAACCATTTTTATCATCATAAACTATAACATGGTCTGAAGCTGAAATTCCGATAGAAGAAAGTGTTTTCGAAAAATCTTCCACAGCTGGCAAAGGATGTCGTCCGCCGTTTGCGGGATTTTCTGTAACTGCTGCTAAATCTCGATTTAAGTCTACAAATCGCGCTCCTTTTAAATGTTCTTTTTGATAGATTTCAAAAGAGTCTGCACCCGTTCGCGCATCAATTAAAATGATATCTGAACGATTTAATAGAATTAATTCTTCTGCTGTAATTAACGGAGAAATTGAATTAGACATTTTGTTTTATTTTTTTGAATTTCCGAGCCAAAGCAATGCATTCAATATTAACTGGCTTTGTGTTTTATTTTCAAAAGTATACGATAAGGTTTTGTTTGTACCGCCTTCATAATCAATATCATTGTGCCCCATATTTACGTACAGCATTTTATATTTTTTATTCGTCCATACAACTGGATAGTAACCGCTGTGCCAAATTTCATGTGCTTTTGGACCAGTTCCTAATGGAAAGCTGGATTCGTCAATTGCGACTAAAATTTCGATGCCTTGATTTTTCGTCAAATCATTAGACCATCGATACCATTCGTTTGGTGCTGATGTAAAAGTCTTTGGCAGATTTTTGGTGACAGGATGCTGATTTTCAACTCTAAGAACTGCCGAAGTTGGTTTCCAGGTGTTGCTTCCATATTCGCCAGATCCTAAAAAAGTATTATGATACCAATTCCAATCCTGATTATAACTGGAATCATTTAAAGCAAATGCTGAAAAATGAAATCCTATGAAACCGCCGCCATTTTCCATGTATTTTTGAAAAGCTTCCCGTTCTTCTTTCTTTTCCGGGCGTGTATCTAAAAATAAAACCACTTGATATTTTGCTAAAAACTTAGCATTAAGATTTTCCCAATTGCTCGTTGAATCATACTGAAAATGATTTTCTGCTGCCAATTTTGGAAAATATTTATTGGCCTCATGGACAAAGCTAATATGCGCCTGATCGTTTTTTGCGGTGTAAAAAGCAATTACTTTAAATTTTGGATTTTCTTTTTTGCTTTGAGAAAAACCAAAGAAAGAAATTGTTAGAACAAAAAATAAAATAATTCTTTTAAAAATGCCCATCGAATTTTGATTAAAAAAGGACATGAATATTAACTAGGAATTTTTTCGATCAAAATCTCATTTTCAGATTTGTCAAAATAAGTACAAGTCATTTCAATAATGTCTACACGCCATTTTGCAATACCACATTGTGCGCAATGTTTGCAGAATGTCATATAATCAGTTTCACCGTGCTGATGTTTTACTAAGAATTCGATAAAAAGTTCTTTGTTTGGAAAATCAGCCACTTTTATTTCAGGATATTTTTCCTCAGCTTCGGCTGTATAATTGTTTAAACCGTAATAGACAACGCTTCCGTCGTGTACGTAAGTGTCGTATCCTTTTACGCCTAAGATGATTAAATCTTGTATATAATTTGGAAAATCAGCTCCAGTTTTCACTTTTGCATGAGCTTCTTTTATTTGTTCAATTGTAAACATAATTTTAGTTTTTAAGTTAGTTTTTTTGCCACGAATTATTTTTTAGTTTGATGCACATTAAAATTAGTGCAAATTCGTGTAATTTGTGGCAGACAAAAAAGTTATTGTTTCAAAAATACGATTAATGGTTTTATAAATGAATCAAAAGATTCGATATGCGGTAAATGTCCTGTATTTGGGACTTCAACCAATTTTGAGTTCGGAATTGCTTGCTGCGTTTTTTTACCCAATTCAGCATAATTTCCCATTGTTTTTTGGACTTCTGCGGCAACCAAAGGTTTTCCTAAAGCAGTTTTATCTCTCGTTCCAATGATTAAAAGCGTCGGACTTTTGATGTTTTTAAATTCATACAAAACAGGCTGTGTAAAAATCATATCGTATAAAAGTGCAGAATTCCACGCCACGCGGTCATAATTTGGAGCTGTTGTCCATCCCGCGCCGAGTTCTGCCCATTTCTGGTAATCTGCATTCCACTTTCCATCATAATAATTAGCCATTTGATATTTTTTGATGGCTTCATAATTTTGTTTCAATTCAGACTCGTACCACCAATCTACAGGTTTGTAAGGAACGACTAATTTCCAATCTTCTAAACCAATTGGATTTTCCAAAACTAGTTTTTCTGTAGTTTCAGGATACATTAGCGCAAAACGTGTTGCCAGCATTCCGCCCATAGAATGACCTAAAATGGTTGTTTTTTCAATTCCCAAATGATCTAAAAGTTTCTTGGTATTTTGAGCTAACTGCTGAAAAGTATATTGAAAATTATCAGGTTTTGTCGATTTTCCAAAACCAATCTGGTCGGGTATAATCACTCTAAAACCTTCTTTTGTCAATGCCTTTATGGTAGTTTCCCAATAAGCTCCATTGAAATTTTTTCCGTGAAGCAGTACAATATTTTTATTGTTATAATTATTTGGTTTAATGTCCATATAAGCAATTTTAAGTGCTTGACGCTGATTACTTAATTCTAAAAATTGGACAGGAAACGGATATTCATAATTCGTTAAATTAATGTCTAACTGTTTGATTTTCTGTTCTTGTGCCAAACTAAAAAACGGCAGTAAAAGTATAAGGAGTTTTAAAGTTTTCATTTAAAAATGGTTTTTTATTAAGGATTATAAAATTACCGCTATGCATTTTTAAAACCAAAAAATCCACTCTTAAAGTTATGGGAAAAAACCGATTGAGTTAAAAATTAAGCCATTAAAGCAATAATTTGGTGAATGACTTCTAAGATTATTTCAGATTATTTTAGATCTAGATTTTTTAGATCAATGTTTTTTAAAGTTACAACACGCTGTGGATACGGAATGTCGATATTGTTTTCATCAAATCTTTTTTTAATGCTCTGCAGTAAATCGCAGTACATTACAAATCCGTCAGTAGAGTTTTTTGCCCAAGCCCACGCTTTTAGGTTTACACTAGAATCGGCCAATGCGACAACACGTGCTATAACAAGGGGAGTTTTTTGCTTTTTGGCTTCTGCTGTTCGGATATCAATAAAAAGAGGATGTTTGGCGATTTCATCTTTTATGATTTCCAATGCTTTTTCAACATCAGAATCATAACCAATTCCAATTTCGATTATTTTACAGCATTTTGTATCGTGCATATTAGTATTCACAATAATTTGATTGCTGATAACAGAATTCGGAATAATAATTCTATTGTTTTCGGCATCTTTTAGAACGACTTGTCTCAAATTGATATCTTCAACAGTACCTACAAAATTATTTATGGTGATTTTATCATTGATTTTAAACGGTTTAAAAATGACTAAAAATATGCCGCTGACAATATTACTCAAAGCTTGCTGAGAAGCCAAACCCGCAACCAGAGAAATAACTCCAGCACCTGCTAAAAAAGAATGTCCAATGATTTTAAATTCAGGAATTTGGATTAAGGCAAAGGCAAACCCAAGTATGTAAATTAGCGTTATAATTAAGTGTTTTAAGAATTTAAACCCAGTGGCATCATATTCTTTATTCGTTTCTTTCTTGTACAAAAGATAACGAAGCACTCGATCTGTAATCGCGCCAAGAATGATTGTGATAATGATTATTATAGTTATAAAAATACCGATTCGGAAGTCCTTAAAGTAATCGATCATAAATTTTAATTTTGAGAAAAAAAATCCAAAAAACAGATATTCAAATATCGTTTTTTGGATTATAAAGTTAAGATAAATACACTTTATTTTTAAAGTCCAACAAAATCATCGCTTTTTGGAAAAATACTCAGCGCTTGAACTGCAATTTCTGGAGTTGGAGAAGCTAATTTTCGTAGTTTGGTATCCATCCAGGCTCCGTCTACAGTAATTGTTGCGCAAAGGGTATCGTCTTCTCTTCTAAATTCGTGAATAATCGACCAGCGAGAAGCATCGGCTTTCATTTTTGAAGTTTTGGTATGAATGAATATTTTGTCAGAAAGTTTTAATTCTTTTCTAAAAACGCATTCTTCTCTAAATAAAACAGGACCAAAACCTTGTGTCTGCATTACTTTTAATGTTAACCCAAGTTCTTCAAGGATTTCAATACGATGCTGCGCGCCAAAATCGTAATAAGCACTGTGACGAACGTGAAAGTTTGGGTCAAGATCTGACCAGCGGAAAGATATTTCTTTTACAAATGAAGCCATTTTATAGTTGTAATTTTGATGAGAAATCGAAATTACGAATAAAAAATAAAAGAATATTATAAAATTACTATGCGTGCATATTTTTTTATTGTTTTCCAATTTCATTAGATATTAGAAAACAAATTTTTTATGCTCTTTCAACTAAACAGTTATAACAGCCTGGTCTTGCATTGTGGATATGTATGTAATCTATTTTTTCGTTTCCGAAAGTTTTAATAATATGCTCTTTTAGAGTCTTTCCTTCAATTACAGATGCTTCTTTCATTATACCGTTTTTGTCATAACCACGCAACGAAAGTAATCTATGATTAAACAGTTGTGGAATCTGGTTGATTTCGAATGTTGGTGTAGAGTTTTTATTTCGTATAAAGATCGGTCCGCTTGCTTGATAAGGAGAAGTTGTTTTATGATGGTTGTATGGCAATAAAATAACTTCTTCCCCAATTTGTGCATCTTCTAGACTTATTCTGCAGGGAAACCCCGGGAATTTATCGACTATCATTTTAATTGCCCCGATTTTTTCTAGTTCTAGATTTGTTAATTCGAAGTAGCCTGAAAACTCTACATGATTTAAAGGCTTGATTTTAAAATTTGTTTCCATAATTTTTTTAAGCAAAAATCATGTTTGTTCGAATGAAAAAAAATCCAAATCTTGCTGTGTTTTTTTTACTTGATATATTTACGAGGCCATTCGTCCCAACTCATCTTCTAACTTATCAAAATTCTCTTCATTTTTATCGACAACATACGGTTTGAGTTTTTGGCATTCTTCTTCGGTTTCAAAAAGCATTTTAAACAAAACTTTTGTCTGATTTTCGGCAACAGTTTCAAATGTCGTGAGAATTTGAAATAATGGTTTAGAATGACGTTTCCACGCTATTAGATTCGGTTTGTCTATTTTTATAAATTCGCATTCATTGGCATAATTTCCTGCTTCCGGACCGTGCATGATAAAGCTCCATTTGCCACCTTCGCAAAAATTAAATTCATTGAAAGTATTCGTAAAACCTTTTGGTCCCCACCAATTTTTCAAATGTTCGGGAGTACTCCAAGCTTTAAAAACCAGTTCCTGCGGGAAATTTAAAATTCGCGTCGTAACAATTTCGGAATCTGGTGTTGTCGAAAGAATATCTGAAGTCATTTCTGATGAGTTTTAAATTAAACAAAAACGGAGTAGGATAAAATTAGTATTAAATTTTTAATTAGTTGTTAATCTGTGTTCTATGTTAGATAGTTTCGAGATTATCCCATTCATATTCTATCTTGTTAACTTTTATGTAATAAGGAATTAATAATAAAATTTCGAGCCTTAGTGAAAAGTGACCATCTCCCATACTAAAAGGAATTATAAACATAGAAGCAATGCATATTGCGACACCACAAACGGCATCTAATTTTGCAATATTAATCGCATTTGGTTTTTCGAACCAAAGTGAATAGGCTGCAAATCCTTTTAAAAGCATAATCGCAATGATAAAAAGACCAGTTCCAGAGTATGCTGTGTTGCTTGAAAACCCGTAAAGAGATAAATTTACATTTGGCACAAAAAGATTTGTAATAAGCGAGCCAAATGCAGCGACAGCTAAAAGCATAAAGATCCAGCAGAAAGTTTTAATCCACCAAGGTAATAATTTACGTCTTATTACGGGAGGTTTGTCAAATTCGTCAAATTGGCTTTGTAATTCTGAATTCATGTTTTGTGGTTTATAGTTATTGGTTAGGGAAAATTATATTATGCGTAAAACGATTAAAATCAAGATGGAGCTTTTTCTGTTTTTTTAGGATTTAGTTTTTTAACAATCAATGGCAAAGTAAGTCCTTGACCAATAAGAGTTAAAAGCACAACTGCTACAGAAATAAAGATAATAGCATTGCGTTCTGGAAACGGAGTTCCGTCTTCAAGAAATTTTGGAAGTCCAATTGCTATGGCAAGTGAAACAATTCCGCGCATTCCAGACCAGCTTAAAATTATACTGTTATTAAAATCGAGAAGTGCATGTTCGCTGATTTTTCTTTTTCCTTTTCCGTTTTGAAATGCTTTTTGGAGATTGATTTTTTGAAGAAATATCCTTGCCATTCTAATTAACAAAGCTACAACTGTTATAATTGCAGCATATCCAATATAAGGCAAAACCATTCCTTCGTCAATATCTTTTAAAATGTAGCGAAAGTTAAGTCCGATTAAGATGAAGATTAATCCGTTTAGAAGAAAAATAATAATGTCCCAAAGACTTTTAGATTGGTTTTTTAGACTTTCGGGGAAAATTTTATTGCTGAAACGAGCAATTGCTAACCCTAAAATTACAACTGCAATTACACCAGAAACATGCAGATGTTCAGCAACTAAATACGCCACAAACGGCATTAAAAGCATGAAACTTATCGTTACGTTTACGTTTTTATGAACTCTGTTTAAAATAAAAGCCAGGATTTTTGCCATGACAAAACCAACTAAAAATCCACCTCCGAGTAAAAATATAAATTCAAGGGTAGCTTTCCAGATTATAAAAGAAGATCCTAAAACTGCAGCAACTGCAAAACGGTACGCTACAAGTGCAGAAGCATCATTTATAAGACTTTCTCCTTCTAAAATTGTTAATGTTTTGTGTGACAATTTTAATCCTTTAGTAATGCTGATCGCGGCAACGGCATCTGTGGCCGAAAGTATTGCTCCTAATACAAAAGCAAGCGGCCAGGTCATTCCTGGAATCATTAAATAAGCAACAACGGCAATTCCCGCAGCGGTCATAAAAACCAATGAAACAGCCAAAGCTCCGATAGTGTTGATGTTGGTTTTGAAATCTTTTGGCGATATGTTAAAAGAAGCATCATATAATAATGGAGGCAGAAATATCAGGAAAATAATCTCGGGATTGATTTCGATTTCGGTCATTGTCGGAATAAAACCAATTGCAATTCCCACTATAACCAATAAAATAGGCTGAGGTAATTTTATTGTGTCGGCAAAGGCAGATAATCCTATGACAATGGCAAGTATGAATATAATGATGCTGTAATTCTCCATTTATATTATTTAGAAAAAAGGCTAATGTAAGTAATTCAGTATTTAATTAAAAATTATTCTGATTTGATAGTACGAAAAGTAATTATAAAAATGATTGTCCTAGCCCCGATAGCAACGATATCCCTTTATGCCGGTTTCGAAGCTTTGGGAGGCATAAAAGATATAGCGGATAGCGGGAAATAGCTCCTTAATGCCTTAATAATGACATGAAAAAATATATCATGCCATGATTGTCAGGTTTGAAAAATGTCATGTTGTCAGATGATTTTTGTTGTGCCATTATTAAAACTGACAAATTACTTTGGTTTTTTATATTGGCATAAAGATTGACTTATGCCACCTGAGTTATGAAATTAAATCAAAAATTAAATATATAAAAAATGGGTAAAATAATCGGAATTGACTTAGGTACGACGAACTCTTGTGTTTCTGTAATGGAAGGTAACGAAGCAGTTGTTATCCCTAACGCAGAAGGAAAAAGAACTACACCATCTATCATCGCTTTTGTTGAAGGTGGCGAAATTAAAGTAGGTGATCCTGCAAAAAGACAAGCAGTAACGAATCCTACAAAAACGATTGCTTCTATTAAACGTTTTATGGGACACACTTTTGCTGAAACTCAAGATGAGGCAAAAAGAGTTCCTTACAGTGTTGTAAAAGGTGACAACAATACTCCACGTGTGGATATTGACGGTCGTTTATACACTGCTCAAGAATTGTCTGCAATGACACTTCAAAAAATGAAAAAAACTGCTGAAGACTATTTAGGTCAAACAGTTACTGAGGCAGTTATTACTGTTCCTGCTTACTTTAACGATGCGCAACGTCAAGCTACAAAAGAAGCTGGTGAAATCGCTGGTCTTAAAGTTATGCGTATCATCAACGAGCCAACTGCTGCTGCACTTGCTTACGGATTAGATAAAAAAGGAACTGATCAAAAAATTGCTGTTTACGATTTAGGTGGAGGTACTTTTGATATCTCTGTTCTTGAATTAGGAGACGGTGTATTCGAAGTATTATCTACAAATGGTGATACTCACTTAGGTGGTGATGATTTTGACCAAGTTATTATTGACTGGTTAGCTGACGAATTCAAATCTGAAGAAGGTATTGATTTACGTTTAGACCCAATGTCATTGCAACGTTTAAAAGAAGCTGCTGAGAAAGCTAAGATTGAATTATCATCTTCTGCTGAAACAGAAATCAACTTACCATACGTAACTGCTACTGCTTCTGGACCAAAACACTTAGTGAAAAAATTATCTAGAGCTAAATTTGAGCAATTATCTGATACTTTAGTAAAACGTTCTATGGAACCAGTTGCTAAAGCATTAAAAGATGCAGGTTTATCTACATCTGATATCGACGAAGTAATCCTTGTAGGAGGTTCTACTCGTATGCCAAGAATCGCTGACGAAGTTGAAAAATTCTTCGGTAAAAAAGCATCTAAAGGTGTTAACCCTGATGAGGTTGTTGCTATTGGAGCTGCTATTCAAGGTGGAGTTTTATCTGGAGATGTAAAAGATGTATTGTTACTTGACGTAACACCTCTTTCTTTAGGTATCGAAACTATGGGTGGTGTATTGACTAAATTAATCGAGTCTAACACAACTATCCCAACTAAAAAATCTCAAGTATTCTCTACTGCTGCTGATTCTCAACCATCTGTTGAAATCCACGTATTACAAGGAGAAAGAGCAATGGCTGCTGATAACAAAACTATCGGTCGTTTCCACTTAGATGGTATTCCACCAGCACCAAGAGGAGTTCCTCAAATTGAAGTAACTTTCGATATCGATGCTAATGGTATCATCAAAGTTTCTGCAACTGACAAAGGAACAGGAAAATCTCATGATATCCGTATCGAAGCTTCTTCTGGATTAACAGCTGAAGAAATCGAAAAAATGAAAAAAGACGCTGAAGCTAACGCTGATGCTGACAGAATTGCAAAAGAAAGAGCTGAGAAATTGAACGAAGCTGATAGTACTATTTTCCAAACTGAATCTCAATTGAAAGAGTTAGGAGATAAACTTACAGATGAGCACAAAACAGCTATCGAATATGCTTTAACTGAATTGAGAATGGCTCACCAATCTCAAGATCTTGATGCAATCCAAAAAGGATTAGACAATGTAAATGCAGCTTGGAAAACAGCTACAGAAGCAATGTACGCTCAAGGTGGTGAACAAGGTCAACAAGCTGCTCCACAACAAGAGCAGTCTTCGGGAGACAATGTTGAAGACGTTGAATTCGAAGAAGTTAAGTAAGTACTGATTAATATCAGTTAACAATAAGTGCTAAAGCGCTGTAAACGTAATGTTTACAGCGCTTTTTCTTTTTAGCCCTTTTTAGATTCTGCTGTTTTTTAATCGTTTTTTATCATATATTTGTACCATATTTGTACCTGTCCCTTAAGTGGAGACGAAGTGGGACTTATGTCCCTTATGGTACCTTAAGAGGAGACAAAGATAATGAAAATATCTGATAAATAATGTATTAACTGCGGGGAAGGATTTCTTCCTAAAACCGTCACTTCTGTCTACTGCTCCCATGTATGCAGTAAAAAAGCATACAAACTGAAGATGAAACGGCTTAAAATTGAAGAGGAGCTCAAAGCGCTTACGGATAAAATACCCGAGAACAGGGCATTTATCTCTGTTCCTGAAGCTGGCATGCTTTTTGGCATTAACAATAAGTCCCTTTACCGGCTTGTCGGGCAGGGAAAAATTCCTTCAATTAATCTGGGATCCCGCCTTATAAGAATAGACCGCAGAGTTATGGAAGAGATGTTCGGCCCTGCAAGCATCCTGCAGCAGGCTGAAAGCCCACCGAAGAAAAAATTATACAGCCTTGAAAAAGAAGACTGCTATTCTATCGGCGAAATAGCTAATAGGTTTCAAATATCTGAAGGTTCTGTCTACAGCCATATCAGGAAATATTCGATCCCGACCAGACAGATTGGAAAATATGTATATGCTCCAAAAAGCGAAATTGATAACTTGTATAACGGAAATGATTTTATATGAAACAATTAGCAAAAACCAAGGTGACTGTTCGTCTTCGAAAGGCAGTAGACCGAAAAGAATGGTATGTTTATATAGAAAGCTATCCTGTTGAGGTTTCCGGGAAGAAAACGCCCCAGAGAATCCGTGAATATTTAAACAGATCCGTAACAACAGTGGAGTGGGACAAGAAAAGAACTGCCCGCACAGATGCAGACGGAACTAAATCCTACAAACCCAGACGCACCGATAACGGGGTAATAATGTGCAGAAGCGAAAGCGACCGTGAAATAATGCTGTATGCGGACGGAGTGCGCAAAATCCGGCAGAAGGAATACGATAATACAGATCTGTACAGTGATGCTGATAACCTATTGGCGGAACAGAAAGAGAAAGGAAAAGAGGATTTTATTAGATATCTAGCTGCTGTGGCGGCTAAAAGACACGCACGAGGTTCAAAATCCATTCAGATCAATTGGGAGCGGACAAGAGAATTTTTAAAAAGCTATTCCAAAGGCAGCCTGATGTTTTCCGAGGTTGACATCACAATGTCGGAAGATTTTAAACTGTTTCTGCTGGGTGCCCCGCTCGGAGGAGGCAAAAAAGGAATACTTTCCCGCAACACTGCGGCAAGGTATTTCTCCATTTTTAAAGCGGCTTTAAAGCAGGCCTTTATCGATGGATATCTAACAGTTGATTTATCTTCAAAAATAAAAGGCATTCCGGATCAGGAGTCAAGACGTGAATATCTGACCATTAAAGAATTGAATGCATTGGCTGAAACACCCTGTGAAAAAGACGTCCTTAAAAGAGCCGCGCTTTTCTCTGCTCTAACCGGCCTGCGGCATTCCGACATTCAGAAGCTCCGATGGAAAGAGATAAGCCTGGAAGACGGTATGGCCAAACTGCATTTCACGCAGAAAAAGACAAGGGGTGTGGAATATATGCCTATTTCCCGGCAGGCTTTCCAGCTCTGCGGAGAACCAAGGCTTCCCGGGCAGCTTGTTTTTGAGGATCTGCCGGACCCGTCCTGGATTTCACGCCCTCTGAAAAAATGGGTTGAATCTGCCGGCATTAAAAAGAACATTACCTTCCACTGCTTCCGCCATACATTTGCAACACTGCAGCTCTCAAGCGGGACAGACATCTATACGGTCAGTAAAATGCTCGGGCATACCAACGTAAAAACTACTCAAATCTACGCCAAAGTAATAGATGAGAAGAAAAACAGAGCTTCGCAGGCAATACAATTGGAATCTTTAAAGAAAACAGGGAAATGAAAATAAAGTACTTTGAATATATAGCAGTTTACCTGTCTGTTTTTTTAGTCTGTGTTTTTGTAGGTGCAATTGGAAGACTGGTCCTTCTGGAAAAAGGTGCGGATGAATATACGGCCGGCGTTTTCTTTTGGATCTGCGCTGGATTTGGAGTTTTAATGTTTGCGATTCTAAGTTTATTTCTAAACGAATTAGCAGCCGGTGTGCTGAATCGTTTTTTGAAGACTAAAAAAAATGAATCGCCTGACAGCAGGATTCCAAATGAATACCTTGAAAAAAAAATAAAAGAGGAGCAGGAAGATGGTGTAATTAAGTCCGGAATGCCTGAAAATAAAAATTCAGCCATCGATATTCAGCAGTTAAGGAAGGAGAGGCAAAATGCAGCCAGAAATCAAAAACAAGCCAGAATTGATACTGCCATCCGTTATGCGCAGCAAGAGTTTGCGCTGTACGTTTCGGATGATGATTTGAAGCAATTGGGCAGGAATATAATCATATATGCTGAAGGCATAAATTTTGAAAAGATTAAACCAGTAAAAGTAAAAGATTTGTCTAATCTCGATCTGTATCATTTTGGCTGGAATATCTGGAATTGTTTTAAAGTAACCAGACAGGACAGGACCGCACAATTTTTAAAATTAACTTTTGCTGACGCTTTAAAAGATGTTGAAGAGAAAAGCATTAAAACGCATCTGAAAGATGATGAACAGAAGGGGCTTATAAAGATTATGGAAGATTTTACAGATTTTTAACTGCCAATAGATATAAAGCACTGTGTTTATCAAGTGTTTCTGCTGTGAAGAAGGACACAGCAGAAACACTTTTTTCATTTGCACCATAACTGTTAAAAACGATAGCTATGGACACAAACGAAATCTCTTTTGAGAACCTGCCCAAAGCAGTAGCTCATTTAGTGAAAGAAATTGCCGAGATCAAACTTCTGATTCAGAATGTGCAGATATATGAATCTAAAGAAAAAAGTATTCCTATAGGTATTGAAGAAGCAAGCCGGCTCATCGGAAAAGCAAAGCCTACAATTTACGGTCTTGTAAGGCAGAAAAAAATTCCGTGCTATAAATATGGTAAAAAGCTGTATTTTTTTGAAAAAGAACTTTTAGAATGGATTTCTAAAGGGAAAAAGAAAACAATACAGGAAATTGAATCAGAAGCATTGAAATTTATTCGTAATCGAAATAAATAGAAGACTAATAGATCACAAAATTAATTATGGCCCTCCATTACATTTACAAAAATGATTTAGTACAAATAAGCTATCTAAAGAAAAATACAACAACCTTTCAAAATTAATTGCTTCGACAAGCTTTTAACTGTTTCAAGGAGAGCAGGATTCGAACTATATCGCTCAAACCCGCATCTACGCTACCTTTTTATGATGTCTTAAACCTAAGTGAACCGATTCTGCACCCGAACTTTAATTGTCGCTTTTTTAATATTTAACTAATTGATATTTAGTGATGTTATTCTGTATAATATGATTGTAAAGATATCAATATTTTTTATTATTGATAAATTTAAATTTAGATGCTTCTCAGATGGAAACTCTTTTGAAAATTCCTTAACTTTTTGTTGTAAAAAGGTAACAACACCAGATCTAAAAGTCTTGCCTCCCAATAATGGTAATAATCTCTATTCGCTCATCTCCATTTATTCGGTAGTAAATAGTATCGACACCGCAAACACAATAACGATATCCTTTTTTGATGTGGTCGGCAGATGGAAATAAAAATGGATTTTGCTCTATTTTGTCAAAACAATCGTAAAACATATTGAAATAGTGATCGGCCTGATTCATTCCGAACTTACTGACACCGTAGTAATAAATTCTTTTTAAATCTTCTTTGGCTTCGCTACTTAAATAATAGCTATACATCTCCCAAATCCTTTTTAAACTCCGCTAACATTTCTTCCTTAGTTTGTTTTTTTACAAAGCCGCTTTTTTCTCCCTTATCTAATTTAGCTCTTACAAAGTCATAAAACTCTTCTTGTGCACGTGCTTTTTTTATTAAAAAGTTAATGGCTTCGCTTTTACTGCTAAACTCTTCTGTATCAACCTGATTTTTTAACCATTCTTCATTAGGAGCAGTTAATGATATACTTTGTCGTGTCATAATGATAAAAATTGATTTGGTGTAAATTTACACCAAAACTTTGAAAATAGAAAAAGATTTGGTAAAAAACTTAAATACAAAAACCGCCTTAGCTTTTACTTGCAAAAAAGATGTCAACTCCATATACGATAATTGCCTCAAATTAAAAAGAGGCTCCCCAAAGCCTCTTTTATATTAATAATTCCTAATTTTATTGTCATCAACATTTTGGATACACTATAAGATCTCCATTGGCTATCCATAATTTTACTTTTAGGGTATTAATAGTGAATTAGTAGAATAAAATGCGTAAGTTTTAGTTTATGACAACTATCACTTGTATTTAATGTTAATGCTTATAATATCCGAAGTCATATTAGTAGTTCTAGTATAATGCCCGTAACGGAGTTCTAATGTATTCCAGTGTTTAAGTCCAAAAATTCCGTTTAGAGGCGTAAATTTCATTCCCATTCCAAAGAAACTACTGTTAAACTTAGATAAATCATAATTGCTGGTGTAATATTCATCAGCTGCAGTATGTTCTCCGTATGGTTTAAAATATTTAGTTCCTGTTTGTGTATAATATCTATAAAAAGGACTGACTGAAAAAGCCTGGGTTAATTTCACAGGAATTTCAATATCGGCAGTATGCGCTTTTAAGCTCCAATCGTCAGTATAATATCTGTAATAAGCACGAATAATTATATTGTCTCCCAAGAAATAACTGGCTCTGATTCCCAATGGAATTTTGAATCTGGTATCCGGCATTTTTTCCTGATGCACCGAGCCATCTGCAAAATAAACTCTATGAAAAGGAAGGCTTAAGTATCCATTTTGGCTGATTACATCTCCTACAAGCATTACCTGCAGGTTCTTGTTTACAACCTGCGAGTAGCTTAAAGTTCCTGCAAAAGTATTACGGTTGGCGCTGCCATAGCCTTCCTGGCCTGGAGGGCGGAGCTCGACTGGTTCAATTAATTTTAACTGATCTATAAAGGTCTGAAATTTAGCTGTAAATTCTCCGTTTCTGTCTTTTGTTTTTTGTGAGAAGCTGATGTTTCCTCCAAAGGACTGGTAGTCAAACTCCGTTGATGATGAAACACCAATTCCCAATGTTCTTCCTTTTTCTTCATTCTCTCTCAAATAAGTCAAAGAAGGATAGAAGCGGTTGTCTGAAGAAGATGCAGATGAATTGGCACTCAAATCAATCATATCTGATGATGCTGAGGTATAGTGATCTATACCAGCTTCGATGTCAAAAGTGTGCTTAATTCCAGTTTCTCCGTATTTTACTAATTTTACATCAATAGTATTTGCTATATCTGTAAGGTGCTCAGAACCAATACCTCCAGTAACGGCAGAATTATCTCCATCCTGTTTATAATAACTGGAAACCAGATTTACTTCTTCCAGCTTTAATTTTTTGCTTTTATAACTAATAGAATCAGTAGGAACATTTTGTGCTTTTACCTGAAATAGTGCCAATAAAGCAAACCCTGTTATGAATATTCTTTTCATTTTTTTATCGTATCAAAATTAGTTACACCCGCAGCCGCCACCGCTTTTTCCTGAATTTGCTCCGGAAGCTCCTTCACGGTAGGATTGAAAACTGAGTTCTGTCTTTTCGATTTTTCGATTAGAAAGTACCATTTCAGAATCGTTGATTTTTCCCTTCTGGTATTCTTTTACCGAAGTACAAGAGGTGAACAGAATAGCTGTAAAAGCAATGCTGCAGAACAGTACCAGTTTTTTTTGCTTTGGCTTTTTCATTTCAGGTTAATGTTTTTTGATGTGTAAATTTTATTGCTGTCATCGATAATAATACAATATAAATCAGGGATCTGATCTATTAAAAATAAGCCTGCCTTAATTCCCATAACTGCTATTGGAGTTGCCATTGCATCTGCAAATTCTGCATTAGAAGCGATAATGGTAACACTTTTTATTCCGGTTATTGGCAGCCCTGTTTTTGGGTCAATGGTATGCGAATATTTTTTTTCATTAATGGTTACGAATTTTTCATAGTTGCCAGAGGTTGCTACTGCTTTATTGGATATTTCCATATACGAAAATGCACCATTTCGAGCGTCGGGGTTTGCTACGCCAATTGTCCATTTTTTTCCATCGGGCTGTAATCCCCATGCAGACAGATCTCCACTGGCATTTATAATGCCGCTTTGAACATTTTGTTTTAAAAGGATCTGTTTGGCCATTTCAGCGGCATAACCTTTTCCAATACCTCCAAAACCAATCCGCATTCCTTTTTCTTTTAGAAATACAGTTGAGTTTTCTTTGTCCAGCATGATATTTCTGTAATCAATAAGGTGCACCATTTTTTTTGCTGTCAGTGCATCAGGAAGTGTGGTCATTGTTTTGTCAAAATTCCAAAGACTTTTGTCGATACTTCCGTAAGAGATATCAAATGCACCTTGTGTGATTTTCGAAATTCCAATGGATCTTTCGATAAGATTAAAGACTTCCAGATCTACTTTTACAGGCTGAATTCCTGCATTATCATTAATCAGATTGGTCTGGCTATCTGTGCTATAAGTAGTCAACAGCTTTTCAATCCGCCTGATTTCTTCAATAGCAAGATTAATATTCTCATTTCCTTTTTTCTCATTTTCAGCTACAACTGTAATGGTAAAGTTGTTTCCCATGAGTTTTAGGGATTGTGAATATTTTTGCTTTTTAAATATGTTATTTTCGGCTTTCACAGATCGCTTTTATTTCGGCAGTCCATTGTTCAGGTGAGGTTTCAGGTTTTCCGTGCCAGGTTTTGATTACTTTGCCATCAGCATCTAGAAGAAGTGTTAGAGGAAAACTGCCTTCTTTATTATATATTTCAGCTAAGGCTTCATTACGCTTAACTTGTTCGGCTGTTCCGATGTTTTTCTTTTTTCTTGGAAAATCAGCATTAACCAGTACTAAATTTTCATTTGCCATATCTGTGAACACCTGACTTTCAAAATATTCTTTGCGCGTTACGATGCAGGGTCCGCACCAGTCTGAACCAGAGAAGTTCAAAAGAATTAATTCGTGCTTTTCTTTTGCAATTTTTTTTGCATTATTAAAGTCAGGTTCCCAATTTATAGGAAGCACTGTTAACATCAGGAATAATGTAATTAGCTTCATTTTGGCGTTTGTTTTTAGATATATACGAAATAACGAATTCGGAGGGATCTTATTTTTTTTTATAGCTTAAGATTTGATTAATTTTTTCAAGTTTTATACTTCTGTTTTTCTAGAATAAATTGTTTGAAATTCAGAACGATACTTTTGTTTTTCTTGTGTTGGTATTAGTGAAATGGATTCTTTAAATTCATTTTAAAAGTACGTACTGGCATTTAATTTCAAAATGTTTTTAATCACTTTTCAAATTGATCAGGATCATTTTTAATTCTGCTTTATTACTTCAAATTTGCTTACAGATCCAAGTCTTAAAATGGCTTGGAATTTAGTTTCAGTAAAATTTAAAAATTTTTGTCATGAAAAAAAATAATGATGTTTTACGCAAAGAAGTAGTAGAGGCTATCAAATGGGAGCCGTTGCTTCGCTCAAATGAAATTGATGTTACTGTTCAAGATGGTATTGTTACCCTTGGCGGAACAGTGGATAATTACACTCAAAAAAAAGAGGCGGAGCAGGCAGTTAAAAATATTGCAGGTGTAACAGGAGTAATAGATGATATTAAGGTTGATTTATTCTTTTCAGCTATTAAAAGCGATACCGAAATTAAAGCTGCAGTTAGTAAAGCACTGCATGAAAATTGGGCTGTGCCTGATCATAAAATAAAAGTTAATGTAGAGAATGGGTGGGTAACACTAGATGGCATTCTACATTGGCATTTTCAAAGAAAAGCAGCTGATAATGCTATTCGATATCTGGCAGGAGTTAGAGGCGTGATTGATAATATAAAAATCGAAGCTGAAATCAAAGACGAAATGACAAAAGAAGTAGTAGAGAAAGCCCTCCGCCTGAGCTGGATTCTTGATTTTGATAACATTAAAGTCAGGGTCGATGGCAAAACAATATATCTCAGCGGTATAGTTGATTCTCTCTTTCAAAAAGAGGAAGCAGAACGAATTGCCTGGAATACGCCTGGTGTATGGTATGTTGATAATGAGATTGTTGTAGAATTTAATTAATGTGCAAAAGACTAATACATTAGATATGAAAAGTAATGAAGTTTTACAAAGAGAAGTGCAGGAGGCAATTAAATCAGAACCGCTGCTGCATCCAGCAGAAATTGGTGTGATCGTAAAAGAAGCAATAGTAACTCTTACAGGCAATGTTGATTCACTTGTTAAGAAAAAAGAGGCACTGCATGCTGCTAAGAAAATTAAAGGCATCGCTGCAATTGTAGATGAAATAAAGGTTTGTATTGAAAAATCAGCTGTAATTTCAGATCAAAAGATTGCCGAGCAGATTGTTAGTAATTTTAATGAAAATCATATTATACCCAAAAAAGCTGTCTGCATTACTGTAGAAAGCGGCTGGGTTACTCTTGACGGAATTTTACCTTGGAATTTTCAAAGAGATATTGCTGCGGAACTTGTCGAAAATCAAAAAGGAATAGCAGGAGTAACAAATAATATTAAACTTAGGAGGGAAACATTTCATCCTGTAGAAAAAGAGCTGCTTGAGAAAGCGCTTCAAAGACACTGGGCTCTGGATGTGGATGAAATAAATATTGAGATTGCAGGAGCGACCGTGCAGCTATCTGGAACTGTGGGTTCTATTTTTCAAAAAGAAGAAGCTGAAAAAATTGCTTACAAAACGCCAGGAGTAATCAAAGTGATAAACCATTTGAAAGTGAATCTGGAACAGCCGTATCTCTGCTAAGAGATTTAAAAGATATAAACCATGAAAAATGCAAGACCTAATAGCGATTCGTCAGAAATTCAGTTTTTAGAAGGACCGCAGTCGAGGTTAACCGAGCTGAAATTTATTTTAGTTATTTGGTGGGAATTGATAAGATGCTTCAGAAAATTGTACACTGTTGGGCCTTGTATTACTTTTTTTGGATCTGCGCGTTTTAAAGAAGATCACCCTTATTATGAATTTACAAGAAAAGCCTCCGGCGAGTTTGCCAAACTTGGTTTTACCATAATGACTGGAGGCGGACCAGGCCTTATGGAAGCCGCAAACTTGGGAGCAAAACAAGTTGGAGGAAAATCAGTAGGGTGCAATATAAAACTTCCTATTGACCAGATACCAAATTTGTACCTTGACAAGTGGGTTGTGACAAAACATTTTTTTATCCGAAAGATACTTTTAGTGAAATATTCTTTTGCTTTTATAGTCATGCCTGGCGGTTTTGGTACGCTGGACGAATTTTTTGAAGCACTTACGCTGATACAGACCGGAAAAATTAAAAACTTCCCCATTATTATATTTAATGCAGCATATCATAAAAATCTAATTGATCATATTAAACATTTGAAACAGCAGGCAACTATAAACGAACTAGATTCTAAATTATTCTTGATAACAGACGATATTGAAGAAGCAAGACTTTTTATCATGGAGCATAGCATTAAACATTACGGCCTAAAACCAAAATTCCAAATTTAAATTTTGTATGTTTTAGCTCTGTTTAAGTTAAATTCTACACTGTTGGCAATAATTTGTAACTGCTACAGTTTTTCTTTTTGTTTATTAAGATTCGTGATTACATTATGTTCCAGCATATCACTTAATATTAATCTGCCATATTCGTGTGCAAGAGAAAGAGCACTAGAAGGATTAAAAGACTGGGTCTTGGCTGAATATACTAATTCTTGATTTGGCATAACAAACAAGCTGCTTTCCCAAAAGTAATAGGTATTATTTACATAATACCCGTGTTCATTTATTTTACTGTATATGGCATTATAATAAACATCAAAATTATTAGTATCGGCTTCTGCAGCGTCAAACATGCTTTTGGGTGCATGATAGGTTTCTTTTTGTTTATCAAGCAGTACAATTGTTAAAACAGCAATAATCCCATTTTGCTTTAATTCTTTTATTATCTGTTTTTGATCCTGCCCCTTATATGTTTCAAAATTATAAATATCGGATGAGGCGGCAGCATCGTAGCCAAGATTACATAAGTCATCAGCAAGATGATTTTCCATTTTCTGCTGTAGTCTTTTATCAGATTCTGGCATTAACCCAACTACTATAATGCGGCCATGCTGCAGACTAGTTGATGCTTCTGGCGAGTGCCAGCTGCTGGTAATATTTGAACTGGAACATTGAACAAAAAAGACCGAGAAAATTAAAAGGCTGCAAGCAAATGGTTTCATATCGTTTTAGAATTATAATTAGTTTTTCAATAAAATAAAATTACGATTTCCGGCTCGATGAAAATATGACCAAAATCACCATTTGAAAACATAAGTTTTTAACACGGTAAAATACTGATTCAATGAATATTATATAAATTTTAAACAGCAGAAATAATGAATGCAAAATTTAACATCCTGGGTGCTATGACTTTACTGTTATATTCCTGCCAGAATAAGAATTCGTTAAGTGATGAAAGTCTTAGCACAGACTCATTAATGAAAATAAAAAACATCGAGCAGCAGACTCTCCGAAAATGGTTTTCATTTAATAGGGAATCAGATAGTATAATTACCTCTGCTGAATTAATTATTAGCTATCAAGAGGAAGAAATGAAGATACAAGGGAAAAATAAGAGCAAAGAAAAGAGGCTGCATGAGGCGAAATATCACCTCGAAGAATTAAAAAGAAGAGTCAATTATATTAAAGAGTACGAAACTAACACTGAAAGTTTTAATTCCTCAATTTTACATAAGTTAGATTCGCTGAAATTAGATTATCTGCAGGAAAAACTTAAACTTGAAGCTTCTTTATGTGAATTTCAAGAATTTAAAGTACAGTAAATGGATTGTTTAATTACCTGTCTGCACTTGGGAATTAAGAAATGTAATTATTTAAATAATGGCAGGGCGATTAGGGTGTTTGTATCTTTCTGCCATTTATTATTTTCTAAAAACAAGCATTGGGGTTTTGGTATCAAAGCCCTTTTCGGAAGTTTTAATTGATTGAAAAAGCTGTTCAAACCAGCTTCGGTCTTCTTTGGCAAACATAGTTATTATAGACGGTTTGGTTTTCATAATATCAATCTGGAGGTGACGCAGCAAAGATATTTCTGGCTTTAATTTTTTAAAGTAAAAGGAAACTTTTTCTGATTTAAATTTATGATCGATTCTGCTTAATTTTTTATTGATCTCATCCTCATTTGCAAAATAATCATAGTGATAGACTGCAATAGATGCATTTAATTTAGCAGCGAATTTTTTGATCAAAGGCAGTTCTGTATTTATATCTTCAATATCAGATGGATAAAGGACAGAAGTTAAAGATTTCATTCTATAATATTTGGGCACAACTAAAACTGGAATAGGAGAGACATGCAGTATTTCATTAGTATGACTGCCTAATAATTTATGCACTAGACCTCCGCCTCGTGTACTCATACAGATATAATCCGCTTTAAGCTTCACAGCACAATCAATAATTGCCTCATTTACATTCAGTTTACTCTCTGCTGTGTAACTTACTTTGCCTGGCTTTTTACCAGTTTGTTTGTAAAGGGTATGTATAAATTTAGTCAAGTCTTTTTTCAGAACTTCAGTATCCGTTTCGGGAAGATCTGCAAAAGTAAGGGCCGAAAAAGGATCCAAGATAAAGGATGTATTTACGTAAAGAAATGCAAGTTCATATCCTGTCTGGGAAGCCAGCTGTATGGCAAAACGCACCGCTGGTTTGGAATTATAGGACAAGTCGGTGGTAACAAGTATTTTTTTCATATTTTCTAAGTATTAATGCTGTTAATTGGAATCAAACTTCATTTCATTTACATATAAATTTACTTTCTTCCATTGTCTGCTGTTAATTTTAGCTGTATCAACGTCAGTAGTCCAGTCGAATCCGGGAAATAATTTTAATCTGTTAATTACTCGTTTTTTGTATCCAAAAGAAAAACGGTCACCGCGCATTTGAAATTCGATCGTTTTATTGAAGTTGACTTTATTCTGGTAAAGTATAGTCTGCGTTTTCCAGTCACCTCCCCAAGTAAGAAAAGATTGTATAAAACACAGACAGCCAACAATCAATATTGTTACTAATCTTGATTTTGTTGTTTGTAATTTTCCAAAAAGCTGTCCTGCAATAAAAATAAATGAAATTGCAGCTACCAATAATAGTATAAAATGTATAATCGAATTATTTATATATAAAGCTGTATACCGATTTAAAAAAAGCAATAGAGATGTAAGTACAAATGCGATATTAATCATCAAAGTTTTCATTCTGTATGGTATTAAATCAATAATGCCATTAAATATTAATGGATATCATTTACTTCAGACTCCTCATCAAAAATATTAGAGGAATTGTTTAAATCTTCCTCGTAAGCTTTTTTGTCTTTTCGATTTAGTCTGAAAATATAAATCATCATAATTAGTACGACAGCACCACTAACAGTTAGTATGATCCAGCTTGGTTCCATAATATTTGATTTTTAAATTAATTTTTACTTTTAGTCAGATTCTTAAAATTATGCAGTTATGTAATTTTTTTTTTCAAGTTTTAAAAAAGAGAAAGAACAATCTCTCTCTTTTATTACAATACTGGAGTATATTTATGTTCTACAGCCAGCTGATTATCTACAGCCCAGATGCCGGGAGTTTTCCAGACTATTTTTTCTGCCAGATCTTTTTGATAAATAGAAGATACAGAACCAGTCAAGGTGACTTTTGTGCCGTCTACCTTAACCAGAATATTTTCAGAATGTAAGGTCCAGTTGCTGGAGAGCGCTCTTTTTATATTATGTTTCTCGATCTCGTTTTGTATTTCCGCTTTAATTTTAATGCGATTTGTCACACCTCTAACGCCTGAAATATGCGCAATAGATTTTTCGGCTGCTTCTTTTTGATAGTTCCAGGTAACATGTCCCTCAATGGTAACCCATCCTTTCTCGACCTTAACCTGAATGTTTTCCTGAGGAACATTCCAGCTGTCAAGTAAAGCTTTTAAGGCATCAACTGCAATATCCTCATCTGTTCTTGTACTGTTGGAATATTTTATTTCAATTTCCTCGACAACAGCTTTTACACCATCGACATTTTTGGCGGCATTTTCAGCTTCGATTTTTTTATAATAAGCATCGACTGTTCCCATCAGCGTCACAATTCCATCTTTAGCGGTTACGCCAATTTCTGCCGCATGCAGCTGTGGCTCCCATTTTATGGCGTTTTGAACGTCTCTTTGTAATTCTTCATTTGTTTTCATCGTATAGTTATTTAGATAGTTATAATTTTCCGTTTAATAAAATTCTAGTGTTTCATTTTCTAAAAGGATTTGATTTTCTTTTTCACTAGGAGAATTTTCTTTTGGAATATGTATCTGCAGTAATACACGCATTTTGTCTATCTCTGCAGCAGTTTCATTTGCGCAGAGCATAAACTTTCTGGCTTTGATCTGCGTATGATATTTTAGCGTATTATTTTTTGAAACCGCTATAATAAATAGTGGTATTATGGAGAGAGCAAGTATGATTATGCAGACAGCTATAATTGGAACTCTGAGATAAGGCAGTCTGACAATCAGATTAAAAAATAATAAGGTGCCAAATATTAATCCCGACAGGCCAATGGCAAATAATCTGGTAATACTCCACCTTTCCATTTTGTCATAAATATTTTGATAGCCTAAAACATTTTGTTCTGTGTAACATTCCATCCCTATAATAGAGAGCTTTGTAATATCATAACCATTTTTTTTGAGTGTTTTTATGGCCTTTTCAGTCTGTTGCTGTGTTTGATAATGCGCAATAAAAAGTTTTTGATTTTTCATGGTTTTTTGTTTTTTAGTAAGTAATGCGAACTAGTATTCGAAGAACTGTTTTACAATTTTGTTAGAAATGCTCTTTGAGTAGTTTATTTTGTTTAGTAAAAGTGCATAAAAACATTAAAAAGTAAAATGATCTTAGTCATTCGCAAAACTATTTGCTGTTTAAATTATTTAATATCTGGTAGTGGAAAATGTGACTAGAATCATTTTTTATAGTATGCTAATAGTTTAATTTAGTAGAACACATGCCTCTAAAGAGCTATATATAACAGGAAAAAAGTAAAATGGAAGCTTCACAGGAATTTCAGGTAGATTTGCATTGGCAGGAAAATCAAAAGGCAATCTTAAGAGCTGTTATATTTAATGATGCTATAGAAGTGGCTTCGCATTCTTGTTTAAAAAAATCAGATGAAGCCGCTTGGTCGGCAGAACATTTATTTATTGCTTCTGTAGAAAGTTCTTATATGACAGGATTTTTTAGTGCTGCAAAACATAAAGGCCTTACATTTAAAAGTTATGCAATTACAGCCCGAGCATCTATACTCATCTCTGATGAATTTTCAGAGATAACAGATATTGTGATTAGACCAGTAGTTGTGATCACGGAAAGAGATAAGATTAATAGAGCTTTGAAAATATTGTCAATCTGCAGGGATCACAGTGTAGTTTTAAAGGCTCTAAAAGTGAGGCTGCATATATTTCCTTCAGTTATAATATCTTAATGCATTTTAATCATAATTTTTCGCATCTTTATATATAATACTGCATTCCAGCCTAATTTTATTTCAAGATACTATGAATACTAACGAAAGGGAATTAAAAGGATTAAGTTTTAACGAGGCAACTGATTTAAGGAAAAAATTTGGAACCAATACTTATAATCATAAAAAAGAGAACAGGTTTTTAGATTTTTTTAAAAGTATATTCGGAGAACCAATGGTTCTTTTATTGTTAATTGCTTCAGGTATTTATTTTATCAATAGGCAATATAGTGATGCTGTATTTCTTTCAGCTTCAATTTTATTAATTGTTGCCATTTCACTGTATCAGGAAAAAAGAAGCCAGAATGCTCTGGCAAAGCTTCAGGAATTTACACAGCCTTTATGTAAAGTGATTAGAGAAGGGCAGCGGCAAAATATCAAAACACAGGATATTGTGGTGGGAGATTTTGTAATTGTTGAAGAAGGCGGTTTGGTGCCGGCTGACGGAATTATTTTGAGATCTAATGATTTTTCTGTAAATGAATCAATACTGACAGGTGAATCTATGGCTGTTTTTAAGGATTCGGAAAAGGAAGATAATAAGGTTTTTTCAGGAACCAATGTGGCCAGTGGTCTTGCAATAGTAAAAATAACAGAAATAGGAAACCAGACAAGACTGGGTAAAATAGGGAGCAGTTTGGAAGCTATTGCCGAAGAAAAAACACCATTGGAGCTTCAGATTGGAAATTTTGTAAAAAAAATGGTTTTTGCAGGGGCACTAGTTTTTATTTTGGTATGGAGTATTAATTATTCCAAAATAGGCAATGTTTTAGAAAGTCTTTTGATGGCACTAACTCTGGCTATGAGTATCTTGCCAGAAGAAATTCCGGTTGCTTTTACGACATTCATGGCATTAGGAGCCCGCAGACTTATGAAAATGGGTATTGTTGTCAAACAAATGAAAACGGTCGAAACCTTAGGCAGTGCCACAGTAATATGTACCGATAAGACTGGTACCATTACGCAGAATAAAATGGAACTAGCCAAACTTTATCTGCCTTCAGGTTCAGAAGTTAATGCTGATACTTTTACGCAATTAAAAGAAACAGAAGAACTGGTTACCACTGCCATGTGGGCAAGCGAACCCATCGCTTTTGATCCTATGGAAACAGCGCTTCACAACAGTTATAAAAAATTTACCGACAAGGATAGGAGAGCTAGTTTTAAAATGATTCATGAATATCCTTTATCAGGCAAACCGCCTATGATGACCCATATTTTTGAAGATGAATCTGCCAATCGAATTATTGCGGCAAAAGGAGCGCCAGAAGCCATATTAGAAGTGTGCCATCTTACAGCTGAAGAAAAAGAAAGGGTAACGGCTGGGATGAATAAACTGACCGAGAAAGGTTATAGAGTGCTTGGGGTTGCGGCGGGAAATATGGCGGGAAATATGGCGGGAAATAATTATCCGGAAACACAGCAGGAAATTCCATTTGCATTTAAAGGTTTAGCTGCTTTTTATGATCCTCCAAAAGAGAATATTAATGAGGTCCTGCAATCATTTTATAAAGCTGGCATAGCAGTAAAAATTATTACAGGAGACAATGCAAAAACCACTAATGCAATTGCACAGCAAATCGGTTTTAAAGGAGGGGATAAGTCTATTACGGGGGATGAACTTATGAGGTTGAGTGATGCTGAACTTCAAAGTAAGGTAATGGATATTAACATTTTTAGCAGAATGTTTCCCGATGCCAAACTGCGAATCGTAAATGCTCTGAAAGCAAACGGACAGATTGTTGCTATGACAGGAGACGGCGTAAATGACGGCCCTTCACTCAAGGCGGCTCATATAGGCATTGCAATGGGAAAAAAGGGAACTTCAATAGCAAAAGATGCCGCTTCGCTAATTCTGGCAGAAGATGACCTTTCTAAAATGGTTGATGCTGTTGCTATGGGAAGAAAAATCTATACAAATCTAAAAAAGGCAATTCAGTATATTATTTCCATACATATTCCTATAATCCTGATTGTATTTCTGCCGCTTGCGCTGGGATGGATTTATGCCAATATATTCAGTCCGCTTCATGTAATTCTGCTGGAACTTATCATGGGGCCAACCTGCTCTATAATTTATGAAAATGAACCTGCAGAAGCAGATACCATGCAGAGAGGGCCAAGGTCGTTAACCGCAACATTTTTTAATGCAAAAGAACTTGTTGTGAGTATTCTTCAGGGTATTGCTATAACTTTAGGTCTGCTGTTTATCTATCAATGGTGCATTCATAATCAGGGAGATGAAGACAGAACCCGAAGCATGGTTTTTCTCACTTTAATTACCGCTAACATCGTTCTCACTTTGGTCAATCGATCTTTTTATTATTCAATCTGGGTTACCCTGCTGTATAAAAACAAACTGGTTGCTGTGATAATAAGTATTACAGTACTTTTAGCGATAGTATTATTTGCCGTGCCTTTTCTGCGTTCTCTGTTTAGTTTTGAATTGATTACTTTCTACCAGCTGGTTCTATGTTTTTTAGTGGGTTCAGTATCTGTTTTATGGTTTGAAGGAATAAAATATCTTAGGAGAAATAAATGATTTTTTAAATTTCTATTTCACTTCCCATAAATGGAACAGTACATTTAAATCCATATTTATCCTGGATTTTAATTCTTAGTTCTTCTGCCGGAAGGTTTTCTCCGTGAACTAAATAAATGCATTTTGGATTGTTTTTAAGAGCAGAAAGCCAGTTTATCAAATCTTCCTGATCGCCATGTGCAGACAGCCCTTCAATTTGTACAATTTTAGCTTGTACTGGATAATATTTACCATAAATTTTAATTTCATCAGCTCCATCAAGAAGCTTTCTTCCGCGAGTGCCTTCTGCCTGATAGCCCACAATTATGACAGTGGTTTTTTCAAGACCTATATATTTTTCAAAATAAGACAGCACGCGGCCGCCAGTAACCATGCCGCTTGCGGCAATAATTACTTTTGGCTGAGGATCTTCAATAATGCGCATGGTCTGATCGAATTCAGAAACAATTCTGAACATTTTGAACATTTCATGGCATTCATTTGCAGACAGTTTATGCCACTGCATATTTTCCAGAAAAACATCAAGTACGCTGGTACCCATAGGAGTGTCAAGTATGTAAGGTATGTTAGGTATTCTTCCTTCTGTTTTAAGTTTCCATAAAATATACATTATGGATTGCGCTCTCTCGACAGCAAATCCTGGAATAATTACGGTTCCGTTTTGTTCGATAGTACTATTGATATAGGTTTCCAGCTCTTTTTTTACGTCGAGCTCTGGATGCAGGCGATTGCCGTAAGTACTTTCTAAAAAAATATAGTCGGCCAATAAAGGTTTTGTTGGCGGAAACATTAATACGTCATCATCCCGCCCAATATCGCCTGAAAAGACTAAAGTTTTCCCCTCAAGAGTCAGTGTAATGCTGCAGGCTCCAATAATATGTCCGGCAGTCGAAAAAACGGCAGCAATATCATTTGCCACAACAATTGATAGATTGGGCTGTACTACTTTAAAAAAGGGAATAACATTTTCTGCCTGAATTACAGTATACAGAGGTTTTGCTTTTTCATGTTTAGAATAATGTTCTTTGTTGGCTTTATCAGCTTCTTCTTCCTGAATTTTAGCGCTGTCTAAAAGAACCAGCTTAGCTACTGCTTCGGTTGGACTCGTGCAGTAAATTTTTCCTGTAAATCCCTGAGCGACCAGTTTTGGCAGCCAGCCGCAATGATCCAGATGGCCATGCGTTAGAAGCACATAATCTATACTTGCGGGTAAAATGGGCAGCGGTTCCCAATTGAGTTCCCTTAGAGCTTTAAGGCCCTGAAAGAGTCCGCAGTCAACCAATATTCTAACACCATTGCTTTCTATCAGTGTTTTGGAGCCTGTTACAGTTCCAGAGCCTCCTATAAATTTAATTTTCATCTTAAATAAGTTTACAAATTTGTGAAGCTTCTTTCAATACATTTCGAACTCGGTTTTCGCTAACTCCAATTTTATGAAGACTATGAGAATCGTTAATAAGATCTTTTACAAGCAGCTGATCCAGAATCAGCAATTTTTCCTTTTCTACCATAGATAAGGTTGTGAGGCAGGTAATAGGATAGAGCCCTCCTTTATCAATTTTGCTTTTGATGCTGTTATCTTTTGGATAGTCCCAGCTTAAAAGGTTTATGCCGCTGCAGTTTGCAAAACTTTCAGCATCTTTAGTAAAGCGGTTATTGGTCACTATAATACAGGAATTAATAGTTTCGCTGTTAGAAAAAATAGTATGTGTTTTCACTTTAAGGTCATTAAAACGAGAAAGAATGTACATCGGAACTTTTACATCAGAAGAAGCTTCTCTGCTGCTGTGAAATTTACATTCAATCATCGAAATTAGATTCTCTTTTTTCAGCATTACATCTACTTCATGCGAGACACATTTTCCCTGCAGCGTTAAGTTGGTTCTGGTTTTAAAACCTTCGGCTGCATATAATCGTGCAATAAATTTTTCAAAGAAAAAACCAGCCGGGCCAAGCATTTGTAAGGCAGAACGCAGATTGTAGCGCGCTGCATGGCCATTCGAAGCTTTTTTTAGAATAGCAAAAGCCATTTTGTATATCTGTTTGGTCGTTATTCCCTCGTACATTTGGCTCTGTATTTGAGCCAGCGATTCCTTAATGAGTTCAGGGGTAGCACCCGATTTTTGAAGAGAAAGCCTTAATTTTTCTATGTCGAAAGGAACAATATGCCCTGAGTGCTTAATTACTTTCATAATTTTAGTTGATCCCTATTACTTAAAAAGCATAGGATTGTTCAACCAAAATTATAGCAGATTATCTAGAGAAGGGATGATCAAAATCACTAAAGAAAATGATTTTGATCATAATGAAGATTAGTTCTTTATTTTACTGAGTTTTTCCAAATTGAGTACATGAATGGTACTGGCTGTTTTCGCAATCAGTCCTTCTTCTTTAAAATCGCTTAAAGTGCGGCTGACTGTTTCTGGAGAAGTTCCTGAGAATGCGGCAAGATCATCCCTGCTGAATTTGATACTGGAGCCACCCATTCCGTGCTGTAGTACTAAATGGACAATACCCTGGGCTATTCTCTTTCGAACTGACATATAGGCTATCTGCAGGAGGCGAACCTCTTTTTCTCTCATGTCATTGGCTAAAATTTTAATGAATTTTGCGCCTACATCCGGATAAATAAAAAGGAGTTTATCGAGCTGTTCGGTTGGCAGAAAGCTCAAAACGGTTTCCTCTAAAGCTATTGTGGTATCATTATAAGTGTCATTAGAAAATAAAATACTAATGTCGAGGTAATCATTTTCTTTGTATACGCCTGTAATGAGTTCACGCCCGTCTTCGGTTAATTTTACAGTTTTCACTTTACCGCTTATAATGTAATAAATGCCCGTTACGTGGTCTCCCTCATAATGAATATACTGGTTTTTTTTATAGTGCCTTGTGCTTCTTTCCAGCATTATTTCTTTAAGTTTTACAAGTCCATCCTCTTTAGAAATAAGAGTGTTGAGGTTTTCAGCCGTTTGTCCGTAAAACAGCTGCTGCAATTCTTGTTTTTTTAACCTCGCTTCTATGGCCCGTAAAAGTTCTAAATCGTCAAAAGGCTTAGTGAGGTAATCATCTACTCCGAGTTCCATACCTTTACGAATATCGGCTCTCTCTGCTTTTGCGGTTAAAAATATTACAGGTGTTGTCTGTGTTTCTGGATTCTTTTGGAGAATATGCAATACTCCATAGCCATCAAGTTCGGGCATCATGATATCACATAATACAATATCAGGTTTTATTTTTAGCGCTATTTCTACTCCGGCTTTTCCATTGCCGGCTGCAAAAACTTCATATCCTGATAGTTCCAGTATTTCAACAACATTTTCCCTAATATTGTCATTGTCTTCGATAATAAGTATTTTAGTCATAAACGCGGCAGTTCAATAGTAAATAAAGTTCCTTTGTTAATTGCACTTTCAAAAGAAATGGTGCCATTCATCAGAGATACATATCGTGAAACAATGTGCAGTCCGAGACCGGTTCCCGGTATATTTCCTGTATTATGAGCCCTAAAGAAAGCTTCAAATAGATGTTCATGATCTCCTTCGGGTATACCAATACCGTTATCCTTTACATTTATAATGATCTTGCTGGAGGTCATTGCTGTCGAAAGTTCAATTTCAGTTTCTTCACCAGAGTATTTAATCGCATTAGAAACCAGATTGATAATACAGTTTTTGAGCAGGTTTTTATCTAATTTTACTAAAGTGACTTCTGTGTTGGGAATGCTTATGATTTTTTGTTTTTTTTTGGTGAGAAGCTTTAATTCACTTATGATTTCCTTTATAAAATCTTGAAGATCAAAACAGGATATCTGGAGTGTAATTTTATTAGATTCCGCTTTTTCAAGAAGCAGAAAATCATCCAGAATAGTCGTTAGGTTTGAAACAGCACTTTTAATTTTTCTTATGTGCGTTTCAATTTTGGTATTATTTAAATCTTCTGAATAGCGCTGAATCAAAGAAGTGGAAAGATGAATGGTGCTGAGCGGTGTCCTGAATTCATGCGAAGCCATAGATAAGAGGCGGCTTTTAATTTTACCGAGTTCTTTTTCTTTTTCCAGTGTACTGCTGACCTCTTCCTTAGTCTGAGTTAATGCGGCAATTGTTTCATTTAGCGAATGGGTGCGGTCTTTTACCAGTTCCTCCAAATGCTGGGTGTACTGCATGAGTCTGTTTTCGGCTTCTTTTTGGTGGCTCATGTCATGAATGAAACCTGCAAAAATTCTTTCTCCTTCAAATTTCACTTCGCTCACTCCAAGTCGGAAGGGAAAAATGTTGCCGTCTTTTTTTCGGCCGAGCACATCTCTGTCATGGCCAATGATATGAGGAATTCCAGAAGATTTATAACTTTCTATATAGGAATCATGTTTTTCCCGGTCGGGAGAAGGCATCAAAAGTGAAATGTTTTTCCCGATTACTTCTTCTGGATCATATAAAAAAAGCCGGCAGGCAGAAGGATTTATAGATTCTACAATTCCCTTTTCATTAATTGTTATGATGCCATCGATTGCATTATCAATAATTGCCTTTAAAAGTGCTTGATTTTTCATGTCGCAATCGGTTTTTGGTCTAGCAAATGTCGCAAATTGTTTTTGATAACCAATTTATTAGATACTTATTTTTTGGTAAGAAAAATTGGTCCGCTTATGTAAACTTACTCGCGACCAGATATATGCATTTTATGTCCATTACTATTGTCTTTTAAAACTGCATTAATATTTTTAATACCCTTTACCAAAGCATCGGCATTGAAAGAAATACTGTTAATTCCAGCCATGACCAAAAATTTTGTAAATTCTGCAGAGTCACTTGGGGCTTGTCCGCAAAGACCTATTTTTTTTCCCATTTTATTTGCTGTCTGTATCATTTGAAGAATAAGTTTTTGAGAAGCTTCATTCTCTTCATCAAAAAGAGCAGCGATTAATTCGGAGTCTCGATCAATACCCAATGTAAGCTGTGTAAGGTCGTTTGAGCCTATAGAAAAACCATCAAAAATTTCCGCAAATTCTTTAGCAAGTAAAACATTTGAGGGTATCTCGGCCATGACATATATTTCTAGTCCATTTTCATGCTGTTTTAAACCGTACTCTGCCATAATAGCAATGACTTTTTTCCCCTCTTCAGGAGTACGGCAAAACGGAATCATGAGTTTTACATTGGTGAGCCCCATATCATCACGAACTACTTTCATAGCCTGACATTCGAGCTTAAATCCTTCGCGATATTTTTCATGATAATAACGAGAGGCACCGCGAAAACCAAGCATTGGATTTTCTTCCTGAGGTTCAAAAAATGTACCTCCCAGAAGTCCAGAATATTCATTGCTCTTAAAATCACTCATTCTGACAATAACTTCTTTAGGATAAAAAGCGGCGGCGATTGTTGCTACACCCTGCGAGAGTTTTTCGATGAGGTAATCTGCTTTGGTGTCATAATTTTCTGTAAGTTTATTAATTGCTGTGCTTTGAGCTGGATCAATCACCTTATCAGGATGCATCAGTGCCATGGGATGTACCTTAACAGTATGTGTTATGATAAACTCAATACGAAGCAATCCCACGCCATCATTAGGATAAAAAGAAAGTTCAAAAGCTTTTTCCGGCTCAGAAACAATAAGCTGCACTTTTGGTTGCACAGGCAGTTTAATTGTATCAAGTGCTGTGATCGTTTGAACGTATTTTAATTTATTTTTATATATATATCCTGTTTTTCCTTCGGCACAGCTTATTGTGATTACATCACCATCTTTTATTAACTCGGTGGCATTTTCTGTTCCTACTACAGCAGGAGTTCCAAGTTCACGGGCAACTATAGAAGCGTGACTTGTTCTTCCTCCTTTATTGGTAACAATTCCAGCCACTTTTTTAAGGATAGGATCCCAGTCTGGACTAGTGAAATTAGTAATGAGAATATCTCCTTCTTGTAGTGCCGAAGCATCTTTCGGTGAATGCAAAATTCTCGCAATACCGCTGGTAACGGCATTTCCTATAGCTTCACCGGTTATGATTTCTTCTCCTTTTTTTTCTAATTTATAAGAAGTTATAGACAAAGGATTGATCAGGGAATGCACAGTTTCGGGTCGGGCCTGAATAATGTAAAGCTCGCCGTTCATACCGTCTTTAGCCCATTCAAAATCCATTGATTTACTATAATGATCTTCTATTATAAGTGCCCATCTGGCTAATTTTTCAATTTCAGAATCCTGAAGAACAAATTTACTGCACCATTTTCTGGGCGTTACTTTTATAACAGTTGAATTGATACCGGCTGAATTTTCACTATAAATAAGCATTTTAGTTTTTGTACCAAGATTTTTTTGTAAGATGGCTTTTTTATTGTTTTTAAGAGAAGTTTTAAATACAAGAAATTCATCCGGAGTTACAGTTCCCTGAACAATGGTTTCGCCCAAACCCCAGGTACCTGCAATATGAATCAAATCACGAAATCCTGATTCGGGTTCAAGTGTAAATCCTATTCCGGAACAAGCCAGATCTGAGCGAACCATCTGCTGGATCCCTACTGAAAGGAATACTTTATCATGATCAAAACCTTTATCTAATCTGTATTTGATTGCTCGGTCTGTATAAAGGGAGGCAAAACAGCATTTAACGGCATATATAAGCGGCATAGTTCCTTTTATATTTAAAAACGAATCATGTTGTCCGGCAAAACTAGCATTGTCCAGATCTTCTGCCGTAGCACTGCTTCGTACGGCGACGGTCATTTCATTATCTTTGGATAAGTCTGTATAAGCAGATGAAATGGCAGTTTGAAGATCCAGCGGGAATTTTGCATCCAGCAATAACTTTCGGGCTTTTGAACCGATTTCATTTAAGTTCATAAAATCTTTCTTATCCAGAAGTTTCATCAGCTCATCTAATCGGGCATTTAGATTATTATGCTTTATAAAATCTTTATAAGCAGTTGTGGTGATTGCAAAACCATTTGGAATTCTAATTCCCTGCGGAATAAGATTGTTATACATTTCACCCAAAGAAGCATTTTTGCCGCCTACTTTACTAATATCATTTATCCCTATCTGATTAAATTTTAAAATATATTTTTCCATTTTTAATTGTTTTTAGACACTCGTACTTATGGCTTTTATTTATTTAATAAAAATAAGTTGATGTGTAATTATTGGAAATGACGGCAGTCATCTATTAATTTTTTTTAACTATTTATGATATGCAGATATGTGATGCATATCATTTTACATCGCTAAATAATACATGACATTTGTAGAATAGTGGATTATGTATAAAAATAAAGTTAGAATTGGATCATATTATAACTAGTTACGTTCTATTTTTTATAATTGAAAAATTTGCAATATAGAAGCAACAAAAGACACAACAGAAAAGTATATCAGTTTTTGTAAAACTTCGAAAAAAAGACAAAAATGGCAATGAATATTGGAGTGCTAAGGAACTTTCTAAACTGCTGGGGTATCCTAAATAGAGTTTGTTTTTGAAGGTATTGGATAAGGCAAAAGCAGTTTGTATTAATGCTGGGCAGGAAACAGAAATACATTTTAGATATCTTAGCTCGATAACATCTCTGTGTGATGATTGCACTAAAGTTCTTGAACCAGTAGGTCAGTGGCTGCGAAATAGAAAATAATTATAGAAAGATTTCTTTTTTTTAATTAAGGAATGAGACTGGCCGGCAATGAGCTTTTACAATAATAATCGGAGCAAAAATTAAATAAGCAATCAATATGAAAACAAGATTCTACATAACAGCTGCTTTGGCAGTACTGCTTTATTGCTGCCAGCAGAAGGACTGGACAGACTCAAGTGAAAATGGTATCGATATAGATAAATATGAAACCTCTGGCATAAATGATAATCTGCTTAGAAAGTGGCTCTTATTAAACAGAGAATCTGACAGTATAATTAAATCGGCACAGCTGATTATTCAACAGCAGCGAATACTAGTAGAAACTCATCCGCCGGATGAGCGCGAGTACCTGAATACATGCATTGAAGAGGCTCAGCAGCAGCTTGACCTATTGAAGAAAAAAGTAAAATTTACTAAAGAATTTGCAGGTGGTATTAAACAGTATGACCCATCTCTGCAGTTTACCATTGACTCATTGGAAGAAGACTATATGCGGGAGAAATATAAACTGGAAGATGCATTAAAACAGTTGAAATAGTGCGTATTGCCCACAAAATTCAGAGTAGTTATTTTGGGATTCATTTATAATTTATGAATTTGTGTTTTAGATTCCTGAAGTAAAAGTAATATTGAATTATCTGAATTTTCAGTAATTTAAGAGTCTTTATGTCTTTTGAAGGGATTTATTTTCGGAGTTATATACTATTTTAATTTTTCGACCATTGACGTAGCCGCATCTTAATATGCTTTTAGCATCATTGTTTTCGGCTATTTTAATCATTGCCGGATTAGTAAAATAAAGAAAGAGAGTTATTACTTTAAACAGTAAAGACAGTAATTTAATTCTGTTTTTACATCTTGAATATTTTATGATTAATCTTGTTTTGCTGATTTTACTTCATCAGAAGGAGTGTTAAGTATAAATTCTACTATTAGGCGTTTGATATCATTCCCTTTTTCGTTCAGCATATTATGACCGCATAAAGGCAATCCGACCAGCCAGGTTTTAGGTCTCTCTTTTGCTATATTTAAAGCGCTTTCAGGAACTGCAACCCGATCTAATAAACAAGTTATAACTAACATTGGAGCAGTACCACCCGTAGACCACTGTTCTTTTGGTGTGGCATCACTAGACTTGGCTTGTTGTCCGGCCAAGGCTGGAAATTCGCCTTGTGCCTGATCCAGCAAAGCCAAATGCTCGTTGCCTGGAGCATACATAAGCTGTCCTTGCAATTTAAGCCATTCTTCTTTGCTGATTGAGGGATCCATGTAGCGTTGATACAGCGCCATAGTTTCTGCAGATGGCTGTGCTTCACCGCCTGCACCAATTAAAACAATACCCAATACACGTTCAGGTCGGTCTTGAGAAGCGGTTCTCACCACGCGATTTCCATACGTTTTTCCAGCCAGGTAAACTTCTTTGAGACCGAGTTCGTCTGCCACTTTCCAAAGATCAACTGCATAATCGTGGAGTGTTAATCCCTCAATTTTTCCAGTACTGGCTCCCAAAGTTCGGTAGTTGTAGGTAACAACTTTGATTCCTTTTGATGCAATTGCCTGAGCGAGTTCATCGAGCTGGATTGCCGGTCTGCCATTACCGGCTGCCATAATTAAAGCGGCAGGACCATCTCCATAAATAAAGGTTTCGATTTGAATACCGTTTGCTTGTATCAGCTTTCTGATCCCCATTGAGTTGTTTTTTTGGGAGTATCCAAATGTTATTGTAAATAAAATAAATAAGGCCAGCAAACGCTTTGAGGGACAATGATGTGAATTTTTCATTTTACTTTTTTATTTTAAACACCGTGTTTCCTTCTTTGATGGATTCCAGAATTTGAATGGTATTCAAGTCTAAAGGTTTTATTTTTAATGGATTTTTATCCAAAATTACCAAATCGGCAAGCTTTCCTTTCGTTAATGTACCCTTTGAGTTTTCTTCAAAATATTGGATTGCTGCCCATTCTGTCAGTGTTTTCAATCCTTCGTAAGGAGTAATTCGTTGGTTTGGCCCCAATATTTTTCCGCTTCTGGTGACCCTGTTAACCGTTGCATCGAGTACTCGCATCGAATTAGGGAAGGTAACGGGTGCGTCATGGTGAGAAGTTGTAATAAGTCCTGCATCTATTGCATCTCTCATCGGCGAGATATAATCAGCTCTGGGATGCCCCAAAACGGATTGGGCATGCCAATCGCCCCAATAAAAAGTATGCATTGGAAATAATGAAGGGATCACTTTTAGGCGGACCAATTCCGGAATTTGATCTTTGCGCAATGTCTGTCCATGAATGAGTACCGTTCTGTGATCGGGATAATTGTATTTTTTTTCCGCGAGATCAATCGCTTTTAAATACTGGTCAATTGCAGCATCGCCGTTGGTATGGCACAATAGCTGCCATTTATTTTTAAAGGCAAGTGCTACATAATCATCCGCCTGTTGATCGGTCATTACGCCTTGTCCTTTATAATCTGCTTTTTCACCTGCAGGCGGAATATGGTAAGGGTGGGAGAGCCATGCAGTTTTACCTTGCGGCGAACCATCCAGCGTTAATTTCACACCGCCAATTCTGTATTTATTTTTATAGTGATGCGTGGGGCTGTAATAAGGGCTTTTCATAATTTTTTCTACACCCAGCGCAACATCAGGATAGGAAACAATATCTAAATAGAACTTTTTGCTGTTTGCTCCATCTTCTAACTGGGACATCTGCTGTAAAGTAGCCCTGCCTTCTTGTACAGTCAAATAACCATTTTTAGCATATTCAACCAAGGCTTTATCAATAAACATTCTATTGGCCTGTGCATCTCCTTTGCCTAAAATTGGGAATAGAACGGCAAAAAAAGCACCTTCTTCCAATACGCCGTTTGGCGTCCCATCAGCATTTCTACGATATTTTCCACCCGCGGGGTCTTTGGTGTCCTTATTGATGCCTAGCATTTTCATGGCATAGGAGTTAAGTACCCCTAAATGTCCTGATTGATGTACGATAACTACTGGTTCAGTGCTACTTATTTTATCCAAATCAGCAGCTTTTGGGTGGTCCGCTTCTTTGAGCTGGGAATCATCGTAGCCATTTCCTAAAATCCAGCCAAATTTTTTAAGCATCGTTTTACCGTCTGCTGAATTTTTATATTGGTTCACTGCATTGATAATTGAAGCAAAATCGGCACCGGGACCATCCGGAGGCGGCAGTAAATTAGCGACCGATGCGGTAAAACCAACATTAAGAAAATGGCTATGGGCATCTAAAAATGCCGGGAGCATCGTTTTTCCTTTCAGATCTACCATAATGTGTCCAGATCCTGCTTGCTTCATGGCTTCTTCTTCCTTGCCTACAAATAGTATTTTTCCGTCTTTAACTACAATCGCCTGGGCATAAGTGGGCTTTTTTCCTTCCATGGTGATGATGTCTCCGTTGTAATAAACGGTAGCTTTATTGCCTGAACCTTGATCTGCCGCCAATTTTTCGTCTTTTTTACAGGAGACCGTCAAAATTGCAAATGCCAATATTGATAAGATTGAATTTTTCATAAGCTTATTAGTTAATTAAAAAAATAAATCATTTGATTTTTATGGTTTCACTTCTACTAATTCCGGGCATTTCCAAGTTCCATTCAAAATTTCTTTGTGAGGCCTGTAGAGTCGAATCATATAATTCCATCCCTTCATGATATATAAAAAATTTGGCTGGTTGGGATCTCCTCCAAAATGTATGGTTACGCTGCCATCCGGATTCTTCTTGGATGTTATCGAATTGAAATTATAGCTATTGTATTTATTTACTTCATAGTACCCTTTTTCATTGTATAAAGACACAGATCAAAAAGCATCAACAGGAACATCTTTCAGAGTCAGGGTGTAAGCAGTTACACCATCATCTTTAGGTGGATTTAAATTAAGATAAATAGCATCTTTTTCTGGATTTCCACCGTATCCCCCCGCCGTTCCTAACAGTTGTCGTACTTGGGTTACTTCCCATTCTGTGCCAAAAGCGGCTTTACTGTTAGGTAAATCTTTGGCCAATGCCAAAAGTAAATTACGCGTTTTTGTAAGGCTCTCTTCATCCCAATCGGGAATTTCCAACTTGCCCGTACTTGCTTGTTTGACAACAATGGATTCTTGTATTGCTGTGACTATTTTATTATCTTCAGGACTATTGGGGTCTGCCAAAGTTCTAATGGTTATATGAATAAATCGGGTACCAACATTTTCTCTGGTCAAGGTATAATTGCCCGGTTCATAAAATACCCGGATATAGGAATCTTCATTGATCACCATCATCGATATAAAACGCCCTTTGGTCTGGGGTAAGGTAATGCTAAGGGGTGAGCTGAGATCAAAAATCCCATAAGAATACCTCGTATCGCGATTGGTGCGGATTATGGATTGATGATTAACATCTGCCGGACCGCTGTTGTGGCATAATTTACCAAAGCACCCGTCATTTGTTCTGATTTTGAAATAGTTATCAGTTTCGGCGCGGACAAAATTATCGATAGTTACTTTTTGTTTTCCATTGGGCAGGGTAATTGGATCAAACAGCTTTTCGGTGTTCTTTTTGGGTGGTTTGCTAAAGGTGTTTATTGTGGGACTCAATTTTTCAATTGTTTTACTTTTATTAGTATTCTGGCTGTAAGCACTAGTGAATAATACTATGCACGATGATAAAAGGATAGATGTTAAGATTTTCATACTATTTAACTGTTTAATTGATTAAAAATCTGTATGTAAATGATTAAAAATTATTATTTAAATAATCTGTTAACTAATCTTTTAAAGGAAATGATCTGCCTTCAAAGACAGTTTCTAACACTTTAATGTCTTTCATTTTTATAGGGTCTATCTTTAAAGGGTTTTCAGCAAGTATGACGAAATCCGCTTTTTTACCCACTTTTATGGATCCCGTAATTTTATCCAGTTGCATTAAATTAGCCGCATTAATCGTGATGCCTTTCAATGCATCATAAGCAGATACTCTTTCTTGAGGCGCCATCAAAGTTCCATCGGCCGTTACACGATTAGTTGCTATCCAAGCCAGGAGCAGTGGCTGAATAGGAGCCATAGTGAAATCGGAATGCAGGGCAAACTTCACTTTGTTTTTAACCAATGAGCCCAAACGAACCATTTCTGAACCTCTTTGCTGGCCTAGAACAGTAGTGGATGCATATTTATCACCCATAGAATAGAGATAGTAGGGATTAGCAGACACCACCGCTCCTAATTTTGCAATACGGGCAGACTGTTCAGGTTTAGATTCTCCAAAATGCTCTATGGTGAGTCTTTGTTTTAATTGTGGCAATTCTTTTTGTAATTTTTCCAGTTCATCCAAGATGGTTTCTAATCCCATGCTGCCATTGCAATGAATATGGATAGGATAACCTTTGTTCCACCAAAATTTCATGGCTTTGTTTAAATTTTCAGGGGTCATAATCCATTCGCCGCTATGCCCGTCCAAATATCCTGGAGGTAAAACTTGAAAATTCTGACCAAAAAATGCACCATCAGCATAAAGTTTTACGGCATGTTCTATTATAATATGTGGCGAAGTCTTTTTGCCAAACTCCTTTACATCGGTAAACGTTTTTTCAAAATCACCGCCATTTACCAGGTTCAATGTATTTACATCGGGGGTAAATTGCATACGGAAAGGTGTCTTATCGTTTTCCAGATTATTCTTCATGTATTTAAAATCGCCCCAAAGTTCTCCCGATGAACCGGTACCCATATCGCCAATGGTAGTTAGTCCGCCCATATGTACAAGGTCACGAAGTTTTAACATATTGGTCTTCATAACTCCATCATTTCTAATGGTCGGTGCCCATTTCGGAACAACGACATTGAAAAATCCAGCTTCTACAAATTTTCCGGCACCATAATCAATTTGGCTGTTTCCTTTGGTTTCTTTCTGGGTAATATTCAAATACTTCAAACCAGCGGTGTTCAACCACATTACATGTGCAGAATATTGCCAAATCATAATCGGTCGTGTTGTAGAAATTCCATCCAATTCTTTACGTGAAATGTCTCCGTGAAAAGGCTCCATGAAACCCCAAACGACAAGAGGTTCTTTAGGCTCTTTTAACTCAGCTTCATATTCTTTTACTTTGGCTATGAATGCTTTATGTCCTCTGACGGCTTTTACATTTCCCCAGGGAAAAACCCAGTCAAAAGGTGCAGCAAATTTGGTATTCAAAATCATAGCACCAAGATTGGGATGCAAGTGCGGGTCTATCAGACCCGGCATCATCGTTTTTCCTTCTAAATCGACCATGGTATGGCCTTCGCCGGCTTGTTTCATCGCCTCGTCTTTACTTCCTGTGAAAGTAATTTTTCCGTCTTTTACCACTACTGCTTCGATGTAGGCAGCGTTTTCGCCTTCCATGGTTACAATATCTCCGTTGTAATATACTGTACTGATAGATGAGGGTTTGCCAGTATTATCAGTTTTTGCTGTTTCTTGTCTGCAAGAAACCATAACAAAGGAAAAGGTAAGCAATAAAATCAAGTTTTTCATGTGCTTTCTAAATTGGGTTGTGTGTAATAATTATAACTGGAAATTTTGATATTATGTCTTTGTTTATCCAATTAATGGATTGAAAATCTGAAAGATATTTTAGTGTTTTTTTTTTTTGCTAAATATCTAAATGGGTTTCTTTAATTAAGTTTAAAAGTAAGAATTTCCACTGCGTATAAAAATGTTTCTTATCACTTTTCAAATTGATCAGGATCATTTTTAATACTATTATATTACTTCATTTTGTTTATTATTCATTGTTTTGGATATGCTAACGAAAATTGGAGAAATAGTAAAGTGGCATTTTTTCACACTTTGCTATTTTAAATCCTCTCATATATCAACTCAGAAATAAACCAAATTCTAGCGTCAAGTGAATTGGAAGCATATTGCGAAAACAATTTAAATGAGAAATAAAAACAAGTTATTGAGATTTCAATGAATCTGTTGCTCAAATGTGGAAAGAAATTCAGTATCCTAAATAAAATGATAATTAATGAAGTTTCTAAAAGTTTCGAAACTAAACTTGATAGGGCTTGATTTTGCTGGATTTCTATTTTTAATATGCTTCATGCGCCACGATTCTGCCACAAAATTTATACTTGTGAAAAATGCTAAAAAACTGCTTTAAATTTTGTAGGAAATAAGAAGGGAATCCCAAAAATTGGAATATAAAGAGAAAATGATCCCTATCACTTTTCATCGTGATAAGGATCATTTTTTTTTAGGGGTTCTTGTTCCAATTTTGTTTGATAAATCTGATAAATCATTGAATGCTTTGATTTAGTAGTTTTCTTTCTTTCTTTACTTTCTTTATTTAAAAGGACCTAAGAATATGGTTCAAAAAACAATAATCATTAATAAACATGGAATTATGGATAATCAAAAAAATGCTATTCTAAAAAAAAGTGTATCGCTTTTTATCTTATGTTTATTTTTCTCCAACATATCAAATAAATTATCAGCCCAAGCTGATCCTAGAGAAGTCAGAAAAGAAAATTTTCACGGCGTAATTAATTTAGATATTCGTGATTCAAAAGCAGATTGGGGACCTTACACACCTAAAGCGGCGCCAGCAGCTGCACCAAATATTCTTTTTATATTATTTGATGATACAGGACAGGCAGCTTGGTCTCCCTTTGGAGGAGGAATTAACATGCCAACATTGCAAAAATTAGCTGATAATGGTTTAATTTATACACAATGGCATACTACCGCTTTATGTTCTCCAACACGATCAACACTTTTAACGGGTAGGAATCATCATCTAACAGGGAATGCCTCTATTACTGAAGGTGCGGATGGATTTCCGGGTGCGCACGGCCGTATTCCTGAACAATGTGCCACTATAGCTCAAGTTTTACAAGAAAATGGCTGGAGTACTTTTTGGATTGGAAAAAATCATAATGTACCAGAACAGGACGTTGCCTCTGGCGCAAGTCGGAAACAATGGCCTACACAATTAGGTTTTGATCGATACTATGGCTTTCTTGGTGGAGAAACAAATCAGTGGTATCCTGATTTAGTAGAAGATAATCATTTTACAGAAGCTTCTTATGGTCCTGAACAAGGGTATCACTTATCTAAAGATTTAGCGGATAAATCAATTGAATATATTCGTGATCAAAAAGCTACAAATCCTTCAAAACCATGGTTTTTATGGTATTGCCCGGGTGCAAACCATGCGCCTCATCAGGCACCTCAGGAATATATTGATAAATATAAAGGTAAATTTGATGAAGGTTATGATGCTTACCGTAAATGGGTTTTACCTCGGATGATTTCAAAAGGAATCGTTCCTGCTGATACTAAACTAACCGATTTAAATCCATTGCCTCCAGATGTTTCTAATCCAGGTGATTATGTAAAACCGTGGAATACTTTGAATCCAGATGAGAAAAAGCTGTTCTCGAGATTACTTGAAGTATATGCTGCATTTTCTGAATATACAGATGCTCAGGTAGGGCGTGTAATAGACTACTTAGAAAAAAGCGGTCAGTTAGAGAATACGGTTGTAATTTATGCTGCTGATAACGGTGCTTCAGGAGAAGGTTCACCATCAGGTTCTGTCAATGAAAATAAATTTTTTAACGGGTATCCCGACGAGTTATCCGAAAATATGAAATACATCGATAAGCTTGGAAGTCCTGATACATATGAGCACTATCCTACAGGATGGGCTGCGGCATTTTCAACACCCTACAAAATGTTTAAAAGATACAGCGAATATGCTGGTGGAACTTGCGATCCTTTAGTAATTTCATGGACAAAAGGAATAAAAGCCAAAGGCGAAGTACGTAATCAATACCACCATTCAACAGATATTGTTCCTACAATTTTAGACATTTGTGGACTTGAAATGCCAAAAGTACATAATGGTATTGGACAATATCCTATTTCTGGAGTATCAATGCGTTATAGTTTTGATGGTAAACCAAATGATCTCACTCAAAAACACATTCAATATTATTCGATGTTAGGCTCAAGAGCAATCTGGAAAGATGGCTGGAAAGCTGTGGCACTTCATGCACCCTTGTCGGGAAAAGGAAATTTTGATAAGGATGAATGGGAATTATACAATGTGAATATAGACCGTTCAGAGTCTGATAATTTAGCTAAAAAAAATCCAGATAAATTAAAAGAACTAATTGCTACATGGATCGATGAAGCCGATAAAAATCTGGTACTTCCTTTAGATGACAGGACAGCTGTAGAAGTCTTAGCAACAGTAAGGCCATCTGAGGAAAAAACGAGAGAAAGATATATTTATTACGCGGGGACAGCCCCGGTACCAGAAGGTGTAGCTGTAAATATTCGTGGAAGATCATACAAAATAATTGCTGATGTAGAGATCAAAGAAGCTTCTGTATCAGGGGTTATATTTGCACACGGTTCGCGTTTTGGCGGTCATACTTTTTTTATTAAAGATGGAAAATTAAATTATATCTATAATTTTTTAGGAATTGCTCCAGAGCAAAAATTCACCTCATTGGAAATTCTAAAACCTGGAAAATATACGCTGGGAATGGAATTTATTAGAGAAAAAACCGGAGATCATGGTGAACAAATTGGAAAGATGAAAATGTACGTCAATGAAAAAAATGTTGCAGAAGGACCAATGAGGACACAAGCTGGTAAATTTACTCTTTCAGGAGACGGTTTATGCATAGGATATGATAGTGGTGATGCTGTAAGCAACGAATACAAAACTCCAGGAACTTTTAAAGGAGGTACAATTTTAGGAGTTGGCATTTCTGTAGAGAAAATAGAATATATTGATTTTCAAAAAGAAGCACAGAGGGCCTTGAATAAAGATTAACAATATTTTTTTAACTGATATAAAATAAGAAAACTTTAGAATCATTTGATTTTAAAGTTTTTTTTTAATTGATGTGTAAATATTTGCTTTTTATGTGTCTTGTAAAAAGATTTTTCTACTTAGAGTTATATTATAAACTTAATTGGAGTAATATTTCGAACTTGAGCCTTCAAATTGTTTTAATACAGTATTATAAGTTCTTGTTAAATCTAAATACATGTGCATCTACTTTAACGCCAGTGTCATATGTAAAGCTATTATTTAATTGCCTGCTGATTCTGAAACTCTTCGATCGTTAAGTTTCCGAGTGCAGAATGTCTTCTGCAGGTGTTGTAAAAGTTCTCGATATAATCGGTTATTGATTTTTCTGCTTTCTCTTTAGTCTTATTTATTTTGGTATACCAGTTCTACCTTTAATGTCTTGAAGAAGCTTTCTGCTATTGCGTTATCATAGCAGTTTCCTTTTCGGCCCATGCTTTGGGTTATTTTATTTTTCTCTAATAGGGTAGTAAACTCATAGCAGGCGTATTGCTTTCCTTGGTCTGAGTGAAAGAGTAATTCCTGATTATGCTGTAGGGGACGATTTAGAAGAGCTTTTCTTAAGGAAGCAATGCTGGTATCTTTTGCCCGCATTGTCTCGCTGATGGACCAGCCGATCACTTTACGGTCAAAAAGGTCTATCACTACAGTAAGATAGAGCCAGCCTTCACCTGTTTCAATGTAGGTTATGTCAGAAACCCAGATTTCGTTTCTTCTGGCTGCCTTAAAAATCTGTTCTAATCTGTTTTCTGCTGATCTGTTATTGCGGGTTGGGCTTGTAGTCTTTTTATATTTAGATTTTGCAATGCTTCTCAGATGGTTTTCCTTCATAATCTGCCCGACAAATTTTCTGGAAATTTTATCCCTATGGAATCTAATTCTTTATCAATTCTCTGGCTTCCGTATCGGCATTGGCTCCAGTGGTAAATTCTTATAATTTCGCTTATGATGAGGGCTTTTCGTTCTGCCCTTGCGGTGGGTGTTCTTTTGCGCCATCGGAAGAAACTGCTTTTGTGGATCTGAAATATCCGGCACATCTTCTCAACGGGAAATATTTTCGAGTTTTCTCTGATGAATTCATATTTCACCCGCTCCCGGAGAAGATATTTTGAGCCTTTTTTATGATGTCCCTTTCAATTTCCAATTCTTTTATCTGTTTCCGAAGCTTCTGCAGCTCATTTTTATGGTATATTTCATTTGAAGTTTTCTTTATGGTAAATCTGCCTTCCTGGTAAAGCTTCTTCCAGTGCTGAAGGGTTCTTGCACTGATGTTGAGTTCTCCTGCCACGTCACAGACTCTTTTGCAGTGGATGCTCATCGAAGCGGCCAGAATCTTAAAGCCTAAAGTGAAGGTTCTCCTTTTATTTTTCATGCCGTTTAATTTAGCGGGAATAAAGTTAGCAGCCAGTCAGAAATTTTAGGCTATATATATTCATTTTTTATTGCTTCAGATAAACACAGCCTAAGAATTTAGTCGCAAAAAGGTATCAACTCCAATCTCCATTTATTCGGTAGTAAATATTATCGGCACCGCAAACGCAATAATGATATTCTTTTTTTACTGTGATCTGCACATGAAAATAAAAATTGATTTTGCTTTATATTCTCAGAGCAATCATATTTAACTGCCTTACTTCTTGCAGCAAAATTAAAGGAGGTTTTAATTGTGAAAAAAATATTCTTTCATTAGTACTTTAAACAGATTACTTTTCCATCCATTGTGCTGATCAGAATTTTATCTGTTCCAAAAGGGGTTACGGCATTTATCAGCGTATTGGAAACTTTATATCTCCACTCTGCCTTCTGCGAATCTTTATTTACAGCACAAATTATTCCGTTCTGTCCAGGGACAAAAACAAGGCTGCCAGATTCTGTTATAGGTGAAGGGGCAATCTCGTAGCTTAGTTCTGTGTCTACATTCCAAAGTATCTTTTGGGTTTCACTTTGCGCATCAATTGCAGTCAAGCTGCCATCAGTCATACTTTTTATATAAATTATAGCACCATCTTTTGAAATACCGATCGATTCCCTGCAGCTTACCTCTTTCGAACGATAAATTTCCTTTCCTGATTTCGAATCAAAGGCAGTCATAAAGCGGTCTGGAGCAACAATGAAGATTTTATTAAAACTTCCAACAGGAAATACTGCTGCTGGTGATAGCATTCGGCTGCCTGAATTTTTTGATTTCCAGACCAATGTACCCGTATTTTTATTTAAGGCATAAAAACTATTTCCCCATGACCCGAAGTACACATTCTCTTGGAAAACCAAAGGCCTGCATTCAACAAAATTACTAACATCATTGTACTGCCAGATTAATTTTCCGGTTTTATAATTCAACGCTCTAAAGATACCATCAGAACCTCCTATAAAAACATTATCATTTTCAATTGCAGGAGATCCCAGTACAGATTTTTTAGTGGTAAATTTCCATATTTTTTTTCCGGTAGCTAATTTTAATCCATATATAGAATTATCAGATGAGCCTACGATCACAATATTATTTTCAATTGCTGGTGTTGAGAATATTTTCCCTTTTGTTTTGTATGTCCATAATTTTTTTCCAGTATCAGCTTTCAAGGCTGTAATTTCTCCTTTTGTATTCGCTGTAACTGCAATACTGCCACTTAATACAACGCCACTGCCAATATCCGAAGAAAATTGAGTAGTCCAGACTACTTGAACATTTGGATATTTTAAATTAATACTATAATCAGGTCTTTTGTATATAGCTGTGTCTTTGCTGAAAGAATGATCTTTTAATTCAATTGTGGCCCAAGGTGCTGAAGTTTCTTTTCCTGCTTTTCGTTCCGAATAAATCATTTTGTTGTTTTCTACTCTAACGATATTATATGCCGCAATTTGGTCTTTTGGTTCTTTTGTTTTATCGGCACGAAGATTAGATCTGCCCATAACAGCTGGAATTCCTTCGAAATTATAGACTTTGTTGGAATGTCCGTGTCCCATTAAATGAGCTTGAATATTTTGCTTTTTTAATTGATCGATTACTTCATACCAATTATTCAGTCCTGAATCTAATGGATAATGATTTACCGAAATTAAAGGTAATTTTCTTGCTTGATTTTTTTTGAGCTCATTTTGTAAAAACTCAAGATGTTCTCTTGGAATTTGTCCGGGAGACATTCTCATATTAGGTCCTGATGCCAAACCTATAAATAGAAAACCATTTTTTTCGACAGCAAAGCATTCACTTTTAAAAACTTTTAAAAAAGTATTACATCCACTCTCAGACCACTTTGCATCATGGTTTCCAGGAACAATGTAATAAGGTTTTTTGAGTTTATCGAGTATTTTTTTTGCCGTGTACAATTCTTCATCAGAACCAAATTCGGTCACATCACCTGTGTGAATTACAAACTCAATATCAGAATTATTATTAATATCTTTTACAGACATTTCAAGATCTTCTGCAGCATTTTCACTTCCAATATGTGTATCAGTAATATGTGCAAAAGTAAACGGCTTGTTCTGAGCTATTGAATACTGAAAAAAAAGTACAGCTAATAAAAAAGTTTTTAATAGGTTGTGTAGAGAAATCATTTGTGATTCTTTAATTTTTGTTATCGGCAAAATAGTATAATTAATTAGTTTGTTTTAAAATTAACTGTTGTCCTGTCGTAATTAAACCTGGAACATAAAATGTTATTGTGGCATTAAAAAATGAGTTAGCAGGAATACTCCAAGTTGCCAGATTCTGTGCCGGCTGTGTTGGAGTAGTGTAAATATTTTTTAAAGCTCCATTTAAATAAAGTGGCCCGTTGAAAGTGAAGGAAGGTGAATTTGTTGCTGATGTAAAGTTAGAAGCAAATGTAAGCGATACATTTTTTGAGGTACTGTTTGGATTATTTAGCTTAAGAGTCAAGGTATATTTGTGGCCGTAGTTTCCATAAGTATTTTGTGAAGCTCCGTTTAATTTATAAGAGAACGGAGCATTTTGATTTTGCAAATATGTTCCACCTACAGCAAATTTCGAACTTGTATTAAGACATAATCCCATGTAGGCTGGTCCAGTTGGTAAGTCAATGTCAGTAGTTCCAGACCATCCAGATTCAGTATATATTCCAGCTTCTCGACCATACGTATTCGTACTTTCGGTATAAATATCTCCAGCGGCCGCCGTCTGAGTAGCATTTACCGCATCGTTAATAGATCCAGTTGAAGTAACGACTGTGTAGACATATACACCCTGTGAAGCAGTTATTTCATAAGACCCATCTACCATATTGTTGTTTGCTAAGGTTGCTCTATAAACTTCATAAACCTTTGACGGATTAATGGTTACGTTGTTAAATGTTGTACGAGGCGTATTTTGAAGCCAGTCTTTTGAGACAAAATAACTCTGACCTGTTGCGCTTCCATTTAGCGGTTTCTCAGAATTGGTATAGGTAGAGCCTTTTCCACTAATTGTAAGAGCACTGGTTTGAGGGTTTGAAACTAAAACGTGTAAGTATTTTACAGAACCGGATTGGTTGATGTGAAATAGATAAACTCCAAAAGTACCAGAAAGAGGATTTGACGAACCTCCTCTGCTGGAATCTACGCGTGCATTTTGCATTAGCCATCCATTCCCTCGTATAATTTCTGGATTGTTACTTTTCCAAATTGGTTTTTCAGATAAATTACCACTCAAGTGTTTCAAGTTTTGTGGCGGTACAATTGAAGTGGACAGAGTTCCTGAAGTCCAGTCTGAAGAAACTAGAGAATTTACGGCTAATTGTGCTTTTGCTGTTTTATTTGATACTGTCTGAGAAACGGATTCCTTTACATTTTCTTCATTTGAACAGGCATAAATAAGAATAGTTGTAATAACAATGCATATTAGTTTTTTTGCTTTCATATTGGTTTAATTTAATGGGGGTTGATAATCAGTTAGTTGTTTGCTAAAATAGCAAAAAATTAATATATTTAACCTTATTTATAAAAATATTTATTAATTGTTTGTTAAATAATATATTTATTTTTTAAATGTTTGGCTATAAATAAAAAACATGTATTTTTAAGATGTTTTTTCATACAGATATAGGTTGTAATATGTAACACATTTGCAGTGCCAAATTATAGAATGTAAAATTTAAGGTTGTGTTTTAATTTTTGTAATAAAAAAAAAAAGAGGTTGTTAAGTTAAAAATGAGTTATGTTTGTAGAAGAATTTACCAAAATCGAAGATAAATGAATTTAAAAGATTTACTTGATATTAGTAAAGACAATAGTCTTTCAGGACAAAAATGGCATATGCTCAGACAGTCAATTGTAAAAAGATTGCTTTCTGCGGGAAATGCTACAATTGCAGAAATAAGTTCTGAATTGCAGTCTAGTGTTCCTACTGTTACTAAAGCGGTCAACGAGCTTTTACAGGAAGGGAATGTGGTAGATATGGGAAAAATAACCAACAGTGGAGGAAGAAGACCTTCTTTATATAGTATCAATCCAACTTGTGCTTTTTTCTTAGGAGTTGAGGTTGGAAGGACCCATATGTCTATTGGTTTGCAGAATATCAAAAATGAGTTTATAAGCCTTGATCTGCGTGTTCCCTTTGCATTAAAAAATTCTCAGGAATCTCTTCTGGAGTTTTGTACTCTTATTAATAACTATATTGAAGAAAGTTCTGTAGAGAAAAAATTGATTGTAGGGATCTGTATTAACTTTTCCGGGCGTATTAATTCTATGGAAGGTTTTAGTTATAATTATTTTTTTAGTGAAAACAGGCCTCTGACAGAAATTATTTCAGAACAGCTTGGACTTCCGGTTCATCTTGAAAATGACACCCGAGCAATGGCTTTTGGTGAATATTGTGAAGGTGTTGTGGATGATGAGCAAAATATAATTTTCTTGAATTACAGCTGGGGAGTTGCTATTGGTATAATGACAGATGGAAAGCTTTACTACGGAAAGTCTGGCTATTCTGGTGAGTTTGGGCATAGTACCCTTTTTGAAAATGAAATCATTTGTCAATGTGGGAAATTAGGCTGTCTGGAAACTGAAATTTCAGGCTGGTCACTAGTAAGACAATTTAAAGAAGCTTTAAAAGAAGGTAAGCATTCTAAAATTGAACTCAATGAAAATGAGGATCTGCAGCATTTAGATATTATCTCGGGAGCGATAAATCTCGAAGATAGCTTGTGTATAGAACTGGTTACCAGACAAAGTGAAAAAATGGGACGCTATCTGTCTATCTTGCTTAATATATTCAATCCAGATCTGCTTGTTATTGGAGGAGACTTTTCTCAGCTTGGAGATTTTGCACTTCTTCCAATACAATCAGCACTGAAAAAGCATTCGCTAGGTTTGGTAAATAGAGATATGAAATTAAAGAAATCAACACTGGGGCATCGTGTGGGTGTTATTGGAGCTTGCTGCATTGTAAAAGAAAAGATGTTATCTCCTTTTTTTAAATAATTATTTTTATAAAATTCTTCAAAACTCTATAAAATTATTTATAGAGTTTTTTTTTATTACTTCTTTTGAGTAGTGACCAGTCCTTTTTTAAACTAAGTTTTTAAAGTTAATTGATCTGTCCATTCTGTATGATTTCCATCCCTATGTAATAAATATAATTTCATTTTGTTATTAGTAATAATTACTTTTTTATTATGCTGTAAAATTGACAATATGATTTTTTTGTGCGAATTATTTTCTTTTTGAAAAAAAAATATCCTTAAAAAGGTAAAAATAATTTAATTATATATTCTATGTTCATTTGCTGTATTTACTGAGGATCTTAAATGTAATTGTTCAGGTTAATTCAAATTATTTAAAATCTAATTAATAAATAATTTTAATAACTACATTGTAGTTAGTAAAATTTTATATATTTGTTCGGTAATAATAAACCAAAAACAATGCATAATATTTTAAAAATTATCATGATGCCTATTTTATTGTTTTCACTTTCTTGCTGTGCAGGAATTCAGAAAACAACTATTGCTTCAACTCCAATTTCTCCAATTAAAGGAGTGTGGGTGACTAATGTTGCTTCAAAAGCTTTAGATTCAAAAGAAAATATAATAGAGACGGTTGCAGTCTGCAAAAAATCTGGTATTACAGATATTTATGTTGTGGTTTGGAATAGAGGAACGACTTTGTATCCAAGTAAGATAATGAATGATTTATTTGGCAAAGCAATTATGGAACGTTTTAATGGTCGAGATCCGCTGCAAGAAATGATCGAAGCAGGGCATAAAGCAAATATTAAAGTTCATGCATGGTTTGAGTTTGGTTTTGCTTCTTCTTACGGCGAGAATGGAGGTGCTATCCTAAAAAAGTTTCCAAACTGGAAAGCAGTAGATAATAAAGGAAACTTAGTTACAAAAAATGGTTTTGAATGGATGAATGCTATTGATCCTGAAGTTCAGAATTTTGTAAAATCATTGATTGTGGAGGTTGTTGAAAACTATAATGTAGATGGAATTCAGGGAGATGACCGTCTGCCGGCAATGCCTTCGCTTGGAGGCTATGATCCTTATACGGTAGCTTTATATAAAAAAGAACATAACGGTAATAATCCTCCAGAAGATTATAAAAATGCTGATTGGCTTACTTGGCGGGCTGATAAATTGACCGTTTTTTTAGGCGCGCTTTATAAAGAATTAAAAGCAATCAAACCTCAATTGATTGTGAGTATGGCTCCAAGTATTCATCCGTGGGCAAAAGAAGAATACCTGCAAGACTGGCCAACTTGGTTGGACAAAGGATATTGCGATTATGTAATTCCGCAGGTTTACAGAAAAACAATTGAGAGTTACACTGCTACATTGGAAGACCAAATAAAATTTCTTAAAAAAGATCAGAAAGATAAATTCTTTTGTGGGGTTCTGCTTCAAGTCAACGGTGTAAATCCGAAACCTGATTTTTTAAAGAATATGATTGATACCAATAGAAAACTGGGAATAAAAGGAGAGTCCTTCTTTTTTTATGAGGGATTGAAAGCTTTTCCAGATTATTTTTCTCAAGAATACACTAAAAAGTAAATTGAAAAAAAGTTAATGAATAAGCAGATAGTTATTATAACGACGGTATAAAATTGTCTCAAAATAATTGATTAAAATCTAGATATGAAAACAAGAGCTTTGTCTATTGATGCCTTAAGAGGATTTGCAATCATCGCCATGATACTTTCTGGACAAATGGTACTTACTTATTTACCTGCCTGGATGGCACATGCTCAAGTGCCACCCAACTCATCATTTAATCCTAATATTTATGGGATAACGTGGGTAGATCTTGTTTTTCCCTTCTTTTTATTTTCAATGGGTGCTGCATTTCCTTTTTCATTGGGTAGCAAATTAGAAAATGGTGCTAGTAAATGCAGCCTTTCTCTAAATGCATTTTCAAGAGGATTGCAATTGGTCTTTTTCGCTATTTTTTTCATGCACATGAGACCATTCGTAATTAGCAGTCCGGTTGATCTTAAAGCTTGTGTTATTTCTTTGGTTTCTTTTGCATTGATGTTTGGAATGTTTATGTCGGATTCTTTTGCGAAATACTTTAAAAAACAGGAAACGAGCTCGTTCATAATAAAGATTGCTGCTTTTGCATTAGGATTTGCATTAATGTTTTTAACGAATTATCAGGGAAAAGACAATCATAATTTTGATATTTATTACAGCGATATTATTCTTGTAGTACTTGCCAATATGGCGTTTTTAGCGAGTGTGATTTATATTTTTACATTTAAAAAACCTGAGAATAGATTATTGGTTTTGCCTTTTATTATGGCCACTTTTTTAGCCAGTACAAATGAAGGCTGGGTAAAGCAATTGTATGATTTTACACCGTTTGCATGGGCTTATAAATTCTACTATTTAAAATATTTTTTCATTGTAATTCCGGGAACTCTTGCCGGAGAATATATAAAGGAATGGACTATTTCTCCGCAAAGTAATGAGGAACAAAATGATAATAAAGCAATTGCAACAGGTTTAGTTTCTTTGGCAATTATTGTTAGCAATGTTTATTTTTTATTTACACGTCAATTAGAAATAAATCTGGCAGTTACTTTAGTTTTATTGATTTTGAATTATTTCCTTTTAAAATCGGATACTTCTGGATTTGGTGTTTTTTGGAAAAAACTTTTTTCTGCAGGAGCTTACTGTTTAATGTTAGGATTATTTCTTGAAGCTTACGAAGGTGGAATTCGTAAAGATTCTTCGACCTACAGTTATTATTTTGTAACATCGGGGCTGGCTTTTTTAGCAGTATTATTTTTCTCTATGATTTGTGATTATTTCAAATATATCAGAGCTACCAAATTTTTGGTTTTAACAGGACAGAATCCAATGATTGCCTACGTTGCAACATCAATGGTTGTAATGCCAGTTTTAACCATTTTAACTATCACAAATTATTTCGATGCATTTAACGAAAACGCTTTTATGGGATTCCTGAGAGGTTTAATACTTACGATACTTGCCATTTTAATAACGATTTTTTTCTCCAGAAAGAAATGGTTTTGGAGAACCTGAAAATTCAATCTAGCTATTAAAAATATTATATGTTATGAAAATTCAAATAATTGCATTTTTTTTATTTTGTTACGGATATTCGCAGAATATCACCAAAAAGACGGTTGACGTTTTAGTAATTGGAGGCTCTACCAGCGGAACTTCTGCTGGTATTGCATCTTCCAGATTGGGTGCTAATACTTTAATCGTAGAAGAATCGCCTTGGATAGGCGGTATGTTCACTTTGCAGGGAGTTGGTGCCTGCGATGGTAATCATAACCTTGATTCGGGAATCTGGAACGAATTCAGAGGTGCGCTTAGAGATTATTACGGCGGCGCCGCAGCTCTTGAAACAGGCTGGGTAAGCAACACACTTTTTGAGCCTTCGGTAGGAAATAAAATCTTCAATCAAATTGCATCAAAAGAAAAAAATCTTCAAATTATTCATGGCTATTATGTGGCAAGTATCATTAAAGATGGAAATATAGTTAAAGGAGCTTCTTTCAAAAATGATAAAAATGACATTTTAGAGGTTCAGGCAAAAATTACAATCGATGCTACTGATATAGGTGAAACGCTTAAAATGGCGGGAGCAGCCTACCGTTTAGGAATGGATTCTCAAAAAGAAACCAAAGAAGCCAATGCACCATTAAAACCGAATAAAATAGTACAGGATTTAACTTGGGTTGCTATTTTAAAAGATTATGGAAAAGGTATTGATAAAACCATCGCCAAGCCAGAAAATTATTCAGCTTCAAATTTTACTGGTTCTTGTATGGAAACGGTTGATCACAAAGAAATTGACTGCGACAAAATGCTGACTTATGGAAAAATGCCAAACAATAAATACATGATCAATTGGCCTAAAAAAGGTAATGATGTATATCTGGATGTGGTTGAATTATCGAGAGAAGACCGAAATAAAGAACTGCTAAAAGCGAGAAATTACACTTTACAGTTTGTTTACTATATACAAAATGAACTGGGATATAAAAATCTTGGTTTAGCAGATGACGAATTTCAAACTTCAGATTTGTTGGCTTATGCTCCTTATTATCGTGAGGGAAGAAGAGTAAAAGGAGTTTCGTTTTTGACTTATAACCACGTAGCGGACCCTTACAATCAAAAAGAAGCTTTATACAAAACAGGAATTTCTGTTGGAGATTATCCTGTAGATCATCATCATAAACAAAATCCTAATGCCCCAGATCTTGGATTTCCACCTGTACCTTCTTATAATGTTCCTCTTGGATCATTAATCCCTGAAAAAGTTGACGGATTTATTGTTTCTGATAAAGCGATTTCAGCTTCAAATTTAATTAATGGTGCAACACGTTTACAACCTGTTGTTTTACTTACAGGTCAGGCAGCAGGAACTTTGGCAGGAATTGCCGTTAAAAATAAAGTTGAACCACGTCAGGTTTCGGTAAGAGAAGTACAACAATCACTTTTAAATCAAAAAGCGTATATCATGCCGCTGTATGATGTGAAGCCTACAGATCCAGCTTTTGAAAGTATTCAAAAAATTACAGCTACCGGAATTTTAAAAACAAAAGGAGAAAGCTACAAATGGGCCAACAGAACTTGGTTTTATCCAGAACAAAACATTTCTGTTCAAGAATTTACAGAAGGCCTAAATCAGTTTAATGCTAAAAATAAAGTAATTAAAAAAACAGATTTGCTGACAGAACAGGATGCCGCAAATATACTTACAAAAGCTGGCGCTAAAATCGAAAAGAGAAATTATTCTAATAATCCAATAAGTAAAAAAGATTTGGCAGTTTTAATCGAAAGGACCCTTCGTCCATTTGAGATAGAAATTGATTTTTCAGGTCATATTAAATCAGGAAAATAAAATGCTTAGAGTTTGTTGTTTTTTCTTTTCGACCTTTTTTGCGGGGCTATGTGCTCAGGAAAGCAGTCAGAGTTTTCATAATTATTTCTATGATCAGAGACGTTCTTTTTTCGAAACAATGCCAGTTGCCAAAAATGAAATTATTTTACTTGGAGATAGTATAACTAATTGTGCTAACTGGGATGAAATTTTCTCAGGGCAGCATGTCAAAAACCGGGGAATTTCTGGAGATATCACATTAGGTGTTTTAGATCGAATGGGTGAAATCGTAAGGAGAGAGCCAAAAAAAGTATTTATTCTGATTGGAATTAACGATATAGCTCTAAAAATTAGTCGCGAAACAATCCTAACAAATTATCAGACAATAGTTTCCATATTAAAAGACCAAAGCCCTAAAACGAAAATATATATCCAAAGCATTCTTCCAACAAATGATGAGTTTGATACATTCAAAAATCATCAGGGTAAAATGCAGATTATTAAAGAAGTCAATATAGAATTGGAAAAATTGGCGGAAAAGAATAACGTTGTTTTCGTCGACCTTTTTCCTAATTTTTTAGATGAAAATGGAAAACTCAGCAAAGCTTATACAAATGATGGACTACATCTTTTGGGACCTGGTTACCTTTTGTGGGCTTCTCTTATAAAAAAGTACATAGAATAGAAATAATAAACTAAAAAATATAGAGTAAATGTTAGAGCCTAATAGTGATATCAAATTTGACCACATTCAAAATACAGATTTGTACCAATACGCAGACTTATATAAAGATGAATTATTAGAAGAAGTGATTCCATTCTGGGAAAAATACTCGCTTGATAAAGAGTACGGAGGCTATTTTACTTGTCTGGACAGGCAAGGGAGCGTTTACGATACAGACAAATTTATCTGGCTGCAGGGAAGACAGGTTTGGACTTTTTCTATGCTTTATAATAAGGTAGAAAAAAAACAGAAGTGGCTTGATATTGCCCTTCATGGTGCAAAGTTCCTATTAAAGAACGGAAGAGATGCTGCAGGAAATTGGTATTTCTCTCTCAACCAAAAAGGAGAACCTTTGGTAGTGCCTTATAATATTTTTTCGGATTGTTTTGCAGCTATGGCTTTTGGCGAATTATATAAAGCTACCAACGACTCTCTACACAAAGAAGTTGCTGTAAATACCTATAATAACATTTTGGCAAGACAAAATAATCCAAAGGGAAAATGGAGTAAAGCATTTAATGGTACAAGGGAGTTGAAAAATTTCTCCCTCCCAATGATTTTATGTAATCTGTCTTTGTTATTGGAAGAAGTGATTGGAAAAGAAGTAGTTGATGAAATGGTGCCGCCGCTTATTGAAGATATTATGACTAATTTCTTAAACAAAGAGCATGGCATTATAATGGAAAATGTAGGGGCTAATGGTGCTTTCAGTGACAGTTTCGAAGGAAGAATCATAAATCCAGGGCATGGAAATGAGTCTATGTGGTTCCTCATGGATATTGCAACACGTTATGATAAGCCGGAATTAATAAAAAAATGCGAAGAAATTTTAATAAAGACTACAGAGTTTGGCTGGGATAAAGAACACGGTGGTATTTATTATTTCTTAGATATTAAAGGCCATCCAACGCAAGAACTGCAATGGAACCAAAAACTTTGGTGGGTACACATAGAAACGATGATTTCGTTCGCCAAAGCTTACAAACTTACCGGAAATGAAAAAAGCAAAGAGTGGTTTTTAAAACTACATGAATATACCTGGAACCACTTTAGAGATGAGAAATACAAAGGGGAATGGTTTGGTTATTTAACAAGAGAGGGAAAACCACTTCTTGAGGCAAAAGGAGGAAAATGGAAAGGTTGTTTCCATGTGCCACGCGGATTATATGAATTATGGACGACTTTAAAATAAACTAATTAATCAAAAACCAAATTATTATTAACTATGAAAAAAGGGATATTATTCTTGATGTTCTGTTTGTTCTCGCTTATTATGCAGGCACAGACAAAACAGCTAAAAGGGTTAATTACAGATGCTGATGGTATGCCGTTGGTTGGAGCCAATGTTTTGATTCAGGGATCAAAAACAGGAACTTCGACAGATTTTAACGGAGCCTTTCAGTTAGATGTGCCTAACCAGAAGACATTATTACTGATAAGTTATATCGGATTTAAGGATATGACGGTCGATGTTACAGGACAAACTTCTGTAAAAATAAAAATGGAATCTGTGACAAACCAAATGCAGGAAGTTGTAGTTGTAGGTTACGGAACGCAAAAGAAAGCAACTTTAACGGGAGCTATCGGGACGGTAAAAGGATCAGATTTAAACAAAAGATCGATTGCTTCTATGTCTACAGCACTTCAGGGAACAATTGCCGGAGTTACGGTACAGCAGACTTCTGGTGAGCCGGGAAGTGACGGTTCTAATATTAGAATTCGCGGAATTGGATCTGTTAACTCAAGTACATTTCCACTGGTTTTGGTAGACGGTATCGAAATGGATATCAATCAGGTAGATATGAATACAGTTGAAAATGTTTCTGTTTTAAAAGACGCAGCGTCAGCATCGATCTATGGATCAAGAGCTTCTAACGGAGTAATTTTAATTACTACTAAAAGAGGTAAAGACGGAAAAATGAAAGTAAGTTTGGATTCATACACTGCGATACAATCACCGACAAATATGCCAGTAGTATTAAAGGCAGCAGATTATCTTCAGGCAGAGTTAAATTCATTTGATAACGCAGGAATTACTATTCCAGCAGATCAGAGAGCGGAAAGAGAACAAATGATCGCCGATCAAAGGGCTTATAAACCGGACAACTGGAACAGATACGATACAGACTGGAAAAACGCTACGATCAAAAAAAGCGCTGTAATGACTAATAATAATTTATCATTATCTGGGGGCGGAAAAGACATCAAATATTTTGGAGCAATTACTTCTCTTAAACAAGACGGTTTAATCGAAAATAACGATTTTAAAAGAATTAATGTACGATTAAATACGGATGCAAAAATCAACGAATGGCTAAAGTTAAACAACGAAATATCATATAGAACTTCTACTCAGCAAACACCAGGAATCTCAACTCCTAAAGGAATTATCAATAAAGCGTTATACATGCTGCCAACACTTTCAGCAGTCCGTGAAATTGACGGAAACTGGGGATATGGCAAAAATGGCGACAACCCGGTAGCAAATGCAGAAGCTTCAGGAAGTCAGACCATTGAAAGACCTGAGGTTTTACTAAATGCAACTTTAATTGCAACTCCAAAAGAAGGATTAGAACTTTTAGCACAATACAGCTATAGAAAAACAGAAAATAGAGGAACATTTATTACAACACCGTATTTGACTTCATTAAAGGGTGTAGTTCAGGGATATTATCCTGCAAGAGATGGAGTTACTGAAGCTTACAGTGCTAATGTTCGTAATTATTTTAGAGCACAGGCTTCTTACACTAAGAAGTTTGGAGATCACGATTTTAAAATAATGGCAGGTACTCAAAGTGAAAATAATATTCTAAAAGACATCAGCGCAAGCAAAAATGGTTTCGAACTAGAAAGATATTATTTAGTAAACGGTGATGGAGCAACAGCTTCTGCAACAGGCGGAGCAACAGAATGGGCGATGTCGTCCTTCTATGGAAGATTTAATTATGATTTTGATGGAAAATATCTTTTTGAAGCTACTGGACGTTATGATGGTTCCTCCAGATTTGTAGAAGGGAAGCGCTGGGGATTCTTTCCATCTTTCTCAGCTGGATGGATGGTGAGTAAGGAGAAGTTTATGGAACCAATTCTAAAGTATGTAAGTGACTTTAAACTTAGAGCCTCCATTGGAACTTTAGGAAATCAGGATATTGGAAACTATCCATATGCATCAACAATTCAGCCTGGATACAGTTATTGGTTAGATAAACAACTGGCTCAGGGTGTAGCACAGACTACCTTATCGAATCCTAATATTACTTGGGAAAAATCAAAACAAACCAATTTTGGTTTGGATGCTGCTTTCTTCGACAGAAAACTTTCTGCAACGTTTGATTATTATATAAAAGATGTTTATGATATGCTTTTAGTTTATCCTGTAACGTATTATACAGGTCTTAACGCAACTTACAGCAATGCTGGAGATATGCAGAATAAAGGATGGGAAGCTAGTATTACTTATAAAAATCATATTGGAGAGTTTAATTACAGCATTACAGGTAATTTAAGCAACAATGAAAATGAGATTACAAAATTATACGGTCCAAACTCAGACAGATCAGTTACTGTAGGTTACCCTAACGGCGGAATCTGGGGATATAAAACAGACGGATATTATGTAGATGCAGCAGATGTAGCTAATTCTCCTAAATTATCTAACGCAGCAAAACCAGGTTATGTGAAGTATGTAAAAATGGATCCGACTGGAGCAAATCCAACTCTTATTACAGAAAATGATAAAGTGTATTTAGGAGATCCTTTTCCACACTATGAATACGGAGTTAACCTGACGGCAAGTTATAAAAATTTCGATCTTACTTGTTTCTTTCAGGGAGTTGGAGAACGAAAAGTGCTAATGAGCGGTATTGGAGTTAGACCATTCTTTAACGGATCAAATTTATTTGCACACCAAGTTGATTCTTGGACACCAGAAAACCAAGATGCCGCTTACCCAATTTTAGTGCCAGAGGCGAACTCAGCAGATAACTTTGTAGCTTCTGATAAATGGGTAAAAAATGGAGCTTATCTAAGATTGAAGAACGTTGTTATTGGATACAGTCTTCCAAAAACATTCTTAGAAAAAGCACATATTGATGGTCTTCGTCTTTATGTAAGCGGACAAAACTTATGGACACTAAGTAATTTCTTTGAAGGATATGATCCTGAGGTAAATTACGGTGGAAATCTTGGAGGGGAATTTTACCCAATTATGCAGACGGTTACTGTAGGTGCTAACTTAAAATTTTAACAAAATGAATTTAATCAAAAAAACAATTCTCGGATTAACCCTTATCATTGGGTTAGGATCTTGTGAAGACTATATAGACAAAGAGCCTTTGAGTGATTATTTGTCCTCAAATTTTTATAACAATGAAGCGGCGATCGAACAGGGAACAAACGGATCTTACCAAGGTCTGTATATGGAGAGCAGCCAGTTGCCATTTTTCACGCTTTATGATATGTACACGCCAATGGGTATCGAAAGAGCCGACAATAACTCGATTGGCGTAAACAATGTTAACTTAGAAAATAACTTTATTGTGGAGGGACAGTGGGCTAATTTCTACAAAGGAATAGCAAGAGCCAATACCGTTATCGAAGGTTCTGCCCCTTATATTGACGGTTTAAGCGATAAAGCAAAACAATATGTTGCAGAAAATAAAGTAATTAGAGCAACACATTACCATTATCTAGTTTCATTGTACGGAGATGTGCCTTTCTTTACAAAATCGGTAACTCCAGAAGAGCAAAAAAGTGCTACAAGAAAACCTTGGATGGAAATCGTTGATTATTTATTGAACGATCTTGAAGAAGCGAGTACACAATTGCCTTGGCAGGCTGCAGAATTAGGGCGCGTAGACAAATCGTATGCTTTGGGTCTAAAAGCTAGAATTGCTTTGTACGCAGGATCATGGTGCAAAGAAGGTTTTGGTATGAAAGGAACGAAGGATGCAGCAAAAGCGGCTGTTTATTTTGACATTGCAGCACAGACTTCAAGAAGAATTATTCAGGAATCTGGAAGATCTTTAGCACCAAACTTCGACGATTTATTTACAAGAGCGGGACAGCTTACTGGGCCAGTTAAAAAAGAAAATATTTTTGCACTTTCTTATTCAGATCAGGCATCAAAAAAGACACATTACCAATCTTTTGGTGAAATGGCAAGAACAGTTGGAGGACAGTCAGGAAGATTCCCAACCCAGTTATTAGTAGATACTTTTGAAATGACAAACGGAAAAAGAATCGATGAGCCAGGTTCTGGTTACGATCCTAAAAATCCGTTTGTCAACAGAGATCCGCGTTTGAAAATGTCTATTTACACACATAAATCGAACATCATTGCAAATAATGGAGGAGTAAAGCTGAATATCTTAATGGAATTATACAAGCCAACGACTACAGCATTTGACGCGGCAAACAATGCAACTTCAATTACGAATTTAGATTACACAGGATCTGTAGCACAATACGGTTACATTCAGAGTGGAGTTGGATACCTATGGAGAAAATACAATTACTTTAATGACGAAATTGTTTCAGAGCCTTCATACAACATTTTAATGATGCGTTATGCAGAAATTTTATTAATGTACGCTGAAGCAAAAATCGAATTAAACCAAATTGACGGTACCGTTACTGGAGCGATCAACGAAGTTAGAGCCAGAGTAAACATGCCGGCAACAACATTGGCAGATCAGGCAAAATTAAGACAATTGGTTCGCAGAGAACGTAAAGTAGAACTTATTAGAGAAGCAGGATTACACTTCTTCGATATGAGAAGATGGAGAACTGGAGCATTGGAAAATGCAGAAAGAACATACGGATTCCCAATTGCAACAGGAGTAATCCCAGCTACGGGTAATAATCCTGGTACTTATCCCGACGGATTTACTCAAGTAACTGCAGATATGGTTCCATCCTATGGGACACCAGGTTCTGAGAGAGATTTGAATGACTTAGCACTTTATGCTGCTTACGGAAGCAAACTACGCCAGAGAGATGCAGACAGACCAAACAACTGGAATGATAAATTCTATTTATGGCCGATTCCTCAGGTTGAAAGAAACAAGGCGCCTCAGCTTACGCAAAATGATGGTTACGGTCAATAATTGTTTCCTTTTAGAAATTAGATTATTGTCAAATAAATTAAGCGAAGATTGACTTTACTAGTTAATCGAAGTAAAAAATATAAACATAGAAAAATGAGAAAAATATTTTATTTGCTTATGAGTCTTATTCTATTGTCCTCATGTGATGATAGTTTTAAAGACGATCGCAGCTATCAATCGGCCAGGATTGTAGCCGTTAAATTGAATAATGTTTTATACAACATTGCGCAGAATGATATGAATGAGGCAAAGGTTGTTTTGCCAGCAGGTACAAACCTTAAAGACGTTAAAACAGAAATTTTAGTATCAAACGGAACCGTAGTAACTCCAGAAAATAATGTTAACCGCGATTTGACAAAACCAATTGATGTTAGCATTTATGGACAAGATGGACAGAGCAGTGTTTGGAAACTTATTGTACAGTCTCCACCAAGTTTAACGAGTTTGACTGTAGCTGGCCTTCCAATTGCAAAAGATAAGATTTTCTTCGGAAAAACTTCAATTATTGTTCAGATTCCGGTTGGAACAGACATTACAAAACTGGCTGTTTCTTACGAATTTAAAAACGGAACATTAAACAATTATGTAAACGGAACAGAGAAAGATTATACATTTAATCTGCCTAGTAAAGCTCCGTTTAGTTTAGAAGTTTTAGGAGCCGATGGTGTAACGATTTACAAATACGATGTCGTGTTTACTTCTGAAAAAGTTGGTCCGGCAAAAATCAACAGTATGGTAATTAATGGAGACACAACTTCAGAAATTATTATAGTAGATGCTGATAAAAATATCATTCAGCCAGTAGTTCCTTACTTGACTAATTTCTCAGATGCGACCGTTGTAATCAATGCAGCTTTTGGAAATACAGTTGATCCTAATTTTAAAGGAACTAATGTAAATACTTTGTTAGGATTTAAAGTAAAAGCAACGGGAACAGACGGAATCGAACGTGAGTTTACAGTTAAAAACCCGATTATTAAAATGAACCCGCTTTTAGAAAAATCGCATGCTCAATTTAATTTCTCTGCCAATGCAGGTTCTTCAGCAGCATTTTCTAACGGGAAAATTGTTATTGCTACTAATGCTGTGCCAACAGGATCAAATCCTCCTGCAGGAATTCAGGTATTTGATCTTTCAGGGAATTATTTAAATAATTTAGATAAAGGAGCTAACACTTTTGATACAGGAGCACTTTTTGGAATTAGAAAATTAGCAACTGATGACAATGGAAAAATTCTTGGGGTACATTTAGGTAATTTAGCTGCACCAACAGATATGATATCAATCGTAAAATGGAATTCTGCTACAGATACAGCCCCAACAAAATATATTACATTCTCACAAACTAGTTTAGGATTAACATCTGCGCCTAGAACAGCTGGTATCAGCATTTCTGGATCATTAGATGGAGATGCAACGATTACAGTGCCGCTTGCGCAAAAAACAAACGTATTAATCTGGAAAGTTACAGGCGGAGTTTTAAATCCAACACCAACACAGCAGTCATTCCCTTATTCTGGAACTGGTTTCTACTACAGCGTACAGCCAGACGATTCAGGATTTGTCGGGGCTTCTGTAGGAACATCTTACAGTGGATTAAACTTGTTAAGCAGTTCTTTCTCTGAAACATTCAAAACGGCATCAGGAAATGTAACAACAGATTGTAAAACTATTGTTTACAAAGGAAGAAAATATATTGCTTATGTTGCTTTTATAGGCGGAAAACACGTTTTCAGACTGGTAGACTACACAACGGCAAGTACAACAGCTCTTGAAAGTCCAATTTTAGAAGTGACAGGAGCCGCCGTTTCAAATGCCAATAATACTACCGATGCAGATTTTGCAGTAATAAATGGTAAACTGCACGTATTGTATTATGGTACAAACGATAAACTAGCTGTATATAAATTAGAACAATAAAGCTTTGGGGATTTTCTCTGAAAAGAGAAAATCTCCTTTTAAAATTATACAAAATGAAAAAATTATTAATCTTATCTATTGCCATATTGTTTTTTTCATGCAATAGTGAAGAACCGCCTAGAGTATACCCAAACAATCCAGTTCAAACTACAAAAGGAATAAAAGGAATTTGGGTTACCAATGTGGCGTCTACGGCATTAAGTTCCTTAAATGCGATAAAAGAAACAGTACAGACCTGTAAAAAATCGAATATTACAGATATTTATGTTGTGGTTTGGAATAAAGGACGAACACTTTATCCAAGTGAAATCATGAATAAAGAATTTGGGATCCCAATTATGGAAAGTTATGCAGGAAGAGATCCCCTGCTGGAAATGATTACCGAAGCGCATAAAGAAAAAATGAAAGTTCATGCATGGTTTGAATATGGTTTTGCCGCTTCAAATGGACAGCAGGGCGGTGTGATTTTACAGAAGTACCCGCAATGGGCAGCCAAAGACGTTTCTAAAAATTTATTGGTTTCATCTAATGGATTTGAATGGATGAACGGAATTAATCCTGACGTTCAGAATTTCATGAAATCTTTGATTTTGGAAGTTGTAAAAAAATATGAAGTTGATGGAGTTCAAGGTGATGACAGACTCCCAGCAATGCCAATAAAAGGAGGTTATGACGATTACACTGTGCAGCTTTATAAAACGGAAAAAGGAACTGATCCGCCGGCAAATGAAAATGATGCTGCCTGGAAAGATTGGAGAGCTAATAAACTGACAGAATTTTTAGGTGATTTATACAAAGCTGTAAAGGCAGTAAAACCTAATGTAATCGTTTCTATGGCGCCAAGTGTACACCCATGGGCTAAGGACAATTATTTGCAGGACTGGCCAACATGGCTGGATAAAAAATATTGTGATTATGTAATTCCACAGATTTACCGTTATGATTTTTCAGCTTATTCGCAGACATTAAAATCCCAGGTTTCTTATGTTAAGAATAGTGCAGATCGTTCAAAATTGTATGCAGGAGTTTTAATTCAATCTGGAACTTACAATGCTTCTAATCAGTTTTTAGAACAAATGGTAAACGAGAACCGAAACAATTATGTAAGCGGTGAAATTTTCTTCTTTTTTGAAGGATTAAAATACAATTCAGAATATTTTACTACTAAATACGCTTCAAAATAATTTTAAAAAATGCTACTGCCGGAAATAGATTTTGGCAGTAGTGTTTATATAAACACTAAGCAGAGAAAAAGTTCACTATGCGCCAGAAAAAAAATATACCATTATTTTTGATACTCATTTTTTTAATGAGCTTTACTGGTTTTGCACAGCAACAATCTTTTGTTTTTGCATCAAAAAAATCAAGAGCAGATCTGCTTATAAAACTAAAAGACTCCATAATCAATCATCAAGCCGAAGCTTACCTAAAATTTGATAAACCTGTAAACTGGAATAGTTATGCATGGGCAACTTCATTTTTAATCGATAATTCACAACAGAATTTTAGCGTTTTAAAAAAGGCATTATCAAATTATAAACAGTTATCAAAATACGATTTAAAGAAAATTTTTGAATCCGTATTTGCTTGTTTTCCAAAAGATTTTGTTTTAGAAATGACTGATATTGCAGAAAATGAAAATGAAAACGCTTCAATCTTTGCAACATCAATACATTATTTAGTTCAAAATAAAAAAGAGGTTAAACAGCTTTTAAATACGAAGTTTACTGATAATGATAACGCTGTAATTCAGGCTTTGCGAAATGAATTAAAACCTGAATATAAGTCTATTTCTATTTCGGATCTTATTGAATTAATACAATACAACATTACTAAAAAAACTAAATTTTTATACTCTGTTCAGCACAAAAACAGAGATTTGCCAGGCAAAGTTTTTGTTCAGGATGAAAACGGAATTTTACTAAAAGAAAATGGAAAAGTTGTTTTAGTAGATCAATTGGCAAGAAGCTCTACCAATCTGCCTATGTATATTACCAACGGAAACACGCCAACCGGTTTATTTAAAATTGAAAGTCTTGCCAAATCTAAGAATGTTTTTATCGGACCGACTTTGAGTTTTGTTACGTTTTTGCCTTTTGAATGCGAAGCTTCTGTTTTTTATAATAATGAAAAAAAGGATTTTCTATTGGAAGATTATATGCAGTTTTTTCCAAAAAAGTTGCAATCGAATCTAAATATTCAACAAACGTATTGGGCAGGAAAAGCAGGAAGAGGTGAAATTCATTTTCATGGAACAACCATCGATCAGGAAATTTACAAAAAACAGATTTTTTATGGACAGACTCCTTCAATGGGATGTTTGTGCACAAAAGAAATTTGGGATAAAAATGGTAATCTATTGCAAAGTGATCAGCAAAAAATTGTAAATATGTGGCAGAAAACTAAAACAGAGAAAGGCTACGCTTATGTTTTAGAACTTAATGAATCAGACTGGAAAATGTTTGAAAAAAATATAAATACATTATTATAAAATGAAAAAAAATCTTCCGATACTGTTACTCGCTATTTTGAGTTTTTCAATAAAAACAACAGCTCAAAAATTAAAAAATCTAACGCAGTATGTTAATCCATTTATTGGTACTGGCGGGCATGGTCATACTTTTCCGGGAGCAGTAGTTCCTTTCGGAATGGTGCAGTTAAGTCCGGATACCAGAACGCTGGAATGGGATGCATGTAGCGGTTATTATATTAAAGATACCAGTATTTTAGGATTCTCACACCGACATTTGAGTGGTACCGGAATGACCGATTTTGCTGATATTCTTTTTACTCCTTTTTCTGGTAAACTGCAATTAGAAAACGGAAGTCTGAAAGAATATTATCCGCTGAATTTCTCGCATAAAAATGAAAAGGCTTTAGCTGGTTTTTATACGGTTAATTTTGATAATGGCATAAAAGCTTCGATGACAGCATCTACACGCGCTGGTTTTCACGAGTATACTTTCCCTTCTAAAGAAGCCGGAATTATTATTGATTTGCATCACAACCTTCACAATCAAAAGGTTTTGGAATCTTCTATCGAAATTGTAAGCGATACTGAAATTAGAGGAATGCGATTGACAGAAGGCTGGTCTAAAAGGGACTATGTTTATTTTTATGCAAAGTTCAATAAACCTTTTAAAGTTGAATTGTATAAAAATAATAAGCCAGTATCAGGAAAACTGTTAAAAGCAGATCATATCAAAGCTGTTCTTTATTTTGAAAATCCTACTAACATACAAGTAAAAGTTGGAATTTCTCCTGTCGACGAAAGAGGAGCATTGCAGAATCTAGATGCCGAAATTCCGAATTGGGATTTTAATAAAGCGAAACAGCAGGCCAATGAACTTTGGAAAAAACAGCTCGAGAAAATTAAAATTGAAGGCGGAACAGAAGAACAAAAAACTATTTTTTACACAGGATTGTATCATGCTTTTATTCATCCGTCAACTTATTCTGATTTTGACAAGAGATACCGCGGGCAGGATTTAAAAATTCACACATTAGATTCTGGAACTTATTACACTGTATTTTCACTTTGGGATACCTACAGGGCTCAAATGCCTTTGATCGATTTAATTAGTCCATCTAAAACAAACGAATTTATCAATTCACTTCTGCTAAAATATCAGCAGGGAGGTTTGTTGCCAATGTGGGATTTGGCAGCCAATTATACAGGAACAATGATTGGTGCGCACGCTACATCTGTAATTTCAGATGCTTATACCAAAAATATACGTGGTTATGATACCGAACTGGCTTACAAAGCCATGATGCGGTCAATACCTTATGATACAACAGGAGTAAAAGTAAATCATCCTGCTATTTGGGAATGGCTAATGACGAAAGGGAAAAAATACAATCAAGAAATGGGGTTTATTCCAGCTGATAAAGATGTGATTTTTGCTACTTCAAGAGGTTTAGAATATGCTTATAACGATTGGGCATTGGCGCAGGTTGCGAAAGATATGGGAAAAACAGAAGACTATAAATGGCTTTCGGAACGAGGCATGCGCTACAAAAAATATTTCGACAAAGAAACTGGTTTTATGCGCGCCTTAGACAGTAACGGAAAATTTATAGAGCCGTTTAATCCTTCGTTTTCAGATCACATGAACAGTCCATATTGTGAAGGAAATGCCTGGCAGTGGACATGGTTTGCACCTCAAGACGTTTCGGGATTAATTGATTTAATGGGAGGAAAAAAAGCTTTTGAAAAAAATCTTGATGCCCTTTTTAATACAACTGCAAAAGTGGAAGGATCAGAAGCATCTGCAGATATTTCGGGATTAATCGGGCAGTATGCTCACGGAAACGAGCCAAGCCACCATATTATCTATTTTTATAATTACATTGACAAACCTTTTAAAACACAGGAATTGGCAGATAAAATCATGAAAGAGCAGTACAGAAATGCTCCGGATGGTTTAAGCGGTAATGAAGACTGTGGACAAATGTCGTCCTGGTATATTTTGAATGCCATAGGTTTTTATCAGGTTGCTCCTGCAGATCCAACTTACACGATTTCAAGACCATTATTTGATAAAGTAACAATCGACTTGGAAAAAGGAAAAAAATTGATCGTAAAGACAATAAACAATAGTCCTCAAAATAAATATGTAGAATCAGTAACCCTGAACGGAAAAACGTTGAATTCTTTATTTTTTGCACACGATCAGATTGCATCGGGTGGAGAATTGGTTTTTAAAATGACCAATAAAATTCCTAATAAGTAAGTTTCATAAAATATATTTAGCATGAAGATATATATAATTTACATAGTTTGTCTTTTTAAAATTGGTTTGGCCGTTGCCCAGACAGATAAATACAATTTGTACAAAACAATTCCATTAGTTCAGGATATTAAAGAAAAGCAAGGCCAATCTTTTGTTCTTAGTTCTGATGTAAAAATATATTATCCAAAAAATGATGAAAATCTAAAGCAAACTGCTGTTTTTTTATCAGAATATATAAAATTATCAAACGGATTACAACTTATTGTTTCGGTATCAGCTCCAAAGGGAAAAGGAATCGTTTTGCAAAACAGCTATAAAAACGAAAATAAAGAAGCGTATAATTTTTCGGTAACTGAAAACCAAATTCTTATAAACGGAGCTTCAAGTGCGGGCACTTTTTATGGTGTTCAGCTTTTGCGTAAAGTACTGCTGGAAAATGAAACCAAATCACAAATTAAACTTCCGGCTGTTGAGATTACAGATTATCCGAGATTTGCGTATCGCGGAATGCATTTGGATGTTGCCCGCCATTTTGCATCGGTAGAATTTGTAAAAAAATATATTGATTTACTGGCCTTGCATAATATTAATACTTTTCATTGGCATTTAACAGATGATCAGGGATGGCGCGTAGAGATTAAAAAATATCCAAAATTAACGCAAATAGGTGCATTTAGAAACGAAACTCAAGTAGGAAAACAGACAGGAGTTTATGACGGAAAACCTCATGGGGGATTTTATACTCAGGAACAGATAAAAGAAGTGGTAGCCTACGCGCAAAATCGTTTTATAACGATTATTCCTGAAATTGACCTGCCAGGTCACATGGTTGCAGCATTGGCATCTTATCCGGAACTCGGCTGTGTTGGGAAAGGTTATGAAGTGTATAAAAAATGGGGAGTTTCAGATGATGTTCTTTGCATTGGAAACGAACAAACTTTTACTTTTTTAGAAAGAGTTTTTTCAGAATTGATTCCGCTTTTTCCTTCGAAATATTTTCATATAGGAGGAGACGAATGCCCAAAAAAGAGATGGGAAAAATGTCCTAAATGCCAAGCCAAAATTATTGAATTAGGTTTGAAGAAAGACAGTCACCATAGTGCTGAAGAAAAGCTGCAGAGTTATTGTATGTCCAGAATTGAAAAATTCTTAAATGCCAAAGGAAAACAAGTAATTGGTTGGGACGAAATACTCGAAGGCGGTATTGCACCAAATGCAACTATAATGTCTTGGAGAAGTGCCCAGGCAGGAGTAGATGCTGTAAAACAAGGTCATAAAGCGATTATGACACCAAGTTCGCATGTTTATTTTGACTATTATCAAAGTACCGATGCGGCTTCAGAACCTTTAGCAATTGGAGGTTTTACAAACATTGAACGCGTTTATTCTTTCGAACCAATTCCAAACGGATTGACCGAAAATGAAAAAAAACTTATCATAGGCGCGCAGGCAAATATTTGGAGAGAATATATTAATACCGAAGCACAGACAGAATATATGGTTTTGCCAAGACTTGCCGCTTTAAGCGAAGTAGTTTGGACAAATGCAGATAAAAAGAATTATGGTGATTTTTTGAATCGATTATCAGATTTTTTAAAAATCTATGATAAGCTGAATTACAATTATGCAAAACATATTTTGGAGGTTTCCCCAGAATATATAGTAGATACCGAAAATGGTCAATTGATTCTGAACTTAAAAACATCAAGTAAATCTCCAATTTATTACACTCTAGATGGTGCTGAACCAACTATAAAAAGTAAAAAATATACAGAAAGTATAATTATCAATGCTGCTGTGACTGTAAAAGCAGCAGTTATTTCGCAAAATTATCCCAGTAAAGTTTTTACCAAAAAGTTTGAATTCAACAAAGCAACTGCAAAGCCAATCGTATTAAAAAATGAACCTGTCGAACGGTATCGTTTCAATGGAGGAAAAACATTGGTAGACGGAAGAACAGGAACCACAGCTTTCAGTACCGGAGATTGGATAGCGCTTTATAAAGACGATTTTGAAGCCACTATAGATTTAAAATCTGTTCAACAGGTAACAGAAGTCAGCATGAACACTTTTACCTCTCCGAACGACTGGATTTTTGGACCTAAACAGTTTCATGTTTTTGTTTCTACAGACGGAATAAATTTTACACAGGTTCATAGCGAAGATTTAAAAATTGCAGAGAAAGGTGACGGCCCAAAGATTACAAACTTAAAGGCCATTTTTGCTTCGCAGGAAGGAAGATATGTAAAAATCAAAGCGCCAATTTTTGAGAAAATTCCAGAATGGCATTATTCTGCTGGACAGCCTACATTTTTATTTGTAGACGAAATTACAATTAAGTAACACCATAAATTACAATGAAAAAGAGCCATTTAATTCAAATATACGCACTTTCATCCATGATTTTTCTGGCTGGCTGTTCAGAGAGCAATTCGCAGTCAAAACCAGCTGTAAAAGTGAGTATAGAAGAACAAATCAAAACTAAATTTGAGAAGGAAATTTTGCCTGCTCCTTTAAGCCCTTGTTTTGCAGGAGCTTATTATAGAAAAGCATATTCCAGCAAAGATTTTTGGTTAGGAATTGGAGGAACGGTTACGCTTCCAGTTTTAACATATGATCCTTCAAGAACAAACCCTAATAAACCTGGAGCTTATTTAGATAATGCATCAGTCTATTTAGGAGGAAACTCTGATGAGCAGGAAACAGATATTGGTTTAACTTGGGAAGTCATTCGTGAAGAAGATGGTTCTATTAGTAAAGAACATAAAGCATTTCGTCCATTTTTGCGCCGTACAGGCTATAAATCTGGTCAGACCTCACTTTACATTAATGCGCCTGCCGAAGCCAAATATTATTGGTATCCTAGAGAAACGGTTACAATCAGTATTCAGTTGATCGAAGCTAAAAAAATAAAATTTATTGTTGAAGGCGCTGGCAAAAAATATGAGCAAATTTTTGATGCTGATGGTTACGATCCAAACTTTATGGCGCAATACAAACGTGTAAATGCAATTGATCAGGTAGCAAATGAAGGAAAACCAGCCCAGCCGACATCAGCAAAAGTGACAGGAGCAAAATGGACTGAAACCTTTTTATTTCGTTCTGTAAATGGAAATGTTGTAAAAGCGCCAATGCATACGAAACGCTTTACAGATATGCAATGTCCTGCCAAAAGCTACTTTAATTTAAGTTCATTTGGTGAAAGCGGAGAATCAATTGATATTTTTGGTTCTAGATAAAATTAAAAAAAAATAACTACTAAGCTATAAAAACATAAAAAAATGAAAACCAGAAGAGATTTTTTGAGCCAATTAGGATTGGGAGCAGCATCTGCAGTGAGTATTCCATTATTGAGTTCTTTTGAGAGTAATTCGTCTATAAAAGATGTTGAAAAACCGGCAATAATTACAGAAGAACGTCCGGAATTATTAGTTCCACAGGGAAATGCATTACGAATTACAGGAACTTTCTTAGACGAAATTTCACATGATATTCCGCATCAAAATTGGGGAGAAAAAGAGTGGGATCGAGATTTTGCACACATGAAGGCCATAGGTATTGATACGGTTATTATGATTCGTTCAGGTTATAGAAAATTTATTACTTACAATTCAGATTATTTAATCAATAAAAGAGGCTGTTACAAACCAGGTGTAGATCTTTTAGACATGTACTTACGTTTGGCAGATAAACATAAAATGAAATTTTACTTCGGATTATACGATTCTGGAGTTTATTGGGATACAGGAGATATGACGACTGAAATCGAAGCCAATAAATTTGTGATCGAAGAAGTTTGGAAAAAATATGGACACTATAAAAGTTTTGCCGGCTGGTATTTAAGTGGAGAAATCAGCCGTAAAACCAAAGGAGCGATAGAATCATTCAGAACTTTAGGGCAACTATGTAAAGATGTTTCCGGCGGATTGCCAACATTTATGTCGCCTTGGATTGACGGTAAAAAAGCAGTAATGGCAGCATCAGGCAAATTATCTAAAGAAGATGCAGTTTCGGTTCAGGAACATGAAAAAGAATGGGGCGAAATATTTGACGGAATCAAAGGTGCAGTTGATGCGTGCGCGTTTCAGGATGGACATATTGATTATGATGAATTAGACGCTTTTTTCTCAGTAAATAAAAAATTAGGAGATAAATATGGTTTAGAATGCTGGACAAATGCTGAAACTTTTGACAGAGATATGCCAATTAAATTTTTTCCAATCAAATTTGAAAAATTGAGATTAAAACTTGAAGCGGCTCAAAGAGCGGGATATCAAAAAGGAATCACTTTTGAGTTTTCGCATTTTATGAGTCCGCAGTCTGCTTATTTACAGGCAGGACATTTATACGATCGATATAAAGAGTATTTCGGAATCAAATAAAAATGAAGATTATAATTTTAATTAACCAAAACGACCAATAAAAATGAATCAAAAAGAGAATTTTAAATATATAATCTTCCTGTCTATAATAGGTGCCATCGGCGGATTTCTTTTCGGCTACGATGTTGCGGTTATATCCGGAACTATCGAACAGGTGGCCAAACAGTTTGCATTAGATAATGTTTCAACGGGCTGGTATGTGGGCTGCGCATTAATAGGCTCTATTATAGGAGTTGCTTTTGCTGGAAAAATATCAGATGTTTTAGGTCGTAAATGGACGATGCTTTTGGCAGCAACTTTATTTACAATTTCTGCAGCTGGCTGTATGTTTGTGAATAGCTTTGAAGCGCTTATTTGGGCTAGAATACTTGGCGGAATGGGGATTGGTGTAGCTTCTGTTGTTTCTCCGTTATATATATCTGAGGTTTCTCCGGCACGTTTCAGAGGAACATTGGTAACGCTTTATCAATTGGCTATTACAGTTGGCATTGTTGCCTCTTATTTTGCCAATGCAAAAGTTTTAAGCTGGGCTATGTCAGGTCAGTTTGAGGCGCAATGGGCAAAAGTCATTTTTCAGACAGAATTTTGGAGAGGAATGTTAGGATTGTGCGGAGTTCCTTCTTTCTTATTTTTCCTAATTATCTTTTTTATACCAGAAAGTCCGAGATGGCAGATTTCTAAAAATAATCTTGCTGCAGCCGAAAAAACTCTAACAAAGTTATTTGGTGCTCAGGAAGCGCAAGAGCAGATAGCAAACACAAAGAAATCAATTTCAAATAAAGAAAAATCGGATTGGAGAATTTTATTCCAGCCTGGCTATAGAACCGCTTTATTCATTGGAATGAGTCTTGCCATTTTAGGACAATTCATGGGTGTAAATGTTATTTTTTATTACGGACCAATTATCTTTAAAGAAGCCGGAATGGCATCTCAGGGATCATTAGATTTTCAGATTGTAATTGGTGTTGTAAACGTATTATCTACAGTTTTAGGAATGTATCTGGTTGATAAAATCGGAAGAAAGCAATTAGTATATATAGGAGTAACAGGAATGTTCGCCATGCTTATTGCTATCGGGTCTTATTTTTATTTAGGATTCAAGAATCCGAATATTCTCTTGTATTTAATTATTGGTTACATTTTCTTCTGTGCTATTTCAATCTGTGTAGTTATTTGGGTTTTAATATCTGAGATGTATCCGGTAAAAGTACGAGGATTAGCAATGTCAATGGCAGGTTTCTCTCTTTGGATAGGTTCTTATCTTATCGGACAATTAACACCGGTATTATTAGAATCATTAAGTCCGGCAATTTCGTTTTGGATTTTTGCCGTAATGTGTATTCCGTATCTATTAATAACACGTTTTTATGTGCCTGAAACTACAGGAAAATCTTTAGAAGAAATTGAAGATATTTGGATTGCACATTAAACCATCGTACTTACTATAAACACTATCAAACCAAAACCAATTATGAAACTCTTTTCAAAGCTTCAGGCAAAAGAACCAAAGTCAATTTTAAATGCTGCCGTTATTGTGGCTGCTTTAGGTTATTTTGTTGATATATATGATCTTTTACTATTCGGAATTGTCCGTACAGACAGTTTGAAAGACTTAGGAATAACAGGCGATGCCATTCGGAATCAGGGAGAATATTTAATTAGTATGCAAATGTTCGGAATGCTCTTTGGCGGTATTCTATGGGGAATTTTAGGCGATAAAAAAGGTAGAATTTCTGTTTTATTTGGTTCGATACTTATTTATTCGGTTGCAAATATTGCAAACGGAATGGTGGACACAATTGGAGCGTATGCTTTTTGGAGACTTATTGCAGGAATTGGTCTAGCAGGAGAACTTGGAGCAGGAATTACACTTGTGGCAGAATCCCTTCCGAAAGAAAAACGTGGTTACGGAACTATGATTGTAGCTTCTGTTGGAGTTTCTGGAGCGGTTGCAGCCTATATTATTTATGAAATTTTTCAGGATTGGCGCTTATGTTATTACGCAGGAGGAGTTTTAGGAATCTTATTATTGTTTTTAAGAATTAGTATTACCGAGTCAGGAATTTTCAAAAGAGTTCAAGAGGAGAATGAAAAGAAAGGTGATTTTTTATCATTGTTTACTAATAGAAAACGATTTTTTAAATACATAAACTGTATTTTGATTGGAATGCCTTTGTGGTTTTTGGTTGGCGTATTAATTACGTTTTCACCTGAATTTGCAAAAGCACTAAACATACCGCAAGCCGAGACTATTGAAGCGGGAAAGGCAATTGCATTTTGTTATGCAGGTTTGGTTTTTGGAGATATTGCCAGCGGACTTTTGAGCCAATTGCTGAAAAGCAGAAAAAAAGTAATGTACTGGTTTTTGGCTTTCAATTTAGTAATGGTGTTTGTATATCTAAACGTTGCGGGGATTTCTGCAAATGTATTTTATTTCCTTTGTCTTTTAATGGGCGTTTCTGTTGGATATTGGGTTTTGTTTGTAACAATTGCCGCAGAGCAGTTTGGAACCAACATCCGTGCAACAGTTACGACTACTGCACCAAATTTTGTACGCGGTTCACTGCCCTTAATAATATTAGTTTACTCTTATTTTAGAGACTACATTTTTGACGGTGATATTATCTGCGCAGCAATGGTAGTAGGAACTCTATTGTCATCAATTTCATTGCTGGCCTTATCAAAGCTCAAAGAAACCTTTCATGTAGACTTAGATTATTCTGAAAAAGCATAACAAAAATTTGATGTTAAATTATTTCACTAACCAATTTGAGTGGTTTAAGGGTTTGGTTACCAATTGCACTAGTTGGATTCAATAAAATGTTTTTTAGTAAATTAATTTTTGCTTGTAGATTATTGATGAAAATTGTTTGTGTTATAATTTAATGTAAAAGGAAGGTAGTAATGCCTTCCTTTTTAATATTCTTATACTAAAAGATCTAAATGATTTTAAATGAAAAGTAAACCAGTTTCTATAAAAGATATTGCCGATCACTTGAATATTTCAATATCAACGGTTTCTTTCGTGCTAAATGGCAAAGCGGAAGAAAAACATATTTCAAAAAAAATGACTCAAAAAGTATTGGATTATACTAAATTGATCGGCTACAAGCCAAATCAAATTGCGCAGAGCCTTAGAACAGGAAGATCAAAAATTTTAGTCTTCATGGTCGAAGACATTTCAAGCAGTTTTTTCTCGAAGCTTGCTAGGATTTTTGAAGACATGATTTACAAAAAGGGATATAAAGTTATATTTTGCAGTAACGAAAATAATGATCAGAAGTCAAGAGAACTTATAGATTTGTTTAATTTTCGACAGGTTGATGGGTTTATAATTGTTCCTTCTCCAGGTATAAAAGATACGGTTGAGGATCTTATAAATTATAATATCCCAGTTGTTTTGATGGACAGGTTTTTTGAGGATTTGCAATGCAATTATGTTGGTATTGATAATGTGAGAGCTTCAAATGATGCGGTTTTACATTTAATTAAAAATAGTTTTAAGAATATTGGTTTTATTACAACAACTTCAAACCAGTCTCAAATGAGAGATCGTCTGAATGGCTATGATCAGGCAATTTTTGAATGTGGGCTCAAACCAAACATCCTTAAGATTCCAGAAAATAAACTTGCGGAAGCAAAAGAATATATACGAGATTTTTTTGTTAAAAATATTAATTTGGATTCTGTTTTTTTTTCAACTAATTATCTTGCTCAAAGCGGATTGGAAGTTTTTAAAGAAAATGATTATGTTTTATTGAAAAAACTCGGCATTATTTCTTTTGAGGATCATGATATGTTTAGATTGTGTCCAACTTCTATTAGCTGCGTTTCTCAGCCGCTTTCTGAGATCTCTGCCAAGCTAATGGAAACAATGTTGTCTCTCCTAGAGAATAGAGATGAGGTTAAATCATTTCAAAAAAGCATATTAAAAACTGAATTAATTATTCGTGATTCGTCTCTATCTAAATAATTTTAGCGTTCTTTCTAAATACAAAACTTATGAAAAGATTCTTTTTGTTATTAAGTATTCTATGTTTTTTTTCAGGCTGTAAATCAGTAAATAATAATCCGATCAATCAGGTCTTAAAGAGTGATTCCGAAATTATAAAGAAAGTTGCAAACCAGTCTGAATTGTATGAGCTCCAAATTGTTTATACTTCGGTAAAGAGAAAAAATAACGGAAAAGTTATTTTAAAGGATTATAAATACAATGTTGATGCTTCAAATTATTATTACCCGGCTAGTACAGTTAAACTTCCTATTGCAGTTTTGGCGTTGGAAAAGCTCAATGCTATGAAAGGGGTTGACGTAAATACTGTTTTCACTATAAATAATGATTCAACCAAGTTATCCTTTTCAGATGATTTGCGTAAAATTTTTGCTGTAAGTTCAAACGAGGCAAGTAATGATTTTTATGAATTTATGGGACGGGATTATCTTAACAGCAAGCTGAGAGAAAAAGGATTAAAAAAAGTTCGGATAAGTCACCGTTTATCTACCACAAATTCTGGTGCAGCAGAAACCAAAGGGATAACGTTTTACAAGAAAGATGGTGGAAACATCATCATTCCAAGGGTTACCGACAGTAAAATTTTGCCTTTAAAACTGAATAAAACATCAAAGGGCAAAGGATATTATGAAAATGGTAAATTGATTAATTCTCCTATGGATTTTAGCAGAAAGAATTATCTTCCCTTAGAAACATTACACGGAATTATGAAAAGAATTGTTTTTCCTGATAATTTTTCAAGCAAAGAACGTTTTGAGTTATCGGCAGAGAATAGAGAACTTCTTTTGTATGACATGCAGAATTTACCCAGAAATGCAGGTTTTGATCCAAAAGAGTATTACGATAGCTACTGCAAGTTTTTTATGTTTGGCGATACAAAAGATCCTATACCGAGCAACATAAAAATATATAATAAAGTTGGTGACGCTTACGGTACACTAATAGATTGTGCTTATATAATAGATGAGATGAATAAAGTTGAATTCATCATCAGCGCAACCTTACTGGTTAACAAAGATGAGATATTTAATGATGACATTTATGAATATGATACGGTAGGATTGCCATTTCTTGCTCAACTTGGAAGAGTTTTCTATGATTTGAACTTAAAGGAAAAAAAAGGAAATAATTTGTAGTCATTCTCGCTGCTATTTTTATAAATGTTGGCAAATAAAAAAATACTACCTTTTACAATATAAGAAAACGGTTCTGTAGCATCTATGACTAAGTTTTATCTTTAGCTGTTCAAAACTAATAAAAAATGAATACTAAAGGTGATTGCTATCCAAAGTCAATCATTCTCCATGCGGTATGTTTCAAGCTTAGGTTTACGTTAAGTTATCGAGATGTTGAAGATAAGGGGGGGGATTGTATATCATGCTACGCTTCTTATTGCCACAATAAGTAAGGTTTTTATTTATAATACTTTATTGATTTACAGGTCTTATTTTTACTTGTACTCTATTCAGACATACTTGAGAATTAAATTACAATTATAGTGTACGGTAAGGCATTTATCCACCAGAAGTTCCTTTATGTTGTCCCAATCCTGAAGTTTTCATTTGCGTGCAGATAATTTTTTCTGAAATTTAAAGGACTTTGCTGATAACGTATTTTGAACTGCGAATTGAAATGTGATAAATTATTAAATCCAGATTCCAGACTAATCTCCAAGACACTTTTTTGTGTTTCGATTAACATCTTTGTGGCGTAGGTTAATCGTATTTCATTTAAAAAACTAGTAAATGACTGACGGGTTCTTTGACTAAAGTATCTTGAAAATGAATTGTTAGCCATATTAACAAGCCCGGCTACTGTTTCAATTTTAATATCCTGCTTAAAATTCTGGTAAACATAATGCAGTATTTTTTTCATTCTTTCAGACTCAACACCATTTCTGCCAATTATGAAATTAGTACTGATTAATTCCAAATGGTCTGATTCTGCAATGCAATTTAGAATTTCCAAAAGTTTGAGCCATCTCGCCAGACCATTTAATTCTATAAGCTCAAAAAGCATTCTGCTTACAAGTGTATTTGTAAGGCCTGTTATATTTATTCCCTTTGACGATTGAATTAAAAGCTGGTTAAGATTTTTACTTTCCGGCAGAGAAAGAAATCCATCACTAAAAGTTTCACGATTAAAATGCACCACAATTGATTTGGCCCTAAGTTCAGTGTTAGGCAGATAGAATTCAGGATTGTTCCTGTAAAGATGTGGCAGATCAGGTCCTATTAATACAAGATTTCCGGGGCCAAATTCACTCCTGTGGTCTCCTATAATTCTTGTACCAGTGCTTTCCACTACCAGAACTAATTCATACTCTGGATGGAAATGCCAGGGTGTAGGAAAATAATTGTAATTGAATAATCTTGTAGCAAAAGATTCATCAAAATTTTTAGCCAGATAATCTAAGACAGGTTTCATTATTTATTGTTTAGCTAATCAAATATAGATGAAACTATTTTCAGACGCAAAAAATGTTAGAAAACCATCAGTTTTGAACAGATATCTGGTAGATTTCATCATTGCAGCTAGTCTATCTTAGCAAAAAAAAAGCAACATGAGAAATGAAATAACAGAAAAACAGATTGCGGAGTATCACGATAAAGGATTTATTATAGTGAAAAACTTTTGCAGTAAGGAAGAAATTGACCTGCTTTACCAAACTGCCGTGAATGATCAGGCAATGGCAAAAAATGCACTTGATTTAAACGATCAATCTGGAAAGAAAACCAAACTTTCACTATGGTTTACACCCGGAAATGATGTTTTTGGCTATCTCACACGTTCCAATAAAGTTGTTAAGGCCGTAAGTCAGATTTTAGGAAACAGTGCTCCAGTTTGCCATTACCACTCTAAGCTTATGCAGAAAGAACCAAAAGTGGGAGGTGCATGGGAATGGCATCAGGATTATGGATACTGGTATAAAAATCAGTTTATGTTTCCTGAACAAATGATGAGTGTACTTATAGCACTCACACCGGCGAATAAAGAGAACGGCTGTCTGCAGGTTATTAGTGAATCTCATAAGATGGGCAGAATTAATCACGGCTTTGCTGGCGAGCAAGTTGGAGCTGATATGCAGATGGTTGATAATGCACTTAAAACAATGGATCTGGTTTATGCAGAACTGCAGCCGGGCGACGCCCTTCTTTTTCACAGTAATCTGCTTCACAGGTCAGAAGCAAATTTATCAGATTATCCAAGATGGTCCTTAATATCTTGTTATACCCTTCAGTCTAATATTGCGTATAATGAAACATCTGAATCTTGGAAAACACCCGTAGATATTGTTCCGGATGAAGCTATTTTGACTTGGGATCATGAATCCTTGTCATCTGCTGATTTCTTAAAAAAAGAAAATGATCCTGCTCTAAAAGAGACTGGTTGGGAAGACAAGGTTTGAAATTTAAAGATATCATCTTTGAATTAGTTAAATTTAATTGCTAAAGAGAAGCAGAATAAAAAATATTTTGTCTTTTCAAGGATAGCCATATAAAAACTATAATGAAAATAAAATTCTTTTGCCCAAGATGGGGTTCCGAAAATTTACAATGGGATGAGTTTGCCCATAAGGTTAGAGCTGCAGGTTATGATGGAATTGAAAGTCCAATACCGTTTGAAGAAAAGGAGAAGCTTGAAATAAAAGAAGCCTTAAAAAGTGAAGGTCTGGAATTAATAGGACAATATTATCAATCCTTTGAAGAAGAATTTGGAGCTCATAAAGATAACTTTAAAAGACACTTAGAGAGCATTGCAGAATTAAAACCAATATTGATTGTTTCACAAACCGGAAAAGATTATTTTTCAGCTGCACAGAATAAAAATCTTTTTCAGGCCGCAAGTGAAATCAGCAATAATACCGGAATTACGATATCACATGAGACACATCGTAACAAAGCCTTGTTTGCTGCGCACATTGCGAAGAATTTATTGCAAGAAAATCAAGAGGTGAGAATAACAGCAGATTTTTCGCATTGGTGTGTTGTTTCTGAAAGTTTATTAGAGCAGCAAAAAGATGCAGTCAACCTTGCTATTTCCAGAACTATTCACATACATGCTCGAGTAGGACAGCCTGAATCACCACAGGTTGGCGACCCACGATCCCCTGAATGGAAAATAGCATTTGAAGCACATTTGAAATGGTGGGATCAAATAGTAAAGGAAAGATTCGAAGCCGTAGCAGATTTTTTAACCATTACTCCAGAATTTGGCCCAGAGCCTTATATGCAGACAATTCCGTTTTCAGGAATGCCGGTTGCCAATCAATGGGATATTAATATTTATATGATGAACTTCCTTAAAAAGCGTTATGCAGAATTCTTATAATATATATTGCACAAATAAAGAATTTTCTTTTATTGAGTATAATCATTTAAACGAATTTGTCTAGTCAAAACAAAAAATAAAACCATGTTAAAAAAAATAATTCTTTTGGTAATTTTAATCATACCGTTAACTGCGGTAAAGAGTAACGGGATTGGCGATTGGGGATTTACACCCTTGGGGCTCCCTTTTTATCAATATACAGGTAATCTTCCATTTTATGCCAAAGATAAAACCGGTCAGGATTCTGGATTGCCGAGTGACCCTTATTTCTTGCTTGGAAATTATAAAATGTCCTTGATAACGCATACTAGTGGAATATATGAGCTATTCAACGCACAAAGAGTATGGACAAGAATAAACGCATCTTCCCAACCCAATTATGGATGGAACGATGCAAGTATTGTTTTAAATAAAAAGAAACGGATTAATTTGGTTGGGTTAAACTCAATATCAACTGACAATAATCTGGTCAAAAAATATTTTGGAGTGGGCTTTGCACGGTACAGTTATCAAGTACAAAAGGATATCATCTGCAACAGATTAATTTCTGTCAAACCATCAAAAGCTATAAATTCTGGAAATCCTTCTTTTGTTGTTTCGGTACTTCTTAAAAACAATAGTCAGACGACTCAGAATTTAGTATATAAGGAATGCATGCTTGTTAACTCGGTGGCAAATGCTTTACAATATATACCAATTGCTAAGCGTCCAATAGTCTATAACACCACAACCTCAGTAGATGAAAAAAAACAAATAGCAATAGGTAAGATCAATTCTGTTCCCAACAATTTTTTGCTGTTTCCTTCTAAGAACGAGAGATATGTGCATGATGTAAATCCTTCATCTGTATTTATGTACTGTAAAAAAAATGATTTAAAAGAGAGCAGTGTAAGTGTCAGTAAGGACACACTGGTAACAAATATTGAAGTGAAGTTAAAGCCAAATGAGAGCAGAACATTTCATATTGTGATAGGCCTTCAGGAATTAAACAATTTATCTGAAATCGAAAATCAGATAAATGATTTATTTCAGGATGCCGATTTAAATGAGCAGTCTGAAGGTGTTTTTGCAAAAATGTGGAAAAGTAAATTACCTGATTTGTCACATGAAAGTAATCCTATACTTAAAAGAGAAATGTTATGGAACAGCCATTTTATAGAAGCTTCTTCAAAATACAATGACTATTACAAAGAAACATTTATTCCTCAGGGATCTGTTTACAGTTATCATTTTGGAGACAATATTTCAAACAGGGACCATTTGCAGGCAGCACTCGCGGCCTGTTATATTAATCCTGAATTGGCGAAATCATCTATTCGTTATGTAATCAAGCACTCAGAAACTGATGGAGAAATTAAGAGAGGAAATTCCGGATATGGATATTCTGCACCTTCTATTTTTAAGGAAAGTGATGAGCAGCTGTTTTTCTTTAATACAATTTCTGAATATCTGCTGATTACAAAAGATTATGGATTTTTGAATGAACAGCTAACCTACTTTCCTGCCGAATATGGAAAGAGTGATATACTTTTGAATATTTTAAAAAAATATTTTATTTACTTACGAGATGAAGTGGGTACTGGCCCAAACGGCTTGGTAAAGATGTTAAACTCAGATTGGAGCGACAGTTTTTTTCATAAGTATTCTCCAAATGTATTTGCAGGATCTGCAGAATCTCATTTAAACTCGGCGATGGTCCTGGCTATTTTGCCAAAACTCGAAGATGTACTTAAAAAATCAGGAAATAAGGAAGCATTATCTTTTATTTCCGCTTTGGAAGATTATCGCCTTAAAATTGAAATGGCATATTTAAAAGATCTTGGAGACAGAAAATTCTCGGCGAGGGCCTACCTAAATCACAAACTAAAGTTTGGTATTGAAAATGTTTGTATCGAGCCTCAGGGATATTTGCTTCAGATTCCAAATTTACCAGTAGAAAGAAAAAAAGAGATCTATGAGTATGTTAAAGCAAAGTTATTGGACCCTGAAAAAATAGGAATAAGAACCAGGGAAGAACCTTTATGGGGAGGAAAAGCAGATGGTGAGGATGGCGGGATATGGTTTTCATTAGAATATCCTGTCTTGCTGGGGGTCGCTACTTTCGATAAACAAGAGGCCCAATCTTTGTTGCTCAAATTTTCTTTTGATAATTTTGCCAGGCAATATCCTGAATATTGGATAGGGCAGTGGACGGCTGCTGATGAAGTAAATTCAACCTTATATCGTGAAGGGCTTTATAGTTTTTGGGTTGCTCCAAATGAAACCAAAACGGCATTCCAGGGCTACTGTTCTCATCCGCATACATGGCCATTGTACTGCTATTTCAAACTTAAGGAATATTGATAAATAATTAAAGGATATTATAGTAAATTTGTTCTTGATGCTGCGAAAGAAAGTCCATATTTTGGGCTTTTTTTCGCTATTTGAATTTCAAAAATTATTGTGAATGGAAAGATGAAAAATATGCTTAAAAACTTATATTTAAGTTTTCTGGTTCATTTCAATAGCCTTCAATCTATGAACTTTAATAGTGATGTTAAATTTGGATTTTAGGCAGAAGTTTTTTCTTTGTCGGTAAAGTCGCTCTCCTCATCAAAAGTCAGATTTTCGATTGTTATGACCTCTGCAGGTATATTAATAATTTTCTGTGGTTCCTGAAAAGTTGCAAGATATCTGTAAAGAAGTTCAACACCTCTATATCCCTGCTCATAAGGTTTTTGATTGATTAGAAAATCAATAACGCCTTCTTTTAAATATTGTATATTATCCTTTACAAGATCAAAAGCCAAAAAGCGTACTTTATTTTCTTTGGTCAATAGTTTAGCAACTATGTGTGCTCTTGAGTTTGGAATAAAAATACCATCATTTTTAGTAAGGGTACTTAATTTCTCCATTATTTTAGCCGATAGGTTTTCATCATTGATACTCAGATTAATCAGATCCGTTTTTATTTTTTTGTTTTCTTTAAAATAGGATTTGAAGCCTTCAATTCTGCTTACAACATTAGGGTTGATATTTTGTTCGTTATAGATGTTAAAGATGAGGTATTTAGCTTTGGATTCCTGCCCGTAATTAATCAGCTTTCCTGCCAGTCTTCCTCCTTGTGTGGCATCTTGTCCCAAACTGGATAATGCACCATATTTAGTATTATTAGTTCCCAGCAATACAAAAGGAATTTTCTTAGTTGTACATTTTCGAAGAAAAGCTTTTATAGAAGCATTTTGAGGTTGTGAGGTTATAATGGCACTGTATTTTTCAATAAAAACCGTCTTTTCTATATTCTTAAAACTATCAATATTATTCTGGTCATAAAAATAATAGCTTATTTTCAAACCGAAAGGCAAATAGTTTCTTCCTGCTGTTTCTGTTGAATTTACAATTGGCTCCCAATATTCTCCCACTGTATGCTCAGGTAAGATTACAGCAACTTTAAGGCTCTTGCTTAATGCTAGATTTCTGGCATGGGTATTGGGTGTAAAATTATATTCTTTTATAATTTTCTCAATTTGTTTTTGTTTGTCTTCTGCCACATAACCACGTTTATTAACTACACGGTCAACGGTACCTCTGGATACATTTGCAATTTTTGCAATTTCATTAATTGTTAAGTTTTTTTTCATAGTAATCTGGCTAAGTTTATTGACTCGATTGACAAAAGTAAATAGTTCGCAGACTATTATCGAATATTCCATCAAAAATACATAAAAATAAAAATATTCTAGGATAACAGTACAATTCGAGTTTAGTGATTAGAATATAATCATACATGCAGGAATGAACTTAGATTGAATATTATCTTTGGTATTGTTTTATTTGTTTTTTTTTGTGCTTAAATTTATCAAAAGGAAAATTTATTCATTTTTTTATTGCTGTATTCAAAAAAAATTAGATATTTGCTACAAATATATATTTTTTTGCGTAATCTGTGCACGGGCACACAATAAAAAAAATTATTTTATAATAATTTGTTGAATAAAATTGCTAACCATCATGTTTAAAACCACCAGTCATATTATTTGCGCCTTCTTCTCAAAAAAGTTACCATTATCAATATACCTTTTATTGGTAGTACAATTAATTTGGAGTCAAAGTACGGCTTCACTAAATAATACAAATTTTGAGGTACCGTTAGAGTTCATTGGAACAGTGCAAAATCGTGATGCCAAAGAAATAAAGACTTCTAATTGGATTATTGGCTGTGAGACGCTCGATCGAGACATGACCGATTACCATCAATATAAAGAATATTTAGGGCCTCTTGGAATAAAAAGATTAAGAATGCAGGCTGGCTGGGCCAAAACAGAAAAGGAAAAAGGGAAATATGACTGGAGCTGGCTGGACAAAATTGTTGATGACGCTGTAAAACGCGGTTTAGAAATATGGCTGGAAACTTCTTATGGAAATCCAATCTATGAAGGCGGCGGAGGTATTAATTTAAGCGCAGGGATTCCTACTTCTGATGAAGCTCTTGTTGCCTGGGATAAATGGGTTAAAGCTTTAGTAATTAGATATAAGGATAAAATTCACGAATGGGAAGTGTGGAATGAACCTAATTTTGGCGATAATAAAATAAATTCACCAGAAAAAGTAGCTGGATTAAATATTCGCACAGCCGAAATTATAAAGAGTATTCAGCCCCAGGCAATAATCTCTGGACTATCCCTCGGACATATTGATCTGCAGTATGCCGATAAGTTTTTTAAAGTTCTTCACGATAAAAAGAAACTTAATCTATTTGATAATATGACCTACCATGATTATGTGTATAATCCGGATTCTAATTACGGACGTGTATCTGAATTACGTTCTGTTCTTAATAAGTACAGCACTAAAATTAAATTAAGACAAGGAGAAAATGGAGCCCCGTCATTTGGTGGTGGTGGAAGAGGAGCATTAGGTGATTATGACTGGACAGAACTCTCTCAGGCTAAATGGAATTCACGACGAATGCTTGGCAATCTTGGGCATGATATCCAATGTAGTATACTGGGAATTATTGATATGAATTATGGTATGGCCGGAAGCCCTATTACTAAACTGAATGTAAAGGGAATTATTGAATCCGATGCAACAAGAAAAGCAGTCCGTCCAAAAATGGCGTATTATGCCATGCAAAATATAGCTTCCATTTTTGATGATTCGCTGCAGCGTATAACAGACCTGCATCACACCTATAATATAACTGGAGCAGAAAAAGGAGAACACCGATACAGTTGTGGTACCGACAGGAGTATATCAGTTTATGGTTATGAGCATAAAGATTCCAAAAAACAGGTTTACACAATTTGGATGGACGAGAATATTCCTTTGAATTCAAACACAGGCAAACTTCAGGATTTTTCATTTTCCAATGCAAATTTTGAAAACCCAGTATATGTTGATATTTTATCTGGAAAAGTTTACAGTATACCTGCTGATAAATGGAGTAAAAAAGGAGATATTTTTACTTTCAAAGATATTTTAATCTATGATTCCCCTGTTTTGATAATTGAAAAAAGTCTCCTGAAAATCAAGACACCTTAGTTCACTTTCCTAATTTTATTTTATTAAATCATGAAATACAAAAAAGTATTTGTACTTCTTCTGCTAGTTTGTGCAGGAGCTAGTGCACAGAGAAGCTATAAGCTTACTTCAGATCTTGAAGCATTAAAACCAACCAATATTTTTCCTGAAAATGCCCAGACTGATTTTGTTCTCAGAGATGGATCAAAAGCCGATAAGAAAGCCACTTTCGAGGGTAAAACAGATAAGGATGGCAATACAATTTTTACAGCTGAAGTTTTTGCAACAGCAAAATCACATTACGATGTCAATGTAAAATGGATTTGCAGTAAGCCCGTAAAAAAAGGAGATGTTATTTTAGCAAAGCTGGCTATGCGAGCACTTTATGCAAGGCAGGAATCTGGGGAAGCTGTGGTGAATTTTTACATGAGCCGCAAAAACTATGATGGTGATAAAAGTATTATTATCCAGCTTGGCGCCGGACCTGAATGGAAAGAATATGATATTCCGTTTACAGCTTTAACTGATATACCTTTGGGAGAGGGCGAAATTTATCTTTCACTTGGAGCGCTACCGCAAAAGGTAGAAATAAAAGACGTGGTTGTTTTAAATTTTGAGAATAAAATTTCTTTGGAAAAACTGCCAGTAACGCGTTTTACTTATTTAGGACGCGAGAAGAATGCGGCATGGAGAACTAAAGCCTTAAAAAAAATCGAAGAAATCAGAACAGCACCAATTGCTATTCATATAACAGACTCAAAAGGTAATGCTGTTAAGGGGGCAAAAGTTGAGGTCAAAATGAAAACTTCAGAATTTATTTGGGGAACCGCTGTTAACGAAGAAATTTTAGCTGAAGATCTGCCAGATTCAAATGAATACGAGAAAAATCTTTTAGAACTTTTTAATACAGCAGTTATAGAAAACGGATTTAAAGGAGGCTCCTGGAAACAAAATGAAAAGAAGCAGCAACAAACCATAAAAGCATTTGAATGGCTGGAAAAAAATGGATTCAGGCAACGTGGACATAATTTAGTCTGGCCGGCATGGAAATTTAATCCTGCAAGTGTTAAAACACTTGCAGAGAAGGATCCCAAGGCATTCGAAAAATACATTGAAGATGAAATACGCGAAAAAACATCTATCTTAAAAGGAAGAGTAATTGGATGGGATGTTATAAATGAACTAGTGCATGAAAAAGAATTTTTTGCATATCTGCCAAAAGATATTGAAGTAAAATGGTTTCAGATTGCTAAATCTATAGATCCTCAGGCCCAAATGTTTATTAATGAATATGGGATGCTTAACAGTATCGCCAGCCCGAAAAACATTAAGGAATACCTGCAATTAATTAGTGAATTGAGAACTAAAGGAGCTCCTGTTGATGCAATAGGAATTCAGGGCCATGTGGGAAGACAGCCAAGGAACCCAGAGCAGGTAATTTCCGATCTTGAATTATTTAAATCTTCTGGGCTTCCTGTTCAGATTACAGAGTTTGATATCAACATGAAAGATGAGGAACTGCAGGCGGACTATACACGAGACTTTTTAATTGCATGTTACAGTTCTCCAGTTGTAACAGGATTTACGATTTGGGGTTTCTGGCAACCCAAACACTGGAAACCTGATGCCGCTATGTTTAGAAAAGACTGGACTGCAAAACCAAATGCCCAGGCTTGGCGTGATCTGGTAACCAAGGAGTGGAAAACCAATTTTATAAAGCAATCTGACAGCAAAGGCGATGTTAGTTCACGAGGACATTTTGGACTTTATGAAATAACGGTAACAAATGGAAGTGTGGTAAAAAAAGTAATGTATCAGTTGAATAAGGAAAGCCAAAAATTGGACATAAAATTATAATACTGGCAGTATTGCGAACAAAGTACTTGTTATGATTTTTTAAGATAATAGAATCGCTTTTAAATTTAAAATACTAATAAAATAAAAATATGAAACGGACTATCTTTATAAATTTGATTTTACTGCTGGCTATTCTGACAACATCTGTTTCAGGTGCCAGAAATATTTACGTGGCAACAACCGGCAATGATTCTCCCAATGACGGCACGATTGAGAAGCCTTATCTGACGATAAATAAAGCTGCACAAGTTGCAGTGGCAGGAGATGTGGTAATCATAAAATCTGGTACCTATTCTCCAACGGCACAGATTGATATGGCAAATTCCGGCACAGCGCTCCTTCCTATTACTTACAAGGCAGAAATTCCGGGGGAAGTAATCATAGATGGTGCAGCTTCAGCAACCCCTACAGTCTCAAACAGGCGCGGACTTATTACGATCGCAGGAACAAATGCGACAAATTTGAAAAGCTGGATTATAGTTGAAGGCCTCCGTCTTATAAATTCAAAATGGGCTGGCATTATAGCAATTAATAGCTCAAACATTACCATAAAAAATTGCAGTACCTACAATACCGGAGCCTCCGGAATAATCGGCGCTACATCATCAAATATCCAGGTATTAAACAATAAAGTGCAGCAGGCCTGCGTATATCCTGATAAAGCAGCCGGGACAAATGAATGTATTACAATGGCAAGCGTGGATACCTTTGAGGTTGGATACAATACGGTTTCTGATCGGCCTACAGATCCGTCTAACGGAGGAGAGGGAATTGATGCAAAAAATGCCTGCAGTAACGGGAGCATACACCACAATACGGTTTTTAATTTGTACCGTGTTGGTATTTATGTAGATGCCTATCAAAAAAACATCAATAATATAGAAGTATATGCCAACAAAGTTTATGATATTGGAGGTGGGGGAATTACTATAGCCAGCGAGGAAGGCGGTACGGCAAAAGGTATTAGGGTCCACGATAATGTTGTATATAATATAAAAAGAGTAGGTATCAGAATTGCAGGCTATCTTAACAATGGGCCTTTGCAGGAGATTGATGTATATCAAAATACTATTGTTAACTGCGGTACAAGTGGAGGCAATTGGGAGAACTGCGGTCTGTTGATTGAAGCTACAAATGCAGCAAACTACGGATTTAATATAAGAAACAATATAATAGCCTCATCGCCTGTACAAATAAGGGGAAACAATCAGACCTATCCTATTGTTATAGATAATAATATTTTATTCGGATCAACTTTGCTCTCCGGGACAAATGCAATTACACAGGATCCTAAATTTACAGATCCGGCATCAAATGATTATAGATTAAAAGAAGGGTCGCCTGCTATAAATAAAGTGGCAGGATCTCCTTTGTCGACTAAAGATTTTAACGATGTGGTGAGAGCAGCAGGAAATCAGGGTGATATTGGAGCGTTTGAATATAGTCCTAATCTTAGCACAGGTAATGTAATTCAAAAAGAATCAGGACGAGGATTAAGAGTATATCCCAATCCTGCTAAAGAGGCCATAACCATAAAAATACCATCGGATGAGGCTGATAAGTACAATGTATTTATATATGACCTACAGGGCAGATTAGTTTACAGTGAAAATGACACTCGTTTGTTGGTTCCAGGAACGGATTTAATTAGTATTAACACCAATAAATTTACCAACGGCCTATATGTATTAAAAGTTGCTGGCGAGACTGGTAAAAATTTCTTATCCAAATTTCTCATTCAAAAATAATATGAGAGCTCTTTTTTTATATTGCTATTTGACTTTCTGCTCAGTATTTTTATGTCATGCACAACAAACAAATACTTCCTATGATGTTAGGCACATTATCAAATCAGTTTACGAGCAGGGTATACAGCATACTGAATTGGATTTTTATGCCGGTACCTTGCTTTTGCACGGAATAAGTGAGTTTTCGCTACTGCCGGGAAATGAAGATATTCTTAAAAATACCATTTCAACCTATAAACTGTTTTCAGACGGTTCCATAAATGCAAAGGGAAGCATTATATCCTATGAAGCAGGCGGCTCTGGAGCGTCTTATCTGGCATGGAAAAATGTTGCGCCTGACCTTGATAAGCAAATTTACACTACAGCAGAGAAGATGATGCAGCTGCAAAACCGTTCTCCTGAAGGTTTAATGACTGCTAATTTTGCAACTGGTGATAAAATTTTTATAGACGTTGCATTTGCTGTAAGTCCATATCTATTATACGCTGGACTTAAAAAAGGAAATCAGCAATTTATAAACATGGCTGTAGATGAAACACTGGGTCTGTTCCAAATATTAAAAGATAAAAGGACAGGTCTGCTTCATCAGGCCAGAGGATTTGCCAGACCAGGAAGCATCTCTGAGGATAATTGGAGCAGGGGAAACGGTTGGGGTGCATTTGCATTGGCGATTTTAGTTCGTGATCTGCCGCATACACATCCTAAATATAAGGAGGTCGAAGAATTAGGCAGACAATTTTTTACAGATGTAATAAAATATCAAAATAAAGAAGGTTTGTGGCATCAGGAAATGACGGATAAGACTTCTTATGTTGAAACTTCAGGAAGCGGATTGCTTTTGTATGGTTTGGGGATTATGCTTGAAAAAAAAGTACTTGATCAAAAATACATGAAGGATTTCAAACTTGGCCTTGCAGGCTACCTGTCTTATATAGGTACAGATGGTTCTGTGAGTCATACCTGTTTCAGCTGTCTCGCGCCAAATAATGGAACAAAACAAGACTACAAATCCCGCCCATGGGTATTTAATGATCATCATGCTTTTGGTCCCGCTGTTCTGGCTTTCAGTCAGGCAGCCAAAATGGGCATCGCCAATGTAAAACCTTTAAAAAGAATGGGAATTTATTCTATTGCTGATTCACCAAAAACAGTAAGAACCTATATGAAATTTGAAAGGGGAAGTGATATAGCATGGGAGAATGACAGAATTGCATACAGGCTTTATGGGCCTTCCGTAAGGTCTAAAGTCGGCAATGGCATAGATGTTTGGACTAAAAAAGTAGATTATCCAGTTATAGATAATTGGTACAAACTAAATGATCAGGGAAAGGATTATCATATCGACAGGGGAGAAGGTCTTGATTTTTATCATATGGGCAAACTCAGAGGCTGTGGCGCTATAGCGGTTTGGATAGATGGAAAACCTTATCCTTCAGCAACTTTTGACAGCTATAAATTTCTTAAAAATCAAACGGATGGTATTGGTGTACAGCTTAATTATCAAACGTGGAATGTTCCGGGTATTACTGCCTTGGAAGAAAAAAAAGTCATTGAAATGGGACTCGGAACCAATCTTTTTAAAGTAACAAGCACCATAAAAAGCGATAAAGATATTGAGCTTACTATTGGCATTGGAATAACGACCTATGGACATCCCGAAGTTGACAAAGATCAAAAATCGGCAACAGTAAGTACATGGGAAAATATCAGTACTGAGAATGGAAGCATAGGTTCAGCAGTTTTGGCTGATCCTAAGAATTTTATTGGCTATGGCTGGTATGAGGGTGACCAATATGTTCTGATTAAGATAAAAACCAATGTTCCCTTTGTTTATTACGCGGGAGCAGGATGGGATCATAGTTCTTTTTTTAAGAACAAGGAAGATTGGTTCAGCTATATCAAGTTACAAGCCAGTGTAATTGACTTCATGGACAGGACAGCTGTTTACAAATAGGAATTCAATTACTAATAAATTTTTTTCGACAACTAATCAATTTTACAGATGTTGTTTTCAAAGGGAATGATGTTGTCTCGGTAATAAGCTATTTTTTCTATTTTCTGAACGATGCGTCTTACCGCGATGAAGAGCATGCTGATATATTTGAAATGTATTTTTTTAATCATTATAAACAAAATACTAATGACTGGAAAAAATGTTTTTCCTTTTTTAAAAACATAATTTTTAACATAGAAACAAGTTTCTACAATACTTCTTATTATGATTTATAAGTGCTTTAAGAATGCTGCATCGGCTAGAATAATACTGATTTGCCTGTTTTTAAATAGTTTCATTGGATATTCACAGCAGGGAGAGAAAATCGCAGTTGATTATGTGGACAATTTTATAGGTGTCCGAGATAAAAACACTAGTTGCATATTAGGGCCACAGCTTCCTAATGCGTCTATAAGTCCAAGTCCGCAGACGGCTCCCGGAGCTGTAAATTATGATATGGACGGATACATTATGGGAGAGCCGATAAGAGGATTTGCCCAGTTGCATGTCAGCGGAACGGGATGGGGCAAATACGGTCAAATTTTGTTTTCACCACAGATTGGACTGGCTATAGGAGAAGCTGAACACGATTCTCCTAAAACAGCTGAAACGGCACTTCCTTTTGAGTATTCGGTGTCTTTGACCCGCTATGGAATCAAAACTCAAATCGCACCACAGCAGCATTCTGCAATCTACAGATTTACTTTTCCGAAGTCAGACAAATCAAATATTCTCTTTGACCTCAGTCATAATATTACGGATATCGCAACTGTAATGAAGATTCCAAAGGGAAATTTTTTAGAAGGAAAAGTAGCTTTCAGTAACTCAGACGGTACAGAATTAAGAGGTTACGGTCAATACATTGGCGGTTTTTCCAACGGTCCTTATAAAATTTTCTTTTGCATAAGACTAAGCAAAGTGCCTCAGTCAAAAGGTACATTTAGTAATGGCAGTATAAATAAAGGAAGCGCTGAGCAGGTTACAGATAAAGTGGAAGACCGTATTGGCGCCTATGCACACTATACTACGCAAGAAGATGAGGCTGTTTATTTGAAAGTTGCCGTTTCGATGCAGAGTACAGAGAACGCAGCAGCCTGGCTTGATACCGAAATTCCTCATTGGGATTATGATCAGGTAAGGGAAAATGCCAGAAAAAAATGGAATCAGGAATTGGGAAAAATCCAGATACAAGGAGGAACAGAAGCAGAAAGGCGTATTTTTTATACTGCTTTATATCATAGCTCTATTATGCCGCGTGACAAAACAAACGATATGGTTGGTTTTGGCAAAGACACTGCAGTATGGGATGACCATCTGGCGGTATGGGATACCTGGCGTACGCTTTATCCGCTAAAAGTACTCACCAATCCTGAGATGGTTAGCGGAACAATTAACTCGTTTATAGCCCGCCTGAAAAAAAATGGCAGGGTCAAAGATGCGTATGTCGCAGGGAACGACATGATGTCTGAACAGGGAGGAAATAACATTGATAACATAATAGCAGATGCTTTTGTTAAAGGCGTTAAAGGAGTGGATTGGAAGCAGGCTTATGAAGTTGTTAAATTTAATGCAGATAACGAGCGAAACGGCATCAGCTATGGAAAGCCTGACAACAGCAGAATGTATAAAGAACTCGGCTGGATTCCGGCAGGAAAAATGAGCTGTTCCGTGACTTTAGAATACGCTTATAATGATTTTTGCGCATCACAAATGGCAAAATCCCTTGGGAGCAAAGAGGATTATAAAAAATACTTTGACAGAAGCACGAAATGGATAAATCTTTGGGATAAAAACGCGCAAAGCAATGCATTTAATGGCTTTATAGTTCCTAAGAATTTAGATGGACAATTTGTAACCATAGACATAAAAAAGAACTGGGGATCCTGGAAGGACTATTTTTATGAAGGAAGTTCCTGGACCTATTCTTATTTTACTCCACATCAGTTTGAAAGGCTGGTTGAAATAAGCGGAGGAAAAGAAGCATTTGCCAAAAAGCTGCAATATGCATTTGACAACAATCTGATTGATTATGGAAATGAGCCCGCTTTTTTGGCAGTGCATGCATTTCATTATGCTGACCGTACAGATCTCGCGAGTTTTTATATCAGAAAATTAATGAAAGAAAGATTTACTCTTGAAGGCAATGCAGAGAATGACGACAGTGGTGCGATGAGCAGCTGGTATGTGTTTTCAGCAATGGGATTTTTTCCTAATGCGGGTCAAAATATCTATTACCTGACGGGATCTCCTTTTGAGAAAACGGTACTGACCCTTGGTAACGGAAAAAAAGTAATAATAACAGCAAAAAATGCCTCGGATAAAAATGTCTATATCCAGTCATGCAAAATTAATGGCAAGACATGGAAAAACTCAATTTTTACTCATAAGGAGATTGAAAATGGAGGTACCATTGAATTTGTAATGGGAGAAAAACCAGTTTTGCTTTAATAATATTATTTAGATAAAGGCAGAATCTGTATATAAAATTTATATAAAGCAAAATACAGTATATTCCTAGGGCAGTACAGCTTAGTTTTAGATTTTAGTTTGATAAGACATCGAAGATTCAGTTTCAAATTAGAGTTGCGAAAATTGCCTTAAATGCAAAATATTAAAGCCGACAATACAAATAACCACAACAATCTGGGCGAGCGTACGGCCGCAAGCTATAAAACTATTACTAACTATCAAGAAAAAACCATTATGAAAATTAACACTTTAAAAAAAGTATTTTACCTCACTGCTATCTTCGTGGGGTTTACCAACTGTGAAAAATTAGAGGAAACTGGAGAAGTACAAATTGAAAAAAACAGCATCTCAGCAAAAACTGCTGTGTTAGCCTCTGCGGGTGTGCTAACAGTACCTCCAATTATTAGCCAGACTACTATTGACAATTTTAACGCTGCAAACAGTTCTAACCCGCTTAAGCATTTGACCATTTCTAATGATTATCGGGTTGAAGTAAAATTAAGCTCTTCTAGTATCTATCAGGAAGTGCAGGTTTTTAAGACAGATAATTATGCTGTAGCAAATGGTTCTGACAGACGGCCTCAAACCTCTGCTTCTTTTGCGAACTTTTCTTTTGCCAGCGGGAACACAATAGATATTCGCGTAACAGGCATTCAGGCCTTATCGGGTTGTGTAGTTAGACCTAATCGATTAGGCATCATCCCAGTAAAATTAAATACTTACCAATATACATTCTCTATCAATGCGAATCAAAAGCTTTCTCTAGACATGAATGGCAATAGGCTAAACCCGCTTTTCATATTTGGCAACCCTCCTGAACCAACTTTAGAAACTGCTGCGCCAGGAGCTGTCAACTTTGCACCAGGAACTATTACAAATGTGGACCATATGGTTATTAATTCAGGTGCCAGAATAAATATTCCGGCCGGAGCCATTGTTCAGGGAAATTTTGTATTGCCAAAAGGCACAAATAATGTAAAGTTTCTTGGACAGGGAATCATAACAAGCGGTAACCTTAATTTTAGTTCAACCGGAAATATCAAATGGGACAATTCCACTTTCGCTCCAGATCAGGGGCACCGTGCCTGGAATGGCGTTAACAATGTTACATGGGAGGGGCTTACCATAGTAAATGCCGCTCAATGGGTTTTTGCCTGTACTTATGGTAATGAAGGTACTAACAACGAAACCCATTCCAGCCATCATAATACTTTTAGGGATCTAAAAGAAGTACACTGGAACCCAGAAACAGATCCGATTTGGTTTGACGGTGATTATAATACTGTCAACGATTGCTTCTTATTTGCTAACGATGATGTAACTTCACATGGTTCTAATAATTGTACTCTGTCTAATATTGTAATCTGGCAGGGTGGAAATGGGGGACATCTGCTTATGCTCGATAATTATAGTTCTTCGAATACCATTACTTATGATAATATAGATCTTATAGGGCAGGAAAATGTTATGGAAACAGTGCTTTTAAAGGCTACACAACCCACAAATAGAACATTCAATAATATATCCATTAAAAACGTATTTGTAGAGCAACGTACTGCCCCAAGCTCGTATTGGAAAAATAGGTTTTTTAGTCTATATGCCCCTACTAATACAGGCAAATATTCAGTATCTAATTTTGTGTTTGATAACGTACGTCTTCCCAATCAAAACTCGGCCACAGATGGTGAAGGTATTCTGGCGCCCGCTTTAAGTGTTACTGGATTAAAATTCACTAACCTTTATATGGGTGGCAGTAAGATGATGAGTCTCAGCGCAGCGCACATTACTAAAAATGCATACGTAACCGGTGAGGTGTTCGAGTAAATTAATATTCAAATAAAATAGTTAGAAATCGGGTACATTTTAATCTTGAACTAAAAAGCAGCAGAGTAGTCTCTGCTGCTTTTTGTTAAGCCAATATCATTAAAATTTGTGATTTGATTGCCAACAAACACTTCTCAAATTCTAACAGAAATAAGTCGTTGAAGATTATTGCCAAGAATCTAAGTGATAAAAATAGAGATATAAATCTGCTACTCTTAATAATAAATCTTTCAATAAATCCTGGATTTAGCATGATGAAGTCATGCAGGGAGGAATTTTAGTTTTTGAGATGGCTGATAAGCCCGGTGATTGGTCAAGTAAAACGTTACTACTTTCTAAATAGATTAATAAAAGTAAAAGCTATGATTTTTCATGGCTTTTTTTATAATATTCTTTATCTCATAGTTTTTTTTGACAATAAATTTCTTTTAAACTAAATGTTCCATTGGAAAATGGAACTGATGGCATTGAAGGGCTTTTAAAATGCTGATGATTTTTTAGTTGTTTTAAGGAATGAATAAAGGATTGTGAAAATTATAAAAAAAAATGGTTATTTCTTATTAGAATCTCAAAAATTAGGTTTTTAATAAAAAAACACTCTTTATTTAAAAGTAAATATAAAAAATAGTTGATATTTGTATGTTTTTAAATTCTGTGCAGGGGCACATAGTTAATTTTTTTACTTTATTCGCTGATTACTAACTAAATTAAATAACCACAAATGAAAAAAAAGACCATCTTTCAAACATTATTATTTACCATATTATTAGCATATAGCTGTAGCGACAACAATGATCCAGTTAAAGATGAAACTACAACGGTTAATACAGAGGTACAAACTCCCATAACAGGAAAAACATATTATGTGGACGCTTCTGTTACTGCAAGTGGAAACGGATTAACTGAAGCAACAGCATTTAAAACACTTTCAGAGGCAGCCGCTGTTACTGCTCCCGGGGACGGTGTTTTGGTAAAAAATGGAACTTATTCAAATTTCGAAGAAAAAACATCAGGTACCCCTACGGCTTGGGTGGTTTGGAGAAATTTTCCGGGCCACAAACCAAAAATCACTTATACAAGCTGGGTGGGTATTTACATTAAGGGATCTTATATTGAAATAGATGGTTTTACTGTACAGGGAAATAATGATAATATAACGCTTACCGATGCGTTAAATCAGCCCGGCGGATGCAAAGTTACAGGTGCTCCTCAATCAATTTACAATGGCAATGGAATTTTAGCAGATAGCAGAACTTCTGCATTTAATAATCCTTTGGGAGAATTTTATCATCATATCAATATAAAAAATTGTATTGTTTACGATTGTGGAGGTGCAGGAGTAGCCGCCATAAATTGTGATTATATCAAAATTGAAAATTGTACCATATATGATAACGCATGGTATTCAATTTATGGTACCAGCGGTATCAGTTTATTGGAATTAAAAAATTTCAATACAGATACAGATGCTAATAGAAATATTATACGTAACAATATTCTTTATAATAACAAAATGCTAGTTCCATGGCGAGATGGTGGCTGTAAATTTACTGACGGTAACGGGATTATTATTGATTATGCTAATGTAAATGATTACAGTGGTAAAACACTAATTGAGAATAATGTTGTATATAATAATGGTGGCAGAGGAATCCATGTTTACAATTCAAGTAATGTCAATATTGTAAATAATACTTGCTATCAAAATTGTTCAACTCCTGAAATTAGCGAAGGAGAAATTACAATTATTGGAAAATCAGCCACTATTAAAAGCAAAAATTGCTCCGTTTATAATAATATCCTTTACGCAAGAACAGGAGAGAAAGTAAATACTGTAGCGAATGCTGAAAACTATAGCCAGCGAAATAACATTTATTTCAATAGTACTTTAGGAGATGACTTGCCAACGTTAGGGAGTACAGTAAATCCGATGTTTGTGAATGCGGAAGCTGGTGATTTTAAACTCAAAGAGAATAGCAAAGCAATAGATTTTGGTTACATAAAAAAATACTATCCAGCTTTTGATATTTTAGGTAATGCACGATACAAAGGGGCAAGTATTGACTGCGGTGCTTACGAAATTAAATAACTGTTTTTTTATAAAGATATATCTCAAAAAAGATTAGGAAATGAGCAAATCTCACACCATTAGGGCTCGTTTTTCAATTCTCTATTCTGCCCAAAAAATAATATACTATTCATCTTTAAAATATCATTTTGAGAACTTTTTATTTCTTCTTCTTCTTCTTCTTTATGGGTTCTCTGTGTTTTTACACAGCAGGATCCCTATTTGCACAAAGTGACAGGAAGCAGAAATCTTCAGCAGTTTTAAAAAATCTGCCCGAAAATTATTCGAAATCAAATACTTGGGTTTTTGTACTGGCAGGCCAGTCCAATATGGCGGGCCGTGCAAAAGTGAGTCCTTTGGATACCATTAGCAGCCCTCGCATCCTTACAATAAATAAGGATGGAAATTTAATTAAGGCCAGGGAGCCGTTGCATGATTTTGAAGAGAGCATGAAAGGGCTGGACTGTGGAGTTTCTTTTGCAAATGAAATTCTTGCACATGCAAATGATTCTGTCAATATAATTTTAATTCCAGTAGCAGTTGGCGGAAGTTCGATAAATAAATGGATTGGAGATTCTATTCACAGAAATATAAAATTGCTATCAAATTTTCGTGACAAACTGCAAATGGGAGCGAATTACGGAACTGTAAAAGCCATCCTGTGGCACCAGGGAGAAAGCGACGCTACAGCGCAGGGAAGTAAGGATTATCATTTAAAACTAAAAAATATTATTGCTTCCTTCAGAAGTATTGCCGATAACCAGCAAATTACTGTTATAACGGGCCACATTGGTGAATTCACTGATAATAAATATATAAAAAACATTAATAAGGCAATAGATGCGGTGGATTCGGAGGATGAAAATGTATATACGATACCTACAGATGACTTTACCAATATAGGAGACAATTTGCATTTTGATGCTCCATCCCAAAGAAAAATGGGTATCCGAATGGCTCAAAAATATCTTGAAACATTAAAATAAATATCATAATTAACCCTGGCAATGAAAAAAAATAAAATTTTTACCCTTGTGCTCTTGATTTACTCATTTGGATTATCGGCACAAAATATACTTTCAACCGTTACCTCCCTTCCTAATGAAAAATGGTATGGAGCGTATACCGCAAAGGCATTCTGCAACACACCGCTGAAGGATATTACCTTTCAGCCCTACGGACCGGATGAAAAATTAAACAATTTGGGTACAGACAATCGCGGTAACCAGGCAGCACCACTTTTAATTTCCAATAAAGGACGCTATATTTGGAGCGACCAACCTTTTGCTTTTGAATTGAAGCAAGGCAATGTGGTCCTTCATTCCGATTTTGAAAAGATAAATGCAGTTTCTTCTGGTTCATCGCTTCGTGATGCCTATCTGGGGGCAATGAAACTACATTTTCCTGCCTCGGGCAAAACTCCTGATGAACTGATGTTCAAAATGCCACAATACAATATGTGGATTGAGCTAAATTACAATCAGGACCAGCCAAAAATATTAAAATATGCAGCGGATATTCTAGCCAATAATTTTCCTTCAGGCGTCTTTATGATTGATGATATCTGGTCGAAAGACTATGGAAACTTTGATTTTGATACTTCTAAATTCTCTGATCCCAAAGGCATGGTGGAAGAACTTCATCAAAAAGGTTTTAAAGTTATGTTATGGCTAACCCCTTTTGTCAGCCCTGATGGGAAAGAGTTTGGATATTTGTCAAAAAACAAAGCCCTTGTGCTGAAGAAAGACTCAGCCAGACCTGCCATTATTAAATGGTGGAATGGATACAGTGGCTGTTTGGACTTAAGCCAGCCGTTTGCTGTTGATTGGTTGAGGTCTAAACTGACCAAACTCCAGACATCCTATAATATTGACGGCTTTAAGTTCGATGCCGTTGATTCTGATTTCTACACAAAAGGATCAAAGGTGTTCTCTAATGAAGACACCAATACCAGCGGTCCTGTGCAGGCAGAACTATTTGGAAAACTGGGAGCGGAGTTTAAATTTAATGAATTTAGAGCAGGATGGAAAAACGGAAATCAGCCTCTCGCGCAACGTCTTCAGGATAAGGGATATTCGTGGGATGAATTAAAAATATTAATTCCCGATATGGTATCTGCTGGATTAATAGGGCATCCTTTTACGTGTCCGGATATGATAGGAGGAGGTCTACTGTCTAATTTCGAGAATATTGATTATTCAAAATTCGATCAGGAATTGATGGTTCGTTCAGCTCAGATTCAGGCATTAATGCCAATGATGCAGTTTTCTGTTGCTCCATGGAGGGTCTTGGATGAAAAACATTTAGTAATTGTAAGAGAAGCTGCTCAGCTGCATGCGAAAATGGGTGATTACATAGTTGGGTTGGCACAAAAAGCCGCGATTGATGGTGAGCCAATTGTGCGTCATCTTGAATATTCGTTTCCTAATCAGGGTTTTGAGTCTTGTGACACGCAGTTTATGCTAGGTGAAAAATATTTGGTTGCTCCTATGGTAGTAAAAGGAAATACAAGATCTGTAAAACTGCCTAAAGGAAATTGGATAGATGATTTAGGAAAGAAATATAAAGGAGGTCAGGCTATCACTATTGAAGTCCCTTTAAACCGTCTGCCGTATTTTATACTGCAGAAATAAATTGAAAATAGTATTTCTTAATAACAAATTACATTATGAACAGTAATAAGATAAACAGGAAGGGTATGCCTTATATGTATATGCTGCTGTTCTTGTTGGTAAGCATTGCAGGTATCAAAGCACAGGAGAGACTGCTTAAAACTCCGGGTACTTTTGCAGTTGGGGTTAATTATTGGTCCTCACATGCAGGAACTCACATGTGGAAGGACTGGAAACCCGAGATTATAGAAAAAGATTTCAAACAGCTTTCTGAAAACGGAATCAAGGTCTTAAGGGTGTTTCCGCTCTGGCCGGATTTCCAACCGCTGCATATAGTCTATGGTGGCCGTGGAGAGGTTAAATATTTTGCCGACAAGAACGAGCAACCACTGCCTTTGGCAGACAACGGAAGCGATGGCATGAGCGAAGAGCAATTAAAGCATTTTGAGATTTTGGCTGATCTGGCACAGAAGTATAACTTAAAATTAGTTGTGGGACTTATTACAGGATGGATGAGCGGACAATTATATGTTCCGCCTGCTTTGGAAGGAAAGGATATCATGACCGATCCAGCAGCATTGGTCTGGCAACAGAAATTTGTTGCTTCTTTTGTCAAACGTTTAAAAAACAAACCTGCTATTATTGCGTGGGATTTTGGAAATGAATGTAATGAAATGCAGAAATTAGAAAATAATAATCAGGCCTATTTATGGTCGTCTGTTATTTCCGGTGCCATTAAAAGTGAAGACACTACAAGACCTGTCATATCGGGTATGCACAGCTTGCAGGCAGAGAAAAATGCCGTATGGAGAATTATAGACCAGGCCGCAACAACCGATATTTTAACCACCCATCCGTATTCTTTATGGACCAGGTTTACTAGTCAGGACCCAATTAATTCTATGCGGACGATTTTACATGCCGCGGCTGAAACAAGATTGTACGGAGATATTGGCGGGAAACCAGCCCTGACAGAAGAAACAGGAGTTATGGGACCTATGACAGGTGGTGAAAAAGAAAAGGCTGCTTTTGCCAGAACTGCTTTGTTTTCTAATTGGGCACATGATTGTATGGGTACATTTTGGTGGTGCGCGTATGATCAGCTCAGTTTTAAATATCCGCCTTACAATTATGCTTCTGTTGAAGCTGAGTTAGGACTTATTAAAGAAGATAGAACACTTAAACCGGTTATGAACGTCTTTAAGGATTTCAGCAGCTTCATTGATAAGCTTCCCTTTAAAACACTGCCAGCGAGAAAAACAGAGGCGGTATGTATTTTAACCGAGGGACAGGACATATGGTCTGTAGCCTATTCCAGTTTTGTTCTCGCTAAGCAGGCAGGCTTTGATTTTCAATTCCAAAAGGCCGATAAGGAAATAGTTGATGCCCCATTATATTTGCTGCCTTCCCTAAAAGGAATCGATCCTTTTTACAAGGATTACTGGTTTAAGCTTTTGGAAAAGGTTAAAAATGGCGCGACATTATATATGTCACTGGATGATGCCTATCTGCCTACGTTTAATGAACCTTTGGATATTGAAGTTCTAACCAATATGAAACGCAGGGGGTCGGTGGGTTTTAATGCCATTATAGATGGATCAGTGCTGAATTTCAGTACAAAATCAGAACGTAAATTAGCAATAAATCCTAAAAATGCAACCGTACTGGCTTCCGAGGAAGATGGTAATCCGTTGTTTTTAAAAACCAGTTATGGAAAAGGTTTTATTTACCTGCTGACCTTTCCGCTTGAAAACAACCTTACCACCACCGTTGGGGCTTTTGATAAAGAACAGCCTGCCTATGCAGCGATATATAAAGAAATTGCCAAACCGCTAATCAACAAGCGCATTTTAAAGCAGTCTAATTCTTTTATTGGTACAACTGAGCATGAGATTTCTGCCGGTGAGAAAGTAGTTATTCTTATTAATTACAGTGCAGAGAATAGTACTGCTGAAATTAAAATAAAAGAGGGCTGGAATGTAAAATCAGCATTATACGGCAGTAAGCCTTCAGGATCATCTTTAACTATCGCTGCTAATGATGCAGTTGTTTTGATGTTGAAAAAGCAATAGCATAAAATTAAATCTGAACAATAATTATGAAAATATTTAATACCGGCATTTTAATTTTAGTTTTTTGTCTGACAGCAATAAAGGCTTCAGCACAAAACTTCGTTATAGAAGGACCCTGGAAAATTTCTTTTGAGGATAAAAGCGAATTCAGCCAGATGCAATATAATGATCTTTCCTGGGAAGAGTTAAAGGATCTGCAGTGGAGCGACGATCATAAGACAACTGCAAACAGGACGCTTTGGATTCGCAAGAAAGTCATAATTCCATCTTCACTTCAGTCAGAATTCAAAAAAACAGGATTGCTTACCTTGAGCATGGGTAAAATTCTGCAGACAGACGACACTTACTTAAATGGAAAGCTGCTGGGTTCTACCGGATCAGGGGATACCTATAGAAATTACCTTGTTTCCAGAGAGGATATTTTATGGGACAAGGAAAATACAATTGCCATCAGGGTAGGACATTGGGGATCCTTTAAAATTTCAAAAACGCCTGCCTTTATCGCTGCTGCACCTGCCAATTTTTTTGCTTATAAAACAAACCTCAGCAATGCAGACACAAAAGCGCCAATCCAGAATAAAGATTTGGAGTACCAATTGATTGTGGCAAACAAATCCCCAAATATCATTTCAGGAGTAATACAGGCAGATTTTTATAATTTTCAGGGCAATAAGATTTATACTGCACAAAAACAAACATCACTTGTCGTTGGAGAGACTCAAATAGGATTTCCTTATAAAACCAAAACTTCTTTTGTGAAAGTAGTTTACACTGTGTCTATTGCTTCAATGGAATATATTAAGAAGTGGAATGCAGAGTATGGGTTTGAAGACATCGTTTATAAAAGGGCTCTGCCTGCGGTCAATTATAAAGCCGAGCAAAAATATGTTCCGTCTGACTTAAACAAGATTGCGATTCAGGGCTGGCTTGGCGAAAAAATAAAAGCAAATACAGAGAAGCGCCTTTATCAAGTAGATGAGGATGCATTGCTGGCAGGTTTTATCAATCGTCCGGGAAATCATTCGTGGATAGGGGAACACGTTGGCAAATTTTTGGAAGCAGCCTGCAATTCGTATGAAAACCATCCCACGACTGTATTGAAAAATCAGATCGACAGGACTGCCCAACAGCTTATAGGGGCACAGTTATCAGACGGTTATTTGGGAACATATGATATGGACAGCCATTGGACCAGCTGGGATGTCTGGAGCCACCGTTATGATCTGATGGGATTACTACGTTATTATGAACTGTCGGGATTCAAACCAGCACTCAATTCCAGTGAGAAAATAGGCGATCTGATCATGAAAACCTTTGGCACTGAGAAAGGACAGAAAGACATCGTAAAGGCAGGAGGCCATGTGGGCATGGCAGCAACTTGTATTTTGGAATCTATGGCCGAACTGTATCGCTTTTCGGGCGATAAAAAATACCTGGATTATTGTTATACGGTGATCAAAGCTTTTGATAATGCAGGCGGACCGAAAATCATAACCACGTTGAATGCAGAACAAAGAGTCGATAAAGTTGCCAATGCCAAAGCCTATGAAATGATGTCGAACTTTTTAGGTATAACAAAATTGTATCGTCTCACGGGCGATCAGCAATTTCTGGAGCCTATACTGACCGCTTGGAATGATATTGTTGCCAACAGGTTGTATATAACCGGCACGACAAGCTCTTTTGAACATTTTCAGGATGATCATGTTCTCCCTGCAAGTGATAAGGACAATATGGGAGAAGGCTGTGTAACCACTACCTGGGTACAGCTCAATTACCAATTATTCTGCATTACAGGGCAGATTAAATATCTCGACGAATTGGAACGTTCAATTTATAATCATCTAACAGGGGCAGAAAACCCGCAGACAGGAGCAGTCAGTTATTATACGCCTTTGGTGGGTAAAAAACCATATCGCAGTGTCATTACCTGTTGCATGAGCAGTGTGCCAAGAGGAATTGCCATGATACCGCTGTTTGGTAACGGAAGCCTAAACCACAACCCGGTTTTTCTATTGTATCAGCCTGGAACATATAGCACGACTTCAGGAAGTGATAAAATTTCTTTTACCACGACAGGAGATTTTCTTAAAGATGAAAAAGTACTTATTACTGTGAACAATAATGCTAAAAGTCACTTTCCAGTTGAATTTAGAAAGCCATACTGGACTGCTGATTTTACTATCAAGGTAAATGGTCAAAAGCAAACAGAGACTAATACTGAAATCATTTCTATCGACAGGGTTTGGAAAAAAGGGGATCAAATAGAGATCTGGTTTCATTTGCCAATTATACTACTTCAGGGAGGTAAAAGCTACCCCGATCAGGTAGCCTTGCAGCGCGGTCCTCAAATACTGGCCTTCGATAAGAGCCTTAACGGTGATCTGGATTTGAGCGCTATTAGCGTAAATCCAAAAGATCTTGAATTGCAGTTCTCGGGTTTTTCTTTGCCGAAGAATTGGATAGGAGGTGAAATATTTAAAGTGAAAGCAGAAGCTAAAAATGGCCCGCAAGATGTTTTGTTAGTGCCCTATGCTGATGCGGGGCAAAGTGGCGGGGTTATTTCCACGTGGATTAAAACAATAAAATAAGCCATGAACAAGAGTAAAATAATTGTAGTAGGAAGTTCTAATACCGATATGGTTTTAAGAACAGAAAGATTTCCAAAACCAGGCGAGACGATTCTTGGAGGTGATTTTTACATTTTTCAAGGAGGAAAAGGTGCCAACCAGGCTGTTGCAGCTGCCAGAGCCGGAGCCGATGTTAAATTTATCTGCAGAGTCGGAAGCGATACTTTTGGATACAATGCCATGGCGCATTATAATCAGGAAAATATTGATATAAGCTGTATTGCACAGGATCAGGATGCACCTACGGGTGTGGCTGTAATAACAGTTAATTCTGAGGGTGAGAATTCCATCATAGTGGCGTCAGGAGCCAATGCATTACTTAGACCAAATGATGTATTGGCGGGGATTGAAAAAGCAGCTGATTCCAAATGGATTATTACACAGCTGGAATCGCCTATAGAGGTTGTTGCAGACCTTGCAAGACATGCTAAAATAAACAATAAATACCTGATATTAAATCCTGCTCCTGCAGCGATTTTACCTAATGAAGTGTATGATGGATTATTTCTAATTACACCCAATCAGACCGAAACAGAACTGCTGACAGGAATTAAAGTTACCGATGCCATTTCAGCGGGAAAGGCTGCAGAAATTTTCAAATCAAGAGGAGTACAAAATACCATCATTACCATGGGAAGCAAAGGCGCTTACGTGTCTGCTGAATCTTTTAAGGATCTTATTGAATCTCCAAGAGTAAATGCAGTTGATACAACAGCTGCCGGAGATATTTTTAACGGTGCCCTTATTGTTGCTTTGTCTGAAGATAGAGGCTGGAAAGAAGCAGTTGAATTTGCCTGCAAGGCTGCCGCGGTATCAGTAACAAGAATGGGAGCCCAAATATCTGCACCTTTTAGAGAAGAAATTACAATATAAAGTTCTATGAAATTACTTCCATCAATATTCACATTATTATTTTGTACTGTCGCCTTCGGACAAGATATAAAACAACGAAACAGCAGCGATACACATAAAGAAGTTTTTAAGATATCCCTTGAGGATTATGAGGATAGGGTTCACGCTATATGGGCTGGACAGATCATCGCCACACTTATGGCATTGCCTTCTGAGCACACTGTGGCCTCTGTTAAATGGATTGATCAAATCCAGCCACAATTGCGTTCCAGACTTCTTGATGATGATTGGTATTATGAGATGATTGCCATCAAAGGCTTTGAAAAATATGGTACCGAAATGACTGCAGCAGAGCTTGGGGAAATGTGGAAGGAAAATAAATGCGGTTCATGGGGATCCAGTGCTGAAGCCAGAAAACTGCTTGATGAAGGAGTAAAGGCACCTTTAACAGGCCATCCTCTTTATAATAGATTCTGGTTTACAATTGGCCCTCAGTTCAGTGCAGATGTTTATGGTGCATTATCACCCGGAAGGCCTAATCTTGCTGGTCGGATGGCAAGGCAATATGGTCATGTCAACGGATATGCAGAGGGTGCTGACGGGGCAGTTTTTGTAGCTACAGCCATTAGTCTGGGATTTATAGAGAAGGATACCAAAACAATCGTACGTAAAGCAGCTTCGATACTTGATGACAAATCCCCGTACAAAAAATGTCTGAACATGGTCATTGCTATGGCTGAAGGGGGCACACCAGTGCAGGAAATTCTGGAAACTATAGAGCAGAAGTGGCATATTGAATACCCTAATACAAACAATGCTGTTGCAAATGGCGGCATCATAGCAGCCTGCCTGTGGTTTGGAGAGGGGGATTTTTTAAAAACGGTTAATCTGGCATCCAGAAGTCTTGATTTTACAGATTCTGACTGTAATGCTGCCAATGCTGCGGGAGTTATTATGGCAATGAAAGGAACTTCGGGAATCCCTTCCGGATTAATGCAGCAATTAGGTGACAGAATAATTGGAGATAAAATGGGCAAGATTGAATTTGTGCCGGCTATCGATGAAAGTATTACTGAGCTTTCAAAACGGACTGCTTTGATTGGTCAGAAAATTTTATTAAAAAATGGAGCTTCGATATCAGCAAAAGGTCTTTCTATTCCCCTTGATCAAATTATTCCCCAGCCTGCAGAGCTTTTTAGTCTTGCCGAATATACAAAGACTTGGAATCCGGCATGGCAGCTTGCAGGTGCAGGTTTTTTTGGACCAAAGGGCGGCACCTATTTAGATCTTGACCAAAATGTGTTAGTTACTTACCCAAGAGATGAAGTGCGCAGGCTCAATCTAAGCCGTATAATTAATTTAAAACAACAAAAGGAACTAAAAATTATAGCGGGTTCAGATACGGATCGGCCATGGGAACTAGTAGTTTATGTAGACGATGAAAAAGTTAATAGTACTGTTATTGAATCTGTTTCAGAAAACCAAAAATGGCAGGAAGTACTAGTTGATTTGAAAAAATATCAGGGTCAGGAGGTAAAGATAAGAATATTCCAAAATGTATTAATTAAGGCAAGCAACAAGCTTGGCGGGAGTGCCTACTGGAAAAATATCACAATTTTATAATCATTAAAAACATTAAATTATGTTTGTAATTCATTCATATAACACAGCAATTTTATTTTGTTTTATCACCATGCTTTGCTGGGGATCGTGGGCCAATACCACCAAATTAAGTTCTTCGCACTGGCGTTTTGAGCTTTTTTATTGGGATTATGCAATAGGCATTTTGCTTTTGTCATTATTGATGGCCTTTACTATGGGAAGTTACGGCAATACCGGAATGCCATTTTTAGAGAACATGGCACAGGCCAATAAAGAAAATATATTTTCTGCACTTATTGGCGGTATTGTTTTTAATCTCGCCAATATCCTTTTAGTTTCAGCTATTGCCCTAGCCGGTATGAGCGTTGCATTCCCGGTGGGGATAGGAATAGCTTTAATATTAGGAGTTCTGGTAAACTATGCTGACAATCCACAGGGCAATGCAATACTGCTTTTTGGCGGGGTTGCATTAATTGCAATAGCCATTTTACTCAATGCAAACGCCTATAAGAAGGTTTCCACAATTGCAGGATCATTTTCAGTTAAAGGACTTTTGCTTGCTATTATTGCTGGAGTCCTGATGGGCTTTTTCTATAAATATGTTGCTGCTTCGATATATGCTGATTTTACAGTTCCTGAATCGGGTAAACTCACTCCGTACACTGCGCTGGTATTTTTTGCACTGGGTATAGTGGGGAGCAATTTTATTTTTAATGGGCTGTTAATGCGTTTTCCTTTTTCGGGAACCCGCTTAAGTGCCCGTGATTATTTTAAAGGTTCTGCCAAAGATCATCTAATAGGAATTTTTGGTGGTGCTGTCTGGCATCTTGGAATGTCTTTTAATATAATAGCATCTGGCATGGCTGGTTCTGCCATATCGTATGGATTAGGGCAGGGAGCAACAATTATTGCGGCAATCTGGGGAATTTTTATATGGAAAGAATTTGCAGATGCTTCTCCGGGAACCACAAGAAAATTGTATTTAATGCTTGCATTATATCTTGTTGGAATTCTTTTAATCATTCTAGCAAAAAAATAATAACAATTATTATGAGACCTACTATAATTCAAACAATGGTTGTGATTTTTACACTGAACCTGGTAAGTGGACAAGTGCCATTATATAAGGATAAGTCAGTAAAAGTCCAGGAAAGAGTCGCTGATTTAGTTAAACGGATGACTTTTGAGGAAAAAGTACTTCAGCTTAATCAATATACTTTCGGACTCAACAGTAATCCCAATAATATTGGGCCAGAGATTAAAAAACTTCCTGCGGGAATAGGTTCTTTAATCTATTTCAGTGCTGATCCGGTTTTAAGAAACGCAGTTCAAAAGAAAGCAATGGAGGAGACCCGTCTTGGAATTCCGGTTCTTTTTGGCTTTGATGTTATTCATGGTTTTCGCACCGTTTATCCAATTTCAATTGCGCAAGCCTGTTCGTGGAATCCGGAGCTTGTAAAATTAAATTGCGCCGAAGCGGCAAGAGAGTCTGTTTTATCCGGTGTAGACTGGACTTTTTCGCCTATGATTGATGTTGCAAGAGATCCCAGATGGGGACGAGTTTCTGAAGGTTATGGAGAAGATCCATATGTAAACGCTGTCTTTGGCGCCGCATCTGTAAGAGGCTATCAGGGAGCCAAACTTTCAGATCCTTTTTCTATCGCCGCCTGTCTTAAGCACTATGTAGGTTATGGAATGAGCGAAGGCGGACGCGATTATCGTTTTAGTGATGTATCGCCTCAATCACTGTGGGAAACCTATTTACCACCTTATAAAGCCTGTATTGATGCTGGTGCCGCCACTGTTATGAGCGGTTTCAACGATATCAGCGGAGTTCCGGCTACATCTAATTATTACACATTAACTGAAATCCTTAAAAACCGCTGGAAATTTGAAGGCTTTGTCCTATCAGACTGGAATGCAGTAGAGCAATTAACATATCAGGGAGTTGCAAAAGATAAAAAAGAAGCAGCTCAGAAAGCTTTTATGGCAGGAGTAGAAATGGACATGAAAGATAATATTTACCTTGAAAATTTTACGGCACTACTCGCAGAAAAAAAAATCACAATAAAGGCCATTGACGAAGCTGTAGGCCGTGTGCTGAAAGTTAAGTTTGAGCTTGGATTGTTTGACAATCCATACACAGAAATTATAGATGAGAATCTGCGCTATCTTCAGCCACAGAGCAAACAGTTGGCAGCAAATCTGGCAGCAGAATCCATGGTACTTCTAAAAAATAACAACAATATTCTGCCGCTTAAAAATGAAACTAAAAAAATTGCTTTAATTGGCCCTATGGCTAAAGACAAGGAAAACATAATTGGATCATGGTCTTTTAACGGACAAGCAAAAGATGCTGAATCAATTTTTGAGGGCATAGCAAATGAATTTAAAAATGTTTCTGTTAATTATGCGAAAGGCTGTGATTTTGACGGATCAGATGAGCAAGGCTTTGCTGAGGCTCTTTCTATAGCGCAGCAGTCAGATGTTATTGTACTTTGTTTAGGAGAGAAAAAGACGTGGAGCGGGGAGAACGCCTCAAGATCTACAATTGCGCTTCCTGAAATACAGGAAAAGCTTGCACAGGCCCTGCAAAAGACAGGCAAGCCAATTGTACTGGTTTTATCCAGTGGCCGCCCACTAGAATTGGCAAGACTTGAGAAAACTGCAGCTGCGGTCATTGAGATATGGCAGCCAGGAATTGAAGGAGGAACTCCTTTGGCAGGAATTCTTTCAGGAAGACTGAATCCTTCAGGCAAATTAGCTATAACTTTTCCGCTCACTACAGGACAGATACCTGTCTATTACGGTATGCGCCAAAGTGCCAGACCTTTTGATAAACAAGGCGATTATCAGGATATTTCAACCCAGCCGTTATATAATTTCGGACATGGTTTAAGCTATACAGACTATAAGTACAGCCCTGTAGAATCGTCAGCGGTAAAAGTCAGCAAAAAACAAAAAATTAAGTTTCAGGTCATTATTTCCAATGAAGGAAAATACGATGGAAAAGAAACGGTGTTATGGTATGTTTCTGATCCTGTTGCATCGATTTCAAGACCTTTAAAGGAACTGAAGTTTTTCGAGAAAAAAGAGATAAAATCTGGACAAAAAACGGTTTACACCTACGAGATAGACCCAATACGCGATTTAAGCTTTCCCGATTCAGACGGAAAACTTTTATTTGAACCCGGAGAGTTTTATTTATATGCAAATGATCAAAAGATAAAATTCGAAGTTACTGAGTAAGTAAGGTTCATTAAAAAATACTAACTATGAATATTCATTTCTCAATGCCTCTTAACTTCAATAAAATAATAGTGTTCTTTTTTATTTTAGTTTGCCAGTTTAAACTACAGGCACAAAATAGCTACAACAATCCTAAATACACCATCGAGCAGCGGGTAGAGGATCTGCTCTCCAAAATGACTCTGGATGAAAAACTGAGCCAGATGGTAAACAATTCACCTGCTATTGAAAGATTGAATATTCCAGCCTATAATTGGTGGAATGAGAGCCTTCATGGCGTAGCGCGAACACCTTATAATGTAACTTCCTATCCACAGGCAATTGCTATGGCAGCCTCTTGGAATCCCAAGTCTATTCATCAGATGGCAGAGTACTGTGCCGTTGAGGGACGGGCTATATATAATGACTCAAGAAAGAAAGGAAAATCAGGTATTTATCTCGGACTTACCTACTGGTCTCCCAATATCAATATATTTCGCGACCCACGATGGGGAAGAGGACAGGAAACCTATGGAGAAGATCCGTTCCTGACTAGCTCACTTGGCAAGGCATTCGTAGAGGGACTTCAGGGTGATGACCCTGTCTATCTTAATGCGTCGGCTTGTGCCAAACATTTTGCCGTGCACAGTGGACCAGAATGGAGTCGTAGTACCTACAATGCCCAGGTTTCAAAACATGATTTGTGGGATACCTATCTGCCTGCTTTTCGTGATTTAATAGTAGATGCGAAGGTAAGCGGTGTTATGTGCGCTTATAACCAATTTGAAGGCAAACCTTGTTGCGGAAGTGATATTCTTATGCAGGATATTCTTCGAAAACAATGGAACTTCAAAGGTTACGTTACCTCAGACTGCGGAGGAATTAGCATGTTCTGGAAAACGCATAAAACGCATTCGAATAAGGAAACCGCGGCCGCAGATGCAGTTTTAAACGGAACGGATTGCGAATGTTCTTCAGATCCTACTTATAAAGCATTAAAAAGCGCAATTGCTCAGGGACTTCTTTCGGAACAAAGTGTAGATGTTTCGGTTAAAAGACTGCTGACGATACGTTTTCGATTGGGAATGTTTGACCCAGAAGGATCAGCTCCGATGTCAAAGATCAATATTTCAGCTTTGGAAAGTCCTTCGCATAAAGCTCATGCTTTAAAAATGGCGCAGGAGTCAATGGTGCTTCTTAAAAACGAAAACAACCTGCTGCCACTAAGTAAGAAGATAAAAAAAATAGCAGTGGTCGGTCCAAATGCAAATGATAAGTCGGTTATGTTGGCTAACTATTATGGTTATCCTTCACATATTAGCACCCTTTTGGAAGGAATAAAAAGTAAGGTTGGTGGCAATGTGCTGTTTGAACAGGGAATTAACTTAGTCGACAATAAAGTATTCAAGTCGCGTTATAATGAAAAAGAATTTGTCTCCGAAGGAAAGTTAGGTTTTAAAGCCTCCTATTTTCAAAACACAAAATTTGAAGGCAGCCCGCTTATTGAGAAACTTGATAAAAATGTCGATTTTAAATGGGGAGACGGACATCTTATTGATAATAAGGTTGTAATAAGAGATATTTCAGTTCGATGGACAACTGATTTTGTACCTAATGATACCAAAGAAACAACATTTAGCCTGATGGGAGACGATCATGCGGTTTTATATCTTGACGGAAATAAAGTCATAGATACGGATTTAAAAACCTCCTACTATACCTTTAAGGCTGAAAAGGGAAAAAAATACAAGCTTGTTATAGAATATGTGCAGTATAATGATAATGCTGAGGTAAAATTCGATATAGGGGTAACCGAAGCTATTTCTCCTGAGGCTTTGGCCGAAAAAGTAAAAGATGCTGATGTTATTATTTTTGCTGGTGGTATATCGGCGCAGCTTGAAGGAGAATCAATGCCGGTTTCAGTCGATGGATTTAAAGGAGGCGACAGAACTAATATCAATCTTCCGGCCTTGCAGACACAAACTATGCAGGCTTTAAAGGCAACAGGAAAACCAGTAATTTATATCAACATGTCAGGCAGTGCAATGGGATTTGAGTGGGAAGCTAAAAATCTTCCTGCTATTATTCAGGCATGGTATCCTGGACAGGAGGGAGGTCAGGCAATTGCAGATGTATTGTTTGGAGATTATAATCCGGCAGGAAGACTTCCTGTTACTTTTTACAAAAATGTGGGAGATCTTCCGGATTTCGAAAATTATTCAATGGATAACAGGACCTACCGATATTATAGAGGCGAACCTTTGTATCCTTTTGGCTTTGGTCTTAGCTACACCAGTTTTAGATATAGTAATCTGCAGGCAGTTTCAAGTGTTAAAAAAGGGGAGGATATTTCTATCTCTGTTAAAGTAGAAAATACCGGCAAGCGAGCAGGAGATGAGGTTGCTCAATTGTATATTTCACATAATGGTACTGATGTAAAGGTGCCTATTCGTTCCCTGAAAGGTTTTCAAAGAATTCATTTGAAGGCAGGGGAAATTCAGACTCTTACATTTAAAGTTTCCGCAAAAGATTTAAGTGTAATAGATGAAAACGGTCTGGCAATAGAATGGACTGGAAATATTGTAATTTCAGTTGGCGGCGCTCAGCCTTCATCACAATTTCTTAAAAATGGAACTGTTGCCGAAAAATCAATAAAAATTTTACCGTAGTCTAATTAAGACTTAAATCGAAAACCCTTTCTTTAAGATTTTCTAATTTATTACATTTTTCTTACTAATTCCATGTTTAATCGATAATTATTTAATGTAATAGCGGTAAAATTGTTGAATGTCTAGCAATAAATTCGTAAATATTAGTTTGTATTTTATTTAATTATTATTTAAATGTGTTTATTATTGATGTATTCATTTTTTTTATTTACATTTTTTAAGTTATTAGAAATTAAATTAGGAAACTAAAATTTTAAATATATATTTGTATTTATAATATGTGCAGGGGCACAGATTAAAAAAGCTTCTAAAGAGCTTTTTTTAAAAAACATTTCTGTGCCCGAGCACAGATCAAAAAAACTAACTAACTTATTATTTAACCAACTTATTATGAAAATGAAAAAGCAGTTTAATTTATTTATTTCATTTGTTTTGTTTTTGGTTGTTCATTCTATGAATGCACAAGAAAAAATGGTAAATGGAGTAGTTGTTGATTCGCAAGGTCAGCCAATTCCCGGCGTAAATATCCTAGAGAAGGGAACCACAAATAGTGGCTCGTCAGATTTTGACGGTAAGTTTACAATGAAGGTGCAGGATTCAAAATCTATACTAATATTTACTTATGTAGGTTTTAAAACTAAGGAAACTGCGGCAGGTCAGGGAACATCTTTAAAGATAGTTCTTGTCGAGGCAGGAACAGCCTTGGATGAGGTCGTAGTTGTAGGTTATGGTACTCAAAAGAAGAAGGATTTGACAGGCGCGGTTGGTTCTGCAAATTTAAAACAATTTGAAGATTCTCCTAATACCAGTATTTTACAATCACTTCAGGGGTCTCTTCCTGGAGTAACCATCGGACAAACCGCTACAGCAGGTACCGATCAAACAATTACAGTTCGTGGAAGAAATACTCTTGGAGGTAATACCGGAGTTTTAGTTATTCTGGATGGTGCAGTATACCGCGGGGCTTTTACAGATTTAAATCCGGCAGATATTCAATCTGTAGATGTTTTGAAAGATCCAAGCAGCAAGGCAATCTATGGTGCTCAGGCAGCAAATGGTATCATTATGGTGACATCAAAAAAGGGTAAAAAAAGCCAGAAAACAGAGGTGAGTTATTCTACTTTTTACTCTATTCAATCTCCTATTAAAAACAGAAAAACTTTAAATAGAGAGGACTTTATAGAATCCTCAAGATTAAACCAATATACAAAAGGATTTTTAGCACCTGATTATATTACACCAAATCCAAATTACAACTATTTAACTGATAGTGGTATAGCAGCTAATCTTGATATTCAAAATTCTATTAATAACGGAACTGATTTTAATTGGTTTGAGGCAGGTCAGAATAACAGTCCTTTTATAGTAGATCATCAGTTAAGTGTACGAGGAGGAAGTGAAAACACTACTTTCTTTTTATCTGCTGGTTATACCGATCAGCTTGGCTGGATTCTAAATGATAATTATAAACGTAATTCTGTACGTATAAATATTGATACGCAGGTGAATAAGTGGCTAAAAGTTGGAGTTAATGCTTTTGGAGTTTTTTCTGATCGTTCCGGAGTTTCACCAAGTCTTTCGGATTTTATTTTAATGAGTCCGTTGAATACTTCTTATAATACAGATGGCAGCTTGCGATTAAACCCTGCAGGAAATGCTTTGCAAAATCCATTTTTATCAGTTCTGTCCGATGATTTGGATAAGCAAAATAATATCGGCGCTCAGGCCTATGCTTCTATTGATATCCCAGGAATCAAAGGGCTAAACTATCGAATAAATTATAATAACAATTACCGATGGAATCAAAGATTTAATTCGAATCCAAACGGAGCCAACAAACAAGGGACCGCTTATAAGAATAATTCAAGTACCTATGATACTGCTCTGGATAATATCCTGAGTTATGTTACTCATTTAGATGAAAAACATATGCATGGGTTAAATGCCACCTTGGTTTATGGATGGAACAGAATTGAAAATGAATTCACCGATGCATCTGCAAGCCAATTTTCAAATCAGACTTTAGGATACAATAACCTAGGAGTAGGGCTTATTCCAAAAGTAGGTTCAGGAGGTTATAAAGAATCTTTCCTATCCACAACAGCCAGAATTATTTATGATTACGATGGTAAATACCTATTTAATGCAAGTATTCGCAGGGACGGCCATTCTGCTTTTGCAGAAGGAAATAAAATAGGCTATTTCCCTGCAGTTTCTGTGGGCTGGGTTATGTCAAAGGAAGATTTTCTATCTAAATATTCGCAGATTAACCTGCTTAAATTGAGAGCTAGCTACGGTTTAAATGGTAATACTTCACCACGTTATTCATCACAGTATACTTATTCTTCGAGTACCAATAATCAATATGTTTTTGGAGATAATACACAAACAGTGAATAGCTTTACCTTAAATGGATTGGTAAGTCCGGATTTAACATGGGAAAAAACAGAAGGTTATAATATTGGACTGGATTTCGCATTTTTTAATAACCGTATTTCAGGTAGTGCAGATTATTACCTCTCATCAACTAACGACATGCTATTTGACAGAGCTTTAAGTGCTACCTCGGGTGTTAATTCCGTAAGGGTAAATATTGGAGAAGTTCAAAATACAGGATTTGAGTTTAACTTAAGTTTTAACCCTGTTAGATCCAAAGACTGGAATTGGGATCTGGGTTTCAATTTTTCACATAATGACAATAAAATTACTCACTTAACAGGTGAAGATTTAAATAATGATGGTAAAGAAGATGACTTAGTTCAAAATAACTTTTTTATTGGAAAATCAATAGGAACGGTATATACTTATGTTCAGGATGGAATTTATCAGCTTGGTGATGCGATACCTGCGGGCTCAGAGCCAGGATCTTACAGATTTAAAGATTTGGACGATAATGGAATAATTGATGCAAAAGACAGGACATTTATCGGACATACAGAGGCAAATTATCAATTTGGTATCAGTAATAATTTAACTTACAAAAATTTTTCGCTTAAATTCTTTATCAGTTCAATTCAGGGAGGTATTGCCTTAAATGATCCATGGTCAAATAATGGAGGATATTATGGTTTGACTACCTATGTTGCAAATAATCATTTTAGTGATATTGATTCCTGGGCTCCAAATAATCCTAATGCAGAATATGCCAGACCTAACTCCATCTCTCCAGTATCTGACTTTTCACCATATAAAGACAGAAGTTTTGTGAGGTTGCAGGATATATCATTTGCCTATACAATGGACAAAGATCTTGTAAAGAAAGCAGGGCTTGCTAATGTAAAATTATATGTAAGCGGAAAGAATCTTGCAACCTGGACCAAGTGGAAAGGCTGGGACCCGGAAACAGTTTCAGGATTGGGTATTTCTCCAAAAATTCCTGGCACTCAAAATGATCTTTATCCTGCCCTGCCAGTTATGAAGAGTGTTAATTTAGGACTGGACCTTACTTTCTAATAATTTAAAAATACATCTAAAATGAAAAATTCTAATTATACAAAACTTTTTGCCGCATTGTTGTTATTTGGCACATTTGCATCATGCAATGAGGACGAGTTTCTTAAGGAAGATCCTATAGCGCTTTATACTGCAGAAAATGTGTTTTCAAATAGTGCAGGAATCGAAGGGGTTATTGCCAATTTTTATGTAAAGGAAAGATATATATATTACATTGGTACCTCTGATGTTTCGTATTCTTTACTTTATGCAACAGATTCTTATTTTTCTTCCAGAGGAACTGGAACAAATGAAAAAATGGGCTCTTTAGTTACTGCTTTGGTACCTTCTAATTATGCCCCGACTTTTTTTTATCAGGAAAATTTTAAAATTATAGCACTGGCTAACCTATTAATTGATAATGTCAATAAATCAAGCTTAACTCCCGAGCAGAAAATACCGGTAATTGCGGAAGCTAAGTTTTTTAGAGGAAAAGCTTATCGTGACATGGTATATCTATATGGCGGGGTTCCGCTTGTTACCGAATTTTCACAAACTCCGGTTCTGGACAGGGTAAGAGCAACCAGAGAAGAAATTCTAAATCAGATGGCGCTTGATTTTAAAGACGCCGCTGATGGCATGCTGCCGATCAACAAAGTGAAAGACGGTAGGGTTTCTAACATAGTGGCCAGTTTTTATTTAGGTGAAACTTTAATATCATTAGGGCGCCATGCAGAAGCAGTTACTGAAATTTCAAAAGTGGTCAATGATCCTAATGTGGCTTTAATGAAAGCACGTTTTGGAACCCGTTCTACAGTTTTTGGAAAGGATGTTTTTTGGGATTTATGGCAGAGGGGAAATCAAAACAGATCGTCTGGTAATAAGGAAGCACTTTGGGTAGCCCAGTTTGAGACCGATGTACCAGGAGGTATTATCAAATCGACAGATGCAGGAGGAGCTAATATGTTTGAGCGTAATTGCAATCCTGCTGTTTGGAGTATTACAGATCCGGATGGTAAGCCCGGCTTCTTGGGAAGACGCTCTGATGATAATGTAGGCGGAAACGGAGTATCGTTTTTACAGCCTACAGCTTACACTACAAATACTGTAAATGATACAGGTGGCGGATTATGGCCAGCAAATTATGCAGGTGATATCCGCTGTAATGATGCTAATTTAATAAAAGATGCCGTCTATGATAATCCAGCTTCTGCCTATTTTGGAAAAAAAGTATCGCAGTTTAGAGGAAAAAATATGGGAAGCGGCGTGGGTACTCCGTTGCAGGTGGCAAATGCCGGAGGCTGGAGATTTTATAAGTGGTTTGTTAAAGCAACAACTCCAGGAGACCATCCGGCTGGTTTATATGATCCAGCAAATCCACTTCTTTTAGGAAGCGGAGCTGCAGCAACATATCATGATACGTATATTCTTCGTTTACCAGAAGCCTATTTATTAAGAGCTGAGGCATATCTGGCTTTAGGTAATTTATCTGCAGCTGCTGATGATATTAATGTTGTGCGTGCTAGAGCAGGTGCAGTAAATGTTACCCCTGGAAATGTTAACATAGACTACATTTTGGATGAGAGAACAAGGGAAATGGTTTTTGAGGAACAGCGTCAAATTACGTTGCGCCGTGTTGGAAAATATGGAGAGCGTGTAGTTAAATATAATTGGCTTACTGGACCTACCTACGCACCTAAATATGACTTATGGCCGATTCCCCAAAAGGAAATTGAAGCCAATACAGGGGCCGTACTAGCCCAAAATCCTGGATATTAAGTTTTGGTTTACTTAGTTTTTGTTTTTAGAGTAGCCCCGTATATGTAACTGTATACGGGGTTATATACAATACCAATTTCTTATGGACAGCCTTTGAATATTTATTCAGACATATAAATGACTTTGAATTACATACACTACTATAAATGTCAAACTTTAATTTTCTTGGACAAGATTATTTTCTGGAAAATCCTATGGCTTTATTTCTTTTTCATGAAATAGCCGAAAGACTTCCAATTGTGGATTACCACAACCATATCAATGCAGACCATTTGGCAAGCAACAAAAAGTTCAGCAATATCGCCGAATTATGGGTATGCAATGATCCTTACAAACACAGGGCAATGCGTATTAACGGTATAGCAGAGCATTATATTTCAGGTGACGCAAGTGACAAGGAAAAATTTATGGCTTGGGCCAGAACATTTCCAAAAACAATGGGCAACCCTCTTTTTCACTGGTCGTATTTAGAACTTAAAAATATTTTTGGAATTGAAGAACTGCTTAATGAGGAAAGTGCCGAGACTATCTGGAACCGCTGTAATGAGCTGCTAAAAAGTGATGAATTCTCTGCCAGATCTTTAATGGAAAAATTCAATGTAGATACTTTATGTACCTCAGACAATTGGTTTGATGATTTAACAGTGCACAAAGAGGCTTCAGAAAATTCTAATTTTACAGTACTGCCTTCACTGCGATGTGATCTCGCATTACAAATCGATGCATGGGAAACGGCTGGTTTTCTACAGAATTTATCCAAACATTCAGGGATAGCAATAAACAATTACGCTGACTTTAGGTCTGCGATCCAATTCCAGCTTGATCATTTTCATGAAAATGGCTGCAGGCTGGCAGATCAGGCGCTTGATGCTGGCTTTACTTTCTTAGAGGTATCAGAACAAGATGCTTCGGAACTTTTTGAATTTGTACTGAACAGTAAGACATTAGATGAAGATCAAAAACTGCAACTTCAGTCGCATATTTTAGTAGTACTTGGAGCAGAATTTGCGTCACGAAAATGGACTTTACAATTGCATATAGGTGCACAGCGATACACCAGTTCACGCCTTAGAAACCTGGCTGGAGCTGCTGGAGGGTACGCCTCCATTGGAAGTTGTGCTGCCGTAGCCAGCATCTGCAGTTTTTTAGATACACTGGAACAAAATAATAGGCTGCCAAATATATTGCTTTTTACATTGAATCCATCTGATAACGAAGCTTTTGCTACAATTACGGGCTCTTTTGCAGAAGACGGCACGCCTGGAAAAGTTCAGTTCGGACCTGCCTGGTGGTTTAATGACCATATTGAAGGCATTAAGGCGCAGTTATTGGCTTCTGCCAATTATTCGCTGCTAAGTCGTTTTGTAGGGATGACCACAGATTCAAGAAGCATACTATCATTCTCCAGACATGATTATTTCAGAAGAATTTTGTGCAATATAATTGGTGAATGGGTAGAGAAAGGATTACTGCCAAAAAATGACTTGTACTTAAAAGAATTAATAACCGATATATGCTATAACAATAGTAAAATAATGATATCAAATGAATAATACACAATCAAAAGTTGCGGTGGTTACAGGCGCGGGTGGAACATTATGCTCGGAGATGGCCCGTAATCTGGCATCTCAGGGATATAAGTTAGCACTGCTTGGCAGAACACTTGAGAAATTAAAATTAGTAGAGGAACAGATTAAAGAACAGGGCGGTACTGCTATTTCTATAGCTGTTGATGTTTCCAATACCCAATCCGTTGCTGAGGCTAAAGAAATTATAAAAAAAGAATTAGGCACCTGCAGCGTACTTATAAACGGAGCGGGTGGCAATCAAATGGATGCCCTTACAAATACTACTGAATTTCAGGAAGACGAACTTAATGGTAAAGATGGCGTTAAGGGTTTTTTTAATCTAAATATGGACGTCTTTCAAAATGTAATTAATGTCAATACCATGGGTACAGTCATTCCTTCCTTTGTTTTCGGAAGAGATATGGCGTCACAAAAATCGGGTGTGATCATCAATATTGCCTCTATGAACAGTTACCGTCCTTTGACAAAAGTAGGAGCATACGGAATGGCAAAAGCCGGAATAGCCAATTTTACACAATGGCTTGCCACTTATCTTGCACCAGCCAATGTGAGAGTAAATGCAATTGCACCGGGATTTTTCTTAAATGAAAGAAGCAAAAAAATCATGTACAATGAGGATGGCTCCCAGACAGCCCGTGCTGAAAATGTGTTGGGGCATACTCCAATGAAACGTTTTGGAGAAGCGTCGGAATTAATCGGATGCATGAACTGGCTTATCGATGATAAGGCCGCTTCATTTGTAACTGGAATTGTTGTTCCTATAGATGGCGGTTTTTTATCATCATCAGGAGTTTAAACTAAATTTAAAATTAAAAAGATATGAGTACAGATCAATACAAAAAAGAAGTAAGCATGATGAAGCTTGATAAGCTTATTGAAATGCGCGAGAATATTTCGAAGGCAACCTTTCCGGTTTCAGATGATGAATTACTAAACAGGTTCCAGGAATTATATACAGGTGCTATTAATGATGTGCTTAGAGAATTCTGTTTGATGAATCAGGCCCTGCCAAATTATATTTTGCCTTTAAGAGAATATAGAACTGTAGCCGGATTTGCCTTCACCGTTAAGAGTTCAACAAGTACAAAAGTATCAGGAGAAATGGAATTTCGTACTCAGATGCTTGATGAAATGCATGAAAATGCTTTTGTAGTATGGGACAGCAGCAAGGACGAAGAATCAACTTCATGGGGCGGTGTAATGACCGCGACTGCAAAGGGAAAAAAAATCAGGGCAGCTTGTCTGGATGGAGGCATTCGTGATACCCACCAGATTCTTGAAGCTGATTTCCCTGTTTTCTATAAATACCGTTCCTCTAATGGAAGTCTTGGACGTTGTCTGATTACAGATTATCAGGTGCCGCTTCAGATCGGACATGTAATTATAAAGCCAGGTGATATCGTTCTGGGTGATGTTGATGGCGTACTAGTAGTTCCAAGAGATATTGCGTTTGAGGTACTTGTGCGTGCTGAGGAAATTAAGGAAAACGAGAAAAAAATATTCGGGTGGGTTGCTGAAGGACAGAGTGTAAGAGATATTACAGACAAGGGAGGCTATTTTTAATTTCTAATAAAATACAATGAAATTATCATTTTTATTTTTTGGCAATACCCCTGATGAAAAATGGGAGCTGTGCAGACAGATGGGGATTGACTATGCGATTGCAAAATTAGCACCTGAAATTACAGGAATGCCTTCTATTGACAATTTTGATTCTTTTGAAAAGTCAAAGGAAATTTATACCAATGCAGGCTTTGAGTTATACGGACTGGAAGGAGATCAGTTTGATATGACCCGAATAAAATTAGGGCTTCCGGGCAAAGAACAGGATATTGAAAAATACTGCCGAATGCTTGAAAATATGAACAGACTGGACGTGAGATTGCTCTGTTACAATTTTATGGTGACCGGCTGGTACAGAACCCGCAAAGATATTAAGGAAAGAGGAGGTGCGATTGTCAGCGGATTTTCCATGAAAGAGGCTGCTCTTGAGCCGGCATCGCAATATGGAATATTTACTGAAAATCAAATTTGGGAAAATTACCAGTGGTTTGTAGAGCAGATTATGCCCGTGGCGGAGTCAAACGGAATAAAAATGGCGCTTCATCCTGATGATCCGCCTATTACCCCGCTGCACGGTATCAGCCGTATTTTAACATCGGCCGATGCTATCGACAAGGCTTTATCTTTTTCACAAAGTCCCTCACATGGTCTTACTTTTTGTCAGGGAACCTATACCACCATGAATGAAAATGTAGAAGCAATGATTGAAAAGCACGGAAAAAGCAATAAAATATTTTTTGTGCATATAAGAGATGTTGTGGGAACACCTGAAAATTTTAGGGAAACCTTCCATGATAACGGGCCAACTGATATGTTCAAAATGATGCAGGCCTATAAGGCAGTCGGATTTGACGGTCCGCTGCGGTCAGACCACGTACCAACAATGGCCGGAGAGAGCAACGAACATTTCGGTTATGAGATGAAAGGAAATCTGTTTGGGATTGGCTATATAAAAGGACTTATGCATGGCTGTGGAATTAAATAAAAATTATTTAATTCCATTGATCAATTAAAATAAACTGCTTCCTTTGGGAGCAAATCCAAAATAGAATGCTTTCAGGTAATTATAAAATATTGTTTGACAAATTAGTTTCCACTATCGATAAGCAGAGGGTCTATCATGATTCGTTGTCGCTTTTGGCATATGGAACTGATGCAAGTTTTTACAGACTGATCCCTAAAATTGTCATCAAGGCAAAAGACGAGCAGGAAGTCGGCTTTATCTTAAGGGAGTCATCTGCACTAGGTCTTGCCGTAACTTTCAGGGCTGCGGGAACTAGTTTATCAGGACAGGCCGTAACGGACTCTGTTCTGGTGGTTGCCGGACAGCATTGGAAAGATTATGAGATATTAGACAATGGAAACGCCATCCGTCTGCAGCCCGGAATTGTAGGTTCAAGGGCAAATATTTTACTGGATCCCTATAACAAAAAAATAGGGCCCGATCCGGCTTCTATAAATGCGGCAATGATTGGAGGCATAGCATCCAACAATGCAAGCGGTATGTGCTGTGGTACAGCTCAGAATACTTACAATACTGTAAAATCAATGCGCATTATATTTGCTGATGGGACAATTCTTGACACAGCCGATGCCATCAGCAGGACAGCTTTTCAAAAACAAAAGCCTGATCTTCTAAAAAAAATACAGGGCCTTGCTCAACGCACCAAAGAAGATACTGTGCTGGCGCAACGAATCTCAGGCAAATATAAAATGAAAAATACAACGGGCTACAGTTTGAATGCCCTGATAGATTATAATGATCCCTTTGAAATTATCGAGCATTTAATGATCGGTTCGGAAGGCACGCTGGGTTTTATTTCAGAAATTACGCTGCAGACAGTAGAAAACCATAAGTACAAAGCGGCCTCTCTCATGATTTTTCAAAACGTTGAGAGTGCCTGCCGGGTGGTAAGTTTATTAAAGAATGCTCCTGTAGCGGCGGTAGAGCTGATTGATCGTTCGGGACTTCGATCAGTAGAAAGCGATAGAGGTGTTCCGGCTTATATTAAGACATTAGGACCCGATGCCTGTGCACTGCTGGTAGATACAAGAGCATCAGATTCACAGACTTTACAAGTACAGATCTCGTCTATTTTAAATATTGTATCGCCGTATCCTATAGAATTTCCGGCAGTTTTCACTGATGAACCATTGGAGTATGCGCTATTATGGAAAATCCGAAAAGGACTTTTCCCATCAGTAGGAGCCATGAGACAGAGTGGCACTACTGTTATTATTGAAGATATTGCCTTTAGAGTGGAGCAATTGGCGGAGGCAACCCTGGAACTGCAAAAGCTGTTCATGAAATGGAACTATAAGGAGGCCGTAATTTTTGGGCATGCACTTGAAGGTAATCTTCATTTTGTTTTTACCCAGAATTTTGATTCTCAAAGTGAGATTGACCGCTATGCTAATTTTATGGATGATGTGGCAGATCTTGTGGTACATAAATTTGACGGATCTCTTAAGGCAGAGCATGGCACAGGTAGAAATATGGCTCCTTATGTAGAAATGGAGTGGGGCACACAAGCCTATGGACTAATGAAAGAAATAAAAGCCATATTTGATCCCAAAAACCTTCTAAATCCTGGCGTTATTTTAAATGACGATCCTAAAATTCATCTGAAAAATTTAAAACCTATTCCAGTTTCTAATGCTATTATTGATCCTTGTATTGAATGCGGTTTTTGTGAGCCAAACTGTGTTTCGGCTGATTTTACACTCTCTCCAAGACAGCGCATAGCGGTTAACCGTGAGATTAGCAGACTTCATGCGACGGGAGAAAATCCAAAAGAGCTTGAAGCCCTTCTTGATAATTTTCAGTTTAAGGCTGATGACACCTGCGCAACCGATGGGCTTTGCGCACTAAGTTGTCCTGTGAACATTGATACGGGTACATTTGTAAAGGAGCTTAGAAAAAATCATATAGGAAAACCTTCTAGGACAGCATATTGGATTGCAGCCCATTTATCATTTATAACAGCAGTTTTAAATAGAATGCTTTCTGTGGTGCGTTTATTTCAATTACTGCTTGGCAATAAAATAATGTACAAGATTTCAGGTTTTATGAGATTTGTTTCAGGAGACAGAATACCGCAATGGAACAATTTTATGCCTAGTGGAGCATCTTCTTTGAAGTCTTTAGAAAATCAGATTACTAGTCATAGAAAGATTGTGTACTATCCTTCCTGCATTAACAGGACAATGGGTGTTTCTGCTGAAGATAATTGTCAGCAACAGCTTTCCGACGTAATCGTCAGGCTACTGCACAAAGGCGGTTTTGAGGTGATCTATCCTTCAAAACTCAATAACTTGTGCTGTGGAATGCCTTTTTCAAGCAAAGGATATTCCGATATCGCTGCTGAAACAGGCCTTACTCTGGAAAATGCTCTTACGGCAGCCAGTGAAAACGGGAAATGGCCAATACTGTCTGATATGAGCCCTTGTCTTTATACCATGCGTGAGAACGCAAAAAAAACAAAAAGCACACTTAAAATTTATGAACCTGTCGAGTTTATAAATGATATTTTGCTGCATTTTTTAAAAATTAACCCTCTGCAGGAAACTGTTGCGGTTTTTCCTGTATGCAGTATGAAAAAAATGGGTCTCGAAGACAAACTGACCGAACTGGCTCAAAAATGTGCTTCCCAGGTAATTGTACCACAGACTAATTGTTGCGGATTCTCTGGAGACAAAGGTTTTGAAATTCCGGAGCTTAATGCATCAGGTCTCTCAGAGCTTCGGGAGCAGCTTGGTCCAGAAGTGAAAAGAGGATATTCAAACAGCAGAACCTGTGAAATCGGCTTAAGCCTGCATTCAGGCATTTCACATCAGTCTATTGTATATTTAGTAGATGAGGTCAGCGAAGGTCGGAGAAGTACCAGATAAAAATAGTTGAATAATGCTATTTTTGAAAACCGGCTTCTAAGAAAAAATAAAAAAATAAAAAAAATTAACAATCAGAAGAGATGAATCAATTACAAACGCTGGATTATGTTACGATTATCATTTACATGCTGCTTATGGCTGGTATTGGTATTTTTCTAGGCAAATACATTAAAAATATTGGCGATTATTTTAAAGGCGGGAGTGCCGTCTCATGGGTAGCAGGAGGTATTAGTAATTTTATGACCAAATTCAGCACATTTGTATTTGTGGCTTATGCGGGAATTGCCTATTCAGATGGACTGGTAGCCATAACTATAATGTGGTCTACTATCTTTCCTTCTTTAATAGCCGTGTTTGTTTATGCCAAACTTTGGAAACGTGCAGGTATTATCAGTCCTGTAGAGTTTCTGGAAACCAGGTTCAACGCGCCTATACGCCAAATATTCTCCTGGTGTGGTGTTTTATTGAAGTTATTGGACGACATGATTAAATTATATTCTATTGGCATTTTTGTTATGGCAGCGTCAGGGATACCTTTTGAAACAGCTATTATATATTGTGGGATTGTTGTTTCCGTATATACTGTAGTTGGCGGATTCCTCGCAGTCATTGTGACTGATGTTGTGCAATTTGTAATCTTATTATTTTCAACTTTTATTTTAGTACCATTAGCGTATGATGCTGCGGGAGGTATTGCGCACATGCAGGAAGTGATCCCAAATAATATGAATTGGTTTAACGGTGAGAAAGGAATGCCAATTTACCTTATGGTGTATTATCTGACCATCATTATTAAATATTTAGGAAACTGGACTTTCATACAGCGATTTTACAGTGCTAAGAGTGAATCTGACGGAAAGAAAATCGGAATATTGTCTGCGGTTCTCTTTCTTATATTTCCAGTAATTTTTCTTTTTCCTGCCGTAGCGGCAAGGGTTATTTTGCCTGATTTAGAAAATCCTGAAATGTCCTATGTTGCCTTATGCTTAAAATTGCTTCCTCCTGGAATTATGGGGCTGATGATAGCTGCGATGTTTGCAGCAACAATGTCTGTTTTAAGTGCAGAGTTTAATGTTACGGCAAGTGTATTGACCCGAGACATCTATCAGCGCCTTTTTAGAAAAAATGCTTCTCCAACAGAGTCACTTTGGGCAGCAAGGATTATGACCCTTTTGGTAGGCACCATTGTGTCGATTGGTGCTCTTTATGTTCAGAAACTTGGGGGAGCCTTTGAAGTAAATCAATATTTATCAGGTATTTTTTCAATTCCAATGATTATACCGGTAATTATGGGAGTGATTTTCTGGAAGCCTCAACCCTGGGGTGCCCTTGCTTCGATGGTCATTGGAATTTTACTTGGCATTATATTGAATTATACGAAAGTTTTTAGTTGGGAAATAGCAACGCTTATAGAAGTTGCAGTTTGTGTGGGAGTGTTCATGTTATCAGGATTGTTTTTATCTCAGGACAGCCGCTACAACGAAAAAGTAAAAGCTTTTTTTATCAAATTGTCTACACCAAGTACTAAGACAGAAGAGGAAAATGATGGAGTAATTGGCGGGCTAATGATGCTGTATGCTGTTGCTTTTTCAGTAACAGGAACTATGTTCGTTGTCATGGGATTTCCTTCCATTTCAGGGATGAGCGGAAAGCTTGCTATTTCTTCAGGCATTATATGTCTTATTGGCGCAGTAATTTTCTACAGCAAAGGACGTAAGGCAAAGAAAACATAAAGTAGTAAGAGAAAAAGAAATGGGATCATTCGATCCTGTAACAATCGTGTAAAATTTCCTTTCAGGACAGGATTAACGCGTCTCGGAGGCACACAATTTTAATTAAATTATTATATGAGCTCAAGATTTTTCATAAATAGACTTAAAAATATAATGACTGCTTTAATAATGTTCTGTGCATTTGAAGTGAGTTCCCAAAGCGATAAGCAAATGGATATGAAAGTTTCGGCGCTGCTCAGTAAAATGACGCTGGCAGAAAAAGTGGGACAGCTAAATCTGGCTACCTATGTCAATGAAAACAACACCACTAATTCTTTAGAAACCCTAATTAAAAAAGGAGCAGTTGGAAGCATTTTAAAAAGTAACGGAGCAATGACCAACCTTCGGTTGCAGAAAATTGCTGTAGAAGAAACCCGTCTTGGTATTCCGATGATGTTTCAGGAAGATGTAATTCATGGATACAAAACTATATTCCCTTCTCCTTTAGGAGAGGCTGCAAGCTGGAATCTGGAGAATATCGAAAAATCCGCCTCAATTGCCGCCAGAGAAGCTGCTGCAGGCGGTATTCACCTAACTTATGCCCCAATGGTAGATATCACTTTTGACCCAAGATGGGGAAGAATTATTGAAGGGGCTGGCGAAGACCCTTATTATGGGAGCCTTGTAGCCGCAGCACGAGTAAAGGGATTTCAGGGAACAGAGATGAAGAGCGGTAAAAATGTTATGGCCTGTGTCAAGCATTTTGCCGGCTATGGTGCCGCGCTGGCAGGCCGTGACTATAATATTGCGGATTTCTCAGAGCGCACCTTAAGAGAGCTTTATCTTCCGCCTTTTAAGGCTGCCATAGAGGCGGGAGCAGGAGCATTAATGACTGCTTATTCTGCCTTTGACGGTATCCCGGCAAGTGCAAATAAAAAATTGCTTACTGACATCCTTCGTAAAGAATTGGGTTTTAAAAACTTGGTAATTACAGATTGGGAAACTATAAATAATCTGGTAAAAATTGGCGCTGCCCAAGATCAGAAGCAGGCTGCCCTCCAAGCAATTGATGCCGGGGTTGAACTTGATATGACAAGTGGTATTTACTTAAAATATCTGGAGGAGCTTGTGAACGAGGGAAAGGTTGATATTAAAATTATTGACTCGGCAGTGAAGCATGTGCTGGAAGCCAAATATAAGCTTGGGCTTTTTGATAATCCTTATGCTTTTTTTGATGCAAAAAGAGAAAAAGAAACCCTTCTAAACAAAGCCCATCTTGATTTTGCCAGAAAAGCGGCCAGGGAGTCAATGGTATTGCTTAAAAATGAAAATAAACTGCTTCCTATTGATGGACAGGTAAAAAAAATTGCAGTAATAGGTCCTATGGCGAATGCCAAAAAAGACATGCTTTCATGGTGGGGAGGCAATTATTCTCAGGGGAAACCAGAGGATGTAGTTTCTCTTGTGGAAGGGCTTAAACAAAGTGTAGATCCATCGGTTGTCATCTCGTATGCGGAGGGGGTAAAACTTGACGGTTTTGAACCCAAAGGACTAGAGCTTATCCCTGAAGCTACAGCATTGGCAAAAGAATCAGATGTTGTGATACTGGCAGTAGGAGAGCAATACTGGATGAGCGGTGAGGGCGCAAGCATATCCAACATAACACTGCCGGGCGGACAGGAAAAATTAATTGAAGCTGTGGCTGCGGCAGGAAAGCCGATCATTACCGTTCTATTTAGTGGAAGACCTTATGACCTTCAATTGGTAAGCAAGGTTTCTTTGGCTGTCCTTCAAGCTTGGATGCCCGGTACAATGGCTGGTCTGGCTGTTTCAGATGTTTTGCTTGGAAAATACAACCCATCCGGTAAGTTAACAGTAACTTTTCCAATAAATACCGGACAGATCCCAATAAATTATAATTACAAAAGAACGTCTCATGATGTAAACGAATCCAATAAAAACGTGCGCTGGACCAATAAATATTTGGATATTCCTATTACTCCTTTATACCCATTTGGATACGGATTAAGTTATACGACTTTTGAATATTCAAATTTAAAGCTGTCCAGCAATCTTATAAATTCAGGGGAAAGTATATATGTGTCAATAGACATAACCAACACAGGAAAAGTATTTGGAGAAGAAGTGGTGCAATTATATCTGGCAGATTTGTTGTCTTCTGTTACAAGACCTGGCAAGGAGCTGAAAGGATTTTCAAAAATAGGCCTGGCACCAGGTGAAAATAAAACGGTTAAAATGGTTATTGAACCAAAAGATATGTCATTTTATAATAAAGATATGAAGTGGTCGCTGGAGCCGGGAACTTTTAAAGTAATGTTGGGTGCTTCTTCATCTGATATTAAACTGAGTGAAGAATTTACTATAAAACAATAATGATTCCATCTAGTCTCTGAAAGTAGAAATGCACAGCATCAAACCTTCAAAGAGATTATGGTATTATTAAATTTGAGCTTTCGGTTTATCTTTTGCAGCTAATTACTAATGTAGAAAATGCAGGTAAAACAATAAAAAAATATGAGTAAAGTAGTTGCATTCGGCGAAATAATGTTGCGTCTTTCAACAGAGAGACATCTTCGTTTTTCTCAGGCAAAAGAGTTTGGAGCATCTTATGGAGGCGGTGAATTTAATGTTTGTGTTTCTTTGGCAAATTATGGCGTAAATGCGGAGTTTGTAACCAGATTGCCTGAAAATGAAATAGGAGGATCTGCATTAAAAGAAATCCGAAAAATGAATGTCGAGTCTAAAAACATTGTTTACGGAGGAGAACGTTTAGGGATTTATTTTCTTGAAACAGGTGCAGGAACCCGCGGAAGCAATGTGGTGTATGATCGTGCGCACAGTTCGATGGCAACTATTCAAAAAGGAAATATTGATTGGGATAAAGTTTTGGATGGTGCCGAATGGTTTCATTGGAGCGGAATTACACCAGCCATTTCTCAAAGTGCTGCCGAAGCTTGTCTGGAAGCAATTAAAGTCGCTCACAAAAAAGGAATAACAATTTCTTGTGATTTGAACTACAGATCAAAATTGTGGCAATATGGCAAAACTCCAAGTGAAGTAATGCCAGAAATGCTAAAATATAGTAATGTGATTTTGGGAGATATTGACACTGCCTATTTTATGCTTGGAATCCCTAAAGTGAATCCGAATTATCAGGATGAAAAAACACTTCCAGCAGTGTATAATAAATTGTTTGAAGTGATTCCGAATCTTAAAGTTGTTGCAACGACACTTCGTTACTCTGTCAGTGCTTCTCATCAAAGAATAGGTGGGATTTTATACGACGGAAAAACAATTTATAGCACCTCAGTTAAAGAAGTAACGCCAGTAGTTGACCGTGTAGGAAGTGGAGATGCTTTTATGGGCGGATTGATTTATGGTTTACTGCAATATAAAAATAATAATCAAAGAGCTTTAGATTTTGCTGTTGCAGCGTGCTGTTTAAAACATACGATTGTCGGTGATTATAACCTGGTAACATTGAAAGAAGTTGAAAATAGGATTGATGGCGATGGTTCGGCATTAGTTTCAAGATAAAATAAAAATGGCAAAATATTCAAGAATTGAAGTGGCACAGCAAATGAAAGAAAACGGAATGGTTCCGCTGTTTTTTCATTCTGATATAGAATTAAGCAAAAAAGTACTGAAAGCTTGTTATGATGGAGGTTCACGTTTAATGGAGTTTACAAGCAGGGGCGATTTTGCTCATGAAGTTTTTGGTGAACTGAACAAATATGCTTTGGCAGAATTACCAGGAATGATGTTGGGAGTTGGTTCGATAACAGATGCTGCATCAGCTTCGCTTTACATGAGTTTAGGAGCAAATTTTATAGTAACTCCTGTTTTTAGGGAAGATATTGCAATTGCTTGTAATCGACGCAAAGTATTGTGGTCTCCAGGCTGCGGAACGCTTACTGAAATTGCAAGAGCCGAAGAATTGGGTTGCGAAATTGTAAAACTGTTTCCAGCTGATATTTACGGACCTGAGTTCATCAAAGCGATAAAAGGGCCATGTCCGTGGACAAACATTATGCCAACGGGTGGTGTTTACCAAACGGTTGAAAGTCTGAGTTCATGGCTGAATTCCGGAGCAACTTGTGTTGGCCTAGGTTCGCAGTTAATTTCAAAAGATATATTGGATAAACAAGATTTTGAAGGTTTACAGGCTAAAGTAAGTCAGGTTTTGGAGATCATTAAAAATATTAGAATTCAGGGATAAAAATAACGCCATTGTAAAGACTAATTTTGTTTTGTTTTTAAGAGCATTGCACTTGTTTGATAAAATTTTGGTAAGTAGTTTATTAATCAGCTCAAGTGTAATGTTTCTTTTTAAAAAATAACCTTTATAATGCTGGAGATGGTATTTTGTAAAGGAGCCATTTTTAGGATGCCATCACAAATAATTACAGTTTTAAAATAGCTCAGCTTTAAAAATAAAAGATTTAAGATGAAATAATTAATATATAACTAGAACTAATATATATTGTATTATTAATCTTTACAAAACTTTTTGTCTTTTTATATCCTAATATAAAGACGATATTATATAGGCTCAAAAAATAATAATAAACATATAAAATATGAAAGTAGTTATCCGGTTTATAATGTTAAATTTTTTGCTTCTTCATTTTGTCTCAATGCAAGCCCAAACGAATGGAGCCAAGTTCATTTTTTCAAAAGACAAGCATCTGTATTATATGGGAAGAGTTGGCTTTTCGAACTCCAGTGCCGAATTCTATTGGTCAGGAACCAGTGTCAGTATTAATGTAAAAGGCACCAAAGAGGTTAAGGCCTTGTTGGATGTAAAAAAGGATTTCAATTATTATTATGCTATTGTTGATGGTAACACGAGTAATCTTGAAAAAATAAAAGTTGGTAAAGGGAAAAAAGCATATATTATAGCTACTTTCTCCGACTTAAAAAAGCATCAGGTCGAATTGGTAAAAATTACAAACACAGATGAAAACACGACCTTATTCTATGGTTTTGAAATTGATAAAAACGCAACCGTCCTTAAGCCAAAGAAAGAAAAAAAGAGAAAGATAGAATTTTTTGGAGATTCTATAACCTGTGGACATGGTGTTGATGTACCTATTGACAGCACAGACTCTGGCGCCCCCAAATATTTTAATAATTTTAAGACCTATGATGCTATCACGGCCAGACACTTTGATGCACAATATCATTGCACCGCCAAAAGCGGAATTGGGGTAATGGTGAGTTGGTTTCCACAGATTATGCCGGAAATTTATGATCGTATAAATCCTGAGGATTCAAATTCTAAATGGAATTTTTCGGGGTATGTTCCGGATATAGTGGTCATTAATTTATTTCAAAACGATAGCTGGATTGTAAATATGCCTCAAAATGAACAGTTTAAAATTCGCTTTGGCACTACTAAACCAAATAATGAATTTATTATAGAGGCTTATATTGATTTTATTTCAAAAATAAGAATGCATTATCCAAATGCTCAAATCATTTGTTGCCTTGGAAATATGGATATTGTCAGAGAAGGATCAATATGGCCAGAATTAGTCAATGCTGCCGTGGCAAAGCTAAATGACAAAAAAATAGTTTCTCATTTTTTTTCATATAAAAACACAAATGGACATCCAAAAGAAAAAGAACAGCAAGCAATGGCGGATGATTTGATTCAGTTCATAGAAAACAATCATTTTTTTTAATTCAAATGAGCAGTTTATAAATTATGGATGACAGGTAATTGCGATACTTTTTGTTTCTAAAGCAAACTGGATGGATCGCTTTAAGAAAAAAAAAAACTTCAGATTTTTCAGAAGCTTTTTTATATTTAAAATAAGGATAATTTTGCGCTCAGAAAAATCAAGTTTTACGTTTTAGATGAATGAGACTTTTGCCCAAACTCAGTCTCCATGTTTGGCAAGTATGATTAGCCTATATTTATTAACTTCAACGCAAAAGGATAAGATTGAGGTATTAGAGTACAAGATGTATTTTTAATGAATTTTTTTTATCTCCTGCCGCAATCATTGCTTGCTGAGTATCGGAAATAGGAAATTCACCTGTTAAAAAAGGATCCAAATTAATCCTTCCCATAGATACTAAATTAATTGCTTCATCAAAAATATTAGCGTACCTAAAGGAGCCTATAAAATTAATTTGTTTTCTAATTAAAGCAATTAGCAATAACTGCGCCAAGAGTTATAAACATTGTTAAAAGCGGTTCTAATACAGCAGCGATCAAATTCTATAACAAACGTTCATTCTCAAAAATTAAAATCCGGCAGTGTAAATATCTTAACAATATTATCAAACAAGACAATCGATTTATAAAATGGCGCACACAAAACGGATTAGGTTTTAAAAGTTTTGAATCGGCCAGACGAACATTGAGCAGAATTGAGGTTGTGCATATGCTTGGAAAAAATCAGATGGTAATCCCGGCAAAACTATGTTTAAATCATTTTGTAAATTGGCAGTTTAACTTTTAAATTACTTAGAATTCTTATATTTGATTCTGACAGATGCGACAGAACCCTTTGTAATTGTCTAAAATTTAATAAGTTCAACGTATTTCATAACTTTACAAAAAAGATTTATTCTGATTTTATAATGGAAGCCAAAGAATTATTGCAACAACATATTGCCAAAATCACTTCATTGACAGAAGAAGAATTTGAATATATATTTTCTCATTTTAAAATGCAGTCTTTTAAAAAAGGACAAACCATTTTTAGTGAAGGAGATAGAGTAGTATGTGAGTATTTTGTAATTTCAGGTTGTTTGAAAGCTTTTTTTATTAATGATGAAGTCAAAATGTACATACTACAGTTCGCCATGCCAACTTGGTGGGCATCTGATTATGCTGCTTTATACAATCAGACTCCTGCAACCATAAATGTTGATTGTATTACAGATGTAGAAGTTCTTTGCCTATCTAATGATAATCGTGAAAAACTTTGTAAAGAATTTCATCAGATTGAACATTTTTTTCGATGGAGAACAAACCGAGGTTATGTAGCCTCTCAAAAAAGGCTTTTGTCTTTTATGAATGATAATGTCAAAATTCGTTACGAAGAACTTATGGCATTATATCCTCAATTATACAATCTTGTGCCGAAGCACTTGATTGCTGCATATCTTGGGGTTTCACGAGAAACTTTAAGCAGACTTTACTCTTCTCATTAATCAAAATCAGAATGTGATCTAGGTCACGTAACCAACTTCTATAGTCGCCGTTCCTTTGCATTGTACTTTTAAATACAATAAAAATGGAAACAACAAATTTTAAAATCGTAAGCTCAAATAGCAACGTAGAATGGACCGGTAGAAAAGTTACTGGTGCTCATAATGGTACTATTGGTATCAAAGAAGGTAATTTCATCTTAAACGATGGAAAATTAAACAATGGAAAAGTTATTATCGATACAGCTTCCATTAAAATTCTGGATGTAACAGATCCGGCAATTAACACGCAATTTGCAGGTCATCTTGCCTCTGATGATTTTTTCTCAATCGAAAAATTTCCTACAGCATCATTTGATATTCTTTCAGTAAAAGAAGTGTCAGAGAATATTTTTTATCTTGAAGGTCATCTTACCATAAAAGATATTACAAACGTTGTTGGTTTTGAAGCAACATTAGAAAATCACAGAAATGCAATTAAACTTTCAGGTAAATTAATTATTGATCGTACTAAATATGATATCAGATTCCGTTCAGGAAATTTTTTCAAAGATTTGGGAGACACATTAATTTATAACGACTTCGAGTTGGATTTTAACATCACTGCTGAAGTCCTAATTTCAGAACAATCTCAAAACTAAATCCATGCCTTACGTAAAAATCGAATTGACCCGGGAAGGAGTAACCCGAGAGCAAAAACAGGAATTAATCAGTGGTATAACCAACCTGATTACAGATGTATTAAACAAAGATCCGCATTTAACTCATATCGTGATTCAGGAAGTCGATTTAGATGATTGGGGTTATGCAGGAGAACAAGCGTCAGTATTAAGAGAAAAAGGCATTAAAGCCGATAAAAAATAAATATCATGAAAAAACAAACAATAATTGTAACAGGTGCCGCATCTGGTATAGGAAAAGGAATCGCTAAATATTTTTTAGACAGAGGCGATAGTGTAGTAATCAATTCAGTAACCCCAGCTTCATTGGAAATTGCTTACAACGAATTTGGCGCAGGAGATAATCTTGCGATGTATGCAGGAGATATCAGCGATAAAAACACTGGTGAACAACTGGTAAAAATCGCAATCGAAAAATTTGGTTCTGTAGATGTATTGGTGAACAATGCAGGAATCTTTGACAGCAAACCTTTTTTAGAAGTGGATGAACCTTACTTTGACAAGTTTTTGACTACAAACTTAAAAGGAACTTATTTTACGACTCAGGCAGCTGTTCCTCAAATGTTAGAACAAAAAGGCGGTGTTGTAATCAATATCGGAACACCATTGGTAAATCATGGATTAGGCGGCTGGCCTGCTTCGGCTCCTGTAGCGAGTAAGGGCGCCATTCATGCGTTAACCGTTCAATTGGCAGCAGAATTTGGCAAACAAAACATTCGTTTTAATACAGTTGCTCCTGGTGTTATCAGAACCCCAATGCACGGGGATAAAGCCGATCAGAATGCTGGTCTGCATTTATTGAACAGAGTGGGAGAAATCGATGACGTTGCCGAAATGGTATATGCTGTTGCAAAAAGCACTTTTATTACCGGATCAATCATCAATGTTGACGGTGGAAAAGGTGCTGGACATAACTTAAATTAAGATGAAAACTATTTTATTAACTGCTTTTATGCTTTGGACATTCCAAGGCATAAAAGCACAAAACAGTAACGCAATGAAAAGTCATAATTTAGACACAGAAGCCATTACAGCTGCAATAGAAAATAATTATTTTAAAGGAATTTACGAAGGAGATGAAATGTTGTTAGGAAGTATTTTTCAGCCTGGAACATTACTTTATGGAGATGTAAACGGGCAGCCGTACTTTAAAACAGCAGATCTTTATTTAAACGGCGTTAAAAACAGACAAAGTCCGAAAGATTCAGGTAAACCTTTTAAAGGCGAAATTCTGAATATAAAAGTGGTAAACTCAATTGCGATGGCAGAGGTTAATTTAAAAATGTACGAGTTTAATTACCGGGATTTTTTATCTTTCCATAAAATTAATGGCAAATGGTATATTGTCAATAAAATGCTGACGAATGTAAGTGAATAACTTTAAAAGTAAAGTCATGTGGTACAATACAAAAGCAACAGAATTACTTGGAATTAAATATCCAATATTACAAGGCCCATTAGGAGGTAATTTATCCTCTGTGGCCTTGACAGCTACCGTTTCGAATGCTGGCGGACTTGGCGGTTATGGAGCCTATACAATGACGCCGCAGGAAATTTTTGATATTGATAAACAAATAAAAGCCGCAACTGATAAACCCTACAACATTAATCTTTGGGTTTCAGATCATGATATTTGTGAATCTGGTTTAACAGATGAACAATTCAATAAAGCTGCGGCATTATTCAAACCTTATTTTGAGGAAACCGGAATTCCGTTACCAGAGAGACCAGCGTCATTTCAATCCAGATTTGAGAATCAATTGCAAGTGATTTTAGATGTTCGCCCAAAAGTTTTTAGTTTTATGTTTGGTGCGTTGCCTCCTGATGTTTTAGAACAATGCCGAAGATTGGGAATTGTAACAATTGGAGCAGCAACAACTGTAGACGAAGCTATTTTTTTAGAAAATTCAGGAGTTGATATGATTATTGCTTCAGGTTTTGAAGCTGGCGGACACCGGCCTTCTTTCTTAGCTTCGGCAGAAAGTTCTTTAAATGGAACTTTTGTTTTACTACAGTTAATTCAGGAAAAAGTTAAAATTCCGGTTATTGCAGCAGGCGGAATTGCTAACGGAAAAGGTGTAGCAGCAGCATTAGCTTTGGGGGCAAGTGCAGCGCAGATAGGAACGGCTTTTTTAGCTGTTGATGAATCGAATGCATTACCTGTTCACAAACAAATGTTATTTTCAGATACAGCAAAATATTCTACTTTGTCACGCGCCTACACAGGAAGATTAGGCCGTGGATTAACCAGTAGAATTACTAAGGAAATGATGGGGAAAGAGAGAGATATTTTGCCATTTCCATTGCAAACTACTTTTATGTCATCTTTGCGAAAAGCAGCTCTCGATCAAGAAAAATGGGATATGATTTTGTTTTGGGGAGGACAAATTGCTCCCATTTTAAAGCATACAAAAGCAAAAGAGCTAATGGATTCTTTGATAGAAGAAACAACGGCGTATTTTGTTGATTTGAAAGGGTAATCGAAATACATTTTTTATTAATAGTTAAAATAGCCGCATAATAAAGACCGTTCGGTCTATATTTGTAACTTATAATTTGGAAATCATGACTAAAGCTGAACGAACCAGACAATTTATAATTGAAACCTCGGCACCTCTTATTAATAAGAAAGGCATGGCCGGTACTTCTTTGAGTGATATTATGGAAGCTACAAAGCTGGCTAAAGGTGGAATCTATGGAAATTTTGAGAATAAAGAAGAAATCTGTACGGAGTCTTTTTTATTTCTAAGGACACAATTAGCCTCCAAATTAGATTTAGCTGTTACTAAAGGGAAATCGGCAAAAGAGAAACTTTTTAATTTGCTGGATGTTTACGGCAATGACAAAAATATGGTTGAAGGCTGTCCGATTATGAATTTTGGAACAGAAGCCGATGACACAAATTCAGTCATGAGAGAACACGTAAAAAAAGCAATTCTTTCTGCCCAGAAAAGATTTTTCAATATAGTAGAAGACGGGATTCAGGATAAAGAATTGTCTTCAGAAATGAATGCAGAAGAATTTAGTATCAGGACTTTTGCTTTAATAGAAGGCGCTGTTTTGTGCCGAAAAGTATTTAGGAACAATGACCAGATTAATATAGTTCTGGATAGTATCAAAAAGGAATTTGAAAAATATCTTTTATGACCTATTTTTTTTTAATAATTTAAGACCGATCGGTCTATTTTTAATTAATTATAATTTTACAAATGAGAAATTTAGAAGAAAACCATCAAGGTTTTAGTACATTATTGGCATTGGTGCTTATACCATTGTCCGGATTTGCAACAGATATTTATTTACCATCGCTTCCTGCAATGGCAAAAGATTTAAATGTAACTGCGGGGACAATTCAGCTTTCATTAGTTTTTTTCATGTTCAGTCTGGGAGTAAGCCAGATTTTTATAGGAAGTATATTGGATAGTTTTGGGCGTTTTAAAATAAGTATTGTTTCATTGGCTGTGTTTTCAGCAACAAGTTTTGTTATCGCTTTTATGCCTAATATTTATATCATATATGCCATGCGTATTATTCAGGGAATTGCAATTGCATTTATTGTAGTTTCCAAACGTGCTTACTTTGTCGATCTGTATTCAGGTGATAAATTAAAAAACTATATCAGTTTATTTTCTATAATTTGGGCCTGTGCGCCAATAATGGCCCCGTTTTTAGGAGGTTATATGCAAAGCCTTTTTGGGTGGAGATCAAACTTTTATTTCCTTGGGGTATTATCATTGCTTTTTCTGGTTTTAGAACTTTTATATAGCGGAGAATCACTAAAATATTTTCATCCATTTAAATTAAAATCCATTGGAGAAACTTATTCAGTAATGCTAAAAACAGCTGATTTTACATTGGGGATAGTAATACTCGGCATTTGTTTTGGCATAGTGGTAATTTATAATTTAGTTAGCCCTTTTATTATAGAACGTTTATTTGGTTATCAGGCAATTACAACAGGTTATAGCTCTTTATTATCAGGTTTATCTGTGATGACCGGAGGAATTATAGCCAAATCTCTTATTCATAAACCGTTGGCAAAAAAAGTTTCAATTGCGGTATCTGCACAACTTGTGCTAGTAGTGTTAATGATCTCTACGTCACAATTTGTAAGTACTATTTATACTGTAATTGGTTTTACAATGGCAATAAATCTATGCGGAGGATTTACATTTAATATTATTTATGGATATTGTCTAAGCCGTTTTTCAAAAAATGCTGGTATCGCAAGCGGACTTACAGGTGGTGCTACTTATGTGGTAAGTTCATTATTTAGTTATGGATTTGTTAATTTGTATGCAGTAAAAAGTCAATTATTACTTGGATTGGCAAACTTATCTTTGATTTTAATTATTGGTTTAATTTTTATGGTTTTTAATAAATATAGACTGCGTCATGTCTTTTCTTCTTTAAAGGTATAACTATAGTTGATTTATCTAAATCGATTAGTAAAATTAAGCGGGCTTTTTACAAAAAAAGTCTTGAAATTTGTTGATTTATTAAAAATATATGTTGTTGATTTTTAAATATTTGTATGTCAATTTAATTAATAAAGCTTATGAACGCCATCTCTGAGTTAAAACTGCGGATTCCTATAATTCCAATGTTCATAATTATGGGCTTTAATTATAATTTCTTTTTAATAATACTTAACAATAACTGTTAAATAAAATTGAATGAATATAGAATTTGGTATAAAGTATTACAAATTTTTAATATTTCAGCAGGTGTTTTTAGCTTTTTACAGATAATTTTCTTTTCAATTTTTTTGGCAGGCATCCCTGAAATTTCGCTGTTTTCTTATTGTCTTATTTTAAAGAGCAAATACCCTGTTGTAGTTTTTTAATAAAGCTGAACATCAAAGGAGTATACCCGTTCATTTTGTATTTATGCCGGTCCGAATGCGTCCTGGAGCTGTTTTGGGGTATTTGGGGATCTCTGTTTTGCTGTCCGCCAGAGTAATGCTTTTTCTTTTTTGATTGTACAAAATGAGGGCAGTTGTGCAGGGTCTGGGTAACCAGGTGTTTAGTTCATCGGGTTTAAGGGCTGCTGGAGGAATTTAATTTTGAGTGGAGTATCGTCAATTGTATATGACATTAGTTTTTAGGCTAATATTATTTTTAGGAGCTCTTCCTGCTGTACGCTGCAATCTTTTGTGCGAACATCGGCACAAAAGGATTTCCTCTGCTATCGGGGCTGAAGACTCCTGAGGCCCCTTATTTTGTCTTGGAGAAATTAAATTTGAACCTAAATATTGTATTTCTAATTTATAAGCGGCGAAAAATAATAAAGTATTTTTCCGTAAGATATTTTCTGGCTGTTATGTCTTTAGACTAATAAAATAAAAGGTTATATAAAAAATGGCCTCAATTGTCTTCAATTGGCGCCATTTATCTGTTCAGTGACCCGTAAAGGACAGATTTCGCATCATTTTATTGAGGATTTAAAGAGGCTTTCTTTACATGTTTAAATGGTTTGGTTTAGATGTGCTTTTGGGGAATATCATCAGATTTCTTTACAATTTGCAGGTTTTTGAATCTGCAGAAAGTTGTGCATATACTGAAAAAGAATCAGATGATTGAACAAGAGATATCTATGTTTAAATCATTCTGTAAATTAGCGGGCTAACTTTTAAATCTTCTAAAAACTCTATTTCATTCTTACAGATGCAGCCAACGCCCATTTAATGGTTTAACCATAAATTTCTAAAGATTTTATTTTTATCATAATCTGCTGCCTGTTTTTCAATATTGAAATAACGGCTGCCTCTTGGGTCATTGCCTGCACCGGCTAAATAAGCCCAATTACCCCAGTTGCTGCAGACATCATAATCTATGAGCTGCTGCTCGAAGTAAGATGCACCATAGCGCCAGTCTAGTGCTAAATCGTTACACAGATAGCTTGCCGCATTTTGCCGGCCACGATTACTCATAAAGCCAGTCAATTTGAGTTCAATCATGTTGGCATCAATAAAATCGACACCTGTTTTTCCTTCAATCCAGTTCTGAAGCTTCTGAAAATCTATTTTTTTTGTGTCTGAACAGTTATTTGTAATTCCATTTTTCTGAAAAAAACTGTTGTGATATTTCTTCATCATAAATCTAAAATAATCCCGCCAAAGCAATTCAAATACCAGCCAGTAGGTCGATTCATTTGCATTATAAATTGATTCATATCTTTTAAGTTCCTGGTAAATAAACCTTGGCGAAATACATCCAAGGGCGAGCCAGGGAGAAAACTTGGAAGAATAGTCTGCACCTGTCATAGCGTTCCGGGTCTGTTTGTATGTTAAAATTGCGTGAGATTCAAAAAAATAATGATTCAGTCTCTTTAAGGCCTGTGATTCTCCCCCAGCAAATTCAAAAGCAGCCCTTGGGTCCATAATTATTTTGTTAAAACCAAGCTGCTTGAGATCTGGCAGTTCAAGTTTAGGAATTTCAGGCGACTTTATTTTTGCCGGTTTTTCAAACGCCGATCGTATTGCAGCATCTTTCTCTGTCTTTTTTCTGAAATCAGTAAATACATCCGGTATATTTTTTATTGAAAACGGCAGGTCTTCTGCATGATACAAAGTGCTGGTGCTAAAGGTCAAAAATTCACATCGAAGCTTCCAGAGCTCAGACTGAACTAAATTTTCAGTACACTTTTCTTCAAAAGCAACTTCCCGTTTGGCATACACTTTAACGGCTTTATAGTATTTCACTGCTTTTGGAATTTCAATTTCAGGCTTTCCTTTCAAAATAAGCAGTCCAGATCCTAATGCTCTTAAATTCCTATCCAGATCAATTAAGGATTCCATAAGAAATTGGGCCCTGAAATTTCCTGTTTTTTTAAATCCATACGATGTTACTGCAAAATGTGAATCATCGAAACAATAAACAGGAATAACACTTTCATTTTGTGCAGCTGCTTTTAATAATGTTTCATTATCGGTTATTCGTAAATCTGTTTTAAACCAAACTACTGCTGTTTTCATAAGTTATTTATATTTTTCAAATAGTAACCAGCCTGTTTCAATATTGCAGCTTTATCTTCGGGCTTCATTTTATGCCATGTTTTATACATCATTCCAATTCTTGGATTTTCTGCGAGCTTCTTTTCCTGTTTATCATAAAAATTCCAATACAGGCTGTTAAAAGGACATGCTTTATCGCCTGTTTTTTTTGCTTTATCATAGAAACAGGTACTGCAGTAATGGCTCATTTTATCAATATAAGAAGCTGAACTGACATAAGGTTTGGTGCCGACGATTCCTCCATCTGCAAACTGGCTCATGCCGCGTGTATTGGTTATTTCAACCCAATGCAGCGCGTCGATGTATATTCCAAGATACCAGTTGTCGACTTCATCAGGATCGGTTCCGGCCAAAAGGGCAAAATTTCCGGTGATCATCAAACGCTGGATATGGTGCGCATAAGCAAATGTCAGGGACTGCGTTATGGCGTCTTTAAGACAGTTCATTTTGGTTTTGCCTGTCCAGAACCATTGAGGCAATTTTTCCGTATGGCCGAAAAAATTCAATGCAGCATATTCCGGCATCTTGAGCCAGTAAATACCCCGCATGTATTCCCGCCATCCGATAATCTGGCGTACAAAACCTTCCAGTTGATTGTAAGCAATAATTTCAGGATTTTTCTCCCATTTTGAAATTGCTGTTTGTATGACTTCAGATGGAGAAATCATTTTTGTGTTTAAAGAAAATGATAATCTGGAGTGGTATAAGGACCACTCATTCGGGGCCATAGCATCCTGGTAAGAACCGAATAAAGGCAGGCATTCGGTTGTAAAATGATCAAGGAGTTCAAGGGATTGTTCCCTGTTTACTGGCCAGATAAAATTTGTTTTGTCAATCGATCCGATCGTTTTAATATCGGTTCGTAAAATAGCATCCACTATAGGGGAAACATCATTATTAAAAACTAAAGGAGCAGCGGGTTTATGATTTTTAGGCAGTTTCTTTCTATTCTCCTGATCATAATTCCACTGGCCTGTCAGTGGGCTGTCTGCTGACATTAGTACACGATGTTTCTTTCGAATGGCACGATAAAAACTTTCCATCAAATAAGTTTTTTTGCCTTCAAAGAATTTTCCCAGTTCACTGCGGGTGCTGAAAAAATGCTCGGTATCGTAAACTTTAGAAGTAATAACAAGCTGGGATGTAAATTTTTGTAATACTGCATCCACACGATATTCATCGGGCAGCAGGTATTCGAATCTTGTGTAATGATCCCTCTCTATTATAAGGGATAAATTGGCCTCAAGGGACTGTAAATTATCTTTATCGTTTATTTCCAGATAAATGCAATGGTGTTTTTTGGATTTCAGGAAATTTGAAAACTGGCGCATTGCCGCAAAGAACCCTGTTATTTTTTGTATGTGGTGTATGGCATAGTCTGTCTCTGTACGGATTTCCATCATTACATAGGTTATTGAATAGTCTATCGTTTCAAACCAGGAATGATTGCCATTTAACTGATCTCCAAGAATGAGCCTTAAAGTTTTGGTTTCCATATTATTTACTGCTTCTGCATTTATCACTGCAATATTTCACTTCTTCCCATACCTTTTCCCATTTTTTTCTCCATGCAAATGTTCTCTGGCAGACGACGCAGGTTTTACTGGGCAGGTTTTGCTTTTTAACTCTTCGCATTTTTCTGTTTATTTCTAAAACTCCAGACAATATCACTTGCATATTTCCGGGTTTCTTCTATGTCAACAATGGGCTCTGGATAATCTTTACCTATTTCGCATTTGTAAAATTGCTGCTCGATAAGATTTAATTTCCAAGGTTCATGAATTAATTGTGGTGGAATTTCAGCCAGCTCAGGCAGCCATCTTTTTATGAAAATACCCTCTGAATCGTGCTCCTGAGAGTTTTTTATCGGATTATAAATTCTAATGGTACTGCCTTTTGTTGTACCGGCCTGCATCTGAATCTGCGGATAATGAATTCCGGGTTCGTAATCTAAAAATTGTCTTGCCAGATAATGCAGTTCACGCCAGTCCTGCCACAAATTGAATGTAAAAAAGGAAACCAGCATGGCCCGCATTCTAAAGTTGATATAGCCTGTCTGGACTAAACATCTCATGCAGGCATCAACAATAGGAACACCGGTTTTACCTTCCTGCCAAGCTTTTATATAGGTTTCGTTTTTTGGTTTGACCAGGGAATCATAATCTTTGTTTATATTTTCAAATTCAATTTGACAGTTATTTTCAAATTTCTGCATAAAATGGCAGTGCCAATGCAGTCTGGAAACAAAATTAAGTATAGCCCTTTTGCTGGAAGATGATTCATAAAACTGATTGGTATATTGATACACCATTCGCATACTGATGTTTCCATAGGTCAAATAGGGGGATAAGCGGCTGCAGCCTTTTCGGCTTAAACCAGGTTTGGAAATATGCCGGCTGTAATTGACATGTCTTTCTTTTACAAAACTTTGCAAATACCGCCAGGCCCAATATTCGCCGCCCTGCTGAAAATTTTCATTTCGCTGCTTAATTTCACTAGAAAGCACTTTCCCTTTTAGCTTTTGATAGAGATCAGGATCTAAATTTTCAAATTTAAAAGTATTCAGATCAATCATTTTAGGAATTGCACGCATTGTTTGCTCCCAGCGCTTATCCCAATCTTGTTTAGATCGCAGCTTTCTGATTACACCATGGAGCTGCGATTGTTTCCAAAGTATTTTATGATTATCAAAGAAAGACTGCATGGCATTATCCCTGTCAAAAGTGGCCTTACTGCCTATTTCCTGATGCGAAAATACCGTTTGAACATCATAAAGACTGCATAGGCGCTCAAAAACAGTTGCAGCTTCGTTATGAAAATAATAAATCTGCGCAGCAATTGACTTTAATTTAGACTGCATTTCCTGTAAGGATTCATAAACAAACCGCCAGTGACGCACATCAGAATCAAGGCAAGCCATTATCGACGGCTCAAAAAAATAAACTAAAAGAAGCGGAATATTTTCCCGCTGGGCCATAAACAGGGGTTCGTGATCTGTAAAACGGAGATCACGTTTGAACCACATAATATTTATCTTTTTTTTATTCAATTTTTAAGCAGTGATGTAATTTCCTTATCTGGTTTTGCATAGCTTAAACGGTCTAACTGGATGGTTTTATGATAGCTGTCCAGACCCGAACATGTAACGGTATTGGCTTTTTCTAAATCGACAAAACCATCCTCAGACAAGCAGTCTTCGGGAATAAAAATCTGGACTATTTCCCCAATGATCATAGTAGTGTTATTGATTGGAATGGCCATTTTTTCTTTAAATTCAATACCTAACTGTATGCTGCTTTCGAGCACAAAAGGAGCGGGAAAGTTATTTTTATATTCCACGCTGAGTCCTGCAGCTTCAAATTCTGAAATTTCTCTGCTGTATCTCGCTGATGTCTGATGTGCCTGCCTGTATATCTGTTCGCTGATATGATTAATAGTATAGAATCCTGTATCTATAATATTTCTCATAGTATCACGCTCTGGCGGGCTGGGGCGAAAAATCATGCCTATTAATGGAGGATTGGCACCAATATGAAAAAAAGAACTAAAAATGGATAAATTAGTATTTCCCTCACCATCAGAAGTTCCAACTAATGCCACACTTTTAAAACCGCCTAAACTGTTTATTAAATGCACGGCAGCCTGCTTTTCCATTTTTTCAAGATCACTGGTTTTAAAATTTATTTTGTTTTTCATTAGTATGAAATTTTATTAAAAGATTGAGCTTTTCAGATCGATCAGTATCCATTTTTTATCGCTGTTAAGTCTAAAAGTACCTGCATGTTCCTTATTCCATTCTTGGGGCCCTATTAGTGAAAGAAAGTGAGAACCATCTGCATCTTTATATAAATGATATATTTCGCCCACAATAGGTTCAAAAGAAAATCTGGCGTTGTATACCAGTTCATTCCACTGGAATTCCTCGATTAAATCCAGGTAATGCATTTTCAGTTCGTTGAATTTACTTTCAAATTCTTTGTTTACCTTATTTATGCCCATGTTTTTCCAGCCTGCTGCATCATCTGCTTTTATTACCGGTGCGCCCACATTTGTAGCATATGGCAATAGCCTTGCATTATAGCCATGATCCTTTGAAAAAACTACATTATCGGGTTTATCGTTTTTCGTCATCTGTAAAACTTTATTAACGCTTAGAGATTTTATTATTTGAAATTGCTCTTTGCCTGTTACATTTAAACTTGTCAATACCTTCGGGTCTCTTTGCTGTGTGTTTTGTTTTACAATTTTCAACCCTCTCACGCCACAATCTGTAACTGCTGAACTTTAATTCTTTCTTCATCAAAGCTTTCACATCACTTTCAGATAGACCAAATTGAAATTTTATTGCATCAAAAGGAGTTCGGTCTTCCCATGCCATTTCTATAATTCTGTCGATCTGAATTTCATTCAATACACTATGGTCTATTTTTGCAATGATTGACTTTATCATATGTTTTGTTTAATGATTATTAATTAATGTTAAACAAAAATAATCATTTTACATTTGCGGGCGGCCTCAAAATTGAAAATAGATATAATTTTAAACCCATAGATATGATTCTGCCCCATTTGGAAAACGTTATCTTATAATTTTAAACCCATCAACAAATGAATCCTAAAGATCATCACTGTCTAAAATATATCAATATTCAGGCAGTATATTTTAAACTAAGATTTACACTTAGTTACCGTGATGCTGAGAGAATAATGGAAATTAAAGGGGTGCTTGTGGGTCATGCCGCGATTCGGCTATGGGTTTATAAGTCTACACCTCTGCTTGAGTCAGAGATGAAGAAGAGAAAAGGCAGCGGGGAAGGGCTGGAGATTAGATGAGACCTATATCAAGGTAAAAGGTATTTGGTGTTATTGATATAGGGCAGTTGATAAATTAGGTAATAAGGTTAACTTTCTTTTGACTAGAAAGGACAGAGAATGGGTGCCCAGTCTAATTAAAGTAATTAGTAATAACTACAAACCATGAGTAATAAACATTGATAAAAGCGGTTCTAATACAGCAGCGATCAAAGTCTACAACAAGCGCTCGTTCTCAAAGATTAAAATCCGGCAATGTAAATATCTTAACATGTTGCCGAACAGGAGCATCGTTTTATCAAGCGGCACATACAAAACGGATTAGGTTTTAAAAGTTTTGAATCGGCCGAACGAATATTAGCGGAATTAAACTGGTAATATGCTTATTAAGAAGCAAATGATTAGACCAGAGATATCTATGTGTAAATCATTTTGTAAATTGTCGGGCTAATTTTTAAATTACCTAAATTCTTATATTTGATTCTGACAGATGCGAAAGGACCTTTTTTTTAAAACTTAATTTTGGGAAAATTCAAAAATAAAATATTTTTCAAGCTGAATTAATTTCCTCGGTAAGTTGAATATCCATAAGCGGAGAGCGTTATAGGAACGTGATAATGTTTTTGGTCCTTTATCTGAAATACAACTTCTATAAAGGGGTAAAAACTTTCTACATGATTGTTTTTAAAATAATCGGCTGTAAAGTAAGTCAATTTGTAAATTCCTAAATTAGATTTTTCCGAGTTTAGAAAATCTGTGATTCTCCCGTTTATATCGGTTTTTTTCTCCTCAATGAAAGACCATATTTTTGTTTGTTGATCATATTTTTCTAATCGTATTGTAACGTCGCTGACCGGACTTCCTTTTGATACATCCAAGATGTGGCTTGAAAGCTGGAAGTTGTTTTGTTGAGCAGACATTATCGTGGAGAATGCTGCCAGAATGGATATTATTAGTAGCTTTTTCATGTTTTTGTTTTGTAGTGTTAAAATATTATTTCTCCTGTTGTAATTTCATATTCTGTTATGGTTTATTACTAGTATACAATCGGACACAGACTTTATTTATAAAATAATAATCATTAAATATCTGATTATAATACAGCAGGATTTCGTTCCGCTTTGTTTGTATTAAAGTAAAGCAGGAGAAATCGTAAGCAGCGACTTCTTATTTATATTTGTTTTACTTTTTAGAAATTTCTCAAGTCTAGCATACATAAGCTTAATGATAATTTGCGTTTGCAAGGTAGTAGATCATACAAATTTAAGAATGTATTTTATTTAATGCGGTATATTCAATAAAAAAACATCAAAAGAGAAATTACGATTGTATAAAAAAGAAAATAAAAGGAGATTTGAGCACTGTTAGAAAGATTTAATAGTTTCTTAAAGAAGACCTGCGAATCTAAAGATTTGCAGGTCTTACAACTTTTTATAAAGGTTTTGGAAAGATTGAACACTTTCTTTTCGTCTATCATACTATTATGGTGAGAAGTAGGATTCTAATCTTGAGCCTGGAACCTTCATAATATTGATTGTTTCAATTTTTAAACTACTCTACAAAAATTTTTTGAATCCTTGTTCTTAGAGAGTTTGTAGTCCTAAGAAAGTAGACTCCTTTATTCAAATTAGAAATTGGAACAGCGGTAGAAGTATCATAATTGTTCAATTTAGAAAATATAGTTTCCCCGTTCATATTGATAATAAAAATATCGAATGGAACTTCGTCATTTGATGAGATATTTAATGTAGATCCTGATTTGACAGGATTAGGATAAGCAACAAAATTTTCTACTGGTAAAGAAGCATTGATTACCTCTGAATTTAAGTTTTGTACGTTTTTTAAACTTAAAGTATTGGCAGATCCGGCTGAGGTTAAATAAAACTCTACATCATCATAATCCAACCATTTGTCTGCAGTACCTGTATATTGATAAAAGCCCAATTCGCAGCTATTGTTTGTTACAATGATATTATTGATCTGTACCTGAGTCCAGTTGGGTATGCTTGTATTTAAATAATAATTCAATGGATTTCCTCCGTAATTTTTTGCATACATAAGCGCCGTGCTTTGTCCGCCAGAACTACGTACCCAGGCTTTCATGGTATAATTCCCGTTTACAATATAGGTGAGGGACTGGAAAACGGCAACTTCAAAAGCTGAGGCTGAGGACTGAGTGCCTTTGTAAGTTCCAGAATGCGGCGAACTTGTTGAGGTTTGCGCATTAGCGGAGCCAGTACCATATTCAGTCCATCCTGTTGGCGTCTGTGTTGTGGTTGTGTTTGCTTCAAAATTACCATTGTTAAGTTTGTTAAAGTTTACAAGATCCTGTACAGATACGCTGCAATTTGCAGTTTTTCCGTCAGAAGCAGTAGCTGTAATTGTAACCGTTCCAACACCTACAGCAGTAATAATTCCTAAATTGTTTACTGTGGCTACTGCATTGTTACTGGAGGTCCATACTACATTTTGATCAGTAGCGTTAACCGGAGTGAAAACAGTATTAAGAGCTCTGTTGGTTCCAATAGGCATAGTCATACTGTTTTGTGAAATTCCAAATGCTGTAATAGCAACTGGTGACAAATAAAACTCAACATTATCATAATCCAGCCAATTATTTGCTTTTGCAGATTGATAAAACCCAAGCTCACAGGTATTGTTGGTAACTTTGATATTGTTGATTTGTATTTGAGTCCAATTAGGTATACTGGCAGCAACAGAGTAGTTCTGGTCGGTACCGCCGTAGCCTTTTGCATACATGGTGGCAAAATTCTGGCCGCCGGAACTGCGAACCCAGGCTTTCATTGTGTAGTTTCCATTAGCAATACCAGTTAATGATTGAAAGACTGCAACTTCGTAAGCTGTAGTGCCCCATTGGATACCTTTGTATGCTGGTGAGTAAGGCGCAGCTGCTGAAGTCTGTGCATTTGATGCGCTTCCCCATTCAGACCAGCCTATGGGAGTCTGGGTTGCCGTTGTATTGGCATCAAAATTTCCATTCACTAATTTGTTTACGTTAGCCAGATTCTGTACAGAAACGCTGCAGGTGGCAGTACTTCCATTGGAAGCTGTTGCCGTTATGGTTGCCGCACCAATACCGGTGCCGGTAACCAGTCCCCAGTTATTTACAATTGCAACTGAGCTGTTGCTTGAAGACCATGAAACAATCTGGTTTGTTGTATTTGCAGGTACAAATGCAGTATTTATTACCTGTTTACCCCCTTGGTTTAAAGTTAGTGTATTTGGAGATATTGAAAAACCTGTTGCTGCAATTTGAGTGTTATCGGTATCTTTATAAACTTTTACATAATCGCAGTACATTGTGGCAGGGAGAACAGTTGTTGCATCAGGCGGTCCTGGCCAAGTTCCTCCAATAGGAAGATTTATAAGTATATAATGAGGTTTATGAAATTCGCCTGTAAAATTATATCCGTCTGCTACTCTAAATTGTTTGTACAAAATATCATCAACATACCATTTAATATAGTTGGCATCCCACGTTATGGAATACACATGCCATTGTGTGACATCAACATTATAAGTGGAACCGTCTTGTACATGTATTTCATTTGCTCCTGCCCAATGTGTTGTTCCATGAACCATAGTTTCACTGTTTAGATGCTCAAAAATGTCTATTTCACCACATTTTGGCCATCCAATCTGCGGAAAATTGGAACCCAAAGTCCAAAAGCAGGCCCACAATCCTTTTCCGTTAGGCATTTTAAAACGCCCTTCAATTTTCCCGTATGTTACTGAAAATTTATTTAGAGAAATAACGCTTCCAGACGTATATTGCTTACCGCCAAAGTCTTCTTTTATGACAGTAATTTCTAAGTTTCCATTGTTCTGTTTTACATTGTTGAGGCTGTTGGTATAATACTGCAGCTCGCTGTTTCGGATGTTACCGCCCAGTTCGTAGCCCCATTTATTGGAATCTGGTGCCCCGGTACCGTTAAAATCATCAGACCATACTAATTGGTAATTCTGCGACCGGGCAGTAAAATTAAAAAGCAAAAACAGCAGTGAACTGTAAAAAAATGCCGGATAGGGCAGTAAAGTTTTAATTTTTTTCATAATAATTTTGGTTTTAGTTAGTAATGATTATGCAGCTGTTAATTAATTTATTGATCCGTTTATGACTTCATTTTTTTTACTTTAAAAGCAATTTAATTGGTCACAAAACAGTAAAAATGAAATTATTAATCAGTTGAAAAACAGTCAAAACTATTATAAAAAATATTATAATTTGTGAGAATAAATGATTTTTTTTGCGCAAACGAAATTAAAATTTGCACAAATCATTATATTTGTGAAATGAAGAAGAAAATGATTACAATAAAAGATATTTCTGAGAAAACGGGGTTTTCAATTTCAACTGTTTCAAGGTCTTTAAAAGATCATTCGGATATCACAGAAAAAACAAAACAGATTATCAGAGATACAGCAAAAGACCTTGGCTACCAGCCTAATTTTTTTGCTCAGAACTTTAAAAGCAATAGAAGCAATATTATAGGAGTTCTTGTTCCCGATATTGAACGAGGTTATTATGCTTCAATCATTAGCGGTATGCAGGAGAGGGCAATTGAGCAGAAGTTTTTTATTGTTACCTGCCAGTCAAAAGATTCTTTCATGGATGAGATTAAGGGAATTCAAACTCTTATCGGGCTGAATGTTGACGGTATCGCTATTGTACATTCTAAAGAGACCAGTAATTTTACAGAACACCATAGCATTGTTAAAAATAACATTCCGCTTTTGGCAATTGACAGAGAACTTTTAGGTCTTGATACTCATTTTGTTTCAAATGATCAGTTTGTTGCGGGGTTTATGATTGGCGAACATTTAGCTCAGGAAGGATATAAAAATATTGCGATTATTGCAGGTCCTGAGAATTTAATTATGAGCAGACAACGAGTTGAAGGCTGTATGGCCGGAGCAGAATCGGCAGGTATAAAAATTAGAAAAGAAAATATAATTTATTGTGATCTGCAGCGTGAAAGAGAAATTTTTGCTGTTTCACAATTACTCCATAAAAAAGAAAAACCAGATGCCGTTTTTTGTATTTATGACAGAGGAGCAATAGAAATAATACATTATTTAAGCCATCAGAAGATTAACGTGCCTAATGAACTGGCTGTAGCGGGATGTGGGAATGATTCTTTCTCGCATTATCTGAATCCTTCTTTAACAACTATAGATTTAAATCCTCATAAACTTGGAGAACTTGCGGCTGAAATACTAATTAATGATATTATCATGGATACACCTGACCGTAAAATTAAGAATTCATTTAGGCCGAAGCTGATTATTAGACAATCTACAAGAAAGTGATTTAATGACTTTCTATTTATTGGTTTTTTCTCTTAAGGCTTGATTCTCTTATTAAAAGATCTCCGTCTATTGTTTGAATCTTTGTTTCTGTTTCAGAATCATTATTATATTGATGTAAAAACATTTGCATTGTAGTTTCACCGATTACTGAAGTTTGTATATTATAAGTAGTAAGCGGCGGATCTATTAATTCCCCCATCAGATCATTTCCAAAACCGGCAACAGCAATATCTGAAGGTACTTTAACCTTTCTTTTTTTAAGATGTTTGATTACATATATGGCAGATCGGTCTGAAATGCAGAAAATTGCATCGGGTCTTTGATCTAGATTCAGCCAGTCATCTACCACTCCGTTAATGCTTATATTCGAATAATCTGTATAAGCAATAAGTTCTTTGTCTATTTTAATTTTATTCTTTTTTAAGACATTCAGATAGCCAAGCAAACGTTCTTCTGTAATGGATAAAGATTTAGGACCTAATATGATTCCTATACGTTTACATCCCTGCTCCAAAAGGTGGTTGGTGATTTTTTCTGCTCCTTCCGTATTTTTTGCTAAAACTTTTGAAATGCTTTTTATAGGATTGATGCGGTAGAAATTGACGATAGGAATTCCTCTTTTGCTGTATGATTCTATATAATCAAATTGAATAGTACTGGAGGAGTGACAGATTAAAAGACCGTCAACTCGACTGTCCATCAGTACTTGTACATTTTCTAATTCGGTGTCATAATCTTCATTCGACTGGCATATTATGACTTTAAAGCCGTTTTTTGAAGCAATTTTCTGAATCCCTCCAAGCATCGAAGAAAAAAAAGTAGACTGCAGATGCGGGATAATAACACCAATTGTCTGTGATTGCTTATTGGCAAAATTTCGGGCAAGAAGGTTAGGGCGGTATTCCATTTCTACAGCTACCTGTTTTACTGCTAAAATTGTTGCAGGACTGATGTCGGGATGATTCCTCAATGCACGGCTGACAGTCGTAGCCGAAATTCCCATTGCCTGCCCGATATCGACTATTGTTGTCTGATAATTTTTCTTCGTCTTATTTTTTGCTTTTCTACTTTCATGATTTAAAGTGAAATTATAGTTGCATTCTTTACAGTAATAACGCTGTTTTTGTCGGATAAATCCTGACTTTAAAACAGTCTCTACTTTGCTGCATTTAGGGCATTTAACTCTCGGCATGGCATTTTGGATTCAAAATATTTTTCAAAGATAGAAATTTTCTATCTATCGAAAACGATACTGCAAACGTTTGAGATAGAAAAAACGATTGATACGCAATTTTACACGTTGCTTAGATGTGCTTTAAATTCTACATTTGGCTCAGAACTTTTAATATTTGGCTCTAAAATATCAATATTAAAAATTTACTAACCAATCTAAACCAAAACAAATTATGTACGATTTTTTTCTCAAACTTCGCTGCGTTTTAAGTATTACAGGCTTTTTGCTTTGTATGAATATGTACGCACAAAATTCTGTTAAAGGAATTATTAAAGATGAGTCTGGATTGATCATTCCAGGTGTAACGATTCAGATCCAAGGAACAAAAATTGGTGCCACGACCGATTTTGATGGAAAATTTGAAATTAAAGCTGAAAAAGGAAATATTCTTGTTGCTTCTTTTATGGGTTTTGAAACTCAGACAATACCCTTATCAGGACAAACGAACCTTAATATAGTATTAAAGGTTTCTAGTAAAGAATTGCAGGAAATTGTAGTAATCGGGTACGGTTCTTCTAAAAAGAAAGATTTGACAGGAGCAATTGCAACGGTTAAGTCTCAGGAAATAGCTGGACGAAGAACAGTTCAAGTTTCTGATGCTTTGCAAGGGCAAATGGCAGGAGTAACGGTAACAAGAAATGGCGCTGCTCCTGGTTCGCAATCAAAAATCCGCTTTCGTGGGGTAACTACATTAGGAGATACGGGAGGAAATGATCCTCTTATAATAGTTGATGGCGTGCCGTCAGGAAATATTGATTACCTGAATCCTGAAGATATAGAAACGATAACAGCCTTGAAAGATGCTGCATCTACAGCCATTTATGGATCAAGGGCAGCTGCTGGGGTTTTATTGATTACTACCAAGAGAGCAAAATCTGGAAAAACCAGTTTTGATTATAGTTATGAATATGCACAGGCGACTCCAGTAAACCAGCCAGGTTCAATGGGAGCTGTCAGGTATATGCAGTTATATAATGAGTATTTGGCTAATGACGGTGCCGCTCCTTTATATTCACAAGCTACCATTAATAATTATAAAGCTAATAATGCAGCTAATCCTGACTTGTATCCTGATACCGATTGGCAGTCTTCTATTATTAAAAATAATGCGCCAAGGATTATTCATAACCTTGCATTTTCATCGGGATCTGAAAATGTTAAAACAAGAGCCGCTTTTGGGTATTCTTCCAGTGAGGCATTGTATGATAACCGTGGTTTTAAAAAATTAAACGCGGGAGTTTATAATGATTTTAAATTTAGCAATAAACTGAGTGCCAGTTTTGATATGAGTGTGGTGAGAACTGAAAGTAAAGATGTTAATATTTTCAATAATAACATTTTTTTGGATGCCAGAGTTATGCCTGCAATCTATGATGATTATTATTCGGATGGCAGATTTGCACTTGGTAAGGACGGGCGTAATGCATTGGCACAAATCAGCGACGGCGGTTTTAAAAAGGATATAGTGAATAATCTAACAGGTCGTATTGCTGTGAATTTCAAGCCTTTTAAGGGGCTGACTATTACAGGTCAGGCTGCTCCAACAGTAATTTTTTCGTCAAATAAACAGTTCATCAAAGTAGTTGAATTCACTGATGCTTTAGATCCTTCGAAAAAAGTTGCCGTGGGACAGCAGCCGGCTTCTTCTTCGCTGAGAGAAGAGAGACCTTACTTTTATAGATTTAATGGACAGTTTATTGCTAATTACGCAAATACCTTCAGTGAGAAACATAATTTAGATGCCACTGTGGGATATGAAAATAATTACTCATACAATGAAAGTATAACGGCTTCTCGCGCAACCTATACATTATCGAATTTTCCATATCTAGATGCTGGGCTTTTAGCATTCAGAGACAATGGAGGCTCTGCTTATGAAACGGCTCTAAGTTCTTATTTTGGAAGGGTATCTTACAATTTCAAAAATAGATATTATTTTCAGGCAGGTGGTCGTTATGACGGATCTTCAAGATTTAATGCTGATCAAAGATGGGCTTTCTTTCCTTCTGTGGGAGCGGGATGGACGGTTTCTGAAGAATCTTTTTTTAAATCAGTTAAAGAATTTGGAGTTGATTTTTTGAAGTTTAGAGCTTCATGGGGACAGTCAGGTAACGAGCGTATAGGAAATTATCCTTATCAGGCAACTATTAACTTGTATAATGCTTTATTCTATCAAAATGGTGCAGTGGTTGCTCCAACTTCTGGTTCTCAGGTTAATTATGCAGTTAACGATATTACATGGGAAACACAGGAAAGTACAGATATTGGTTTAGATGCAACTTTTTTAAATAACAGGCTGACTGTAAGCGGAGATGTATTTTACAGGCAGACTAAGGATATTTTACTCAAACTAAATGTGCCGCTTTATCTTGGGTATGATGCGCCTTTTCAAAACGCAGGGAAAGTCAGCTCAAAAGGTTTTGAAGTGACTGTTAATTGGTCAGACAAGATCGGATCGGACTGGAAGTACAGTTTAGGAGCGAATTTAGCCGATGCTAAAACAAATGTTGATGATTTGAAAGGAACTTCTATATTAGGAGATACATCAAATATTGAAGGACAGGAATTTGCAGCTTGGTATGGATATAAATCAAACGGCATATTCCAGACAGTAGCAGAAGTTGCAAGCTCTCCGGTTACAAGTGCCAGTGTAAAACCTGGAGATGTCAAATACATGGATATTGATGGAGACGGCAAAATAACGCCTGACAAAGACAGGGTTATTTTGGGTGGATCATTGCCACGCTACACCTTCGGTTTTAATGGCAGATTGACTTATAAAACTTTTGATTTTTCATTTGTTGCTTATGGAGTAGGCAAACAACAGGTAAGACTTAGCAATTATGCAGTACAGCCATTTCAGGAAACTTTTGGGAATGTGCCGACACTGATTGATGGCAAATTCTGGAGCGTCAACAATACAGCGGAGCAAAACGCAGCCGCAGAATATCCAAGATTGTCTAATGCAAGCAGTGGAAATAACTATGCCATGTCTGATTTTTGGCTGGTTGATGGCAGCTATGTAAGAATTAAAAATATCACATTGGGATATAATTTTAGTAAAAAAATCACTGATAAGCTTGGATTGGAAGGACTTCGCCTGTATTTAGCAGCTAACGACGTATTTACGATCAGCCATTTTCCAAAAGGTTCAGATCCTGAAGTAGATGCTATTTCATATCCAATTGTTAAAACCGTTATGACAGGTTTAAATGTTAAATTTTAAAAATTAATTATCATGAAAATTTCAATATATTTAACTGCATTATGTCTGGTGTTCTTTACCAGCTGTCAGGAATTAGATTATAATCCATTATCAGATCCATCGAGTGGTAACTTTTATTCCAACGAAACTGAGCTTACGATTGCTGTGAATGATTTGTACCGGTTCTCCTTTATCCAGAATGATAAGGAAGAGTACAGCGATAATTATTTATATAGAGCCAATCCAAATGCTGTAATTAACGGTACCATGAACAGCGGTGATCCCGATGCTCAAAAATTATGGACAGATGCCTATAAAATAATCACAAGAGCCAACACCATAATTGCCAGTTTAAACAGAGCTGCCGGAAATACCTCAGCAGCAGCCTTAGCCTCTTTTGAAGCGCAGGCTAAATTAGCCAGGGCCTATCAATATTCAAGGTTAATTACACATTTTGGTGATGTGCCGTTAATTAAAACACCGATCACCTTAGCTGAATCGTATTCTTTTACCAGAACAGATAAAAATCTTGTTTTGCAATTTATTTTTGAAGATCTAGATTTTGCAGCTGCAAACCTGCCTGCCTCTTACAATGCTAGTGCGATACAGCGTTTTACAAGCGGTACTGCGCTGGCCGTTAAAGCAAGAACAGCTTTATATATGGGAAAATATGACATTGCCAAAGCAGCGGCTAAAGCTGTTATAGATTTAAATGTATATACGCTGTATCCAAGTTATCGTGATTTGTTTTTAAAGCCGGGAGAACAATGCAAAGAAAATATTTTAACCGTAGTAAGGGACCAGGCCAATGGGGTTGTTTCCGATGGTTTTACTGCACCAGACCATATCGCTCGAAATGCCGGTGGATTTGCTGCTAAATTCCCAACTTGGGAATTAGTGGATTCTTACGAATGTACAGATGGTCTGCCTGTGGATAAATCTCCGCTTTATAATCCCCAAAAACCATTTGCAAACAGGGATCCGCGTTTAGCGCAGACCATTGTTCCTTTTAGTTCTATCTGGCTTGGTTATATTTACCAGCCTCATCCAGATTCTTTAAAAGTAAGAAGAATAAGTGATAATGCAATGGTAACAAATAACGATAATCGTGCAAATGCTATCAATGCCAGTTTTTCAGGTTTTTTATGGAAAAAAGGTATTGATCAGTCTTGGGCTGACAGGAAATTAGAAGACAATGATTTGAAAATTATCCGTTACGCAGAAATGTTTTTGACTTATGCCGAGGCTGACATTGAAATGAATACTATTGACGCCACTACATTGCTTTACCTAAATACTGTCAGAGCAAGAGCTTATGGAAAAACGGTAGGGCAGACTACATTATATCCTGCTGTAACTACAACCAATCAGACAGAATTGCGCACTATTATACGCCGTGAACGAAGAGTTGAATTTGCATTTGAAGGATTAAGATATATGGACCTTATCCGATGGAAAATTGCAGAGAAAGCATTAAACAAGCCTGGTGTAGGTATACCTGATCCAGTTCCTGGCAATGCTATCCATAAAGCTAAATTCCCATTTGCCGGTGCACCCGTAATTGATGCAGATGGCATCCCGGATTATACCCCATACATTGCCACAGGAGCGGCTAAAAATTTCACCACCAGAAAATTTGATGCTGGCAGACAATATTTATGGCCAATTCCTGCAATTGAAATAACTGTTAATCCTAATTTGACACAAAATCCAAATTACTAAATTAGATTAAAATTATAATTTACTTTAAATGGAATTAATAGATTATATCATACTTATTATTTACGCTGCCGGTATCTTGCTTATCGGCGGTATCCTTTCAAAACGCAATAAAACATCTGAGGATATGTTTGCGGTTAGAAAACAGTCTCCGTGGTGGCTTTCGGGCTTATCGGCCTTTATGAGCGCATTTTCTGCCGGTACATTTGTGGTCTGGGGCGGAATCTCTTACAAACAGGGATTTGTTGCAGTAAGCATATTGATGTGCTCGGGAATTGCTTCTTTTTTGGTTGGAAAGTTTTTTGCCGAAAAATGGGCATCGCTTAATATCAGTACAGTTGGGGAATATGTTGCCATTCGTTTCGGGCAGGGGGCAGTGCAGTTTTATACGTGGATCGGCATGCTTTTTAAAATCATTGCTATGGGGGTTGCCCTCTATTCTTTCGCCGTTGTGGTTGCCTCCCTCATACCGTTATCTCCGGATAATTGGCTGGCAGATCCCCAGACGCATAAACTATCGGTTACCTATACCATTATCATATCAGGTTTTCTGATGCTGATGTACGCCGTCAGCGGTGGTTTATGGGCCGTTTTGATTATCGATGCCGTGCAGTTTGTGGTACTGACGATGACTGTTTTGTTTGTTGTGCCATTAAGCATTCAGAAAGCAGGCGGTGTTTCCAGTGTGATTGATCAATTGCCAAAAGATTTTCTTTCTCCCGTATCAGGAAATTTCACATGGCTTTTTCTAATCGGCTGGGTTATTGTTCATACGTTTAAATTAGGCGGGGAGTGGGTTTTTGTTCAGCGGTTTTTAGCGGTGAGCAGTCCTAAAAATGCCCGTAAATCTTCAAATTTGTTTGGATGGCTGTATATCATAAGTCCAATTGTATGGATGCTTCCCCCAATCATCTATCGTGTTGCACATCCTGATACAGCCCCGGAGCAGGCTTATATCATGGCCTGCGCCTGGGTACTGCCTCCGGGCCTTATGGGATTACTGGTTGCCGCGATGTTTTCATCAGCTGCCAGTTACATCGACGGAGAAATAAATGTTTATGCAGCAGCGATTACAAACAGTGTTTATAAAGATATCATTGCGCCTGATGCCAGCGAAAAACAAGTTGTATTTATAGGAAGGATAAGTTCTCTTCTAATAGGACTTCTAATAATGGCAATTGCCGTATGCATTCCTTATTTCGGAGGGGCAGAGCAGATTATCCTCACTATTACCGGTTTACTGGTAGTGGCTATGGTGCTTCCAATGCTTTGGGGTTTGTATTTCGGAAAAATAAAACAAAGTTCGATATGGTGGTCAACCGGAATTACCGTAGTTGTTTCAATTGTGTTGAAAGGGGCTATTTTCATAAAATCAAATAATTTCATTATGAATCTTTACCATGCCAACAGCCAGCTGTTTGAAGTAGGGGTTGGAATTTTTGTTCCTTTAATCGTCCTGGCAATTATGGAGTTTGGTTCTAAGACGATGGATATTGGATTTGAACAAATTCAAGAAAAATTAACTGTTAAGGAGGAAGTACCAAGTTCAGAAAGCGATTTCCAAATTGCCATTTTTCCTGCTCAGTTATTAGGATACAGCATTGGTGTTTTAGCATTAATTATGTTTGGCCTTATGGCATTTTCTACAGGCCATTCTCAAATCCTTATCGGAATATTTGCCGCAGTATTACTTATTCTAAGTGCTGTCATACTGTTGAGCTTAAAATTTAAAAACAAAAAAAATCTACTTATAAAATCAATTTAAATGCAGACTTTAAAAGAAAAATATGAACTGGTAGTTGTTGGAGGCGGTTTGGCTGGTTTTTGTGCGGCTGTTGCGGCAGCACGTTTAGGCACTAAAACCTGTATCATTCAGAATCGTCCCGTTTTTGGCGGAAACAGTTCATCCGAGATACGTGTTACTCCTCATGGAGCTTGTGCATTTCATGCTTACGCAAGAGAAACAGGAATTATTTCGGAGTTATTGATAGCCGAGCGTGCAGCAAATCACGAAGAAATTTTCGAAAATGGCTGGACAAACAGCATTTGGGATTTAACTTTATACAATCTCGCACAATCAACGCCAAATCTTACGATCAAAGTAAATACTGATGTGTTTGAAGTAGAAAAAGAAGGTCGTACTATTAAAAGTGTAAAAGGCAGAGTGCAAAACACAGAAACTGATATTTTATTTGAAGCAGATACTTTTATAGATGCATCAGGAGACGGAATTGTTGCTGATTTAGCAGGCTGTGAATTCCGTTTGGGAAGCGAAGCTAAAAGCGAATTTAACGAACCTCACGCACCAGAAACAGCAAGCAAAGATGTAATGGGAAGTTCCATTCATTTCAAAACAAAATATATCGGAAAAGAATGCAGTTATAAAGCGCCAGACTGGGCAATGCATTATGAAGATGCCAGTTTCTTTTACAAGCAGGGAAGACCTCCAAAACAAAAAAAAGGAGGTTATTGGTGGATTGAAATCGGAGTTCCGTACAACACAATTACAGACAATGAAACCATTAGACACGAATTGACACGTCACGCGCTTGGAGTTTGGGATTGGATGAAAAACAAAGATCCTAAAATGAAGGAAATTGTTAAAGAATACGCTTTGGACTGGGTAGGTCAGGTTCCAGGAAAAAGAGAAAGCCGCCGCATTATGGGGCAGTATCTTATGACTGAACATGATCCGCAGAACTGTACCGTTTTTGATGATGAAATCGCTTTTGGAGGCTGGTTTATCGATCTTCATACTCCCGGAGGTTTATTAGCTGCAAACAGTGAACCCGCAAGTAATGAGAACTATTCTACGTTTTCAGAATATGCCGTAAAAAGCTATGCAGGACCTTATGGAATTCCGCTGAGAAGTTTGATTGCTAAAGACATGGATAATCTAATGATGGCAGGAAGAAATGTAAGTGTTACGCATGCCGCTCTTGGAACGGTAAGGGTTATGAATACCACGGCGCTTATGGGACAGGCAGCAGGAACAGCAGTGGCTATTGCCAAACAGAATAATCTGCCGATAACGGAAGCGCCTGTTAAAATTATTGAGGAAATTCAGCAGCAGTTATTACGTGACGGATGTTTTCTTCCGAATTATGCCAATAAAGATGAAAAAGATATTGCGCTTAAAGCGAAAATAACGGCTAGCAGTGAAGCTTTATTGTTTGGTGCAGGCCCAGAAAGCAAAGGCTCTCATGAAGGCCTCAAAATTTGGGAAGATCAGCCGCAATATGAAATTGAAAAATTAGAATACAGAAAAGGCCAGTTGATCGCTGTTGGTTCAAAACAAATAAATAAAATTGAAGTTTGCCTTCGAAATAATTCAGATAAAGCACAGCAGTTTTCTGTCGAACTAAAAAAGTCAGAGCATATCTGGGATTACAGCGTAAATAGAGGCGAAATTTTAGCGGAAGCGGAATTATCCATAGAACCGGGATTACATTGGGTAGAATGGCCTGTTAATTTAGATAATGCTCCAGCTGGCGAATTTGTTCGTCTGGATATTTTACCAAATCCAGAATTGGAATGGTTGTGCGCAGGAAAAATTGAATCGGGACACATGGCAATGTATCAGATCAGTGCTGAGAAAATGAGAAGATTTGGAAATGGGCAAACGTTAAGTTTCAAAGTGAATCCGCCACAGCCTTGCTTTGGGCCTCAAAATGTAATCAGCGGGGTTACTAGACCACATCGTTTTACAAATTTATGGAAATCAGATCCTAATTTGCCGTTATCTCAGTATTTACAATTAACTTGGGAAAATACAAAAAATATTAAAGAAGTAGAACTGACTTTTCCAGGACATCTGCTGAGAGAATATCACGCATACGGACCATTTTATCAGGATCCGCAATGTCCGAAAGACTTTGAAATTTTAGCTTTTAAAGATAGTAAATGGGAAACTGTTTTAACTGTAAAAGAAAATTTCCAAAGACAAGTAAAATACAGTTTTGAAGGCATTGAAACGGCTCAGCTTAGAGTGCAGGTAAATGCAACAAATGGAGATCCTTCGGCACAGATCTATGAAATAAGATGTTATGAATAAACATACTATCATACAAAAAACACTTTTGATTACCGTTTTGGCTGCAGGTTCTCATTTATGGGCGCAGCAGCCGGATCAGGGCAATTACAAAATTCGTCTGGACAAACCCGAACAGACCATTTGGGGTTTGGGAATTGAGATCCAGAACGATGCTATCGGTTCAGGAAACATTGGACTTCCAGATGAGGTTATCGCAATTCCGAATAATCTGGTAAAGTCTGAGAGAAAAAGGCTTTATAAAGATATGCTGAAAGGATTTCGTTACTGCAGACTGGCGATGGGACTTTATTTTAGAGGTTTGGATAAAGAGAGCAAGCGTTTTCAGGAAAGATATCCAAATCAGCTAAATGATTTGAAAGAATTGATGAAAGGTTCAGGAATGGAAGGTATTTCGTTAGAATACTGGTCGCTTGCACCGTATTGGAAATCAAATAATTCTTTTATCGGAGGAACATTAAAAAGTACTGAACCTGATTTTTTAGATGATTTTGGAAATGCATTAGTTGATGATGCGAATTTTTTAGATAAAAACGGACTAAAAGTAAAAATGTGGGGTCTGCAGAATGAAGCTGGACAGCATGTTAAGCCGAAAGGATATATTGCTCCGCCTGCAAAACCGTTTGATCCGAATGATAAAATGGCTAACCAATCATTCTCTACTACAGATTATTTTGATGCTGAGGTGTATTATAAAGCGTTTAAAGCCGTTGCACCAAAAATTAAAAAAGCATTTCCGGAAGCTATTATAATGACGGATTCTTGGGACGGACAATTGGGGCTTATCGCGCAGGAAATCAAAAAAGATCCTGAAGCCTTAAAATATGTTGATGCCTGGGTTTTGCATCGTATTGGTTCAAACTCTAATATTTTGATTGATGAAACGGCAAAATACAGCGGCAATACAGACGGAAAATATGTTTTTACCAACGAGTTTGAGTATTTTAATTATACCAAAAACGATGTGGTAAGCGACGGAAATTTCGTCAATACCGCCCAGACAATTATGAATTGGATGACATTTGCCAATTCTCCGACATGGTTTTGGCTACATGCGCTGAAACCAACTACTAACGAAGAAGCAGAAAGTTTTGCTTTAGGTGTCTGGCGTCCCGAAAATGATAATAATTTCAATCATTTTGAAAATGTTCAGAAAGGGCATTGGGATTATTTTCAAAAGAATTTTAATGCCATTGCAGGTTTTCTAAAGTATATGCCTTGGGATTCTAAACGATTTGCCGTTGATGAAATTACGATTTTAAAAGATAACAGAATAATGGCTTACAAAACTCCAAAGGGAAAACAGGTTATTGTTCTGACTAACCGTTCTGGAAAACCTTTTCAATTTAATATTGAAACTAAATCTTATAAAAAATTCAAAGGATATCGCTATACGCCTTATCAAAGAGATATCTCAGTTGGTATATTATCACCTAAAACTTTAAATCCTATTGTTCCAGATCTTGCCGTTGAATTTTGGGTAGAACAATAATAGAAATAAATGACATTTTAATTTTCAGTTCATAATCCTTAAGAAAGCCGTTCTGATTTTTTTTTAGGATTTCTAATTTCAAAAATTATGTTAATAGTTCATAAAAGGATAACAGTAACCGCTGTGCTAATGTTGTCCACAACTTCTATTGCCTTTTCGCAAACTAAAAAAGCAGTTTACCTGGATAAAAATGCGCCAATAGAAACACGCGTAAAAGATTTATTGGGCAGAATGACTTTAGAAGAAAAAGCCGGGCAGCTCAACCAAATAAATTACGGAATGTTTACAGGTCCTGATAATAAGGTTGATGGAGAGCAGGAAAAATTATATCTTGTCAGACAGGGAAAAATTGGATCATTTCTGAATACACTTGGCGTTGCTAAAATCAAAAAAGTACAACAAATTGCAGTAGAACAAAGCCGTTTAAAAATTCCGCTCTTGTTTGGTTTTGACGTTATTCATGGTTACAGAACATTATTTCCAATTCCGCTTGCAGAAGCCTGCAGCTGGGATATGGAACAGGTATTTCAGAATTCCAGAATCGCTGCAAAAGAATCTGCTGCATCTGGCTTAAACTGGGCTTTTGCACCAATGTGCGATGTTTCAAATGATCCGAGATGGGGACGTGTAATGGAAGGCGCAGGAGAAGACCCATATTATGGTTCTGTAATTGCAGCGGCAAGGGTAAAAGGCTTTCAGGGAAATTTGGATGGTGTCTTTGATATTTTGGCCTGCGTGAAGCATTTTGCCGTTTATGGAGCCGTAGAAGCGGGAAGGGAATATAATAATGTAGATGTTTCCAGAGTTGCTTTTTACAATAAATACCTGCCGCCTTACACAGCCGCTATAAAATCTGGCGCAGCAACGGTAATGACTTCTTTCAATGTTTTTGATGGGGTTCCTGCCAGCGGAAATTCTTTTCTGCTTACCGATATTCTGCAAAACAGATTAGGTTTTAAAGGATTTGTGGTAAGCGACTGGAATGCTTTCGCAGAAATGATTGCCCACGGCTATGCAGAAGACAAAAAAGATGCGGTTTACAAAGCACTTAAAGCAGGAAGCATGATGGATATGGAGAGCAGAACGGCCATTGCTTTTTTGCCTGAATTAGTTAAGGAAGGAAAATTAACTGAAGCAGAAGTGGACAAAGCTGTTGGAGCGATTTTGTATTATAAATTCAAACTGGGATTATTTGAAAATCCTTATAAGTTTTTGGATGAAAAACGTGAGAAAGAAAATGTTTTTAATGCAGAAAACAGAAAGGTTGCCAGAGAAGCAGCTAAAAAAAGCATTCTGCTTCTAAAAAACAATAACGAAGTTTTACCGCTTAAAAATCTAAATCAGAAGATTGCTTTGATTGGTTTTTATGCCAATAGCAAACCAGATATGGTCGATATGTGGAAAGCCAGTGCTGATGACCATGACTGCGTAACTATCTATGAGGGTTTAAAAAAACAGTTTTCAAATATAACTTTTGTCGATGGCTATAAACAGGATAATTCGACTTCTCCCGAATTAATAAATCAGGCAGTAAAAAATGCAGAAAATGCAGAAGTTGTAATTATAAATATCGGAATTACAGGTAATTTATCGGGTGAAGATAAATCATTGGCTGATATTGCTATTCCCCAAGGTCAGGTAGAACTTTTAAAAGCTTTAAAAAAGACGGGGAAACCAATTATTACGCTCGTTTCTTCTGGAAGACCCATGATTTTAAATGAAGTCCAAAGTTTGAGCGATTCACTGGTACAATGCTGGGTTTTAGGAACAGAAACCGGAAACGCAATTGCAGAAGTTTTATCAGGAAAATACAATCCATCGGCAAAAACGGTAATGAGTTTTCCTTATTCTTTGGGGCAGATTCCGGTTTATTACAATCATTTCAATACGGGGCGTCCCGCTGGTGAACCTGATGCTAAAGAAAAGCCAACTGATTTTTATTCCAGATTTCATGATATTCCAAACGAACCTTTATATCCCTTTGGTTTTGGTTTGAGTTATACGACTTTTAACTACAGTAATTTAAAAACGTCTGCTCCAGTTATGGATGAAAAAGGTTTATTATCAGTTTCTGTAGATCTTCAAAACTCAGGTAAATATGACGGAGAAGAAGTAGTACAGCTTTATATTCAGGATGTAACGGCTTCAATAGTGCGCCCGGTAAAGGAACTGAAAGCTTTTAAAAAACTGCTTTTGAAAACAGGAGAAAAAACGACTGTCGAATTCAAAATTACTCCCGATGATCTTTCTTTTTTCGATCAAAATGGAAATTCAATCCTGGAAAAAGGAAAATTCAAAGTTTATGTAGGTGGTAATTCGCGTGATGTTTTAGCAGCTTTATTTGAGCTAAAATAAGCCTTCAATTTACAAATTTCATCATTTTAAAATTAAGAATATGAAACTCATTATAACCTTCGTTTTTTCTTTGTTAAGCTTAACAAGTTTTGCACAGTCGAATTCTCTTTCAAATTATCGTGAAAAACTTTCTTTGGATAAAGGCTGGAGATTTCATTTGGGAGATATTCCGTTTCCGGAAGTGAAAGGGCATTTGGAAAGTTATTTTAATGCAAAAGCTGGAAAAGCAGGCGGTGCGGCGGCAACGGATTATGATGATACCAACTGGCGAATACTAGATCTGCCTCACGACTGGGCTATTGAAGGAAAAATTGATTCTACTGCCAATCTTGCGCAGGGATATCGCAAACGCGGCATTGGCTGGTACAGACGTACCTTTAAAATCGATCCGAAAGACAGAGGAAAAAATCTGGAACTTCAATTTGATGGTATTTCTACGCACTGTACCGTTTGGTTAAACGGAAATGTGGTGCACAGAAACTGGTCAGGCTATACTTCTTTTTACATCGATATGACTGATATGGCCAAATATGGAGATGATCTCAATGTTATTTCAATACGAGTAGATGCCGTTGATCAGGAAGGCTGGTGGTACGAAGGTGCTGGTATTTACCGCCATACCTGGCTGGTAAAGCGTTCTCCTCTGCATATCATTACTGATGGAGTATTTGCCAATCCGGTTAAAAAGAGTACTTCTGAATGGGAAATTCCAGTTGAAGTTACGCTTCAGAATAGCGAATATCTTAGTAAAGATGGCGTAATTTCTTCAACTCTTGTAGACTCAAAAGGAAATGAAATTACTGCTGCTGAAATAGCAGTTAAAGCTTCTCCGACTGATAAAACAGTTGCAAATTTATCGCTAAAAGTAAGCAATCCGGAATTATGGTCAGTTGAGCATCCAATATTATATAAAGTCAAAATTGTTGTTAAAGAAAACGGGCAGATAACAGATACTTTAACCACAACCTGCGGATTCAGAACTATTCGTTTTACAGCTGATTCTGGTTTTTATCTCAATGACAAACCATTGAAATTAAAAGGAGTTTGCAATCATCAGGATCATGCCGGAGTCGGGGTGGCGGTGCCAAATTCGCTTTGGGATTTTCGAATCAAAAAACTTAAAGCAATGGGAGCAAATGCTTACCGTTGTGCCCATAATCCGCCGTCAAAAGAGTTTTTGGATGCCTGTGACAGATTGGGTATTCTGGTTATGGATGAAAACAGAAATTTCAATTCTTCGTCCGAATATATGAGCCAGCTTACCTGGATGGTACGCAGAGACAGAAACCATCCGAGTATTATTTTATGGTCGGTTTTTAATGAAGAACCCATGCAGGGAACTGAAATTGGCTATAAAATGGTCAAAAGAATGAGTGCAGAAGTCAAAAAGCTGGACACAACAAGGCCTGTTACCGCTGCTGCAAACGGAGGACTTTTTGAACCAATAAATGTTTCGCAGGCAGTTGATGTGGTTGGTTTTAATTATCAAATGGATAATTATGACCGATTCCACAAAGAACACCCAGAAATGATATTGACCAGTTCTGAGGATGCTTCTGCATATATGATTCGCGGAAATTATACCACAGATTTGACAAAACATATTTTGGATGCTTATGATACGCAAAGAGCAAGCTGGGGTGCTACACATCGAGAAACTTGGAAAACTATCGCAGAACGTCCGTATTTATTAGGATGTTTTATCTGGACAGGATTCGACTATCATGGAGAACCATCACCTTTTGACTGGCCGACGGCTGGTTCAAATTTTGGAATCATGGATTTGTGCGGATTCCCGAAAACGGCTTTTTATATTCATCAGGCGCAATGGATTAAAGACAAACCAATATTGCAGGTAGTGCCGCATTGGAACTGGGAAAAAGCAGGAACTCCTGTAAAAGTAATGGCGATGAGCAACGCCGAAAAAGTTAAATTGATTTTGAACGGAAAAGTGATAAGCGAACAAAAAGTTGATCAATATGAAATGAACAGTTGGGAAGTTCCATATGAAGCAGGAAAATTAGAAGCTGTTGGTTATAGCAACGGAAAAAAAGTTTCACATTTTACCATCGAAACAACAGGTAAGCCAGCACAGATCAGATTAACACCAGACCGAAATAAGATAAAAGGTGATGGCTGGGATGCTGTTCCAGTGACAGTTGAAGTTTTGGACAGTAAGGGAATGGCGGTACAGACAGCAGATTTGCCAATTGAGTTTGAGGTTCAGGGTTCAGGTGAAATCATTGGACTTGGAAATGGCGATCCTAATTCTCATGAAATGGAAAAAGGGAATAAAAGAAGTCTGTTTAATGGTCTGGCACAAGTTATTCTTCAGAGTAAAGAAGGTGGAAATGGAAAATTAATTTTAAAAGCAAATTCTCTTGGGTTAAAATCAGCTGTACTTTCTTTAGAAGTTCAAGCTGTTGCAGATATTCCTTCAGTTGGAGTTATAAAACCCTATATGGTTTTAGATAAATGGCTTTTGTCACCAACAAGTGCCTTGAAACCAGATCCGAACAAAGAGATTGCCGGTAATGATATGAACAGCTGGCAGTCCGTTACTGCGGGTCAGCTGCGAGTTTTTGTTGATGGCAATTTTGCGGTTTACAGAAACAGTTTTACTCCTTATCAGGCGCAGCAGGATAATGGAGGTAAGATTGTTTTTAAAGACCTCAAAGGAAAAGCCGAAATCTGGCTGGATAGGAAACTATTGGCAGTAAAAAAAGACGAAGCTGAAACTGATTTTATTGTACAATTTGCTCATGGAAAAGGCCAAAGAGAGTTAAGTATTCTTATTGAAACAACTGTTGGAGATAATGCCGGTTTAGGTGGTTTCGTAACTGTTGAATAATTATAGTCAAATTATATATCTTTTTATGCATCATTTATTCAAATAAAAGGGTTCTGTCGCATTTGGGAATAACTTTATCTTTATAATTTTAAACCTATCAAAAAATGAATACGAAAGGTCATTGTTATCCAAAATATATCATTCTTCAGGCAGTGTATTTTAAATTAAGATTTACACTTAGTTACCGTGATGTTGAGGAAATAATGAAAATTAGAGGAGTGCTTGTGGATCATGCTACAATTCAGCGCTGGGTTTATAAGTTTACACCTTTGCTTGAGTCAGAGATGAAGAAGCGAAAAGGCAGAGTGGGGGCGAGCTGGAGATTAGATGAGACCTATATCAAAGTAAAAGGTATTTGGTGTTATTTATATCGAGCAGTAGATAAATTAGGCAATACGGTTGACTTTCTTTTGACCAGAAGAAGACAAAGAATGAGCGCTCAGTCTTTTCTAATTAAAGCAGTTGGTAATAACTGCGCCAAGAGTTATAAACATTGTTAAAAGCGGTTCTAATACAGCAGCGATCAAATTCTATAACAAACGTTCATTCTCAAAAATTAAAATCCGGCAGTGTAAATATCTTAACAATATTATCAAACAAGACAATCGATTTATAAAATGGCGCACACAAAACGGATTAGGTTTTAAAAGTTTTGAATCGGCCAGACGAACATTGAGCAGAATTGAGGTTGTGCATATGCTTGGAAAAAATCAGATGGTAATCCCGGCAAAACTATGTTTAAATCATTTTGTAAATTGGCAGTTTAACTTTTAAATTACTTAGAATTCTTATATTTGATTCTGACAGATGCGACAGAACCGAATCAATTACCCTTCTAAGGGAAGTGATGGGCAATCCTGCATATTTAAAGTCGTATGAACCGGCAGCTGACCATGAAATTAATATTCTGACCCTTCACAAATCGAAAGGGCTTGAATATGATGTTGTCATCCATCTGGATCTGTACAAATGGGTTTTTCCGGCTATGGGGCCTAAAGAGGGTAAAGACTGGAAAAACCCTGAATATCTAAGCTATCAGCAGGACCTTAATCTCCATTATGTGAGAGTCACAAGGGCAAGGAAAGCGTGTGCTCTGGTTTCAAGCAGCCAAAGAACCAATGATAAAGGAGAAGTTAAGGATGCGGAGGATTCAGTTTTTATCTGGCTCAATAATATAAAGGATTTAAGATATAAATTTTGATTTCCTTTTTTCGGGGTAAGGATTTAATGTCGGATGAAGAAAAAAAACTGCAAAGAAATTTAGAAATTAGTTTTCGGCTTTTTTTATGCCGGAATTTTGGCGCTCCGACCATCAGGGAAATAGAATTAACGCATATCTCATAGATGATTTTTAAAAATTTGCATGTAGTCTGTTCGGGAAATAGACAGCGATGGTATTTATTTTTTTTAAACTGAAATAAGTATATTGACACCAAAAGCTTCAAAATTTATGGTCCAGTAACATTTTGTTTCTAGGTAGCAGACCGATTCCGAAATCTTAGTAAAGTACAGGAAAGGGCTGTTTCAGCCTAGATACTTTTTGACCAGTATTATGAGATGATGTTCATTCATTTCCTTAGATACTGCGACTCGTGCGATAATGCGCAAGATATTGTTCAGGATATATTTGCAGACCTTTGGAACGAGAAACGCTACCACAAAATTAAGGATTCACTGGGAAGAATGAGGTTTGTGTAATTCCCTTCTTATAAGGCTGGATAAATTACAAAATTACCTACAAATAATTAAATATATTTGAAGACTTTTTTCATTACTTTTGCGATATGGCAACAGCAGAACAATTAAAATCGTTATTACAGTCTCATTATAAGAATGACAATGAGAGATTCACTTCTATTGCTCTTCAGGTAGCTGCACACGAAGCCAGGCAAGGACATATGTCTATTGCGAAGGAAATACAAGATTTAGTTGACCGATCAAAAACTGACGGATTTAAAGTAATCCGTATTAATCCAGATTTAAGCGATTTAGTTCTGGTATATTACCCTGAAAATAGATTAAATGAATTAATACTTTCCAGTGATGTTTCTAATAAGTTAGCAAGGATTATCAGGGAGTATAAACAGCGTGATAAAATTCTAAAACACGGTCTGCATAACCGCAGGAAAGTATTGCTTTCAGGTCTTCCGGGAACAGGTAAAACAGCAACGGCTTCTGCTATTTCTGGCGAATTAAAACTTCCATTGTATGTTGTTATGATGGATAAATTAATGACCAAATATATGGGGGAAACCGCTTCGAAGTTACGACAGATTTTCGATATGATGGTTTCAAATAGGGGTGTCTATCTTTTTGATGAATTTGATGCCATTGGAGCAGAAAGGGCAAGGGATAATGAAGTTGGGGAAATGCGGAGAGTTTTGAATTCATTTTTACAGTTCATCGAACAGGATTCATCAGAGAGCATCATTTTTGGTGCTACAAATAATATAAAGATATTAGATTCAGCGTTGTTTAGACGTTTTGATGATATTATTAGCTATAACTTACCAAATAAAAATGAGATTGAGGAGTTGATTAAACTAAAACTCCATAAGTTTCTCGGTGATTTTAGTTTAAAATCAACAGTTGCGGCAGCAGAAGGATTATCTCATGCGGAAATTACAAATGCTTGTAATGATGCTCTGAAAGAGATAATTTTAATGGATAAAAATTTGGTTACTCAGAAATTATTAGTTCAAATGATGAAGGACAGAAAAGTCAATTATAATTTATAATAATTATGAGTGAAATTTCTAAACCGCATCTTTTTGTGAGTGATGTCCATACATCTCAAAGTTATACAACGCCTCCAACGGGAGGTGGTGGAGATGATCTTCCTGCGAGACAAAGAAATGCACATGGAAATTCACTATTACATTCTTTAAGCGATATTTGGCAGTCTCATACAGAAGATGTACGTATTAGATCAGAGCAGGGTATACCTGTCAAAGATGGAGAATACCTTACTTTTAAGAGTGCTGCTAATGACAGTTTAAAAATCGAATCTTTAGACTCAAGTGGAGCTGTATTATTAAACGTATCGATAGAAAAAGATACGAATCAGCAGACTGCAACTCTCTATATTCCCGAAAACCAAAAAGGGAAGCTTACCAAAAAGGTTGAAGACTATATTGCTTTAGATAAAAACGGAAAGCCAGTTAATCAGCCTTTAATAGATAGAATAGAAGTGGTTAACCGATCTTCAATTGAAAATCTATGGAGCAGTCCTATTGAAACCCTACCTCGTGAAGCATCAATATGGTGCGAGTTATGGCTCGCTGTTGAGAGTTTAAATTTAGAAACGTCTCTTCCCAAATTAAAAGAGATATGCGAATTCTTTGGAGTAGAGATGCTGGATGAAATTTTAAGTTTTCCGCAACGATGTATTGTAATTGTAAAAGCTGATTACACACAGTTAAATGAGCTTGTTGCATCATTTGGTCTGATTGCTGAAATTCGTAAAACGGAAGAGTTGAATACGTTCTGGCTCAGCCAGAGTATGACCGAAAATAACGCATGGATACAGGATGCACTACGTTTGATTAATTTCACGAGAACCAATAATTTTATTTCAATAATGGACTCAGGAGTAAACAATGGTCCTCATTTAATTGCGCCTGCTCTGAATGATGCAAACAGATTGACCGTAGATCCAAACTGGGGAGTCAATGATAGTTTAGGGCATGGTACAAATATGGCCGGAGTCGCTCTGTACGGAAATCTAAATTCAATTCTTGAAAATAACAGTGCATTGTCCATCCATCATCAGCTGGAATCTATAAAAATTTTGCATCCGGACTATCCGAATGAACGCAATAAATTCCCACTGATCACACTTGACGCGGTAAATCGTGCGATAGTAAATAATCCTGAAAATAAACGAATATTCTGCATGGCCGTTACAACTGACTTTCAAGTTGAATTCGGCAAGCCCTCAGCATATTCCTCTGTTTTAGACAGAATAATTTTTGGTGAAGATTCGAATGATAAAAAAATATTTCTGGTTAGTGCAGGTAATGTAAGAGAAGAATTTAACTGGAGAAATTATCCTGAAAGCAATTTAAATCTTTCGGTGGAAAGTCCAGCTCAGGCATGGAATGCAATTAGCGTTGGAGGTTATACTGAAAAGACCCTGCTGGATAATATTACAGTTGCCCAAAAATTTGAACTTTCCCCATACAGCAGAACATCTTGTTCCTGGGATGCAAACTGGCCAATTAAGCCTGAAGTTGTTTTCGAAGCAGGTAATTTGATACTACTTGATAATGGAGATGTTGAAGGTCATGACGATCTAGAAATCTTGACTGTTACAAGAAGCGCTGTCAGAAATTATTTTACGACAATGAATGCCACAAGCGCGGCTACAGCTTTGGCAGCAAACTTTTTGGCTAAAATCAGAGATGTATATCCTGAAGCTTGGGAAGAAACCCTCAGGGCATTAATGATACATTCGTCATCATGGACTCAGGAAATGATTAATCAATTTAATATAGATGTTAATAAAGTAGGTGATGTTTTAAGGCTTCTCAGAACTGTAGGATATGGTGTGCCTAGCCTTCAAAAAGCAATAGAATGCCAGAGTAATTATCTCACCTTCATATCTGAAGAAAAAATAACGCCATATAAGCTCGAAGACGGAAAAGTAAAAACTAATCAGATACATTATTATGAGTTTCCCTGGCCTAAAGAGATTTTAGAGAATTTAGGCGCCGCAGATGTAACTTTAAAAATAACGTTGTCTTATTTTGTTGAACCCAATCCGGGTGATAGAGGTTACACTACTAAGTATGCATATCAATCAACCGCATTGAAGTTTGCGTTAATAAATCCTAGAGAAGATTTTACTAATTTTAAATTAAGGACTAATAAAGTCAATCAGGATGTTTTAAAAGAAAATCTGGGAGTTGAGAGATTAGAAGATGGTTTGATTGAAAAAGCTACAGGATCCAGCAGATGGGCTCTCGGAGCAGATACTGTTTTTAAGGGATCTGTACACAGCAACTATTGGAAAGGTTCTGCAGCCGAAATTGCATCTTGTAACAAATTGGCTGTATATCCGCTCGCCTCTGGATGGTGGAAAGAGCTTAAAAAACAGGAAAAATACGATTCAGAACTGCGTTATTCTTTAATTGTTTCTATTGAGACACCGGAGAACATGGCTGACATATATACAACTGTAGCTGCACAAGTTGCAGTTCAGAACGAAGTTCAAATTTCATTAGATATTCTTTAATATATTATGCTATACTAACACCTAAGGTTGTATTTTTTATATAACTGTCGTAGGATATGATTGTGTCGTTTTGAAATAATCCAATAAGTACTGATTAACATTAGTTATTAAAAAGTATTACACCGCTGTAATCGTAATGTTTACAGCGGTCTTCTTTTTTGTACTTCTTTGTTTCTGTTATTTTTTAATTGGTTTTTATCATTTATTTGTACCTTATTTGTACCATTGCTTTGTAAAGTATTGATATACTTGCGATGTTATTTTTGAATAAGTAAAATAATTCTTCTTTAACAATAATGAAAACCGAGTCAGAAATGACTCGGTTTTTTTTTTTGATGAATATTGTTGCCTAATTAAAACTAGTAAAAATATTACAATTTAAAATCTAGACAAATTATTAATCTTTATCAGCAAAATGACAAATGTCATTTCTTCTTCGAATTCTTTTTCGTAATATTACTATTGTAAATTTTTTTGAATGAGAAAGATTAAATACAAGAAAGGCCGCAAGCTGCAGCATATTACATTAGAGTATACAGGATCGCATAAAGAGCATGAAACCGAAATGCAACTTTTTGTTTATGATGATATTGACGTTGTAGAATATGATAAATTTACCGTTCAGGCTTTGAACTCTTGTTTTGATTATACCAAAAATAACTGGCTCAATGTTCACGGATTAAATGATATTAATCTCATTAAAACAATTGGAGCACATTTTAAATTAGATGATTTTCTTCTTGCTGATATTTTAAATACTACGAAAAGAACCAAGTTAGAAGAACAGCAGAATGTTTTATTTTTTAATATAAAGTCGCTTCTGCCTTCTGAATATTCAGATAATCTAAGTGTCGAACAAATTAGTTTTATTCTAAAAGAAGGAATTCTGATTTCTTTTCAAGAAAAAAGGAGTGATTTCTTTACGCATATCCGCGAACGCCTTCGCACACATGCGGGAATCGTTAGAACTAAAAAAGTAGATTATCTTTTGTATTTGCTTTTAGATGCCGTAATGGAAAACTTTTACATTACAATTGAAGATGAAGAAGAGAAAATCGAGGAATTAATCAATCTAACCAAAAAAGGCGCCGATCCGGTTATTCTGGAAAAAATCGAAAATCATAGAGATAACTTTAATTTTTTAAAGCGGTCAATTGTACCGCTTCGAGATTCTTTGTATTATCTTAAAACAATTAAAGATGATAATGAAAATAACGGCCTTATTCAGAAAGAAACGTTTAATTTCTTTATCAGGCTTCACCAAAAAAGTTTAGAGCTTTTAGAACAAATTGAATCTGATATGAGCGCATTAGAAAGTGCTTCTAATTTTTATTTCTCGGAACAAAGCCGAAAAATGAACGAAATTATGAAAACTCTGACTATTATTTCGGCCATATTTATTCCGCTCACTTTCATTGTGGGAGTGTATGGAATGAACTTTGAAAACATGCCAGAACTTAAAACTCAAAATGGTTACTTCGTAGTTATGGGAGTCATGTTTTTACTGGTAATAGCCTTAATTTTCTATTTCAAAAAAAGACGCTGGTTTTAACGTTTGTTAGGGCTAAAACAATTTGAATTGTATTAAATTTGTTATTTAGAATAAATATAAATAAATCATGAGTAAAGCAATATATATAGCGACAAGTGATCAGAATAGTGGTAAATCGATCATTACGCTCGGTTTAATGAGTATTTTGATTGGGAAGACAGCTAAAGTAGGTTATTTTAGACCTATAATCGAAGATTTTGTTGATGGAGAAGTAGATAATCATATTGAAACTGTTTTGTCGTATTTTAACCTCGATATTCAATTTGAAGATGCATTTGCCATCACGAAAAGCAAACTCATCAAAAAGAAAAATAAAGGAAAAATAGGAGAGGTATTAGATTTAATAATCGAAAAATACAAAAAGCTGGAAGAACGATTTGATTTCGTTTTAGTTGAAGGTACAAGCTTTACTGGAGAAGGAACTTCTATCGAATTAGATTTGAACGTTTTAATTGCTAAAAACCTTGGAATTCCAACAATTATTATCGGTTCTGGAGTTGGGAAAACTTTAGAAGAACTTGTGGATAGTTTGTATTTAGTTTACGACTCTTTTAAAGTAAAAGAGGTTGAGGTTTTATCAGTATTTGCTAATAAAGTACAGCCTGAAAATATAGAATTGGTTACCAAAAGTCTGCAGAAGAGTTTACCAGCGAATGTTCTCGTAAATACAATTCCTTTAATTTCAAGTTTGAACAATCCGACAATGCAGGAAATTGTAAACGAATTGCATGCTAAAGTTTTGTTTGGAGAAAATTATCTTAATAATGAAATTGGCCATTTTAGCGTTGGTGCTATGCAGCTGCACAATTATTTAGTACATCTTAATGATAATGCTCTGGTGATTACTCCTGGAGATCGCTCAGATATTATTTTAGGCGCTTTACAGGCAAACGAATCGGCTAATTATCCAACGATATCAGGAATTATTCTAACTGGAAATATTGTTCCGGAAGAAAGTATTTTAAAGCTTATTGAAGGACTTTCGGCAATTGTTCCGATCATTGCTGTCGATGGAGGCACTTATCATATTACCAATAAAATAGGTTCGATTAAATCTGAAATCTATGCCAATAACACGCATAAAATTGAAACTTCAATTACAACCTTCGAGAAATACGTTGATAACGAGGCTTTATCAGAAAGATTAATCACTTTTGAAGCAGAAGGCATGACGCCAAAAATGTTTCAATACAACATGGTTAAAAGAGCCAAGCAGCATCGAAAACATATTGTACTGCCAGAAGGAAATGATGATAGAATTATTACTGCAGCCTCAAGATTACTAGATATGGATGTGGTTGATATTTCGATTATTGGTGATAAAAAACAAATTGAAAGTAAGGTAACAGAACTTGGTATTTCTCTGGATTTTTCAAAAGTAAACATTATCAATCCTATAGAATCTGAATTTTACGAAGATTACGCTAATACCTATTACGAGCTTAGAAAAGCTAAAAACGTAAGTATCACAATGGCAAGGGATTTAATGGAAGATGTTTCATATTTCGGAACGATGATGGTGTATAAAGGCCACGCAGACGGAATGGTTTCTGGTGCGGCTCACACAACACAGCATACTATACTTCCAGCACTTCAATTCATTAAAACTAAACCAAATTCATCTGTAGTTTCTTCTGTGTTTTTTATGTGCTTAGAAGACCGTGTTTCGGTGTTTGGAGATTGTGCTATTAATCCGAATCCAACAGCAGAACAATTGGCAGAAATAGCGATTTCATCAGCAGAATCAAGTGCCGCTTTCGGAATAGAACCAAAAATTGCAATGCTTTCGTATTCTTCTGGATCTTCAGGAAAAGGAGATGAAGTAGAAAAAGTAAGAACTGCAACTGAAATTGTAAAACAAAAACGCCCTGATTTAAAAATTGAAGGACCAATACAATATGACGCAGCAGTTGATTTAAGTGTTGGGAAAAGCAAAATGCCAGACTCAGAAGTAGCAGGGCAGGCAAGTGTGCTTATTTTCCCAGATTTAAATACAGGAAATAATACTTATAAAGCTGTTCAAAGAGAAACAGGAGCTTTAGCAATTGGTCCAATGTTACAAGGTTTAAATAAACCTGTAAATGACTTGAGCCGTGGCTGTACAGTAGATGATATTATCAATACAGTTGTAATTACGGCTATTCAAGCGCAGGGAATGTAAATTCAATTAAAAATTAAAAATTGAGAATTAAAAATTAAATAATAAACTAAAAACCTTAGAAACTTATCTTCTTAGAACCTTAGCAACTTAAAAAGAATGAAAATACTAATTATAAATTCCGGAAGTTCTTCAATTAAATATCAATTAATGGTCATGCCGACAAACGAAGTAATTTGCAGTGGTATGATTGATCGAATTGGTTTAGAAACTTCAAATATTACCTTTAAAACGGCTTCAAATTCGTATGAAGAAATATTGCCGATTCCAACGCATAAAGTAGGATTACAAAAGGTTGCAGATTTACTTTTGGATTCTGAAACCGGCGTAATCAAAACGACATCCGAAATTGCGGCAGTTGGACATAGAGTAGTTCACGGCGGAAGTTATTTCTCTGACACAACAATTATAACAGATGAAGTTAAAGAGAAAATTAAAGAACTTTCTGAATTAGCTCCGCTTCACAATCCTGCACATTTAGTTGGAATTAATGTTGCAGAAGAAATTTTTGCAGATGCTAAACAAGTGGCAGTTTTTGACACAGCTTTCCATCAGACAATTCCAGTTGAGGCACACAAATATGCTATTCCAAATTTCCTTTTGACAGAACATAAAGTCCGTGTGTATGGCTTTCATGGAACAAGTCATAAATATGTTTCAGAAAAAGCGATCAGTTATTTAGATAAGAATTCTAAGATAGTTACCATTCACTTAGGAAATGGCTGTAGTATGACCGCTGTAAAAGACGGAAAAAGTATCGATACCACGATGGGATTTTCGCCATCAAATGGCTTAATTATGGGCACACGCGCTGGTGATATAGATCAGTCTGTTATCTTTTATATGGTTAAAAGTTTAGGTTATACTCCAGATGAAGTGAATTCTATTCTGTTAAAACAAAGCGGAATGCTAGGCTTAACAGGGTATAGCGATTTAAGAGATATTGAATCAAAAGCGGAGGAAGGAAATAAAGACTGTGAATTGGCTTTATTAATGAATGCCTACAGAATTAGAAAAACAATTGGTGCTTATGCCGCAGCTTTAAACGGATTGGATGCTATTGTATTTACAGCAGGAATTGGAGAAAATTCTTCATTTATGCGCAATCTAATCTGTACAGATATGGATTACTTCGGGATTCAAATTGACGCAGCAAAAAATCAAATTCGTTCTAAAGAATTGAGAGAAATCAATACAGCAGATTCAACTGTAAAAGTTTTGGTTGTTCCAACAGATGAAGAATATGAAATTGCAAATCAGGTTTATCAGTTACTAGAGAATTAAAAACAAGATCAAATAATAAAAGAGCTTCTCAATAGAGAAGCTTTTTGCATTTATAAATTAAATTTTTGTCAGTATCTTTGAAATAAAATCTGAATATCTTGAAATCGATACTTTTTAAATCAGTTTTCTTCTTTTTCATCGCTTTACAACTTCAAGCCCAAGAATTACTTCCTTTCGTCGAAAATTACAGTAAATCCGATTATCAGGGTGATAATCAAATCTGGAATGTAGCGCAGGGAAATGATGATGCTATGTATTTTGCAAACAACCATTATTTACTTCGTTACGATGGAGTGAAGTGGGAAAAATATACCCTTCCAAATAAAACTATTATTCGATCTATTTTAATAGAAGGCGACAAAATCTATTCAGGTTCTTATAAAGAATTTGGTTATTGGTATAGAAAAGACGGAACAATGCATTATGTTTCGATCACTAAAAATCTGAGATTATTTGATGAAAAAGATAACGAAGAAATTTGGAAAATCTTTAGATTCAATGGTTCGCTTTATTTTCAATCCTTCAATGACGTTTTTATTTACAATGGAAAAACGATTAAAAAAATTAAATTTCCTTTTCTTATCTCGTATTGTTTTGCTGTAGATAAAAATTTGTACGTAGCTTCTGTTAAGGATGGAATTTTTAGAATGAACGATAAGTATATTTCCAATCCAAAAGGCTGGAATGTTTTAAAGAAAACCGTTGTTCATGCCATAGAAAAGTATCAAAATAAAACCTACATATTTACGCAGAAAAGAGGTGTTTTTGTGGCGGATGATAATGGATTAAGAAGCTGGGGTAATCCGATAAATGAAACTTTAAAATCGGCTACGATTAATGTGGCAAAATTTATAAAAGGAGAAAAATTAGTTATTGGAACGGGAAATCGAGGAATTATTATTTTAGATTTAAAAACCAATACGTATAAAAATATTGAGCGTGATAATGTTTTAATGAACAACTCGGTTTTAAGTTTAGGTTTTGATAAAGAGAACGACTTATGGCTGGGCTTAGATAACGGAATCGCTCATGTTGAAGTCAACTCGCCAATCTCTTTCTTTTATGACAATTCAGGAATCTTAGGGTCTGTTTATGCAGTCGCAACAATTAATAAAGGTTATTTAATTGCTTCAAATCACGGTATTTTCGAGTATAGTTCTGGAAAATTCAATATGATGCCAAATACGCAGGGGCAGGGATGGAATATTTCCCTTATAGACGGCAAATACATCATTGGGCATAACGATGGAACTTTTTCATATGAAAATAATGTTTTAAAAAAAATAAACGGAGTTAGCGGCGGTTGGAATATGTCCAAAAGCAGTATTAACAATACATATTTTCAATCGACTTACAGCGGTATTTTAGTGTATGATGATCCTTCAGATCTTTCTCATTACAAAATTATAAAAGACCTTGCCAAACCTATAAAATATGTAGCGCAGAATAAAAAGAATGAAATTTGGGCTGCTGATAATTATCGAGGTTTGTATCGTGTTTTATTAGATGACAATTATAAAACGCTGAAAGTCGAAAATGTTACGCAGCAAAGCAAAATAAAAAATGATTTCGGAATCAAGATTTTTGAATTTAGAAAAGAAATACTTTTTCTCATTAATAACTCTTGGTATACTTACAATTCTATTTCAAATAAATTAGAAGAAAACGAATTATTCAATGCCAGTTTTAAAAATGTTACAGATGTTGTTTCTATAGATGAAGATCATTTTATGGTTTTGCAAAATGGAATTTTATATCACATTTACGCGGAAGGAAATAAATTTATCTGGAATATTATTCAGGAGAAATATTATAAAGGAAAACTGATAAATGAAAATTTAAGAATATTTAAGAATGACAATTATTATCTATTCAATCTTGATGACGGATTTATTTCTCTTAAACTCGAATATGAAAACAAACAAAATTCAAAAGTAGAAATTGAAGCTTTTAGTGATGATGCTTTAATTCCGAACGAATCAAAAATTAAATTCAATACAGAATTAAAAATTAATGTAATCTCTGGAATTTATGGAGCAAGCAAACCAAACCTGTTTTACAAACTCGATAAAGAAAAAGAATATATACCTATTTCTGATGGATCGATTGTTTTAAACAATTTAAACAGCGGTTATCATGCGGTAGAAATTTTTAAGCACGATGGATCAACTTATGATAAGGTTTCGTTTTATAAGTTTAAAGTAGCAGAACCCTGGTATTTTTCTTTTTGGATGATTCTTCTTTACTTGCTTGTTGTTAGTGCGGTTTTGTTTTTTTATTATAAATGGAATAAGCTTCGCTACATGCAAAAGCTAAAATTGCAGGCCGAAGAACTAAAACATCAACGAGAAATTCTCGAGATGGAATTGAAGAAAGAAAACGAACTCAACTTGCAGGAATACGAAAAACATATTTTAGAACTTGAACTTCAAACAAAATCTTCTGAAGTGGCTGGTAAATCTTTGTCAATTGCCAAACAAACGGAAATGATTGATAAAATTCAAGAAATTCTAGACAAAGAAAAAGATTTTAGCAAACTCAAAAGTGAAATCAAAAAAGCTATTAAAATTAATGAGGTTAATAAGCACGAATGGGAAACATTTGAAACGAATTTAAATCAAATCCATAACGAGTTTATTATAAATCTTTCTAAAAAATATCCACACTTAACTCCAAAGGATATTAAGCTTTGTGTTTATCTCAAAATGAACCTCTCATCCAAGGAAATTGCACCAATGATGAATATCTCTTTTCGAGGTGTAGAACTGCATAGATATCGCTTAAGAAAGAAATTAAATCTGACTCAAGAAGAAAACCTGTCAAAGTTTTTATTAAGTCTGTAAGATTTGATTTTATTTTTTACAGAATTTATATTTTTACATACCTATTTTTACAGAATTCCAATACATCATTACTACATCATAACGTTATGTTAATGAATTTTATTTAACATTTAGTGTGTTGATTATCATTAATATATGCTAATATTTTAACATAATGATGTAGCTGTGTTGTAGTGGTATTTGATGTACTACAACGTTGTAATTGTTTAATTTGGCTCTACTAACTTAAACGATTACGTACTGTATGAAAAATTTTATTTTTAGCTTTTTAGCTCTCTTGTTACTGCCATCATATATGATGATACAGGCACAAGCAATTAAAGGAAAAGTAGTAGACAGTAGTGGAATGGGAATTCCTGGTGCAATTATTAGTGCTCCAGAATCTAGAACTTCTGCTGATGCTGACTTTGACGGTAATTTTACCATTAATGCTAAGGTTGGAGAAACTCTAAAGATCTCTATGCTTGGTTTCGACTCAGTTTCTGTACCTGCAGCTGCTGGCGTTATGTCGATTACTTTGAAAGAAGCAGGTGATACTGCATTAAAAGAAGTAGTTGTTATTGGTTACGGTACCAGAAAAAAAATTGATAATACTTCTGCAATCACTTCATTAAAAGCAGAAGATGTTACAAGAACAAAGGTACTAAATGCTTCTCAGGCTATTCAAGGTAAAGCTGCTGGGGTTCAAGTTACTTCTTCTGATGCTCCAGGAAGTACACCTTCTGTTGTTATTAGAGGTTTAGGTACTGCATTAGGAGGAAGAAATCCTTTATATATTGTTGATGGTATGCCAACAGAAAACATCAATAATATCAATACAAATGATATTACTTCTTATGAGATCTTAAAAGATGCATCATCTCTTGCTATTTACGGTACAAGAGCTGCGAATGGAGTTATCATTATTACTACTAAAAAAGGAAAAGGAGATAAAGTTTCTGTAGAAGTTGAAAGTTTTGGAGGTGTTAGAACGCCGCTAAAAAAGGTTAAAATGGCAGATGCAAATCAATATGCAAGCTATTCTAATGCATCTTTAGGAACTAATAAATTTTCTACAAACCAGCCTATTAATACTAATTGGTTTGATGAAATTACAAGAACAGGTACTTACACTCAAAATAATATCTCTATTTCTGGTGCTTCTGAAAATATTAAATACTTTTTTAGTGCAGGTAATTATCAAGAAAAAGCAATTCTTAATGGCTTAGATTATAGCCGTACAAGTTTTAGAAATAATAATGAATTTAAGCTTTCTAAAAAAATCACTTTAAATCAAAACTTTAGTTTTACGTCTGCTAATTCTACACCAAAACCGTTAAGTGCATTTACAAATGCATACAAACAGTCATCAATTGTTCCTGTTCGTTTTGCAAATGGTCAATATGGTGCTCCTTTTGTAGATGCAAGCGGATTGGCAAGTCCAACTGGTTCATCATTTAACAATGTTGGAAATCCAGTTTCACAATTAGATTTTTATGATGAAGAACAAAGAAGTATTACAATTCAAGGTGGTTTGAAATTAGATTATGAAATCTTAGAAGGGTTAAAATTTACTTCGCAATTTAACGGAGAATACTACACTTGGAAAAATTATAATTTCGAGGATACCAAAAATATTTGGTTAGCTGCAAATCCAACTCGTAAAGATGCTGACTATACAAGTTCTGATCCTATCAATTTATTAACTAGAGGTAGAGAACAATATTTTAACTGGAACTTATCTAACTATTTGACTTATAACAAAGTATTTGCTAAAATTCATGATGTTGAATTAACTGCCGGTATCGAAACTTCTGTAAAAGGACCTAGAGAAAAGTTAACTATCATAAGAAAAAATGTAAGTCCTGATTCAAATTACTGGTCTTTATATAATTCAAAAGATTCAAAAGGTGTAGATTATGTTGGTACAGTTACAAGTTTACAAGATGTTGTATTTAACGAAAGCAAATTAGCTTCATATTTTGGTCGTTTCCAATATAAATTAATGGACAGATATTTAGTAACTGGAACTATTAGACGTGACGGATCTTCAAACTTTGCTAAAGATTACCGTTGGGGAACTTTCCCATCTGTAGGTCTTGGATGGATTATGACAAAAGAAAGCTTCTTGTCTGATATTAAAGGAGTTGATTTGATTAAATTAAGAGGAAGCTGGGGTAAATTGGGTAACCAAAATGTACCATTAAACAGTCAAAGTTATAATTCTGGATTAAATAGTTATTTAGGAGGTTCAATTTTATATGAAGGAACAAGTATTACTTCACAAATTGACCCAACTTTAACTTGGGAAATTACTGAAGAGGCATCTGCCGGTGTAGATTTCGAATTTTTGAACAGCAGATTGAAAGGATCATTTGATGTTTATAACAAAAATACAGATAACGTAATTTTATATGTAAAACCTTATCCAACTTCTGGAATTACAACTGCTTCTCCTTCTCATGTTGGTGAAGTTTCAAACAAAGGTTATGAAATTGCTTTACGTTGGGATGATAAAATTACAGACGATTTAAGCTACTGGGTTGGAGGTAACTTCTCTCACAATAAAAATGAACTTACAAGTTTAAAAGATGTTTCATTGTCTCAAGTTATTGGAGGTAATTTAGGAAATGGTCAAGACACTAAATTATTATACAATAACTCAATTGGTCAGCCATTAGGAAGTTTTTATCTTTATGAATATGCAGGTGTAGATCCAGCAAATGGAAATATGCTTTATTATAATGCTTCTGGTGCTAAAGTAACTCAAGATGCTTTATCTGCAACAGCAGATAAAAAATATGTAGGTTCAATTTTACCAACATCTAACTATGGAGTTTCTTTAGGTCTTGTTTACAAAAACATTGATTTCTCAGTTGACGGATATGGAACTGGTGGAGCAAAAGTATACAATGGTAAAAAAGCACAGCGTTTTGGAGGTGAAAATATCGAAGCTTCTATGACAAATGATTATTGGACACCAACAAATACAACATCGCCAAATCCAAAACCATTTAACATTGTTCCTGTTGCTTCAACTTATTATATGGAATCTGCAGATTTCTTTAGAATCAACAACATCACTGTAGGTTATAAACTACCTCTTAAAGAAGATCAATTCATTAGTTCTTGCAGAATCTATCTTAATGCAATCAACCCATTTATTACACAGAAATATTCTGGTTTCTCTCCTGAGTTAAATGGAGATGGTAATCCTTATGGAACACAAGGTGTTGAATTGGATGCTTATCCAACATTAAGATCATTCGTAATTGGTGCTAATTTAAAATTTTAATATTATGAAAAAGATATATATATCAATCTTTGTATTGTCGGCATTCACTTTTACAGGATGTGCTGATGATTACCTAGATGTTAAACAAACTGAGACTATTTCTACAGATGATATCGAGTTGTTTAACAATGACAACGGAGCAAAAACGTTTGTTACCTCTATCTACAGTAAATTTTTAGACTGGGATATGAGTTCTTTTGGATGGATTGGATTAGCAAGTATTACATCTGATGATGCTGATAAAGGTTCAACACCAAGTGATACAGGTACAGATAAAGATGTTTTGGATGCTTTAACATATAATGCATCGAATCCATCTGCTGAAAGTACTTTTAATGCAAACTATGATGGGATCAATAGATGCAATCAAGCATTGGAGATTCTACCTAAATTAGACAAAGCTGATCCTGCATTAAGAGAAAGATTAATGGCTGAGGCTAAATTTTTAAGAGCTTTTATGTATTTTACTTTGGTAAAATGCTATGGAGGAGTTCCTATTGTAGATCACATATCAAAAATTCCATTATCACCAGAAGATAAAGCAATGCAGTTAACTCGTAAAACAGCTGCTGAAGTTTATGCTTTTATTGAAAAAGATTTAACAGAGGCTGCGGCAGTTTTACCAAATAAATCTCAATATGGTAGTGATGATAAAGCGAGAGCTTCAAAAGGAGCAGCTTATGCTTTATTGGCAAAAGTAAGTTTGTATCAGAAAAAATGGCAGAGTGTTGTCGATAACTGTAATCTTGTTACAGGTTATATTATTTCTCCAGATTATGCTAAAATGTTTAGACTAGAAGGAGAAAATGATGGAGAATCTATTTTTGAAATAAATGGTAATGGCGCAGTACCTGCACGTGGAATTCAAGGATATTCTAATACTCAAGGTGTTCGTGATGCATGGGGATGGGGATTTAATCAGCCTTCTCAAAGTTTAGTAAACGCTTATGAGCCTGGAGACGTTAGAAAAGACGCAACTATAATTTTCAGAGGTACAACTTTATACGACGGAAGAGTAATTCCTAAATTAGTGTTACCAGAAGGAGAAGTAGATCCTAATCCTAGATATAATTTTAAAGCTTATTCTTCTGCATATACAAGCGCATGGGAAACTGATGCTAATATTAAATATTTAAGATACGCTGAAGTATTATTAATGAAGGCAGAAGCTTTAAATGAATTAGGTCAAACTTCAGATGCAATTCCATTGTTAAATATCATCAGACACAGAGCTGGTTTAGGTGATACTCCAGCAACTTCTCAGGCAACAGTAAGAACTGCAATCTGGAAAGAAAGAAGAGTTGAATTAGCTTTTGAATTTGACAGATTCTTTGACCTAGTTAGAACTGGTCAGGCAAAAGATGCTTTTACTGCAGATGGAAAAGTATTCACAGAAGGTAAAAATGAATTGTTTCCAATTCCGGCATCTTTCCTTTTAATAACAGAGGGAATGTCTTCTCAAAATCCTGGTTATAATTAATATTCATAAATCACTTCCTTCAAAATTTTGAAGGAAGTGATTTTATTACAATCTCAAAAATCTCTATAATGATTAGAATTTCAGTTTTATTTTTAGCTTTTACTCTTTTTGGTTGTGGATCGAATGCGGATAAGGCAAAAGAAAATGCAGCAGAAAATACTTCTGTTACTACATTAACAGATGAGCAGCTTTTAAGTGCTGTTCAAAAACAAACTTTTAAATACTTCTGGGATTACGCACAACCAAACTCTGGATTAGCCAGAGAACGTTACCATCCAGACGGAAATTATCCTGAAAATGATTCAAATATTGTAACAACAGGTGGTTCTGGTTTTGGTTTAATGGCTCTTGTTTCAGGAATGTCTCAAGGTTATATTACAAAAGAACAAGGGGTAGAAAGACTGAACAAAATTGCAGATTTTTTAGGCAAAGCAGATCGTTTTCACGGAGCATGGTCTCATTGGATCGATGGAAATACGGGAAAAGTAAAGCCTTTTGGAACCAAGGATAATGGCGGCGACTTAGTCGAAACTTCATTTTTGGTTGCAGGAATGATTACTGTTCGTGAATATCTTAAAGATGGTTCTGAAAAAGAAAAAGCAGTTGCTCAAAAATACGATGCACTTTGGAAAGGTGTTGACTGGCAATGGTATACAAACAATAAAAATGTTTTGTACTGGCATTGGTCACCTACTTACGACTGGCAGATGAATTTTCCTTTACAAGGATATAATGAATGTCTAATTACTTATCTAATGGCAGCATCTTCGCCAACACATTCAATTGATGCGAAAGCGTATCATGAAGGATGGGCGAGAAGCGGAGACATCGTTTCTCCTAAAACAAAATATAATATTCCTTTAATTTTAAAACATAATGGTGCAGAAGAATTCGGCGGTCCTTTATTCTGGGCACACTATTCTTATGTAGGTCTAGATCCAAATCAATTGAGCGATAAATATGCAAATTACTGGGATTTAAACGTAAATCAGACTAAAATAAATTATCAATACTGTATTGAAAATCCAAACAAGGTTGAGGGATATGGTGCTGATTATTGGGGACTAACAGCGTCATATTCCAGAAACCCTGATGGTTCTATTGGATACAATGCACATATGCCAAGCAATGATCAAGGTGTGATTTCGCCAACCGCAGCAATCAGTTCAATTGTATATACGCCGAAAGAATCAATGGCTTTCATACGCAATCTATACGAAAATCATAAAGAAGAAACTTGGGGCAATGCCGGGTTTTATGATGCTCTAAGTTTAGGAAATAAATGGGTTGCAAAACGTTATTTAGCAATCGATCAAGGACCAGAAGTAGTTATGATCGAGAACTACAGAACAGGTCTATTATGGAAATTATTTATGAATGCACCTGAAGTAAAACAAGGTTTGACAAAACTTGGATTTAAATCAGGAAAATACGGGATTTAAAAAATTAGTATGAAATATAAATTAATTTTTTTATCCCTGTTGATTTCGACATTTGGTTTTAGCCAAAGTGAAACAACTGGAAAAATTAATACAGTAGTAATGGCAAAGTATGAGCTGGGCTATGTATTACATAAACCCGCAAATACAAAAGAAAAAAAGCCTTTAATAGTTTTTATTTCTGGTGATGGAGAAAAAGGAAATGATCTTGAAAAAGTAAAAATTAATGGTCCTTTAAAATATCTAAAAACACATCAATTAGATGCTTACGTTCTGGCTCCTCAATGTAAAGAAGATGAAAATTGGGATATAGAATCGATTTATCAGCTGATTTTAAAAATCCAGAAAGAAAACAAAATTGATTCAGAAAGAATATATATTACTGGTTTGAGCTCAGGAGGCTGGGCTTCATGGAATTTGGCTTTTGCACATCCGGATCTATTTGCAGCAAACGTACCTGTCGCTGGTTTTGTAGATTTAATTCAGTTAGAGCACGCTTGTGAAATAGCCAATATTCCAACCAGAATTTTTCACGGATTACTGGATGATGTTGTAAACGTGAATTATGCGATCACGATATACAAAGAATTGAAAAAATGTAATGCTAAAGATTTGAAGCTGACCATTTTTGATGATGCCAATCACGACAGCTGGACAAGAGTTTATGATAATACAGCTATTTACGACTGGATGTTACAGCAGAGAAAAACGAATACAAACAAATAAATAAAATAGAATGAAAAACAAATTAGTCTTACTTTTTTTAGGATGTGCTGTTTTGGGTTACGCTCAAAAAAAGAACACTAAAAATACAGTGAAAATTAAACCAAAGTCTGAATTTGTGGCGGAATTAATGTCAAAAATGACTTTAGACGAGAAATTGGGTCAATTAAACTTGCCAACATCTGGTGATATCACTACAGGGCAGGCAAACAGCTCAAATGTGGCAAAAAATATTGCTGAGGGTAAAGTGGGAGGTTTGTTTAACATTAAATCAGTTCAAAAAATTAAAGAAGTACAGAAAATTGCGGTTGAACAAAGCCGTTTGAAAATTCCGTTGCTTTTTGGTATGGATGTTATTCACGGTTACGAAACAACATTCCCAATTCCTTTAGGATTATCTTGTACTTGGGATATGGGATTAATTGAAAGAAGTGCACAGATTGCTGCAAAAGAAGCAAGTGCAGACGGAATTAACTGGACATTCTCTCCAATGGTTGACGTTTCTCGCGATCCTCGTTGGGGAAGAGTTTCTGAAGGTTCAGGAGAAGATCCATATTTAGGAAGCCAGATCGCAAAAGCAATGGTAAACGGTTATCAGCAGCATGATCTTTCAAAAAATAACTCAATTTTAGCTTGTGTGAAACACTTCGCTTTATACGGTGCGCCAGAAGCAGGACGTGATTATAATACTGTAGACATGAGCCATATCAGAATGTTTAATGATTATTTTCCTCCTTACAAAGCGGCAGTTGATGCAGGTGTAGGTTCGGTTATGGCATCTTTCAACGAAATTGATGGAATTCCAGCAACAGGAAATAAATGGTTAATGACAGATGTTCTTAGAAAACAATGGGGTTTCAAAGGTTTTGTGGTAACAGACTTTACAGGAATTCCTGAAATGATCGAACACGGAATGGGAGATTTACAACAAGTTTCTGCTTTAGCTTTAAACGCTGGTGTTGAGATGGATATGGTTGGAGAAGGTTTCTTAGGTACTTTGAAAAAATCTTTAGACGAAGGAAAAGTAAAAATCGAAACAATCGATAATGCTGTAAAACTTATTTTAGAAGCAAAATATGATTTAGGATTGTTCCAAGATCCGTATAAATATTGTGATGAAAAAAGAGCTAAAACTGAAATCTTTACAATGGATAGCAGAAAAGAAGCACGTCAAATTGCCTCTCAATCATTGGTTTTATTGAAAAATCAAAACCAATTATTACCTCTTAAAAAATCAGGAACTATCGCCCTTATCGGACCATTAGCAGATGCTAAAGAAAATATGCCCGGAACTTGGAGTGTAGCTACTAAAATGGAAAATGCTGTCTCATTACTAGCAGGTATTAAAGAAGTTGCAGGAGCAGGAACTAAAGTTTTATATGCTAAAGGAAGTAATTTAGATTATGATGAAACTTTTGAAACAAACGCTACAATGTTTGGAAAAACATTACACCGTGATGCACGTTCAAAAGAAGATTTGTTAGCAGAAGCTTTAAAAGTTGCTCAACAATCAGATGTAATTGTTGCTGCTCTTGGAGAATCTGCAGAAATGAGCGGGGAATCTAGCAGCCGTACAAACTTGGAAATTCCACAAGCACAAAAAGATTTATTAAACGCTTTATTAAAAACAGGAAAACCAGTTGTTTTAGTTTTATTTGACGGACGTCCACTAGTGATTACTGAAGAAGAAAAAACAGTTCCAGCGATTTTAAATGCTTGGTTTGCGGGTACAGAAGCAGGTTACGCTATTGCTGATGTTTTATTTGGAGATGTAAATCCATCAGGAAAATTAACTTCAACTTTTCCAAGAAGTGTTGGACAATTGCCAATTTACTACGCTCATAAAAATACTGGAAGACCGCTTTCTAACACAGAAGGAAAATTCGAGAAATTCAGATCAAACTATATTGACGAAAGAAACGAGCCGTTATTTCCATTCGGATTTGGTTTAAGCTACACTACTTTTGATTATTCAAACCTTAAAATTTCTTCTGATAAAATGAATTTCAGCGGAAAAGTAAAAGTAACAGTTGATGTAACAAACACTGGAAATTTTGACGGAAAAGAAACAGTTCAATTATACATTAGAGATTTAGTTGGTTCAGTAACAAGACCAGTTAGAGAACTAAAAGGTTTCCAAAAAATAACACTTAAAAAAGGTGAAAAACAAACAGTAAGTTTCGACATTACTGTTGAAGATTTAAAATTTTATAATTCTGATTTACAATTCGTAGCAGAACCTGGACAGTTTGATATTTTCGTTGGAGGAAATTCAAATGCCGATAAGAAAGTTAGTTTTGAGTTAACTAAATAGTTGGTTTATTGATTAGTGAGAAGCCCTTCATTTGGAGGGCTTTTTTTTAAACTGAAAAACCTTTTTTGTAATTTTTTAACTACGGTTATGATGAATACGTTTAAAATATCCCGCTCGATTTTTTTATTCTCAATGCTGATTGCTTTTTCTTCTTGCAATTCACAAAAAAATGCAATTGTAGCACATCGCGGTGCATGGAAAAAAAATAACCTGCCAGAAAATTCTATTGCATCATTGAGACATGCAATTGATTTAAAATTACCAGGTTCAGAATTCGATGTTTGGAGAACTGCAGATGATTCTCTTGTTATCAATCATGATGCACATTACAACAAAATGCTGATTGAAGAAACCAATTATGCAGATTTGATCAAATTTAAACTTTCCAATGGAGAGAAACTTCCAACATTGCATGAATATATTTCAGAGGGTAAGAGAAACAACAAACAAACTCTTTTGGTCTGCGAAATAAAACCTTCAGAAATAAGTAAGGAAAGAGGAAAAAAGACCGCATTAATGGCAGTTGAAACTATTAAAAAACTTAAAGCAGATAAAAATACCTGCTATATAAGTTTTGATTATGATATTCTAAAACAAATTAGAATGGTTGATGCCAAAACTTCTTTACAATATTTAGAAGGGAATAAATCGCCAAAAGAAGTACAAGCAGATAAGATAAATGGCGTAGATTATCATTATTCAGTTTTTCAAAAACATCCAGAATGGATACAAGAAGCAAAAGACAACAAAATTATCCTAAATGCTTGGACAGTGAATGAAGCTGCAGATATGGATTGGATTATTGAGCATAAATTCAATTATATAACGACGAATGAACCTGAACTTCTAAAGGAAAGATTAAATCTTAAAAAATAATCTTCGAACCTACCAAAAAAATCTAACAATGAAAAAGATATATAAACTGATGACCTTGTCAATTTTATTTGTGATACTTTTTAGTCACAATTTATTGGCGCAAAATTTAGGTAAAACAGAATGGTTTGATCCTAACAAACCAGCAACAACCTATTGTAATCCAATTAATATTGGATACAATTACACAACTCATAATCACAACGGAATTCCAGAGTCACGCCGTTCCAGTGCAGATCCTGTGATTATTACCTATAAAGGCGAATATTATTTATTTGCGACAAATCAGGCAGGTTTCTTTTGGAGTAAAGATATGTCTGATTGGAATTTTGTTTATGGAAGTTTCCAAAGACAGCCAGGCGATGATGACCAATGCGCTCCTGCAGCTTGGGTTGTAAACGACACTTTATTTTATGTAGGTTCAACTTGGAAAAGAGATCATCCGATTTGGAAAACTGCCGATCCAAAATCAGGAAGATGGATACGTCACGTAGAGAAAGCAATGCTGCCGACTTGGGATCCTGCAATTTTTCAGGATGATGATAAAAAAGTCTATATGTATTATGGTTCTAGCGGAAAACTGCCTCTTGTAGGTGTTGAGGTTGATTATAAAACTTGGCTTCCAAAAGGAAATCAGGCAGATTATGCTCAGTTATACAAAGCAACAGAAGTAGAAGATATTCAGCGTCCGTATGGGCAAATAAAAGAAGTTGCAGTTTTAGAACCTTCAGCTCACGGCTGGGAACGTTTCGGACCAAATAATGATATGGAACCAGCACCTTGGGGAAATTTTATTGAAGGAGCTTGGATGACCAAACACAACGGAAAGTATTACATGCAGTATGGCGCGCCTGCAACAGAATTTAAAGGGTATGCAAACGGAGTTCATGTAGGTGATAATCCACTTGGGCCTTTTACATACCAAAAGCACAATCCGATGTCTTATAAACCAGGCGGATTTGTAATTGGAGCTGGGCACGGAAATACTTTTGCCGATAATTTTGGTAATTACTGGAACACGGGAACTTGTAAAATCTCTATTAAAGATCGTTTTGAGCGCCGTATAGATATGTTTCCTGCCGGATTTGATAAAGATGATGTAATGTATTCTATTACCTCTTACGGAGATTTTCCAATTGTCTTGCCAACAAGTCAGCGTGATCAGACAAAAGGAGCTTCATCAGGATGGATGTTGCTTTCGTATAAGAAACCAGTAACAGTTTCTTCTTCAGAAGAATGCATGGAAGTAGAAACACACAGAATGGATAACGGAGGTAAAAAAGTATACGAAAAGTTCTGTTACGGACCTGATAACCTTACAGATGAAAATATTCAAACGTATTGGTCTGCTAAAACTAGTAATCCAGGAGAATGGCTTCAAATGGATTTAGGAAGACAAATGGAAATTAATGCTTTGCAGATTAATTATGCAGATCATAAAGCAACTCAATTCAATAAAGCAATGGATATTTATTATCAATACAAGATATTCATGTCTGATGATGCTGTTAATTGGACTCTGGTTGTAGATAAATCTAAAAACGATAAAGATGTACCACATGATTATGTAGAGCTTACAAAAGCGATTAAAGCGCGTTATATCAAAATGGAAAACATTCATAACGCTTCTGGATTATTCGCAATTTCTGATTTCAGGGTTTTTGGAAATGGTTTAGCCACAAAACCAAAAGCAGTTGCTTCTTTTAAAGTGGATAGAAACAAAGCAGATTCTAGAAACGCAATTATTTCTTGGAAAAAACAAAATGATGCAATTGGGTATAATATTTATTACGGAATTTCTCCAGATAAATTATACAACAGCATTATGGTTTATGGAGACAGTTCATACGATTTTAGAGGTTTAGATAAAGGCACAAAATATTATTTTACCATAGAACCTTTTAATGAAAACGGTATTGGAACAAAAAATAAGATTATGGAAGTAAAATAATCTTTATTTATTAAATATTTAAAAGCTCCGATTGCAAATTGAAGAATTTGTAATTGGAGCTTTTTTTTGAGAAAAGGTTGAAAAAATAGCTTCTTAACTCTTAAGAATTTTGTTCCTTTGTGAACATGCCAAAGGCAGAATAAACTCCAAATTACTATAGAAACTATGAAAAAAACGATTCTTTTAACTGCTTTAGTTTTAAACGGATTGCTGTCGTCTGCTCAGTCAAATGACGAAAAAAACATCAAATTATTTTATAAGAAAGCTTTAACCGAAGCAAAATGTTACACTTGGCTGGAATATCTTTCTAATGATATTGGAGCTCGATTATCGGGTTCTAAAGGAGCTGAACTGGCTGTCGATTACACAAAAAGACAATTAGAATCACTCGGGTTAGATAAAGTATATCTTCAAGAAGTTATGGTGCCGCATTGGGTTAGAGGTGAAAAAGAAACAGCCTACATCTTAGACGGAAAAATAAAAACTGTAGTGCCAATTTGTGCTTTAGGAGGTTCTGTAGCAACTCCAAAAACTGGGATTACTGCAGAGATAATCGAAGTGCAGGGAATTAAAGAATTAGCTGAATTAGGAGCAGATAAAGTAAAAGGGAAAATTGTTTTTTACAACAGACCAATGAACCCTGAAAATATTGAAACTTTTACTTCTTATGGAGCATGTGTTGACCAAAGATATGCAGGAGCAAAAGAAGCTGCAAAACTAGGAGCGGTAGGAACGATCGTTCGTTCAATGAATTTAAGATTAGACGATTTTCCTCATACAGGTGCACAAAGTTATGGTGACTTACCAAAAGAGCAATATATTCCAACCGCAGCAATAAGTACAAACGGAGCAGAGTTGTTGAGTAAATCTTTAAGAGTAAATCCAGCTTTAAAGTTTTATTTCAAACAATCTTGTGAAACTTTACCAGACGCATTATCTTATAATGTGATTGGAGAATTGACTGGAACGGTTAGTCCAGAAAATATTATGGTAGTTGGTGGTCACTTAGATTCTTGGGATTTGGCCGATGGTTCTCATGACGATGGAGCAGGAGTAGTGCAAAGTATGGAAGTTATCAGAATTTTAAAAAACTTAAACTACAAACCGAAGAATACGATTCGTGTGGTATTGTTTATGAACGAAGAAAATGGCGGAAAAGGTGGTGCTGAATATGAAAAAGTATCAAAACAAAAGAAGGAGAATCATATTTTTGCGTTGGAAAGTGATTCAGGCGGATTTTCTCCAAGAGGGTTTTCAATTGAAGCAGATGATGCTAATTTTAAAAAAATTCAAGGATATAAAGATCTTTTTGAGCCCTATTTAGTACATAGTTTTACAATTGGCCACGCAGGTTCAGATATTAGTCATTTAACTTCGCAGGCAATTGTTAAAGCAGGTTTAAAACCAGATTCACAACGTTATTTCGATTATCATCATGCGGCAAATGACAAGTTTGATGCTATCAATAAAAGAGAGCTAGAGCTTGGAGCGGCAACAATGACTTCGCTAATCTATTTGTTAGACCAAAACGGAATTGACATTAAAAAAGCAAATTAAGATTTTAAAAATACATTAATAAAAAAAAGCTATGAGGTTATACTTATAGCTTTTTTTTATACATAAAGCTTTTAGAATCGGGATTTCATCACAATCAAATAGTAAAAGAATGTTATTGGAATATTAGAAAGCAGTAGCAAGATTTTAAAACCTATCTCTTTTCGCTGTTGCGGTAAATGAAGAAATTTTTCTGCGAGATGAATAAACATAATTACATTAACAATTATTGCCGCTAAAGCAAATGGCCAGGCAATAACTAAAACAGTTGGATCCTCGTTTGAAATAATATATAATGCAAACAAGAATGTAGTAATTACAAATGAACCAATCGTTAATTCTAGAGATTGTTTTTCCTTGAAAGGTTGTTCGTTAATTATTTTCATTTTATTAAATATTAAAAGTTTTTTGAATAGATTGTATCGGCATAAACAGCATCTTTGAAAAATCCAAATAATGAAACGGCAATGCTTTTCTACCTCTTTTATATTGCTGAAAGAAGTAGTTTATTCGCTTCGGATAAAAGATAGTTCCAGTTAGAATTACCATATACAGATACAAGCTTCTTTTTCCATTTCCAAATAAATAATACTGCATTCCGATTTCTTCATAGACAGAAACTCCTGTATTAGTCAAAACATGAATAATGTCGTGATCTTCCAATTTTTCTTGAATATCAAAATGATTGTTATGAAGAAAGCCGCCCAATCCGTATCCTAAGCTTTCTTCGGGAAAATCCATTAATTTGGTTTTATCAATTTTCCAAGGTTCATTTTTCTTGAAATATTTTTGATAAGGCTTTTTAGAACATTCATACAATTGTTCTATTAAATAATCTCTCATAAAATGAATTTTAAAAGTTCTTTGAATTTCAAAGTAAATAATGAAATAAAAAAGCTAGAAAGAATATCGACTAGCTTTTTTTTATATTTTTAATAAGTGTCTACTACAGTTTTCAGTAAATTAGAATCAGCAAGATCAGAAGGAGCAACGACTTTTTCTTCTAACGGAATCTCATTGCCATAACGTTCTTTCAATATTTTTTGAACTCTGGGATCGGTTAAGTTAAAGTCTTTCAGTTCTCTAAGTTTAGACAATTCAATTCCAGCTGCGTTTTTATAAATTTTCCAGATTAATTCAGAACAATAAATTCGATTGTCTGTCCATTCAAAATAAGCATCATATTCTTTGCCATCAAACTGCTGACTGTAGTCTTTCATTTTTTGTAAAACCTCAGGCTTCAAAATACTTTCATTTTTTAATCTTTTCACAACATATTTACTGTCTCTTCCATGTTTAATCCAATCTTCAAGCGGTGTAAGTTTCACAGGTTGAACAGCTTCAAAAACAAACCATTCTCCGTTTATGTCATAAATAATGCCGCAGTGCGAAAACTTCGAATTAGTTGCTATGCGAACCGCTTCACATTGTTTTGATTCTGAAGTTTGAAAAATAATATCACCATCTTTAAACTTACTAGTTGTAATTTTTTCGGATGCATTTCCCGTAAATGGATTGTTAGGAAAAACTTTTATAGCCACAAATAGGGCACAGCCAAAGCTTAAGAAGAAAGTAATAATCGGAAATAGATATTTTTTATTTTTCATAAAGTAAATTTAAAGTACTTTGAAGTACAAAGTAAATAATAAAAAAAATAGCTGCCAAATAAATTGACAGCTATTTTACAAATATATTTTCGCGAAATATTAGATTCTAAAAATACCTCCAACAGCAATAATACGTTGGAAATAAGTAAAGTGTTGCGAAGCTTTATCTTCAGGACTTGTTGTAGTTTTAATATCCGGCATGTTGATGTAACCACCTTTTAACTCTCCTTGAACGTAGAAATGTTTAAAAAAGGTGATATTTAAACCAGCTTTTGCAGAAACACCATAACCAGAAATATGAAAATCATCATGACGTTCTTTTCCTAAAAGTGTTGTATTGGTTTTAGGATATAAAACTCCAGCCCCTAAACCTTCAGTTAAATTAATTTGAACTTTATCAATATTTGGCAATCCAAACCATTTTGAAATATCATCAAATCTCGCTACCTCAGTATTAATGTAATTCAAACCATCAGTATGTTCATACATTAAAAAAGCAGGACCACCTACCTGAGTTTCACCTTTATCATAGCCGCCTTCCTTAGCGCCGCCTTGAGACATATCTACTGGTCTATTATTGTATTCACCATTATAGATTGAAGCTGGATCATCGGCAGGTAAATTAATGCTTCCGTTTACGTTTGCAATTTGATTCTGCGCCATTACATATTTCATGTGGTCAACACCAATTGTTACACTATAGTGATCGCTGAAGAAATAACCTAACCTCAAATTGGTTTGTGGAATAGTCATATTTGCAGGATTAACATAATCAACATGCCATCCTTTTGGTTTGTCATGAGCTGCCATATTCTCAACTGTAAAGTTGTAATCTTTACCTCTAAAGTTTACATCAGATTTTGAGTAGCTTTCTCTATTTCCACCCCACATCACAAAGAATTTTCCTTTATTATGAGCAGCGTATTTTTGTACTGGAATTTCCTCCTGAGCAAAAGCGTTTAATGAAACACAAGTCAGAAGAAAAAATAAAATTTTTGTTTTCAAAGAACTTAAGTATTATAATTAAAATGTGTTAACTGTTTTTCTAATAGCTACCAATTTATTCATTAAACCTTCAAAATAGTCCAAATGAAGCATATTAGCACCATCACTTTTTGCATTTGCCGGATCAAAATGCGTTTCAATAAAAATTCCGTCAACTCCAACTGCAATACCAGCTTTAGCAACAGTTTCAATCATATCAGGTCTTCCTCCTGTAACACCAGCAGTTTGATTTGGCTGTTGTAAAGAATGCGTTACATCTAGAACCGTAGAAGCATATTGCTGCATAGTAGGAATACCTCTAAAATCAACAATCATGTCTTGATAACCAAACATAGTACCACGATCTGTAACCATAACATTTTCATTATTACAGTCTAATACTTTTTGTACAGCATGTTTCATGCTCTCAGGACTCATAAATTGTCCTTTTTTTAAGTTAACTACTTTTCCAGTATTTGCAGCAGCAACTACAAGATCAGTCTGACGCACCAAGAAAGCTGGAATCTGCAAAACATCTACATATTGTGCAGCCATGTCAGCATCTTCGTTAGTATGAATATCTGTAACCGTTGGAACATGGAAAGTTTCAGAAACTTTTCTTAAGATTTTTAAAGCTTTTTCATCACCAATTCCAGAAAAACTATCAATTCTAGATCGGTTTGCTTTTTTGAAAGATCCCTTGAAAACATAAGGAATCTGAAGTTTGTCGGTAATACCAACTAATTTTTCAGCAATTCTAAGAGCCATTTCTTCTCCTTCGATAGCGCAAGGTCCCGCCAATAAAAAGAAGTTTCCGCTGTCAGTATGCTTAATTTGTGGAATATGTTGTAAATTCATAATATGATTTTTTGACAGTGCAAAGGTAGTCATGATTTATGAATAGAAGATGAAGATTTAAGATTATTTTATGAATGCTTTGCGAGGCTATAGCTTTTGAAATCACTAGTTATTTCTCGTCAAGTATTTCCTGCATCTTATTATAAATTTCTATAATTGTTTTTTGATTTCTATTTTCTTTATGATAAAGCAATGAAGAGTAAATAATAGTATTTTGATTGTTGGATTTACAGTTAATTACATTATCTTTTTTTAAAATTGTACTTTCAATCCCGCTTCTGGAATACCATCTATTAAAAACTTTAAATCGTTTAATACTTTTGTTGTCTTTATCATCACAAACATAAAGCATGGAATTTTGTGAGTTTTTGAAAAATGCAATAATAATTGATTGTATAGTTATGGAAACTTGAATGTCTAACTTTTCTATTTTATCAGTTATTTTTTCTACAATAATTTGAAAAATATTATTGATATCTAATCCTGATATAGCACTAAAAGTTTCATCAACAATAAATGCTACACGATATTCTATTTCGTTTTTTGTAATAAAATAATAGAACTGAGGATTTTCGTTTAGGAAGTAATTATAGGGGATTAGCAAGTTTGATACCTTTTTGTTTTAAAGTTTCAATACTCGTTTGACCTCTCAAAAATGATTGTACAACATTTTTATCACTAACCATTTTTGTTACTGATTCTATGACCCTTTCTTTATTTGTTGTAATCTTTTTCATACTGCAAATTTATAAAATCTTTTTAATTATAAAAATCAATGTTTAGTTAAATAGAAAGATGTTCAGAAATAAAAGTGGTCGATTAAAAAAATAAAAGTTCAGTCCAAGTAATGCAATGACTAATAGGAAAATTAAAAAAGCAAAATAACCTTAATCAAAATTATTATACTTAGAATTATATTTCTTACTTCAGCCTCAATCCCACAGGAACCATTAAAATTCCTTTTTCATAAACATTCAAATAAAGCTTAATTGGCTTTTTCTGTCCTTCCCATTTCAATTCGTAAACATTCAAAAAACCAGCGCCCATATTACTTCTTTTGGTTGGAAACGGACAACAGGTTTCTAATTTTGTATAAGTAATTTTTTCACCGCTTGGTCCCGCCAGCGCATTCAGGAAACGAGATTCATTAAGAGTTTCGCTATTAGTATTTTGAAAAAATATATTTATTGGATAATCAGGATCGTAACCGTATTTTTTGTCTTTAGCAAATTGAGTGATAAGGAAAGTATTGTCTTTCTTCAAAATCAAATCAGGCGCGTTGTCGTCTACATTTTTTAAGGTTGATTTTGTACTCACGCAAGAAGTTGCAGTGATTAATAAAACAATAAAAAGGGTTATTTTTTTCATGGGTTATAATATTGTAATAACAGTTAGTTTCAGTATTCCAAATACAGTTTTGAACACTCAAAAATTATTCTTCTACTTTTTTGCGGTTTAGTTTTAAAATACCAATTACAATCAGATATTGTGCCAGAAGATAAGTCAGCATAATAAAAAATGAGCTTTTCGGAATTGGAGCATAAAATTTGTTTATCGCCAAAATACTATCCGATATAATGAAGAAAAATGCTCCTAAAAAAACGAGTAAATTACCAGGTTTTTCCCAAACTAAAAATCCGTTAAAGGCAAATAAAAGCATAATAGAAATAATTGATGCATAAATTGTAACAGGAATTTTTAAATCTCCTAAAAATGGCATTAAAAAAGAAACCATGCCAATTAAATATAAAGCAATTAAAATGCTTCCAAAAATAAAAACTGACCTGTTCTGCTTTTTTCTAATCTTATTCAGTTTATTAAACAATATGCAATAGATAATATGGGCTGTCAAAAAAGATACTAAACCCAATATGAAATATATTTCACCAAGATCTGTAAATAACAGAATAACGTCTCCAATCCAAGAAAATACAAGTGCGCTTAATAAGGTATTTTTAGTTGGAAATTTTCTAAAAAAATAAACACCAAACCCAATAATTGGTATTAATATGGGTTTTAAAAACAGATCGAATCGCTCGTAACCAGATACCAGAATAATCAGGTATAGTATACTGAACGCTAAATAAATTTTGTAAAAATAAGAGTTTCTCATAATAGGGGATTATGATTGATATATGGTTTTGGTTTGTTCTTAAATTCAATATTGACAAAATAGATTGTCACGAAAAGAGAGAATATTAAGTATGTAAAAATAACATAATTACTAATCGGAATTACACGATTTAAGCCAAACCAATCTCTAAAGTAAGCCACAATACCGATTACTGTTATCAATCTCAAACTTTCCCATACAACAGAAAATCTGCTTTTATCCATTAATTCTGAGTAACTGTAGATCGTAACAAAAATAAAAAAGCCATAAATAAAGATATTCGGTAAACCAATTGTGGCAATGTTTTCAAATAAATAGCTTACAAATAATAAAGTGATTAAAACTTGAATTACAGACCAGTAGATTAATCTTTGAGAGTTTTGTGTTCCGTATTTTTCAAAATCAAAAACATTTTCAATTTTGTTTACGGGATATTTTTCTTCAAAGTTTTCCGGACGCCAGCCAGTTGGTTTAAACCAGATCGTTAATTTGTCTTTCCATTTAGGAGCTCGCCAGGCATCTTTTACTAATAAGCTTAAATGCTGGAAATTAATCTTAATAGGATTCCAAGTATTAGCAGGTCTTGTGATTCCAAAAACTGGCGGAACATCGTCTAATTCTTCCTGGAAAGTGCCAAAAAGTTTATCCCAGAAAATAAAAATCTGCGAATGATTCTTGTCTAAATATTCTGGATTAATCGCATGGTGTACACGATGATGTGAAGGAGTTACTAGAATTTGTTCAATAAATCCCATTTTTTTAATGTGTTTGGTGTGATACCAAAATTGTAAAAACAAATGAATAGGAAGTGTTATCGCAATTACAGAAGCCGGAACACCTAAAAGAGCTGCGGGAATCAATAAAAACGTAAATAAATTAACCAAGCTGGCAATAGGCTGGCGAAGCGCACACGCAAGATTAAACTCTTCACTGCTGTGATGAATGGCATGTTTGTTCCAAAGAAAGTTAATTTGATGTGCTAGTCGATGGCTCCAATATCCGTAAAAATCAATAACAAAAAAAGCAATGAAATAGGAGAGGACATTTGCTTCTAAATGCTGTAATGCAATTTTAGAAACCAGCCATTCGTAAGACAGAAAAGTAATACTGAGACCCAAAACATCTTTGACAGAATTGGTTATTCCAGAACTTATGCTTGATACACTGTCTATAAGAGGAGCGGTGTCATTTTTTATATAAATACCGTATATTTTTTCGATGATAATTAAGGTCAAAAAAATAGGCATTGCAATAATCAATATCTTTCCATATTCCTCCATAAAAAAAACATTCTATTTAATTCAAATATAGAATAAAATAGAATGTTTTTTAAAATATTTTCAACTAAACGATTTCAGCGCTAAGTCCCGCTTCTAAAAGTTGTGTACATTGAGGTTTTAATTTGTCTATTGGCCCTGTTTTTACAGTGCATTTTCCGTTGTAATGTACAATTAAAGAGCATTGCTCAGCTTGTTCAGCTGTGTGACTGCATACACGCATAAGAGTATCAATTACGTGGTCAAAAGTGTTTACATCATCATTGTAAACTATGATTTCGTTATTGAAACCCGTTGCTTCTTTCTCGCGAATTCTTTCTCTAACTTTTTCTTTAGTACTCATTTTTTTTAAGTTTTTGTACTGATGTAATTACTAATATCTAATTTACGTATTTTAATGATACCCAGTTGTTTCTTTGAAACTTTTTAACATAAGTCAATCCTTTTTCAACGCATGAAGCATCGATAAACGGAATATCTTCTTCATAGAAACCACTAAAAAGTATAATTCCTTTTGGGTTCAAACAATCAACATAAGCCTGCATGTCATTCAATAAAATATTTCTATTGATGTTTGCAATAATTAAATCATATTTTTTGCCTGCCAATAAAGCTGCATCGCCCTCATAAACGCTGATATGTTTACAATTATTGCGTTCGGCATTTTCAATAGAATTCAAATAACACCAATTGTCAATATCAATTGCGTCTATTGGTTTAGCACCTTTCATTTCAGCCAAGATTGCTAAAATTGCTGTTCCGCAGCCCATGTCCAAAGTTTTAAGACCTTTAACATCCATTTCTAATAAATGCTGAATCATCATGTGTGTCGTTTCATGATGACCAGTTCCAAAGCTCATTTTTGGTTCGATTACAATATCAAATTCGGCATTAGTTTTTGGGTGAAAAGGAGCGCGAACATGGCATTTTCCGTCAACATCAATAGGTTCAAAATTCTTTTCCCATTCCTCATTCCAGTTTACCTGATCGATTTCTTCAACAGTATATTCGATTTTAAACTCTTCAGATTGTAAAATATAAATATCGTCTAGAATATTTTCGTCCCATAAATCTTTCTTCACAAAAGCCGAAATCCCGTTTTCTGTTTCTGTAAAACTTTCAAACGCTTTTTCGCCCAACTCAGCAACTAAAATCTCCGAACCAAGTTCTTTTGGCTCAATCGTAAAATGATATCCTAAATATATATTCGACATAAATAATTTTTTTGCAAAGGTAATTCTTAAATTATAAAATTCAATTTAAAAAAGCCAAATTCCAAATCCCAATACGAAAAAACCATTCGCATCGCGAATGGTTTTTGTAAGTATAAATCTAAAATCTAAAATCTAAAATCTAAAATCTAAAATCTAAAATCTAAAATCTAAAATCTAAAATCTAAAATCTAAAATCTAAAATCTAAAATCTAAAATTAGATAGCAGTAACAATTGCTAAAAAGTCATCAGCTTTTAAAGCAGCACCACCAATTAAACCACCATCTACGTCTGGTTTACCAAAGATTTCTTTAGCGTTTTCTGGTTTAACAGAACCACCGTATAAAATAGAAACTTCATCAGCGATTTCAGCTCCAAAAGATTTACGAATAGTTTCTCTAATGAATTCGTGCATTTCCTGCGCTTGTTCAGGCGAAGCAGTTTCTCCAGTTCCAATAGCCCAAACAGGTTCATAAGCTAATACAATTTTTGACCATGATTCTTTTGCGATATGGAAAACTCCGTCACGTAATTGATTTTCAACAATATTGAAATGATTATCAGATTGACGGTCTTTTAATTCTTCTCCAAAACAGAAAATAACTGTCATGTCATGTTTTAAAGCTGTATCAACCTTATTTGCGATTAAAGCGTCAGTTTCGTTGAAAATTGCTCGACGCTCAGAATGACCTAATATAACTGTGTTAACGCCAATGCTTGTTAACATATCTGCAGAAATTTCTCCTGTAAATGCACCGCCTTCAGCTTGGTGAACATTTTGAGCAGAAACTCCAATAGTTGTATTTTTTAATTTTGCAGCAGCAGCTTGTAAGTTTACAAATGTTGGAGCTACAATAACTTGTGCATTCGTTTTTGCTGGAATTTTAGCAATTATCTCGTTTAATAATTCTTCAGTTTGAGCAGCATTTTTATGCATTTTCCAGTTTCCTGCAACAATCGATTTTCTCATTTTGGTAGTTTTATATTATTTTTTTGTTTTTTGTTTTATGAAGTAAGGTCAAAGAAAAAATTAAAATTGATTTTTGAATTGACATTGTTATTGAAAATTATTTCAATCCTTTTAAAGTTTCGTCTATTTTAGCGAAATCAGTTTCTATAGCGCGATAAAGCACAATTTTTCCTGTTTTATCCACAACAATATATCTCGGAATCCAATCTAAATCAATGGCTTTTCCAAAAAGACCTTTCATGCCATCATTCATCATATAATGATCGCCTTTGTTTAATTCGTGTTTTTCGATTCCAGCTTTCCATTTATCAGCAGTTTTATCAGCCGAAATGAATAAGTAAGAAACATTAGGATTATTAGCTTGTAATTCTTTTAGTTTTGGCATTGCTTTTACACAGTCCCCACACCAAGAAGCCCAAACTTCAATAACTAAAGTTTTTCCTTTATATTTTTTCAGAATGTTTTTAAATGTAGTCTGACTATTGTCTGTTCCTAATAATTTCTCGGATAAAGCTTCTTTAGAAAAACTAGTTTTCTGAGCTTGTGAACATGAAAAAGTAATAAATGCAATTACAATTAGGGCAATTTGTTTCATATGTAAATTAAATTATTTTAAAATTAAGTACTGAATTCACAAAGTTAAACAAACAAATTGAAAGCGAAATGTAGATTAACAAAATTTGAAGAGTCGTTTATTTTGTAACAAAACAACAATTTTAGGTTAGAAAAAGGTGAATGAAAACGTAATAGTTGAGGTTAAAATCGTGTAATTTTCTAAATGAATTTTATGAGATTTGAAAAATGGGTGAAATTTTTAAATTGAAGAACAATTTTAGGACATAAAAAACGTCGGATTTCAATGAAAAAAGCCTTCAATAAATTTGATTTTTGAAGACCTTATTATCATTTTTTTTAATTCAAATTATAATTTCCATTTGCCCATTTTTTACTTGGAACGATCCATTCGTCTAAAGCTTTAAAAAGAAAACCATGTTTAAGATTGGTATTCAATTCGATTTCTTTAAAGTGATTTACTTGGAGTTTTGAAGTTTCCTTTCTTTTGACAGCTGAAACGCCATAAATATCTGATGTTTCGTAAATGGTTAAAATATTACCGCAGAAATTAATATCCGGAATTTCTTGAATATCAGAATCTCTAAAGCATCCAATAAAGACAAAATTCACATCTGGATTTGCTAAATAAGTCGAAACGTACTGGGCAATATAACCGCCCTGTGAAGTTCCAATTACTGTAATATGATTTGGAGGGACGCCTTTTTTTATTAATGCTTTTACCTGTTTTACAATCTTTTCTGCGTACTCAGCAGAATTTGTGTTTTTCTTTCTTTTTTCACTAAAAACAATAAAATTATCTTTTCTGAATGATTCTAAAATCTCATTGTATTCTGCTTTTCCATATTCAGGATGAGCTGCGTTTAAGGAATTTTCTTGAACAAATTTGTTGTGAAAAAAGAAAATGTAACGTTGGTTCTCATTTTTTGCCTGGCTAAAAGATAAAATGCTAGATAAAATTGTAAGCGAAAAAGTTAAGGCTTTAATGAGTTTTTTCATTTATTAAATTTGGTTTTTTGTTTGATCACATGTGAGATTTTTATTCGTAATCAAAAAGTTAAGTTTGAACAGACTGCAAGTAAAAATAAAGCGCTGATAAAACAATAAGTTTATCAGCGCTTTAAATATTTTAAATGATATTACAATTTCAAATCTTCAACATCATTGTAATGTACTTTTTTCACAACAACGCCTTTGCTTAGGACAACGATACTTGGATTGGCTCTTTCGATTGTTTTTAAAGTTGTTGCATCGCAGAAATAAAAATCGGTATCTAAGTTGTATTGTTTTTTAGCTTTTGAAATTTCGTCAGCACCAGAAGCAGTCATTGCAATTACTTTATAACCTTTTGCTTTGGCATCTGCCGAAACTTTAGCTAGTTTTTTCATTCCTTCTGGATTTGATTTTGTCAAATCGTAAGTAACAAAAATAACCAATTTTGGCTCTTGAAGTAATTCTTCTTTATAATCAGAATCATCTTTTGTCATTGTAAAATCGTGAATTGGCGGTACATAGCCTTCTGTAATCACTTTGTCTTTTCTATCTACAAATGTTGCTCCTTCTGGAATATTCATTAAATCTTTTTCTGTGAATTCTTTGTCAACGCCGTTTACTTTGTAAACGAAAATCATTTCTACAACAGATTTTGGAGCTCCTTCTGGAATTTCCATTCCTTTTGGGATACTAGAGCCTACTTTAAACGGACGAAAATCTTTGATCGGGTTATGATTTAAAACCCAAACTGCCATAAAAACGCACAAAACAATGCTTATTAAAGTAATTAAGTTGGTAACTAATTTTGAAAATAAAGGTTTTACTAATTTTTTATTAACGAATAAAATCAAAATGAAGAAAAGTAAAACAACATCTTTTGTAAATGACTGCCAAGGTGTTAAATGCAAAGCATCTCCAAAGCAACCGCAATCTTTTACCACATCAAAATAAGCAGAGTAGAAAGTAAGGAATGTGAAGAAAACGATTAAAAGTAATAATGCCCAAATTGTCAATTTTGATTTATAGCCAACTAACAGCATTACTCCTAAAACTACTTCTAAAATTACCAAGAAAATTGCTAAGCCTAAAGCCAACGGCTCTAAAAAAGGCATATTGAAAACTGGTTCGCTAAAATATTCAGCTAATTTATAAGAGAAACCAACCGGGTCGTTTAGTTTTATTAATCCGGAAATGATAAATAGTACACCGACAAATAATCGGGAAAATTGAGTAATGATGTTTTTCATAAATATTAAATTTAAAATCCAATTTTAAAATTCCAAATTCCAAAATCATGTTGAAAAGTTGGAATTTGGAATTTATTTTTGGAATTTTTATTGACTGATTGGGTTTAAAATTAAAGCAAAAACAGAATAATTAATCATATCCTGATAATTGGCATCGATTCCTTCAGAAACTAAAGTCTGACCTTTGTTATCCTCAATTTGCTTAACGCGAAGTAATTTTTGCAGAATCAAATCTGTTAAAGAACTTACACGCATATCACGCCACGCTTCGCCATAATCGTGATTTTTTGCTTCCATCAAATCTTTGGTTAACTTTACTTTAGCATCGTATAATTCAGTTGCTTTTTCAACGTCTAAATCAGGCTGGTCAACAACACCTAATTCTAACTGAATTAAAGCCATAATAGAATAATTGATGATTCCGATAAATTCTCCTTTTTCATCTTCATCAACTTTACGGACATCATTTTCCTGTAAACTTCTGATTCTTTGCGCTTTTATGAAAATTTGATCGGTCAATGACGGAAGTCTTAAAATTCTCCAAGCACTGCCGTAATCTTTCATTTTATTGATAAATAAGGTGCGGCAAACCGTAATTACATTATCAAATTCAAGGGAAGTATTCTTCATTTATTGCTGTATATTTGCTAAAATTTCTTCAAAAATAAGGATAATTTTTTAAGAGTTTCAAGTTTAAGGTTCGCTTTGTTTCAAGTTTTTTCTAAACAAAGTGTTAACACTAACTTGAAACCTGAAACCTGAAACAAAATAAACAAATGACAATTAACTGCAAGGGCGAACTTATAGATTTATCGATTCCGAAAGTAATGGGAATTTTAAATGTTACGCCAAATTCTTTCTTTGACGGAGGAAAATATAAAAACGAAGACGAGATTATCTCGCAGATAGATAAAATGATTTCTGAAGGTGCGGCATTTATTGATATTGGTGCTTATTCCAGTAAACCAAGTGCTGAATTTGTATCGGAACAAGAAGAAATCGACCGAATTGTTCCTGCTATAGAATTGATTTTAAAGCATTTTCCAAAAGCATTATTATCAATTGACACCTTTAGAGCCGAAGTCGCAAAAGCAAGTATAGAAAGTGGCGCTGCTATTATAAACGATATTGCTGCGGGCGAATTAGATGATAAAATGTTTGATGTAATTGCAAAATATAATGTGCCTTACATTATGATGCACATGCGCGGTAATCCGCAGACAATGCAAAGTTTGACGCGATATGATGATATTATTAAAGAAATGCTTTTTTACTTTTCTGAAAAAGTTAAAAAAGCAAGAGCTTTAGGAATCAACGATTTGATTTTAGATCCTGGTTTCGGTTTCGCCAAAACAACCGATCAGAATTATGAAGTGATGCAGAAAATGGAGCTTTTTAATGTATTAGAACTGCCTATTTTAGTTGGTATTTCAAGAAAATCTATGATTTATAAAACATTAAATAATACAGCACAAGAAGCCTTAAACGGAACCACATTTTTGAATACAATTGCATTGACAAAAGGAGCGAAGATTCTTCGGGTTCATGATGTGAAAGAAGCAGTGGAGTGTGTGGCTTTGTTTGAGAAAATGAATTCATAATCTCGACATTTTTTGTCATTTCGACGAAGGAGAAATCTTCGTTGTTAAATCGACAAAGATTAATTCTCGTTGTGGAGTTTCTTGCGAAGATTTCTCCTTCGTCGAAATGACAAACTTTGCATTAAAAAAAATAAAAAAGCATGAAATACTGTACTCTAATTATTGCCTTTCTTCTTTTCTCCTGCGGAAAAAAAGAAGACGTTCTACTTCCAAAATCAAATATCACGATTGTAAAAGAAGTACAAGATCTTTCGCCAATTTACATCTTTTTTAAAGTCGAAGGAAAAGATACAATTGCTGAAGTGAACCGAAAAAGCAGTATCATTTCGACCAATTGGATTTTGAATATTGACAAACGTCTGCCTTTGAAATTGGTAATTCCAGAAGTAATGAAATTACAGGAAAAAAAGCGAGCCGACAGTGCGCATAAAAACGAAAATGCCGAAAACTATTATTCTTATGCAGATTCTATTGGAAAAAATCTATCCTTTTTGCCTTTCACTAAAGTGTTTTATAAAATGGAGAAACCTACTGCGGGAAGTTTTGTGGTTTATTTTGGTAAAGGGAAAAAACGAGTTTTTATGGGAAATCAGGAGATAAAAATATCAGAAATACTAAAACATTTTTACAGTATAAAGTTTGTGAAAGTACCAGATTTAGTCTTTTTATTTGATAAGAATATGAGTTATGAGGAATATATTCAATATAAGATTCTACTCCAAAAAGATGTGACTCAAAATCTTGATACGCTTCCAGTGGAATTCATTTTCTAATACGTGAAACAAAGAAAACCTGAAACAAAAGAAACAAAAAACTATTGATGATGATAAGGTTCATTTCGTAAAATGGTAAATCCGCGGTACAATTGCTCTATAAAAAACAAACGAACCATTTGATGCGAAAACGTCATCAGCGAAAGCGAAATTTTTCCTTGGGCTTTGCTGTAAACTGTATCTGAAAATCCGTAAGGTCCGCCAATTACGAAAACAAGCGTTTTGATTCCGGAATTCATTTTCTTTTGTAATTCTTCAGAAAAACCAACACTGGAAAAGTTTTTTCCATTTTCATCCAATAAAATCAATTGATCGGTTGGCGAAAGTTTAGACAGAATTAATTCGCCTTCTTTTTCTTTCTGCTGACTTTCAGATAAATTCTTAACGTTTTTGATATCGGGAATAATTTCCAAATCAAATTTGATGTAGAATGACAAACGTTTGGTGTAATCGTCAATCAAAGTCTGAAGAGATTTGTTATCTGTTTTGCCTATGGCGATAAGTTTGATATTCATTAGTTATTTTTTTGCCACAAATTACACGAATTTTATTTTTTATAGATATGGACAAACCTAACAGGTTTTTAAAACCTGTTAGGTTTAGAGTTTAATTTTTAGAAAACTTCGCTTCAAAAGTTTTAAATCTATTATCTAAATCTTTAACCAATCGTTTTTTAACGTCTTCATCCTGAATAAAACTGTAATTGATGCTGTTGTAAACATATTGTTTTATTGTGGCATACGAAACATCAGGATATCTTTTAGATAACAAAACATATTGCTCTGTCATATTGCTTCTCAAAATTCCGGCATCGTCTGTACTAATTACAATTGGCACATTGAACTCTTTGTAAAGTGTAAACGGATGTCTGTTTTCTTTTACTTTCAAAATGAACTCATTACTTACTAAATTGATCTCAATCGGAATATTGTTTTTAGACATATATTTCAATAAATCATACGAATTTGCTTCGTAGGCGATGTCAACTCCGTGACCAATTCGTTTAGCGCCCGCGATATAAATTGCGTCATTAATATGCCATGTTAAATCTTCTGGCTGAACCAAACCTAAAGTCAGTTCTCCTGCATGAAGCGTATATTTTACATTTGGAAATTTAGAATTGCAGTATTTAAACATCACCATGTGTAACCAATAATCTTTCATGGAGTTTTCACCATGTTCTGGAGAAACGATATTTACGCCTGCAGTTAGTTTGCTTTCGTTAGATGAAATAAAAGCGATAACCAGATTTTTAAATAAATCAACCGGTTCCATAAAACGCAATACAAAGTTTTGATAACGCATTGTAAAACGCTCATCATCAATTTTTAAGTCTTTGTGAAGTTTTGCAAGGAAATTATTATTGAAATCTTCAGCATATTTTTTAGCGTCTTTTTTCTGAATTGATTTATACAATTCGTCTAAAAGTTTTAAAACTGCTTTTTCATCTTTTTGAGCAGAAGCCTGACGAAGTTTTGCATTAAAATCTGTCAAATCTGAAACATTCATATCAGACGGAATTGTTGATAATTGGGTTTCGATGTAAGAAACATTTTCAGCAATGGCGCGTTTTTTTAATTCGAGCATTCCTTCGGCAAAATGACCTGCAATTGTAGGTTCGAATTTCATAAAAGAGTCAAAAAACTGATCATCAGAAGGTACAGAACCATTATAATCTTTAACCGACCATGTCTGCATAATTTGTTGTTCGTAAAATGGTAGTTTTTCTTTAAGAGATGAAAAGCGCTGCCAGTTTCCTTTTTCAGGTTTGGTTTTGGAAACGGCCATAGTTTCCAAATTCAAATAAAAGTCTTCTGCAATGGCTCTTTCTAAAAGCGGTTCTGCATAAATTGATCCTGAAAAATGATGGTGTAAATCGCCTCCTTTTGGCATTTGTTGAAAAAAAGCTGTTAAGAGAGCTTCATTATTTCTGATTTTTTCTAAATAACTTTCAGCCGATTGAGAAAAGCTGATTTGTGCTATAAAAATACAGAAAAGCGTAATTATCCTTGTCATACTCTAAGTTTAAATTACATGCAAATATACGACTTTTCGGAGAAATTTAAAAATCGAATTTCTTTGTGTTTGTTTTTTAACGCAAAGAACGCAAGGTTGTATTCCAGACATAGCTTAATACAAACGCAAAAGTTCGCAAAGCTTTGCCTAAAAAAACTTTGCGAACTTTGCGTAATTCTTTGTGTGCTTTGCGGTTAAAAAAATCTTAGAATCTTAGCAACTTAGAACCTTAGCATCTCTTTTAAGAAAGTACATCACGTATTTCCTCAACCTTATCAAAAACACTTTTTGCAAAAGGACAGAGCGGAATAATTTTTACATTGTTAGCTCTTGCATAATCTACAGCGGCTAAAACTAATTTTTTACCTACACCTTTTCCGTTAAAATCTGGACTTACTTCTGTATGGTCGATTATGAATTTTGAATCTCCTGCCCAAGTGTAAGTCATTTTTCCTGCTTCTTTTCCGTCTTCTATTGCTTCAAAATATCCTTTTCTTGTATCGTTTATCTGTTGAATTTCCATGATTATTATATTAATGTGGTTTTAATTTCTATTGAATGCGTAAGTGTTTTATGAATCGGACAGCTGTTTGCAATCGTTTCCAAACGTTGTCTTTGTGTTTCGTCGACTTCGCCGATTACTTCGATTTTTCTTGTGAATACTGATACACTTCGCTCAGCATCTCTTTCAAAATCAATTTTGACATTTATTTCCGAAACGTCCCATTGTTTACGATTGATGTACATTCGCAACGTAATTACGGTGCACGAAGCCAGTGAAGCTGCCAAAAGCTCTGTTGGATTCAATCCTAAATTTTTGCCTCCTAATTCTTGCGGTTCATCGGAAATTAGAACATTTTCGCTCGCTGATTTTACTTCTGTTCGATACAAACGCGTATCTATTTTTGCTGAAATTGTATCCATATTTATTTGATTCTTGGTTCTGGTATTGGAACAAATTCTGTTTCGCCAGGAACTTTCGGGAAAGTTTGGTTTGTCCAGTCAGTTTTTGCTTTTTCGATGAGGTTTTTATCCGAAGAAACAAAATTCCAAAAGATGAAATGTTCTTCAGGAAATGGCTGTCCGCCAAAGATATAAACTGTAGAGTTTTCGGCAATTTCAAACTCACAAAGTGTGCTGTCGTTTGTAATCAAGATTTGTTTTGGATCGTAAACGTGTTCGCCGCTTTTGATACTTCCTTCTAAAATATACAAACCGCTTTCGCCGAATAAATGATGTCCGATGTTAATCTTCTTAGCTTCTTTACTTTTAATTTCAATAAAATACAACGGACTGTAAACAGGAACGGGAGATTTTTTGCCAAAAGCTTCTCCGGCAATTAATTTGTACGAAACGCCATCTTCTTCCCAAGCTGGAATATCATCAGCTTCAACATGAGTGAAATTCGGATCCATTTGTTCCAATTCTTTCGGAAGCGCCACCCAAATCTGTAATCCGTGGAGCATTTTGTCTGAATGTCTTAAATATTCAGGCGTTCTTTCTGAGTGAACAATTCCTTTTCCGGCGGTCATCCAGTTTACAGCTCCGGGTTTTATTTCTAATTCTGTTCCTAAACTATCGCGATGCATAATGCTTCCTTCAAACAAAAAAGTAAGAGTCGAAAGTCCGATATGCGGATGCGGCGGAACATCCATATTTTCATGATCGCTTAAATGTGCAGGTCCCATATGATCGATAAAAACAAATGGACCAACAGCTCTTTTTTCACGGAAAGGCAATAAACGGCCTACCATAAAGTTGCCGATATTGGCAGCACGTTCTTCGATAATTAAACTGATATTTGACATGTGGTATTTTGATTTGATTTGAAAACAAAATTACAGTTGTGATAGAAATCTGTAACTTAATTTAGGTTAAGAAAAGTTATTATTGGATTTTCGAATTATAAAAGTAAGGAAAATCGTTTATTAAGTTTTTATTTGTTTATTAAATTAAGTTGATGAATGTAGTCCCAGCGGGACGAAATATTTATAGAAAAAGAATATCCCAATAGTAAAGCTCCAGCGGAGCGATATTATTTCGCTCCGCTGGAGCTTGTTGTTTGCGATGTACATTCTCAGTTGATTTTGATGTTTTGATGTTTTTTTGTCATTTCGACGAAGGAGAAATCTCTACAAGTAGTTCCACAACGAGAATTCAATCTTTGTCGAGTTTCTTTCGAAGATTTCTCCTTCGTCGAAATGACAAACTAGACGACTAAAACTTGATTATTTGCGAAATTTGTTTTTTTTAATCAATCAATTCAAACTCTAAAGCTTCACTTTCAGTTCCATTAATTATAATCGAAAGTTGATGATTTCCTGTATGAAAAACTCTCGTTGTAATTAATTTAAAAGACTGATTTCTTTCAATTTTAGTTAATTGATTTGGATGATAGACCTTTTCACTGATTTTGAAAACTTTTTTAGCTAAATGCCCTTTTGCTTTTTTATAATGAACGGCGTATTCTAAACGAATCATTTTGGGTTCTTCATTTTTATTATTGAGATGAAATTGAAACTGCAGATATTCTCCAATTTTCACGGTCGGTGTTTTAATTTTAAAAGACGAAAGTTCAATATTCGTGCTTTCTAAACCATAATGGCTTAAAATTTCCGGATGACCTTGTTTTAATAATGTTCTGGATCCATGTTTTATAATTCCGTCAGTTGCTTTAGTTTGACCTTTCCATCTCGAAGCCATTTCGAGCAAAATCTGCGGATTATCTTTTGCAATATCATTTAAATTATTGGCTACGCTTCTGCGGACATATTCTGAAGGATCGTTTTTTAGATTTTCTAAAATAGGCAGAATAGAAGAAGGGTCTTTTTTTAAAAACGGAATAGCCATTGCCCACGGTAATCTCGGGCGTGAACCTTCGCTGGCTAATCTTCGTACGTGATGATTTTCGTGAAGTGACCATTTTACCATTTCGTCAATCATTTGTTCTTTATACTTTAAAATAAAAGGACGAACAGCAAATTCACAGCTTATAAATTGTGTTATCGAAACAAAGGCTTTTGCTGAGGTTTTAAAATCGTCTAAACCGTACATTTCGATATAATCTGCAAAGAATATGAATGCGAGATTGCCCTCAGTAAATTTATTTTTCTTGAGATTTTCGATGATTTTATCAATTACAAAAACAGCTTCAGGAAAATTTTGAGGCATAAATTGGTGTAACACAACTGTGGTGTGTTTCATTCTTTCTTTCCATTCTTTTTGAGCAAAATCGTCTTCGTAAATTGCTTCAATAAATTTTTGTTTGTTGAATGAAGGATGGACTTCGGCGACAGCCTGACTAAATTTTTCGTAAAAAGAAACCGAATAAATGTCTTTAATTAACCCCATAGATTTTGCTTGATTGAACCTCAAAGATATTTAATGTTTTTAATTGATGACGTAAATTGTGCTAGAAAAATTAATACATAGAGATATAGGTTTTTATAGGAACATTCAATAAAAAGTTTTAAAAAAATCTAGATTCTAACACATAGTTTATAAGCGCTGCTATGTGAATTTATATAAGTGAACTTCTTTTAAAAGTCTGCAAAAATCTATGTTCCTATGTGTTTAAAAAAATAGGCGATTTAAATATAAATTTAAGTTAATAAGAAACTTTTTGCAGAAAGTAAACTTTCAAATCCATAAAATATATCCTAATTTAGCATCTTATTAAAAATAGAAAAATGATTAGTGAAGCCCAATTTCAAGCAGAATTACAACTTTTGATAAGCAACGCCATTAGAGAAGATGTTGGTAAAGGTGATTACAGTTCGCTTGCCTGTATTCCAGATACTGCACACGGTCAGGCTAAATTATTGGTAAAAGATCAGGGAATAATTGCCGGAGTTGAAGTCGCCAAAATGATATTTGAACATGTAGATCCAAAATTAAAAGTAAAAACTTTTATCGAAGATGGAACGCATGTAGAATATGGCGAAGTTGTTTTTGAAGTTTCGGGAAGTTCGCAGTCTATTTTAAAAGCTGAGAGAGTAGTTTTAAACACTATGCAGCGAATGTCGGCTATTGCTACTAAAACTCATCAATATGTTCAGCTTTTAGAAGGAACTGGTGCTAAAATATTAGATACACGTAAAACAACTCCAAATTTTAGAGCGGCTGAAAAATGGGCGGTAAAAATAGGAGGTGGAGAAAATCACCGTTTTGCGCTTTATGACATGGTAATGCTAAAAGACAATCATATTGATTTTGCAGGCGGAATTACGCGCGCAATTTCGAAAACAAAAGAATATTTAAAAGAAAACAATCTCGATTTAAAAATTATTGTTGAAGCTCGTAATTTAGATGAAATCAGAGAAATTTTGTTGAGTGACGGCGTTCACAGAATCTTGATCGACAATTTTAATTACGAAGACACAAAAACGGCAGTAAAATTGATTGGTACAAAATGCCAGACAGAATCTTCGGGAAATATCAACGAAAAAACAATTCGCGAATATGCTCTTTGTGGTGTCAATTATATATCATCTGGCGCTTTAACACATTCAGTTTACAACATGGATTTGAGTTTAAAAGCTTTTTAGTGGAGTTTTGAGTTATAAGTTATGAGTTAGGTTTGCAGTCTAAAATCTAAACTCAACAATCTAAAATCAAAAAAAATATGTCGCAGGAGATAGAAGCTCGGATTGAAAAATTGCCTGTAATACGCAACCTGGCCCGACTTTTAAAAAGAATAAAGCTGCCTTGGCTCGAAGGTTTCTCATTATATGATTTGCTTGAAATGTATACTTTAGGAATTCTTGAAGGAGCATTTTCATATCATGCGAGTGCGGTTTCTTTTAGCTTTTTTATGGCTTTATTTCCTTTTGCGCTGTTTATTTTAAACTTGATCCCGTTTATTCCGATAGACAATTTTCAGGAAGATTTTTTGCAGTTTGTGCAGCAGAGTGTCCCTCCAAATACATACGATGCGATTAGTAAAATTATCAGCGATATTTTAAATAATAGTCACTCTGGCTTATTATCGTCTGGATTTTTGCTTTCTATTTTTTTAATGGCAAATGGTATTAACGGAATTTTAAGCGGTTTTGAATCTTCTAAACACGTTTTTGATAAACGTGGTTTTTTTAGTCAGTATTTGGTTGCATTGGCAATTTCGCTTGTTATGACGATTATTTTGTTTGTGACAGTGGCAACAATTGTTGTTTTTGAGGTATTCATTCAAAAAACGATCATTCAGGATGTTTTAAGTGACAGGATTCCTCTGATTATTTTAGGACGATATTTATTTGTTATTTTAATGATTTTGATAACATCTTCAATATTATTGCGTTATGGAACAAAACAGTATAATAAAGTTCCTTTTATAAGTATAGGTTCTGTTTTTACCACGATCTTAATTGTTATATCTTCGTTCTTTTTTGGGATTTGGGTTATAAAATTTTCAAAATATAACGAACTTTATGGTTCTATTGGAACATTATTAATTCTAATGTTTTATATTTGGATAAACTGTATGATTCTGCTTTTAGGGTTCGAATTGAATGCTTCTATCAGAAAATTAAAACAAAAAAAAGAAAAATAATATGAAAAATTTGATGCTAACTATCGGAGTGTTCTTCTTTGCCCTGACCATGCAAAGTCAAAGTGTAATTGGAAAATGGAAGACCATTGATGACGAAACAGGTGAAGCAAAATCTATTGTAGAAATCTACGAAAAATCAGGAAAAGTTTATGGAAAAGTTATAGAAATTCTTCGTGAAAGTCATAAAAAAGATCTTTGTACTAAATGTGATGGCGTAGAAAAAAATAAACCTATTTTAGGAATGGTTATTATTAACGGCCTTAAGAAAGATGGTTCTGAATATAACGGAGGAACAATTCTAGACCCAACAAGCGGTAAAAAATACAAATGTTATATTGCACTAGAATCTGCAGATAAATTAAAACTTCGTGGTTATGTGGGAGTTTCTATTATGGGAAGAACACAGTATTGGACACGTGTGAAAAATTAAATCAAAATAATGCGAAAATTAGCTTCAATAATTTTATTCTTAGTCATAGCTTCAAATAGTTTTGCACAATCTAAGAATTCGCCGTTACAAATAAGTCATCTTACAGGTGACTTTTATGTTTATAGAACTTTTAGTGATTATCAGGGAACAAAAATTTCTGCCAATGCCATGTATCTGGTTACAGACAAAGGTGTTGTGTTATTTGATGCGCCTTGGGATAAAACTCAGTTTCAACCGTTATTGGATAGTATAAAAACAAAACATCATAAAGAGGTTGTGATGCTTTTTGCCACACATTCTCATGATGATCGTGCTGGCGGATTAGATTTTTATAGAAAAAAAGGAATCAAAACTTATACTATAAAATTAACGGATGATATTCTTAAAAAAGAAAACAAACCAAGAGCAGAATTTATAATTCCGAATGATAAAACTTTTACAGTCGGGCAGTATACTTTTGAAGTTTATTATCCAGGAAAAGGACACGCATCAGATAATATTGTAGCTTGGTTTGAGAAAGAAAAAGTGCTTTACGGAGGCTGTTTTATTAAGAGTGCCGATGCCAAAGATTTAGGTTATTTGGGAGATTCTGATGTAAAAGAATGGAAGCAATCAATAGGTAAAGTAAAGTCAAAATTTAAAAATCCAATTTATATTATTCCAGGTCACGAAGATTGGACTAATACAGAATCTTTAAATCATACTTTAAAATTGGTTGATGAGTATTTGGCTCAAAAATCTTTAGGAAAAAAGTAATTTTCCACTCATATATATAATTGCATGTTTTTTATAGAAGTTATTTTACCGCTTTCTTTAGCAAAAACCTTTACATATCGCGTTTCTGAGGCAGAATTCCATTTTATTAAAAAAGGAATGAGGGTTGCGGTGCCTTTTGGTAAAAATAAAATCTATACGGCGCTTGTTCTGGATATACATGAAAATGCACCAACATTATATGAGGCAAAAGAAATTCACCAAATCTTAGATGAAAAGCCAATAGCAACCGAAACACAGATCAAACACTGGCTTTGGGTTGCTAACTATTATATGTGTGGAATTGGTGATGTATATCGTGGAGCTTTTCCAACTGGATTATTGTTAGAAAGTGAAACAATTGTTTCACATAAACCAGAAGTTATTGTCAATGATTCCGAACTTTCTGACGATGAATTTTTGATTTATGAAGCGCTGCAACATCAGAGTTCGCTTAAAGTTCAGGAAATTGCTTCAATTTTAAATCGAAAAAATATTCTGCCAATTCTTCAAAAATTAATCGCCAGAGATATTATAGTTTTAGAAGAAGAAATAAAAGAAACATATAAGCCAAAATTGGTTCGCTATGTGAAATTGCATCAGCAATACGAAACAGATCGAGGTTTACAAGAATTGCTTGAAGTTTTGAAAAGTAATAAACAAAAGGAAATTGTTTTGGCTTATTTTCAAATTAGCGCTTCAGAAAAGAAACCTGTAACCGAGAAAAAAATAGTAGAAGTTTCAGGCTGCACTTCGGCTGTTATGAAAACTCTGGTTAAAAATGAAATTTTTGAGGAGTATTATCTGCAACATGATCGCGTTTCGTTTAACGGAGAAAAATCTGAAAAAGAACTTCAGTTAAGTGAAGCGCAGCAAAATGCCTTTACGGCAATTAAAGAAAGTTTTTCTGAAAAAGAAGTTTGTCTGCTTCACGGTGTAACTTCAAGTGGAAAAACGGAAATTTATATTAAATTAATTGAAGAGTATCTTCATACGGGAAGACAGGTTTTATATTTGCTTCCAGAAATAGCGCTTACAACTCAATTAGTTTCACGCTTAAGGCTTCATTTTGGAGATAAAGTTGCAGTTTTTCATTCGAAATACAGTAATAATGAAAGAGTTGAGGTTTGGAAGCAAACACTCGAAAATTCAGAGAAAGCACAAATTGTAATAGGAGCAAGGTCAGCTTTGTTTCTGCCTTTTAATGATTTAGGCCTGCTGATTGTTGATGAAGAACATGAGCAGACTTTTAAGCAGACTGATCCAGCACCGAGATACCACGCAAGGGATGCGGCAATTGTTTTAGCAAATTTTCATAATGCTAAAGTTCTTTTAGGTTCTGCAACTCCAAGTATTGAGACGTATTTTAATGCTCAAAATGAAAAATATGGTTTGGTTACGCTTACAGAACGTTATAAAAATGTTCGCATGCCCGAAGTTGTTTTGGTTGACCTAAAAGACAAACATTTCAGAAAAAGAATGACAGGTCATTTTAGTGATCTTTTAATAGAGGAAATTGCTGAAGCTTTATCTTTAGGCGAACAAGTAATTTTGTTTCAAAACAGAAGAGGATATTCTCCCATAATAGAATGTTTGACTTGCGGTCACGTGCCTCATTGCCAGCAGTGCGATGTGAGTTTGACGTATCATAAACATAAAAACCAGCTTCGCTGTCATTACTGTGGGTATTCTATAGCGAAGCCTACTAATTGTCATAGCTGTTCCAGCATTGATTTGACTACAAAAGGGTTTGGTACCGAGCAGATCGAGCAGGAGTTAATCTCTCTTTTCCCGAAGGCTAAAACCGCTAGAATGGATCAGGATACAACTCGTGGTAAATATGGTTTTGAAAAGATTATTGACACCTTTAAAAATCGAGAAATTGATATTTTGGTCGGAACTCAAATGCTGGCCAAAGGACTGGATTTTGATAATGTAAGTCTGGTTGGAATTATGAATGCAGATAATATGCTGCATCATCCAGATTTTCGGGCTTTTGAACGCAGTTTTCAAATGATGACTCAAGTTGCCGGAAGAGCCGGAAGGTCTGAAAAACAAGGAAAAGTAGTGATTCAAACCTATAATCCAAACCATAATACAATTCAGCAAGTTACAAACCATAATTATATGGGTATGTATAAAGAGCAATTGTATGATAGACAGATTTATAAATATCCGCCTTATTTCAGAATTATAAAACTGACTTTAAAACACAAGGATTTTGATAAACTAAAAGAAGGATCAATGTGGTTGTATCAGGTTTTAAGCCAAAATTTAGGAATGCCTGTTTTAGGACCAGAAGAGCCTGCTATCAGCAGAATTCGAAATGAGTATATAAGGACTATTTTAATTAAGATTCCGCAAAACCTCCATCTCGGAAACACAAAAAAAACTATTCAGAAAATGTTGAATAGTTTTGAGGCCGTGGCTCAATACCGAGCTATAAAAGTTGTGAGTAATGTAGATTTCTATTAATGATAATTAAGAAGAAGTAGAAAGAGCTCTTACTAAATCTTCTTTTTTGTTACGGCTTAACGGTATTTTGGTTATCCCAATTTCAGCAAACTTGCTGTTAAAGCGCTCTACTTTATCTATGTTAATAATGTAGGATTTGTGCACACGAATGAATTTATCTTTTGACAAATCATTTTCGAAAGACTTCATTGTTGAAAGAACAAGATTGCTGTCGTCTTCTGTCACAACTCTTACGTAATCTCCAAAAGCTTCAATCCATTTAATTTTAGAAGTGAAAATTTTAAGTTTTTTTAGATTACTTTTGATGAAAATATGTTCACCCTCTTCTTCTTTGACATCTTTTTTAAGCAAGTGCATGTCGATTGCTCTTTTAACAGAGGCGTTAAAACGATCTACCGCAATAGGTTTCTGTAAATAATCTGTTGCATCATAGTCGAAAGCTTTCAAAGCATATTCAGCTTTAGAAGTAATGAATATAATTTGAGGTTTTGATTTTAGGCCGTCTAAGAAGTCAAAACCATTAATAACAGGCATTTCTATGTCAAGGAATATTAAGTCGATATTATTTAAAGAGATACAGCTTTTCGCTTCAATAGCATTAGAGAAGTCACCAATTAAATGCAAGCCTGGGTGATTATTAACCAATTTGGCAATAATTGTCCTTTGTATAGAACTATCATCTACAACAACACAGTTTAGTTTCATAACATTTACATTTAGAATAAATTCAGGATAGCAGTAGTAAATGTATTATTTTTTTGGAAAAAAAACTAAAATGAGCGCATATTTTTTGCATTATGACGAATAAAAGGAAAAAAGTGTTGTATATATAAATATAATCATTACTTTTGCACCCAATTTTAACAAATAAAATTTTTATTTATGAATCATTATGAAACTGTTTTCATTTTAAATCCCGTTTTATCTGAGGTTCAGGTGAAGGAAACAGTAACGAAATTTGAAGAATTTCTTACTAGTAGAGGAGCTGAAATGGTATCGAAAGAGGATTGGGGTCTGAAAAAAATGGCTTACGAAATCCAAAACAAAAAAAGTGGTTTTTACCATTTATTCGAATTCAAAGTATCTGGAGAAGTTCTAATTGCTTTTGAAACTGAATTTAGACGTGACGAAAGAGTTATGCGTTTCTTGACTGTAAGTTTAGACAAGCATGCTATTTCATGGGCGGAAAGAAGAAGAGCAAAATTAAAATCTACTAAAGCTTAATTATTATGTCTACAATAGAGCAATCTGCAAAAGGAAAAAAAGACGGAGATATCAGATATTTAACGCCTTTAAACATTGAAACTAACAAAACTAAAAAGTATTGCCGTTTCAAAAAATCAGGAATCAAATATATCGATTATAAAGATGCTGATTTCTTATTGAAATTCGTTAATGAGCAAGGAAAAATTCTTCCTCGTCGTTTAACTGGAACTTCATTGAAATACCAAAGAAAAGTTTCTGTAGCTGTAAAAAGAGCTCGTCACTTAGCTTTAATGCCATACGTGGCCGATTTATTAAAATAATTAAAAACTCTAGTCGCTGGTTTCTGTTGAAACAGAACCTAACTTCTAAAATATAAGGACAACAACATGGAACTTATTTTAAAACAAGACGTACAAAACTTAGGATTTAAAGATGATGTAGTATCTGTAAAACCTGGTTACGGTCGTAACTTTTTAATTCCTCAAGGTTTTGCTACTTTAGCAACTCCTTCTGCTAAAAAAGTTTTAGCTGAAAACCTAAAACAAAGAGCACATAAAGAAGCTAAAATTGTTGCTGATGCAAAAGCATTAGCTGAAACTTTAAAAGCTCTTGAAATTAAACTTACTGCAAAAGCTGGTGGAGAGAAACTTTTTGGTTCTATCACTAACATCGATATTGCTGAAGCTTTAGAGAAATCTGGAAATGCTATCGATAGAAAATTCATCACTAGCGGTATCGTTAAACGTACTGGAAAATACAACGCAAGTATCCGTTTACATAGAGATGTAATCGTTGACTTACCATACGAAATTATTGCTGAAAAGTAATAGTTTTAAAATCTATACTAAAATCCCGATGTAAATCGGGATTTTTTTGTTTAATGAAATGATTATTAATTATTAGACTTGATGTTGATGGTTAAAGCATATTGCTTCTAGCGTACAGCGTAAAGCATAAAGCCTAAAAAAGAAATGAAATACGCAAGATTAACAAAGGAACAATTTGATGAACTGCATGCAGAATTTGCAAGTTTTTTAGCAACGCAGGCAATTGATAGAAAAGAATGGGAAGAGCTTAAAATTAACAAACCTGAAGTTGCTGAGCAGGAACTTGATGTTTTTTCAGATTTAATTTGGGAAGGCGTATTAACTAGAGCTGAATATCTAGAACACTTTTCAAAAAATCATATCTTTTTGTTTCATTGTTTTGATACTTACATAAAATCAATTGTTTTAAAATCGCTTTCTCCTGAAACTGATTTTTTAACTAAAGAGGGACTTCAATGGTTAAGTGATAATATGTTTACTGATAACATCGAAATGAAAGTAGGGAAAAAGGTATTTACTGAAGAACGAAATAGTTCAATTTTTGAATTGATAAAACAGGGTGCATTTTTAAGTGATGGCCAGTTATTTAATCAGATTAATACAATAATAGAGTCGTAGTTTACTAAAATTTAGTGTATATCGATTTTGAAAAGGCAAACAGTTGATTGTTAATTGTTTGCCTTTTTTGCTTCTTTTTAACTTTTGTTTAAACTTTAATTTAAAATTTTACGCGTACTTCTACCTGTTTTTTTTGAATCTTTCAAAATTTTAGTAATTTACAAGCGATTTTCAAATTTTAGATGTAGTTGGTCTATATTGCGGATAATTTTGTCGATAAAATTTTAATAAATGTAAGATTAATATTTCAATTTTGTTTTTTAACATATTTTGTTTAACTTTTATTTAGGAAATTTTTTACATCATAAAAATGTTAAAATAGTAGGTTTTTCTGATGTTTCAAAGGTTTGAAGGTTCTTTGTTTTTCTTTTTAAAGGTGAAACATAAGAATTTTACACTTGTTTTGTGTTTCTGTTTTTTCTAATTTTAGAATACAAAAGTTAAACAAAGTTTTGCTTTGGTATTTTTTCAAAAACATAACGATAAAAAATAGTTTTTCATACTTCTAAAATTATTATTCAAATTATGTTTTATTGAGATAGAAATTTACAATTATTTATAACTTAATAGACCTGCTTATGGAATTGACAATTACTTTCTTCATCAAATTTACTTTAGTTGTTCATTTTATTTTAGCTTTAGTTTTTATTCTATTAAGCTTACTTCGTCTTAATAATGATGAGATGAATCGTTATGCGATTTTTAAATCTAATTTTTTAACTAAAACTCCACATATTCTATTACCGTGTCTTTTCTATCCATTTCGGTGGCTTGGGAAAGAGCTGTAATCTTTTATATTGTTATAATTATTTCAAGTCTTAAATATCTTTTTTGTTTAAGTAATCTCAGAATGACTAATCAACTTTCTTAGAAAATTCGATTTAATTATACAAAAACAGAATTCCCCAATTCTGCTTCAACTAAAAATTTTCATTATGAAAATTAGACCTGCAACAAATCACTCCTCTAGGAAAACTGACTATAATCATTTTTCCTCACAAAAACTAGAATGTTTTTTATCTGTTCGAGATAAGATATGTTCTATGACATATTTTGATATGTCGAATTCAACATAATTTTTTTAATAAACATAATTTGAAACTTTTTTTTTAAGATTTTAAATTTTGTTTTAACTATTTGATTTTTAACTGATTGTTTAATTGCGTAGGTGCTTGCACTTACTGCGAGAGGTGTTTTATTGTCCATTTTCTAATCTTCCAAATTATGAAAAAAAATTTTACTTTTTGTAATCTCAAACTTCAAAAGAGATTATTAGGACTTTTAACTTTATTCTTTTTATGCACTAATGCATTTTCTCAGACTATTTGTAGACCTGTGTCTCAAACTAATAGTCAAGGTGGATTATTGTGTGTAGGTTTAAATGTTAGTAGTCCTGCCAATGCTTATGACAGCGCTGGCTTAACGACATTCGCAACTTTGACGAATGCCGTTGGTGTAGGTTGCTTTGTTGAAGAAACAGTAACCTTGAATCAGACGGCGAGGGCCGGAGATCAAATTGCTATTTACTTTGGCACGGGTAATGGCTTGCTGGATGTGAGTTTGTTAGCGAACGCGACTATTCAGGCAAAAAATTCAGGTGTCAATGTAGGTTCCAGCGTGCCTTTAAACAGTCCGCTGCTGAACCTAAACCTGTTAAATGGTAACACAGTTGCAGTCGCAAGATACACTTTGACAGGTGATGCGAATCAAATTCAAGTTCAAGTCGGCGGACTATTAAGTTTGTTGGTGAGTTTGAGGATTTATGATATTCGTTTAGAATTTGCTCAGCCAACGGTAACTGGTGGTCTATCGCAAACAGTTTGTGCTGGTTCTCCAACCACTCTTACTGCGACTCCGGCAGCAGGAACTACTCTTGCATGGTATGATTCTGCGGCTTCTACAACACCATTGGCAACAGGAAATACTTATACGACTCCTGCTTTGACAACTACAACTACTTATTATATAGGAATATCTAGAGTTGCAGGATGCGAAGGAAATGTTCGCGTCCCTGTGGTTTTAAATGTTTCTAATCCGGTTGCACCGGCAATTAATAATACCGGACTTACGGTTTGTTCTACAGGACCAACACAGCAAACGACATTGTCAGTTTTAAATGCTGTGCCTGGAACTATTTATACTTGGTATTCTGCAGCGAGCGGAGGTACAGTATTAGCAACGGGAACTACCTATTCTCCAACGGTTTCTTTAGGGACAACTTCATTTTTTGTAGAAGCCTCTATTGGAAGCTGTATTAGCCCAACGCGTGCGCAAGTAAATGTTGTTTCTACAGCAGTACCTGCGACTCCAACAGTTTTAACACAAAGTGTTACAATTCAATCGGGTCAGAATGCAACTTTAAACGCAACTACTTCTGAACCAGGAGTACAATTAAATTGGTATGAAGCGGCTTCAGGCGGAACGGCAGTTGCAACGAATACAGCTACTTTTATTACACCAATTTTAACTGCTACAAAAACATATTATGTTGAAGCAGAAAGTCCAAACGGAAATTGTGTCAGCGCAGCTAGAGTTCCTGTTACAGTAACGGTTCAACCAGCAGCTTTAGGAGGATGTCTTGAAGCAAGCAGTCAATCTACCACACAAAACGGTTTATGTTTATTGTGTAGTTCTACAAATCCTAATAACTCTGTAGATGGGAATCCTGCAACAGCGGCAAGACTTACAGTTCCTGTTGGATTAATTAATGGCTGGATACAGCAGACTTTGCAATTTACAAATCCAGGTAAAGCTGGTGATATTGTAGATGTAGAGTTGGAATTACCTGGCGGTTTAGCAGACGTTGCATTATTAGGAGCTGTTAATTTGGCAACTTACAATGGAGCCACTTATAATAATGATAGAACTGCAATTAATAATCCATTAATTACTTTGCAACTATTAAGTGGTAATCGTTTTAGAGCCAGTGTTGTTGCTGGAGCAAATTTTGATCGTGTGGAAATTCGATTGGGAGGTTTGGCAACAGTATTAACTAGCGTAGATATTTATCAGGCAACTTACAGATATAAGGCTCCAACTATTACTGGAGACACAAGTGTTTGTAGTGGTCAAACAACAACATTAACAGCTTCGCTTGCTGTAGGTGAAACTGCTAATTGGTATAGTGCTGCTACAGGCGGAGCTTCGTTGGCATCTACTGCAGCATTTACAACTCCTGCTATAACTGTACCAACAACTTATTATGTTGAAATAACGAGAAACGGATGTGTGAATGGCGAGCGTACTCCAGTTGCTATATCAATAGTTAATCCAGTATTACCTGTTGTTACAGCAGTTCCATCCACAATTTGTAGTGGGCGTTCAACGACATTAACAGTTGATACTCCAGTTGCTGGTACTACTTACAATTGGTACGATGATGCAACAGGAGGGAATTTATTATTTACTGGTACATCTTTTACCACACCTGCTTTAACAGCAAATGTAACTTACTATGTGGAGGCTGTTATTGGAAGTTGTTCAACACCAACACGTACTGCTGTACCATTAACTATTAGCCCTATTCCAGCCGTTCCAACTTTTGCTTCGTCAGATGTTATTATACAATCTGGACAAACAGTAACATTATCAGTTTCTAATCCTGTTGCTGGAGTTAGATACAACTGGCTGGATGCGCCAACTGGCGGGAATGTCTTAGCATCTAATACTACATCATATACACCAAGTCCAGCTTTAACTGCAAACCAAACGTATTATGTGGAGGCTTCAAGTATAGCGACTGATTGTGCTAACCCAACGAGAGGGGCTATAAATGTAATTGTGATTGCTAATACAAGTACATGTTTGCAGGCAGGAACTCAGGTAACAGACTTTAATCCAGCGATATGTGTTTTATGTTCTGTTGCAAATCCGAATAATTCTGTAGATGGAGATATTAGTACATATGCTCAGCTTTCTGTTCCTATTGGTACTGGAGGATATATCGAACAACAATTAATTTTTGGTAATCCAGGTCAGACTGGTGATATTATTGATGTTGAATTAGAGGTCCCAGGAGGTGTGCTCGATGTAAGTGCATTATCTTTTATAAGTTTAGCGACTTTTAATGGAGCCACTTATAATAGTGACAGAACGGCAATCAATAATAATTTAATTAATATTCAATTACTCTCAGGAAATAGGTTTAAAGCTAGTATTATTGCTACAGCACCATTTGATAGAGTTGAAGTAAGATATAATGCAGGGGTTTCACTATTGACAAATTTATATATTTATCAGGCTTCTTATAGATTCCCGAATGCGACAATAACTGGAGCATCGACTCCAATTTGTGCAGGACAAACAGCGTCTTTAACAGCTGCTTCTACAGGAACAGAAACTTTTACATGGTATGATGCACCAACTGGAGGAAATATTGTAGCGGTTAATCCAACTCTTCCTTTAACTTCTACTACAACATATTATTTACAAGGAACACGTGGAGGAACTTGTGTAAATAGTTTGCGTCAGGGAGTTACAGTTACGGTTGTACCGCTTCCTACTGATGCAGATGTTGTTATTACAACACCTATTGAAGCTACCTGCGCAGGTGGAGCTGTTATAGCACCGACTTCTACTATTGCTGGAGCTCAATTTAGATATTATACAGATCAAAATAAAACTCAGGAAATAATAACAGGAACAACAGTAGCAACTCAGCCGGGAGCAACATTTGTAAAAGATGCTACTACTGGAGCACTTACAATCTCAGGTTTAACTACTACGGGAGCTCCTTACAATTATTTTGTTTCTATTTTGAATGGAGGTACTTGTGAGAATGTGAACGGAACATTAAAACAAGTTACTATTACTGCTCCTTCAACTACAGCTTTAAATGTAATTGCAACTCCACTCGAAGGTTGTGGAAGTGCTAATTTAAGAAATGCTATTACTAATTTTGATTCATCAGGAAATACAACTTATACTTTCTATGATCCTTCAAATAATGTTATAACTGCTGATGCTGCAGCTAATATCACCGTTGGCGGAAATTACTCAGTTGAAGCTCAGTTGAATACTGATACATGTTCTTCTGCTAGAGCTACTATAGCAGTAGTTATTAGAGCATTACCTAGTTTAGTTGTAACTAGTCCTCAAGAATCTGTGAACGTTGGTTCAAATGTTACTTTAGCAGCAGTTTCAACTGGAACAATTACTTGGTTTGATCCACAAGGAAATGCATTAACAGGACCTACATTTACAACTGGTGTTTTAAATACACCAGGAGTTTATACTTACACTGCTGTTGCTAATGATGGATTTTGTACAGCAACTGCAACAAAAATAATTAATGTTATCGATCTTAGCAGTTGCCAAACATTAGCAGAGAGAGTGTATGCAAATGCTCAGTCAACTGGAAATATAATTACTGGGACAGTTTCTAATCCTGCAAATGCTATCGATGGAAATCCACAAACATTTTCAACAATTACTACAGGATTAGGTCTTTTAGGAATTGGTACAACATGGCAAAATTTAACTTGGGCAAGTACTGTAACAAAAGGAACGCCAGTAACTGTTAAACTTGGATCTGAATACAGTTTATTGGCTGTGGGTCAAAATCTATCTGTAGTCGGAACTATTGGAGGAGTTGATATCGGAGCAATGCAGCCAGTATCTGGATCTCTACTAAATTTAATTTCAGGAGATAATACTTATGAATTTACTTTTGTTCCTTCAGATGCATCAGGTCCACAAGATTATGATGGAATTCGTATCCAGTCAGCTTCACTTGTAAGTGTTGCCCAAAACACAAAAGTTTTTGATGCACACTATAATAGACAAGTTACCAGTGTAGCTTGTACGCCTGGAGATATTCAGGATATTTTTTACGGAACGACCGACTTAGGTCTTCCTGTGGGAGCTGTAACGGCTGCAGTAGGAGTAAGTGATGCATGGAATGTCGCAGATAATGATGTAACAACTTTTGCAACTATGTATAGCGGCGTTGGTGCATTAGCAGCGGCTGATTTAACAGTGCAATTTAAAACTCCATCTGTAGTGAGTGACTCGCTAAGAATAGTAATTTCTAAACCTGGAGCGCTTTTAGATGTTAATTTACTTACTGGATTTACAATTCAGCGTTATTTAGGGAATGTTGCCGTTGGAGCTCCAATTCAGAATACGAGTAATTTATTAAGCATAAGATTGCTGCCAGGTAACTCTTTGGCAATGGTACTGGTATCTTCACCAACAGAAATTTACGACCGAGTAAGAATTCGTTTAGGAGGTGTTGCGGGAGTATTAGATTTCTTAAGAGTTCATACTGTAGAAAGAACAGCAAACACAACAGTTATTGGAGCAGATCCTCAAAATAAAATTACGGTCTGCCCAGGAACAGACATTACACTTCAAATTCCAGAAGAAGCCTGTTCAACTTATATTTGGTATGATGCTGAAACTGGAGGAAATCCGCTTGCTACAGGTCTTACCTATACAATACCAGCAAATTTAGCTGCAGGAATTTATAAATATTATGTACAGCCAGTACGTTATGGCTGTGAAAGTTTTGCTAGAGGGGAAGTAACAGTTGAAGTAAAAGCTTCTGCTCCAGTAAATGCTTTAACTGATATCACTTTAAACGGAGGAACAGCAACTTCAGTTTGTTCTGTGTCTGGAACTGTAACTTTAGCAACTGGTTTAAGCGGAACGCCTGTTTTAACTAATCCAGTTTATGCATGGTACAGCTTTAATGGAACAACAAGCGTGTTAATTCCTGGCGAAACAACAGCTCAATTAGTAGTAAACGGATTAGCTCCGGGAACTTATACATATTATGTTGGAGTGAGTTCAGATCAATTTTGTGAAACTGCAGCAGCAGATAGAAAACAAATTACATTCACAATTCTGCCTCCTTCAACAGTAAATGATATTTTGGTTGATGATTTAACTATTTGCCATAGTTTACCAGCATCATTAACACCAACAGCACCTTCATTAACAGCACCTGTATTTACTTGGTATTTAGATGCTAACAAAACGCAGCCAATTACAAATGGTGCAGTTATTAATAATGTAACTTATACAATAGATGCTGCGGGCGTTCTTACAGCTGTAGGACTAACAAAAGCAATGAGTCCAATTACATATTATGTAGCTGTTTCAAGTACTAATACTTGTGAAAATCTTGCAGGAACATTGCAAGATGCAGTAATCATGATTAGTGATCCAAACACACCAACAACGACAGACGATACTCAGGATTTCTGTTTATCTAATACGCCAACAGTTGCTAGTATTCAAGTAAACGAAAGCAATGTTGTTTGGTACGATGCACCTACAGGAGGAAATGTAATTGCTTCGACTACAGCTTTAACAAGCCGTACTTATTATGCAGCAGCAACAGACGCTGTAACAGGCTGCGAAAGCAGTGTAAGATTAGCCGTAACGGTTACAGTTACTAATCTTGGAACACCAACATTGGTAACAGCAGGAACACAAAACTTCTGTTTAGTAAATGCACCGACATTTGCAAGTATTCAGACTAATGAAACTAATATTGTCTGGTACACAGCTTTAATAGGAGGAACTTTAATTCCGTCAACAACAGCTTTAACAACAGGACAGTATTTTGCAGCTATTTCTGATCCGGTTTCTGGCTGTGAAAGTGGTACAAGATTGACAGTTGATGTAATTGTGAATGATCCAGCAACACCAACATTGGTAACAGCAGGAACACAAAACTTCTGTCAGGAAGATGCGCCGACATTTGCGAGTATTCAGACTAATGAAACTAATATTGTCTGGTACACAGCTTTGACAGGAGGAACTTTAATTCCATCAACAACAGCTTTAACAACAGGACAGTATTTTGCAGCGATTTTAGATCCAGCTTCTGGCTGTGAAAGTTCTGCAAGATTAACAGTTGATGTAATTGTAAATGATCCGGGAACACCAACATTGGTAACAGCAGGAACACAAAATTTCTGTCAGATAAATGCTCCTACATTTGCAAGTATTCAGACGAATCAGGCTAATATTGTGTGGTATACAGCTTTAACAGGCGGAACAGTTATTCCATCAACAACAGCTTTAACAACAGGACAATATTTTGCAGCAATTTCTGATCCAGTTTCTGGCTGTGAAAGTGCTTTAAGATTAACAGTTGATGTAATTGTAAATAATCCGGCGACACCAACATTGGTAACAGCAGGAACACAAAACTTCTGTCAGGTAAATGCGCCGACATTTGCAAGCATTCAGACTAATGAAACTAATATTGTATGGTACACAGCTTTAACAGGCGGAACTTTAATTCCATCTACAACAGCTTTGACAACAGGCCAATATTTTGCAGCGATTTTAGATCCAGCTTCTGGCTGTGAAAGTGCTACAAGATTAACAGTTGACGTAATTGTAAATGATCCATCGACACCAACATTGTTAACAGCAGGAACACAAAACTTCTGTCAGGAAGATGCACCGACATTTGCAAGCATTCAGACAAATGAAACAAATATTGTATGGTACACAGCTTTAACAGGAGGAACTTTAATTCCATCAACAACAGCTTTAACAACAGGACAATATTTTGCAGCGATTTTAGATCCAGCTTCTGGCTGTGAAAGTTCTGCAAGATTAACTGTTGATGTAATTGTGAATGATCCGGGAACACCAACATTGGTAACAGCAGGAACGCAGAACTTCTGTCAGGTAAATGCTCCTACATTTGCAAGTATTCAAACGAATCAGGCTAATATTGTATGGTACACGGCTTTAACAGGCGGAACAGTTATTCCATCTACAACAGCTTTAACAACAGGACAATATTTTGGAGCAATTTCTGATCCAGTTTCTGGCTGTGAAAGTGCTTTAAGATTAACAGTTGATGTAATTGTAAATAATCCGGCGACACCAACATTGGTAACAGCAGGAACACAAAACTTCTGTCAGGTAAATGCACCTACATTTGCAAACATTCAGACTAATGAAGCTAATATTGTATGGTACACAGCTTTAACAGGCGGAATAGTTATTCCATCTACAACAGCTTTAACGACAGGTCAATATTTTGCAGCAATTTTAGATCCAGCTTCTGGCTGTGAAAGCGCTGCTAGATTAACAGTTGATGTAATTGTGAATAATCCAGCGACACCAACAACAAATGCTGCAGCACAGACTTTCTGTTCAGGAACAAATCCGACAGTTGCTAACATTCAAGTGAACGAAAGCAACGTAGTTTGGTATACAACTCAAACAGGAGGAACTGCCTTAGCTTCGACAGCCGCTTTGACAACAGCAACTTATTTTGGAGCTATAAAAGATCCTGCAACAGGTTGTGAAAGCAGTGTGAGATTGCAAGTAGCAGTAACAGTTGGAAACACAATAAATCCGACAACTAACAATACCGCTCAAACTTTCTGTTCTGCAAATGCACCAACAGTTGCCAGCATTCAAGTTAATGAAAGCAATGTAACTTGGTTCTCATCTGCTACAGGCGGAACTGCAATACCAGCTACAACAGCTCTTACTTCTGGAATTTATTTCGGAAATATTGTAGACGCTGTAACAGGATGCGAAAGCACAACACGTTTACAAGTGACAGTTACAGTTGTTAATCCAAGTGCGACACCAACAACAACTAGTACAACGCAAAATTTCTGTACTTTAAATTCACCAACAGTGGCGAATATTCAAGTAAATGAAGCAAATGTAGTTTGGTACAGCACACCAACAGGAGGAACAGCAATTCCAGCTGCAACAGCATTGACAACAGGTACTTACTATGGTGCGGTTTCTAGTGCTATTGGTTGTGAAAACCCAGCTAGATTAGCAGTAACAGTAAATGTAAACACACCAAGTGTAGTTACAACGCCAAGAACGACTCAAACATTCTGTTTGAATGCAGCTCCAACGTTAGCTAATATTTTAGTAAACGAAGCAAATGTAGTTTTCTATACTAGTGCAACAGGAGGAACACCATTAGCAGCAAATACGCCGCTTACAGCAACAACGTATTACGCAAGTTCATTGACAAATACCTTTAATGGTTGTGATAACGGACCAAGATTAGGAATTACTATAGCATTCGAAAATGATGCTGCAGTTCAAATAGCAACTACAGATGATACTCCATGTGTATTTAAAGGAGTAACGTATTCAATCGCAAATGGAAAATCTAATTATGTTTGGACAGTTAACGGAGGAACAATAATTACTGGTGGTGGTACATCTGACGGATCTGTTACAGTTTCTTGGTCTGATATTGGACCTGGAACAGTTACCGTTGCTTATGTTAACAATTGTGATGAAAGAACAATTAAAACATTAAATGTTAGTGTTACAAGCTGTTCAGATTTAACAATTACGCATACAGTAGATAACCCGACTCCAAATTTTGGCGATCAAGTAACCTTTACTATAACGGTTAACAATGTTGGAGAAGGAGATTTCATAAATACTATAGTTAGTGATTTACTTCCAAGCGGTTTAGAATTAGTAAGTTCATCTGCAACTTCAGGAACATATGATCCGAATACACAACTTTGGACAATACCAAGTTTAAATGCTGGCCAAAGCGTAGTATTGACAATTGTTGCAGAAGTATTGCCTAATGGAAATTACACAAGCGTTGCAGCTGTAGAAATTTCAACTCCTTTAGATGTTGATGCTTCTAACAATTCAGCTTCGGTTACATTAGTACCAATTTGTTTAACAGTTTACAATGAGTTTACGCCAAACAATGACGGGAAAAATGATCTATTCAGAATTGATTGTATTGAAACTCATCCAAACAACGAGTTGAAAGTATTCAACAGATGGGGAGCATTAGTGTACAGCAAAGTGCATTATGAAAATGATTGGGACGGTACAGCAAATGTATCCGGAGTTGTTAATAGAGGAGATATGCTGCCAACAGGTACTTATTTTTATGTGATAACCATTGGAGATGGAACGGTTAAAAAAGGCTGGTTGTCTATTATGAGATAATCCACTTCTATTAATCATCTAATTAATTAAACTAAATAAGTATCGTTATGAAACTATATATAAAATCATTAGAAACGTATTTCATTTTAATATGTTCTTTTATCACGTTTTGTGCCACAGCGCAACAAGATCCTCAATATACACAGTATATGTATAATACTATGGCGGTAAATCCAGCTTACGCTGGATCTACCGGAACCATAGAAGCAGCACTTTTATATCGTTCACAATGGATTGGAATTGATGGAGCTCCAGAAACACAATCCTTTTCCATTCATTCTCCTCTTCGAAATGAAAAAATAGGTTTGGGTTTGAGTGTTGTAAATGATAAAATTGGTCCTTCTGATGAACTGTATCTTGATGGAAATTTCTCTTATTCAGTACCATTAGGTTATGAAAAAAGACTTGCTTTTGGATTAAAAGCAGGAATGAGAATGTTAAACATAGATTGGTCTAAAGGAAGATACTACGACAATGATGATGTTTTGTTAAATCAGAACATCAATAATCAAATGAAATTAGCAGTCGGAGCCGGAATTTATTATTATACTGATAAATGGTATGTAGGGCTTTCTGTTCCAAGTTTTATTAGAAATGATTATTATGACGATGTTCAGGAATCTATTGATTATGATCGTCTGCATTACTTTTTAATGGGAGGTTACGTTTTTGATTTGAATCCAAATTTGAAATTTAAACCGGCATTTTTAGTAAAAGCAGTAAGCGGGGCACCACTTACGGCAGACATATCAGCAAATTTTATGATTCAAGAAAAGTTTGTTATAGGAGGAGCTTATCGAACAGATGATTCTGTGAGTATACTGGCAGGTTTTCAAATTTCACCAAGTTTTTATCTTGGATATGCTTTTGATTACACTGTAAGCCAATTGAATAAATACAATGATGGTTCGCATGAAATCATCTTGCGTTATCAATTTGTTAAAAACCAAAGCAAAATTAAATCTCCTCGATTCTTCTAAAAATAAAACCTATGAGAAAACTATATATCCTATGTTTAATTTTGAGCGTTACGTTTAGTTTCGCTCAAAAAACAAACTTAAAGAAAGCAGATGCCTTGTTTAGAAACTTTTCTTATCTAGATGCTTCTAAAGCCTATGAGGAATGTTTGCAGAACATAAAAGATCCTTCAGCTCAAACCCTGAAAAATGCTGCCGATTCTTACTATTTCATTTCAGATTCTAGAAATGCACTTAAATGGTATAGAAAGCTGTATGAAGTTCAAGGAAATAATTTGACTGACATTTACTATCTGCGTTATATCCAATCGATGAAAGCCGTTATGGATTATGATGAAGCAGATAGAGTTACAAAAGAATATCTGGATAAAAAGGGAGATAAAAAAGAGATAAGCAGATATGTTGCCCAAAAGAAATATATGGACAGCGTGGCAAAAGCAAAACCTCTTTATACCATTAAAAATTTAGATATTAATACTAGTAAATCAGATTTTGGAGCCACTTTTTTCAAAGACAATGTGGTTTTTACATCGGCTCGTGACACTACTAAGTTTAGTGAAAAACTATATACTTGGAACAATCAGCCTTTTCTGAATTTATATCTTGCGGAAAGAAATCCTGCCGATGGAAGTTTGTTTAATGAAACAGTATTTCTTCCGAATGTAATGACTAAATATCACGAGGCAACAGCAAGTTTTGATACTCAGGGAAAAACGATTTACTATTCGACAAATATTGTAAAGAAAAACAAATTAGTTGTTGACGATGCAAAAATCAATAATTTTCAGATTATCAAAGGATCAATTGTTGATAATAAGTTAGAGAATCCGCAGAAAGTATTTTTTGACAGTGATGATTATTCCGTAGGACATCCAGCATTAAGTGAAGACGGGCAGTGGCTTTTCTTCGCATCAGACATGCCGGGAGGATTTGGTGAAACAGATTTGTACGTGGTAAAAATCGCAGCTGACGGAACTATGAGCTCGCCTTTAAATTTAGGACCTAACATTAATACAATTGGTAACGAAGTATTTCCATTTTTTCAAAACGGGACTTTGTATTTCTCTTCAGACGGACATTATGGCTGGGGAGATTTAGATGTCTATGAAAGTAAATTTCTGGGAGATGGAAATTTCACGACCCCTAAAAATCTTGGTGCACCAGTTAATAGTAACAAAGACGACTTTTCTTTTATAATTGACAGAACAGATGGTTATGGATATTTTTCTTCTAATAGAGCAGGAGGAAAGGGCGATGATGATATCTATTCTTTCGTAAAAGGAAAACCAGTCTGCAATCAGAGTATTTCGGGAATGGCTATAGATCGTAAAAGTAAAAAACCTTTGACTGATGTTACGATAATGGCTTATAACTCTTTCAGCGAAGTTCTTGGAGAAACAAAAACCAATTTCGATGGAAAATATGCCATAGAAGTTCCTTGCAACAAAGTAATTAAAATGATCGCGGCAAAACCGAACTACAGCAGTGATGATAAAACGGTTGAAACCACTAAAGAAAATGGAGGCGAAATCAAAGATGTAAATTTTGAATTGAGTAACTACGATGACTTAGTTGTTAAAAAACAAGGGGTTGAAAAAGTCGATGTAAATCCAATTTATTTCGATTACGACAAATACGACATTACGCCAAAAGCAGTTGAAGAATTGTCTAAAGTAGTTTTTATTATGCGAAAATTTCCAAACATCAGAATCAAAATTGAATCACATACAGATTCTAGAGGAAAAGACGCCTACAATTTAAAACTTTCAGACAACAGAGCTAAATCTACAAGAGATTATATTGTCTCTCAAAACATTGATCCTTCTAGAATTGAAAGCGCAATTGGTTATGGCGAAACTCGTTTAATTAATAAATGTAAAAATGGTGTAAAATGTACAGAAGAAGAGCACCTGTTAAATAGACGTTCAGACTTTATCATTATTCAAAAATAGTTTTATGTTTTCGTGGTAATTTATTGATTATCATTCTAAAACATGTAACGTCGAAACCATTTGGAAGTTGGTTTTTATTAATTCTTTTTTTAAGAATAATGGACAAGGAGAAAATCAGACTGCATGAATTTGCAGTCTGATTTTTGATTTTTTAAAACTTTCAATTTTTATGCTTTTGAACAAAAATAAATTCTAATTTTGATATTCAGTTTATCACAATTATAATTTGCAATATTTTATGAGCATTCAAGAAACCATTCAAACATTACGAAATGAACTTAATCAACACAATTACAACTATTATGTGTTAGATAATGCAACGATTTCAGATTATGATTTTGATATAAAACTGAAAGAACTTCAAGATTTAGAAAATAAACATCCAGAATTTTTTGATGAAAATTCACCAACACAACGCGTTGGCGGAACAGTTACCAAAAATTTTAAAACCATAGCACATCAATATAGAATGTATTCTTTAGATAATTCCTATTCTAAAGAAGATTTGCTGGATTGGGAAAACCGCATTCAAAGAGTGCTCGGAAATGTTAATCTGCAATATACCTGCGAATTAAAATATGATGGTGCTTCAATTAGTATTTCCTATGAAAACGGAAAGTTAGTTCAGGCCTTAACGCGCGGAGACGGTTTTCAGGGTGATGAGGTAACCAATAATATTAAAACGATAAAATCAATTCCTTTACACTTAAAAGGAAAATATCCAGATAAATTTGATATTCGAGGAGAAATAATTCTGCCGCTTGCTGGTTTTGAAAAAATGAACCAGGAATTAATCGAAATTGGAGAAACACCTTATTCAAACCCAAGAAATACAGCTTCAGGAAGTTTAAAATTACAAGATAGTGCTGAGGTTGCAAAACGACCACTAGAATGTTTATTGTATTTTGTAACGGGAAATAACCTGCCTTTTTCGTCACAATTCGAAGGCTTAGAAGCTGCAAGAAGCTGGGGATTCAAAGTACCGAAAGAAGCAAAACTAGTCAATAATATGCACGAAGTTTTTGACTTTATTGATTATTGGGATGTGCACCGTCATAATCTTCCTTACGAAACAGATGGAGTTGTAATAAAAGTAAACAGCATTCAGCATCAGGAAGAATTAGGTTATACTGCAAAATCACCGCGCTGGGCAATAGCTTACAAATTCAAATCAGAACAGGTTTCAACCAAATTAAAATCAATTTCCTATCAAGTAGGAAGAACTGGCGCCATAACTCCAGTTGCGAATTTAGAACCTGTGCAGCTTGCTGGAACAATTGTAAAAAGAGCTTCTCTTCACAATGCCGATCAAATCGAAAAATTAGATATTAGGGTAAATGATACTGTTTTTGTAGAAAAGGGCGGTGAAATTATTCCAAAAATCATTGCAGTAGATTTAGCCAAACGCCCAGAAAATTCAGAAGTAACACATTATATTTCCTATTGCCCGGAATGCCAGACTGAATTAGTTAGAAATGTGGGTGAAGCCAATCATTACTGTCCTAATTTCTACGGTTGTCCACCGCAGATTATAGGTAGAATTCAACATTACATTTCTAGAAAAGCTATGGATATCGAAGGTCTAGGCGGAGAAACTGTGGCGTTACTTTTCAAAAATGGCTTAGTACACAATTATGCAGATTTGTATGAATTGAGAGTAGAAGATATTCTGCATTTAGAAAGAATGGCTCAAAAATCTGCCGAAAACTTGGTAAATGGAGTTCAGAAATCAAAAGAAATTCCGTTCGAAAGTGTATTGTTTGCACTTGGAATTCGTTTTGTCGGAGAAACTGTAGCCAAAAAATTAGCCAAACATTATAAAAATATCGATGCTTTAAGCAAAGCTTCATTAATGGATTTAATTTTGGTTGATGAAATTGGAGAAAGAATTGCAAGAAGCGTTGTTGAATTTTTTGAAAATGAAGAAAATCAAAAAATCATTGAGCGCTTAAAAAATTATGGAGTTCAGTTTCAAATTGAAGAAAGAGTAAATCCAAATGCGACCGAGAAATTTGTTGGAAAAACATTTGTGGTTTCTGGAGTATTTAGTCAATTTTCAAGAGATGAATTGAAGAAAGCCATAGAAGATAACGGAGGAAAAGTTGGAAGCTCTATTTCTGCAAAAACAGATTTTGTTGTAGCAGGAGATAATATGGGACCAGCGAAATTAGAAAAAGCCACTAAATTAAATATACCTATATTATCAGAAGAAGATTTTATAAACAAATTAAATGAAACCGAATAAACCGTCGTTAATTTTGTTTTTTCTGGCATTGTTATGTACAATCATTTTTGATTATACAGAACAAGACTTTTTTGCGACGTATGCCAAAGCAATAGTTCTCCCGGCTATTTTTATTTATTTTTTAATTAGCAATGAATTCAAAATTGGAAAATCAGAAGGTGTGATTTTCTTTTTTTGTTTTGTAGGGCAGGTATATGACTTAATGGATATTGAAAGTTCTGAAATAGGGGGAGTAATATGTTTTTTAATCGTTTACCTTTTAATTATTAGAATCTTCATTCGAGAGCACGAAAGAATAAAATTAACAAAACGCGATATTCTGCCTATTTCTATTGTGGTAGTTTTTATTGTCTACTTATTAGTTTCTGTCTTGAGTTTACAATTAGACAGTATGAAACGGTTTCACATAATTTACACTTTCTACGGAATCGTTTTAAGTGTTTTAAGTTATTACTGTTTTGTAAGTTACATCACCAAAGGAACGCATATTACTTTACTGATGTCATTAATGGCAGTAAGCTATATCTTCTCAGATATTTTCTATATTTTCAATGAATACTTCTCGTACTCAATCGTTTTGGTTTTAATACGAGACATAACTCAAATTCTAGCTTATTTCTTTATGGTAGAATACTTTTTAGAAAAAGCTAGAATTCAAAATAAACCTACACCACAATAGTTGTACCTTGGTTTGTATGTGGTTTGTCTTTATCAAAATAAAAATCTATTCGACCTAAATTGATTCCGTAACAGCCTACCTGATTTACCAATACCTCTTTACCAGCTTTATTTTTTACAATAGTTGGTTTGTCTAAAAAAGTATGAGTATGACCCCCAATAATTAAGTCAATATCTTGAGTTTGTTCAGCAAATTTCAAATCGCTTATTTTAGTTGGATCATCTTTATATTTATATCCCAAATGCGAAAGACAAATTACTAAATCACATTTTTGTTCCTTTTTCAAAAGCTGTGTCATGTCCTGCGCAATTTCTACAGGATTATTATAAACAGTTTCCTTGTATAATTGCTTGTCTACCAAACCTTGTAATTCAATTCCAACTCCAAAAACACCAACCTTAATTCCGTTTTTATTGAAGATTTTGTACGGTTTTACATGTCCCTCCATAACCGTATTTTTAAAATCATAGTTAGAACAGATAAAATCAAAAGTGGCGTGAGGAAGCTGAGCGTATAAGCCATCAAGGCCGTTATCAAAATCATGGTTTCCAATAGTCGAAGCATCATACTTCATCATACTCATCAATTTAAATTCCAATTCACCGCCATAATAATTAAAATATGGAGTTCCCTGGAAAATGTCTCCTGCATCTAAAAGAAGCACATTCGAATTTTCTTTACGAATAGACTCTATTAATGCCGCACGACGAGATACGCCGCCCATATTAGGATTACGCGGATCATCAGCAGGAAAAGGATCAATGTGGCTGTGCACATCATTAGTATGTAAAATTGTTAAATGTTTAATATCGTTAGTTTCAAAACTGCTCAAAGACAATCCTAAACTTAGTAGGGCAGTGCTTGCTGCTGTTTTTTCGATAAACTCTCTTCTTTTCATTTTATATTTTTTTTGCAGGAATGCTTACTTTTTTCTTTAATTTTTTTATTCTTCTGTAATTCTGATATTTTTCGGAGCCACAACTGTGTCTACATCTTTAAAATAATCAATCAATACATTTCTAAGTTTATAGTTTAAGTCAAACTTTTGAGTGCCTTTCGCAAAGAAAGTCATACTGTCACCGCCATTTGCCAAATAATCATTTGTAGCTACATAATAAGTCTTGTTCACATCTAGCGGTTTTCCTTGAACTAGGATGTTTTTTGCAGTATTGTCTTTTGCAATTGTAAAAGTCATTCCAGACAAAGGCTGCGGTTTTTTCTCCTTAATAATATAGGCTGCAATTTCTAAAATTTGTTCCCCTTTTAAAGCTATAACAACCAGATTGTTTTCGAAAGGCATAATTTCAAAAGCGGTTCTCGTAGTTACATTTCCTTTAGGAAGAATTGCGCGGATGCCACCATGATTTAAAAGACACAAATCGATATCTTTATTTTCACGGGCTTTAAAAACGGTATTTCCTCTTTGAAGGCAAACATCAGCCAATAGACTTCCAATGCTGGTCTGCCATTTTCCTGTACTCTTGTCTAAAGTTTCAGGAGCATAAGCCAAAACATTATCCAAATCTTGGTTAATGTGATCACGATAAGGTTTAATAAAGTTTTCAATTGCTGGAGTTTCAGCAGTTTTTTCAGTAACAGGAAGTTGTTTCCCTTCAATTTTGTTTAGATTGTAATTTTTTTGACTACAGGAAACTGTAAAAAAAAGTGTTAAGAATATAACAAAAAGTTTCAAAAATCCGTTATACTTTTTTAGTTTTACCATTTTAAATGCAACTTAAATAATTAATTTTGTAATCTAGTAAAAGTACTATGTTTTTAAATTATATAAAGGAATTTTTTGTAAAAAAATCATTAAAAAATAACTTAAGTAACAATAAAAACGAGGTCTTTTCTAAGAACGTTCAAACAATTGGTTTATTGATAGATGAAAGTAATTTTGACCATTCTGAAGCGCTGATTAACGAATTAAAGCTTAAAGGAATTGCTTCAGAAAACATAAAAGTTGTTGCATACAGAGGAAAAATTAACGAGAAAGAAACGTATTTAAGACCTACTTTTGGTAAAAAACATATCAATTGGAAAGGAGAAATTACCGAAGATTTTTTGAACAAATTTGTGAATTCAGAATTTGATCTTTTGTTGAGTTATTATAATGTCGAAAATGTCATTTTAATGATGATCACCAATAAATCAAAAGCTAAATTTAAAGTCGGATTTTCTGCTGTAGATCAAAAATTGAACCGCTGGATGATTAGTACAGAATTAGAAAATTACAAACTATTCGTTTCAGAATTGTTTAGGTATTTAAAAAATATAAAATAAATTACAATTAAAATATGCAATCATTAATAGGAACTGGTGTTGCTCTTGTGACTCCATTTAAAAAAGATTTTTCAGTTGACATCGAAGCTTTACAGCGAATTGTAAACTTCTCTATAGATGGCGGAGTGGAGTATCTTGTTGTTATGGGGACTACAGCAGAAAACGCTACCCTTACAGCAGAAGAGAAAGAATTGGTTATAAATACTGTAATCGATGTAAATAAAGGAAGACTGCCTCTAGTTTTAGGAGTTGGCGGGAATAATACTATGCAGATTGTTGAAGAATTAAAAACAAGAGATTTTTCTGCTTTTGAAGCAATATTATCTGTTTCACCATATTATAATAAACCAACACAGGAAGGAATTTACCAGCATTTTAAAGCAATTGCAGAGGCTTCTCCAATTCCTGTAATTCTATATAATGTTCCAGGAAGAACATCAAGTAATATGCTTCCTTCAACCGTTATACGTCTTGCTAATGATTTTGAAAATGTTGTAGCAATTAAAGAAGCTGCAGGAGACATGGCGCAGGCAATGCAAATTATTAAAAATGCACCAAAAGATTTTCTAGTTATTTCTGGAGATGATATGCTGGCACTACCAATTGTTTTGGCTGGCGGCGCTGGTGTTATTTCTGTAATTGGACAAGGTTTTCCGAAAGAATTTTCAGAAATGATTCGTTTAGGATTGAATAAAAAAGTGGCAGATGCATTCAAAACCCATTATTTCTTGTCAGACAGTATTGATATGATTTTTGAGCAGGGAAATCCAGCTGGAATTAAACAAATCTTCCAAGCCCTTGGAATTGCTGATAATACCGTTCGTCTTCCTTTAGTAAGCGTAGATGATTCATTGGCAGAAAGATTAAATGAATTTGTGAAAAACAGTATTAAATAAACGTAAGTTTTACGGTATTTTATTATACTAAAAAATATTTTGTAGTAGCTAAATTAATAACTAAATTTGCCACCGAAACTTCGGTGTGATTTTGCTTTGGCAAATTGTCTGAGAGATCATAATAAAAGTAAGAAAATGAAAAGAATAGTATCGCTGTTAATTGTTGTGGCCCTTTTTTGTTCTTGTAGTGAGTATCAAAAAGCATTAAAAAATGAAGATGTTGCGGCTAAATTTGAGATGGCAACCAAAATGTATGATGCTGGTAAATATTCAAAAGCGATTCGTCTTTTCGAACAATTGGCTACATCTTATAGAGGAAAACCTCAGGCAGAAAAGCTATTTTACATGTTTTCGCAATCTTATTATAAAACAAAACAATATTATTTAGCTGGTTACCAGTTCGAAAGTTTTGTTTCAGGTTATCCACGAAGCGAAAAAGTGCAGGAAGCTGCTTTTTTAGGTGCATACAGCTATTCAAAACTTGCACCAGTTTACAGTTTAGACCAAACAGATACCGTAAAAGCATTAGAAAAATTACAAGCTTTTATTGATAATTATCCAAATTCAGAATATGTAGCTCAGGCAAATGAAACTGTGCAGCTGTTAAATGGTAAATTAGAGAAAAAAGCATATGAAAATGCTAAAGGTTACAATACAATTTCAGATTACAAATCAGCTTTAGTTGCTTTTGATAATTTTATCGCTGATTATCCTGGAACACCTTTTAAAGAAGATGCGCTGTTTTATAAATATGATTCAGCATATCAATTGGCAATCAATAGTGTACCTTCAAAAATGGAAGAACGCCTAAATGTTGCCAAAGTAGCTTACAATAACTTAGTTAAGTTTAAAAGCGACACAAAATACAAAGTTAAAGCAGACGAAATGAATGCTAGAGTTGAAACAGATTTACAAAAATTTACTAAATAAATAAAGTCATGGATTTAAAAAAGACGAATGCTCCTGTTAACACAATAACTTACAACAAAACAGTTATTGAAGAGCCAACAGGAAATGTGTATGAGGCAATTACCATTATGGCTAAAAGAGCAAATCAAATTAATTCTGAGATTAAAAAAGAATTGACTGAAAAATTAGAAGAGTTTGCTACTTATAATGATAGTCTAGAAGAAGTTTTTGAAAATAAAGAACAAATCGAAGTTTCTAAATTTTACGAAAAATTACCTAAACCACACGCTTTAGCTGTTCAAGAATGGTTAGACGGTAAAACTTACCACAGAAGTTCAAACAAATAACAGTATAATGTCAGTTTTAAACGGGAAAAAAATTTTACTGGGAGTTTCTGGTGGAATTGCAGCCTATAAAACAGCCTCATTAGTACGACTTTTTATAAAAGCAGGTGCACATGTCCAAGTGATAATGACACCTGCTTCTAAGGATTTTGTAACTCCATTAACGTTATCTACGTTATCTAAAAATCCAGTACATTCAAGTTTCTTTAATCAAGATGATGAAGATGCAGTTTGGAACAATCATGTTGAATTAGCACTTTGGGCTGATCTTATGTTGATTGCTCCCGCTACAGCCAATACATTATCGAAAATGGCTACAGGAAACTGTGATAATCTTTTAATTGCAACCTATTTATCGGCCAAATGTCCAGTTTATTTTGCACCTGCAATGGACTTGGATATGTATAAGCATCCTTCAACTTTATCCAGTTTTGCGGCATTAAAACAGTTTGGAAATGTAATGATTCCAGCTGAAAATGGCGAATTGGCTAGTGGCTTATCTGGTGAAGGAAGAATGGCTGAACCTGAAAATATAATTGCTTTCTTAGAAGCTGATTTAGAGAGTAAACTGCCGTTAAAAGGAAAAAAAATACTAGTTACTGCAGGACCAACATACGAAGCGATAGATCCCGTACGTTTTATAGGAAATCATTCTTCTGGGAAAATGGGGTTTGATATTGCCAATGAAGCTGCAAGTCTAGGAGCAGAGGTGTTTTTAATTGCGGGTCCAACACACTATAAGGCTAAGAACGCTTTAGTTAAAGTTGTAGATGTTGTATCTGCTCAAGAAATGTACGATGCTTGTCATTTGTATTTTAATGAAGTCGATGCGGCGATCGCAGCTGCAGCTGTTGCAGATTACAAACCGAAATTTGTTGCAGACCAGAAAATTAAGAAAACTGTAGCTGAGTTTTCGATAGAACTTGAAAAGACAAAAGATATCTTGTCTTCTTTGGGAGCTATTAAAAAAAATCAGTTTTTAATTGGATTTGCATTAGAAACTGAAAATGAAATTGAAAATGCTAAGTTGAAAATTCAGAAAAAAAACTTAGATTTGATTGTTTTAAATTCCTTACAAGATAAAGGAGCAGGTTTTAAAAAAGAGACCAATAAAGTAACCTTTATTGATAAAAATTTTGAAATCGAACCAATGGAATTAAAATTAAAAGAATCTGTAGCGGCTGATATTTTGAATAAAGTTATTCTGCATTTTTCAAAATCTTAGATTTAAAATATACGCCGAGAACATAAATCCAAACAATTTATGTTTAATTTAATATTTATACAATTATGAATAAGATAGTTACGCTGTTAGTATTTCTAAGCTTTGGTTTTGTGCAAGGGCAGCAGCTAAATTGTACAGTAACTATTAATACAGAGCGACTTACGAACCCGAATAATCAGGTTTTTAAAACGCTTCAAACCTCATTGTCTGAATTTGTAAACAAAACAGACTGGACAGGTTCAATTTTAAAACAAAACGAAAGAATTAACTGCTCGATGTATATTACTTTATCATCTAACAGTTCAGATCAATTTACAGGGACTGTTCAGGTTCAATCTTCAAGATTGATTTTTAATTCTACGTATTCTTCACCTGTTTTAAATTACAACGACAAAGATTTTAATTTTAGATATACAGAATACGAGCCATTGTTATTTAATCCAAATACTTATGACTCGAACTTAGTTTCTGTTATATCTTTTTACTGTTATATGATCTTGGGCATGGATGCTGATACTTTTCAAATGGGTGCAGGAAATCAATATCTTCAAACAGCTCAAAATATTGCCAATGTTGCACAACAGGGTGGATTTAAAGGCTGGAATCAGTCAGACGGACTTCAAAATCGTTACTATTTGATTAATGATATGATTGCGCCAACTTACAGCGATTTACGCCAAACTATGTACGCTTATCATACTGGATTAGATGGTATGAGTTTAGATTTAAAAGCCTCAAAAGAAAAAATAAAATCTGCATTAATGCTTATAGGTAAATTAAATTCAGTTAAACCAAATGCGTTTATAACCCGAGTTTTCTTTGATGCAAAATCAGATGAAATTGTTTCTATTTTTTCTGGCGGACCAAGTATATCTGTTACCGATTTAACAGATGTTTTAAACAAAGTTTCGCCATTAAATTCTACTAAATGGTCACAGATTAAATATTAAATCTGTTTCATTTTTCAAAACCTACTTTAACCTTTATTTTTACAAAATTGCTCTATGATCACTTCACTGTCAATTAAAAATTATGCTCTTATTGAAAAACTAGCAATAGATTTTTCTAAAGGTTTTTCTATAATTACAGGTGAGACAGGAGCAGGAAAATCAATTATTTTAGGTGCTATTGGTCTCGTTTTAGGTAAAAGAGCAGATCTTACTTCTTTAAAAAATAAAGAAGAAAAATGTGTTATTGAAGCACATTTTGAAATTTCGAAATACAATTTAAAAGACTTTTTTGAAGCTAATGATCTGGATTATGAAGATGAAACGATCATTAGACGTGAAATTTTGCCTTCTGGAAAATCGCGTGCCTTTATAAATGACAGTCCTGTTAATCTGCAGGAACTTCAAGATTTAAGTTTGTATTTAATAGATATTCATTCGCAGCAGCAAACTCAGGAATTGTCAGATGAAAATGTGCAATTCAAGATTATAGATGCTATTGCCAATAATGGAGGAGTTATTGCAGAATATCAAAAATTGCTTAAATCTTATAAAGCGGATAAATCAAAATGGAATGCTTTGATTAAAAAGCAGAGTGATTCAGGAAAGGAACAGGAATACAATACATTTTTGTTAAATGAATTAGTATCTGCACAATTGAAATCTGGCGAACAAGAAGAGTTAGAAGCTGATTATGAAAAGCTGAATAATGTTGAAATAATCAAAGAATCTCTTGATAAATCGCTTACAATTGCAAACGAGGAACAGTTTGGCGTTTTTCATAATTTAAATGAAATTAAAGCAGCTTTGCAGAAAGTGGCTCCATTTTCACCAGAATATCAAAATTTATTTGAAAGAGTAACAAGCTTAGCTATCGAATTCGATGATGTTTCTAAAGAACTGGAAAATTGTTCGGAAAAATTGCTAAATGATCCGGTGCAATTAGAGTTAGTAAATCAGAAATTGCAATTGATTTATAATTTGCAGAAAAAACATCAAGTAAATTCTGTTGATGATCTGCTTCAAATTCAAGCTGAATTAGGTAACAGTTTATTGGAACTCGATAATATGGATGAAGAAATAGAAGCTTTATCTAAAATTATTGAGGAGAAAACTATAGAACTAGATAATTATGCAGTTCAAATTCACCAAAACAGAGTAAATGCAATTCCGAAGCTTTCAGAACAATTAATTTCTATTTTAGAAACTTTAGGAATGCCAAATGTTCGTTTTAAAATGGAATTATTACCTTCTGAAGTTTACTTTCAAAACGGAAAAGACGAATTGCAATTTTTATTTTCTGCCAACAAAGGAATGGATTTTGGTTTGTTGAAAAAAGTAGCATCTGGAGGAGAGATGTCTCGTATTATGCTGGCTGTAAAAGCTATTTTAGCAAAATATTCGAAATTGCCAACCCTTATATTTGACGAAATTGATACAGGAGTTTCTGGAGAAATTGCGATTAGAATGGGTGAAATTATGAAAGAAATGAGTGCAAGCATGCAGATATTTGCCATTACGCATTTGCCGCAGATTGCAGCAAAAGGAGATTCTCATTTTAAAGTTTCAAAATCAACAGTTGGAGATGATACGCAGTCTGAATTAAAGCTTTTATCGCAGGAAGAACGAATTTTAGAAATTGCGCAGATGTTATCTGGAGCAAATATTTCTGATTCGGCTTTAAACCATGCAAAACAATTATTGAATTAAAAACATAGGAATGGAAAGTTTGAGTTTTTACGAAAATCAATTTATAAAAGCAGATGCGTTAATTTCTGAGGGAAATTCGGCAGACGCAAAAGAATTACTTGAAGAAATTTTAGCGCAGTATCCTGATTTTGGAAAAGCTCACAATCATTTAGGATGGATTTATTACAATAAATTAAGTGATTATGAGAAAGGAATTTATCATTACAAACTTGCGATGAAGTTCGATACTAAATATCCTGCCCCTTATTTAAATTATACTTATTTATTAATTGATATTGGCAGATATGCCGAAGCAAAAGAGCATATTAATTTTACTTTGGCTAATTTAGAAAATGCAGATAATTCGACTTACAATAGTGAATTAGGTAGAATGGCAGAGTATGAAAGTCAATATATTATGGCTTATAATTATTATAAAGCAGCAACCAAAAATGCATTAAACCCAAATTTTATTGACAATATGAATGCTAATATGAAAAGGGTTAAGGATAAAATGTCTATTTTTGAAAAATTAAAACTGAAATTGAAATAATACAAAAAAAATAATTGCAAGATGATTATAGAACCTAGAATGAGAGGATTTATTTGTTTGACTGCCCACCCAACGGGAGCTGAGCAAAATGTTAAAAATCAAATTGAATATGTAAAATCTAAAGGAGAAATTGCTGGTCCTAAAAAAGTTTTAGTGATTGGTGCTTCAACAGGTTTCGGATTGGCCTCAAGAATTACTAGTGCTTTTGGTTCTGGTGCTGCAACAATTGGAGTGTTTTTTGAAAAACCGCCGGTTGAAGGAAAAACTGCTTCTCCAGGATGGTATAATTCTGCAGCATTTGAAAAAGAAGCTCATAAAGCAGGTTTATATGCAAAAAGCATCAACGGAGATGCGTTTTCAAATGAAATTAAAAAAGAAACTCTAGATTTAATCAAAGCTGATTTAGGACAAGTAGATCTTATTATTTATAGTTTAGCTTCGCCAGTACGTACCAATCCTACTACCGGAGTTACACATCGTTCAGTTTTAAAACCAATTGGACAAACTTTTACAAACAAAACTGTTGATTTTCATACAGGAAAAGTTTCTGAAGTTTCTATCGCTCCAGCAAATGAAGAAGATATTGAGAATACAGTTGCTGTAATGGGTGGTGAAGACTGGGCAATGTGGATCGATGCGTTAAAAAATGAAAATTTATTAGCAGAAGGAGCTACAACTGTTGCTTATTCTTACATCGGGCCATCTTTAACAGAAGCGGTTTACCGTAAAGGAACGATAGGACGTGCAAAAGATCATTTAGAAGCTACAGCGTTTACAATTGGAGATTCTTTAAAATCTATTGGAGGAAAAGCTTATGTTTCTGTAAATAAAGCTTTAGTAACTCAAGCAAGTTCTGCAATTCCTGTAATTCCGTTATATATTTCTCTTTTATACAAAATAATGAAAGAAGAAGGAATTCATGAAGGTTGTATCGAGCAAATTCAACGTTTATTCCAAGATAGATTATACAATGGTTCTGATGTTCCTGTAGATGAAAAAGGAAGAATTAGAATTGATGACTGGGAAATGCGTGAAGATGTTCAGGCTAAAGTGGCTAAACTTTGGTTAGAAGCAACTACAGAAACATTACCAGAAATTGGTGATCTTGCAGGTTATAGAAATGATTTCTTAAATTTATTCGGATTTGAATTTGCTGGTGTTGATTATAATGCAGAAGCAAATGAAGTTGTTCAAATTGAAAGTATCAAATAACAATATTTACTTACTAGTAAGCAAAAACCATCAACCAAAAGTTGATGGTTTTTTTGTGAATATACCATATCTTTGTTAAAATTTTGAAACCTAAAAAATATACCCTTTAATAACGCGCATTCTGCTATGATTTTTTCCTTAATTATACCCGTGTATAATCGTCCAGATGAAGTTGATGAACTTTTAGAAAGTCTCTCAAAATCTGATTATAATGAAGCTTTTGAAATTGTTCTTGTCGAAGATGGATCTTCAATACCATGCAGAGATGTGGTAATGAATTATCAAGGAAAATTAAATATATCCTACTATTTTAAACAAAATTCAGGACCTGGAGATTCTCGTAATTTTGGAATGCAAAAGGCGAGAGGAGATTATTTTATCATTTTTGATTCAGATTGTATTATTCCTTCCAACTATTTGACGGAAGTCCGTAAAGCATTAAATGAAAAATATGTTGATTGCTTTGGAGGACCAGATAAAGCGCTTGATAGTTTTTCGGATATTCAGAAAGCAATCAATTTTGCAATGACTTCTTTCTTAACTACAGGAGGAATTAGAGGTGGTTCTGAGAAGATCAATAAATTTCAGCCGCGAAGTTTTAATATGGGAATTTCTAAGAAAGCTTTTGAAGCTTCAAAAGGTTTTGGAAACATTCATCCAGGTGAAGATCCTGATTTATCTATCCGTTTATGGAATTTAGGATTCGAAACAAGACTGTTTTCTGAGGCTTATGTGTATCATAAACGTCGAATTGACTGGGAAAAATTCTCTCTTCAAGTAAAAAAATTTGGTATCGCAAGACCGATTTTAAACAGCTGGTATCCAGAACATAATAAGCTAACTTTCTTCTTTCCAACAGTATTTATATTAGGATTATTATTAGCTTTTTTATTGTTAATTTTCAATATTGATATTTTATTACAATTATATTTCGTATATTTCGTTATAATTTTTCTTACATCAAGTGTCCAAAATAAAAGTATTAAAATTGGATATCTTTCTGTAATAGCAGTGTGGAAACAGTTCTATGGCTACGGAACAGGATTTTTGGAATCTTTTATAAAAGTAATTTTATTAAAAAAGAAACCTCAGGAAGCTTTTCCACGTATGTTTTTTAAAGTATAATAATGACAAAAGTTATTGGTCTTACAGGAGGGATTGGAAGCGGTAAAACAACTATTGCAAACTATTTTGCAGCAATGGGAATTCCAGTTTATATCGCAGATGATGGAGCCAAAAGAGTAATGCAGTCAGATGTTATTCTTAAAGAAGTTAAAGCTGTATTTGGCCAAGATATTTTTGACGGACAAGTTTTAAATAGAGCAAAGTTAGCTCAGATAGTTTTTAATGATAAAGAACAATTAGCAAAATTAAATGCAATTGTGCATCCAGCAGTAAAACAAGATTTTGAATTATGGATGCAGGAGTATAAAAATTTTGATTATGTAATTTACGAAGCTGCCATTTTATTTGAAAGCGGACGTTATAAAGAATGCGATATAATCATAACGGTTACAGCTCCAGAAGAAGTAAGGATTGAGCGTGTTATTGAACGAGATAAAACTACAAGGGAACAAGTTTTAAGCAGGATGAAAATGCAATGGAATGACGAAAAACGAATTTCTATGAGCAATTTCGTGATTAATAACGATAATCTTAAAATTGCTAAAGAAGAAGTTGTTAAAATTCTTAAAATTTTGAATATAAAACAAAATCAGTCTTAAATGTTAATATTTGGTTAATGTATTATTTAGTATATTGTTAAAATATTAATTTTGTTTCGATGAATAAATTATTTTTTAGAATACTTGTTTTATTGATGAGTTTGTCCTTAATCGGGATAATTCTGGTACAGGTATTTTGGTTTAATTCTTCGTTCAAGAATAATGAAGAACAATTTAAATACCACGTTACTCAAGTAATTGGAAATGTTGCAGACAAACTGGAACAACAAGAAGAGTATAGTTTCTACGACAAATACAACCGTATAAAAGATAGTACGGGTAAAATTCCAAAAAAAGAAGATTTACTTGAAGTACTATACGTACAGAGAAACACTAAAACGAATAAAACAATTGTTTATTCGAATACCTTGACATCTGAAGATTACGATATTAATGGTTCTATTTTTAACAAAAAGTTCAGCAGTGAACGTTTTAAAAATTTTAGTTCAAAAAGAGTAACTGAAGTTTATAATAACAATGGAATTGATAATAATAGTTTAGGACAAAGTATTATTCCAGATATAAGGGATGAAAAATCTGGAAGTTTGGATATTTTAAATAAAGTTCAACAGCAGATTCAATATAAAGACATTGCCTCTTTGACTCCAATTGAAGGAAGAATTACAAAAGACAAGCTTTCTAAATTATTAAAGAAAGAGCTGGAAGAATATGGAGTTAAAACCAAATTTGAATTCGGAATTTATAGCAGCGGCGTTCCAACAAAAATAAAATCTGACGGATTTCATTATGACAAGGATGCAACTTACAATATTCCAGTTTATACAGATAATGAAGGAAATAGTAAATATGAATTGTCAGTTACTTTTCCGCATAAAAAGAAATTTTTATTATCTGAATTATTAAGTATCACTATTTTATCAATAGTTTTTACCTTAATTATAATTGTTGCTTACACGAGTGCATTAAATCAATTACTGCGTCAAAAACATATTTCTGAAATCAAAACAGATTTTATAAACAATATGACGCATGAGTTTAAAACTCCAATTGCAACTATAAATTTAGCATTAGATGCTATTAAAAATCCAAGAATTATAGAAGATAAAGAAAAAGTTTATCGCTATCTTCAAATGATTCGAGATGAAAATAAAAGAATGCATGCACAGGTGGAAAATGTTCTTCGTATTTCTAAATTAGAAAAAAGAGAACTTGACATCACCAAAGAGCCAACTGTAGTTCATGATATTATTGATGATGCAATTGAACACGTGAATCTAATTCTAGAGGATAGAAAGGGTACTGTAGTGAGGCATTATAATGCAGCAAGAACAACCTGTTTGATAAATGAAGTTCATTTTACAAATGTATTGGTTAATATTTTGGAAAATGCCATCAAATACTCACCAGGTACACCAGAGATTGAAATCTTTACAGAAAATGTAAAAGATATGATTTTGATAAAAGTAAGAGATCATGGTTTGGGAATGAGTAAGATAGCTCAAAAACGAGTTTTTGAGAAGTTTTACAGAGAGCATACAGGAGATTTGCACAATGTAAAAGGCCACGGTTTAGGTTTGGCCTATGTTAAGAGAATTGTTGAAGACCACAACGGTCAAGTATATGTAGAAAGCGAAAAAGGAAAAGGTAGCACCTTTATAATAAAAATACCATTAATAAATTAAAATATGGAAAATACTAACAAAAGAATACTTTTAGTAGAAGATGACCTAAATTTTGGGGCAGTTCTTAAAGATTATCTAATGTTAAATGACTTTGAAGTTACTTTAGCTAAAAACGGTATGGAAGGTTTCGAAAAATTCAAGAAAGACGTATATGATCTATGTATTCTTGACGTAATGATGCCTTATAAAGATGGTTACACTTTGGCCAAAGAAATTAGAGAAAAGAACAGTGAAGTGCCAATTATCTTTTTGACAGCCAAGTCTATGAAAGAAGATGTTTTAAAAGGATATAAAGCTGGTGCAGATGATTATTTAAATAAACCTTTTGATTCTGAAGTTCTTTTAATGAAAATTAAAGCAATCATTCAAAGAAAATCAGCAGATACAAAAGCAGAACAAGTACAATTTGAATTTAATATTGGTAAGTTTCATTTAAATTCAAAATTGAGATTCTTGACTTTCCAAGATGAAGAGCCAATCAAATTATCTCCAAAAGAGAATGAATTGCTTAAAATGCTTATTCTTCATGAAAATGACTTAATGCCAAGAGAATTAGCTTTAACAAAAATCTGGAGAGATGACAACTACTTTACTTCAAGAAGTATGGACGTTTACATCGCTAAACTTAGAAAATACCTAAAAGCAGATGAAGATGTTGAAATCTTAAACATTCACGGTGAAGGTTTTAGATTAGTAGTAAAAAGCAAAGTTACTGAATAACAAATTCACACTAAAAAATATAAGCTCTGAGAAATCAGGGCTTTTTTTATGCTCCATTTTTTAGCTTACAACTCTAAATCTTGGATTCGTATGATTTTTTTTCTTGCTGAAAAGAGAGAAAAACACATAGAATTATTGCTAGAGTTAGGGTTTTGATTTTTAGATAGATAATCTAATTTTTATATATTTAGAATTCATCAATTATTTTTTTAGATGTATTTTCTTTAAATAAATTTGGAAAATCAAAAAACAATTCTGAATATTTGCAGACGAAAAAAATAATAACCCTTTAAAACGAAGAAAAAATGTTTGTACTTACATCGACATCACAAAGCTTCACACCAAACAGATTTGGTGCAGCACTTCTTCGTGGCTTATTTCAATCTTAGAAATACATTTTTAGATATATAAAAAAGCCCGAAGACATTTAGTTTCGGGCTTTTTTTATTCTAGACACTTCAAATTTTCCCGAAAAAAGATTCAAAGTAATTATCCGGAAGGATAAAAGTTTGTATGCTTAAATTTTATTTAATCCTTTTTGTATTAAGTGGACTTGGGCATGCTGTAAATAGTAGTATAAAAAATTTATGGGAAATAAATTATCTGGAAAAGACCTGATTAAATTGGGATTTCCAAAAAACAATTCAATAAATATCGCCTTAGGGCAGATAAACAGATATAGAAAAAGAGAAAAAAAGGAATCTATTCTAACAGAAGCAAAAGATGTCTTGCTAAATCCTGAAAAGTACGAAGGAAACGGAACCTGGGGGAAAGTAGCCGAAGGCTTGATAAAACCAGTTCAAGTAAGGATGCATCAGTTGAAAACAACCAGAGCTCCTTTTACAATTTTTGGTGAAAATGAAATCGATCAGCAGGCAAAATTTCAATTGTATGATTCTTTGAAACTGCCAGTTTCGGTTGCAGGAGCTTTAATGCCAGACGCACATTCTGGATATGGTTTACCAATCGGCGGTGTTTTAGCAACCGATAATGCTGTGATTCCATACGGAGTTGGGGTTGATATTGGATGCCGAATGAGTCTCTCAATATTTGATTTGCCAGCTTCTCATTTTAAAGGGAGAGAGCATCAGCTTGAGGCTATTTTAAAAGACAATACCAAGTTTGGGATGTATGAAACGCATGCATCAAGAGTAGACCATGACGTTTTTTATAAAAGTGAATTTCAAGATATTCCGCTGTTGAAGAATCTTTTACCTAAAGCTTACAAACAATTGGGATCTTCAGGCGGAGGAAATCATTTTGTAGAATTTGGAATTGCTAAAATCGATAACCCAGAAAACGAGTGGAAGCTCGAAAATGGGGAGTATTTCGCTGTTCTTTCGCATAGTGGTTCGCGTGGTTTGGGCGCAAACATTGCCAAACATTATACTTATTTGGCGACAAAGCAATGTCCGTTACCAAAAAATGTGCAGCATTTAGCATGGCTGGATTTGAATACACATGATGGTCAGGAATATTGGCTTGCAATGAATTTAGCTGGAGAATATGCAAAAGCTTGTCATGATGATATTCATAGAAGAATTGCCAAAGCTATTGGGAAAAGAGTAGTAGTAACGATAGAAAATCACCACAATTTTGCCTGGAAAGAAATGGTAAATGGTCAAGAATGTATTGTTCATAGGAAGGGAGCAACGCCAGCAGCTGAAGGTCAATTGGGAATTATTCCGGGTTCGATGACTGCGCCTGGCTACATTGTAAAGGGTAAAGGAAATGCAGAAAGTTTAAACTCTGCCTCTCATGGAGCTGGCCGTTTGTTTTCGAGAGCAAAATGTAAAAGTACTTTTACGCAAAGTGAGATCAAAAAGGTTTTGAAAGCCAATGATGTAACCTTGATTGGAGGAAATATTGACGAAGCTCCAATGGCGTACAAAGACATTACAAAAGTTATGGCGAATCAAACCGATTTAGTAGAAGTTTTGGGAACTTTTACGCCAAAGATCGTTAGAATGGATCGTTAAAAAGAGATTAAAAAAAAATGGAAAGAATAATTCAGATAACAGCGGGTCGCGGACCTGCAGAATGCACTTGGGTTGTTGCCCAAGTGCTTAAAAAAGTTTTGGAAGAGGCGCAGGATCAACAATTAGAAACCGTTTTACTGCAGCGCGAAGCAGGTCAGGAAAATGGAACGGTTGAAACGGCTTCAATTGCTGTAAAAGGAAAAAATGCTGAGAAATTTGTAAAATCGTGGATTGGAACGATTCAATGGATTGGGCAGAGTCAGTTTAGAAAAATGCATAAACGCAAGAACTGGTTTATTGGAATTTTTGAAATCGAACCGCAGAAAAACACAGCGGTTTCAGAAAATGATATTCAATATCAGGCAATGCGTAGTTCTGGAGCGGGCGGTCAGCATGTAAATAAAGTGAGTTCGGCAATTCGGGCAACACATATTCCAACAGGAATTGCAGTTGTTTCGATGGACAGTCGTTCTCAACACCAAAACAAAAAACTAGCAACAGAAAGATTATTAAAAAAATTAGAAGAAGAAAAACTGATTCAGCTTAAAAATCATGTTGGTAAACAATGGGAAAATCAACTCAATGTTGAGCGTGGAAATCCTATTAGAGTTTTTACCGGAAGTGATTTTAAAAAGAATAAAGCGGAGAAGAGTTACAAAGGAACTCGTCAGAAATTAAAAAACGATTTACGAAATGAAAACAACTGATAAATATCTTTTTCAGGCCTTGGATAATTATCCGTTTTGGCTTGAAGGAACAATCGAATCTTTGGATTATGCTTTTTCTTATGATGATAAAAACACAATGGTGTTATGTTTATACGGAAGAATTCAAGCAGAACAATTAATGAATTACGAAGAAGCAAAATCTTATTTTCAGCAAGCGTTAGCTATTAATATTCATGCTCTTGAAGTATATCCGTATTATTTGCAGACATTGATTGTGAATGAAGATTATGAAGAAGCTGAAAAGCTAATTGATTTTGCTTTGACTGTAAAAGGAATAAACAAGTCTGAAATTTATGTCAAAAAAGCAATTTTATTAGAAGTACAGCATAAATTTAAAGATGCTTTAAAAGAAATTAAGCAAGCAAAATTACATTCTATTCAACATGATTATGACTCTGGAATTAGTGAAGTTGAGAAAAGAATTAAAGGTAAACTTGATTTGTTGAAAAAGAAGAAAGATAAAAAAACAAAAAAAGATTCTAAAAAGAAATCGAAATAATTTTAAACAAAAAACGATGCAATTTTGCATCGTTTTTTGTTTAATTAAGTTACAAACAAAGTTTGTCATTTCGACGAAGGAGAAATCTTCGTAAGTAATTCCACAATCAAAATAGTCAATCTTTGCAGAGCTTCTGGCGAAGATTTCTCCTTCGTCGAAATGACAATATTGAGGAATGTCAGATTTAAAAAACCTTTATTTCCAATGCAATTCCAAAGCGAAACATGTTTTTTCTCCTTTTGTAATACTGAAAGTTGCCTTTGTATGATCATCATCTTCACTTTCGTGAATGACAACATTATCTTGTAATGAAAGCTCTTTCATGAAATTCATTTCGAAACTTTTCACTTCTTGTTTTAAAATTCTTTTCGGATCAACGTGATCTAGGCACCATTCCAGATATTTTACGTTATTAACATGATTTACAATATCCAGATCTGATAAATAAACTGTTTTTTCAAAAACAGCTTCTTTTTCGTGGTTGATGTTTATTTTAGAAAAACCTTCTTCTGTAGCTCTATTTTCGGGAAATAATTCAAAATGTTCATATGGTAAAGCTAACGCTTCTGGACGGCGCGCCTGCGTATTGAAAACAGCCCAATAGGTTTCGCAGCCCACTATTTTCTTTCCATTTACATACATCTCCAACGCACGAACAGAACGTGAATTTTCCAGACTATTGATCCATGTTTTTACAGTTACGACATCCTGCCATTTTGGTAAAGCATGCACTTCAACGCGCATTCGGCTTAAAACCCACGCTTGGTGAAATTCCTGCATATCATAAAAACTAATGCCGCCAACTTCTGAATGTGCTGCAGCAGTTAATTGTAAAATATTACACAAATCGGTATACTTTAAATAACCAGCGGGCGTGCATTGTGTGAAATTGATTTCCCAGTCTTTACTTAAAACTGATGTGAAATTTGGAGATATTGGCATTTTTTGATTTTAGATTTTTATTTTAGAAAATAGAAGAAAGATGAAAGAAAATAGATTTTTACTTTAGAAGATTTTCTATATAGCTTATAATTTCCTTTCTATCTGCCGCGTAATCAAACCATTTAGTGTTTTCATTACGTTTGAACCACGTTAATTGTCTTTTAGAAAATCTTCGAGTATTTTTCTTGATTTCTTCTATTGCAAAAGGCAATGTAAATTCTCCGTCAAAATAACTAAATAATTCTCTATAACCGACCGTTTGCAGAGCATTTAACGCTTTATTAGGATACAAGGTTTTGGCTTCTTCAAGTAAACCTTCGTTCATCATAATATCAACACGCTGGTTGATTCGGTTGTAAATGATTTCTCTTTCGGCATCTAAACCAATTAGAATAGGAGTGAAGCCTCGATTATTTTTCTTTTGATTTAAGAATGAAGAATATGGTTTTCCTGTTCCAATGCAAACTTCTACAAATCGCATCATTCGCTGCGGATTTTGTAGAGTTTGAGGATTTTCGATAGTTATTTTTTGGTAATAATCTGGATCTAGATTTTTTAGTTGCTCCTGAAGATATTCAATTCCGAGTTTTTCGTAATTTAAATTTACTTCTGAGCGAACTTCTGGATTGATTTCTGGAAATTCATCAAAACCTTTTAAAATTGCATCTACATATAATCCTGATCCGCCAATAAGAATTGCATAATCGTTGGTTTGAAAAAGTTCTTCGATTTTTACTAAAGCTTCTTTTTCGTAATCGCCAACGGTGTAATTTTCAAAAATGGATTTATTTTGAATGAAATGATGTTTGGCAGAATTCAATTCTTCTTGATTGGGAACGGCTGTACCAATAGTCATTTCTTTAAAAAATTGACGGCTGTCGCAAGAAACAATCTCGCATTTAAAATGTTGTGCCAAAGCAATACTTAAGGCTGTTTTGCCTATGGCTGTTGGTCCGACAATGGTTATTAGGTATTTCATATTTTTTAGCCCAGATGGAAATGAAAACCCCGGACTTATATTTGTTCGTTTTTTTTGGTGTAAAAGAGCGACCAGCGGAAGCTCCTTTTATGCCTTAAAAAAACAACAAAGATAAGGAGGAGTTGCAATGTACAGCTGGATTAGCTTCTAAAATTAATTATTTGGCAATTCTGTTCCACATTCGTAGCAATATTTTGCGCTGTCAAAATGGACTTGGGAATTGCAGTTTTTGCATGTTTTTTTGGTGCTTACTGCACTGTTTCTCAAACTGCTTTTGGCGAATTCTGCGGTAACAATTCCGGTTGGAACCGCAATTATTCCATATCCTAAAATCATTACTAATGCTGCAATAAATTGTCCTAAAGGAGTTTGCGGCGAAATGTCACCATAACCCACCGTCGTTAAAGTTACAATCGTCCAATAGATTCCCATTGGAATGCTTGTAAAACCAGATTCTCGGCCCTCGACTAAATACATAATCGTACCGATAATTACAGTGCTAATGAGTACAAAATATATAAAAACCAAGATTTTTTCTTTGCTAGCTTCTATTGCCTCTTTTAATTGCAAGGATTGATGTGAAATTTGCGGAATATGTAAGATTTTGAATAATCGCAAAAAACGTAAAGCTCTTACGATTGACAAAATACTTGCTCCAGGGAAAAATATAGATAGATACATGGGTAAGACTGCAAGCAAGTCTATAATTCCGTAAAAACTGAAGATATATCTAACGGGTTTTTGAATGGATATGATTCTTAAAATATATTCGATTGTAAAAAATACTGTGATAACCCATTCGCAGATAAGAAGTTGTTCATGGTATTTTAAACTTATTCCTCTAACTGTATCCAGCATGATTAAAAGAACGCTCAATAAAATCAAACCTAGCAGGACTAAATCAAACATGCGCCCTAAAATGGTATCGGTGCCATATAGAACTACCTTGACTTTTTCTCTAAAGATTTCGTATTGTGATTTTTTATTTTTCATATCTCTAAGATAATGAAAGTTTTATATTGTTAAAAATTTAAAATCTTAATAGATTTACTTTTACGGAGGTAGCTTTGAAGAATGTTTTTTACATCGCGGTTGTGCTCCATTGGGATCAAAATGTTTTTAAGAATCTCAATGTTGGTAATTTGATAATTAAGATCGTAGTAAGCATAACCTTTGTAGATTCCATTTTCGATTAAAATAGCACTTCGTTCGTTTACATTACGGCCTTTGTCAATCAGGATCATGCTTTTATTTTCAAAACTATTTTCAGAAATAAATTGCTGAACTCTTAAATTGTAGACTTCAGGAGTTATTTCACCAATACAGGCGCCGTCACATTCTTTGATTGAATATTGAAAACACTCTTTCTTGCTATTATACAACCCTGTTAACTTTTGGCATAAATGGTATTTTGCCGTGAATTTAAAAAGTGCATTTTTGCCTTCTTGCACAGAAACAAACGATGTGATGTCTTTTTTTCGGCCGTCAGCTTTTTCAAGTTTTAAATTGAGATAACCATTCGAGTCTTTCTCGGCATATAATGCAAAAGGAAATACTGTTTTTTTCTGAGAACGGTTATGTCTTGGACGATTAATTTTAACTTCCTGACTTTCTTTTAAAAGTGCAATTAATTCACTTCCGGTTTCATCATAAGTTATGGTAAAAACTTCAGCCTGGATTCTTTTGCTTTTGGTTGTAATTCCTGTAAAATGCTGATTGACTCTCTTTTTTATGTTATGGCTTTTACCAATATAAATTAAAGTACCGCTTTCATTATAAATATAATAAACACCAGTTTTAGCCGGCATTTGACTTAAAAGATCTAAGAATTTAGGAGCAATTCCTTTTTCGACTTCGAGTTTTATAAAATCTTTTACGATTGTTTTTTCTACGTCTTTTTCTAAGAGCATTTTAAACAGTTTTGTCGTAGCCATTGCGTCTCCGCTGGCACGATGTCTGTCTGCCATTGGAATTCCAAGTGCACGAACCAATTTTCCTAAACTGTAAGAAGGTTGTTCTGGAATTAGTTTTTTGGCTAGTTCGACAGTACAAAGCGTTCTGGCTTCAAAATCGTAGCCTAAACGTCTGAATTCTGTTCTTAAAATTCGGTAATCGAAAGAGGCATTGTGAGCCACAATAACGCAGTCAGAAGTTATTTCGATAATACGTTTGGCGACTTCATAAAACTTTGGTGCAGAACGCAGCATAGCATTATTGATTCCGGTTAGCTTTACTACGAAAGGCTGAATCGGAATTTCAGGATTGACAAGGCTTATGAATTGGTCAATTACTTCGTGTCCATCAAATTTATAGATGGCGATTTCAGTAATTCCTTCTTCGTTAAACTGCCCTCCAGTTGTTTCTATGTCTAGTATTGCGTACAAATTTAGTGTTCGGTCTCAGTTTTTAGTATTCAGTTTTTGTATAGGCGCGTATCCGTCCTTACGAAATGTGGTTTTTGATAATCAACGGACTCCAAAAATGCTGCTTCCAATGCGAACCATTGTGCTGCCGCATTCTATTGCAAGCTGATAATCTCCAGACATTCCCATAGAAATTGTAGAGACGCATTGCAATGCATCTTTACCATATCCGTCAATGTTTTTTAATGAGTCAAAAATGGATTTTAAATGGGTAAATTCTTTTTTAATTTGGTTTTGATCTTCTGTGAAAGTTGCCATTCCCATTAAACCTAAGATACGAATATTTTTTAACTCTTTGAATGCTGAAGAAGTTAAAAGTTCGTTTAATTCGTTTTCGTCAAGACCAAATTTAGTTTCTTCTTCGGCAATATACATTTGAAGAAGACAATCTATAGTTCTATTATTTTTTAAAGCTTGTTTATTGATTTCCTGTAATAATTTCAAACTATCTACACCATGAATTAAACTCACAAATGGTGCCATAAATTTTACTTTATTCGTTTGAACATGACCAATCATATGCCACTGAATATCTTTTGGCATTTCTTCCCATTTTTCAGTCATTTCTTGGATTTTGTTTTCTCCAAAAATACGCTGGCCGGTTTCATAAGCCTGCATCAAGTCTGAAATAGGTTTTGTTTTAGAAACGGCAACAAGAGTTACATGTTCAGGTAAACTTGTTTTTATTGTATTTAAGTTTGATGCTATTGACATTTTTATTTTATTTTTTTGAAAGCAGAATATGTAATCTTTCCTTTCTTTCAGATGGAATGTAAAAATCGATCTTTTTGTTTTCCATTTTTAATTGAGTATCGAATCCAGGACCTTTTGCATCATCTTCTAAAGGTGTATAAAACGATCCCATATCACTTTGAAAAAGACTCCCGAATACTTTATCATAGCAATCAAAGGAACCACAAGTATAACCTACTACTTTTTCATCAAGATTTACAACTATTATTTCAAAGTTTGATTTTATATCTAAATCTCTTAAATATAAAATTAAAAAATTGTGTTTTCGTTTTTTATCAAAACTTTCGGTGCTTTTAAAGACACAATTATCATACTTTTTGTTATTGATATCTAATTGATAACCGTTTTCTTGTTTTAAAATTCGGGCTATTCCAAAGAAATAATTAATAGTCACTGGTTTGTAATAATAAAGAGCAACTAAACTAAAAATTATTAAAATGACTAATAAAAATATTTTTTTCATTGAATAAGCGAGATTTTACAAAAACTGCTTAGAGATTTTCTCTGCTTTTTTACTTTCACTATAATCATAAAAACCTTCACCAGATTTTACGCCTAGTTTTCCTGCTCTTACCATATTAACCAATAATGGGCAAGGAGCATATTTAGGGTTTTTGAAACCTTCGTACATTACATTTAAAATGGCAAGGCAAACATCAAGACCAATAAAATCAGCTAATTGAAGTGGCCCCATAGGGTGTCCCATTCCTAATTTCATTACAGTATCAATTTCGTAAACTCCCGCAACTTTATTGTATAACGTTTCAATTGCTTCGTTTAGCATAGGCATTAAAATTCTGTTGGCTACGAAACCAGGATAATCGTTTACTTCAACAGGAACTTTTCCTAATTTCTCAGATAAATCCATGATGATCTTTGTGACTTCATCGCTTGTGTTATAACCGCGGATGATTTCAACTAATTTCATAATTGGCACTGGGTTCATAAAATGCATTCCAATAACACGTTCAGGATGAGTTACAACAGAACCAATTTGTGTAATCGATATAGAGGAAGTATTAGTTGCTAAAATAGTATTATGAGAACAAGCTTCGTTTAATTGCTTGAAAATATTTAGTTTTAATTCTACATTTTCTGTTGCAGCTTCAACTACTAAATCAACACCCACAACACCATCTTTAATATCTGTATAGGTAATAATATTGGTAATAGTTTTAGCGACGTCTTCTTGTGTAATTGTACCTTTTGCAAGCATACGGTCTAAATTGGCCGCAATAGTTGCCATTCCTTTATCTAATGATTTTTCTGAAACGTCGATTAGTTTTACGGTAAAACCACTTTGTGCAAATGTATGAGCAATTCCGTTACCCATTGTTCCTGCACCAATTACAGCTATAGTTTTCATTTAATTTTGGTATTTAAATTTTAAAAGTTAAGGTTTAAAGTGACTTTTCTGCCAGCTTTAAACCTTAAAAATAATGAGTTATATTTTTTATTATTTATCGAAACAATCAATAATCTGGTAGGCTACACGCAAAGCATCTGTTGCTTGTTCTAGTGTTACAACCGGCGTTGTATCTGTATTAATTGCATGTGCAAAAGATTCTAACTCGTCCAGAATAGCGTTGTTTTGTTCAACATCTGGATTAGTGAAATAGATTTGTTTTTTTACACCTTCTGCATTTTGCAGAATCATATCAAAATCTCCAGGAACTTCTGGGGCATCTTTCATACGAACTACTTCACATTTTTTTTCTAAAAAGTCAACTGAAATGTAAGCATCTTTTTGGAAAAAACGAGATTTTCTCATATTCTTCATCGAGATTCTGCTTGCTGTTAAGTTGGCAACACAGCCATTTTCAAATTCAATTCTAGCATTGGCAATATCTGGAGTATCGCTGATAACAGAGACTCCGCTTGCATGAATATCTTTTACCTTTGAATTAACAACACTCAAAATGGCATCAATATCGTGAATCATTAAATCCAAAACCACAGGAACGTCTGTACCACGCGGATTAAATTCTGCCAAACGATGAGTTTCTATAAACATCGGGTTTTCGATCATGTTTTTTGTTGCGATAAAAGCAGGATTAAAACGCTCAACATGACCAACTTGACCTTTTACATTGTACTCTTTAGCTAAAGCTATGATTTCTTCAGCTTCTGCTACAGTATTGGCAATTGGTTTTTCTATAAAAATATGTTTTCCTGATTTGATTGCCACTTTTGCACATTTATAATGCGAAAGCGTTGGAGTCACAATATCGATTACATCGACAGCATGAATAAGTTTTGCAATTGTGCTGAAGTTTTTATAGCCAAATTCTTTAGAGATTCTTTCGGCATTTTCTTGATTTTCGTCGTAAAATCCAACTAATTCGTATTTGTCAGATTGTTGTAATAAGCGTAAATGTATTTTACCAAGATGACCAGCACCTAAAACTCCTACTTTTAACATGAGAATGTATTTTAAACAAAAATATAATTTATTTGTCGAAAGTGAAAATGAATTTAACTAATTGTGAGTTGTGAGTTATGAATTGTAAATTATCAGCTAGGGCTTTTGATTTTCGGCTTTTGACTTTCGATATTATTAATTTAATAATTAAAAATCAATATTTGATTTCCTTTTTAGATTCTTTACTTTTGCGAAAATAAAACCTACCCATTTTGAAAGACACTGCCAAACATCAAGGACTTCGTAATCAATTAGTAAGCACTTTAGAGCAAAAGGGAATTACTGATAGAGCGGTTTTAGAGGCGATAAAAAAAATCCCAAGACACCTTTTTTTGAATTCAAGTTTTGAAGATTATGCTTATCAAGATAAGGCTTTTCCTATTGGAGCGGGTCAAACTATTTCGCAGCCTTACACAGTTGCTTTTCAATCGCAGTTGTTAGAAGTAAAAAAAGATCACAAAATTCTAGAAATTGGAACTGGTTCTGGATACCAAACTGCTGTTTTGTTTAATCTTGGAGCAAAAGTTTATACTGTAGAAAGACAAAAAGAATTGTTTAAACAGACTTCTATTTTGTTTCCAAAACTAAATATTCGTCCTAAACATGTATCTTTTGGTGATGGCTACAAAGGGTTACCAAATTATGCTCCCTTTGACAGTATTATAGTTACAGCTGGTGCACCATTTATCCCGAAACCGTTAATGGCTCAGCTTAAAATTGGAGGAAGGCTTGTGATTCCGCTTGGAGAAGATGTTCAGATTATGACTTTATTAATTAGAAAGAATGAAACGCAATTTGAAAAACATGAGTTTGGAGAATTTAGGTTTGTTCCTTTATTAGAAGATAAAAATTAAAGAGAAAGCCCAATTTATACTGGGCTTCTTTTATTGAGTAAGAATCGAGATATATCTTTCCAGACTTTCTTTCTCTTTTTGAGCTATAAATAGAAAAAAGTCTTCTTTGTTTTTTTTAGTTTGAGCAATTTCTAAAGACTGATAATATTGCATTCTAGTTTCATAATCTCCTTTGATATTGGCAATTGGATATCCTTTTTGCATTAGAATCAAATTCATAATTAACCTAGAAGTTCTGCCGTTTCCATCTATAAACGGATGTATCGTTACTAATCGTTCGTGCATTTCAGCAGCCAGAATAATCGGATGTAATTTATTTTTATTGATTTCGTACCAAGTAAAATATTCTTCCATTTCTTGCGGCACAATTAAAGGTTGTGGAGGCATATGACTGCTTCCCTGAATCATAACTTGAACTTTTCGATAACGTCCTGCGTCTTCAGGTATAATTCCTCTTAAAATTAAATTATGAATTGACAAAAGATCGCGTTCGTTTAATGAATTGTTTTTATTCATTAATTCTTTAATAAATCCAATAGCTTCCTGATGATTTATAGCTTCAAGATGTTCCCGCATGCTTTTGCCTGAAATTGTTAAACCTTCATTAATAACCATGTCAGTTTCTCGAAGTGTCATTGTATTTCCTTCAATTCTATTACTTTCAAAGGTATACTCAAGCTCTAAAGCTTGTTTAATTTTAAAACTATCAAACTGCCTGTAAGAATCTAATTTTTGTTTTAACAAATCTATCTCTTTTAAAATTTTTTCTAAAGAAGTAGACAGCTTAAGGTTAGATACTGTTTTATTATACTTGATTTCATCTTCTGCAACTTTTAAAGCTTTTAATGCAAGCTCATCATCACCAATTTCATAAAGAATTTTTTCTTTAAGCCAGGCAATCATTAAAGTTTCATAATCAATTTCTAAAAGCTGCGCTAATTTTGAAATCTGTTCTTTGGTTGGTTTGCGGGTTCCCGACTCAAATTTGCTAATTAATGCCTGATCTATTCCTGCAAGCTGTGCCAGTTCACGGGTTTTTAAACCTTTTTGTTCTCTTGCGTTTTTTAAAAGCGATTTCATTATGAAAAATTTAGTCTTGACAAATTTAGTCAATTTTTTGTTTGTAAAAAAAGCGACCTTAAAGTCGCTTTTTTATATCTTTTATTTTGGAGGTAATGAACCGTCTTTTCTCATTTCTTTAACTACAGCCTGCATAATAGCATCAACTGTTTGTCCTAAATCTGTGACATATTGAGATTCTGTAGTTCCTGTCCAGATTAATTTATTTTCTTTTAATGAAAAAATATTGGTCTCTACCATATAGGATGTTGTTTCCTGATAATATCCCGGATCGTAGAAGTTTGGGGAATACATTCCGTACCAATTCCCAAAACCATAACCATACATTCCTGCATACATGCCGTCAAAACCTCCATAATACATTCCAGTGTAAGTTCCAGGAACATAGGTTGTTTCTTTTTCTTTACTAACTAATCGCATGGTTATTACTCCATCAAAATTTTCATCTTGAAGTATTTTTAACTTTTGTTCTTTAGTAAGGTCTTTGGTAGATTCGTTTAAGTATTGGTAAGAAGTTTTGAAAATTTCGTTACCAGCAGCAATTCTGTTTTCCGTAACTCTTCGTGAAGCTTCATCTTTTACCAAAGCGACGACTAAAACCTTCTTGAAGTTTTCTTGAGAAACGGTAATTTTTGGATCTCTCCAGCTGTTTACGATCGAAGTATTACTGCCGCAACTTGATAACACCACTACAGTGAAAAACAAAAATAAATACTTTTTCATATTTTACAGTTAAATTGGTTATAAGTAAAAATAACGATAAAATATTAATAAATAGGAATTTACCTAAATTAAAAAAGCTTTTTAATTAAAAGCTTTTTTAATACGGTCTAAATCACGTTTAGTATCTTGTTCTTTTAGTGATTCTCGCTTGTCGTAGTTTTTCTTTCCTTTACAAAGACCAATCTGAAGTTTTGCTAAACCTTTTTCATTTGTGAATAATTTTAGCGGAACGATAGTAAGTCCTTTAGCCTGAACACTTTTGTGAAGTGTTTTTAATTCTTTTTTATTTAAAAGCAATTTTCTTTCGCTTCTAGATTTATGATTGAATTGATTTCCAAATGAATACTCTTCTATGTAAGTATTGATAGCAAAAAGCTCCATACCGCTAAACTCGCAAAAGCTCTCTGTAATGTTTGCTTTTCCTAAACGTATCGATTTGATTTCGGTACCCGCTAAAACAATTCCAGCAGTATACGTGTCGATTATTTCATAATCAAATCGGGCTCTTTTATTTAATATATTGACTGATTTTAACATGTGTGCAAATGTAAGACAAAAATGAAAAACTTTATGAAGAGCTAAGATAATTAAAGTTTTTTTTTAATCTATGATTTTAATCAGCTGCGACAAAAATGCTTCCTTTTAAGTTTGCTTTATAATTCAAAAACAAAATTAAAATGAAAAAAATTGTAACACTGGTATGTATTGTATTAGTTAGTTTAACAGCTAAAGCTCAAGATTCAGGTCAAGGTTTAAAAGGTACTTGGTTTGCAACGTCTCAATTTGGTTATCAGCAGACGAAATCGGCTGATGCGAAAAACACCACTTTATCTGTACTGCCAATTGTTGGAACATTTGTAACGCCATCAGTAGCTGTTGGTGCAGGAGTTGGATATATTAATATTAAAGCAGATTCTGATGCAGGAACAGCCGCCAAAGCAGATTTGTTTGTTGCGCAGCCTTTAGTGAGAAAGTATTGGAATGTTGCGGGTTCTCTTTATTTCTTTGGGCAGGTGGCAGTTCCAATTATTACTGGTAAAGAGAAAGAAAGTGAATTAAAAGTAAATCAGGTTGGTGTATCGCTATCAGGAGGATTCGATTATTTCGTAACTAAAAATTTCTCTGTCGAGTTTTCTTATGACTTGGCCAACTTTACATCGACAACAATTGATCCAAAAACGGGAGAAAAAACAACAGTTACCAATTTTGGTTTAGCTCATGTTGCAAATGTAGATCCGTTTTACAATACAGCTTTAGGAGGAAGTAATCCTAATTTAACGTCTCCAATTTCTGTTGGATTTAAATTCTTGTTCTAATTATTTTTTATTTGATTGATGTAAAATTCTATTTAGTAATTTTGCAAAAAAGAAAGACCGTACTTTTTTATAGTACGGTCTTTTATATAATTTAAAAAGTATAAAATGCAAAATCAGTCCAAAGATCCTTTACACGGAATCACACTTCAAAAAATTGTAGAAACTTTAGTAGATCATTATGGTTTTGATACTTTAGGAGAGTTAATTCCAATTAAGTGTTTTCAATCAAATCCAAGTATTAAATCGAGTCTTACTTTTTTAAGAAAAACAGATTGGGCTCGAAAAAAAGTTGAAGAACTCTACGTAAAATCGCTGCCTAAATTCTCTAATTTATAATTTATACGAAATCATTACGCCACCACGGTAAGGAAGCCATTCGCCACTTTTATTCCAATGCACCGCTTTTTCATATCTTCCTGGAGTTCCATCATTGTAGTAACCATGATAAAAACCTTGATGCCAGCCTCCACCAACGAAAAAGTCTAGTAAAAATTTATCGTTTAATTTTAAGTTGTAACCTATAGTAGCACCAAGCCTATAACCAAAGCCGTCTTCGTATTTATTGCTATCCCAGTAATTCCATTTCTGTAATTCATATTTATCAGCTCCTATATGTCCACCTACATAAAAGCCATTATATTTTTCTTTAAAATGATAACGAATTTCTGGAGTTACAGTAATAAATTTCATTGGATTATGACCATTAAATGATTCCCAAAAAGATGCCATTACATCGGCACTAAAAGTCATTTTTTCGCCAATACTTGTTTCAATTCCAATATTTGGGATTGCAAGCAAAGCAGTTGCTCCATTAAATTTTACAAAAGTCTGACTTTGCAATTGTATACAAAATAAAAGAACAAATAAGGCAGGTATTTTTTTCATAAAAGTGTTTTCAGATTCAAAACAAGCAATTTTAGCTAATTTTGAGCGCAAATATAACGTATAATGGTATATAACTATTGTGTAAAAAGTTACTTTAACAAGAAGAAAAGTTTATCTTTCTAGTAATGAATAAATTACCTTATCAAGAAATTTTCCTTCATAAAATTCAGCTTCTCTAAGATGGGCTTCCTTTGTAAAACCACACTTTTGGAGTACTTTTTCTGAAGCATAATTTTCTGGATCAATAACAGCTTCAATAGAGTGCAGTCTCAAGTCTTCAAATCCGAATTTTATAAGTCGAGTAACAGCCTCTGGAACTAAACCTTTTCCTTGAAATTCAGGTAAAATAATATAGCCAATTTCAGCACGGTAATTTTCTGGCTGTAATCTGTAAAAACCAATAATTCCGAGAAGTTTAGAATTATCCTTCAATCGAATAGCCCAATTTATTCCAGTGTTATTTTCAATTTTTTCCTTGATCATTTTAATATGTTCCATCGCATCTTCACGATCCTTTACCAAAGGTCTTGGAATATATTTCATGGTTTCAGGATTAGAGCGTAGTTCAAAAACTTCTTTTACGTCTCCATCATTGACTTCATCCAAAATTAAACGCTCGGTTTCTACGACTGGGAACGGACTAAAATTAAAATCTAACATTTTGTTGTGTTATAATATTGTGATACTAAATTTTGCAGAGAAGTTTTTATTTTCTTCTAAAGTCAAAATTCCTTCTTTTTTATATAAATCTCCTGAGTTTTCGTCAGTATCGGAATATCCAAGCCATGGTTCAATGCAAATAAAAGGTGCATTTTCTTTGGTCCAAATTCCTAAACTTGGGAAATCATTATAAGCTACTTTTACATAAGGTTTTGAATCTTTAAGAATAGTCAAAGATTTTGATTCTAATGTTTTAAAGATCAAAGCATCATTTTTAAATAACTCATAATTCAAAGGCACAATATTATGAGTGGTTTCTAGAATTTTGGTTTGAGATGAAATCAAATCATTTTCAAGAATATAATATTTTAGTGCTTCTTCTTTTTCGAATTCAAGAGCGTAATCATCGAAATTTCCAGGAAGTGCAATTGCAGGATGTGCACCAATAGAAAAAGGCATAGTGGTATCTCCTTTATTAATAACCTTGTATTCTAAAGTTAGTGAACTTTCGTTAAGCGTATAAATAAGTTGTAGTTCAAATTCGAAAGGATATTTTGTCAATGTTTCTGTAGAAGACTGCAGCGAGAAAACAGCCTTGTTTTCGCTTTTATCAATTAATTCGAATACCATATCACGGGCAAAACCATGACGAGGTAAATGATATTCCTTATCGTTAATTTTATAAGAATTGTTTTTTAAAGTACCAACAATCGGAAAAAGAACAGGGGAGTGCTTGCCCCAGAAATCTGGATTACCCTCCCAGATATACTCATTGTTTTGGTTGTCTTTTATAGAAAATAACTCAGCTCCAGAATGTTTTACAGAAGCGCTTAATATTGAATTTGATATAGTTGTAGTCAAAATAATAAGGATAAAATGAATGTGTTTATATACTGATGTAAATATATTTTATAAAATTTAGTTTTCTAAGAAAAAGGCTTAAATTATTTTATTGATAAAATTTTGCTAAAATTGAATTTATGTTTTAAATTTTCTCTGTGAATAGCTTTTTTTTTCATTAATTTGCTACATAAACAGCTAAAAAATATGAAAAAGCAATCTGCAAAAGCCATTTTAACCGCGGCTTTATTTTTTGGGATTTCATCTGTTTGGGCGCAGCAAACTCCGTCAGCGACAACAGCAAATCCAGTCAATAATTACAATTATCATGATGCCTTTGGTCCAAATTTTTATACAAAAAATGGAACTACAACTCGTGCTGCGAGCGGTCAGCCTGGGCAGGAATATTGGCAGAATAGAGCCGATTATCAGATTACGGCAAAATTAAATGCAACTACAAATGAGATTGTAGGTACAGACGAAATCACATACACAAATAATAGTCCAGATAAATTGTCATTTGTATGGTTGAATTTAGATCAAAACTTATTTAAGGAGGATTCTAGAGGAAACGCTGTTGTGCCATTAACAGGAAGCCGTAACGGAGCTCAAGGGCAAGTTTTTGACGGTGGAAACAAAATTAAATCAGTAAAAATAGTTTCTGTTGGGAAAAAGAAAACAGAAGTTGATGCAAAATATATTGTAACAGATACAAGAATGCAGATTTTTCTTCCAGAAGAATTGGCTGCAAAAGGAGCATCTGTAAAAATTAAAATCGAATTCTCTTTTATCGCGCCTTTCGAAGGGTCTGATAGAATGGGGGTTTTAGAAACTAAAAACGGAAAAATCTTTACAATCGCACAATGGTACCCGCGTATGTGTGTGTATGATGATGTAAGAGGGTGGAATACTGCACCTTATTTAGGCGCTTCTGAGTTTTACTTAGAATATGGCGATTTTGATGTGAAATTGACTGTTCCAGGAAATCATTATGTAGTAGCTTCTGGAGAATTATTAAATGGTCAGGAAGTATTTTCTGGTGATCAATTCAAAAAATACAAAGAAGCATCTGACAGCGATAAAACAGTTACAATTCGTTCAGCAGAAGATGTGGCAGCGACAGCAAATACAAACGCTGGAACAGAAAAAACTTGGCATTATAAAATAAAAAATGCACGTGATTTTTCTTGGGCATCGTCTCCAGCTTTCATTTTAGATGGAGCAAAAATAAACTTGCCTAGCGGTAAAAAATCTTTGGCATTATCTGCTTATCCTGTAGAAAGTGCTGGTCAAGGTGCTTATGGACGTTCTACAGAATATGTAAAAGCATCGATTGAGCATTACTCTAAACAATGGTTTGAATATCCTTATCCAGCGGCGACAAACGTTGCAGGAAATGAAGGAGGAATGGAATATCCTGGAATTGTTTTCTGTGGATGGAAATCTAAAGGGCAAGATTTATGGGGAGTTACAGACCACGAATTTGGTCATATCTGGTTCCCAATGATTGTTGGTTCAAACGAGAGATTATTCGGATGGATGGATGAAGGATTTAACACCTTCATTAATTCACTAAGTACAGAAGCGTTTAATAATGGAGAATACAAAGAGCCTGCAACAGATTTACATGAATCAGCAGAATCTTTTACTCGTCCTGATCTAGAAACAATTATGAGTTCTCCTGATAATATGAAGGAAGCAAATATTGGTATGTTGTGTTACTTCAAGCCAAGTGCAGGTCTTATTCTTTTAAGAGAACAAGTTTTAGGAAAAGAGCGTTTTGATATTGCTTTTAGAACTTATATCGAACGTTGGGCTTATAAGCATCCACAGCCAGATGACTTTTTCAGATCTATGGAAAATGTTGCTGGTGAAGATTTAAGCTGGTTCTGGAGAAGCTGGTTTGTAAATAACTGGCGTTTTGACCAAGGAATCAATTCGGTTAAATATGTGAAAAATGATCCGTCAAAAGGAGCTGTAATTACAGTTGAAAACTTTGATAAAATGCCAATGCCGATCGTTTTAGATGTTAAAGGAAAAAGCGGTAAAGTGACAAGGGTTAATCTTCCTGTAGAAATCTGGCAGAAAAATAAATCTTGGTCTTTCAAACATAATTCTACTGAAGAAATTGAAAGTATAACATTAGATCCAAATCATGCTTTTCCCGATAATAATGAATCAAACAACGTTTGGACAGCGGGAAAAGGTAAATTAGAGAAAGATATTATTCTAGACGGATATTTAGGTAATTATACTACTTCTAAATCACCTCTAACAATTGAATTGACAGAGAAAAACAGTGTGCTAAATGCAGAGCTTCCAAATTATCCAAAATTTGCTTTAGATCCTGTTGCAAACGAAAAAGATACATTTGAGTCGCAAAGAGCTGGATTAAAATTTAAATTTAATGAAGCCAAAACTGGTTTCGATATGATACTTTTAGGAAACGGTCAAGTAATTCCGTTTACGAAAAAGTAAAATTGTAAAAATATAAAATAATTAAAACCCGATAATTAGCAATAATTATCGGGTTTTGCTTTTGTGTTTATTCACAAAACGTAAAAAAAATGTTAGTTTTTTATTTTTTTGTCTTGTAAATAAAAAAATAATGTACTTTTGCACCGATGAATAAAATAAGTTTACATATAACTTCTTTGTCACGGACAAACTCACCGATTACTTCTCCCGAAGTACGGATACTATCTCTATAGTATTCACTGAGTTTTATAGCCGTATATTTATTCATATTCATTTTTCATTTTGAAATCACATAATTTGTCCATTGGACAAACATATCCTAAAAGTATTTATTATTTTGTAAATTTTCTGAATCAACTTTTTGATTTTGAATATGTTACTTCTATTTTGATTAATTTTATTGGATTCAATTCTGGATTTCAAAACAAACAATATTCTTTAATTTTTAACTCTAACTTCAATTATTGAAATGAAGATCTCTATTGTTGTTACCCAGGAAGAACACTTCAAATTCGCACAAGAAATCTGCGATACGATAGAATCATCTGCCTTATTAAGAGGTACGGGGATTGCTAAAAGAACTCCTGAGTACATTCAGAAAAAAATGTCGAATGGTGATGCAATGATTGCTCTGGCAGACGGGAAATTTGCAGGTTTTTGTTATATCGAAAGCTGGCAGCACGGAAAATTCGTGGCACATTCGGGATTAATTGTACATCCTGACTATAGAAGTTTAGGTTTGGCAAAAAAAATTAAGTCGAAAGTGTTTGACTATTCTTTACAGAGATTTCCAGATGCAAAAATATTTGGTATTACCACTGGCCTTGCTGTAATGAAAATTAATTCTGAATTAGGTTACAAACCTGTTCCTTTCTCTGAATTAACGACAGATCCAAGTTTTTGGGCCGGCTGTAAAACGTGTACCAATTTCCCTATTTTACAAAGCAAAGAAAACAAAATGTGCCTTTGTACGGGGATGTTATACGACCCAAAAGAAAAACAAAAAACACCGCCGAGACACCCTTTTAATGAGGCTGTTTTGAGCAGACTTAAAAAAATTAAACAGGCTTTATTTTTAAACAAATTATTGTCGTTTGTTTTTTTATTCAAAATTTAATTAAAAAGAAATCTCAAACTGCTAAATACGAAAGTATTAGCCAAAATTATAAAAAATGAAAAAAGTAGTATTAGCTTATAGCGGAGGATTAGATACCTCGTATTGTTTGAAATATTTAAAAAATGAAAAAGGATACGAAGTTCATACTGTACTTGTAGATACAGGAGGATTCGATGCAGAAGAGTTATCAGCCATTGAAAAAAGAGCCTACGAATTAGGAAGTGCCCAGCACGCAAATCTTACAATCGTTGACAAATATTATGATAAAGCTATAAAATATTTGATTTTCGGAAATGTATTAAAAAACAATACTTATCCCTTATCTGTAAGCGCAGAACGTGTTTTTCAAGCAATTGAAGCTATAAAATATGCTAAGAAAGTTGGCGCAAATGCAATCGCACACGGAAGTACGGGCGCAGGAAATGACCAAATTCGTTTTGATTTAATTTTCCAAACCATCGCTCCGGAAATCGAAATTATTACGCCAATTAGAGATTTAAAACTTTCAAGACAAGAAGAAGTAGAATACCTTCAAAAAAATGGTGTGAGCTATTCTTGGGAAAAAGCACAATATTCTATCAATAAAGGACTTTGGGGAACAAGTGTTGGAGGAAAAGAAACTTTAACTTCAAGCCAACCGTTGCCAAGTGAAGCTTATCCTTCTCAATTGCAAAAAGAAGGAGAAGAAAAAGTAACGCTTCATTTTGAGCAGGGAGAATTAGTTGGACTTAACGGAAAAACAGATAAACCTTCAAACAATATTGTAGCCCTTGAAAAACTAGCAAATGCTTATGCGATTGGAAGGGATATTCACGTTGGTGACACTATTATAGGAATTAAAGGAAGAGTTGGTTTTGAAGCTGCTGCACCATTAATTATCATTAAAGCGCACCATTTATTAGAGAAACATACTCTTGGAAAATGGCAGCAATATTGGAAAGAACAATTAGGAAACTGGTACGGAATGTTATTTCACGAAGGTCAGTTCTTAGATCCAGTAATGCGTAATATCGAAACGTTTTTGCAAGACACGCAAAAAACAGTAAACGGGACTGTAACGGTTTCACTAAAACCATATCATTTCTCACTTGACGGAATTGAATCTAAAAACGATTTGATGAACACAGGTTTTGGTCAATATGGAGAAATGAACAACGCATGGACATCTGAAGATGCAAAAGGATTTATCAAAATTCTTGGAAATGCACAAAACATATTTTCATCTGTAAATCAATTAGATCATGATTAATGTCGGAATAATTGGTGGTTCAGGCTATACAGCTGGAGAACTCATCAGAATATTAATGTATCATCCCAAAGTAAACATAGATTTTGTTTACAGCACGACAAATGCGGGAAAACCACTTTCTGTGGCGCACCATGATTTGATGGGTGATATTGAAATGAGTTTTACTGATGTAATAAATCCTGACGTAAATGTGGTATTTTTATGTTTAGGACACGGAAAATCAATTTCATTTTTACAGGAAAATAAATTCGCAAGCCATACAAAAATTATCGATTTAGGAAATGATTTCAGATTGAACAAAGATGCTCATTTCGAAGGAAAAGACTTTATTTACGGTTTGCCAGAATTGAACAAAGCTGAAATTAAAAAAGCAAATTACATCGCAAATCCAGGTTGTTTTGCAACGGCTATTCAATTGGCTTTATTGCCTTTAGCCAAACATAACGGATTAAATAATGACGTTCATATTAATGCGACAACTGGAAGTACAGGTGCAGGCATAAGTCTTTCTGAAACTTCTCATTTTAGCTGGAGAAACAATAATATGTCGCATTACAAAGCTTTTGAGCATCAACATTTAGGAGAAATCGGAGAAAGTTTGGTGCAACTGCAAGACGATTTTGAAAGCGAATTGCTTTTTATTCCGAATAGAGGAGATTTCCCAAGAGGAATTTTCGCAACACTATACACACTTTCTGATGATAGTTGGGAGCAATTGGTTGCTAAATACGAAGATTTCTATAAAAATGAACCTTTCGTAACCGTAACCACAACAAACATCAACATGAAGCAGGTGGTGCAAACGAATAAATGTATCATTAGTTTATTGAAAAAAGGAAACCGGGTTTTAATAACATCAATTATAGATAACTTAACCAAAGGTGCTTCAGGACAAGCGATTCAAAACATGAATTTAATGTTCGGATTAGAAGAAACCACCGGTTTACATTTGAAACCAAGCGGATTTTAGTAGAAGTAAGAAGTTAAAAGTTAGATGTTAAACGTTTTTACTTTAGCTTTTTACAAATCCATTTAACTTTTTTCAAGGTTAAAAGTTGTAAGTTGATGTAAATATATTGCATTGAACTTCTAACTTCTAACAATTAACATTAACTTTTAAGAAATGAACTTATTCAACGTTTACCCATTATACGACATCACTCCAGTAAAAGCAATAGATTGTACAATTATTGACGACAAAGGAGTAGAATACTTAGATTTATACAGTGGACATGGTGTGATTTCTATCGGACACACACAGCCTGATTATGTAGCAAAATTGAAGAATCAATTAGACCATTTAGGATTTTATTCCAATGCGATTCAAAATCCTTTACAGGTTGAATTGGCTCAGAAATTAGGAAAGCTTTCAGGTTTAGAAGATTACGAATTGTTTTTATGCAGTTCTGGAGCCGAAGCCAATGAAAATGCTTTAAAATTAGCCTCTTTCCATAACGGAAAATCAAGAGTGGTAGCTTTTAACAATTCTTTTCACGGAAGAACTTCTGCAGCTGTTGCGGTTACGGACAATAAAAAAATTGTTGCGCCAATAAATGCACAGCAAGTTGTTACTTTTTTACCGCTAAACCAAATCGAATTAGTCGAAGCGGAACTGGCTAAAGGCGATGTAACTGCTGTAATTATTGAAGGAATTCAAGGAGTTGGAGGTTTAGACCAAGGAACAACAGAATTCTTTCAGGCTTTAGAAAAAGCATGTAAAAAACATGATGTGGTTTTGATTTTAGACGAAGTACAGTCAGGATATGGAAGAAGCGGTAAATTCTTTGCGTTTCAACATCACGGAATTAATGCTGATATTATTTCAGTTGCAAAAGGAATGGGGAACGGTTTTCCAGTTGGAGCTATTTTAATTTCTCCAAAATTCGAAGCAAGTTTCGGATTATTAGGAACTACTTTCGGCGGAAGCCATTTATCTTGTGCAGCAGGAATCGCAGTTTTAGATGTAATTGAAAAACTAGATTTACAAAAAAATGTAAATGAAGTGTATGAATATTTCTTAGAAAAAATCAAAGAAGTTGAGGGCATCAAACAAGTAAAAGGAAAAGGACTAATGCTTGGAGTGGAGTTCGATTTTGATGTTGCAGCTTTAAGAAAAAAACTAATCATCGAAAAACACATTTTTACAGGAAGTGCAAATAATAAAAATCTGTTAAGAATTTTACCGCCTTTAACTGTGAAAAAAGCTGATATTGATACGTTTGTAAAAGCTTTAAAAGAGAGTTTAGAAGAATTAAAAAACTAATTCTCGTTACGTTAACCCTGACGGGTTTTAAAAACCCGTCAGGGTTCGAAAGACAAAGTATAGTATCCTAACAGGTTTACAAAACATGTTAGGTATCAATACAGTTTCGAAAAAAAGAAACAACCAAAAAACAACCAACCACTAGAAATTATGAATCCATTATCAATTGAAAAACGCAATCTCGTTTTGCGTTCTATGGCAAAACTGGTCGAGCAGGAGCGGAATGAGATAATCTTGACCAATCAGGAAGATCTTGCCGATTACGACGGCTCAGATTTAGCGATGGAAGAACGCTTAAAAGTAGATGATAAAAAAGTCGACGAAATGATTTTATCATTAAACCAATTGGCTTCTCAAGAAGATCCCGTTGGAGTGGAGCGTTTTCATTTTACACATGATAATGGAATTAAAGTCATTAATAAAACGTCAGCTTTCGGAACGATTTTAATTATTTACGAATCACGTCCAGACGTTACAATTGAAGCGGGCGGAATTGCTTTTAAATCCGGAAATAAGATTTTATTAAAAGGCGGAAAAGAATCTTTAAAATCAAATTTAAAGATTGTGAGTCTTTGGCATAAAGCTTTACAAGAAAACGGAGTTTCAAAAGATTGGGTGGAATATCTGAATTATAATCGTACAGAAACTCAAGCTTTCTTAGAAAAACCAACTCAAAAAGTCGATTTAATTGTGCCAAGAGGAGGAGAAAAATTAATTGAGTTTGTAAAAGCACACGCAACTTGCCCGGTAATTGTTAGCGGACGAGGTAATAATTTTGTTTACGTTCATGAACATGCAGATACTGATTTGGCTTTAAAAGTAATTTTGAATGCCAAAACAGCTAAAATTTCAGCTTGTAATGCGGTTGATAAAGTTTTAATAGATTCTAAGCTTCCTAATTTTGAGGGTTTTACAGCCATTTTAATTGAAGAATTAAAAGAACATAAGGTTGAAGTAATTGTTGACAAATCTCTGGAAAATTTTGAAGATACAGAAACCCTTCAAAACGAAGATATTTGGTACGAAGAGTTTTTGGATTATAAAATTGTAATCGGAACAATTGATTCTGAGGAACATGCAATCGAAAAGATCAATAAATATTGCGGTGGACATTCGGCAGTAATAATTACCAGAGACGACCAAGCAGCAAAAGAATTTATGGACGCAGTCGATGCTGCTGCTGTTTATCAAAATGCCTCAACCCGTTTTACAGACGGAGGACAATTTGGTTTAGGTGGAGAACTAGCTATAAGCACTGATAAATTGCATCAACGCGGTCCAATCGGCCTTCAACATCTCGTAACAAATAAATGGTACGTATACGGAGAAGGGCAAATTAGATAATTGAGATAATTTTCTAATTAATTAATTAGAAAATTAAATTCAATTGTAAAAATAACTTAGTGCCTTAGCGCCTTCGTGGCAAAAACAAAAGACATGGCAAAAAAACGGATTTTATTAAAAATAGGAAGTAATACTTTAACCAAAGAAACCAATCATATTTCGCGGGGAAAGATTGAAGACCTCGGAATTCAGATTGCGGCTCTAAACGACGAATACGAATTTATTATAGTCAGTTCTGGAGCAATTGCGGCGGCAAAGCAGTTTGTAAAATTGGATAATCAGGATAAAGATGTTTTTGTAAAACAGGCTTTGGCCTCTATTGGACAGCCTCATTTAATGCGGATTTACAATGAAAACTTTAAGGATTTAGGATTAAATACTTCCCAGTGTTTGCTTTCTTATTCTGATTTCGAAAAAGAACAGACCAAAAAGAATATTGTAAATACAATTAATGTATTAGTTAAAAATAATTACATTCCGATTATCAATGAAAACGATACCGTTGCAACAGATGAGATTCGGTTTGGAGATAACGATAAATTAGCGGCTTTAACGGCAGTTCTTTTAAATGTTGATATTCTGATAATTGCCACCAACACAAACGGAATTTACACCAAAGATTCAATTCACGATGAAAATCCAGAAACGATAAAATTAGTAAGTGATTTAAAAACGCTCGAAAAAGAAATCGGTGAATCAAAATCATCACATGGAACAGGAGGAATGCAATCTAAAATAGAAGCAGCCGGAATCGCAAAAGCAGCAAATATCGAAACCTGGATTGTAAATGGATTAAATGATAATTTTATATTGAAAGCATTAAAGGAAGAAATTTCTTTCACAAAAATTGTGTAGATTTATACGCGGATGACACGGATTCACTTCGTGAAAACGCGGATTTTTACGGATTTTTAAATGTTGAAATATGAATTTATTGCATCAGGAGTTAAGCGAAATCATTATTAAAACTTTTTATGAAGTATATAATGAATTGGGATATGGTTTTTTAGATAGAGTTTATCAAAATTCATTATACTTAGAACTAAAAAGTAAAGGATTGAAAGTTGAAGCTCAAAAGAAAATAGAAGTTTATTATAAAGGAATTGAAGTTGGACAATATTATGCCGACTTAATAGTAGAAGATTTAATTATTTTAGAATTAAAAGCAGCAGATTGCATAGTGAAAGAATTTGAAAATCAAATTTTGAATTATCTAAGAGGAACAAATTGCGAAGTAGGTTTGCTTTTAAATTTTGGTGCAAAACCAGAATTTAGGCGGAAAATTTTCGAAAACAATCGCAAAGTAAGAATAGAAAAATCCGTATAAATCAGTGTCTTCGCGATAGCGAATCAGTATAATCAGCGTCTAATTTTAGACAACTAACAAAAATAAAAAAAACAAATGAACTATATCTCAATAAAAGACATCAACTCATTATCAAAATGGGTAAAACAAGCGATAAAAATCAAAAAGAATCCGCTTAAAAATCAAAGTTTAGGGAAGAATAAGACTCTTGGAATGTTATTTTTCAATCCGAGTTTAAGAACGCGTTTGAGTACACAAAAAGCGGCTTTAAACTTAGGAATGAATGTAATGGTAATGAATTTTACCAACGAAGGATGGACATTAGAATTCGAAGACGGAGCGGTTATGAATTCTGGCGCTTCAGAACACATTAAAGAAGCGGCGGAAGTAGTTTCTCAATACTGTGATATTATCGCAATCCGTGCCTTTGCAGGTTTAGTTGATAAAGAAAAAGATTACCAAGAAACAGTAATTTCAGGATTCTTGAAATATGCTACAGTGCCAATCGTAAACATGGAAAGTGCTGTTCGTCACCCGTTACAATCTTTGGCAGACGCCATCACAATGGAAGAATTCAAAACGAAACACAAACCAAAAGTAGTGCTTTCATGGGCTCCACATCCAAAAGCGTTACCACAAGCCGTTGCTAATTCATTCGTAGAAATGATGCAAATGCAAAAAGATATGGATTTTGTAATCACACATCCAGAGGGATACGAATTGAGCCCAGAAATTACAAAAGACTGCTCAATCGAATATGATCAAAACAAAGCGTTTGAAAATGCTGATTTTGTTTATGTAAAAAACTGGAGTAATTTTAACGATTACGGAAAAGTAACCAACAGTGATCCAAACTGGACCGTTACAGCCGAAAAAATGGCTTTAACCAACAATGGAAAATTCATGCACTGTCTTCCAGTTCGTCGTAACGTAATTGTTAGCGATGAAGTTTTAGACGGCGAAAATTCAATTGTAATTGAACAAGCGAATAACAGAACGTATTCGGCACAATTAGTTTTACAAAAAATTCTTAAGAAATTGTAAATTTAGGTGCAAAGGATCAAAGCAACAAAGGTTCAAAGGTTTTACAGCCTTGAGAAAAAACTTTGTTCCTCTGAAACTTTGCCCCTTTGAACCTTGAAAGAAATGAACGTATCAGTAATAAAAATAGGTGGAAACATCATCGACAATCCAGCAGAATTAGAACAATTCTTAACCGATTTTTCTAAGATCGAAGGCTATAAAGTTTTAGTTCATGGCGGTGGAAAATCGGCTACAAAAATGGCTCAGAGTATTGGTTTAGTTCCGCAAATGATTGACGGACGAAGAATTACAGATGCTCCAATGCTTGATGTTGTGGTAATGATTTACGCCGGACAAATCAACAAACATATCGTAGCGCAATTGCAGGCCAAAGACAATAATGCCATTGGTTTTTCAGGAGCTGATGGGAATTTAATTCAATCGGTAAAAAGAAACCACCCAACAATCGATTACGGATTTGTAGGCGATGTAAAACAAGTCAACACCAAATTATTGGCAACTTTGTTAGAAGCTGGAGTTGTTCCTGTTTTCTGCGCGATTACACACGATAAAAACGGACAATTACTAAACACAAATGCAGATACTATTGCAAGCGAATTATCAATTGCATTATCTGAAGTTTTTGATGTTACACTGACATATTGTTTTGAAAAACAAGGCGTTTTGCAGGATTCAGAAGACGATTCCTCTGTAATAACAGAAATCAACGAGACATTATATAATAAACTAAAAGAAGAAAAAGTAATTCATTCTGGAATGATTCCGAAATTGGATAACTGTTTCAATAGTTTGTCAAGAGGTGTGCAGAAAATCAAAATTGGACATCACAGAATGCTTCAAAACTCAAATATTCCGCATACAACGATTACATTATAAAAATGTTGCCACAATTTGACTCTGTTTTTTTTAGTTAAAAGAGAAAATAATTTTAGACTTACATGAAAAAGTTTATTTTGATTTTAAATCTGTCACAAAAAGATAATTTATGAAAACTCGTGCAAGTAGTGGCAAAAAAACGGAGTTGCGCAGTGCTTTTAGGATTTAATTTTAGAAATTTGCGCCAATCAAAAATGTCGCAGATTTAAATTAAAAAACTTTGTGACTTCGCGCCTTCGTGGCAAAGAAACCAAACTTATGAAAAGTATAGATACGCTTACCCAAGAAGCAATTAGTTTATTAAAAAGCTTAATCGAAACCCCTTCATTTTCAAGTGAAGAAGATCAGACGGCTCTTTTAATCGAAAATTGGTTCAATCAAAACGAGATTCCTTTCAAGAGGGAAAACAATAATGTGTGGGCTTTCAATAAGTATTTTGACGGAAACAAACCAACACTTTTACTAAACTCACATCACGATACCGTAAGACCCAATCAGGCGTACACCAACGATCCGTTTAAAGCAATCGAAAAAGACGGAAAACTATTTGGATTAGGAAGTAATGATGCCGGCGGATGTCTGGTGTCATTATTAGCGACTTTTGTTCATTTTTACGAAAACCAAAATCTATCGCATAATATTGTTATTGTGGCTTCCGCCGAAGAAGAAAGCAGCGGAAAAAACGGTTTAAACAGCGTTTTAAAGCATTTGCCAGAATTAGACTGCGCTATTGTGGGAGAACCAACTTTAATGCAATTAGCCGTTGCCGAAAAAGGTTTATTGGTTTTGGATGTAAAAGTAAAAGGAACTGCAAGCCATGCCGCACATCAAAACGACGATAATGCATTATACAAATCAATTCCGGTAATGGAATGGTTTAAAAACTATAAGTTCGACAAAATCTCAGACGTTTTAGGTCCTGTAAAAATGACTGTAACGCAAATCAATGCAGGGAAACAGCATAATGTCGTGCCATCAGAATGTGATTTGGTTGTCGATATTCGCGTAACAGACCGCTATACAAATGCTGAAATTTTGGAAGTTGTAAAAGCAAACGTAAATGCCGAAGTAACGCCAAGATCCATGCATTTAAATGCATCTTCTATTCCAGTTGCGCACGGTTTAGTGCAGGCTGGAATTGCTTTAGGAAGAACAACCTACGGATCTCCAACACTTTCAGATCAATCGGTTTTAAGCTGTCAGTCATTAAAATTAGGACCAGGAGAAACACTTCGTTCGCATTCAGCAGACGAATTTATTTTTGTAAATGAAATTGAAGAAGGAGTCGATTTGTATGTCAAAATACTAACCGATTTCTTTAAATTATAATATTTTTTAGGAGCTAATCCCGCTATCCGTTCCAATCTTTTATTTTTTTAAAGAAAAAAAATAAAAGGATTTCCACTGCTATCGGGGCTAGATACCACCAGTATAAATAATGACACTAGAGGTAAATTAGAGAAAAACTTCAAAGATTCGACAAAGAGAATAATCTAAAAGTCTAAAATCTAAGAAGTCTAATAATCTAAACTATCTAAGAAGTCTAAAAATCTAAGTTATGAAACTTTGGGAAAAAGGAATACCAACAGATAAACAAATCGAACAATTTACCGTTGGAAACGACCGTGAACTGGATTTGGTTCTGGCAAAATACGATGCTTTAGGTTCAATCGCTCACGCCAAAATGTTGGGACAAATTGGTTTATTGACTGAAGAAGAAACTACTTCATTGGTTGATGCATTAAACGATATCATTGCTGATATTGTAGTGGGTAATTTTGAAATCGAAGACAGTTTCGAAGATGTGCATTCTAAAATCGAATATCTGTTAACTGAAAAATTGGGAGACGCAGGAAAGAAAATCCACACCGCGCGTTCTCGTAATGATCAGGTTTTGGTAGACGTTCATTTGTATCTAAAAGACGAATTAAAAGCCATAAAAGAACAAGTAAAAACATTGTTTGATTTATTAATGGAATCGGCAGAGAAACATCAAAAAGTTTTATTGCCAGGTTATACGCATTTACAAATTGCTATGCCGTCGTCATTCGGAATGTGGTTTTCTGCTTACGCGGAAAGTTTGATTGATGATATTACGATGTTGAACGCCGCTTCAAAAATTGTAGATCAGAATCCGTTAGGATCTGCTGCAGGTTATGGAAGTTCATTTCCAATCAATAGAACCTTTACAACAAAAGAATTAGGATTTGAAACCTTAAAGTACAATGCCGTTGCTGCACAAATGAGCCGCGGAAAAGCAGAGAAAACCGTTGCTTTCGCGATGACAAGCGTGGCTGGAACGTTATCAAAATTTGCGATGGACGTTTGTTTGTATATGAGCCAAAACTTTGATTTTATTGGTTTACCGGCACATCTTACAACTGGTTCAAGCATTATGCCCCACAAAAAGAATCCTGATGTTTTCGAATTAATCAGAGGAAAATGCAATAAGATTCAGGCGCTTCCATACGAAATCACTTTAATCACCAATAATCTGCCAAGCGGTTACCATAGAGATTTACAGCTTTTAAAAGAAGGTTTATTTCCAGCGATTCAGACTTTAAAATCTTGTTTGGATATTGCAATATTTTCTATAAAAGATATTACAGTTAAAGATCATATTTTAGAAGATAAAAAATACGATTATTTGTTTACTGTAGATACTTTAAACGAAATGGTTGTAGCAGGAATGCCGTTTAGAGATGCTTACAAAGCTGTTGCTGAGCAATTAGAAGCGGGAACATACAAGTCTCCAAAAGAAACAAAACATACTCATGAAGGAAGTATCAATAATTTATGTTTAGATGCGATTAAAGATAAAATGAGGGCAGCTTTTTGATATTGTGAAATGTAAAAAGTTGGATGTAAAAAGTAAAAAGGTCATTGATTTGTTTCAATGACCTTATTTTATAAAGTAAATTTAGTTTTTTACCAGTTTAAAAGTTTTACTTCGGTTTTCTATTTGTACTTTACAGATATATAGGCCTTTGGTAAGATTTCCAACATTCAGTTCTAATTTTTCATCACCAGAGATATTTTTTGATTGCGAATATACTTTTGCACCATTCGATGAAAATAAATTAACCTGAGCCAATCCATTATCTGTACTTGAAAAATCTATATTTAAAAGACGATTAATAACCGATGGATAATATTTTAGATCTAAGTTATTTGTATTTTCATTCAATCCTAAATTATTGCAGCTTGTAGATAAAGCGGCTTGAGCAGTAACTTGAAGTGTTGCTCCAGCACCACAAGAAGAACTCGAAATGAATCCAGCAACATTTGCAATTGGTAAAACAGTATAAGCGTAAGAAGGCTTAATGACAGCGGTTCCTGAGCTTGCAGGCGCATTTAAACAATCTGTAAAAGCAACGCCAATTGTACCGCCATCTGTACTCACATAATTTTTAAATGCAGTTCCGATTCTAGCAAAGTCAGTTCCTTCGACATAACAAGTCGTATTATTATTTCCTCCACCCAATCCAATTGCGAGCGAACCCGAAACCGAGGTATTATAATAACAGTTTAAAATATGCAGTTCTGCATTTCTTGCTCTAGGCATTCTTTCTTTACAACCTTCTGCCCAATAACAATTTTTGAAAGTAATGCTGTAATGACCATCAGCAGGTGCGTCACTTTTAGAAGAGCCTACTAAATCTGAAAAACGGTGGTCATCTGCACCGCCGGATCCGCCAGATTTTGGAGCCTTTAAGTAAATAAACTTACACCAAGAAACAGTTACATTATCTGCTGCACCTTTGTTGTCAAAATTTCCATCCATTCCATCTTGAAATTCACAGTGATCAACCCATATATTGGTTGCTTCAGAGGTTAGATTATCACGTCCGTCAACATCATAAGCCCCAGGACCTTCAAAAATTAAATTTCTGATAATAATATTATTCGAACCTGCTTTTAAATTTAAAATTCCAGAACCTGCTGCTGTTTGATCCAGGTTAACTAATCGAGCACCGGGAAGTCCAATAATGGTTTTATCATTTACCTGAAGGCTAGTGTAGGTACAATTTATAGTGCCTGAAACTAATATTACTTGTGGAGTAGTTAATTTTAATTTTGCTGTTAAATCGGTTAAAGTAGAAACTGTTACAGGCGTGGAGGTTCCTCCGCCAGTTGCAGAAGCTCCAAATCCTTCGGGTGAGCTCATAAAATAATTTTGAGCAAAAAGAAAAGAGCAAGGCAAAAGCAATGAGAGTAGGATAAGTTTTGTTTTCATTTAAGCGTGGTTTTTTGTGGTTTTAATAGTTAATGTAATCGATTGCACAAATGTAAAAGAATAAAAATTATTTCAAATCAATTTATCAATTTTTTATCATTTAAAGTTTTGATTACAAGACTTATAAGTGTTGTTCTTACATTAATAAAATTACATGGTATTAATAATCAGATTGACAGATTGAAGTAGCGATTGAAAAGGTTTTGAAGTAAAAGGAGAAAATTCATGGCAAATACATATATTTGATAATCACTTTAAACAATTCGAATGAAAAAATTTGACGAGCAGTCTACTTTAAGTCTTTATGAAAAAGGTTTAATTACAGAAAATCAGTTTGAAGAAGTTAAAGCATATCGAAATTTAAATATCTTTTCGGTAAATGCAGAATTAAAGTTATTTCTTTATTTATCAGTTTTGCTGTTTACTTCAGGAATTGGAATCTTGATCTATGAAAATATAGATACAATTGGTCATATTGCTATTCTTTCCCTTCTTTTAATCGTAATAGCAATTTGTTTTTATTATTGTTTCAAGAATTCAAAAGGTTTTCAAAAAACAGAAACAACTTTCGAGCATCCTGTTTTAGAATATCTGGTTTTATTAGCTAATATTTTAACCTGTATTTTTATTGGTTACCTTCAATTTCAATACAAACCTTTTGGAGAACATTACGGATTAGCCACTTTAGTTCCAACGATAGTCAGTTTCTTTTGTGCTTATTATTTTGATAATAAAAGCGTATTAACAATTGCCGTAACGGGTTTAGCGGCTTATATCGGACTTTCGGTAACGCCTCAGGATTTATTACAAAATAATGATTTTTATGCCAGCGATAGTTTGAGCTATTCTGCTGTTATGCTGGGAGTTTTACTCATAGTATGGACCATTTATAGTAATCGAATTTCACTCAAAACTCATTTTAGTTTGATCTTTCTAACTTTTGCTCTGCACATTATAAGTATTGCGGCAATAAGCAATTTACTGCATCATTACATTTTAATTTGGCTGATTTTCGCAGGTGTTTTAATTGGTTCAACATTTTATTTTTATAAAGTTAGTTACGAATTCAAAGCAATGTCGATCTATGTATTTATGATTGTGTACGGTTATGTTGGAATAAATATATTGATATTTAGAATTTTCGAAAATGTTGATTTCTCCAATATTTGGGAATTATTTATTTTCTTATTGCCGGCTTATTTTATCGGTTCAATTATAATGTTCATCAAATTAATCAAAAACTTTCATAAAGAAATCGCAGAATGATAATATACGACAAACAAATATTAAAGAATGATGCATTAGTTGATGAGGCAGATACTTTATATAAAGGAGGTTTTATAAGCAAAGAGCAGAAGAAGTTTATAAAAAAAGAATTACCAGTTTTTAAAAGTCAAGATAATATTCTGGTGAGGCTGGGTTTCTTTTTGTTGGGGAATTTATTGTATAGTTCGATATGTGGAGCAATTTCTATTTTAGGATTAAGTTCAGAACATATCTTTCTTGAAATTTGCTGTTACTTGTTTGCTGCTGTTGGTTTTGTGGGCTCAGAATTATTGGCAAAACAGAATTTCCATAACCACGGTTTAGATGACTCATTTATATTAGGAGCACTTTTAAATGTGGGATTTGCTATCGGAATCACTACAGAAGGTTATGAAATAGTTATTGCTTTCTTTGTGGCTGTTGTGGCCATTTTTATGTTTTTGAGATATTTACATTTACTATCGATGCTGGTGTTTTGTCTAGCTGTAACAGCTTTTTTATTTTTCGGAATGTTTGAATTCGGAGATTTAGGAAAAGCTATTCTGCCTTTTACAGCAATGATTTTAGCTGCAATTTTTTATTTTGTAACAAAGAAATTAATTAATAATCTAAACGAAAGTTACTATTACAATGGACTTCTATTAGCCAATAGTTTTTGTTTAGTGCTGTTTTATCTTTCTTGTAATTATCTGGTAGTTAGAGAGCTTTCTGCAGAACTTTTAGGAACAGAAGTTAAACCAGGAACTGATATTCCATTTGCATTTTTCTTCTACGGATTTACTTTTATTGTTCCAATTGTGTATTTGGTTCAGGCTTTAAAAACAAAAGATAGGATAATGTTGTGGATCAGTTTTTTAGCTATTGGATTTTCAATTTATACAATCCGTTTTTATTACACAGTTTTACCTATAGAAGTTGCGCTGACTCTTGGCGGGCTTATTTTATTTGCAATTGCCTATTTCTCCATTAAAAAATTAAAAGGAAAGGAAAGTGGCTTAACTTTTAAACCTGATAGAATCAATCATTCAGATGCTATTTTAAACGCTGAAGCTTTAGTAGTAGCTTCTACTTTTGGAATGAAACCGGAAGTAAAACCACAAGCTTCTCCTATGGAGTTTGGAGGTGGAGGCTTCAGTGGAGGAGGTTCTGATGGAAGTTTTTAGAAATGTAAAATGTGAAATGTGAAATGTGAAATGTGAGAAGAAATAACTATTACTCCTTAACTGTCTTACATTTTACATTTCACATTTCACATTTTACAAAAAAAAAAATTACACTTTACTTTTTAAAGCTTGTGCATCAATATCGCTGTGGGAAACATTATAAACTGCTTTTCCATTTTTAATTAAAATTAATTGCGGAGATTCATGATAAACACCGAATCGGCTTGCAATTTCATTTGAAATATCGCGATGAGCAATCAAATCTAAGAAATACGCATCGACAATTCCTTCAAGATCATAATCTCTTTCAAATTGTTTTAATGCCATTCGGCTGATACTGCATCTTGTACTATGTTTAAAGATAACCACTGGTTTTTCATTTGATATTGCTTCGATTTCCATTAATTGAACAATATCTGTTAATTCTGTCCAGTTTACTTTACTTTTTGGAGCTTCTGAGTTCTCTGAACTTCCGAAGATTGAATTAAAAAAACTCATATTTGACTTGTTTTATGACTTTTTGGCATTTAAATATGATAAAAATCATCTTTTAAATGTCATTTTGTCTTTATTTTTGATATGGAATATAATTTGTCTATTCGAGTACAAAGTTAGAGTATTTGAACTAAAAAAGTATCTCAATAAGTTGTAACTTTAATCTTATTGAATACCAGATAAATAAAATCAATCAAATTGAAAAAAATATGAATATTAATAAGTTTACTATTAAATCGCAGGAAGCCATTCAGTTGTCACAGCAAATAGCACAACGAAATGGCCAGCAGCAAATTGAAAATGAGCACATTTTCAAAGCAATTTTTGAAGTTGATGAAAACGTGGCGCCTTTTATATTGAAAAAATTAAATGTAAATGTGCCTTTGTTTTTACAAGTTCTAGACAGTACAATTCAGAGTTTTCCAAAAGTTTCAGGAGGCGACATTCTGCTTTCGAGAGACGCCAATAAAGCTTTGAATGAAGCTGAAATTATTGCACAAAAAATGAACGACGAATATGTTTCGATCGAACATTTAATTTTAGCGATTTTTGACTCAAAAAGTAAAGTTTCTCAGATCTTAAAAGATCAGGGAGTTACTGGTAAAGGTCTAAAAGCTGCAATTGAAGAATTACGTAAAGGCGAAAGAGTAACCTCGGCATCGGCTGAAGAAACCTATAATTCGTTAAACAAATATGCTAAAAACTTAAACGAATTAGCACGTACAGGAAAACTAGATCCAGTTATTGGCCGTGACGAAGAAATCCGTCGTGTATTGCAGATTCTGACTCGCAGAACAAAAAACAACCCAATGCTTATTGGGGAGCCAGGAGTTGGTAAAACTGCAATTGCAGAAGGTTTAGCACATAGAATTGTGGACGGAGACGTTCCAGAAAACTTAAAAGATAAGATCGTTTTCTCATTAGATATGGGGGCTTTGATCGCCGGCGCAAAATTCAAAGGAGAGTTTGAAGAACGTTTAAAATCTGTTGTAAAAGAAGTAACTTCTGCAGAAGGCGATATCGTTCTTTTTATTGATGAGATTCACACGCTTGTAGGTGCGGGTGGAGGTGAAGGTGCAATGGATGCGGCTAACATTTTGAAACCAGCTTTGGCTCGTGGTGAATTAAGAGCAATTGGAGCAACAACTTTAGATGAATATCAAAAATATTTTGAAAAAGATAAAGCATTAGAAAGACGTTTCCAAAAAGTTCTAATCGACGAACCAGATACAGAAAGTGCGATTTCAATCTTACGTGGAATCAAAGAAAAATACGAAACGCATCATAAAGTACAGATTAAAGATGAGGCTATTATTGCAGCCGTTGAACTTTCGCAGCGTTATATTACAAACCGTTTTTTACCAGACAAGGCGATTGACTTAATGGACGAGGCGGCTTCGAAACTGCGTATGGAGATCAATTCAAAACCAGAAGAATTAGATGTTTTGGATCGTAAAATAATGCAGCTTGAAATTGAAATCGAAGCCATTAAACGCGAGAAAGAAGAAAGCAAATTGAAGATTCTTCACATGGATTTGGCGAATTTGAAAGAAGAACGCAACGAAATCTATGCAAGATGGAAATCTGAAAAAGATATTGTAGACGGAATTCAGGCTGTAAAACTTGAAATCGAAGACTTTAAGTATGAAGCAGAACGTGCAGAACGTGATGGTGATTACGGAAAAGTGGCCGAAATTCGTTACGGAAAAATAAAAGAAGCACAGGAACGTCAGGAAGCTTTGCAAAAACAATTACTTGAATTCCAATCGGGTACATCTTTGATTAAAGAAGAAGTTACCAGAGAAGATATTGCCGAAGTTGTAGCAAAATGGACAGGAATTCCAGTAATGAAAATGCTTCAAACAGAAAGAGAAAAACTCTTGCATCTTGAAGATGAGTTACACAAACGTGTAGTAGGACAGGAAGAAGCGATTGAAGCCGTAAGTGATGCTGTTCGCAGAAGTCGTGCTGGTTTACAGGATATGAAAAAACCAGTTGGAACATTCTTGTTTTTGGGAACAACAGGAGTTGGTAAAACAGAGCTTGCAAAAGCATTGGCCGAATATCTTTTTGATGATGAAAACGCCATGACGCGTATCGATATGAGTGAGTACCAAGAACGCCACAGTGTGAGCCGTTTAGTTGGAGCGCCTCCAGGATATGTGGGTTATGATGAAGGAGGTCAATTGACAGAGGCTGTTCGTAGAAAACCTTATTCTGTAATACTGTTAGACGAGATTGAGAAAGCGCATCCAGATACATTCAATATCTTATTGCAGGTTCTTGACGAAGGTCGTTTAACAGATAACAAAGGTCGCCTTGCCGATTTCAAAAACACAATTATTATCATGACTTCAAATATGGGAAGCCAGATTATACAAGAAAAGTTTGAGAACCTAAAAGGCGGTGTTGAAGCAGCAACAGAAGCAGCTAAAAACGAAGTTCTAGGATTATTAAAACAAACTGTTCGTCCAGAGTTTATCAACCGTATTGATGAAATCGTAATGTTTACACCGCTTACCGTTGAAAATATTTCGAAAATCGTAAGCCTACAGCTTAAGAGCGTTACAAAAATGCTGGCATTACAAGGAATTACAATGGATGCAACCCCAGAAGCAATTGCTTATTTGTCAGACAAAGGATATGATCCTCAATTTGGGGCAAGACCTGTAAAACGTGTTGTGCAGAGAGAGGTTTTAAACCAGCTTTCAAAAGAAATTCTGGCAGGAAATATAACAACAGAGAGCATTATTTTATTAGACGCTTTCGATGGCAAATTGGTTTTTAGAAACCAGACAGCTAATTAATTTTTTTTTTCATTGTTAATCTTAAAAGCATCAGTATTTTACTGGTGCTTTTTTTTATCCGTGAATTCTGAAACTTTTACCCTCATTTGTGTAACAACAGATTTATTAAAAACATAGAATTTTATAATTAATATAAATCAAACAAATTCAAATAATTAATTTAAAAAAAGAAAAGCTATGAATAATATATTTAGAGGTTTAATCGCAGGATATGGTGCAAAAAAGTTAGGTGGAGGATGTTTCGGAACTATTTTAGTTTTTATTATTATCTGGGTTATTTTAGGACAATGCAGTTAATTTTTCTGCAGATTGTAATACAGAAAATTACGAATAAATCGATAAATTTTGACAAGATATTGTTGGGAAGATTAAGTCAAAATGTCTAGATTCGCATCACTAAAATAAATTTAAAAAATGGCTTCAGGTTTTTTCGTTCTATTAGATGATATCGCAGCAATTATGGATGACGTTGCAGTAATGAGTAAAGTTGCTGCAAAGAAAACAGCTGGAATTCTGGGTGATGATTTAGCAGTAAATGCTGAAAAAGCATCAGGATTTGCTTCATCAAGAGAACTTCCCGTTTTATGGGCAATTAGTAAAGGTTCGTTGCTGAATAAAATAATTATTCTTCCAATTGCATTTTTATTAAGTGCATTTTTTCCAATCGCAATCATGGTAATTTTAGTGCTTGGAGGATTGTTTTTAGCTTACGAAGGAGCCGAAAAAATATACGAATTCATATTTCCGCACAAACACGAAGAAGCAGAAGGAATTAATGAAGAAGTTTTAACCGAAGAAGAAATTCTAGTTGTAGAAAAAGCAAAAGTAAAATCTGCAATTGTAACCGATTTTATTCTTTCTGTAGAAATTGTGATCATTGCTTTAGGGACTGTGATCGGAAAACCATTATTGTCGCAGATTATTACAGTATCGATTATTGCCGTAATTGCAACAGTTGGTGTTTATGGTATTGTAGCGCTTATTGTTCGCATGGACGAAGTAGGTTTCAAAATGATTCAGCACAGTAAAAAAGAAAACAGCCTTTTAAAAACTGTTGGAAACATTTTAGTTCAAGCGCTTCCAAAAGTAATTAAAGCATTAACTATTATCGGAACCATTGCATTAATATTAGTTGCGGGCGGCTTATTTGTTCACAACATTGAATTCTTTCATCATCTTTTCCCATCATTGCCCGCAATAGTAAAAGAATTTTCCATTGGACTTGTAATGGGATTTATTGTTCTGGGAGTTGTAAATCTCTTCAAAAAGCTTTTTAAAAAGAAAACAGCTAAATAAAAAAAAGAAAATATATTTAAAAGAAACATCAGTTAACGCTGGTGTTTTTTTTGTTTAGAAGCACGCTAATTCGTTTTCAAAAGTACTTCTTGTCCCGCTATCCGCTATATCTTTTCCCCGCTAAAGAAGCGGGAAAAAGGATGCCGCTTCTATCGGGGCTAAGTAAGATCTTTTTATTTTCATAAGAATTAACGGTAATTGTAAAACTTTTTTTTAATAAATAAGTTTTTGATTTATAAGTGTTTAATGTCCGGTTGAAAATTTTTAACATTTTTTCAAAGCAACCATTGCAACCAACCCGCATCTTCATAGTAATTAACAATTAATTATTATTTTATATGAAAAGTTTTAGATTAAAATCAGTTTTGGTAGTATTATTTTTATCAATTGGATTTGTTTCATGCAACAACGACGACGATGAAAAGCCAGTAAACCAAAATACAAAGGCAGCATTAGTAACAGAAATTAAAGGACCAGCGACAGGAAAAGTAAATGACGAATTGAGCTATGAGGTAACGTATATTGTAGATAACGCTTGTGCTGAATTCGACAAAATCTCTGAAGTAACAATTGGAACAGAAAAAGGATTACAAGTAATTGCAAAATATCCATCAGAAGTTTGTACACAACAAGTTCCAGAACCTAAGAAAACAGTTTATAAATTTAAATCAACAGTAAAAGGAACTTTTGAAATTAAATTCAAAAAATCAGAAACAGAATTCTTAACTCAAAAAGTAGTTATCGAGTAACAACTTGCATAGTTGATTTTTTAGGTTGTAAAACCATTTTGCAAATGTTTAATTTTAAACTGCTGTGAAATGGTTTTTATAGTTTAAAAAACTGATTCAAAATACTTATCTTTGAAAGATCAAAATAATATGATTATGGGAGCTTTAGAGTTGAGAGAAAGTGTGTTAGAATATATTAATACGGCTGATGAGCGTCTTTTAAAAGTTGTAAAAGCAGTTATTGAAAGCTATCAGGAAGAAGAAATAGTTGCATTTTCAGTAGAAGGAAAACCAATTACGAGGAGTGAATATAAAACTCAACTAGCAGATGGTAAATTAGAAATTGAAAAAGGACAATATACTTCTCAGGAGGATTTAGAAAAAGAATCTGAGAACTGGTAATGGAAAAGAATTTAAAGGTAGTGTGGACTGATACTGCCAAGAATCATTTAAAAACAATTTTTAATTATTATAAAGAAAAATCGATTCAAGGCGCTAACAATATTAAAAGTTAAATTCTAAGTACTACTAAAAATATACATTTTAGGGAACAGTATCAAAGAGATGAAATTGAACCAGAATATCGAAGAATTATAGTTAGGGATTATAAAATATTATATTTTGTAAAAGATGAAGTGATTTATATTTCTAAAATCTTTTCTACAAAACGAAATTTATAAACAATTATCGAAAGAGCTGAAGAGCTCTTTTTGTATATCATATAGTTAAGTAAAGTAAACTCGCTTTGCCATTCCTTTAAAAAGTGTTATTTTTGCACTCTAAATTTTATGTCATGCCGAAAAGAAAATATAAAATATCAGTAATTCAGTTAAACCTTAATGATGTTGCTGAAAATAATCTTAAAAAATGTATCAGCTGGGTAAGAGACGCTGCAAGTCAAGGAGCAGAAGTTATTTTACTACCTGAATTATATAGCAGTCATTATTTCTGCCAAAGCGAAGATGTAGATAATTTTGCATTAGCAGAACCACTTTACAGTACTTCATTTATTGCTTTTAGCGAATTGGCAAAAGAATTAGGAGTGGTAATCATTGTTCCTTTCTTCGAAAAAAGAATGGCTGGAATTTATCATAATAGTGCATATATCATTGATGCAGATGGTACAGAAGCAGGTTTATACCGTAAAATGCATATTCCAGACGATCCGCATTTCTATGAAAAATTCTATTTTACGCCAGGTGATTTAGGTTTTAAAGCAATTGAAACTAAAAAAGGAACAGTTGGAACTTTAATCTGCTGGGATCAATGGTATCCAGAAGCTGCACGTATTACAGCTTTAAAAGGAGCAGAGGTTTTATTCTACCCAACTGCAATTGGATGGCATCCTAAAGAAAAAGAACAATACGGAGAAAACCAATACGGAGCTTGGATGAACGTAATGAAAGGTCATGCCGTTGCAAATGGTGTTTTTGTCGCTGCAGCTAACAGAATTGGTTTAGAAAAATACATTGAAGGAACAGAAGGAATTCAATTCTGGGGAGCTTCTTTCATCGCTGGACCTCAAGGAGAAATATTAGCTCAAGCTTCTCACGATAAAGAAGAAATCTTAATTGCAGAAGTTGATTTAGATTTACAAGAAAATGTTCGTCAAAACTGGCCATTCTTTAGAGATAGAAGAATTGATGCTTTTGGCGACATTACAAAAAGAGCAATTGATAAATAATTAAATTTATCTTTATAATAGAAAAGGACAAAGCTTTTATGCTTTGTCCTTTTTTTATGTGCAAATAAAAAGGCGGTTTCAATATTTGAAACCGCCTTTTCTATATTTAAATTCTTTAGAATTATCTTACTTGGAAAGTAACTCTTCTCACGATTTGACGTGCTTCTTTAGAATTTTTGTTCACAGAAGTATCTTCACCGTTAGCAATTACATTTAATCTAGAAGCATCAATTCCAGCATTTGTTGCTACTTTTTTCACAGCTTCAGCTCTTTTTCTAGATAATTCAGTATTGTAGCTTGAGCTTCCAATTTCGTCAGCATATCCAATGATATCTGCAGATTTACCAGGATTATTTTTCAAGTATTTTACTAAGAAATCAACACCAGATAAAGAAGCGTTTGTTGGTTTAGACGAATTGAAATCGAAATAAACGTTTACATAACCACCGTTAATTAATTCTTCAACAGTATTGTTTGTAGCTGTTCCAGCGCCTTTCTTTTCGTAAGTTTTATCTAAATAGCTTTCTAACTCATCCGGCACACCATTTTGATTCGTATCAATAGATTGTCCTTTTGTGTTAACAGCTACTCCTGCAATTGAATTTGGTTCTAAATCGTATAAGTCAGCAACTCCATCTTTGTCTGAATCGATAAGACCAGTTTCGATTAAGTCCACTCTTTTTTCCAATTCACCAATTCTATCTTCTTCGCCAACCCAGTCAGCATGTTTTTCATTTTTACCTAGGTAGAAAGTTAAACCAACAGAAGCATTTAATAAAACACCGTCAAAAGATCCAGTTGTTGTATTACCCATTCCGTCGAAGTTCCAGTTTTGTCTTCCGTTAACAATTCCAGTAAGATCTCCAGTTAAGGCAACTCTATTGCTTAATTTGATTTGTCCAGTTAAACCAGCGATTCCATGTGCCATGTAATCTTGTCCGCCAAATCCTGTTTCAGTACTAATTTGAGAAACTCCAAAACCACCATGTGCCAAAACACCAATAGTGTTTGTCCAAGTTTCAAAATTTAAGGCACGTCCAACATTGATAACTCCTTGTAAACTCGCTCTAACGTAACGGCTTTCAAAATCTGGAGTATTTTTTTTCTCTTTAAATTGGTCGTATCCAACATCTAATTTCAAACCAAATTTTGGATTAAACATATATCTCACACCCAAATCTCCGTGAAAAAAATTCGCAGATTCTGTAGTGTAACCAGGAGTCATTGTTCTCGTAGGTTTGTTAACACCACCATTAAGTTCGATAGACCATTTGTTATATTCTTGATCTACACTTGGTGTGGTAGAAGTCGGAGCCATATTTTGTGCGCCTGCCGCAATGGATAGTAGTAATAAAGATACTGATACTAATTTCTTTTTCATGATATCAAAAATTAAATTGTTTTTATTTTAAACTCATGACAAAATTAGAGGACGTGTTTCAGAATGTGTTCTATATGCTCTTACATAATTCCCACCTTTTGGCATTTAATTATGTAAATACGTTAATATTAGTATAATAGAAACCAAAAAAAAAGAACAAAATTCACATTTTGTTCTTTTAAGTATTTGTTAAAATAGTATTATTTCAAATCTGGCTGATAAATTTTAACCGTTCCATCACCTTCACTGCTTACTACTAATAAGCTTCTTTTTGTAGGACTTTTCGAAGCTGGAATGAATAATATGCCTTCTGGTGCGTCACCTGTTTTTACAGTTTGTAAATATTGCGGCGAATTTGGATTAGTAACATCATAAGTCATAAACGCATCAGATCTTTCTAGACCAACAAACAAAATGTTTTGAGATCCCATTTTTGCCACATATACGGCTTCGGGTTCAGAACCTTTATCGTCACTGCGTTTATCATCGTAAGTTCCTAATTCGTTAGTTTTTTTATCTACATCATTTTTACTGTCATAAACGATTTTTCCAGTGTTTCCATTCCAAATAGAGAACGATCTTGCGCCAAAACTTACCATTTCGTCTAAATCTCCATCGCCATCTGTGTCTCCCATATCAGTAACAAGATTTAATCTTCCTAAATTAGCGTCTAGTTTCAAAGTAGCTGCATCAGGAAAAAGAGTTGCATCAAGTTTTAAACTTTTCATACGTTTGATATCTGTGTTGGCAGTATATTCTCTTGCATCACCTTCGTTTGCAGTCACAAAATAAGGAACATTATTAGCAGAAAAATGACTAATAGCATCTGGCATAAACATTCCTTTTACTTTCCAAGGATTAAAAGCAATTTTATCATCACTGTCGCTTACATCAATAGCATTTTCAGCAGTATTGAAATCTTTAAAACCTAAAGGATAAATAGCAGTAATTGTTTTAGAAGTTAAATCAACTTTTGCTACACCGTTGTTTTCTTGTAAAGTAACCCAGGCAGTTTTAGAATCGTCAGAAATTGTAATATATTCTGGCTCAATATCCTGAGCGAAGCTTTTAGCAGCTTTTGAAATTCTAAATCCATCTTTTGCTAATGCAGCAGCCTGACCGCTGAAAGAAGCGAAATCTAAAGTTGTTACAGTATAAGTACTAGTTTCGATGATTGAAATCGTTCCGTTTGGATCTTGAGAATAATCTGTATTTGGTTCACCCTCATTAGCAGTCATAATATATTTTCCGTCTGGAGAAAATGTAATCATGTCAGGCAAGGCTCCAACTGTAACTTGTTTGATTAAACTGTAATCTGAAGTATTGAAAACAGCAACTTTGCCGTTTCCTTGTTTGTTTGCTGTAGATTCTAAAGCCACAGCTAATTTTCCGTCAAAAACAGAAACACTATTTGCTGCACCTTCGTAAGCTACCAGATCAATTTTTCCAATTTTTGTTGGTTTTGTTGGATCGGTAATATCAATAACATCAATTTGGTTTACACCACTATTGTTTACAGTAAATAATTTTTTTGTTTTTTCGCAGTAAGCAGAGATTTCAGCAGCAGCTTCGCCTCCAATAGTAATAGAGCCAATTTCTTTAAAAGCTGCAGGGTTTTCGTTTACCACAATTTCAGGTTCGTTGTTTGTGTTTTCATCATTATTACAGCTTGCCATTATAAAAAGAGCTGTTAATAGAGAAATAGATACTTTTTTCATGTGTTAGTTTTTAGTTCCGGCAAAAGTAATTACAGCATTTCTGTTCAAGATTAAGGATGTATTATTTAATCTTTAACTTAATTTTTAGAAGATATTTGTTTTGAAACCCCAATCAATTTTAATCAATAGTTTTATAATCCTAGCGAATGCTTATCTTTGCACTTTCTAAATTAGAACCTATTTATGTCAACAAATAATAGAAGATTTCCAGCAGAATGGGAAAAGCAGCAAGGAATTGTATTGTGTTTTCCACACAATGGCAACGATTGGCCAGGAAAATACGAAGCAGTTCAATGGGCTTTTGTAGAATTCATTAAAAAAGTAGCCACTTTTGAAACGGTTTTTTTAGTCGTGGCCGATGAAAAGCTAAAAGAAAAAGTTGCCGAAATGCTTGAAAGAGCCCGTGTAAACATTCAAAACGTTTCTTTTATTATTCATAAAACAAACAGAAGCTGGATGCGTGATTCTGGACCAATTATAGTAAAAAATGGTTCTAAAAGAGAAGCTTTAAATTTTAACTTCAACGGTTGGGCAAAATATAAAAACTATCAGCTGGATAAATTTGTTCCAGGTAAAGTTGCTGATTTTATTGATGTTCCATTAACTCAGGTTACTTACAAAGGAAAACCAGTAATTGTTGAAGGCGGCGCTATTGATGTAAACGGAAAAGGAACATTACTTACTTCTGAAGAATGCTTAATGCATCCAACAATCCAAGTTAGAAATCCTGGTTTTACTAAAGAAGATTACGAAGCCGTATTTAAAGAATATCTTGGAGTTACCAATGTAATTTGGCTTGGAGACGGAATCGAAGGTGATGATACACACGGACATATAGATGATTTATGCCGATTTGTAAACGAAGATACGATCGTTACAATTGTAGAAACAGATAAAAATGATTCTAATTATAAACCTTTGCAGGATAATTTAAAACGTCTGCAAAATGCAAAATTAGAAAACGGAAAATCACCAGTTATTGTAGCGTTACCAATGCCAAAACGTGTTGATTTTGAAGATTTAAGACTGCCAGCAAGTTATGCTAATTTCTTGATTCTGAATAATTGCGTTTTAGTTCCAACATTTAATGACAGTAATGATCGCGTAGCTTTGAATATACTTTCAGAATGTTTTCCAGACAGAGAAGTAATCGGAATCAGCTGCATTGATTTCATATGGGGATTCGGAACGTTACATTGCTTAAGCCAGCAGATTCCTTTATAGAAATAACTGCTACTAGCCAATACAGTATAAATTTTATTTTTTTGTCAGGCCTGAGCGAAGTGGAAGCCCACGCAAAGTTTTTTCTCAAAGTTTGAATAATATAATAATCTAAACCCGAAAGGTTTTTAAAACCTGTCGGGTTTTATTGCGTTTACTATAAAATGAAACAAGAATAAATTATCGCAACATTCAAAATAAAAAAAGCTTGTTAGAGTAAACTAACAAGCTTTTTTATAATTTATCGATACCATCAACCATTAACCATCAACAATTAAAAAAATTAAAAATTAACCATTAACCATTAACAATCAACCATTAACAATTAATGTCTTTTCTCTTCATGGTCTAATAAATGGAGGTAAAAGCTGGCTGCAAACTTCTCCGAAACCAATTCTTACTTCTGCATTTTCGCAGAAACCTCTAATGATTACAGTATCATTATCTTCAATAAATTTACGTTCACTTCCATCATTTAATTTCAACGGATTTTTTCCGCCCCATGTTAATTCTAACATAGAACCAAAACTATCAGGAGTTGGTCCAGAAATAGTTCCAGAACCCATCATATCACCAGAATTTACACGGCATCCGTTAGAAGTGTGATGCGCCAATTGCTGACTCATCGACCAATATAAATACTTGAAATTTGATCTTGAAATAATAGTTTCTTCTTGATCCTCAGGTTTTAGAGATACTTCTAAATGAATGTCAAAAGTCTTTTTTCCTTTAGTTTGAAGATAAGGAAGTGGTGATGGGTCTTGTTTCGGCCCCTTGGTTCTAAAAGGTTCTAGAGCATCCATAGTAACAATCCATGGAGAAATAGAAGTTGCAAAGTTTTTAGCCAAGAATGGTCCAAGCGGTACATATTCCCATTTTTGAATATCACGCGCACTCCAGTCGTTCAATAAAACCATTCCGAAAATATAATCTTCGGCTTCATAAGTTGGGATATTTTCTCCCATTACATTTACATCTGTAGTAATAAAAGCAGTTTCAAGCTCAAAATCTACTAAACGAGACGGTCCAAAAACTGGATATTTTTCTCCAGCCGGAAGCGTTTGCCCCATTGGTCTGTGCACCGGAATTCCTGATGGAACAATTGTAGAGCTTCTTCCGTGATATCCAACTGGAATATGAAGCCAGTTTGGCAATAAAGCATTTTCTGGATCGCGGAACATCTTTCCTACGTTTGTAGCATGCTCTTTACTAGAATAGAAATCAGTATAATCACCAATCAAAACTGGTAACTGCATCTCTACATCTTCGATTTTAAATATAACAATATCTCTGTGTTTTGTTGAATCTCTTAGCTGTGGATTGTTTTCGTCGAAAATATCAGCGATGCGATTTCGCACCAGACGCCATGTTTTTTTTCCGTCAGAAATAAAATCATTCAGCGTATCCTGCATGAACATATCATCGGTTAAATCAATTCCTTCAAAATAGTTTAATTGTTGTAAAGCCCCTAAATCTATAGCATAGTCGCCGATTCTTGTTCCTACGGTAACGACATTTTCTTTGGTAAGAAACACGCCAAAAGGAATATTCTGAATAGGGAAGTCGCTATTTTCTGGCACTTCTAACCATGATTTTCTACTGGTGTCGTTGGCGGTTATAGGCATGTTTAATGTTAATTATTTGTTGAAAAATTACATGTCAAATATATCATAATCTAGCAGTTTGACAAACGTTTTTTTGTATTTTTGCGTGAAATTAACGAAAAACAAAGAAATGCAACGCGACGAACAAATTTTTGATCTTATCCAAGAGGAGAAAGAAAGACAAATTCACGGACTAGAACTTATCGCTTCAGAAAATTTTGTAAGTGATGAGGTAATGCAAGCAGCTGGGTCTGTTTTAACTAATAAATATGCAGAGGGCTATCCTGGCAAAAGATACTACGGCGGTTGTGAAGTAGTTGATGTTATTGAGCAGATTGCTATTGACAGAGCCAAAGAATTATTTGGAGCTGAATATGCAAACGTACAGCCTCACTCTGGTTCTCAAGCAAATACTGCTGTTTACCATGCATGTCTAAATCCTGGTGATACAATTTTAGGTTTCGATTTATCTCACGGAGGTCACTTAACTCATGGTTCTCCTGTAAACTTCTCAGGTCGTTTATACCGTCCTGTTTTTTACGGAGTAGATGCTGAGACTGGTCGTTTGGATTATGATAAAATTCAAGAAATTGCAACTAAAGAACAGCCAAAATTAATTATCGCTGGAGCTTCAGCTTATTCTCGTGATATGGATTTTGCTCGTTTCAGACAAATTGCTGACAGCGTAGGAGCGATCTTATTTGCTGATATTTCTCACCCTGCAGGTCTTATTGCTAAAGGATTATTAAACGATCCAATTCCACATTGTCATATTGTTTCTACAACAACTCACAAAACATTGAGAGGACCACGTGGAGGTTTGATTTTAATGGGGAAAGATTTCGAAAACCCACAAGGGTTAAAAACTCCAAAAGGAGAAATCAGAATGATGTCTTCCTTATTAGATTTAGCTGTTTTCCCTGGAAACCAAGGTGGACCTTTAATGCACATTATTGCTGCTAAAGCGGTTGCTTTTGGTGAAGCACTTAAAGATGAGTTCTTTACTTATGCAATGCAATTACAAAAAAATGCAAACGCAATGGCTGATGCTTTCGTAAAAAGAGGTTATAATATTATCTCTGGCGGAACAGATAACCACATGATGCTTATTGACTTAAGAAATAAAAATATTTCTGGGAAAGAAGCTGAAAATGCATTAGTAAAAGCTGAAATTACAGTAAATAAAAACATGGTTCCGTTTGATGATAAATCTCCATTTATCACTTCTGGAATCCGCGTCGGAACAGCTGCAATCACAACTCGTGGTTTAGTTGAAAAAGATATGGAAACTATTGTAGCTCTTATCGATAAAGTTCTTACTGATCACACAAACGAAGATCTTATTGAAGAAGTTGCAGAAGAAGTAAACGAATTAATGAGCGAAAGACCAATTTTTGCGTATTAAGAAATAGTTTCAAGTTTAAAGTTTCAAGTTTAAAGTTTTACGCTGTTCGAAAGACAGTTTGAAACTTTAAACTTTTTTCGTTCCTAAAAGAACCTGAAACCTGAAACCTGAAACAAAATAACAAAAGACTATGGGCGTACTAAGATTACAATTGCCAACAGATCCAAGATGGGTAAATATTGTTGAGAAAAACATAGAAGAAATCTTGACAGATCACGCGTGGTGCGAGCAGAAAGCAGCAACAAACGCAATCACAATTATTACAAACAATTCTGAACATCAAGATCTTGTTCAGGATTTATTGGCACTTGCCAAAGAAGAAATCGATCATTTTGAACAGGTTCATAATATCATCATCAAAAGAGGACTAAAACTAGGACGTGAGCGTAAAGATGATTACGTAAATGAATTATACCAATACATGAAAAGAAGCGGTGACGGAAGTCGTGTTTCTGGATTGGTAGAAAGATTATTATTCTCAGCAATGATCGAAGCTAGAAGCTGTGAGCGTTTCAAAGTTCTTTCTGAAAACATAAAAGACGAAGAACTTGCTGTGTTTTACAGAGAATTAATGGAAAGCGAAGCGGGACATTATACAACTTTCATCACATACGCTCGTAAATACGGAAAAGGAATCGATGTTGAAAAACGTTGGAGAGAATGGCTGGAATTTGAAGAATCTATCATTACCAATTACGGAAAGGGAGAGACGATACACGGGTAAGTTTTAGTTTTAAGTCTCAGTTGCAGTTTTCAGTTTCTACGTTTGTCAGGCTGAGAGAAGTCGAAACTATCTTGTAAATAAAAAAATCCGTTTTAATCAGCGTTTTCGCGAAAGCGAATCCGTTTAATCCGTGTTCTATTTACGCAATAATTTAATAAAATCTACAATCTAAATTCTAAAATTCCTTACATTTGAGAGTAACCAAAATCTTGAAATATGAGAATAGAAATGGATTTAAAACTAGGTTTTAAAGATGTAATGTTTAGACCTAAAAGATCAACGCTAAAAAGCCGTTCTGAAGTTTCTTTAGAGCAAAATTTCAAGTTTTTGCACAGCACAACATCTTGGACAGGAATTCCGATTATGGCTGCCAATATGGATACCGTAGGAACTTTTGAAATAGCGAAAGTCTTAGCGGGAGAAAAGCTCTTTACTGCAATTCATAAACACTATACTTTAGAACAATGGAATAGTTTCTTGAAAGACGTCACTCCAGATTTCTACAATTATATTGCTGTAAGTACAGGAACAGGGAAAGAAGATTTTGAAAAGATTGGAAAGATAATTACCGCAAATCCGTTGTTGAAATTCATTTGCATCGATGTTGCAAACGGTTATTCGGAGCATTTTGTTCAGTTTTTAAAGAAAACCCGTAAACAATATCCGGATAAAATCATTATTGCAGGAAATGTAGTTACGGGAGAAATGACAGAAGAACTACTTTTAGCTGGTGCTGATATCGTAAAAGTCGGAATTGGGCCAGGTTCTGTATGTACAACTCGTGTCAAAACGGGTGTTGGCTATCCGCAATTATCGGCAATTATCGAATGCGCCGATGCTGCTCATGGTTTGGGCGGACATATTATAAGTGATGGCGGATGTACAACTCCCGGTGATGTTGCAAAGGCTTTTGGCGCTGGCGCTGACTTTGTAATGTTAGGCGGAATGCTTGCAGGACATTCTGAAAGTGGCGGAGAACTGATCGAAGTAAAAGGTGAAAAATTCAAACAATTTTACGGAATGAGTTCTAAAACCGCAATGGACAAACATGCTGGTGGTGTAGCAGAATATAGAGCAAGTGAAGGAAAAACAGTTCAGGTTCCGTTTAAAGGAGATGTGATTCATACTGTTTTAGATATACTAGGAGGAATAAGAAGTACCTGTACTTATGTAGGAGCTTCAAGGTTAAAAGAATTGACTAAACGAACGACTTTCATCCGCGTAAGCGAACAGGAAAATCAAGTTTTTACAAAATAAAATATGATTACAATTACCGAAGCATCAATTGAAGATATTACTAAAATTCAAGAGATTGCAAACATTACATGGCCAATTACTTATGGCGAAATTCTAACAAAAGAGCAGTTGGATTATATGCTGGATTTGATTTATTCTGATCAAGCGTTATCGAAACAAATCAAGAATAAAGAACAGTTGTTTTATTTAATTTCAGATTCAGAATCCATAATTGGATTCATTGGAATTGAGCATAATTATAAAAACGAGGCAATTACCAAAATTCATAAAATCTATCTTTTGCCAGAGACACAAGGAAAAGGTTATGGTAAAATTGTTTTTGAAGAAATTGGAAAAATGGCTTTAGAGAATAATTCAAAAGAACTTTTATTAAATGTAAACCGATTTAATACGGCGTTGAATTTCTACAAAAAACTTGGTTTCGAAATCAAAGAAACGGTTGATATAGAAATTGGAAATGGGTATTTAATGGAAGATTATGTGATGGGGAAAAATATTTAAAAGTAGTTTTTTCTTAATCTTGTCATTTCGACGAAGGAGAAATCACACAAGTATTTCCGCAAAGTAAATCGCCAATCTTTGTCGAGTGTGATTTCTCTCCCGAAGCCTCGGGATCGGAATGACAAACTGCACCTATTTGGCTCATTCAACTCACAATCACATCATGTTTAAATAATAACCCTTTCACTTCATTCAAAGAAAAAACAGCTTTCTTTAATTTAGTTTTAGAAGGATCAATAGTATAATTATAACTCGTTTTAAAATCGGCTTTGTTGGCTATGGCTTTTGCAAATTCAGCGCGGTACAAATCGCAGTTGGCAAAAATTACACTTGTTAAATCTACTGCCATAAAGTCAACTGCTATCAAACTACAATTCGTAAATACTGTTCCTTTTAGTTTTAAGGTATAAAATTTAGAGAAATCCAAAATGCAGTTATTAAATGCAATTTCAAAAATCAGTTTGTCACACATTGCAAAATTCACATCTTTAATTTCACAGCGGTTAAAAGTGGCTGTTCTAAAGGCAACATAATTAATTTTTGCTTCATTAAAAATACAATCGTTAAAAATGCAGTCAATAAAGGTTACAGCAAGAAAAGTACAGGCAGAAAAATTACAATTATTAAAAACGCAGCATTCAAAATCTTTAAAATTAAGATCGTCTTTGTCGTAAATAATCGTATTGTATTCTTTATCAAGAAAATATTCGCTTTCTTTTTTCAACTGTATTGTGATAATTATTTGAGGCTGAAAAGGTAATAATTTACCACAAAATATTCTCCGTTAATTGTAAATGATTTTGATTTCATTCATATTTTTATCCATAATTTGATGTAGCTTTACGCTTATTTTTTTTAGTCAAAACATATTATTTTATTATATGGAACCAACAAGAAAGGAACATGATTTTTTAGGGGAATTAGAAATTCCGAATCATTTATACTACGGAATCCAGACTTTTAGAGCCGTAGAGAATTTCAATATTACAGGAATTCCGATTTCAAAAGAACCTTTGTTTATCAAAGCTTTAGGTTATGTGAAAAAAGCTGCAGCTCTTGCCAATAAAGACTGTGGCGCAATTGATCCTAAAATTGCTGAAGCAATCTGCTACGGAAGCGATCAGGTTATTGCTGGTAAATTTGATCAGGAATTTGTGAGCGATTTAATTCAGGGCGGCGCAGGAACTTCGGTAAATATGAATGCAAACGAAGTTATTGCGAATATCGGATTAGAATATTTAGGTCATAAAAAAGGAGAATACAATTTTCTTCATCCAAACAATCATGTAAACTGTTCACAGTCTACAAACGATGCGTATCCTTCGGCATTTAGAATTGCTTTGTATTTGAAAATGGAAAGTTTTATTAAAACTTTTGCAGGTCTTGAAGTTGCTTTTGCGAAAAAAGGAGAAGAGTTCAAAGAAGTTTTAAAAATGGGAAGAACGCAGCTGCAAGATGCGGTGCCAATGACTTTAGGACAAGAGTTTAAAGCTTATGCCACAACAATTGGAGAAGATATTCAACGCTTAAAAAATGCTCAGGATTTATTATTAGAAATCAATATGGGAGCAACGGCGATTGGAACAAAAGTTAACGCTCCAGAAGGATATCCTGAAATTTGCGTAAAATATTTAGCTGAAGAAGTTGGAATTCCTTTAACGCTTTCACCAGATTTGATTGAAGCAACGGTAGATACAGGCGCTTACGTTCAGATTATGGGAACATTAAAGCGTTCTGCGGTTAAGATTTCTAAAATCTGTAACGATTTACGATTGTTGAGTTCTGGACCAAGAACTGGTTTTAATGAAATCAATTTGCCAGCGCGCCAGCCAGGTTCATCAATTATGCCTGGGAAAGTAAATCCAGTAATTCCAGAAGTGGTAAACCAGACTTGTTTTTATGTAATTGGTCAGGATTTAACGGTAACAATGGCTGCAGAAGCAGGACAGTTACAGCTAAACGTTATGGAACCTGTTATTGCTTTTGCGATGTTTACGTCTTTAGATTATCTTTCAAATGCAATTCAGACTTTAATTGATAAATGTATTAACGGAATTACAGCAAACGTTGATCATTGTTATAATATGGTGATGAACAGCATCGGAATTGTAACGCAGTTAAATCCAATTATTGGTTACGAAGAAAGTGCAAGTATTGCGGGTGAAGCTTTAAAAACAAACAAAAGCGTACATCAAATTGCGGTTTTGGAAAGAAAATTAATTACTCAGGAAAAATGGGATGAAATTTATTCTTTAGAAAATTTAATTCATCCAAAGTTTATTACGAAATAATATTTATTATAACATTAAAAAGCCGTCAATTACTAATTGACGGCTTTTTTAATTTATTCAGTGATTATTCTTAGTTGATTATTTTATAAAATAAACCAGCCATAAAAACAAATGCAATGAGACATAATATATTAACTCCAAAAACTTTTAAGTATTTTTTTACGGCAGTATCATCACTTCTAAAAAAAGTATAATTCATAACGGTCGCAACCCCGCCAATAAATCCGCCAATTGCTCCACCACTAAGTACAACAAGAATAGGGAGTCCGCCGATAATATATTCGTACCATTTTAATTTCGCTGCCATGCGGTATTTTTGACCATTTATATTTAAGCATTGTGCAGAAATATCAGGAATATTGGCTTTAGGAAAAGCTTTAACTATTTCATCATTAGCTCTTTTTATTAAAAATGGTTTTCCTTTTTCTTTGCTTTGTTCTACCAGAACACCATTTTGTTTTAAAGTTGCTTTTCCTGAAAATATATTATTTTCATATTCAAATTTGTCATTTGGAAAATCTGTCAGGGTAAATTCAAAATTATTTTTCATTTTATGTATGCTTTTTGTTTTTTAATGTTCTTAAAATGAGATCAATACTTGTTTTATAAATATTTTACAAAATTACTCTGTGCTGATTTTCAATTATGTTTCTAAAAGCCAAAAAAATAATAGAATAAGATTTTTTATTATATAAATCTGAAAAATCTAAAGATTTGTTTTGTGTAAAATGTTGAAAATAAATACTATATTTACTATAGGTTACTGGTTTTTATTAAAATAAACTTTTCTTAAATGGTGAATTTTTTAAAAAATAATGCCTTTCAGTACAAGTATAACATCTTAGGATTATTGTTTTTTATTTCATCTAATTTATATTGCCAAGAAGAAATAACGAATCCAGAGCTCTGTCCGCCCAAAACTATTTTTGATATTTTTAAAAAACAAGACGATGCTTTAGTCGTTAAACCCACCAAAAATAATTTCTTTTTAGTAATTCCAGCTATTGGTTCACAGCCAGCAACTGGATTTTTTTTTGGTGCTGTAGCGCAGTATACTTTCAAAGGAAAAGAAGAGAAAGATAAATATTCCATTGCTAATGTTGGGGTTACATATACATTAAAAGATCAGTGGCTGGTTAATATCAAAAACAATATCCTGCTAAAAAATAATAAAATCTTTTTGAGCGGCGATTATCGTTTGTACTTGTTTTCTCAGCCCAATTATGGACTTGGAACAGATATTATTCCGCCAAGACGCGATAGGAGTCCAAGTTTTAGTATTGATTCTATTGCACAGGATATGGATTATAATTATTTGAAATTTCACCAAACCGTTTCATTTGAAGTAAAAGAAAATTATTATGTAGGCGGAGGAATTAATATTGACTGGTATTCCAGCATTAACGATAAAAAATTGGATGTTGAAAGTGGCGTATTCACCTATCATTACAATTACAGTCAGAAATACGGATTTGATAATTTAGAGTATTTCCTAAATGGAGTAAGTTTGAATTTGGTTCACGATTCTCGTGATAATCAGGTAAATGCTTCGCGAGGCTGGTTTGCAAATATCAATTATAGATTTAATCCTGTTTTGTTTAATAATCAGGAATATAGTAGTGTATTGTTTGCAGAGTATAAGCATTTTATACCTGTTTCGCATAAAAATCCAAATTATATTTTAGCCATTTGGACTTATGGTCAGTTTGTAACCCGAGGAAAAGTTCCATATTTAAATTTGCCTGCAATTGGCTGGGATCAGCGAAGCAGGAGCGGGGAGGGCTATACGCAAGGGCTTTTTAGAGGAAATGGTTTGGTTTATTTATCTACAGAATTTAGATTTCCAATAACCTGCAATCAATTATTAAGCGGTACTGTTTTTACCAATTTTGTTACTGCCAGTAATTCAGATACTAATTTGGAGCTTTTTAAATCGATTCAGCCGGCTGCTGGGATTGGTTTGAGGCTTTTAATTGATAAAGCGACAAAGACAAATTTAATTTTAGATTATGCGTGGGGTAATAATTCGAAAGCTTTTTATTTAAATGCGGGAGAGACTTTTTAGGTTGTTAAGGTTTTAATATTCAATTATTTGAGCTTTAATATTTAAGTTTTTTCTTTCTAAAAATATTCTTTTTTTGAAAGAAAAAAGCTAAATTTGATTATCCAATTAACAATCAAAATCAAAAATTATGAAACAGTACAGTTTATTATTAGTTGTATTTCTGTCGGCGATAGGAATGCAGGCTCAGGATGCAAGGTCTTTTTCGCTTAATTTGTATGGCGGTTATAATTTTTCAGATAAGCTGGATTACGACGGTTATTCTGCAACAATAGAAGATGGTTTTCAATACGGAGCAGGGTTTGAGTATTTCTTTTCAACCAATAACTCAGTGGAGTTAAAGTATTTAAGATCAGATGTTAAAATACCATTATATAATCCTTCTGGAGCTCAAATAAATACGAACGATAAGGGAGCATTTAATTTTATTTTAGCAGATTTCACCCATTATTTTGATACAGGTTCAAATCTTCTGCCTTATTTGGGTGCTGGTGCTGGAGTTGGTATCGTAGAATCACCCCAAGGCGGAAGTGGCACTTATTTTGCCTGGGATGTCAAGGGCGGGGTAAAAATCAAAACTGCATCATCTGTTTCTGTAAATATTAATGCTTATTTACAATCCATGTCGGCAGCAGTGGGTGAAAGTTATTATTGGTCCTATTGGGTAGGTCCAGTAGCATTTGAAGATTATATTTCTACTTATCAGTTTGGACTTGGAGCGGTTGTTAGTTTTAATTTCAAAAATTAGTAATTATAAGGCATTAAATGCAAGATAAATATCAAAAAGCAGGCTATTAGGTCTGCTTTTTTTATTCTTCATAATTAAATCATAATTTGTAAATATGTGCCGTTTTTGTTAAATTCAATTCTTATTTTTGTTGTATATACAAACTTCTCAAGATGAAATTACTAATAGTCGAAGACGAACCAAATCTATTATCTATTCTGCGTAAAGGATTTGCCGAAAATAATAATGAAGTAAGTGTGGCTCTAGACGGTAAAACTGCTCTGGAGATGATTCATAATTATACTTTTGATGTTGTAGTTTTAGATGTAATGCTGCCAGATATTAACGGAATTGAAATCTGCAGAAGACTTCGTGCCAGCAAGAATTTTGTACCTATTTTACTTTTAACAGCTCTAGGAACTTCAGAAAACATCGTGACTGGTCTTAACGCCGGCGCAGATGATTATTTGGTAAAGCCTTTTAAATTTGGAGAATTAGATGCTCGTGTAAATGCACTCTATAGAAGATCGCATCAAGAAACAGAGAAAATTGATACTATTACAATTGGTGATCTTGAGATCAACGGACGCGCTAAATCGGTAAAGAGAGGTGGAGAAAACATTGTTTTAACTGCAAAAGAGTTCAAACTATTGTATTATCTGGCAAAAAATACGGGTCGAATTGTTTCGCGCGATCAGATTTTAGATAATGTCTGGGATATTAATTTTGACATGAATACGAACGTTGTTGATGTATATATAACCTATTTAAGAAGAAAAATTGATAAGCCTTTTGATACCAAACTTATTCATACCATGAAAGGATTGGGTTATGTTATAAAATCGTAAAATGGACATTAGAAAAAAAATTACTTTTAACTACGTTGCCCTTTCTACCTTTAGTACATCACTATTGTGTATCATTGTTTTTTTCTTGTTTAGAGAAAACAATCGTTATCACTTTTTAAAACGTTTAGATGACAGGTCAAAAATTGTAGCTTCAATACATTTTCAAAAAGATCCAGAAAAAATAAAATATTATAAGAATCTTCAAAAAAATGGACTTGAAGAATTAATCGAAGAAGAAGAATATGTATTAAAAATCAACAGCCATAATAGTTTTGATTATAATACAAATCTTAATCTTCCGAATACTTTTTATACCAATATTTTAAGCACAGGAAAAGACTCATATGAAAAAGATAATAAATATTATTTAGGTCAAATTTTTGAAGAAAACGGACAAAAATATATTGTAATTGTAGGTGCTAGAGATCGTAAAGGAAAAGATACGACTATTTATATTGTCAAAATTATGCTTTTTGGCGGAATTGGTTTTGTGATTCTTGCCTTTCTTTTAGGACGTTTTTTAGCCAAACGTGTCATTAATCCAGTAGCGCGAATTACCAAAGAAGTAAAAAGAATTAGTGCGTCGAATCTTCATAATCGTCTGCCTGAAGTTAAAAACTCTGATGAAATTTCAGATCTGACCAATACTTTTAATAATATGCTGGACAGGCTGGAAACATCTTTTGAAATCCAGGCTAATTTTATCAATAATGCTTCTCATGAATTAAAAACGCCCATAACAACTATTATTGCCGAAGCAGAAATTATGCTGCTCAAAGAGCGAGAAGTTCAAGAATATGTACAGTCTTTAGAAAATATTTATAGTCAGGCATCTAGATTAGGAAACTTAACGGAAAGCCTTTTGAAATTGACTCAAACAGGTTATGACGGTCAAAAACAAGTATCTGACATTGCCAGAATTGACGAATTGCTAATGGATGTAAAATCGGATTTGGATAAAATATTTCCAGGAAACCGAGTGAGCATTAAGCTTAACTTTGCTCCAGAAGATTCTAATTTATTATTGCTTCCGTGCAACAAACCATTGTTGGAATTAGCAATCAACAATATTATTACCAATGGTGTTAAATATTCTGATAATAATGAAGTATTCGTAAATCTTTCGGCAAACGAAGAAATGATTAAAATTACGATTAATGATATCGGTATAGGAATTCCGCCAGAAGATATTCCGCATTTGTATGAACCTTTCTTTAGAGGTAAAATTGCGGCAAAATATATTGGTTACGGTTTAGGATTGCCGCTGGCTTCTAAAATCATCCGTATGCACGATGGAGAATTGCAAGTACAGTCTGAGCAGAATAAAGGTACAATCGTCACGATTATCTTTAAAAAACTGAAGATTAAAAAATCTAATGTTTAATCTTAGAAAATTCTAATTTTAAATTAATAAAGGTATAATTAGCGGATAGTTATTTTGTAAGTATAAAACTAAACAATTATACTTATGAAAAATTTTCTTATACCTACGACTTTAAAAGATGACACAATCTCGGCTGTTAAATCTGCGGTGAATCAGTCAAAAGATACTGAATCAGAAATTATTTTAGTATTAGTTTCAGAATCACCAGATACATTTTCGACTTCAAGTTTTTTACGCGAAATGCGATCAGGGCTAACCAGAAGCCAAGAAGAAGTGTTGGAAACCTGCAGATATATTATCGACCATTCTCCAAATACAAAACTGAAAGTTCACAACCAATACGGACTTTCGGCTCCAATTTTCAAGCGTCTTATCGAAGCTTTTTCTGTGAAATTGGTTATTCTAACACATTCTTATAAACAAGAAACCAAAAGAATTCATCAATATTTGGTTCAGCTGGCTGGAAATCAAAAATGTCCAATTCTCCATTTAAGCACAGAAATTAATAAAGAAGTTTTCAGCAAAGCTCTTTATGTAGAAAATTCAAGCAAAAGCATTCATGTAAAAGATGTACAGCAGTATTTAAGTGAAAATTTCTCTTTCGAAATAGTAAGCCAGACTGCCAATTTTGAAGACAATTATGAGAATGTTGCGCCATTTTTATCAGAAGCCATTTCAAAGCATAATATCGACATGCTTGTAGAAACTCGAAAAGGCGAAAAAATCAAATTCAAAAAAGTAAAAAAAGAAAACATCAATGAGAAGCTGGGACTTCCAGTTCTTTCATTGTACGAAGAGATTGTTTAGTTCTTAGTGATTAATAATTAGTCCTTAGTCCTTAGTAATTAACTCTTAGTAATTAGTTCTTAGTAATACTTATAATTAATCCGTTTTGTACTGTAAGAATAGGAAATATATTTTTTTAGGCTGTTATTAAACTACAGTTAATTACTAAGGATTAATTACTAATCACTAAGAACTAAAAAAAAGCTATAATATTTAATTTAAAACCGAAAATATGTTATTAAAGAAAAGAATACCAATGAAGTACGTTCTCGGGAAAATTAAAGTAGAAATCGTTCTAGTATTGGCTTATACCATACTATTTGAAATATTTCACCACTATTTTGTTACCCTTCCTGTAGATATTCCAATTGCGATTCCAACCATGATTGGAACCATTATTTCCTTATTATTAGCCTTTAAGTCCAATCAGGCTTATGACAGATGGTGGGAAGCCAGAATTGTTTGGGGCGCAGTTGTAAACGATTCCAGAACATTAATTCGTCAGGTTTTGACGTTTTATAAAGATCCTGATTTTTCTGTTGAAGCCAGCGAATTCAAAGAGAATTTTGCTAAAAGACAAATTGCATGGTGTTATAGTTTAGGGCAGTCACTTAGAAATAAAGATGCCATAAAACCACTTGAAGGTTTGATGAGTGAAGAAGAAATAAAATACATTAAGAATCATCAAAACGTTCCAAATGCTATTTTGATGCTGCACGCCCGCGATCTTAGAAATGCTAAGAACGAAAAGAAAATCAACATGTATCAGCAGGTTGAAATCGACAATACATTGTCAAGATTATGTGATGAAATGGGAAAGTGCGAAAGAATTAAAAACACCATATTTCCAACAACATACAGTATGTACATCAGGCTGACATTGTGTTTGTTTATTTTGTTACTGCCTTTCGGGTTAACAAGTGTTTTAAGCTGGTTTGCAATTCCGTTGATTACTGCTATTGGCGGAGCTTTCTTTTTGATCGAAAGAATGGCGATTCATTTGCAGGATCCATTCGAAAACCGACCTACAGATACGCCTGTAACGACGATTGCAAATACAATTGAAAAAAATATCAAGCAAATGCTTAATGAATATCAAAGTGAATTTGATATTCTGAATGAATTTGAATTGAACAACGAACCTAAGAAAGTCGAAAAAGACGTTTATTTCGTCTTATAACTTTTTAATTTTGGTCTTCTTTTAATTGTTGGCTGGACAGTGTGTAGTTGCGCTGTCCAGTTTTTTTATTTTTTATAGGTGTAGTTTGTCATTTCGATGAACGAAAAATCACACTCGCAAATCCATAAAGATTAGCGAATATCTTTATATAATTGCTAGTTCCTAGAATGACAAAAACTTGCTCTACAATTGTGTTTGAGCCAGTCTCCCAAGCGTTTGAATAGCAGTTCTTAACTCATTTGACCATGGTAGACCAAAACTCAATCGCATACAATTTGAAAATTGATCTTGAAACGAAAAAATCCTGCCTGGAGCAATACTGATATTGTGTTTCATCGCTAAATGATAAAAAGCAGCAGTATCAATTTTTTTATCCAACTCAATCCACAGAAAAAATCCACCTTGAGGCTGACTTACTTTTGTTCCTTTCGGAAAAGATTCCAGAACTGTATTAATATAATTGTTGCAATTATGATTTAATATTTGGCGTATTTTTCGAAGATGATTTTCATAACGTCCGTTTTTTAAAAAATCCCCCACGACTTCGTGCGTAATAGTAGGCGAGGAGAGCGAATGATAAATTTTGTTTCTTAAGATTTGTTTTTTGAATTTCCCAGGCGAAACCCATCCTACGCGATAACCGGGAGCCAATGTTTTGGATACAGAGCTGCAGCAAAGTACAATTCCGCTTTCATCATAAGTTTTGCAATTTGTTGGTCGGCTCGAACCAAAGTACAAATCGCCGTGAATATCATCTTCAATCAATGGAATGTTGTAGAATTCCATCAATTTCACCACTTCTATTTTATGCTCTGCCGGCATCATACTTCCAGAAGGATTGCTAAAATTACTCATCAGTAAACATAGTTTTACTTTTTTAGAAGAAAGCGATTTTTTGAGTGCTTCTAATTCTATTCCAGTTGTCATGTTTGTAGGCAGTTCCATGATATACAATCCTAAAGATTTGGCCAACTGCAAGATGCCAAAATAAGCAGGACTTTCTGTAATTATGGTATCGCCGGGCTGAGTTAACGTCATCAAACAATGTGATATAGCACTTGTACAGCCAGGCATTGTAATAATATCTTCTTCTGTTAACGATCCTCCCCATGTAAAAGACCATCTGGCAATTTCTCTTCTTAAATTAAGATTACCTTTTACTTGCTCATAACTCGTTCCGCTGTTTGGAAGTTGGCGCATCGCCTGAACCATTCCCTTATTTAATTTAGCAATAGGAAGAAGTTCGTTTGACGGAAACCCCAAAGAAAGCATCGTAATATTTGGATCTGTCATATTGCCGTAAACCTGATCGATCAAATCTTCGCGGTCAATATTGGCACATTTTAAAATCGGACTGCTGGGTGATGGTTCTGGAATCGTTCTTGCTGAAATATTACTCACATAATATCCCGACTGTGGTCTAGCTTCAATCAAAGAACGGCTTTCGGCTTCATAATAAGCCTTACTTACAGTGCTCATGCTGTAACCCGTTTCTGCACAAACTTCTCGAATAGAAGGCAGTTTATCGCCAACGCTCAAGACGCCAGACTTAATTTGTTTTTCGATACGGTCAGCAAATTGAAGATATAAGTAATTAGAATTTTTCATAAAAAAATAAAACTGTTATGGTGCAATTTACAAAAACTGTATCTGTATTGCTGTTTTATTTTTTAGAAATTTGCTTAAATAGAAAACTAAACAATAAACAACATCTCGTGAAAACAACAAAATACTACATCGCTGCTATTACATGTTTTGTAATCTGGGGATTTTTCAGTTTGGTTTTAAGACCAATACATGACTATCCTTCTTTAGATATTTTATTCTATCGTGTTTTTAGCTGTAGTATTTTAATGCTTCTTATTGCATTTTCTTTCAAGAGAAAAAGAATGAAAGAAGCTGTACAAACTTTTAAATCAATGCCGGCTTTTGAGAAACGTAAAACAATTCTATTAAATATTGGCGGAAGCGTTTTTCTAATGGCGAACTGGTTTACTTTTATTTATGTCATGAACCATGTTAGTGTAAAAGCGACTTCTTTGGCTTACTTGGTTTGTCCTATTTTAACCACGCTGCTGGCTTATTTTATTTTGCATGAAAAACTAAATAAAACACAATGGATTGCGGTTGGATTAAGCATTTCAGGATGTATTCTGTTGTCTTATGCAAATATTATGGATATGCTTTTTAGTATTATAATTGGGTTTACATACGCCTCTTATTTAGTAAGTCAGCGTGTCAATAAAGGCTTTGATAAATTTATAATTCTAACGTTTCACATCACAGTAGCAGCCTTATGTTTATTGCCTTTTTATCCATTTTACAGTGGAACAGTTCCAACAGAATTTAAATTTTATTTCTGTATCGAAACCATTGCCATTTTGTTTACCATTTTTCCATTGTTTCTTAATTTATATGCCCTTTCGGGAATAAATTCATCGACAGTCGGAATGCTTTTAAATATTAACCCAATGATTGCTTTTTTATTAGCAATGTTTTTATATAAGGAAAAATTCGGATTCATACAGATTGCTGCATACGGAATTATTTTTGCCGCAGTTGTAGTTTTCAATTCACATCATATTTTTGCAGCCAAGCAAAAAAGAGCCGCAATATCCAAAGGTTCTCAATAGTAGTTTTCATATTTTTTATTGGTTTAAAATCGAAAATTACCAGAATCTTAACAGGATGTTTAAACAGGAATGATTATTTTTCATTCCTGTTTTTTTTATGCGATAAAGTGTAAAAAAAAAAGAGTTGCCACGAATTACACAAATTTTCACGAATTGTAATTATTTTTTAATTCGCTATTAATTAGGAAAAGAAATTAGAGGAAATTTGTGTAATTCGTGGCAAAGAAAAAAATAAAACCGAATATTATTTTATATGAAAAATACCAAACTTCAAGCCTTTACTCCGTTATTTTATTTAGTGTGGTCAGATGATTTATTGACACAAAAAGAATTTGGAACATTAAAAGAGTTTATAAATTCCCTGAATGCTTTATCTGAAGAAGAAAAAGAATATTTGCGTTCTAAAGTAGATATTTCAAATCCGCCTTCGCGAAATGAACTCACACAATGGAAATTGGATATTGAAAAAAGTATTCAAGATAAATCTTCTATCAAATCGATTTTTGATATTGCAAAAGCACTTTCAGGAAATGATTTGGATTTAACACCAATAGAATCAGATTTCAAAAAATTAGAAAATGATTTAGGAATTTTAGGAGAAGAAGCGCTTCAAAATTTTAAAACAAAAGCAGGTTCTTACACGGTAAATTCACATACCAATGCCTCTTTCGATATCCAGAAAATTACCAAAATTTTAAACGGAAAAGAAGCAGCAATAATTGAAAAAGTAAAATCGGTCATTTCCAGACCTGAATTTGCTTATGAAACTTCTACCGATATCAATGTTTTTAGGGAGACTGTTTACAAATGGTGCAAAGTTCTAGCCGATGAAAATCTTGGAAATATGGCTTATCCAAAACAATATGGAGGAGGAGAAAACATAGCCGATTATTTTGCGATTATGGAAACGCTGAGTTACCACGATTTAAGTTTGGTAATAAAATTTGGCGTTCAGTTTGGATTGTGGGGAATGAGTGTTCAATCTTTAGGAACAGAAAAACATTACGCTAAATATTTAAAAGATATTGGCTCGCTAAAACTTCCAGGATGTTTTGCCATGACCGAAACACATCACGGATCAAATGTAAAAGGATTGGAAACGACGGCAACTTACAATCATAACGATCAGACTTTTACTATTCATACACCAAATAAACATGCCCAAAAAGAATACATTGGCAATGCAGCAGTTCATGGCCAAATGGCAACTGTTTTTGCAAAATTAATTATTGACGATCATGATTATGGTGTCAACGCATTTGTAGTTCCGTTACGTGATCCTAATGGAAATGTTGTAGAAGGTGTTACGATTGGCGACTGCGGTCATAAAATGGGATTAAACGGAGTTGATAACGGTACCATTAGTTTTGATCAAGTTGTGATTCCGAAAGAAAATATGCTCGATCGTTTTGCCTCGGTAAATGAAAATGGAGAATTTGAAAGTCCGATTCCGAGTGATAACAGAAGATTTTTTACCATGTTAGGAACTTTAGTTGGAGGAAGGATCGGAATTCCGCGTTCGGCGTTGGCGGCAGCTAAATCTGGATTAACAATTGCCATTCGCTACAGCGATCAAAGAAGACAATTTGGACCAGAAGGCGGATCTGAAGTTCCAATTTTAAATTATAGAATGCATCAACGCAGATTGTTACCCCATTTGGCTAAAACCTATGCAGTTCATTTTGCACTTCAATATCTGACCAATAGATTTTTAAATAGAACAGAAGCCGAAATGCAGGAAATTGAAGCTTTAGCAGCGGGAATGAAATCGTATTCTACTTGGAGTACAAGAGATATTCTGCAAGAATGCCGTGAAGCCTGCGGTGGAAAAGGTTATTTGTCTGAAAACAGAATTGATGCTTTAAAAAATGACACCGAAATCTATACGACTTTTGAAGGTGATAATACAGTTTTAATGCAATTGGTGGCCAAAAATCGTTTGTCTGAATTCAGAAAATCGTTTGGAGAAATGGGTTCTTTAGGCATTATTAATTATGTGTATGAAAATGCTAAAACTGCAATTACAGAAAAGAATCCAATTGCAACAAGAAAAACAGACGACGAACATTTATTAGACAGCGAATTTCATTTGCAAGCTTTTGTTCACCGAGAAAAAACAATTCTAGCTTCGGCAGCCAGACGTATTAAAAAATTGGTTGATGGCGGATTAGAAGCGTATGATGCTTTTAATGTCGTACAGCACCAAATGATTGATGTTGCTCAAGCCTATTTAGAAAGAGTAGTTTTAGAACAATTTCAACTTGCAATAAAAGAAATTGAAGATGAGGAATCTAAAACAATTTTAACGAGATTGAATCAATTGTACGCACTTTCGCAGATCGAAAAAAATAAAGCTTGGTATTTAGAAGACGGTTATATGGAAGCGGTAAAAACCAAAGCAGTACGTAAAATGGTTAATCAGCTTTGTTGGGACATTCGTCCAGATGCAGTAGCTTTAGTAAATGCATTTGATATTCCTGAAAGCTGTTTAGCTGCGCCGATTGCAGTATAAAATAAAAAAGCTTTGTCATGATTTAAATTCAGACAAAGCTTTTTAGTTATCTAAATGAAATCAATTTATTTATAGATAAAGCTAAATATTATTTTATTTTTTATAGCAAAAATAAAACACCCCTCATATTGTGTACATTTTTTACCCTAGTAAATAATTCGCATTATATATTTTTGCTTTTCTATATTTGTAATTCCCTTTATATAAAATCAGCTTGAAAAATTATTTTTTATTTCTCTTAATTCTTATAGTAAACTTTCCAGTTTTTGCATTGGAAAGTACTGATGTTATTTTAAAAGAATTAAATAATGCGATAAAAAATAAGCAGCAGTATGTAAAACTTAAAGAAGAAAGAATTCTGAATTTTAAGAAAATAAAATCGGATAATCTTACGCCCGAACAAGAATATAATTACAACAAAACCTTATATCTCGAATACCAAAAATTAAACTCAGATTCGGCTATTCGATACGTTAAAAAGAATCTAAGAATAGCAGAACAACTGCAAAACAAAGAACTTTTTAATTTAGCACAGCTGCAATTGGTAACGCTTTATTCTTCATCAGGAAAATACCGCGAATCTGAAGCTCTTCTAAAAAGTATAAACAAAAAGAATCTGGCAGTTTCATTGCTTCCCAATTACTATATTTCGTATCGGGAGTTTTTTGAACATTATGCAGCGAATAGTGATAATCGAGAATACAGAAAACAAATAGGAAAATATCGAGATTCACTATTAAGTATTTTAAATCCAAATACACTTGAATATCAAATTAATAGGATTCAACAAGATATTTTTATTCATAAAAAATTCGATAAGCCCAAAAAGGAACTGCTTGCTTTATTGAATAAAATAAAAGAAGAAGATCCAAAATATGCGATGATTACCTATTTGCTGGGTAAAATTTCAGAAGCAACCCATCAATTAGAAGAAAGAAAAAAATACTATGCGCTTTCTGCTACCTCGGATATTAAAAACGCCAATAAAGACAATGCTTCAATGCAGGAATTAGCATTGGTTTTTTATGAAATTGGAGATGTTGATATGGCGTACAAATTGACACAATCTGCCATTGAAGATGCGCTTTATTGTAATGTTCAATTTAGAACGCTCTTAATGTCAGAAGTTTATTCAATCATCAATACTGTTTATTTAGAGCGTGAGGCACAGCGAAAAAGCGAATTACAAATCTATCTGCTTTGTATAAGTCTACTTTCGTTATTTCTGCTGGTTGCCATTATTTACGTTTACAAACAAATGAAAAAAGTTTCGAGAATTCGAACAGAACTTTACGAAACCAGTCAAAAATTAGCAGAACTAAATAAAGATATTACAGAAACAAACAGTCAGCTTCAGGAAAGTAATCTGCAATTGTCTGAATCTAATTTAGTTAAAGAAGAATATATTGCACATTTCTTTAATCTTTGTTCGACTTACATCAATAAACTGGAAAATTATCGCATTATTTTAAACAAAAAAGCAACTGCGAAACAGTTTGATGAAATTTATAAAATTTTAAAGTCAACTACTTTGGTTGATAATGAGTTAGAAGAATTGTACAAGAATTTCGATATTATTTTCCTAAACCTATATCCAACATTTGTAAAAGATTTTAATGCGTTATTAATTCCAGAAGAGCAGATTGTTCTCAAACAAAACGAATTATTAAATACAGAGCTTCGAATTTTTGCACTTATAAGACTCGGAATCACCGATAGTGTAAAAATTGCAGCATTTCTTCGTTACTCTTTAAGTACAATTTACAACTACAGAACCCGAGCTCGAAATAAAGCGGCAGTTTCGCGAAATGATTTCGAAGAAATGGTCATGAAAATTGGTTCAATATCATTGAAAGTATAGATATTTATTTTAAATCTACTACTTTTTTTGATGTGTATTTTTTATTAATATACTGCAAATCAATATTTTAATTTTTTAATTTACTACTTTTTTGTATCCAAAAATGTAACATGTACGATAACGTTTTAGTTTTACCATATGATAAATAAAGTACTTTTATATGAAGTTACTTTTATATTATAAACTAATGCTTTAATAAATACTGTTATGTTTAAAAACGTTAAAACAATTGTTGTTTTACTTTTACTAAGTTCTTTGGGAATGAATGCCCAAAACAAAGTGCCAGTTTATCTTGATGATAAAAAGCCAATTAATGAGCGTGTAGAAGATGCACTTAAAAGAATGACAACTGAAGAGAAAATTGCCATGATTCATGCGCAGTCTAAATTTAGTTCTCCAGGTGTAAAAAGACTTGGAATTCCAGAAAACTGGATGACTGACGGACCACACGGAATTCGTACAGAAGTAAAATGGGACGAATGGGATCAGGCCGGATGGACAAACGATTCTTGTATTGCTTTCCCAGCTCTTACAGCACTTTCATCGACATGGAACAAAGAATTGGCTTCTTTATATGGAAAATCAATTGGAGAAGAAGCACGTTTCCGTAACAAAAATGTTTTATTAGGCCCAGGTGTAAATATCTACAGAAGCCCATTAAACGGTCGTAACTTCGAATATATGGGAGAAGATCCGTTTTTAGCTTCTAAAATGGTTGTCCCTTATATTAAAGGAGTTCAATCGAACGGAGTTGCCGCTTGTGTAAAACATTTCGCTTTAAATAATCAAGAAACAAATCGTAATTCTGTAAACGTAGTTGTAGACGATCGTGCATTATATGAAATCTATCTTCCAGCTTTTAAAGCGGCAGTTCAAGATGGTGATGCATGGGCAATTATGGGATCTTATAATAAATACAAAGGACAACAGTGCTGCCACAATGAATATCTATTAAATGATATTCTTCGCGGAGAATGGGGCTTCAAAGGAGTTGTAGTTTCAGACTGGGGAGGAGTTCATGATACCAAACAAGCAATTCATAATGGTTTAGACATGGAATTTGGTTCTTGGACAAACGGACTTTCTTGGGGAACTAGTAATGCTTATGACAATTATTATCTAGCAAAACCATATTCTGAAATGATCAGAAAAGGTGAAATTGGAACTAAAGAATTAGACGAAAAAGTACGTCGTATTCTTCGTTTGTCTTTCTTGACTACAATGGATAGAAATCGTCCTTTTGGATCTTTTGGAACAGAAGAACATGCTTTAGCGGGACGTAAAATCGCTGAGGAAGGAATTGTATTATTGCAAAACACAAATAACATTCTGCCAATTAATCTTTCTAAAACAAAAAAGATTGCTGTAATTGGAGAAAATGCCATCAAAATGATGACCGTTGGTGGAGGAAGTTCTTCACTTAAAGCAAGATATGAAATTACTCCTCTTGAAGGATTAAAGAAAAGAATTGGCAACCAAGCTGAAATTGTTTACGCAAGAGGTTATGTTGGTGATCCTACTAGTAATTATAACGGTGTTGTAGCTAAAGTTAGTTTAGAAGAAAAACGCCCGCAGGCAGAATTAACTGCAGAGGCTTTAAAAGTAGCTAAGGATGCTGATATTGTTCTTTTTATTGGAGGTTTAAATAAAAGTGAAAATCAAGATGATGAAGGACACGATCGTAAACATTTAGAATTGCCTTATGGTCAAGATAAATTGATCAGCGAATTAGCGAAAGTAAATAAAAACATTGTTTTCGTAAATATCTCTGGAAATGCTGTTGCAATGCCTTGGATTAAAGAAGTTCCAGGAGTTGTTCAAGGTTGGTTTTTAGGAACTGAGGCTGGAAATGCCTTAGCAAATGTTTTGGTTGGAGATGTAAATCCGTCTGGAAAACTTTCTTTCACTTTTCCTGTAAAATTAGCTGACAATGGAGCGCACGCTTTAGGAGAATTTCCTGGCGGTGATGAGGTAAAATATAATGAAGGTATTTTTGTTGGATACCGCTGGGTTGATAAGAATAAAATTAAACCTTTATTCTCTTTTGGCCACGGTTTAAGCTACACCACTTTTGCTTACGGAAAAGTGACAGCTGACAAAAAGCAAGTTAACGCAGGAGACAAAATTACATTCTCTGTTAATGTGAAAAACACAGGAAGCAGAGAAGGAGCAGAAGTAGTACAATTGTACATTACAGATGTAAAATCTTCTTTAGCACGTCCGATAAAAGAGTTAAAAGGCTTTGAAAAAGTATTGCTTAAAGCAGGTGAAGAAAAAACAGTAACTTTTACAATTGATAAAACAGCTTTGAGTTTCTTCGATGATAAAAAGCATGACTGGGTGGCTGAACCTGGTGATTTTGAGGCAATCATTGGAGCTTCATCAACAGACATAAAATCTAAAGTGAATTTCTCACTTAAATAAGTTTTTTATTTCTAAAAATTGGTTGGTTTGTAAAGCTGCAAGTGTCAAAATTTGCAGCTTTGCTTTTGTCTTAAAAAGTTAGATGTAAAAATAATAAATGTGAAACGTTAGAAGTTTTGCTTTTTTTTTAAATAAATAATCAAATTATAAATGAAACGAATATTATTATTAACGATTGGTTTTGTATTGTTTCAGAACCTTTCAGCGCAGACTTTAAATAAAATGCAATGGTTTAATGAACCTGAAAAATGGGAAATTAAAAACAATGCATTAATAATGAACGTAACAGCAAACAGCGATTACTGGAGAATTTCGCATTACGGATTTACTGTTGACGATGCACCTTTTTATTATGCTAATTATGGAGGTGAATTTGAAGCCAAAGTAAAACTAACTGGAAATTACATTGCCCGTTTTGACCAAATGGGATTAATGATCCGAGTTGATGAAAAAAACTACATCAAAACTGGAGTTGAATTTGTCGACGGAAAATTTAATATCAGTACTGTGGTTACGCACGACAAAAGCGATTGGAGTGTAACAACTTTAGAAAAAGTGCCTCCTTTCATTTGGATTAAAGCCGTACGACGATTAGATGCTGTCGAAATATTCTATTCTTTTGATGATAAAAATTATATCATGACTAGAAATGCGCCATTACAGGACAATACGCCAGTTATGGTTGGTTTGATGGCCGCTTCTCCAGACGGAAAAGGTTTTGAAGCCAAATTTGAGAACTTCTCTGTAAAGCATTTACCAGATCAAAGAAGAACAGAGTGGCTTAAAAATCACCAGTAGATTTTAGTTATGGGTTAGGAGTTAGAAGTTAGGAGTTATAAGTTATAAAATAATTGTTGCAAGTTTAAACTGTTGCTACATTATAAACGCAAATAATTTCTATAAACTTGAAAACAAACTTACCAACAATTCATATTCCCACGCCCAACCCTTAACCCTTAACTTCTAACTCCTAACTCCTAACTTCTAACCTCTAACTCATGACCCCCTAACCAAATGAATATAAAACCTAAAAAACATTACGAAATTCTTGATGGATTGCGTGGTGTCGCAGCTATTTTGGTAGTTGCTTTTCATATTTTTGAAGCTTTTAGCGGTGGAAACCGTTTTGTACAAATTATCAATCACGGTTATTTGGCTGTTGACTTCTTTTTTCTTTTATCAGGATTTGTTGTAGCGTATGCATATGATGATCGCTGGGGAAAAATGGGACAATGGGAATTTTACAAACGCAGATTAATCCGTCTCCAGCCAATGGTAATTATGGGGATGATTATAGGCGCTATATTTTACTATTTTCAAGCATCTGATATACTGTTTCCAATGATTGGAGATATGGCCGTTTGGAAAGTTATTTTAACGATGATAATCGGTTTTACATTATTACCAATCCCACCTTCGTTAGAAATTAGAGGCTGGGGAGAAATGCATCCTTTAAATGGTCCGGCATGGTCACTTTTTTTCGAATATATTGCAAATATCTTGTACGCCTTAATCTTTCGTAAATTTTCGAATAAAGTACTATCAGTTTTTGTATTGATATTTGCCGGACTGTTAATTAATTACACTGTTTTCGGGCCAAAAGGCGACGTAATCGGTGGCTGGTCACTAAATCTGGAGCAGATTAATGTAGGTTTTACACGTTTGCTTTATCCGTTTTTTGCTGGAGTTTTGTTGTGCCGTTTAGGAAAATTAATTCATGTAAAAAATGCTTTTTGGGTTTGCAGTATTCTAATAACCATTGTTTTGGCTTTACCAAGATTTGGAGACGAAAACAGCCTTTGGATAAATGGGTTATATGAATCTTTCTGTATCATTTTAGTTTTTCCAATTATCGTTGCCATTGGCGCAGGAGGCGAAATTAAAAATGACTTTTCGCTTAAAATCTGCAAACTTCTTGGTGATATTTCGTACCCAATTTACATTACACATTATCCGTTAATTTATTGGTTTACAGCATGGGTTGTAGATAACAAAGTTTCAATGGAAAATGGATATTTAGAGGGTATTGGAGTTTTAATCGCTAGTATTGTCATGGCATTTGTATGTTTGAAATTATACGACGAACCTGTTAGAATGTGGCTTCAGAATAAATTCCAAAAGAAAAAAGTTTTTTAGAGTGGCAAAGAGGCAAAGGGACAAAGGCTCAAAGGAAAAACTTTGTCCCTTTAGACCTTTGTTTCTCTGAGCCTTAAATAAAAATATTGAATCTCTTAATTTTGTTAGTTATGACATTCAAAAAAGGGATAAACTTAATTGTTTATCCCTTTTGTCTTTATAAGAAACCAAAATAAAAAAGGTAAAAAGGAAAAACTTTGTCCCTTTGAGCCTTTGCATAAGGAACCAAAATAAAAAAAGGCTCAAAGGGAAAACTCTGCCCCTTTGAACCTTTGTAACTATGTACCTTTAAAAAAAAACTTATTCTAAAACCAATTGTCCCAAAGCTTCTTTACTAAAACCTTTTAATTGATCTGTTTTTCCAGCTTTAATTTTAGCAACCCAATTCGGATCAGATAAAAGAGGTCTTCCAACAGCAACTAAATCAAAATCGCCTCTGTCGAAACGTCTGTTTAGTTCTTCCAAAGAAGTTGGCTGTGAACTTTCCCCAGCAAAAGCACCAAAGAAATCACCAGAAAGACCAACAGAACCAACAGTAATAGTTGGCGCTCCCGTTACTTTTTTAGCCCATCCAGCAAAATTCAAATCAGAATCTTCGAATTCAGGTTCCCAGAAACGGCGTTGTGAAGCGTGAATAATATCAACACCAGCATCTACAAGAGGAGTAAGCCAAGCTTCTAATTCCTGTGGGTTTTTAGCCAGTTTATAATTGTAATCAGAAGGTTTAAATTGAGAAAAACGCATGATAACAGCAAAGTCGTTTCCAACTTGTTTTCTCACTTCTTTTACAACTTCAATAGCAAAACGGTTACGTTCAGGAAGTGTTTTTCCACCATAAATATCTTCACGTAAATTGGTTTCAGCTCTAAAGAATTGATCGATTAAATAACCGTGCGCACCGTGAATTTCGATAGTGTCAAAACCTAGTCTTTTAGCGTCAGCTGCTGCTTTACCGAAAGCTAGAATAGTATCTTCGATATCTTTTTCAGTCATAGAAACTCCGTTTCTAAAATCAGGACGATTTAATCCAGACGGACCTTCAAAAGGAACTGGTGGCACCCATCCTGATTGATGATTATCCATAATTCCCATATGCCAGATCTGCGGTCCCATAGAACCTCCAGCTGCGTGAACTTCGTCTATAACTTTTTTCCATCCGTTTAAAGCTAAATCTCCGTAAAAATGCGGCACATTAGCATCGTTTGATGATGAAGGTCTGTCAATTACAGTTCCTTCAGATAATATTAAACCAACTTCGCCTTCAGCTCTTTTTTGGTAGTAGGCGGCTACTTCGTCAGTTGGAACTCCGTTTGGAGAAAATGAGCGCGTCATTGGCGCCATTACGATTCGGTTTTTCAGATTTAACGTTTTTAAGTTAAATGGAGAAAATAGGTTGTTTGTACTCATAGTAATTTTACAAATTAGATTGAATTAATTTACTGAGTGCTTCAAAGGCACCTTCGTTGCGTTTATAGTAAGTCCATTGTCCAACACGTTTAGACTCGATAAAGCCGGCGCGCTGTAAAATAGACAAATATTCAGATACTGTAGATTGTGTCAAACCAGCCTTGGCTTGAATCTGACCAACACAAACACCATGTTCAAATCCAGCATGCTGCAATTGATCAGGAAAATTGATTTCGGGTTCTTTAAGCCATTCCAGCATTTGCAGTCTGGACTTGTTTGACAAAGCTTTAAATATTTCTATCGTTTCCATGCTGCAAATATATCGACTTTTCCCGATATACCAATTAAGTATAATTTATTTAGGATAATTTTATGATGGAGGAGAAGATTTATGAAGAAGTATTTATATTTGTTTGGAGATTAAAAAACAGCCCCAAAAACAAAAACTTAATCAATTATGAAGAAAATATTACTTATTTTAGGATTCTTATGTTGTGTTATAACTAGTACAAAAGCTCAGGTTGTTGGAGTTGATGTAGGCGATATTGCTCCAGAAATAGATCTTCCTGATACGAAAGGAAATAACATTGCACTTTCTTCCTTAAGAGGAGAATTGGTTTTAGTAGATTTTTGGGCTTCTTGGTGCGGACCCTGTATTAAAGAACAGCCAACATTATTAAAATTGTATAATGCTTATCCTGATAAATTTACAATCTACAGCGTTTCTATGGATACTAAAAAACCGCTTTGGCTGGGAGCAATAGCAAAAGGAAAATTACCGTGGACACAAGTAAGTGATTTAAAATATTGGACTTCTCCAGTTGTAGGAGATTATATGCTTCAATCTGTTCCCTTGAATTTTTTAGTAGATAAAAACGGAATTATTTTAGCCAAAAATATTCATGGAAAAGCCCTTGAAGATATGGTAAAAAGTATTGTTGAATAATAAATGATTTTGTTTCACGTTTCAGGTTTCACGTTTTATGCTGTGCGATAAACCAATACATTGTAACTTGAAACTTGAAACAAAGAAAACCTGAAACAAAAAAACATATAAATTATGATTCAAAAAGCACTTGTAATATTGTTTGTTTTGATTGCATTGAAATCTAATTCGCAAACATTAGAAACAGTTTCAAAACTAAAATCAGAGTATCAGAAATGTTTAGATAAAGGCAGTGCGATGAGCAATTGTTCTTACGCCTATTACAACCAGTCAGATAGTTTGCTAAATATTGTGTATAAGAATTTAAAAAATAAAATAAGTCCGAAAGAACAGTCTAAGTTAAAAAAAGAGCAGTTAGACTGGCTCAAAAAGCGCGACCAATATTTTCAGCAATTATATACTGACACCAAAAAGCAGGGTATTTTTACCGAAGGAACCAGAGATTTTGATATGGTTATTTATGATGAAGAGGCCAATTATGTTTTTGCTCGGGTAAAGGAACTTATTCGAAAAATTTAAAAAAGTATTTTAAGCTAATAACAAAAAAGTTTGCCAATCAAACTTCAAATCGGAATTAATGGAATCAAAATTAAATATCGCTGAATTCCGAACAAGATTAAAAGACAATACAGAAATTGGTTCTCCAAAAGAACTTTTAGGACAATCGAGAATATTTCCTTTATTTGGACCAATAAAGCCCTTTTATGGATTTTTTGATGATAGAAGTTTTAGTTTAACAGTAAATTCAGCAAAGTCTTCAGCAGTTTTTGTTGTAAAAGGAAACTACGAGAATATTAACAATAGACTTCAACTAAATTACAATGTTGAACCCATCAGTAAGCTTCATTCATCTTGGGTGAAATATGCTCCAATTGTTCTGATACTGGCAATTAATATATTTTTTCTTTTTTTTGCAAAAGGACTCAGACGTGCCTCTACAATCGTTAACTTATTTTTACTTTTTATGGCTTTCTATTCCAGATGGAAAGAAGAGAGGAAAAGGAAAAAATTAGAAGAAAAATTTATTCGGATATTTGAAATTAAATAAAACATGTGACGTTTCATTTTTTTTTAAGCGATTTTAAAAAGCAATTCCGAATTGAAAACCAACAGTTAAAGATGCGGGATGATCGTTGCCAAATCGAATAGGAACAGGAATAGCCGCAAAATAACTGCAATTTTCACTTTTTATAATAGTTTTGTTTATTACTGGAGTAATACCATATCGTCCGCTGCTTTCAAAAGCTGCTCTTCCTGCAAATGTATAGCCGTTTCCTAGTGCGACTAAAACACCTGGATGAAATAATAAGTTCGTCACTTTATCACTATTTCCCTGCACTCTAATATTAGGTACAACTTCAAAAGAAAAACCAATTTTCTGATTTTTCCAGATATTAATTCCAGTTGGAAATCCAACAGCATAATAATCTCTAAAATTTACGTTTGTTTGTTCACTGCTAAAGGTCACGATGGGGTGAAGAATTCCAAAATAACCTGTGATTTTTGGATAAGTAGTTTGAGAAAATATATTCAAACTTAAAGCGAATAAAGTGATTGCGAAAAGATGTCTCAATGAAATCATAATAGTTTTATTAATTAAAAAACAAAACTATTGACAATGAAAATCTATAAATAGAACACTATTTACCTTTTGTATCTGGATTACTTTTTAGTGCATTTTTTCTATAAGAAGAAGGGTTTTTTCCAGTTTGTAACTTGAATATTCTGGTGAAATGACTTTGGTCTGAAAATCCAGTCATGTAAGCTATTTCGGTTAAAGTATAAGTTGTATTTTGAATCAGGTTTATGGCTTTTTCAATTCGTAATTTTCGAACATATTCACCGAAATTTAAGTCTTCAAAATACTTAGAAAACTCTCTTGATAAATAAGATGGATTCAATTCTAAATCACTAGAAATTTTCTTTAAGTCAAAAGTAAACTGTGCATCTATTTGATCTTGAATAATATTTTTTAATTCTTTAACCCATGCAGGTGTTTTTTGATTCGATTTTTTCTCAATCAAAAATTTATTATAAACTTCGTGCAGTAAATTTTCGAACGGACTATTTTGCAGATGATTTTGTTTATACAGATATTTCGCCCAGCTGTATAGAGCATCGTAAAGTTTTAATCCAGTTTGGAGTAATTCAATATCATTAGTAATGTTATGCGAAAGTCCAGCTGAAATTGCCCAAAGTCCAGCTGCTTCTTTAGCAAGATCGTGACGATCTGTATCGGCGCCACGAACAATTTTTGCCATAATTAAAACCGCTGGATCAGCAATTTTATACTTTTTTATAATATAATCAAAAGTACATTCTTCATTATAATGCGTGAATTCTACATTCGGGATATCAAACGGAATGGCGTTTATTTCTTTTGCTTTATGCAAAACTTGATCAAACGGGACATAGATAAACTCGGCTTCTGGATCAACAAAATTCAAGATCAGCCAAGGACAGGCAATTCGGTCAATTTTAGGTCTTTCCCTAGTGATCCATTTCATTTAAAAAGTATAAAGCATTATTTTATAAAACAATTAATTTAGTCTGTCCATATGATGCCTCACTCCGCCATAATTCGTTTTCAAAAATTCTCTAATTTGAAATTGTGTCTTGTTACGCGTAACATTTTTCCATTCATTAAAATCAAAAATATGAATTTCGCGTGCATTCGGATTGGTAACAAAAGAAAGTCTTGAAATAGAATATTTATAATATTTTAGTTCGTGCGAAATATGTCTGTCTGGCACAACAACCAATATAGTTTCCCATTTTAGAAAATCCTTTGGTACGTCAGCTCTTTCAGTTAATCCAAGTGCATCAAAAAAAGCAATTATCTTTTGATCATTTAATTTATCTATCTTCTGATCGATGTTTTTAATGGTACTATGCAGCAATTTTTCATCTTTAATAACACTCATAATAGTACAGTTTTTATTGAATTCAAATATAAAATTACATCAAAAGAGAGAAATTTAACAGAGTAATGTCAATAGAATGATTCTAAATTTTTATGATCTACTTTTTAAGTAGAGTTAATTATCTGTAAGTAATTATAAACGATTATATTTTGATAAAATACTATTATTTTAATCGCTTTAAAAAGAATATTTTTATAGCTATTTGCTAACCATTCTTACTAACCACATTATTTATGAAAACTATTTCTATAAGAGGAATCCTGATTTATTGTATGTTTTTAATCTCTTTTCATGCTTTGGCACAAAATAAAACAGGAAGGGAATTAATTTTAATAGATAAAGAATGGAAGTTTTCGTTTGGACATTTATACGATACAAAAAAAGATTTCGGACATGCAGAAGGCTACTTTTCCTATTTAACCAAAACAGGATTTGGCGATGGTCCTGCTGCAAAAGATTTTGATGATCGTGCTTGGAGAAAACTCGATTTACCTCACGATTGGGCGGTGGAGCAGCCTTTTAGCGAAAGCGCGAGTTTCAGTCATGGATTTAAAGCGGCAGGTAAAAATTTCCCTGAAAAAAGTATCGGCTGGTACAGGAAAAAAATCACCATTCCAAACGAAGATCTCGGACGAACTATTTCATTAAAGTTTGATGGTGTTTTTAGAAACTCAAAAGTATTTTTTAATGGATTTTATTTAGGAACAGAACAAAGTGGTTACAATGGTTTTGAGTATGATGTAACGGCTTATGTTAATTATGGTGGAGAGAATACGATTGTGGTTCGAGCAGATGCTTCAATGGAAGAAGGCTGGTTTTATGAAGGTGCAGGAATTTATAGACACGTTTATCTGCAGAAAACAAATCCGGTTCATGTAGTTACAAACGGAACTTACATAACTTCTGAACTCAAAAATAACAATGCCTCGGTTAGTGCAGATGTTGCAATTGAAAATAAAGGAAATTATAAAGGATCAATTGAAATTTCTCAAACAATCTTTGATAAAAAAAATAAACAGGCTGCTACTTTTACTGAAAGTATATTGGCTCCTGAATTTTATAAAACAATAACACATAGCACAAAACTTCATGTCGAAAATCCGCTTTTGTGGGATATTGATTCTCCCAATTTATATCGTTTGGTAACTCAAATCAAACAAGATGGAAAAATTATAGATAGTTATGAAACGCCTTTTGGAATCAGAACTATTGAATTTAATGCAGAAAGTGGATTTTTTCTAAATGGAAAACCTTTAAAATTAAAAGGAACAAACAATCATCAAGATCATGCGGGAATAGGGACGGCGCTTCCAGATGAAATTCAGTATTATAGAATTAAAAAACTGAAAGAAATGGGCTCTAATGCGTATCGTTGTTCGCATCATCCGCCAACTCCTGAATTACTGAAAGCCTGTGACGAATTGGGAATGCTGGTTATTGATGAAACTCGTTTAATGGGAATCAACGATTATCATTTGAATGATTTACAGCGAATGATAGAACGTGACCGCAATCATCCGAGTATTTTTTGCTGGTCGGTTGGAAATGAAGAATGGAATATTGAAGGCGGTATAGTTGGGGAAAGAATAACAAATGTGATGCAGAGTTTTGCCAAAAGTATCGATCCTACAAGACCAGTGACGGTGGGAATAAGCAGCGGTTTTAAAAGCGGTATTTCTTCTGTAGTAGAAATTATGGGTTATAATTATCTCGGAAATGGAGATATTGACGCGCACAGAAATCAGTTTAAACAACAGCCTGGAATGGGAACGGAGGAAGGTTCTACTTTTGCAACCCGAGGAATTTATTTTACAGATGATGCCAAACACTATCAAAGTGCTTATGATAAAAAACCGCGTCCGACTTTTTACAGTATTGAAGAAGGCTGGAAATTTTATGCCGAGCGACCTTATTTGGCTGGAGTATTTTTTTGGACGGGTTTTGATTACCGTGGCGAACCAACACCTTATGGCTGGCCGTCTGTAACCTCGTATTTCGGAATGATGGATGTCTGTGGTTTTCCAAAAGATAATGTTTTTTATCTGAAATCCTGGTGGAGGAAAGAACCTGTTTTACATCTATTACCGCATTGGAATTGGACTGGGATGGAAGGAAAAGAAATTGATGTCTGGGCATATTCAAATTGCGATGAGGTAGAACTTTTTCTAAACAAAAAAAGTCTCGGCAAAAAGAAAATGGAGCAAAATGGACATCTGGAATGGAAAGTAAAATATACGCCTGGAACTCTGGAAGCAATAGGTTATAAAAATGGAAAAAAACTATTAACTGAAATCCAAAAAACCACTGGAAAGGCAGAAAATGTAAAATTGTCTTTAGATAAAGAAAACGTTTTGAAAGGAAATGTATCTGTTGTAACTGTTGAAGTTACAGATAAAAACGGTTTACATATTCCAACAGCAAATGATGAATTCAGTTTTTCTATAAAAGGCGGAAAAATTTTGGGTGTAGGAAACGGTGATCCAACTTCTTTAGAAAGCGATCAATTTATTGATGACATTTCTTTTTCTGCAATAACTAATTTTATGGAACAAAAAGTTGAAAGTTCATCTCTTCCTAAGGAAATGACCAACTATGACGAAAGTAAATGGACAGAAGCTTTTAAAGAACGTGATTATAAAAAACAGGCACCATCGTATATTTATAAAGGAGAATTTGAATTGAAAAATAATGCATCTTCAAATGTTGTGAGTTTCTTTTACAAGAAAATAGGAGTAGAGACAGTAGTTTTTGTTAATGGAAAAAAAGTAGAACCAAGTACAGAAGATCCTCAAAAATATACTTTGAATACAGCTATTTTGAAAGAAGGTAAAAACACAATCCATATTGCTGCAACACCGTTACAAAAAGTAAAAGACTGGGACGTTATGAACACAGATCCTGGAATTATTCAAGTAATTACGCCAGCAGCACCTTGGGAAAGAAAGCTTTTCAACGGATATGCACAAATCATTATCCAAAATGACGAAAATGCAAAAGAAGTTATTTTAACCGCTTCCGCGAAAGATTTACGAGCAGGGAGTTTGAATCTAAAATAAATTCTCTCGCAGATTTTGCAGATGACACAGATTATTAAAAATTAAATCTGCTTAATCTGCGAGCAAAAATAACTTAGCGACTCTTGTGTTTAAACCTGAAACCTGAAACTTGAAACCTGAAACAAAAAAAAATAATAAAATAATATTGTTTGATTTTCATAACTTTGCAAAATGAATAATCAGACAGAAACTCAGAATTGCGATTTTACTTCAGATTTAAAACTAAAAGGTTTTAAAGTATATCAGATAAATGGAGATCAAAGTAAAATTCCCGTTTACAGTCGCAGGGATTTTTATAAAATCTGCATCAATACTAGTAAAAGCATCATACAATATGCTGACCGTGGTATAGAAACCGACGGAACGATTCTGTTTTTTGGAAATCCGATTATTCCATATTCATGGGAAACAGTTTCAGAGGGATATGAAGGTTACGCCTGCGTTTTTACAGAAGAATTTTTGAAAGCAAAAGACCGTTCAGAGACACTACACGAATCACCGTTATTTAAAATAGGAGGAACCCCGATTTTTTCTTTAAATGCTGAACAAAAGGTGTTTATAGATTCTTTATTCCAAAAAATGATCAAGGAATATGAAACAGATTATGTTTTTAAAGACGATTTGATGCGCAGTTATATTAATTTGATTATTCACGAATCGATGAAAATGCAGCCTTCAGATAATTTCTTTAAACATAAAAATGCTTCTTCCAGAATAACCTCTTTGTTTTTAGAATTGTTAGAAAGACAATTTCCGATAGAAACAAAAAACGAACCTTTAGCATTAAAAACACCGCAGGATTATGCGCAAAGTCTTGCTGTGCATGTTAATCATTTAAATCGTTCGGTAAAAGAAGTTACAGGAAAACCGACAACAGCCCATATTACCGAAAGAATTATAAACGAAGCAAAGGCATTATTACAGCATACAGACTGGAGTATTTCAGACATTGGTTACTCACTTGGATTTGAATATCCGAGTTATTTTAATAATTACTTTAAAAGGCTTACAGGAACAGTTCCGAAATCACTTCGAATGTAAATTGTTTCAATTTCATAATTTTTTGTTTGAATATTGTTATTTCTAAGAAGCATTATTATCCTAATTTTGCCCTTGAAATTACAGTATTAATCATTTATCAGTTTTAACGACTAAATAAATACTTCATAAAGCGCCTTCTAGCTTTCCAAAATTTAGTTTCCTGATTCTGATAATTCCAAAACAAAGAAATTTATGAAAACATCAGATAATCCATATAATGACGCCATTTTCCCTAAAGGAGATTTAGCACCTTCAGAATATTTTACAGGAAACGCATGGGTTAAAATGCTTGTTCCAAACGATGAAGTTTTAAATACTGCCGTTGGAAATGTTGTTTTTGAAGCCGGTGCAAGAAACAATTGGCACACACATCCCGGCGGACAAATTCTTATTGTCACACACGGAACAGGATATTATCAGGAAATTGGAAAACCAATTCAGTTATTGCAGGTTGGAGACGTTGTAAACATTCAGCCCGAAATAAAACACTGGCACGGCGCGTCTCCCGAAAGTGAATTTACACATATCGCCATCAGCACCAATACTGCAAAAGGAATTGTAGACTGGCAGGAACCCGTTACAGATGAAGAATATAACAGTTATCAATAAAATTAATCTCAAAAAATAACTAAATTTATGTCAACAAATTATGCAGCCGTTATCGAAGAAGGAAAAGTCCCGAGCACATATATGACGGGTGACGTTTCCTATAAAAAACAGAGCAGTGATATTCATCCTGAAAATACTGTTATTAAGGAAGTTACTTTTGAGTCTTGTGCTAGAAGTAATTGGCATAGTAATGCAGGTCTGCAAATGCTAATTGCAAAAGAAGGTACAGGCTATTACCAAGAAAGAGGAAGTGCCGTTCGTAAACTTCAAAAAGACGAAGTAGTTACAATTTTACCAGGAATAGAACATTGGTACGGAGCAACTCCGTTTGAAAAGTTCTCTTATGTTGCGATCATCACAGAAGTGGATAAAGGCCACGGAGTATGGTTAGAAAAAGTAACTGATGGAGAGTATTTTCTTTTAAGCAGTCACTAGGTTAAGGGGCTAAGGTTCTGAGATACTGATAGTATAAGTTTTTTATCTTAATAAAGAAAATTTCCCTTGTGTACTTTGCGTAAATCTTAGAGCTCTTTACGTGTAAACCTGAAACCTGAAACTTCAAACTTGAAACAAAACAAATAAAAAAATATGGAAACAAAAAATATAAAAGCCTTTGGTACTGAGGCTGCTGAAGAACCATTGCAGACACTTGATATTAAACGCCGTGAAGTACTTGCCCACGATGTAGAAATTGAAATTTTATACTGCGGAATCTGTCATTCAGACTTACATTCTGCTAGAAACGAATGGCACGGAACTATTTATCCAATTGTTCCAGGTCACGAAATTGTTGGTCGTGTAACTAAGGTTGGTGATCACGTAAAGAATTTTAAAGTCGGTCAATTGGCTGGAGTAGGCTGTATGGTTGATTCTTGCAGAGAATGCGAACATTGTAAAGAAGGTTTAGAGCAATTTTGCGAGCCAGGAAATACATTGACTTTTAATTCTCCTGACGTTCATTTAGGCGGACAAACTTTTGGAGGTTATTCTCAAAGTATTGTTGTCGATGAAAATTATGTATTGCATATTTCAGATAAATTAGATCTTGCTGGTGTTGCACCTTTACTATGCGCTGGAATCACAACTTATTCTCCTTTAAAACACTGGAAAGTTGGTCCAGGCCAAAAAGTAGGAATCGTTGGTATTGGCGGTTTAGGACATATGGGAATCAAATTGGCAAAAGCTATGGGCGCTCATGTGGTTGTTTTCACTACTTCATTATCTAAAACTGAAGATGCAAAACGTCTTGGAGCAGATGAGGTTGTTTTGTCTACAGACGAAGAACAAATGGCGCAGCATGCGAAAAGCTTAAACTTTATTTTAGACTGCGTTTCTGCAGAACATAATATCGATGCTTACTTAAGTTTACTTAAAGTTGATGGAACGCTTACTTTGGTTGGTGCGCCTATGGAGCCGCTTCCTGTAACTTCTTTCAGTCTTCTTTTAGGAAGAAGAAGTTTCGCAGGTTCAAATATTGGCGGTATCGCTGAAACTCAGGAAATGCTTGATTTCTGTGCAGAACATAATATTACTGCAGATATCGAATTAATTGGTGTAAACGAAGTAAATGACGCTTACGAAAGATTACTAAAAGGAGATATTAAATATCGTTTTGTGATTGATATGGCTTCTTTAAAATAAATAAGTTGCTAAGGTTCTAAGATTCTAAGGCGCTAAGTTTTTTTCTTAGAACCTTAGAATCTTAGTCTCTTAGCAACTTAAATAAAACGCAAAACCCCTTAAGCAATTCAACTCTTAAGGGGTTTTTTAAAAATAAATAATAACCAATTAAATTTATTTTACTTTTTGTCTAGGTTTTGTTTCAACAATTTAGCATGTTCTAAATGTGCAGTTAAACCCGCAATATTGTTAGATGCCCAAGTTTTTACATCTTCGTCGTGAGCATCTTTAGTAGCGTCTTGAAGTTTTTTAATCGCTTTTTCGTGACCATCGATCATCATGTCTGCGAATTTTTTGTCAAAGTCAACTCCTGTTTTTTCATTCAATTTATTGTATTCTTCTTGACCTTCTTCAGTCAAAGAAGTTGGTAATGTAAAGTTTTTAGCTTTTGCTAATGCACTTACTTCAGAAGCAGATTTAGTGTGCTCATCAACAAGCATTTTACCAAATTTTTTCACTTCTGCGTTAGTACTTTTAGTTTGTGCCAGTTTACCTATTTCGATTTCAGCTAGATTAATTTCCGCTTGATCTACTAAGAACTCAGAATCATCTTCTTTGCTATCAATAGAATCAAATTTAGCCTCGTTTGCATCCTCAGCAACTTCTTTTGGATCTTCTTGTTTAGTTTCGTTTTTACAAGATTGAAGGAATAAAATAATTAATCCTGCTCCTAAAATGGCTTTTCCGGCTAATAGTAACTTTTTCATGATTTTAATAGTTTAATGTTATAATGTAAAATTATTGAGAAGTTACAGCAATGTCTTACAGGATTTTTAGAGATTGTTATATGATTTGGATGCTGAGTATTTTTTGAATGAAAACAATTATATTTTACCAATCTCGATTCTTATCAATTATTTCATTTGATTCTAAATCATTCAGTCCAAAGCTTATTGATAATTTTACTATTTGATCAACCAAACTTTCAGCTTCAATAGTTGTTATAAACTGCAGTTTTTCATTTAACTTATTAAGTGCGACAATACATTTCTTTAATGCCTTTCGAGTATCTTTTGTTTGACTATCTAGTTCAAAAGAGGTTAAAATTTTCTCTGTTTTTATAATTGCATCAGCTTCAACATATTCAAGCCATTCATTAAAATATTTTGGGAGTATTTCTTTCGTCTTTTCATTTTGTTTCTCTTCATCCTGAATAAGTCTGCTGTAAATCCAATTTATATCGTCAGGCGAATGAGAGATTGTAAAACCTTTTTCATCAGATATATTTCGAGAAGGCAAGGTAAACTCTCGAAGAATTACGGGCTCAAATTTATTTGTAACATATGTGTTTCCAAAATAAACGAATTTATATTTTTTATGTTTGGCGGAATCTATTCGTCCATCTTTTACTTTGATTTCTGGAATTTCATTCCAATGGCTTACATATAAAATAGCTTTTTTAGGCTTAGATTTTATCTGATACACTCTATTTAAATCTAATTCCTCAATTGTTTGTGGGAGTTTAGAAAAAGATTTTTCAAATACTGCCATGAAATAGCCATAATTATATTGCCCATTATTATATGGAGATGGTAAGTTGGTTGTTATATGAATTATTTGCATAAAGAAAAACTTTCTATTTATTTGAGTATAAAATAGATCTCCAACTTTTGGATTTTTTATTGAATTCATTGGACTTATTTTAAGAAATGATTTAATTGCAAATTTAAACTGTATGCAAATCGTATTATTTCTTTTAAAGTCATAATTGTATTAGGATAAGTCTAAAAGGAAAGAAGAATTATGAAAATGTTAGAAATTCCAAGAATTGGGATTTTTTTTTTTGAAAATTAAATCAAATCCAACAATTAACAGCTTATAATTAATAATTCACAATTATCCATAACCTTAATTATGAAATTTCTAACCAAAATTCTATAACGAATTTCTTTAACTTTTAAAAGAACTTTGAATTATGAGATTTAGAAAATGTTAAACCTTAAAAATATATAGTCATGCCAGATGCACGAATTAAAAATGAAGAACAATATGAGGCGCTTGTAAAAAAGGGATATAGCAAAGAAAAATCTGCTAGAATTGCCAATATGCCTCATGCAGGAAAAAAAGGTGGTGAAGCAAAACCTTATGAAGAATGGACGAAAGAAGAACTTCAAAAACAAGCCAGTAAAGTTGGCATAGAAGGAAGATCTTATATGAATAAAAAAAGTCTAATTGATTCTTTACGAAATAATTAAAAATTGATTAAAACGATCCCAGTGATAAATAATTAAATACCATGAATGCAGCGGCCAAAAAAGAAGTTTTAATGAATCAGTTAATTAAGACTCCACATTTAGTGATTGAAAAATTAGATTTGGAATATATTAATGATCATCAGCTGACAATTGTTCGATGTCGTGAAGGAGAAAATTTCGTTTACAAAAAAAATGGAAGATCTCTAAAAAATAAAAACGAAATAAAAAGAATTAATAGTTTGGTGCTTCCGCCGGCATGGGAAAATGTTCGAATTACAGATGTTACAAACGGACATTTACAGGCTGTTGGAATAGACCTTAAAAATAGAAAACAATATCGCTATCATCCAAAATGGAATCTGCTTAGAAACCAAACTAAATTTTACAAAATTGCTGAGTTTGGAGCTAAACTTCCAGCTATTAGAAAACAAGTTGATATTGATTTAGAAAATAAAGAATGGTCGAAAGAAAAAGTTATTGCTTTGGTCATTCGTTTGATGGAAGAGACTCATATTAGAATTGGAAATGAAAAATATGCCAAAGACAATAAATCATATGGGCTTTCAACTTTAAGAAAACGTCATATTAACATCAATAGAAATTCGCTTCGATTTGAATTTGTCGGCAAAAAAGGCAAGCAGCATACGATTACAACCAGAAACAAACAATTGATAAAACTGGTAAGCCGATGCGAAGAAATTCCAGGCTGGGAAGTTTTTAAATATTACGATAAAAACGGAGAAAGAAAAGTACTTGACAGCCATATGGTAAACGAATATCTGCATAATATTTCAGGTGAATATTTTAGTGCAAAAGACTTTAGAACATGGGCAGCGTCAATTATTTTCTTTGAAAGCTTAATGGAAATCGGCGTTACTTCTGATGAAAAAGAAGCTAAAAAAAATGTGGTTACCGCATTTGATTTAACGGCAGAAGCATTAGGAAACACTAGAAAAGTCTGTAAAGATTATTACGTTCATCCGCTTTTAATTTCGACTTATGAAGATGGCTCGATTCAAAAGTATTTTGATTTAGCTAAAAAAAGCCGAAGTACGAGAAAGTATTTTACGAAATCAGAAATTGCATTTTCTGAGTTAATCCAAAATTATGAGATTAATTTAGAATCGTCATGCAGTTAAAAAATAGAGTTACAGTATCTCTTAAAAGCTGAAAAGTTTGAAAAACAAACAAAATCATTATTAACTAAAAAACTATTATTATGTTACGTTGGACAGTCACATTTATTATTCTAGCCATAGTGGCGGGAATATTTGGTTTTGGTGGAATCGCCGCTGGAGCCGCAAGTATCGCTAAAATTTTATTCTTTATATTTTTAGTCTTATTCGTTATTTCATTAATCAGCGGAAGAACGAGAGTTTAATAAAAATATCAGTAAATAAAAGAACAAAAAAACGACACAGTTATTTTTATAATGTGTCGTTTTTTGCAGTTTCAAAAAAAAATAACAGTCATGGGAACAAAAAGCGGCGCTTACCAAGATGTCTATATTAAAAGAGAAGATGTAATGGTAAGTTTGAAAAATGATGTTACAGATTTTTGTGAAAAATATATAAAACCGGTTCATCCTGAAAATTGGGATTGGTCGGTTCGAGATTTTGATAATCCGGAAAATGATCCTACGGTTGCAGAGGCCAGAGCAATTGCAAATGTAGTTTATAAAGATTTAAGTGACAGCACACAAACTGACGTAGATCTTTCGACTATGAATAATGTGCATGCCATAAAAGCCTATTTGGATCCGAATAGCAAATACGAAGCTTTTAACATGGAAGAATTTGCTTTTGCCTTAAAAGTAGAATTGGAACATGGCAAAATTAAAGATGTCAATGTTACCAATAATCATCCTTTTTTAACGGCCATGATTGCACTTGCACACATGACCGAAAGTCTCACTTATTACAAAAGATTAAAAGTGATGGAAGCAGAGGGAGAAATCTATGAAATTTTAAGAAAATTGGAACATTCGACAATTGAAAAAGAAAAATGGTATAAAGAATTGGGTAAAGCTGAAGAAGAACTCAATGAAGCGAGAGCTGGACTAGCAGAACGTCTGGCTAAAATGGATGATATTCCAGTATTGAAAATTATTGGAGATTAGTTGAATTTTAAACTCAAAAAAACCGTTAAGTAATTAACGGTTTTTATTTTTTTAGAAGCAGAGAAATTTACAATCGGCGTGGATCGTTTTGCGGATATTCTGGTTCTTCTTCCTGAACATCATCTTCAATATAATCGTTGTCTTCATCGTCTTCGTCTTCATCGTCAATATCTTCCAAATCGTCTTCGGTTTCATTAAAGTCGTTTTCAAAAGTATCGGCAGGATTATCGAATTCGTCATTTTCTACTTCTTCATCAAGATCTTCTTCAACATATTCGTCCTCATCTTCTTCATCTAAATCATTTTCATCTTCTAAAATAACTTCAAAGACATCATCATTGTCTTCAAGATCTCTATCGGTATGAAAATCATCATTAAGATCGTCTAAATCGTCATCATATGCTTGATCTGGATTTGGTCTGTCTGGGTTATATCCATCTCTAACTGTATAACCGCGTTCTGCATCTTCTGCTCGGCTTTTCTGAGTTTCTTTTGTATTTAAGTCATAAAGTTCCTCATTCATTACAGTATTTCTGTCTGAACTATTAGGGTTTCCTGGATCTCGAGGAAAAGTACCGTTTGTTTTATCTGTAGTATTCATGATATTGAATTTTAGTAATTTATATATACAAATCTAACGCCTATTGCCCTGCCTTGTTTTATAGGATTATTTAATGTAATTGTATAATTAACAGATGCTTAGAATGAAATTTATATTTAAAATAGTATAACCAGTCTGATTCTGCAGGCAGTACTTTTATGATGTTATTAATTATAAAAAATCATTACCATGAAAACTACAGATAGTAAAAACAATACCTCTAAAAAAGAGACAATCGAAAGAGGAGTAACAAAACCAAAATCAAACGCAGCTTCTGGATTAACTGAATTATTTGAAGACAGTTTAAAAGACATTTATTGGGCTGAAAAAGCTTTAACTAAAGCCTTGCCAGTTATGCTTAAAAATGCATCGTCTGTTGAATTGAAAGATGCTATTGACAACCATTTAACAGAAACAGAAGAACAAATTTCACGTTTAGAAGAAGTTTTTAAAATTATAGGTAAAAAAGCCACAGCAAAAAAATGCGACGCTATGGAAGGTTTGATCGAAGAAGCAAAAGGATTGCTTGAAGAAACCGAAATTGGAGTAGTGCGAGATGCGGCAATTATTGCCGCGAGTCAAAAAATTGAGCATTACGAAATTGCAACTTATGGTACTTTAAGACAGTTTGCAGAAACACTTGGTCTGCCAGAAGCGGCAACTTTGCTGGAACAAACTCTTGATGAAGAAAAAGGAGCAGATAAAATACTGACGGAAGTCGCTGTAAATGCTGTAAATCTTGAAGCAGCAGAAATTGAATAAGCAATAAGAATGTACTCAAAGTGCAGTTTTCGGACTGCACTTTTTAGTTTAATTAAAAATAAATTTTATGCCCGAAGGTCCGTCTATAGTAATTTTAAAAGAAGAGGTACAGCAATTTACAGGAAAAAAAGTAATTTCTGTTTCTGGAAATACCAGTATAGATATTTCTCGCCTAAAGGATAAAACCATTAATGATTTTAAAACTTGGGGAAAGCATTTTTTAATATGTTTTGACTCTTTTACGGTTAAGATTCATTTACTGATGTTCGGAACATACAGAATCAACGAACGTAAAGTATCACAGCCCAGATTGAGTTTAGGTTTTGATGATGGCGAAATAAATTTTTATACCTGTTCGGTAAAAATATTAGAAGGAAATATCAACTCTCATTACGATTGGAGTGTAGATGTGATGAATGATGACTGGAATCCGAAGAAGGCACAAATTAGTCTAGAAAAAATGTCAGACAAAATGATCTGCGATGTTATTCTAGACCAAGACATTTTTTCTGGAGTTGGTAATATTATAAAAAATGAAGTTTTATATCGCTGCTACATTCATCCAGAATCAATTGTTGGAAAAATTCCACCAGAAGAAATGAGTCAGATTATTGCTGAATGCTCAACATACAGCTTTGAATTTTTATACTGGAAAAAGAAATTTGAACTCAAAAAACATTGGGAAGCTTATACAAAATCAGTTTGTTTAAGATGTAATCTTCCATTTCATAAAAAACAGACAGGAGAACGAAAACGAAGAAGTTTTTTCTGCACTAATTGTCAAAAAAAATATACATGAAAAATAAAGTATTAATAGGATGTTCCAGTTTTTATAACAGCTTTTGGAAGAACATTTTTTATCCGCAAAATCTGCCATCCAAAAATTGGTTTGATTTTTATTGCCAGCATTTTAACACATACGAATTTAATGGTAGTTTTTATAAATTTCCTACTCTTAGAATTTTTCAAAACTGGTACGATAAAACCCCAGAATCTTTTTTGTTTTCTATTAAAGTTCCAAAAGAAATTACGCACATCAAAAAGTTACAGGATTGTGAAGGTCTTTTAAATGATTTTTACAATGTTTGTAAATCTGGTATGAAAGAGAAACTCGCTGTTATTTTATTCCAATTTCCTCCCAGTTATGCTTATAGCAAAGAGAAATTAGAAAATATAATAGGCAGTCTAAATTATGAATTTGAAAATGTGATCGAATTTCGTCACGAAAGCTGGTGGAATGAAGAAGTATGGAATTCGTTCAAAGAAAACAAAATTACGTTTTGCAGCGTTAATCATCCGGATCTTCCTAAAACAATTTTCAAGGATTTTCCATTGGTTTATGTACGATTTCATGGTGTTCCTAAAATGTTTTATTCCAGTTATTCGACAGAAGAATTAGAAGCAGTAAGTAATAAATTAGATTCGAAAAAAGGATTTGTTTATTTTAATAATACTGCGAGTGAAGCAGGTATATTAAATGCATTAGAATTAAAACGAATGAATACTTAGATATTAATTATAAAAAAATTAGCCACAGAGTAAAGAATTATAGATTTTTGAAATCCTAGTAATCTTTGCTCTGTGGCTAAATTTTTTTTGTATGAAATAGAATAGAAAACTATAGTTTCAAAGTTCCTTCAATTCCATCATCCATTGTTTTTCCAGTTACAAACGCTGCAGTCATTTTAGCAATAGCTACGATTTTACCGTTTTTATTATTCCAGTAGTATCCATCTTCAGGAACTACTTTAATTACACTTAAATTCGGATCATCTTCGCCGCCTGGCATCCAGACTTTAACAATTGGGTCGTACAATTCTTTAATAGTTTCTCTATCATACTGGATCGTTGCTGTTCCATGAAGGGTTAAAAATTTATCATGCGGTTCAGCAAAAAATAATTCCACCATTGGATTTAAAGAAATTTCAGCATTATGACTGCTGTTTCGATCTGATAAAAACCAAAGGTTTCCTGAATCATCAATTTTTTGAACAGACATAGGTCTCGACTGCAGTCGGTATTCATTGTAAGTACAAAACATGCATGTTTTAATATTCTCTGCAAGATCTTTTATTTTATCTACTGCAAATTCATCTGTAAGGTCTTTATGATCGCCCATAACGTTATATTTTAAGTTTGTATTTGTTTAATTTCATACTAGTAAAATTGGTTATTTTTATCTTTTTAGGCTTATATAATTAAACTTATAAATTATGAGATTTCAATTTATATTTTTGTAAGAATAAATACTCATATTGATTGTTTTGCAAAAATGCTTATATTTGAGTATTAAAATCATACTCGAAAAATAATGACAAACTATACTATCTTTTATACTGATGATGACGAAGATGATTTAAGCATTTTTGCTGATGCAGTAGAGTCAATAAAGCAAAAAATCACACTTCAGACTTATACTGGAGGAGAAAAATTATTGGATGCTATTTTTAATCCGCCGCCAACACCGCACGTTGTTTTTCTGGATTTAAATATGCCTGGAAAAAACGGTTTTGAAGTTTTAGAAGAAATTAGAAGTTCCGAGGATAAAAAAGATATCCCAGTAGTAATTTATTCTACATCAAGTGAGCCCAGCATTATCGAGAAATGCCGAAATCTTGGAGCGAATTGTTTTATAACCAAGCCCGTTTTAATGAGTGATATTATAAAATCAATAGAGCACGCGATAAGTATAAATTGGAAGCAGTTTGTGCCAAATAAAACCAATTTTGTTTTCAAATATTGATTTTAAGACATATCAGGTATATAAATATTAAACACAGAACCTTTGTCTTTTTCGCTGGAAACGGTAATGATACCTTTATGGTTTTCAACGATTTTTTTCACGATGGCAAGACCAATTCCTGTTCCTCTATATTCACTTTCTGTATTCAGGCGCTGAAAAACTTCAAAGATTTTTTCTTTATAGACAAGATCAAAGCCAATTCCATTATCAGCAACTTGCAGATGATGATACATTTTATCTTTAAACTCAGCATTTGGCAGAGAACTTCCTTTTACCAATTCTGACGATATTTCTACTCTTGGAGGAACTCCTTTTCTAGAAAATTTAAGCGCATTTTCTACCAAATTATGAAGCAGCTGTCTAAATTGGAACTGAATCAAGGTAGCTTCTCCTAAATTATGATATTCTACTACTGCATTTTTTTCTTCAATTCGATCAGAGAAATCACTGATGACTTCTTCTGCAATTTCGTCAATATTAACCGTTGTAAAAACGCGTTCTGCAGAATTAGCTCTAGAATAGGCGAGCAGGTCTTGTATTAAATTCTGCATCCTTTTGGCAGAAATCTCAATTCTGGCTAGATATGTTTTAGCATTTGCCGATATGTTTTGTTCATCTAAATCAGATAAACGGCTGGCAAACGTTTGTATTTTTCGCAAAGGTTCCTGAAGGTCATGGCTCGAAATATAAGCAAACGACTGTAGTTCGATATTCATGTTAACAAGATCTCTGTTTTTAAGTTCCAGCTGAGTAGTACGTTCAATAATCTGCTCTTCAAGCTGATTGGTGAAGTTTTTTTGATCTTCAATATCTGTACTTGAACCCACCCACATTTGAATATTTTCCTGTTCGTCCAATTGTGCAATAGCACGGCTCAACTGCCATCTGTATTCACCATCATAACGTTTAAAACGGTGAATGAATAAAAAATCATTACCTGTTTTTACAGAATGCATCCAGAGTTTAACATTTTCTTCCCGATCGTCAGGATGTACAATTTGCAGCCATCCATTTTTATCGATTTCTTCTTTAGATAATCCAGAATACTTGTAAAAAGTTTCATTAAAATAATTTAGATTTCCCAAAGTATCACTTGTCCAAATAAGCTGAGGCATAGAATCGGCCAGAAGTCTAAATTTTGCTTCATTCTTCATCAATACCTGCTGGCTGTTTTTCTCGTCAGTAATATCCATCAAAGTCCCGATCATCTTTGAAGGGTCTTTATTTTCATCAAAAAATATCCTGCCGTGGACTTTTATCCAGCTGATAGAATCATCTAATTTTTGAATACGTGCTTCGTATTTATAAATACCTGTTAAAAGTGCCTTTGCAAAAGCTTCTACTAAGATATGCTCGTCTTCGGGAAGCACTCGGCTTCGAATATCCTGATGTACTATTTTTGTTTTTTTTTCAAATCCAAAAATATCCAGGATTTTATCACTATAAATTAATTTTTTATTCTGAAGATCAAGATCCCAAGTCGCAATTTCTCCAATTTCGGCTGCTAATCTTGCTCTTTCTTCGGCAGTTTCTACTTTTTTTCTTGCTTTAACTTTAGACGTTACATCGTTAACAGTAACCATAACGCCAGAAGCCTGCCCATTTTTTTCAAGAAGCGAAGTATACTCATAATCCAAGTAGAATTTCTTTAGTTTCCCTTTAATATCAACATAAGCAATCGCTTCGTTCTCTTGAATCGTTTTTCCATTAGCAATAACTTCATTTAACAATTCGGGATATTTTTGATTTTCCAATTCTGGGAAAACTTCCAATAAAGGCTTTCCAATTGTATCCTTTTCTTCTTTCTGCCAGATATTGCGCATCATCGAAATATTGGCCATTTCGATAATATGATCTTTACCTCTAAATATTGCCATTGCAATTGGAGAATCCATTACAATATTTCGAAATGCTTTTTCGCTTTCCGTTAATAAATGTCTCGCTTTTACCTCTTCTGTAACTTCGTAGGCAACAATAATAACACCTGTAATCGCATTTTCTTCTTTTAAGGGATAAAATACAAGATTAAAATAACCTAACTCCTGTTTGTTGTAACGATTTAAAGTAACAGGAAGTTCGTCTGTATAGTAAGGAACACCTGTTTCAAAAACGTTTTTTAGTAGTGGAAAAACAGTCTCTTTTGCTTCAGGAACAGAATCAAAAATTGGCCTGCCTAATATATCTTCTTCATTTTTATCAATAATATGCAGATAAGTATCATTCGCCATTTCTACAACGAGATCTTTCCCTTTAAAAATTCCAATCCCGAGCGGAAGCTGTTTTACAATATTTCTAAAACGCTTTTCGCTCTCCTCAACAGCAGTGCGGGAAAGGACCTGCAGCGTTACATCATTGGCAATAGCCAGAATACCAGAAATAGTACCATCGGCTTCTTTTAAAGCTTCATAAGTAACATTTATAAAATTAATTACCGGTTTTCCTTTTCGGTTTAGACTTACAGGAAGTTCGTTGGCGGTAAATTTTTCACCAGTAGTATAAACATTTTTCAGAATTTCTTCTAAACCCTGATTGGTCACTTCGGGAAGTGCCTTAAAAACAGGTTTATGAAGAACCTCTTCTTCTTTTCGCTCCCAAATTTCCAGCATCAATTTATTGGCAATTTCTATTGTATAATCTTCACCTCTAAAAATACACATCGCATTTGGAGCTTGAAGAATGTTACTTAAATAGCGTTCGTTGCTTTCTTCAAGCCTTTTACGAATGTTTACTTTATCGGTAGTTTCGTTGCAAATTACAAGAACTCCATTTATTATTCCTTCATCATTTTTCACAGGGCTATAACTGAATGTCCAGTAAACATCTTCGATTTTGCCATTTCTGTAAATCGGAAGCAGCTGATCTTCATGCCAGGTAGCTTCTCCTTCAATAAGTACTTGATCCAGTAAAGGTTTAATAAAATGCCAGATTTCCGGCCATGAATCGGCGCCTTTTTCACCAAGGATTGAGGGATGTTTACCATCGTTTCCTAGACTAGGACGATAGGCATCATTATAAAAACAAATATGATTTGGCCCCCAAAATAAAAACATGGGGAATTTGGAGTTTAATAAAATTCCTAAAGTAGTACGAAGACTTTGCGGCCAAGATGCTTCTGGTCCAACCTCAGTTTTACTCCAATCTTTGGCACGGGTAAGCTGTCCCATTTCTCCTCCATTGGCCAGAAATTCATAATTGTTAGTGTTCATTAAATGTGGTATTTATTCTCTTATTAATAAACAGAGTTTTATTAATTTTTAAATGTAGTAATTCTTGCCTAAAGTTAGGCTTCGTTAAAATTAATAAAAAATAAATATTCAAAAAGTCTCATTTTTGAATGAGGCAAGATTAAAATCGTTTGAGTTAATTTTATCTGGTTTCAATACGGAAATTTGATAAAGAGATTAAAAATAAAAAAGCCATGAAAAGAGAAGATTCAAAACACGAAACCGATTATATTAAAAGATATCAAGAAGAAGGATATACAGTGAATTATTTATTTGAAAATGATCAATTAATAGATTCAGAAACTAAAACAGCATACAAACCAGAAGATATTTTTATTGTAGCCCACCATCGTTATGAAGGTATGAGCGATCCAGATGATATGTCTATCTTGTATGTTATTGAAACAAAAGACAACAGAAAAGGAACCCATTTATTAGGATACGGACCAACAGCTGACTTAGAAGAAGCTGAATTTTTTAAAGATATTCCGAAAGCTAATTATTCTAAAAATGCTGATATAAGCGAATTGACATAAAAAGTAAAAATAGATTGGTATTTTTATTTTGCTGATGAGCAGTTGTTCCAAATTTATTTGGGGCAGCTGCTTTTTTTTTTTGAGGTTCAAAAGTTTCGAGGTTCAGAGGGGCAAAGGTTATATTTAAAGAGACAAATTGTAGTAAGGGGCAAAGTAAACCTTTTAGCCTATAAAAAAAACCTCTGAACCTTTGCGACTTTGAACCTTTGTCCCTCTAAAAGAAATCTCTGAACCTTTGCAACTTTAAACCTTTGTCCCTCTCAAATAATAATTATGAAATATCTCTCCAAAATTGTATAAAGATTTGACAGACAATATAAACGAAATTTGGATTATAGAAATAAGATAAAAACCAAAGTTAGTTTTTGTACGTAAATAACTACTAACCGTTTTATTTAACCAAAATATTATAATGAAAAAACTTTACATAAATACTGGAGGATTTGACGATGTCTTTAACAATCTTAAAGATAGTTTTGGCGGTGATCTATTGATCAGCGCAAACGAATATAAATTAACATTCAAATCGAAATGGGCAACAGGAAGCATTTCAGGAGTTCGTTTTGAAAAAGAAATGACGTACTTAAATTTTGACTTAATGTTCAATCACGATGTCAATTTAAGTATAGAATCAAATCCGTTATCACCGGTATTTTTTGTGTATTGTGAAAAAGGAAATGTAGTGCATAGTTTTGGTGCAAATGGAGAAATTAGATCTTTAAAGAAACAACAGTCTGGTATTATGAGTAATTCCTCAGTAATTAACAGCGTGTTGTATTTTAAAAGCCACCAGCACATTCAATTTTCATTGATTGGAATGCCAACCAATATAGAAAGTAAAGTAACCGATTTCGATTTTACATCGCAGGTAAGAAAAATATTTACTCATGAATCTGGAAATTATATTTACATAGGTCCAGAAAATCAAAAGATAGGCGAGAAGTTCCAAGAACTTAAAACGATTCCACAGCAAGGCACAGTTCGTTATTTATTAATGAAGAGTATTTTGCGTGAAGTTTTAGAACTAGAGATAGCGCAGCATAGTTACAATTATTTAACTACGTTTCAGCCTATTTTGAACTTTGCCGTTAAACAATTAAGCGAAATTAAAAAATTGTCAAATTTGAAAACAATTATGGCGCCTGTATTATTTTTCAAAAGAAACCTGCAGCCTCGAACTTTAAAAGAAAGATACCATTTGACATTCAAACCATACAACCAAAAATTAGCTAGCTAGTAAGCATACCATATTCTTCACTCTCAAAAAAACAGCTTTGTCGAGCTGTTTTTTTCTTTTATAAAATCTTATTCTTTTTCATAGTATATAATAAAATAAACCATAATTAGATTCAGGATCAGCGAAACGCTATTGGTAATAATAATTGCTAAATCGTTTTTCAAAATACCATAAACGACCCATACCGCGATTCCAAAAGTAAGTGTACCAAACATTTTAAGCGAAATTTCTTTTACTTTTTTAGTTTTCCAAACTTTTAAAATCTGCGGAATGGTTGCTATAGTTACGCAAGTTCCAGCAAAAAGACCGATGATGTCTACGTAGTTCATTTTTTTTTAAGATTCTGAGGTTCTAAGTTGCTGAGGTTCTAAGTTTTTTTTAATTGAAAAACAATTAGAACTTGGTGACTTCTTGTTTTTCCGAGATTAAAACAAATCCCACGTAAAAACTTTGTATGATTAATGATCTTCTAAAGGCAGATTATCCTCCTACCAATTCACCTCCATTGATATGGATAAACTGGCCTGTAATATAACTGCTGTCTTCGCAGGCTAAGAATACATAAGCAGGCGCAACTTCAGAAGGTTGTCCGGCTCTTTCCATCGGATTGTCTTTTCCAAAATCGGATAATTTATCAAAACTGGCGACGATTAAAGGCGTCCAAATAGGACCAGGCGCAACGCCGTTGACACGTATTTTCTTTTTGGCCAGCATGCTCGAAAGTGATCTCGTAAAACTTACAATTGCACCTTTTGTACTCGCGTAATCTGCCAGATGTTCGCTGCCGCGGAAAGCCGTTACAGATGTGGTATTAATTATGGTATCTCCTTCTTTTAAGAACGGAAGAGCTGCTTTTGTAATATAAAAATAAGGGTAAATATTGGTTTCAAAAGTTTTATGCAGCTGAGATGCAGTTATCTTTTCCAATTCATTTTGAGGAAATTGTACTGCAGCATTATTTACTATAATATTAATATCCTTAAAAGTAGTCTGGCATTTTTTAATGGCTGCTTTGCAAAATTTTTCATCTTTCAAATCACCGCTTATCAAAAGGCATTGTTGTCCTTCCTTTTCAACCATTTCTTTAGTTTCACGTGCATCTTTATCTTCCTTTAAATAAACTATGGCAATATTAGCACCTTCTCTGGCAAAATGTACAGCAACACTTCGGCCGATACCGCTGTCACCGCCAGTAATAAAAGCAGTTTTACCTAGCAATTTACCGCTTCCAACATAATTTTCTCTAATTATTTCTGGTTCAGGTTTCATCATGTGTTCATTACCAGGAAGATTTTGTTTTTGTTCAGGGAATGTTTTTGTCTTTTTCATGATTCTTCTTTTTTTTAGGCTGTTTTTTTGCTTATTAAAAGTAGTGCAGTGTTACAATTTCCTTTGTCTTAAAAGAAATTTTGTTTGCCCCAAAAGATAAAATAACGTGATCTTGTATGAAAATACGTTCATTCATTTTCAATATTTGAAAAATATAGCATTTATAAGGGCTTAAAGATCATAGTGAAACGGAAACAATAGAATCAAAGGTGGGAATTTTGTAACTAATTTCGATTTAGATAAAAAACCATCTCATATTTTTTTTTATACATTTGAGATTTTACACATAAATTTTAATAGTTAGTTGTGCAATTCAATAAAAAAATAAGAAAATTTTTAAATTTCATTTTAAATTCAACAATTGTGATTCACAATAAATTTAGCTTCAAAACGGAATGGTATTAATTGTAGACGATATAAGGGCCAATATCATTGCCTTAAAGAAAACATTAGAGCTGCATAATATCGATGTCGATAGTGCCGAATCTGGAGAAGAAGCTTTAAAGAAAATATTAAAAACAGATTATTGTCTGATTATTATGGACGTTCAAATGCCGGGACTCGACGGCTTTGAAGTGGTTAAAATTCTCTCTGGAAATAAACGCACAAAAGATATTCCTGTTATATTTCTTTCGGCACTTAATACCGAGAAAAAATATATTTTCAAAGGATATGAAACGGGAGCTGTAGAATATATTACAAAGCCAGTTGATTCTGATTTATTGATTTTAAAAGTAAAAACTTTTATTAAAATCTATGAGCAGCAAAATGAACTTAAAGCCATAAAAGACCTTCTCTCTAAAGAAATTAAAATTAGAAAAGAGGCGCAGGACAATCTTGAAATTAAAATTGCAGAAAGAACAAAAGAATTGGTTCAAAAAAATGAAGAATTAGAACTTCGTAATCACGAATTACAACAGTTTTCATGGGTTGTTTCACATGATTTAAACGAACCTATTCGCAAGATCCAGATTTTTATTAAAATTATAAAAGACCTTTATCTAAAAACCGACGATAAAGCAATCGATTATGTAAATCGAACAATAAAATCGGCCGAAAGGATGCAGACTTTGATTACAGATCTTTTGGCATACTCCAGACTTTCAGCTCAGGTAAAACCAGAAAAAACAGATCTCAATGAGGTTTTACAAGAAGTACTTTCAGATTTTGATTATCTGATAGAAAACAAAAATGCTGAAATAAAAACAAACGAACTTCCTACTGTAGATAGTATTCCAAGCCAGATGCGACAGGTTTTTCAAAATTTGATTGGAAATGCCTTGAAATTTTCTGGAAGTGAGCAAAAACCAGTAATCGAAATTACCTCAGAAATAATACTCGAAAAATCATTTGACAGTGTAACCTCGCCAGATGGAAATTTTTGCAGAATCACGGTAAAAGACAACGGAATTGGGTTTGATGAAATTTATTTAGATAGAATTTTTATTATCTTTCAAAGTTTAAATGACCGCCAAACCTACGAAGGAACTGGAATTGGACTGGCAATCGCCAAGAAAATTATTGAAAAGCATAACGGATTAATTACCGCTAAAAGTAAACAAGGCGAGGGGGCAAGTTTTATAATTATACTTCCTTTAACTAGTAAATAACCAAATAAACAAAATAGTACAGAATCTCTATGGACAGTAATTTTAAAAGAAATTTACTAATCAGTTCGTCAATTTCCCTGCTGATTTTAATGATTAGTTCGACTGCATCTTTTTTAAGTATTAAAAGTCTTCTCGACAGTAATGCCTGGGTTAATCATACACAGGATGTTATTTATAACCTAAATACCGCTTCATCTGTTATTACAGATGCCCAAACCAGTATGCGCGGCTATTTAATAACCGGAAACAAAGATTTCCTGCAGGAACATTATGACGCAGAAAAAGAATCTGCTGTTTATTTTGAAAAGCTGGATGAATTAACTGTCGACAATCCCACACAGCAAAAAAGATTGAACGAATTAAAACCGCTTCGTTCTAACTTTTTTAAATATCTCCACAACCAAGTTGTGAAAAAACAGCTTGGAGGTAAAAATGCCACTTTTGATCTTGAAGAAGGTAAAAAGATGATGGATGAACTTCGCAGTAAATTTAAAAGCGTAGAAAATACGGAGCAGGCCCTTCTAAGAGAACGAATCGGAAATTCTGAACGATACGGAAACTATAGTTTTATTTTAATTATTACAGCATTTATAATTGCAATGATTATTACTGTTGTATTCTTTGCAAGAATTTTAAGAGACCATAATGAAAGAGCCTTACTGCAGAAAGAATTAGAGCGTAAAGATATTGAAACGGCTGAAAGACTTGAAGTTATAAGCAGTATTGCTACACAAATTTCTAATGGAAATTATGATGTGCAGATAGATGATAGAAAATCGGATACTTTAGGAGCATTAGGTGCATCACTTCACGAAATGAAAGACTCGTTAAAAGGTTCTTTCGAATTATTATCTCAGAAAGAATGGCTGCAGTCTGGTATTGCATCATTAAATGATAAAATGCTGGGCGAAAAAACGATTCAGAAACTATCAAAAGATGTCATCGAATTTTTATGCCAATATACCAACAGCATTGCTGGGGTTTTGTATGTTATTGATGGTGAAGAATTAACAGTAACTGGTGGTTACAGTTATATTCCGAGTAAAAATCGCGAAAGAATTAAAAAAGGAGAAGGTTTAATTGGCCAGGCCATCGTTTCAGGCAAAATGCTGGAATTAAAATCTTTATCTCCAGAGGATATTCAGATCAATTATGCTTTAGGTGAAATTAAGCCAACGCATGTTGTTGCTGTTCCATTAATGGATTTTAAAGTTGAAGGAGCAGTAGAATTAGCCAGTATTTATGGTTTTTCTTTACTGCAATTGGAATTCTTAAATTTGGTTTCTAATAACATTGGAATCGCTTTAAAAGCAACTCAGAATCGCAAAAGAGTTATGGAACTCTTGGAAGAAACCAAATCGCAGTCTGAAGAACTTCAAATTCAGCATAGCGAATTGGAAGCTATTAATGCAGAATTGGAAGCACAGACTGAAAAATTACAAGCTTCTGAAGAAGAACTTCGCGTGCAGCAGGAAGAATTAGAACAAACCAATGAAGAATTATCTGAAAGAAGCGTTTTATTGGAAGAAAAAAATACTGAAATTCAGAAAAAATCAGAAGCTTTAGAATTAACGACACGTTACAAATCGGAGTTTTTGGCCAATATGTCGCACGAATTAAGAACTCCTCTAAATTCTATTTTATTGTTGAGCCGCTTGTTGTCTGAAAATAACAACAAAACAATGAACAAAGAAGAAATCGAATTTGCACAGGTAATTCAGAGTTCTGGAAACAGCTTATTGGGATTAATTGACGAAATCCTTGATTTATCTAAGATTGAGGCAGGAAAAATGGATTTAGAATTTTTAGAGGTTTCAACAAAAGAAATTACAGATAACCTGCATAATTTATTCTATCTGGTTGCCAAAGAAAAAGGAATTAATTTTGAGATTATAGACAAAGACGCACCAATTGTTATTAAAACTGACAAAATGCGTTTAGAACAAATCCTGAAAAACCTTATTTCTAACGCTATTAAGTTTACCGAAAAAGGAACAGTTTCTCTTGAAATTAAAGTAGACAGCGATGATGATAAAATTATTTGCTTTATTGTAAAAGATACCGGAATCGGAATTCCGTTAGAAAAACAACCATTAATTTTTGAAGCTTTCCAGCAAGCCGATGGTTCAACAAAACGTAAATATGGCGGAACTGGTCTAGGATTATCAATCAGCCGAGAATTAGCCAAATTATTAAGAGGAGAAATTATTCTGCATAGTAAAGTAAATGAAGGAAGTACATTTACACTATGCCTTCCGGTATTAGGTTTTGCAATTAATAAAGTTTCTGTCAACAAAATTCCAGAGGCTGAATTAATAGAAGAAGAAACAGAAGATCAAGAGCCAAAACCAAGATATATTAGTGAAGTTGTTCCTGCAGAAATTGAAGACGACCGTGATTCTATTGTTGAAGGTGATAAAGTAATTCTAATTGTAGAAGACGATATCAATTTTGCAAAATCATTATTGGCTTTCACACAGAAAAAAGGATATAAAGGAGTTGTTGCCGTAAGAGGAGATTATGCCTTGAATTTTGCTTTAATTTACCGACCAATCGGAATTTTATTGGATATTGAACTTCCAATTAAGAGCGGCTGGGAAGTTTTAGAAGAATTGAAAAATCATTCTCATACCAAACACATTTCGGTACACATCATGTCTTCTCACAAACTAAAACAAGAAAGTTTGTTAAAAGGAGCTGTAGACTTCTTAGACAAACCAGTTGCTTTTGACAGAATTCCAGAAGTTTTTATGCGTATTGAACATATCATCAATAACGAATCGCAAAAAGTTTTAATTATTGAAGATAATCCACAACATGCCAAAGCACTAGCTTATTTCTTAGAGACATATAATATCAATTCCGAAATTAAAAGTGATGTTTCTGAAGGATTAACTATTTTAAACAAAGAAGATGTTGACTGTGTAATTCTAGATATGGGAATTCCAGATAAACAAGCTTACGAAATTCTAGACGGAGTGAAGAAAAACCCAGGTTTAGAAAATCTTCCGGTAATTGTTTTTACAGGGAAAAGTTTGTCGATCAAAGAAGAATTGAAAATTAGAAAATATGCCGATTCAATTATTGTAAAAACCGCACATTCATATCAAAGAATGCTTGATGAGGTTTCGCTTTTCCTTCATCTAGTAGAAAGCAAGAAAAAAGAAGGAAGTGATAAAAAAGAAAGTGCTAAAAAACTGAATTCATTAAACAATATTTTATATGAAAAGAAAGTATTAATTGTTGATGATGATGTTCGTAATATCTATTCACTTTCTAAGGCTTTAGAAGCTTTTAGAATGAATGTTATTACAGCTTTTGATGGAAAAGAGGCTATTAAAATTTTAGATGAGAATCCAGATACAGATGTTGTATTATTAGATATGATGATGCCAAATATGGATGGTTATGAAACAGCAGAAAAGATAAGAAGTAACCCTAAATTTCTTAACTTAGCAGTAATAGCTGTAACAGCCAAAGCAATGACCGGCGATAGAGAAAAATGTATCAAAGCGGGAGCTTCAGATTACATTACAAAACCTGTCGATGTAGATCAGCTGTTATCACTGCTTCGAGTTTGGTTATATGATAAAATCTAATCTTTAAAAATACTGTAAATGGAAAAGAAAAAAGTATTAATTGTAGATGACGATTCTAGAAATATTTTTGCTTTAGTGAATACTTTAAAAGCAAAATCTTTTGACTGTTTGTCTTGTTTAAGCGCAGAAGAAGCTTTAAAAATATTATCAAATGACAATTCTATAGATGCCGTTTTGATGGATATGATGATGCCAGAAATGGATGGTTATGAAGCGATTCCGCTGATAAAAGCAATTCCGTCACAAGAATCTACTTTTGTCGTGGCAGTAACTGCCCAGGCAATGAATGGAGATAGAGAAAAATGTTTAGAGGCTGGAGCTGATGCCTACATCTCAAAACCCGTAGATGTTGATAAATTACTTCAAATCTTGGGTGAAATTTAAATGAAATTATGATTGAAGATATTGAATTAGAAACTCTTATAAATGAAATTTACGAATATTATGGTTTTGATTTTGGAAGTTATTCCAGAGCCTCACTTAAAAGACGCGTAAACAGGGTTTTTTATTTGGATGGCTTTAAACATTTTCATGAATTTTTGTCAAAAGTTCGAAGAGATCCGGAGTATTGTAAAAGAATGATTGATGAAATAACGGTTAATGTTACAGAAATGTTTCGTGATCCGTCTTTCTATATGGCACTTCGAAAAGAAGTTCTCCCGCTCTTAGGAACTAAGCCGTTTATAAGAATATGGCATGCAGGATGTTCTACAGGCGAAGAAGTGTATTCTATGGCTATTATGTTGAAAGAAGCAGGTTTACTGCATAAATCAATATTGTATGCAACAGACATCAATGCAACCGTTTTAGAAACAGCAAAAAGCGGTATTTTTCCGTTGAGAATGATAAAAGACTACGCCGATAATTATCGAGATTCTGGAGGGCAGGAAGATTTTTCGGATTATTATATTGCAAATTATGGTTTTGCGAAGTTTAATGAAAACCTTTCTGAAAAAATGGTTTTCTCTCAGCATAATTTAGTGTCAGACACTTCTTTTAATGAGTTTGACCTTATTTTATGCAGAAATGTTTTAATTTATTTTGATAATAATCTACAGAAAAGAGTTATAAGCCTTTTTGATGATAGTCTGGCTCCACTAGGTTTTCTGGCACTCGGGACAAAAGAAACAATCAAATATTCTATCTCTCAAACCAAATACAAACAATTTGATAAAGAGAAAATATGGAGGAAAATAAAATAATAAATCATTATAAAGTAGTTATAATTGGAGGCTCTGCAGGAAGTTTACAAGCACTATTACAGATTTTGCCATTTATCGAAGATTCTATTTCTTTTGCCTTGGTAATCGTTGTACATAGAAAAAGTACAGACGAGCAAACCTTGGAAGATTTAATTGCTTTGAGATCCAAAATAAAAGTAAAAGAAGTAGAGGACAAGGTAAAATTAAGAACTGGATTCATTTACATTGCACCTTCAAATTATCATTTGTTGTTTGAAAAAGACGAAACTCTTTCGTTAGATACTTCAGAAAAAATAAATTACAGCAGACCAAGTATTGATGTTTCTTTTGAATCTGCAGCCGAAATATATGGCCCAGATTTAATCGGAATACTGCTTTCTGGTTCAAATTCTGATGGAACTGTTGGATTAAAAGCCATTCAGGCGGCGGGCGGTAAAATTGTGATTCAAAACCCGTTGTCTGCAGATATGCCTTTTATGCCTAACAACGCCATTTTACACACAACGCCAGATTTTGTTTTAAGTACCGAAGAAATCTTAGAATTCATAAAACAAATAAATAAACTTTAGTTTTTGTCTTCCGGCAGTATAACCTTATTCATTTCGGCATTTTTTTCTGCTCTTCTTTGTGCTGCTTTTCCTTTTCCAATAGGGATTCCAGCTGTCAGGTACAAAGATCTGTTGTAGACATTTGGTCCGTCACCTTTCATAACAGGAACCAATCCATAGTAATATTGAATTGTTATATTTAATCCGTTGCCAACATTCATATGATAGCCGGTTCCCAAAGCTATTCCAGCATCTATAACACGAATCTCGTCTCTGATTTTTTTCTTATAAGTAACATCGTTTTTATTAATCTCGTTGGTAAACTCATCAAAAGCCGAAGCCAGAAGTCCAAATTGAGGTCCGGTTTTGACATAGATCCTGTTCTTAAATTGGTATTTAATTAAAATCGGCACATTAAAATAGCGTATTTCACGATTGACACTTCCACCTTCAAAAGTATTATCCAAGTTAATATCATCTAAAGAGTAAACAGGAAGGTGGTGCGCACCCATTGGCGATTTAACAATAACACCTGTATTAATCATCCATGCGGGATTTTTTTTCGATCTAAAATCAAAATAAAAACCCAGATTAAAACCAGGATTAGTTCCAGAACTTTCGAGCCCAGAAATATCAGAAAGGTTGATTCCGCCTTCTAGACCAAATTCTAAAAAAGGCGAATTTAGTTTATCTCCAAAAATTAAGGAAATTAAAACTTGAGACCGCGCTTGAGCAATGGAGAAAAGCATAAAAAGCAATAATAAACCTTTTTTCATATTCTAAGATTAAAGTCCAAAACGGTATTGAAGACCTCCTAAAACCTGTGTACGACTTCCTAAAAATCCTGTTTCAAGTCTAAGCATTATATGTTTGTTATACTGAAACTGCGTTCCAACAATAAAATTCCACATATCTTTTGGTGACTTTTGGAGTGAATATTGAATTGTCGAAGAATCTGCAGTACTTAAAGCTCCGTCTAGAGTAGTTAAAAAAGTACCTGCTCTTTCTAATGCACGGTTTGCCGTATTATGTTTAGCAACATTTACTGGATTTGCCTGTTGGGCCGGAGTTAAGCCATTCCACCAATTATCCACTTTTGTTTGGTTTTCAGATACTTTTGTCAAACCGTCATCAACTTTGGTCTGAGCATTGCTAAGATCAAAAATATCCGATAAAGCTATATTTCCTTTTGTTCCTCCTTCAATATGAACTCTAAAACCGCCAACCCATACAGCGATATTTCTTTCGGGTTTACGAAGTTTAAAAGTTTTACCTAATCTTGGACCAAATATGTAAGAGAAAGCCGGTTTGTCCAGCGCATCCACATCGCTCCAGGACATATTCATATCCAGTGCCAGCCAGCCTCCGCCAATACCAATGGTTGGAGTCATACCAATTCCAAATGTGGTAGCGTCAAAATTTGCTTTTGTATTAAAACTTGCAATCTGAGACCAGTTATTATCAGCGTCAGGAATCCAAATTCCAGCATTGATTTTAGTTGTTGGTTTTGCTTTACCAAAAATTCCGTAAATATTTAAGAAAGGAAGCAGCCAAATATCTGGTCTAATAGTTATAGCACCTGCTTCTACAGAAGATTTATCAAAGCGAACAATTTCGTCTAAGTTGTAAAGTGGACCGTTATTGAACCCAACCTCCAGATTTTTTATGACGATTTCAGAATCCTGCCAAAAGTAATTTACAGATAATCCGGCAGAGTAAGGTAAATTATAACCTTTTTGGGCCACCTTCTGACCCCAAATTGGTAAAGAATAAGGATATTCCACTACTTTAAGACTGTCTTTAAGCTGTTGGTTTTTCTCTCCTACGATTTTGTCGGTATAAACCTGACCAAAAAATTGAATACTTGATAATAAGAAAAAGGCTGATATTAATCTTTTACATTTCATTTATTAGGGGTATTAGATAATTAATAAAACTGCGTAAAATAAAATATGACTTGTGTATTCTTAAAATATAATTTGGGCTGTAATTTTACTTTTGTTTGTTTTTGGCGTAGATTTTTGAATAAAAAATATGTTATTTCATGTTAAAGTTAACTAAATTTTCTTTTGCCGAAAATAAAATTTAAAGAAATATGATTAAAAGTCAATTGATTATGTTTTTTTTCAAAACTGAATTAAATAAAGTATTATTTTTACACTCATGAGATGGATAGCAATTGTAATGTCAATTTATTTGATGGCACTTTCAAATATGCCCTGCGCAGATATGGAAGTAAACAGCGCTATGCATAAAACAGCTCAGTTTTCATCTGAGGATAATCATTCTCATGACAAACACAATGATTTATGTTCTCCATTTTGCACCTGCAATTGCTGCAGTGCACAAGTTTTAAGCTATCAATCAGTTTTAAGTCTTGAATTTCCTGCCGCATACAATCTTATTTCTATTCCTTTACCCAATTATCGTTCTGTTTTTGCTTCTAATTTCTACGGAAGCATATGGCAGCCCCCTCAAATAGCATAGTGATGCCTGTTTCCGAAAATTCGGAATTCGGGTTAGAGAGTTGTGGACTACCACAGGTTTATAAGACATATTCTTGTCTCATTTCTCATGTTATTATTTTATTCAAATGCTAGATAAAATCATTCAATTTAGTATACGAAACAAATTCGTTATACTATTATTTACCCTTGTTTTAATAGCTTGGGGAAGCTATTCACTTAAAAATTTACCGCTCGATGCTTTGCCCGATGTAACCAATAATCAAGTGCAGATTATTACAACAGCCCCAACTTTGGCAAGTCAGGAAGTGGAGCAGTTAATTACGTATCCGTTAGAACGAGCTGTCAAAACCGTTCCGGATATTATCGAACTCCGCAGTATTTCCCGTTTTGGACTATCTGTTGTAACCGTTGTGTTTGAAGACGATGTTGATATTTACTGGGCACGCGAACAAATTTTCCAGCGTTTAAAACAAGCCGAAGAAAATATTCCAGATTATGTAGATTCTCCAGAATTAGCACCAATTTCAACTGGTTTGGGAGAAATTTACCAATATGATGTTTACGCTAAAAAAGGGTATGAAAACAAATACAGCGCCGTCGAATTAAGAACCATTCAGGATTGGATTATTATTCCGCAATTACAGGGAGTCCGTGGTGTTGCTGAAGTAAGTGCCTGGGGCGGAAAACTAAAACAATACGAAATTGCCGTTAACCCTAACATGCTGAATAGTTTAGGAGTTACGATTACTGAAATTTTTGAGGCATTAGAAAAGAATAATCAAAATACCGGCGGGGCTTATATTGAGAAAGATCAATATACTTATTTCATCCGTGGCGTTGGAATGGCAAAAGGTGTTAAAGACCTTGAAAATGTTGTAGTGAAAAACCGAAACGGTTCACCAGTTTTGGTGCGTAATGTGGCTCAGGTTCGCGAAGGTGTTGCATTGCGCTACGGCGCTTCTACAAAAGACGGAAAAGGCGAAATCGTTTCGGGTTTGGTATTAATGCTAAAAGGAGAAAACTCAAGCGCTGTTGTCAACAGGATTCACGACAAAATGGCTCAAATTAATGAAAGTCTTCCCGAAGGAGTTGTTGCAGAAGCCTTTATCGACCGAGGAAAACTCGTTGATAATTCTATTAAAACAGTTGCAAAGAATTTGCTAGAAGGTGCTTTAATCGTAATTTTTGTGCTGATTTTATTTTTAGGAAATCTTCGCGCAGGACTTATTGTAGCATCTGTAATTCCGCTGGCAATGTTATTTGCGGTGATTTTAATGAATGCCTTTGGCGTAAGCGGGAATTTAATGAGTTTGGGGGCAATAGATTTCGGAATCATTGTCGATGGTGCCGTTATTATTGTAGAAGCAACCATGCATCATCTTCAGAAAATCAAAAATAAAAAGGAATTGACGCAGGAAGAAATGGATGATGAAGTGTATAATTCGGCTTCAAAAATCAGGAATAGCGCTGCTTTTGGAGAAATCATTATTTTGATTGTTTATCTACCTATTCTAGCCTTGATTGGAACTGAAGGAAAAATGTTTAAACCAATGGCAATGACGGTTAGTTTTGCCATCATTGGAGCTTTTATACTTTCATTGACTTACATCCCGATGATGAGTGCTTTATTTCTGTCTAAAAAAACAGAGCACAAATCCAATTTTAGTGATAGAATGATTGCGTGGCTCGAAAATAGTTATACGCCTTTGCTTAATAAGGCTTTAAAATTTAAAAGAGTTGTTCTTACAACTGCAGTGGCATTATTTGCTTTAGCATTTATTATTTTCCAAAATATGGGAGGCGAATTTATCCCGACAATTGAAGAAGGTGATCTAGCAATAAATGCTACGATTATGACAGGAAGTTCGCTGACGCAGATGGTAGAAACTGCAACCAAATATGAACAGCTACTAAAAGCAAAATTTCCTGAAATAAAAACCATCGTAACCAAAATTGGAAGCGGTGAAATCCCAACCGACCCTATGCCGATTGAAAGCGGTGATTTGATTATTGTTTTGAAAGACAAAAAAGAATGGAGAAGCAAATATCGTAATTGGGAGGAATTGGCAAATGCGATGAAAGAAGAAATGGAAGTGATTCCCGGAGCGAATATTGAAATTTCTCAGCCCATTCAGATGCGTTTTAACGAATTAATGACCGGAAGCCGATCTGATATCGCCATCAAGATTTTTGGCGACGATTTAGAGATTCTAGACGCGAAAGCGGCAGAATTAATTTCGAAAATAAAAAGTATTGAGGGAATAGGAGATTTAAAGGCCGATAAAGTTACAGGACTGCCTCAGATTACCGTTAAATACGATTATGACAAAATTGCGCTTTACGGACTCAATATTTCAGATATCAATCAAATCATTCGTTCTTCTTTTGCGGGAGAAAGTGCTGGAAAAATCTACGACGAAAGTAAAAGATTTGATGTCGTGGTGAGAATGGATGAAAACAACCGAGCCGATATTACAGATGTCAGCAATTTGTTTATTCCGCTTCCAAACGGCCAGCAGGTACCGCTTTCTCAAGTCGCTTCAGTTGAATATGAGCAAGGTCCTGTACAGGTCATCCGCGAAGACGGAAAAAGAAGAATTACGGTTGGCTTAAATGTTCGCGGAAGAGATATTAAAAGTGTAGTTGAAGAAATTCAAGCAAAACTCGATAAAAACTTCAAGCTTCCAGTAGGATATTACGTAACGTATGGCGGACAGTTTGAGAATTTAATCGAAGCCACACAAAGGCTTTCTGTTGCTTTGCCAATTGCGCTAGGGCTGATTTTGGTATTGCTTTATTTTACATTCAAAAGTATCAAACAAGCCCTTTTAATTTTTACCGCAATTCCGTTGTCTGCAATAGGAGGTGTTTTTGCGCTTTCGCTGAGAGGAATGCCTTTTAGTATTTCGGCAGGAATTGGATTCATCGCCTTATTCGGAATCGCAGTGCTGAACGGAATCGTATTGATTTCGTATTTCAATCAATTGAAATCAGAGGGAATTTTAGATCCGCTTCAAAGAGTTTTTATCGGAACCAAAACAAGATTACGTCCCGTTTTAATGACAGCTGCTGTAGCTTCTTTAGGATTTCTGCCAATGGCATTATCGACAAGCGGCGGGGCAGAAGTGCAGAAACCTTTAGCAACAGTAGTAATCGGCGGCTTATTCTCAGCAACAATATTGACATTAATCGTTTTGCCGATTTTGTATTTAATGCTGGAAAGTGGTTTTAAACGCAAAGAACACTAAGGTTTACGCAAAGCACACAAAGAAAAATTTTAAAGAAATGAAAAAATTACCATACAATCTAAGAAAAACAACCTTTGCGAACTTCGCGCATCCCTTGCGATCTTTGCGGTTAATTGCATTCCTGTTAGCAAGCACGCTAATATCAGCGCAAACCAAAATATCTTTAGAAAAAGCAATAGAACTTGCCAAATCAAACAACATCGACTTAAAAATTGCTGATAAAGAAATAGAAAAACAAACCGTTTTAAAGAAAACTGCTTTTCAGCCAGATCCGTTACAAGTGCAGTATCAGGGCGGGCAATTCAATAGCGTTGATTTTGATCATAATGTTTCTGTACAGCAGTTTTTTCCGTTGGGAAACATTACCAAAGCCAATAGGCAATTACAGGAAGAACTCGCAAAATTGGCTGAAAAACGAAAAGCTTTATCTTCTTATGAAGTCGAAAAAGCAGTAACTCTGGCGTATTATCAATATTTGTATGGAGTTTCAATTCAGAAATTAAACTCAGAATTAAATGAAATTTACACCAAATTTTTAAAAAACGCCGAACTCCGTTTTAAAACGGGAGAAAGCGGTAATATCGAAGTGATTAGCGCCAAAGCCAAAGTAAAAGAAATAGAAACCCAAAAAGCACAGCTAGAATACGACTTGGCTATTTACCAGAAACAGCTTCAGTTTTTTGTTCAGACCAATAAAAACATTATTCCAGATGAAAATACAGCTTTGCAATATACTTTCGTAGAAAATCAAGAAACCTCGAAAGCAGAACTTCTGATGACCGATTTCTATCAACAGCAAATTTCGGTTTATCAAAAAGAAGCTGGGACTTTTAAAGCTTTGCGAACTCCGAAAGTAGGTTTAGGATATTTTGCGCAAACCATTAATACAGAATCGTTGTTTCAAGGTTTTACAGCAGGATTACAGATTCCGTTGTTTGGAGGTGTTAACACAACCAAAGCGAAAGCGGCTGAAATCAGTATTTCGCAGTCCCAAATGGCTTTGGATAAAAATAAAATGATTTTAAATCTGCAAAAAGAAGAATTACAGAATAATTTTAAAAAGCACCAGAAAAACTTAGCTTATTATCAAAATGAAGGTTTGCAGTATGCCAATCAGATTATTGATACAGCACAAAAAAGTTATGCCAATGGCGATATGAGTTATTGGTCGTATATCAGTTTTTTAAATCAGGCGATTGATATTAAAAAACAATTTGCAGAAGCGACTCACAGCTATAATCAAAGCGCCATCGAACTCCAATTTCCAACCATCAAAAACAATTAAAATGAAAATAAATTTAACCGCAAAGATCGCAGAGATTTTATCGCAGAGTCCGCAAAGAAAGTTAGCCTACAGCTTACTGCTTATAGCTTACTGCGGAATTTTAAATTCTTGCAATGAAAAAAAGACAGAGGAAATACACGAAGAAGAAAAATCACAAACGGAAGTTGCTTTAACCGAATCTCAATATAAAACTGTAGGTATTGAAACAGGATTTGTAGAAAACAGAAACCTGAATAAAATCATCAAAGCCAATGGCTACACGACAGTTCCACCGCAAAATTCCGCTGAAGTTTCGACTTTAATTGGGGGAACGGTAAAAGATATTTATGTTTTGGAAGGAACATTCGTCAACAAAGGAAAAGTTTTAGCAACCATTCAAAATCTTGAAGTAATTGAAATGCAGGAAGATTATCATTCGGCTTCTGCCAATGTCGAATATTTGCAGTTAGAATACAACCGCCAGAAAACCTTGAGCGATGAAAATGTAAATCCGAGAAAAGTATTTCAGGAAGTAAAAGCAAAATTAGCAGCCGAAAGAGCGCGTGCGCAGGCAGCCAAAAACAAATTAGAAGCTTTACATGTTTCCATAAAAGGAAGTTCGTCTCTAGTTCCAATTGTAGCTCCGATAAATGGTTACGTTGGGAAAATTAATATTGCGAAAGGCGCTTTTGCCAATACTGGAGTTTCGCTTTTTGAAGTGGTTGACAACAGCCAGATGCATTTGGATTTGAATGTTTACGAGAAAGATTTGGGTTCTATTTCGGTAGGGCAGGTAATTGATTTTGTATTAACGAATCAGTCCAATAAATCCATTAAAGGAAAGATTTTCGGAATCAATAAATCTTTTTCTAACGAAAGTAAAACCGTTGCCGTTCACGCCAAAATCGATCCTGCCGATGCCAAAGGTTTGATTCCTGGAATGTATGTTTCTGCCAATATCAATATTACAAATGCAACCGTTCCTGCATTACCAAAAGATGCTGTAGTTCGAAATGCAGATAAGTATTTTGTTTTTGTACAAGAAGAATCGCATACTGAAGAAAAACACAAGCATACCGAAGGCGAAAAAGAAGAATCTCATGAAAAAGAAATTCATTTTAAAGCAGTTGAAGTAATGCCAGGAACAACAGATTTAGGTTTTACAGAAGTGAAATTTGTAGACAAAATCGCGTCTGATGCTAAAATCGTTACCAAAGGTGCTTTTTATCTGCTGTCAGCAATGAAAGGCGGAGGCGAGCATGAGCATTGATTGTTTTAAGATTCTGAGGTGCTAAGATTCTGAGATGCTAAGTTTTTTTAATGCTGAGATTTGGTAGCAAAGTAGCAGATTCTCCAATTTTTCATTTAATAATTAAATTGAATTGCCTACAGCTTTAGATGGAGGCAATTCAAAATATAAAACTTAGTGCCTTAGCGCCTTTGTGGCAACAAACAAAATGCTTAAATTTAGAACATTAATTTATTCAAAGGTTAAACTTGCAGCCTGAAACAAATAAACTTGAAACTTTCCCATGATGCATCAAGATAAAGAAGTTAAAAATATAAAAAGTAAACCCAAAACTACCTGCTGTTGTTCGCATGACGAACCCGAGCATTCTGATAATGATGGGCACGACCACGACCACGACGGACACGATCATGAACATAATGTAGAAGGCAGCTGGTTTAAATTGTTTTTACCTGCCATAGTTTCATTCGTTATATTATTGATCGGAATTGCCTTTGATAATTACTTTCCACAAAGTTGGTTTACAGGATATGTGAGAACTATTTGGTACGCCATTGCTTATCTTCCAGTTGGGCTTCCTGTTTTGAAAGAAGCTTATGAAAGTATCGTAAAAGGAGATGTTTTTTCAGAATTTTTCTTAATGTGTATTGCCACAATTGGTGCGTTTGCTATAGGAGAATATCCAGAAGGTGTTGCCGTGATGTTATTTTATACGATTGGAGAAACCTTTCAAGGAATGGCAGTTAATCGGGCTAAATCTAGTATTAAAAGTTTATTAGACCAACGTCCTGATGAGGTTCATGTTTTAGAAAATAATGTGTCAGTAAAAGTCAAAGCCAAAGACGTTCAAATTGGCGCTGTTATTCAGCTTAAAGCAGGAGAAAAACTAGGATTAGACGGCGAATTATTATCAGATTCGGCTTCGTTCAATACAGCGGCTTTAACAGGAGAAAGCAAACCCGACACTAAAAAGAAAGGCGAAACTGTTCTGGCAGGAATGATAAATAGAAACACTATTGCAGAAGTAAAAGTAACAACTGCTTATAACGACAGCAAATTGTCTAAAATTCTTGAATTGGTGCAGAATGCAGCAACAAAGAAAGCTCCTGCGGAATTATTCATTAGAAAATTTGCAAAAATTTATACACCAATTGTAGTATATCTGGCGATTGCTATTTGTCTGCTTCCCATGCTTTTCGTAGATAATTATGTTTTCAGCGATTGGCTGTACAGAGCTTTGGTCTTTTTGGTAATTTCTTGTCCTTGTGCTTTGGTAATCAGTATTCCGTTGGGTTATTTTGGAGGAATCGGTGCTGCCAGTAAAAACGGAATTCTGTTTAAAGGCAGTAATTTTCTAGACAGTATTTCGACGATTCAGAATGTTGTTGTTGATAAAACCGGAACTATGACCGAAGGTGTTTTTAAAGTGCAGGAAGTCATTATAAAACCTGAATTTGATAAAGAAGAAATCCTGAAGATGGTCAATGCTTTAGAAAGCCGAAGTACACATCCCGTTGCAACTGCAATTCATAATTATGCGGGACAAATTGATACTTCAGTTGAATTGAAAGATATTGAAGAAATCTCGGGACACGGTTTAAAAGCTTCATATAATGGAAAAGAACTGCATGTAGGGAATTTTAAGCTTCTGGATAAGTTTTCTATTGCTTACGACATTGATCCGACATCAATAGTGTACACTACAATTGCAATTGCTTACGACCAGAAATTTGCAGGTTATTTAACCATTGCCGACGAAATCAAAGTTGATGCCCAAGAAACGGTTACCAAACTAAAAACTTTAGGGGTTAAACTAACCATGCTGAGCGGCGATAAAACAAATGTGGTTCAATTTGTAGCTGATAAACTCGGAATTGTAAAAGCTTTTGGGGATTTGCTTCCAGAAGATAAAGTCAACAAAGTCAACGAAATTAAAGCCAGAAACGAAACTATTGCTTTTGTGGGCGATGGCGTAAATGATGCACCCGTAATCGCTTTAAGCACAGTGGGAATTGCAATGGGAGGTTTAGGAAGCGACGCCGCAATTGAAACTGCTGATATTGTCATTCAGGATGATAAACCGAGTAAAATTGCAATGGCCATAAACATTGGGAAGCAAACCAAAAAAATCGTCTGGCAGAATATCACTTTAGCTTTCGTCGTAAAAGCTTTTGTTTTAATTCTCGGCGCGGGCGGACTGGCAACAATGTGGGAAGCTGTTTTTGCTGATGTTGGAGTAGCTTTACTAGCAATTTTGAATGCTGTTAGAATTCAGAAGATGAAGTTTTAATTTGTACCAAAAAATAAAAGCCCATTTCCCAAAGAAAATGGGCTGATTAGATTTACAGATTTAGGACAATTTACAAACTAACTAAATTATTTCGGCATTTCAGGAACCATAATTCTTCTTGTTGGCGTACTCAAAGTTTCAATAAAAGCCAGAAGATCGCTTATTTCTTCTTTATTTAAATTCAGTTTTTTAAGTGCAGGATCTACTTTCGGAATTAAGGAATCTCTCGCTGTTCCAAGATATTTTTTCTGAACTGGCGAAGGATTTCCTCCATTATACAATTCTACCACATCTAAAAGAGTAGGAAAATGCCCGTGATGCATCCAAGGTTTTGTGTTTACGACTTCACGCAATGTTGGCGTTCTGAATTTGCCAATATCTTTTACATCTTTGGTAACATTATAACGGCCAAAATCTTCATTTTTTGTTCCGAATAAAGTCTGACCGTCATTATGAAACTGATTATCGCTGAAATAAGGCGTATTATGACAATTGATGCATTGTGCCTTAGTTCTGAACAAATGCATTCCTTTAACCTGAGAATCAGTATAAGCCTCTGATTTTCCGCTCACAAATTGGTCAAATTTACTTTTCGGACTATTGATTGATCTTTCAAAAGTCGCTATCGCATATTGAATTCGTTCTAAAGTCACTTTTTTATTTCCAAAAGCGGCAGTAAATAGTTTATTATAACCTTTAATCTTCGCAATTTTATCAACGGCAATCGTCAGTTTTTCATTCATTTCTAGCGGATCTGAAACAGGAAACTGCGCCTGATCTTCTAAACTGGATGCGCGTCCGTCCCAAAATAAGGAAGTGGCATACGCCGAATTTAAAATTGTCATCGAATTACGTTTTCCCGTTTGGCGATCATGCCCGAAAGAACGCGTCAAATTATCCGTCCAGCCCAATTCCGGATTATGACAGGAAGCGCACGCAATTTGTCCGCTTCGGGATAACCTCGGATCAAAAAATAAAATCTTTCCCAAACTTTCTTTTTCCTTAGAATATGGATTATAAGCTGGATAAGGAACCGCAGGAAGTACTCCAATATCCTGAAATTTAGTTTTATCGACACTTTCATGCAATTCCGCAGCAGGCCATTTTGAAGCATCACCGCCAGAATAAATTTTTCGTAATTCCTGAACATCAATATAATCTGGTTCTTCAACGCTTTTATAAGCCGACAAACCCAGCAGGAATAGGAGAGGGAAGATTAGTTTTTTCAATTTGCTTTGTTTTTTTATGTTTTTGTTTTTTTTTTGTTTCAGGTTTCAGGTTTCAAGTTGCTGCAGAGCGTGAAACTTGAAACCTGAAACTTTATTTTTTTGTTTTACCCGCCAAAAGCTTTGTCAAAGTTTTAAACTTTGACAAAGCTCTATCGCAATCAACCATCAACCATCAACCATCAACCATCAACCATCAACCATCAACAATTAACCATCAACAATTAAAGAGTTACTTCTTTCGGGCATTCAATACTTAAAGGAGTTGGTTTGGTATAAACTCTGTTATTGTACATTCTGTATTGCGTAGAAACAGTTCCTCCAAAAAGTTTATCATTTGTTAGTTTTAGTTCAAATGAAATTTCGTATAAACCATTGCTGATTTCTTTGTAAGTTCCATCTCCGGAAATAGCTATAACATGTGTATTTGTGGCACTCGATCCGATAGTAATATCCTGCGGAATTACGAGAACTGTTCCTTCTGTTTTGCTGTTTCCGTTTGCTGGGAAAAACTCTAACGCTGAGGTGATATTAAATCCAGGAGAAACTGCAGCTGAATTACTTTCATTTGAAAACCATCTTTTTAAGCCAAAAGAATTAACTGTATTAGTCCCAGTTGAAACATTAAATCCGATTTTGAAAGCGTCGTGGTAAACATCGTCATTTGGATTTGCTGTCCCTTTATCGCTGTATAAAATAGCATTTTCGTTATCTTTTGTTACAATAACCGGAAAAGTTAAAGCGTTAAAAGTCTGCCATGTACAGTTTCCATTATTATTGAACCAATGTTCGCCGTATGTCAAATAAAAGGCATTGGTTGGATCTGTAAATTTTGATGCGGGATACGCCTGAACATCTCTTGGCGATTTTATAGGTTTTACAATAGTAAGATTAATACTTCCGGTGGCGTTATAATTTGGAATATTTACTAATGTAATTTTTGATTCATAACGAGCATCATCATTTTGAATATCTTCAAGCAGTGTTAAATGATAATTGATGGAACTTCTGTTGTCACCAAAATCGTCATGCGTTAATGAATATTCAAAACCATTTTGGAATTTGAAAATAGATGCATTTTCTATTTCAGAAGGGAAAAATCCGTTAGGGAAATTTACTTTAAAGTCAATAGTTTCGCCAACTTCTCCTTTGATCACATATTGGTTAACAGGAAAGGTGTAATTGGTTGCAATTGTTCCTAAATCAATTTTAAAAGTATCATTTGGATAGGTTGAGTTTAAATTTCCGATATGAATTTCTGGATCTGAAACGGTTTCTAATTTTAAAGTAATACTTTGGTTAGCAGTCCATCTTTTATCAAAAGAAACAGCGATAGTATCGGTTAGTTTAGTTCCCTGAAAAGTTAACTGATTAACTGGATTTACTGTAAAACTTTCGTTATCACCTGTTGATGAAACTGCACTAAAATTGGCAGTAACCGTATTTTTTAAGTTACGAGTTGTTAATGCAACTGGCACTTTCAATGTTTTTACTGAAGTATTTACGTAATTAGACACAGGAGCTAAACTTCCGTTTACAGTTGGATATTCTACAGGTGTATTATCGCTTTTTACCAAGAAATTGAATCTTAAAAACGGATCAATTTCAGAACCTAATTTATAGTCATCTTTTGAACAGGAAATAAATAGTACTCCTATGAACAATATGCTAAATATCTTAATACGAGTCATTTTGTTGAAAGTTAGGGTTAAGATTAGTGTTGAATGTTGGTATTGGCAATACAAATTTTAAAGAAGGATATGTCACGCTGCAGCTAGTTGAAATACAGCCGTCATTTCTTGAAATATTCTTATGATTGCGAACAAGATCAAAAAATAAATGACCTTCAAAGCAAAGTTCTTTTCTTCTTTCTAATAAAATATTTTCTTTAAGATTCACCGTACTAGTTAATAATGCAGCATTTGCACGGGCGCGGATAATGTTGATATCTGCCATAGCGATATCCGCTCTGTTGGTTTCATAAGCAGCTTCGGCACGTATTAAATACATCTCACTCAATCTGAATGCAACATAACCCGCATTATTTTGGAATTTTCTAGTGAAGTTATAATTTACAGGAGCTAAAACGCCATTTACTAAAGTCTGCAATGGCTGCGTCAGGAATAATTGTTTTCTTAAATCCGAATTTTCATAGAGATTAACCAAATCATCAGATGCGACATATTTATTATAGCTTGTTGCCGATGTATATCCAAAATAGCTTGCCATAGAACTACCAGCAACACCCTCAGAATCTTTTGGAATCGAAAATTCTAATAAAATTTCAGATATAGGAAGATCTGTTTTTGCCCATTCTGCAAGATAATTGTCTTTTTCTACTAGTTTAGCTCCAGAATTTGTAATGACATCATTTGCAGTTTCATAAGCGTTTGTCCAGTCGTTTTTTTGTAAATATACTCTCGCCAGTAAAGCCTTAGTACTGTTAACATTAAAGTAAGAATATACAGATCCGTTAAGTAACGAACTTGAAGAGTAATTACTAATAGCCTCTTTTAAATCGTTTATAATTAAATTGTAAGTATTAGCAGCAGTTTCTCTGGCCGGGTATTGTATTCCTGCTTTAATTGATTTTGTGTTGTAAACAATTCCTAAATGAGAAGCATCTGGAGTATAATTATAATCTTGGCTGTAAACAATCGCTAAAAGAAAATGTGCATAAGCTCGAATTGTCATAGCCTCGGCCGTAATTTGATTTTTTTCTTCTTCTGTAGCATCTTTTAGGGCAGGTGTGTACTCTAAAATTAAGTTGGCTTGATTTATAATATCATAGCTCCCATCATAAAATGATTTGAAGTTACTGGTTAGCGCTAGATCTTCAAAAGAATAAACCTGTTCAAGATTTCCCGGCGGCGAAATTTGACCTCTGCTGGTTCCTGAAGCTGTTGGTGTAAATTTTATATTTCCTCCTTGTAAATCGGCATAAACAGCAAAACGTTCGCCTCTTACATTGGCTTCAAGTTCTGTATAAAGACCTGTTAAGGCAGTAATTACACCTTGCTTATTCTGCAAAAGCTCATCAATAGAAGTTTGTGTTCCAGGTTCTTGCTCCAAAAAATCACTACAGCTTTGTAATGAGAAAATCAGAAAAAATAATGTGATGTATTTTGAATATTTCATTTCTTTAAAATTTTGCATTAAGTCCCAGAGAAATTGTTCTTGCCTGAGGATAAATAAAACTATATTCACGTATTCCGTTCATTCCTTTCGGACTTTTTGCTTTATACCAATATGCCACATTTGAAGCATCTGCAAAAACAGCAAGCGAATCCAGAAAAGTATTTTTCAGGGGTACATTATAACTCAAATTAATGTTGCTGATTCTAACATAAGTTCCGTCATAAACATATTTACTCAAGTTTGAAAGAAGAGGAGCAGAGGTAACTGCTGATTGCGAAACAATATCTCCAGGATTTTTCCAGTGGTCTGCCGCATTTACAGAAAGATTTCTATTTAGAGTATTGGAATATTTATCGATATAAACATCAGAAATAAAAACATCTCCTCCAAGTTGAAAATCTCCTCTAACCGATAATGTCAGATTATTGTAAAATGTGAAGTTGTTGTAAAAACCTCCATATGCATCTGCCTGAGTATCTCCAATCGGCACCCAGTCTGCAACGGTATGAGTATCATTGTATGTTTTTGTATCGTAAATTTGTCCATTCTTTTCGACAAGATCTCTTCCAGTTGCGGGATCAACTCCAACCCATTTTACCCCCCACAAAGTGGTAGTGCTGTAACCAATTTTTTGAGCTAAAGCGACGTTTGCTAATGCATAGTCACTTCCCAAACCTTTTAGATCTGTTACTTTGCTCTCTACTGTAGAAATATTAAATGTCGTAGTCCATTTAAATGGCTCGCTTTTGATCCATTTAATTCTGGTCGTAAGTTCGAAACCTTTGTTGTACATACTAGAGGCATTTAATTGAACAGAATTATATCCAGTTTCTGTAGGAATATCTCTAGTCGTAATTAGATCACTTTTATTATCATAATAATATTCAAGTGTTAATTCGATTCTTTTAAAAATATTAAAGTCAAAACCAACATTAAACTTTGTATTTTTCTCCCAGCTTAAATTGCCGTTTGGCGCGGCTCCCGTAGTTGCTCCAGAGTTACCATTATAACCGTTTTGACTAATATTATATAAACCTTTTGATCTGTATGAACCAATTCTTGAGTTACCTGTAGAACCGTAACTTGCTTTAAATTTTAAGAAATCAATCCAAGTGTTTGATTGTAAAAAGTTCTCATTACTGGTAATCCAGCTTAAACCAGCACCTCCGTTGAGGGCAACATTAGTATCATCTCCAAAAACCGAGCTCTCGTCGCGTCTTAAATTGGCTAGAACATAATAACGTTTTTTATAGTTGTAATTTACCTGAGATAAAAAGGAAACTCTAGAATTATAACTGATTTCATTTCGATACGTCTGACCGCTTTTCGATTCGTCAACTAAAGGCGTTGCTAAATTATCGTCCCTAACCGCATCGGTCACTTTATTAATCTGATGTGGATTTACGAATCCAACTCCAGATTTATAATTAAAATCTGTTCTGTCTTCAGACAATTCAAAACCCGCAACACCATCAATTTCATGATTTTCATTTAGTTGTTTATTAAACAAAACCTGTCCCTGCCAGTTCCATTTTGTAGAATTTCTTTGATTTAAAATTCTGCGTCCCCATGCAGGATATAGAATTCCGTTAAGTGTAAAAGTTCCATTGAACTGACCACTTTCGTTTGCAGCAGAAAAGTAACGATCTTGCTCTTTATCAGTGTAGTCCATTCCAAAAAGTGTAGAAAATTTAACTGCTTTACTAAGCTGATACGATAAATTCAAACTTCCTAAAAGACCATATGTCTGTGTTTCATTTTTATTTTGTTCAATAGCTGCCAGCGGATTTCCTCTCGTCATACCGCTCACTCCTAAATCTGCGTAAGAACCGTCATTATTGTAAACTGCAAGAGTTGGTAAATAGGCAAAACTAGCAAAAATGTTTGGAGCATCTTTTTGAACATAACTTGGGTTAAGCATTAAATTAGCACTCCATTTACCCGAATTGTAACCTAAATTGATTCCTGCATTTAGTTGTTTGGTTTCATTTCCTAATTGAGGTTCGTCAATTTTTAAGTAACTTACGTTAGTACGGTATGAAAATTTTGAAGTAGCACCAGAAACATTAAAATTATACTTATTATAGATTCCTGATCTGTTTAAAACATCAAACCAATCTGTATTAACACCGTTATAAGCAACAGGAACATAGCCCGTAGTGGTATTTTTCATGTACTCATTTCTAAGATCTGTAAATTGCTCGCCACTTAGATATTTTATTCGGTTAATAGCTGACGAAATTCCAAGCTGGTTAGAAAAACCGAATTGTGTTTTCCCTTTTTTCCCTTTTTTAGTAGTAATTAAAATTACTCCATTAGCACCATCTGCACCGTAAATACCAACTGCTGCAGCATCTTTTAAAACCGATATGGTTTCGATATTTTCTGGAGCAATTTTCATCAGCGGATTGGCTAAATTTTCTGCAGAATCTCCTTTTCCATCAAAAACATCACTGTCTATTCCAAATTCCTCGCTCATTACCACACCATCTACAATTATTAAAGGCTGAGTAGAAGTTCCCGTTTTTGCTCCTGTTAAAGATGATAATGTTCCCTGACCGCGAATATTAATTTTTACCGGACCACCAACACCAGAAGTATTTTCAACCATTACCCCGGCAATTTGCCCTGTAATCATTTTATCGATGCTTTCTGAAGCTTGTTCTACCGCAATATCTTTGGCATTTAAAGTCGAAATACTTCCTACAATTTCCTCTTTTAATTTTGTAGTTCCATAAGATGAAGTAATAACAACAGGATTTAATTCGTCTGTAGTTTCCTGAAGATAGAAAACAAAATCTTTATTATTTCCTGCTAGTTTTGACTGAGATTCCATTCCTAAAAAACCAACTTCAAGTATAAAATTCTGGATGTTATTTCCTTTTAACTGATAAACAAATTTTCCGTTAAAGTCAGTTATAGCACCCATTCCAGTTCCTTTTATACGTATAGTTGCGCCTGGAAGCGGTTGTTTGTCTGTGGCATTATAAACCGTTCCGCTGATGAATCGTTCGGTTTCCTGCGGTGTGCCAGAATCATTTGTAGAACTTGCACTGGTCAGTAAAACCTGCTTTTTCTGAATGTAAAAAGAGATATTTTTTCCGTCAAATAACTTAGTCAAAGTGGTTTCCAATGATGCGTTATCAACATTAATATCGGCTAATTGTTCCGCATCAATTTTTCGGGCATTGTAAATAATCCTATAATCGGTCTGCTGTTCAATCGATTTGATAATTAGGCTTATAGGTTTGTTTTTTACATGTAATGTAATGGTTTTATTTTGAGAAAAAGCTGAAAAACAGGATAATAGGAAGCCTAAGAAAAATAGAATTTTTCTTAAATTGGAATGTATCGTAAATGTCATGTTTTATTTAGTTATGGAAAATTGGTGTTATGGTTATGGTGTTTTGTTTAATAGAATAATTGAATGGCGTGTCACGTTTTAGAAGCTCTAAAATATTGGCGACACTAGACTCACTGATTTTTATTGAACCTGTAAAACTCTGTTTGGCCAAAACAGTATTTTCGTTGATAATTTCAACGTCATAAGTACGTTCGATAATTTTTGCAATAGTAGAAAATGGGGTATTTTGAAATACAAGTTCGCCTTGAGTCCAAGCTTCATAAACAGCTGTGTCAACTGTTTGTGTTATGATTTTTTGCGACTCATTCTGCCACACTGCCATTTGGGACGGCTTAAGCAAAACGGCATTTAAAGGATTGTCTTTTTCAGACATTTGAATACTTCCTTCAACCAAAACACTACTCACAGTTTTGTCTTCAGGATATGCACTCACATTAAATTTTGTTCCGAGAACTTCAATATCAACTTCATCAGAATGCACTATAAATGGATGCTGTTTGTCTTTGGCAACCTCAAAAAAGGCTTCACCAGTTAAATAAACATTTCTTTTTCCATTTATTCCAAATTGCTCCGGATAACGCAAAGTAGTTCCAGAATTCAAACTCACAAACGTACCATCTGAAAGTGTAAGCTTAAATCTTTTGCCATAAGGAACTGTAAGGGTATGGTAAGAAACTTCCTTATCAAGAACTTTTCCGAAATAAATAATTCGGTCTGAAAATTTTCGGGCGATTAATTCGCCTTTACTATTGACTAAATTATTCTCATTTTTCTGCGTGAAATATTCAAAACTTCCATCGCTTAATTCCAGAACAATTTCTTTAGAAGCTGTTGTTCTTTCATTAAAATAAAAAGCGAGCCCTGCTAAACCAATTAAAACCACAAGAACGGCCGCGTATCTAAAATACTTTCTTGCATTGTTTTTTGGTTTCAATGCCATTACGGAAGCAGTATTAGGTGAAATAGTTCCACTAATTGCTGTTAAAGTCCAAGTCTTTTTTAAAGTTATAAATTGACTTTTGTTTTCTTCTGAAGCATCAATCCAATCAAAAAGTTCTTGAACTTCTTGTTCTGAAGCTTCATTAGATAAGTATTTATAAATTAGTTCCGATGTCATAAATGCGTTTTTAAACTTGTCGCTATAGTTAGTACACCTCAGAATTAAAATACCCTACCTTTTATTCTTAATTATTATAAATAAGGATAAAAATTAGAAATAAATAGTCGGATAATTTTGTTTTTAAAATCTTCAAAGCCTTTGTCATATGGGCTTCTACAGCTTTTAAGCTAACATTCATTTCTTCGGCTATTTCTGCATTTTTTTTATTCTCAAAGCGTTTTTTTATAAAAACTTCGCGGGTTTTGGGCGGTAATTCGTTAATCGATTCCTGAATAATACGCTCCAATTCTGTTAATTCTAGTGTGTCGAACTGAATTGAATTTAAAACCTCAATATCCAATTCTCGTTCTTTGTGGTTAAGCAGGTCATTCTTAAATTTATCCTTCACTTTATTGTGGCGGATTAAATTCAGACATTTTGATTTGGCGTAGGTAAATAAGAAAGCTTGAATGCCGTTAATAGATTCTACGTTTTCTCTATTTTGCCATAAGTGTAGTAAGGCTTCTTGAGCAAGGTTTTCAGCTTCGTCCTGATCGTAAATAAACTGAACGCTGAAAGATTGGATTCTCCTAAAATATTTATCGTAAAAAAACTTAAATGCAGTTTCGTCTCCTTCCTTAAAGGATTTGAAGAGATTTAATTCGAAACTGTAATTGTGGTTCATGAAACGAAATTTACTTAGGATAAGCAATATTAAGTAAATTTTAAAAACTACTCAGATTTGCTCAGAAAGCGGCAAATATAAAAGTTTATTTATATTAGTTCTAAATAAAATAAAATTATTGATTGTTTGCAGAAATTTTATTCAGAATAGGTTTAGAAACAAGAATTTGCTTGTGTTTTTCTAATGCAAAATTGTTTGATAGGCTGATATTTTTAACGCAATCCCGAAGCCTCAGGACGCAAAGGTTTTTTGATAGACTTGATATTTTTAACGCAAAGAGTGCAAAGATTTTTTGACATGCTGAGTTTTATAAAAACACAAAGTTCGCAAAGCTTTGTAAGAACTTTGCGAACTCTGTGTAAAACCTCTGTTTTCTCTGTGGTTAAAAACGTTTTACCTATCCAAAGCTAAAAACTTAGCGTCCCGAGGCTTCGGGATTGCGTAAATCTTAGCGTTCTTTGCGGTGAAATTATGCGGTTAAAAAATTAAATTGCTTCACGTTTAAAATTCCTCCATCCAAAACCAATCATAACTAAATTGAAAAGCAGTAATGGTAAAAATGCTTTTGCAAAACTTATTTTTGTGGGATCATTAAAAGTTTCTACTTTAAACTTATCCCATTTTTCTGCATTTACAGGAGCTTCTGAGAATATTTTTGGATAAAAATACAATCTCATTTTTTCATGAAAATGCTTCGTTTCTTTCAAAAATAAAAGCTGATTTCCTAAATCGGCGTGGGCGATTTCGTTTAGCTGCAGCTGCGTATGAAGCGTGGGTATAAATTGTGCAATTCTCTGACTGGCAAGGTTTCGCTGCTGTAATTTGGTTTCCAATTCGCGGGATTCTGCTGCCGACTCATCGTCGCCCATTTGCTGCATAGCGTAATACCAAAGCCAGCTGAATTCTTTTTCTGGTAAAACATAACTTTTAAACTGCGGGTAATGTTTATAAAATTTCTCCACAGTCTCATTTTTATCCATGTCCCATTTTTCGTGATACGCATTTCGCTGTTTCAAAGTCAGTTCTAAAGCTTCTGGAACTTTGTATTGATTAACGATGTAAGCATTAATTCCGGCAGGAACAATGATTATTAAAAACAACCAGACCGTCAATAATAAAACAGCATTAAAATTAGAATTTTTTTGAAGTGAAACAATAAAAAAGCATACCGAAAACCAAAACAAAATATACAGAATCCCTAGTCCGTAAAAGAGGATAAAAGTCTGATCCAGTGGAATATTCAAGAATAAAACAGCTGTCAAAAGTAAAATAGTAAACAATGCGATTAAACTCAAAATTCTAACGTAAAATAACTGTAGAATGTAATTGAAGGTATTCTGACTTTGCGTTGCTACAATTTTCCAAGTACCGCTTTCTTTTTCTTCTGAAATAAGATTGTACGAAAAGGAAATAATTAAAAGCGGAAAAAGATAAATCAGCACAAAACTGAAATCGATATTTCCTGCCAGAAGATTATTCGGGTTATTGAGTTCTGAATCGTATTTCTGACCTTCCAATCCACGAATCGTAACACTTTGAATAGAAGGATTAACATCGCGTTGTCCGATCGCTAAACTGTTTATAGGCAGTGTTTTATTAACTAAGGAAAACTTGATGTAATACAGTAAAAGTCCGATTTCATCTTTATGAAATGCGGCATTTCTGGCGATATTTTCTTTCTGGTAAACAGCAGCTTCTTCAATATTACTCTGCTGTTTGTCTTGAAATTGTTTTCCAATTAAAAGACTTATAAAACCAATGCACAACAAGAAAAGCAGCCCAATTTTGGTTCCTTTTGACCGAATGAAATTTTTATATAATAATGCTAACATATTAAATGGCTTTAAGTTTTTTGGATGCAATTCGAACTAAAATGAAAAGCAGTGAAATCCAGAGAATAATTGAAATAATCGAGATAATTTCGTTTTTAAGAACCGTTCCGATTTTTTTAGGTTCATAGTGAAATTCCTCTACATCGGCCCAATGTTCTTTACCAATGGTAAGCGGTTTATCATTTTGTCCAGGTTTTTTATTGCTGATGTATTTAATCTGCAATCCATTCATTTTCTGCGCCATTGTATAACGATAATCTTCGGCTTGTTTTTGAAAATCTACATACGATTCGTAATCGGTATTGGATAAACCCATCGATAAGTTTTTCATCGCGATAAACGGATTCAAAAAGGAAACTGTCTTTGAAAAGCTATTCTGCTTTTTATAAATTTTTAAAAGCTCGGCTAAATGCTCATTATAAATTCTGGAACTAATTTTTTCTCCTTCGGTCATAATATAACCCGAATAATTAAAGGGAAGTTTTTGCACAGAATCGACTTTATAAGCGCGAAGTAGTGAATCTTTTATAGCCTTGTAATGCGGATCATTCGGATTATGGCTGTCTCCCTGCTTCAAAATATCTTTTTCGATATCGCTGTTAAATTGGATCTTAGAAGGCGCTTCGTAAATATATGCCCCAATTGCCTGCGTTGTTCTTGGCAGAATAATGGTAAAAAGAAGCCAAATCCCAATAAGTGTGATCAAAGCTTTTTTAGATGTTTTGCTTGCTGCCGAAATTAAAACCGCAATAACACAGAACAATAGGAGATAAGCCAAATGAAAAAGAACAAATAAAAGCATTTTTACGGTCTCGTCTGTTGTAAAGGCGAAGTCTTGTAGAAAAAGCCAGACCAAAACCAAAACAATTATAGTTGGAGCAAAAAGCATCATAATGACACTTGCAATTCCTAAAATTTTTCCAATAAGAAGCTGTTTCCAACTGATTCCCTGCGTTAAAAGGATTTTTAAAGTTCCGTTTTCACGTTCGTACGCTACAGCATTAAATCCGAAGAAAAAAATAAGAAGCGGTAACAAAACCTGCAGCACCATTGCAATACTGATTTCGCCAAAACGAAGCATACTGTTCGAAAATCCAGCTTCAGAGAAATTGGCTGTATTTTGTTTGTGGGCTTCCAAGAAAATTGCATTTCCAAAAAAAGGTTCCATTCCAAATTCGAAAACACTTAATGGTGTACTTTTTCTAAAAGCAAAGTTTCCATAATGCGCCATTCTATGCGGATTCTTATCTGGATTTTTCAGCCAGTCTTCTCGAGATTCATGCTGATATTTTTCGCTGGTTTCGTTTTGGCTCTTGTAATTGTCCCAGCCCGTGAATGCCGCATATAAGAGCAAGATTCCAATAAAAATGGTAATAATATAAACTGCCTGATTTTTAAAAATCGAGTTTTTAAAATGCCTGGCTATAAGGAGTTCTGTGTGAAGTAATTTCATATAAATTAAAATTTATAAGTTACGGTGAGGGCTACGTTTCTTGGACTTCCCGGAAACAAACGCAGGTAATTCTGCGCGCCCAGCCAATAGGTTTTATTCAAAAGATTGCCTGCGTTTACAGCAATCTGCATATTACTATTATTAGGTTTGTAATAAAGTGCAGCATCAAAAATGGTGAAATCTGGAAGTACGAAGTCTCTTGTAAACCAAGGTACTTTACTGCTTTGATACTGCATTCCTAAACCAATTCCGAAATCATCCAGAGCAGAGTCAGAAGCAAAATTGTAGCGTGTCCAAAGATTGGCGCTGTTTTTTGGTGTATTCTGTTTTCGCTGTCCAATTAATGAGGTATTGGCATCATTTGTAATTTCCGCATCAATGTAACTGTATGAAGCATTAATCTGCCAGTCTGGAGTAATATATCCAGCCAAATCACATTCAAAACCACGGCTTCTTTCAGAACCTCTCGTTACCAATAAATCTGGGTTAGCAGGATCATTGGCGTTCATTAATATATTACGCTGATTGATTTCGTAAACAGCAGCATTAAAACTTATGGTATTATTGAAGAAAACAGCTTTTAGCCCAAACTCTTTTAGATCACTTTCCAAAGGTTTAAAGAGACTTCCGGCAGGTAAACTTCCTGTCTGAGGCATTAAAGTAGCTGTATTGGACTGAGGCTGATAACCTTCCAGATAAGTGGTGTATACATTAATAGCATTATTGACAGCGTACGTAACACCAATTCTAGGCAGTAATGCCGATTTTTTAACCTTTATCTCGTTATTGGTTTCATAATTGGTAATATCTTCGAACCATTCGTTTCTCAATCCCAATAAAAAAGTAAATTTTTCCCATCGAATCTGATCTTGAATGTAAACTGCGTTTGTTGTTGTAAGTGCAGACGGAAGCGCCGTACGAACATTTAAAACATAATCCTGAGTATTTCTTAAAGCGTAAGAAGGATTTTTTAAATCAAAGAAATTGACGTTTGGTTTGGGTAAAACAACACCGTTTACAGTTACAGTTTGGTAATTTGATGCATTTGCAGGAACAAAAGTACTCGCCACAGTTCCGTCATTTAATAAATAACCTCTCGCAGCATTTTGCCCGCCGCCGATGTTTTTGTTCCAGCTGCTTAAATCGTAACCAGTTAATAGTTTATGATTGAGTTTACCTGTTTTAAAATCAAAATTTAAATAAGCACTTAGATTATCGATATCCCAATATTGCTGGCGCTGCACAAACTGCATCATTGCCAGACTCGTAACTGGCTGATTGTTCATGTCTACAGCAAAACCATTGGTAGTACGATGTTCTTGCAGGTTTTCTGTCCAGGTTTGTTTCATATACGAAGCATTGAAACCAATTTTTGATGTGAATTTATGAGCAAAATTGGTCATCAAAATCATTTCTTTCGATTTAAAATAATCTCCAGAGGCACCTAGATTGAGACTTATTGGCGTTGTATGTAAATTGGTTTTACCTGCAACAGCTCCAAAAATCGGTTGTCCGCGGTCTAGAACTCCAGTCATTTCGCTTAAAATCAATTCCGTATTGATTGCTGTTTTTTCATTCGGAATATAACTGAAAGAAGGAGAAATCAAAAAGGACTTATTATTGACTAAATCCCGAAATGATTTGGCTTCCTGATACGCTCCGTTGACACGATACAAAAGTGTTTTCGATTCGTTTAACGGACCTGTGAAATCAAGTGTTCCTCGTAAAGTACTAAAGCTACCAACAGTTAGGCTAACTTCCTTTCGGTCTACTGCCAAAGGTTTCTTGGTCACCATATTAATACTTCCGCCAGGATCGACAGAAGAAAATGTAGCACTCGACGGACCTTTGATTACTTCCACACGTTCAATATTACTAGTTAAAGGCTGTAAAAAGTAGTATTGTCTGGTTCGCATTCCGTTAATAATCTGTCCTTCTTCATTTTGACTTATACCGCGAATCGTATATTGATTGTAATAACTGGCCGGAATTACACCGCTGGCCATTTTTACTACATCAGCAAGATAAATTGCTCCTTTATCGGCAATTAATTCTTTGGTAATAGTCGAAATAGACTGCGGAATATCTTTATTTAAGGCAGCAGTTTTGGTTGCCGAAAAAGAGTAGTCGCTATTGTATTTTCGCGTTGAGCGTCCTACAATCTCAACAGTCTGCAATTCGTTTCGCTTGGTTTCCAGTTCAAGAGAATCCTTAATTATGCTGTCTCTAACTTTTTGGTTGCTTTGCGAATGGACAATAGAAAAAGTGCTTACTAAAGATAGTAAGGAAAGTAAATGTTTCATTTTTATCGAGATGGAAATTGGTATTTCCTTTTAAACAGTTTGTAAATACAAATCTTCCAATTCGTTTGCAGAGATTTTTGAGGCTTCAATTACGGTAACTAGATTTCCCTGCTTCATAATTCCGATGTGCGAAGCTACTTCACGCGCTCTGAAAATGTCGTGAGTTGCCATTAAAATTGCCGTTCCATCTGTAGAAAGCTCTTTTAAAATTTGAGAAAACTCATTAGAAGCTTTTGGATCTAAACCACTTGTGGGTTCGTCCAATAAAAGCACTTTAGCTTTTTTAGCAATTGCAATTGCAATTCCGACTTTTTGACGCATTCCTTTAGAATAACCGCCGAGATTTTGGTCGTGTGCTTTGGTCTGAAGTCCAGCTTTGTTTAAAAAATATTCCAGTTCACCTTTTGAATATTTGAAACCTGCCAGCGAGGAGAAAAATTTAAGATTTTCTATACCGGTTAAATTCGGATAAAGCATTACAGTTTCTGGAATATAGGCGACAAATTCTTTAGTAGTTTTTGCGTTTAATGTAACGGGAATATTATTGATAGTTAAAGATCCTTCTGAAGGTTCTATAAAACCTAGAAATAAATTAATAGTTGTTGTTTTTCCGGCACCATTCTGCCCTAAAAGAGCAAATATTTCACCTTCTTTAATAGTTAAGTTTAAAGCATTTAAAGCAGTGTAATCACCATATTTTTTGGTTAGATTTTCGGCTGTAAGCATAATTATATTATTTGGATTTGGATATATTTTGAAAATGACAGCATTCTAAGCTATAGGAATAGGCTAGAATTCTGAATAGTATTAAATGAGGGGAAATTTACAGCGGTTTATTCGCGAAAGCGCAGATAGAGAAAGGAGCAAATAAGATCTCTTTGCACTAATCTTTAATTTGAAAACAAAGATTTGACGCGATAAAATAAAACTAGTAAACTAAAATAGAGCAGGAGGTGCTCGTAAAGCAAATAAGCTTCCTTTGAAGAATGTTGAAACTGATTTGGTATAAGTAAATACCAGTTTAGTTTCTACATATGTTTTTTGAAAAATTACAGCCTGAAAAGCATTTGGAATAAATGTGCTGAAAGAAAAATGACAAACATGACAATTTGTATCAGTAGAATGACTGTGTGTTATTTGTTTCTGATTGGCACTTGAATGATGTTGACAAGGTCTTTCTGATAGTTGTTTAAAAAAATGTTCATAAGAGTGCACAGTTTGAAACAGCATTGCGCACAATACTGCAAAAGATGCTATGAAATTTACAACTACGATTCTCCTTTTCATTCAGTGGTATTTCTGTGCAAAACTAAGTATCTAATTCTGAAATAAGTAATTGCAACAATGTTGCAAATATAGATATCTTATTTTTAAATATTCCAAAAAGCTGTTATTTTTTATACAAATTTAAAGTCAAAGCCTTTAAATACAACCAATTTACAGGTTATTGTACAACAGCTGAAGTGTATGAAAATCAGACGATCCATCAAAATATTTATGCAGAACTTCTTGAAAGATAGGTTCTGAATTTTGGACACTTGCAAAAAGTGTCATGGAGGATTGCAGTCTTTCGGCATCAGTACTTCCGAATATATCGTTTACCTTTTCTTTTTCTTTTTTGATTAATTCGGCTGTAATTTCAACCAAATGTTTACCTAAAATTGGATGTTCAAGAAAAGCAATTGCTTCGTCGGCATTTTTAATTTCATAAAATTTAGAAGTATCACTTGAACCCATTCCTTTTATTTGTGGAAAGATAAACCACATCCATGGAGATTCTTTTTTGCCTTTTTTTATTTCGTCTAGAGCTGTTAAATACAATTTGTTCTGAGCATCTAAAAATCGGACTAATTCATTTTTATTGTAAGCCATTATTTACTGATATTAACTTGGGGTACCAGGCTGTAAATCTACTGAAAATATGTTTAGTTGTATATTACCAAATCCTTTTTTTAAGGTATTTTTTATGTATGAAATTAGCTTAAAAAAGATAGTTTTCAGTGAGAAAAATTACTTCAAATTATCTCATCAAAAAAAATTCATTAGTAATAAAAAACCGACTAACAACTTCGTTTTTTGTTATAAAATATAAATTTCGTTGGCAGTTCTGTTATGATTTTCCTATTTTTACTCAAATGACAGTTTGAAAACTGTTTTTATGAATTAAAATTCGAATTGATATTTACCACTTTACAATATCAATTTTTTCTAACGAGCCTTTCGCTCATCTAAAAACAAATGCTTATGAAAATAGGATTAATCGGATTCGGAAAAACTGGAAAATCAGTAGCTTCAATATTATTAGAAAATAAAAAATTCTGCTTAGAATGGGTTTTAAGACAAAGTACAACTTTAGAACACAGATCGGTGCCTGAATTTTTTGGAGTGCAGTCAGACGAACCCGGCTTAATCTATTCTAGTTCCAAAACTCCTATTGAAGAATTGCTGGAAAGCCATCCAGTAGATGTAATTATAGATTTCTCTTCTCATCAGGGAATTTACACGTATGGTGAAGCTGCAGCAAAAAAGAACATCAAAATAATTTCGGCAATTTCACATTATAAAGACAAGGAATTGCAGTTTCTAAAAAAGTTAGGTCAAAAAACAACTGTTTTTTGGTCGCCGAATATTACTCTCGGCGTTAACTATTTATTATTTGCCGCTAAATTTTTGAAGAAAATTGCGCCGTGGGTTGATATTGAAGTAAATGAAGAACATTTTAAAGCTAAAGAAGGAACTTCGGGAACTGCCATTAAAATTGCAGAAGCGCTCGATGTAGATAAAGAGAACATCAATTCTGTGAGAGCTGGAGGTATAGTTGGAAAACATGAAGTAATTTTTGGTTTTCCTTTTCAAACGGTTCGAATTATACACGAATCAATTTCTAGGGAAGCTTTTGGAAACGGAGTAATTTTCGTAGCAGAAAACATCAAAGAAAAAGAAAAAGGATTGTACAATTTTGAAGATATCTTGACACCTTATTTTGCGGTTTAAGATTTTTGGTTTGCCACAAAGACACTAAGGCACAAAGTCTTATCCTATTTTTGTCATTTCGATCCCGAGGCTTCGGGAGAGAAATCTCCGTTAGAAGCTCTACAAAGATTGGATTAACTTTGCGGAGTCACTTTGCGGAGATTTCTCCTTCGTCGAAATGACAATTAATACGTTTTATTTTAAATAATAAATTGACAAATTTATTTCCTAAAAGCTAAAGCTTTCATATATTCCAGATTCATTTTAGCAATTGAAAGCACCGAAATTCCCTGTGGGCATTCGATTTCACAAGCGCGTGTATCAGAGCAGGCTCCAAAGCCTTCTTCATCCATTTTCTTTACCATTGTAATGGCACGTTTAGAAGCCTCTACTTTTCCTTGTGGAAGCAAAGCTAAGTGTGTTATTTTGGCACCTACAAATAAAGCGGCGCTGGCATTTTTGCATGAAGCCACACATGCCCCGCATCCAATACAAGCAGCGGCATCAAAAGCTTCTTCTGCAGTTTCATAAGAAATCGGAATACTGTTAGCCTCAGGCGCTTGGCCTGTTGATGCGCCTATAAAACCTCCAGAAGCTATAATAGAATCAAAAGCTTTTCGATCTATTTTTAAATCTCTTAAAACAGGAAATGCTTTGGCGCGAAAAGGTTCGATATAAATGGTATCGCCATCTTTAAAACTTCTCATGTGAAGCTGGCAGGTTGTAGTATTTTTTAAAGGACCATGAGCTCGTCCGTTAATCATCACGCCGCATTGACCGCAGATACCTTCACGACAGTCGTGATCAAATTCGATAACACGCTCACCTTGCTGAATAAGAGATTCGTTTAAAAGATCCAGCATTTCTAAAAAAGACATATGTTCAGACACTTCATCAATTTCATAATCTGTCATTTCTCCTTTTGATGACGTATCAAATTGACGCCAAATTTTAAGATACAGCTTCATGTTTTTTTGTTTTTTAGTTTTCAGTCTCAGTTCTCAGTCTCAGTTTTTAGTCTCAGTTTTCAGTCTCGGTTTTCAGTCTCAGTTTTCAGTCTCAGTTTTCAGTTTCGGTTTTCAGTCTCGGTTTTCAGTCTCGGTTTTCAGTCTCAGTTTTCCAGTCTCGATTTTCAGTCTTGGTTTTCAGTCTCAGTTTTCAGTCTCGGTTGCAGTTACAATTTCACAACTCACAATTCACAACTCACAATTCACAATTATTTATAGCTTCTCACAGCTAGTTCAACCGATTCAAATACCAAAGGTTCTTTGTGTAACTCAGGCTCTTGATTATTTCCTTTCCATTCCCAAGCCGAAACGTAACAGAAATCTTCATCATTGCGAACAGCTTCGCCATCTGGAGTTTGGTATTCTTCTCTAAAATGTGCTCCACAGGATTCTTCACGTTGTAGGGCATCGTAACACATTAATTCAGCCAATTCGATATAATCGGCGATCCGCCCTGCTTTTTCCAATTCGCTGTTTAAAGTATTGTCGCCGGTAATTCGAAGATCTTTTTCAAAAGAAGATTTGAGTTCTCTAATTTCAATGATCGCTTCTTCAAGTTTTTCCCTGCTTCTCGAAAGTCCGCATTTTTCATATAATAATCGTCCGATTTTTTTATGAAAATAATCTGCAGAAAGCGTTCCGTTGGTATGTAAAAAACGATCGAGTTGTCTTCTAACGCTTTTTTCAGCTTCCTCGAAAGCAGGATGCGAAATGTCAAATTTTGGCGCGTTTAATTCGCCAGCCAAATAGTTCGGAATCGTGTAAGGCGCAATGAAATAGCCGTCTACACAGGCTTGAAGTAACGAATTTGCTCCAAGACGATTAGCGCCATGATCTGCAAAGTTCGCTTCGCCTAAAGCAAATAATCCAGGAATAGTGGTCATTAATTCATAATCGACCCAAAGTCCGCCCATTGTAAAATGCGCCGCGGGCGAAATCAGCATAGGTTCTTTATAGGCATTAATGCCGGTAATCTTTTCATACATCGCAAAAAGATTGCTGTATTTGGCTTCTATTTTATCTTTTCCCTGGGCATTAATGGCATCAGAAAAATCGAGATAAATCGCATTTTTCATAGGTCCCACGCCATGACCTGCATCTATTCGTTCTTTTGCAGCTCTTGACGAAATGTCTCTTGGAGCCAGGTTTCCAAATGAAGGATAACGGCGTTCTAAATAATAATCTCGTTCTTCTTCTGGAATTAGATTTGGATCACGGTCATCGGCAGCCTTTTTAGGAACCCAGATTCGCCCGTCATTTCGAAGCGATTCTGACATCAAAGTCAATTTGGACTGATTTGCTCCGTGCTGAGGCAATGAAGTAGGATGAAACTGAATCCAGCTTACACCTGCCATAAAAGCGCCTTTTTTATGTGCGCGCCAAATTGCTGAACTATTGCAGCCCATTGCCAAAGTAGACAAATAATATACTTTTCCGTAACCTCCAGAAGCTAAAACTACTACGTCTGCAGCATGGCGTTCTAAAATTCCTGTTTCAAGATTTCGGGCAATTATACCTTTGGCTTTGCCTTCAATAACTACTAATTCAAGCATTTCATGGCGTGTGTACAAAGCTACTTTTCCCAAAGAAGCCTGTCGTTCTAATGATTGATAAGCACCCAGCAAAAGCTGCTGTCCCGTTTGACCTCTGGCATAAAAAGTCCGCGAAACTTGAACGCCTCCAAAAGATCTATTATTCAAATAACCAGCATATTCTCTTGCAAATGGAACGCCCTGAGCGACTGCATGATCGATGAGAGCAGCAGAACATTCCGCTAAACGATACACATTGGCTTCTCGGGATCTAAAATCTCCGCCTTTAATGGTATCATAAAACATCCTAAAAGTGCTGTCACCGTCATTCTTGTAGTTTTTAGCAGCATTTACACCACCTTGCGCCGCAACAGAATGTGCACGTCTAGGAGAATCCTGAAAACAAAAAGACTTTACATTATAACCTTGTTCAGCCAGCGATGCAGCACATGAAGCGCCTGCAAGTCCAGTTCCGACTACAATAACATTCAGTTTTTTTCTATTTGCAGGATTTACAAGCTTTGCTTTTGCCTTGTAATTATTCCATTTTTCTGCAAGAGGACCTTCTGGTATTTTTGAGTCTATCATTTTTTATACGGTTTAAAATGAACTTGTCTTTTAGAAGCTGTAATTTACTACAAAAAAATGAATTTTTAAGGCTGATTTTATTGTTTACTGATAGAAATTGCTTTAGAAGCAGCATTTGTTTTTACAAAATAGATACCCGTTGGATGTTCTGAAATAGAAATTAAATTTCCTTTTCCTTGTTTTACTTTAGTTCCTAAAGGCGAATAAACAGTCCATTCTAATTCTTTAGATAAGTGGAATATTCCAGTTGAAGGATTTGGAAAAACAATGATTTTATTGGATTGTCCATTTGGATTTTCAACGCCAAGACTGCAATTATGCACCATGTAAGCAATTTCTTTTTTATTGTTTCCAATGGTATTGCTAACCGTTAATGAAACGGTTTTTGTTCCTTCGGTTGAATAAATTACGCTGTGAGGACCAATTCCTGTTGCAGTTGCGGGCGTCGCATTTTCACCAAAATTCCACACATAATTATCAACAGTTCCAACCGAAACAGAAGTAAAAGTAACGGCAGTATTAAGGCATCCCATTTGGGTATTAACTTCAAAATCTGCAATTGGTGCAGTTGTGCTTCCCGTTATTACAAATTCCATTTTATTAACGTTGATGTCGCCTTCTTCAAAAAATAAAGTAATCACACGCGCCCCCTGCGTTAAAGGAATGTTTGGAATGGTAACTGTCTGCCAAGCCTGAAAGCCAGTAGTATTTGGAATATTTACCGTTCCAGTTACATTTACACCATCGACTTCAAGATGTAATTTTCGGGTATTATAAGGCGATGCGACTCTTAGATTGATATTATAATTTCCTGTTGTATTTACTCTTGCAGTGTATTTGAGCCATTCGTTTTTAGCCACATACGCAAGATTAAATCCGCCTTCGCTGCAAGCTTCAGTTCCTACGCCATCGCCAGCTCTGTAAGCTGTGTCACCGCCGCCATTGCTGTCAAAATAAGCACTTGGACCAACGTCATAATTTTCAGCTTCGATAATGCCTGGAATTTGAGCTATTATTCCTAAATAAGGTGCGTTTGGAAGTGTTGTTGCCGTATAAACAGCTGTGTAAACTGCGGTTCCTGTTGCAGGTGCTTTGAAGGTTTGATTAGCCGCTCCGCCATGATCCCAATGATCAAAGTCATATCTAATGTTTCCAACATATTGCGGAGTTGGAGCATTTAGTGTCTGCAAAGAGGCATTGGCTACAACTTGTTTTGTTGATGGTGCTGTAACTGGTTTTTGGTTGAATTCTAAAGCCAATAGAGCAGGAGAGCTTGTTACAGTTACATCTACTAAATTTGGTTTAATGTCTACAAAGGTTGATGCTGTTAAGCCATTGCTGTCGGTTACTTTTACTGTAAAACGATACCAAACATTTGGTGTTTTTTCGCCTTGATTAGATGCTGTAAAATCACCAGATTTTACGCCTTGCGGACTTGCACCAGGATGTGAATGCCCAGCTCCTGGAATATCTTCGTGGAAAAGATCAATATTCCATGAAAATGCACTTGCTGGTAATGTTCCATCTTCAATATCTGTTGCTGTTGCTTCAAAATGAACTACATCATCGGCATTCCATTTTAAAGTTGGTAAAGGAGAAACAATCGTAACTGTTGGAGCATTACTAAATGGTGTTACTGTTAACGTTGCAGGATTACTGGTTACATTGCCTGCAGTATTGCTAACTATCACTCTATAAGCACCTGCATTTGCTGTTGTAACATTCGAAATGGTATAAGAAGCAGCATTTGCTCCCGAAATATTTACATTATTAAACTGCCATTGATAGGAAAGCCCAACGCCGCTTGCAGAAACCGTAAAAGTTACAGGAGTAGTCTGCATAATACTTTGAGAAACAGGATGATTTACTATTGTTGGCGCAGCAGTTTCTATATAATCAAGTTTAATTAGCGAACCATTATTTCCGTAAGCGCAATAATAAATATAACCATCGTTGCCTAACATCATTCCGAGTGCTTGCTGGTGTGGTGCGGTATAAAACTCAGTTGAAACTGGATCTGGAATATTAGGATCGAAAGATCGAATGGCATTTCGAAGAAAATCTTTTATAATAAATTTTCCCTGAAGATCAGGATAACGAGGCGTTGTTGGATTGTATAATAAGCCATTGGTCAAAGCATTTCCGATACTTCCGGTTGCATAAGTAAATATCGGATTGGTAAATAAATTGGTTTCTGTTTGTTTTCCATCGCCACCTTGTGGGTGTCCCCAAGCATAATTGCGAATTGCTGGATTGCTGATTTCGTTTACTTCTTCCCATGAAGTTCCAACATCCAGTACAAATAATTTATTGGCTGTTGTATTGGCAACTAACCTCCAAGGATTTCTAAATCCATAAACCCAGATGCTTTGTCTTTGTACAGAACCGGTTCCATAATACGGATTTCCAGGCGCGGGCAGACCGTCTTCTGTTAGCCGAAGAATTTTTCCTTTATAAGTATCAAGATCTTGTGAGTTTGTATTTTGCTGACTATCTCCAACGGTTACATATAGAAATCCGTTAAAGAACTTTAAATCACCACCATTATGAAATCCACCGCCAATAGGTTCTAAAAGTAGAATTTCCTGTCTGCTGACTACTTGATTAGCATTATCGATTTTGACTCTCTCAATACGATGTCGGATTACACCGCCGTCGTTAATGGCGTAGAATACATAAATGTAACCATTTGTGGTAAAGTTGGGATGCAGGGTTAATCCAAGTAAACCTTGTTCATTGTCCGTTACAGTAGTTACAGTAAAAACAGTCGAGACAGCATTGTTTTGAAATACTTTGACAATTCCGCCTCTTTCTGCAATAAAAATTCTTCCATCAGAAGATTGTTCCAGTGCGAGCCCTTCTTTAATGACCGCTGTAGGAGCTAGGTTTTGGGTAATATATTGTGAATAGGATTGCAGCGAAAGTAATAAAGCAAAAATTGATAAGAAATAATTGAACAATCGCTTTTTGATACTAAAGGGTAGATTTTTTCTCATAATTATTCAGAATTTAGATGATTTGGGTATTTCAAATTTAATCTTTTTCTGTACAATATATTGATCTTCAAATGTTATGTTTTTTACATATTGAGTATCATAATGTCAAAACACGAGAAACGCTGCGATGACAAATTTGCTGTAAAGTTTTTGTAGTGTTTTAGTTTTTAGCCAAAAGGTTCCACAGAAGGAACTGCAATTCCTGATTTCGCAGAAAATGTTTGGCGAAAGCCTTATCTTCTGTTGAAGAATTTGCTTTTTAAAAATTTAGTAAGATTCTTTTTTACATATTAAACCCGACAGGTTTTAAAAACCTGTCGGGTTTATTTACATTAGAAAAAATTATTTACCATATCTTTTATCAAAATGCGCACTTACATCAAATTGGTTATTCTCAATTTGTTCTAAGATTTCAAGAAATGTTATTTTCATTTTAAGAATCATTGGCTCAGCATCGTGAATTAAAGAGTATACATTTTGTTTATTATCTACTGCAATATAATTTCCGTCTTCTAAATCGTAAATGACATAAAAAGTTCTTCCATTAAAATCAATATCAAATAATTCATTATAGTTTAGTTTTTCTCTAATATTACTATCTAAGCTATCATAAAACAAATCAATTTCGTTTGGAGGAAAATCAAAACGTGTCATTGAAAAATTTGTATTATCAATCGATGATAATTTAAATTCATCTAATTGATAAGTTGAATTTGTAATTTTTAAACCAGCGACCAAATTATCCTGAATTAAAAGTTCTATTTTTTCGAAACGATTATTCTGTTTTGAAAAAATCCTAAGCCCTGAAATATGATAATTATTACCTCTTTTTTTGTATTTAAAAACGGTGTCTCCAACATAACCTATGGCAACATATTTAAAATCAGGATATAATTCCCAATTTGTTAAGTCATAAAAATTACTATTTATAGTTTGATTTTTTATTTCAGATAATTTTTCAGGTAATGCTTCAATTATAGTATTAAAAAGTTTTCTTTGCTCTTTTCTAATTGCATTGTATTTGTATGGAGGGAAAATTGCTCCTAATGCTTTTTGTAAAATATTCATTTATTTCTCGATTATCATAGTAACGCCTTGTCCACCAGCGGCACAAATAGAGACAAAACCTCTTCCAGAACCTTTTTCGTTAAGCAATTTTGCCATTACGCCAATGATTCTGCCGCCAGTTGCAGCAAAGGGATGAGCGGCTGCTAAGCTGCTTCCTTTTACGTTTAATTTATTTCGATCAATAGATCCTAAAGCTTTTTTTAAACCAATCGATTCGCTGAGTTCTGGACTTTCCCAAATTTTTAAAGTAGCTAAAACCTGTGCGGCAAAAGCTTCGTGAATTTCATAATAATCAAAGTCCTGAAGATTTAATCCTGCTTTTTCGAGCATTCTGGAAGCAGCAAATAGTGGAGCTAATAAAAGGTTCTGCTGATTTTTAACGTATTCGATAGCAGCAATTTCTGCAAACGTAATGTAAGCCAAAATAGGAAGCCCTTGTTCTTTTGCCCATTCTTCGCTTGCTAGAAGAATACAAGAAGCCCCATCTGTTAACGGCGTAGAATTTCCTGCCGTCAAAGTACCGTTTACTTTATCGAAAGCTGGATTTAGCTTGGCTAATTTTTCAATTGTGCTGTCTTTGCGTAAATTGTTATCTTTTTCTAATCCGTTGAAAGGCGTAATCATATCATTAAAAAATCCTTCATCATAAGCTTTTGCCATATTCAAGTGACTTTTTAAAGCAAATTGATCTTGATCTTCTCTTGAGATTTTATAATGTTTGGCAGTGATTTCGGTATGCCCGCCCATTGAAAGTCCAGTTTGCGATTCTTCATTTTTAGGAACTAACGGACTGAAATCTTTTGGGCGAAGTTTTAGAAATAATTTGATTTTTTCTCCCAATGATTTTGCTTTTCTAGCATCTAATAATATTTTTCTAAGCTTTTCGCTGACAGCAATCGGCATATCACTAATAGAATCGACACCACCTGCAATTCCAGATTCAATTTGTCCCAGGGCAATTTTATTAGCGATATAAACTGCGCTTTCAATTCCAGTGTCACATGCCTGCTGTAAATCGCACGCAGGAGTTGCAGGATCAAGACTAGTCTGCATCACACATTCGCGGATCAAATTATTGTCATAGGTATGTTTAATAACCGCTCCGCCAGCAACTTCGCCTAATAATTTTCCTTTCAGCCCGTATTTATCAATAAGACCAGTGAGTGCTGCGGTCATCATTTCTTTATTGCCAACACTCGAATAAGCCGTATTGGCTCTTGCAAAAGGTATTCTATTGTAACCTACAATGGCTACTTTTCTTATTGTATCTGGCTTCATGTCAATATTTTATTAAGTGAATTTTGTGTTGAATTTGGAATCATAAAGATAAAAAGAGATTCTGTTATAAATACTTAACCTAGATTAATTTATCAGGAAATAACTTAATAAGGCTGTTTGAATCTAATTTTACTGCTGATTTTTTATAAATTGTTATATTTATTTAGAACGGATAAAAATAATTTGGAAAACCGAATATTTGAAATTACTTTTGCCCAGCAATTTAAAATCAAACCAAAATGAAAATAATTTTTAATAAAGGAGTTTACATTTTTGCGCTTCTATTATGTTCGATAACTATGATGGGACAGGACTTTGGAAAAGTAGCAGGTAAAATTTCTTTAAGCGGTAACACTGCTGCCGAAAATATAGCTGTAACACTAAAAGGGACTAAATATTCTGATGTTACGACTGTTTCAGGACAATATGAAATTACGAGAGTAAAACCAGGAAATTATACGATTGTAGTTCGTGCGGTGGGAATTGCTCCAGTGGAAGCCAATATTGTAGTGACAGCAAAACAAACTACGACTAAAAACTTTTCGTTAAACGAAAGTCAAGAAGATCTTCAGGAAGTTGTAATTACGAAAAACAAATATAAACAGGATAAACCATCAATGTCTTTGCGTCTTCAGACACCAGTGCTTGAAATTCCGCAAAACATACAAATTGTAAGTGCTCAAACTTTAAAAGATCAGCAAATTACAAGTATGAGCGATGGAGTAATCCGTAACGTGAGCGGTGCTGTGCGTTTGGAACATTGGGGAGATTTGTATACCAATATTACCATGAGAGGTTCACAGATTCAGGCATTTAGAAACGGATTTAATGTTGTTTCTTCTTTCTGGGGACCATTGACAGAAGATATGAGTTTTGTAGATCATATCGAATTTGTGAAAGGGCCGGCTGGATTTATGCTTTCGAGCGGAGATCCAAGCGGACTTTATAATGTGGTGACTAAAAAACCAACAGGCGTTACAAAAGGAGAAGTTAGTGCTTTGGTTGGAAGCTATGATTTTTACAGAGTAAGTGTAGACCTTGACGGAAAATTAGATAAAAAAGGAAAATTATTATACCGTTTTAATGGAGCTGCACAAAAGAAAGGTTCATTCCGTCCGTTTGAGCATAATGACCGTTACGTAATTGCTCCAGTAATTTCATACCAATTTGATGACAAAACAAAATTGACATTTGAATACAATTTTCAATATGCAAACATGACAGAAGTTGGTTCTTATTATGTTTTTGGACCTAAAGATGGTGGTTATGCTACACTGCCGCGTGATTTCACTATGACAGCGCCAGGTTTACCAGATACCAACATACAAGATCACAGCGGGTATTTGCAGTTTGAACATAAATTTGATGATAACTGGAAGTTAACGGCTCAGACATCTTATTTTAAATACATTCAACAAGGTTATAGCTCATGGCCAAGTACTGTTGGTTCTGACGAAAATGCGCTTGGAGCAGGGAATATTATTAGAAATGTTGGTATTTGGGATGCAGAAAGTAATATGTATTTAGGACAGATTTTCGTTAATGGAAAATTCAATACAGGTAGCGTTTCGCACAAAATATTAGGAGGAATAGATTTAGGAAGTAAAGATTACATGGCAGATTGGGGACAATCTCATGATTTAGATACTGCTGCAAGTCCTTTCAATGTATATAATCCAAATTATGGCACACCTTCTAACGGTTATCCTGCTTTCGATCATGAAACTCCTTTAAGCCAGAGAGCAGGAGGACTTTATGGTTCAGAATATGCAGCTGGATATATTCAGGATGAACTTGGTTTTTTTCAAAATAAATTAAGATTGACTCTTGCTGCAAGATACACTTGGATTAGCCAGACTAGTGCCTATGACGTACCTCAAGAAGACAGCCACATTACACCTCGTGCGGGTTTGAGTTATTCTATTACTGATGATTTTGCGATTTATGGACTATATGATCAAGCCTTTACACCTCAATCTGGAATTACTCAGAATGGAGATCCTATAAAACCGCTCACAGGTAATAACATTGAATTTGGTATCAAAAAAGACTGGTTTGATGGCTCATGGAATACTACTTTGTCTGCTTACAGAATTATAAAGAAAAATGAGCTCACTGCCGATCCAACAAATGGACCGAATGATATTTATAAAGTTATCTTGGGAGAAAAAAGGGCAGAAGGTTTGGAGTTTGATATTAGAGGAAAACTTTTTGACGGTCTTAATTTAATTGCCAACTATGCTTTTACAGAATCTATTGTAACAGAATCAAGATTAACCAGTATTGCTGTTGGAAGCACAGTTCCAGGATATGCTAAACATACAGCAAACGCCTGGTTAAATTATACAGTCCAAAACGGAAAATTAAAAGGTTTTGGCGCTTCTATTGGAGGAACTTTTCTTGACGGCCGCCAGACAGATACTTGGAGTGAAGGTCTTCAAAAACTGCCATCTTATTTTAAACTTGATGGAGGTTTATCTTATGAAACAGGGAAAGTTAAAGTTACAGCAAACGTATTTAATATCTTAGACAAATACTTATACAGCGGTTCGTACTACAAATGGCTAGAGGCTTATTATTGGCAGGCAGAACCTGGAAGAAACTTTAGAGTGGGGGTTACTTATAAGTTCTAGTATTTAGTTATAAGCTGTAAGTTATAAGCTGTAAGTTATAAGTTATGAGTTATGAGTTAGGATTGAAGTTATTAGTTTCAATTCATAACTCATAATTCATAATTCACAATTCAAAACTATCCCTTTCTAATTAAAGGAATTAATTTTGTTCCAATTAATTCTATGGCATTCATTAATTGTTTGTGTGTTAATCCGGCGTTGTCCATTTGAAAAGTAAATCGATCTACACCTCCAAGTGCTTCACTGTGGCGCAGGATTTTCTCTGCAGCTCTTTCTGGACTTCCAACAATTAAAACACCTAAGTCATCAATTAATCCGTCAAATTTATCTTTTGTAACTGGAGGCCAGCCGCGTTCTCTTCCTAATTTCGTCCATAACTCCGCATAACCTGGATAATAATCAGCAATAGCACTTTCTGTTGTTGAGCCAATATATCCTGGCGAATGCAATCCCACTTTTAATTCTTCTGGTTTATATCCTGCAGCTTGTCCAGCCTGACGGTATAAATCAATTAAAGGTTTAAAACGATGTGTCTGCCCGCCAATAATGGCAACCATTAACGGAAGTCCAAGCGAACCTGCCCTAATAAAAGATTCAGGTGTTCCGCCAACTCCAAGCCAAATGGGTAATTTTTCTTGTAAAGCTCTCGGATAAACAGGAAGATTATTAATTGCCGGGCGAAATTTTCCTTCCCAAGTCACAAATTCATTATCGCGAATCTGTAAAAGTAAATCTAATTTTTCGCTGAAAAGCGCATCATAATCATTCAGATTATAGCCAAAAAGGGGATAAGCTTCAATAGAAGAACCACGCCCTACAACAATTTCCGCCCTTCCCTTTGAAACCAAATCTAAAGTTGAAAAACTCTGGTACACCCGTACAGGATCTGCCGCACTCAAAACCGAAACAGCACTCGCTAAACGTATATTTTTTGTTCTGGCCGCTGCCGCACTTAAAATTACAGCTGTTGCAGAATCTAAAAACTCTTTTTTATGATGTTCTCCAATTCCGAAAACATCAAGGCCAACCTGATCTGCAAATTCAATTCTTTGTAATAACTGCTCCATAGCATCAACACTGCTAAGTGTGTTATCATCGCCATACATTGCCGAAGCAAAACTGTCTATTCCTATTTCCATATATTTATTTTTAGCTATAAGCTTTAGGCTGTAAGCTTTAAGCATTTTAGGAAGGCCTACAGCCTATAGCTTAAAGCCTATTGCGAATATTAATGTGAGAATCCGAATGAAATACTGATAATGATGATCGTAATTACAATTAATGTTATCCCCACATATAGATAATCCTTTTCTACTAAAAATGAAAATAACGAAAGTAATACACGTAAAACGGGTGTCATGAACAGCAAAATAATTCCTGTAAAAATCAATGATTCTCCATTTCCTTGAATTGCTCCATTGTAAATATCTGCGATTACTTCAAATATATTGCGGTCGTTTTCCTTGAAAACAGAATAATCTTCTATTTGGCTTCCGTTGTGCATTAAGTACACAATTCCTCCCATAAAAGCTACTGCTAACGAAATCCAAACACCGTAACGAAGTAAGTTTCCTATGATTGACTGAAAGTCTTTTTCTCCAAATTTTTCTTCTTGTACCATATTAGATTTTTCCATTTAGTCCGTTATAAATCATATTTACTGCCAAAACGAAAATCAGACAGGCAAAGAAGATTCTCAATTTTTTTGGATTGGTACGCACTAATATTTTAGCACCTGCCATAGCTCCAAACAAAACACCAATTACAACCGGCATACAAATCCCAGGTTCAATATATCCTTTTTGAATATAAATTACAGAACTCGCCATTGCTGTAACACCCATCATAAAGTTACTGGTTGTGGTTGAAACCTTAAACGGAACTCTCATAATATTATCCATTGCAATTACTTTAAAAGCACCAGAACCAATTCCGAGTAAACCAGACATCATTCCCGCAACTCCCATCATGCTGAAACCTCCTAAAACATTTTTGGTTCCGTAGTGAATGATTTCTCCGTCATGAGAAGGATAAGTACCGTCTAATTTTAGCTTTTTAGCCAGCGGACTAGATTCTAAAACGATATGTTCTTCTTTTTTTCGAAGTGAATTAACAGCCGAAAAAATTAAGGTTAAACCGAATAAAACGGCTATAAAAGAAGTAGGAGCGATAGTAGAAAGCAATGCGCCGCAAACAGCACCAATTGTGGTTGCGATTTCGAGAAAAATTCCCATTCGCATATTGGTAATTCCTTCTTTTACATAAGCTGCGGCAGAACCTGAAGAGGTCGCAATAACGGAGACCAAAGCGGCTCCAATAGCATAATGAATGTCGACTCCGAGAATAATAGTAAGAAGCGGAATAATTATAATGCCGCCTCCTAAGCCTGATAATGAACCGATAAAGCCCGCTAAAAAAGCGCCAAGAATCATTATAAGCGTAAAGGTAAGTATTGTCATTAAGATATGTTTTTGTATCTGCTAATTTACGAATACATATTTGTTCGAAACAGGATTATGACCTTAAATATACCTTAAAAATGTTTTTTTAGTTTATGGTTGATGGTTTATAGTTGATAGTTTATAGTTTATAGTTTATAGTTTATAGTTGATAGTTTATAGTTTATAGTTTATAGTTTATAGTTTATAGTTTATAGTTTATAGTTTATAGTTTATAGTTTATAGTTTATAGTTGATAGTGTTAAGTCCTTAGTCCTTAGTTTGAGTGTATGGTTTTTAGTTTTATTTGGATTGGCAATCATCAACAATTAATAAATTGACCATCAATCATCAACCATTAACAATTAACCATCAACCATCAACCATCAACTCTAAATTCTATTATCAACTGCGTAAGATGTTTTGCCAATATTAGCCAGCAGTAAAGCTGAGGCAGCGCTTGTCCAAACCGAATAATCTAAAGGTGCTTTTACCGAAACCGAAACAGCCATAGCAAAACCAAAGAAAAACAGTAAAAAAGCAGTTCCTAAAGCTGCGATTCGAGTTTTAAAACCAAAAATCAATAAGAGACTTAATATGACTTCGAAGAAAGTGGCCGCAATGCCTAAAATTTCTGCTGTGGCTTTGTTGGCATAAGGATTTAAGGTCTGGGTATACATAACGAAGTTGTCCCAATTTCCCCAGGCTACTGCATTGGAGCCAGGTGCGCCCCAAAGTCCAAATCGATCAGCTACGGCTGAAAGCATTGTGATTGCTAAAACTATTCTTAAAATTAAACCTGCTTCTAATAGGGTTATGTTTTTCATTCTATTACTAATTTATTTCAATATCATTCAACGAATTTCTTTTAAAAATTAAAAAAAGATCGCCTGGTTATTTTTAATAACGGCAGAATCAACGTCAAATTGTTCGAAATAATCGTTAAAATGCATAAAAAAAGGATAGAGGTTACTCTATCCTAACTTATTTGAAGATGCTCAAGCCTCTTGCCAACTAAAGTTTTTTCTCCCACGATCTTAAAACCGAGTTTTAAATAAAGGTTCTTTGCCAGCGGATTATCTTCTTCAACCAATAAACCCAATGTTTGTTGTTTGGAATAAACATATTCTTTAATTAGAAACTGAAGTATTTTAGAACCAATTCCTTTTCCTTGATGATTCGGTTTAATGCCTAACGAATCAATGTAGAATTCTCCTGAGCGGGTTTCAAACTCTGGATCAAATATCGGGTTATAATGATTTCTAACGTATTCAATTATTGGAATTCTTAATATTTCTAAATCTGTACCATCATAAACATTTACCGTGCCAATGATTTCATTATGCTCTTCTGCTACGTAACAATTTTGATAAGAATACTGATTGTTTTCCCTTTCAATAAAGTGCAGCAGAAAATCTTTCGCGGAAGCGTAATCTTCTTTTGCAATAAACTTATAAATGATATCCTCCATTGCTAATAATAAAATTGGAGCAATATTTTCTGCATCTGATTTTTCGGCTTTTCTGATATTCATTTTGAAAGAATTTTAATAAGCAAATTTAAGGCTTTATTTAAAGACATAGAAGCATAGTCTTCTTTTCTGTTCCCAAATTTGAGTGAAACAAAATCCTTATTGCAGAAATTTTACCGATATTGTATCAAAATATACCAATTATACATTTTTAACTAGACCTATCTTTGTATTATACTTTAATTAAAAAAAATTAAGTCATGAAAGCAATTGGATTCAAGTCATCGCTACCCATAGAAAATCAAGAAAGTTTTATCGAATTTGAAGCGTCAAAGCCAATACCTGGTGATCGCGATTTATTAATAAAAATCGATGCAGTTTCGGTAAATCCAGTAGATTTTAAAATTCGTCAGAGCAGTGCAAAAGATACAGTTCTAGAAACACCCAAAATTATTGGCTGGGATGCTGTTGGTATTGTACAGGCAGTTGGAGAAAAAGTTACACTATTTGAAATCGGAGATCTAGTATATTACGCAGGAGATATTACCAAACAAGGCAGTAATGCGGAATATCAAATAATCGACGAAAGAATTGTTGGCAAAAAGCCACAATCACTAAGTATCGAGGAAGCGGCTGTAATTCCGCTGACAGCTTTAACAGCTTGGGAAATTTTATTTGACAGAATTAGAATCAGCGAAGAAAAAGACAAAGGGAAATCAATTTTAATCATTGGAGGAGCAGGAGGAGTAGGTTCGATTGCAATTCAACTGGCCAAGAAAATTGCAGGTTTAACCGTTATTGCAACAGCGTCTCGTCCAGAAACAATTGACTGGTGCAAACAGCAGGGCGCCGATTTTGTAGTAGATCACAAAGACTTGGTTTCTTCTGTCCGTGAAGCTGGTTTTGAAAATGTAGATTTTATTTTAGACTTTGTAGACACCAACGCCTATTGGGATACAATGGTAGAATTGATCAAACCACAAGGACATATCGCTTCGATTACTGGAAGCAGTGATCCTGTTGTGTTAAACAAATTGAAAAGTAAAAGTGCCTCTTTTTCTTGGGAACTAATGTATACACGCTCGATGTACCAAACAGAAGACATGATCGAACAGCATCATATTTTAAATAAAGTTGCTGATTTATTAGATGAAGGCGTGCTAAAAACAACTTTAAATTTAACCCTAAACGGACTAACTGCTGACAATTTTAAAAAAGCACATCAGCTTTTAGAATCGGGTAAAACGATTGGAAAAATTGCAATTAAATTTTAAAAAATAAGCACTAAGATAGCTGGAGATAGTTATGTAGAATGTTTTAAATAATAAATTTGAAACCTAACAAAATTTTGTATTTTAGTTGTCTTGCAAGTCAAAAATGCAGGTAAATTTTAAACCAAAACTAAATTGTTATGATTTCAAAAAACACAGACTTAGGATTATTAGTATTACGTATCAGCATCGGTGGATTAATGCTTTTTCACGGAGTTTCAAAAATCCTTCATGGAATTTCTTTCCTTGTAGAAAACATGGGAACATTTGCATATGCTGTTTACATTGGTGAAGTTTTAGCTCCGATTGCTATCTTAGTAGGATTTAGAACTAGAATTGCAGCGGTTATTTTTGCCATAAATTGTATCACAGCCATTGCAGTTGCACATGCACAAGATATTTTCTCTATAAGTGATCATGGAGGTTATGCTAATGAACTTTTAATGCTTTATCTTTTAGGAGCAATCGCATTATTTTTTACTGGGGCTGGCAAATACGCCGTTTCGAAAACCAATAATTGGGACTAAACTCAAACAAATATATAAAAAGCTCTAAATTAAAGTTTAGGGCTTTTTTTGTGAATTAAAAATTAAAAATTATGAATTAAAAAATTAAAGATCACTATCAACCACAAACCACAAACTACGAACCCCAAACTACGAACCCCAAACTACGAACCCCAAACTACGAACCCCAAACTACGAACCACCAACCATCAACCACCAACCATCAACCATCAACCATCAACCATCAACCATCAACCATCAACCATTATCTCTTATCGTATGAAAGAATGTTTTCACGGAGAAAAGTACTATTTCTACCGATCAGACTTTTAGTTGATATACTCTCGATATACTTTTGATTAAAATTAAAACCTTAAAAATCAAAATTATGTCACCATTATCACCGCTTCTCTGGATATTATTAATTTCTCCTTTTGTTGTTATTGCACATTTCAAAACAGAAAAAACAAATTATAAATACTTAGCGTTTTTTGTTCTTTATTTTCTTAGCGATATGCTATTGCAGCATTACGGAAAAGAGCTGTTGCCATTAGATTTCCTTGGATTAAAGTTCAATTGGTCAGGAAAAATTTTGAGTTTAGTTTTATCTTTAATTATACTGTTTTCAGTTTCAAAAGAAGAAAGAATCAAAATCGGATTTACTGCTCAAACCAATCCAAAAACCACTTTAAAATTTGGTTTACTGATGTTTATTGGCTTTACATTATTTGACATAGTTTTTAAACTGATATTGTTTCCAAAAGGAGGAACATTCGATTTAGAAACTTTTATTTTTCAAGCGACAATGCCTGGATTAACAGAAGAAATTGCTCTTAGAGGAATATCGCCATGGCTTTTAAATAAGGCTTTTGCTCCAAAATGGAATTACCGTGGTGTCGAATTGGGCTGGTCATTTATAATTATTACCATTTTATTTGGCGTTTCGCACGGCGCGGTTTTAGATCAGGATTTTCATTTAAAGTTTGACATCATTACAATTGTGTATCTTACTTTAATCTCTTCTTTTAGTTTAGCAGTTCTTAGGATTTTTTCAGGGAATTTAATCTTTTCAATCCTTGGCCACAACATAATTAATTTAATCAATGCAGTTATTAGAATTTTATAAAAAGTTATATTTGAAACTGCTTTACAATTATGCCAAATACAACAACAACTTCAGGATATTTTTTAGACAAACTTGTGTCTTTAAACCTTGATCAGTTTTTTACTAAAAGAAATCGGGTTTTAATGCACATTTGCATGTGGCTGGGGTTTTCTATTTTACTTTTTTTGAGTTATGTAATTGGATATCATTTGGTTTATTTTGATGCTATTCTTCTAACTTTCCGAATGGCAGCAGTAAATATCATTGTATTTTATATGCTATTTTATCTGCTGCTCCCCAAGATTTTTTCGGGAAACAAAACCAGAATTGTAATTCTTTTATTAATGCTTTTTCCGCTTTCGATTTTTGTCTGGATGGCAGCAACATACTTGTTCTCCTTGTTTTATTATACCTTAGGTCTGGAAATTACTTTTGGCGAATTAAAAGGCGTAATTAAAATGAGCGCAGAACAGACCTTTTTGGAGGCAGTTTCATTAAAAAGAATGCTTTCGCAGACAATCATTATTATTTCGCTTCTTTCGCCTTTTTGTTTTGCTAAAATTTTAGTTGAAATTACAAGGCTTTACAATAAAAAATTTCAAATTCAGAAAGAAAAAACAGCTTTAGAAATTCAGAATATTCAAATTGAAAAAGATTTTTTGAAAGCACAGCTTAATCCGCATTTTTTGTTTAATACCTTGAATAATTTGTATGGACTTACAGTTAGAAAAGACAATCTCGCTCCAGAATTAATTCTGAATTTGTCTGATATTATGAGTTATACTTTGTATGAATCTAATACAGATATCGTTCGTCTGGAAAAAGAATTGGATTTTATAAAAAATTACATCGCTTTAGAAAAAATGCGTTATGCCGATGATAAAGATATTCAGGTAAATATTGAAGGAGAAAACCAAACAGCAGGACTTTTTATCGCACCGCTTTTGACTTTTACTTTCATTGAAAATGCTTTTAAATATGGCTTAAAAAGCACTAAAAAGGCATTTGTAAAGCTGGATATAAAAATTGAACACAATACCTTTTGGTTTTCTTTAGAAAATGATTTTGAAGAAAGTCCTGCGGTTAATAATTTTGGTGGAATAGGAGTAGAGAATTCCCGTAAACGATTAGAGCTCCTATATTCGAACCATTATAAATTAGAAATTAAAAAACAAGATTCGTCTTTTAAAGTCGATCTAAAAATAGTTTTAAGAAAGTAATGGAAAACTTAAAATGCATTGTCGTTGATGACGAACCAATTGCGAGAGATATTATAGAATCTTTTATCAGCGAAATTCCATTTTTGGAGCTGCAGGCTTCATTTGGCGAAGCTTCTAAAGCCTTAATATATCTGGAGGAAAATACTATTGATATTATTTTTAGTGATATCGAAATGCCCAAATTAACAGGTTTAGAATTGGTACGATCGCTTACAAATCCACCAGTCCTTATATTTATAACGGCACATCGCAATTTTGCTTTAGACGGATTTGAAACCGGCGCAGCAGATTATTTGGTAAAACCCGTTCGTTTTGATCGTTTTTTAAGAGCGGTCAATCGTGCAAAAGAATATCTTTCGTTAAAGAAAACAACCTCAGTGCATCAAATCAATTCTGATCGTATTTTTATAAAATCAGAAGGAAAACTGATCAAGATTCTGCTCAATGAAATTCTTTATGTAGAGGCGCAGGGCGATTATTTAAAATTTGTAATTAATGGCGCTTCTTACATCACCTTAGGAACATTAAAAGCAATGGAAGACGTTTTGAAGCTTCCAGCCTTCTTTCGCGTACAGCGTTCTTTTATTTTAAATCTCGAAGCTGTCAGAAGCCTCAACGGAAATGTAGTGGAGTTAATCGACGGAAAAACAATTTCGACTGCTCTGAATAAAAAAGACGATCTATATCAATTATTGGGAATTAAAACCATAAAGTAAACAGCTAGACATATATTTATATCTTACATAACGCAAAAAATGTTGATTTATCTAAATCAAATTTATCGTCATGTGTTTGTTTAAATAAGTTTATTTAATTTATTGGTAATTAGATTTTTGGTTTTTTAAATTTAATAAGATATTTTGTTTTAAAATAGATGCCAATAGAAGGTTTAGCATTGGAGCTGATTACGAAGTTTATATTCTTTTAGCATGTAAAAATTATTAAACAAGCATTTTTTTAGTTTTGAAGTGGCTTTAAAACTGACAGAAGGTTTATTGTCTAATTTATTACTGTAATTTATTGCTGAATGATGGGGAGGGAATAACTTGGATTAATGGCGTAGATTAGTTTCTTTTTCTGAGATCAAAAAATGAACTTATAATAGAAAAATCACTTTTTATAAGTAATTTTTCGCTATAAATTTTATCTATAATGTTTGTTTAAGTATCTAATTATTAAACGTCAAATAATGATTATTTAATTTAAAAGTTTAATATTCAAAATACCGATGCTAACGCTGATGTTAATTCCCTTTTGGTGCCAAAATTGTTAACTTAAGTTCAATTAATGCTAAAATTCAATTAGATTTTTCTGTTTTTTTTGGAAGTTTTGCCAGCGATTTTAACTGGTATTAAAAGGAGATATAATTTAAAAAATTGTCTATTTCAGATCAGATTCGTAAATTGTTGAAAATTACAAATTATGAGTCGAAATATTGAAGATCTAATTCCACACAGAGCCCCATTTTTATTTGTTGATGAAATTATATCTTACACACCTGAAACAATTATCGGATTAAATACTTTTACCCAGAAAGACAACTGGCTTCAAGGGAGTTTTCCAGACTTTAATTTTGTTCCTGGAACTATTTTAATAGAGGCAATGGCACAATGCGGAGGTGCAGGTGTAAAGCTGTTAGGTCTTGCTGATGGTGTTTTTGGTTTAGTTAGTATGGATCATATAGAATTTTTTGCAGGTGTTGAATTTGGAAAACTCGTTAAATTTGTAGTAAAAAACATTCGTGTAAGTGAAAAAATCATAAAACAATCTGGAGAGGCGTTTTCAGATGGAAAATTGATTTTAAAAGGCGAATGGATGTGTGTTAAACTTCAATAATTATAAAGTATATAACTTGAGTACAACAGAATTCTTAACACGGCTTGTGGCGGCTGCAATTGCGGGATTAGCCATTGGTTTTGAAAGACAATGGCATCACAAGGAAACGGGAGTAAAAACAAATACGCTTGTTGCTATTGGGGCAGCAGTTTTTGTGCTTTTGTCTATCAAAGTTGCAGAAACAGAACCAAACATCGATGTTACTCGTATCACTGCTCAGGTGGTTATGGGGGTTGGTTTTCTAGGTGCGGGAGTTATTTTTAGAGAAGGTGATAATGTACATGGCTTGAATTCTGCAGCTACAATTTGGTGCAGCGCCGCTATAGGAAGTACCGCTGCATCTGGTTATTTTATTGAAGCTTTAATTTGCACGCTCTTAGTTATTCTGATAAATATTGCTATTGAACCAATAGATAATTGGTTGAAAAATAGGAAAGGGTGATCTTTTAATTAAATTAAAGCTTCAAGTCTGTATTAGTACAAGAGATTATAAATTTTCTCCTTTGAATATTGAAATCAATTTACCCAAAGCTTCTTTAGAGTGTATTTGTTCTCCATTTTCTAGAGTTTCTTTCGTGGCTTTGGCAGCTCTTTCCAGCATACGTTTTTCAAAACTAGAAATAGCAGTTTTGATATCTTTAAATTGATCATTAGTTAAAAAATCTGCTAGTTCAAGAGCGTCCAGCATGGCGAGATTAGCACCTTTCCCGGCAAACGGAGGCATACGATGTGCTGCATCTCCAATCAGTGTTAAGTTTGCTTGGGTTTCCCAACTTTGATTTAAAGGAAAATAATATTGCGGACGCGGTATAAAATACAATTCATTGCTCTTAAAAAGTTCGTGCCATTTCGGACTCCATTCTTTATAAACCTCTTTGAACCATCCAAAAATCTCCTGATTGTCGTTAAAATTTAAATCACTTTCTGTGATCCAATTTTCTGGAATTTTACTGCTTAATAAAAACATAAGCGAGCCGTCTCCTTTAGTTCCGTACATTATCGTTTGTTCATTGCCAAGAGCCAGAACTTTTCCTCCTTTAGAAAATTCAAAAAGGTTTGGAGCGTTTTCTTTTGCATTGTAAATAGTTCCTTCAACCATCGTTATTCCAGAATAAATAGGTTTTTCGGCATTTATATAAGAACGAACTTTAGAATTGGCGCCATCTGCAGCAATGACTAAATCGGCATAAACGTTAGTTTCGTTTTTGAAATGCAGTCTCCAGCCTTCATTTTCTTTTTCCATTGAACTAAATTGACTGTCCCAGCTAATTGTATCTGATTGAAGTGAGTTCAATAAAATGTTGCGAAGAATCGAACGATCTATTTCTGGGCGAGGTTTCGAAATGTCTCGCAGTGAATTTTTATCTGTACCTGAAATTTGTGCTGCAGTTTTTTCAATACTGTGCTCATCAAATTGCAATTGAAAATCTTTATCTAGAATTCGAGCTTTACTGGCGTTTGGACGAATATTGGCGTAAAATTCATTTAATAAATTCGCATGTTTCATGGCCTTTAATCCGGAATCTTCATGTAAATCCAAAGGAGAACCTTGTACTCGAATCTCTTGGTTAAGGTCTCTTTCGTAAACTTTTACATTTGCATTTTTCATTTGTAAAAGTCGGGCAAGTAATAGTCCGCCCATTCCGCCGCCAATAATGGCAGCTTGTTTATCTTGTAACAGCATAGTTTGATTTTTTAAAATCTATCCCGCAAAATTATTTTGAAGAAAGAGCCGATAATAGTATAAATCGGTCATTTTTGTTTTGGAATAATTCTTTAGGAAGAGAACCAGAAATTTTTTTGACCTCTCTAATAAAATGCGTCTGGTCTGAAAAGTTTTCTTCGGGAAAAAGTTTTCCTTTTGCAATATGTTCCAGCGAAGCACGGAAACGAAGGATAGAGCAGAATCCTTTTAATGAAATTCCAAAATACGTATTAAAATAACGGTTAATCTGGCGGCTGCTCCAGCTGGATTTTTCAGATAATTCTTTTACCGTCATTGCGCCATGTGTTTGATAGATAAGGCTGAATAGTTTCTGTTTTCGAGTTTCTATTTCTTTTAATAATAAAGACTCAATTTTAAGAGAGGCTTTTTCACAGAACAATTCAAAATCTTCTAAATCATTTTCATTGAATTCCCAGAAATTGTTTTCTAATTTTTTTCCAGAATTTAAAAGATCTGAAATAGATTCATGAAAAACATATTCGACAGCAGGAAGTTTGAAGCTGATAACAAAGGTAAGGCTGTTGGCAGGAATTCTTCCTTTTTCATATTGTTTCGTCCCTAATCCAAGAAGCATAATTCTAAAAGATTCCTCAGGAGATTGAAGCAAAGATAGATCAATACGGCCGTCGGGCAGACCAATTGTTTCCAGAGTTTTATCAGAGGCATTACGAATGCACCAAAAGCTATCCACAAAATACGAAAGATCTTGTTTAGGCTGAATTGATTTGTACTCTAATTTGTCGTGCATTGTAATAAGAACAATGATTATAGATGTTTTCTTAGTATCGAAAGACGAAATTATACAAATTGTTCTTCAATTTTATAAATAGAACAGGCTTTTAATGGCTTGTAAAAGCTTGTTTATCTTTTAAAATTTATACATAAAAAACTTAACATTGGGTAATATATTGATTATTAGTTCTTTATATTTGATTTTTGGTTTGGATGAAAAACTTAACATTGGCGAATCTCTTTTTCAATCTATCTTTGGTTATTATTTTTTAATGTTAATTTAACAGTTTGGTAACATTGAAAATTAGTATAATTCAAAATTGATTAAAATAAATTTTAAAAATTAAGATAATAATGACGAAAAATGTACTTACGAATGAAGTCGATCAAGAGGTAGATGTTAATCCAGTTATCTCTAATGATGAAAACGAGCAAAATCCCACTCTAAATTCAGAAAATGAATCAGTTTCTACAGAAGGTGATTCCGAGTCAAAAACTAAAACTAAAAGGTCTTCAAAAAAAACAGCACAAACTGTTGAAGTCATTGAAGAACAGAAAAAAGAAGAAGAGATAACAGATGATGCAGTATCATCAGAAACTGATGAAGAATCAGTTGAAGAAAGTGGAGATAAATCTAAAACCAAAAAGAAGAATAAAAAGATGAAAGAAAAAGAGAAAAAACAGTTAGCTGAGAAAAAAGAAAAACTGAAAAAGAAAAAAGCAGCAGTTGCTAAAAGAAAAGAAAAAGCGAAAGATAAAAAGAAAGAAAAGGCTAAAAAAGCAAAACTAAAAGCTAAAGCTAAAAAGAAAGACAAAGCCAAAAAAGCAAAGGATAAAGCTAAAGCGAAAAAAATCGCGAAGAAGAAAGCGAAAAGATCTAAAGCAAAAAAGAATAAGAAAAAATAGGGTTGAGTTAATGGTGAATTGTTAATTGTTAATGGTTGATTGTTAATGGTTGATTGTTAATGGTTGATTGTTAATGGTTGATTGTTATTGATTGACATTGACATTGAAAAAACAAAAAGCGCTTCAGATTAGGCGCTTTTTGTTTTTTTCTTCTCTATAGTCATTTTGTCAATTTTCTGAAGGAATTCTGGGTCGAATTCAGAGTAGGCTCTTAATCTGTACTTTTCATCCCTGATTTTCATTACCAAACGAATTTTCTGCACCATCAGCCAGATGGGTTCGTATCTTTTGTGTCCTAACAAATATTGAATTTTAAGAATGGAAATTTTTCGATGCGTCAGCGTCATTAATTCGATGCAGATCATCCAGTATCTAATGGGTAAGTTAGAGTTTTCCATCACAGTTCCAGAGCGCAGACTAATGCGGTTGCCACACTTTCGGCACTGAAATTTAAGATCATTTCTTCTAAAAGAATGAACATCATGACTGCATTTTCTGCAAGTCAGCCCGTTTTCTAAACGTTTATTTTTAAGCTCTTCTATACAAGTGGCTTCATCTGGGTATTTTTCAAAATAGGCGCGCAGCTCCATGTTTTCAGCTTCTTTTTTTGTCTAAATATATTAACTTTTATACAAGTTCGAAATCTGACGTAAAAAAAAAGGAACATTCAGAGTGAATATTCCTTTTAGGGCAAAAAATTACAGGTACTACAGTTTTGTCGCGATCTCTTTTTTATATTTATTTAAAATAGATTTAGTCATTCCTAAATTGGCTTTAGTAGAGTCTACTGCTAGATAAATAAAATAAAGCTGATTGTCAGATACGTCAATAATGTGTATTTGAGAACTTAGCGTAATCATGATGTTATCAACAACCTGACCTTGTAGATTTAAAGCCTTAATTGCATTCATTTTTGCTTTAACCACTTCTAGGTTATAAGCCGATGCTAATTCTGGATCAAAATCTGCAACAACAGATTGAGAGTAATATGACATACCACTTGCGATTTCAGCTACCGAAACTGCGATAAAACCTGGGACGTTTTTTTTTAGGTCTTCACCAAATTGGGTTAAAAAATCTGACATAATGTAGGACTTTAATGTGTTGTAATTAAGATTGAATTGTTTTGGATTCCACAAAAATAATTATAACATATTATTTAATTATCCGCTTTCTGTACCTATTTTTGTTTAGAACACAAAAAATAGTACTCGGTAAAAAGTGGTTTTTACATATTTGTTGAATTGAAATTTATTTTTGACTCAAAATTGTTAAAATAAAAATGCTTCTGAAAAAGCATATATGCAATTTCAGAAGCAATATTAACAAACTAAAAAATATTTTTTTACTTGATTTCTGTAATAAATTCGTCTTTTGCTGTTCTCACTTTTTTCAAGTTTACCAGCCAGTCGTTAGCTTCATCTCTATATCCAAGAGGTAAAATTACAACGCTTTTAAGACCTTGTTCGCTCAAACCTAAAAGTTTATCCACTTCAGCAGGAATAAAACCTTCCATTGGTGTTGCATCTACTTGTTGTTCTGCAGCAGCGGCAATAGCTACACCAAATGAAATATAAGCTTGTTTTGCAGCGTGGTTTGCGTGCCATTCTTGTCCAAGAGGTTCGTACATTCCCCAAAGTCTCTCTTTGTACTCATCCATCGCGTTAGCAGGAATTCCTCTTTCTGCTATAGTTTTATCAAATACAGCAGAAATTTTATCTAAGCTATAACCGTCCCAAGCTGCCCAGATCAATACGTGAGACGCATCAGTAACTTGGCTTTGGTCAAAACTAACTCCTCTTAATTTTTCTTTTAACTCTTGGTTTGTTACTACAAAAACCTTGTAAGGCTGTAATCCAGACGAAGAAGGAGCTAATTGAGCAGCTTCAAGAATATAATCTACTTTTTCTTGCGGAACCACTTGTCCGTTCATTTTTTTAGTAGCATAACGCCACTTTAGTGCATCTATTAAGGCCATTTTTTTTCAATTGATTAAAATTTCATTCAAATGTAAAAACTTTAAGTGTATTTTTGTCATCTGATTACCAAAAGTAACTGTAACATCGAGGTAACTTAATAACATATGATGATAAAAGAGCCAGAACACGATCGAAAAGCATGCAATCAAAACATTATGGCAGTGCACGATGCGATGGATATTTTGAACGGAAGATGGAAAATTTCTATTATTGCATCCCTTTGTTTTAATACTTTAAGATTTACCGATTTGCTGCGAGAAGTAGAAGGAATTTCGGGAAAAATGCTGAGCAGGGAATTAAAAAATCTGGAAGAAAACCAATTGGTTACGCGTACTGTTTTAAAAACTCAACCCATAACTGTCGAGTATCAACTGACAGAATATGGGCATACATTAAAAGACGTAATAGATTCTTTAGCAAAATGGGGAGTTAATCACCGAAAAAAGATTACGGGAAGAGGATAATGTCAGCTTTTGAGTTCAGATATTCTTTGAAAAAATCCTTGATTGGCTAATTTTTGTTCGGCTTCTTCGATGGCTTTCAAAAGATTATTTTGATTATCTGCAATTTCGTTTAAGGTATTTTTCATAAGATCCCATACCGGCTGCATTTTTAAAATCAACTCTTTTCCTTTCTCAGTAAGTACAATCAATCTTTTTCGTTCGTCTAATTTATCTTTTCTAGAACTGATTATTTTTTGCTTTTCCAATTCTTTAAGCAGACTAATTGTTGACGGATGGCTGTAGCCAATTTCACTGGCAATTTCTACAACGCTGAGCATTTCTTTTATATGAAGCGTATAAATAACAGGAAACCATTTAGGCTCAAAATCAATATCAAAAGATTTGTATACAAGTGCCCCATCTTTGCGTAATTGTTCACTAAGACGCTGAAGTCGTGTAGATAGAGCTAATATGCCAATTTCGTCAATTATATTCATTACTTCGAGTTTAGCTGTAAATGGCGGAATACATTATCTGGTTTCATTAGTGGAAAATCGACTGGCAGCGCTTCTTTAGAAATCTTTACAAAATTGTTTTTCTCATAAAAACGCAAAGCCGCCTGCAATATAGAAACAGTCCCTAAATATAAGTTTTTAATCCCATTTTCTTCACTGTACGCAATTAATTGCTCTAATAAATGCTGCGCAATTGCAAATTCTTTTCCTCTGAATTCTTTCTTAACAAACATTTTTCTAATCGCACCAGCTTCGGAATTGAATTTTACCAAAGCAATAGTTCCAACTAATTTCTCCTCTATAAAAGCACCTAAAAATGTTCCTCCAGGTTTATAGTAAAAATTCTCAATCTCTAATAAATCCGGCTGATCTTCTATTGTAATAGGAACGTTGAACTCTTTTTGCTGAATGTTTAAAATCAAATCTACGATTTCTTTTTCGTACTCATTTTGTATAGGCTTAATATGCATTGTATTTCAAAATTTAATATAGGTACAAAACTACGTAGTTAACTACATATATACAAATAAAAAACTGCTGAAGTCAGCAGTTTTAAGTGTTTTTTATGATTTTGAATTGTAGTCGAGTGAAGATTTTATTCTTTAACTAAAACAATTACAGCTTTATAACCCGTTCCGACATTCCATTCGCTGGCAGAAATAACAGCACCTTTGTCATCGATAACTTTAAATTCGGCAGTATTTGGAGAAGCGAATCCTTCGTTTAAAGCTTCAATATCAATTTTATTGATTCCTTTAACCAAATTTATTTTAACACTTTTAAATTCGCCATCCAAGGAAACTTCAGGTTCAATAACTTTATCGTTTAAATATACTTTTACTTTATCGCCATCTACAAAAGCAGCATCTCGATACATAACAGTAGAAGTAACCGCATTGGTATTAAAGTTTCCTAAAAACTGGTTTCTTCTATAAAAAATCCCATCAACATTCGATTCCTGTTTGTATAGATTGGTGTCTTTGAACAATTCGTCTGGATTAACCTGTAGTGGAGCAGGTTTTTCTACGACTGCCGGCGGATTTTCTTTTGGAGAAACTTCTTTCGGCGGAATAACTTCTTTAACGGCAGGATCTTTTGCCGGAATTGATTTGAACTTATTGTTTAATTCCTGAGCATAAATCTGCGTTGAAAACGAAGCAATAGCAGTTATCAAAAATATTTTTTTCATACTTTGTAAATATTAATCTTGGGGTAATAATTATTAAAAAATGACCAATTAGGTCTTTCTATATAAACATTTTATGGGGCTAATTATTGTATTATTACCAATTAATTGTCGAAAATTTAACTTCCATCTCATTCAGGATTTGACATTTTATCGCTGAAACTGGCTTATCTTTATGTATGAAATCAGAATCTGTTTTACAAGATTCGTTTTCAAACAAAAATCAAATATTATGGAATGGAAAAATAATTTAACAGACTTGTTTAAAATTGATCATCCAATTATACAAGCGCCGATGCTTGGTGTTACAACTCCAGAAATGACTGCTGCAGCTTCTAATGCAGGTGCTTTAGGATCGCTGGCTCTTGGAGATCTTCCGGCAGACAAGTGTATCGAATTGATTAAAGCCACAAAAGAATTAACGAACAAACCTTTCGCAGTAAATATTTTTCTAAATAAAATTGATGCGATTTCACCAAAACTCCAGGCCGATTACGATAAAACAAAAGCATTTTTGAAAGATTTTAGTCAAAAATCAGGAGTAGTGGCTGATTTTCCGCTTTTAAGCGAAATTAAACTGACCGATTATCACGATCAAATTGAAGTGATTCTGAAAGAAAACTGCCGTATTGTTAGTTTCACTTTTGGGAATTTAGATGCTGCAAGTATTTCCAAATTAAAAGAAAATAATGTACTTTTAATAGGAACTTGTACATCTGTTGAAGAAGCTGTTGTATTGGAAAACAGCGGTATTGATATCATTTGTGTACAAGGAATTGAAGCTGGCGGACATCGAGGAAGTTTTTTAGAAGAAACTATTCCGCAGATAGGAGGAATGCCGCTGTTGTCTCAAGTAACAGAAACTGTAAAAACACCTATTGTTTATGCAGGCGGCATTTACAATGCTAAAACCTTATTGGCTGCTAAATTGCTCGGTGCCGATGGTTTTCAAATTGGAAGCTTATTTTTAGGTTCTGCCGAAAGTGCTTTACATGATTTTGAAAAACAACGTCTTAGAAATTTAAAAGAAAACGAAATTTAAAAGAAAACGAAATTGTCTTAACTAAAAGTTTTTCTGGAAGATACGCCCGAGGTATTAGAAATGCTTTTATCGAAGAAGTTGAAAATACGGAATTTGTTCTCCCATATCCTTATCAAAATAAATTGACTGCCGAATTGAGAAAGGCTTCTAAACTGGTAAAAAATCCAGATTTTGTTGGTATTTGGGCGGGCCAGTCAATTACTGATTACAGCGAAATTTCAACAGGAAATCTTATCAAGAATTTAATCGAAGAGGTAGAAAAGTTTAGTGTAAAGTAGCAGTAAGATAGTCGAGTTATTTATTTTTGATATATTTTAAAATATTGATTATTAATGTTTTATATTTGAATATCAATTAAAAAGAACTGGATATGATCAAATTTAGTTTTACCTTTTTTCTTTTTGCATTGGGAGTTTTTGCACAAGAAAATAAAATAGATTCGAATGTTCGCAAGCAGATAGAAAATTACAATTCTTCTTTTGCAGCAGACTTTACTGGAAGAAATAAAGAAGCTTTACTAAAAGCCTATACAGAACAAACCATTTTAATGCCCGAGCACAGCAGGCAAAGAACTGGAAATAAAAGCATTGCTGATTTCTATAAACAATGGCTGGATCAGGCAAAAGTTATTTCTTATCAAAGAACTATTCTTGAACTTCAGGATTTTGGAAGTTATGTTTTGGAAATTGGAAATTTTACGGAACATTTGGATAAGCAAAACTTAAAACCCTATACGTATTCGGGAAAATATATGGTTTTATGGAAGAAAGCTTCCAAAAATAAACCAATGACCATTGCTGCAGAAATATGGGGATCAGACAGTTATTTTGATGACAGATTTATTCCTGAAATTGATGATGCATTAGTTCCTCCCGCAAAAGAATTTGTTACATCTGATAAATTAAATTTGGAAGTAATAGAAAGGAACAATTCAATAAAAAAATTGGTGCAAAATAGGTTAGGTGGCGAACATGCAAAAATGTTTCTGCCTGATGCCATGTATTTAACCTATTACACTCCGATTTTATCTGGCGAAAAAGATATCACGACTTATTTTATAGAACATGAAAAACCAGGAACTTTAAGTATCGATCAAATTTCGATTCGAACTTCTGGAGTTATTAATGCCCAAAAAGCAATTGTAGAATTTGGTTATTACAGTGTCGATTGGAGCGATGGAGATAAAAAAGGAAATGTAAAAGGAAAAAGTATAAATGTTTGGAAAAGAAATAGTAACGGAGAGTTAATGCTTTTTCGCCAAATGGTAAATCATGATTAAAACTAAAACCATTCTTGTTTAAAAGAATGGTTTTAGTAAATAAATTTTAGGCTAAATTTTTTGCAGCAAAATCTCTGCAATATTCTTTTATTAATTCTCTTACAGTTCTAAACTGTTGTTCGATTTCGACATCTGTTCCAGTTGCTTTGGCTGGATCTGGGAAATTATAATGAAATTTTTGCGCTTTTGTTGGAAAAAATGGACAGCGTTCTTTAGCATTATCACAGACCGTAATTACAAAATCAAAATCAATATTAGTGTATTCATCAATATTGTTTGAAGTATGATTTGAAATGTCAATTCCATCTTCTTTCATTATAAAAACAGCCTTCGGATTTACGCCGTGGGTTTCTACGCCAGCACTGTAAACTACAGCTTTATTTTTGGCAAAATGTCTCATATAACCCTCTGCAATCTGGCTTCGGCAGCTGTTTCCTGTACAAAGTATAAGTATTTTCTTTTCCATGTTTAAACGAATAACCAAATGATATTAATGATGCAAAATTTGGGTTCAAAGCCAAAAATAAGTTGCAGCACAACAACGGAAGTGGTAATAATAATAGGTTTTTTATATTTAATAATTAGTGCTTTCATTATTAGCAGCATCCAGAATTTGGTGTACAGCAAGAACTGTTATCGATTGATTCTCTTAGAATTATTTTTTGTTTTTCAGATGGAATACCGCACGCATCTTGTGCTAAACAAGCTGTTGTTTTATTTTTAAGAACAAAGTTTTTCCCATTAAAATCCAAATCATATTTTCCAATAGTTGCGTTTTGATATTCTACTTCGATTTCAAGATCCTTAATATGTAACTTATCTTCCGAAAGCTGGATGATATGCAGTAGTTTATTTGGTTTTAATCGATGTTCAAAATCATTGGCATTCCAAAGCTGGAAGTTTACCACTTCCTCATTTCGTACAACACCTCCGCAGTCTATAAAGTTCTTTTTGATAATTCCCACTTCGGTTACATGGAAATGTTCTGGAACAAAGGTTCCATTTTCTAACTGAAATTCAACATTTTGTAATGTTGGTAAAAGCTGTTTGATTTCTGATAGTTTCATAACTTTTTATTTGTTTAATGCAATATTACGATAGAGTTTTTCAAAAAAATGTTTAGCAGCATTTAGATTGTGAAAGGCTTTGTGTGATTTTTAAGAAATAAGTATTTAAGATAGCAATAGCTTTTTCATCAATACAATAGCAAATTGAGTTTCCTGAAATATTTCCTTTAATGATACCCGCATTCTTAAGTTCTTTTAAATGCTGCGAAACTGTTGGCTGTGCAAGCGGAAGTTCGTTTACAATATCACCGCAAATGCATTCATTCACCTTAAGCAAATATTCTAAAATTGCGATTCTGGCAGGATGTCCCAATGCTTTAGCAATTGTAGCAATCTGGTTTTGTGCATCTGTAAAATGTTCTGTTTTAGTTGCTCCCATTTTTTGTAATTTAATATTGCAATATTACGATAATAATTAATTACAATATAATTTTTAAAGTTAAATTTCTTCGAATGAAATAACGAGACAATAATTACATTTGTATATTAATTCTATAGATAATATCAAATAGTGCCAAAAAATACAATTGCAGCATTTTCCATTTTCTGTTTTTTTACCGCAATTGGTAATCACGTCAACGCACAGCAAATCGATACTATAGCCAGGCAGTTTATATTAAATATAGAAGTTCGTCCAAGAGCAGAATATACTTCAAACTACATACTGCCTCCAAACGATTCTATTGATCCTTATTTTTATATTACACAGCGAAATAGGATTTCAATGCACTATTCCCAAGAAAAATGGCTCTTAAAGGCTGACGTCCAAGAAATTCATCTTTGGGATAATGAAAATTCTAATTCTAAAGTCGGAAGTATTAATTTTTATCAATTGTTTTTAGAAACTAAATTTAAGAATGTAAATTTTCGTTTAGGAAGGCAAAGTGTTTTATTGGATAATGGGAGATTGTTTTCTGATGCTCCTTGGGCACAGCAGGGAAGATCGCATGAAGGAATTCGAATCATGAAATATTCTAAACATTTTATGAATGATCTTTTCTTTTTGTTTACACGAAATTACAATACTAGTTTTGAGGCAGCTTATTCGCCTGTTGCATCCAATAAATATAAGTACATGCTGGTGTATAATTTTAGTTATAACTCACATCAAAACTTCTCTTTCAACTCGAGTAGTACGGTTGATTTTTTAGAAAAAACAAATGGAGAAACTTTGTACGCACGGGCAACCACAGGAGGGAGAATCGAGTTTAAAAAGAATCAGTGGTATTATACTTTAAACGGTTATCTGCAATTTGGACAAAATCAGAAAGGACAGCATTTGCTGGCATACTATTTTCAGCCGGAGGTTAAATTGTCACTGCAAAAATCAACATGGCGTTTGGGTGCAGAAATTATAAGCGGCAGTAGTGCTGCTTTAAATATTGATAGAACCGCAGATTTTGACGTTTTATATGGCGTTACATGGAAATTTAATGGAAATATGAATGTGTTTACCCGCTTTCCCGCTGATGTAGGAGGAAAAGGTTTGGTAAATCCTTATCTATTTGCTTCTTTTCCTTTAAACACAAAATTATCGCTTCGTAACGATTTTCATCTTTTTTATACCCAATATCCGTTAGTAGACGGTTTAAATCAGGATATGTCTAGATTTCTGGGATTTGAGAATGATTTTTCAGTAAGATATATTCCGTTAAAAGAGCTGGAAATTAACGCCGCATTTTCATTTTATAAAGCAACAGATTCAATGAAAAACCTTCCAAAAGTGCAGGATGAAAACAAATTATCATTTTGGAGTTACTTGATGGTTTCTTATTCTTTTAATGCTGTTAATTGGAGAAGAGCAAAAAAATAATAAAATAAACCCCATTACATGAGTAATCAATAAAACCTCTTTCCTAAGGGAGTAATGAGATTTCGATTAAAAAGATCATTATATTTACTTTTAAAACTATTTACTTATGAAAGCATTGATAATTGGTGCAACGGGCGCAACAGGAAAAGAACTGGTTGATAGGCTTTTAGGGGATAATAATTATGCCTCGGTTTCAGTTTTTGTGAGAAGGCCATTCGGGAAATCGCACCCAAAACTTACGGAGCATATTGTTGATTTTTCAGATGTCAATTCATTTCAGGATTTAATTACTGGAGACGTTCTTTTCTCCTGCCTCGGCACCACATTAAAAGATGCAGGTTCAAAAGATAATCAATGGAAAATAGATTTTGATATTCCGGCAGCATTTGCAGTTGCTGCAAGAAAAAACAATGTCAATTCTCTGGTGTTAGTTTCGTCTTATGGTGCATCAGCAAAGAGCAGCGTATTTTATTCTAAAATGAAAGGAAAGCTTGAAGAATATATAGACGATCTTAATTTCTCACAATATATAATTTTCAGACCTGGACCTTTAATTCGTCAAAATACGGATCGATTGGGCGAAAAAATTTCAATTAAAGTTATTAAATTATTCAATGCCATAGGCCTTTTCAAAAACGTAAAACCAATTTCGACCTCATTGCTAGCAGATAAGTTACTAAAAGCTCCAACAGCACTTTCAAGAGGAACAACAATACTTGAATTGGATCGTATTATTGCGCTTTGATTTTTTATCAATTTCCAGAATTATAATTTCGTATATTTATAATGTTATTTATTTGATTTTTAATAACTTATAATTAGGAATGTAAATGGAGACGAATAAAAATACTTTACCGACAGAGTCTGATGATGTGTTTTTAACAGATGGAGGACTTGAAACAACCTTAATTTTTCTGGAAGGATTTGATCTGCCTTGTTTTGCTGCTTTTGATTTATTGAAGCATCAGCCGGGTTATAAAGCAATCAAAAACTATTACAAAAGATATTTAAATATTGCCAAAAAATACAAAACCAATTTTATTTTAGAAACTCCAACATGGCGTGCAAACCCAGATTGGATTCAAAGAATTGGTTATCCTAGGGATGAGTTATCGGCCTTAAATAAAAAAGCAGTAGTATTGCTTGCTGAGTTAAAAACAATATTTTAAAAAGATATACATTCTATTCTTATAAGCGGTTGTATTGGCCCTCGTGGCGATGGATACGTACCTGAAAATTGTATGAGTATTGAAGAAGCAGAAGCGTATCATTCTGACCAAATTAAGGCATTAAATATCGCTCCAGTCGATTTTGTTTCTGCACTTACTATGAATTATGTAGAAGAGGTTATTGGTATCGTAAAGGCTGCAGAAAACGTGAACACCCCTGTTGTTATTTCATTTACAGTTGAAACAGATGGAAAATTGCCAACTGGCATGAGTATAAAAGAAGCAATACAAAAAGTAGATAAAAGTGTATCAGTTCCGCCTTTGTATTACATGATTAACTGTGCACATCCAGCCCATTTTTTTAAAGAATTGAAAGAAGATGAAAATTGGATCAAACGAATAAAAGGTATTAGGGCAAATGCGTCTTGCAAAAGCCACGCAGAACTAGACGAATCCACAGTATTAGATCGTGGAATTCCCAAAGAACTAGGAAAAGAATATAAAAAATTGAAAGATTCCTTTGGTCACTTAAACGTTTTTGGAGGCTGCTGTGGCACAGATGAAGAACATTTGGTAGAAATTATTGAGCAAATAAGGAGTTAAGTTTTATAAGAAACTAATAGCTAGGTAAATGTCATATTTTAAATTAGCTTATCTTTGTACGCTTTACCTATTAATAAAATGAATAACGATTTCCCCATACCAGAAAACGAATTACAACGTTTAGCAGCTTTAAAACGCTATAATATATTAGATACACTTCCCGATCACGCTTTTGACGATGCAACAAAGCTTGTTTCTTACATCTGCGGTGTTCCCATTGCTCATATTTCGTTTATAGATGAAAACAGACAATGGTTTAAGTCTGAAATTGGAATTGGAGCATCTGAAGTGCCTCGAGAAATCTCTTTTTGCCGCTATACGATTATGGAATCGAAAATGGTAGAAATAAATGATACCCATTTAAATGATAGATTTAAAAACGATCCTAATGTTACCGGCGGATTTAATGTTAGATTCTACGCAGGAGTTCCCCTTACAACGCCTGATGGCTACAATATAGGAACTTTGTGTGCTATAGACCATGTTACTAAAGAACTTAACGATAATCAGCGAAATGCACTTTCAATTATTGCTAAACACGTAATTGCTCAATTAGAATTAGGCACAAAGAATGCCCAGTTAGACGCCCAGAAAAAAATTGCTGAAAAAGCAGTATTAGCTAGAGATAGTTTCGTGGCCAATATGAGCCACGAAATCAGAACACCTTTAAATGCCGTAATTGGTTTTACTGATCTTCTTGCTCAGACTGATTTAGATGATGTTCAGCGCGAATATATTGAAAGCGTGCAGATAGCAGGAGAAAATCTGCTGTTGATTGTAAATGATATTTTAGATCTTTCTAAAATTGAATCGGGGAACCTGGCAATTGATTCGGAGCCATTTAATTTAAAAAAGACCCTTAAACACGTTTATGATTTATTAAAAGTAAAGAGGCAGAAAGAAGTAGAGTTCAATCTATTTTTAGATGCAGAAATGCCAGATGTTGTGGTTGGCGACCAAGGTAGACTCAACCAAATATTGGTTAATCTGATAGGTAATTCCCTTAAATTTACCAATGAAGGTGAAGTAACCGTTTCTGTCAAAAAAATTGAAGAAACAGAAGATAATTATACATTAAAGTTTTCAGTAAAAGATACCGGAATTGGTATCCAGAAAAACAAGCTGACAACTATTTTCGAACGATTTACTCAAGGAGAAGAAAGTACTACGAGAACTTACGGTGGTACAGGACTTGGTCTTAACATCGTAAAGCAGTTAATAGAATTGCAAAATGGAGAAATTAAGGTAAAAAGTGAACTGAACCGTGGTTCTGAATTTATCTTTATTCTTAGCTATAAAAAGGCACAAGTCATAGAAGCTCCAGTAAAATCAATGTCTAAAAATGACCTTGGTCATCTTAAAATACTTCTTTGCGAAGACAATGTTTTAAACCAAAAGCTGGCAAAAAGCGTAATTAATAATTTCGGATTTGATTTGGATATTGCGCATAATGGAGAAGAAGGAATAGAACTTTTGTCTCAAAATGAATATGATTTGGTTTTGATGGATCTTCAAATGCCTCTTAAAGATGGTTATCAGACAACAGAATATATTCGTAACGAAATGAATTCGTCAATTCCGATTATAGCCATGACGGCGCATTCTTTAGTGGGAGAGCAGGAGCGCTGTTACAAAGTAGGTATGAATGCGTATGTGCCAAAACCATTTAAACAGTCAGTTCTTTTAAAAGCAATAAAAACGGTAATGAACCCAGATAATGACATTTCGCATAAAAGAGTTTTAAATCTTTCTTTTCTGGATGAAATGTCTTGCGGAGATCCCGATTTTAGAAAAGAAATGATCAATCTTTTTATAGAAAAGATACCAGCTCAAACAGCACAATTAGAAGAAGCATTTCATAATACTGATCACGATACCGTAAAAAAGCTAGCTCATAATATGAAATCGAGTTTAGATATTTTTATGCTTGAAGATCTTAGTAATTGTGTTAGTATAATTGAAGAAGAAGCAAAAGCGAATGAATTTACCAGCGAAACTCTTGATAAAGTGAATATTTTACATTGTGGAATTGCAGAAGTCGTTAAAATTCTGAAAGCGCTATGATAAAAGAGAAATATATTCTAGCTTTACAATTATGATGTCATAATATAAAGTTTGCCCCAAAGATAAATATAAAAAAAATGAGAATTATTTTAGCAGAAGATAATGACATCCTACGCAAATCATTATCTTTTTTCTTAGAATCTAAAGGATTTAGTGTTGACCAATTTTCAGATGGAAAAGATGCATTGGAGGCAATAGAGGCCAATCATTACGATCTAATTCTGACAGATATAAACATGCCCGGAAAAAGCGGAATGGAAATCACGCAATATGTTAGAGAAAGCATTAACTCCGATGTTCCCATAATCATACTTACTTCTTCGGGTGTAGAACAAACCGAATTAGATTCTTTCGATATAGGCGCCAATGAATTTATTGCCAAACCAGTCAGTCCGGCTGTACTTTTGGTAAGGATTAATAAATTACTAAACAAACGTTTCTAATGAAGTTTATCTATTACTCCATTTTTATACTCTTTTTTTCGTCCATTGCAATTGGGCAGGAAGTCAATGTAGACGAGACTTTGGCAAATGTAAAACGAGAAGTAGAAAAAGAAAACTACGATAAAGCATTGTCACTCATTGAACCTTTGCGGAATAAGTTTCCAGAAAATGAAGATATTCAAGTCTACACCGGACGTATTTACAGCTGGAAAAAAGATTATAAAACAGCAGTAAAAATTTTGTCTCCAATGACAGACAGAGTTAATCCAAATCCAGAAGCACTGCAGGCTATTATTAATATTTATTTTTGGTCTGAAGATTATGAAAAGTGTATTACTTACTGCGATAAATATCTTGTAATTGATCCAAAATCCATTGATGTTTTAAAGATAAAAGCCACTTGTTTAGAGAAACTCAATCGTGACCAAGAAGCATTAGATTTAATAGAAAAAGCATCTTTTATCGATAACAGCACTCAGGCATTCAGTGGAATACGTACACTGATAGGACGCAAAGCAAAAAATACCGTTTCTGCTTCTTACTTGAATATTTCAACTTCAGAACCAGGACAGTCGCCATTTCATTATGGTTATGTAGAATATTCACATAAATTCAGCAAATCTGCCATTGTCGGCCGTGCCAATGTGGGGCATATTAATGACGATACACAAATGTTGTTCGAAGCCGATTATTATCAGACTTTCTCCAACAAAAGTTATTTATATGCAAATGGTGGAATTTCTACAGGCGAAACAATATTTCCTGTCGCAAAAGCAGGTTTAGAATATTATTTTGCTCCGCATAAAAAGTTTGATTATTCGCTGGGAGCCAGATTCATGCATTTTGATACAGATGATATCACTTTACTAACGGGACAAATTGCGTATACGGCTGGAACTTATACTGTGGCATACAGACCGTATTATGATACTTCAAACGAGTTGTTTTCTCATGTTTTGAGCTTGCAGAAAGTAAATGAAGAAAAAGAACGTTTGATAAGATTTGAATTACAATACGGAAATGTTCCGTATTTATATCTCTATAATAGTTTTACCCAGCCTTTAAAAGCTTACAGAGCAGGAATACAATATCAGCATCGTTTTGGCGAATCTTTCTTTGTGCGTCCTATTTTCCTGTATGAGCGCGAAGAATATATTCCAGGAGAATACAGAAACAGGTATAATGTTCAGTTAATTGTAACTAAACGTTTTTAATATGACAGATATCTGGGAACTATATAAAAACGGCAGCTGGGAAATACCTTTCCTTACTTTTTCTATTTACGCATTTGTTTGCGTTTCATTTATTTTGTACTTGTTAATTGTAGCAAGCCGAAATAAGAAAATTAAAAGAGAAAGACTTAGAAAAGAATATAGTGCAGAGATTGATCAATTGATGACATCAGTAATCTTTAACGATGTTTCATTTTCAAGCATCAAAGAAAATAAAAACTTTTTAGTGCTTTTTGATACTTCATTTTTCAAGGAAGTATTGACAGAATCAATTATAAATCTGCATAAGAATTACGAAGGTATTTATGCACAAAAGCTTGAACAATTTTATAAAGATTCTAATTTGATAAAAGGCTCTTTTAGAAAACTTAAAAGTCTAAAATGGGAAGTAAAATGCAAAGGAATCACAGAACTGGCAGAGTTTAATATTACAGAAGCTTTTGATGAAATCATAAGTTATTCAAAAGCTCGAAATAAAACTTTAAAAATTACTGCCATAAACGCCTGTATTAGACTTGCGGGCACAAAAAGCGTTGTATATCTTGTCGAACATTCAGATCCTATTGATGATTGGACTCAGCTGAACATTATCGCAGCGTTTAAAAAACACGATATAGGAGATACAAAAGGAATTGAGCTTTTATTAGAATCTCAGAATACAACTGTTATTACGCTGGGGTTAAAACTGATAAAAGAATTAAAACTGACACAGAAAATTCCGTTTGTAGCGCAATTGGCTGCAAAAGCTCCAAACACAGTAATAAAATACGAAGCGCAAAGTATTCTACAGACATTAACCGTTTAACTTTATAAGAAAATGACTTTTTTTACTACTGAAATAATATGGTTTTTGGATGTATACATACTTCTTATACTGGGTTATGCCATATTAATCATGTCTTCTTATTTGTTACTCGCTTATCTTTCTACAAAAGAACTGCGAAGTTACCTTAAGAAAAATAGTTTTGTTGATTATGAAGTGCTTCTTACCAGTGAATTTGCACCAAAACTTTCGCTGATTGCTCCTGCATACAATGAAGGTTTAACTATTGAAGAAAATGTAAAATCACTCCTTTCTCTTAATTATAATCATTATCAAGTAATTTTAGTGAATGACGGAAGTAAGGACAATTCAATGGAAATCCTGATCAAAACCTATGATCTTGTTTTGACTGAATTAGATATTCATCCGCAAATTGAAACTAAAAAAATCAAAGGAATTTACACTTCAAGAAACGCGGCTTATAAAAAATTAATAGTTGTCGACAAAGAGAATGGAGGTAAAGCCGATGCTCTAAACGTTGGACTTAATATTGCCGAAAACCCTTATGTAGTTTGTATAGATGTTGATTGTATTCTCGATAAAGATTCGCTTTTAAAACTGGCAAAACCATTTTTAGAATCACACGGAAAACGTATTATCGCCACAGGCGGTGTTGTTCGAATTGCCAATCAGTGCATAATTAAAAACGGACGATTGGTTGAGGTTAATATTCCAGACCGTATGCTGCCAAGAATTCAGGTTTTAGAATATTTAAGGGCCTTTCTGTTAGGTAGAATGGCATGGGGAAGATTGGACGGTTTACTGCTTATAAGCGGAGCATTTGGTGCATTTGATAAAGAAGTAGCCATAATGTGTGGAGGCTATAGCACAAAAACGGTTGGGGAAGATATGGAACTCATTGTAAGAATGCGCCGTTATATGCTGGAGAACAAACTTCCGTATGCGGTGAGTTATATCCCAGATCCGCTTTGCTGGACAGAAGCTCCAGAAGATTTTAAGATTTTCAAAAAACAGCGCAGCCGATGGATGAGAGGAACAATCGAAACACTTAGTATTCACAAAAGAATGTTTTTGAATCCTAAATACAAATTATTAGGAATGTTAAGCGTACCATATTGGACTTTGTTTGAGTTTTTAGCTCCTGCAATTGAGTTTATTGGTCTTATAATAACTCTTTTCTTTATAATATTTGGTCTTCTAAACTGGCATTTTTTCTTTTTGCTTTTGTTATTTGTGTATTCATTTGCTGTTTTCTTTTCAGTAATTGCTTTGTACAGTGAAGAACGAACGTATCATAAATATCCCAAACAAATTGATTTCTTTAAGCTTCTTATGGCGGCTTTTATTGAACCGTTGTATTTTCATCCACTTACTGTTTATGCAGCTTTAGTGGGTTATAAAGAAAAAATTATGGGAACGAAAGGCTGGGGAGAAATGACACGAAAAGGATTTACTAAGAAATAATGGTTGATTGTTAATAGTTGATTGTTAATAGTTGATTGTTGATTGTTAATTGTTAATTGTTGATGGTGAATGGTTGATGCGATTGTTTTACCACTAGAAAAGAAGGTGCGGGGATAGGTTTAACTTTATCTAAAAACATTATAGAAGCCCATGGAGGCTATATTCTCTACAAAAATGAAAAGGAAAAAACTGTTTTTGAAATTTGTTTGATCGCAGAATAGTAAAAAATAATACATTGATCTTACAAACGTTTATTTTTAAAATTATTACTAATGTTTTTTTTCTAAATTTGTAGAGAGACTCGCCATAGATTCCTCCCAATAAGTAATAGTAAAATAATGAATACAAATTCAACTGCAGTAGCCTCAAGTTTTCTTAATGATTTGAAAACAAAGACTGCTGACTCACATAAAAAATTAGAAGAACTTCCTGTTTCCATGTCAATTATGTCATCAGATATGAAAATTGAGGAATATGCTAAATATCTAAATTTAATGCATGATGTTCATGCTGATACTGAACAAACGGTTTACCCATTATTTTCTGGACTTTTAGGTGATTTGGAACAAAGAAGAAAAAAACAACTTATTGAGGCTGATCTTGCTTTTCTAAACTATGATTTGAGTAACTCTGAGAAAGTTTTTAAAACTGAAAACATTTCAGTTCCTTTTGCTCTTGGAATTTTTTATGTGGTTGAAGGTTCTACGCTTGGCGGTAGATTTATTTTAAAAAATGTTTCACAAGTACCGCAACTTTCTGGAGATAAGGGTGTTTCTTATTTTAATGGTTACGGAGATAAAACAGGAAGTTTTTGGAAATCTTTCCTCAACTTTCTATCAGAATACGAACAACAGAATAATTGTGGAGATGCTATAATAGAAGGAGCTGTATTTGCTTTTGATAGTATTTATAATCACTTTGAGAGCAGATAAAAGAATGAAGATTAAAGATATAGTTAATCGGGATATTGTTACGTTGACCAATTGTGAGCATGAACCGATACATATACCAGGTAAAATTCAGCCTCACGGTTTTTTAATTGGCGTTACTTCCAATTGGAAAATAGATTTTTGTACAGAGAATATTGCTGCATATTTAAATTTACTTCATACTGAGGTATTAGGAAAAGACTTTAAAAGTGTTTTTGGTACCGAAGCAGAAAAACAGCTGTTAGAGTATATCAATGAAGATAAAATTCAAGATGTTTTTCCGCTCGAAATAAGCCTTTTAGGAAAATTATTTCAAATTAGTATCCACAAAAGTTATGATATTTATGTTTTAGAAGCTGAACCACAGTTTCCAGATAAAGAAAAATTGGCGGACGTCTACACACAAACGATTCAGTTTGTAACGCAGATGAACAACACCAAGTCACTTAAAGATCTGTGTGCATTAGTGGCTCAGGGAACACGTGAAATTACAGGTTACGATCGTGTAATGATTTATCGTTTTGATGAAGAATATAATGGGGAAGTCTTTGCCGAAAGCTGCAGGGAAGACCTAGAACCTTTTTTAGGACTCCATTATCCACATACCGATATTCCAGCTCAGGCAAGGGAATTGTATATTAAAAATCAGCTGAGATTAATTGTTGATATTAATTATGAGCCAGTTCCAATCTACACGGTAGATGATAAAGAAAATAAAAATCTTGATTTAAGTCTTTCGATATTAAGAAGTACGTCGCCAATTCACGTAGAATATTTAAAAAATATGGGCGTTGGTGCAACATTAACAATTTCGCTTATCCATCATGACAGATTGTGGGGATTAATTGCCTGCCATCATTATTCAGAAAAAAATATTTCACCCGAAATTAGACTTGCTGCAAAACTTCAAGGACAATTTATTACCTCACAAATCGATATACGCCAATCTAATGATGAGAATATAAATGCTCACAAATCAATTTTAGCGTTGGAGCAATTAACAAGTATTGATCTTCCGATTAAACAAGAATCATTAGAAATAATTAGTGAGGCACCGCAATTACTAGAACTTTGTAATGCAGCTGGTGTTTCTATTATATCTAGAGGAAAAATCTATAAAAGTGGAATAGTTCCTTCTGATGAACAAATTACGGAGCTGATTGAAGGTATAAATGCTAAGTTTTCCAACGAAATATTTACCACTCACAAAATCAGCGATGATTTCCCGGAACTAGCTCAAAATTCAAATTTTGCTGGAATTATCTATCATTCTCTTGGAAATAATGATCACATAATTTGGTACAGACCCGAAACTATTTCTGAAATTAATTGGGGTGGTGATCCTGAAAAAAGCATTGTTAAAGACAGCAACGGACTTCATCCTAGAAATTCATTCAATATCTGGAAACAGATTGTCAAAAATAAAAGCAGTGTGTGGAAGCAGTATGAAATTAATGCTGCTATTCAATATGCACACGCCTTGCACAATCAGCTTATTTTGATTATGTTGAGTGAAGAAGAGGAAAAATATCGCAGTCAAAGCGAAATATTAAAAGAAACAAATTCAGAACTCGAAAATATTAACTGGATCAGTACGCATGATTTGCAGGAACCATTGCGTAAAATTCAGCTTATAACCTCAAAAATGTTATCTGAATTGGATGTTATTTCAACCGATTCAATTTCAAATTCCCTACAACGTGTTTCGAAATCTGCCAATAGAATGAGCGGTTTATTGGAAGATATTTTAAAATATACCCGAATAAAAAACACCAGGGATACTCTTCATGAAGTAGATTTAAATGAAATTTTAGAATCTACAATTAAAGAAATGTCTGAAGTACTTTTAGAAAGTAATGCAGTAATTGAGTCTGAAAATCTTCCAAAAATTCATGCTATTGGATTTTTAATGAGACAATTATTTATTAATATTCTTCAGAATTCATTAAAATACGCTTCAGTTGAAAGACAGCCAAAAATTAAAATAACAGCTTCTCAAGAACCTGTAATCATACATGACAAGTATAAAGTGTATTGTCATTGGGTCCGATTTTCTGATAACGGAATTGGTTTTGAGCAAAAATATGCCGAATCTATTTTTAAGGTTTTTACAAGACTTCATACTCAGGAACATTATACTGGCTCAGGTGTTGGTCTGGCATTATGTAAAAAAATCATGCAGGCCGTTGGAGGTGATATTCATGCAGAAGGAAAACCTGGCGAAGGAACTGATATAGTTATTTATTTTCCATGTGACCCAGAAGATACACTTTTACCTATATAATGGATAAAAAAAAACTCTTATTTAGAAATTAAAATAAGAGTTTTTTTTTGACTGTTTTTCTCGTAAATCTCACAGATTACGCAGATCAAATGAGAATAAATCTTCCTAATCTGCTAAATCTTCGAGAACCATTTTTATGTGTAGATTTTTCTAATCTTTCTTAGCCAAAATTTTAAGCTTGGAGCTTTTAAAATTTACTTCAGAAATTATAGTTGCGGCAAAAATGAGAGTTCCTCCCAATAGCAGACGCCAAGAAAGATTTTCTCCCAAGATAAAAAAAGCGCCAATTGCACCAAAAACAGGTTCAAATAAATAGATTACCGCGACACGTTCTGCAGATAAATAACGCTGAGAAATATTCGAAACGGTATACATATAAGCAGTAGAAAAAAGCGCACAATAAACAACACCAAGCCAAAACGTATCGTTTTTTGGAAACCAAACCGCTTGAGAATCTGTAATAGCCAGACAAAAAGTAAACAGCGCGCAAAATGCAAACATGGGAACAATCGAATACAGCAAATTCTTTAAAACCGAATGTTTTTCGACAGTAATCAAATAAACCGCAAAAGCAAAAGCACCCGCGATTGTAAATAGATCGCCTATATTTATTGTAAATTTATCTTGTATGGCTATAATAAATAAACCAGCTAAAGCAGTTAGGGCTGCAATCCATATTTTTAAGGATGCATTGGTTTTATAGACCGCCAGTTTCATTAACGGAATGATGATAACGGTTAATCCAGCGATAAAAGAACATTGCGAAGCATCGCTGTATTTAAGTCCAACTGTTTGAAGCTGAATTCCTAAAAACATTGGAAAAGCTAAAATTGCACCTGTTTTAACAGCTTCTAAATTTGTTTTTCTAACGTATTTCCAAAAAATAATAGTTAAAACTATAACAGCCAAAAGGAAACGATAAAACAAAAAAGTGTTAGGAGAATAATCTCCAATTGCCATTTTAGTAACTGAATAGGAGATACCCCAAAATGCAGTGCCAATGATTAGTAAAATCAGTAAAAATTGTTTTCTTTCCATTAAGTTATAATTCGTAAAAATTGCCTTTTTAATTGATTTATAAAACTTTCTTCATCAATAAATCAGTTTGTTCGTCGTCGCCCAATTTGAAAATATGAGTATCAAACTGAATAAAACCATTTTTAGTATAAAAGCTAACTGCCCTAAGATTATTTTCCCAAACGCCAAGCCAAATATATCCAGCTTTGAGTTCGGCAGCAGTTTGTAAAGCCTGAGCATACAGTGCCTGTGCAACTTTTTTACCATGAAATTCTTTTGCGACGTAAATGCGTTCTATTTCAAGAGCGTTGAGATCTTGTTTTTCGGTTTGTGCATCGCCGGTATTTAATTTTAAGTAGCCAATAATTTTGTTGTCAAGTTCGGCTAAGTAAAAGTGGGAATCTGGATGATTGAGTTCAGCAGTTAATTTTTCGTCGGCAAAACTTTCTTCCAAATATTTAATCATATTTTCTTCGCTGTTTACCTCTGCGAAAGTTTCTGAAAAAGTTTGTCTTCCAATTAATTGAAGAGCTTCTAAATCTTTAACAGTTGCTTTTTTTATTTCTAGTGTGCTCATTATTTTATTCTTTAATGCATTAAAACCTGTTTTTTGTTTTTAATAAATGCGTAAATTGCATCAATGGACTTACAGCAAATTAAATATTTTCTAGCTTTATCACGCGAACTTCATTTTTGGAATACCGCCGGCAAAATGAATATTACCCAATCTGCGTTGAGCCGTCAGATTCAGTCTCTCGAAAATCAGCTCGGCGTTCAGTTGTTTGAACGTAACAAACGCAATGTTAAACTCACAGCAGCCGGCCAGTTTTTAAAAGAAAAATGGGAAGTCGAAATGAGTAAACTCGAATTTATTCATCAGTCGGCACGCCAGATTCAGTTAGGCGAGAGCGGTACTATTACTATTTCGCATCCCGATTCTATTTCGGCTTCGCTTATGCCTGATATTTTGTCCCGTATTTCGAATGCTTTTCCAAAACTAAAAATCAAATTGGTCCAAGTTCTGTATGAAAATCAGCAGGAATATCTCCAAAATTATAAAATCGATTTGGCTATTACCAGAGATATTAATAATTCGCGTGATATTCGATCAGAAAAAATCCATACCGATAATTTGGCGATTGTAGTTCCTGAAAACCATCCGTATCAAACTGTCGAAGATCTTACCAAAGAAACACTTGCTTCTCAAAAGTTCATATTGCCAACTAACGATGAAGGCAGCAGTTACAGCGATTTAATACAACGATTATTCAATTCTTTTGAAAATGCACCAGAAGTATATCTTCATTCTGAATTCGGTTCTGCAATTATTGCCTTGGTTCGAAAAGGACTCGGAATTGCAATTCTTCCAGATTCTTATCTTTTCCATGAAATTTCTGGTATTCGATTTATAAAACTTCCTTTAGAAACTGATTTGTATATCAATTGGAGAACCGAAGATCATAATCCTGTATTAGCCAATGTTTTAAAGCTGATTCTACCGTAATTTATTAAGCTCGGAGCATCTCGATATGCGGAATTCCGTCTTCATCATAAACTTCGCCTTGCTCAACAAATCCAACTGATTGGTAAAATTTCGACAAATGATATTGAGCGCTGATTCGAATTGGGCCTTCGCCAAATTTTTCCTGACAGCCTGCAATCGAAGCTTCCATAATTTTTACTCCTAAACCCAATCCACGATGTGTTTTGTCAATCACAACTCTTCCAATTGCTATTTCGTCATATGATAAACCTGCAGGGAGTAAACGTGTACAGCCCGCTAATTGTTCATTTACATAATATAAAAGATGAAAACTCTTTTGGTCTTTATTGTCTAAATCTAAATAAGGACAGTTTTGTTCGACAACAAAAACTTCACTCCGTAAACGTAACATTTGATATAGTTCCTGATTGGTGAATTCCTCAAATGATTTAATGGTATGGCTAAATTTCATGTTTTATGATGCTTTATTTGACAAAGATAAAGGGAAGACTAATGATATAAAATGCTATTTTTTTATCATGTGATGCTGAAAATGCATTAGTTTTTTAAATTCCAAAATTTTAAATCCCAAATTCCAAGCTGAAAACACAAAACTAAAATGGAAACTTTGGGCTGTATTTTAAAGCTTTACGAACAGTTTGTCATTCCGAGGAACGAAATGAGAAGATTGGGGTAATTCCTATGTGTTTAAAACAAAAAAACTTTGTCAAAGTTCGAAACTTTGACAAAGTTGTATCCAATTCGTATAATATTTTTTTAGTGAGAAACCGCTTTTAAACCAACAATAGAACCTACTAAAGTTGCCAAAAAGAATAATCTCCAGAAAGCTGCAGGTTCTTTAAAAACAAAAATACCGACTAGTACCGTTCCAACTGCGCCAATTCCTGTCCATACCGCATACGCAGTTCCAAGCGGAAGTGTTTCTGTGGCTTTCATCAGCAAAAGCATGCTCAGGGTTAAGGAAATAAAAAATCCAATATACCAATAGTACATTTCTGTTCCTGTAGTTTCTTTTGCCTTTCCCAGACAAGCTGCAAAAGCTACTTCAAATAAGCCTGCAATGATTAAAATAATCCAGTTCATATCGTTAAAATTTTGTGGTGCAAAGTTCCTTTATGAAGTTCAGAAAAAATTTAACAAATGATAAAAAATAAATTTATTTTAATTCCGCTCTTATTCGGCTTAAACTGACTTGCGTAATGCCCAGATAAGAAGCAATATGTCCTAATTGTACTCTTTGAAGCAGTTCCGGATGATCTTTCATGAGTTCGAGATAACGTTCTGATGCATTTTTGAATTGTTTGGAAATCAAACGTTCTTCTGTTTTTATTAATTCTTTTTCAGCAAATTTTCGTCCCCAGTTCGCAATATGGACATCTTCGTTAAAGAGGTTTCTAAGGTTTTCTGTCTTTAATTCGTACAATTCGCAGTCCTCCAGAAGTTCAATCGTTTCATATCCAGGCTGTTCTTCGACATAACTTTTCATTGAAATTACGGTTTCGCCTTCTTTTCCAAACCAAAAAGTTACTTCATTATCCCTTTCAATAAATGCTCTGACCAATCCTTTTTTTATAAAATAAATATTTGATTCTATTTTATTGGCTTTCAGTAAAATATGACCTTTAGGAAAAGTCATTTCTCGGACATTATTTTCTAAAGCCAGTTTAGAATGCTCGGGAAGTTTGTAAATATGATCAAGAATATGGGCAATATCCATTGTTGCTTTTTTAGTAATTTAGAATAAAGATAGTAGTTGTAACAACGAACAGAAAATTTCCTTCAAAAAAAAAATCCCATCTGCCGAACAAATGGGATATAAAACTGTATTCTTGATGAGCTAAAAAAAGAGCAGTTTTTGACCAATATATAAACTAATTAATTCCTCCGCCTAAAGCTTTGTACAATAATACTTGAGAATTGGCATTTCGCAATTGAATGTCAACAAAATCAAGTTCTGCCTGCAGTTTGTTTTTCTGCGCATTAATGATTTCGAGATAATTGGCATAACCGCTTAAATACAAATCGTTAGAAACGTTTACAGCAATTTCAAGATGATCGATTTCTTTCAATTTGTATTTCAAAACATCTTCAAAAGCTTCATTTCTATGCAATAAAGCGCTCAATTCGTTGAAAGCAGTTGTGATTGTATTTTGATATTGAAGAAACGAAATTTCCTGTCTTCGGTTAGAAACGTAAAATTCCTGTTTAATTTGTGCTTTATTGAAAACAGGAGCTGTTAAACCGCCTAATATCTGCCAGGCAAAAGATCCAGCATCAAAAAATGTATTAAAAGAAAATGAATTGAAACCTGCATAGCCGCCTAAATTTAAGGTTGGGAAAAAGGCAGCACGTGCGGATTTTGCATCGGCGTTGCTGGCTAATAATTCGAAGTATGCTTCGGCAACGTCTGGTCTTTTATGAATAATAGAATCTACACTTATTTTTTGGTTTAAAACTTCTAAATGTCCGGATAAAAAGTCACTGCTTCGATCGATTTTTCCGCCGTATTCACCCAAAAGCGTCAACAAAGCTTTTTCGGTTTGGTCGATGCTTAATTTCAATTCCGAAGCTTGGGCATGGATGTTATTATTTTGCGCATTAAACTGCTGTACAGCTAATTCCGTAGCTTTTCCAACCGATCTTTGAGCCGAAACTATATCAAGTGCTCTTTCTTGGGTTGTGAGGTTTTTATCGTAAATCGCAGCTTGTTTGTCTAAGGCAATAAGCTTGAAATACAAATCGGCGACGTCGCTTAAAAGGCGGGTCTGCAATAATCGCATTCCTGCCTGAGAAGCAAAATATCTTTGCTGTGCTGCTTTCTTACGGTTGCTCAGTTTTCCCCAAATATCAGCTTCCCACGAAACTTTTCCGCCTAGAAAAAGGTTAGGAGTAAGGTCTTCATTAATTCTTTGCTTGTCGCTGATATTTTGTGAAAAATTGGTATCAAAATTACCAACTCCATCCATTGTATATTTTCCATAACGCGTTCCAGAAGCATCTGCGACTAGATCTAAAGAAGGGAGAAGGGCTAATTTTGCCACTTTTAAATGCGAATTGGCAATCAATATCCTTTCCTGCATAATTAAATAATCCGGATTTTGAGCGATTGCTTTTTTTAGTAACTGCTCTAATTTTGGATCTTTAAAAAAGGTTTCCGTTTTTAATGGAATAAAAGGCGAAGTATTATTTATACTGTCTTTTCTCTTCGCGTCAAAATTCTCAGGAAGTTTTGCAGCAGTCAATTTATCACTGACTTTTGGCGCAGAACATGCCGTTAAAAGTAAAACTCCAGTTATTATAACCGCACTTTTGGTTGTCCTTAAAAACTGCGTATTAGCATTTTTATATTGATTTAATATCTCTTTCATTGTTTAATTTATTTGTTTAATCTGCAGCGTAATTGATTCAACACATAGAAACATAGTTTTTTTTAGAAAAGGGATTGAAAAAAACTAGTTTCTAACACATGGCTATGTGACTTTAAAAAAAGTGAAACGCCTTTTTATGATTTCTAAATTCTATGAATCTATGTGTTTAAAAAAAATTATGCTTTAGATTTATTCATTGCTTTTTCAAGTTTGGCAAACAAAATGTAAAGTCCTGGAATAATTACCAGACCAAACAAAGTTCCAATTAACATACCGCCTGCAGCCGCAGTTCCGATAGAACGGTTCCCCACAGCACCTGCACCAGAAGCAATACACAGCGGAATCAATCCTGAAATAAAAGCAAAAGAAGTCATCAAAATTGGTCTGAAACGAAGTCTGGCACCTTCAATCGCGGCTTCTGTAATATCTCTTCCTATTTTGTTTTGTGCCATTGCAAATTCTACAATTAGAATCGCATTTTTGGCGAGCAGACCAATCAGCATGACGAGTGCTACCTGCGCGTAAATGTTATTGTCTAATCCAACCATCAAAAGGGCAAGATAAGAACCAAAAACTCCCACAGGAAGACTTAATAATACAGGAAACGGAAGCAGTAAACTTTCGTATTGTGCGGCCAATAATAAGTATACGAATAGTATACAAAGCGCAAAAATGTAAATGGTTTGGTTTCCTGATAAAATTTCTTCACGCGTCATACCAGACCATTCCAGTTCAAAACGGCTTGGGAGTTTTTCTGCAGCGATTTTTTCTACGGCAGCAATTGCTTCTCCAGAACTGAAGCCTTCTGCAGGTTCTCCGTTAATCATTGCCGACATGTACATATTATATCGTGTAAGTACTTCTGGACCGTAAACTCTTTCTAATTTGATAAAAGTGGAGAACGGTACCATTTCGCCAGCATCATTTTTTAGGTACATATCCAAAATACTTTCAGGATTTTTTCTAAACTGCGGACTTGCCTGTACCATTACTTTATACATTTGAGAAAAACGGATAAAATTGGTCGCATAAAAAGAACCTAACATCGTCTGCAAGGTTGCCATTGCATTGTCTACTGAAATTCCTTTTTTAGCCGCCTGATCGTAATCAATATGAATTAAATACTGCGGGAAAGTGGCGTCAAAACTGGTAAAAGAGTTTTGTATTTCTGGCGAAGCATTTAATTCTTTAATAAAGTTTTTCGTCACTTCATCCGTATTCGTAATGCTTCCGCCGGATTTATCCAGTAATCGAAGTTCGAAGCCGCTGGTATTACCAAAACCAGGAACGGTTGGCGGTGCAAATATTTCAATCTGTGCATCAGAAATGCCTTTTGTTTTTTCGCTGAGAAGCGCAATAAATTCATTTACAGAAATATCACGATCGCTCCAGTCTTTTAGGTTGATCATTCCCATGCCGTAAGAAGCTCCGGCAATTTCAGTCACGATGCTGTATCCTGCAAGTGTAGTTACGTTATCGACGCCTTGAATTCCTTTGGCCGCTTTAGTTACTTCATCCAATACTTTTTCGGTACGTTCTACAGTTGCACCCTGGGGTGTTGTAACACTTACGTAAACCATTCCCTGATCTTCAGACGGAATAAATCCTGACGGTAAAAATTTGCTTGTTCCCCAAGTAAAAAGACAGAAAAGAACCAGTAAACCAACAGTAACCGAAGTTCTGTCGGCAAACTTTACTAATACTTTAATATATTTTGAAGTTACATTATCAAACCAATTATTGAATCTATGGAAAAAACGATCTAATAATGATTTCTTTTCTTTATTCGGATCATGCGCTTTTAGCATAATCGCACAAAGGGCAGGAGTAAGGGTAAGGGCGTTAATTCCAGAAATGACAATACTAATTGCCATTGTCAAAGAGAACTGCCTGTAGAAAACCCCAACCGGACCGCTCAAAAATGCAACGGGAATAAATACAGCAGCCATAACAATTGTAATAGCAATTACGGCACCTGTAATTTCTTTCATGGCACTTATGGTGGCTTCAAGCGGTGCCATATGTTCTTCGGAAATTTTGACGTGAACGGCCTCGACGACGACAATAGCGTTATCGACTACAATTCCGATGGAAAGTACCAAAGCAAAAAGAGTCAGTAAGTTGATCGAGAATCCCATCATCGACATAAAAGTAAACGAACCAATAAGCGCGACAGGTACTGCCAATACTGGAATTAAAGTAGATCTCCAATCTTGCAGGAAAATAAAAACTACAAAGGCTACTAAAAGAAAGGCTTCGATCAAAGTTCTTAAAACTTCATGAATAGAAGCATCAAGAAAACGGGAAACGTCATAGGCAATATTAAATTCCATTCCCGGAGGGAAAGAAGTTCCTTTTAATTCAGTCATTTTTTCTTTTACGCTCGCAATAACTTCAGAAGCGTTAGAACCCGGACGTTGTTTCAACATGATGGATGCCGAAGGTTTTCCGTCGGTTTTAGAAACCATTCCGTAACTCATCGAACCAAATTCTATATTCGAAATATCTTTTAATCTTAAGATTGTTCCATCTGGATTGGCTCTTAGCGCAATTTCTTCGTATTGTTTCGGTTCAAAGAATTTCCCTCCATATTTAATTACGTATTGTAACTGATTATCAAGCTGTCCAGATCCTTCGCCCACTTTACCAGGTGCAGCAGAAATGTTTTGTTTTTGAAGTGAACTGATTACCTCATTTGCCGAAATATTATAAGAAAGCATCTTTTGCGGATCCAGCCAGACACGCATAGAATATTCTTTTTGCCCCATAATTTCGGCACGTCCGACACCATCAATACGTTTTAATTCCTGCAGGATATTAATATCTGTAAAGTTGAAGATAAACTGCTCATCCTGAGTTTTGTCTGTACTCGTAATGTTCAAGTACATCAGCATACTGTTCACCTCTTTTTCGGTTGTAACACCCGCACGAATTACCTCTTCGGGAAGTTCATCCAATATAGTTGTTACACGGTTCTGCACGTTTACAGCCGCTAAATCGGGATCGGTTCCAACTTCGAAGAAAACCTGAATTAAGGTTAAACCGTCATTAGAAGTTACGGTCGACATATACGTCATTCCCGGCACACCATTTATGGCTCTTTCGAGCGGAAGGGCGACGGCGTTGGCAGAAACCTCTGCGTTTGCTCCTGTATATTTGGCTGTTACGGTTACAGAAGGCGGTACAATATCTGGGAATTGGGTAATGGGAAGCTGGAACAAAGCCAGTAATCCCAAAAGAACTATCATAACCGAGATGATTAATGACAATATTTTTCTTTTGATAAATAACTCTATCATTATATTTTTTTTAGATCAATAATTAAATAACTGTTTTACAAGTCGATAACCTACATTTGTTTGATGTTGATTTTATCGCCGTCTCTCAATGATTGCGTACCTTCCTGTACAATCAGGTCGTCATTTTTTAGACCATCATTTAGGATGTAAACATCATCTAGAGTACTTCCAATTGTAACATTGGTCATTTTAACTACTCCATCTTTTTTTACCAGAAATACATATTGTTTGTCCTGAATCGAAAAAACAGCTTTCTGCGGAATTAAAATTGCATTGGTTTTTGGTTCTGAAATAATCAGTTTACCCGAAGTTCCGTGTTTGATAAATCCCTGCGGATTGTGAAATTTGGCTTTATATTGAATAGAACCCGTTTGTCTGTCGATTTCTCCGTCGGCAGTTCTTAATTCTCCTTTTTGATCGTAAACCATTCCGTTTGGCAAGACAAGTTTTATATCTCCTTGTGTATTAAGGGTTTTGTCTTCCATCATTTGGAAATATGTATTTTCAGGAATTGAAAAATAAGCGTAAACGTCATCCAGCTGAGAAACGGTAGTCAATAATGAACCATTTTCTACTAAACTTCCTTCTTTAAACGGAATTCTATCTACAGTTCCGTCAAACGGCGCACGGATTGTCGTAAAACTAATCTGCTGGTTAATTGCTTTTCTTTCTGCGGCAGCGTGGGCTAATTTCGCAGAAGCCGCTTCATGTTTTGCTTTAGATAATTCTAATTCTTTGTCGGCAATTACTTTTTTATTAAAAAGAGTTTGTGCTTGTTCTAATTCTACGGTTGCGATTCTTAAATCGGCTTTTGCGCTTTTGAAAACAGCTTCGGCTTTCAGCAGCTGAATTTGAAGTTCGACATCGCTTATTTTAAATAAGATTTGTCCTTTTTTAACTTTTTGTCCTTCGCTTACATAAACTTTTTCTAGTAAACCAGGAATTCTAACGTGGATTTCTACATTGTTTTTAGCATGTACATCGGCAACAAATTTGCTCGAAACTATAGTGTCTTTTAAGGTGACTTTGTATACAGGAAGTGTTTTAATGTTTTCGGAATTCTTTTTTGCTTTATCACCACACGAGACTAAAACGAACAATGATAAGGTGAATAAAAGGAATGGATTTTTATAAATATTCATGATTAGGTTTTAAAAATTAAATAAAAATATAGGCTCCCCAATGCAAGAAAAGGAAGTTTGAAATCTATGTAAATATTGAAATTAGAGATGTTTTCGGATTACTTCCTTTTTGGATAGAAGCACCGTTCTTAGAAAAAATGTTTTTATAACAATGATACTCATACGCCATATAGGCACATGAAAAATCGTTTCAGAAAAATCTAAAATATAAAAACAACCAAATTTGGAGTCCTAGAATAACTGATACAAATGAAGATAAGTATGCCTTTGAACTTGGTAGATTGAAGCTATACCATAAATTAAGCTCTTTTTGTAAAGCTTGAAGTTTATTAGATTACTAAAATAAGGAGCTTTGATTGTACTTTGTTCTAAAGTAGTAGCTCTGGATTTTATTTTCTTTTTGAGTTTATAATGAACTTCTAAATTTTTAGAAGAAGAATAATCCGAAGAATTAAAGAGTGTATCATCTGCGGTAACACTGTCATGAGTGATACAGCTGCTAAAATGTACAGGCTGCTGATACGTTTCGGTGCCTCTAAAGAAAGAAAGCAGCGAAAGTAAAACGATATATATGAACTTAATAGGTTTCATTTACAGCACAGCAGGATTATATTTGTTACTCAAAAACTAGGCTTATAGTTGTTGAAAGTGCGCCAAATATAGCAATTTGAAAAGTAAGGATTCTTAAAATTTTTCTAAAAACCATAAGAATTAAAAATTTGATAATAATTGAAGTTGATTTTTAGGGTTTTAAATTTTTGTCGGTATTTATTTTAATAAGTTAGAATTGCTATATTAGTTGACCACTTTAAAACGTATAAAATGTCAAATCAATTCCAAGATGTAATTAGAAGAGCGTATCATGCTTTTAACGAAAGAAATATAGACAACTGCCTATCGACAATGCAGGAAGATGTAAAATGGTCAAAGGCTTGGGAAGGTGGCTATATTAGTGGACACGACGAAATTAGACAATATTGGACAAGACAATGGGCAGAAATTAATCCGAAAGTAGATCCAGTTGGTTTTGCTGAAAGGGAAAATGACAGTTTAGAAGTTTTAGTACAGCAAAATGTAAAAGACCTGCAAGGTAATTTGATTTTTGATGGTCTAGTTAAGCATGTTTATACTTTTGAGGATGGCTTGATTAAGACTATGGATATTGAGTTGGTTCAAGAAGATTAGTTGTAAATGAGTTTAATGACGCAAATAATTTTAATACTGCTTGCAATGATAGTCATTGGCGCTGCTATATATGTCATTAGATATAAAGACAAAGGCAAGCCAAAGACGGGAATTAAAAGAGATAATAATTCAGAATATTTTAAAGATTATATTAATTTGAAGTTGTATTGGACTTCTTTGGGTTTTATTTTTCTGGGTGTTACACTTTTAATTGTAATATTAATATTGGAGCTAGTATTTAGCTAATTTTCCTATTAGAAATCGTAAGATTTTAAAATAAGTTCGAAAACTAAAGAAGATCTATTATTAAGAATGATTTTTGTCAAAAGATTATTAAAAGAGATTTTGAAATTAGATTATGCCAAAGTTTTCGATCAGTAATCTGCCTCGATCAGTAAAATCTGCGTTTAAAAAAAGAAAAAAAAAAGGTTTATACTTTTCAGCATAAACCTTCTAAATATTGTAGAAACAATTTCTTAATTCGTTCCAGCAGCAACTTTATCCACCAAAAACAATAACTCACCAGAAACTGGTTTAATCAATTGCATTGGATATAATGTTGGATTGTATTCTCCAGTTGTCACTTCTTTCAAAGCGTTGATTTTCTTTTCTCCAAAAGCCACCACCACAATTTTTTCCGCTTTATTAATTAACGGAGCTGTAAGCGTGATGCGATACATTTTTTGAGGAGCTAAATAATAAGCATCAACCCATTTGGTTTGCTCTTCTAGAACGGCTTCACCTGGGAAAAGAGAAGCGGTGTGGCCGTCATCTCCCATACCTAATAAAATCAGGTCAAATTTTCCTTCTTCGCCTAAAACCTTTTTAATAGTCTGTTCGTATGTTGCAGCATACTCTTCTGGCGTAACGCCGTCTTTGTACATTTCAAAAATGTTTTCCTGCGGAATAGGAACGTGGCTTAATAATGTCGAGTAAGACATTTTAGCATTGCTAAGATCGTCGTTTAAAGGTACCCAGCGTTCGTCGCCCCAAAAAATATAAACTTTGCTCCAGTCTATTTTGTTTTTGTAAGCGTCAGAAGCTAATAATTTATAGATTCCTGCAGGAGAAGAACCTCCCGTAAGAACTGCTGTAAACTTACCTTTTGCAGCAATGGCTTTTTCTGCAGCATCTGCAAAAAGATCAGCTGCAGTAGTATTAATTTCTTCTGTTGTATTATATATCTGTATCATTTAAAACTTCTTCTTCTTTTTTAACGTTTTGTGTGTTCGGAATCCATTTGTGTCCTTGACGTGCCAGTAGTTCGTCTGCTTCCTCTGGTCCCCAGCTTCCTGCTTTGTAATTTGGGAAATTGGTTGGCGCAGTTGTTTTCCATACTTGCTGGATTGTATCAATGGCATCCCAAGCTTCTTCTACCTGATCCCAACGCATAAATAGGGTAGGATCTCCTGCCAAAGCATCTGCTAGCAACGTTTCATAAGCTTCGGGTGACATTGTAGAGCAGGCGAAATAATCAAAAACCATTTCGGCAGGTCTTAAAGCCAGAGATAAACCTGGTTTTTTGGTCATAAACTGTAATTTAATATCCATTGCCGGCTGAATATTGATAATCAGTCGGTTTGGTGTCATGCCTTCTTTTCCATAAGAAAATGCAGAATGTGGCACTGGTTTAAACTGGATAATAATAGAGGATTGTTTTTCTTCCATTCTTTTTCCAGAACGTAAGTAAAACGGAATTCCTTGCCATCTCCAGTTGTCCAGATAAATTTTCATTGCTACGTAAGTTTCTGTATTAGAATCTGGTGCAATTCCTTTATCCTGACGATATCCTGGAACTGGTTTTCCGTTGATAGTTCCAGCATCGTACTGACCTCTAACAATATAGTGGTCAACTTCTTCTGGTTTAATACGACGAATCGATTTTAAAACATCTGCTTTACGATTACGAATATCATCTGCTGCTAATGATGCAGGCGCTTCCATTGCCGTCATACATAAAATTTGAAGCAAATGGTTCTGAATCATATCTTTTAAGGCGCCAACTCCTTCGTAAAATCCGCCGCGTTCTTCAACACCGACTTCTTCTGCTACGGTAATCTGAACAAAATCGATAAAATTACGGCTCCATAAAGGTTCGAACATTGAATTTCCAAAACGGAAAGCCAAGATATTCTGCACAGTTTCTTTCCCTAAATAATGGTCGATTCTATAAATCTGTTCTTCTTTGAAAGTCTGCGAAAGCATTTCATTCAATTCGATTGCAGAAGCTTTATCGTAACCAAAAGGTTTTTCTATAATAATACGATCCTGCTTCGAATTTGCAGCAAGGCCGATTTTCTTGATATTACTAGAAATGGTAGAGATAAAAGAAGGTGTAATCGACAAATAAAACAAACGATTGGCACGTTCGCCAAAAGCAAGGTCAAAATTGTTGATTTTCTCGTTCAATCCGATGTACGATTCTTCTTTGTCAATATCAAGGCTGTGGTAAGTGATATGAGAAAGAAATTTTTCAGTTTCTGGATCAGAAATTCCTTTTTTTCTTGAAAAAGCATTTAGGTTTTCTAAGACATAACTGCGAAAATCTTCATTCGATTTTTCTGCTCTTCCAAGGGCAATAATCTGAAACTTCTCAGACAAACGTCCGTCAAGGTACAGATTTTGAAAAGCAGGGAAGAGCTTTCTCTTTGCCAAGTCTCCGGTTCCTCCAAAAATAACAATGATTGTTGGATTTTTTAGTTTATTTTTAGTCATTGTGTGTAGTTGTGTTGCTTTAATTTCTTATTCAGACCATTGTGTGTGGAATACACCTTCTTTGTCAATACGTTCGTACGTATGAGCTCCGAAATAATCACGCTGTGCCTGAATCAGGTTTGTTGGAAGATTTGCAGATCTGTAAGCATCAAAATAAGCTAACGAATTCATAAGTCCTGCCACGGGCAATCCTTTTTGAACTGCAAATTGAATAACAGCTCTCATTCCGGCTTGGTTATCATTTAATTTAGAAGCAATTCCTGAATCTAAAAGTAAGTTTGGTAAATCTGCTTTTGTAACATACGCTTTTCTAAAATCTTCTAAGATGTTAGCGCGAATGATACAGCCACCGCGCCATATTTTGGCAACAGTTTCTAAATTTAATCCGTAGTTATATTCTTTAGAAGCGGTGTAAAGCTGCGCTAATCCCTGTGCATAAGTTACAACAATGGAAAGGTATAAAGCCGATTTTAAAGCTTCGATTGCTTCGTTTCTGTTTACTTCAGATGCATCGCCATTCCAAACTAGTTTTTTAGAAGCTTCAATTCTTTCTGGTTTTGTTTTAGACATATCGCGCATAACAACTGCAGCATCGATAGTTGGAACTGGAACTTGTAAATCCATTGCGTTTTGCGAAGTCCATTTTCCTGTTCCTTTCGATTTAGCCCAATCTGAAATTTTATTGATTAAAAGACTTCCATCCTCATCTTCTTGTTTTAAGATGCTTGCTGTAATTTCAATCAAATATGATTTAAGATCATGAGTCTGGTTCCATTCTTCAAAAGTTTTCTGAATAGTGGTATCGTCCAGATTATAACCTCTTTTCATCAGGTCATAAATCTCAGAGATCAATTGCATGATTCCGTATTCAATTCCGTTGTGAACCATTTTTACGTAGTTTCCAGCAGAACCATTTCCAAGATATTCTACGCAAGGTTCTCCATCCACTTTTGCAGCAATGGCTTCAAAAATAGGGCGAAGTCTTTCATAGGCTTTTTGATCTCCTCCAGGCATCATAGCAGGACCAAATCTCGCGCCTTTTTCTCCGCCTGAAATTCCCATTCCGAAGAAGTGAATACCTTTTTCAGATAATTCTAAAAATCTTCGGTCTGTATCGGTAAAATAAGTGTTTCCACCATCAATTATAATATCTCCTTTATCTAAATGAGGAAGTAAGCTTGCAATGGCACTGTCAACTGGTTTTCCAGCTGGGACCAATAGCATAATCGCTCTTGGCTGCTGAATAAGTCCTACAAAATGTTTAACATCTGTCGTAGCTTCAATAGTATGGTCGGCATCGGCTTCTTGTTGAAGAGAATTGACTTTTTCGGTATCTAAGTCTAAACCTGCAGCCGCAAAGTTGTGGCTTGCGATATTTAAAAGTAGGTTACGACCCATTACGCCAAGTCCTACAATTCCAAAATCAAATTTGTTCATAGTTTTCAATTAACTAAATTATTAGAAGGATGTTTTTACAGCAAAAAGTAAGAGAAAGTATGGTAATTCTTTTTCATTCAATGCTTTGCAGAAAAACAAGTTTGTTTTAATCTTACATTTCAAAATGTAGAGCGCTAAGTTAGAGAAAAATGCTGAAAAGTAAGGAGTAAAATAGTTCACTTTTAGTCTTTATTGTGATACTTTTTATGTGTGAAAAATACGCTTATTTTGATTTTGAAAAAGTATTTAAAGTTTATTTTTATGTTTCTATGTGTTTAAGCATTTAAGCATTTAAGGATAAATCATAAGAAACATAAACGCAAATAGATTCACTAGAAGCACAACTCCATAAACAATGTTGGATTTTCCTTTGCTTAAAGACAGCATTACGGTGAAAACCGATAGAGCCAAAAGTACAATAGATTTAATATCAAGTCCTAAAACAATCGGCATGTTCATGGCTATACAAACCGCCGCAACACTTGGAATTGTTAATCCGATACTTGCGAGGGCAGAACCTAAAGCTAAATTTAAACTCGTTTGAAGTCTATTTTTTCTCGCTGCGATTATGGCTGCAATAGCTTCTGGTAACAAAATAATTATCGCAATGATTACCCCAACTAAAGATTTGGGAAGATTGTAACCGATAATAATAGTTTCAATAGTTGGTGATAGGGTTTTGGCTAGTAATACGACGATTCCTAAACTAACCAAAAGAAAAACCATACTTGTATAAAATGTTTTATTATTGATTTCAATTGGATGTGTTTTAGACTCATCATCAGCTCCGTTCGTTAGAAAATACTGTCGGTAGCCTTTGGTTTGTGCGAACAAAAAAGAACCGTAAATAACCAGACATGCAATCGACGCAAATATAAGCTGTGGCTTTGAGTAATAAGAACCGTGAACACTTTCGGTAAAAGTGGGAAATACTAACGTAAATACGATTATAGAAATCAGCGAAACTAAACCAATAGTTACAGAAGAGGTTGAGAAATTCTGTTCGTAATGTTTGATGCTTCCAATAAGAAGACACAATCCTATAATACCGTTTAAAATAAGCATTGTTGCGGCATAAACCGTGTCTCTGGCTAAAGATGCAGCTTCTGATCCTTCTGAAATCATTAATGACACGATAATTGAAACTTCAATAACAGTTATTGATATAGCCAAAATAATCGTTCCGTAAGGTTCTCCAACACGTTCTGCAATGATCTCAGAATGATGTACGGCAGACATAACGCTAAGAATAAGCAAAATGCTGGCAATAATTTGAAAGATACTGCTGTTGTCTACAAGTCCGCTAAAAAAAAGAACCCACGATAAAATTGGAATAATGATGGTCCATTGTAATAATTGTTTCATTTTGTGTTTTTTAAAATTATAGCAATAAGCGCCGATAGGGCCAACAGAATCGGCTTTTTACTTATGTAATATAGGGCTTTTATAGCTGTAATTCATTAAAAAACTACATTTTTAAGTACTTTTTAAGTTCATTTGGATGTTTTTTGATTCAAAAATGGTCAATTTACGATAAAGGACTAAAGGTATTTTTAGGATTTTCTAATGATTTCTTCTCGATGCGATTTTCCCCATTTTATCATTTCTTCGATAACAGGACCAAATGATTTACAATAGAGTGTTGATTCGTATTTGACCTGAATTTCGGCATCGCGGTCTTTGGTTCTTTTAATCAGCATGTTGAGTTCCATTTCTTTGAGTTCTCTCGAAAGCATGCGTGTAGTAATTCCCGGAATACTGCGTTCGATTTCTCTAAAACGATGATTTCCGTTACAGATTGAATTGATAATTGGCAGTCGCCATTTACCGCCCAAAACGTGTAATGTATCTTGAAGTGCTTGTACTTCTTCTTTTTGATTTCTTTCCATACTAAGTTCCATTAAATTAGGAAAAATAATTGGTTACAAAGTTATACCATTTTACGGTTTAAATTTGTTCTCTAATCCTAAAATAATGGAAAAGAAAAGCTTTCTTCAGGATAAAAAATGAAATTAAGCTTCAATAATACTTAAAATAGTTTTTGGGATTTCCGCGAAAGCTTCAAAAGAATACGGCTTAATAAGATAGGCTTTTACGCCCAGATCATCGCATTTTTCCTTGTATGAAGGATTTATACTTGTCGAATAAACGAAACACGGAATGTTTTTCAATTCATTGGTATTCAGAATTTCCTGTAAAGCTTCAATTCCGTCAATAATAGGCATATTGATATCGGTAAGAATAACGTCCGGACTTTCGTTTGAAGTATTTTTTAAGTAATTCAGCAGTTCTTCGCCATTAGCCACAAGGCTTACTTTGCTGAAATGTGGATTTTTTGTAAAAGTTTCTGTGATAACATCAGCATCATCAATGTCATCTTCGGCGATTATGATATGTAAATTATTTTTTTCTGGCATTTTATAAGATTGGGAAGTAAAGATTAAATGTTGTGCCTTCGTTCAATTTACTTTCTACGGTAATATTTCCAGAGTGGTTTTCCATAATCTTTTTACAGATGGCAAGACCGATACCGTTTCCTGAATATTCATTTCGGGCATGCAGACGCTGAAAAATGATAAAAATTTTCAGCAAATGACTTTTTTCCATTCCAATGCCGTTATCTTTTACCTGAACTTTTACAAATTTACTATTTTGATTTGGTATTTCAGAATTTAAATTTTCTTCCTGAAAAATTTCTATTACTGGTGGAGTGTTGGCTTTGCCGTACTTAATGGCGTTTGAGATCAGATTAGAAAAAAGCTGTCTCATTTGAACTCTGGAAGCTTTAATGATTGGTAATTTTCCAATTTTAATTTTCGCATTTTTATCAGAAATTATGATTTCAAAATCTTCAATTACTTCAGAAATTACAGATTTCAGGTTTATTTCTGTGCGTTCTTCCTGCGCGGTATGTGAGGAATACGAAACTAAATCGTCCACCAGCGAATTCAATCGAAGGGCAGATAATTTCATAACGTTTATCGCTTTCGTGTCTGCTTCTTTAAAATAACTTCCGTCGATTCTGCCCGTATTCATCACAATTTTTCGAAGCGGTTCCTTAAGGTCATGTGAGATTACGTGAATAAATTCCTCCAGATTACGGTTTGTTTTATTCAATTCGTGTATTTTTTCTTCTAATTCCTTCTGATGCCGAATTAAAGCTTCTTCGTGTTTCTTCTTCTCGGTTAAATCGGTAATCACGATTCCAATAGCTTCCACAGAAGGCTCAAGATCTGTTAAAGCGATATATGCAGGGAAAGTCTTCTCAACATTATCTGATTTTAAAAGAATCTCATGCGTGGTAATGCCATAACGAAGCGCTTCAATTAACTGAGTAAACTGTTCTGGATTATCAAAATATTCATTAAGATAATTTCCAATTATTTTTTCAGACGGTATTCCGACCAATTTAGAAAAATACTCATTGCAGTAGAGTATAAGTCCGTTTCTTGAAATACTCAGCGCGCCCTGTCCAAATTTTTCAATAAGAAGACGATAGGTATAATCTGCAGTTTCGAGAGAGTAAAGTTCAGGAACTCCATTGCTGCTTACTACCAGCGCATCGACATCTCCCTGCTTTATAGCATTAATGATGCTGGTTGACTCATAAAGTTCTTCCTTTAGCGACTCAATTTCTGCTAATAATGCGTTTATATTTTTTTTGTTGTCTTCCAAATTATTCGCTTATATTAAGTATGTACAATACTTTTTCTTTATCTGATAAATCCCCTAAAATAATCCTTTTAGGTTCTGGATGCGTTTTTATCAATGTAGGAATAGCTACAATTTGATGAATCACGGCTTGCTCTTTATCACGGCTGATATCTATTATTTCTAATTCATAATTATCTGTGAGGTATGTATCGCAGATTTTGCGCAAATTTTCGATTGCATGTCCTGATTTAACAGACATACCTGAAACAAAAAGTATGAATTTATGTTTGGTTGTACTAGTGCCATCAGATGAATCTTCCATAATTTAAGCAGTTATAGGTTTGATATTAAGTCCTACAAGCACTCTTTCTTCATTAGAAAGATCTCCAATAATTTTACGTATTGGTTCAGGAAATTTTCTCACCAAAGTAGGTACAGCCAAAATTTGATCGCCTTCTGCCAATTGCGGATTCTTCAGCAAATCGATAATTTCGATGCTGTACTTTCCTTTAAGATGTTCTTCGGCATACTTTTTTATATTTTCAAGTGCTTTGATCGATTTTGGCGTTTGCCCTGCTATGTAAAGCAATAATTGCCATTCGGCTACTTCTTTTTTCATCTTATTTGTTTTTGTTAGAAGATAATTTAGCCTGTAATTCTTCTGTTGCTTTCAGGATGCTTAATTCTTCTTCTGCCGATTCAAATTCGTTTCTTAAAGCTTCAATATTAGCTTCAAGGACTTTGCGTTTACGTTCAATTTCCCTGTCTTTTCGGCTAATTTCGTTTTGAAGTTTAATATCAGAAATAGTTTTCTTGAATTGATGTGATTTTCTCGCAGCACCAGTCAGAATTCCCTGTGGTCCTAATTCTACATCCAATAATTCTATTCCGTTGCCGGTTATAACAAATTCTCTAACCTGATTAGAATGCCCCATTCCTCTGGCCTTAATAATAAAGATACCGCGGTTTCTTTCGCCTACACCTTCCATATCACGAACTGTGATCCAAGTATCTACCAATGACGAAACAGATTCTTCTGCCAGATCAGGTCTAAAATTATCCGTCTGTTTGTTCAAAGATGTAAACAATGCCGTAATATTATTTGCTTTAAGCATATCAATAAGTCTTACGAGCATAGATCTCACTTCTTGTTCACTTCCGACCGTAATTAAATTACTAATTGGATCAATAATAATAGTTGTTGGCTGAAAATCTTTGATCAATTTTCGCAGCGTAAGCAAATGCAGTTCAAGACCATTTAATGATGGACGTGACGAATGAATTTGCAAAATGCCTTTCTTGATATGTTTGTCCAGATCAATCCCAATTGACTTCATGTTGCGAACCAATTGCTGGGGCGATTCTTCGAACGCAAAGTAAATGGTTTTTTCGTTCTTTTGGCACTGTTCATTGGCAAAATAACAAGCCACTGTAGTTTTTGCCGTTCCAGCCGTTCCAGAAACTAATATGTTGCTGCCACGGTAGAATCCGCCGCCATTAAACATTTCGTTCAATCCAGGAACGCCCGTCGGAATTACATCTGATGAAACTTCGTTGTCCAATTTTAATGATGTAATAGGAAGAACCGAAATTCCATCCTCATCAATTAAAAACGGATATTCGTTTGTTCCATGCGTTGAACCTCTATATTTTACAATTCGAAGTCTTCTGGTCGAAACCTGCTCAATTACACGATGATCGAGAACAATTACACAGTCCGAAACATATTCTTCCAAACCTTGGCGGGTTAACGTTGCTTCACCGCGTTCTCCTGTAATAACTGCTGTTACACCTTTCGTTTTGAGCCAATGGAATAATCTTCGCAATTCGGCCCTAAGAATCGCCTGATTATCAAGACCTGCAAATAGAGATTCGATCGTATCCAAAACAACACGTGTTGCTTTTATAGAATCGATGGCATGACCTAATCGAATAAAAAGGCCATCGAGATCGTATTCACCTGCTTCTTCAATCTCCGATCTTTCGACACGAACATGATCTACTACAAGTTTCTTATCTTTTTTAAGCTGCTCTAAATCAAAGCCAAGCGATTTAACGTTTAAAGTAAGGTCATCCGAAGGTTCTTCAAAAGACATGAAAACTCCAGGTTCATTGTAATCTGTAATTCCTTTAATAAGAAATTGCATAGACAACAATGTTTTTCCGCATCCGGCACCACCGCAAATTAAAGTTGGACGTCCTTTAGGAAAGCCGCCACCTGTAATCTCGTCTAGTCCGTCGACTCCAGTTGGAGTTTTTGGAAATATAAAACTATGTGATTTTGTTTTTTCTTGCACGATAATATAATTCTGTGTTATCTCAAATATACGTTTTCTTCGAAGATTTTCAATTAATTCTTGTTAACTTTTAACAGCTGTTTAATGAAGTTTTAGAAATAAATTAAGATAAATGAATGAAATATCTAAATAAATCGGATTTTTTTAACCTAAAAACGGCATTATAGTTAGTAGATATTTAACACTAAATTCTCCGTTTTGAATAAAATTGATTTTTTGTTGCTGTTTTACTGTTAAAATCCATATCTGGTATACTCTATGATACTGGTTACAAAGTTATACCAATTTGAATTTATCTTTGCTTTATTAATTTTAAAGGACATACAAATGGACAATTTAGATAATAAAATTGTAGTAATAACGGGCGGAAACAGCGGAATAGGTTATGCTACAGCCAAACAATTAAAAGAGCAGGGTGCGCAGGTTATTATTACAGAAAGAAGAAAGAAAGCGATAGAAAAAGCAGCTTCAGAATTAAATGTTACTGCCATTACAGCAGATCAATCAAATATTTCGGATATCGAAAACCTGGCCGCTCAGGTAAAAGCTAATTTTGGTTTGGTAGATATTTTATTTATCAATGCTGGAATTGCAGGTTTAGGAACAATCGAACAAACCACAGAAGAACTATTTGACAATATTGTGAATATCAATCTTAAAGGAGCTTATTTCACGCTCAGCAAATTTATTCCGATTCTGAAAGACGGCGCTTCAGTAGTTTTTCTTTCTTCGAATACAGCGAGTATGCCTGGGCCGGGATCTTCCGTTTATTCAGCAAGTAAAACGGCTTTGAATTCAGTAATGAAATCGGCGGCATTAGAATTAGCGCCAAGAAAAATCAGAGTAAATTCAGTAAGCCCAGGACCAACCCAAACCGAAGTCATGAACAAAGTAGGTCTAGACGAAGCCACCGTTGAAGGTATTATGGATGTCGTAATAGAAAAAGTCCCGCTCAAACAAATGGGAAGGGCAGAAGATGTCGCTAAAATGGTTTCTTTTTTGAGTAGTGATGCTGCGGTTTTTATTACTGGTGCTGATTTCATTATGGATGGTGGGATGAGTTTGGGATAATTTTTTAGTTTTTAATGAATGAAAAAAGAGCTTGCTGATGCAGGCTCTTTTATAGAACCAATATTCTTTTTCTTGCTTGATTAGAAAGTAAAAAAACAAACCCCCAACCCCAATAATATACGCTTATAACATTTGAAACCCATATTTTCAGAAACGAAAATTTACGGTTGGGTATTGAAAAATGATTCTTCGGTGAGTAAAAAAAATAGTGAAGCGTTTAATTGGGCAATTTTGCAGAACAAATACTTTAATCCAATTTTATGATTCCACCACTTACTATAATAGCTGCTACCAACTTTTCGGCTATAGCAAATAATGCGGTTAATTATGCTGCGGGACTTGCAAAAGCTACTGGGGCAAAATTAGTTCTATTTAATTCGTTTTCCTTGAGCGTGCACAGCGCTAATTCGCACATAACTGCAGACGCCATGCAGAAACAAATAGAGAAAGCTGCTTCGAGACTTGAAACTTTAGGGAAAGAAATTGCCGATCTGTTTAAAATCGAGGTGAATTCGATCTGTAATTTCTCCTTTTTAGAAGACGAACTTCCATCTATAATTTCTCAAACTGAAGCCAGTTTAGTAGTAATGGGAATGGCAGAACGTTCTTTTGAGCAGGAATTGCTAGGAAATACCACAACATCAATCATTAAGAATTTAAATATTCCAGTTTTAGCAGTTCCAGAAAAAGCTCGCTTTGAAAATGTACAAAGAGTACTTTACGCGTGCGATGCTTTAGGTTTTTCGGCTATTAAAAAGTTCAGCTGGATGAAAAGAGTAATCGGAAATCTTGGGGCTGAAATTGAATTTTTCAGTGTTGATGAGAAATTGGATGCCCTTAAAGAAGAACAGAATAGAATTTTATTAAACTCAACGCTCGAAAAAGAGTTTGAAGAAGTGAAATATCTCTATAAAACAGTCCGCTCAAATGCTGTGATTAATGAGATAAAGAAAGAAATTAAAAGTTATGAAGCTGATATTTTAGTTATGGTACCCCAAAAATATGGTTTTTGGGATTCTCTGGTTCATAAAAGTAAAACCAGAATAATGGCAGCAGGATTAGACATCCCATTATTATCGTTTCCGAATTATTAGTGTTATTTTTGTACCCGTTAAAAATTCCAAACAAATGAATGCAGTTATAACAGCTATAGGTGGTTTTGTACCATCATCAATCCTAACCAATAAAAAAATTTCAGAAACCGTTGATACATCAGAAGAATGGATCGAAAAACGAACTGGAATAAAAGAACGTAGAATTGCAGATTGTAACACAGCAACCTCAGACCTTGCCAGTGCTGCAATTGAGAACCTTTTAGAAAATTATAATGTAGACCGTCTAGAGGTTGAAGCTTTGCTTGTGGCAACAGCAACTCCCGACCATATTTTGGCACCAACTGCTAGTATTGTATGTGAAAAAAGCGGTCTTGCAAATGCTTTCGGATTTGACATGAATGCGGCTTGCAGCGGTTTTTTATATGCGCTGGAAATGGGAGCAAATATGATCGAAAGCGGACGTTATTCTAAAATAATTGTCGTTGGAGCAGATAAAATGAGCTCGATCGTAGATTATGAAGACAGAAATACGTGTATTCTTTTTGGTGATGGAGCAGGAGCAGTTTTGTTAGAAAAAACAGAATCGGATAACGGATTAATGAAAACTATTTTGAAGACAGACGGAAGCGGAACATCTTCATTATTAGTGCCTTCAGGAGGATCTAGAAATCCAACTTCAATGCAGAGCCTTTTGCACAGAACCAATTATTTAAAACAAGAAGGTGCTTTTGTTTTTAAGAAAGCAGTTGCTTCTATGAGTCAGGTTTCGCAAGATGCTTTGGCTAAAAATGAATTACACGCAGAACAAATTGACTGGGTAATTCCGCATCAAGCTAATTTAAGAATCATAAACGCAGTAAGCGAAAGCCTTAATATCGATTCTGAAAAAGTAAAAGTGAATATTCACCGTTACGGAAACACAACATCTGCAACAGTTCCGTTGTGTTTATGGGATTTTAAAGAAGACTTTAAACCAGGTCAGAATTTATTGATTACTACATTTGGCGCAGGATTTTCGTGGGGAGCAACTTGTTTAAAATGGGGTGTTATGCGCGAAAAGAAAGCCGTTAAAACTATTAAGACAGTAACTGTAAACGAGAATGTTTTAGTGGAGCATTAATGCAATAACAGCATTTCTGTTCGAAAAGTTATATTTAATGGGAAGACAAAAACAAAATAAAAAATCAGGAAAGAATTTTTTCTATAAATACTACAGAATTATAGTAATTCCAGCTGTTTTTTTAGTGTATTTGTCTTCCTATTACTTTTTAAATCCTTATAGAAATTTTGAAGATCAAGGTTTGCTGGACTTAGATCAGACTTTCGATATTTTCATTATTCTATTGTATTGTGCCATACTTACCGAGCTTACTCTTTTTGTCGGCAGAAAATTAAATTATTACATACGCTGGGACCAAAATCCAGTTTTTAGGGCTATAGCACAATTTATATGTCTAATAGCTGGAAATATTCTTTTAAATTATCTTTTTTTCTGTCTGTGGGATTATCTATATCCCCGTATAGATTTTGAAGAAAATGAATTGGTTATCATTTGGCAGTCAAAAATTATGGCTGCTATTATTTCGCTGTTTATAAGCGCTATTCATACTGGAATATTTTTATTGAATAGATGGCGTCTAAATTCTGAAGAAACAGCCGAATTAAAAATCAAAGCTTCAGAACTGCAGGAAGCGGTTACGAGATCTGAACTCGAATCTTTAAAATTACAGTTAGATCCGCATTTTATTTTCAATAATTTCAGTACGCTGACGGAGTTAATTTATGAAAATCAAGACGAAGCCGCCTCTTTTTTAGAAAATATTACAAGGGTTTATCGTTACATGATTTCTAACTTGAATAAAGATACCATAAGTGTAAAAGAAGAAATAGAGTTTTTAAACGCCTATTTTTATCTTTTGAAGAAAAGACTTGGAGAAAAAATCGATTTAAAAATACAGGTTGATCAATCTTGTATGGGACTTCATTTACCACCTTTGACTTTGCAATTACTGGTTGAAAATGCTGTAAAACATAATATGGCGACTTTAGCTTGTCCGCTTACAATTTTGGTATATTCCGATTTGAAAGATATTATAGTTCGAAATAACTTGCAGCGAACTGCTGGAAAAAGCCTGACTTCTACCAAAATTGGAAATAAAAACATAGAATTTCGGTATAAAATATTATTTGACCGAATGCCAGATTTTTGCGAGTCTAACGGAAATTATTATGCACGTCTGCCATTAATTTAGAGGAAGGAATATGAAGATTTTAATTGTAGAAGATGAAAGTATAAACGCCAACCGTTTAAAAAGACTGCTCGAGGAATTGGAACCCAATTGTGAAATTCTAGGGATTATCGATACGGTTGTAGATACTGTGGCGTGGCTGCAGTCAAATCCTGCTCCAGATATAATTACTATGGATATTCGATTGGCAGACGGATTAAGCTTTTCTATTTTTGAAGAAATCAACATTACTTGTCCAGTTATTTTTACGACGGCTTATGATGAATATGCCATTCGAGCTTTTAAGGTAAACAGCATCGATTATTTGATGAAACCAATTGAGAAAAGCGAACTGGAATATGCTTTAAGCAAATTCAAATCTTTAGCCCAAAAAGAAATTGGCGTTCCTAATATTGCCGGAATCATAAAAGAGCTGATTCACAAACCAAAATACAGATTACGCTTTTTGGTTACTTATCGTGACGGCTATAAAAGCGTAGATGTTTCGGATATTGATTTTGTGTATTCTGAGTTTAAAACGAGTAATTTGTTTCTAAAATCGGGTGTAGTAATTGCTATTCCGCAGACCATGGAAGAATTGGAACATGAATTAGATCCGAATATCTTTTTTAGGGCCAACAGAAAGGTTTTTATTCGTGCCGAAAGCATTTATTCTATTGCCAATTATTTTAATTCCAAACTTAAAATTCAATTGAAATTAGATCCAGAACGCGAAGTAATTATCAGCAGGGAAAAAACACCTTTTTTTAAGCAGTGGATGGATAGGTGATTTTTTTAAGGTTCTGAGGGACTAAGGTTCTGAGGAACTAAGGTTTTGAGGTTCAAAGGGGCAGAGCGGCAAAGGTTCAAAGGTTTATGAATTTAACTCTTTAGTTTTGGATAGCTTTTTTTAGATAGATTTGTTTGGAATTGATTTCATTTTCCTCGAAATCAAATTTTTCGTAGCCGTTCGATTCTAAAGTTTTTTTTAGAATACTATCAAATTCAAATAGTTTTACCCAGATTAAATCGTTTTTTCTTTGTTTGGCAATGACTTCTGCACGATCGGTAAGCAATAGAATTTCTTCTGTGTTTGAATAAACAATGTATTCCACACAAATTGGTTTTTCTGCTTCGATATTTTCATTAAAAATCCTTGAGGAATTTAATTGTATGAAAGACGATGGATTTTCATTTTCATAAACCATCAAAACTTCAATATTAAAATCATTTTGAACTTTAAAAAGTTCTGAAATAGAAAGGTTTTTAGCAGCGAATCTTTCTCCTTCTTCATCTGATTGAAATAAAGCAGCATAAAACTTTTGAGCCTGGCTTTCCATCCAAGAAGCCGTTTCCATTATGATAACTACAAATTGCGCTTTTTTAGACATGATTTCTTTTATTTATATACTTGAATTGTTATTTAGCAAAACTGCTATAATTTGTTATATAAATAAAGGTTTAAAAGTCTGATATGTTGGTCAGAAAGTCAGTTCGAATCTAATTGTTGATTCGGTATTCTAAGGGAGAAATTCCCGTTTGGGTTTTAAAGAATTTTCCAAAAACAGATTGATTGGAAAAGTTTAAAGTATCACTTATTTGATTGATGGTTAATGATTTATTATGAAGTAAAACTTTAGCTTCGAGAATTACCATATTATCAATCCATTCGCGTGTCGTTTTACCACTGTTGTTTTTAATTACTTCAGAAAGATATTTTCGAGTCACATTTAAATGATCTGCGTAATATGTGGGAGATCGATGTTTTGTAAAATCTTTCGCTACAAGCTCTTTAAATTTTTCGAACAAAGGATTTTGGATTTCTTTATTGGAAAAAGCTTTTTTTATAGTATCCAGTTCAAATATGAGAATGTACAAATAACTTCTCAAAATAGAAGCTTGATGAAAATGTTCGACGCTGACTGTTTCTTTAATTAAATTAAAAAGCTTTTCGAATTTTGATTTTGTTTTTTTCTCCAAAGGAAATACATGCATATCGCTGTTTTCGAAAAAATCAAATTGAGAAAGAAAGAAGATATTACTCTGGCTTTCGAGAAAAAACTCAGGTTTAAAAAATATAATATCCATTAAAATTTCTTCGCTGTTTTTGGTAAAACTTCTAATAACATTTGGACCAATCGCAAGTATTGCAGGCGCTTCAATAACAATTTTATCCAGTCGCGTCTGCATTATAATGCTCCCTTTCTTAAGAAATTCAATTGCGTAACTTTCTGCACGATAGGGAACATCTATATAAGGATGATCTTGAATCTGCACATAGAAATAGTCTTTTGGATTAATTTCGTGTGTAAACAAACTTTTATGATGTTCGAGTGAATAAGTGCTGATTTTGCTCATTTCTATGAAGCTTTGCCGGGATTTTACTTTGCATTCAAATATAATTAATTGATTTGATTAGAATGGCACTAAAATCTCGTCAGAATTGACTACTAAAATGAAGGAATAAAGAAAATTATTATTTAATAAAATTTTAGTATAAAAGGTCGCTTTTTCTTATATTTGATTAAGGAAGCTGGCAGATTTTAATCTATAACCGAAATCATTATAATTTTGAATTGTTTTGATTTTGAAGTACTGCCAAATATTTTAATAACTTATAGCATAAACACACCTTAAATCGATAACCTATAAAGTTCTAAACGAAACGTCTAGACATTACAAGCAGCAATGGAGTTAATACATAATTTAGAGCTTTTTCAAACCGTTTTTAACTCTGTGCCAAATGGTATTGTAGTTCTAAAGTCTTTGTATAATGATGAAGGCCGAGTAAAAGATTTTTCAATTGTTTTACTCAATACTTATATGTTTAACTGGATTGAAGATTCTGGCTATCAAGATAAAAATTACAGCGAAATTTTTCCTAACGTAAACAGAAGCGATATTTTTCAAAAGTTTATCGAAACAGCCGAAAACGGCCTGACTGCCAGTTTTGAGCAGTGGTACGAAAGTGATGAAACCATACACTGGTTTAAATTTACTGCCACAAAACAAGGAGAGTTACTTGTAGTTACCACAGAGGATATTACAGAAAAAAGACAGGCAGAAATAGCCTTAAATAATGCACTTACTGCTGCTGAGAAACAAAAACGTCTATACGATTCTGTTATAAATAATACACCCGATTTAGTCTATGTTTTTGATCTCAACTATAAATTTACCTATGCCAATAAAGCTTTATTGACAATGTGGGGGAAATCTGCAGAAGATTCTATTGGTCTGGGTTTAAGAGAAAATGGTTATGAAGAATGGCATGCCTTGATGCACGAAAGGGAAATTGATTTTGTAGCCGCTGAAAAAAGATCAATCCGAGGAACAGTGTCTTTTCCTCATGCAGAACTAGGAAAGCGTATTTATGACTATATTTTTGCCCCAGTTTTTAACGAAAAAGGCGAAGTTGAAGCCATTGCAGGAACAACCAGAGATATAACCGAAATAAAACAGGCAGAAGAAAAACGTCAGCAAAGCGAAAATAGGTTTCGCCATATGATTGAGCAGTCGCCAATAGCAATGTTACTGTCTAGAGGAGAGGAAGTTATTATTGAAACAATTAATAAGCCGATGCTCAAATTCATGAACAAAACCAATCCAGATGAGGTACTCGGAAAAAAAATGATTGATGCCTTACCAGAACTTTTAGGACAGCCAGCACTTCAAACTGTTATTAATGTTCAAAAAACAGGAGTACCTTTTCGTGGAGAAGAACAGCCTGTAGATTTAGTAATAGATGGTATTCTGGAACGTCGATATTTCAATTTTTCTTATGATTGTATTAAAGATTCAGATGGGAATTCGGCGGTTTTACATGTTGCATTGGACGTAACAGAGCAAGTACTTTCCAGAAGAAAACTAGAAGACAGCGAAAGCAGATTAAAATCTATGATCGATCAGACCCCATCTCCAACATTAGTATTAAAAGGAGACGATTTGGTTATTGAGCAGATTAATAAACACATGCTTGAACTAATTGGTCGCGGATACGAAATTATTGGAATGCCATTAATTGCCGTTCTTCCTGAGCTTGAGGGACAATACGTGTGGGAACAGGTTAAAAATGTGTATTTTAAAGGAATCCCTTTTGATCAAAGTGAAGTGCTTGTTGTGCATAACCGCACTGGTCAATTAGGAAAATACTATTATAATTTAGCATATCGTCCTTTGCTGGAAAATGGACAGATAACAGGAATGATCCAGGTAGCAATAGATGTTACACAGCAAGTTACAGCCAGACAAAAAATGGAAGAAAGCGAAAGTCGTTTTCGAGCTTTGGTAAATGCAGCATCAAATGTAGTATATCAAATAGATGCCGATTGGAAAATCATGCGAAGTCTTGATGGAGGAGGTTCTCTTTCAGATTCTGAAGAACCTGTATCAAAATGGTTAGAACATTTTATTCATCAAAATGATCGTGAAAAGGTAATGAACCTTATCGCTAAATCTATTGCGGAGAAAAGTATATTCGAACTTGAACATAGAACTATTGCTCCAGACGGTACTGTAGGCTGGACGTTTTCGAGAGTAGTTCCAATATTAGACGATCAAAATAATATAATTGAGTGGTTTGGTGCTGCGAGTGATATTACTTCGCAAAAAGAGCTGCAACAGGTTATCAAAGAAAGTGAAGAGAAATTCAGGCAGCTTGCAGACCTTGTTCCTCAAATTATCTGGACTGGTAATCCAGATGGTTATATAGATTATTACAACAGACGCTGGTATGAATATACTGGTTTTGAAGTAGATGAATATGGAGATCTAAGCTGGGTGCCAAAAATACATCCAGATGATGTGACATTTGTTCTCGAGAATTGGTATCAAAGTGTTCAATCGGGGAATTTTTATCAAACAGAATTCCGATTGAAAAATGGGAACACTGGAGAATATCGATGGTTTTTAAGTAAAGCTGTTCCAATTAAAGAAAAAACTGGAGTTATTAGTAAATGGTTTGGTACTTGTACCGATATTCATGAACAAAAGACAATCACAGAAAAATTAGAATTTTTGGTAGCAGACCGCACCAAGGAATTACAGCGTTCTAACGAAGATTTACAGCAGTTTGCCCATGTCGCTTCGCACGATTTAAAGGAACCAGTTAGAAAAATTAAGACATTTGTGGGCCGACTTGAAGATCATTTACAAGATCAGTTAGATGAGCCTGCGTCTAAATATATTGGCAGAATTAATGTAGCGGCAGAGCGTATGTTTAATATGATCGATGGTGTATTAGCATATTCTAAAATCAATGCAGATTCACAGAAAACGGCATTAGTAGATTTAAATGAAGTTATAAAAAATATCGAAACAGATTTAGAAGTTTCACTGCAGAGAACAGGCGGAAAAATCTATCATGACAATCTTCCAGTTTTAGAAGGAGCATCGGTTTTACTTTATCAGCTTTTTTACAATCTCATCAATAATTCTATTAAATTTGCAAAAGAAGGTACGCCCCCAGAAATAAAAATTTCTTCAGAAAAAATTATTAAATTAGATAAAAATTGGGTTGTAATTACACTAGAAGACAACGGAATAGGGTTTGATGAGAGTCAAGCCGAAAGAATATTTGAGACATTTACCCGTTTAAATTCTAAAGACAGCTACGAAGGTACAGGTTTAGGATTGTCACTTTGTAAAAAAATTGCAGAACGCCATGGCGGCACAATTAGTGCTGATGGTACTGTAGGTAAAGGAGCTGTATTTGTTATTACATTGCCATTTGAGCAAAATGAGAATGATATTTAATATTAAAGAAATGGATCAAAAAATAATTTTACTGGCTGATGACGATATGGATGACACAGAAATGTTCTGTGAAGCATTAGCAGATATCGATGAAAGTATAATATGTCATTGCGCTGTGAATGGCAGCGATGCTTTGAGAATACTGGACGGATTGAAAGAACTTCCAAGTGTCATTTTTCTAGACTTAAACATGCCAATAATGAATGGATGGGATTGTCTTATGCACTTAAAATCAGATAGCCGTTATAAAGACATACACGTTATCATGATCTCAACTTCATCCCATAAAAATGATCTTGAGACCGCATCAAAATTAGGTGCAGTTTGTTATTTTGTCAAACCAAATAGTTTTAGTGATTTAAAACACGTTCTCCGTTCCATTACTTCAAATATTGACAATGGACTTAAAGATGTAGTTGTAACTCTACAAGAAAATGGTTTTAAACATGTTTTTAATTGTGACGATAATAATTTGTAAATTTTAATATTTCCGTCACAAAATATAATTAGCTCATTTGCTGTTCACTAGCTGCTGTGTCTAATTCAGTATTATCTAATTCGATATCAGATTGGGTAGTAGTTTCAATTTTATCATCCCAATGTCCCCAATCTCCGCGATAAGATCTTGTGAATACCAATTCGTCATTGTCTCCTTTAGACAGAATTGTAGTGCATATAAAGTTTCTTTTACTATTGTTGATTACGGGAGTTTCCATGGCTGTAAAATATTAAGTTAAGTATGTCAAAAGTAAAAAGACCTAAGACGAATTAGTTACATAATAATTGTAATTTGTTATCAAATTATCACATAACGTTCTTTTAATCAATAGTTTTATGTAAACTAAATCGCAATATTTTTATCCTCAAAATTAATTTAGATTATAAAAAACACTTTTAGTTAAAATAAATACAAAATAGTATGTATTTTTGTTGCCAAAATAGAACAACAAGCAGTTGAAAAGGGTAATTATAATAGCACTTTCGATTTTAATCTTATCGCCATCATTTGGCGGCTTGTTCGTATATGCTTCATTTAAAATCAATCAGAAAGAAATAGCTAAAACAATTTGTGTACAGCGTAAACTGGCATTTAATAGTTGTAATGGCCGATGCGAACTTCAAAAAAGCATCAAAAAATACTCTGATAACGAAAGAAAAATGCAGGACAGCCTAAAAGACAAATTAGAGCTAATTTACGTTCAAAGCTCTCCAGAAATTAGCTTTGACATTGTTCCCGTTATTGAATCAAAAGAAAATACTTCTACTTTATTCGAAAAGAAACCAATTTCGGCTTCTAATCTTACTTTTCACCCTCCAGTCTAGTTAACTAGATCAATATTTCAGTTTTAATTTTGTTTAGAAATTATATCATTATTCATATTTAATGATATAAAACACTTGTGGTAGTATTTTTCATATGATATGAATTTACAATTGAGTTTTTAACGTACACGTACATCTGCAAATATTATTTTCTACAGAAATCATTGATCTCTATTCAATAATTGAATAAATATACCCTGAAATGTATTATTTCAATTAAAAAACACATTCAAACTTCACAGCACTTCCGCTTTTTTGATTTTCGAAATCTGACTGCTTTATGCTGTGTTTTAAACAGTTTTCTAACATTCATTACAATGAAATCTTTTAAATTTTTAGTCATTGCACTATTGTGTGTAATTACTTCCTGTACAATCGATAAAACAGATTACGAAGCTGAAATAGGTTCTCAAGTTCCAGAATATTATGAATTTAAAGAAGCGGTTTCATTAACCAGCGGTCTTTATAAAATAAGTATTGAAGCTTTAAACGGAACATTTTATAAAGGGTATAATGAACTTCATTTGAAAATTACAAATACGCAGACCAATCAAAATGTAAGCGCATCTGAAGTAACTTTTTTACCAATCATGAGCAATACAGACGGAAGCAAAATGTCATGTCCGCATGAGTATAATCTGCAATACGATATGGCTAATAAATATTTCGCTGGATATTCTGTATTTACAAGTGAAAGCGCCGCAGCAAACAGCTGGAAATTGTATGTGAGTTTTACTGCCGATAATCAGAAATATGAAGTGAATAAAGATATTTCGGTTGAAAAGCAAAGTAATAAAAACCTCAATATGACCACTTTTACAGGAAAAGATAACGAGCAATATGTGATTGCATTAGTTTCGCCGCAAAAACCTACCGTTTCTGAAAATAAATTAGTCGCAGGTATTTACAAATACAATAAACCGGCTAATGCAGGTGGAACTTTTCCAGATCCTTCGCAATTTTCTTATTCAGAAGTGACTGGTTATACTTTAAAATTAGATCCAAGAATGCCAGAGCCTTCAATGGGAAATCATTCTTCGCCCAATAATCAGGATTTGACACAGCAAAATGATGGTTTATATCACGGAGTTGTGAATTATACGATGACGGGAAACTGGACTTTGAATTTAATAATGATGAATCAAAATGGGTTGATCATAAAAGGAACTGTGGTTCCTACAGATTTTACGCCTGGAGTTGAAGGCGTGAAAAGTGAACTTTATATTGATACATTATTTTAAAAACATGAAATATATAGTAATGTTACTTTTTTTAGGAATGTCTGTAACTGCTCAAAATGTGCACGTTCATCACGACAGCATAAAAAACTTAGAAGAAGTACAAGTAAAAAACGCAGCCAAAAAGAAAATCGAGACCGAAATGAAAATGGCGGTTTCAGTTGACGAATTTTTGTCATCATCAGATAATATTAGTTTTATAAAACGTGGGGCTTACGCGTGGGAACCGCTGCTCAATAATATGAGTTCCGAACGTTCTACCGTTACAATTGACGGAATGCACGTTTTTGGAGCTTGTACGGATAAAATGGACCCAATAACGTCTTATGTAGAGAGTAATAATCTTTCTACCATTGACATAAAATCAGGGCAGGAAGGAAGCCTACACGGTGCAACTGTTGCGGGAAGTATAGATTTAAAAAGAAAAAGCACTCCTTTTGGTCTCGCTAAAAAGTGGAATGGAGTCTACCAAAGCGGATTCGAATTTAATAACAAACAGTTTTTTAATCTTGGAAATGTGGCTTATTCTGGAGAAAAATTTGTGGCAGAAGGAAGCATCTCTTATCGAAAAGCTGATGATTATTATGATGGAAATAATGATGAAGTCAAACATTCACAATATAAAAAATTCAACACCTCATTAGGTTTTGCTTATAAAACAACTGATTTATCCTCAGTAAGATTGGATGCGATTTTTGATATGGCAAAAGATGTTGGATATCCAGCGCTGCCAATGGATTTATCGCTTTCGCGTGCTCTTATCACATCGGCTTCTTATAAGCAATTATTTGAAGAAGGTTTAATAAAAGTTGTAGATACAAAGATTTATTTCAACGCAATCGAGCATTATATGGATGACACCACTCGTCCAGAAAATCTAGTTCATATGGATATGCCGGGATGGAGCACGACTTATGGTCTGGTTTCTAAAGCCAATGCAAAAAAAGGTAGTTATTCTTCTGAAATACAGTTGAATGCCTACGATAATTTATCAATTGCAGAAATGCGAATGTATCCGCAGGATCGAAGCAAAAGAACCATGTTTGCGTACAGCTGGCCGTGGGTAACAACTCGTTATGCAGGACTTTCGATGAATAATTCTTGGGATCTATCAGAGAAAAGCCAGGTAAATTTAGGAGGTTCTTTAGGCGTAAATTACAATTATTCCAAATATGTAGAATTCAACTGGATTTTTCATCCTGGAGCGCCTCAGGAAAAAACAAGATTCCTGCCTAGTTTACATGCAGGTTATAATCTGGATGTTGATCATTTTAATTTTTCTGTAGGAACAGGTTACGGACATCGAGCGCCTTCTGTTTCTGAAGGTTACGGTTACTATATCTACAATAGTTTTGACCGTTACGATTATATCGGAAATCCTAATTTGAAAAATGAGATTTCATACGAAGGAAATGCAAGTGCAGGTTTTAAAAACGAAAGGTTAAGTATTCAAGGAAAAATAAATTACTTCTACATTGAAAATTACATCATTGGAAGGATTTTAAGCATGGGAAGTCCGATGAATTATCAGTCCGTTGGAGTAAAAGGTTATACTTCTTTAGACAATGCAACGCTTTTAAATATGTCCATGAATGCCAGTTATGATATTTTACCGCATCTGCATTGGAAAGGAACGCTGACTTACGCACGCGGAATGGATGATAAAGGAGAAAATCTGCCTTTTATTCGTCCGTTGAGTTATCAGACTTCACTTCATTTTATGCATAAAAATTTCGGAATTCAAACTTCTGTAAATGGTGATTTTGAGCAGATTAATTACAGCCCGGAATACGGAGAAGACTTGACATCTGCGTACACAATCTGGAATATTTCTGCCGATTATTCTTTTAAAATCAATAAAGTAAAAAGCGTTGTGCAGGTTGGAGCAGAAAATTTATTAAATGAATATTATAGCACTTATGCAGACTGGGGAAATATTCCGAGAATGGGGCGTAATGTTTTTACCTCTTTAAAATTCAATTTCTAATAAAAATGAAAAAAGTTTTTAGTTTCACAATGACAATGCTGTTTCTGCTGGTTTCTTTCCAGCAGGCATTGATTATTGTGCATTTTAAACTCAATCAGAAGAATATTGAACAAGAGTTTTGCGTCAACAAAGCCAAACCAGAATTACAATGTCACGGTAAATGTCATTTAAAGAAAGAATTAGAAAAATCAGAAAACACCGATTTAGAACTTACCAGTATCGGTAAGAAAATCGATATCACTTTAATATCTAATTTCCAATTTGCAGTCCCTGTTTTAAAACCTATAAATTCTAATGAGATATTGACTTATAAAGAATTGGATTTAGTTGAGCCTTGTCTTGAAATTTTTGTACCGCCGCCTATTTTATTTGGTATTACCTAATCTCATTAATAATAGAAATACAAAAATTAAATTAAAAAGAAATGCAAAATTTTAAAAAATACTTATTATTATCAATCGCTTCATTGGCATTTGTATCGTGTTCAAGTGATGATGATAATCCTGTTGCAAACAATGTAACGTTAGAATTCAATAACACTTTTAAGAATACGACTATTGTTTTAGGTGCTGCAACTTCAACTTCTGCAACGACAAATACTTCTGCGGCTGGGCAGGTACATCATTTTTCAGAATTAAAATATGTGATTAGTAATATCCGTCTTGTAAAAGATAATGGAGATGAAGTTCCATATAATGTAAATGATTTGGATAAAGGCGCAACAGTTATCGATCAATCAAAAACGGCAACATTAAATTATGTTTTGAGTAATGTGCCATCTGCAACTTATAAGCAGATTAAATTTGGTTTGGGTATTAAGCCAGAACAAAACACTTTAGACCAAGCAAGATTTCCAAATTTCTATGCTGCAGCTGGCGCTAACGATACCGCAATGATGTGGGAATGGGGAAGCGGCTACCGTTTTACAAAAGTAGAAGGCTTTTATGATACTGATAATAAAACAATGTCTATTCACACAGGAAGTACTGTACAGGGAACTGCAGGCAGTTATACGCAAGGTGTAAATGCTTATAGAGATATTACTTTAAACTTGACAACAAATGCAGTTGTTGGAAGCAAAGCTCCGAAAATCAAAATTAAAGCTGATTTTGATAAAATGTTAAGCGGAAAAACAAATACAATTACGCTATCTACTGGAACAGGAGATGCCGACAACGCAACTCCAAATATTCATACAGCTGCTCAAATGGTAAAATTTGTTGATAATTTCGGAGGAAATGGTTCAAGCGATATTACAGGAATGTTTTCTGTTACAGGTGTAGAAAACTAAAATCATATTTTCAGAACCGTCTTAATTTAAGAATTGGCGGTTCTGTTTTAAATTATTTATAATGAAAAAAATAGCCGGCTTCATATCTCTATTATTATTGTTTGCGTCATGTAACAGCGATGATTCGGATATGATTTCTATTGATAATCCTGAAATTTCGCTGAATATTCCGTCTGGATTTCCAGAACTAAATAGTTTTGTAAGTCTAAACAAGCCGACTAAATACGGTGTGGAATTAGGTGAAAAGCTTTTCTCAGAAAAAAAATTCAGCGCAGATAATACCATTTCCTGCTCAAGTTGTCATATTCAAGCAAATGCTTTTACAGACCAGCATGCACAAGCAGTTGGAATTGAAGGCAGAATTGGACTTCGCAATACGCCATCCATTCAAAATTTGGCTTTTATGAAATTTTACAATTGGGATGGAAGTAAACTGCAGCTGGAAACGCAAACGTTAGTGCCTATTATAACGCACGAAGAAATGGATTCCTCTATTTTAGAAGTTATAGGTAAAATTAAAGATGATGCCGTTTATAAAGATTTGTTCCAAAAAGCCTTTGGAGATGAGAGTATTACTCCTGAAAGGATCTATAAAAGTATTGCACAATTTGAATACACTTTAATTTCTGCTAACAGCAAATATGATAAAGTAAAACGAAATACGGCATCTTTTACAGAAAGCGAATTGCAGGGTTATCAAACCTTTCAGCAAAAATGCGCGAGTTGTCACAGTTCAGAATTGTTTACAGATCAGAGTTTTAGAAATATTGGTTTTCCTTTAAACACCGACACCAATGAAGCAGGGCGTGGCAGGGTTACTGGAATTGCTGCTGATTTTATGAGTTTTCGTGTGCCGACGTTAAGAAATATAGAATATACAGCTCCTTATGGAAGTTTTGGACAATTTGCAACTTTAGAATCTGTTTTGGATTATTTTGATAGTGGAGTGTTAGATGCAGAAAATTTAGATCCAATTTTTAAAGAAAATGGCAAACGAATTCCGCTTACAGAACAAGAAAAAATCAATCTTATCGCTTTTATGAAAACCTTAAGTGATACTGATTTTGTTAAGAACTAACTGCATTTAGATTTCGAAATGAACGAAAAAGCTAGACTGAAAAGTTTAGCTTTTTTTTATTTAAATATTGAAAATCAATTATTTGTTTTGTTTTTTAATGCCTTTTTTTGTGCTGTAATTACTATGGTTTTCATATAAAAACTAATTTATTAGTTAAAAAACTAAAGAATTAGTTTGTCTACTAATTAATTAGTAGTATCTTGCATCAAAATATTCAACCATGATAAAATTAGCCAAAAGAGAAGAACAGATCATGCAGGTTTTTTGGGATCTGAATAAAGCCTTTATAAGAGATATTATTCCATTGCTGCCAGATCCAAAGCCACATTACAATAGTGTAGCCACAATTGTGAAGATACTTGCAGAAAAAGGATTTTTGAATTATGAAACTGCTGGAAATATGCATTGCTTTTTTCCAATAATCAGCAGGGAAGAATACCAGCAATTTGCTTTAAAGGATATCGTAAGTCAGTATTTTGATAATTCGTATCCGAGAATGCTAGCCTTTTTTGCAAAAGAACAAAAGCTTTCAGAAAAGGAGTTGGATGAAATCGTCAGCATCATTAAAAAAGAAAAAATATGATACCTTATATTTTATATACAGCACTTATTCTTTCGGCTTGCTTTGCGTTTTACAAACTGCTTTTGCAAAAAGAAACTTTTTTTCATTTAAACAGATATATACTGTTGTCTTGTATGGTACTGGCTTTTATTCTGCCATTAGTTCCAGTTCCTCAGCAATTGTCTTTTAGAAAAATTGATGCCGAAAAGAACATTACACTTGTCAAAGCTCCAGTTGAAAATCTTACTTCAACAGCAGTAAAAGAGCCTACAGTTCAGCCAACACTTACAGAACAGACAAAACAAGTAATCAATGTTGATGTCTTATTAAAGTGTTTGGTGTATTTGTACTGGTTTGGAGTCGTAATATTTGGACTTAATTTTTTAATGCAGGCTGTTATATTACTATTTAGGGCCAATTCTAAATCGGTTATTCAAGATGGTAAATTTCGTATTGTGGAAATAACAGGAGATAAAGCTCCGTGCTCTTTCGGCAATAATATTTTTATTAATCCTGAAAAATACGAATGGGAAACCTACAGCCAGATTTTGCTTCATGAAAAAATTCATATCGAACAGAAACACACTATCGATCTGCTGCTTGCCGAGATTGTGCTGATCTTTCAATGGTTTAATCCTTTTGCTTGGCAATGGAGAAAAGCCCTAGAGACCAATCTAGAATTTTTAACAGACGATCAAATGCTGCAACAAGATAACGTTGAAAAAGAAAGTTATCAGTTCAGCTTACTGCAGGTTGCTGCGCCGCAATTTCCATTGAGTCTTACAACCAATTATAATCAATCATTATTAAAAAAACGAATCATCATGATGAACTCAAAAAAATCAAATGTGCACACCACTTGGAAATATTTTTTCCTAGTGCCGCTAATGGTGCTTTTTGCCTGCCTTTTTAATCAACCGGCAGCGCAAAGTCAAACCCTAAATTCTAAAGGGGAAGCACAAAAAGAAACAGCCATTCAAAACGGAATGAAAACAGACGGAAACTGGTTTGCTACCATTAAAGGCAATTCTATAGAAATCAATTTTAAAAGTGATGAGAATAATTCTTCCAGTACTTTTCAATTGAGTGAAATCAGTAATCTTCCAAAAGACAAACAAGGAGAATTTACATTGACGCGTGAAGCAGGAACGATGTATTTTACAGGAAAATTTGAAGGAGACAGAGGAATGGGAACTTATAAATTTACTGCAAACAAAGATTACAGCACAGCAATGCGCAAAGAAGGAGTAGAGCTTGCAAATGACAATGATCTTTTGGTTTTCTTTATGATAAACGTGAAAGTGTCTTACGTACAGATGCTTAAGAAAAATGGTTATACCGATTTAGACAAAGATCAAGTTATTCCCCTAGCGGCTTTAGATGTAAATGAAGCTTATATTACTTCTATAAAAAAAGCAATTCCAGAGATTGATCTAGACAATCTTGTTCCTTTCAAATCATTAGGAATAGATAAAGCTTTTATTGAAGAAATACGCAGTTCTGGGTATAAGGATGTTAGTCCAGGTAATATTATTGCATTAAAATCGCAGGGAATTGATGCCAAATATATTAGTGATTTTCGCTCTGCTAAAAATAATAACGATAGCAATGATAAAGAAGTTAGCAGCAATAATAATGACAACGATAATAGCGACGATGATATTATTGCATTTAAAGCATTAAATATTGACAAAGCATATGTTGATTCTTTTAAAAAGCTGGGATATAAAAATATCTCAAACAGTGATCTTATTGGTATGAAATCACTGAATGTAACTCCAGAGTACGTAAAAAGTTTTCAGAATGCTGGTTTTCAAAACATAGAGGCAGAAAATTTGATCGCTTTGAAATCACAAGATATAACGCCAGATTTGGTAAAAGAATATAAAAGTCTTGGTTTTGAAGATCTAAATTTAGAAGATATCGTTGGAGCAAAAGCAACAGGCACCACACCATCTTATATCAAATCAATGAAAGCAAAAGGCCATAATTTTAAAAGCCTAGACCGATATGTTGCATTGAAAGCTCTTGCTAATAATTAAAAGAAAACTAATTATTTGAATTAGTTAAAAAACTCAAGTTGTAAGACAAAATAAAGCCCAAACCAAATAGGAATGGGCTTTTTTATTTATTAAATTATTGAAGCTTTATTGCTGTTTCACTTCCGTTCTGCTTTTTAATTTTTGAATAATTTCTATAGATCTTTTTTCAAAAATAGATTGGTCTACAGGTACAACAACCGATTGAAATAACTGCATCAATTCATCAGAATGATTGGCTGTTTTTTGAGTTTGAAGATTAAAATGTACAAACTTTATCCATAAAACAGATTTTAGTTCTGTTTCACTTTCGTTCCACATTTTCATCTCAACCAGCAGGAAATTATCTGTATATTGAATTAATTGTGAATCAATTAAAACCGTTTCCATTGTAAATGTTGGCTTCAGATAACTTATTTGATTAGAAGCCACAACCCAGCTGAGACCCGTTTTTTTCATGTATTTAAAAATATCAAGATCATAATGTTCTGCGATTTGATCTTCTCTCACATTAATAAAGTATTCTAAATACTTCGAGTTGTTTAAATGATTAAAAGGATCACAATCCTGAAATCTAACTTTTCTTTTTGTTTTTAGTATTTTTTCCATTTTATAAATGTATTGCATCAAATACCGATCGGTATTTGAAAGGTTAAAAAATTTTTATTTGGTAATAGCGACAATTATAGTACTGTCTATAAAGTCCATAGCATTGGCTATATAACTTTCATCGTTATGGGTAAATGCGAGAAGTGAACTTCCTTCAATGAGTGATAAAATTATTTTGGCATATTTAATAGGATCTGTATCTTCTTTAATTTCACTAGCAGAGATTCCATCATTAATAATAGTAGTCAGACCGATAATAAATTTTTGAGATAATTGCTGTGCGGCCTTAAACAATAACGGATTAATAAATTTTGTATCTATTCCTGCTCTCAGCATCGGACATCCGCCTCTGTCTTTGACTAAATCATAATAACTGCGCTGATAATTGGTTACGGCATGAAGTTTATTTATACTGCCTTCTGTAGCAGCGACTAATTTAAACAAAGGTGCTATTGCTTCGTTTATATTATAGTGAAAAGCTTGTAATGCTAAATCTTCTTTATTAGAAAAATTACAATATATAGCGCCTTTTGTAAGTCCAGTTGCATTTGTAATGTCTGTAAGACTGGTTCCAACATATCCTTGTTTGTTGAAAACTGGGGAAACTTTTTCTAATATAAACTCAGAAGTATTCATGATTTTTTAAGTTGAATTAAAATTCTCAGTAAATATAACAATAAATACCGATCGGTATTTAAAAGGTTTTAAATATTTCAATATAAGTAATGCTTGTATTTATTAGACATTATAATTTGTAAAACCCGCCAGATACATGAAGCATAAGGCGGGCTGTCCATAAACATAATCTTCCATTTTATGTTTACTACAAAATCTTTATTTATAATGATCGAATTATCGCAAAGTGTGTAAAAAGTTCAATAGTTTGATGCAATTATAGTTATTTATTTAATAATCTCCATCAAATTTAAGAAATGGGTGCTATTATTGTCATTTTTGAGAAATATTGTAGGGGAATTTCATCAGTTATAAGATTTGATGAAAGAAAAAGTACACGATATTTATTTTAAAATTAGAATAGAAGAATTTTAAGCTTCTTTTTTTTTCAAACAACGTCCTCTCGGTTCATTGCCTTCGTGAAGTACGATTTCCGAATGAAGAAATTGTGCCGCATCTGCAGAGTCTTTTACTTTAACAGCACTGCGTTCTAGCATTTCTGTTTCAAAGTCGGTTAAAACAGTTTTTCTAATTCCTTTTTTTCTCCATTCAGAAAACGGTCGGCATTCTTTTGAAATTCCTCGTGCGAGTGTGAGTGCATCCAGTAAAGCTTGATTGGCTCCTTGTCCTTTAAATGGACTCATTGGGTGGGCTGCATCTCCAATTAGTGTAACTTTTCCAGCTTTCTCCAGTAATTCAGATTGGAGTAATTCACGGTCATATACCGGATATCCAGAAATTTGCGCTTCCATTGTCGCTGATAAAGTTTGAGGAATAGGATTATGCCACTGTGTTCTACGGCAAGCTTCTTCTTTAAGTGCTTTTGGTCCAAGTGCGCTTAACGCTTTAGCATCTTCTTCCGGCATTGGAAAACTAAGCTGCCACATTACAGAATCTGCCGTGTAAGGCATTATATAAATTCGTTCATTTCCATTGGCAGTTTGAAATACAGTTGCTGAATCTAATAAAGAACTCTCAACATCTATTAGAGCGCTTAAAGGGCAAATTCCTAATATTACAATACAATCGAGATAGCGAAGAGGCGTAACATCCTCACCAATCAATAATCTGCGAACCGAGCTGCGAATACCATCGGCACCAACGATAAGGTCGGCTTTAGATGTTTTAAGTTCTCCATTTACTTGAAAATTCAGTTCAATATCATCATCATTTTCTTTAAAATCAATTAGTTGATGTCCCCATTGTACAGTATTATTTCCGTCGAGCTGCTCAAGTAATGCTAATCGTAAAGATTGTCGTGCGATATGCATATTGGTGCGTTTCGAAGATTTTTTAGCATCCTGCTGCAGCCATTTACGAATTCCCCATTCTCCAATTACTTTTCCTTCTGTAGTATGAACTAAATGTCTTGTTGAAATTACTTTTTCATCTAAAGAAAAAATACCCAATCCTTCGATTGCTTTGCTTGCTTGCTGCAAAGTAAGTCCGTAACCCTGAGATCGAGCTGCAAAGTTAGCATCACGTTCGTAAAGCGTAAAAGGAATACCCCGATGTAAACAGGCAACAGCTAATGCTACTCCGCCAATTCCGGCGCCAATAATAGCAACATGGGGATAATTTTCTGTATCTGCTTCAGGATGATTGTCAGAAGGAATCAATCCAGATCCATTACAATTTAAGCAAGTATGTTGGTGAGCCTTAGGTCGAATAGGAGCTGTTCCTTTGCCATTTGTTTTTTCAAATTGGTCTAGTGCATGCTGGTATTGGCGTCGCGCTTTGTCACTAAGACCGCGGCTTTTTTTGCCACGTCCTTGACACTCATTACAAATAGTCCAGCTTGTTTTATCTCTTTTCTCTTTTTCCACTTTCGTTCATTTGCTGGATCTAATTGTATTTCGGTACAATTTAATGGGAATAATATTTTCTCACATTTACAGCTGTGCAAATTTAAGGTAAAAGGTTACCAGTACAAAATGAGTTTTTCAAACTTACAGTTAAAACGTGATGATTTTGATTATATGCATATATCTATAAGAGTATTTTATAACTTTTTGCTAGGATTATATAAGTGCTAAAGCACATATTTCGACTAATTTTAATAAAAATTAAAATGTAGAAATTATGAAAACAAATAATCAAAATCAGAATATTACTAAAGATAATAGTTCTGATAATCGCAGTGATACGAGAAAACATCAATATAAAGATCATGATGAAGTTCTAACAAATGATGAGAATTATGATGTTGACACTCATAAATTTAAAGGTGAAAAACCTGATTTCGATGACAAAATGAACAATGAAGAAAAAAAATAAAAATAAAGCGCCTTAAATTTTAAGGCGCTTTATTTTTTTTGGACCTATCTACTTGTTATTTAAGCAGTATTACTCACATTTTAAAATTTTTCAAAAAAGTTCAGAACTAAAAAAAGAACTATGAATTGATTTTTATAGATTTGTAAAACTGTATATTCCAAAAAAATGGTGCAAACCAATTATAAAAATTTAAATTCGATGAAATCTGTCAGTTCAATATTTTTACTTTTAATGTTTGTCTATTCAAGTTCTTATTCACAATTAAGTGCAGATAAAATATTCGAAAGCTTTAAACAAGGAGAACGCACAAATTGCTCGTCAATTGCTTTTATTAAAGCATCTTTAAACGTTTATGGATTGGATAATCTTTTTGTAACTGAAAAGATAAATGATAGTTTACAAAAGATCACATTAAAGAATAACGCCTCATTTCTTCTAAAAGATGAGGAAATTAAAATAGCTAAAACTTCAGCTGGGTTTGTTTACATTAAAGACAATTGCGAAAGTGAAAGAATAACAGACTACGCAATATTGACCTATGCCGTAATGGGAAAATACAAGCAAATTATCGATAAAGAATCGACTTTTGATAAAGCATTAGAAGATCTGGAAGACGGTACAGTTTATACACCTACAATCTACAAATACTTAGGATTTACAAAAGGCAAACAAGTGCAGAAGCTGAAAAGACAGTCTGGAAGTGAATACTGTGGCGTTGTGGCCTGGTCAAAAGCGCATGCCGTTTTTGTATGCGAAGAATTTATGGATTACTATGGCAACAAAAAAAGTATCTGGATAAAATACCCAAGTCGTTTTAGAATAATAAAACCAACAGAAGAGATAGAAAATAATACTCCTAAATTGGTGCAATCGTACTAAAAATACCGCTTCTGACTGAGTTAATATCAATTTGTTAAAATTTTCAGAAAAAAAGAAATCAATAAAGTTGCAATTTAAGTTAAATTATATATTTTTGTCATTAATCAACAACCAATTACATTAAAATGAAAAGCAAAATTATTTTACTAAGTTTCCTTTTCTTCTTGACGACTGGCGCTATATCAGCACAGGCAAAAAATGCCCCAAGAAGTATTATCAGTACAACAGCCTTAATCCGTAAATACCACGACCAAAAAGAATTGAGCGGTATGCAAAAAGGAGAACTTTTAGAATTGTACATTGAGCGTATTAAAGTTCTAGTAAAAACTCTTCCATATATTGCTTTGGTTACTAAACCAGGTGTTACAATGGCAGATTTAGGTATTCCAGACGATAGTGATCACAAGAAAATATTAGATAATCAAGCAGTTGGTACTACAACTTTCTTAGATACTACAGTAGAGTTTCAAAGAAAAATGATGCCTTATTCAGATAAAGGAAATCTTATCGCTGCGATCTTATTTTACGAAAATACATTAAAATCTTTACACGAGTTTAACGACTTAATGTAATATTTTAAACAAGCTATTAATAAAAAAACTCCAAAGTCATTTGATTTTGGAGTTTTTTTTATTTGATAAATTTTTAATTTTAAAATAATTCTAATTGATTATTTGGATTTATAGGTTTCTTTTTAGGAGGTTTAGCTTCTCCAAAAATAGTTCTTCCTCCATATTTATAAGATTCATCTCTTTCTCTTTGAATTAAAGCATCAAAATTGGAATTTGGTGTAAAATTCTCTTCTGCTTTTCTAGATATTTCAGACAATTTTTGAATTGCAGCCATTTTGTCTGAGTTGCCAATTTTAGCACGGTGAATTGCTTTTTGTAGAGTATCAATCGTTTCATCGTAGATTTTGACAGGAACAGGAAAAGGATGTCCGTCTTTTCCGCCGTGAGCAAATGAAAAACGCGCAGGATCTTCAAATCGGGTAGGGGTGCCATAAATTACTTCACTAACAAGTGCTAATGATTGTAAAGCTCTTGGTCCCATTCCTTTTAAAAGCAATAGCTCTTCAAAATCTTCAGGTTTATTCTCGTGAGTTGCCCAGAGCATAGCGCCGAGTCTTTTCATGTTAACATCTTCCATTCTCACATCATGATGCGCAGGCATAGAAAGATATTGCATTTCCTTCATTATTTTGGTTGGAGATTCTTTCGCTAATTCTAAAATTCCTTCTCTGGATTTTGCCGCCGCCTGAGCAGTAAGATTTAAAATAGTTCCTTGATTTTCACCATAAATAAAAGTATGAGGTTCTTCAATAAAAGATTTTAAACCCGGCGAATGCCAATGGTATCTTCTCGCAGTTTTAGAATCAGGGTTCATTCCTTGTTGTATTACGGCCCATTGACCTTTATTATCAACAATAAAATTATGCTGATACAATTGAAATCCATCCTGAATAGCAGTATTATCAACTTTAGCGGCAAGTCTGCTGCAGTTGGCAAGATTATTACCATCAAGTCCTGTTTTTTCACCCACAAACAAAAGTTCCTGCGGTGTTAACATAGAATGTTTGCCTTTGCCGCCGCAGATATAGATTCCTAGTTCTTTAGAGTGCGGGTTTACAGATTTTTTTAGTGCTCCAAGTACAGAAGTTGTAATTCCAGAAGAGTGCCAGTCCATTCCCATTACGGCACCAAAGCTTTGAAACCAAAAAGGATTACTAAGCTTGCTGATAACTTCAGAAGTTGAAAATTCTAAAGCAATCGTTTCAACAATTGCAAAACCAAGTTTAGACATCCGTTCGGAGAGCCATAATGGAACTTGTCCATAGTGTAGTGGGAGATCAGCTGTACCAGAACGCTTCATTTGAAAGTATTTTTACAAAAATAGGCAAAAATGATTTTAATAATTTTAATTGTTTCTTAAATCTTCTCGTCTCGTTTTTACATCTTTTTTGACTGTATTTTGACTTTTAGATGCAAAAAAAATGCAAATAAAGTCATTCTCTCAGTCAATATTTTTCATTTTTTAATTTCGTTTTAAATAAAAATCTTACATAAACTGTAAAAATTCCTTATTCAATAACTGTCTTGTTTATAGTAGTTTAAAATTACTAAAACGTTTTTGTTAACATTTTTTTTTCAGAAAATTAAATTAAAATTTGGGAACTTAAATATTTAATTTACTTTTGTTCTATCGAATTAGTAGAGTTTAAAAAATAAGTTGAAAACATTGAGATTAAGACCATTTGTATGTTTATTTCTGAATACAAAAGACTCATTTATCATTCTATAGCTTGTGAGTTACTACGGTTAAAACCTTCTCTTTTTTAATTCATATAAAAATTTAAAAAAAATGAACCTGAAAGGGTCGAAATATTTGTATAGGCCAAAATAATAGTAATCAAAAAAAAAAAGTAAAAATGAAAAAACGAATGTGTTTGTAGATACAAAAAAACATTTCTGTTGCAGCAGAAATGACGAAGCTTAAAGAAATTGTACATCTCTATAAGGAGCTTGAAAATGATATATCCGTTTCGATCTGCCTTATTTATAAAACTAAAATTAAGTAATGAAAAAAAAATTAAATAGCTATATCTGGTTATGTGTTTTGTTGATTTCCATAGGAGTTAAAGCTCAAGAAACAAAACCCTTGATCCAGTCTAAACTAGAAGGAACAGTAATAGATGCGGTTACAAAAGACCCTGTTATTGGTGCTTCGGTTAATATAAAAGGAACTACACACGGAGTTCAAACAGATTTTGACGGAAAGTTTTATTTTCAAACTGGACAAAAATTTCCTTATACTTTAATAGTAAGTTATTTAGGCTACAAAAAAGCAGAGGTTGTAGTCGATAAAAATGCTGTGGTTATTGAGCTTACTGAAGAACAAAACCAGTTATCAGAAGTTGTAGTGACTGCACTTGGTATTTCAAAAGAAAAGAAATCTTTAGGATATACAACTCAAGCACTTAAGAATAAAGATATTGCAGAGACAAAAGAAACGAACTTTTTAAACAGTCTTAGCGGAAAATTAGCTGGTGTTCGTATTACAAATTCTCAAGGAGATATGGGATCTTCTCGTATTATTATTCGTGGAGAAACTTCTATCGCAGGAAATAACCAGCCATTATTTGTGGTAGATGGCGTTCCTGTTGATAACTCGCAGTTAGGAAGTGTGGGTGGAGCTACTCGTGACTTTAAAAATGCAATTGCCGATTTGAATCCAAATGATATTGAAACATTAACAGTATTGAAAGGACCAAATGCTGCGGCTCTTTACGGATCACGTGCTGCGCATGGTGTGGTTTTGATTACTACTAAATCTGGAAAAAGTCAAAAAGGATTGGGAATTACTTTAAATTCTGGTATTACGATTTCTCAAGTAGCTACACTGCCAAGTTTTCAAAATACATTCGGACAAGGATCAAACGGAAGATTTAGTTATGTAGATGGTAAAGGAGGCGGTATAAATGATGGTGTTGACGAAAGCTGGGGACCAAAAATGGACGGACGACTTATTCCTCAATTTTTCTCAAACGGCCAGGCAGTGCCTTTTGTTGCGCATCCTAATAATGTAAAAGACTTCTTTAATACAGGTGTTACTTACGACAATAGTATTTCTGTTGCCAGATCTGACGAAAAATCAGATTTCCGTTTAGGAGTAAACAATCAAAAACAATTAGGAACGGTACCGAATAGTGAAGTAAACAAAACAAACTTTACAATCAACACAAATTATCAAATATCTAAAGGAATAAGAGTAGGGGTAACGGGTAATTATATTACAACTAATGCTCCAGCGCTGCCAGGTGGTCCATCTGGAAACCGTGCTGCTGGTGTAATGCTGCAGTTTCTTTGGTTTGGTCGTCAGGTTGATATTAATCAGTTAGAAAGTAATAGAGATGTTAACTGGAACAATAGCTATTATAGTAATCCTTATTGGAATGCATATTATAATACAACAAGTCAGCAGCGTAACCGTATAATTGGTGACGTTCATTTGGATGCAAAATTGGCTGAAGGACTTAATTTTAAATTCCGTACAGGAGTTGATTATTATAACGACCGTAGAAAATACACCATTAAATATGGTACAAACGGAACTCCTTTCGGATCGTATGCAGAAGATGCTTACACTGTAAATGAGCAAAATACAGAAGGTATTTTTACTTATACTAAAAAACTAAATGATGATTTTAGTTTAGATGCTCTTGCTGGATTCAATATTCGTAATCACAGTGATGCAAATAACTATCAAAAAGCACCTCGTTTGGCAGTACCAGATTTGTATACATTAACAAATTCTAGAGACCCTTTAACTTCTTCAAATTATTTGTCAAGATTGAGAGTTTACAGCGCTTATGCATCTGCTCAATTAGGCTATAAAAACTATGCTTATATAAACCTTACAGCTCGTAATGACTGGTCATCTACATTACCAAGCAGTAACCGTTCTTATTTCTATCCTTCTGTTAATGGAAGTTTGATTTTATCTGAAGCTTTGAAACTGAAAAGTAGTACGCTTGATTTCTTAAAATTACGCGGTGGATGGTCTGAAGTAGGTAACGATGCAGATCCTTACCAATTATCAACAGTTTATAATTTCCAAACTGCATTTGATGGAAACCCTATTCAAACTTCTTCACAAAAGAAATTGAATGAGAATTTGAAACCAGAAACAACTCGTTCAACTGAAGTTGGCTTAGAAGCTTCTTTCTGGAAAAACAGACTGCATTTTGATGTTGCTTATTACAACACGAATAGTTTCGACCAAATTTTGGAAATTAAAACAACTGCATCTAGTGGCTACAACTCTCAGTTAATTAATGCTGGTAAAATCAACAATAATGGTATAGAAGTTCAATTGGATGGAAGCCCGATTCAGACGGAAAATTTCAAATGGAATATTGGTGCCAATTATTCTAGAAACAGAAGTAAAGTGGAGATTTTGGATTATGCAAAACAGATTCAAAACTATACAATAGGTACATCAGGAGGTGTTGATGTATTAGCATCTGTAGGACAAGCATATGGAGCACTTTATGGAACTGCTTACCTGCGTGACGCTAGCGGAAATATCGTAGTAGGAGCAAATGGATTGCCAAAAGCTGATCCGACTAAGAAAGTTTTAGGACATTATACTCCAGACTATTTAGCTGGTGTTACGAATACATTGACTTATAAAAACCTTGAGTTATCATTCCTTGTTGATGCAAGTGTAGGTGGAGAAATTTTCTCAGGAACTAACAGAACTGGTACTTATACAGGAGTATTGGCGCAGACACTTCCAGGTCGTGATGCTGCAAATGGAGGTTTAAGCTACTACTTGAATGGTACTACGAAAACTTTAGTAACTGGAACTCCTCCAGCTGGAACGACTGTATATGATGATGGAATGATTTTTAACGGAGTATACGATAATGGAACTCCAAATACTCAAGTTATTAGTGCTCAAGAATATTACAAAGCTTCATACAACATTAGCGAGGCTTATATCTACAGCTCAACTTTTGTAAAAATGAGAGAAATAAAATTGTCTTACAATTTAAATAAGGCATTTGCCAAAAGACTGGGGTTAGAAGGAGCAAGTATTACTGCAGTTGGCCGTAACCTGTTCTTTATCTACAAAGATGCACCAAATATTGATCCAGAAACAGCTTTCAATACTGGAAATGCTCAAGGTTTGGAGAGTTTATCTTTGCCAACAACCAGAAATTTCAGTCTTAATGTTAATCTTAAATTCTAAAAATACAGAATCATGCTAAAAAAAATAGCCTATATAACTCTATTTGCATTAACGTTGACCTCTTGCAGCGATACGTTGGATGATATCAATAAAAATCCAAATGCAACTGAAACACCATTGGCACCTTACCTGTTAACAGGATCGTTAAAACAAGGGGCTGATTTATACTGGGGTGCAGATAACAATTTTAACTCGTCTCTATTGTTTGTACAGCATTGGGCTAAAATCCAATATACGGAACCAGACAGATATGATGTTTCGAACACTTCTTTCACTTCTTTGTGGAATACTGGATATGCAACTTTAATTACGGATTTAAATACAATTATTAATTTCCCAGATGGACAGGCAAATCCAAACTATAAAGGAATTGCTTTAACGCTGCGTTCTTGGACATTTTTATTGTTGACAGATGCTTACGGAAGTATTCCTTATAAAGAAGCAGGTCAAAAAATAACTCCTGCATATAATACTCAAAAGGAAGTTTATACAGGATTACTTGAAGATTTAAAACAAGCTCAGTCATTATTAAACGCATCAAGCGGTGCTGTAACGGGTGATTTGGTTTATAAAGGAGATATTTCAAAATGGAAAAAACTGGTAAATTCATTCCGTCTTCGTATAGCTTTGAGAATTTCAGACAAAGAACCTGAATTAGCTAAACAGGCTGCTATTGAAGCAACATCTGATGCTGCTGGTTTACTAAGCAGTAACAATGACACTTTTAAGTTTACTTATATCAGTTCGCCTCAGCAAAATCCAGCATCAGCTTGGTTTGAAACTCGTGATGATTTCCGTATTTCGAAAACAATGGTCGATCAGTTAAGTGCATTATCAGATCCGCGTTTACCTGTATATGCTCAGCTTCCGTCAGATGCGAGCGTTGGTAAATATGTTGGCGGCGCTAACGGATTATCAAATAGTGATGCTAATAGTCAAGGTTTTGCTAAAACATCAAAACCAGGTACTTATTTCTTAACATCATCATCACCAGCTGTTATTGCTTCTTATTCAGAAACACTTTTTAATCTTGCCGAAGCTGCAGCCCGCGGTTTCATTGCGGGAGATGCAGAGCAGTTCTATAAAAATGCAATTACAGCATCATTAAATCAATTTGGTATTACAGATGCAGCAGTTATTTCTACTTATCTTAATCAAGCTTCAGTAAAATACGATGCAACAAACTATGCCAAATCTATAGGAACTCAAAAATGGATTGCTTTTTACGGACAAGGTCTTGATGCTTTTACAGAGTGGAGAAGACTTGATTATCCTGTATTGAAAGCAGGTCCTGCGACAGTTTTAGACGGGCAAATACCTTCTCGTTTCTTCTATCCAGGTACAGAACAATCATTGAATGGAGTTAGCTACCAAGCGGCAATAACTGCTCAAGGAAAAGATTTGTTAACTACAAAATTATGGTTTGATGCCAAATAAAACTAGATTCTGAAAAGAATACTTTTAAGTAGCATTCAAAAATATAAACCCTTCAAAGTCATTTGATTTTGAAGGGTTTCTTTTTATATTCCATTTTATGCTCTACAATTTCTTATAGCAAATAACCATGAATACAGGTATTGTTTCTAGAATGTACCAGTAGTAAATTTGTTATTAATCAAAAAAATATACAATGATGAATAGCAATAGTCTTTTAATAACGAAGTCAGCATTAAAAAATAAAACAGCAAGTTTATTTAAAAAACTTTTTTATGTATCAGTTTTTGCGGTACTATTATCTGCTTGTTCAAGTGATGATGGCGGATCTGATAAAACGGCATCCGATTATTATTTTAGAGCAACTCTGGATGGTCGAAAAATAGATTTTTACACTGTAAACTTTCAGGGAGGCGGTAACGATGATCGTTTCGAGCAAATCGTAATAGGAGGATTTGAAGCGCCCCATCCTACGAAAGTTGGGGAACAGCTGCCACCTTCACTAGATTTTGAAATATGGAAATTAGGAGGTAACATTACTGCTGGTACTTATTCAACACCAGTTGATGAAGGAATGGTTGCACGATATGCAATTCAAACTCCAAACGGAACTATACTTTACAACACACGAACTGCTGATGATATTTTTACTGTAAAAATTGAATCTGTAAGTAAAAGCGGAATTAAAGGTACATTTTCTGGAAAGGTTAGAAACATGGAATCAGGTGCAGTAATAAATATTACAGATGGTAGTTTTAATCTTCCGTATATGGATATTGTCAATCCATAATAATATACAATAAAAGTATTTGTATCACTTTAAAATAATAATCACTTCTGCATTTTTTTGTATTTGCAGAAGTGATTTTTTTATGTATGCAAAACAAAATGTCCTTATTGTATCTATACTTATTCTTGATTCTTTTTTATTTCTTAAAAATGTATCGTATTGGTTTTTAGTGTTTTGTGATGAAGAAATCGTTGTGTGAATCTTGATTTTTAACACATCTTTTCTTTAATTTATTTTTTAGGTCTAGTTTCGTTATATCCTTATTTTAGGAAACCTTACTAATTAAAAAACCGAAAATTATGAGAAAACAATTACCTGCTATTTTTTTAGAAAAGGGCAAATGCTGTCCTATTATAATGTGGATCTTTTTCATCCTCTTGAACTCAAACTTATATGCGCAGCGTGGATATTATGATGCGCCGTATAAAAGATATGAAGCAAACTTAGGACAATTGTCTAACGGCAGTACAACTACTTCAAAATCATACAATCAAGCCGATCTTCAATCAGAATCTTCAGACCAGCAATGTGTAAACATGTCTGCGACTAATGCAACTGTGCAATGGACGTTAACAGAAGCTGCTGATGGACTCGTACTTCGATACAGTGTTCCCGACGGACAAACGGCTACTCTGGGCGTATATAATGGAAATACAAAAATTACAACACTGACTTTGACTTCAACCTGGTCTTGGGAATATTTATGGAGCAATGGAAATCCGAATAATAACGGAATTACCAACCAAAACCCAAGGATGCGATTTGATGAAGTTCGTTATAAACTTCCTAGCAAAATACCTGCTTCTGGAACATTAAAACTAGTTAGAGAAACAGGTAATCTGCATTTGGATTTTGCTGAGATGGAACCAATTCCAACTGCCGTAACAGCTCCAGCTGGTTCGGTAACTTATACTGGAAGCGGAAGCGATCTTCAAACTTTTATTGATGCAAACGGCGGTAAAAAGATATTTATTCCAAGTGGTGTTTACAGCGTTAATCGAGAATTGTATTTTGGTGTTGCCAGTACTTCTTTAATAGGAGCAGGAATGTGGTATACTCAAATTAATTTTACCAACACTAGCAGTTTAAATGGTGGATTGCGCGCTAATGCAAGTAATATTTCATTTAGTGATCTTTATTTAACAACAAATTCAGCTTCCAGAAGTAATTCTTATAAAGCTATAAATGGTGTTTTTACAGCTGGTTCTACAATAAAAAACATCTGGGCAGAACATTTTGAATGTGGTGCCTGGATTGCACAATACAATACTGGCGGTCCTGCAATAGCAGATGGCTTTACACTATCGCATTGTCGTTTTAGAAACAATTATGCCGATGGAATTAATCTTTGCAAAGGAACCGCAAATGCAATTGTGGAGCACTGCAGTTTTAGAAATAATGGAGATGATGATCAGGCAATTTGGTCTGCAAATGGGCAGGAATGTATCAATAATACATTTAGATACAACACCTCAGAAAACTGCTGGCGTGCCACTGGTTTAGCTATTTATGGAGGAAAAAATAACAAAGCCTATAATTTAATTATAAAAGACAATCTGGAAGCAGGTATTCGAGTAAGTAATAATTTTGATGGAGCGCCATTTAACAACGACGGCATGCATGAAATACATGATATTACAATAACAGCCTGCGGAACTTTTAATGACACTTACAACAATCCTGTAGCGGCTGTAGATATTTTTAGTGCCAGTAATGCGGGAACTCAGGTTAAGAATGTCCAGTTTTACAATATTGATATTCTTGATTCTAGAAATGATGCTATTTCTATAAGTAAAAGGTCTGGTGACGGTATTTATAATCTTTCGTTTAAAGACATAACCATCAACGGAACAGGCAAAGAATTCCCAAATAATAATGTACTTAATAGAAATTGGGGCAGAGGTTATTTTGTTCTTATTGCAGGTTCTCCTAGTGGAAACGGAACTTATTGCAACATGAATTATTCTAACAGAGGCGGAAATGCCACAGCTAATGAGGAAATCAGCGCTATTGGTACATTTTCTTGGACACAGAGCTCTAATTGTTCCACTACATCAGTTCCAGTAACAGGAGTAACCGTTTCGCCTGCAGCAGTAACTCTAGGCGCTGGAGCGACGCAGCAATTAACACCGACTGTTTCTCCAGCAAATGCTACAAACAAAACGGTAACGTATAGTTCTAATAATACGGGTGTAGCAACCGTAAATTCTGCTGGTTTAATCACTGCCGTTGCATCGGGATCAGCAACAATAACGGTGACTACACAAGATGGAGCTAAAACGGCAGCTGTAGCAGTTACGGTAAATTCATCTAATGTAGCTGTAACAAGTGTGAGTCTTAATCCAACATCAGCAACACTTGCGGTAGGATCTACGCAGCAATTGACATCGACTGTTTTACCATCAAATGCAACCAATAAATCAGTTAGCTATGCTTCCAATAATACAGGTGTAGCAACCGTAAATAATTCAGGTTTAGTGACTGCAGTTTCAAACGGAACAGCAACAATCACAGTAACAACTGCAGATGGAAATAAAACAAGTACAGCTGTAATTTCGGTTAATACGCCGACAGGAAATTATTTTACGATTAAAAATAAGTGGACAAATAATTATTTATATGATGCAGGAGCAAATGTGGGATATGGTGCAACAGTAGCAAATAATAATTACAAATGGGAAAAAGTCGCTATTGACGCAACGTATTTCATACTAAAAAATGTGGGAACTGGAGATATCATGCATATTGAAAATCTGACAGGAGCTGTACAATGTACTGCTGGATCGACTTCTTGGTGGAGTGCGCAATGGTCAAGCGAAAATGTTGATGGAACTTGGGTAAGAATTAAAAATAGATGGCAGACAGGCAGCATGATTCATATAGAAAACCTAAATGGTTCTGCTCAATATGCGGGAGCTCAAAATAATTGGGAAAGCGCACAATGGCAGTTTCAAACAACTTCAACTGCAAAAAAAGCCAGCGTAAATGAACCAGAAGTAATGGCTGAGAATAATTTGATTAGCATTTACCCAAACCCAGCTACTAATAATGAATTTAATATTGTGCTGCCAGAATTAAAAACAGGCGATGTGGCAACATTAACAATTACTGATATCACTGGAAGAGAAGTCCTGATCAAAAAGGTTAATACTTCTTCTGCTAAAATCAATCATAATTTGGGATCAGGAATTTATATTGTTAACATCAATTCAGATGCGTTTAATGTTTCTAAAAAACTTATTGTAAAATGATTTAAAGATAATTTTACGAAATACTAATTTTAGCAAAACAACCTTCGGGTTGTTTTTTTGTTTTTTGATGATTCAAGTCAAATATTTGTTTTCAATACTGTTTTTATATTTAACAATATCGATACTAATTTGCGAAATATAGTAAGTGAGAAAACAAATAAAGTGCCTATTTGTTTGATTTTTAAGGCTTAATTTGTTTAGTATAATTGTTGTTCTCTGTTTTGGCATAATTGTATACAATTAAAAAAAACTGTCATCCAAACAGTTATCAATTTCAGATTATGCTATTACTAATTAAACAATTAATCTTATGACAAAATCTAAATCCATTATTCTCATACACGGGAATTTTGTAAACGACACAAGCTGGGCAAGGTGGAAAGAACGTTATGAAGAAAAAGGCTATAAGGTTTATACGCCAGCCAATCCGGGTCACGAAGGAAATCCTTCTGATTTAAGAAAACAGGTTCATCCCGATCTTGTTCAAACAGGTTTTGTAGATGTAGTTGACAACATTGTAAGACTTGTGGACAGCCTGCCTGAAAAGCCATTAATAATTGGGCATTCGATGGCAGGAATGGCAGCTATGAAATTACTGGAACTCGGCAAGGCAGACGCCGCAGTTAGTATTGACGGAGCTCCTCCAAAGAATGTTTTTCCTCCCTTTAAAACATTAAAATCGGTATTGCCGGCTTTTGGTTTTTTTTCGTCTTCAAAATATTTTATGGGCAGCCGCGACTGGTACGACAAATGTTTTTTCAACACATTGCCCGAAAGAGAAAGGGCAGCTGCTTTTGACAGCATTGCAGTTCCCGAAAGTTATAAAGTAAGCCGTGAACTTGTTTTGAACTCTTTCTCTAATATTGATTTTAGCAAAGCTCATAATCCTATTTTGTTTATTGGAGGGGGAAGCGACAATATCTTTCCTGCATCTCTTACAACAACGCTGGCAAAAAAATATAAAGACAAAAACAGCAGAGTTAATTTGAAGATTTTTCCAGGTAAAAGCCACTTTATATGCGGAGAACCTGGATGGGAAACAGTAGCTGATTATATTATCGAGTGGTACGAAAACTTATAAATGCTTTTGACAAAAGCTTAAAATTTATGATCAGAAATAGAATTCATTTTAAAATTATAATAACTATTAAAAAGAAACTAATATGACTAAGATTACAGTAAAAGACGGAACAGAGATTTATTACAAAGATTGGGGAACTGGAACACCAATTTTTTTTCATCATGGCTGGCCATTGTCAGCAGACGATTGGGATGCACAATTATTTTTCTTCCTAAACCAAGGATTTAGAGTAATTGCACACGATAGAAGAGGGCACGGAAGATCTACACAAACAGTTACAGGTAATGAGATGGATACCTATGCAGCAGATGTAGCAGAACTTACAGCTTTTCTAGATTTAAAAGATGCGATTCATATCGGACATTCGACTGGCGGCGGTGAAGCCATTCGATATGCTGCAAAATATGGTAAAGATCGAGTGTCTAAAGTGATACTGATTAGTGCTGTAACACCATATATGATTCAAAACGAAAATAATCCTGATGGAGTGCCATTAGCAGTATTTGATGATATCCGTTTTAATACAGCAAATAACAGACAACAGTTTTATCAGGATATTACTTTTCCTTTTTACGGATACAATAGAGAAGGGGCAGTTATAAAAAAAGGAATTCAGGATAACTGGTGGCGTCAGGGAATGGCGGGCGGCATAAAAGCACATTTTGACTGCATAAAAGCATTTTCTGAAACAGATTTTACAGAGGATTTAAAAAGCGTTGATTATCCAGTACTAATACTTCACGGCGAAGACGATCAAATTGTTCCTCATAATGTTACAGCACTAAGAGCTATTAAACTTGTAAAAAATGGAAAATTGATCACTTATCCAGGACTTTGCCACGGAATACCAACAACAGATGCTGATAAAGTGAATTTAGATATACTTAATTTCATTAAATCCTAAGGTTCATTTTGAAATCTATGTGCATTTTAGAAGACGAATTATAAAAATAAAAGAAAATGGATGCAAGTAAATATTCAAAAACAGCCCTGATATTAATTGACCCATTCAACGACTTTCTATCTGAGGGAGGGAAACTTTATCCGCTTACAAAAGAAACAGTAGAAGGTATTTCGCTGGTGCAAAATCTTAAAAAGTTAATTGAAGGAGCAAGAGACCGCAAAATACAAGTTATTTATGCTCCGCATCATCACACAACGAAACCTGATTATTTAAATTGGAAATTTTTAGCACCTTCTCATGAAGGAAGTCAGAAAGTTGTCTTGTTTGAAAAAAATACTTGGGGAGCTGAGTTTCATCCTGAACTTCAACCACAGCCAGGTGACTTAATAGCTCAAAATCATTGGACAGCCAGCGGTTTTGCCAATACAGATCTGGATTTTTTATTGCGAGTACATAATATCGATCATATCATACTTGCAGGAATGAGAGCCAACACCTGTATTGATTCAACAGCTAGATATGGAGTAGAATTGGGTTATCATGTAACGCTGGTTAAAGATGCAATAGCTGCATTCAATTGGGAAGAAATTCGGGTTACTGTCGAAATTACTTTTCCAAATTATGGACATGCGATGTTGACTACTGAAGAATTTGTAAATAGTCCTAAATCTTGAAGTAATGGAAATCATTTCAGAAAGCAGTGCAACAGCCTTAATTAATGCGCCTATAGAAAAGATTGATCTGACAGAATGGCTCTTTAGTTTAAAAAGCCACGAATATCAAGCTTGTTCGCCTTCACATATTGCTGCAGGCAGATCTGTTTCTGTAAATGGAAAAAGAATGTCTATAAATGTTGAACAGGTTGCTGATACACTGTTAATACAAAATTACATTGAAGAAATAGGAGAGAAAGACTATTGTAAAGTAAACTCAATATCAGACTCTTTTTCTCCTTTAGGCAGAACTAAATTAGGAATAGTCTGGGAACTCAAAGTAAAAAAGATTACAGAGAATAGTTGTGAGTTTACTAATGTAGTTACAATTTTAACTACAGATGAATTTTCTTCATTGCTCAAAAAGGCAGGTGTTACCGATTTAAATCCTGTTAAATCTCTTATGGGGCAAAATGTATCAATGCATAATAAAGAAGAAACACCACTATTTGCAAAGGACATTGAGAGTAAAGCTCTTTTGGAAATTTGGAAGTAAAGAGATCAAGAGTTGCTTTAAATGTTAGAGTTGCTGCATAATTTTATTAAATCTTATAAAGAAAAATTAAGAAAACGTCTTGTTATTTGACTGGGCGTTTTCTTATACTTTACTTCAAATGAACTTCACCTGTACTGCAAAAAAATAGGGCAAAATATTAAAAGAAGGTATTATGTATGCAACCACCACCAAAACCATTATGCTCATTTCTGGAGTTTTTGTGAGTCATCACTATTGGGAAGAGTGGATTGTTTTTTTGGAGGAAAGAGGTTATAAAGTTGTTGCGCCGCCATGGCTTTATAAAAACGACAGTACAGAAAATCTAAGAATGCAAAATCAAACACAGAAAATTGGAACTATAACTTTATCAGACCTTCTTTGTTATTATACAGAAATAATTGAAATACTTCCCGAAAAGCCTATTTTAATAGGACATTCTTATGGTGGTCTTTTAGTACAGTTATTGATTCAGAAAGATTTAGCATCGGCTGGAATCTGCATTAATTCTTTTCCGCCATCAGGATGTGCGTTTGCAAAATTTACATTTTATAAAACCATTTTTAGCCTTTCTACCAATTTAATTTCTTTAAAAAAAACACATAAATTATCTTTCAAAAAGTGGCAGCATATTTTTTTTAATAATGTTTCGTATTACGAACAATCGACTAAATATGAGAAATACGCTATTCCAGAATCTCAAAAGGTATTAAGAGATTTATTTTCAAAAAAAGCTGTAATAAATTTCAAAAAAAGACATTCTCCTCTTTTATTAATTTCCTGCTCACAAGATAAAATTGTAAGTCCAAAATTAATTTATTGGAATTTTAAAAAATACAGAAATGTCCATTCTTTAACCTGCTACAAAAATTTCGACGACCGCAATCATTTTGTTGTATTGGAGCCTCACTGGAAAGAAACTGCATCGCATATCGTGCAATGGCTGGATAAAATATCTTAGTTTATTTTTTTATTGATTTCCAGTTTTTTAATTCTTGAAGTTAAAGTGGAAGGATTGATATCTAGAATTTCTGCAGCCCCGCCTGCTCCAGAAACTTTTCCATTACATTTTTTAAGAATATAAAGAATATAATCACGCTCATTTTCCAACATTGTTTTAATTGAAAATGATTCTGTGTTTTGCTCTGTTTTAAGTATTGATGATGGCGAAAATTCAATAGTTTTGATTGTATTTTCTTCATTAAGCAGTAATGTTCGCTGTATAACATGTTCCATTTCTCTAATATTGCCTTGCCAGCTGTAATTTATAAGCTGTTGTAAAGCGGCCTTAGAAAGTGTTGGAGGTTTTATATTCATATTCTCACTATACATTTTTATAAAATGATCTGCCAATTCTGGGATATCTTCAATTCGGTTTCTAAGAGAAGGCACCAAAATAGGAAAAACATATAATCTGTAATATAAATCCATTCTAAAGCGCCCAGCAGCAACTTCATTTTCAAGATCTTTATTTGTCGCTGCTATAATTCGCACATCAATTTTCAGAGGTGCGGATCCGCCAACACGTTCTATATTCTTTTCTTGGAGAACACGCAGTAATTTGACTTGAAGTGTCAGTGGCATTTCTCCAATTTCGTCTAGAAAGATTGTACCTCCGTCTGCCAATTCAAATTTTCCAATACGTCTTTCCTGTGCTCCTGTAAAAGCGCCTTTTTCATGGCCAAAAAGTATAGATTCAGCCAGATTTTCAGGGATTGCACCACAGTTTATAATAATTAAAGGTTTTTCTTTTCGTGGAGATAAAGCATGAATACTTTGCGCAATTTTTTCTTTTCCAGTTCCACTTTCACCCAAAATTAGAACTGAAGTCTCAGAGGGAGCTACTTTTTTGATATAGTTAAAAACCGTTGCCATCTGTGAGCTGCTGCCAATTATGCCTTCAAAACCTGGTTTTGTAATTTCTGATAGTTCTTTATTTTGAGGGACTGCTTTTGTTTTCGGTTCAATAATTGTTTTTTTATCCGAATATAACTGCGTAAAAAAATGGCAAATGGTGCTTTCAATAGGAATTAATAAATTCAAATTCTCATCTGAGTAAGCATTGTAATCCCTGCTGTAGAAAGTAACACTGAACTTTTGTGAGTTTCCTATTGAAAATGGGAAAACCAAATATGATTTAATGCCGAAATTATGAGCAATTATTCCTTTTATAGGAGAAACTTGAAAATTGTTAATCAAAGATTCTCTGCTGTAAATAGCAGGATGCAGATCAATCTGAGATTTTTTATAAGTTTCATCTAGTTCTCTACTCGAAATCTCCGCTATTTTAGAAAGTTTAGCTACAGGAACAAGTTGATATTCTTCTATATTTTTACGGATAACACCTATGTTGGAATACTGCTCAGTATCAGTAAATCCAGCCTCTAGATAATCAAATGAAATAAAAGTCTGAATTATTTTGGCAAACGAAATCAAACCGTCTTCAAGATTTAGATTTGAGTTTATTAAATCAGTGATATTATTTTTAAGTTGAAATTGATGTTTTAACTGAGATTCTAAGCTGTATTGCTGTCTATAAAAAGCAATTTCCAGAGTAGTCAAAATATCCTGCTCTCTAAAGGGTTTGATAATAAATCCGTAAGGACAGGTTATTTTGGCTTCATTGAGAATTAATTTACTTGAATTTGCCGAAATAAAAATAAATCCAATGTTTCTATTCTTCAAAATGTGAGCCAGGTCTATTCCATTTTTATCACCTTTCAGCATGATATCTAGAAATACAAGATCTGGAGTCTGAGTCTGGAGTTTTCCCAGAGCCTGATCTACAGAACGCGCAATTCCAAGCACTTCATAATTTGCTTTTTCAAGAATTAGCTGGAGATCATGTGCTTCAACAAATTGATCTTCAACAATAAGTATACTTTTTTTTACTAGATTTTCAGATTGTGGGGTTTCGTTATAGAGCATTCCCATGTTAGACTATTATTGAGATTAGAAATCTTGTAATTAATTGATATAAAAATAGTTAATTCTTAGAAATAATCTAGTTGTTTCTTTTAAAATATTAGCAATAAAATCATATTTAATGTGAATTTTCTTGATATTTTTAAAAGAGCTTTCTTGTTTATTTCTATATTTGTTTTTAAACCAAAATAAAACAATAACCTGATTTAAAGCTGATTATGAAAAGAAAGCTGTGTTACTATTTAACTTTATTATTTATTTGTTCGGCAGCAGCTCAAGTGCCTGTAAAAGTTGCCAAATATGACCTTCCTAAAAAAAGGTTATTACTCCAGCTTTGTTCAATGTATTTGTATAATGCTAATCAAGGGGCAATAGATGCAGACAGCTCCGTTGTTTTAGCTGCTACAGCCTATAAATTGCCTTTGATGCTGGCATATGATGAAGGTTTTAGTGACAAGATATCAATTGGAAGTGATTTAATCGAAAAAGGAAATATTGATAAAGCAAAAACGCTTCTCGCAAATTTAAAAGGAGAAGAGAAGATTAAACTGCTATTACAATTAGGAAGTTTTTATCTATTTAAATCAGGTGCTAAACCAATAGATCTTCAAAGCGCAAAACACTATATCGACAGTGCAATTGCAGAAAGTAATCAAATCAAAACAGTAAAATGGCAGCATCAAAGTATGTTATTGCTGGGGAAATATTATTTTCAGGCCAATAATCAGTCCCAAAGTATAAAATGCTTTTCGCAGGTTATAAACGAATGCCGAAAAAGTAAAGACAAATTGGGTTTAGCGCGGGGTCTAGAAGCCAAAGCAGATGTTTTGTCTAATCAAGATCCAGAAAAAGAAAAAATACTTAACGAAGTGATCTCAATTTATGCTTCATTAGGATTAGAGGAAAAAAGAATCGAAAATTATTCTAAGATTACTACTATTTATTTTTGGTCAGGAAGAATACGAGAAGCAAAAAAGAGGCTCTATCAAAATTTAGTTGATTTACGAAAAATTGATTTTGCACATCAGCAGTTTGCAGAAACAACTATATCCTTTCTCGAATTGTATCAGCATAATATAAGACCAGCTTTATACTACGCCTTAAAAAGCGTGAAAAGAATGGAAACTGAAAATGATTATACTTTTGCAGACATTTTTTACATGCGTCTGGGTGATGTTTATAATGTATACGGCCATAATCAGGAGGCATTGCAGCTATATCAAAAAAGTATTAAAATAGGAAAAAATAATTTAGATACGGGAGCTTGGTATAAGAGTTTTTTTAGTGCTGTTGCGGCTTTATCGTTAAAAGGGAATAATAAAGAAGCTATTGCTTACATTAATTCCATGACCGCACAATACCCTCCAAAAAGTATTTTCGATAAAATGTCGGTTGCCTTTATTAAAGCTAATTGTTATGAAGCTTTAAAAGATAATATTCAGGCTGAAAAATATTTTAAGGAAATGGATTTTTATTCGAAACAGCTTAATACACCTGAAACAACCAGAGAAATCGCGCATCAATATACTACAATGGCTTTGTTCTACATCAATACAAACAGACCTAAATTAGCTCAATTCTACACAGATAAAATACTAATGTTTGGTAAAAGAGGTATTAGTACTGCTAATACAGAAATGCTTAACATATTGCTTTATAAAATGGATTCGATCAATGGCAATTATAAAGATGCTTTACTACATTTTCAAAATTATAAAAAAATTAGTGATTCAGTGCACGGTATTTCCAAAAACCAACAAATTGAAGAGCTAAAAATTGAATATGAAACTAAAAACAAAGAACAGAAAATCAGACTTTTAAACAATCAATCTAAACTGCAGCAAAGTGAATTGCAAAAATCGAAACTGCTTAATAATGTTTCGAGTGGAAGCTTAGTTCTTTTGCTGATAATTATTGGGTTATTGTATAACCGATATCGATTAAAACAACGAAATCACGCCAAACTGGAGATTAAAGAAAGAGAAATCAACCAAAATAATATTAATCTTAGACATTTACTAGATGAAAAAGAATGGCTGTTGAAAGAGATTCATCATCGGGTAAAAAACAATCTGCAAACGGTAATAAGTCTTTTAAGCTCGCAAGCAGCTTACTTAAATAATGATATGGCTTTGTCTGCAATAAAAAACAGCCAGCACAGAATACACTCCATGTCATTGATTCACCAAAAACTTTATAAGTCAGAAAATATTGCAACAATTAATATGCCCAGCTATATCAATGAATTGGTTGAATATTTAAAGGATTCTTTTTCTATAGGACAGCGAATTCGGTTTGAAATTAGAGTTGAGCAGTTAGAGTTAGATGTTGCGCAGGCCATTCCGATAGGGCTTATCTTGAATGAAGCCATTACCAATTCAATTAAATATGCTTTTCCAGATAACGCGGGTGGAATCATTAGTATCATACTTGAAAAAACAGAAGGAGATCAATACTTGCTGACGATTTCAGATAATGGAATTGGAATTGATACTGCTTTAAGCGCAAATAAATCTGATTCTTTTGGTATGAGTTTAATAAAAGGTCTGAGTGATGACTTGGAAGGAAAATTGGTTATGGAAAACAATAACGGTACTATTCTAAAATTGGAGTTTAAGCCAGAACATCCTCTTAATAAAAAGTATTTGAAGAAACCAGATGTAACTTTGGATATCTAAATTGCTTTATGATATTGAATTTGTTTTTATCATATTTCACAAATTTGCTACTAAGCATGGCGAAATATAAAAAAGTATATTTTAAAATAGTGCTTTAAGTGTTTATAATCAACTGTTTATGTTTTGGTACTTGAATTGTTCTAGTTTATTTCGAGCATTTATAAGATGCTGATTTTTAGACAATAGAGTGATCAATATATTATAAAAAACAAAGTTATTATGAAAACAAATTCTTTAAATGCATTAATACTGACAACTGTAGTTGGCAGAAATGAGAAAGATACCGCGCATGGCAGTGAAACTCAATATGCCGAACTTTCGGGAAGAACACTGGCGTATCGCTCCATCGGTAGCGGAACACCTATTATTTTAAGCAACCGTTTTAGAGGTACTCTGGATACATGGGATCCATTATTTTTAGATACACTTGCGGAGAACTTTCGTATTATAACTTTTGATTACACTGGAATCGGTTATTCTACAGGAACACTGCCAACAAATGTAATCTCTGTCGCAAAAGATATTAAAGATTTGGCTTCCTATTTAAAACTGGATAAAATAGTTGTGTTAGGCTGGTCTTGGGGAGGATTAATTGCACAAGCTGCGGCACTTGAATATCCAGAATTAATAACTCGTGCAGTTGTTATTGGTGCGGTGCCATTAGGAGAAAGAGTAGTGGAGATAGGATCTGCTTTTTTAGAAGCCGCGGTAAAACCAATAAATGACTTTGATGATGAAATTATTCTTTTTTATGAGCCAAAATCTCAAAAATCAATAGAAGCCGCTAAGATTTCTTATGAGAGAATACGCAAGAGACTTGATGTGTCTAAAATTCCTTCTACAATGGAAGTTTTTCAGCTGTATTTTCAAGCCGGTGGTGCAGCGGTAGAAGATAAAGAAGGACTTAGAGATAAACTTAAAGAAACCACTGTGCCAATTTTAGTAATCTCGGGAGACAACGATATTAGCGCTGCTATAGAAAACTGGTTTCCGCTGCTTCGTGAGCTTCCTACTGTGCAGATTATTATACTTCCGCATGCTGGCCACGCTCCGCAGCATCAAGAACCATTATTGACTGCTGGGTATATAAATACCTTTCTGTCACAATAAATGTAATGAATAAGGTTTTAAATGTACTTAATGCAGGTATATCAAAAGTTGGTTAATTCTCTGTATTAAAATAAAGCGGGCTCTTTTCGCAGTCCCGCTTTAATTTTTTCAATTACGCTTTTTGAAGAAATTGTCTTAAAACATATTGAAGTATACCCTCATTTCTATAGTATTCAATTTCTATTTTTGAATCGAGTCTTGCAATTACCTTAAAATTTAATACTTCTCCGTTCTCTTTAACAGCAGTAACGTCGAGCTCTTTCAAAGGAATTATATCCTCTGCAATTCCAGTTATAGTAAAGTATTCTTTACCTGTAAGTCCAAGCACTGCTGCGTTTTCTCCATTTTTGTACTGCAGCGGAAGAACGCCCATACCAACGAGATTGCTTCGATGAATTCTTTCATAACTTTCTGCCAGTACCGCTTTTACGCCGAGCAGGAAAGTACCTTTTGCTGCCCAATCTCTAGATGAACCGCTTCCGTATTCTTTTCCTGCAAGAATAATTAAAGGTGTTTGAGCTTCCCTGTATTTAATAGAAGCCTCATAAATATTCATTTCTTCTCCTGTGGGAAGGAATTTCGTAAAACCTCCTTCATGATCAGCAAGTGCATTTTTGATACGGACATTGGCAAAAGTTCCTCGTATCATCACTTCGTCATGACCTCTTCGTGAACCGTAGGAATTAAAATCACTTTTTTCAACACCGCGGCTCACCAGGTAGGCGCCTGCAGCAGAATTTTCTTTAAAGGAACCAGCCGGAGAAATATGATCGGTGGTTATGCTGTCTCCCAAAACCAACAATGTTCGAGCATTTGAAATGTCTTGCAGCGGTTTTGGATTTTCAGGAAGATTTTTAAAGAATGGCGCTTCCTTTATGTATGTTGAATTCTCATCCCAGCGGTAATTTTTTTGTTCTGGAATAGGAAGCTGCTGCCATATTGAATTGCCTTCAAAAATTGATTCATAACATTGCTGAAATTGTTTTGGAGACAGTACTTCTCTCAATACTGTATTAATTTCGTCATCTTGAGGCCATAAATCTTTGAGGTAAACAGGCAGTAGATTAGAATCATATGTAATAGGCTCATTTAACAAATCAATATCAACTCTTCCTGCAATAGCAAAGATCACTACGAGCATTGGAGACATTAAAAAGTTCATTTTGACCTGCGGATGTATTCTCGCTTCAAAGTTTCTATTTCCAGAAAGAACAGAAGCAAGTACAAGATCATAATCTTCTGCCGCTTTTGCCACATGAGGCGGAAGCGGACCGGAATTCCCTATGCAAGACGTACAGCCATAACCTGCTACATGAAATTTAAGAGCTTCTAGATCTTTCAAAAGGTCAGCTTTTATCAAGTAATCTGTTACTACTTTAGAGCCTGGTGCAAGCGAAGTTTTTACCCAAGATTTAGTGTCGATGCCTCTTTCACGTGCTTTTTTGGCTATCAATCCCGCTCCAATCATTACAAAAGGATTGGATGTATTGGTACAGGAAGTAATTGCAGCTATGGCAACTGCGCCATCAGAAAGTGTAAATTGTTCAGATCCAAGAGAAACTTCTACACTGATGCTTCCGTTTTCTGTTTTTTCTTGAATTATTGTTTCATCTGGAAGAGGTGCACTGCTTGTAATTGTTGGCTGCGATCCTCCTTCAGCAAACCATCTCGAAACTTGTTTTTCAGATTTTTTATATTTTCTGCCAAAACTTTTATCAAGTATATCAACAAAAGAGGGCTGTAAATTTTTAAGTAAAATTTTGTCCTGTGGTCTTTTTGGGCCTGCAATTGTAGGTTCTATGGTAGAAAGATCGAGTTCAATTACGTCAGTATAATTTATAGATTCATTTCCTGTTCGCCAGAGCATGTTTGCTTTGCAATAGTCTTCTACTAGGCTTATCTGTTCTTCTGAACGGTTACTGAGTCGCATATATTCTAAAGTCTTCTGATCAATTGGAAAATAAGAAACCGTACATCCAAATTCTGGCGACATATTTCCGATAGTTGCGCGATCTGGTACGCTCAAACTGTCAAGACCTGGTCCAAATACCTCAACAAATTTTCCTACTACGCCATATTTTCTAAGAAGTTCCGCAATGGTTAAAACCATATCTGTAGAAGTTGATCCCAACGGAATTTTGCCACTAAGCTTAAGTCCGATAACTTCTGGCATAATAAAATATACAGGCTGCCCTAGAATTGCCGCTTCAGCTTCAATACCGCCGACGCCCCAAGCAATAACCCCAATTCCATTAACCATAGGGGTATGGCTGTCAGTTCCCACGAGCGTATCAGGAAAAACTTCTCCATCGCGTTCGATTACACCTTTTGAAAGATATTCCAAGTTAACCTGATGGCAGATACCCATTCCTGGAGGAACCACATTAAAATTTGTAAAAGACTGCTGTGCCCATTTTAAAAACTCATAGCGTTCGCTGTTACGCTTGTATTCCTCATCCATATTACGCTGATAGGAATATTCTGTTCCGAAATAATCAACCTGAACAGAGTGATCGATTACAAGATCAACAGGAATCAACGGATTAATCGCTTCAGAGTTTTTTCCTTTTCTAGAAGCTTCAGCACGAAGCGATGCAAGATCAACAACTGCAGGAACTCCCGTAAAATCCTGCATCAAAACCCTGGCAGGTTTAAAAGGAATATCTTTGTCTGAAGCTTCAGGTTTCCAGTTTAGAATGGTTTCAATATTTTCTCTGGTAATGGCAAAATCATCAAAATTTCGCAGTACATTTTCTAAAAGAATCCGAATTGAAAAAGGCATTTTTTCGATATTAAATCCTTGTTGCTGCATTTCAGTAAGACTGTAATATGAAAATTCACCGCTTTGGGTTTTTAACTGCCTTTTAATATTATAAATGTCGTTCTGCATACTCGATGTTATTTAAATTAGTAAGTATTGGACTTAGTCTTGATGTGTTTTGTCTAATTTGTTCAGTTATTAAATTTAATTATTTATTTCCAAACAGTCTATGGTTTATGCTTTATTAAATCGTTTCTTAAATTTCGCTAAAAAAAATCTGTTTTTTGCGAAATATAAAAAATGCACTCGCAGAAAATAGATAATTATAACTCGATTGTGCTGCCTATTTCTGGAAGATAAAGTTGTAATCCAGCATTTTTAAATTTGTCAAATGCCTTTTGATGATCCATTACAATAAAGCCGAAAGTATCGTAATGAACACCTAAAATTTTAGTGACGCCAACTAATTTTGAAGCCTCAACAGCTTCTTCTATGCCCATAGTAAGTCCATCTCCAATTGGAAAAACAGCAAAATCAAGCGGTGTAAATTTAGGGATCAGCTGCATGTCGAGAGTCAGGGCAGTATCTCCACTATAGTAAAAATTTCCTTCAGCAGTAGTCAGTACAAAACCGCTGGCAATACCGCCGTAAGAGCCGTCACTAAAACTGCTGGAGTGTTGTGCAATTACGCATTTTACAGTTCCAAAATCAAAATCATATTGTCCTCCGGGATTAATTGGATGCGAATTTTCAATTCCTTTTTTTAAAAGCCAGTTATATATTTCAAAATTACCAAGCACTTTGGCTCCAGTATTTTTGGCAATAAGTTCAACATCTTGAATATGGTAATAATGTGCATGAGAAATAAATATATAATCTGCTTTTATGGCATTTACATCTACATCTTTAGCAAGTTCATTGGGTGTGATAAAAGGATCAAAAAGAATATGCTTTCCATTGGTGAATACAGAAAAACAAGAATGCCCGTAGTAAGTTACTTTCATAATAAATAAGATTAATAAATTGATAATTAGAATAATTGACAAAATTATTATTCAAGTAATGTGCCGCTAAATCGAATAGAAAATTAGAAAAAGGCGAAAAATATTTTGCAGCAGTATTTTTCTTTTAAATTGGTTTATCTCAAATTTACAAAATTATATGCTACCAAAGAGCACTAGCTAAACACTTTGCCGTTTTGAAGGTCGTGGCTCTTTTCCACCAAAATATTTCTTCTATCTTTGAAAAGGTAAAAACAAACTATGGAAAAGCTGAGAAAACATATTGAGGAAATTATTCCGATTACTGACGAGGAGTTTGAATCAATTAAACCCTTTTTTACGATCAGAAGAGTATTAAAAAATCAATATTTGATTCAGCAGGGAGATGAGGCAAAATATGAATATATTATTATGAGCGGCATATTCAGGGTTTTTTATCTCAATGAAGATGGAAAGGAACACATCGTACAATTTGCAACAGAAAACTGGTGGATGTCTGATTATATTGCATACTTCAACCAAAAGCAGGCCAACATGTATGTGGTTTGTATGGAGCCGGGAGAAGTTTTATGCCTTACACTTGAAGGCAGAGAACAACTTTCTGTCATACTTCATAAAATGGAACATTTTTTTAGAGTAAAACTTACCAAAGGATATATTGCACTACAGCAAAGAGTTATTTCATTGCTTTCTAATAATCCGCAGCAGCGATATACAGAATTTGCGGCTCTTTATCCAAATCTCATTCAAAAAATTCCAAAAAAATATATTGCAGAATATCTCGGGGTCAGCCGCGAAACCCTCAGCAGGCTTTACTCCAATAACAAATAACAGCTGTTTAATTCTCAAAGTGTGATTTCGATCACACTTTTTTTGTGACTTTTCTCCTCGTATTGAGGAAGAGAGCTGGCATAAATTTGCCCTATAAATAATTCATTAACAACCTAAAAATTATAGAAATGAAAAGACTTATGATCGCATCAATGGCACTTGCCTTTTTTTCTTCTTATGCACAAAATCAAAAAACAACTTTTAAAAACGAAACAAAAATGAACAAGAAAATTTTAATTATTGTGTCTAATGCCAATGCAATTGGACCAAATAACAGAAGAACTGGAACATTTCTTCCAGAAGTAGCACATCCTTATGCCGAATTTGAAAAAGCAAATTATCAAATTGATTTTGCAAGCTTAACTGGAGAGACTCCGTATTTAGATGCTCTTAATTTGGCAAATGATCCTGATAATCTTGCTTTTCTAACAGGAAAAGGATGGGAGACGATGCAGAAGGCGGTTAAACTTTCTACTGTAGAGGTGAGTAAATACGACGCTGTTTTTGTTCCTGGCGGATTAGCTCCAATGGTGGATATGCCGGAAAACGAATTGCTAAAAAAGGTGATTAAAGAAACCTACGAACGCAATGCAGTTGTAGGAGCAGTATGTCACGGTCCCGTATCTTTACTAAATGTAAAACTAAGCAATGGCTCTTATCTCGTAAATGGAAAAAATATCACTTCTTTTACAGATGAAGAAGAAAAAGGTTACGCTATTGCAGATGTACCGTTTTTATTAGAAACAGCATTAACAAAACAAGGAGCAAAATTCCATGCTGCAGCAGTATGGTCAGCTCACAGTATTGCAGATGGTAATTTGGTTACTGGTCAAAATCCTGCTTCCGCGAAAGGCGTAGCAGAAAAAATGATTACTATTTTAGAAAATTCTAAAAAGTAATTGCTTAATTGTATTGACCTTCTTCAAAATGTGGAAGGTCAGTATAATTTCACTTTTAAAATTTTAAAATAATTATAAAAATATATCAAAATGGAAAATCAAAATCCAGTTCATGTTTTTGCTACATGGAAAGTTAAAGAAGGTCAGCTTGAAAATGTTTTAGAATTACTAAAAACGGTACATGCTGAAAGTATAAAAGAAGAAGGTAATTTGTTTTATAAAATTCATCAAAGCAATTCAGATGCTAATACAATCGTATTATTTGAAGGATATACTAATGAAGCTGCAGTTGCAGAACATAGAAATTCAGCTCATTTTCAAGACTTCGTCTTGGGTAAAATTGTCCCTTTATTAGATACTAGAGAAATTCTTTTGGCAACACCTTTGCAATATTAATTTATAATATTGTGAACAAAAGGTATTGTAATCCCTGATAATTTGACTAAATTTAAAGGAACAAATCATGAAGAATGACTTAGAATAAAAGCATGATTTTTTAAAATTACCTATTTAAAAAAAGCATTATGGAAAACACCACAAAAATAATATTTCCCTACGATCAAAGTCTGGTTAAAGAACTGCCGCTCATTAATAAAAATGATATTGAAAAGATATTGAATACCGCTCAAAATTTATTCAATGATCAATCTAATTGGATTCCAGCTTTTAAAAGAATCGAAATATTAGAAAAAACCGCTTCAATAATGAATGAAAGAAGCGAAGAACTAATTCATTTGGCGATAAGCGAAGGCGGAAAACCCTATAAAGATTCGAAAGCAGAAATACTTAGAGCCATTAAAGGAGTAAAATTAGCAACTGAACACATATCGCAGATAAAAGGAGAACAAATCCCAATGGGACTTACTGAAGCTTCTGTAAACAGGATTGCTTTTACTTCTAAAGAACCAATTGGAGTTGTGGCTGCAGTAAGTGCTTTTAATCATCCATTAAATTTGGCTGTGCATCAAATTGCGACTGCTGTTGCCGCTGGTTGCCCGGTTATTTTTAAACCGTCAAGCAATACACCTTTGTCTGGTCTTGCCTTGGCTGATATTTTAAAAGAAGCCGGTTTACCAGAAGAATGGGTTCAAGTAGTATTATGTGATAATGAAACAGCAGAATTGTTAGTTACAGATTCTAGAGTTCATTTTCTGACCTTTATTGGTTCAGCAAAAGTAGGCTGGCATCTTAAAAGCAAATTACCGCATGGAACAAGATGTGCCTTAGAGCATGGCGGAGCGGCGCCTGTAATTGTAGAAAGTGATGCCGATTTTAGCACAATGATTCCAGATTTGGTAAAAGGAGGATTTTACCATGCAGGTCAAGTTTGTGTATCGGTTCAGAAAATATATGTCAATCAGGAGATTTGCGATCGTTTTGTGGAACAGTTTGCTGAAGCAACCAATAAATTAGTTGTTGGAAACCCGTTTAATGAAAAGACAGATGTTGGCTCACTTATTACTCCAAAAGAACTTAGTCGTGTTGAAGAATGGGTTAACGAAGCGATTCAAGAAGGCGCAAAATTAATTGCAGGAGGAAAACGTATTTCTGATACTTGTTTTGAGCCAACAGTATTATTTAACCCATCAGAAGATTCTAAGGTTTCAACAAATGAAATCTTTGGTCCAGTGGTATGTATATATCCTTTTACCAATAGGGAAGAGGCGATAAAAAAAGCAAACGCTTTAGACGTACATTTTCAAGCTGCAGTTTTTACTAAAAACTTAGACATTGCTTTGGATGCCGCTAAAAAATTAAATGCAACTGCCGTTATGGTAAATGACAATACAGCTTTTAGAGTAGATTGGATGCCTTTTGGCGGAAGAGATGCTTCTGGTTTAGGAATGGGAGGAATCTCTTATACTATTAATGATATGACAAGAGAAAAACTGACTGTTTTTAAAAGCAAATATTTATAATTTTAAATAAATTCATAAAAAAAATAGTAACAAAATTAGATCTGTTACTATTTTTTTTATGGGTAATCGTAATCGAGTCTTAGCTTTTCATTATAAAAGTTCCAGGATCTTTATCGCTCTCATCTTCATTTGGTTCTTCTTCTTCCCAGTCATTTTCGTCATATTCTGAATCGAAATCTTCTTCAAGATCTTCTTCCAAATCTCCAAGCACTAAATTATAATGGCCGCTGGCTGTCAAGTTATTTGCAAAACCTCCTTCAAGATAATCATCATAATTTAACAACAATTGTTCTTCATAAGATGTCATATCGCCTGCAAAGTCATCAGACGCATAAAAGTAATTCTCGGATTTCATATATATCAGTTTAAATTAATAGCTTACTTATTCGCTAATTTTCCAATTAACTATTATTAAAAGTAAGATTTTTAAATGCTGAAGGTTTTATATAATTTGCGCAAACCATTGTCAAATTCTCATATACGAGATGAAAAATAATCAAGATGATGAAATGTAAAACGACTAAGACATAATATCATCTAACGAACTGTTTCCATTACCATTTGATTTTCTTACAACAGTAATCTGTCCGTTAAGTTCCATTACAATTGCTTTAACTTCTTCGATCTGGTCAATTCCTGAATTTCTGATTGTAGAAAATATTTCCGCTTTTGTTATGGCTTCTTTCTCCATAGTTTTTTCTATAAATTTTCCATCATAAAATATTAAGCTGGGTACGGCATTTATAAGTCTTTCCATTTTTTTTGAGGAACGAGCTGTTCGTGCAAAAATATATTGTAAGATGATAATCAAAAATAAGACAAGAGCTCCTTCAACCAGTGGAACCATTGCCAGCATCATATACGATAGAGTAGAACCCAGAGCAACAGTAACGACAAAATCAAAGGCATTGAGTTTTGCTAAGGTTCGCTTTCCTGAAATTCTCAGGAAGAAAAATAAAGTAATGAATGCAATAATAGTAGCAATTATAACATGTCCTATACTGATCCAATCTTTAAAAAAAACTTGTTCCATATTCTTAGTATTAATGGTTGTAGATAATTGTTGCTTTCCAAATAAACGAAACCTCCGTAATGGTAATTACAGAGGTTTTAAATCAATCTGTTTTCTATTGCTGTACATTTTGAAAAGATTAGTGCGTCATTTTTATTTATGGATTTCCTTCACCGCCGCTTGCACCATAAATCTGTCCAGTTGCATAACTAGCATCATTAGCAGCAAGCTGTACATAAATGGAAGCAAGTTCAACTGGCTGTCCAGGTCTTCCCATAGGAGTTTGTGATCCAAATTCTTTAAGTTTTTCCATTGTTGCGCCGCCACTCACTTGAAGCGGTGTCCATATTGGTCCGGGTGCAACTCCATTAACTCTTATGCCTTTTGGGCCAAGTTGTTTAGCCAGCGATTTGATATAGTTGGTAGTAGCTGCTTTTGTCTGAGCATAATCGTATAAATCTTCACTAGGCGCATAAGCCTGAACTGAACTTGTTCCTATTATCGAAGCACCTGCTTGTAAATGAGGCAGAGCAGCTTTAATAATCCAAAATGGAGCATAAATATTAGTTTTCATTGTCCAGTCAAATTCTTCTGTAGAAATATCTAGAATTGAAGCATTTGTCTGCTGACGAGCAGCATTGTTTACTACAATGTCAAGTCCGCCGAGTTCTTTTACAGCTTTTTCTACGAGTGATTTGCAAAATGCTTCATCGCGTAAATCTCCAGGTATTGCAACGGCTTTTCTTCCTTCAGCCTTAATCAGCTGGATTACTTCTCTGGCGTCTTCTTCTTCAGTTGGAAAATAATTTATAGCTACATCAGCACCTTCTCTTGCATACGCTATTGCAGCAGCTCTTCCCATTCCAGAATCACCTCCAGTTATTAGTGCTTTACGGCCTTTTAAACGGCCAGTTCCTTTATAACTTTTCTCGCCGTGATCGGGCCTCGGATCCATTTTACTGACAAGTCCCGGCCATGGTTGCGATTGTTCCTTAAATGACGGTCTCGGATATTTTGTAGTAGGATCTTCCGGTCCGTTTACTATGTGGACACCAGCATCATTGAGACTGCTGGCAAGCACAGGGTTAATTGCTGCCGTGGCAAGTACCGCCCCCATACCTGTTAAGGCTGAACGGCGCGACATTGTGTTTTTAACATCCATAATATTTAGATTTAAAAATTTACTTTTTATTTAAAATTCCAATTAAAATTAGAAAATGTAGAAAGGATACTCTTATAGAATTTTAAGATTATATTGTAGATATATAATACGTTAGTGTCTGGTTTACTAATAGTTATGATGATTTTATTAATGAAAATTAAATCAATAAATGCTGTAAATGTTGCCAGATATTATGTAACGGTCTAAAATAAACGATGAGTAATTTTAATTAAGTTCAGCAGAGACAAATTTTTACTTATGTATGCTAATTAGAACTTTAATTAAAAAAAACGATTATATGAAAGCGATTATACTCTTAGGTACACTTAAAAAGAAAGGAAGATCAAATACCGAAACTCTTGTCGAATTTCTCGGCACATATCTTGAGAAACAAAATATAGATTATGAAGTAATTAAACTTGCCGATCATCATATCGTTCCGGGTACTTACACTCACATGGATGTAAAAGATGACTGGCCGTCAATATATCAAAAAATAACTGAAGCACAGATTTTGCTTTTTGCAACTCCACTGTGGTGGAATAGTCATTCTTCGGAATTACAAAGATGTATAGAACGTTTAGATGAGGTGTATGATAAAATACTTGCTGGAGAAGATTCACCACTCGATGGTAAAATTGGAGGAGTTGTTATAACTGGAGATTCTGACGGAGTAGAACATGTAACGGGAAATATTGCTAATTTTTTCTGCAGCATTGGTGTAACACTTCCACCGTATTCATCTCTCGGTGTAATATGGGAAGGACATGCAAAAGGTACAAAGAAGACCAAAACACAGCTTCTTAATTATTATCACCGTAATTATGCAAAAGATGCGAAGTCAATGGCAGAATCTTTAGCAAAAGCTGTAAAATAAATAAAGAATTACAAAGAGATATTTCCAGGTAATACAGATTTTTTGATCTCACTGCTAAACTTTTCATTAGTACGAAAGGATACCGGTTTTACTGCTGATTTTTTATCAGAAGTTCTGGAACTAGAACTGTTATTTTTATGATTCAAATTTGTCATAACCTTTAGATTTATAATTTATAAGACAATCCAATTTCTACGAATTTTTGTTGAGGTGAATGCATAATGTTAGAGCCAGCCATAATATCCAGCTGCATGTTTTTCTGAAGGACATATAATACCGCAATATCGGCAGTATTTTGAGCATGATGGTGAGATTCGGCATAACCATAAGCTTCTGCTACTAGTTTTATCTTTTTAGTCAGCGCGTGATCTGCAGATAAGGTATATATGTATTCTGGATGAGCAGTTTCGGCCAGCCATTTTACTCCCATATTGTAACCAAGATGTGAAGATTTAGACAGTTCATGCTGCGCCAGCATACGGATTTCAGGACTATATTTGGGTTCCTGAAAAGCATTATCAGCCAGCCACGGAATTCTTACTCGTGCTAGTAAAGCAAGATCAGGAATTAATCCTTTATGATTAGCGATGTGATATTTTGCGCCCACAATTAATGGTTCTATTCCGGAGTGCTGTTCTTGCTCTTGATGGTCTATTTTAAAAGCACTTTCAATTCTGATTTCAGCATTTTTAAAAACTCCGTATCGAAAAATAGCATTTGGAACTTCAAATGTTTTGTCATCATCTTCTTTTTCAAAAGAAAATCCGCTTTCAATCTGAATATGACGCGTTGTAATGACTGCCGGACTTTCGGTTTCATTAGGCCTGTCTGTTTGTATTTGCTGTGCTTCAGCAATGCAGGTAAAACAAAATAGACCGGCAGTCAATAATTTTTTAATTTTTTTCATCCTTAATGTTATGATTCAAGATATGCTTTAAGACCACTGATATCGTCATGCACCAGTTTCTCAAATATTGGATTTAAAAGTTTTGCAGCTCCTTGTCCAGCAATACCTAGCGGGGCGCGGTAAGAAATCGTAATTTCAATTTGAGTAGCGTCTCCCACGGCTTTAAAAAGTACTTTTCCAAAGTTTTTTACAGGCGCGCCCTCAATTGACTGCCAGCTTAGAAGTTTTTGCTTTTGATCTTTAATGATTTCGGCTTTCCAAGTCAGCGAACCAATACCAGCAGGTCCTTTTGCTGTCCACTCAGACTGGGTGCTGTTAATAGTTTTAACAGATTCTAGGTGCTTCATAAATTTTGGCAGATTTTCTAAATTACGCCAAAAAGCATAAACTTCGCTGATCGGTTTATTGATCGTTACCTCTGTTCTGATATTTACATTAGAGCCTTTGTCATTTTTTATATGATCAATAGCGCTGTAAATTGGGCAGTACCCGCTAATTCCACGAGCCAGCATAGCGCCGCCCGAAGTAATTTGCGCAATACTTTTCTTTTCCTGCGAAAGACCTTTATATAAAAGATATGATCCGCTTGTAATCATAAGAATACGCTCAATTGTTGATACATTGGCATTTCCTTTTGATGAGCTTCCTTTTTTATGTGTTAATGCGTTAGTTTCCATATTTTAAATTTTTAAATTTTCAGTGTAATAAAAGTAAGCTTCGGATGCTCGTTTTTTCTTATAGTATTCCCGAATTTTCTTATACAATTTGTTTGAGTATGAATTAGTATAGCTTATAAAAAAAAAGCCCTTTATATAAAAAAGGGCTTTTAAGTTTTTATGAAAATGGTGAGGTTTTGCATGTTTTAACTCTAATAAAGTTTAAATTGTTAGTCTACTTTAAGACTATCATCGGCAAAAGTTTCAGGCTCAGGCTCACGATCATTTTCGTCATAATCTTCTACAAGATCATCGTCCAAATCATCAGGATCAATATCATCGTCTTCATCGTCTAAATCATCTTCTTCCAAATCATCTTCCTCTAATTCGCTGTCATCGAAATCTTCGTCAAGATCATCTTGATCATCTCTTTCTAGTGCATTCGAGAATTCATTATCCAAATAATCATTGTCAGATTGATTAGCCTCTAAAAACTGCTCTTGCTGTGAGTCTTCATCACCAATTCGTTCTTGTTGGTATGGATCAGTGGTATTTTCATTATTCCAAGTGAAATTACGATTGTTCTGATCATAATTTCTGTTGTCATCTGTGATCATAATATTGTTTTTTAAGTTTAAAATCTATTAACTGTTTGTTGCGGCACTTCCTGTACTTCCTGCTCCGCCAGAATTGTTATTTCCGCCTTCTTCTTCGTAACGATTTGGATCTGTGCCGTCTTCATCACGTCCATCTTCCCAATCACCAGTATTTACATGTTCTTCTGGATTTTTATCATTACCTTGACTATTTAACATTGCATGGTAAGGACATTTTTGAAGATCTTCGCTGTTGGTATTTTTTGTAGTTTCCATAACTGTCTAATTTTTAAATTTTTAATATTCTAAAATTAGATCATAACTATAAAATTTATTTACAAGAAAAGTTTGATTTGTTATCAAATTAACATGCAGGGCCACAAAAATTGAAAAAATAAATTTTAAAAATTCTGTAATATTTAATGATTTAAATGAAAGATAAAAATTAACTGTTATCCTTATATTTGATTGTAATAAAACTTAAAACTGCACTTACAGAGTGTAATTCAAATTCGGATTTCCTTTACGATATGATAAATAAAACAGAGCAAAAAGAGAAGAATGCTGTGCATCTTCTGCCATGGGTTACAGCTGTGGCAATGTTTATTCAGTCCCTTGACGGTACAATTTTAAATACATCACTTCCTTCTATTGCACGCGATATGGCATATTCTCCCGCGCAAATGCATTCTGTGATAGTAACTTACACACTTACATTGGCGATGTTTATTCCTTTATCCGGTTGGCTTGCTGATAAATTTGGAACACGAACTATGTTTATGATTGCTGTGGGGTTATTTGTAACAGGTTCGCTGCTTTGTGCATTATCAGTTGATTTAACGACTTTCAATCTTTCAAGAGTTGTTCAGGCTATAGGCGCGTCGATGATGGTTCCTGTAGCCCGACTTGCCATTTTATATCAATATCCCAAGAAAGAACTTTTAAAAACGATGAACTTTATAACTATATTTGGACTGCTGGGTATGGTGGTGGGGCCGAGTCTGGGCGGATTTCTATCTGATAATTTTTCCTGGCATTGGATATTTCTGGTAAATGTGCCAATCGGACTCATTGGAATCTCAATGGCTTATCGAATTATGCCGAATTTTAAGCATGCCGTGGGCAGGTTTGATTTTAGAGGATTGATCTATTTCAGCCTTGCGCTGATATTGATTACCATGGTTTTAGAACTCCTGGGTAGAGGACGTATACACATTATGCTTATTATGGGCTTGTTATTTCTTGCAGGATTGCTTTCTGTATTTTATTTCATTCATTACAAAAGAACAGAAAAACCAATTATTGATCTTCGTCTTCTAAATATAAGAACGCTAAAAATAGGACTAACAGGTAGTTTAATAACAAGGTTAGGAATAGGAGGACTGCCTCTTTTACTGCCTTTGATGTTGCAGACAAGTTTTGGGTATTCAGCCTCTGTATCTGGTCTTTTGCTTTTACCATCAGCTTTGGCTAATGTCGCAATCAAACCTTTTATGGTTCGCATTATAAAATTTATGGGATATAGAACTGTATTAATCAGTAATACAATTATGCTCGGAATTATATTAATCGTACTGGGCTTTGTAGAAAAAGATACTCCTATTGGATATTATATTATTCTAATGGTTTTTTACGGCGTTTTTACCTCTATACAAATGTCTGCAATGAATACCATAACCCTTGCCGATCTGGATAAGGATACTGCCAGCGGTGGTAATACCATGCTGGTTATTATGCAGCAATTATCAGTTAGTTTTGGGGTATCGGTGGCAAGTCTTGTGTTGTCCTTGTTTCAATCTGGTATGTTCGAAATGGATTCAACTCATGCTTTTCAATATACCTTTATAACCTTGGCTATTTTTACGATATTATCTAGTATAACATTCTCTAGATTGAGCAAAACAGACGGAGAAGCTTATAATTGATTTTATTGATTTCAATAATAAACTTAAATTTTGCCAGTAGGAGATTATGTTACAAATTAAATTGATTGAGTTACAATCAATTTAAGGTATGTCTGAACTTTATATGACTTAAAACGATATTATATGAATACTTTAAAGTTATTAATTATTGTAACTGGGACCAATAAGTACGAAGGAGGCAATCTGCCGACTGGATTATGGCTCAGTGAACTTACCCATATTTATGATCAGGCAAAAGAAAAAGGTCTGGACATTACCATTGCAAGTCCAAAAGGAGGAGATACTCCAATAGATCCCGAAAGTCTGAAACCATTGGTTTTAGATGAAATTTCAAAAAAATATTGGTCAGATACACTTTTCAGGGAAAAATTAAAACATACCAAAAGCTTAAGCGAAATAGCCAATCAACAGTTTGATTGTGTTTATTTAGCCGGCGGTCACGGAACAATGTATGATTTCCCTAACGACATCACTTTGCAGAACATCATTCTTAGCCATTATGAAAGCAATAAAAAAGTGGCAGGTATTTGTCATGGCGTGAGCGGATTTTTGAATGTTAAACTTTCTAATGGAGATTATTTGATAAAAGGTAAAAAGATAACTGGATTTAACTGGTTTGAAGAAAGTCTTGCGGGAAGAAAAAAGAAAGTTCCCTTTAATCTTGAAGCCGCTTTAAAAGAAAGAGGTTCCAATTATACAAAAGCCTTTATTCCTATGACTTCAAAGGTAGTTGTTGATGGCAATTTAATTACAGGTCAAAATCCTTTTAGTTCCAAAAAAATGGCAAAAGTGGTTATGCAGGAATTAAATGAAAGCAATACAAGCAAAAGCAATTAACGGTTAAATTAATAAGCAAAAATTATGCAGACCATTTTAGGAGCCAGCGGACAAATAGGAGAAGAGCTGGCAAGAGAATTAAAAAGAAATTTTACTTCAGATATTCGAATTGTTAGCCGAGATGCTAAAAAAGTAAATGACACAGATACAGTGTTTTCTGCAGATTTAACTATCAAAGAAAAGGCAGTTGAAGCTTTAAAAGATACTGAGATAGCTTATTTTACTTTGGGTCTTCCAATGAATTCTGATTTATGGGAAAAGCAATTTTTGCTTATTACAAGAAACGTTATTGATGCTTGTAAAATCAACCAGACAAAATTGGTCTTTTTTGATAATACTTACATGTATCCACAGGATAATCGCCTGCTAACTGAAGAGACTGTTTTTGATCCCGTTGGAAGAAAAGGAAAAGTACGAAAAGAAATGGCCGAAATGGTTTTAAATGAAATAAAATCAGGCGAATTGACCGCCGTTATTTGCCGCGCACCTGAATTTTACGGGACCTGCAAAAACACAGAGCATAACCAATACTTTGATTTTTAATAATATCAAACAAGATAAAAAATTGAAAGTCCTTTTAAGAGACAATACATTAAGAAGTTTAATCTGGACACCAGATGCAAGCCGTGCAACAGCTTTAATTGGCAATACTCCAGATGCCTATGGACAGACCTGGCATTTACCGATTGATGACAATAAGTTAAACTATAAGCAATTTATTGCACTGGCTTCAAAAATCTACGGAAAGGAATTAAAATATTCAGTTATATCAGAATTTGTTTTTAAGATTGGGGCGATATTCAATAAAAGACTGAAAGAACTACAGGAATTGCTTCCAAGGTATAAATATGACAATTTATTTGATGATTCTAAATTTAAAAAGCGTTTCCCAGATTTTCAAGTTACGACTTATGAACAAGGCATTCAACAAATAAAAAATGAACAGCAGTAATAACTTCATTGCATCATTTTTAGAATTGAAACGCTAAATTCTTTGATTGGTTTATTTGGCTTTAATAATGGTGACTCCAATAATGATGCGTATATTTGGAATTATAATTAATAGTAAAGCTATCTATGAAGAAAATAGGATTTTTATCGTTTGGTCATTGGGCCAATCATCCTTCCTATCAAGCTCGTACGGCAAGCGATACATTACTTCAGTCTATTGATCTGGCCGTTGCTGCAGAAGAAATCGGTTTAGATGGCGCTTATTTTCGGGTACATCATTTTGCACGACAATTAGCATCACCTTTTCCATTACTTGCAGCCATTGGAGCTAAAACTAGCAAGATAGAGATTGGGACAGGAGTGATAGACATGCGCTATGAGAATCCACTTTATATGGTGGAAGATGCCGGTGCTGCAGACTTGATTTCAGAAGGACGTTTACAATTAGGAATAAGCAGAGGATCACCAGAACAAGTTATTGACGGATGGCGCGCTTTTGGTTATGAACCTTTAGCAGGTGAAACAGATGCCGATATGGGACGCCAAAAAGCTTTGGAATTTTTAGAAAGACTTAACGGAGAAGGATTTGCAGATCCGAATCCAACTCCAATGTTTCCAAATCCGCCAGGATTATTACGTCTAGAACCGCATTCTGAAGGATTACGAGAGCGTATCTGGTGGGGAGCGGCCTCTAATGCAACTGCTGTTTGGGCGGCTGAAAATGGAATGCACCTGCAAAGTTCTACTCTGAAGTATGATGAGAATGGAAAACCTTTTCACATTCAGCAGGCAGAACAAATCAGGTTGTATAAGGAAGCTTGGAAAAAAGCTGGACATCAACGCGAACCAAGAGTTTCCGTAAGCCGTTCTATTTTTGCATTGGTCAACGATCAGGACAAATATTACTTTGGAGATCAAGGTAAAGCGGCCGACAGTTTTGGTTATATCGAAAGTGATAAGCGAGCAATCTTCGGAAAGAGTTATGCTGCAGAACCAGATAAACTTATTGCCGAGTTAGCTCAAGATGAAGCTATTCAAGAAGCCGACACCTTGTTACTCACAATACCCAACACATTAGGCGTTGATTACAATGTACATATATTGTCTTCTATATTAGAACATATTGCACCAGCGCTCGGCTGGCGTTAAATCTTTTCAAAATAATTTGAAGTCCTCTAATTTATTATTAGAGGGCTTTTTTTTGAACTTATTTTTATTGTGACAAGTGCTATGCATGACTCGCGATGTATTATTTTTAGTTAGATTTTTACCAACGTAAATTGGAAAAATTTGTGCATAACCTGCTATTTATATAAATTTACAGTCTATGTATGAAATATTCCAAAAATATCTGGACGACAAAACCACACTGACCCAATCAGAATCAGATTATATACAATCCTTTGCCATTATTAAAAAACTTCGTAAAAGACAATATCTGCTTCAAGAAGGAGATATCTGGAAATATGATGCTTTTATAACACAAGGCTGCCTTCGTACTTATTCGGTTGATGAAAAAGGAAGTGAACACATTAATAGTTTCAGCATTGAGAACTGGTGGACAGGCGATAGAGAAAGTTTAATGTTTCAACAACCGTCCCGTTTCAATATAGATGCCATTGAAGACAGTGAACTCGTATTGTTTACCCATGAAAATTTTGAAATGCTTTGCAGGGAAATTCCAGCCTTTAATAATATGGTGAATGCCATATTACAAAAAAGCTTTATAGCCGCACAAAACAGAATTCAGGCATCACTTAGTTTTACGGCAGAAGAAAAGTATCTAAATTTTATAACGAAATACCCGGGATTTGCATCACGAATTCCTCAAACCATGATTGCTTCTTATCTGGGCATGACACCAGAAACCTTAAGCCGAATACGAAAACAAACGGCAAAAAAATAATATTATAGAATCAGGAGCTTTTAAGCTCCTTTTTTTATGCCAATTACCAACTCTTGATCTAGATCAAGTTTTTACTTATTTCTAATCAATGTGCAGGTTTTGCATTCTACGCAACTTTGTAATGTTCAAAAGAAACAAACATTATAAACATTTAAAAATAGAAATCATGTCAAAAACAATTTTCATTACAGGTACAAGTTCAGGATTTGGTAAACTTACAGCTATCACTTTAGCAAATGCAGGTCATTCCGTAATTGCAGGAATGCGCAACACAAAAGACAAAAATGCAGCTGTTGCAAAAGAACTTTCAGCACTTTCAAACATTGAAGTAGTAGATATCGATATTACAGACGATGCTTCTGTAAACAACGCTTTTGAAAAAGTACTTATCAAATACGGAAAAATCGATGTTCTTATTAATAATGCTGCAGTAAGCGGTTTTGGTTTGCTGGAAGGATATTCAATCGATCAAATGCGTAAAATGTTTGACGTAAACGTTTACAGTGTACTTCGTACTTATCATGCCGTTCTTCCTTCAATGAGAAAAGAAAAAAACGGACTTATAATTAATATCACAACTGGAGCAAGCGGACATACACTTCCTTTTATGATTCCGTACATCGCTTCAAAATTAGTTGTCGAAAGTTTTACAGAAGGACTGCAAGATGAACTTGCGGACTACGGAATTGAAAACGTAAGTATTCAGCCAGGAGTTTATCCAACCGAAATGAATAACGGCTCAAAAGCAGGAATACATGCCGACAAACAAGAAATCATAGAACAATATGGAGACGCTGCAACAGAAAAATTCAATGCTTTGGGCGGTGCATTATTTGGTAAAATGGCTCAGTTTGATATGAACCCGCAAACTATTGCCGACGGAATTCTGGAATTGGTTAATATGAAAAAAGGGGAGCATCCGCTTCGTTTTCCACTAGATGCTATCGCTCAGGGAACCGACAAAGAATTTATAGAAGCACGTGCTGCCATAAAAGCAAAATGGTTAGCTGCATACAGCAATTAATTTTTCGAATAATCACATTTTAATAATTCAGATACTTTATACAATCATGAAAACAACTCATAAAATACATACTCCTGCCATTGCATTACTAAATTTAGTTTTTTTCTTCTCAGCTTCAGAAAAAGCAGCAGCGCAAAACAACTCAGGAATTTTGGGAATAGATCACATTGGAATTAACGTTCCCGACTTAAAAGAAGCAGTAACCTTTTTTCAAGATGTACTTGGGTTCACTCCAGTTACACAACTCGGACCAATTCCGCTTGATGCGGGATGGAAAGAAGCCAACCATATTAATCCCGCTACTGGAGCCGTAACCATAAAAATGATAAACGCTGGAACGGGAGCCAGTATCGAAGTGTTTTATTATGCCGATAATAAAGGAAGCAAAACACATCCTAATTCTGATGATATTGGAGCTTCACATATTGCTTTTTATACTTCAGATATCAATGCAGCAGTAAAATATTTAAAAAGCAAAGGTGTTAAAGTACTGGGCGAACCATTCCTGACACCATCAGGAGACACGGCTGGTGAAACATGGGTTTATTTTGAAACTCCGTGGGGTTCTAAAATGGAACTTGTTTCGTACCCAAATGGCAAGGGATATGAAAAATCAAATCCTAAAACAGTATTATGGTCACCAAAAACAACAGTGAAAAAACCTGCTGCAGATGATTTTGATCTTGAAAAAAAGAAAGCGATAATTGAGGGACATTTTGAAATCTGGAATGAAAGAAACGAATCTAAACGAGCTGCATTATTGAATAAAGTGTATGCAGCAGATATAGAAATGATAGACCGCCACTTTATATCAGAAGGAACAGGTGAGATCAATAAATTTGTAACAGAGCTGCAGAAAAAAAATAAAGATTTCACATTCACCGTTAAGTCATTTGAAACACATCATAATATAGTGCGTGTTTATTGGCAATTTGGTACAAAAAGCAAACCCGCAGCAGGAACTGGAATGGATTTGTTTGTTATTGAAAACGGAAAAGTGCAAAAGCTGTACGTTTTTGTAGATGAAAAAAAATAATTTTAAAATGATCAATTTTAAGAAGCCGGAATTTTTTCCGGCTTCTTAATTGCTATTAGGAAAATATCATTTTTAAATGATAGTTTTTAAAACACCTCCATCTGCTCGTAGCGATGCCCCGTTTGTTGCAATTGAAAGCGGACTTGAAAGATAAACTGCCAGCGAAGCAATTTCAGAAGGATCAATAAAACGCTGCAATAAAGAATGCGGATTGGTCTGTTGTACGATGGCATTTTTCATTTGTTCAATCTCGATATTCTGTAAAGAAGCGATATGTTCAATTGTTGAAGCAACTCCATCAGAATAAGTTGGGCCGCCTAAAATTGTGTTTACGGTTACTTCTGTACCTGCAGTTAGTTTAGATAAACCATTACTTACTGCCGTCATTGCTGCTTTTGTCATTCCGTAATGAATCATATTTCCAGGAATATTAACTCCGGATTCGCTGCTGATGAAAATGATTCTTCCTGATTTTTTCTGAAGCATTTGCGGTAAAAGTTTTTTAGAAAGCCTTATACTGCTCATGACATTAATATCAAACATTCTGTACCAATCCTCATCTTCCAGATTTTCAAAATCTTTCAATTCGAAAATGCCAACGTTATTAATTAAAATATCAATATTGTTTAATTTATTTAATTTATTTAATAAAGCCGTTACTTCCTCTTTTTTCTCAAAATCACAGACAATTCCTGAAACTATAGCATCTGGAAATTCATTTTTTAATTTTTGTACTGCCAGATTTGTTCTTTCTTCATGCCTTCCATTAATAATAACTTCAGCTTTTTCATTTAATAATTGTTTGGCTATTGCAAAACCAATTCCTTGTGTCGAACCGCTTATAAAAGCTTTTTTCCCTTCTAATTTTAAATTCATTTTTATTTATTTTTGTAATGATCGATACATAAATAGTCAAAAAAATTAGCTGATAACAGCTAATTGCATTTCGATTTGATTTTTTAAGACATTTTTGTCCGGGTACATTCTTCTAAGTGTATTAAGTCCGCACCAAAATGTTATTAGATACCTGCCCAGAATTTCGGGATCTGTTTGCGTTTTTAAATTTCCTTTTAATTTTTCCTCTTTAATTGCCTGAGTAAACATTTGTTCGACCTCTTTTAAAATCAGTACCGCATTTGCTTCCAGATTTTCATCAATAAAAGTCATTTCTACAACCGTATTGGCAATAATACAGCCTTTAAGATGCTCATTTTCTTCCGCGGAAGCGATACTTCTAAAAAAGTCTTTAATTAATTCTAATGGAGATTCGCTTTTGTTTAATTCCGTTTTAAAAGCATCAAAAGCTAGTCGTCTTTCTTCTATGGCTTTTTGAAAAACCTCTTTTTTACCTCCCTTAAAAGTATTGTAAAAACTTCCAGCGCCGGCTCCGGTTGCTTTTTGCAGATCACTCAATGAGGTTGCACTATAACCTTTCTGCCAAAATATTTCTTGTGCTTTCTTGACAATATTTTCGTCTTCGTAAATGGTTGGTCTTCCTCTCATCGTTTTTAATTTTGTAATGATCGGTACAAAATTAAATAAAAATAAGTGTACTCCAAATTTTAAAGCAATTTTTCTCTTTTTAATTAAATGACTGTCTGAATTGCAGGGGAGTTATATTGGTTTTCTTTTTGAAGAGTTTACTAAAAGACTGCGGATACTCGAAACCCAATGAATAAGCAATCTCATTTACACTTAAATTTGATCCTGCAAGCAGCTGTTTTGATTTTTCAATAATGTGATTCTGAATGTATTGCTGAGTATTTAAGCCAGTAATACTTCGGAGTAAGTCACTTAAATAATTAGATGAAATATTTAATTCCTGCGATAAATACTGAACTGTTGGAACTCCCTTTAAAACTCCATTCTCATTGTCAAAATAGTTCAGTAAAGTTTGATCTATTCTGCTCAATAAATCAGGATTTGAAGTTTTTCTGGTAATAAATTGGCGGCCGTAGAATCTATTAATATAATTGAGCAGTAAATCGAGATGCGAAACAATTAAATCCTGACTGTAATGATCAATATTGTTTTTCAGTTCGTCCTGCATTTGTTTTAAAAGACCAGAAATAATTACATCTTCCTTGTCAGAAAGATGTAATGCTTCGGCAATTGAATAAGAAAAAAATCCATAATTGTGTATTGTTTTTCCTAAAGGGTAATTTCGGATTAGATCGGGTTTAAAAACTAGCATAAAACCTGTAACTGGATTATCGTTAGTATGCGTTACCGAAAATACCTGATCGGGTTTTGTCAATGTCATCATTCCTTCATCAAAATCATAATCCCGCTGACCGTATTTAAATTTTCCGTTGACGCCTTTTTTCAAGGTAATACAGTAAAAATCATTCGTAAAATGTTTCCAGATATCGCTGTGTTTATAACTCAATAATGCAAAATCAATTACACTAACCAGAGGATGATCTGGTTTAGGAAGCGCAAATAACTGATGCAGCTCTGAAATGCTTTTAATTTTATGTGGAACTGATTTTTTCATTGAAGCAAATTTACGAATTAATCGAAATTAGTTGAGTACGAAAGATGTTTCCATGTTTCCATTTCCTGCGCTTCATTTTTTCGATGAGCTACAATCGAATCATAACTATCATTTCCTAATGGAAGGTGTACAGGCGGATTTGGCAATTCAGTTACAGCAAGCAGAACTTTGGCAAGTTTCTTTGGATCTCCGGGCTGGTTTCCGTCAAAACTTTTCAGCATATTTACATGTTGTTCTACATTGTAAACGGCTATTTTATTTTTGGCTTCTGCCAAAGTGCTGTCGCTCATAAAACTGGTACGGAACATTCCTGGAGCGATTGCAGTGACTTTTATATGGAAAGGTTTTACTTCCTGAGCCAATGCTTCTGAAAGTCCGATTACGGCAAATTTTGCGGCGTTATAACTTCCAGTATTTGCATATCCGATATAGCCCATATTGGATGCGATATTTAAAATATGTCCTGATTCTTGCTGACGCAGAAAAGGCATTGCGTTGCGAATTACGTTTACGGTTCCCAATAGGTTGACATCTATCGTTTTGCGGAATTCTTCATCGCTGATTTCTTCAACACTTCCCACCAGATAATATCCAGCATTGTTTAACACAACATCAATCCTTCCGAAAGTATCAATTGTGTTTTGAATAGCATTTTTTACTTCTTTATCATTGGTAATATCAACCTGAAGCGGCAGGAAATTTTCAGTTTGATTTCCAATATTATCAATCAATTCTTGTATATTTCTGGAAGTGGCTGCAACTTTGCCACCGTTTTTTAAAACAGCATTTACGGTTTCAAGTCCCATTCCTTTTGATGCGCCGGTAATAAACCATACTTTTTGAGTGCTCATGTTTTTTAGATTTTAATTATAAAGCAAAATTCAGGAAGTTATGGATTTAAAAAGTGTTCAGATTGAGGATTTATGTGTTCAAATTCAGTTGTCTTAACTTTAAGAACTAATAATTTCGGTAGAAAGAGTTTAAATTATATACTAAAAGTACTCTCCAACAAAAAACCTGCAAATCTTTTGACTTGCAGGTTTTTAAAATATATGTGATTTAAAAAAAATTAATTAATTGGAACCAAATGCGCTTCAATAGCGGCTCTATCAGATTCGTATTGTGCAGGAAGTTTTAGGTTTTTTCCTAATTCTTCTAAGCTTTCATCTACAGTAAAACCAGGGTTATCTGTAGCGATTTCAAACAAAACTCCGCCTGGTTCTCTGAAATAAAGAGAGTGGAAATAATTTCTGTCAATCTGCGGTGTAATAGACAATCCGTAGTCTTCGATTTTTTCACGGAAGTGCATTAAAACTTCGTCATTTGGAACACGAAAAGCTACGTGATGCACAGATCCGTTTGCTACATGACCGCGTTTTTCTTCTTCTAACTCTACCAAATCAACAATTGCTGCGTTTTCTACCGCATCTGTTGCATAACGGTAACGATTTACATTCTGCTCAATCAATTTATAACCAAATATTTCGGTTAAAATTGCAGCGGTTGCTTTTATACTGTTTAAAGTCAAAGTAATGTTGTGGAAACCTCTTGTAGCCACATCTGCTTTTACTTCATCAGTTTCCCAAGGTTTTCTGTTGTTTTCTGTTTTAGATTCGATTAACTCTAATTTCAATCCGTCTGGATCTAAGAAAGTAAGATACTTTTCGCCAAATTTTTCAGCTGGTTTATTGTAAATTACATTGTATTTCTCAAAACGTTCCTGCCAGAAATCAAGGCTTCCTTTTGGAACAGAATAACCAATTTCAGTTGCCATTCCAGAACCTTTTCTTCCTTGCTGGATTCCTTCTCCCCAAGGGAAAAAAGTTAAGATTGTTCCTGCGCTTCCTACTTCGTCACCAAAGTAAAAATGGTATGTTCCCGGATCGTCAAAATTCACTGTTTTTTTAATAAATCTTAATCCTAATATGTTAGAATAAAAGTTGAAATTACGTTTGGCGTCACCTGCAATTGCAGTAATATGGTGTAAGCCTAAAATTTTATTTTCCATGGTATCTTATGTATTAAATTGTTATTGATTTTCTTATACAAATTTACTTCAGTTATGCTTCTGGATCGATTAACCTAGATTAAGAAATAAAAAGCCATAATTTTGTTGAGAAAAATTTTTAACCGCAAAGTTCGCAAAGCTTTATATCTGATAGTGTAATACGTTATAATTAGAAAGTTCGCAAAGCTAAATCAGTTAAGGCTTTGCGAACTTTGCAGTTAAATTTTTATTTCGACTATTTAAATTACAGTTTTATAAATATAGATTTCCGAAGTTTTGGTTCGATATTTTTTGTTTTATGACCTTTTCCTGTTGTGTCTTCAACCAATAAAATTGAACCAGTTTCAAACGTTCTTTTTTCTCCCAATGAAGTTTCTATTTCTACACCGCCTTCCAGTAAAACAATATATTGCCGATCTGGAGCATTATGAAAATCATAATCATAAGACGGGCTGACTTCTCTAAAAACAATTGATTTTACGGGTTCATCATCAGATAAAAATCCGATATCGCCATTGTTTTTCAACGGAATTTCAAAGTCTTCAAAATGACTTTCGCCATTTGCGTCGCTGTAAACACGGGTTATTTGTATCATTATTTTTTTGTAAAAATAAGTTCGTTAGCCAAGTCTATTTCGTCCTGACTTATGCTGTGCCCCATATTTGGGTAGATTTTTTTTGTTACCGATGCGCCTAATTTTTGAAGAAGCGCTTCAGATTCATTTACTCTTTCCACAGGAACATGAAAATCTGGATCGCTAGTTCCGATGAAAATCGGAGTATTTTCGAAATTTCCTGCATAATGATTTTCATATACTTTATCGCCAATAAGTCCTCCTGTAAAAGCTACGACACCGCCATATTTAGCGGCATTTCTGGCTGTGAATTCCAAAGCAAGACAGGCACCTTGAGAAAATCCAAGGAAATAAATATTCTCTTTTTCGATTCCGTTTTGCTGAATTGCAACAACAACCTGATGTATGGCTTCTAACGATTTTGAAAAAGAAGGTTCGTTTTCTTCAAGCGGAACTAAAAATGAATACGGATACCAAGTTCTGTTTTCTGCCTCAGGTGCAACCAATGCAAAATCGCTGACTTTAAGATGTTTCGCAATCGAAAGGATATCGTGAGCACCAGCACCACGGCCGTGAATCAGAATCAAGGCTTTTTTAGCATCATTTAGAGGAACTCCGTCTGTTATAATTTCTAAATTCATGAGTTTATTTTTTAATTATTAAGTGGCTGTTATTTTTTCCAAATGTCCTGATATTCATCTGGATGTCTTTTAAATTGTGCGTGAACATAAGGACAAAGCGGTAAAACCATTAAATTATTGGCACGCACGTATGACACCATTTCTTCAAGTAGTTTTTTTGCATAACCTTTTCCTTCCGCTTCTGGTTCAACTCCTGTATGATAAACGGTTAGCAAATCATCTTTAAGACTTACTGTCATTTCGCCCAGTTTTTTATCCTCTACATAAAGATTAAAAGCGCCGTGTTTTTTCTCGTCTAATTCTAGTTTTATTGTTTCCATGTTTTTTGAGTTATCTATTTTTTTGATTCTTAATTCTATTTATAACAGAAATAAAAAGGATAAAATACATTCTTAAAGATAATATATTATTAGAAATCAGCAATTTTAAATCCTTGTTACTTAGTGTTCTTGGTAGTAGAAATAACAGATATTGTTAAATCTTTTACAAACTTACTACAGCTATAAAAGTTTGTCGATTAATCTAGATTAAGAAAGAAAAAATTGAGCACATTTAATGTCTTTTTTAAAAAACAAGTTGACAAAAGCAACTATTTTGTATATTTGCAAAACATAATAGTAGAAAAATGAAAAATATAAGTTCAGAAATTAGATCGTTTAATAGGTTTTATACAGCACATTTAGATATCTTAAATCAAAATTATCTTGATAGCAATTATTCATTAACAGAAGTCCGTATTATCTATGAAATAAATGAAAAACAAGATATTACAGCACAGGAAATCTGCGAAACGCTCAACTTAGACAAGGGATATTTGAGCAGACTATTAAAACGGCTCACAAAAGATGGAGTAATTGAGAAAGTTCCTTCCGTAATAGACAAACGTGCTTTTAATATTAAATTGACATCTTCAGGAAACAAACTTTTACAAAAATTAAATGCTATTGCAGATCAGCAGTCAGAATTAAAAGTGAAAAACTTGAGCACAGCAGAACAGGAAAAACTTGTGAATGCAATGGGGGATATTAAGAAAATGTTAGACAGCAAAAATAGCTCGAAAATATCTGCTAGTGATATCAGTTATCGTTATGATTTAAGACCGGGAGACATTGGTTATATAATTTATTTGCACAGTAAAATTTATGATCAGGAATCAAGTTTTTCAAATGAATTTGAATTTTATGTAGTGAAAACTTTTTATCATTTCCTAGAACAGTATTCTCCAGAAAAAGACCGTTTGTGGATGGCTGAATATAACAACCAGATTATTGGCTGTATAGCCATTGTTCATCAAAATGAGCAAGAAGCCCAGCTTAGATGGTTTCTGTCCGATCCCTCTTTCAGGGGACTGGGAATAGGAAAAAAGCTTTTGAATGATGCCATAGCTTTCTGCCGCGAAAAAAGGTATAAAAATGTTTTTCTGCTTACTACAGATAAACAGGAACGTGCCTTAGATATGTATAAAACCGCAGGCTTTAAGCTGACTAATTCTCAAGAAGTAAATCAATGGGGAGCGACATTTCGTGATGAACGCTATGATATGGAAATACTAGAGTAACCTCAAATTTATTAGCTATTGATAGGAACAGAGAGATTACTTTTTTGCAGAAAAGGGCAATCTCTCTAAAAGTTTATAGCGATAAAATAACGCAGCTGACTACTATTACATAATTTTGCAATGCATGAAGTAACCAGCTTTTACTATTACACTATGAGCAATATATTTTCTGACAACAGCCAAATAGGAGTGGTGTCTACTTTCGCTGAGCTTGTACATACCGATTTCAAAGGAGAAATGAATGCGCTGTGCTGGTACAGAAATTTGGATGGCGATTTTAACGAAATTGTAGCCCAATTGCATTTAAAAGAAAATATAACAGAAGTTTATCCAGAAGATTTACAAGCGCTGCAACTATCAGAAAAGGGAAATAAAGCTCGAGAAATAATCTTAAATGATTTGCAATTATTAACTGATTTTGGCGCTTCGCCTTCTCTAAATTTACTGAAATGTTATGACCGTGACGATGAATTTGATTTCATATCTACAGATGTGTATTCGTTTCATGTGGATCGTTCGCCCATTGCAACAGACACTTTTTTATGTACCTATCACGGCGCTTCGAGTGATATAATTTCTAATTCGCAGGCAGAGCAAAAAATCCTAGTTCCAGAAATTCGAACAAAGCTAAAAGAGCTTTACGATGGACCAGAGGAAGAATTCGAAAACTTTTTAAAAGAAAATTATTTTGATTTGCATTATCAGCTGCATCCCAATGCAGAGCCTATTAATTTAGGATTAGGTCATCTTTGGCGATTGGCCGTAGATCATCCAAAACAACAAGTACAGCCTTGTATTCATAGAGCACCAGTAGAAAATGAAGGGGAATATCGGTTGTTGTTGATTTGTTAATGGGATTGGGATGATATAACCTAATTGCAAATAACTTTATTATTAACTAAAATTAGACCTTTTATACTTATTGTACTTTCATCAGAACTTGAACTTAAAAAGATATATCCCTCTTTATTCAAAAGTATTAAAGCATCTAGTACCCTCGCTTGTTTTTTCTTTTCATCAGCGATACTGTCTTGCAATAATGTGTAAGTATTAAAAACAGGAGTTAAGAGACTTGTCAGTTCTTCTAAAGTACAGCTCATACCGTATCTGTCGGCAAGCGTCTGTAGAATTTTTACAAGAAAAATGGGTAATGTTTCCATGACAACAGCTTTTACTTATATATACGAAAAACTGTGTGGAAATGGATTTTATTAAGGCAAAAGTATTGGTTTGTAATTATAGGGTTCCCAATACTAAAATGAAAGTAAAATTCTCAGTTGTTGTTGATTGAATCCCGATCGCTCTAATGTGTAGCGATCACTCGAAATTTTTTCCATGCTCGTTCCTATAGTTAAAAACTGGATTTTTTTTAATATGTTGAGCTATACTTTGCGGGCGCGGATTACAAATCCGCGCGATCGAATTAACTTGTATTAATTTAAAATTAAATATACTGTCTATTAAATAATTAAAAAACAGTATGTTATTTCTATATTTATGAGATGTAAAACAACTAAATAATTTTGAAATGAAAAATATACTATGGACATTCATGTTATTAATTACATTAACAAGTTGTAAAAAAGAAGTGAAAGATTCTGCAGATACCATTTATTATGGAGGAGATATCATAACAATGGAAGGCAGCCAGCCGCAGTATGTGGAAGCCGTTGGGGTAAAAAACGGGAAAATTATTTTTGCAGGCTCAATAGCTGAAGCTGAAAATTTTCAAGGAGGTGAAACAGAAATGAAGGATATAAAAGGCAAAACAATGCTTCCTGGATTCATAGATGCGCATGGTCATGTTTGGAACGCCGGATTTCAAGCGGTCGCAGCTAATTTACTTCCGGCTCCTGACGGCACTGGTAATGATATTACAAGTATTATTTCATTGCTTAATAAATGGAAAGCATCTAACAAAAATGCTATCGGAAAATATGGCTGGATAGTGGGGTTTGGATATGATGATGCACAATTGAAAGAAAAGCTTCCTCCAACGGCAGATGATTTAGATAAGGTATCTGCAACAATCCCCGTTATTATTATACACCAGTCTGGGCATTTAGCAGTAATGAATCATAAAGCATTAGAAATGTCTGGTTATAATGCGGCATCAAAAAATCCTGCAGGTGGCTTAATTAGAAGAAAAAATGGATCTAATGAACCTAATGGAGTGCTGGAAGAGATGGCTATGTTTACCCCGCTTTTTAAAATTATGGGAACACTGGACGAGGAAGCCAATGAAAAAATTGCTGAAGCAGGTTTAAAATCTTATATAAGATTTGGTTTTACAACGGCACAGGAGGGAAGAGCAACAAGTGATGCGTGTACTACATGGTTAAAACTTGCGGCAAAAAATAAATTAACTATCGATGTTGCCGCTTATCCTGACATACAGAGCCAAATGGCCTATATGAAAAAAAATGGCATTCAAAAAGAATATAAAAATCATTTTAGGATTGCAGGCGTGAAACTCTCATTGGATGGTTCGCCACAGGGTAAAACTGCATGGCTTACAAAACCATATATTATTCCGCCGCCAGGCCAGCCGAAAACTTATTCCGGCTATCCTGCATTTCCAAAAGAGAGCGATGCTGTCGCGCTTGTAGATTCAGCATATGCAAATAACTGGCAGATTTTAGCCCACTGTAACGGAGATGCAGCAATTGATGAGTATATAAAAGCGGTAAAGCATGCCACCAGACTATATGGAAAAAAAGACAGGCGTACAATTGCTATACATTCACAAACTGCCCGCTTAGACCAGTTAGATACAATGAAATCTCTTGGAATTATGCCTTCTTTTTTTGGAATGCATACCTATTATTGGGGAGATTGGCATAGAGATGAAACATTAGGAAAAGAAAGGGCTTATCGTATTTCACCTGCTGGAACAGCTCTTAAAAAAGGAATGATTTTTACACAGCATCATGACGCGCCTGTTGCTCTTCCTAACAGTATAATGATTTTGTATTCTGTGGTAAACAGAATAAGCAGAAGTGGTGATGTGATTGGGCCTGAGGAAAGAATCAGCGCTTATGACGCTTTAAGGTCCATAACGATTTGGGCGGCTTATCAATATTTTGAAGAAAATAATAAAGGATCTCTAAAGAAAGGAAAATTGGCAGACTTGGTTATCCTTGATAAAAATCCAATAAAGATAAATCCTTTAAACATTAAAGATATTCAAGTGGTTGAAACGATTAAAGAAGGAAAAACTGTGTTTAAAAATACTGCTCTCAAATAAAAAATAAACAGTAAAGCTAAAAGTATATATAAATTGAAGATTTCTAATGACTAACTAAAAAGGCCTAATTTTTATTAGGACTTTTTAGTGGTTAAATTCAATGAAAATAGTATTATGATTCCCAGTCGATTATTATTTTACCAATATGGCTTCCGTGTTCCATACATTCATGAGCGCTTACAGCATCGCGATGGGAAAACGTTTTGTAGATAACAGGCCTGAATTTACCATTTTCAATTAATGGCCAGACATTTTTAAATACTTCTGCGGCTAATCGTTTTTTGTATTCGTAATTTCGTGCACGCAGTGTACTTCCTGAGATCGTAATTCTTTTTAGCATTAACTGCCAAATATCAAGCTCTACGTTTTTACCATTTTCTGCATTGATATGAATAAGCCTTCCTTCTTCGTTTAAAATAGAAAGATTCTTTTGAAAATAGGTTCCCGCTATCATATCAAGAATAACATCTACACCTTTGGTTTTTAAAATTTCTTCAAAGTCTTCTTTTTTATAATTTATAGAAAGATCAGCACCTAATTCATAACAATATTGTGCTTTTTCATCTGAACCAACTGTCGTAATGACCTTTGAACCAAAAGCATGAGCGATCTGAATCGCTGTAATTCCTATACCGCTGCTGCCTCCGTGAACTAATAAAGTTTCGTCTGGTTTTAATTTTCCTCGTTCAAAAATATTAGACCAGACTGTAAATACCGTTTCAGGCAGACTGGCTGCTTCTATAAAATTTAAGCCTTTAGGAATGGGTAAACACTGACCTTCTTTTACAGTAACATATGCTGCATAACCTCCCCCAGAAAGCAAGGCACAAACGTGATCGCCTTTTTTCCATTGCGTAACTTCTGGACCACAGTCTACGATAATTCCAGATACTTCGAGACCTGGAATTTCATTAGAAGTACTGCTTGGAGCAGCATATTTTCCCTGGCGCTGCAAAATGTCACTTCTGTTAATGCCTGAAGCTTTTACCTGAATTAAAACTTCATTTTGCGATCGAATTAAATCAGGAACCTCGACCAATTGCAAAACTTCAGGCCCTCCAAATTTTGAGATGGTAATAGCTTTCATAATCTAATTTTTTTAAAAAGGTAGATTATATTTTCCAAATAGCGCTTTGTTCTCAATACTTTTTGCAAACAGCGGTGTTTCTTCATGATTATGGGCGTCAGAAGCATCCTGTCTTGCTTTTGCAGCATCGGCTAGAGAAATTCCGTGTTGTTTGATGAAATCTAAAAATTCAGGAGTCGCGGTTGCATGAATGGTATTAGTAAATTTTGTTGTTGTATCATCTATTTTTTCTGCTTTCAACTCCCAAAGAACCTGTACTTTAGATCTTCCGCCTGCAGTAATAGTATCAGAAATTGAAAGCATTCGGCAGTAATCAGCACGATATTCATCAAAAATATAATGCTGTACAACAAGTGCTGTTCCCACATATTCTACATTAATAGACATCGGTATACCTTCAAAATTAGAAGTTATTCCAGCAGCAATATGGTTAACAGAACAACGTTGATATTCTGCATCCGGCAGGTTAAGCAGCCAGTCGGCAATATTAATTTTTTCAATTGGAGCATTAATTATTGCTGAAACAATTGATGCTGATAATGCGTTTTCGGGTGTTTGTAAAATTTCCATCTTTTCTGTTTTTTAAATTAACTTATGTCAAAGTTCTGCAATATAAACCAATCGTGGAAATGAAATTTTTAGATGTAATCGATCGAAAATTTCGATTTAGAGTTGTACTTTTATAAAAAATTAAAGAAAATGGAACTTCGTCAATTGAAATACTTTGTCCGCGCGGCAGAACTTTTAAATTTTACACAGGCTGCAGATGATTTATACATTACTCAAAGTACATTATCTCATCAAATAAAAGAATTAGAAAATTCATTAACGGTTCTTCTCTTTGACAGAGTAGGAAAGAGGGTTAAACTTACGGAAGCGGGTGAAATTATGCTGGATTACGCCCGAAAAACGATTCGTCAGGCAGAAGAAGGAAAGCAGGTTATAATGGATTTGAATAATTTAAAAACCGGTAAAATAACTATTGGGTCCACTTACGGACTAGTAAATTTACTTCTTCAAACGATTACGGAGTTTAATGAGGAATTTCCAGATATTCAGATTCAGGTAGTGCTGGGCTCTACTTCAGAATTGCTTCAAAAAATACGCTTATATGAAATTGATTGTATGCTGTCTTTTATGCCTTCCTGTGAGGATCAACAGCTTGATATAATGCCATTATTCTCTGCCACTCTCTCTTTGATTCTTCATAAATCGCATCCGTGGAGTAAACTTAAAAAGATAGGGCTTCAAAAAATTACTGAATTAAACTTAGTGCTGCCATCTCCAACTTACAGTATCAGAAATTTTCTGGATGAAACGCTTCTAAAAAATAACATAAAATTGAAGGCAAAAATATAGATCAATGATATTCATAGTCTATTGGAACTGGTTAATACAAAAAAATGGTTTACTGTATTAATGAATTCTTCCTTATTTGATTTCTCTGAACTTGTTGCAGTTCCAATTGAAGGTAAAAACATGAGCCGTGAGGCAACTTTAATATTTCCTTCGGGAATTTACCGCAAAGCTTCACTCTCACTTTTTAATGACTTATTAAAGAAAAAGATTGCTGTGATGAATTTAAAAAAGGCGTAAATTCATATGATTTGCTTTTAGCACTTAGTAAATAAAAAGAAAATAGCTTTTAACTTATTGGCTGACTTTGAAAATCAATCCATTCTAATTTAATGTCACAAATATTATTTTGTTTAATATTTTTCGAAAATAATTAAACAAATTCTTATCTTTAACATGAATATCGAACGTTATCGCAATTAATAAAAGAAGAATAAATTGTTTTTACATTAAAAAATAAGTAGCTCAATAAGAAAAATGAAAAAAATTGTCATCATCGGAGGAAGCAGAGGAATTGGCAATGCTATTTTGCAGCAGCAGCTTGAAAAACATTTAGTGTATAATATCAGTCGGACTATTCCAGATTTTTCCCATCCTAATTTGATTCATTTTTCAGTTGATGTGCTGCAGGATGAATTGCCTGATATTGAAATTATTGATGCTTTAGTATATTGTCCAGGATCAATAAATCTCAAACCTATTTTGAGTTTAAGCATTGACGATTTTAGAAACGATTTTGAAATTAATGTGATAGGTGCCGTTAAAGTAATTCAGCATTTTCTGCCTGCATTAAAGAAAGGGAAAAATCCTTCTATTGTTTTATTTAGTACCGTTGCGGCAAAACTCGGAATGCCTTTTCATTCCAGTATTGCGGCATCAAAATCAGGAGTAGAGGGACTTACTAAATCACTAGGTGCGGAACTTGCTCCTTTGATTCGGATCAATGCTATTGCTCCCACAATCACGGAGACTTCGTTATCTGCTTCTATTTTAAGAAACGATCGCATGAAGGAAAATATGATGGAACGGCATCCTATGAAAAATTACCTAAAACCACAGGAAGTTGCTCGTATGGCAGATTATCTGATATCTGAAGATGCCGCTTCAATTTCGGGACAGATTTTCCCGATGGACTATGGACTGGTAAGCTTTAAATTATAAAGATAACTTAAGAAATGAAAATTCTTTTAACAGGCGCTACAGGTTATATTGGCAAGAGGCTTTTGCCCTTGTTGTTAAGTCATGGAAATGAGGTAGTTTGCTGTGTAAGAGATAAAAGCAGGTTTCATTTTCCTGAAAACTTTATAAATAAAATAGAGGTTGTCGAAGTTGATTTTCTGGATCCTGAAAGCATTAAAAATATTCCCGATGATATTGATGCGGCTTATTACCTCATACATTCCATGTCCGGTGCTTCTAATTATGATGAACTCGAAAGTATTTCGGCAAATTATTTCATTGAAAAAATAAACCAGACAAATGCAAAACAGATCATTTACCTTAGCGGAATTGTAAATGACCAATCATTATCCAAGCATTTATCATCAAGAAAGGCAGTTGAAGAAATTTTAAAAACTGCTTCAGTACCATCGACTGTGCTCAGAGCGGGAATTATAGTAGGATCAGGAAGTGCATCTTTTGAAATAATACGGGATCTGGTAGATAAACTGCCGATTATGATTACCCCAAAATGGCTCAATACTAAATGCCAGCCAATTGCAATCAGCGATGTTTTAGAATTCTTAATTCGGGCACTCTTAAATCCATTAACTTATAATCAAAGTTTTGACATTGGAGGACCTGATGTATTGGCATATAAAGAAATGCTCTTGGAGTTTGCCAAAGCAAAAAAACTAAAGAGGTATATTTTTACGGTACCGGTCATGACTCCAAAATTATCTTCGTACTGGCTTTATTTTGTAACCTCAACTTCTTTTAAACTTGCCTCTGCGCTGGTTAGCAGTATGAAAGTAGAGGTAATCTGCCGCGATAATAATATTAATAGTATACTGGGAGTTAAACCTATTACTTACCGCCAGGCATTAGAAAGAGCTTTGAAAAAGATTAGTGAAGATGATATCATTTCGAGCTGGAAAGATTCGCAGGTTAGCGGACGGTTTAAGGGTGCTGTTTCTCAATATCTTAAAGTTCCAAAAAAGGACTGTTATATTGATAGAAGGAAAAGAACCATAATAAATAGGGAATATACAATTGCACGAATTTGGTCTATAGGCGGCGAAACCGGATGGTATTATGCCGATTGGCTCTGGGAGTTACGTGGATTCATCGATAAAATTTTTGGAGGTGTCGGTACTCGAAGAGGAAGGACTAATAAAAATGAAATACATGCAGGAGATGCACTGGATTTCTGGCGGGTTGTATATGCCAATAAATCTGAAGGAAAATTGATTTTATACGCCGAGATGAAACTGCCTGGTGAAGCCTGGCTTGAATTTAAAATAATCAATAATACTTTATACCAAGCTGCCACTTTTAGGCCGGAAGGTCTTATGGGAAAAATATACTGGTATTCCGTTCTGCCGTTTCACGGTTTTATTTTTGACGGCATGCTTAAAAAATTAATTTAGTTAAGTACGAATGATTTGTTGAACTGGTTAAAATGAAAAAGCACCTGTTTTAGGCAGGTGCTTTTTATAAACTTGTTCTATAGTATGTTATGCTATCACTACGTTTACTGCGTTTGGACCTCTACGGCCTTCTTCTATGTCGTATCGAACTGAATCGTTTTCACGAATGTTTTCTGATAAACCAGATACATGAACAAAAACTTCGTTTCCGCCATTATTAGGTGTTATAAATCCGAAACCTTTTTCTTCATTGAAGAATTTTACTGTACCTTCTTGCATATTAAATATTTAATTTGTTCAAATGTAACGTATTAAATATTGGAAAGTGCCTTTAAAATTTTTAATTATGTTTTTATTAACTTTTAGCCGCAAGTGTTTGGATTAATACTTAGTGGATAAAATCTACTTGTGCATTCTTTTGCAAAATAAATACAAAAACAGATTTACTGGATTTTTTTGTATCTAAATACGTACTTTCTTACTCCTGAAATTAATAGTAATTATTCAACTTTACATTATCTATTACAACAGGACTAACGCCATAGATGCTTATCGTACTGAACAATAAAAATTCAAACAAATTTTTCAAGTTCAGGATCAGTTTTATGATCGTATCAAAATAAAAACCTTGTTTTTGTTTGCGTAACCATTGATGCTCATTTTAAGGATTAGAGTAAGCTTCTGTTCAGTTTCAAATGCTGTGATAAGATTAATTATTTACTAACTATTAATTTTTTTAAAATGAAAAAAGCCTTAAAATTTTCAAGTTTGCTGGTTATTATGGCATTAGTGTTTAGTTCCTGTGAAAAGGAGCAAGATTTGAATGAGCCGCAAAGCGTTCAAAAGGATGAATTGCAGGTTGTTGAAAACGGCAGCGTAGCGGGTAATGATGCTCCAGCAGGCAGTACTACTGCAAAAGGTACTGCTGGATCAAGAACGATTACATTGCAGACAAATACATTGTCATGTCCTGGTGGTTTGTGCACCTCTTATGGTGTTTGGTCAACAGGGGTTTACACCGTTTGGTTCCAGATGAGATTTAATTCTGGATTTTATTGGAGCAGAGGTGGTAAATGTGGATATGGAATTCTAATTGGGGATCAAAATACCGGCGGTGACCCAGGATGGGATGGCAATGGAGGCAGTGCCAGATTTATGTGGTATTGCCCAAGTGGGTCAAACACCGCGAAAGGAAGTGGCGCTTATTTGCAGCCTTATGTTTATTACAAAGATCAGCCGGGCCAATTTGGTAATGATTTTGGAAAGAAATACTACATACAAGAGGGAGTGACCTATAATTGTCAAATATCTGTTAAGTTAAATACTGGATCAAATACTAACGGATATGTGAAATACTATGTTAACGGTACTGAGATATTGAATCAGACAATTCGATGGGTTACAAACGATGCTAAGCGAAATGTGAATGCAGTAAGTCTGCACACCTTCCGTGGCGGAAGTCAAAATTACTGGACAGCCCCTGTAACAAGTTCTATTTACTATCCTAGCGCGTCTTGGGATGCGCAATAGAATTTATATACTATAAAACAATATCGTTAAAAAGTATATAACAGCATTACATAAAAAAACGGATCATAGCTTAACCTATGATCCGTTTTTAAATTAAAGTCTGTTAATTTATGAATTACCATATAGGTTTGATTCTCCACCATCAATTGCAATGGTCTGACCGTTTACATACTGACACTCATCGCTAAGAAGAAAGGCCACGAGGTTACCCACATCTTCAGGTTTACCTAATTTTCTTGTAGGGTTTCTTTGTGCGTATGTTGTTTCAGCTGCTTTAGGGTCGGCTGGGTTTACCTGTTTAAAAGCTTCAGCCACCATTGGGGTTAGGATAGCACCAGGTGCGATTGCATTGGTAAATATTCCATCTTTACCATATTCAATTGCTGCATTTTTCGTCATACCAGAAACGGCATGTTTACTTGCTACATATGGCATTTGATTAATAACACCTCTAATTCCACCTACTGAAGCTACGTTTACAATTTTTCCTCCACCTTGTTTCTGCATTACAGGAATTATGTATTTCAGACCGTAATAGACACCCATAAGGTTAATATCGATTACTTTTTTAAAAATATTGATATCGTAGTCAACTAGTGGTGCCTGTTTCCCTTCAATACCTGCATTGTTGTAGAATCCATCAATACGGCCAAACTCTTCAACTGTTTTGTCTACATAATTTTTGACCGCCTGTTCATCTGAAACGTCAGCGACTATAGTTATGATTTTTGCAGCTGGTGCGGCTGACTGGATTTCTGCTTTTGCTTTTTCGAGTGCTTCGGCGTTGTAATCTACTATAGAAAGGTTGGCTCCTTTTAATGCTACGGCTTTACTTGCTGCAAGTCCCAGCCCCATAGCTGCACCTGTAATTATGATTGTTTTGTCTTTAAAAATGCTCATGATATATAGTATTAAATGTATTAATGAAAAATTTGTGATTTAAAGTTTAAAATTGTTTGTTCATGCCCCTCCATATCATATCAAAGTATTCATCCACGAGTTTTTGGCTTAATGGGAACAACTTTTGGATAATCCCTGTGGAGCAGGAGCGTACCGCCCCATCAAAAAAGCTGATAAGCATAATTGCATCCAGTTCTTTTATAATTCCTTCCTGCTGTCCTTTTTCTAAAAGATCATACAGTGGTTTATTCTGCATTTCATATTCTGCAAGTTGTTTGGAGAAATTCAGCTGTATGTATCCAGACTGTTGATACTGATCGATAAATATAGTTTCGTCATAATTTTTTAACCTATAGTTCAGCATATTAATATAAATCTTCTTAAGTGATTCCTTTACAGGTAGATTAATATCAAAGTCCTGGTACATTGCCTGCGTCATTTTATCTTCTACCGCTGCATAGGCCGACTGTACGACCTCTTCTTTATTTTTGAAATAGATATAAAGGGTTCCTACAGCAACTCCAGCTATTTTACTTATACCTGAAATATTAACGCTTGCTAATCCCTGTCTGCCTGTAAGTGCATAAACAGATTTTAAAATTTTCTCTCTTTTAAAAGGGTCTAAAGGTCTCATACAGTAAAGTTAAATGAATTAATATTCATTTAAGCGTAAAAATGAAAATTATAACTTTTTTTTAAGGAGTTGGTTTAAGGTGGTTAAGTAAAAATAAGATACAACAAAATCACATTTTCCAATTATGTACGACCAGTCTTTCGTTTTAAAATTATATCTATATTTACATTTACTAATACTTGTATAGTAATGGAAGAGCATAGACATGTAACTATTTACGATATTGCAGCGAGACTCAATCTGGCCACATCGACTATTTCAAGAGCCTTGAAAGACCATCATACTATAAGTGATAAGACTATTAAAAAAGTAAAAAAAACAGCAGAAGAAATGGGCTTTGTTCCTAATACTTTGGCTGCGGGATTAAGAGGCAACAAGTCTAAAACGATTGGTGTTTTAATTCCAACTATCACTCAGCCTTTCTTATCATCACTAATTAGCGGGATTGAAATTACAGCTAGAAAATCTGATTTTTCAGTTATTATTATGCAGTCGCACGATTCATATGATGAGGAAGTTAATATGGCAAAATCACTTTATAGCAGCAGGGTAAGCGGTGTTATTTGTTCGCTGGCAATGGAGACAAAAGATACTTCTCATTTTCAGCAGTTTTCAAATAATAACATACCTCTTGTATTTGTTGACCGAGTTCCCAAAGGCTATAATACTTTTAGGGTTGTAATTGATAATTATACCGCTGGTTATAAGGCAACAAAACATCTTATTGAACAAGGCTGTAAAAGAATAGCCCATATGACTGCAGGCGGAGAATTTGGTAATCTTTACAATGAAAGAAAAAGAGGTTATATTGATGCATTAACAGAACATGGTCTGCCATTGAAAGAGGAATTAATTATAAATCTAAAGGCAATGACCTATGATGATGGGGTAAAGGCTTGTAATAAGCTGTTCAGTTTAAAACCACCGCCAGATGGGCTTTTTGCACCAGGAGATATTCTTGCTGTAAGTGCTGTGCAGACAGCCAAAAAGAGAGGTATTAAAGTGCCTCATGATTTAGCTGTAATTGGCTTTAATAATGATCCTATTTCAGAAATAATCGAGCCCAATATTTCAACTATTACGCACCCTGCTGAAAAAATGGGAAAAGCAGCTGCAAATATTATTATAGATAATATTAAATCACTCAAGGAAGAAGAAGCCAAAGAAATAACTTTTCTTAATACAGAGGTTCTTATTCGCGAATCTTCAAAAAGATTATAATTTTTTATACTCAAAAGAAACTATTCTTTAGTAGTTAAATTATCATAGTCAGAGAGCGTTACAATATGTTTAAAACGGTTTCTGATTTCGAAAGCATGTAAAAGTTAATTATATTCCGACATTTACGAAAATTGATTTTTATTCTTTGAATAAATCTTCTTTCTCTTCTATCAAATTTAATTGTAAAAAACCTTTCGTGTACTGCGAAAGGTTTTCTTTTTTGAAAAACAATCGATTGTTTTAGGTCGCATTTAATCTTTTTATTGACCTCTATTATAGAACTATATTTGTAATGTACTATTTTACTGGTAATTTTTAATGGTCTGAAACAACTAGAAGTAGTAAATCTTAATTTTTTTTAAATAAAAACCAAAATTTTATCTTTTTATATTTTCTTTAAGAATAAAGCAGTAGTGTCTTATTTTTATTAAATTTTGCTACAACGTTGTAGTTGTTTTTGATATATTATTAATATTTTGGGATTAATTATGAGATAATTATTTTTTTAGACGCTATTTTTTTTATAGTGTGTAAAAAATAATTACACAACCGATTGTGTTTGAAATATATTTTTTTACATTTGTAATAAATACACTTATAAGTAGTACTACATTTTAACCTTAAAAGTGTTAATGAAAACTTACTAACAAAAACCAATTTTAATAATTAAATCCATTTTTATGAATAATTTTTTTATTACAAGTAAATCGAAGCATTACAAAGGCTTTGGTTTTTTGATCCTGTTGTTTTTGGCCTCATTTCAAATGAAGGCACAAACAACAGTTACAGGCACAGTTTCGGACGCAAGTGGTCCAATTCCTGGAGTGAATGTTACTTTAAAAGGAACAAAAAACGGGGTGAGTACTGGTTTCGATGGAAACTATCTTATAAGTGCTCCTTCAAATGGTGTACTCGTTTTTAGTTTTATAGGCTTCAAAAGCAAAGAAATTAATGTAAATGGACAAACTAAAATCAATGTACTTTTAGAGGAAGACTCAAATAACTTAAAAGAAGTAGTCGTTATTGGATATGGTACCCAAATTAAGGAAGCTGTTACAGGATCGGTTGCTTCATTGGGAGGGAAGGAATTAAATGAAGTGCCTGCGGCTAATATTACTCAAGCCTTGCAAGGAAGACTGCCTGGGGTAGAGATGACACAAACTTCTTCTAAGCCTGGGGCAGCCATGCAGATCAGAATACGAGGAACAAGATCCCTTACAGGTAGTAATGATCCGTTGGTTGTACTCGATGGAGTTCCTTTTGCAGGTTCCATAGGAGATATTAATCCTGCAGATATTAAGTCGGTTGATATTCTAAAAGATGCTTCTGCAACTGCTATCTATGGTTCGCGTGGAGCTAATGGTGTAATTTTAGTGACTACCTTAAAAGGGAAAAAAAATCAAAAAGCAACATTTTCATACAACGGTTTTAGCGGAATAAAACAGGTTTTTTCAAGATATCCTATGATGGATGCCTCTAAGTTCGCTGCACTTCGTGATTATACAGGCTTGTATGTAGATGGTGTTGACGAAAAAAGAAATGTAAATACAGACTGGCAGGATTTATTGTACGGTTCTGGAGAAATGATTAGTCACGATGTAAGTGTTTCGGGAGGAAGTGAAACGGGAGCTTACAATGCAGGTTTTGGATATTACAAAGAAGAATCAGTTCTTCCTGGTCAAAAGTATGAGCGTTTCAGTCTTAGAGCAGGTTTAGACCAGCAAATTAACCGATCTATCCGCATAGGTTTTAATACCAATAGCAATTACAGCATTACAAATGGAGATAATATCGGAACAGGAACTATTTTAGGGACTTCACCGCTGGCTAATCCATACAATGCAGATGGTTCTCTGAAAAGAACGGTCAGCATGGCGGCTGATGATCAATGGGTTTACACCAGACAATCCATTAAAAGCTTAGGAGATTCTTATGTTAATCTAAATAGAGCTTTCAGTTCTTATAATAACATTTTTGCAGAAGTTAAAATTCCTGGTATTGACGGACTGAAATACAGACTTAATACTGGTTTAAATTTACGTACATCAAATGCAGGATATTATGAAGGTCAGGGAGTTTTTGACGTTAACCCTACGACACTTTCTAATGCTGCAATAACAAATGGCTGGTCTACGCAATGGCTGCTGGAAAATTTAATCACTTATGATAAAACTTTTGCACAGAAACATACCGTGAATTTTGTAGGATTGTATTCAAACGAGCAGTATACAGGACAGAGTTCTAGAGTGACTCGAAACGGAATTACCTCTGATGCCTTCCAGTTTTATAATTTAGGACAAAGCGAGGAAGAAGCTGTAATTAACCCTGCAGATCAAGATTATACCCAATGGGGATTAACATCGTATATGGCAAGGTTAATGTACTCTTATGACAATCGTTACTTTATATCTGGAACAGTACGTTCCGATGGTTCATCAAGATTATCTCCTGGAAACAAATGGGTGACTTATCCTGCGGTTTCTGCTGGATGGACACTTTCAAATGAGTCATTCCTTAAAGATGTTAAAAGCATTAGCCTATTGAAATTGAGAGCAGGGTATGGTGAAACTTCCAATCAGGCAGTATCTCCGTACGCAACTCTTGGAGCTTTAAGCACAAGACCATACAATTTCGGAAGTAATAATTCAACTGGAGTATATGTTACTGAGCTTCCAAATCCTAATTTGGGATGGGAGTTTTCAACTACATGGAACTACGGTTTAGATTTCGGATTTTTTAATAACCGTTTATCCGGTACAGTCGAATATTATAAAACAAATACCAAAAATCTATTACAGCGAGTGGGACTGCCTGCAACATCTGGTGTGAGCAGCTATGTGGCAAATGTGGGAGAAACAGAGAACAAAGGTTATGAAATCTCGTTGAATGGAGTTATACTTGATAATCCTAATGGTGTTACATGGTCTGTTGGAGTTAATTTTTATAAAAATGAAAATAAGCTTGTTGCTTTAGCCTCAGGGGCAAGCCGTGACGAAGCAAACAATTGGTTTGTTGGATATAATATTAATTCCATTTTTGATTATGAAAAGACTGGAATCTGGCAGGAAGGCGATCCGTATATGTCAATTTTAGAGCCAGGCCCAACAGGAATTAATCAGCAGGGAACAGTTGTAGGATCGATTAAAGTTAAATATACTGGAGAGTATAATCCAGACGGTTCACCAGCTCGTGCGATAAATGCAAGCGATCGCCAGATTATTGAAACAGATCCAGATTTTCAAGGAGGTTTCAATACCAATGTAACCTATAAAGGATTCGATTTTAATGCAGTGGGGGCATTTAAAAGCGGAGGAGTCTTAATCAGTACGCTGTATGGTGGAGCAAGTTATTTGAACTTATTAAACGGACGAAGAAGCAACGTTGATGTAGATTACTGGACTCCAGATAACAGAGATGCAGAATTCCCTAACCCAAGAGGTATCCGAAGCGGAGACAATCCTAAGTACATGTCAACAATGGGGTATTTTGATGCATCCTATGTAAAAATCAGGGCAATTACTCTTGGATATACTATCGATCAGACTTTTACAAGAAATCTGGGTATAGATAAATTAAGACTGTATTTTACAGCACAGAATCCGTTTGTTTTATTTTCTCCATATCATGATAAATCTGGAATGGATCCTGAAACTAATTCACTAGGTGATGAAAACCAGGCAGTGGCATCGTATCAAAGAAGATTCTCTGTTATTGGTACCAATACACCTACAACCAGAAATTATTTATTTGGACTTAATTTAACATTTTAATCAGATACAGATATGAAACGATATATTTTTAAAAATTTAATTATAGGGTCAACAGTGTTACTTTCATTAGCTGGCTGTTCAGATATATTAGAGGAAAAACCTCATGATTTTTACGAACCGGGTTACTTTAAAACAGAGCAGGGAGTTAAGCAGGGATTAACCTCTCATTACGCGCATTTACGCTGGATTTATGGTCAGGCTTATTTTTACAATTCCAGTCAGACGGGAACAGACGAGGCAACATATGCTCAGAGCGCTGACGGAAATTTTAAAGATCATGATTTATCAGGAGTAGGTATTATTAATCCAACGTCAAGCCGTTCAGATGTTTTGTGGAATAATTCGTATTATGATATCAATACCGCTAGTGGTATTATTGAGAATGGAGCTGCCGTAGGAGTTGCCAGCAGCTTAATTGCAGAATCTAAATTTTTTAGAGGTTTTGATTACTTTTTGCTGGTTCAGACTTTTGGAGGTGTGCCATTGGATTTAGGAGCTGGAGAATTAAAGTTTAACAGTAAGCCTTCAAGATATTCAAAACGTAACACGGTTCCAGAAGTGTATACAAAAGCTATTTTCCCAGATTTACTTGCTGCCGTTAATGATCTTCCTGATGCTCCAAGGCTCACAGGTACAGTAACCAAAACTGTTGCACGACTATTTTTGGCAAAGGCGTATCTTACATATGGCTGGTGGCTGGAGAACCCTAATAATATTCCAACTTACCCAGACACTCCAAGAACAGATCCTGACGGACATAATGCACAATGGTACTTTCAGGAGGCTTATAACATTGCTGTTGACGGAATAAATAATCCAGGTTCTTATGGATTGCTTGACTCTTATTATGATGTTAATGTGGGATCAAATGACAGAAATAAAGAAGTAATGCTGTATGCTGATCATACAGAGAGCAGTGAATATTACAATGGAGCAAGTCTTACTTATGGAAGCGGTGGTGCCCCAGATAACTTTTCTGGGTGGATGGTTACGTGGAATTATACTGCTATTAGAAGCAAAAACGGAACAGCAGCAGTTTCATCAGTACAAAGAGAAGCAAATCAATTTTTAGGACGCCCATGGACAAGAATGGCTCCGCCTATTGAAGTTTTTACCAATACATTCGCAGATAAGATTAATGATTCTAGATATGACGGAACATTTGCGACAGTTTTCAGAGGCAATTGGAATCTTCAGGGAACAGGTCTTACAGGCGTGGCAACGCTAACCAATGCAAATGGTTTGACAATTAAGCCAGGTGATGCTGTTTTAACTTTCCTTGATGACGAACCATTAACTCCGATAACTTATCCTTCAGGACAAGGAGACAGCGGAGTTGGAGCGGGAGTTCTGCCAGGTAGAGCTGATTATGTGATTTCTCCAAAAGGAATAAGCAGAATAGTATACCCAGGTTTTTGGAAATTAGGTCCTTACAGAACAGATAATGCAGGAGGACTAGGACAGCCTAATGCTGGAAGTACAAGACCATTTCCAGTAGCAAAATTTTCAGAATTATATCTTGTTGCCGCCGAAGCTGCAGTGAAAGGAGCAACAGGATCTTTAAGCGCTAGGTCACTTGTAAATGTATTGAGAGCCAGAGCAGGAAAATGGAGATGGAACAATAATGGAAATACTGCAAAAATACAGGATAACAGCGCGGCTATGACAAGTGCAACTCCAGCTGTAATTGATATTAACTACATTCTTGCAGAGCGCTCACGAGAGTTTTTTGGAGAAGGATACCGTTGGTATGACTTAGTGAGAACACAGAAGTGGAATGAAATTGCTGGAAAATACTCTATAGGAGGTTCTAACTATGGACAACACACACCAGAAGTAGTGACCAGAACAATTGAACCACATCATTATCTAAGACCTATTCCACAGGCGCAGATTGATGGAATGGAAATGTCAGCTGATGAAAAAGCTGCATATCAGAATCCTGGTTATTAAGTTCTATCTTATAAAACTAATTGTATACAGATAGAGATAAAGTCTTATGGTTTATTTAAGTTAGTTTTAATAAAAAGCCGGGAGTATCCATCTCGGCTTTTTAATATTTTTCGAATATATTTTAATAAATACAATACAATGATCAAGAAAAAACAGTTTCTCCTATCAGTTGCAGCTTTGTTTTGCTCTGTCTTTATTCATGCTCAGGGAAGCACAGTTTCAAAAATGAAAAACAGTAAAAAGCCTATTTTTTCTAAGGTTTATTATATAGGAGACGACCAAATTTATAAAAACAATCCCTTAAAAGAGGATGAATTTTATTCGCCAATTCTACAAGGATGTTATCCTGATCCGGCTATTACAAGAAAAGGTGACGACTATTACATGGTATGTTCTTCATTTGCGATGTTTCCAGGAGTGCCGATTTTTCATTCTAAAGATTTGGTAAACTGGACTGATTTAGGTGGGGTATTAAATAAAGTTTCAGAGTTTAACCCTCATGATACTGGTATCAGTGCAGGAGTTTATGCGCCAGGAATTACTTATAACCCTCATAATGATACTTTCTATATGATTGTAACGGCTTTTACTGGTAATATGGGAAATATTATTGTAAAAACGAAAGATCCTAAAAAAGGATGGGGAAGCCCAATTAAATTAGCTTTTAACGGAATTGATCCTTCTATTTTCTTTGATGATAACGGCAAAGGTTATGTGGTACACAATGATGCTCCTGATAAAGGAAAAGAATTGTACAGCGGACATCGTGTAATTAAAGTTTGGGAATATGATTTAGAAAAAGATCAGGTAATTCCAGGGACAGATAAAATTATAGTGGATGGCGGAGTTGATCTTTCAAAGAAACCTATCTGGATTGAAGCTCCTCATTTATACAAAAAAGACAATCATTATTATTTAATGTGTGCCGAAGGAGGTACAGGAGGAAATCATAGTGAGGTAGTTTTTATTAGTGATAGTCCAAAAGGGCCTTTTAAACCATCATCTAATAATCCAATCCTTACTCAAAGATATTTCCCTCAAAACAGACCAAACAAAGTAGATTGGGCAGGACATGCTGATTTAGTGCTTGGACCTGATAATAAATATTACGGTGTATTTCTAGGAATTCGTCCAAACGAAAAAGACAGAGTAAATGCAGGACGCGAAACATTTATGCTTCCGGTAGATTGGTCAGGTACTTTTCCTGTTTTTGAAAATGGCTTGGTTCCAATGGGGCCAAAATTAAAAATGCCAAATGGAGTAGTAAACAAAACTGGTAAAGATGATTTTTTCCCTAATGGAAATTTTACATTTACAGAGAATTTCACCTCAGAAAAGTTAGATTACAGATGGATAGGATTACGAGGCCCAAGAGAGCATTTTATTTCTATTGTTAAAAAAGGATTACAGATTAATCCATTTCCTGTAAATATCCAAGAATTAAAACCAACCTCTACATTATTTTACAGACAGCAGCACAATACTTTTTCTTTTGAAACTACATTAGAGTTTAAACCAGAATCTGAAAAAGATCTTGCAGGAATTGTATGTCTGCAGAATGAACGCTATAATTATGTTTTTGGAGTAACTAAAAAAGGAAAAGATACTTATATACTGCTGGAAAGAACAGAAAATGGACAGTCAGCAATTGTATCAAGTGCAAAAATAGAAATTAAAGGAGCATTGCGCCTTCAAGTTAAAGCTGCTGGAGATAGTTATCAGTTTAGTTACGCATTAAATGGTGCGGATTTTCAAAATCTGGGAAGCGCAGTTTCAGGGGATATCCTTTCAACAAACGTAGCTGGCGGATTTACAGGAGCTTTGGTAGGATTATATGCCACTTCATTTAATAACGCGCATCCGAAATAGAATTTTTCAAACGCTCATTATTGATAAAAAGAAGAGTTTACGGAAAGAGAAGTACTTCATCACTGTGCTTTTTGGAAAAAATAAAGATGTTTTAAATTAACAGGTATGATAAAGAGACATTTAAAATATGTATTGTTTTTGCAGCTTTTTATTTTAATTGCAGGATGCAAGACCAATCAAGCACTAGAAAATTCGTCTAAAAAGTCAGCTTCAGCAAACTGGGCAGGATCGTGGGCTTGTGCACAAATGCTTGTAGAACCAAACAATATGCCTCCAGCCCCAGGTTTGGCCGAAAACACACTTCGCCAGATTATAAAAGTTTCTATAGGAGGAGAGCAAATCCGTCTTCGTTTTTCAAATATATTCAGCGATCAGGTTACCGTTTTAAAGAAAGTTAGTATAGCCAATGTAATTGACGCTCCGGCAATTGATAAAAAGACACAAAAGAATCTTAGTTTTAATGGAAGTCAGGAGATAATACTAAATCCGGGACAGGAAGTGTTTTCAGATATGCTGCATTTTCAATTAAAACCTGGTCAGTTGCTTGCTATAACTATTTATTATGGAGCCGCATCACAAAAAACATCTGGACATCCTGGATCTAGAACGACATCCTATATTCTGCCAGGTGATAATCTTGATAATGACGTTTTTTCTAATGCCGTAAAAACAGATCATTGGTACTCTATTATGGGACTGGATGTAGTGGCTTCAAAAAATGCGTCTAATATTGTTTGTTTAGGAAATTCCATTACCGATGGACGCGGATCTGGCACAAACAGGCAAAATCGCTGGACAGATATTTTAGCAGCTAGATTGAGAGAAGATAAAACGACTGCAAATGTTGGAGTTTTGAATTTAGGGATAGGAGGAAATTGCGTTGTAAAAGGCGGACTAGGCCCAACAGCATTAGACCGTTTTGATCGTGATGTACTTTCGCAGGCAGGTACAAAATGGCTCGTAATTTTAGAAGGCATAAATGACATAGGCGGAATTAAGAGAGCAGAAGATGCTCCTGTAAAAGCGCAGGAAATTATAGATACTTATAAAATTATGATTGAGAAAGCACATGCCAGAGGCATAAAAGTATATGGATGTACAATTCTGCCTTTTCAAAAATCATTTTATGATGCACCTTTCAAACAAGAAGCAAGAGATATCGTAAATGCATGGATTCGAAACAACAATTTTGATGCTGTGATAGATTTTGACAAAGAAATGGCATCAGCAACTGATTCTAAAACTATCTTGTCAAATATGCATGACGGCGATTTTTTACATCCAAACGAACTGGGATACCAAAGGATGGGTGAAGTAGTAGATTTAAACTTATTTAAATAAACAGATAACACGATACCATGAAATCAATAATTAGATTTTTCGCAATAGCGCTCCTTTTTTTAACAGGACAAAATGGATATTCTCAGGATCCAAATTTTCATGTTTATTTAAGTTTTGGACAGTCCAATATGGAAGGCGCTGCTCCTATAGAAGCTGAAGACAAAATAAATGTAGATCCTCGCTTTCAGGTTCTGGAAGCAGTAAACTGCCCAGATTTGAATCGTGAAATGGGTAAATGGTATACAGCAATTCCGCCATTATGCCGATGCAAAACCGGATTATCTCCGACAGATTATTTTGGAAGAACAATGGTTGCCAATCTTCCTAAAAACATAAAAGTAGGAGTGGTAAATGTTGCAGTGGGAGGGTGTAAAATTGAGCTTTTTGATAAAAATAATTTCGAAAATTATGTCAAAACAGCACCAGACTGGATGCTGGGAATGATTAAAGAATATAATGGCAGTCCGTATGCGAGACTTGTAGAGATGGCAAAAATTGCGCAGAAAAAAGGCGTTATAAAAGGTATTTTACTGCATCAGGGAGAATCTAACACAGGTGATACGCTATGGCCAAAAAAGGTAAAAATAGTATACGACAACCTGATGAAAGATCTACACCTTGATCCTAAAAAGGTGCCGCTGCTTTCTGGAGAAACCGTTCATGAAGAACAAAAAGGAAAATGTGCCAGCATGAATAAAATCATTGCAACACTACCTCAAACCATTCCAACTTCTTATGTAATTTCATCAAAAGGCTGTGCAGTAGCTTCGGATTTACTGCATTTTAGTGCTGCAGGATATAGAGATTTAGGAAAACGTTATGCAGAAAAAATGCTTACGTTATTAGGGTATAAATCAAATAACACAAATGAACCCTTTATAGTTCAGGCGCCAGTAGGATTTGACCAGTTAGACCATACAGTTCCAGCGGGAAAAATAGAAATGGTAAGCTATGATTCAAAGACAGTTGGGACAATTAGAAAAGCAGCTGTTTATACACCGCCTGGATTTAGTAAAAGCAAAAAATACCCAGTTTTATACCTTTTACATGGAATTGGAGGAGATGAAAAAGAATGGCTTAACGGAGGGAATCCGCAGATTATATTTGACAACCTTTATGCAGAAGGAAAATTACAGCCCATGATTGTGGTAATGCCAAACGGCAGAGCCATGAAAGATGACAGCGCTACTGGAAATATAATGGCACCAGACAAAGTGCAGGCGTTTGCAGATTTTGAAAAAGATTTATTGAAGGATTTAATTCCTTTTATTGAAAAAAAATATAATGTTTACAAAGATAGAGAGCACCGTGCCATTGCAGGATTATCTATGGGAGGCGGACAATCTCTGAATTTCGGATTAGGAAACTTAGACAAGTTTGCTTGGATAGGCGGATTTTCATCGGCTCCAAATACTAAGAAAACAGAAGAGTTAGTGCCTAATCCCGAAGAAACCAAAAAGAAATTGAAACTGCTTTGGATTTCTTGTGGAGATAATGACTGGCTGCTGGAAAACAGTAGACGAACTCACGATTACTTATTTAAAAACAATGTGCCTCACATTTATTATCTCGAACCTGGGGTTCATGATTTTAAAGTATGGAAAAACAGCTTATACATGTTCTCTCAGTTATTGTTCAAATCTGTTGACGTGTCAAGTTTTGCAAAATATACCGTTTTAGGAACGACAGCCCAAACAAACATACGTAACGCAAAATATCCTCAGATTCTGCCGGATAACAGGGTAGTATTCAAAGTAAACGCACCTGAAGCATCAAAAGTGCAGATAGATCTTGGAAGAAAGTACGATATGCTGAAAGATGGTCAGGGGGTTTGGAATGTTACAACTGATGTAATAAACGGAGGATTTAATTATTACTCGCTATTAATTGACGGTGTGGCAGTTGCAGATCCATCAAGCGAAACTTTTTTTGGAATGGGACGTATGGCCAGCGGAATAGAAATTCCTAAAAGAGATGGCGATTTCTATGAATTGAAAACCGTTCCGCATGGAGAAGTAAGGATAATGAAATATTTTTCTAAAGGAACTAATTCATGGCGTGAAATGTATGTATATACGCCTCCAGGATATGAAACTTCATCCGAAAAATTACCTGTGCTGTATCTATTGCATGGAGGAGGTGAAGACCAAAGAGGATGGAGTACTCAGGGAAAAGCAAATTTGATTTTAGATAATTTAATTGCAGAAAACAAAGCAAAGAAAATGCTTATTGTAATGCTTGACGGAAATATGGGAAACACAGGTGGTATTGCAGGTTTTAGCGAAGAAACATTAAAAGCATTTGAAAATGAGTTGAAAAATGGAGCAATACCTTTTATTGAAAGTAATTTTAAAGTTGCAACAGACAGCAAAAATAAAGCTTTAGCAGGTTTATCAATGGGAGGGCTTCAGACGCTTTATGCAGGAATAAAAAACTCCGCTATGTTTTCAAGTCTTGGAGTATTCAGCTCAGGCTGGTGGGCAAATAATCCAAAATTATCAGATCCTCAATATGAATTTATAAAAAACAACGCACAGTCTATTAATGCTAATCTAAAAGATTTCTGGATTTCTATGGGAGGAAAAGAAGATATAGCCTATGAGAACTGTAAAATCATGATGCAGAAATTGGATCAATCAGGCATTAAATATAAATATAGTGAATATTCTGGCGGGCACACCTGGCCAGTATGGAGACATGATTTGTTCCTGTACTCACAGTTGCTGTTCAAATAACAGAATAAAACAGAATTTAAAGATTTTGATTTAAAATAAACTACCTGGAATGTCTTGATAATAAACACCTCATGAAAAACTATTTGAAATTTATAAGCACTGTAATTATTGTTTTAATAAGTACTATTTCAAAGGCTTCTCAGCCCTTTATAACAGAAGAGAGAAACCAGAACGTTATGGTGCTGAAAGAAAAGTCTTTATCACTCTCTCTTTGGGTAAATCCAAATTTGGATGCAGGTATTTTGCGTGCTGTAAATAATCTTCAGTCAGATTTTGAAAAAGTTACCGGCCAGCGTCCTAATATTTTAAATCAAAATCCCAATACTTCATCACCACTCATTATTATTGGAATGATAGGGACAAATTCTGTTATTGATGATTTAATTAAACAAAAAAAAATCGAAGGAAAAGAACTCAAAGGCAAAAATGAGAAGTTTATTATACAGCAGGTTAAAAACCCTTTCAAGGGCGTAGATGAGGCGCTTGTAATTGCAGGAAGTGATAAACGCGGTACAATTTACGGAATTTATGAACTATCCAGACAAATTGGCGTTTCTCCATGGTATTACTGGGCAGATGTACCCGTAAAACATAAAGAAAATATTTACTTTATTAAAGGAATTTATACAGATGGAGAACCAGCTGTAAAGTACAGAGGGATTTTTCTGAATGATGAAGCACCTGCATTAAGCGGCTGGGCAAAAGCTACTTTTGATGGTTTCAACAGCAAATTTTATGAAAAAGTTTTTGAATTAGTACTTAGGTTAAAGGGCAATTACATGTGGCCTGCAATGTGGGGAAATGCGTTTTATGACGATGATGCGGCCAGTGGGCCTTTGGCTGATGAAATGGGAATTGTAATGGGCACTTCCCATCATGAGCCAATGGCTTTGGCGCAGACAGATTGGCGTCGATACATCAAAAAAAATAATCTGCCTAATATATGGGATTACTCCAAAAATAAGACAGTTTTAGACGAATTCTGGAAAACAGGAATTCAGCGAAGCAAAAATTGGGAAAAGCTGGTAACCATTGGAATGCGCGGTGATGGCGATGAAGCAATGAGCGAAGGCACTAATATTAGCTTACTGGAGAATATTGTAAAAGAACAGCGTAAAATTATTGAGAAAGAAACAGGTAAAAGCGCCAATAAAACACCTCAGGTTTGGGCTTTATATAAAGAGGTTCAGGATTATTACGATCAGGGAATGCGAGTTCCTGATGATGTAATTCTCTTGTTCTGTGATGACAACTGGGGAAATGTCCGCAAACTTCCAGATCTTTCAAAACCCCTACATAAAGGCGGATACGGAATGTATTATCATTTTGATTATGTGGGCGGTCCAAGAAATTCAAAATGGATTAACATAAGTCCGATACAAAGGGTCTGGGAACAAATGAATCTTAGCTATGAAAACGGGGTCGATAAAGTTTGGATTGTTAATGTTGGTGACTTAAAGCCAATGGAATTCCCAATCAGCTTCTTTTTGGACATGGCTTGGAACCCTAAAAATTTCAATTCTCAGAATCTCTTTCAATATACAGAAAACTGGGCAGCAGAGCAGTTTGGGAGCAAATATTCTAAAGAAGTAGTCAGACTATTAAATACCTATCCGAAATTTAATCGTCGCGTTACTCCAGAAATGCTGGACAGCAAAACTTATTCTTTAGAAAATTATAATGAATTTGAAACGGTTGTTAATGAGTATAAAAACTTAGCCCTTGATGCTTATAGAGTCTACAATGAACTTCCTAAAGAATATAAAGATGCTTATTTTCAACTGGTTTTATATCCAATAGATGCCTGCTGTAATCTTTATGAAATGTATTTTGCACAGGCAAAAAATATGAAACTGGCAGCCGAAAAAAATAGTCGGGCCAATTATTATGCAGATCAGGTTAAAGTTAAATTTGAGCGAGATTCTATTCTTCAAAATAAATACAATAATGAGATTTCTGGCGGCAAATGGACTCATATGATGGATCAGATGCGTATAGGCTATAAAGCTTGGCATGATGATCCTAAAAATATTCTTCCAGACGTAAAATATCTTTCTGATAAGGAAATTGTTGATCCGAAAGTTTTTATAGAAAAAGATGGCTATGTATCGATTAATGCAGCTCATTTTTCTAAAATGAATAATTCTAAAAAAATACATTGGGAAGTAATTCCAGATTTTGGAAAAACATTGAGTGGTATTACAACATTTCCGCAAAATAGTTACTCAATGGAAGCAGATAATGTTTTTGTGGAGTACGAAATTAATTTTACTTCAGCGGGAGAATTTACGGTAGAACTTTTACTTGCTCCAACGTTGAATTTTAACAGTAATAAAGGACTTCGATATGAAATATCTTTTGATGGAGAAAAACCACAGCTCGTAAATTTTAATGGTCATTATAAAGGAGAATTAGGCAAATGGCAGGCAGAACACATGATTCATTCTGTCACTAAACATAACATTCTGAAATCAGGAAAACATATACTTCGTTTCAGGGTTTTAGATCCTGGAATTGTGCTTCAAAAAATTTTGATCGATACAGGCGGTTTGAAGCCTTCTTATTTGGGAGCTCCAGAAAGTGATAGAGTAGCTGAATAAGTTTTAGGACACTTTTGGTAGATAAAAAAATATTAAAATGATTAAAAAAAACATGAAAAAGCATTTATATAATCTGCTGTTTTTCTTTGGGTTTTCTATATTAGCTCAAGCGCAATCAGATCTAAAAGCCAATGTATCGGCTCAAATGCAGTTATTTGATTTAAGCGCAGTAAAACTAAAAGAAGGACCATTTAAAAATGCGCAGGATGTAGATCTGAAATATATTTTAGCATTAGATCCCGATAAACTTTTAGCGCCTTATTTATTAGAATCTGGGCTTCCGCCAAAAGCAGATCGCTACGGTAACTGGGAAAGTATAGGACTTGACGGACATATCGGCGGACATTATCTTTCTGCTTTATCTTTAATGTACGCATCTACTGGAAATAAAGTACTTAAAGACAGATTAGACTATATGCTTTCAGAATTGGCACGCTGTCAGGATAAAAATGGCAATGGTTATGTTGGTGGTATTCCGCAGGGTAAAGTGTTTTGGGACAGGATTCATAAAGGAGATATTGATGGAAGCAGTTTTGGATTAAACAATACCTGGGTTCCGATCTATAACATTCACAAACTTTTTGCTGGTCTAATTGATGCTTATCAGTATACTGGAAGCAAGAAAGCGAAAGAAATAGTAATAAAATTAGGAGACTGGTTTATAGAATTAATCCGTCCGCTTTCTGATGAGCAGATCCAGAAAGTTTTAGCTACTGAGCACGGAGGCATAAATGAATCTTTTGCCGATCTGTATATCATTACAAAAAACAAAAAATATCTTGAAACGGCTGAACAATTATCTCAAAAAGCTTTCCTGAATCCGTTATTGCAGAAAGAGGACAAACTCACTGGTCTGCATGCCAATACACAAATACCAAAAGTTGTTGGTTTTGAAAAGATTGCTGTTCTTTCTGATAATAAAGAATGGTTAGATGGGGCAGTGTTTTTTTGGGATAATGTTACACAAAAAAGAACAGTTGCATTTGGAGGAAACAGCGTTTCAGAACATTTTAATCCCGTAAACGATTTCAGCGGAATGGTCAAATCGAATGAAGGTCCGGAAACCTGCAATTCGTACAACATGGAACGTCTTGCAAAGGCTTTGTTTCTCGATAAAAAGGATGTGCATTATCTGGATTTTTATGAACGTACGCTTTACAATCATATTCTTTCCAGCCAGCATCCAGAAAAAGGTGGTTTTGTTTATTTTACGCCTATTCGTCCAAATCATTACCGTGTTTATTCTCAGCCCCAGACAAGCATGTGGTGCTGTGTGGGAACGGGGCTTGAAAATCATGCCAAGTACGGCGAATTAATTTACAGCCATTCCCAAAATGATCTTTTTGTAAACCTTTTTATTCCGTCGGTTTTAAAGTGGGAAGAAAATGGAATAGAGATAGAACAAACCACAAAATTCCCTTATGAGAATCAGACAGAGTTAATCTTAAAACTTAAAAAATCAAAAAATTTTACCTTGAATATCCGTTATCCAAAATGGGCTGAAAATTTTGAAATACTCGTTAACGGAAAAGAGCAGAAAACAGCATCTCAACCATCTGAATATGCTGCGATTTCACGAAAATGGAAATCGGGAGATAAAGTAACCGTCAGATTTAAAATGTCGGTACATTTAGAAAATCTTCCTGACGGCTCTAATTGGAGTGCATTTGTAAAAGGACCGATTGTGCTGGCTGCAAAAACTTCAACCGAGGGATTAGACGGTTTATTTGCAGATGACAGCCGAATGGGACATGCTGCCAGAGGAAAATTTATTCCGCTTGATAAAGCCTATGCACTGGTTGGGAATAAAGCAGCTTATATTTCAAAACTTAAGGATTTAGGAAACTTAAGATTTCGTTTAGACTCATTAGAATTAGAACCTTTTTTCGAGGTGCATGACGCCCGTTATCAAATGTATTTTCAAACGTACTCCAAAGAAGAATATAAGGAAAAGCAGAAGTTGCTGAAACAGCAGGAAATCGAGGCTATGGCGCTTGAAGAGAAAACAATAGATAAAATAAATTGCGGAGAGCAGCAACCAGAAGTTGATCATTTGTATAAAGGAGAAAAAAGCAGTTCTGGCTACGAGGACGGAAAGTTCTGGCGAAATACAAGCTCTTATATTTCTTATCAGATGCTCAACAAAAACAGCGGCGGACGGTTTTTGCATATAAGCGTTTTAGATGAATTGAATATTGACAACATTAGTATTTTGATTAATGAAAAGCCGGCTGTAATAACTTCAGCCGATAAAAAAATGATCAAAATAAAAATAGACAGCAGGGATGTGCTGAATATTAAAATTCTAGCTAAAGACGGAAAAATCAGTCCGAAATTCTATCAGCTTAGAATTGTTAAGAATTAACGAATAATATCTCAGTTGTACATTTTTCAGAAATTCCGAAAATAAAACTACGATGAAAACAAAAGATTTTATATATGCTGTTTTGGCAATTACATCGATCGTTTTGACGAGTCAGGCGCAAAAAGGACAGGCGCAGAATCCCATTATTTTCGCAGATGTCCCTGATTTGTCTATAATCAGGGTTAACGACACTTACTATATGAGCAGTACCACAATGCACATGAATCCTGGGGTGCCAATTATGAAATCTAATGACTTGGTGAATTGGCATCTTGTTAATTATGCCTATCAAACTTTAGAAGATAACGATGACAGACTGAATTTAAATCATGGCAAAAATGACTACGGCAGGGGTTCATGGGCGAGCAGTCTGCGTTATCACAATGGTGTATATTATGTAAGCACTTTTTCAGGCACGACGGGTAAAACCTATATTTTTTCTACAAAAGATATTGAAAAAGGACCATGGAAGAGAACTGTTTTAAACAATTCCTATCATGACCATTCCCTTTTCTTTGACGATAATGGTAAAGTCTACCTTGTTTGGGGTGGAGGAAAACTTCAAATTGTAGAATTAAAAGAAGATTTATCGGCAGTAAAAGAAGAAACTAAGAAAGTTTTAATAGAAAATGCCAATGCTCCCGCGAAGAGTGATATTATGCTGCCGGCAGAAGGATCACAGCTTTTTAAAATTAAAGGAAAATATTATCTATTTAATATCTGCTGGCCCAAAAATGGGATGCGTACCGTAATCATACACAGAGCAGATAATATTATGGGGCCTTGGGAAGGAAAAATAGGACTTCAGGATTTGGGCGTTGCACAGGGCGGGATTATTGATACTCCCGACGACAGATGGTTTTCTTATTTATTTAGAGATGCAGGTGGAGTTGGCCGCATTCCTTATCTGGTTCCTGTAAAATGGGAAAACGGCTGGCCAATACTAGGGGAAAATGGTAAAGTGCCTCAAATGCTAGATCTTCCAGCCAATAAAAGCTTAATTCCCGGAATTGTAAACTCAGACGAATTTAATCGTAAAAGTGGAGAAAATGACCTGCCTTTGGTTTGGCAGTGGAATCATAATCCAGATAATGCGAACTGGTCTGTTAAAGAAAGAAAAGGTTATTTAAGATTAAAAACATCCAGAATAGACAGCAGTTTTACGCAGGTAAAAAATATTTTGACACAAAGAACTTTTGGGCCTGTATGTTCTGGAACGACAGCGATCGAGATTTCAAACATGAAGGAAGGAGATTTTGCTGGGCTTTCATTGCTGCAAAAGGATTTTGGCTGGGTTGGAGTAAAAGTGGATCATGGAACAAAAAGGATTGTCATGATAGATGCTGAAAAAGGAAATCCAAAGGAAGTAGAAAGTGTTCCATTAAATCAGGACAAAATATATTTAAAAGCCGAATGTGATTTTAGGAATCAAGCAGATCAGGGAAGATTTTATTACAGTATAGATGGAAAAAAATGGATCAGTATAGGAAAATCTATCAAGATGCCATACACAATTCCGCATTTTATGGGTTACCGATTTGGGCTGTTTAATTACGCTTCTAAAACTGCTGGCGGTTTCGCTGATTTTGATTATTTCCGTATTGACGATAAGATTTCAAAAAACAATTAATCTTTATAAAAGGTTTAAAGTACAATCTAAAAATAGAAACAATGAAAATAAAATATTGGTTTGTCATAAGTTTGTTTTCAGCAGTTAGCAGTCATGCACAGCTGTTGCCATATAAAAATCCTTCTTTAAGTTCTTCCGATAGGGCAAAAGATTTAATTTCAAGATTAACGCTAGAAGAAAAAGCAGCGTTAATGTGCGATCAGTCTGATGCTGTTCCAAGACTTGGAATTAAAAAATTTAACTGGTGGAGCGAAGCTTTACATGGCTATGCAAATAACGATAATGTGACCGTTTTTCCTGAACCTATAGGAATGGCAGCCTCATTTGACGATCAATTACTTTATCGCGTTTTTAATGCTGTTTCAGATGAAGCAAGAGCCAAATATAACCAATGGATTAAAGATGGAAACGAAAACAAACGTTTCTTAAGTCTGTCAGTATGGACTCCAAATGTCAATATTTTTAGGGATCCGCGATGGGGGCGCGGGCAGGAAACTTACGGTGAAGATCCTTACCTTACATCAAGAATGGGAGTTTCTGTTGTAAAAGGACTGCAAGGGCCCACGGACGCTAAATATCGTAAACTTCTAGCTTGTGCCAAACACTTTGCCGTACATTCAGGTCCCGAATGGAGCAGACACGAACTGAATTTAAATAATGTAAATCCGCGCGAACTTTACGAAACTTATCTGCCAGCTTTTAAGGCATTGGTGCAGGAAGCAGATGTTCGTGAAGTAATGTGCGCTTATCAGCGTCTAGATGATGAACCTTGCTGCAGCAATACCCGATTGTTGCAGCGTATTCTCCGAGATGAATGGGGATATAAATATATGGTAGTTTCAGATTGTGGGGCTGTAACAGATTTTTATACCACACATAAAGTTTCTTCAGATGCTGTACATGCTGCATCCAAAGCTGTACTGGCAGGAACAGATGTAGAATGTGTCTGGGAGAAATATCCTTTTAAAAATCTGCCTGAAGCAGTTGAAAAAGATTTAATTAAAGAAGCCGATATCAATAAAAGTTTACAGCGTGTTTTAGAAGGCCGTTTTGAACTTGGAGAAATGGATGACGATGCGATAGTACCATGGACGCAGATTCCAGCTTCAGTTCTTAACAGTAAAGAACATCAACAGCTGGCATTAGAAATGGCGCAGAAATCTATGACATTACTGCAAAATAAAAACAACATTCTGCCATTGGCTAAAACATCGAAAAAAATCGCAGTTATTGGACCTAATGCAGCAAATGAAGCTATGTTATGGGGTAATTATAACGGAACGCCAGTCAAAACAATTACAATCAAAGAAGGAATAGAATCCAAGACTGGATCAGATAAAATCTTTTATGATAAAGCCTGTGATTTGGTAGAAGATAAAGTAAATCAAAGTTATTTCGATCAGATTTCGTTTGAAGGTAAAAAAGGAATGAGAGCCACTTATTGGAATAATCCAAACAGAGAAGGAAATAGTGTTATTTCAACGCAAATTACCAATCCGATAAAAATGACTACTGCTGGACAGCATGAGTTTGCTTCTGGAGTTAAGCTCGAAGGCTTTTCTGCAAAATATGAAACTGAATTTACCGCAAAAGCAACTGATAACCTTGTATTTAAAACCGGTGCGACAGGATTTTTTGAATTAATTGTTAATGGAAAATCTATTGCAAAATATACCAACTGGAGAACTGTTCCAGGAAATATTTCATTTCCAGTTGAAGCAGGTAAAACTTATAAAATTGAAATTCATTTTGCCCAGTCAAACAACTGGCAGGCTAATCTTGAATTTGATTTTGGAAAAGAATTTGACATCAATTTTGCGTCTTTAATCCAAAAGTTAAATGGTATTGATACTGTAGTTTTTGTTGGCGGTCTTTCTACTTTATTGGAAGGAGAAGAAATGCCGGTTTCTTATCCGGGTTTCAAGGGAGGAGATAGAACCAATATAGAATTGCCAGCGGTACAGAGAAAATGTTTAAAAGAATTAAAAGAGGCAGGAAAAAAAGTGATTTTTGTAAACTGTTCTGGCTCAGCTATAGCTTTAACGCCCGAAACCACCAGCTGTGATGCTATTTTACAGGCCTGGTATCCAGGAGAATCCGGAGGCCAAGCTGTTGCCGATGTGCTTTTTGGGGATTATAATCCTGCTGGAAAACTGCCTGTTTCATTTTACAAGAACTCGGAAATATTAAGAGATTTTGAAGATTATTCCATGAAAGGACGCACCTACAGGTATACGACAGATGTATTATTTCCTTTTGGTTTTGGATTGAGTTATTCTAAGTTTATTGTTGGTACAGGTAAATTGAACAAGATTAAAATAAAATCAAATGAAAATATTCAATTGACTATTCCTGTGCAAAATACCAGTAAGCGTGATGGGACAGAAATTATTCAGGTGTATGTTAAAAAAGTAAATGATACTGATGGTCCTTTAAAAACATTAAAAGCCTTTAAGCGCGTTGCTGTCAATGCTGGAGATAAAGAAAACGTGCTGATAGATTTACCCGCTTCGTCATTTGAATTTTTCGATGCAGCATCTATGGCTGTTAAAGTAACTTCTGGCGAATATGAATTGTATTACGGCACTAGTTCAGCGGCAAAAGATCTCAAAATGCTTAAAGTATTGGTACAGTAAAAAACGATTTAAAATAGTAATATGAAATCTACATTAAGTCTTGTTTTGGTTCTGTTTACTATCGTCTGGTCGTACGGGCAAAAAGCAGTTTTAACCTCTCCCAATCAAAAAATAACTGTTGCATTATTTAACACTCAGAATAATTCTGGAAATTGGTATTTGCAGGTTAATTATGCTAATAAAGATAAACATGACGAAATAATTCCAAAAATATATTTGGGAATTGTACGAAACGACCAATCATTTTCAAAAGGCTTAAAACTAAAAAAGATCGGCAAGCTAGTACTTATTAAAGAGCAGTACAAAGTATTGCATGGAAAGAAATCGGACTGTTCTAACACAGCAAATGAATTGGTTTTCTATTTTGAAAACGAATCGAAATCTCTCTTAAATGTAATTCTGAGAGTTTACAACGACGGTGTGGCATTTCGTTATGAATTTCCAGAAAAAAAAGGAACTTATACCATTTCAGATGAACTAACAGCTTATTCTATTCCCGAAGGTACAGAAAGATGGCTGGAGAAGTTTGATTTGTCTAATGAAGGCCTGTACAATAGCATGAAAAATGGAGATATACAGCAAGATTGGTGCTATCCTGCATTGTTTAAGACAAAGTATGGCCCTAGCTGGTATCTGATTCATGAAGCCGATTTAGACAGAAATTATGCAGCTTCAAAACTGACTAATACCCAAAACAAAGAACGGTATAAAGTTACGCTGCCTGGAGCAGAAGAGGGCATAGGAGAGCCTTTTGCCAAAATAGCACTGCCTTGGAAATCGCCTTGGAGAGTTATAATTGCAGGAGAGCTTGGAGATATTGTAAAATCTACATTGGTTGATGATATATCGAAACCGTCTGTTTTAACTGATACAGATTGGATTCAGCCCGGTATAGCGTCGTGGAATTACTGGTCGAATAATCACGGAACAAAAGATTTTAAAACCGTAACCCAGTTTGCAGATTTAGCCGTTGCTATGGATTGGCCTTATACGCTTTTAGATTGGGAGTGGGATCAGATGGGCAATGGCGGCAACTTGGAAGATGCCATAAAATATATTCATTCGATTGGTATTAAGCCCTTAATGTGGTACAATTCAGGTAAGTTTAAATGGATCACTTCCACACCTGTTGACCGAATGCTGACTCACGAAAACCGAGTTAAAGAATTTGAGAAGCTAAATAAGCTTGGCGTTTACGGGATCAAAGTTGATTTCTTTTTAAGTGAAAAACAAGAAATGATAAATTATTACTTAGACATTTTAGAAGATGCAGCGAAATATAAAATCATGGTTTATTTTCACGGATGTTTAGTACCGAGAGGCTGGCAGCGGACTTATCCGCATCTTATGACTTATGAAGCTGTCCGCGGAGCAGAATGGTACAACAATGGACCAGAATTAACCGCAACGGCGGCACAACACAATAATATACTGGCTTTTACCCGTAATGTCGTAGGATCAATGGATTACACTCCGGTAACTTTTACAAATTCACAATTTCCTCATATTACTTCTTATGGTCATGAACTTGCATTAAGTGTAGTTTTTGAATCGGGAATACAGCATATGGCAGACAGACCTGAAGGTTATTACGAATTGCCAGATGCAGCCAAAACATTTTTAAAACAGGTTCCTGCCTCTTGGGATGATACCATCCTGCTTGACGGCTTTCCTGGAAAATATACGGTTATCGCAAGAAGAAAAGGAACAGATTGGTTTATTGGAGGTATTAATTCCGGAAGAAAAGAAAGAATCCAAAATTTAAAATTTGATTTTTTACCAGCAGGACAGACTTTTAAGCTCACATTAATTGCCGATGGAAATCATGATAAAGCTTTTTCTACGCAATATTTACTGGTAGATAAAACAACTTCGCTGGATGTGAAAGTATTAAATATGGGTGGTTTTGCAGCGTCATTAGTATTAAATAAGTAAATGTTTTTTAACCTAAATTAATTAACAATCAGATAATGTATTTTATAAAAAAAAGATTTTTAACAGCATTTATTATTCCTGTATTTAGTTTTGCTCAAAACCCAATTGTACAGACAAGCTACACAGCAGATCCAGCACCGATGGTTTACAATAATAAACTGTATTTATATACTTCGCATGACGAAGACAATTCTACATGGTTTACCATGAATGATTGGAAATTATATAGTACAGAAGATATGGTAAACTGGACAGATCATGGTTCTGTACTATCGTATAAAGATTTTAGCTGGGCTAAAATGAATGCATGGGCAATTCAATGCATAGAAAGAAAAGGCAAATTTTATTTGTATGCCCCAATTACAGATAATCAAGGACGAAATGGTATTGGTGTAGCAGTATCAGAGAGTCCGTATGGACCATTTAGAGATCCATTAGGAAAACCTTTGATACAAAACAGCAACGCCGATATTGATCCAACCGTTTTTATCGACGATGATGGACAAGCCTATTTATTATGGGGTAACCCTGTTTGCCATTATGTTAAATTAAATGAAGACATGATCTCTTACAACGATGAGTTAAAGATCTTTCCAAACACAATTGAATCATTTGGAAAACGTACTGGAAAAGAAGATACCCGCAGACCTACCACTTATGAAGAAGGACCATGGCTGTATAAGAGGAATAAATTGTACTATCTGTTTTTTGCCGCAGGACCTATTTCTGAGCATATAGGATATTCAACAAGCAAAAGTCCGCTTGGACCATGGAAATATCAAGGAGTTGTAATGCCAACACAGGGAGAGAGTTTTACAAATCATCCAGGAGTTGTAGATTTTAAAGGAAAAACGTATTTCTTTTATCATAATGGAGCTTTACCAGGTGGCAGCGGTTTTACCAGATCTGTAGCAGTTGAAGAATTGTTGTTTAATTCTGATGGAAAAGTCAAAGAAATGAATATGACAGAGGGTATAAAAAAAGGAATCAATACTCTAAATCCTTATGCTAAGTCAGAAGCAGAAACGATAGCTTGGTCAAAAGACGTAAAGTCAATGCAGAATAAAGAAGTAGGCGTCTTCATTACTGCCATGAAAAACAATGCATTCACTAAAATAAAAGATGTTGATTTTCGCGAATCGGGTGCTGCAAAATTTACTGCTCGTGTAGGTACCACCCACAATGGAAATGTGTCAATGGAAATTAGACTTGATAGTCTGGATGGGGAATTACTAGGAACAGTAAAAGTTCCTATGACAGGAGGAAATGACAGATGGGCTGTTGTTACAACAGATATTAAAAAAGTTTCTGGAGTGCATGATCTTTATTTTGTATACAAGGGTAATGCTTCTGATAAAATCATGTATTTTGATTACTGGATGTTTTCTAAATGACATTTTTAATTAACAATACTATTTCTTGCAATGAAAAGGAGTTCAATCATTAACAAAAAGATAAATCTTAAAAGGTCATGAATCTTAAAAATTTAATGTTCGTATGTTTAGCGGGTTTCCTTAAACTAAACGCTCAGCCAGCAGTAAAAAGTCCAGACGGAAAACTTGCGGTGTCGATTTCTGTAAATAACGGAATGCCTAAGTATAGTGTAACATACAATGAAAAAACATTTATAGAAAAATCTCCATTAGGCTTAAAAACAAATGCGGGGGACTATAGCTCTGGATTAACTTTAGAAAAAAATAGCAGCCAAAATAAAATCGACGAATCCTATAAGCTCCGAAACATAAAACAAAGCAGTGTGCATTATAGTGCTAACGAAGCCGTTTTTTCATTCACAAAAGATGGCAGATTAGCTTTAGATGTAGTCTTTAGAGTAAGCAACAACAATCTGGCATTTAAGTATAAATTATATCCGCAGAAAGAAACACTTTCCTGTATAGTTCAAGAAGAAGTTTCAGGATTTTTACTGCCAAAAGGAACCTCGACATTTCTTTGCCCGCAAAGTAATCCAATGACTGGATTTGCCAGAACAGCTCCCAGTTATGAAACTTCATATACACTAGATGATGTTCTCGGAAAGAATGGCTTGGGAAATGGATATACGTTTCCATGTCTGTTTAAAGTAAATAATGCGGGATGGCTTTTAATTTCTGAAACAGGTGTAGACAGCGGATATTGTGCAAGTAGATTAATAGGACATGAGAACGGATTATATTCTATTGGATTTCCGATGCCGGGAGAAAATAACGGAAACGGGACAACAGGACCAGGAATACCGCTTACAGGAGAAACGCCATGGCGTACCATTACAATTGGGGAAACACTTGCTCCGATAGTTGAGACCACTATTCCGTTTGATTTGGTTAAGCCAAAATATGAAGCCTCTAAAGAGTATCAGTATACAAAAGGAACTTGGAGCTGGATCATGAAAATGGATAACAATACTACTTTTCCTGTACAAAAGCAGTATATTGATTTTAGTGCTTCAATGGGATATGAAACCATTTTAATTGATGCACTTTGGGATACGCAGATTGGTCGTGATAAAATAGCAGAATTAGCAGCATACGGTAAACAAAAAGGAGTAGGACTCTATTTATGGTATAATTCAAATGGATACTGGAATGATGCTCCTCAAGGCCCCAAAGGACTAATGGATAATACAGCACTCCGTCGAAAAGAAATGGCATGGATGAAAAGCATCGGAATTAAAGGCATTAAAGTTGACTTTTTTGGAGGCGATAAACAGGTGACCATGAAATTGTATGAAGATATTTTGACAGATGCTAATGAATTTGGAATAATGGTAATTTTTCATGGCTGTACTTTAGCTCGAGGCTGGGAACGCATGTATCCAAATTATGCCTCTAGTGAAGCAGTTTTGGCTAGTGAAAATCTGCATTTTGGACAGCAAAGCTGTGATAATGAAGCTGTAAGTGCAGCAACACATACTTTTATTAGAAACACTGTAGGAAGTATGGATTTTGGAGGAAGCGCTTTAAATAAATTCTATAATAGTGATAACATTGCCAATAAAGGCTCCAAAAGAATGACCTCTGATGTATTTGCGTTAGCGACTTCGGTGCTTTTTCAAAGCGGCGTGCAGCATTTTGCCTTAGCACCAAATAATTTATATGATGCTCCAGACTGGGCTATACAATTTATGAAAGAAGTACCAACAGTATGGGATGAAGTTCGTTTTTTAGAAGGATACCCAGGAAGGTATGTTGTAATGGCCAGAAGAAAGGGTGCAAAATGGTATATCGCTGGAATTAATGCTGAAAATAAACAGTTAAAGACAAAGATAAAACTAGAAATGCTTAATTCTGGTACGGCAGTAAATTACTATGCAGACGATGACCAGTTAAACGGAAAAGTGAGTAAACTGACAATAAGTAAAAACAAAGAAGTTGAAATAAGCATACCTCACAACGGAGGAATATTAATAACAAATTAAAAGCGTAAGAAAGTTGATGTCAACACTAAAATTAAATAAAAAAATATAATAGCAATTTATGCAGCAGTAATTGGTATTCTGAATAGTACATAAATGAGTTTCAATTGAAAATTTTGAGCTTGGTGGAAATTAATTATTAATTACCACCAGGCTTTTTTGTTACAATATTTATTATATCAAGAAGAAATATTTTTTAGCAACCGATTGTTGTTTTGATCTGTATAATCTATTTTTTTTCTTTTAAGTATAAGGTAAATTTTATAAAACTTTTTATAAAAGCCTTTTTAATAGTTTTTTACCTATATAATAACCCTTTTAATCAATTTTTTATTGTTTTTTTAATATTATGTTTTTTGTATAAAATCTGTCATTTGGCTGTTAAATCCATTGTTTTTTATTTTGAAATTAATTTTGAAATGAATAATTATCATTATTTAAATAAAAATATTATTCTTTATGTTTTTATATTGGTTTTTTTTTATATATAATTTAAAAATATCAAAAGACAACCGATTGTTTTTTAAATTGTTTTTTTATATTTGTTACTGATATATTTAGTGTATTAGATTGATTCACATTAAAGTACTCAAAGATTAATTAAAAAGAAATTATGAACCACTAATTCAATTAAAACAAAAACAAACCACTAAACTATTTAACCAAACTAAAACAATAATTATGAAGTTAAAACTCAAAATTGCACTAATCGGACTGCTGATCGCGAGCAGTCATAGTATAATGGCGCAGTCAAAGACCATTAATGGCGTTATTACAGACCCTTCAGGATTTCCATTACCAGGTGCCAGTATTAATGTAGAAGGCAGTCAGAATAGCACATCAACAGATTTTGATGGTAAATACACTTTAAAAGGAGTTAATCCTACTGATAAAATAACTTATTCCTTTGTTGGTTTAATTTCACAGACAATTACGGTTGGAGAAAGAAATTCAATAAATGTTGCCCTTGTGCAATCGACACAAAATTTAAATGAAGTTGTAATAGCCTACGGTACTCAAAAAAGAACAAAGATTACGGGAGCAGTTTCGACAGTAAGTTCAAAAGATATTGCGGCAGTGCCTATTACGAATGCTGAATCAGCATTACAGGGACGTGCTGCAGGGGTTACAGTTGTAAATGGTGCGCCAGGTTCTAATCCTACAGTTAATATTCGTGGGCTGGCTACAATGGGAAACAGTGCACCCTTATATGTCATAGACGGAGTATTAACAGGTAATCTTTCAGGTTTAAGTCCTAATGATATTGAGAGTATCTCTGTATTAAAAGATGCATCGACCACAGCTTTATACGGTTCTAAAGCTTTTAATGGTGTAATTGTAGTTACTACTAAAAAAGGTAAAAAAGGACCAGGGCAGTTAACTTTTAGCACTTATGTGGGCGGGCAGGAAGTAACTAAAAGATATAGTGTTTTAAACACTCAGCAGTATCTTCAATATGCGAAAGATTTAGGAAGTGATTTAACAGCAAGAGCAGCTGAATTTGGAAACATAAATACAAATTGGCAGGATCAGATTTTTCAAACGGGAATTATGCAGGATTACAATTTGAGTTTTTCAAATGGTACAGAGAATTCTACAAGCCGTTATTCTGCAGAATATATGAAGCAGGATGGCGCTATTGTAAATACAGGTTTCGAACGTTATTCTTTTAGAGCTAATAACACGCAGGATATTGGTAAATTAAAAATAGGGAGCAACATTGGAGTTTCTTTCAGCACCATTAATCCAGAACGAACGTCAGGAGGAAGAACATTATTAGAGCATGCTATTAAAATGGCGCCGTACTTGCCAATTTACAATGAAAATAGCTTAGGAGGCTATCAAGGACCAAGTGCTATTGATGGGAATGATGCAGAAAATCCTGTTCGTGTCGCTAATTTAGGATACCAGAAAATTAATAACTTGTCTATAATTGGAAATATTTTTGCTGAATTAGAAATTTACAAAGGATTGAAATTCAGATCACAAGTTTCTTTAGATTACTATACAAGTAAAGACCATACTTTTATTCCAAGCTTTCAGGATGGTTCTTATCACAAACAGGCATTTTCTTCAACAAACGAAACAAATTCACAAGGGCAGACTATCGTTTTTGATAATAGCTTAACCTATAAAACGACTATTGCTCAAAAGCACAATCTTGAAGTGTTAGGAGTTATTACTAAAATTGATGGAAAATCTCAAAATCTAGCAGCCGGAAGCCGTTATTATATTTCAGATGAAATTGATCAGCTTCGTTATAATGAAGGAAGTTTAGGATCTGCTAATTACGAAGAAAAAAACATAGGATACATTGCCCGTATTAACTACGACTACGATGATAAATATCTTCTTGCTGTTTCAGGACGTAGAGATGCATCTTCTCGTTTTGGAGCTAATAACCGCTGGGGGAATTTTTATTCTGTTGCAGTTGGTTGGAATATAGCTAAAGAAAATTTTATGCAAAATTCTATTTTCAGCACATTAAAACTTAGAGCTAGTACTGGAACAACAGGAAACGACAGAATAGATAATTATCAATATAGTGCCACTTTATTGGCAAACTATAATTACCCTATTGGAGGAGCAAACGCACCCGGTGTTTCTTTGGGAGTTGCCGCTAATCCTAACTTAAAATGGGAGTCAAAATTAGATAGAAATATCGGTTTAGATTTTGGTTTTTTTGATGAAAAACTAACGGGTTCATTCGAATATTTTAACAATAAGAGTAGTGATATTCTGTTTGCAGTTCCTCTTGCAGCTTCTGTTGGGTCTGCAGGCGGCGGGACTCAGATTCAAAATATTGCAGACGTAAAAGTAAGCGGTTATGAAGTTTCAATAGGTTTCAATGACAGAAAAGGGGACTTTACATGGTCTGCAGTGGCAAATTTAGGGACAAGTAAAAATGAGGTAGTAAGTTTAGCGCCAGGAGTAACTAGTGTATTAGGCGGACCTTCGGCAAGAGCAGGTTTAGAGAATTTTTCAAGACTAGAAGTAGGTCAGCCGTTATTTTACTTTTATGGATATCAGACCAATGGAATTTATCAAAACCAAGCAGAAGTTGATGCGGTTTTTGGACCAGGACAGACTACAATTAAACCAGGTGATCTAAAAATTGTTGACCGCGATGGCAATAAAGTAATCAACGCAGATGACAAAACAAACATTGGAAATCCATATCCTGATTTCACTTATGGTTTAAATCTTAGTGCCGCATATAAAAACTTTGATTTCAATTGTTTCATAACTGGAGTTGCAGGTAATGATATTTACAATGCAAACACCTTTGATCTAAAAGGAATGAACCGTTTGTTTAACGCAAGCACAGATGTTTTAGATAGAGCAGTTGTTGTAAATGGCGTTGTAACAAATCCTTCAGCTACATTACCAAGAGCACAGGGAGCTGATATAAACTGGTCTTCAGCCAACCAGCGCTACATCGAAGATGGTTCTTTTACAAGATTAAAAAATATAGCCTTAGGATATACACTATCAGGAGATTCATTTAAGAGTTATTTCTCAAAAGCAAGATTCTACGTAAGCGGACAGAACCTTATTACTATCACAAATTACTCAGGTTTAGACCCAGAGATTGCACGTGCAGATGGTAATGCAAATTCAGCAGGAATTGATTTAGGAAGGTATCCACAGCCAAAATCTGTAATTTTTGGAATTGATGTTACATTTTAATATTTAAAGATGATGAGAAAAATAAAATATATACTTATAGTACTGTCTGGGGTTTTAACCATTACTTCATGTGACACTAGCGAATTAGAATTGAATAATCCCAATACTTTATCGCCTGAAACTTTCTTTAAAACCGAAGCACAAGTGCAGTCTGCAGTAAATGCTTCGTATGCAAATCTTCAGACAAGAGGACTCTATGGCAGAAATCTTTTCTTCGCGATGGATCTTATGGGGCATGATGCTTTAGGAAATCCACAGTTAGAAGGTAACAAAAAACCTTTCCAGGATTTTTCTTTTAACGGAGGAAACGATATTATTCAATATTACTGGGAATCTTGTTATATAGGAATATCCAGAGCTAATTTTGTGCTGGATAACGAAGAAAAAATCAATGCACTTCCAAATTCTGTTTTATCTCAGGAAAAAAAGAATAAATATTTAGGAGAAGCTCATTTTTTAAGAGCATACTATTATTTTCTATTAGTAAGACGTTTTGGAGATTTACCAATTTATAAATCAGGTACTATTATTGGAAACGCAAGAAGCCCTAAAGCAGAAGTGTATGCCTTGATTGAAGAAGATCTTGTATTTGCATCGCAAAATCTTTTACCCAAAGCATCAGAATCAGTAGGAAGGGCTAATAGAGAAGTGGCTTATGCACATTTGGGTAAAGTATTGTTATATCAAAAAAAATACGATGAAGCCTTAGCAGCCTTTAATAATGTGACCAGTTACAGCCTCGAAGATAAAGGCAATTTTTACAACAACTTTATGGAAGAAACAGAACATGGTAAAGAATCTATTTTTGAAATTGAGTTTGACGAAAAAAATGGAACAGGTGATCAATGGGGAGCTGTTGGTGATAGCGGAGGAACAGGCTTTGATGAGTCAACGCTTAGAGGTCAGGAATATGGAAATCTTAGCTGGTACAATGTTTATCCGTCAGATAATCTTTTAGATTCATATGAAGCAGGTGATAATCGTTTTGGAGATACTTTTTATGTGCCAGGTTCCTCTTATTTAAAAGGAACAAAGGTAATGGTAGCAGGTAACTTTACTACCTCTGCAGGTATTAGAAGAGCCGGCTGGAAAAAATACCAAAACTATTACAATAGAGAAGATGAAGCAACCCGATCAAGCATTAACTTTAAAGTAATGCGTTATGCAGATGTACTGCTGATGAAAGCCGAATGCGAAAACCAAAGAAACGGCGGTTCTCAGACAGCTGCAATAGCATACATTAAAGAAGTGCGCGATAGAGCAAATCTGACAACTAATATTGCACCAACAAAAGACGCTGTTTTTGCAGCAATTGTGCACGAACGTCAGGTAGAATTTGCCGGAGAGCAATCTCGTTTTGATGATATTATAAGATGGGGTATAGCAAGTACTGTATTACAAGGAACAGGTTTTACTGCTGGTAAAAGCGAGTTATGGCCAATACCAAACAGAGAAACCTCGTCTAATCCTAAAATAAAACCAAGTGATAATAATCCTGGTTATTAAGGTTTTAAATTTTGGTTAGTTTAAGTTAAGTTAGTTTTGTATAAACAGCGCATTTACTGCGCTGTTTATTGTTTACGGTTTTCTGATTAGGAATATATTTAAAAAAATAAATATGGTTGTATATAAAAAAAACTCAAGCAGGTATGTAATTAAAATTTCGTTTTTTTTAATGATCGTCATCATGACAACACCCATTCGAGTTACTGGACAGGAAAAAAAGAAGACGGAAAAAACACAATCCGAAAGACCGCAATATAGAAATCTATTTAAGGAAGCAGGTTACAGCCAAGACGAAATAGACAAGAAAGTAGCCAAAGCCTATTATGATATATTCGAAGGGCCAAACAAAGTATATTTTGAAGAAGGAGAAACTTTAGGATATGTTTCTGATGTTAAAAATAAAGATGCCCGTACAGAAGGAATGTCATACGGAATGATGGTTGCCGTTCAGCTCAATAAAAAAGATGTTTTTGATCGTTTATGGAGGTGGTCTGTAAAATACATGCAGCATCAAGAAGGACCAAGAGAAGGATATTTTGCTTGGAGTGTAGATCCAAAGACCAAAAAACAAAATTCTCCCGGCTCTGCCTCAGACGGGGAATTGTATTTTATAACCAGTCTGCTTTTTGCTTCTAATAAATGGAGTAATGATACAGGAATAAATTACTATAAAGAAGCCAGAAGAATTTTAGATGCCATGTGGAAAAAAGATGGTACAGCGAATGTTCATAATATTATAAATATTGAGCATAAACAAATTTCCTTTGTGCCAGAAGGAGGAGGTTACAACTGGACAGACCCTTCTTATCATGTTCCTGCATTTTATGAAATATGGGCATTGTATGCTAAAGACGGTCATGAGCAGTTTTATAAAGAATGCGCCGATGTTTCGCGTAATTTTTTACATAAAGCCTGTCATCCTGTGACGGGGCTAAATTCAGATTATACAGAATTTAATGGAGAACCGCATCCGACACCTTGGATGCCTCCTGGATTCCGTTATGATTCTTGGCGAGTTCCTATGAACATTGCCATGGATTATACTTGGTACGGAAAAGATAAAGAATGGCAGGAAGACTATGCGAAGCGTTTTCAAAATTTTCTTAGATCTAAAGGATTAGACAAGTATGAAGATCAGTTTAATCTTGATGGTTCTACTCCCGATTTTATTCTTCAGGCCGGTCCTGTTAAAAAACTCAGACATTCAATCGGTTTAGTAGGAACCGCCGCTACAGCATCGTTAGTAAATAAAGATAAAGCAAGCATGGATTTTGTTCACGCTGTCTGGAATGCCAAACTTGAACCTTATGAAGACGGTTACTTTGATCCCTATTATGATGGATTAATGTATCTCTTCAGTTTAATGCATCTTAGCGGGAACTACCAGATTATAACTCCAAAGAGTTAATTAGAATTTAAACTTAAAAGTAAAGATATGAAACAGTTATCAGTTGTTATAATATGGATATTTGTTTTGATAGGCGCTGCAGGTTTTGCACAGACAAACCCAGCTTCTATTATAGAAGATTTTAAACCATCAACAATAAATCAGCCTGGGCAGGAATACCCAAAAGTCAATTCTCAAGGTTATGCACGATTTCAAATTTTAGCTCCTGAGGCTAAATCAGTTGTATTAAGCCTTGGGTTAGGAGGAGCAAAAGGAGGAACGGTTCTAACAAAAGATCAGGATGGTTACTGGAGAGGCACCACGGCAGGTGCAATGGATGAAGGGTTTCATTATTATCATGTAACTGTTGACGGTGGAATTTTTAATGATCCAGGTGCACTTAACTTTTTTGGATCTACCCGTTGGGAAAGTGGTATAGAAATACCAGCGCATGATGAGGATTTTTATGCATTGAAAGATGTTCCTCACGGAAATGTACAGCAGATTCTTTTCCCTTCAAAAAGCACCAATACCTCACGTAGAGCTTTTGTTTACACACCACCTGGGTATAATAAAGATAAAAACATCAAATATCCTGTTTTGTATTTACAGCACGGATGGGGAGAAGACGAAACGGCTTGGAGCAATCAGGGACGTGTAAATTTAATTATGGATAATTTGATTGCTGAAGGTAAAATAAAACCATTTATTATCGTCATGGCATATGGCATGACAAATGATGTTAAATACGGAGGTCTGGCTAGTTTCAAGATAGAACCGTTTCAGACTGTTCTTGTAGAAGAGTTAATTCCTTATATTGACTCAAATTTCAGTACATTTCCTAATCAAGCCAATCGTGCCATGGCTGGTTTGTCGATGGGTGGAATGGAAACACATTCTATTACCCTTAATAGGCCTGAAGTTTTTTCTCAATATGCACTTCTAAGTGGAGGTATTTATAAGCCGGAAGAGATTAAAGATAAATCAAAAGTAAAGCTGGTTTTTATAAGCTGTGGAAGTCGAGAAAGACCAGAGAATGTAGAAACTGCTGTAAAGACTTTGAAAGAGGAAGGATTCAATGCGGTCTCTTATGTTTCAGAAAATACAGGGCACGAATTTTTGACTTGGCGCAGAAGCTTCCATAAATTAGCACCGCTTTTATTTAAGTAAATCGAATTTTTCAGCTCAGTGCTGCGGTTCTCATATTCATTATCATTAGTAGTATATAATATTTCTTTTAACTGTTTTTATCTTATTTTGAACAGTGAAGTACGGAAAAATAGCTCAGGTTGATTGTTTAGTACAAGGATTAGACAAAAACCTGAGTTTTTTTTTATTCTTGTATCAAAAGGGAGTTTTTTGTGTCTTCTTTGTCTTTTAATTAAAAATAATCTTATATTTAAGGTTATTATTAACTGTTGTAAAGATTATAGATTATTAAATTAGATTATATGTTAAGAAAAGAGATATTTCTTGTAGATGATGATGATGACGATATTACCAATTTTATGGATGCCATCAGCTCTCTGAACAAAGAAGTGAACTGCCGCACTGCGGGCAATCCTATAAAAGCGCTTTCAGAACTCAATTCTACTGATAAACTTCCTGATTTGATATTACTGGATTATAATATGCCTTTTATAAATGGGCTGGAATTTATACGCCGTTTGCGCAGTTATGACAGGCTGGCAAATATTGAAGTGGTAATGTTTTCAACACCAGATGAGCATATTATGATTCCCTGGCTTTTAAAAAACGATACGATCGTAAAATATATTTCAAAGCCTGATACATTTGAGGAACTAAAATCAGTCCTTGATGAAATATTATAGGCAGTTCTCAGGCGAAGTCCTTTTGTTATAACTAATTTGTTTATAGCATTGTACAGGTGTGCTTTTTAATTATATCTGACTTAATTATCTATGTGAAAAAACACATGCAGCCATCCAAATCTTGGCATATACGGATCATAAATTTCACAAATCATTGCTATTAAATATGTAATTTTTTTCGAGACAGAATCAAAAAGTCAGTTTTATACTCATAACTGATTTCAATTACTTTTGTTTTCTTCTCGGTGCTTATTGCGCTGCATATCCTTATGGTGATGCTTTTTAGAGCTTTCCTTTTTCCTTTTTAATCATTTAGTTTTTTTCTTAAATCAGCCTGCACCTGCAGGTTATTTTTTTATATAGAATTTTCAAATTTAAGCCTGTCCATTTCACGCCCTAGTTTGTCCGTTTGGGATATTTTCTGATTTTAAAACCAGAACTGCAGCTATACTTTTGACTAATAAATTAACTAATAGGTAAATGATTAAAACATCAGGATTATGAAAACAATATCAAAAATCACCAACCGTATAACAGCTTTAACTTCTAAGGTATTTTTAATTACTGCTCTTTTTTTAAGCTTTAATGCTGTCAATGCACAATCAGAAAACCAGAAACCAAATGCAGTAACAATAAGTCCTTCTTTGGGAACACTAAAACAAGTTAATGCTGGTTTATTAAACGTAGGCTATACTGAAGCTGGACCTTCCAAAGGAACTACTGTAATACTGCTCCACGGCTGGCCTTATGATATTCACAGTTATAAGGAAGTGGTTCCTATTTTAGCTGCAAAAGGCTATAGAGTAATCACTCCATATTTAAGGGGATCTGGAACTACGACATTCCTTTCGAAAGATACTTTTAGAAACGGACAGCAAGCAGCATTAGCAACTGATATTATTGCTTTGATGGATGCGCTTAAAATTGATAAAGCCATTATTGGAGGTTTTGATTGGGGAGCTAGGACAGCGGTTGTTATGGCGGTACTTTGGCCTGAACGTTTACAAGGATTAGTTTCTGTCAGCGGTTATTTGGTTGTAAATCTTGAAGCTAATTTAAAACCGCTGCCTCCAAAAGCAGAATTAGGATGGTGGTATCAATATTACTTTGCAACAGAAAGGGGAAAATTAGGATACACTCAAAATACCTACGAGTTTAATAAACAAATCTGGCAGATCGCCTCTCCATTATGGAAGTTCGATAAAGCGACTTACGATCAAACGGCGCAGTCTTTTGACAATCCGGACCACGTAGCAATCGTTATTCATAATTACAGATGGAGACAATCACTTGAAGCGGGAGAATCTAAATACGATAGTTTAGAAAAACGTTTAGCAGCAAGACCTGCAATTAAAGTGCCTACTATTACAATAGGAAGCGATTTTGACGGTGCTTTCGCCGATGGAAAAGCGTACGCAGACAAATTCAAAGGAAAATATGAACACAGAATCCTCAAAGGCATCGGACATAATGTTCCTCAAGAAGATCCACAGGCATTTGCAAAAGCAATTATAGACGTCGATAATTTAAGTAAAAAATAAATAAAGTAAAAAGCAAGCACAACACACAATTAACATTTCACAACACACAATTAAAAAATTATGGAAACAAAAATTTTATACACAGGCAGGACACACACGACTGGCGGCCGCGAAGGAGCATCACAAAGTTCAGATGAACAATTGAATATTAAACTTAGTTCTCCAGGTTCTTCACGTTCTGGGACAAATCCGGAACAACTTTTGGCGGCAGGCTGGTCAGCATGTTTTATTGGTGCAATGGGAATTGCCGCCTCAAAGTTAAATATTAAACTTCCGTCGGATACTTCGGTAGATGCTGAAGTAGACTTGTGCGTGACAGAAGGTGCATATTCTCTTCAGGCAAGATTGAATATTAGTCTGCCAGGTCTAGATCCTCACACAGCAAGAAAAGTAGCCGATGAAGCACATCAGACCTGTCCTTACTCTAAAGCAGTAAGAGGAAATATTAATGTTGAAATTAATATCCTTTAAACATTTAAAATCAAGAGTCTCTTCGAATGAGGCTTATTATAGTCAATTTACATCATGAAAAAGATACAATTATTACCAGCTGTTTTCATCACATTGATGCTTTTAATAGGAGTGACTGTTTTAGGGCAAAATCCAGATAAAACAGCAGAGAAAGGTTTTGCTTTATTAGAATTATACACTTCTGAAGGCTGCTCAAGCTGTCCGCCTGCAGATGAACTGATGGGAAGAATCCAAAATGAATATAAAAACCATGAGGTTTATATTTTGGCTTATCATGTCGATTATTGGGACAGACAAGGATGGAAAGATGTCTTTAGCAATTCAGCTTATACCAAAAGGCAGTACGATTATGCAAAATTTCTGGGAAAAGAACCAATTTATACACCACAGCTGGTTGTAAACGGAAAAACTGATTATATTGCTTCGCAGGAAACTACTGTTAGAAATGGAATCAAGTCTGCACTTTCAAAACCTGCTGCTGCCAAATTATTTCTCGAAGGCACTCAGGCCAATAATAATCTTAAAGTAAATTACAATATAGAAGGCGTTTTTAAAAACAGCAGCTTGTTACTTGCAATTGTTCAGAAAACAGCTAAAAGCAATGTAAAAAGAGGAGAGAATGCTAACCGCATTCTATCGCATTATCAAATTGTTCGTCATTTACAGTCGTCAGCTTTAAAAGATAAAAAAGGAATAGTATGGATTCATCTGCCAAAAAAATTTAATACAAAAGATTTTGAAGTGATTGGTTTTATTCAGGACAATAATACAGGAAGTGTTATGGGAGCATCACGAGCTGTGTTACAACAATCTCCGATTTTATGAAAACAGTTTTTTTAAGCTTATCCTGTTGCAGTAAAATGCCGGAAGCAAAACGTACCAAAAGTTTTAAGCGTAATAAAAGTGATCTTATTATAAAAGAAAATATCATGTTGTTAATGCAGGAGAATAAGGCACTTTGGCTTTGAAATTTGAACTTACTAAAGATAAAATCGGAACAGAAATATTTTGTTCCGATTTTTTTAGGGATTAAAAAATACTTTCAAAATATCCTATCTTTGACAAAGCGAGATCTAAAAACACATAAAAAATATATGGAAAAAGTAAAAAACTTTCACGTTTCCCGAAAGGTGATTTGGGGAAGTTCTATAGCATTGGCGGTTCTTGCTTCGATACCAAAGTTATTTGACGCTGGTTCAACTCCTGGAGATATTGTCATCAATTCTTCGATTACCTTAATGTTCTCTATATTTATTTGGTATTATAATATTTACAGCCTTCCAAAGTTCTCGTCGCAGCGTACCAATAAAAGTTTGTTTAACTGGAAACTTTTACTAAGTGTGATATTGGGGATTCTAATTATGGTCATTCTGGTAATTGGGCATCAGGAACTTTTTCAGATTTCTAAAATGGATGCTCCAATCATGTTTGAATTGCGGGGCGTATTAATTAATCTGATTGTTTATATGTTTCTGCATCTGCTTTTTCAAAACTATCAGACCCAGAAGATGGGACTGGAATTAGAACGCACGCATGCTGTTAATCTAGGAGCGCAGTACGAATTACTGAAACAGCAGGTAAATCCCCATTTTTTATTTAATAGCCTCAATACGCTGAAATCTATGGTAGAAATTCAGGATCCGCAGAGTGCTGACTTTATTTTAAAATTATCTGATTTTTACCGTTTTACACTCGAAAGCCGAAAGTTAGATTTAATACCCTTAAAAGAAGAACTTCAAATTTTAGATTCTTATGTGTTTCTGCTCAAAGCGCGTTTTGAAGATGGATTCGTTCTGATAAATGAAGTGGATCAAAAACAATACGAGTCTGTAGTTCCCCCTTTTACTGTTCAGTTATTAATAGAAAACTGCATCAAACATAACGTGGTTTCCCTTGAAAAACCATTGCGAATCAAGTTATACTCAGAGGACGATTTTTTAGTTATTGAAAATCCAATACAGCTCAAAAGAGGTGTTTTGTCAACAGGTGTTGGTCTGGATAACATCAATAATCGACTTATGCATTTAGTTCATAAGGAAATTCAAATTGATAAAACCGAAACTATATTTAAAGTAAAAATACCAATGATCTATGACTATCATAATAATTGAAGATGAGGTAAAAACAGCCAAAGCGCTTGGGCAGCTTATTCTGAGCATCAGACCTGATACTCAAATTTTGTCGTATATACAGAGCATAGATGGTGCCGTGAGTTATCTGTCAGAAAATGATCAGCCAGATCTTATTTTCATGGATATTCAGCTGGCAGATGGTCTGTGTTTTGAAATTTTCAAAAATGTAGAGGTTGTATCACCAGTAATATTCAGCACCGCATTTGATGACTATGCAATTGAGGCATTTAAGTCAAACGGAATTGACTACGTATTGAAACCATTTTCAAGAGAAAGTATTGCACAGGCTATTAAGAAAGCAGCAGAACTGAAGAATTTCTTCCAAAGAAATAAAAAGATGATACCAGATTTCGAGTATTTATTGACACGAACTGGCGAGAATAAAGGGAAAAGCAGTTTTTTGGTTTTTAAAAATAATAAATACCAAACAGTTTTAACCGAGAATATTGCTTTGTTTTATATTAAAAATGAAACTCCAACCATCATGTGTTTTGATAAAACTGAATATCAAATTACACAATCATTAGATGAGGTTCATAAGCTGTTATCGCCCATACAATTCTTCAGGATCAACAGGCAGTATTTGGTGAATTTTGCAGCAATTAGAGAGGCAGAACATTATTTCTCTCGTAAGTTAATTATCAAATTAACCATTCCAACAGAAGAAAAATTGTTGGTAGGAAAAGAGAAAGCAACCGCCTTTTTGAACTGGCTGGAAAATAGGTAAAGATTAGTTTTTTTGTTTGATGTTTCATGTTTCATGTTTTGAAACTTCGGGATTAAGTTTCAAGTTTCAGTCCCGAAACCTCTGGCTCAGGTTGCCAAACGGGCAAAAAGAAAGATTATATAGATATCTGGACGACATGCCGTATAAACCAGAACTTTAGACATGAAACATGAAACCTGAAACAAAAAAAAATTAAAAGACCTTCGAAGGAGACAATCCATATTGTTTCTTAAAGGCAAATGAAAAATGGGACAGGTCTTCAAAACCTACTTCAAGATAGACTTCAGTTGGGGTTTTTCCTTTTTCTTTTATCAGATAATAAGCCTGCTGTAATCTTTTTTGTAATAACCAACGGCTTGGCGAAACTTCAAAAATACGCTGAAAGTCACGTTTAAAAGTGGCCAGGCTTCTACCAGTGAGGTAGGCAAAACGGTCTAACTGCACATTAAAATGAAAATTCTTTTTCATGAAAGCTTCCAAATCAATTTTCCCCGGCTCATTAAAATCAAATAAAGTATCTTTGAGTTCGGGTTTACATTGCAATAAAATGGTAATAGCTTCATTTACTTTTAAAGTTTGAAGTTCTTCTGTAATTAATTGATCTTCGTTGATATAAGGAATCAAAGATCCCATTAAACTTTTAAGCAGTGGAGTTTCTTCCAATTGAAAAACAGTTTCTGTTTCAGGACTTTTAATTAAACTGGTCTTTTGATTGTGTTTTATTGAGAAATCACGCAATGCTTCCTGATTCAAATAAATTGAAATGGATTGAAATGCAGCATTAGGATCAGGCTGTTTATTGAATTTTATAAGCTGATTCCTTTTGATAAATCGAAAATCACCCGGTTTGAAAATATATTCTCTGATGCCGTTGTTTAAAGTAAGTATTCCTGAAATCTGAAAACTTAAAACATGTTCTGCAGCAAATTGTTCACCTTCGCGATTTTGGGTATAATAGCACGAATAAGCAATTGCTGGTATTTTCTGATTTATTTTTGAATCGTTCATATTACAAATTTATAAAAAATGGTCAGCAATATTTAGTACTGACCATTACAGAATGTATTTAAATTATTCTTTTTTAGTATTATTGGTATACCATTTTCCTTGTGCGGTATCAAAAAAGCTTCCTGCTTCATCATGATCTGTTGATATACTAACATTCATCCAATTTTCCATTTCTTCTGTTCGCTTTTGGTCAGCATTTTTTAATATACCAATTGCTTCACTACCTAGTACCAAGTGTACAGGAGGGTTTGGATGAGACGCTAAATCCACCATCACTTTGGCTGCTTTTTCGGGATCACCAACAGCAACAAATTGTCCTCCTTTGAAAAAATCAGTACGTTGTTTTACCATTTCGTAGCCTTCTATTTCAGTTGCGTAAGACATAGAAGCGCCAGCCCAATCGGTACGGAAACCGCCTGGTTCGACACTAGTTACCAATATTCCTAACGAAGAAACTTCTTTGGCCAAAGCTTCGGTAAAGCCGCTTAGACCAAATTTTGCCGCCTGATACATCGTTAGACCTGGATTACCAACGCGTCCGCCAATAGAACTGATTTGTAAAATCCTTCCTGACCCCTGTTTGCGCATATAAGGAAGGACGGCACGCGTAATCTCAATTGGGGCATATAAATTAGTTTCTAACTGACTGCGGACCTGCTCACTGGTGTAAGCTTCGGCAGCCCCGATAATTCCGAATCCTGCATTGTTTACCAAGACGTCAATTCTTCCAAAATGTTCTGCAGCCGTTTTAACCGCACTATACACTTGTTCATAGTTAGTAACATCTAAGGCTAGCGGAAAGATTTGATCTTTGTAAAGAGCCTTCAAATCATTTAACTGATCGATATCGCGGGCCGTTGCCACAACTTTATCACCGCTTTTTAAAACTGCTTCTGTAAGATTACGTCCTAATCCTCTTGAGCTTCCTGTAATAAACCATATTTTATTCATTGTAATTGTATTTAAATGTTCAGTACAAAATTACGGCAGAAGCAGGGATGAGTATTTTGTTAGAAAGCTCAAATTTATTTGTTAGAAAGCTCATGATTCTATAACGAAAAAGCCTGAGATTATCTCAGGCTTTACTATTCCAATAAATAATAAATCTATTCAGTTTTATGGGTAATGTAGTGAACAGTGTATAATTTTCTAAACATTAAATAAGTTATGCTAACCATTACAAAAGCAATAACAGCGTCAGTTACTGCAGAAAAGCCTAGTACTGCGAGTTTTGAAAAGAACGCAAAAGTGATATCAAAGAAAATACCCGCAAAGACCCATTCTTTCAACCGCAGTAACTTATTTGGAATTAATAACACGATAACTCCTGCGGCTTTAAACACACCAAGCAGGTAGATGAAATGTTCTGGATATCCTAATTGCTGGGTAATTCCCCAAACAATAGGATTTGTAGTAAGTTCGAAAAAACCGCTGGCTCCAAACCATAAAGAAGTTAAGATAACACCTGTCCAGTAAATAATTTTTGTTGTTTTTGCATTCATGATTTTAAAATTTTAAGCTGTTAAACAGGGCAAATTTGCATCAGAACACTCTCATTAGATAATCATAAGTAATTGAAGTGGACAATTTCGATCTTTAAATAGACAATTTGGAGGCTAATTTTATTTAAAGCTTTACAATTTGATCGAAATAGTCAGCATTGCTCTTTAATTTTATTTGATTTTTTGGAACGATTTTGGCTTGGTCCCAATATGTTCCTCAAAAACCTTGGCAAAGTGACTTAAATTAGAAAATCCCATCTTAAAGCCAACCTCTGACACAGTCATTTTATTTTCTTTTAGTAATCATGCTGCCTCTTTCATTCGGAATTTTTGGTAATAGCTAAACAAACTGTCCCCAAAAATTTGTTTAAATAGTCTTTTAAACTTTGATTCGCTCATTCCTACTTCTGAAGCCAGTTGTTTTATAACGGGAGGCGCAGCAATGTTGTTCAAGATTGTATCTCGCACTTTATAAATTTTTTGAACATCTATTTGATTTAGTGCATGTGTAGTTGGATTTTCTCTTTTAAAAAGTTCTTTTAAAGTCAGACAGATTAATTCCTCGGCTTTAATTTTAAAAAAGAAATCATTGAGGGAAGCTGGAATATCAGCCTGAATAATTTCCATAGCCACCTGCTCAATTTTTGGCGAAAGCAGCTCTTCAAATAAGATCGACTGTTCGCTGGTAATAATATTTCTGAAAATTTCATTGTCAATATTCACTCCTAGAGTTTTGGCTAATTTATCGGAATCGATTCCAATAAAAATAGAGTTGAATTTAGTTCTACCCGGATAGAATGTTTCAATATTAAGTTTTCCCTTAAAAATCTGAATTGAAGGAAGATTTCCTGAATATTTGTTTTTTGAATCGGCATCTGGAAAAATATTATTAAAAGAAAATAGTATTCTATTCAGTGTATTTTGACCTCCTAGTCTTTTCGCAAGCACATTGTCATTAAACTCATAAAAACTTACAAGCATATTTATGGAATTGTCTAATCTAAATCCTCTTAAATAGCCTTTCCCTTTATTGTCGGGTATTACTAATATTCCATTTTTTACCTCTGTACCTAATAAATCCGCAAAACCCGCTAAAAAACCGAATTCCTCCTTTAAATGTAATTTCATTATAATGACCTTTTAGAGCTATTATTGTGTCAAATGTAGCTATTTTAATCCTTATTGACTAGATAACTTTGCCTAAAAATTAATTTAAATAATTCAAAATGACTACTATTAAAACTAAAGCCATCAGCAATGTAAATGTGTTTGATGGCAAGAATGTAATTGGTATAAAAACAGTTGTCTTTAGTGACGGTGTAATTACTTCCATTCTAAATGAATTACCAGAAGACATAAGTGAAGTTATTGACGGATCAGGCTGTACTCTGCTGCCTGGTTTAATAGATGCCCATGTGCATACCTCCGTAGAATTCTTAAAAGATGCATTAAAATTCGGTATCACTACCGAATTAGAAATGATGGGAGGATTTACCAGTAAAGGACGTGAAACCCAATTAAAAGGAGTTACAGGTGCTGCCGATGTGCGTTCTGCCGGTATGGGTCTAACAGCTCCCGGCGGTCATCCAGACGAGCTTATTCCTAAAGGTGATGGTATTCCGGAATTCGTGTTAAAAGAAATGGAGAAAATGAGTGAAGAAGAAAAGGCCATTTTTTTAGCTGCTCACCAAGCTCAAAAGGAAGAAGAAGAAATAGGTGCCGATGTTACCTCAATTAGCGGAGCAATAGATTTTGTTCATCGTCAGGTAAATAATGGTGCAGATTATTTTAAAATAATGATTGAGGAAGGAACTGTAATGAATGCACCGGGTTTACCTGTCATTGAAACTCCGGTATTAAAAGCAGCAGTTGATGAAGCTCATAAATTAGATAAGATTGCAATAGCCCACGTTTTAACGGCAGAAGCGGCCAAAACAGCGGTCGAAATTGGTGTCGACGGCTTGGCACATCTATTTATTGACAGACCAGATTGGACCAAAGAACTCATTGAAGCTATTGCGGGCAAGGGAATTTTCGTAACTCCTTGTCTGGTATTAAATTCATCGATTATAGGTAATTCTGCCTGCCATGTTGCGCATGATGAAAGAGTTGATAAAAAATTAAATGAAGACTGGAAAATGACCATGTGTTCTTGTTTCAATACTTTTCCCGAAGGCAATATGAAAGATAACTTTGACAACGTGAGGGATTTACGAGACGCAGGAGTAGATATACTTGTTGGAACAGATGTATCTGTACCGATGCCCCATTTGGGCGGACTTGCACATGGTGTGAGTGTTCATCATGAAATGCAGCTGTTAGTAGAAGCGGGATTAAGCCCAATTGAGGCATTAAGAGCAGCCACATCAGTACCATCTAAAAGATTTAACTTATTAGACAGAGGATCAATTGCTGAGGGATTGAGAGCAGATTTGCTTTTAGTTAAAGGTGATCCTACTATTAATATTTCTGATTCTCTATCTATAGTGGGAATATGGAAGGAAGGTGAGTCTTATCACAGCTAAATCGACAAAGTTTTATAATCCATAATAATCATAACTCCACTTTTGTCCACTTCATTTCTCACTTTGTCCATTTGAGGTATATTATCATTTCAATGCCAGTAAAGCCTTGGTACTTTTGACAAGAATATTAACAAAAACAACAAATTAATTAAAACGATTAAACATGAAAACTTTAAATTTTGCATCAACTACAGTTTCTGCCCTTAGCCTTTTAGCATTGATTATTACCAATACTGTTTCTGCCCAGCAATCAGGAATAAAACGTACTGATTTGCAGCGTTACGATCTTAGTGTACCGGGATACGAAACGGTTCAGGCACGCATCGATTTTGATGCTCATACTGCTTTTGGAAAACATTCTCACCCCGGAGAGGAAGTTATTTATGTTCTTGATGGCGTATTGGAATATGAAGTCGAAGGTCAGTCTCCTGTTACTTTAAAGGCCGGAGAAGTACTTTTTATCCCTGCTGGCGTAGTTCACTCTGCAAGAAATAACAGTCATGCAAAAGCTTCGGAACTGGCAACATATATAGTGGAAAAAGGAAAACCTGTCTTGGTAATGAAAAAGTAAACTATACTGAAAATCTATTTATAAGATAAATTAGTGATTCATTCCTGCTTAAAAAAGATTGAATCATATGGAAACTCTAAATGAATTGAAGTTCTGATTAAACAAGATTATAAATAAAATTTATATATACTAAAAATTATTAATTTGTTTTATAATCGTAGAATTATCAATTTTGTCCTGTCAATAAGAAATGACAGAGATAAATAAAAATTTTAAATAAATTAAAACCTAAAAGAAATGAAAACCAATTTAAAAACAATCGTAACAACAAGCTTCGCCATTTTTTTATTAGCTGTATCAACAGTATTTGCTCAAAGTCAAAGAAAACCGGCAAGTTTAGGAAGAGAAGAATATATTGAAGTAGAGAAAAATGTAAAACTGCATGTAACGGATTTAGGAGAAGGAAAACCAGTAGTACTGATTCACGGATGGCCATTAAGTGATGCTATGTATGAATACCAATATGCAGAACTTATCCAGAAAGGATATCGCGTTATCGGAATTACTTTAAGAGGTTTTGGATTATCAGACAAACCGGGTGGTGCGTACAACTATGATGTTTATGCAGATGATATCAAAGTAATCCTAGACAAACTTAAAATTGAAGGAGCAACAATCGGCGGATTCTCTATGGGAGGCGCAACAGTGATTCATTATGTTGCCAAATACAATGCAGCCCACGTTTCAAAACTGGCTTTGTTTGGTGCAGCAGCTCCATTATGGACAAAAAGAGCAGATTTTAACTACGGTTTCTGGACAAAAGAAGATGTAAACGGTCTTATTGCCCTTAATAATACTAACAGACCACAATTATTTGAGAATTTCGGAAAAATATTCCCAGCAAATGAAACAAGCGTATCGGCAGGACAAGGTGCATGGTTAGGAACTATTCAGGCACAGGCATCTCCATATGCAATGGGAGAATCTATGAAAGCACTTCGTGATACAGATTTAAGAGAAGATTTGAAAAAAATCAAAATACCAACTCTTATACTTCACGGAACACAGGACAAAATTTGTTCTTACGAATTAGCTGAACAAATGCACAAATCAATTGCCAATTCAACTTTGGTTCCATTCGAGAAAAGCGGTCATGCCTTGTTTATCGAAGAGCTTCCAAAATTTAATGCTGAATTGATCAAATTCATAAAATAATAAGATAAATAAAAACAAAAATTAGGAAAGTCGTCTTTTAAAGATGACTTTCTTTTTTAGATAATTATAAGAAGGAAATAATGAAAAATATAGTAACACTTGCATTAGTACTATTGAGTTTTAATTTATCAGCACAAACTCCAGAGCAAAAGCTAAGTCAATTAGGAATTCAATTGCCGCAAATACCAGAATCATTAGGAAGTTATGTGGATATGGTAAAAGTTGGAAACATGGTTTTCCTGTCGGGAAGAGGACCGCTTAAAGCAGACGGGAAATACATTGCTGGAAAAGTCGGGAGCAGTCTCACCACCGAAGAAGGTTATCAGGCCGCCAGGCTGACAGCCATAAATCAGCTGGCGGTACTTAAACGTGCTTTTGGAAGTCTGAACAAAATAAAACGCATAGTAAAAGTAAATGGTTATGTAAATACCGCGGAGTCTTTTACTGACCAATCAAAAGTAATGAATGGTTTTTCTGATTTATTAATTGAAGTGTTTGGCGAGAAGGGCAGGCATGCGCGTACTTCTGTGGGTGTATATACACTTCCGCAAAACATGGTAATTGAAGCAGAAATGATTGTTGAAATGGAATAACTGTCCAGTATTGTTTTATCATATATCATATTTGCCATCGAAGCTTTTTTCTTAAATCGTATTGGATAATTTATTTAAGTTAAAACCAGACAGTCTTAGCTTTTTGCCGAGCAGTGTTATGAATTCACTTTAACAATGTGTCACAAAAATATAGATTAGTTATATGGTATTTTTTCATAGAGGTGATTCATAATTAGGCTAAAATTCAAAAGAATAAATTATTATAATTTCGTGTATGAAATATACTTTTTAGTATATTTGCTGTCTAATTAATTTAAAATGATGACTAAGGCCGAAAAAACAAAACAATTCATATTAGAAACTGCGGTTCCTCTTTATAATGAAAAGGGCATTTCGGGAGTTAACATTGATGATGTTCTTGAGGCGACCAAGCTTACCAAAGGATGTTTATATGGTCATTTTGAAAATAAAGAAGATTTGTCTGACCAAGTAATTGACTTATCTCTTAAGATGGTTTCTGATAGAATAAGAGCTGCTGTTTACGGCTCAAAGACAATGAAGGGCAAAATACATGCCTTTTTAGATTTTTATAAAAACCCCATTAATACCTATATTTCAGGCGGATGCCCGATATTTAATACTGCAGTAGAGGCAGATGATAATTATCCCTTTATAAGAGAAAAAGTGGCTAAAGTATTTAAAAAAGGTCAACAGGAATTAACCGCTCTGCTTCAAGAAGGAATTAATAACGGAGAATTTTCTGCCAAACTAGATCCCGTTGTTTTTGCTTTTAAATTGGTAGCTTCTGTTGAAGGGGGAATAGTAATGTGCAGAGTTATGCAGACTGCAAAACCAATGCAGGGTTTAGTAAAGAGTCTAAAGTCTGAATTAGAACAATACGTCATCTAATTTTTTTTAGTATGAAATAAACTAAAAAGTATAATTTAAAATAGACTTTTTAGTTTATTTTAAACAAAACAATCTGTTGATCAGAGAACCAAAAACATAAAATTAATTTAAATAATTATGAAATAAAAAAACGGCAAATACAATATTTATAAGTGGCAGAAGTGACCGAATAAGATTCGCAATTGCAACAAAAAACTAAATCCAGAGCAGTTAGTAAAAGCTCTTATTTCTGGAATCAAAAAGAGCAATTTACTATTCGTGTTGGTAATTCTAAATTATTATTGTTAGCAGGTTTTTTCCAAAACTGGCTTTCAATCTGGTAAATTCTAAAAAAACTACGCTGCCTTAAGCAGTAATTAAACTTTAAAACATCTAAAATGAAAGCATTTGTAATTAATAAATACAGTAAAAAGCAAAGTCTGCATCGTGTAGAACTTTCTTTACCAGATGTAAAAGAAAATGATATATTGGTCGAAATCCATGCGGCAGGTGTCAATCTTTTAGACTCTAAAATAAAAACAGGAGAATTTAAACTCATTCTACCCTATAAACTGCCGCTCATTTTAGGTCATGATGTGGCAGGAATAGTTGTAAAAACAGGAAAGAATGTAAAAAAGTTTAAAACTGGGGACCAGATCTATGCGAGAGTCTCAGATTACCGAATAGGTACGTTTGCCCAGTTTATTGCCATTGACGAAAAAGATGCCGCCCTGAAACCTACAAATCTTTCGATGGAAGAAGCTGCATCTATTCCGCTGGTAGGGCTTACATCGTGGCAGGTTTTGGTTGAAAGAGCTGGAGTAAAATCAGGTCAAAAAGTGTTTATACAGGCGGGATCTGGTGGAGTTGGAACTTTTGCTATTCAGCTGGCCAAACATTTGGGTGCTGTAGTTGCTACTACGGCAGGTGCTCAAAGTACCGGCTTATTAAAAAAACTTGGAGCTGATATTGTTATTGATTACAAAAACAGTGATTTCGAAAAAATCTTGAGTGATTATGATGCAGTCTTAAATAGTCAGGATCAGAAAACACTCGAAAAATCGCTGCGAATATTAAAACCAGGTGGCAAACTAATTTCTATTTCCGGACCGCCGACACCTGTTTTTGCAAAAGAAATCAAAGCTCCTTGGTTTGTAAAAATTGTCCTGTCATTACTAAGTTCTAGTATCCGTAAAAAAGCAAAACATAAAAACGTAGACTATTCTTTTTTGTTTATGAAAGCAGATGGGGAGCAGTTAAGTGAAATTACCAAACTTATCGAGTCTGGTGTAATCAAACCTATTGTTGATAAAATTTTTCCTTTCGAAAAAACAAACGATGCGTTGTCTTATGTAGAAAGCGGAAGGGCTAAAGGAAAAGTTGTCATTAAAATAAAATAACATTTTTACCCGAAAGCAAAGGTTTTTATGCATTCATATTTGTGATGTAAAAACTTTTTCTAAGATTTTAATCGGCACTTTTCAGTTTCAAATTAGCATTTATTTCACCTGATAGTTATGAATATTTTTCTTTTTCATTATTCATTGTGGCCCTAGCAGGTGATTTATAAACGATAATCAAATATTGTTTAAATTAGAAAATACTGTTTAACTGATTTGCAGTATCAAAAATGCTTTTTTGAATCAAAAGTGCCAGATTAATAATTATAAAGATTAGAACCTAAAAATCCGGAAGAACTTGATTGGTTAGTACGTGAAACTAATTTGGGAGTTGCAATCAATATAATTCCTAACTATATGCGAACAGGCGCTCCTTTTCTAAATGACATTCTCTAATTATACTTGTAAGTATCCTACACTTACAGGGATGTCCCTCCTTAATTGCACTTTTTGCCATTAATACTTTTAAATCTTATATAGTAAAATATAAGCATGATTATTATTTTACATCAGATATATTATTCGCTCATTTGTGTACATGAAATAAAAGTTTAATTTTACTTTTTTAATTATTAGATTTTCTTACCGCTTGTTATAGTAAAAATATTCCTTCCTAATTTTTTTCACAAGCAGCTGGCTCAATAAAGTATTGTAAGAACTTATTTTTTTATTTACATAAACCCATAATTTCGATGTATAAATTTCTAAAATATACTTTGATACTTTTTATAGTGTCATTAGGTCTAATCTCCTGTAAACAAAAACTGAGTGATAAAATAAAAGTTGGATTTTCTCAGGCCATGACTACTGATGACTGGCGTAAGCAGATGAACAGCTCAATGAAAATTGAAGCCTCATTACGGCCTGAAGTCGATCTGACTATAAAAGATGCCAATAACAGCATAGAGAAGCAAATAGAAGATATTGAAGGATTCATATCTAATAAAGCAGATGTCATTATTGTATCCCCAATCCAGTCTAAACCTTTGACGGCAGTTGTAGAAAAATCAATAAAAGCCGGAATTCCTGTTCTTATTGTAGACCGGAAAATTGAAGGAGAAAACTATACTGCTTATCTTGGAGCTGATAATATTGAAATTGGCAGAATTGCAGCGCGATATATTATTTCGCACGGTAAAGGTTCAGGTAAGATTATAGAAATAACAGGAGCAAACGGTTCTTCACCAGCGTATGAGCGTAGTTTAGGGTTTGATCAGATTATCAAAGAAAATAAACGTTTCAAAATTGAAAAAATCATATTTGGTGATTGGGAAAAAGAGTCAGTTAAAGCGCCCCTAAAAGCGATTCTTTTGCAAAATCCTGATATCGAATATATTTTTGCCCATAATGACCGTATGGCTTTAAGTGCCTGGGAAACTGCCAAAACTGCAGGACTGGAAAAGAAAATTAAATTTATTGGTGTTGACGGACTCAACACAGTGAATGGGGGAATAGAATTGGTTAAAAACGGAGTTTTAGACGGAACAGTGCTGTATCCGACAGGAGGAAATGAAGCATTGAAACTGGCTTTAAAAATGTATTATAAAGAAGCAGTTGCAAAAAATAACATACTCAATACAATCGTAATAGATAAGAATAATGCTGAAATTATCGAAAATCAAATGGATAAAGTCGATCAGCAGCAGACAGTTATTGAGTCTCAGCAGGGAGCAATAAAAGTTCAGGAAAGAGAATATGCTTCGCAGAACAATCTGGTTCGATTATTGAGTTTTTTCTTAGTGATTATTTTGAGTCTGACTATCTACAGCATTTATTCAACTATTTCTATTTCAAAGAAGAAAAAACAGCTTGAAAAAATTAATCAGACTGTTATTGACCAGAATAATGAAATTCAGGAAATGGCTCAGCTTGCGACTAAAAGCAATGAAGCAAAACTGAATTTCTTTACAGGACTTTCACATGAATTTAAAACTCCTATAACTTTGATTATGAGTTATGTAGAGTCGCTGATTGAAAATGAAAAAATTAAGGGAACTGCCCTTATCGATGAAGTAAAACTAATTCATAAAAACTCAAACAGATTATTGCGTTTGATCAATCAGTTATTGGATTTCAGGAAAATTGAAGAGCAAAAATTTACCCTTAGGGCTTCCAGTACAAAAATTTACGATTTCACAAATGAAGTCATGGCTAATTTTAAAGGCGAAGCTGCCAGAAGAAATATTGATTTTCAATTAAGCTGTAAAAACAAAAATCTGGAACTCTTTATTGATCGCGGTTTAATGGACAAAGTATATTTCAATTTGCTGTCAAATGCTTTTAAATTTACGCCCGATAATGGTAAAATTAGTATTTCAATTGTCGAAAATCAGGATAATACAGTACAGATCCATTTTAAAGATTCCGGAATTGGAATCCCTGATGATGAACTTTCAAATGTTTTTGATCCATTTTTCAGGGCTTCAAATAATAATAAAAACAGTTCAGGCATTGGATTGCATTTATCAAAAGAGTTTGTGCTTTTGCATCAAGGAATAATCGAACTGAAATCTAAGCAGGGCAGTGAATTTGTCATTACATTATTAAAAGGAAGCAGTCATTTACAGCCTGGTGAAATTATTCAAAAAGCCGAAAACCTAACCAGTATTCCAAACTTAATTACTGATAATTTAAATATAGAACCCGATTTAAAAGAATCAAACACCATTTCTGATGCTGAGAAACACACTCTACTAATCATAGAAGACAATGTAGATTTGGTTAACTTTTTAAAAGCAAAACTGTCCAATGAATATGTAGTGTATAATTCTGATGGAAGCGATGCGATTCAAAAAGCATTAGAAATTATTCCGGATATTATAATCTGTGATATTAATTTAGTAGATAAAGATGGTTACGAGATTAGTAAAGAATTGAAGAAAGATCTTCGTTCTTCTCATATTCCAATTATTATTTTAACTGCGCAGAGTAATAAAGAATCTGTTTTGAAAGGATTGCAAAGCGGAGTAGACCAGTATCTTACGAAGCCTTTCAGTCTTTCTATTTTGAAACAATCTATATCAAGCTTGCTTTTTAATAGAGAGAAACTTCGTTATTATTATACTAATAATATTTATCGTGTTGAGCCTGAATCGAAATTTGGCAATCAGGAACAATCCTTTATTACCAAAATGAATGATATTATTAAAAAGAATGTCGAAAATCCTAAATTCTCTGTTGAAGATTTAGCCGATAAACTTGGAGTTTCCAGAGTTCAGCTGTATCGAAAAGTAAAAGCAATTATCGGAATTAATATCAGCGACCATATTAATAATGTAAAATTAGAGAAGGCGGCAGAGCTTTTAAAGTTAAATAATATGAATATTTCTGAAATTGCTTACTCGCTGGGATTCTCTTCTCCCAATTATTTTTCTACAGCTTTTAAGAATAAATTTGGAATTTCACCAAAGGAATACAAATCCTCAAATTAATATTGATTTAAAATTGATACAAATCAGGTATCAATTTTAAACCTAATGTAACAAAATCGAAACTACACGGTTTTCGTAAATAAGTTTTAAATTATGTAAAGCCTTGTAAATAAGTCTTTTAGTGTAAAAATATCAAACTATCAATAATTATAGAATAAAATTGTAACATCATTAAAAATAAGTTGTTTTTATTGCGGATATCTTAGCAACAAGTTTTTAATACATCTACAATGAACAAGATATTGATTTGGTCTGTTACTGCTGCACTGGCAGGTTTTCTATTCGGTTTTGATACCGTAGTTATTTCTGGAGCTGATAAACAACTACAGCTTCTCTGGCATTCATCTGATGCTTTTCATGGATCTGTTGTTATGGCAATGGCACTGTGGGGAACAGTCGTAGGTGCTATTTTTGGAGGAATCCCAACCAATAAAATAGGACGTAAAAAAACCCTGTTTTGGATCGGAATTTTATATTTCATTTCTGCAGTTGGTGCTGCTTTTGCCAATGATCCTTATGTTTTTGCTGCTTTTAGGTTTATTGGAGGTTTGGGTGTTGGGGCTTCAACCATTGCTGCTCCGGCGTACGTTTCAGAAATTGCTCCAGCTGAAAAACGAGGGAGATTGGTTGCTTTGTATCAGTTTAATATTGTTCTGGGTATTTTAATCGCGTTTATATCTAATTATTTTTTAAAAGACATTGGAGAAAATGCTTGGCGCTGGATGGTTGGGGTTCAGGCTATTCCGTCTGTTGTTTATATTCTTTTTATCATAACAATTCCAGAAAGTCCAAGATGGCTCCTGTCCAGAAACCGTGATGAAGAAGCCCGTAAAGTACTCCTTAAAATCGATCCCTCGGCCTCTCTTTCTTCCATTATGGATGATTCCAGAGAAAATGGAGTGACGAAACATGAAAATATATTCATGAAGAAATACCGTTTCCCTTTAATCCTAGCTTTTTTAATTGCTTTTTTCAATCAGTTTTCAGGAATCAATGCTTTTTTATATTATGCACCCAGAATTTTTGAAGAAGCAGGTTTAGGACAGAACACGGCTTTATTAAGCAGTATCGGCATTGGGATCACCAATCTTATATTTACTTTAATTGGAGTAGCATTAATTGACAGATTAGGAAGGAAGTTGTTAATGTATATTGGTTCTATTGGATATATCATATCTTTAGGATTAGTTTCTGCTTCATTTTATTACAATTGGGGAGGATTATCAGTACCCATTTTTCTTTTCCTGTTTATAGCTTCACACGCCATCGGTCAGGGAGCAGTTATCTGGGTTTTCATCTCAGAAATTTTTCCAAATCATATCCGTGCATCGGGACAGGCATTTGGAAGTTCAGTGCATTGGGTTCTGGCAGCGATTATTCCGTCTTTAATTCCAATGTTGTTTTCAGAAATAGGACCAGATGCCGTATTCTTAATTTTTACACTAATGATGGTATTACAGCTCCTGTTCGTAATTTTTATGATGCCGGAAACTAAAGGAATCTCTTTAGAAGTATTAAGCGAAAATCTAACCAAAAAAAATATCAAAAAAAATGAAATCAAAGAAACATCTGCCGCTGGCATTCTATAGTGCGATACTCCTTTCAGCAGGGGGATTTATACCGTACTCGGCTGTTGCACAAACAACTGCTGTTTCAGTATCAGCCTCGGCTGAGGAACAAATGTACCGACCTAATTTTCATTTTACACCAAAAAAAGGCTGGATGAATGATCCTAACGGAATGTTCTATGCAGATGGGAAATATCATTTATTCTACCAGCATTTTCCTGATGGAAATAAATGGGGACCAATGCATTGGGGGCATGCGGTCAGTAAAGATCTGATTCAATGGGAAGAATTGCCTATCGCAATTTACCCAGATAAGGATAAATATATTTTCTCAGGAAGTGCTGTTGTAGATATAAATAATACATCAGGTTTAGGTATCGAAAATACGGCGCCAATTGTAGCGGTTTATACGCTGCATGATATGACAAAGGAAAAAGAAAATAAAATTGATGTTGAGCAGCAGGATATTGCTTTCTCGAATGACAATGGTTTTACATGGCAGAAATTTGAGGAAGGAAATCCTGTCGTAAGAAACCCGGGAATTCGTGATTTTCGTGACCCAAAAGTGACTTGGGATAAAACCCATAAACAATGGATAATGGTTTTAGCAGCGCAGGACCGTTCCCAATTTTATAAATCCAAAGACTTAAAAAGCTGGCAATATTTATCTGATTTCGGAAAAAATATTGGGGCACATGGAGGTGTTTGGGAATGTCCAGATTTTTTTGAAATAAAAGTGCAGGGTACAAATGAAACCAAATGGGTTTTAATTCAGAGCTTAAATCCAGGAGGTGCAAATGGAGGTTCTGGAACGCAATATTTTATTGGAGATTTTGATGGAACTGCTTTTACATTAGACCCAAATTTTGCCAAAAGAATAGAACAGGAAAAAGCCGTCTGGATAGATTACGGAAAAGATAATTATGCCGGTGTAACATGGAATAATATTCCAAACTCGGACGGGCGAAGATTATTTATCGGCTGGATGTCCAATTGGGATTATGCCCAAGATGTACCGACAAATGTCTGGAGAAGCAGCACTACGATCGCTAGAGAAATTCAGCTAATAAAAAAAGGAAATGAGTTCAGTCTGATTAGCATTCCTGTAAAAGAAATCAATAAATATATTTCTAAAACAATCAAAGGCAAAAGCTTAAAAGGTAAAGGTAATCTTTCTATTCCAGAAGCTGCAAAAGTTGATTTAACTAAGGCAATTATTGATTTTAAGCTAAAAAACATAAAACAGGACACCTACATTTTTATGCTTTCAAATGATAAAGGCGAGTCTTTGACATTCGGAATCAATAATAAAGCTCATTATTTATTTGTGGACCGTTCAAAGTCTGGAAAAAATGATTTCTCAGAAAAATTTGCTGCAACGATTACCAAAGCATCTTTAGGCGGCAGTCAAAAAGAGGGTGCTTTTAAAATTATTCTGGATAAAACATCTATTGAAATATTTTACAATAATGGCGAAAAAGTTATAACCGAAATCTTTTTCCCGCAGCAGCCATTTACATCTCTTTCGGTGTCTTCAAAACAGACAATAGAATTAAACAACCTCGTAATTAACCAATTAAATAAAAACTAACTAAAAACCACTAACCTCATGAAAAGTAAAATTATTTATTTTCTATTTTTCTTCTTTCCCATGCTGATGATGACAGCTCAGGAAAACGGAGTAAAGGGAACGGTAATTTCGGCAGATGACGGAATGCCGCTTCCAGGAGCAACCGTAATTATTTCGGGTACAAATACCAGTACAGCAACAGATTTTGATGGAAATTTTTCCTTTCAAAATGTTGCTTCAGATGCTGTACTTGTAATCTCGTTTATCGGATATGCGCCGCAATCTATTTCTGTTAACGGGCAGAAAACGATCAATGTAACGCTGAAAGTTGACAACAATCAATTGAATGAAGTTGTAGTAACCGGTTATTCCAAACAAAAGAAAACGGATATCACAGGAGCAGTCGCAGTTGTGAACATGAAAGAAGTCATGAAACAGCCAGAGCCAAACCCGATCAAAGCTTTGCAGGGAAGAGTTGCCGGAGTAAAAGTGTCTTCAGATGGTTCGCCAAGCGGAGGAAATACAAAAGTAGTGATCCGCGGTGTCGGGACGCTGAACAATACAGATCCGCTCTACGTAATTGACGGAATGCCGACAAAATCTGGAATGCATGAATTAAATCCTAACGATATTGAAACCATTCAGGTGCTGAAAGATGCTTCTTCAGCCAGTATTTATGGCTCCCGAGCTTCAAATGGTGTGATTATCATTACAACCAAAAAAGGAAAAGAAGGTAAAATGAGAATCAATTTCAGCACATATGCTTCCTTTTCTGATTATTCAAGAAAGTTAGATGTTCTCAATGCGAACCAGTTTGGTCAGGCACTTTGGCAGGCCAATATAAACGATGGTTTAAATCCAAATAATAATAACCTTCGTTATCAGTTTGACTGGTCGGTAAATAATAATAAACCGCAATTGAATAAAGTTCTGGTTCCAGAATATTTAGATGCCGAGCAAACCATACAAGCTTCAAATACGGACTGGTACGATGCGATTTCTCAAACTGGAGTTGCCAATTCTTATGATTTGTCTGTTTCGAATGCTTCAGACAAAGGGAGCTACGTTTTTTCATTAGGATATTACGGGAACGAAGGCGTGGTTAAAACAACAGATTTTGAAAGAATTTCTGCCCGCATGAATGGGTCGTATAAATATTTTGACGGAAAGCTGGTTATTGGCGAGAATTTCAGTTTAAATAGAACTAATGAAGTAACAGATCCTGGTGTTCTAGACCCCGCGCTTAGAGCTTTACCGATTATTCCGGTGCACACTGTAGACGGAATTGGCTGGGGAGGACCAGTCGGAGGGATGAATGACAGACAGAATCCAGTTCGTCTTTTAGAATACAATAAAGATAATAAATACGATTACCTGCGTCTTTTTGGTAACGCTTACGCGGATTTAGAAATCATTAAAAACCTGCACATCAAAACCAGTTTCGGAATGGATTACGGCTTTTACAAAAAACGTACACTGCAGAGAAGCTACAAATCTGGTTATCTGCAAAACGATCAGACTTCTGTTACCATCGATCAGTCGATCAGCGACAAATGGACATGGACAAATACTGCAATTTATAGCCTGAATTTTGGAAAAAGCAATCTGAATCTGATGGCAGGAACAGAGATGTACAAAGATACTTATGATACAAATACGCTGCGTAAGAACGACTTTTTGATTGAAACTCCAGATTATATGTATCCCGATGCAGGAACAGGAGAATCTTTTACCAGCGGAACTTCTACTGTATATTCTTTACTTTCTTATTTCGGAAAAGCAGATTATGAGTTTGATAATCGATATCTGGTTTCGGCTACAATTCGTCGTGATGGTTCTTCCCGTTTTGGAAAAAACAATCAGTTTGGAACTTTTCCAGCAGTTTCAGCAGGATGGAGAATCAGCAACGAAAATTTTATCAAAAACAATGCTTCTGTTTTTTCAGATTTAAAATTAAGAGCAGGCTGGGGACAGACTGGTAATCAGGAAATCAGTAATACTGCGGTTTATTCGCTTTATCTGGCAAGTTATGCGGGTGGAAGTCCAACATGGGCAACTTCTTTTGGAACAGCTTACGATATTGCAGGAAATGGAAACGGATTACTTCCGTCTGGTTTTATTGCGACTCAGTCTGGAAATGATGATTTGAAATGGGAGACAACTACACAAACGAATATTGGTTTGGACTTTGGTTTATTCAAACAAAAATTAAGCGGATCTGTAGATTATTATATCAAAAAAACAGATGATATTCTAGTATTGCCACCTTATTTAGGAGTTATTGGAGAAGGCGGAAACCGCTGGGTAAACGGAGCTTCTATGGATAACAAAGGCTGGGAGTTTTCTCTGGGCTATCATGATGAAACCTCATTTGGACTGAAATATGATATTTCAGGAAATATTTCGGCAAACAAAAATAAGATTACACAATTGCCAGATGAAGTAAAAAACAATTACGGTGGTGACGGACTGAATGATAATATTTTAGGGCGACCAATCAATTCGATGTACGGATATGTTACTGACGGATTGTTTACAAGTCAGGATCAGGTGGATAATTCGGCAATTCAAGAAGGGAAGGGGCTTGGAAGAATCCGTTACAGAGATTTAAATGGAGACGGGGCAATTACAGATAAAGACCGCACGTGGATTGGAAATCCAAATCCTGGACTCCTATACGGCATTAATTTAAACTTGTCTTATAAAAACTTTGATTTTACAACCTTTTGGGAAGGAGCAAGCGATGTAGATGTTATCAATAATACCAAATATCAGACTGATTTCTGGAGTGTTGATGATGTGGGATCAAACAAAGGAACCCGCCTGCTTAATGCATGGTCTTTAGACAATCCAAATTCTACAATCCCAGCATTGACAACTGTTGACAGAAATGCAGAGTCGAGATTTTCAACTTATTATGTAGAAAATGGAAATTATCTTAAACTTAGAGTTTTGCAGTTTGGATATAGTTTTCCTAAAGAATTACTGAAGAAACTAAATATGGAGAGTTTTAGACTTTACATAAGCGGACAGAATTTATTGATTATTGATGCCAAAAGCTTCACAGGAGTTGATCCGGAAAATGCAGGTTTTGGATATCCTCAGCCGACAACCTTTACTGCCGGTCTTAATTTTACTTTATAATAAAAGATTGAAAAAATGAAAAAAATACTATATATAGCAGGATTTGCAGTGATGGGTTTCTTGGCTTCCTGTTCCGATTTTTTAGAAAATGATCCGCGTGGGGTGTTGTCAGAAGAAGATATTGTTACACCTCAGTCCGTTGAAGGATTTATGAATGCAGCTTATGCACAGTTAGGAAACGATCATTATGATTCTCCGTATAGTCTGTGGCCATTCGGGAATGTCCGCTCAGATGATGCTTACAAAGGAGGAAGCGGTACAAATGACATACAGGATTTTCACTTTTTTGAAGTATCCAATAATATCAGACCCGATTTTGGAGAGTTGGATTCTTTCTGGTATATCAGCTATGTAGGAGTTTCAAGAGCCAATAAAGCCTTAAAAGCATTAGAGCAGCTCTCAGAAGCGGATTATCCGCTGAAAAAAACACGAATGGCTGAAATGCGTTTTTTAAGAGGACATTTTTATTTTATGCTGAAAATTATGTTTAGAAATGTTCCTTACATAACAGAAGATATTCCAGTAGAAGATTATAAAACAATTTCAAACAAAGCGCTTTCAAACGAAGAACTTTGGAATAAAATTGCAGAAGATTTTCAGGCTGCAGCCGATAATTTGCCAGATACACAGCCACAAGTGGGGCGTGCCACTAAAAAAGCGGCTTATGCTTATCTGGCAAAAACAAGATTGTATCAGGCCTATACGCAGGATGAAACATTTAAAGTTACAGGTATAAACCAGCAGCATCTGCAGGAAGTAGTTGCGGCAACAGATAACGTAATTGGAAAAGCTTCTTTAGAACCTGATTTTGCAAACAACTTTCTTCCCGGAACTTACGAGAACGGACCAGAATCTATTTTCTCAATCCAGTTTTCTGATAATGACGGTACGCTTTATGGAAGATTGAATTTCTCAGACGTTCTTTCAACGCCGCAAGGTTTAGGATGCTGCGATTTTCATAAGCCAAGCCAGAATCTAGTGAATGCCTTTAAAACAGGCGTAAATGGTCTGCCGGAATTTGATACTTATAATGATCAGGATTTTGATTATAAAAACATAGATGCTAATACAGTTGATCCGAGATTATATCATACCGTTGCAATGCCAGGTCTGCCTTATAAATATGATCCTGAATTTCTATATGTTGAAGCTTGGGTTAGATCTCCAGGAACGTATGGTTATTTTGCTTCTCTAAAAGAAAATGTTGCACCAAGCTGCAGCTGTGTGGTAAATATTGATCCGTTTTATGGAAATTCAAAAAACAGAATCCAGATTCGCTATGCTGATGTGGTTCTGATGCGTGCCGAAGCTTTGATTGAATTAGGAAGACAATCTGAAGCTTTGCCTTTAATTAATGAAATAAGAGAAAGAGCTGCACAGAGCACAGGAAGACTGCCTTACGTAAACAATTTTAAAATCAATACATATGTGGACGGAAGCAATTGCAACTGGACACAGGATTTTGCCCGTAAAGCTTTGCGCTGGGAACGTCGTTTAGAATTGGCTATGGAAGGAAGCCGATTCTTCGATCTTGTTCGCTGGGGAATTACAGATCAGGTTATGAATGACTTTTATGCAAAAGAAAAAACAAAACGTACCTATTATCAGGATGCTTTTTTTGATGCACACAAAGAAGAATACTGCCCAATTCCGTTGAAGCAAATTAATTTCAGTCAGGGATTGTATAAACAGAATCCAGGTTATTAATCCTTAAAGAATCAGCAAAATGAAAAAAGCTTTAAATAAATATTGGACTAAAATGTCTATAGTTTTGGCAATGATTTTTATGGTTACTGCCTGCGAAAACAGTTTTGAAACTGGCGGATTTGATATGAATTCGCCTTCAAATGTACTTTCATTTAAATTAAACGGAGTTTCAGGAAGCATTGATCAGACAACAGGGAAAATTACTGTTGTAATGCCTTACGGATCAGATATAACAGCCATAAAACCAGAAGTTGTTTTAGAAGAAGGAGCAACGTCAAATCTGGAATTAAATTCAGCTATTAATTTTACAAATCCAGTAAAATTCAGAGTGGTTAACGGTAATTTATACAAAGATTACACAGTAACAACAACCGTTTTAAGTCCAATTAAGAGTTTCACGATCAATGGTGCAGCAGCAATTGTAAACGACATCAGCAGAACAATTAATTTGACCTTACCTGAAAATACTGACTTAACAGCGCTTAAACCAGTGATCGAAGTTACAACAGGCGTTACAATTTCACCAGCTTCAGGAGCAACAGTTGATTTTACAAATGCAGTCACTTTTGTAATAACATCAAATGGTAAGAGCGTTAACTATACTGCAAATGTCGGAGTTCCAGTTACAGGATTAACAGTTGCATTTTTAGGAACTGCAGCTACAAGATCAGGAATCACAAACATGGATGAAGTTACAGCTTCAAACTGGTTATTTGATAATTTCCCGGGAGCTAAATATATTTCCTTTGAAAGTGTTCAGAATGGTGCAGATTTAAGTGATGTCGATGTGATTTGGTGGCATTTTGATTCGGCTGCAAATTTACCTTCTATTGCTTATAATCCTGCCGTTACCACTGCACTTAAAAATTTTAGGGCAAATGGCGGAAACCTGCTTTTGACTTCTTTCGCTTCACAATACGTTGATGCTTTAGGAATTGTTCCATCAGGAAAAGGACCAAATAATGTTTTTGGTGATTTTCCTCCAAATGGATTTGTAGACGGAAATTCATGGGGAATGTCATTTGTTGGTCATGAAGCTCATCCAATATTTCAGGGTTTAACCACTTTTGAAGCTGGAAAAGCTAATTTACTGCAAAGCGGCACTTTCAGATTAAATCATACCGCATGGTGGTTTTTACCGGAATGGGGCGGATACAATAATGGAGAAGGTTGGAGAAACCAAACAGGAGGAACCAATCTGGCAAGTGAAGCTTGGGATAATGAACTGAACGGAAGGGTTACCATTGCAGAATTTCCAAATACAAGTACAAATAAAAATGTAATTGTTATTTCAATGGGGGCTTACGACTGGTACAATGAAACCAACAGCAGCGGCGTGCCAAGCCAGTCTAATGAGTTTATTGCAAACATCAGACTGCTGACACAAAACAGTATCAATTACCTAGCGGGAAAATAAATCACTTGAATTTAATACAATGAAATACAGAAATATAATTACAATTGCTCTCGCTTTCTTTTGGCTTGCTTCGTGCAGTCAAGATGAAACTTATATTGGAGGTTCGATTTCAGGAGGCAATTCTGAAATAACAAGTGTTTTTCCTGTTCCGCCAGCGCAATGGATGGGCGCAGACGATCCGTACTATAGCGCGGGTTATACTGGAGATATAATGCCTTTTTTTGATAACGGAAAATTTCATATCTACTTCTTGCATGACGCACAGAATAAACCAGCAGGAAAAGGATTTCATGATATTCATGAATATCAGAGCATAGATCTGGCGCATTTTACTTATGAAGGCCAAACCATTCCGTATGGTTCAAACCTTGAACCTGATTTTGCGATTGGCACTGGGTCAGTTATCAAAGCGGGCAGTCTTTATTATTTCTATTATACTGGACATAACGAAACTCCAGCTTTTGTTCAATCCAATGCAAGAGAAAGCGTATTATGCGCAATTAGCAGCGACTTGAAAAACTGGACAAAAGTTCCCTCTTTTAAAATAACTGCACCGACAGGATATTATAACTATGATTTTAGAGATCCTCATGTATTTTACAATGATGAACTGAAAAAATATTCAATGCTGGTAAGCACACAGACAGAACCGGGAAGGAAAGCCGTTCTGCTGCATTTTACAAGTGCTGATCCTGCATCAGGAAAATGGGATGTTGAAGCTCCACTTTATACTACAACTCTAGAGGATAATTATCTAATGATGGAGTGTGCGGATATTTTCAAGATGGGAAGTAACTGGTATTTAATGTTTTCTGAGAATTGGAGCGGAAGCAAAGGTACACATTACAGAATTGCATCATCTATCAATGGTCCCTGGACAAAACCTGAGAATGACAGAATTGACGGAGAATATTTCTATGCAGGAAAAACGGCTTCTGACGGAAATAAAAGATATGTTTTTGGATGGAGTGCCAGAAAAACACCTGAAAATGATTTAGGAAATAAAGATTGGGCGGGGAATATGGTTATTCATGAATTGATTCAGAATTCAGATGGAACTTTAGGGACTCAATCTCCGAAGTCAGTAAAGGATTTATTTTCTAAAAAGAACGCTACTGCTGAAGTAGATGCCATTTCAGCAAATGCAACAGCCAGTAATGGAACCTATTCTTTATCGGGAGAAACAGAAAAAGCAACGGTAACTTTTAAAAGTATTGGAAAGAAGGTCAAAATAAAAGCCGAAGTCACTTTAGCGAAAGCTACCGGAACAACCGGATTTGTTTTTCATACCAATGATACAGGAAGTTACTATAAAATTGTTTTTGATATTGCTAATGGAAAAATAAGCGGTTATAAATCGGCTTCGCAGGAAGTTACTCGTTTGCCTTTTGCCTTTCAGACAAATGTAAAATATGATGTTGAAATAATTGCCGAGGGAAGTGTTGTTGTGATCTATATTAATGGAAAAGCAACGCTCACCAACCGCATTTACGGAAGAGACAAAAACAAATGGGGATTAATCGCTGAAGGACAGACAAGCACAATCTCAAATCTTCAGATAACTCAGCCAGAATAGAAATTAATAATAAAATATTTTAGAATGAATAACGGAAAAAACCTTAAGGCGGTGGCGTACGGAGAGGTACTTTGGGATGTTTTTGCCAATGAGAAAAAGATTGGAGGGGCACCGCTTAATGTCGCCCTGCGCATGAAAACTTTTGGCTGCGAGGTGGCTATGATTAGCTGTGTAGGAAACGATCAAGATGGCAGAGTGATTAAGGAAGAGATAAAGAGTCTGGGACTTAAAACCGATACAATAGTTACCTCAGAAGATTTTCCAACCGGTCTGGTAAATGTCACTTTAAACGAACGAGGTTCGGCAAGTTATGAAATCAGCTACCCGTCAGCATGGGATAAAATTGTATTGAATGAGCAGACTGAAAAAATAGTGAAGCAAGCAGATGTACTTATTTATGGCAGCTTAGTCTGTCGAGATGCCGTTTCAAGAAAAACTTTAAAAGAACTGCTGAATTCAGTGGCTTACAAGGTCTTTGATGTCAATTTAAGAAAACCGCATTATTCCTATGAAATTTTGCAGGAATTAATGAACTCAGCTGATTTTATTAAGTTCAATGATGAGGAATTGCTAGAGATAGCAACAGCTATGGAATCTCCTTTTACAAGTCTGGAAGACAATATGCATTTTATTGCAGAGAAAACAAAAGTAAGGGCTATGTGTGTCACTAAGGGAAAACACGGAGCCTTATTAATGTGGGAAGGAGAGCTTTATCAAAATGGAGGATATCCTATTAAGGTATCTGATACAGTTGGAGCAGGGGATTCCTTTTTAGCGGCTTTAATCACATCACTGCTTACCGATAAAGCACCTAAGAATGCCATTGATTTTGCCTGCGCGGTAGGAGCTCTAGTAGCCGAAGCTCCAGGAGCAAATCCAGAAATTTTACCTTCCAGAATTGAAAATCTGCTGGGAAAAGTTAAAATTTGATTTTAAGCTTAAGCGAAGTATTAATATATCTGTGGAAGTAAGCCTGATGCCTTTTGGCATCAGGCTTTTGTTTTTCAAGCCAGAAAAATCTAAAGGATTACAAAAGGACAATAATCTTTGTTTTTTGATTAAAAAATTAAAATTGGAAAAAAAATAAACAAAAAATAGACAGACAAGTTTGTCTGTTTTATTTTTTTGTTTTAAGTTTGTTCTGTCTAATTATTACTAGATGTATAATCGAAATAAACGAATAAAGAGAGTATTAACAATTTAATTTATTAAAAAATGGAACAGAAACATCCACTACCACCATTTACATTTGAATCAGCACTACAGAAAATTCAATTTGCTGAAGATGCATGGAATTCCCAAGACCCTGAAAAAATTTCCAAAGCGTACACTATTGACAGCGAGTGGAGAAATAGAGATAAATTCGTAAACGGCAGGGAAGAAATTGTCAAGTTTCTTGCCGATAAGTGGAAAAAAGAGCAAAATTATAAACTGAAGAAGGAGTACTGGTCGCATACAGACAACCGCATTGCTGTAAGGTTTGAATATGAGTATATGGATGAAAAAGGTAATTGGTTTAGGGCGTATGGTAATGAAAATTGGGAATTTGATGAGAATGGGTTGATGGCCAAAAGATATGCCAGTATCAATGATTTGCAAATCACAGAAGAACAACGAAAGTTCTAATAGCGGAAAAATGTATTAGAAACAGGATTAGCAAAATTTTACTGCAGCTAGTTCTGTTTTTTTTATAAATCACAATCCAAAAGACATTTTTAGCTAGATTTGATTTAGGAAAGTCAGCTATTAAATATTATTTTAGTAGACAGACAGGTTTGTATGTTTGTTTCGGTAGTTGTATATTTGTTCCAAAATAAATCAGCTCATGATATCTCCAAAAGAAAGAATTATGGATGTAACCTTTGGCCTCTTTGCTAACCAGGGTTACAATTCGACCGGTATTAATCAGATTATTTCTGAAGCAAAAGTTGCCAAGGCTAGCTTTTACCAACATTTTAAGTCCAAAGAAGATCTATGCGTAGCATTCTTAAACGCAAGACATACATATTGGTTCAATGAACTCAATAATTTTATAACCGACAAAAAAGATACTAAATCAAAGATTTTGTCATCGTTTGATTATTTAATTTACATGAACTCTAAGGAAAATTTCAGAGGCTGTAGCTTCTTAAATATTTTATCTGAAATCCCTAGTGATAATCTTAAAATACTGAACGTAATTCAGGATCATAAGAAAGATCTAAGGAAATTTTTTTCAAATTTTATTAATGATGAAGCTTTATCGGATCATATATATATGCTTTTTGAGAGCTCTCTAATAGAGAGTCAGATGTTCAAGTCTAATGAAATGATAGAGAAATCTAAAATCATTATCAGCAGTCTAATTTAAAATTGCCCTCAATAAGCTTTTCCTTAAACAGATATTTCTTGTTTTAAAAAATTTACACTTAGTTGCCGGGGCTTGCCAATCACTGGCTGACAGGAAAACAAACAAAACCTATTGATGTTTTCTAAGAAACTAGTTTTGAAACTTGTCGTATTTCTCCTTTGCTTTCAAAAAATAATTTGTCAGTCGCTACAGAAATTGTGGCAATACAAACAAATAATAACCGCTCAAAACTCTTTGTATTAAAAGTACTAGAGTTCTTAGATTAATTTTATCCGTTTTCTTTAGTAATTTTAAGATCGGTGAAATGGGCCAATGTTCCAGGACCAACCCAAAGGCCAATACTTCCCCGCAGATTTTTACCCTGTTTCAGATCGCTGACAATGAGTGTTGGCTGTGAAGCTCCGTTGACGTAAAGTTTTGCGGTTTCGTCCTTTATCTCAATCTTTATTTTGATCCACTCTGCAGGCTGCATGTCAGCATAAGCTTCATATTTTTCAGGAGTTTCTTTCCTCAGTTTTTCCCATGGATATCCAGGAACTGAGATATATTGTGTGGAGTGGTTTCTACGAACCTGATCATTTGCCCGGCCGTTTGTAGGACGCAAATAAAATACTTCCATTTTAGAGGCATCATTACTCACGCGAAAAGCAATACCAACAAATCCGCGTGCGGTTTCTCCAGCACTGGCAAGCGTTTGTCCAGAAATAGACGCTTCAATTGTTCCGTTGTGAAAATCAATATCCTTCAGGATCGCAAGTGTTTTTTCATCATTGGACAGTCCCTGAACCTGTAATGCTTTTTTACCTTTGTAATCAACCTGCTCTACAGTAACCTGTGAGCAAATTACCTTATAAGGACTAAGTGTAATATTTTGAGCTTTGGTCTGTGCATGGACCAGAAGACCCAATGCAAACGTAAACAGCAAGTTTTTTATCATCTTATATATTCCGTTTTACTCTTATTCTCTGCAATATAATAAAAATGATGTAAACAGATAGTCAAATGGAGCTGGGCCGATACTATAATCGAATTTCTCGTTATTAAATTGTAAAAATGAAATGCAAGAAACATTTATTTTTTACTTAATGTAAAAGATACCGTCTTAACTTTTGTGGCAAAAAAGGTTTCCATTTCAAAAACTAGATTATTTCCGTTTTGCTTTACTTTACAAATTGGGATAAAAATGTAAAAGGATTTGTTTTGGAGTTTCTATAACTTGTCTGCGAATTGGGTCAAACCATTCGACTTCTTTCGTTACCTCTGCACAGCATTCATTTTTTGAATTGAAAAAAGAGCTTTTAATCCTGATTTTGTCATCGATATAAAAATGTTTGAGCTCAACAAAAAAATGCTGGGTAAACATTAGATCTTTATAACAAATCAGTTCATGATTTCCTTCGTGCAGATCGAGATTCAGAGTGTTCAGTTTCTCTTTTGAAAAACCATTATAAAATAAAAAGTGATACAATAATCGGACTGAGTATGAAATGTATGCGGCACTTTCCATAACCATAAAATCATTCACATCTTCTCCGGTAACAACGTAGTTTTTGCAGATCATCTAATTTTGATTGAGGTTAAAAAAAAGAGGCCAGCTTATATAAAAACTGACCCCAGAACATTAGTCATGTTTAATGAGGTTCTAAATCAATAATTCGATCCAGATCTTTGAAGAGTAGTTTCTTTGCTAAAAAGCACCTTTTAAAAGATTACTTAACTAATAAAAAATTGTAATTGATTTTTATTTTATCGGCAACTTTCTTTCTGACAAGACTTGGTATTTCAATATCAAAATCTTCTGGTTTTACTTCAAAAGAACCAATTGCATTAACTCCGTTCGCAGCTTTAGAAATTTTTATGATTACTGTTAAAGGTTTTGTTTTGCCGTGAATGGTAAGATCGCCTTTTAAGGTAAAATTTTTAGGAGTATTGGTAATCTTAGAAATATCAAAATCTTCTATTTTGCCTTTTAAAGTTGCTTTCGAGAATTTTTCAGATTCCATGTAATTTTCATTAAAATGCTCTTCCATTAATGCAACTTTGAATCGGAATCCTTTTATTAAAACCAAAGAAGCAAAATCACCAGTTGACTGATCAAGAACTGCAGATACAGATTTGTTTTCGGCTGCAACTTCCTCATAAGAAGGCATCGAAGCCTGAAATTTTATATTTCCTGTTTTTGTAATTAATTTTTGTGCAGAAGCATTTGTACCTACAGTAATAATTAACAGCAAAAAGAAGAAATTCAGCAATGATTTTTTCATAATGATTAATTTTCTTTTAATCCGTCCGTATTCCATTTTACGATTAAGTCAATATTAGCCTGCGACATTCTTCCGCCTTGAGGCATAAGCCCCTGCTGGCCGTTTTGCAGTTGAATTCGGTTTAATAAACCAGAATTTTCAACAGCCGCTTTAACTTCTGCAAATGTAGTTAGAGGTCTAAACGCTGCAGATCTTCCGCTTGAATGACAGCTGATACAGTTGGCATCAATAATAGATTTTACATTTTTACTATAAGTAATTGATGTTGTTGGATTCGTCGGCGTTGTTGGTGTTTCGATATCCTGAACTGTATCTGAGTCACTACAGCTTGCCAATGCAGCTAATAAAATTGTAAGTAAGATTGTTTTTTTCATGATTTATTGATTTATAGTTATTAAAATACTCTGTATAAGTTAAAGCCGAAAAAGAAATCACCTTTACCCCAGTCACCAGATGCATTAGTAAGGTATCCGCTCTCGCTCATAGATTGTGAATTGGTAAAGATTAACTGAAATACGTGCCCGCCTGTTTCTACGTCAAGTCCTACAGATAATGGATTTTTATAGAAGTCGGGTTTATCAAAATTGTGCATGTATTCTAAATTAACAGATAGTCTTTTAGTGATTTTATAGCGTCCGCCGCCGCCAAAAGAAAACTGATTATCTCTTTCGATATCAGGATTGTAAAGGTTTTTGTGGATAAATGACGGTACTAATTCCAGTGACAGTTTTTCGCTGATCTTTCTAGATATTAAAACCTGCTGTACATACGTAAGACGATGCTTAAATTCTAAACCAGGATATTGATCTTTTTCTAAGAAAGTGTTAATATCTGCAACGCTGTAACCAACAATGTCCAAAGGAAAATTATCGTTTTGTCTGGCAACTCTGTATTTTAATCCTGTTTCATACATTTTGTTTAAGGTATGTCGGGAAAGACTTACCGATAACCAGTTGGTTACGCCATAAATACCGCCTAGTTTTGTAGTGGCATTATCAAGACCAAAAAAACTGTCGAAACCATCTTTAACGCTGCCAAATCGATGTGATACCACAAAATAAAACTCTTTTTTTGCTGGCATTTTTGTGGTCTGCAATGTTACCAGCTGTAAAGCTTTAAAAGTTGCGGTTGAGTAATTTTCTTCTACCTGAGTAGAATCAAGACCCTGCAGCAAGTCATCTTGTGAATATGCCATGGCCGTCAGAAAGAAGCAGATTGGAACTAAAAATTTCTTCATAAATTGATTAATTGATTTGTTTGTTTAATAATGTGCATTGATCTAATTTGACTTCTTGAAAAAGTTCATCATATCCAATGCATTTACCTTTAACTCTTGTTATAGTATTAGCAGATTTATTTTTTAATTTTTGAGTGAAGAGACAGAAAACAGTATTTTCTAGAGTGATCACAGAATCTGTTTCTTTGGTTACCATTCCTGTAATTTCAATAGTCTTATTGAGATATAAAGAATCTGCTGTTTTAGGATTCGTGTTATAATCTTCCAGTAGTTTTGTGGCAGTTATACTGAAATCAGGCGTTTCTGATTCGATATTCCGTGCTTCTTTAAATAGGAATCCGTAGTAAAAGTAAATACCGGCTGAGATGATAATCAGTAATATAGCAGTTACTATTGCTGTTTTTCTTCTTTTCATTTTTTATTATTTTGATAAGATTTAATAGTAAAACAGCCTTGATAAAGATTACCCTACCAAAGAATTGTGTTTTTTGAAAAAAAATAAAAAAGAAGAAAAAGAGTTTTTTAAAACCCTTGTAGAGATAGAATTAAAAAGAAACTCTAAAACTCACGTTTGGAGTTCGTTGCAGCGAAAAAGTATCAACTTCTTCTATAGAATTTGTTAGGGAACTTATTCTATAATATTCGCTGATTTCGTTTTTACGGTTGAGAATATTTAAGATTGAAATTCCAATTTTGTACTGAATTCCATTTGATGTTTCCCATTTGTAAGTTGAAGAAATATTAACCTGCGAGAAAATATGCAGATTGGTATTATTAGGTTTGTTATAAAACAAAACAGGATTTGAAGGATCTATTTGGGCAAAATCGGGAGAGGTTTTTGGCCGGCCAGAAGACCATTTTGTCCCCAGAGCAATTTTGAAATTGTTTTTCTCGTAAATTCCAGCCCATGATAAAGTATGGGTCAGCTCAAAGTTATTTGGAAAACTAGGATATTGGTAATTTGGAAAATGATAATTGTTTTCATTGTACGTATAACTAAACCAAGTTAGAAATTGATTTATTTTTTTTTGAATAAGCATTTCTGTTCCCCAAACTTCATAGTCTCCGGTAGTTCTAACAAATTCCAACTGGTTCTGAAAACCCTGACTGGAAGTGGTGATTCCTATTACTTTTTTATAAAAATTTTCAATGTCGAGAAGCCAGTCATTCTTTTTATAAAATAAATTTAAAGATAACTGTCTGCTTTTTTGAATGGGAATTGTAGTATTATTTGAAATGATCCAGCGTCTTTTTTCAATCCCAAAATAATCTTTTTGTAAATCAATAATCTGCTGGGAGTTTTGACTTTTGATCTCGCCCAAAAGTTCCAGATTTACATTTTTATTGATGCCGTACGCAAATTGTATTCTAGGTTCTGCAATATATTTTTTAAATTTTTCAATATAATTAAGCCGCATTCCAGCTTTAAAATAGATTTTGGAAATTGTATCGTTGTATTTTCCTTCTGCAATTAAAGCATGAGTTCGAAGCACGTCTTTTACCTTACGGTAAAAGTCTGGATTTGTTACCTGTTCCAAATTAGTGATACCCATTTCATTGAACTGATAACCCTCATTAAAACTAAAATTAGAATTAATGATATGATTGTTTTCTAAGTTAATTCCGTTATTGTTAACTGTATTTTCCTGAATGACAACTTGATCTCCTAAAGTCGTTTTCTGATTGGCTAGAAGTTCATAAGAAGAATTGTAGAAATTAATTTTTGTAGTATTGAAGCTGTTCCAGTTTCTTCGCCATGACAAATTTCCACCATAATTCTGCTGGCGCAGCACATTCTCTTCTGATTTATTGGTGTTATAAACGGTGGCACTTTGAAAAACCTCCAAATTGTCTTTTATGGTAATTAAATCCAGTACTATTTGATCTTTTGATCCTATTTTTTGGGCATATTTGAGTGTCGCATCGTAGAAACCAAATTTTTTGTCGCTTTGATAGTTTACGTTTTGATTTTGAGAGAAATCTGTAATGGTTGTGTTTTGAAAAACCTTATTGAAATATTCTTTGTAAGTAGGAGTTTCTACAAAATCAGTAATCGATTTACGGGCAGAAATTTCAATATAACTTTTTTTAGAAAGATTGTATTTGGCATAAACATCGGCATTAATCATGTTAATTCCTGCACTAAACGAGTTTTTTTCTGCTGTTTCGGCAGTAGAAGAAATAGCCACAACACTGGATACACTTTCGCCATAAAACGCAGAACTTCCGTTTTTATAGATAGAAATTGTATGGGCTAAATTGGGATTGAAAACAGATATTAAACCGAAAAAATGTCCTGTTTGAAACATTCGGATTCCATTCCATAAAAATAAATTCTGGTCGTGTGTACCGCCTCTAACATTAATGCTGGAAACACTTTCGTCAAGACTGTTTACACCAGGAATCTGCTGCATAGTCTGTAAGGCATCAGGTTCGATAAGTCCGGGAAGTATACCAAATTTTTTAGGTTTAATTTCAAACGATCCGTTGTTGTTTTTCGAAATTCCTGATGCTAAAATTGCATTGGCTTTTATTTCGTGCAGTTCTGTAATTTCAGGTTCCAGCAATATCTGGGGACAATTTTTAGAAACTAAATTTCCAGGTGAAATTCTTTTGGATATAAATCCTACGTGACTAATTGTAAATATACTTTTGTCTTCTTTAGCAAATTCAAAATAACCTTCTGAGTCAGTTGCAAACTGAGTTTTGTTAGGCAAACTGATATTTGCGTTTTCAATAGGTTTTTTATCTGCTGCTGAAATGACATAGCCGCAGATCATTTCTGTGGCATTCTCTTTTTTATAGATATTGATGAATTTATTGCCAATATTTTCAAAAGATAAATGCGTTTTTTTACCCAGATATTCCAGTTTTTGTTCTAAAGAAAGGGATCTTTTTGGAGGATTGATTTCCAGTCCAGCAATGTTATCCTCCGTGTAATTAAAATTGACATCGTGTTGTTTTTCAATATCAAGTATTATTTTTTTGAAAGGCATTGACTTGCCCTTGTCCTGAGCAGAAAGATTCAGGGCAAGAAGCATTAGAACAAACAAAAAATGAAATTGTCTGGGGCGGAGCATTTATTTTTCGTCAAAAATTATTTTGTTTTCTGAAACTTTTTTGGCTTTTAGATGATACGTTGTGCTGATAATCTGCAAAGCTGTATTTAAGTCTTTAGCAGGTAACTTTCCTGTAAATAAAGAGATCGTGTCTTTGGCGTTTAACTCGATCTTAATATTATACTGTCTTTCAACCTCTTCTAAAAGGCTTTGTATATTTTCCTGATAAAAGCATATCTGATTATTTATCCATTCTGGTTTCGAAGAATTTACAGTGAGTTTAATCTGCTTTCCGTTTTCAAAACTCACGCTTTGACCGTGGGTTAGTAGAATTTCGGTCGAATCATAATTTACTTTTACACGCCCTTCGTAACACACCACATCAAACCTGTTTTTTCTGGTTTTAACATTAAACTGTGTTCCTAAAACGGTTACTTTTCCAAGGCTTGTTTCCACTTCAAAACGTCTTCCTTTTGCAACCTTGAAATACGCTTCTCCTTTTAACTCAAGATGTCTATTATTGTCCCAGTTCCATTTTTTATAGTTTATTTCAGAACCGGAGTTTAACACTACTTCAGAATTATCCGGTAGTGAAAAAGTGGTCTTTTTTCCAAAGTCTGCGGTTTCCGTTTCAGACATAAAAACTTTCATCGCAAATGTAACTCCAAGTGCGAGGACAAATATGGCCGCTGCGCGAAACATCCATTTTCTGTATAACGGAACAACTTTTGGAGCTGGTTTTTTCTGGCTTAAAATGTTAGACAGCATAGTATTTTCATCAAAGTCATCTGTCTCTAGATGAGCTGTATATTTCTTTATCTTCTGGTATTTTTCAAAATTAGGGCTCGCCTCAAATTCCGCCAATTCATCTTGAGATAAATCATCGTTGAGCCATTTTGCTAATAAGCGATCTTTTTTCATTTTATCGTATTATTTAATTAAAACAATTAGAACTAAATTTACCCTACTTTTTTAGATATCAATTTCTTTACGTAAGCTTAAAAGAGCCAAATGAATGCGTTTTTCTACCGCCTTTACGCTGATATTGAGTTCTATGGCAATTTCACTGTATTTTTTGCCGTCGATTCGATGCATCAAAAAAGCAGTACGCTGTTTTTCGTTTAGGTTTTCTATGGCTTTTAAAAGTTTGGCTTGAAACTGTTTTTCTTCCAAAAGATATTCCGGACTTTGATTTGTTTTATCTAAACCTGTAAAGTTTTTTTCATATTTCAGAACAACTTTCTGATGTGCAATTTGGTTTAAAGTAGTATTGTTCGCAATCGTGTAAATGTATGATTTGGCTTTTTCTAACGGCACTGAAGCACAGTTCTGCCAAAGTTTTACGAATGCTTCCTGGGCTGCATCTTCTGCTTGCTCTGCGTTGCCAAATTTGTATAAAAGAAAATTCCGAAGCGCTTTGATATGACTTTTAAAGAAAGACGAAAAAATTATTTCATCACAAGTATTGGATTGGTTTTTATCTGGCATGTAGGTTCTCAGTTTGTACGACGCAAAAGTATTTGTTTTTAATTGAAGTAGGGTAAAAGCAAAGCCGATTGTTTAATAGAAGAATAAAATGGTATCGGCTTTTGATAATTTAGTATAGAAGAACATACTGAAATCCTTGTTGTTACTTTATTAAAAAAAACAGTTTCTTAAAATTTATTACCTTTGTAAAAACATAAATATGTTCCTTTTGAAAAAATATTTATCACTCGCAGTTTTCCTGTTCCTGCTGTTTTCCTGTCAAAGTGAAACAGATGAAGAAAATAATAATGCACAGGGAACAATTACAAATGTTTCCCCGCTGACTACATATCTGCAGAGAGTTGCAATGGTACAGACCGTTCAGGATAATGTTATCGACGGATCTAGCTATTGTACTATAAAACTCCCTTATACGGTTACTGTAAACAACCAGCAGATTGCAGTTAATACAACTGCCGATTATCAAAAGGTTGTAGATAATATCAATGCCAGTAATTATGATGATGATATTGTGAAAATTGATTTTCCTGTAACTATGGTATACTATAATTACATTGAAAAATTGATTCCCAATCAGGCTGATTTTGATTCTTTGATTGATTACTGGAATCTTTATCCAGATCTTTTATCTAAAATTAATGGATTAAAAATCAATTATCCTATAACAATTAATATTTACAACAGCGCTAGTCAAATAGCAAGTTCACAATCGATTATAAGCGATCAGGCATTTTTTAATTTTATTAAAAATTTAAATGAGAGTCAGTATATTTCTTTAAAATATCCTATTACGATAGCAGATTATAACGGACAGACAAAATCGATTACCAATAATTTAGAGTTCGAAAATGCTATTAAATATGCTATAGATTATTGTCCAGAAAATAATATTGTAACATTAGATTTTGAACAAACCCTAACAAATGGTTTCTGGGAAATCCCGTATTATTTTGATGATACCGTAAAAACGTCAAATTACAGCGGTTACTCTTTTGTTTTTAAAAGTGATAAATCTGTTGTGGCCAGTAAAGGAGGAGTTTACGAAACTGGTCAATGGGAAAGTACTGTTCAATATGGAGTACGAGAACTGAAGATACATTTTACAAGTGAATTACTTGGAAAATTGAATTTTAACTGGAAATTATTTGAATTTAATAATTCTCAGATCCGATTAAGAGATGTAGGTACTACAACTGATTATCTGTACTTTCAGAAAAAATAAGTTACTATTAAAATGCGTGGTTTTTTACCGCAAAGAGCGCAAAGGTTTTTCGCAAGGTTCGCAAGGTTTTATATAATTAAAAAGTTCGCAAAGCATTGTTCAATACAAACCTTTGCGAACTTTTTAATCATACCTTATTTAAAAAAAAACCTTAGCGTTCTTTGCGTTAAAAAAGTGAGTAGTTAAAAAAAAGGGTTACTTTTTCTTCTTCTTTCCCAGCCATATAAGTAAACCTGTAATAGGCAGTGTCGCCGCAAAAAGACAAATCAAAAAAGCTAGAATTTTGGTTGGATAACCATAGATACTTCCTGTATGTATGGGATAAATAAGACGCCTTACTTTATCGCCATTACTAAACGATTCATAAGGTTTGATTTTTAAAAGTTCACCTGTATATTTATCAAAATAAGCCATACTCGAAATATTCGGTATCGATTTTTCAATATTTAGTTTAATGACCATGATACTATTTATCGTGTCAGAAGGAATTCTGATTTGGGTATCTCCTTTGTATTTATAAATACTGTCAGTTTTTGAGAATATGTTTTGATAGAAATAGGTTTTATCCAGTTTAGGGTCAACTTTTGTTGGGTTTTCAACTTTAGCCGAATGTTTTTTTGTGGTTCCATCAGCAAATAAATAAATACCGCTTTCAAACCATTTAAAAGACCAGGTTAGTCCAGTAAGCGATACTGTTAGAAGAAACAAAAAGCTGTAAAATCCAAATGTGGAATGAAAATCCCAATTGACTCTTTTAAAAGAAGCGCTCCATTTTACAGTTAATCGCTGCTTTAGATTTTTCATTTTTTTCGGCCACCATAAAATAAGACCCGAAATGAGCAGAAAAACAAAAATAAGACAGCTGCAGCCTGTAATAAATTTTCCAGCTTCACCTAAAATTAAATGACGATGTAAGTCCAATACCACAGAAAAAAACCTGCTTTTTTCCGTAGTTTGGCACAAAACTTTTCCAGTGTATGGATCTACAGAGAAAATCTGTTCATTTTTATCGGCATCGGTTCCAGAAATAATTACAGTTCTTTTGGGATCTTGATAAGTCTGAATACGCTCTAATTCTGTGATCGCATATTTTTTCCTGATGGCATTGACATAAATGTCAACGGGCAATTTCTTTGTTCCAATACTAGAAACTTCATAAAATTCGGGATTGACAAAAGTATCAATCTCTTTTTCAAAAACTAAAATGCTTCCTGTAAGTGCGACTATAAATACAATAAGCCCGGACGCAAGTCCGAGCCATAAATGTAAAAATCCAATATTTTTTTTAAATGTTTTATTCATGTAGGAGGAAGGAAATATTTTCCAAATATAATTAAAGCTTTTAAAAAGAGTACCCCAATGTTAAAAGCCAGTTCGACGGCGCACCAGGGAACAAACGGATAAAGTCGTAACCACCAACCCAATACGTTTTGTTCAGTATATTATTGGCATTTACCTGAATCTTAAATTTATTAATGTTATAATATAATGCCGCATTAAATAAAGTATAGCCTGGCAAGGTTTGAGTGTCGGTCTGGCTTAATGTACGTGTAGTGGCAAAATTAGTTCCAAATGCAAGACCAAAATCTTTCAAAGCTCCGTTTGTAAAATTGTAACGTGTCCATAAATTACCCTGTTGGCGTGGCGTGTTTGGTTTTTGTCTTCCAATTTCAGATTCAATCGGACTTTCAGTAATTGCAGCCTCATTATACGAATAAGCAGCAGAAATACTCCAGTTTCGTGTGATATTTCCATTCAAATCAATTTCAATACCTTTAGATTCTTCTTCTCCAATTGCGCGCATTAAGTCTGGATTTGCAGTATCGTTTGCTGGATAAAGCGTGTTTTTCTGCTGAATTTTGAAAAGGGCAACCGTTACAAAAAGTTTTTCTTTGAACCATGATGATTTTCCTCCAAATTCAATCATATTACTTTCTAACGGATCAAAAGGTCCGCCCGCATTTGGATTTGATAAAGAAGAAGCTGTCTGAGGGTTGTAACCTTTTACGTAAGTTCCGTACAAATTAATGTTTGGATTAAGAGTATAAGTCAGTCCAAAACGCGGTAAAAACGAATGTTGTTTGACTTTCTTTTCTGCAGCTTTTTTGTAGTTTTCTTTATCGGTATATTCGTCGTAGCGCACTCCAATTAATGCCTGAAAAGCGCCAAACTTAATATGATCTTGAAGATAAACTCCATACAAAGAATAAAATGTTGGATCAAAAGGGCGAGCCGCATAAAAATACTTGCTCATGTCTTTTAACTGCTGTGATGCAGAGGGGTTTGTGAGGTCAAAATGCGCCACGTTTGGTACTGGATTTCCTTTAGCATCCAATAAATAATTAGCTTTATTCGCAGGGTTATACGTGGCAATTGATCCAGTATTAGATGCATTTCTATATCCTGTAGCCTGCAGCTGAGATCCTCCAGCAGGTACTTCTTCCTGTGCATAGTCGTAACCCACAATTAGATTATGATCTAATGCTCCAGTTTTGGCTTCGTATTTAAAGAAAGCCGAAAGATTATCGATATAACGTTTACGTTTACGCATAAAAACCTGCATTTCTATAGAAGTAGGAATAGTAGTTCCGTCACCTGCAGATGCATATTTATTGGCGCCTCGATGCTCTAAAAGATCTTCTGTATAACCTGTACGGATGTACGATCCAGAAAATGACAAACGATCTGTAAATTGATGATTTAATGAAGTTGTTACAATGTATGTTTCCTCATTTAAATAATCGTTAGTAGAATTTAAGGAGTTTGAAATTTTAGTAGAATACAAATTGTCTTCGTATGTCGATTGTCCGCGGTCTAGTATACTTTTCGAACTTGTATAAATCAAATCAAAATTGACACTTGTTTTGTCATTTGGAAGGAAAGACAGGGAAGGAGCAAGCACAATATTTTTATCGAATTGTAAATCCCTGAAAGAATTGGCATTTTCATAACCTAAATTCAATCGGTATAAAAGTGATTTATCTTCTGTTAACGGACCTGTAAAATCGGCTAAAGCTCTCAAAGTATTAAAACTTCCGGTAGAAAAACTCACGCTGTTAGCAGACTGATCCAAAGGTTTTTTGGTTACCCTGTTGATAACTCCTCCAGGTGAAGCATTTCCAAAGAGAGCAGAAGATGGTCCTTTTAAAACCTCAACACGTTCCAGATAATTGGCAAGCGGTTGTTTCCAAAATCCTGTAGAGGTTCGCATACCATTCAGCAATTGAGTATTACTGCCTCCGTTTATTCTAAAACCTCTAATTGAGATATCGTCATAGAAAGTAAACTGGCTTACCCCGCTGAAGTTTTTAACCACTTCGCCTACGCGTATGGAACCCTGATCGGCTATTAATTCTTTGGTTGCGTAAGATACGGCTTGTGGCAAATCTTTTAAAGCAATTTCTGTTTTTGCTCCAATAAAAGATTTTGTATTTCGGTACGATTTCTCTTTACGTCCTGTAATTTCCACCGTCTGCAAAGTGTTAACGTTTTCCTTTAAAATAATTGAAAGATCAAGATTTTGATTTTCAGTCAATTCTACATTTCTTTCTTCTACTGTAAATCCCATTGCCGAGAAATAAACAGTGTATTTTCCAGGAGCAAGATTTGTGATTTCAAAATTTCCTTTATCATCGGAAACAGTGTTTTTTTTAAGGGTTTTGATTGAGATAGAAGCATAAGATACAGCTTCATTATTTTCGGAAATGATTTTTCCAGTAATTGTAGCATTTTGTGCGAGACCAATATTAAAGAGGCCTAACAGCAATAGGGAGAATATAAACTTCATGGCGGTTATTTATTTTGACCGCAAATATATGTTTATTTAGATTAAATACAAATAACATTCTAAATTAGTCATTTATTTTCTTTGTTTTTCTTTGCGTACTGGTTTTATATAAAAAAAAACATGTCATTTTTAAAGTTGTAATTTAAGTGTTAAATAATTGTTTTACAGTAAATTATGTTATTATACTCTTGTTCATCTAATTTAATTATATTAACTTTATTCTTACAAAAATTTCATTTGAAATTATTTAAAGTGTTTTATAAAAGATAGGCGACTTTAAATTTTTTCAGTCTGTGCATAACATTCAATTTCTTATACAGTCTCTGCTATCGAGATACTTTCCAGCTGAAGTAAATATTTTTTATAAATAATTAATATAGAGCAATATGAAAAATGAAATGAGTTTACAGCCCCAAAATTCCAAAGTTATTTTAAATCCTTACCCTTCTACATGGCCTGCAGATGGACCAATTGATTTAAAGATTCATGATTTTCCACACAATAAATCCATAATAGAATGGTGGTATCAAAACTGCCATTTATCCTCTAAAGATGGCAGGCAGTTTTCTGTATTTGCTTCCTTTTTTAGAACGTCTTTAAAAGATGAACGTACAGGAGATTTGACATACGCACATTCTGTAATTTGGTCTTTATCTGATAAAGATGCCCGTAAATATTATAGTGATTCACTCGTTGATCAATCCATGCCCGCAGAATCAATAAAAGTTATTAATAAAAAAGAAGATTTAATTCATAAACCTTTTTACCGTGCATTAAAAGAACTGTATGAAAAAGGGAATGTGCCACTGCCCGACAGGCTGCTTAAGAAGCCTGCGACGATTGGTGTAGAGGAGTTTTCACTTGAATACGATGAAAATTCTTTTAAAAAAGACAAAGACGATACATATCATTTAAGACTTAACAATTCTTTGAAAGAAGTAGAATGCAAACTTCAGTTTATTCCATTAATAAAACCAATAAAGCATGGTGAAGATGGATGTATTGCAGGTATTAGTAAAAGTGAAGATATGTTTTATTATTTTATTCCAAAATGTGGAGTTACTGGTGAGATTAGGATAGGGAACGAGATTTATGAGGTAGAAGGCAGTGGTTGGTATGATCATGAATTTAGTAAACCAGGTGATGAAATTAAAGCTCTAGAATTCAAACAAGATATGGCATGGAATTGGGTATCACTGCAACTGGATAATGAATTTCAATTATCTGTATATGATCTCTTTGATAATACGAAGAATGGTGAATATGATGGTGGTACTGCAGTTATAATTGATAAAGATGGTAAGAGAATTAGTATTGAGAATTACTCATTTTCTCCCAAAGATTATTGGACAAGCACTAAAACTTTTGTCTCCTATCCAATATCCTGGAACTTAGAAATGCCTGACTATAATGTATCTCTTACTATAACTGCTGATTTTCCTGAACAGGAATTTATAACTGCACTCTCATTGCCGGCAATTTGGGAAGGATGTGTCCATGCTTCTGGAAATTTTATGCATACACAGGTTAAAGGCCTAGGATATGTAGAAATAGCTGGGTTTAATGCTAATGAAACTATTGAAAGTTTTTTAAAAGCAGTTGGTAAAACTACACAGAAAACAGTAGAAAATCTGCTGCCCTTAGTCCCAACAGATGATGAGTTTTACAAGTTAGTTAATAGCCCGCTAGGGGTTAATTTTTTTAGTCAGGCAGATAAAGAACAATATGTTGCCTCTGTTGTTAAACCTGTTCGGGAAATTGTTGACAGGAATAAAAAATCCTGGCGTTCATATGTATTGCTTGCCTGTATAGATAGTGTGGGAGGTGACTCGCAGCCGTTTATAAATCTGTTGGCAATGCCTGAGTTAATACATACAGGTTCACTAATAGTAGATGATGTTCAGGATAAATCTGAGAAACGCAGAGGAGGTAAAACACTTCATCATATTTATGGTGAACCTTTAGCAATAAATGCTGGAAATGCATGTTATTTTATAGGAGATATTGTTGTTGGTGATTCTCAAATTTCAGAACAAATCCGCTTGAAAATTTATCAACTTTTTTTTGAAATGATGCGTGCCGCACATGCAGGACAGGCACTTGATATTAGTGGTCTTCACGCCTTTATGCCCGAGGCAGTAAGAACCGGAGATTGTACAGCACTCGAAAAAAGACTTTATACCATCCACAGGTTAAAAACAGCAGCACCAGCTTGTACATTAGCACGAATTGGAGGAATAATAGGAAATGGAACACCTGAAGAAATAGATGAAATAAGTAATTACTTCGAAGCTGCAGGTATGGCTTATCAAATAATGGACGATGTGCTAAATTTAAAAGGATTTGAGAATAATCTTAAAGATAAAGGAGAAGACATTACAGCAGGAAAAATTACCATGCCTGTTGCAAAGGCAATGGGTTTACTAAATTTTGATGAACGTGAATATGTTTGGAAAACAATTCAAACAATGCCTACAGATGAAAAAGTGATACGATCTGTAATTAATGTCCTGCAAAGTTGTGGTGCTATTGATGCATGTGCAAAAGAGGCTGAAGATCTTATTGAAGCCGCATGGAAAAAAATAGACATTATAGTTCCTGATTCATTTTATAAAGTAAGATTACGAGCCTTTGGCTGGTTTATATTGCAAAAAGATTAATTTACTTCATATTGAATTCAAAAAGCCGTCAAATCATTATTTTTTTGATGGCTTTATTATGAAAAGTAGTTACCGGTTTTGACTATTTCAGTTATGAAGCTCCTTCTAATTTACCTGAAGAGCAATAATTGCGGACTGTCCTTTCAGAAAGATCCAGTTTTATGGATTATTTAAACCCAAATTCTGTAATAGGAAATGGTATCTCCTACTGGGTAATATTTCACATTATCCAGAATGCAATAATTCTCCTAGAAATTTAATTAAGGTAAACTCCATAATCAGCTTCTTTTTATTTTTTGGTATGTAAATCGAGTTATAATTATATAGGTTATGATATTTTTGAATTATACGATATATCGTAATTTTATGGATCAAAAATATTTTATTTAAAGAATTCATAGTTATTTCATAAAGGCTATTTCTTAAATTTACGCTGTTACCAATAAATATCACACCAAAACCTTATGGAAAAGCAGGCCGATAAGAATGCAATACTGCTAAACAGATTGCAGGAGAGAGAAAGAGAACAATTTCTTGTATTGTCCATCTGCAAAACACTTGCGGAGGCGCTATCGAAAAGCGAATTTCATACTCTTGTAAATGATGTTTTAAAAGAGTATCTTGCTTTTGAGGATTTCATTTTGGTTTCTTCTAATGACGACGAAAATGATTATCAAATTTTCTATCAATTTTCAGAATATAAAACTGATTCAGATGAAAAGTACCCTTTAAACGACGGTTTTTTTGATCTTTGTATGAATTCTGCCGATACAGTTATTTTTGATTTAAAATCAATAACAGACAATAAACTTCCGGATTATCTCCAATCTAATAACAATAAAAATTTTAAAAACGGAATTGGAATTTGCCTTCCGTATTTAAAAGGAAGTCAAAATGTCCTTTTTCTTTTCTTTAAAAGTGCTGCCGCATTTAGCCGAGAATCCAATCGAATTATACGTGGCATCGGTACACATTTGTCTATTACTGTTAGAAATATAAAAATGGCATTGGATTACGAGAGCAATGTATCACAGCTAAAACTTTTGCAAAAGAATTTAAGCCAAAGAAAACCAGAAGCTGTCGTTTCGAATACGGAAGGTTTTCAGGGAATTGTCGGAAAGAGTGAAGCCATGCAAAAAGTTTATGAATTAATTTCTCAAGTCGCGCCTTCGCAATCTACCGTTTTAATTTTTGGTGAAACAGGAACAGGAAAAGAACTAATTGCTAATGCCATTCATAAATTGTCTGAGTTCTCGAAGGAAAGAATGGTAAAAGTAAATTGTGCCTCAATACCCGAAAATTTAATTGAAAGCGAATTATTCGGTCATGAAAAAGGCGCGTTTACCGGAGCCACAGATGTTAGAATTGGGAAATTTGAACAAGCCGAAAACAGTACCATTTTTCTGGACGAAATAGGAGAACTGCCTTTGGCATTACAAGGAAAACTGCTTCGCGTTTTACAGGAAAAAGAAGTAGAACGAATTGGAGGCAGAAAACCTTTTAAAATTAACGTGCGTGTGATTGCAGCAACAAACCGATCACTGGAAAAGGAAGTTGCCGAGGGCCGTTTTAGAAGTGATTTATATTATCGGTTAAATGTTTTTCCAATTGCACTTCCTGCATTGCGCGAACGTCCCGAAGATATTGAGGTTTTAGGGAATTTTTTCTTAGAAACACATTCGCAGAAAATTGGAAAAAATGTAAAAGGCTTTTCTAAAAAAGTGCTGAATAAAATGAATGCCAATGCATGGCCTGGAAATGTGCGTGAACTCGAAAATATGGTCGAGCGCAGTATTTTGTTTGCCAAAGAAGAGGTAATAAAAGAAATGACTTTTCCGAAGATTTTTACGCTGGAATCTTCAATCGCTCCAGTTGATTTTTCTACCAAAACCCTGCAGGAAGTAGAAAAGGAGCATATTTTAAAAGTAATTAAAAAATGCAACGGAAGAATTTCGGGACCTCAGGGTGCTGCAGTTTTACTAGGCCTGCCTTCGACAACTTTAGCTTCGCGAATGCAGAAATTAGGTATTAAAAAAGAACATTTCCTGAGCTGATTTATTCCTGAATAACTTTTATTTTCCCCGAAGAAAATGCCCAGAATATCAATAAAAGCATATTAATTGCCAACGCAACAGAAGGAAATTGGAATGAAACGCCAAAAGCAATTAAATATGTTGGGAAGCCGTACAGGTAATTATTCCTGATTTTTTTGATGGCAGAATCGGTTATTCCCGGACGGAGTAGTTTTTTGTCTGAACTTGCATTGTACCATAAAAGATTATATGAAATATTGATCAGTACAAAAATTCCGGTATATATGGCCACCGCAATATTCGAAGCTTCACTGTTAAAAAAGCGAGCGAGCAAAGCCGTTGGATAAGAAACAGCCGAAACTAGAAACAAAATCAATCCGTTAGAAAACATAATCCCTGTATTACGACTGTAAATCTGTTTGAATATCTTGTGGTGATTGACCCACATAATAAAAATGCTAAAAAAAGAAAGAGTAAAAGCCAGATAAGTGGTCCACTCGCCTTGTAGGAAATCCAGTAATTGAGTACCATTTTTTACGATATTAGCTTCAGGTGCACGCAGCTCCAGTACTAAAAGGGTAATTGCAATAGCAAAAACAGCATCACTGAATCCTTCGATTCTTACGGTTTCTTTTTCCATAGCTAGAATTTACAAATTGATTTTTTTTATATGTGAAGATTTGCTTCGTCTTTTTACTACTGATCGGAGTCTCCCTTCGATCGAAACGAAAAACTAAGATTAAATTTTTGCGAACTTTGTGTAATATCTTGCGGTCTTTGTGTTTAGATCCGGCTCAAAGTATTATTTATACCCCTGCTTAATACCTAATTTTTTCATTTTAGAATATAAACTTTGCGGCTGCATCTGCAATAACGCAGCTGCGCCTCCAATCCCGGAAATCTTTCCATTACAGGCCTGCAATGCATTCATAATATGTTCTTTTTCCATTTCTTCCATCGATTTCATTTTGCCGATGCTGGCTTGCAGAGGATTAGCATCCGTGCTTGAGGGAAGATCAAATTTTTCGATTTCGTTTGTTTTGGTCAGCAGTACATTTCTTTCTACTAAATGTTCTAGTTCGCGGATATTTCCCGGCCAGTCATAATCTAGTAATTGCTGCAAAGCTAGAGGGCTCATTCCTGTAACATTTTTCCTGGCACTTGCTGCATATTTTTTAAGGAAAAAATCAGCCAGTGCTGCGATATCGCCTTTGCGTTCTTTTAGGGGCGGCAATTCAATTGGAAAAACATTTAAGCGATAATATAAATCCAGACGGAAACGACCTTCTGCCACTTCTTTTTCCAGCGATCTGTTGGTAGCGGCTATAACTCGGACATTGATTTTTTTGGTTGAATTTCCACCCAGACGCTGGATTTCTTTTTCCTGTAAAACACGAAGCAGTTTTACTTGAGAATCGAGAGGTAGTTCGCCAATTTCATCTAGAAAAATCGTGCCATTATCGGCCTGTTCAAACTTTCCGACTCTTAAGGTACTGGCTCCCGTAAAAGCGCCTTTTTCATGTCCGAAAAGTTCAGATTCTACAAGGGACTGTGGTAAAGCAGCGCAGTTTACCACTACAAGTGAATTCGATTTATGATGAGAAAGATCATGTATTGCATGTGCAACACGTTCTTTTCCAGTACCGCTCTCACCTAAAATCAAAACTGAAGTTTCTGTTGGGGCTACAATTTTAATCTTTTCAATTACTTCTTTAATCAAGTCGCTGCTGCCAATAATGCCTTCGATTTCTTCTTCTGTAACAGGGACAGAAACATCTGCATAACTGCATTTTTCCTCATCAAAGCGGTACTTGGCAATGTCAAGCATTACCACAAGATCGCGTTCGCGAAAAGGCTTCACCATAAATCCATACGGATGTGTTTCTTTTACGGCTTCCAAAGTCGACTGATTGGTATTGGCAGAAATGTACAAAAATGGCAGCTGCATTTCGCGCAGTTCCCAAGCCAGATCAATTCCAGTAAGGTCGCCTTTCAGCATTATATCCAATAAAACCCAGTCAGGTCTTTTTTCGGCGATCAATTTTCTCGCCTGAACCACAGAAGAAGCAATCCCGGTTACTTCGTAACCCGCTTTTTTCAGCATAATTTTTAAATCATTTGCTACAATAAATTCGTCTTCAACAATTAGAATTTTCTCCTTCATTATCTAAGTTATATTATTTCAGAATCATCAGCGGTGCCTTCAAATTCTGTATTTTTTGTAAATGTAATTTTGATTGTCAGTCCGCTGTCGTTTTTCATTTCAAACTCTCCATCAATTTGGTCGGTCAATCCCATCATTAAGTTCATTCCCAGCGAATTTCTTTCCGTCTCTTCAAAGTTTTCAGGAAGTCCAACGCCGTTGTCGGCAATTACTAGTTTGTAGTTATTTTCGCCTGTATTTTTAAGTTCAATCGTTACTTTTCCTTTTCTGTCTTTTGGAAAAGCATATTTAATCGCATTATTAATCGCTTCGTTGATTATTAATCCAAGCGGAACTGCTTGTGCCACATCAAGATATACTTTTTCAGTTTCTAAAGCAAAATTGATCTTGGTATCAGTATCAAAACATTCCCTCATATAACTGATCAATTCAAAAATATACCATGACATATCTATATTTGCGAGATTATCAGATTGATATAATTTTTGATGAATAAGCGACATGGCGTGCATTCGGTGCTGACTGTTTTGGATTGCCAGTAAAGCATCTTCGTTATCCAGATAAGCCGATTGTGTATTTAATAAACTAATGACAATCTGAAGGTTGTTTTTTACTCTATGATGAATTTCTTTTAAAAGCCATTCTTTCTCCAAAAGCATTTTTTTGTTCAGTTCGTTTTGTGCTTCAATCTGCTGACGCTTGATTTCGAGTTGTTCGTTTTTCTTTTTTTTCAGGCGGAAGCTTTTGTACAAAACGGCCAGAAAAAGAATCAAAACAACCACACTGCCTATAAAAACATAACGAATTACGGTATCTTTTTGAATTTGAATTTCCTGTACTTTTGCCTGCTGTTTAAGCAGATCGATATTTTTATCTTTTTGTTCGCTTTCAAATTCAACCTGCAAACTGCTGATCTGCTTGCTTTTTTCTCCCTTAAAAACCGAATCAGAAAGGCTTTTGTATAATTGGTAATGCTTAATCGCACTGATGTAATCTCCTCGTGAAGAATCGGCTTTAAACCAAATATTATGACTTTCAGAACGAATATTATTATTTCCCATTGTCGCAGCAATTGAATCTAATTTTTTAATGTTTCGATAAAAAGAAGGATAGTTTTTAACCTGATAGTGATATGCTGCAAAACTTCTTAAAACAGCAAAAGTATTACCGTTTCTATCGGCATTGTCACCATAGTAATCGGCCATTTTTTTGTAATAAATTGCTGCTTTGGCATTTTTTTGAATTCGGTAAATATTAAATAAAAGATAATTCTCGGTCATTATACGCTCAATATTTGAGGTTGGATAATGATCTTGCATTTCTTTGATGAGTTTCAGGGCTTCGTTTTCTTTTTTCTGGCGAATATATAATGAACTCAAATTGTCGGCAATTGTTCGTACATATTCTGTATCCTTATATTGTGTTGCAATTTTAAGAGCTTTTTGCCAGTATTCCTCAGTTTTATCATTCTGGCGGAGGTAATAATACACCAAAGCTACATGATTGTAAATAGAACTTAGCTGTAAGGTTTTATCGTTTAATGCTATAGCAGTTTTTTCTGCTAAAAGTCCATATTTTAAGGCTTCTGGGAAATTGCCTTTTTGTGTATAAATTTCGGCAAGAATATTACAAATTCCCTGTATATCTTTATAATGTATGGATTTATAAAGCGCAAGAGATTCTAATGAAATAGCTTCTGCTTTATCAGGATTTTCGCTGGTGCTGTAGTATTCGCCAAGTTCTTGTAATACCGTAGCTTGTTTTTTTCGGGCTCCTGATTTTTTGAATAATGCAATAGCTTTTTCTTTATATTTTGCTTTTTCGTCGCCTTCAGATTGCATCGCCAGTTCGTTATAACTTTCTCCAAGCTGTTCTGGCATGTTATTTTTTTCAAAATAAGCTATAGCATTCTGGGTGTTTTTGAGTGCATTTCTGGAATTGCCGCTTTCTCTGGCGATTTGTGCAGCTAAAAGTATCGTTTTTCCTTTTCCGAGTTTGTAACCTAAAGAGTTACTAAGGTTTTTTGCTTTTAGATTGATAACAGATGCGCTGTCAAGATCTTCCTTAAATTCGCCTGTTTTGGTAAGATAATAATTGCTTAAAGCCAAAAGCAATTCGACTTTTTTGCTGTCATTGCCGGCCAAAGTAATTTTCTTTCTTAACACAACTGGATCTTCTTTGGACTGCGCAATGGAGTTAGGGTTTGCAGATAAAAATAATAATAGAGTACATAAAAAACGTACATAGTTTTTAAAGGAAAAAATGGTGGTATTATTCATTTTTTAAAGGTAATCTATTATTAGAAATCTGCAAATCCTTATCTAATTTTGTCTAGTTATTGCGGTGGTACCAGTAACAAATAATCATGGCCAGACCTGGTATCAATAAAGTTCCCAGTCCGAAAAACTTTCCGGCAACAGCTCCTAGAAAACAGCCTGTAAGAAATCCTAAAATAGTAACGAGTTGCTTTTTAAAACTTAACAGCGAATCTGCATCGTTTGTACCGTTTTTTATAAGGCTTCCTAAATCCAGCGAAGCTTGTGTTACATTTCCGGTCATCATCGTTGTAGGGCCATGAGTTTCCTTAGCAAATAATTTTCCAAAAGCATTTTGTAATCCCATTGCAAAAACGGTTGTCATGGCTACGATATAAATTGCCCATTCTGAAAATATTTGCAAATAACCAAAAACATAAGAAGCGATACCGCACAAAACCAGTACGATCCCTTCCCAGAATAAGATAGTATAATGGTTTACACTTTTTAAAGCGATTCTTCCGCCAACGATTACGGCAAAGATAAAGACTGGAAAGGTCAGCAATTTGATCCACGCGTGGGCATCAGAACCTTTAATGATTTGATATGCGAAGACAATAAAGTTGCCCGTAACGTGTGCCGAGAAAATCGAATCGGCTGCGACGAAAGTTACAGTGTCGCAATACCCTGCTATCATAGTGAGAAGCAGGGTTACGTACCAGATATTTTTTTGCATTTCCATAATTTATTATTTTAAATGAGCACGAAGCATCCAAGCCATTTTTTCGTGATTTTCTACAAGACCTGTAATAAAATCGCTGGTTCCCGCGTCTTGTAATTCGTTAGCAATTAAATTAATGTTTTCACGCAGATAAACAATAATGCTTTCGTGATCAATAAGCAATTCTTTAATAAAGCCATTGCTGTCATTATTCTCTTGTAACTCTTCTGAAAGATGCGTAAGCGCTAAGAAATCTTTTAGAGTTGCAGGCGTATAATGACCCAAAGATCTGATTCTTTCCGCAACCGTATCTACAATTTGGTCGATCGCATCGTATTGTTGTTCGAAAAAAAGATGTTTATTGTAAAAATCTGGTCCTTCAACATTCCAGTGTGCTCGTTTTGTTTTAGTGTAAAGTATAAATTCGTCTGCAAGGATTTTAATTAATACTTCTACGACATTGTTAATTCTTTCTTGTTTAATTCCGATGTTTGCTTTCATTTTAAATTAGGTTTAATAAATAATAATCAAGTGAATATTTTCCTGCTCCAAGTGCAAGAATTAATAATAAGGATAAAGTGTACATGTACGGAATGTCACGCACTTCTAGTGAATCTTTCTGGTGTACCACAAAATAACCAACAGCCGTTACGCCAATTGTAGGTAAAATTGCAAGGCGTGTTCCTAGGCCGAGCATAATAAAAAAGGGTACAACAGTATCAGAGAAAGTTGCAACCAATCCGTTTAGTTTTTCCGGCAGATGCAGCGGATTCGGAACGTGCTCTTTTTGTCCATTTTCGACTCTGAATTTCTTCATTCCATGAACCCTGAATAATTCTATTGCTAATAAGACTCTGAATATTAAAAACGCGATGTTATTGAATGAAGTTCCTAAATCTGAATTAAGGATTTGTTTTATAATGTCTGTCATTTGTTTTGTATTTAAAATGCAAAGCAGGAACAGCCCAATGCGCCCCAGAATGCGTTATAATTATTAACGGGAACATTGCTCATTCTAGCGATATCGTGGCTGTGTGCATGCACATCACAACTTCCGGAGCAGCTGTGTATCTGAGACGTTAATCCTGGTTTTGAATCGGCTTTTGCATTATTCTCGATTGTACTCTGGAAGCTGCTTTTCGAAGGATATCCGTTATAAATATTTGTTGGCGACCAGTCCGGCAGGATCGGAATATGCGGAGGTGAGAACGAAGAAAAATCGCCATTTGCATACACAATTTTTCCATCGACAATGGTTAAATCGGCTTCTATTTTTTTGATTTCTTCGTCTTCAATTGTAAAATAATCACGGTCCAGAACTGCCAAATCTGCAAACATTCCAGTTCTGATATCGCCTTTTTTAGTTTGCTCCTGAGAAAACCAAGCGCTTCCTCTGGTATACAATTCCAAAGCGGTTTGTCGGTCTAATCTAGTTTCGTTGTACAATTGAAGACCGCCGACTGTTTTTCCAACCGTCATCCAGTACATAGAAACCCACGGATTGTAGCTGCTCACACGAGTAGCATCAGAACCGCTGCCAACTGGAACTTCCATCTCAATCATTTTTTTGATTGGAGGTGTGTTTTCGGCTGCCTTTGCGCCGTAGCGATCTGTAAAATATTCTCCCTGATAAGCCATTCTGCTTTGTACTGCGATTCCGCCGCCAAGCGCTTTTACACGTTCGATGTTTCTTTCGTCAATCGTTTCGGCGTGATCAAAGATCCACGGTAATCCATTGAAAGGCACGTCCTGATTTATTTTTTCGAAGACATTTAAAAATCTGGTTATGCTTTCGTTGTAAGTCGCATGAAGTCTAAAAGGCCAGCGGTTTTCTACCAAAAGGCGGACTACTTTTTCCAGTTCTGCTTCCATATTTTCTGGTAAATCAGGTCTTGGCTGTAAGAAATCTTCGAAGTCGGCAGCAGAAAAAACCAGCATTTCGCCCGCACCGTTATGACGGTACATATCATCGCCCTGATACAATTTTACGGTATCAATCCAATCTGAAAAATCTTCAAATTCGTGTTTTGGTTTTTGTGTGAAAAGATTGTAAGCGATTCTTACCGTTAGTTGTTTCTTTTCATTCAATTCGTTTACCACTTTATAATCATCAGGAAAATTCTGAAATCCGCCACCGGCATCAATTACACTTGTAATTCCGAAACGGTTTAATTCTTTCATAAAATGACGCGTCGAATTAATCTGATGCTCATATGAAAGTGTCGGCCCTTTTGCCAGAGTCGAATACAAAATCATGGCGTTTGGCGTTGCAATAATCAATCCTGTTGGTTCGCCTTTGGCATCTCTTTCTATATAACCTCCTGGAGGTGCTGTTGTATTTTTATTGTAACCAACTGCTTTTAAAGCCGCTCTGTTCATAATCGCCCTGTCATATAAATGCAGGATAAAAACTGGAGTTTCGGGAGCAATCGCATTGATTTCTTCTAAAGTCGGCATTCTGCGTTCAGCAAACTGAAACTCCGACCATCCACCCACAACACGAACCCATTGCGGATTTGGCGTGCGGTCCACCTGCTCTTTCAGCATTCGAAGTGCATCTGCCAAAGAAGGAACACCATCCCAGCGTAATTCCAGATTATAATTTAAGCCGCCACGGATTAAGTGAATATGCGAATCATTGATTCCGGGAACCACTCTTTTATTTTGAAGATCGATTATTTTGGTTGCTGAAGATGCAAATTCCATTATATCGCTGTCGTTTCCTACGGCAATAAATTTCCCGTCTTTAATGGCTACAGCCGTTACGTTTGGGGTTTCTGCATTGAAACTGTGTATTTTTCCGTTGAATAAAATTAAATCTGCTTTCATAACTTCAATTATTTAGAGTTCAGTTTTGCAATTGCTTCTTGAATGCCTTCGCCTGCAACATTATAAAAAGCTGGGCCTGCAAGCAGGATAATTTTAGTTAAAGGTTTATGATCTGATAATTTTTTCTGTTTTAAATACGTCTGCGTTCTATAGGCTTCAAAAGAACCTAAAACCACATTTGCGGCTACTAAAGCTGTTGGAGAATCTATTCCAGCATCTTTAATATCAGAAGCAAAAGAAAAATCACTTACACCTAAACGCAAAGCCTCGCGCATTGCCACACTTCCCACACTGATCATCAAATCAGGCATAAATTTTGTGCGGTCGCCTAAACCAATAAGCAAAAGTTTTTTTGATGCTAAAGTTCCTTTTGGCGGTGTAATTAATAAGGTTTCAAGTGAATGTCCTGTAAATTTGCCGCTTTTGCGTAATTCTGTAATTAAGCCTTTAAAAGCGTCATCTAAATGCACCATTCCGTTTAGATTTGCCGGAAGGGCAGGAGGGTTAAATATGTCACCTTCTGTATATTCAAAAACGCAGGCAACCTGTAAATCTGCTTCTGCAGACGATGGTCCCTGAACCAATCCGTTTACCGAAACTCCGTCTACTTTACCCCAAGTTGTAGTGGAACCGAGTGCGGCGGTTTGTGCAAAAGCTTGATTAATAAACAAGCCTGCTGTTAAAATAAATAGAAACATTATGTTTCTAAGCTTGTATGTTAAGATTGTATTTTTCATTGTTTAAATATTTAGTTGTGGAATATTTTTTAGCACATGTAGACATATATTTTATTTTTGCCAGATAAAAGGATGCAGAAAAAACTAGTTTCTCACATATAGTTATGTGCATTAATGTAAGTGAAACGCCTTTTTGTACAGGACTAAAAAAGCTATGTATCTATGTGTTTAAATAAATTTTTGTGGTTAATAAATTATTAGTTTGCTTAAAATTTAAATCCAAGGCGGGCATTAAAAAAAACTCCGTCTTTAGAATTTGGAATGATGTCGTTGATAAAAGCGCCTGTTTTAAAATATTGAATGCCGCTTACGACTGATATATATTTGTTGACATTATAAGTGAAATTGGCTAAATAAGCCGTCCCGATATAGCGCTCGTCTGACATGCTTCCCGGACGATTGAGCACTCCGCTTGGTCTGTAAACACCATCTTGGAGTGAATATCTCCAATTGAAAACCACATCGACCTGCATCTTTAATGAAGGAAGTAAATCCATCGTGGCATAGGGATGAATATCGATAAGGTTTACTGGACCCACTTGCGGACTAAATCCGAAATAGCCTCCTTTTGGGAAAAGCGGATTAAACGTCTGAAGATTTCCGTCGCCTTGATTATTATCTCCCGATATGTAATCATTTCGAAGATTTATGGTCGGTTTAAATTTGATATTTTCAAACATATATCCAATATCAACAGATCCTGTCCAGGCATTTATATTTCCAGAACCAAATTTTCCAAATTGATAAGCCGCTTCCAGATTGTAAATAAAACCGCCGCCGTATTTCCAGAATCTTGTACCCAAAGTATGTCTTCGTTCTGGAGCAATTCCTTCTTCAAAAACGGCTTCATCTCTACGAATTCCTAGGTAATAAAGGTCAAGGTTTCCTGCTTTCGGAATAATTATCTTAGAATACGCGCCCCAGAGATTCAGCTCTTTTTTCATTTTATTATCAAAAACGCCTGTGAAAATTTCGTCTTCCATCATCGCAAAAGCGTCAATAAAAAGTCGGGCAGAGGAGTACAGTACTTTTCCTCCTGTAAAATACAATCTTGCATTGGGCCCTTCTCGTACCGAAATCAACCTTCCGGAACCGTAATCCAATTCTTGTCTTCCGGCGCGGAAAGTTATTTTTTTATCTTCTTTTTGATAAACATTCACATCTAAAAAAAGATTCTGAACGTTGAGCTGATCTTCGTCAATTCCTCTTGGTCCGTTGATTCTTCCTTCTTGTAATGCACTTCTTAATTGTGCAAACACCCTGAAGGTTTTTCCTAAATGAATATCGGCATGCAGATCGTAGCGCTGTAAAAGAAAATTGTTATGACCAATATTTAACCTTCCCCAATCTTCATTATCAAAATCAACATATTCATATCGGGCTTCACCTCCCAAAGAAAGGTAAAAATCCTGCTCTTCATTTAAAGGAATAAATTTCAACTTCTCGTAAAAATTTCGCGTAGAATCTTTTAACGATTCGTAATTTTCGTCGTAGCGCAAAAGCTTAAAATTTTGAGCCGATACCGAATTTCCTATGAGGAGAAAAACGAGTAATAACTTGACGATTTTGAATTTGGATTTTGCTGATTCCAAGATAATGAAGGTTAGGGGTTTCTTTAGTTTTTGTTTCTTCCGAATTTTCAAGTTTTAAGCTGAAATTTGACATTCATGTTAAAATTTGAAATTTTGAATTAGTGCTTTAACATATTGTGCGCATAGTGAATTCCTAAACCGTAAGAACCACCGTACTTTTTCATCAAATTGGTTACCGGAACATAAGTTCCTTCGCGAGCCCAGTCTCTTTGTAGTTCCAATAAATATTGGATGGATGTAATTGGCATTGCACCTGCTTGAATCATTCTTTGTACCGAGCGTTCATGAGCTTCTGCGCTTACGTCACCGCATGCATCTGTAATTACATAGACTTCATAACCTTCTTCAATTGCAGACAAAGCTGGCCCAACGATGCAAACACCTGTCCATAATCCTGCAAGCACTAATTTCTTTTTATTTTTTCCTGTAATCGCTTTGTAAGCTGCTTCGTCTTCCCACGTATTCATTGAAGTACGGTCAATATATCCCGAAGTTGCAATAGGATAAAATTCTTCAAGCTCTGGGAAAACAGGTCCTGAAAAGCTTTCTTCGGGAACTGTTGTTACAACAGTATCAACATTGAAAATTTTTGATGCACCGGCCACAATTGCAACGTTGGTACGCAGTTCGCTTAACGGAATATTGTGGGTTGCAAATGCCATTTGACCTTCAAAGTCAATTAGTACTAAGGCGTGATTGTCTGGGGATAATAAGTTTGCGGATGGTTTCATATTATTTATTTTTAAAATTATTGGTTTTACTATTAATGGGTGGAAAGTTTCTTGATCATTTCGCTGGAAATTGAATCAGCGTAAATGCCAAAGGCACTAGTTAAAACACCTTTTACATTGTAGATTTCAGAAATGATTCCATATACAATATCTTCGTCTCCGGGATCGGTATCTCCTTCAAAACGGAATAAGTATTCGATTTTAAATTCTTCTGGTGACATGGATTGTTTGTTGTTGTTATAGCGAATACAGTTTTCGTCGAGATTAAAATTTTCTGTAAAACCCTGTATGTTCAGCCATTGTAAAGCTTCTGTAACGGTGTCAAAAGAAGGTTGTTGCAACTTACTCATAATTGGAGATGATTTTTAAACCGCCTGCAATAGCGGACTGGTAGCAGGCAGTTTAGTTAATTAAAAGCCGTCAGATCAGGCTTTAATAAATTCTAAAATATCTTTATTGATAGTTTTTGCTTCTGTGGTTGGCATACCGTGAGGAAATCCCGGATATGAAATTAATTTTCCGTTTTTCAAAAGCGCTGTGGCTCTTGGTGCTTGAGCGTAAGGAACGATCTGGTCGTCTTCTCCGTGTAAAACTAAAACCGGAATATCTAAACTTTTTAAATCTTCAGTAAAATCAGATTCTGAAAATGCTTTAATTCCTTCATAATGAGCAAAAACAGAACCCATCATGCCCTGACGCCACCAATTGTGTTTGATGCCTTCCTGAACAGTTTGTCCTTCGCGGTTCCATCCGTAAAATGGAATTGGGAAATCGTAAAAGTATTGTGCTCTGTTAAAACCTGTTCCTTCTCTTATTTCGTCAAAAACTGATAATGGAACTCCTTCTGGATTTGATTCGTTTTGAATCATAATTGGTGTTACAGCGCTTATAATTACAGCTTTTGCCACGCGTCCTTTTCCGTATTTAGCAGCGTAACGAATTACTTCTCCGCCTCCTGTTGAGTGACCAACGTGAATAGCGTCTTTTAAATCTAAAGCTTCCGTTAAAGCTGCTACATCCGCTGCGTATGTTTCCATATTATTGTTTTCTCCGCTTTGTCCCGAGCGACCGTGCCCACGACGATCATGAGCTATAACTCTGTAACCTTGTTTAAGAAAAAACATCATTTGTGCATCCCAGTCATCGCTTGATAATGGCCATCCGTGGTGAAAAACGATTGGTTGTCCTGTTCCCCAATCTTTGTAGAAAATTTGTGTTCCGTCTTGTGCTGTAATTGTACTCATGGTTTTGATTTTTAGATTATTAAATTGTTTGAATATTTTATTTATTATTATGTGGTATTGCTTTGTTGGTACTGCAAATCTATTACAGACAAGAAAGTTGATCTGTTAACCTAGATTAAGAAGATGTACTCTACCAGTACTTCTTAATCCAGATTAATTCTTAGCTCTTTTATCCAGCGCCTGATTTTGTTTGTTTGATGTGATGCATCTTCAAACAGGTAAGCGCTGCATGACATTAGCCAAATAACATGCCTTTAAATTTATATAGTTGTTTATAAGGGTTTTGTAGATCTGCGGGATAATTATTTGTTACGATATATCGTAAATTTATTAATGCCGTGATGAGAATTAGGGAAGTTTAGAAAAAAAAATCTACTAGATACAGATTCAAATGTCAATTCTGAACTACTTTTATTTATTAAAACAAAATTTTTAAAATATAAAAACAGCTATTTGTTAAAAAGCATTATTTTAGTCAAATAACTATTGAATAGTTTAGTAACTTTCACTAACTAACTTATGAGTTTTAATACACCTATTGTAAAAAAAATATTTTCAATTGTCTTATTGGCGGTATGTATGTCTTGTAATTCTCAACAGGAAAAGGAAGTCAGGTTTGATACACAAACCATGAATTTGAAAGGAAATATTAAGCATATTACTGAAAAAACGGGGGATCATACTTGGGAATTTGAGTTTGAGGATAACAAACTTCTGCTTGTAAAGTCTTATTTCCTAGGGGCAAGTTATGATATGCAATATCGACTTGAATATTTGAAGGGGAAAATCTTGCAGATACATAGTAAATCATCAGTAGTAAGCCCCGAGATATTCAGTACGAATTTTGCAATGCGTCTGCCGCTATATGGATTCCATAACGTACAAAAACTAGTCAGAAATCAACAAGGAGATGTAGTGCGTGTATTTTATAAAAATCAAACGCCAAATGAATATACGCTAAAGTATACTTACGATAAGTTTAATAACTGGACTACTCGGGAACTTTATATGCAGCCAGGTGATTATCTTAAAGAACGCACCGAAAGAACCATTCTTTATGACAGGAAAGTGGAGCATAATGAGATACGCTCCTGGAACAGCAGACTAGATTCTGTATTTACCGCAGCTCAGAGAAGAAATGAATTCATTGCAATTTCAATAAACAATAGTATTGAAAAGGATTATTCTAAACTAAACCAAATCAATAGCTATCTGAATAAAAATTTTGAAGCTGTTCAAGCGGCTGAGGCTTATGTTAATAAGCTTATTGTTCAGTTCGATTCCACATATGGAAAAGAAAATCTCTCCAAAGAATTACAGCTTCTCAAAGATAAGATGGTAATTCTGCAGTCCATTGCAATGAAAGAAAATTTCTTATGGTCAGAGGCAAGAGTTTATATTCCAATGCTGATAAGTGGTGAAGTGAGCGTAAAAGATGTGCAGGAACCTTATCAGTCCAGGACTTTAATTACTGCTTCGCTAGAACGCATTAGTACTATACGTTTATGGGAGGAGCAATACAGAAATAAATAGTATTTGACTATAAGTTTAAGGTGCAAATTAATACTTAAGATTTTTTTGTTTAAAGAGAACGAAAGAATAAACCAAAGATTATTTTTTGAAAGGAGCAGAATAGAAACCGATAGGCATTAGTACTAAAACGGATTTGTTACTTTACTAAAAGTAAATTGCTTTATACTTGTAATGTTTTACAAATCTGAAATTCATCGACTTTATTTTTTTACTAAGCAGTTAATTTGCATCAGTGAGGGTTTTAAGAAGCAGTTAGATAGGATATTATCACTAAATTAAAGAAGGAATAAAAAAAACCGTTAATGATAACGGTTTTTTATAAGTGTTAAATCTGAGTACATTAAAATTTTCGCTGAGAAGGTTTATAATTGTGGAGTGTGCTACTACCTGTCTCATTTCTGGTAAGTTCATCTTCTTTAAGTTCCTCGTTGCCAATTTCGCCTATTTCGAATTCCTTGTTAACGGGATTATCCTGATCTGATTCTATGGTTTTAAAGGATGAACTTTCAGCTTCATCACTCTTCTGGGTGTCAATTTCAGTTTCAAAACCTTCAGATGGATCATTTTCTCTAAGATCCTCTTCAATGTCTTGTTCGGTTATATCTTTTGATTCACTGTCCGATTCATTGTCGAGATTTTCTGAATCGTAAGGATTGCTGTTTAGATCTGTACTTTTCGGGTCTGAATTGGAAATTTTACGCTCCTCCTGATCGTAAGATTCATTGTTTTCTTCTTTCATAATATACTACTTTAAAGTTTATATTTGTTTTCTCTGCCTATGCTACTTGTTACTGCTTATCTCCTGCAAGGGCTATTTTCTTTTACCCCGTCCCGAAGCAGCGCTCTGGGTATAGGATTTCTCAGCATTAATGCGCGAATCATCTCCTTTTGCTGTTTTTGATTTAGCACCCATGATGACTATTTTTAAGTGTAATAAAATTAAAAAATAGCTGTGCTGTTTCATTACAGAATAACGGGCGGAATTTTACAGGATTATGACTAATTAGAACGGCGGCAGGTTTGCGGATCTGTGCCGAGTGTTACTCTGACTTGACTAAAAGCTGTTTGTAAGATAGATTATCGTTTCCTGTTTTGTCATTTTCCTTTTTGAAAATCTTTTTGGTCTTCTGCTAAATGATTGTCACATTTCTTTTTTGGCAGGTAAGAATACAGTTTAATTCAATTATTCTCAGCGTCCCTGAATGGACGAGACTTACATTAAGATGAAAGGAAAACGGTGTTATCTTAGAGGGAAGTTGATAGATCTGTCAATACAGTTGATTTCTTATTAACCAAGAGAAGGCAGAGAATGAGCGTCATTTCTAATTAAAGCAATTAGTAATAATTGCCGTCCAGTAGTAATAAACATTGATAAAAGAGGTTCTAATACACCTTCGATAAAAGGATATAACAAATGTTCATTCTCAAAGATTAAATCCGGTAAATGTAAATCTCAACAATATTGTCGAACAGGACCATCATTTTATAAATGGCGAATACAAATAGACTAGGTTTTAAAAGTTTTGAACTGGCTAGGCGAGCATTGAGTGGAATTGAAGTTGTGCATATGATTATAAAGAATCAGATGGTCAAACGAGGAATATCTATAATTTAGATCATTCTGTAAATTGGCGGACTAACTTTTAAATCACCTCTTGTAAACTCCTTTTTATTTTTAAATGCAGGTAGTCGCAACTTTGGAGAACAGAGCTTAAAATATTGTAATATTATCGTAAGAAGCTGTAAGCTTCAGCTGGAAATACTGCCTTAAATTTGTACTTATACTGGTAATGACATTATATAATCAGTCAGAAAAAACAGGGGACCGGCGGTGTTCGTCTGGAGGTTCTGTCCCAAATGATTTAGTTAATTACCAATATGTTTTCAGGCAGCCGCCGGCCGCCAAAGGACTCCCTTTTTTAAGGGAGTTTTTTTTTATCTGGAATTCAGTTGTTTATTCTGTGTTGGGAAGTGATTTTTTCAAACCATTTAACTCCAAATAGAGATAATCGAAGCAAGAGAGATTCGAACAAAATCTCCCCAACCTGCATTTATCATGTTTAAACTGTTGATATGATTTTTATTATTGAGGAAATTTGGAAGTTATTCTGCCCTTATCGTCCAAAAACAGAATTTGTGCATTTCCAAGAGAGTCAACTTTCATTTGCAGCCTAACATTTCCTTTGGTATCTGATAAGTTTAGTACAGCATCTTTGTTTATATCCTTTCCTATAAAAACTCTATTTGCAAATGCTGGTTCAGAATTTTTAGGAAACCTAATCTCTTCTAGTCTCTTTTTTCTTTCAATATCATTTGGAATTTTTTCTGCTTCTTTATATTCTTTTCTCCATTCTGCAAAATTTGGATCTTTGTGCCAGTCGTCTACATAAAGTCCTGTTTTTTTTGAACCATTATCATCTAAATATTGCAGGTAAAGCACTTGGTTTTGGTCATATTGGTCAAAAGAAAAATGTCCAGATGCAAAATATTCTCCAGTTTTAATATCTTTTTTTCCTGTAAAAACAAGCCCGCCACATTCAGTTAATTCATCATTAAAGAATATCAGCCCTGGTCTTCCTCCTTCTTTTAAACCGTAAGTTTTTCCATGCATTAGGTTAGCAGGTGAATTTTGAGAGTTCGCTAATACCAGTCTTGTTTGTCCATTTGGTTCTACAATTGTTAATTTTTTTGCTGTGATTTCATTAAATGTTTCATTTTTATTGGAAACAAACGAAAACACAAAAAAGCAAATGATTAAAAGTGATATTACATACAAATTAATAGTAAGGAATTTAACTTTCCTCTTCAAAATTAAAATTTCTTGATTTTCCATATTAAGGTTAATTTTCTGGTTGGTTTAAGATTATGCTAAGTTTTTTCTGCTATAAGAATTTTGGGCTAAAGTAGTGTTTGTTTTTGCATAACAATATATAATAATTCAATAAAAATTGTCAAAAGCGATATATCTTGTCGAATATTTTTTACTCTTAGTGAATATATATAACCACTTTAATGTTTGATCATGAGAACTATATCTGTAGAACAATGAACTTTACATGAGTATAATCGTTATAACTATTTTTTTGGATCATTTGTTCGTAATTTACCATTATAGTAAGAAGATTAATTTGAATTATAATTTTCCTCAACAGCAATTTGGATTTGTTTAACCGCTCTCTTGCTAAGGAAATCTTCAATACTGAACAAATACACCATATGGCTAGAAGGGGGATTAAAATAACTAAAGCTAATATATGGGACTTGACACGAAATCTTATTTACTGTGGTAAAATATTTGTTACGAAATATAAAGATCAAGAAAGCAGGTTTGTTAAGAAACTGCATGAACCTCTTATTTTTGAGGAACTGTTTTATAATGTCACGAATTTTTTAGTAACTAAAGATAAACACAGTATAGAAAAGCTTCTAAATGTAGGGATTGATAATTTAATTAAAATGAACCAAGCATATGTAGATATGGATTTTGTCAGAGGCTCAGTCTAATTGGTTTAGTTTATCCCGAAAATTTTACAATTCAAGAAAGTAAAATACAAACCGCTAGAGTTAGCTCAATTGTAGAGTCTATCTATTTGACTAATAAGGATTTGAAAAACAAAAAAAAGGGACAAAAGATGATATTTTTCTTTTGTCCCCAGTAGTGACCTCAACGGGACAAATTACAACATCATTTTTGGATGATTTGAAGAAATTGGCTTACTACATGTAATGTTTGTCTTTCATTGGCTTTAGAGTTTTGGTTTAGATGTACTGTTGGGGATTGAAGCAAAAATATATTTAGTTTTATGTATTATTTTACCAAAAATAAAAAGAGACAGCCTTAATCTTTTGCAAAAAAAAGATATCAATTCCTTATATTTAAAGTTTTGAGCTGGCAATAAAATGGTAATCAAAATCTCTAATACAATTGACTATTACTATTTTGTCGCATAGTAATTATATAAAAAGCCCTGAAATTTCAGGGCTTAATTGTAATTTATTTTCAGCAAACTACATTTTTGGAAGCAGTACTGCGTCCACTACATGTATGACACCATTAGATTGATTTACATCTGAAATTGTAACTTTAGCTTTATTGCCACTTTCGTCACTAATGTACAAATCTTTTCCATCCATCCAGGCAGTTAGAGTTCCGCCGCTAACTGTTTTTAAAGAAGCTTTTCCTTTACCAGCTTTTATTGCTTTTGCAATATCAGAACTATTCATTTTACCGGCCACTACATGATATGTCAATATAGTTTGTAATGATTTAATATTCTCAGGTTTCAATAATGTTTCAACAGTTCCAGCCGGCAATTTACTAAATGCTTCATTTGTTGGTGCAAAAACAGTAAATGGGCCTTTACCTTGTAAAGTTTCAACTAATCCTGCTGCTTTTACTGCTGCTACCAAGGTGGTATGATCCTTTGAGTTTACCGCATTTTCTATAATATTTTTATTAGGATACATAGCTGCTCCACCAACCATTACTGTTTTTTGTGCAAATGATGTCAATCCAAATCCTAATGCCAGGATTGCTGCTGCTAAAAATTTTCTAGTTTTCATAATTACTTTTTTTAAGTTATAAAGTCATTTACGCTTTAATATTCTTTTTGGTTTTAAAAGAGGTAAAAAAATAAATTAAAATGAATACAAGAGGCGAATTGATATATTAATAATGAAAGCTCCAATATTCCCTATTGTTATTTTAGCATTATTCAGCCCACTCATTAATCCAGCTGCTAACAGTCTGGCACCACTTCTGGTCGTCATTCAAACAGGGAATAGCCAGGAAATTTTCCCCTCCATTTTTCTCAAAATCTTCTTTGGCGCGCATGGCGATTTCTTCGAGCGTTTCTAAACAATCCGAAACGAAAGCAGGTGTTACAACAGCCAGATTTTTAATTCCTTTTGCCGGCATTTTGTCAATTTCAATATCAGTATAAGGCTCTAACCATTTATCTCCCGCCAAACGCGATTGAAATGTCAGACTGTATTTATCTTCGGGAAGCCCTAATAATTTTACAACTTGCCTTGTTGTTTCGTAACATTGGTGACGATAACAGAAATCGTGTGCCGGAGATGGCGCACTGCAACAAGAACCGTCAATTTTACAATGTGATTTTGTAACGTCGGTTTTGCGAATGTGACGCTCTGGAATTCCGTGATAAGAAAACAACAAATGATCATATTCAAAACCAACTAAATGTTTTTGAATTGAATCTGCCAAATTCTTGATGTAATCCGGTTTGTTATAAAATGCCGGAACATCAGTAAATGTAATGTGCGGGAATTTCTTCTTGCGGATTTCTTCGGCCTTTACCAAAATAGTCAAAGTCGAAGCCATTGCATATTGCGGATACAGCGGAAAAAGCAGTACTTCAGTAACGCCTTTATCATGCAATTGCTGGAGTCCTTTCTCGATTGTCATGCTTCCGTAACGCATTGCAAGTTCAACCGGTACATTTACTAAAGTCTGTACTTTTTTCTGCATTCTTTCTGAAAGAACAACTAATGGAGAACCTTCTTCCCACCAGATTTTCGCATAAGCGTGCGCAGATTCTTCTGGCCTTTTTCTTAAAATAATGCCGCGAACCAATAATGCTCTCAATAAATACGGAACGTCGATCACGTATTTATCCATTAGAAATTCATCTAAATACGGTTTTACATCTTTTGGTGCGGGACTTTCGGGAGATCCCAAATTTACTAATAATACGCCTTTCATTATCGTTTTTGTTTTAAGCTTTGTTTTAATTTTCCTCAAACTCATTACTTGTTGCTTCTTAAAATTAATCAAATATATTTTTATTTATGCCTTAATCTATAAAAGCGAAACTGTTTTTATGATTGGTATTAATGGACATTAGATATCTTTTTGGGGTTGTGGAAAATTTTTTCTTGAATCCCGCAATAAAGTGGCTTCCGGTGCTGTATCCTATTTTCAGGCCGACTTCATTTACATTGTAAGAACCGCTGTCCAATAGTTTTAAGGCGAAATCCATTTTGTAGTCAAACAGAAAACCGTATACCGTATCACCATAAATTTGTTTGAAGCCTGTTTTTAATTTTTTCATATTCAGCCCAATTTCATCTGCCAGCTGCTGCAGTCCTGGCGGTTCGGCCATATTGGCGATAAGTATTTCTCTGGCTTTTTTGATTTTCAGCACGTTATCTTCATCAGTCAAAAATGGACATTGCACTGCGTTTGGATCTTCCATTTTATTGAAATACAGACTCAATAATTCATATGCTTTTCCTTTATAATAAAGGTTCTTTAGGGAAGGATGAAGGCTGTAATGAAACAGCTGGCTCAAAACAACAGCCATAGCAGGACTGATGTACGCTTTGGCATAATACTTTTTTTTCTTCTTATCGGGGCTTAAAATAGAAATATAATCTGCTTGAACGGAAAATAACGAGTGAAATTTATTAATCGAAACAATAACAGAAATCATCCATGAATTTGGAGAAAGTTCTAACTTAAGCAATGACTGATGCTGCAGATTGCACAAAATCAGTGATTTTTCCTCTTTCAATTCTAATGTGCAATGATCCTGACTGGACAAAAAAAATGCATTACCTTTTAGTGCGAAATGAAACTGTATCAGGCCGGCACCTATTTCGTGCTGTGCAGAAAAAGATTCTGAGCTGTCGTTCTGGAAACGGATAAGGGTAAGGCCGTCCTCAATTTGTATTTCTTCCTCCATTTTTTTGATATAAAAAATTATTGACTTTTCGAGATAGTTTCCAGCTGGTTATTGTCTATTGGCTTCTAAAACTGCGGCAAACTGGATATTTATTTTATTGGAAAGCTTGCTTTTAACCAAATTTGGGATTTCAATATTAAAATCACTGGCATTTACGCTGAAATTACATGAAATGCTGACCCCTGATGGTGATCTGCTTATCTTTGCAGCAGTATTTATATCCCTGGATTTACCGTGAAGTTGTAATTTGCCTTTAATGATAAAATCCTTAGCATCTGCGCTTAGGCTTTGAAGATCAAATCCTTCTATCTTTCCTTTAAATACGGCTTTTGGATATTGGTCACTTTCAATATAATTTTCATTGAAGTGTTCTTCCATTAAGGCAACCTTAAACTGGAAACCTTTCATCAGGGCTAAACTTGCAATCTCTCCTGTTGCTGGATTCAAAACAAAAGTAACATTCCGATTTACTGCTTTAACTTCTTCAAAAGAAGGAACGGAAGCTTCAAAAATGACTTTTGCCGATTTACTGACCATTTTTTCTTGTGATACGCCAATGGCGCAAAGACACAGCATTGCAATAAGTATTGTTTTTTTCATTTATTTCGCCTTTATTTTTTTTAGATCATTATCTATTTTGTGCAGCTCTTATTTTAAAACTGCAATAATTTGAATTTTGACTTTATTATCCAGTTTATATTTAATAAGCGCTGGAATCGGAATGTTAAAATCACTTGCATTTACTTCAAAATCAGATATAAAGGTGACTCTGGAACCCGATCTTGTAATTTTTGCATCGGCACTTATATCCTTGGATTTTCCATGCATTTCTAATTTTCCTTTTATGGTGTAATCTTTATAATCTTCAGTTAGATTTTTAATGTCGAATCCTTCTATTTGCCCTCTAAAAATAGCTTTTGGATATTTATCGGTTTCCATGTAATTTTCATTAAAATGTTCTTCCATTAATGCCATTTCAAACTGGAATCCTTTCATTAAAGCCAGACTTGCCACTTCTCCAGTTGCGGGATTCAAAACAAAAGTTACATTGCTGTTAGTTCCTGCAACCGGCTGAAAAGAAGGTACTGAAGCTTCCAGAGTTATTGTTGCAGATTTAGTTACTATTTTTTCCTGTGAAAAAACAATAAAAGAAGCCAATAGCATTGGCATTATTATGATTTTCTTCATGTTCTTGTTCTGGATTATTGTTCTAATAATCCATCCTGACTCCATTTATTTATAATCTCTATAGTTGTCTGGGGCAGTCTTGGCCCTCCCTGGGGCATTAAGGAACTATCTCCGTTTTCTAAAGAAACTCGTGTAAGCAGTCCTCTATTTAAAACTGCATTTTTCACCTGTTCATAAGTAACTAAAGACATCGGCGCTCCATTTTTAGGAACTGCTGCATGGCATACAACACAGTTATTATCAATAATAGATTTTACATTTTGCCTGTATGTTGCCAAACCATTAATTGGCGCAGTGTCGCTTAGGGTGCTTGGGTCGTCATTGGCACAGCTTACAAAAATTGAAGCTAATGATGAGATGGCCAGAAGGGTTTTTAGATTCATAAGATTGGTTTTTAGTTATAAATAAATGCATGACTTTAAGAATTACCAGGCATTTCAAAATCATATACGATGAAATGAATAATCCAGATTTCGAAGGAGGCATATTTAATGGTTTAAATCCAACAGGCATTTTTTAACGTAGATAAAACCAAATGCTAAAAACCAGTTATGAGAAAAAAAATACTAATTACAATTTCACTTTTTACAATAATCGGAATTTCAACGTACCTCTACCTCTACAAAGGACATAGGGATATAGAATCGGAAACTGCCGATTATGCTGTAACGGTCAGCGGACTGGAGAGAGAGTTTACCTCAAACGACTCTCTGGCTTACATCAAATATCAGGACAAAACAATTGAACTATCTGCACGGGTAACCAGTATCGATAAAGCCGGCAATGGTATTGTTATGGGCGAAAAAGTATTTGTGACATTCAAAGACCGTTTGCCGCAAAATATTATATCCGGGAAAAACCTAAAAATTAAAGGGCGTTTTTTAGGATATGACGAACTGCTTCAGGAATTTAAAATAGACCAATCTTCAGTTGTACACTAATACAAATAACAATTTAAAACTAACCTCATGAAAAACTTTATCCTATTATTTTTTTTATTTCCGCTGTTAACCTTCTCCCAAACCGATTTATTGTCCGGGGTAGAAACTCCTTCTGCAAAAGAAAAAGTGACCTCTGCATTCAAAGCCTTAAAAATCGTTAATCTCGAATCTACAAAATTGGCAGCAAAAGGCGATTTGTATTTTGTTGTTGCACACCGATTCGGCTCTATTAAAGATGGCTTTGAAGGTTTCTATGGACTGGATAATGCCAATACGCAGATTAAATTTATTTACGGTCTAACAAATGGACTCAACGTAAGTGCCGCCAGAAGTGAATTTGCTTATGACTTTGCAACAAAATATATGCTGTTTCCTCAAATAAAAGACGGCTTTCCTGTTACTATTGCTGGTTTTAATAGTTTATCTATTAATAACACATTAAAAGAAAGTCTGTATCCGAAACTTCAATTTAAAGACAGGCTGACTTATGTTGCGCAGCTGCTGATTTCCAGAAAATTTTCTGAAAAGCTGTCTTTAGAAATTGTGCCGTCATTCTTTCATCAAAACTTTGTTGATGATGTAGACCAAAGCAATTCCCAATATGCCATAGGATTTGGAGGAAGATATAAATTCGCTAAGCGCTGGTCCTTAAATATGGATTATGCGGCGCATTTAAACAGAGCGCCAAATTCACTTTATAAAAATCCGCTGTCTATTGGTTTTGATCTGGAAACCGGCGGACATGTTTTCCAGATGCATTTTACCAGTTCACAGGCAATTGATGAGGCTGGATATCTAGGAAGAACCACTGGCGACTGGACAAAAGGAGATATATTTTTTGGATTTAATCTTGCCAGGGTTTTTTAGTATCTACTTTATAATTAAATTATTAGGTAATTTCTGTATTTAAAATGATTCTAAATTAATCGATTTTCTATTATTTCTAAAACCGCAGCTCTAAAGTACACGTAGATAATTTTAAAACCATAAAAAAATTATGAAGACTAATAAAATAATTAAAAAAGGACTTTTAATTCTGAGCGGCATATTTGTACTGTTTGCCGCGATTTTGCTTTTTCACATTATAACGGCCAAACCGCCCGTTTATGACACCCCAAATCTCCAAGTAAGCAGAATCGATTTTAAATCAGATATTGATTCTCTGCAGGCCAGAAAAATTTGTGCCGACCTTAGAAGCATAAAAGGCCTGACATCAGACTCTATCATCGTTAAAAGAAATGTTGTGGTGTATTTCCACAATAATAAAATTACAAACTCGGAGAAAGTTTTCAACGAGCTGATGGCTAAAGGACGTTACGATGCGCAGCGCTATATTTTACCGGCAAATTTAGCAGACAAAGAAGTCTGCCCAATGAATCAAAATAGTTTGAGCTATAAACTGTCTCAAAAGATAAATCGTTTTTTTAATTAACCCTTTAATACTTTAAATTTATGAAAGTTTATTCAAAACTTACACTTAGTGTACTAATTGCTGCATCGGCAGCTATGATTTCCTGCAGCAGTAATGACGACGAAACCCCAGCACCGGTTAAGGCTTCTATCTACGAACGATTAGGCGGAACTAAAATGGTTTCCGATCCGGATAATTCAGGGCAGATGATCGAGCAGGGTCGTTTGAGTTTCCGTAAAGTCGTAAATTCAACTATTGGATTAATTGTTGCTGATATCCAATCCAATGCGGCAGGTAATCTGCAGGCACATTTTGCACCTTTATTGGCAGAAACCGGAACTACCCAGTCTACTAATATTGCTAAATTATCAGATAATCTGACTGATTTCTTTTCATTTAATACCGGAGGTACCAATGCTGTAAATACATATTCTGGTTTGAATATGGTTGCAGCGCATGATCCTGCGAAAAATCCTCGTATGGGAACAAAATCAAGCAGTGCAGATTATACAAAATTCGAAGGTTATGTAGGGGCAGCCGCTAATGCAAATGGAGTTGCTTCAAATACAGAGCTTTATACGGATATTGTTGCTGTTTTGGAATCATTGAGAACTCCTATAGTTCAAAAATAAATTTCTTCTCAAAACGCTGCCTGAAAAAGGCAGCGTTTTATATTTCAATACTATTTGAAGTGCGGGACTCTTAACAATATTTTAGAATCAGTATATAAATATTTTGAAAGTCTAATATCATGTATAATGGCAGGAAATTATATAAAATCGCCAATTTGAATCGATGTATTGTAAAGCGATATAGTAAGTTCTTATAGCCTTGTTATATAAATTACTTAGTAATAATTTTTTGAACTTTTTAAGGAAAGCATAAATATGGAAAATTTTAATATGTCCAGATCTACCACTTTTTACGCATTAGGGTTAAGCTATAAGAAAGCAGATGCAGTTATAAGAGGAAAATTTAGTTTAGATGCTAAAGCACAATCTGATTTATTGATGCAAGCCAAAGCAGAAGGTATAGAATCATTGATTGTTACTTCTACTTGTAACAGAACTGAAATTTATGGATTTGCCCATCATCCTTATGAACTCATCAAATTGCTTTGCGAAAACAGCAATGGTTCTGTAGAAGAATTTCAGCAGGCTGCTTATATATATAAGAATGAAGAAGCTGTCAGCCATATGTTCCGGGTAGGAACAGGTTTAGACAGTCAGATTCTGGGCGATTTTGAAATCATCAGCCAAATTAAAATCGCTTTTAATCATAGTAAACGGGAAGGTTTGGTAAATACTTTTCTGGACCGTTTAGTAAATATGGTTATTCAAGCGAGCAAAAAAGTTAAAACAGAGACTAAAATTTCTTCTGGTGCAACATCCGTTTCTTTTGCATCAGTGCAGTATATTATCCGAAATGTGGCGGATATTGGGAATAAAAATATTTTGTTATTCGGAACGGGGAAAATAGGAAGAAATACGTGCGAAAACTTAGTAAAACATACTAAAAACAGCCATATTGTCCTTATAAACAGAACAAAAAACAAAGCCGAATTACTGGCTGGCAAGCTGAATGTTATTGTAAAAGATTATGCTGATTTAAAACAGGAACTGCAGCAGGCCGATGTGCTGGTTGTAGCTACAGGAGCACAAAATCCCACTATTGACAAAACATCGCTTGCTTTACAGAAACCCTTATTGATTCTGGATTTATCCATCCCGCGCAATGTAGATGCCAATGTAGAAGAAATCCCCGGTGTAACTTTAATACATCTGGATGATCTGTCTCAAATTACGGATGACACGCTGGAAAAAAGAAAACAGCATATTCCTGCTGCGGAAGCCATTATTGATGATCTGAAATTAGAACTGAATACCTGGGTGAACGGCCGAAAATGTGCTCCGACTATTCATGCCTTAAAATCCAAGCTAAATGATATTGTATCAGCAGAATTTGCTTTTCAAAAAAGGAAAACAACCCATTTTGATGATGCACAGATGGATTTAATCAGTTCAAGAATTATTCAAAAATTAACAAACCATTTTGCCAGCCATTTAAAAAATGAAAACACTTCAGTGGATCAAAGCATTGAATTCATTGAAAAAGTATTTCAGATAGGACAGCTTGCACCGAATAAGGCTTCTTCACCAATAGAAGAAAAATACAAAATCAATCTGTCATAAATGCTTAATCAGTTTCAGTTTCAAAGCTTACCAGAGTACTGAAACAAGCCATGCAAAAATAGAACCCGTCAGCTGCGGTGCACGCTGCGACGGGCTTGTCCATAAACATAATCTTCCAAAAAATGTTTACTTAATTCTGCATGGGAGTAATCAATTCCTCATTTGGTAAAGTTAGACTAATTAATTTGGTGATAATTACATGATTATTAATTAATTTTATAATCAGCTTTTTTACTATAAATTGCCTCACGTCATTGATCCATGTTATAAAAAAGGCGGGCCGGCGTACCAAACGCTTGAGGAGTAAACTAATTTTCTGCCTCAGCTGAGCAATAATTGATAATCAGAGAGTGAGAGTGGAAAATTCAATAAATGATAAATAGTTAACGATTTAATGGGTTTTCATTATTTCAATTACTAGAAATTTTAAAAAAAGAAGTATGGGGTCTATTCCATTTTTGGCGTTCGAATCCTGTTAACTTTTAACTTACGCTAAGTTTCAATTTATCTTATTTTTCAAGTGAATTTGGAAGATTACTATTTGAAATTGTTGGTCAAAAACAGTTTATAAACATCCTCGAGGGTTAAACGCTAAAAAACGTTAAGCTTAAACTTTTTAATTAAATAAAGTATAAGTCGAAAGTATCTAATTATTGAAAGGATGCTTTAAAATTCTACTTTGGCTGCACAAATTTAAACTATTAACAGAGAAACTATTCAAGTCAAAATTTGACGATGATTTTAGATTTTTTTACTATGGCTAAGGGGTTTGGTTAAAGTTCCGCCAGAGTGCAGATCGAATCCCAAAAAGCGCATATTGATTAGTATCAATATGCGCTTTTTAGTTAGGACTTTTTATGGAATTAGACTTTTCCTAAAGTATAAAGCTGCTCCATTGTAGGTGTACGGCTTCCCCCTGCAGGTTCCAGCGTGATCCCAAAAGCTTCAGCTGAATCGGTTTGGCTTACAGCGAAGATTTTTTGAGAGTTTTCTTCAAAATTATCCAGCAGACCAATACTTGTCGGTGTAAGCACCGGACTTAGTTTTAAAGACCAAACCTGGTAAACCATTCCTTTTGGAGGGTTTGGCAGACCTGCCGCGTCGATATAAGTCGTTTTTGTTTCTTTGTTCCAGTATACTTTTGCAAATGATGCCGGAGATACTGATTGTCCGCCCAGAGTAACGCTTGTATTTTTAATGTCTCTCACAATGCTCAGATTTTTCTCAGTCTGTTTATTCTGCTGGTCTAAAATAGCATATTCTCTTTCAATTTTATTTTTTTTGCCTCCAGCCTCAGAGACTGCCTGTTTGGATTTTGTCAATTCTAAAGTCTGATATCCAAAACCTAGCAATAATAATACTGCAGCCGCCCAGCCGAAGTATTGCGGCAGGTTTGATGCTGGTTTTATATCGACAACTTTAGTATGTTTAAGCTCTAAACGCGCTTTTATTTTCTCGAAATTGGCAGCCGAGTGGAAAGGTGAGAAGCTAGATGATAAGGCCGAAACAGCTTTTTCTATAGCAATGATTTCACTTTCAACCTCAGGGTTTTTTCTGGCCAGTTCGGCAATTTCCAGGTTCTCTTTTTCTGTCAGCAGGCCGTAAACGTACATTTCTAAAATGCCTGACTCAATATATTGATTCGCTTCCATTATATCTTTAAATAATTCCTTAAGTCATTGATACAGTTCCTGTTTTGTGTCTTTACAGTTCCCAAAGGTATAGCTAATTCTTCTGAAGCTTCCTGCTGGGTATATCCTTTAAAGAATAGCAGATCAATAATCTCGATGCATTTTGGTTTCAGTTTTTTTACGAATTCCTGAATGCCAATTGCATCTAGTTTATTAGCTAATTTATTACTGTCATCTAACAGATTTACGAAATTATCCGAAGAAAGGTTTTTTTGGGTGTTGTTGAAATTTTTGGATCGCAGCTTGTCAATAGATGTATTCCTTGCAATATTAAGGATCCAAGTGTAGAACCGGCCCTTGCTTTCGCTGTAGCTATCGATGTTTTTCCAGATTTTTACAAAGACTTCCTGCAGGACATCTTCGGCTTCTTCGCGGTTTTTTACCAGAACATTTATGACCGAAAACAAGCTTTTTGAGTACATATCGTAGAGATGGGTGAAAGCCCTTTCATCTTTTTTGCGGATTAATACCAATAATTCTTCTTGGCTCATAGGATTGGATTTAAAGCTTAAATAAATTTTGATTTCTTAGAAAGTGGTAATGCCGGATAAAGGTAATTTATTTTTTACGTAACTGGCCCAAAAGCAGAAATAAAGGATATCACTTTCAAAATGCCAATTTTCGAAGGTTTATGCTATGCTGCTTTTTTTTTCCGCACAGCTGTTTTGCAGGCTTTTGAGAATGGGAATTAAACCTAGTTTTTGCCTCAGTTGAGCGGCAATAAATAATCAGAGTCATGAGGCTGGAAAATTTAAGTGGTGATCAGATTATCGGCTGTTTACAGACCAATATCAAACGGATAGTTTATCTTTTGCATAGAAACGTATTCTTTGAATAAAAGCCTGTTTAGTTGTATTAATAAAAAAATGGCGCTGATAGAGCTGGTAAAGATGGAAAGTATTTTTTAACGGCATCTGAAAATGGGCAAGAGCTGATAAAATCATAATAGTTGCAGAGGGAGATTGTGGACAAACTCTATCGCTTGGATGGCTTATGCTAAGGAATTATACAGCTGGATTAGATTTAGATTTGATCCTAGACTAAGCGGTAAGCAGAAAAGGAGGCCTGTTATTTAACAGGTCTCCTTTTCAAAAATAAAAATGAAAACTATTAATTCCAGCCGCCTCCGAGTGCTCTGTAAACATTTACAAAGGCGTTCATCTGCTGTTTTTTGGTTTCAATAAGTTCAAACTTAGATTCTAAAGCGTCTTTCTGGGTCAATAAAACTTCCATATAATCTGCCCTGGCAGAACTAAATAGGTTGTTTGATATTTGAATAGACTCATTTAAAGCCTGCACCTGCTTTGACTTTAAGTCATAGCTTTTTGCCGTATTCTGAATTTTAGACAATTGGTTGGCCACTTCAACATAAGCGTTTACCAATGTTCTCTCATAATTGTAAACAGCCTGAATCTGTTTAGCGCCAGCAGTAAAGTATTCTGCTTTAATTGCATTTCTGTTAATCAAAGGAGCTACTAAATCGCCAGCTATAGAATATAATAGAGATTCTGGAGAAGTCAGCAGATATTTAGTGTTAAAAGCCTCGTATCCGATTCCAGCAGAAATGCCCAGCGAAGGATAAAATTTAGCTTTAGCGGCTTTAATATCCAGTTTTGCAGCGATTAGTTCCATTTCGGCTTTTTTAATATCGGGACGATTTTCTAAAAGCTGAGAAGGCACTCCGGCATGAACATCTGCTGGAGTTATAGTGCTGAAAGTATTGCTGCTTCTGGTAATTTTCTGGGGAAAACGTCCCAACAGGAAATTGATTTTATTTTCCGTTTCGGTTATCTGCTGCTGAATATCAAACTGAAGGCTCTGAGTGCTTAAAATCTGCGCTTCAAATCTTCGTACAGCCAGTTCGTTTACTCGGGCAGCCTCCTTCTGTATTTTTACAACTCTTAAAGCATTGGTCTGGATATCAATATTTTGTTTGATAATTTCCAACTGATTATCCAAAGCTAGAAGCTCGTAGTACGAATCGGCTATTTCTGCAATTAAATTGGTAATTACAAAATTCTTTCCTTCGATGGAACCTAAATATCGGTTTAAAGCGGCTTTTTTTGCATTATGCAGTTTGTTCCAAATATCTACTTCCCAGCTTGAAGTAAGGGCAAAACGATAATTGGGAAGCGGATCGGGCGTTTCTCTGCCAGGCATAATCTCGGTTGTTGCCTCGCCTGAACCTGTGCTTGTATACCTTCCGGACTTGGTTAGATCAGCACCAGCGCTAAAGCCAACAAATGGCAGGTATTCACCTTTTCTGGCTTTTACTTCGCTTTTTGCAATTTCGATTTCTTGAAGCGTAATATTCAATTCCTGATTGTTTTTCAGTGCAATATCAATCAGGTTTTCTAGATTTTCATCCGTAAAATAGCTTCTCCACTTTACTTTTCCAGTGTTAAGCGTATCTAAACCATTATCGGCATAGTTTTCGGGTACTGTCCTGTTTTCTGTTTTCTCTGCAATAGAAGCCGTCTTACAGCCCGCTATAGAGAGCATTACGCAGGCAAGACCTGCGTATTTTATATTTCTGTTATTCTTCATTTTCCTGAGTTTGATTGTTTGTTGAAAAATCATCTACATGATGCATGAAATCATCAGACAATGAACTTTCTTCTTCTCCTTTAATTAGTTTTCGGCCCTCGGCCAATGAGCCAAAAATGTAATATAGTCCAGGAACTATGATTACTCCGAAAATGGTTCCGAAAAGCATTCCTCCAAGTGCAGATCCACCGATGGTCCTGTTTCCGATTGCACCGGCTCCAGAAGCAAAGATTAACGGAATCAAACCGGCAATAAAGGCAAAAGATGTCATTAAGATCGGTCTGAAACGAACTTTGGCGCCTTCAATAGCCGCTTCCAGTATTGTGGCGCCCTGCTGGTGCTTGAGGACAGCAAATTCAACTATCAGTACGGCATTTTTACCCAGCAGTCCAACCAGCATGATCAATCCGACCTGGGCATAAATATCGTTTTGCAGGCCCATAATCTGCAGAATGACAAAAGAGCCTAAAATTCCAACAGGAATAGATAAAATTACAGACAATGGAATAATAAAGCTTTCATATTGCGCCGCTAGTACAAAGTAAACGAAAGCCAATACCACTAAAAAGATATAGATCGATTCGTTTCCTCTGCCGGCTTCATCGTAAGAAAGCCCTTCCCATGCAATATCATAACCTTTCGGAAGCGTTTTTGCAGCTGTTTCCTGCACCGCCTTAATCGCGTCTGCTGTGGTATAGCCGCTTGCAGGCTGCCCCTGAATAGCGGCAGAATTGTACATGTTGTAACGCGTGATCTCATTAGGCCCCTGCGTTTTTTTAAGCGTCATAAAGGCAGAATAAGGCACCATTTCTCCATGATCATTTTTCACAAAAAGATTCAACACATCTGATGGCAGCCTTCTGAATTTTGGATCCGATTGCACGTATAGTTTAAAAAATCTTCCAAATTTGATGAATCCCTGTTCGTAGGTGCTTCCGATTAAGATATTCAGGTTTTCCATTGCCTTGCCGATAGAAACGCCTTTCTGCATAGCCAGATCGTTATTGATCTCCAACTCATACTGCGGATAATTGGCGGCGAAGAAAGTAAACAAGCCAGAAAGCTCTTTACGTTTTCCCAGCTCGGCCATAAACTGCTTGTTGATTTTATCAAATTCCTGATAATTGGTACTCGTCGTTTTGTCTAATAGACGCATAGAGAAACCTCCTGAAGAACCAAATCCTGGAATTGCGGGCGGTTCAAAAAACTCCACAACAGCCCCCAGATCTTTTGATTTCTTCTCCAGTTCTTCCATGATTTGGGTTACAGAATGTTTCCTGTCAGACCATGACTTTAAGTTAATCAGACAGGTTCCGGCATTAGAGCCGCGACCTTCGGTCATGATTTCGTAACCCGCCAAAGAAGAAACCGATTCAACTCCTTCAACACTTTCGCAGATTTTCTGCAGTTTCTGAGCGACCTGATTGGTTCTTTCCAAAGTTGCGCCGGGAGGCGTCTGGATGATTCCGTAAATGGTTCCCTGATCTTCGCTCGGAATAAACCCGGATGGAAGCACTTTGTTCTCTATAAAAATGAAAGCGCAGAATGCAATCAGGATTCCAAAAGTCAATACTCTTCGGCTTACGATTGTTTTTAAAACAGCAACATAACGGCCTGTAAGCCTTTCAAACCATCTGTTGAAAGCATCAAGCGATTTTGTCAGGATATTTCCTTTTTTCTCTTTTCCATGGTTGTTTTTCAAAAGAATGGCACAGAGAACAGGGGTAAGGGTCAAAGCTACAATAGCAGAAATGATAATCGAGCTGGACATGGTAACCGAAAACTGTCTGTAGAAGGTTCCCACCGGTCCCGACATAAAGGAAACGGGAATAAAAACGGAAACCATAACAGCTGTAATGGCAATAATGGCGCCTCCAATTTCGCCCAATACTAATTTAACGGCATGATACGGCGTAATATGCGGAAATTCTTCAAACTTGGCATGGACCGCCTCGACGACGACAATCGCATTGTCGACCACAATTCCGATTGCCAATACCAAAGAAAACAGCGTTACCAGGTTGATTGACATTCCAAACATTTGGATTACAAAGAAAGCTCCAACTAAAGATACAGGAACGGCAATAATCGGGATTAAAGTCGAACGCCAGTCTCCTAAAAATATAAATACAACCAAAGCAACCAAAATGAAGGCATCTCTTAGCGTATGGACAACCTGATCAATAGAAGCATCTAAGAACTGCGAAACGTCGTAGCTGATTTTATAATCCATTCCTGGAGGAAAACCCGCTTTCATTTCTTCCAGTTTTGCTTTCACGTCGCGAATTACATCACTCGCGTTACTTCCATAGTTTTGTTTCAGTACAATAGCGGCAGAAGGATGACCGTCCAGGTTCGAATAAATATCAAAGAATTCGCTTCCTAATTCGACTTTTGCAATATCTTTCAGGCGAATGCTTTCTCCTTCTGAATTGGCGCGTACAATTACATTTTCATATTCTTTAGGTTCGTCGTACCTGCCTTTATAAGTCAGTACATATTCTAAAGATTGTGCGGCAATACCGGAACTCTGCCCTAATCGGCCTGGACGGCCGATGATGCTTTGTTCCTGAAGCGCCTGCATCACTTCTTCAACAGAAATTTTATAAGCCCTCATTCTGTCCGGATTAAGCCATACACGCATGGCATATTTGCGGCTTCCTAATATCTGGGTTCTTGCCACACCCTTAACACGGCTGATTTCAGGAATCATTTTCACATCGGCATAGTTGTAGAGAAACTTCTCATCCATGCTTTTGCTTTTCGAATAAAGGTTCACGTACATCAGCATACTGGGCTGAATAGGAGTAATGACAACCCCTTCACGCTGAACCAGTTCAGGTAATAATGGCATTACCTGATCTACCCTTGTTTTTACCCTGATTACAGCTTCATTAGGATCTGTTCCTGGTTCAAATATGATTCTAAGAGTTGCTTCTCCGGCACTCGTTGCATCTGTCGCCATGTAACGCACGCCTTGCGTGCCGTTAAGGGAATTCTCCAAGGTGATTAAAGTCGATTTAACCAGTACATCGGCACTTGCTCCCGGATAAGCGATAAAGATATTTACGGTTGTGGGTGCAATTTCAGGGAATTGCGATATAGGGAGCTGTCTGATGGACAGCGTACCTATAAAGACAATTATAATCGAAATTATAATTGCAAAAACGGGTCTATGTATAAATTTATTAAACATGTGTTCTTTTTTTAGATTCGGTTATTCTGCATACAGTTCTAAATTGGAGATAACCGACTGGGGTTTTACCACTTGGTAATCTATTTTCTGGTTTTCTTTTACAAGACGAAGCCCCTCTAAAAGTATTTTATCATCAACAGACAAGCCTTCTTTTATTGCAAATAGGTGAGGCATCTCGGCAGCAATAACAACCTCTCTGGATTTTACAGCATTGTTTTTGTCAATTACATATACATATTTTTTATCTAAAACCTCAAATGTGGCTTTCTGAGGTATCAGCATAGCATTTTTCAGTTCTATAGGCATCTGGATGCTTCCTGTTTCTCCGTGTCTCAATAATCTTTTTGGGTTAGGGAAAGTAGCTCTAAAAGGGATGTTTCCTGTTTCATTGTCAAAGTCGGCTTCAATGGTTTCTACAACTCCTGGATATTGGAATTTTTTATTATTGGCCATCAAGAGATTGACTTTCATTTTTCCAGTTTTTCCAGTTTTCTCCTGATAGTCCAGATATTCAGATTCAGGAACATTGTAATACACCCACATCGAGCTGTTATCTGCCAGTTCTGTCAGCAGTTCTCCTTCATCGACCAAACTTCCCTGACGTACATGAAACTTATCTATGATTCCGTCAAAAGGCGCTCTGATTTCTGTAAACTGAAGATGGACTTTGCTTAAAGCCATTTCTGCATCTGCTTTTTCCAGTTTTGCTTTGGCCATTGCCAGTTCGTTTGGAGAAACCACTTTTTCATCGGCCAATTTTTTAGCATTCTGGTATTCAATTGAGCTGAAACTTACCTCTGCTTTGGATTTTTTTAATTCGGCTTCATAAAGTGCAGGCATGATTTTAAATAACAGCTGTCCTTTTTTAACCATCTGGCCTTCGTCGACATAAATTTTTTCAAGATAACCGCGTTCTTGGGCTCTTATTTCGATATGCTGGATGGAATGTATCTGAGATACATAATCTTTTGTAATGGTAGTATCCTTTTCGATTGGATTGGTAACCAGAAATTTGGTTTTTTCCTCTTTTTCTTCTTCTTTTTTAGAATTGCAGCCTGCCAAAACTAAGGCGCACAGACTCATGATCATGAAAATTCTCTTCATAATTATTTCAGCGTTAAAACGTAATTTATTTTTGATTTTTAGGTAAAAAGGCCTTTAGAAACAGACCATAGGAGTTCTTGTCCGTCTATTTTCTAATTAAAGCCTACAGCGGATAAAAACAATAAAGCAGTGAGCTATTGAGCAGCAATAGCCTTAAAAATCAAATTCGGAAAACCTGAAACAGCAGATATACTTTATTATCAAGTAAACTGAAGATTTTGCGGCCATTCACTTTTTGGGTAAAAGCAGTCGCTGAATGGACAAAATGATTGGTGCTGTGAAAAATTAAAAAGTAGTTATTTTTTGCAGGCTGTTTTTGAGCTGCAGAAAAATTGTCTTCATTTTCTTCATTATCAAAAAGGCATATTTTTCTTTTAAAAGATTCAAATGAGCGTCCTCGATTTAATTCCGGTTCATTATGAACATTATTTACAAGAGTGCAGAATGAGAATTTTTTGAAAATTACAATATTACGGTGTGCATAAGCGCTGCCATATCCATTTAGAAGAATGACAATTGAAATGAAGAGTTTAGTGCACCAATTTTTCATAATAGCCACAAATTTAAACAAACGGTGCAATAAAAACAATTGCCGGGATTTATTAATTAGTGAAAATATTATTTTCGCATTATCAGGTTCTTGTTTTTACAATATTATTTTTTTTACGGGCGCATAGTTAGAATAGATCAATAAAAAGAAGATGTTCAAATTTTCATCTTTGCTTTATGCGTATTTGCAGGCAGCTCAATTTACTGGACAAGGCAGTTCTGTTTTCAATTTTGCTGTTACTGCACTAATTGAAAAGCCCAATGCTATGCATTGGGCTTTGATTATTGATTTGATAATTAAATGCTATTTGTATTTGATATTGATGCTGATAATATCAGATGTCATATTTGTGGTTCTGGTGTAATGGCCGTAACGGACCTCCAGAGTGTTCCAGTGTTTAAGGCCGAAAATACCATTTGGCGGGGTGAACTTCATTCCCATTCCGAAAAAACTGCTGTCAAACTTCGACAGATCATAGTTGCTGGTGTAGTATTCGTCCGCGCCAGTATGTTCTGCGTAAGGTTTGAAATATTTGGTGCCGGTCTGGGTATAATATCTGTAAAACGGGCTCAGCGAAAAAGCCTGTGTCAGTTTTACGGGAATTTCCAGATCTGCGGTATGCGCCTTAAGGCTCCAGTCATCGGTATAATATCGATAATATGCCCTTATGATCATGTTATCGCCTAAGAAATAGCTGGCCCTGATTCCCAGGGGAATTTTGAGTCTGGTATCAGGCATTTTTTCCTGGTGCACCGACCCGTCTGCGAAATAAACCCTGTGGAAGGGAAGGCTTAAATACCCGTTCTGGCTGATGAGATCACCCACCAGCATCACCTGAAGGTTTTTGTTTATGATCTGCGAATAGCTCAGGGTTCCCGCAAAGGTATTTCGGCCGGAGCTTCCATATCCATCACTTCCCGGAGTGCGCAGTTCAACGGGTTCAATCAGTTTGAGCTGGTCTATAAAGGTCTGGAATTTAGCGGTGAATTCCCCATTTCGGTCTTTTGTCTTCTGGGAAAAGCTGATATTGCCCCCAAATGACTGGTAGTCAAACTCTGTAGAGGATGAAACCCCGATTCCGATTGTTCTGCCTTTCTGTTCATTTTCCCTTAAATAGTTCAGCGAAGGGTAGAAGCGGTTGTCTGAAGAAGAGGCCGATGAATTGGCGCTCAAGTCAATCATATCCGAAGAGGCGGAAGTATAATGGTCAATTCCGGCTTCTATATCAAAGGTATGCCTGATTCCGGTCTGTCCGTATTTTACCAGTTTCACATCGATGGTGTTGGCTATATCGGTCAGGTGCTCGGATCCGATGCCCCCGGTAACGGCAGAATTGTTCCCGTCCTGCTTGTAATAGCTGGAGACAAGGTTCACTTCTTCGAGTTTTAATTTCCTGCTCTTATAGGACGTGGAATCAGAAGCAGTATCCTGCGCCCTTGCCTGAAAGAGCATCAGCAGGGTAAATCCGGTAATGAATTTTCTTTTCATTTTTGATTTTTGATTTTGCTGTTAATTGCAGCCGCATCCGCCGCCGCTTTTTCCTGAATTTGCCCCGGAAGCTCCCTCTCGGTAGGATTGAAAACTAAGTTCTGTCTTCTCGATTTTTCTGTTGGAAAGCACCATTTCAGAATCGTTTATTTTTCCCTTCTGGTATTCCTTTACCGGGGAGCAGGAGCATAGCAGAATGCCTGTTAGAGCAATGCTGCAGAGCAGTTTCAGGCTTTTTTGTTTTGGCTTTCTCATTTCAGGTTAATGTTTTTTGAAGTGTAAATTTTGTTGCCTTCGTCTATGATGATACAATATAGATCCGGTATCTGATCTATTAAAAACAGTCCTGCTTTAATGCCCATAACGGCTATAGGCGTGGCCATGGCATCTGCAAATTCCGCGTTCGGAGCTATGATGGTCACGCTTTTTATCCCGGTTATCGGCAGTCCTGTTTTTGGGTCAATGGTATGGGAGTATTTTTTGCCGTCGATTGTTATATATTTTTCATAATTGCCCGAGGTGGCCACAGCCCTGTCGGATATTTCCATATAAGAGAATGCAGCGTTTGGCCATTCGGGATCGGCCACGCCGATGGTCCATTTTTGCCCGTTTGGCTGCAGTCCCCAGGCGCAGAGGTCACCGCTGGCATTGATAATGCCGCTCTGTACATTGTGTCTTAAAAGCACCTGTTTGGCCATTTCTGCAGCATAGCCTTTTCCAATGCCTCCAAAACCGATCCGCATGCCTTTCTCCCTTAGATATACCGCGGTATTTTCCCTGTCCAGGATAATATTGCGGTAATTGATAAGATGCACCATTTTAAGTGCTGTACGGACATCGGGGAGCTTAGCCATGGATTTGTCAAAATTCCAAAGGCTTTTGTCAATGCTCCCGTAAGAGATATCAAAAGCGCCCTGGGTAATTGCCGAAATCCCGATGCTTCTTTCAATTAAATTAAAAACTTCCAGATCTACACTCACGGGCCTGATTCCGGCATTGTCATTGATCAGATTGGTCTGGCTGTCCTCTTTATAGGTAGTCAGAAGTTTTTCGATCCGCCGTATTTCGTCAACGGCCAGATTGATGTACCCATTACCCGTCCTTTGATTCTCAGCCACAACGGTAATGGTAAAGCTGTTTCCCATCAGTTTTAGGGACTGGGAATACTTCTGTGTTTTTGGAATGTTATTTTCGGCTCTCACAGATCGCTTTTATTTCGGCAGTCCACTCATCGGGTGTTTTTTCGGGTTTTCCATGCCAGGTTTTGATTACCCTGCCCTCAGCATCCAGAAGCAGCGTTAAGGGAAAGCTGCCTTCCTTGTTGTAGATTTCCGCTAAATCTTCATTTCGTTTAATCTGTTGTGCAGATCCCATATTTTTCTTTTTTCTGGGAAAATCAGCATTGACCAGTACTAAATTTTCATTTGCCATAGCTGTAAAGCCGGGACTTTCAAAATAGTCCCTGCGTGTTGCAATGCAGGGGCTGCACCAGTCCGAGCCCGAGAAGTTCAACAGGATTAATTCATGTTTTTCTTTTGCAGTTTTTTTTGCATTAGCAAAGTCAGGTTCCCAATTTATGGGCAGAACCGTCACCAGCAGCAGTAATGTAATGAGCTTCATTTGCAGTTTTTTTTTTGGGGATATATACGAAATAACGAATTGAGCGGTTTCTTATTTTTTCTAATTGCTTAAGATTGGCTTAAATCTTAAATGAAAAAAAATTATGAAGTCTGCACCCCGAATATATAGCCGACCAGCGCCGATGCGGCCATCGCAAAAGTTCCCCAGATGCAGATGCGGAGCACTGCAGTGAAGATTTTTGACCCTCCGGCCCTTGCGGCCAAAAAGCCGGAAAATGCCAGAAACAGGATAGAGCAGCCATACTGGTAGAAGACCATCTGATTTATAGGGGCAAAAATGGCGACAAGAAGAGGAAATAATCCGCCGATGGTAAAGGAAACTGCTGATGCAAAAGCAGCCATAAATGGATTGGCCTGGGTAATTTCATTGATCCCGAGTTCATCCCTTGCATGGGCTTCAAGGGCATTATAAGCCGTCAGCTGCACAGCGACCGCTCTGGCAAGTTCTTCACTGAGCCCCCTTTGGGTGTAGATCGCCGCAAGTTCTTCAAGCTCTTCTTCAGGGGCGGTCTGAAGTGCTGTTTTTTCTCTTTTCAGGTCTGCCTGCTCAATATCTGCCTGCGAGCTGACAGATACATATTCACCCGCCGCCATAGAAAGCGCGCCTGCAGCAAGTCCGGCTACCGCTGCCAGCAGGATCGGCTCTCTGGAAACACTTGCGGCCGCCACGCCGATTGCTAAGCTGGTGGTGGATAAAATCCCGTCATTAGCCCCAAGGACCGCTGCCCTTAACCAGCCGCTTCTATTGATGTAATGGTTTTCGATGTGCATTTTTTATTTGAATAACAGTTTGACCCAGTCACGCTTTTCAGCGGTTTTTTCGGTGCCTCCAAAATTTGTTTTGAGCAGTTCCCTGATTTGAAATTTTGTTTTGTTCCTGGTGCTTTTATCCCAAAGAGCAAAATCATAGATATGAATCTGGGCTGCATTGGGATTAATGGCCAGTGCAACCCCAGAGATGAGATCTTTATATTTTTTTATTTCATTAAAAATACTCCGGCTTGGAACCACTATGAGCACCGTTTCCCAGTTCAGATATTCTTTGGAAATATCATTTCTTTCAAGCAGGCCAAGCGATTCAATTAAAGCCGTTATTTTTTGTCTGTTCAGCCGGTCAATTTTTTCATCTATGCTTTTAAGAACATCCTGGAGCGACTCTTTATCAATAGCATTCATTTTCATCGGTTTAATTCAAACTAAAATTAATTCAAAATATCTTTCCCTGTTAACGGAAAACCAGTAGAATGATTCTAAATTTTATTAACGTGGAAAAAGCAGCAGAAAAATTCCTCTGTTAAAATTTAAAGAAGCTTTTTTGAAGCTCGTATTATTTATATTCAATGGTTTGATCCGGATATGGCTGAGATTTTCTGGATCAGCCTTGATGATATCTTTCATTTTACGATTGGAATAACAGTAATTAAGTTTTAAATTTGTAAATATGACAAAACTGATCAACTTAAAAATATTCGCTCATTTTTTCCGCTCCTCTTCGGCAGGCGGCATTTTTTTGATAATCTCCCTGCTGGTGTCATTGGCCATTGCCAATTCTGGCTGGTCGGAAGCTTTTAAAGGGATGCTTAACTTTGAACTGGGATTCAATACAGCCTGGATTCATTTAAGATATCCTGCAGGGCTTTGGATCAATGACGGGCTGATGGCGGTTTTCTTCCTGATGGTCGGGCTGGAGATAAAAAGAGAAGTTATAGAAGGGGAGCTTTCCTCTTTTTCCCATGCGGTTCTGCCTGTTCTGGCCGCGGCGGGAGGGGTGGCGGTCCCTGCCCTCATTTACGCATTTTTTAATGCCTCGGATCCCCAAACGGCTAAAGGCTGGGGCATTCCTATGGCTACCGATATCGCCTTTGCACTTGGAATTTTATCGCTTTTGGGCAGCAGAGTGCCTTCGGGCCTGAAGATTTTTCTGGCCGCCCTTGCGATTGTCGATGATTTGATTGCAATTTTAGTGATAGCCTTATTCTATTCCTCGGAGCTCAGCTTTATGTATCTGGGTTATGCGGGAGCATTGCTGGTCTTATTGGTCATTTTTAACCGCTCAGGTGTTAAAAACCTGCTGTTTTATCTGCTCCCGGGGATATTGATCTGGTATTTTATACATCATTCCGGCATCCATGCGACCATAGCCGGGGTGCTGGTGGCGATGACCATACCAACCAATGAAGACGATACCGAGTCGCCGCTTGAAAAACTGGAGCATTCCCTTGCACGTCCTGTCAATTTTCTGATCATGCCTGTCTTTGCGCTTGCCAACACCAATATTACTTTTGAATCTGCAATGATAGAAGGGCTTTTCAGCAGTCTGGGGCTTGGCATAGGCCTGGGCCTTTTTTTGGGCAAGCCTGTCGGGATTTTCATCATGTCGTGGCTGTCGGTAAAGCTGAAAATAGCCGCACTGCCCGAATCTGTCACCTGGGTGCATGTGCTCGGACTTGGACTGCTGGGAGGAATAGGCTTTACGATGTCCATATTTATTGCTTTACTGTCTTTTGACGATGCGCTGCTGCAGAATGAAGCCAAATTTGCCATACTGGCCGCCTCCACGGCGGCGGGCATCACAGGCTTCTCCATCCTGAGGCTGTACAGCAGAAAACAGAAAATGACACTTTAGTGAGCCTAGTGCCTGCGGAAGAGTTCCACATCATTTACCGATAAGCGCTCATTGAGCCATTTCTGCAGTTTTTCGCTGTCGGTTCTGGAAAGGTCTTTTGACGCGTCATAGATAACAGCCGTTATCGAAGTAATGCTGTCTTTAGGGCTTACAAGGGTATTTCTGCTGATCGATAATGAATTGACGGCAGGGTAGAGCGCGCGGGTTTCTTTGAGGATCTGGCGGCTGTCAAATTTCTTTGCGGCCAGTTCTTTCTCCAGCTGCATGATCCTGACATCTTTCAGGTTCATTTCATTTTCGCTGCTTTTGATCTGGCTTAGGATATCTCCCTTCAAGGCATTGAAACGGTCGGTGCTGTCCTGGCGGATCAGCAGCCGTGTGCCGGCAAGGTATTTGTTCCGGCTGAGTCTTTGGGCCAGGTCTTTTATTTCTGCCTCAGAAAAGCGTTTTGAGAGGAAGGCCAGTTCGAGCTTTTTGTTTTTAGGGTTGAAGTCCGTCTTTCTGTAGACGATGGTATATCCTTTGGCGGAAAATTCATTTTCAATAAAAAGATCCGCATTTTTTTTGAACTGCTGTTCCCTGTAAAGCGAATAGGCAAGATAGCTGCTGGGCACCAGCATAACAGTGATCAGAAAGGCGATGATGTATCTGACCCTTTTCTGATGGGTTTCATCTATCTGCTTTACGGGGGGATAGTTCAGGTATTTTATAATCAGAAAGGTGGCGATACCTATAAAGACACAGTTGATGCTGTAGAGGTAGAAAGCCCCCAGAAAAAATTTCCACTGTCCGGTTGCCAGTCCGTAACCTGCCGTACAGAGCGGCGGCATAAGCGCTGTTGCAATGGCCACACCGGGAATCGGGTTCCCTTTTTCGGACCTGGTCACGGCAATAACCCCCACGAGTCCTCCAAAGAAGGCTATCAGGATATCGTAAATATTGGGAGCGGTTCTGGCCAGCAGTTCGGACTGCACGTCCTTAAAGGGGCTCATGTAAAAATAAAGGGCGGATACCGCAAGACTTACAGCAGTTGCCGTAAGCAGGTTATTAAGTGATTTCTTAAGCAGAGAGAAGTCATAGATGCCCAAAGCAAACCCGGCGCCTACTATCGGCCCCATTAAAGGGGATATCAGCATGGCTCCGATAATCACCGCGGTGGAGTTTACATTGAGCCCGACCGATGCGACAATTATGGCGCAGGCCAGAATCCAGAGATTGGCACCTTTGAAGGTGATGTTTTTCTTAACGGCTTCGAGTGTTTTTGCCCTGTCGTCCTCCCCTTCATGAAGGTTCAGCAGATCTGTCAGTATTTTCATAATCTTAAAATTCAAAAGTTTTCATTGCTTTTATTGCCCCGCGCATCACTAAGATAAGGCTAATTTTGCTAATTGATAACAGAATAGGAAAAAGATAGCGCAGGGGCGCCCGATCTGTCATATGAAGCCCCTATTCGAAAATCATTGATTTGAGCCTGTTGCGGTAGGATTCCAGAACGTCTGACTTGGTTATAAAGCCGTAATATTTTCCGTTTTTGAGCACCGGGAGAAAGACCTTGCCGCTTTTCTCAAATTTTTTCATCACCGTTTCCATGCTGTCAAAAAGATGCACGGGCTGCACGGGCTGTGTCATGATATCCCTGACCAGAATATTTTCTGTTTTCAGATTATCGAAAATCACTTCCCTTATGTCATTGAAGTATACCAGTCCCCGAAGCTCATTGCCATTATCGAGGGCTGCAAAAATCACCTGGTCGGAATGTGCCAGAAGCCCGGCGACGTCTGCAAGCGGCTGGCCGGGTTCCACGGTCAGATAATCTTTTTTTATCAGGTCTTCAATCTCAAGGGTGCAGAGGATATTAGCATCCTTATTGCTGGTAAAGGCATTTCCTTTTCTGGCCAGGTTCTTTACATCCAGGGAGTGCTTTTCAAAACGTTTGGAAACGGCAAAACTTACCGAGGCGACAATCATCAGGGGGATCATCAGATCGTATCCTCCGGTTATTTCCGCGATAAGGAAAATGGCGGTCAGAGGCGCGTGAAAAAGACCGCTCAGTATGCCGGCCATGCCCACCAGGGTAAAATTGCCTACAGGCAGATCGGTAAGGCCCGAGAGGTTTAAAAGTTTTGAGAAGAAATATCCGGCATATGAGCCCAGGAAGAGGGAAGGGGCAAAATTCCCCCCGTTGCCGCCGCTTCCCAATGTTATGCCTGAAGCAAAAGCTTTGAGCAGCATGGAAGCCCCGACAAAGCCCAGCAGCATCCAGTCGTTGGAAGCGAAACCTGAAAACAGGGTGTTTTCAAGCAGCCTTCCGGGATCTTTATCTGCAAGGGTTTTGATGCTTTCATAACCTTCTCCGAAAAGGGTGGGGAATATAAAGATCATAAGCCCCAGTATGCAGGCGCCGATAAGGGCTTTTTTATAGGGGCCGTATTTTAAATGCGCAAAGGCATGTTCGGTCCTTAAAAAATTGCGGGCGTAGAACACTGCTGTAAAGCCCGTAAAAAGCCCCATCAAAACATAGAAGGGAATATTATGGTAGTCAAAGGTCTGTTTTTCGCGGAAAGCCAGCAGTATGTTTTCATTCAGTACGATAGCCGAAACCAGCGCACCTGTGGCCGCAGCGATCATTATAGGGGTGAAAGCCGAAATGGTCACATCGACAAGCAGCACCTCGATGGCAAAAAGAACCCCGGCAATCGGTGCATTGAATGCGGCGGCAATGCCGGCTGCCACCCCGCATCCGATCAGCAGCGTGCGCTCCTGATAGCTCAGCCTGAACTGCTGGGCATAATTGGACCCGAATGCGGCCCCTGTGATCACGATAGGGCTTTCCAGCCCGGCAGACCCTCCAAGTCCGACGGTCAGCGAACTGGTCATAATCTGGGCGTACATCTGCTTTTTAGGGATAATGCTGGCTTTTCTGGCCACTATGTACAATATTTGGGAAGTCCCCTTTTCCAGGGTTCCGCCCAATGCTTTTTTCACTACCAGAACAGTAAGCAGGATACCGGCAACAGGCAGAAGGCTGTTTATGAAACTCAATTTTAATGTTGCGTTGATATAGGTTGCAAATGAATATACCCAGTGGGCGAAGGCCTTTAAAAAGATTACCGCAAAGGCCGCCGTAATGCCGATAAGTACGCTTGAGAGAAAAATAAATTGTTTGCGGGAGAGCTGCCGCTGTCCGAGCATTAGTATCTGTTTTGCTTTGATTAGCTGTTTTTTGAACATTGTGCCGAATAAAATAGTGTAGAAATGCAAATATAAACCCCGAAAACGCCTGCTGCTAAAATATAGTGTTAATGTAATGCCAATTTTTCAAAATTTGAGATCAGCAATCCGCATCGGCCGCTGGATTTCTGATTTCGTATTTCAAGTTCCCTGGAAAATGCGGATACAGTTTGGATATTTTAACCCAGAGGATCACTATTTTCACTAAATTTTAAATTTTTCTTTCAAGTCTTGCCCAATAGTTCTTTTGCCCGTGCCGTAAGGATCATATGCCTGTTTCAGCCTGTATAAGATTACTTGGAGATGGGTTTTGTTATTAAAAACAGAAGCATTAGAATGATTCTAAATTTGGTTTTGTATTGTTTTCAGGCATAAAATTATATTAAGTTAGTGCTTGGGATTCAGCTTCTTTTTTACCTGCTTTAGTGCTTTTTTATTTTTAATGCCTGCATAGCAGCAAGAAGGACACGATAGCGGCGAGATCAGATCAATTGTTAAATTTATTTTATAAAGTCAATATGTATACCCTAAATACGCAGCTGGCTTATTTTAAATACAGTTTTAATTTTAAAAGGCTGCTCCTGCATATTAAATGGTTTAAACTTGAAAAAGCAGCTGATTTAAGATTGCAGGGAGTCTGCTTTGACCAGGCAGAACTCCAGAATTTCAAGAGTTTTATTGACCGGAACAAGCTTAATTTTCCCGGTTCGTGTTTTATCGGGCAGGCCGGTGCAGAAGGATTGGATCTCCCTTCAGAGAATCCCGTGTCTCAAAGCGATCTGCCGTTTTATCTTATTTTATCAAAGAATCCAAAACCGGGCGCAGAGCATTTGATGGCTCAAGTCCAGATCATCACCCTTACCGATGATAATTATGAATCTATGGCTGCATATAATCTTGATTTTGATGTTATCGGGAAGATAGAAATTTATAAGAATGCAGCAGCCTGTAAGGTAAATCTATCTGATAAATTAATTCTATAAAATGTACCAATATTTAATTTTGAATTACAGATCTGCCCTGGCCGGCGAGCAGGGAATACTCAATAGGGCAAGAATGAAACTATTGGCTGTAATATTGATTTTATTCATTTTTCAGCGCATCATTTCACTTTTTCTGCTCCTTGGGCAGGCTGAGGGTTTTTATATCTGGCGCAGTGCCTTGCTGCTGCTTTTCTTAACGGCACTGCTTATTTTTCTGTTCTGCGGGTTTTCGTGGAGACTTCTTGGCCATGCATACATATGGATTGTAAGTATTTTGATATGGTCGGCCATTGTAACATTAAGGCAGGGAGTGAATTTAGTGACCCTGCAGTATATTTTGATTATAATCTCGGTTGCCTATTATATTTTAGGCACCCGCTGGGGGCTTATTTATTCGCTTGCCAATATAGTGCCTGTAACGGCAATGGTTTTTCTGGCTCCTTATACAGGCATTGATCTGATGCAGGCTGATCTGAATTTAAACATGAGAGCTTTTAATTTCTTATTTGTCTACAATTTCTTCAGCCTGCTGTTTGTCCATTATTTCTTTTTTGATGCTTTTAAAAAAACAAACCAGAGGGAGCGCCAGCTCAGCCTGAGCCTGAAGCAGTCGCTGAAAGACGCCCAGGATCTTGCATCGGCCAAAACCAACTTTCTTTCCACTATGTCCCATGAACTGCGCACACCTTTAAATGCCGTTGCAGGTATGGCTGAATTATTGGCAATGTCGGATTTGAAACCCGCAGACAGGGAAAACCTGGAAGTGCTGCGTTTCTCTGCCCAGAACCTTATGTTTATCATTAATGACATTTTAGATTTTAATAAAATAGATGCTGATAAGGTAGTGCTTAAAAATGACGGGGTTCGGCTGGATTTGCTTCTGAAAAATATTTACAGGTCATTTGCTGCTGAAACTCAGGCAAAAAATATTGGGTTTGACCTTCAATGCGATCCGGGTCTTGAAAACGTAAAATTACTGGGCGATAAAGACAGGCTTTCACAGATTTTGTTCAATATAGTCGGAAATGCCGTCAAATTCACCATCCAGGGCAGTGTTGCAGTGCAAGCGGCAATCTCTGAAAGGGATAGGGAGAAGCTGACTGTTTTGTTTATCGTCAGAGATACCGGCATAGGAATTTCGCCTGAGGAGCAGCATCAGATTCTTGATCCCTTTGTGCAGAAAAACAGCAAATCAAACAGGCAGTTCTATGGTACAGGTCTGGGGCTCACTATTGCCAGCAGGCTGATCAGCCTTAAAGGCGGTGTTTTGAAAATTTCAAGCAGTGAAGGGCATGGGGCGGAATTGAGTTTTGAGCTGGCTTTTAAAATGATCACCAGCGCGGATTCCGGCGGCGATTTTAAGAGCCTTCCCAGTGAAAAAGATATAAGTTCTTTGAGGGTTTTGGCTGCAGAGGACAATGCAGTGAATATTATGGTCATTAAAAAGCTTCTCAATAAGTGGAATATCCAGCCGGTTATAGCCCGTAATGGAAGAGAAGCACTGGATGCTGTAATTTCCAATGATTATGATCTTGTGCTCATGGATATAAACATGCCCCTGATGGATGGTTTTGAAGCGGCGCAGATGATACGAAATCTCCCTGATAAGGCAAAGGCATCCATTCCGATTATTGCCTTAACCGCATCGGTTGATTTTAGCAGCAGCCAGCAGTCTGGATGCGAATATATAAATGATTATATCCTAAAACCGTTTTCTGCAGCCCTGCTGAAAGAAAAACTGGATCAATTAATGGGGGCGCATTAAATATGCGGCGATAAGCTGTATGTTTTTTATTGCCCTGATTATTTCAAGGCAGCTCATCTAAGGACTTCTCTGCTTTTCTTATGTTTTTATTCCATTTATGCCATCCGGCGAAGTAAAACTGCGTATTAATTTTGTTTAATTATTTTTAAAAAATATTAAACAAAATAACTATCTTTAATGCTGGATACTGCTCTTTATTTAAGCGGCAGTTCTGCGAAATGAGCGTATGAAAGAAAATATGATCCAGCGCCATCCGCTGAAAAATCACCTAATGCCCCGGGAAGCTGCCCAAATGGCTGGCTATCTTATTTCCGGGGCATCGGCTTCAATATCTGGACAGGTTTTTTCAATGGATTACAAACTGGTGAGTTTTAAATCATAAAAGATAATTATGAAGATTCTCTTGACCGGCGCCACGGGATATATTGGAAAAAGGCTCCTTGTGATCTTAATCGGCCAAGGGCATGAAGCGGTATGCTGCGTGAGGGATAAAAACAGGTTTTATTATCCTGAGGGGGCTGAAAAAAGCATTCAGCTCATCGAAGCTGATTTTCTCGATAAGCAGAGCCTGGAGGCTATACCTGATGATATTGATGCCGCCTATTATCTGATCCATTCCATGTCCGGTTCTGGCTCTGATTATGATAGACTGGAAAGTATTGCCGCGCAGAATTTTACAGACAGGATCGATGCGACGGCTGCCCGTCAGATTATTTACCTCAGCGGTATTGTAAATGGCCGGAATTTATCAAAGCATCTGTCTTCCAGAAAAGCAGTGGAGGATATTTTAAATGCATCAAGGGTTCCGGCGGCAACATTAAGGGCAGGTATTATTGTGGGCTCGGGAAGCGCCTCATTTGAAATCATACGCGGCCTGGTGGATAAACTTCCTGTTATGGTCACCCCAAAATGGCTCAATACCAGGTGCCAGCCCATAGCGGTGTCCGATGTGCTGGAGTTTCTGATCCGCTCACTTCTCAATGAAAAGACCTATCATGAGAGTTTTGATATCGGCGGTCCGGATATATTGACCTATAAAGAAATGCTGCTGGGGTTTGCCCGGGCTAAAAAACTAAAAAGATATATTTTTACCGTGCCGGTGATGACTCCAAAATTATCGTCTTACTGGCTTTATTTTGTTACCTCCGTTTCCTTTAGGCTTGCTTCGGCACTGGTCAGCAGCATGAAGGTGGAGGTGGTCTGCAGAGATAACCGCATCAATGCGCTGCTGGGCGTAAACCCAATGCCTTACAAAGAGGCCCTTGAAAAGGCTTTGGTAAAAATCAATTGGGATGCGGTAATTTCAAGCTGGAAAGATTCCCTTATAAGCGGCCGGTTCAAGGGAAATGTTTCCCACTATCTTAAGGTGCCCAAAAAGGGCTGCTTTATTGACAGAAGGAAAAAAGCAGTGCGGAACAGAGATTATACAATCGGCAGAATCTGGGCCATAGGCGGAGAAACGGGATGGTATTATGCGGACTGGCTTTGGGATCTGCGGGGATTTATCGACAAGGTTTTTGGAGGTGTGGGCCTTAGAAGGGGAAGGACCCATAAAAATGAGCTTCATCCCGGGGATGCGCTGGATTTCTGGCGTGTGGTCTATGCGGACAAAGCGGAGGGAAAACTTATTTTATACGCCGAAATGAAACTGCCCGGTGAGGCCTGGCTGGAATTTAAGATCATTAATAATGATTTATATCAGGCCGCAACCTTTAAGCCCAGAGGACTCATAGGCAGGCTCTACTGGTATTGCGTGCTTCCATTTCATGGTTTTATATTCGGGGGAATGCTTAAAAAATTAATCTAGCAAGTATCGAAAATGGCTGCTGCATTGGTTTATAAAAAAAAGCACCTGTGATGTACAGATGCTTTTTCAAAGTGGTTTTTATAGTATATTAGGCTTTCACTACATTTACTGCGTTCGGCCCTTTTTGGCCTTCTTTTACCTCGTACCTCACCGGGTCATTCTCACGGATATTTTCCGATAGGCCTGAAACATGGACAAAAATTTCGTTTCCTCCGTTATTTGGCGTTATAAATCCGAATCCTTTTTCTTCATTGAAGAATTTTACTGTACCTTCCTGCATCTTAATTGTTTAATTTGTCCAAATGTAGTCTATTGAAACGCGGTAAAGGGTAAAAAATAAATAAATTGTGCTTTTATTAACTTTTGGCAGCAGGTTTAAAGGCATAATTGGTCTTCTGCGGCCCATATTACATTTAATTAAATATAATATTTTTACTATACATTTGTTTTCTGCCCGCTGAACGCATAAAATAGTGCAGCTTTTCTATCAATTGCCTTTAATAATTTTCGTAATTTTTCCAACAGCAGAGCATCGATTATAAATAATGGACTGCTCATAATCCTGAAAATTCTATTTTTTTGTTTATTTTTCAATAAAAAAAGACAGCTGTTTTTGGCAGCCGGCCTCCAAAAAGAGGCAGCCGGCCCGTATAGCTGTTTTTAGCGCACTGCCGCCGGTGCAGTGTTTTTGGCTCTGGAGCCTGCGGGTCTGTTTTCGGGACAGCTAAAACCCTTTGGGGCATGTACATGGCAAAACAGCCCAAAGGGTCGACATTTGTTATTGCAGGAGAGATTCGTGAATTATTTTTCTGCAGTCATCTCTGATCCTGCATGCCCGACCGGAGAAGTGAATCTAACACAGTAAAATCCAAATTTATGTACAGCAGAATAAATGAGAATATAAAAACGCTGAGAGAGCTTAAAAATTACACCCAGCAGTATATGGCCTTAAGGCTTGATATGACCCAGGCGGGCTACAGCAAAATTGAAAAAGGCGCAAGCAGTGTGAGTTTTGAAAAGCTGGAAGAAATTGCAGCAGTCTTTGAAATGGATGTGAGAAACATCATAAGCTTTGACATCAGCGGGTACCTGGACCCCGGATTTAAAAGCAGTGCCGCTGCAGGGCAGCACAGCGCTTTAAACAGGCTCTACACGGACAAAATTGCCCTTCTGGAGAAACTGCTGGAAAAAACCGACAGGGAGCTCAATGTCTATAAAAATAAATTCGGGGGCCTCTAATACGGTTCTTCGCAGGCTGGCAGCAGGCAGCAGGGGCTTAAAAAACCTGCGGGAAACAGTACTGGCTGCAGTTAGGGGCCCCGTTTTTCTTCACAGGCCGGGAAAATTGCGTATATTGAGCTGTTAATAATCTTTTGCATAGTCAGATATTTTTAAAGTTTTAAGTCAATATAGATTTTAGATATGACTTTTTAAATTCGAACATTGCTTAACTGCCCTACCGATAAAATGGGGCGTATTGTGCCAGAAACTATGAAAAATATCTATTTTGCCGATGATGATCCCGATGACAGGGAAATTTTTGCCGAGCTTTTCTATGAGATGTTCCCTGTGGAGGGCCTGAGGCTTTTTGAAAGTGGCAAAGCGCTGACCGATGCCCTCTCTGCGCCGGCCGGCCCGCTCCCGGACCTTATCCTTCTTGATCTGCAGATGCCTTTAAAAGATGGTTTTGAATGCCTTAAAGAAATACGCGGCGGCAGAGAAGATATAAAAGACATCAGGGTTATCATTTTTTCCACCTCGTCAAATCCCCGCCAGGTGGAGCTTGCCCTTGGTATGGGGGCAGATTCTTATGCCGTCAAGCCCGTCTTGTACAGGGATTTGAAATCCCTGATACGCAGGATAGTGGAAATGGACTGGGAAGATCCCCAGGCGGACCGAGGTCTGCTTTTGCGCTGATGCGGCCTGAATTGATCCGGGCGGCGGTTTAAAGCAGCCCGCACTGCATTAAAAAAAAACAGATGGAAGTGTAAAATGGAAGATTACGTTTTTAGGCCGCCGTGCCGCATTTTGCCGCCCTGCATTTTTCCTGGGCTGTTTTTTTATCTGTTTTATTCCCCCTAAAGCCTGCAGTAAAGACAAAGGCAGGCCTCTGCGGTGGAAATTGTGGAATAATCTTAAAGCGGCATGTAACATCCCGGGCATTAAAAACCTGTATATTCGTTTTAAAAATAGACTGCAGCCATGGAAGGAACTTTACAGCTTTTAAGAGATATAGTGGATAATGCCCCGCTGCCCATAGGGGTGTATACCGGCAGTGAATTAAAGATAGAACTGGCCAATCTGGCGATGATAAAAACCTGGGGCAAAGGCGATAAGGTGCTGGGCCGAAGCTATATTGAGGTGCTTCCCGAGCTTGGGAAGCAGCGCATTTTTGAACAGGCCCTTGAGGTTTATAGAACCGGCAGCGCATTTCATGCCAAGGATAAAAGGGTGGATATTGTAATGGACGGGCAGCAGAAGACTTTTTATTTCAATTACTGCTTTATGCCCCTTTTCGATCAGCAGGGACTTGTCTATGGGGTGATGAACACTGGGATGGATATCACCGATCTTCATCTGGCAAAGGAAAAAGTGCAGAGTTCCGAAGAGCAGCTTCGCATGGCCGTTGAGGCATCGGGGATGGGCACCTACGAAATAGACCTGCTGAGCCAGTCCATAGCGACTTCGGGCAACTTCAGTTCTATTTGGGATATAAAAGATACCATTACAAATGAAAAGATCATATCAAAGCTTCATCCCGATGATATAGCAGTGCGTGAGAAAGCCCACCTTGATGCCCAGAAGAGCGGAGTGATTTCCTATCAGGCCAGGATCATAAATGAGGACAAATCGCTGCGATGGACCAATATCACCGGTAAAATAATCAGAGATGAGAACGGGAAGCCGGTTAAAATCACCGGCATTATCGAGGATATAGACCGCCGGAAGACCCTGGAGGAACAGCTTCGAAAGGAGGCACGCGAAACTACCCAGGAGCTCCAGCGTTCCAATGACGATCTGCAGCATTTTGCCAATCTGGTCAGCCATGACCTCAGGGAGCCGGTGCGCAAGGTCAAAACCTTTATCAGCCGGATGCGCGATGAAATGCAGTCCGATTTCAGCCAGAGGCTGGAATGGTATGTGGGAAAGATCGAACATTCCGCCCACAGGATGCAGAATGTCATTGAAGGCATACTGGCCTATTCCGCCGCAGACAAGAAAAAACAGCCCGTGGAGCGCATTGACCTTAACAGGATCCTGGAAGGGATCAAGACCGACCTTGAACTGGTCATACAGGAGAAAAATGCGGTCCTTATCAGCTCTGAGCTCCCTGAGATTCAAGGGGCAAGGATCCTGATCCAGCAGCTTTTCTACAACCTGGTGCACAATGCCCTTAAGTTTTCAAGGGCGGAAATTCCTCCAAAGGTCATTATCAGCAGCAGTCTGGTTCAGGGCAGCGGCGGGGATCTGGTGCAGGTCTGCATTCAGGACAACGGAATCGGCATTGATAAGGCATACAGCGAGCGGATCTTCACAGCCTTTGAGCGCCTTCATTCCAAGGACCAGTACGAAGGCAGCGGTCTTGGGCTGTCACTCTGCAGAAAGATTGCGGAGCGCCACGGGGGGACCATCACAGCATCAGGGGAAAAGGACAAGGGGGCCGTCTTTACGGTCGTGCTGCCCTTAAAGCAGCAAAGCACTGCGCTTTAGGCCGTGCGGGATATTTTTTAACATTCAGGCATGACCGGGCAGCCTTTTTAATCACTATATTTGATTTATAATCACAGCGGTTTATAAACGGAATTTTTTACAATGCACAAACAAGTACGATTCAGGGTGAAAAAGGATCTGGAGCCCCGCCAGCAGCTCAGGGTAATTAAATTAAAAGGAAGCCTCATCTCAAAAGGCTATACCGAGATTATCCACATCATGGACCAGGACCAGCAGTATCATCTCAACACTTTTGAGACCCAGTCAGATAAACAAAATGAAGTGCGGCAGTATATAGCGGCCTTTATCAGCAGTGAGAACCTCTCTGAGGCCATAACAATAGATTAACCGGCTTAACTCAATTTGACCAGGATTATTACCCATGCCCGTCTGCTGTACACAGGCGGGCATTTTTTTGTTTTGGCGCCAAAGAATCCGAAAAGCCCGTTTTTACTTCATAATGCACAGCTGGGAATGATGATCTGAGGAGCCCTTATGTGCCGGATATCCCGCTGCTTTCAATATTATCGGCCAATGGAAATCTTTTAAGCATTTTTGCCCTACATTTGACAGGTAAAAACCCCTCCAATATGATAAGTTCCGATAATTCCAGCACGGCCCCTGAGGGGGAAAATGAAAAAGAGCCTGTAAAGATCCTGCTGGCCGAGGATGACACCGAGGACCAGGAATTGTTCCTGGATGCCCTTCAGGAAGCGCAGATTTCCTCTGAGGTAACGGCCGTGGAAAATGGGCAGGAGCTCCTCGATACCCTCAGGGATGAATCCCAGGGTGATCCGGATATTATTTTTATAGATGTCAATATGCCCGTTAAAGACGGAAAGAAGGCGCTGGAAGAAATAAAGAAAGACGATGAGCTTCGGGACATCCCGGCCGTTATGCTCTCCACCTGGGACCATCCTTCAGACATTGAAGATGCCTTTGGGAAGGGGGCGGACCTTTATGTGCAGAAACCGAGTTCTTTTGCAGGCTTTGTGCTGGTGCTCAAGAAAGTATTCCTTCTGCACTGGGCCAAAGCTTTATTGAGGCCGGTCAGAAAATTATTTTTTGTTTCGGAAAAGAACATATCACAAGGGGACTCCTAAGGAATTCATACCCGAAGCCGGCTGCTTTTTCTACTGTATGGCTTTTATCCATTATAGAATGCTTTATTTTTGGAGCTTTTTCCCGCTATACGTTACAATCTTTGCGGCGAACCCCGCCGCAAAGGATTTTCACTGCTATCGGGGCTGGCCCTTATTATGTGCTGCCTTTAAAAAGCAGGTGTAAGTCTGTATTAGGATCATTGAAAATAAATAGTAATTATAAGTGCTTTTGGATACTTTTGCAGGGTTATAATGCTAACCATTGTCTCAGGCGGAAGCAAAAAAAATAAATTTATATATGCCATACAAGAATATACTTCTCATTGATGATGACAGTGATGATACGCTTTTTTTTATTGAGGCTCTCAGCACGCTAAGCAGCGAAGTCAATTGCCGTACAATGCATAATCCCTTTAAAGCATGGGAAGAGCTGCAGGTTTTAGAAGAGTTGCCTGATATCATATTCTTAGATTATAATATGCCCATGATAAGCGGACTGGAATTTATTAAGCGCATGCAGCAGGCAGAGCGCTTAAAGCATATTGAGGTCATTATGCTTTCGACACCTCCCGAGCAGGTAATGCTGCCATGGCTCTACAGGAACAATATATCGGTAAAATATATATCAAAGCCGGCAGGTATCCAGGAACTTCAAGAGATACTGCCGGGAATCTTATGTCCGTTGATGCAATAAGCTGCAGAATTTAATTTCGAGTGCTCAGCATGGTCAATTGCATATAGTATTCCGGATTGAAACCTTAGTTTACTGAAATATAAACAGGTCTAAAATTCATTAATAAAATGGCCCATTAATAGATACGGCTTACTTTTTTGAATAGGCATATTCATGTCTGAGTATCCATTTATTTTCTCCCGAGAAGAGAACTTCTTTTCGCATGGAAAATGAGGTGCCGCTTATTGTATAGGTTTGTTTGATCAGGGCCTGTTTATTATCATTGCCGTCTTTTCCCTGTCTTTGGGTTACTATCTGTATCCGGCCACCGGCTTGTTCAGTTCTTGAGATTACCTGTTCTTTTCCAATGTATTTCCCATCTTTTGAAATGCTGATAATCTGGGTCGAGTTGGCGCTTTTCTCTTTAGGGTAGGTATTGATGAATTCAAATTCATTGGAATCATTGATCCTTTTAACCTCAATGTCAGCCGCCATTGTATAGGGTCTGCCGGATGAATAATCAAGGTAGGTCAGGCTTCCGGTCCAGCTTCCGGACAATTGCTGGAAGTCCTTTAAAAGCTGCTCTGCATTTTTCTGGGCATCTGCGCAATGTGCGGTGAACAGTGTAATGAGTAATGCTGTAATAGCGGTGATTTTTTTCATTAGCGTTGTTTTTAAATTATACATTTTTGCTTGTGCATTATAAAAATAATCAGAAAAAAGACAAACAGAATTGACTTTGGGTAAGTTTTCAGCGGCCGCTTTTTTTTAAATCTGAGTTATCATTTTTTTTACTATAAAGACCTTTATATTTTTGATTTGCTGCACTTGATTTATTTTTTATTGTTTTGAGCCCCGACAGCAGTACTGTTTTTTGCATCTTAAGGATGGGCGTGCAAATGGATCAAAAAAGCAAAAAACATTTTCAGCTGATTATATCCAGGATGGATTCTTGCCATATGCATACCCTTTTAGTGAAAGAATCTGGTAATTAATTAGATTTTTTTTGTTTAATGTTATTTGATGAAAGTTAAACAATGGCTATCTTTATAATGAAATACAGCTTCTTGCAAGCTGCTATTGCAAAGCGGCACATTAATTTAAATTTTACGCAATGGAAAAAATAGTGGTTATCGGGGGCAGCAGGGGGATTGGAAGCGCAATACTGCTGCAGCAGTTAGAAAAAAAGCAGGTTTTTAATATCAGCAGGACTCCGCCTGAAGTTTCACATCCTGATTTGATCCATCATAGGGCAGATATTCTCCATGACAGCCTTCCAGAAATTGAAAGTATCGATGCGCTTATTTATTGTCCGGGATCTATAAACCTGAAACCTATTTTAAGTCTGGGTGCCGATGATTTCAGAAGTGACTTTGAAATCAATGTCATCGGCGCGGTAAAAGCCATTCAGCACTATCTGCCGGCTTTAAAAAAAGCAGCAAATCCCTCCATTGTCCTTTTCAGCACCATAGCGGTAAAACTCGGGATGCCTTATCATGCCAGTACAGCCGCCGCAAAAGGCGGTGTAGAGGGACTTGTGAAATCATTGGGCGCAGAGCTGGCACCGGCTATCCGCATTAATGCCATTGCGCCGACCATTACAGAAACATCATTATCATCTTCGATACTCAGAAATGACCGCATGAAAGAAAATATGTTAGAGCGCCATCCGCTTAAAAATTATTTAAAACCCCAGGAAGTGGCGCAGATGGCAGATTATCTGATCTCTAAAGCGGCTGGATCAATCTCGGGCCAGATTTTTCAGATGGATTATGGCCTGGTGAGTTTTAAAATATAATTGAGCATAGATGAAAATTCTATTGACAGGCGCGACAGGATATATCGGCAAAAGGCTTCTGCCTTTACTGCTGGATCAGGGATACGAAGCGGTCTGCTGCGTGAGAGATAAAAGCACGTTTTACTATCCCCAAAAACACGCAGAAAACATCCAGCTTCTCGAAGTTGATTTTTTTGGATCCGCTTAGCGTAGAGAAAATTCCCGATGATATCGATGCGGCCTATTATCTCATTCATTCCATGTCCGGAGCGGCTAATTATGATGAGCTGGAAAGTATTTCTGCCCATTATTTCAAGAATAAAATAAACAGAACAAAGGCCGGACAGATCATCTACCTAAGCGGTATTGCCAGCGGCAAATCTTTATCCAGACATCTATCTTCCAGAAAAGCCGTAGAAGAAATTTTAAAAAGCGGAAGAACCCCGGCCACCACACTCAGGGCGGTAATTATTGCAGGGTAGGGAAGCGCTTCGTTTGAAATCATACGTGATCTGGTCCATAAACTCCCGGTGATGATTACCCCGAAATGGCTCAACACCAAATGCCAGCCTATTGCCATTGCCGATGTTTTGGAGTTTTTAATCCGCTCGCTGCTCAATGCTGAAACCTATAACGAAAGTTTTGATATCGGCGGACCCGATATCCTTACCTATAAAGAAATGCTGCTGGGGTTTGCCCATGCGAAAAAACTCAAAAGATATATTTATACCCTGCCGGTTATGACCCCTAAATTGTCATCCTACTGGCTGAAAAATTATTATTTTCTGACAGTTGGAAACGGCTGAATTAATTTCCCTATAATTGAATCCTTTATAATAAGAAGTTATCGTTTTATTTTCTTATGCTGAGATTTTATAAAAATTAAATTATTGTTAATTTTAATTTTTAAAATATACTTTTTGGTATATTTGTGCCCTAATTAATTTACAATGCTTAGTAAGGCTGAAAGAACTAAACAATTTATACTTGAAACCGCGGTGCCGCTTTATAATGAAAAGGGGATATCCGGGGTGAATATAGATGATGTCCTGGAAGCTACAAAACTTACAAAGGGATGTCTTTACGGCCATTTTGAAAATAAAGAAGATTTATCCGAGCAGGTGATTGATTTGTCTTTAAAAATGGTTTCAGATAGAATCAGGGCGGCAGTTTACCAGGCTAAAACAATAAAAGGTAAAGTGTCTGCATTTTTAGATTTCTACAAAAACCCAATCGAAACTTATATTTCCGGAGGCTGTCCGATATTTAATACTGCGGTGGAAGCAGATGACAATTATCCTCTTATAAAAGAAAAAGTAGCCAAAGTAGTCCGTAGCGGCCAGCAGGAATTAACGGCTCTGCTGCAGGAAGGAATCAATACGGGTGAATTTTCAAGTAAACTTGATCCTGCGGTCTTTGCGTTTAAATTGACAGCTTCGGTTGAAGGCGGTATTGTAATGTGCAGAGTTATGGGGACGGCAAAACCAATGCAGGGACTTGTGAAAAGCCTAAAATCTGAATTGGAACAATACGTCTTATAATTTTTTTTTGATTAAAAATATACCAAAAAGTTTATTTTAAAATATACTAAAAAGTCTAAAAATAGAATTGATTAATTTGATAACTAAAGAATAAAAAATAATTTAAATAGAAATAAAAATGAAAACAGCAGGCAATACAATATTCATTAGCGGGGGAAGTGCCGGTATAGGATTGGCAGTTGCAAAAAAATTAAGCAGCTCAGGCAATAAAATAATAATTAACGGGCGCAGTGGAGAACGTCTGCAGAGTGCTTTAAAACAATTGGATAATGCAGCGGCTATACAAGGGGATTTATCTCTGGAAGCCGATAGAATTCGAATTGCGGAACAGTTAAAAGAGCATTACCCGGAAGTAAATCTAATCATTAACAATGCCGGTGCAGCGTTCAGTTATCTTTTAAGTGAAACTTTAAATGCCCACCAGAAAGCCGCAATAGAGATGAATACCAATTATTTGAGCGTAATTCATTTCACGGAGCTTTTACTGCCGCACTTACTGCAGAAAAAAGAATCTGCGGTTGTTAATATTTCTTCTATTGCCGTATTTGCAAGCCATAAATTGCTTCCAACTTATGGAGCCTCTAAAGCGGCACTTCACAGTTATACCGCCGCACTCCGATCCACTTATGAAGAAGAGAAAAATCTTCAAATCTATGAAGTCTATCCCCCGCTGGTCAATACTGAATTTTCAGCTGAGATAGGAGGGGCACAGGGCATTTCGCCGGACCAGGTTGCAGATGAATTGTTTTTGGCTCTTGAAAAAAATCAGTTTGATGTTCCGGTTGGCGATTCTAAACAATTCTTTAAATAAACCATTATGGACATAAAAGGCAAAACGATATTGATCACCGGAGGCGCTTCCGGTATTGGGTTTGAAGCGGCCAAACAGTTCTTGGCACTCGGAGCCAAAGTAATCATTACGGGAAGAAATCAGGCCAAATTGGATGCCGCTAAAAAAGCATATCCAGCCATCACAGCAATTCAAAGTGATGCGGCAGATAAAGAAGATGCAAAATTTCTTTTTAACAAAGTAAGAGAACTCGGAGGTATTGACATTTTATACAATAATGCCGCCGTACTTGCACCGCCGTCAAATTTAGGTATCCCAAGTGACAGACATATTGAAGGTGCCGCTTACGAAATGCAGGTCAATTACATAGGCGTTATAAGGCTTAATAACCTGTTTATGGACATGTTGCAGTCCAGAAAAGAAGCCGCGATAATAAATACAACATCAATACTCAGTCAGGCCCCGTCATTGATTGAAGCCACCTATTCTTCTTCTAAAACCGCGCTGGCTTTCTACACCGTGTCGCTTCGTGAGCATTTGAAGATAATAGGAAGTCACGTAAAAATATTTGAACTGATCCCGCCGCTTGTTGCCACAGAAATGACCGCAGACCGGAAAGATAAAAAAATATCGGTTCAGGAAATGGTAAAAGGACTTATAGACGGGCTTGAGAAGGAAAATTATACCATACGCGTGGGCGATGCGAAACTCTTCAGCCTGGTTAACAGGTTTTTTCCAAAAACAGCCTTTAGATTAATTAACCCTAAGAAAAGCCATCAGCTTTTAAAAAACTAATATGAAAGCATTTATAATAAATAAATATACTAAAGCAGGTCTGCAGCTTGCAGATGTTCCAGATCCAGCTGTGGGCAATAATGATGTTTTAATTGAAGTCTATGCCGCAGGGGTTAATCTTTTGGATTCCAAAATAAAAACAGGAGAGTTTAAATTGATGCTTCCCTATAAAATGCCTATGATTCTGGGGCATGATGTGGCGGGTATTGTGGTCAAAACAGGTAAAAATGCCACAAAATTTAAAGTCGGGGACCACGTATATTCCCGCCCAGCGGATTACCATGCAGGGACTTTTGCCGAGTATATTGCCGTGAATGAAAAAGATGCGGCATTCAAGCCCAAAAACATTTCTATGAACCAGGCGGCTTCTATTCCGCTGGCTGCGCTCACGGCATGGCAGGCATTGGTAGAGCTTTCGGGTTTGAAAAAGGGTCAGAAAGTATTTATCCAGGCAGGTTCAGGAGGTGTTGGAACCATAGCGATACAGCTGGCAAAACACTTAGGTGCAGTCGTTGCCACTACAGCCAGTGCAAAAAGTTTTGAACTGCTGAAAAACCTCGGTGCTGATATACTTATTGATTATAAAACCAATGATTTTGAGCATATGCTTAAAGATTATGATGTTGTTCTGAACAGCCAGGATCAGAAAACACTTGAAAAATCATTAAACGTTTTAAAACCTCACGGAAAGGCAGTCTCCATTTCAGGACCGCCGACACCTGAGTTTGCAAAAGAGATAGGACTGCCGTGGCATTTGAGCATAATTATGTCCCTGCTTAGTTTTGGTGTAAGAAATAAGGCTAAAAAGAAGCGTGTGAACTTTAGTTTTCTATTTATGAGAGCTGAAGGAAGCCAGCTGCAGGAAATTACAAAACTTATTGAAAATGGAATTATTAGACCAGTAGTAGATAAAGTATTTGTTTTTGAACAGACCAACCAGGCCCTGGAGTATGTAGAAAGCGGGCGCGCTAAAGGTAAGGTTGTAATACAGATAAAAAGTGAGAACCAGCAGATGCACAGTGTAAAACCTCATTGATCAATGCAGGTTTTACCCTCAGGCGGCAATAATTTTTTAATCCACACCAATGCAGAGAATTAACCACAGGCCCAATGATGCCGCTGAGTATCATCTGAATCGGTACCAGCATAATGTGCCGAGGTTTTCCCTTTACCAGATTGAGGCTTATTTAAAAAAATACGATAAGAAAAGAAGGATAGCCCATGCCGCGAACCACTATCAGATCATCTGGTTTAAAAAGGGAAATGGCCGCTATTTTGTCAATTTTAAAGCCTGCGATATTGACCGGAACACTCTTTTTTTTCTAACTGAAAATGATAATCATTATTTTGACAGAAATACCGGTTACAGCGGGGTTTTGATTCAGTTCAATGAAGAGTTTCTGATCCGGGACAGCAGGGATGCCGCGTTTTTTTCGGGACACAGCCTGCCCGATACACACATTCAGCCTGCTTGTTCACTTACCGCAGAGGATGCCTTTATTTTAGATGAATATTTACAGCTGATCAAAAATGAATTAGAAGATAAAAATCAAAACAGCCATGAAGAGCTATTAAGGTCTTACCTCAAAGCATTTCTTATTCAGCTTCACTACAGATGGAAAAAAACGGCTGCACTTGATGGGCGACGGATTTCACCTAAGGATAAAAAGCAGCAGCAATTAATAAAATTTGTTGATCTGGTAGAAGAAAATTATAAAAAAGACCTTAAAGTTTCTGATTATGCAGAACTAATGCAGATATCATCAAGGACATTATCGGGCCTTACCAGAGAATTGGCAGATAAAAGCCCCTCGGAGATTATCTGCGAAAGGATTATAAAAGAAGCGCAAAGAATGCTCCTTGACACTAATTGGAATATCAGTAAAATTGGATATTCTCTGGGCTTTGATGATGATTCCTATTTTGTAAAATATTTTAAAAGATACGAAGGCATCCCGCCTTTGGATTTCAGAAGGGCTCCCTTGAAGCAAATATCGTAAGGCTCAGTGATGCTGATCCTGCCAGGACCGGTTTATTTGGTCCGGAAAAAAATGTTTTATTTCAGGAAAGTTAATTTCATAATGTCTTATTGTTTATCCGCATAAGACCTTTTATGGTTATCAGGCTATGGTCGTTATCCGGATTAAGAAAGATGCAGCCCTCAGGTACAGACCAGCATGCAGATTACTGCTGTTTCAATCAAAAAACAGGCTGTCCCGATTAATATCAGCAGATGCTGGCATTCTGCCCCGGTTAGCCGCACAGCAGCATTTTGCCCGGCTGGACTTTAGAGGATGACGGCTATTGGTCTGCCTGCCCGGTGGTATTTTCTTCCCCTGCAGGATTCTCTTCTGCAGCCGGCTGCCGGGGCGTTTTTTTCATCAGCAGGTAGAAATCCCTCAGGTGCCAGAAGGCGGGACAGCGGTCAACAGGGCCGCTGAAGTTTCTGATGGTCAAATAGCAGCTTCTCAGAAATACCTGCGTATCGGTGATATTGGCCCACGCGGTAAGCCTTACTTCTTTGGGCGGGGGATTATGCTCAAAATATCTTTTTATCTCTTCAGGGTTCATGGGGCAAAATTAGGCAAAAAGTGCTGTCCTGTCAAGGGGGCGGTGGCATATCGCGCGGATTGTCCTGCGGGGCGGAAAAAATAAAACCCGTCAGTATAGATCTATAAAGACGGGCCTGTCCATAAACATAATCTTCCAAAAAATGTTTATTTAAATTATCAGCCGGGCACTGCCGGTATTTTGAAATGCAGCAGATTAGCTGTTTTATGAATCTTCTGATCGCTTAATTGGCCGCGCTCTGCACGGCATAGGTATTAAACTGCAGAATCAGGATATTATTGCCTTGCCTTGTCCTGTAATTCAAGGCTCGGATCGGAATCTCTTTTTTGGGCGGGAATAATGCTTTCTTTTAACAGCTCCCAGCATTTTTTTATAATCTGCATACCTGCACCGCAATACTGTCCATGAAAGATTCTGGATAGATTTTTTCGGATCCTGCCGCAGGGTTTTCTGATTTTTCCATTTTTGTTTTTCTGCCGTAAGTTATTGGGGGCAGTATGTCCTTTTCAGACCGGCAGAAGACCCCCTGCCGGTAAAGGAAAGCTGATGATCAGAAGAAAGTTTTTCCTGTAAATGCGGTTCAGCCCCCGGATGCCCTTTTTTTTATTTCTTCTGCCGCCCTGAGCTCTATACAGCCAAGGGCGCAGATAACTGCCGTTTCAGCCAGAAAATAGGCTGTCCCGATTATGGTCAGCGGATCACGGTATTGAATCACAAGTCCGATTACCACAGCGCAGTAGAGCAGGTTTGCAAGGCCGATAATTTTTATAAACAGTGTCTGCATCCTTTTTAAAAGAAGAAAGCACACAGCCGAATAAATACAGAAACAGACTGCTGCTTTACAAAGGAAGGCCAAGACGGTTTTGGGCATTCCGAAATATTCGCTGAAGTGCCGCAGTATTATAAACAGCAGAAATGCTGTCAGGGCCGCTCCTGCGGAGTCAATAAGGAAAAGTTTTTTTGGGTTTTCTGCCAGATAGCCTGTAAGGTTTTTTATTGTTCTTTTCACTGCTTTTGCTTTTGCTTTTGCTGTTGTTGTTGTTGTTGTTGTTGTTGTTGTTGTTGTTGTTGTTGTTGTTGTTGTTGTTGTTGTTGTTGTTGTTGTTGTTGTTGTTGTTGTTGTTGTTGTTGTTGTTGTTGTTGTTGTTGTTGTTAGGAGGAATGGATGTGTTGTGATGAAAGAGGGTTTGGGGGGAGCGGGCTGTGTTTTGTTTTTGGGTTGATATTGTATTTGATATTGTATTTGATTCTTTTTTGGTTTGGTATTTTTTTTGGAGCTTTTTCCCGCTATTCGTTTCAATCTTCTGCGCCGAACCCCGGCGCAGAAGGATTTTCACTGCTATCGGGGCTAGGGGAGCAGTGTGGCGAGTTTTGACTTTGCAAAACTGCACATTCTAATCCACTCAGAGATAATTCATTTTTTAAACTCAGTAGACCGATAATAAAATTGCTTAGTAATGTTTCGAACTTAAGCATGGTTTTCTTACAGTGTTTTACATTTTCTGTTAGAAATAAGTGCACCGATTCAGCACCTAGTTTCAAATAGAACTATTCCGATATTTATTCTCTTATGGCGTTGGATCATTATAAGCTCTTTTGCCTCTGCCTCCTATATATTTATCTGATGCTAAGTGTTCTAAGTTATCACAAGTCTTATAGACATTGACTAGAGGATCTTTGTTTTCCCTTTCTCGTCTTTGCCAAAATAGATAACATTCACCTTTTTTTAAAATTTCTATACATTCAAAATATAATGCATTACTCTCATCGGTGATATCTTCGTGCATTATATCTTTTGATGTACTGTTAGTTTGTGATATATAAGCCGTGGGATTGGAACCCCACTCATCTGCAATAATACAAGTACTTTGATCAAGTATTATTCTTGTAAAAACATGAAAATCGCTTGGACAATCATCCATTCTTTCTCGACAAAGCTGGATTTTTAAATTTTTAGTATTTGCCATAAGATAAGAAAAAACGAGAGATGCGGATTCGTGGCAGTTGCCTCCCATTGCTATTTCGGCGGCGGCAGCTCGGAGCGTGATTTTCTTAAGTTCACTGAAATCGTCTTGATTTTCTTCGGCATACATATCTCGAGCATAATCTGACCGTCCTAGACTTTCAGAATCTGACTGTAGAATATCCTCAATAATACTTCCAGAACCAAATTTTAATATTCTTTTTACTTGCAGAATTGTTTCATTGGCAATCTGCATGATTTCATTTAATTCCATTTTTTTTGTCATCTTAGGTAATCGATTTGTTTTCAATTGAACATTGAAGTTCTCAGTTGTTTTGAATCATGTTGGACTAAAGAGAAAAATTTAACTGAAGTTGGTTACGTTTTTTCGAATAGGACTAATTTTCAGGTAATTCAATGTTATCTAGCCTAAATGCTCTTAATAATTCAATAGGATCAGTGCCTCCGATTAAGATTGAGCAGATTTTACCCTCCGGATCCGCTATTGGACTTCCACTTGCTCCTTCGTAGTATTCGTGTGGATTAATCTCCCGCGAAGGTTTGAAATAATTAAACAGATCGTCCTGCTTTTCAAGTTCTAAATACAATTCATGGCATAAATACTGAGGTAAAAGCAATTGATCTCCAGATTTTAAAAATTCGAAATTATTTAAAACGGCAAAACCGTAGGCTTCGTCTTTAACTGCTTGTACAAATGCTCCCTGATAGCAGATAAATTCAAATGACATTTTTGGAGTTTCACTATTTTGTGCAAACTCTAAAGGGAGAACACTGTAAGCATAATCAATTCCGCCCTCCTGATAAAAAATCTTGAATTCGCCTGTGCTAATTACGGCAGTCTTGTTATCGTGAACATGTTTTGTTTCAATAAATGAACCTTTTTGCGGTGTTCCATGTCCGGCGGTAATTACCAAAACTGGCGAGTCTTGGGATTTTCTGTAGAGAAAACCGGAGCTTCTTCCCGTTAATGTACCATCATCGTTCCAATGGCAAATCCTGAAAGTGAGTTTCAGCATTTGATCTATGAATTTTTTTTCTCCTGCTTTGTTTTTTTTAGACATAAAAGACTATTTGATGTTGTGGAAGCAAATGTACATAAAGTGATTTTTAGCGGAATAGGGGTAATCACTTATTTTGCAGGCTAACCGATGAGCGCGTTCGAAATCTGCGATGCAATCCGATGTATAGCTACAGGCTGCAATTAAACTTAGGGATGTGCTGTTATGCCTTGAAGTGTCTGCGCCGCCAAAAAAAGCCAGCTTTAAGCCGGCTTTAGTATGTTTAGCTGATTGTGCTCTTCTTCATGCGTTTCTTTATCTGATAGTGATTTCTATTGAGCGCTTTGAAAGACTTTTAAATGAAAATGAGAAGCACAAACAAGAACTTTGGAAAAGAAACAGCAGAAAACTGATGTGCTGTATGCTTGTTTTTCTGTTTCTTTTTTTACTCCTCTATCAAATTTAATTCATTCTTAGGACATTGCATAAATAAATAAATAAATAAATAAATAAATAAATATTCAAAATTTCATTCTGTGGCGCGGTAGATTAATTTCATGCTCCTGCGGATAAGGCTGGCGATGGGTGCTGCTGATATCCTGTTTGATATTATGCTGCGTGGTATACCTTTTTTCCGAGTCCGAATATCTTGGATCAGGGATAAAAGGCATTTTCGCCATTCTGGAAATGGTGATGGTTGGGAAATGATAGTCAATTTCCACGGTTCCCAAAAGCAGGTAGCAGCCTCCTCCCTGAAATGGATTATTTGCCAGACTATCAGGGAAATGTGCAGTATCAAAATAGGCTCCCTCATTATCGATCCATGTTCCGAAATACATATTGCCCCTTTTGGTCGGCACCTGCTTGGTTGAAATAAGATACGCCAGCATACGTACCTGCTTTTTATGGTATTTTAAGAGGTCGCGCACCATCACATCCCCTCGGTGTCTTGTCTGCAGCAGATCAAAAACGGTGCAGGAAACGGGAAAATTCAGAAGCTCAATTTCATCAAAGGCATCCTCAAATACCGAGCGCTCCAGAACAGGCAGTTTGAATTCTTTGGCAGGCTGTTCAATGAGCATAAGCCCGCGGTTTTCAGGTTTGAAATTATTCATCAAAAGGCTTACCTGCACCAGCAGCTGATTTTTGGTTTTTCCCGTAAAGCGGAAAGCGCCTATAAAAATAAGCACCTTTACATTCTCGATGCCCATAGGAACACGGTTTATGAAATCCTCCAGTGACTTGTACACGCCGTTTCTCTCACGCTCAAAAGCGATGAACTGCGAGAGTTTGGAATCCAGTCCCTGCAGGTGCATAAAGCCCAGATAAATGTCGCTGCCGTAAAGCGCGGTTTCATATCCGCTTTTATTCACGCAGGGGGTATGGATAACAGCGCCGGCCATTCTGGCTTCGTGCACGTAGATTTCAGTACGGTAAAATCCTCCCTGATTATTTATGACGGCAACCATAAATTCAATAGGGTAGTGCACTTTCAGATATAGGCTCTGGTAGCTTTCCACGGCATAGGAGGCAGAATGCGCCTTGCAGAAAGAGTAGCCTGCAAAGGATTCGATCTGGCGGTAGATTTCCTGGCTCAGCGCTTCGGGATGCCCTTTTGCCGCGGCTGCAATAAAGAAATCATCCTTTACTTTCTGAAGTGCGGCTTTTGAGCGTCCCTTGCCCGACATGGCACGTCTGAGGATATCGCCGTCGGCGGCTGAGAGCCCGCCGTAATGCAGGGCAATTTTTATCACGTCCTCCTGATACACCATAATGCCATAGGTTTCTCCGAGCTCTTTTTCAAAAACAGGATGAAAATATTCAAATCTTGACGGGTTGTTATGTCGGAAGATGTATTCCTTCATCATTCCCGACTGCGCCACTCCCGGGCGGATAATCGATGATGCCGCCACAAGAGTTTTATAATTATCGCATTTCAGACGGCGTAAAAGTCCTCGCATCGCTGGGCTTTCGATGTAAAAGCATCCGATTGTCCTGCCCTCAGCAAGATACACGTTTGTGGACTGTTCGTTTTTTGATATTCTCGTGTCGCGGATATTAATGCGTATTCCTCTGTTCTGCTCAATTATTTTTACCGTGTCATCAATATGCCCGATGCCTCTCTGGCTGAGGATGTCAAATTTATCAAAACCGATATCCTCTGCCGTATGCATGTCAAAGAGCACTATCGGGAATCCTTTCGGTGGCATTTCCAGTGGCGTATAATTGGTCAGCGGCTCTTCCGAGATCAGGATTCCGCAGGAATGCATGCTTCTCATATTGGGATATTTTTCGAGCATCAGACCGTATTGCTGCACCAGTTTGACAATGGAGTTGGTCTGGTGGAGCTTCATGGGATTTTTTGCCAGCATATCCAGCTCGTCTTTGGGCAGTCCGAATACCTTGCCGACCTCGCGGAAAATTGAGCGGTATTTGAATTCCACATTGGTGCCGCAGAAAGCCACATTCTCATAACCGTAGCGGTCGAAGATGTATTTCAGAATCACATCACGCTCTTTCCACGACCAGTCGATATCAAAATCAGGAGGGCTTTTGCGGTTTTCATTCAGAAAGCGCTCGAAATACAGGTCAAGCTCCAAAGGGCAGATGTCCGTAATTCCCAGACAGTAGGCAATAATGCTGTTAGCGCCCGAACCCCTTCCGATATGCAGGAAACCGCGGCTGCTGCTGTAGCGTATGATGTCCCAGGTAATGAGGAAATAGCCGCTGAATTCAAGATCATTGATGACTTTAAGCTCTTTCTCCACACGCGCTTTTGCTTCGGCGTTATGTCTTCCGTAACGCCAGACCAGACCTTCTTCGGCCAGAGTGGTCAAAAGGGCAATATCCCCCTTTTTATTTTTGGTATAATGCTTTTTGTTTCTTGGACTCTCGAAATCGTACTTAAAATTACAGTGATCGATGATGTACCGTGTATTCTGGATGATCTCGGGATAATCTTTATACAGCCCGATAAGTTCCGATTCGGGAATCATCATATCGGATTTTCTGCAGCAGTCATCAGGATCGAGCTTGGACAGAAGCTCATTGAGGTCAACAGCGCGCAGGATCCTATGCAGGTTGTATTCCCTTTTAGTGCGGAATACCACCGGCTGAAGCACGACCATTTTGAAAATCCTTTTTTTAAGCTCAGGCATAAAAAGCCTGCCGAGCTGGTCAGGCTGGATGCCGATATATTCATTTTCGCCGAGCTCTGCCGGCGCATTTTCCAGAGCATATATAAAATAAACCGATTCAAAAGCCGGGGCTTTTTCCGGCAGGGGATTTCCGCTGAAATTATGATCGGTCAGAAAACGGTTCATCTGGGCAAGTCCTGAAGCATTTTTGGCCAGACCGATATAGCGAAATTTATGCCTGCAGCGGAATTCTATCCCAACAAGCGGTTTTATGCCTAAAGCTTCGCAGCCTTTTATAAAATCATAAATCCCTGTAACGGTATTGATGTCGGTCAAGGCTGCCGCCGTGACAGCGCAATCCGCTGTCTGTCTTATCAGATCATCCAGCGGAATGGTGCCGTAGCGCAGCGAATGAAAAGAGTGGCAGTTGAGGTACATGATTTATTTTTTGCGTTTTAAAATTTCGTCTTTAGTATTGGGTTTGAAAGAGGCGACGGCGCATCTCATTACGGCATCAAAGCCGTAACGGGTCTTCATTCTGTCCATAGCCTGATAGAGTGCCAGCATTTCCTCGGTATCATTGAAAAGGTCAATCTGGTATGTTCCCCTGACCAGTCCGCTGAAGCGGACTCCGATAAGACGCAACCTCATTCGGCGCTGATACAGTTTGGTAAAGAGATCAGTGACGGTCTGGGTCAGAATATGATCCGCTGAGGTGTACGGAACTCTAGACTGTTTGGTCTCGGTATCAAAATTGGCATATCTGATCTTCACGGTCACCGTTGAGGTGAGCCACTCTTCTGCGCGCAGCTGGTAGGCGAGTTTCTCCACCATGCCCTGCAGGATTCTGTTCAATTTTAGTATATCAATGGTGTCCTGAGAAAAGGTATGTTCGGTTGAAATTGACTTTCTTTCCGTGTAGGGTTCCACAGGATTGTTGTCAATTCCATTGGCTTTTTTCCAGAGTTCGGTTCCGTTTTTGCCGATCATCTGCTGCAGGGATTCGGCAGGCATTTCAGAGAGTGTCTGGATGGTTCGGATTCCGATTCGCGAAAGAAGCTCGAAGGTTTTCTGGCCGACCATCGGGATTTTTCTAATGGAGAGCGGATTCAAAAAGGACTGTACCAAATGTTCGGGTATTTCAAGGTTCTGTTTCTGCTTGCCTTCGCCGGTTCCGATTTTCGAAACGGTTTTATTTACCGAAAGCGCAAAGGTGAGGGGAAGTCCTGTTTCTTTTGTGATGCGCTGTGCCAGCTCATCAGTCCATCTGTAGCTGCCGTAGAATTTATCCATGCCGGTAATGTCCAGATAAAATTCATCAATGCTGGCTTTTTCCACCACGGGCGCCTTTTCCTGGATGATCTCTGTAATGTCGTGGGAAAGCCTGGAGTAGAGTTCCATATCGCCTTTCATGATTTTGGCCTGCGGGCATAGTTTCATGGCCATGTGGATGGGCATGGCAGAGCGCACGCCTAATCGTCTGGCTTCATAGGAGCACGAGGCCACAACACCCCTGTCACCGCCCCCGATAATCAGCGGTATGCCATGAAGCTCTGAATTGGCCAGTCTTTCGCAGGACACGAAAAACGTATTCATATCGATATGTACAATGGACCTTTCCATACTCTTTTATCATTTTATACATGACAAAATTAGTACAGATAAGAACATTTTTAAATTTTTACATGTTACAAATAGCAACAAAATTTAAAATTCCTTGTTTTACAGAAGGTTCGGGGGATGGCGGTTTGGGGCGGTTTTGGGTTTATTCAGAATTTTCGGCTGGGTGGGGTGCAGGGAAGTTGGAGTGTGGTGGTTGTGGTTGTGAGGGGGGATGATGGTGGTATGCTGCGGGAGGGTTTGGGGAGTGGGGTGTGTTTAGTATTGTTTTTGGGTTTGACGTTGTTTTGTTTTTGATATTATATTTAGGTTTAATGTTTTTTTTTAGGATTTGATATTGTTATTGGTTTGATTTTGTTATTGGTTTGATTTTGTTTGATTTTGTTTTTTGTATTTGATTTTTGTATTTGATTTTTGTATTTGATTTTTTTTGGTTTGATATTGTTTTTTTGGAGCTTTTTCCCGCTATGCGTTGCAATCTTCTGCGCCGAACCCCGGCGCAGAAGGATTTCCACTGCTATCGGGGCTAAAAACATGAAATCTATTTTGTATGTTTCGGCTTTTAGTTTATCAATGATAATTTCATAAATGGTTTACAAATCTTTTATGTTAATTCTTTTAGGAAAGCCAGCACGTTTCCACTATCTGTTATCGAAAGCTCATATACATTAAAACCTTCAGTATTATAATCATCTATGTTTATTGATGCCAAGAAAAATTGAAAATCTTGTTTTTCATTATGAATCGCTTTTAACAACACGTTAATTCCAGCATAGTCAATACTGCTGAAACCAGTTTTTTCAATCAATAAAATTGTCGAATTAAATTTTGAATAATAGTGTGCAATTTTTATTGTTATCTCTAGAATTACCCGCAGAGTTTCACCATGAGATAAAGATGAAAAAGGACGGTAAAAGTCATTTCTGGGTCCATTAAATTTTACTATGATGTCGTTACTTTCCTTATCATAGTCGATATCATTGAAAAAAAGCTTTTTATCTTTGGTTATTGAGCCTATAATATTAATAAGTTCATTTTCTGTCAGCTTGAAGTATGATGAAACTAGTGAAATATTTGATTTTTCATCTCTTTCTTTTGAAGGCATTTCACTGAGGTGGTCCCAATAACTTTTGCTTATGTAAAGAATTGACATAGTTGGGAGAAGAAATGGCATCGAAGCATTGTTGAAGGAGTATGATAGCTTATCTTGGCGGTCAATTGAAATATTGAATTTATTTGACTTATTTTTAAAATAATGAATATTGCAGAAGGAATTTACCTTTGGCCGGCTTGAACTAGTCCATCTATCCAGATATGATTTATCTGAAAGAGATGCAATTAATTCAAGTACAAGAGACTTTCCAACTCCATTGTTTCCGTAAATGATATTTCGGTCAGTAAAATTCAATGTGACTTCTTTATCGATTTTTCCAAAATTTGATAGTTCAATTTTGGTAATAAGCCCATTTTCAACATTTAACCCTGACTGCTTTAGTCTTATTTTTTCTTCATGCGCCTGTTTGATATCCTTAAGATATTCAATTGTGAATCTTTTCTCGTCACGGTCAATTAAAGTTGCATGGTCACTGCATAACCAAATTCCATTATCTGCAGCACTGCGCTGTTGGGGAGTTAGACTGCTGTCATACCTTCTGCTGCCAGTTCCGCCTGATGCGGCAGAAATATGAGCGGCCTGACCGGTTAAGCTTACTGCCGTCCCGCTCTCACTAGAAGGCCCAACAGTAAGTTTGCTGCAAATCGAGCATAGATAGCCGGCGCTTTGCGCAAGGTATCTTTTGGTGGATGCTGAAAATTCGTCTCTAGGCATAATGAATATTGAAATTATTGTTTGTGAAAGTCTTGATTTACTTTTTTATGGTCACCACAAAAAAACATTTACAATTGCTGGAAACCATAACCGGATTCTTGAATAAAATCTATGAGTTGCAGGCAAATATTAAGATTGTTTTAAATTGCTGACTTTCTCATTTATTAAAAAAAGGTTTTTCTTTAATTGATCATTAAATTTTTAAATGGCCGTGAACATCTGTAGAAAGAGCCAATTGCCCAAATCCGTTGTAGTTGTTACCTGCTGTTTTATCTGCTAAGTAAAGTTTTAAGTAAGTTTTCTTTAGTGGTTCCTAAAATTCTTTGTTTTTCAGAACTAAATATATTTTCAGCACTGAATTCTATAATATCAGGGTTTTTTTGAGAAATATTATTTACATTAAAATTCAATTTGTACTCCGAGGATTTTAATGGAGAATTTTTCCCGCCGAAAATTAATGAGATATGTATATTGCCATTATTTTTTTCTTTTAGCTCATCTAGATTAAAGACGATTTTTTCATTAATGCTTTCTGGTTTTCCAAAATGCAGCGTTTTAATGTAATTTCCGCTTTCGTATTTATGTCCGCCCAAAGAATAATATTTCCATGCATCCATGTTCTTAAATGAGCCTTCAAAGACAGCCTCATGACAGATTAAACTGAACTCGACATCATACTCATTTTGTAGTTCAGAAAAGTTTAGAATGTAAACAGTGATATCAAGATAAACTCTTGCAGCATCATAATTGCCAAATTTGTCAAATGCAATATAACCTTCGATTTGAGGAAATGAGATTTTTCTAAACAATGCTTCTACCAGGTAATGCGGTGCTGGTTTGGTTTGTCCATCCAGTCTCGCCCAATAGGTATTTTTAAATTGATGCGGGCTGTAATTGCTTTGCTGTATTTCAAAAATATATAAGTATAGATTATTGTTTTCTATTATTTTAACATTCACATTTACAGGCAGCGGTGTTATGGAGTCTGAGATTCTGCTTATTAAAGAATCTTTCTCTATTAATTCCATTACCGGTGATAGTTCACCTTGAAAGATAGTTCTATCACCTTGTTTTTTTGCCAATGGTGCGCCCCAAATCAATATGCCTCCATTGGAGTTTAAAAATGCGCAGATTGCTCTTGCAGCTCCTTCAAAATTTTTATTGAAATTTCCATATTGCGCGTGATACGCTTTGAATTCAATCTTATCTGATTCTTCTTTCTCTGAGGCAAAGTAATCCGATATATCTGCATAAGTCAATTCATCTAAATCTTTGCCAAAATAATTATGCGAATAGTTGTTCATTCTCTTAGTTTGTTTTAAAAGCTGTGTTTTTGAATTATACTTTGGCAAAATATCACGTAACGTTCTGACACTTGGCAAGGTTAGGAATAAAGATGCGGGATTTTTCGATTAAACATAAATTTTCCAAATACAAAAACATCTTCAAATTCAGTCTAAAATATAATTTCATGCGGCAGTTATTGTGAACTTCCTATTTTACGGACTGTAATTCAGTTAAATACTGCCTGCAGTACTTTCTTTCGTGATTCTTATTAATATTTTTAACTATGTTTTTTCCTGCACATATCACTAAACCTACTTCTAAAGCTTCTTTTATATATTCTGCGGTGGTTGCATTTGTATTTTCTAAAAGGATATATGCAGATAATCCGCAAGCAACAGCTTCAATGCCATATTCTGCTAATTCACCTGACCAATCTGCAAAGTTTTTTTTATAAGAATCACTAAACTCATTGGGACTGATACCTTTTCCAATTTTATCGTACATCATATCCAATTCACTTTGAAAGGCAGACTGTCTGGCTTTAAAATCAGGTTTGTTTCTAATTTCAATTACTTTATCAATGCTAATTTTAGAAAAGTCTAAGGGCAGATTATATTGAATTATGCTTTTGGCAACTTCTATTTTATTGTCATTAGTGACATCTTTTGACCTTATAGCCATAGACAAATTATCTAAATATCTATTGTCAGTTATAGGTGAAGCCTCTTTTTCGTAAGCTTCTTCTTGTGCTAAAAAAGTCATATATATTTCACCTAAACTTCTAGAAATATCAATTCCGTTTTTAGAATCTTTTGCCAGACCGTTTCGCTGGCAGAACCATTTCCATTCCGAAACATACTTTTCGTCAAACAGGGTGTAGTTCTGCTGTTCTCTATTGATCCAATTTCTAACAATATTTGGTGAATGTAATTCATCAGCAAATAAATGAGGATTTTCCAAAACTTTAGTTACATAATCAATAGCCTTGCTTGTTGCTCTCATTCCGGCACCAGTACCAAGGGGTTGCAGGTTCAATAAATCGGTTTCAGATTGCAGTTTTCTGTATAATTTTGATAGGAAACCCATTCCAGTGTCTGGAATTATTGGACTAAAGTTATCTATATATAAAAGTGCAAACTTGAGCCAGTTTATATCATGAGATTCAAAGTTTGGATAATAGATTAGTTTTTTCATTTATTAATTAGGTTTTAATTTAGCTCTCCCGCAAGTAATTTATATCGTTTATAAAATGGCGCCGATACAGCTTTAGCTGGGGTTATGTTTTTGGTAAGGTTTTTAAGCGAATATAAGAATAATTACCAAATCTTTTGAGCTGCGTGGCAATAGGTATTACTAATTAATTTGAGCTTGCGTCTTCTGCAATGCTATGCAACTTCGGGAGCCAGTTTTTGGAATTCATGCTGAATCCGGCAGCACTTCTTTATTGATGCTCTTTATCTGCCGTATTCCAATTGCTTCTCTTTTGCTTTTTTTCCATTAATAATCCATCTGGTCACGTTCAGCCTGATTATCATGATGTCCTGCGGTGTTTAAATAATTTTCCGAAATTTGGATAAAAATTTCAGATAGGTTTGGATGCCTGTATTTGTGAAGATCGGCAAGTTTGTGAAAATGTGCAGCATTGTTCTTTTCTATTATTCCTCCCTCAAAGACTCCTCTGCCTGTAGAAGCTCTTTTGTTTGTAACGGTTACAGCAAAGTTATCTTTAAGGCTGGGGGTGTTTATGCGCTCAATTATAGTGCTGATTTCATCCGGTGGCCAGTAGTCATTGCCTTCTTCTGGAAAATAGGCCAGAAGCATTCCGATATGCCTGTCCGCAGCTTCAATGCGGCCCGCCTTTTGAGCTAGGTCCCTGACCTGGGTAATCCACAGGTTCATTTCCTCATTGTCAATTGTATTATCAGAACGGACACCCGGAATCTTTTTAAAGCTGTCCAACAGCTCGTAAGACTGATGTGCGAGCTGCTTCAGATTCTCTTCAGGGATATTTTTCCTTTTAGGCTCGATATTTTCAGCATCAGCAGGCATATAGAGCCATGAGAGCACATCTACGAAGAAATGTGGGTTTTCTGCCAGCTCGCCGTACAATTGGCTGGGGCTGTAGTCTGAATGGTAGGAATTGAGCACCGGAAGATACAGCCATTCCAGATCGAGCATTTCTTTTTTTGTTATGTCATCCCTTGATGCAACTTCTTTGAAAAGGCCGGTGACTTCATGCGGCTCCAGAAGAAAATTATCTATGCTTTGTTCTGTTGCAGTCCTTTGCAGTACTTGAGCGATCATCTGGGTGGATAGTTCTTTTTTAATGTGTCTCGCTGCCCTGAGAGCGCTTTTAAACCTTTTGTGCTCCATCAGCTTATTTATGGCCGCTATGCTTTCCTGAGCTGTAGTGCGGTAGAAATAAGGGGGGATCGAGAGCCAGTATGTCGTATTTAAGCTTTCGCTCTTTGATTCGATATGGTCCCATAATTCCTGTGAGTGGTCCACCTGGCTGAAAAGCGTATACTGCTGATTATCGTCCAGCTTAAGATCTTCCAGTTCACAGCAAAGCCCAAAAAGCCATTGCAGTCCTTTCGCAGCTGTTTTAGCCGCTATATATAAGCTTACAAAATTTGTATTTGCATATTCATTTTTTAATGTTGAAACTATATAAATGGTCTCATCTATTGTCTGTTCAATCCTGGACAGGCTAAATGCCAGTGTGCCGGTTATCGCCGGCGAATCAGCCATTGCAGTAATTCCCTGAATTCCTATCTGGGCCGATAAAATATGAATGGCTTTAGTTCGGGCTTTTAGAACTCTTGTATTATAGTCGGATTCATCCTTCTCATCATCGTCGGTCTCCTGGCTGCCATGCGGGAAATTCACCTGTGATGACTCAAAGAGCCATCTGTATTTTGCGGTGACATTTTCGGGTTCGAGAGCGTTATAAACCGCCTGATAGCGCGAAAGAATCTCTTCATTGAGAGTCCAGTCGGCATCGGGTGCGGAGCGGTGCAGGTGCAGTATTCTTCTTGTTTCATCTCTAGACAGAGTACTGTCTTTAGGTATTCGCGGATAATTTTCCTCGATAAAAACCAGTAGTTTTTCACGTTCCTGGGCAGATCTCATTTCAGATGAATGTCTAATGATGTCCGCTAACTTCTCATCACTGCCATCAAACAGTTCCAGCATCATATCCGAAACGGCCTGGAATGCGGAATTGGTCTGTTCAGGGGAACTGGCTGATTCGGTGCTTTTATCAAAAAGACGCCATCTCATCTTGCTGTTGAGAGTCCAGTTATCATGGTATCTAGGCATGAGCTTTCTTAACAGCTCCCATCCGGATTTTGGATTTTTACTGATTGCGGCATTCAACATTTCCATGCGCTCGCCAAGAGATGCAGTTGTCTGGGGATACACGGGTCTGTAAATGTCAGCCAGGCTTCTGGCCGGCCTGTTGCTCAGATTTCCTCCTGGATCCATTTCAGCCAGTTTTAATAATATATCTGTTGCCTGAAAAAGATATTCGGGCAGCCATGCAAGCCCTTCCAGTGCCCATAGCAGCCCGGTGTGGCTGCTGGATTCGCCCAAAAAGCTTCTTGTTGTACTGAACATGCCCATAATCTCAGGTTCGTCTTTTTGCAGCGAATTCTGCACTGCCCTGAAGAAGCTTTTCGGGGATGCCTCAGCAATCAGGGGAAGCTTCTGGTTGGTTTTTCTCCATAGTGCGGCATCTGCATCGAACAATAGACTGTCGACCACCTGATCCACCCACTTTTCAGGTTTGGAAAGGAAGGCAGGGTTTATAGCTTCTCCATACAGGCTGAGCAGGATCAGTGTCTGGACAAGCCCTTCACGAGCCCATGGGGAGTACTTTTTTGGAGGTGTGAAGGAATAGGTTATCTGTATCATGTGTGTCTCGCCGCTGTTTCCGGCATCGGTAAAGACAGCGGGGAAATATTCTGCAAGAATTGCAAGGTCATCCCTGCTGATATATTTCGATACGCTGTTCCAAAGATCAAGAGGGGAAGTGAGCCTCCATGTACCGCCGATCTGAAGTATAGGGGAGTCCTCCAAGTCCCTCCATCGGTATAATACCGCCAGATACTCATCAAAAGGCATTTTAGACAGTTTTTCCAGGATTTCGCAGTCGCCCGGATTATGGATATTCCATCTCCCAAGAATAAGGGCAGGGATAATTTCGCGTATGTCCTCTGACTTATACCACGGAGCCTTATTGTCAATAAATTTCAATAGCCTTCTCAGTTTATTGATATCCCTGCCGGCTTCCCTGCTGTAGCGTTCGGCTACTTCTCTGGCAAGCCCCATTTCTGCCAGACCCTCTACCTGGCCCTCTCTGCTGATTGTGGGCAGGATAATGCTCTTGGGGGTTAGCGTGTCATCTGCCCCTGCAGGGATAATCACGTGATGGCCCTGCGACACAGCAGCGCCTACAAGGGTTTTATCATCGAATTTAGCAATCAGGTTTAAAGAGGTCTTTACATAATTCATAGAAAGGGTCCTGAAGCTTTCTTCTTTTTCAACTACCATTGTCTTTGAAAAAAAACGCTGTTTCTGGTTTTCTTCAAAATTATCTGCCGCGGCAATTATAAATGCAAGTGCCTCGGTTTTGGTTTTGGCTTGAATAGTGATGATGCTGGGATCCCCGTTAAGAAAATCGCCGAGTTGGCCAGCTTCATTTCCGCGGCCGGAAGTTATGATCTTGGGAGGAAGCTGTCCTGCTTCTCCGATGGACCATTCTGTCCAGAACTGTTCTGCGTCCAAAGCGCCTTCCATTGGAGCCTTTCCTATTTCCCTGGCAAACCAGATTGCTGCAGGACCGGACTGATCAAGCCACTGCATCAGATCGACTGCATCAAACACCAGGATGTCCTTCCATAAATTCTGGCTTAATTTTTCCAGCCTCCAAGCATCCTTTTTTGCCCAGACCCTTGGCGTTACAAAGACATAGGTACACTCAGATGCATCATATCCTAAGGGTTTCTCTGCTCTTTTATCAAAATCCTCATCAGCTTTAGATTTGAAATCTTTATTTGTCCCGAATTCCCACAAAGATCTGCCGGCAGGTACATAAGGCCTCTTCTGATCGGAATAAATTACCCCATCCCAGCCCGGAAGATAGACAGCGCTTCCATAGGGAATATTAATCTGCGCCCCGGGCAGGGTCGAAAAATAAACCAGTTTTGAAACCAGGTAGGGAAAAAAGCCTTTTCCTTCATATTTATCTGCCCAGTCTTCTATATCCGTTCTGTCAATTAATTTCATAGGATTTAATTAAATTTGATTAGTCAAAAGAATATTGATTAGTAAGATTTATGTAATATTCCCTCTATTAAACTTATTTTGTATTGAAAAATCTTAGTGTTTGAACAGGAAGAGACTGCAGCTTTTGGATCTTAGCAACTGCTGTTCTTCACTTGATATTAATTGTTCCGCTGTTATTTTTTCTATAGCAGGTATTAAAGTAGACTCATTTCTATTTTGATTCTTCTTCAGCTTCTTTCAATAATCTTTTATACTCTTCTAAAAACTCTTCATCAGGAATGATTTTATCAATTACAGGCTGTATTGTTTTTATAAAGTTATCTAATTCTTTTTCTCTCCTTTCGGGATTATATTGAATAAAGCCCCTAATCATTTCTATTGCTCCGGTCTTGTTTAAATCCTGTGACTTTTTATCGGATATCATTTTCAGGGTAACTCTTAACCAAATTCCAAGTTCAAAACATAGAAGATCAAAAGCTGCTAAATAAACTGCTTCATCATTTTTGTCGACTTTCAAAATATCGTCAGAAGCTTTCTTTAGAAAGTAATCTCTTCTTTCTATTATTTCAAAACATTTTACAAAAGAGTCAACATACAGAACATGTGCAAACTTGTTTCTAATTTCAGCAAAAAGCTGAAAGTCTTTAGATATTTCTTTTGGAATAAATTTTAAATCAATCAATAAGTTGATTTTAGCGTTAAAGCTTAAAGCAATATTTTTGTGTCCAAAAGATATTGACTCATTTTTATCAACTTCTAATAACATTGAAAGCAGATGGGATATTAATTCTTCAAATTCAACAGCTTTTTCAATTACATTTGCTCTCGTTGTTTCTATTATTTCCATTGTTTTTTTCTGTATTACTGTTAACGTTATGGCATGTGGCGTAGTGCAGGCTTCTTGATTAGTTTCTGGCTAATGTATGACTTCGCAGCAGAAAAGCGAAAACCGGTTTTAGCTAAACAATCTATTCCGCAACGGCTGTTAGACCTTGTTTCTATGGTACAAAATTATCGACAGAATATTTGACAGTATTACAGCGTGCCCTTCTTCCATTTCATCAAAATGATTCTGTCCAAATTTTAATGCGGCATGAATTCTTCCGGAAGCTGCTGATACTAAATTTTTCTCATCAATATCACCAAACCCGCCTTGTTCGAGAATTAGCTTGTAATCAGCTTCTGTCCAGCGATTATTGATTTTTTTAATCCCCCAATTTAACCTTGAGGCTACATATTCTGCAAGTTTATTTTCGTTTTCGTGATAGTTGTCAGGAGGACTGACATTCTCCAACTCCGTTATTAGGTCATTCAATTCTTTGCCAAAACTATCGTTTTCAACAATGTATCTTTTGGTGTTCTTGTCCCAAGATAAATCCCAAGTATCACGAAAATGCCACAAAGGTTTTAAAACATACAGGTCTAAAAACGAACTGTTATAAAAAAAGTCTTCTACTTTCATTGTTATTTTTTAAGTTTTGCTGTGAAATTGCGCCAAATGGCTGTTAACGGTTAGGCATTTTGCTCTACGTTATCTTTTCTTGTTTAACAACAATTAATGTATTATCTATAATCCTTGTATTAAGTTATCGAATAATTCTTCTAACTCCTCTGTTGGATGGAAACCCGTCTCGGCCTTTCCATGTATAAATAAACCATCTCCGTAGGTTACTTCCGCAAGTGAATGATCCAGATCATTATCAGAAAATTTTTCTGGAAGTTCAGCTATTGGTACAGGCTTCCAGTCTCCATCTTTTTGTTCTCGATATACATAATCGGCCCTTGTAAGTACATATAAGGTTTCCTTGTCTCTAGAAAATCCACTTTTTAAAACTACGTATTCTCCGTTATGGTTTCGGAAAAAAGTTGCTCCCTTGATAAGACGTTCATTATAAGCTGCCAATGGGTCGCCCTCAAAGACTTGCGGAGTGCTCGGATATTCGTTTGGTTGATCCTCAAAGTTGAAAACAATCCGTTGTGCGGCATTCGGTGTCTTGGATAATATGTAATTGGGTCTTGGAGCAGCCAGATTCTCAGCAATTTCTCGGCCAAAAATCCATTCTCCCAGCGAACCTCCCTGTAATGGCTTGTCGCTTTTTGCCCAAGCCAGCATCCGTTTTAAGCTTGCCTGAGCTTCGTCAACTGAAACAGCACACATCCATTCGTAGTTTGGCTCCCGGAATTTGTCGCGGAATTTTGATGGGTCGGCAAGAAACGCTTCAACGCTTCCACAGGTAAGTTCAATACGTCTTGCTGTAATAGGGTTCAGAAGAATGTTTTCCAGTCTTGTTACCCACCGTATATTGCTTGGCCGATTATTTTGTCTGTTTGTGTCAATATGGTCGGCTACATGCTCTCTTGTCGGCGGTTCCCCATGAAAAGCAGTTGCAACTATTCTATGAATGCGCTCGGAAGCAATTTCTAAATACCCCGTCTTTATGTTTAGTTTTCCAAAAGTCCACTTGCTGTCCGTTGGCCGGGGCCGCTTTCCCTGAAGTGGATGGCGCAGTACCGCTCCGTTGTCGCGGACAGCATAGCGCTCCGCTTTGTAAACGCATTCATTTTGCTGAATAAAATCTTCCAGATCAGCCATAATTGCTCTTTTAAATCGTTTTTCGTTTGATGTTATAATAGTGTTAAGACCTCGTTTGCGGATCGCTAAAGTTCTGGCATTATAGCGGGCGTGCCCGAGCATCTTTAGAAATTCTGCTTTTCTTTTCAATACAATAAGATTAAAAATTTTATAACCATATTTTATTCTGATCAGCAAATTAATGAATAGAACAGAATCAATCCCAAAAATCGTCTTTATCTTCCGATAATGTCAATGCCATTTTATCAACTTTAAGGACTTTTCCTTTACCTGATTGTTCTTCCATTAAATCTGAATTGAAAAGCGTGTAATTTTTATTGCCGGAAAAAGAACTTCGAAAGCAGATTCCATCATAGTTTTTTCTGATTATTTCTTCAACGATAAGCTGAGTGTCAAGGTAAATGGAATTACTGCCATTGCCTATCGGCTTTGAAAATAATGAATTGATCGCGGAAATCAACTCCAATTGTCTTACCGTTCTATAGTTTTCTTTGAACTTCCAAATATCTGGATTGGTAAGATCGAAAATGCGTAATGGACTTTTGGAATGAAATTCTCCAACCGATACCAGATCACCTTTCTGGGCGCGTACTTCCAAAACGCTTGTATCAATATCTTCGGATAAATACAGGAATCCGCAGAAAGCCCTGTTGGCTCTGCCCGAACTGATTGCATCTTTTGGGGCTACGCCAATATCCTTTTTGTCATAGGGAACATTAACAATCCTTCCAAATTCGCCTGGAGCCTGGTTGCATCCAATTCTAGACCTGTAACCAGCTATTTCAACTGTTTTGTCTTTAAGCATCAACTCAGCATTACTGATTAACTCGGCTGTTGCCTGTAATTTATTTTTAAAATTATCTTCACGGGTCAAAGAGTTTAACAATGTATGGTGTTCCTGATTAACTAAGGCCCAGGGACTGGCCCAATGGTCATCAAGAATTAGTGTCTTGAAATCGTTATTCTCAATTGAATAATACAATAATTCGTATTTTTCATTTTGTTCTATTTTTTTCCAGCTGAAGAATAATTCTTCCTCATAGAGAGTTTCTAGGTAGTTTCTTGTGCCGTAACGGCCATCCCAATCTTCTTGCGGATAGTAATATGCAACATAGGCCTCTAGATAAGGCTTGATTTCTTCTAAAGAGTCTTGATCTAATCCGAATAAATTCTTGTTATCGCAGAAGTCACATTGGTCAATGGTTTGCCCCATTTTTATTATTTCCTCTTGAAGGGCTTCATTATTTGAGCATTTATAACATATTTTAAATTCGTCTTCCATTTTTTTATTATTATTTAACTAGGGTATTGTTTAAGAAAATTATTTGCTGTTAATCTATACAGGCCATAAAATGACTCCAATACGACTTTTATAGCTGGCTAATTGCCTTTCGTAAGATTTTTAAGCGAATATAAGAAGAAATACCAAATCTTTTCAGCTGTGCGGCTGTTCTTTCAGTAATTAATTCCGGCTTGTGGTTTCTGCAGCAGTGACCGGTTTCACAGGACTGTTTTTCGAATTCACCACAGTGCTTACTGTTTTTCTTCCTGACTGCTCTTTATCCCTAGTATCCCCGTTGCTTCCCTTTTGCTTTTTATCAAAGACACGGTATGCTTCTGTTTTTATTTCAGGAGCAAAGGTAGTCCGTGTCCTTACCCAAAAGCAAGGCCGGGTCTTTCAGGTCCTGCCAAAAAATCTCCACCCATGCGGGTTGTATTTTTTGCCGGAGCCTTGCTTTTGCCGGACACTCACCTTTTTATGCTCATGAAACAAAACATAGCATACTGCGGCTCTTTAGACGAATAAAAAAAAATGTCAGAAATGAGAATTGAAATATTGAAAACGCCATGATGAAACAAAACAGCGCCTGCTCTCATTGCCGAATAAAATTTCAAAAAAAGAAAAGTAAAAAAAGTAAAAAGTAAAAATGCGGGGCAGGAAAAGAAAGTAAACAGGGCGGGGCGATAGAAAGAAAGGCGGTGTGGCGGGAAGATGAAAAGTATTAAGGCGGTGGGTTGCGGGTGTGATGTCGGACTTTTGGAGTTTGGTTTTTTGGGTTCGAGGAATGTAAAAAGATACAAGGGGTACAAGGAACTATAGAACTAAGAGCAGTAGAGTAAATAAAAGTAAATAAATATTTAAAAATCAGGAATCATGAACATTACAGGAAGAGTGACAAAAGATGCGCAGGTACGCACCTTGTCAGACAGCAGACAGGTAGTAAATTTTTCGGTAGCCATCAACGAGAGCTACAAAAACAAAAAAGGCGACAGGGTAGAGCAGACCACCTTTTTCGAGTGTGCCTACTGGATAAGCCCAAGGGTTGCCGAGTGGCTGACCAAAGGCACGGTGGTGGAACTCACTGGGATGGTAAGCGCAAGGGCGTGGAAAGGGAATGACGGGGAGCCTCGCGCGGGGCTTAATTTCAATACGTCGAATATCAAACTGCACGGGGGCGGGAAGAAGCCCGAAGGTGCGCAAGCAGTTCAAAATGGGCAGGCGGTTCAAACTGGGCTGAATGCGGTACAGGGAGAAAGCAAAAAAGCCACCTTAAAAGAGCCTGAGGACAACATCCCGTTTTAACATCAGGCAGTAAAGGGGTCTAAACAATTCTATTTTCAAACTTTAAAAATCAAATATCATGGCACATAATATCAATTATAACAGCAAGACAGGCAACTACTCTTTTTTCAGCGTAAAGGAAAAAGCATGGCACGGGCTTGGGCAGATCGTGGAGCAGTACCCGACAAGCTCCGAAGCCATTAAACACGCAGGGCTTGATTATCAGGTGGCAAAAAGCCCGCTTTACAGCAAGGGTTCTGAAATTATCGTAACCCGTGAGGGTATTGAAGTGGGCAGTACCGAACTGGCAGTCCCTGACTGTTTTGCCACCATCCGTACCGACAGCAATGCCGTTTTGGGAGTAGTTGGGAAAGACTACCATATCGTACAGAACCGTGAGGCGTTCAGTTTTTTTGATGCGATTGTCGGGGGCGGTGACGGTATACTGTACGAAACGGCAGGGGCGCTCGGGCAGGGTGAACGCATCTTTATTACCGCCAAACTGCCTGACTATATCCGTGTGGGTAATGGGGATGACGTAACGGAAAAATACATTTTCCTGACTACCTCGCACGATGGGAGCGGAAGCATCACAGCGGCTTTTACGCCTATACGCATCGTATGCCAAAATACCCTTAACGCTTCGCTACGTTCCATGAGCAACGTGGTGCGTATCCGCCATACATCAGGCGCTAAACAGCGACTTGACGATGCCCATAAAGTAATGGGACTGGCAGATAAACTAAGCACGCAGTTAGAGGGAATTTTTAACGAGTGGGCTAAAATTAAAGTAACAGACAGGGAGGTTAAAAAACTGATTCAATTGGCATTATGCCCCAATACCGAAACACTCGCTTTAATCAAAAAGGGGGCAGAGGATGAAATGTCTACCGTGTTTAAAAATACCGTAGAGGATGCTTTTGCCTATGCCATGGCGAGCGAATCACAGCTGATGGACACAACCAAAGGCACACTTTTCGGGGCGTACAATGGCGTGACGGGCTACTATCAGAATGTACGCAAATACAAGGACGATGAAGCCAAACTGCAGTCGATTGTTATGGGAGGCACAGCCCAGGGAAAAGCCCAAAAGGCATTTGATTTATGCATGGGTTTTCAGGCAGATGGTGCGGAAATCCTAAACCTGAATTAGGACAGCAGATAAACAAAGGCTGTTGCGAGAACGTGACAGCCTTGTAAAAAGTATAATTCCTATCGGAATTATAAATACGGAAGCATAGAGAGGAAGCAAATAACAATTTAAATTTTAATCAAATGAACACCAATTTTTTCAATCAGATAGCGCAGTTGCAGATTATAGGGGATTTGCATATTACAATAGCCAAAGGAGCAGAAAACAGGCTTATCGTACTTGTCATGCTCCAAAACGAGGCGTGCGGGGACACTGCAAAGCACAGCATACCGCCTTTAAATCTGCGGGGAACAGCCGAGGAACTCGACAGCGGTTTTTTTGAGAATATCACAGCGCCCATGCAGTCCGCCTCGGGTCTTATGGTCGACATGGAAGGCTATATGAAACAGCTCGAGCAGACAAAACAGCAGTCGGCAATGGAGAAGGAAAAAGCCGACAGCAAAAAAAAGGAATCCGAAGCCAAAGACAAAAAATTCAGCGATGCCATGACAAAAGCCCACGAACTGGAAAAAGAAGGGAAATTTCGTGAGGCATGGATAAAAGTGCCCGAAATACATGAGTTTCCCTTGAAAGCGGAGGAGATACGCAAAAGAAAATCCGAACTGTCGGCAAAATTTGCGCCTGATTTATTCGGCAATACCAATGACAAAGTACAGCCCGAACCGCCAAGAGAGGCGCTTTTTCCCGAACACAGCAATAAGGAGCAGGAAGACCCCGAAACGCAGGAGCAAGACATTTACGGAGAAGAAATGGACACCGAGGAAACGGAATACTGGGAGGACGACCCCGAAGCAGAAGAGTAGAATATTAATTTAAAAATATGAAATCATGTTATTAAGAGCACAATTACAGCGGGTTTTTATACTCAAAGACAAAGGGCAGGAAATCAGGCTTTCCGACCCCGAACCGAGATGGAGCACCGAAGCAGTACTGAATTTTTATGCCCCGACCTATCCGATACTGACCACCGCCAAAATATCAACCCCCGCCATCAGGGACGATGCGGTCGAGTACCGATTTGAAACGGTAATGGGAACAAAAGGCTGACCAAAATTTAAAGCCATGAATTATGCAACAGACAATCATATCGGGAACAGTGCAACTGCCCGAGCGAAAAAGACAAAAACAGCTTCACGCACAGCTCGCAGGGTTTATGGGTTGGATGCAGAGACCCAAGGACACAGGCGAGGTGCAGAAAGACAAACCAAGGTCAGTACCTGCGGGGATGCTACCGATGGTTTTCTAAAGGTTTCTTTTCTGCCCAGACTACAAAAGAGTAAAACGCTACAGGCTTGTGGGGATATTTCCAAAATGGAAAGCGATTTTTATAGCTCTCTTGACAGCCTAGCAGGGCATTACCGCATTGTGCCGATGCCAACCTCTCATTTTGAATATCCCTATAATATGGCATTGGCTGTATGGGATTTGGAAGAGAAGCTCAAAAAAAGTGTGGGAAACTTTTCTGAACTGCGGTTATTGCAGGACAGCCACAGAACGTATCTGCTCAGCGAGGAAAAATACAGCACAGGCACAACGCTCTATTATATCCCCATTGAACCTATTTATCAAATGCTCAGAGAATCGAAGCACAAACAGAATGCGCATCTGCTTTTATCGGTCTGCTCGTATCTGTATCATAGCGCCGATATTCCGTATTTCAGACAGCAGGGCAGTTATCTCTACTGGCTCTATGAGATGCACCGAGACTGGACAGAGCAGGACGAGGACAGGGAAGAAAACCAAAGGTATGTGCGGGAATTTGACAAGGCGGAAATGATTGGCGACTGTGTGGAAAAGAAAATTTTCAACCGCATGAATTTAGCAGTGTTTAAAAAGCGTTTACACCGCTTTAAATGCCATGATGTCTTTGATGCCGAGTGCAGGGATATAGCCCGAAAAGCTTTTGAGTTATACAGCGACTATCCCAATGAAAGTATTTTTAGAAATGCACCGACACCCGACGGGGATGAAGAGGAAACCGAAAGCGAAGGCATCGGGATGGAAAAGTATATTTCCTTTATCTCCGATACCAAAGGATGGCTTTATGAAAGCATTGAAGAGAGCATCAACAATGAGTTTAACGAGTACGGTGCAATGGATGAGCCGATGATTTTAAAATGTTTTGACGGAGAAGAACTGCCCCAAAACAGCCTTGATTTTGAAAGCCTGCTGTTTGCCCTTTTGGACGAGTTGTGCGCTTTATTGTATAATTATAAATACCAAGAAAATGAATAATGCAGTTGATATAACAGAGAATTTCGGAACGCTTTACCACCCGAAATCCGCCCTTGTTTTCTATGAAAGTAAAGGTTTAGATAAAGAAGTATATGTAGAGCATTTTGATATGGATAGAAACGGCACGCCTATCAATTCGCATCCGCTCACAGAGCGTGAAGCAGGGGCGCTCGCCAAAGCGCTTCTAACCGAAAAGCAGAAGCAGTCTGCTTTTTTAAAACCCGTCGGGATTCTGCCAACCACTATACTGCACATCAATCCAAGCAGGGACAAAGGCGCTGTGATATGGTACACCAAATCCCAAAAAAGACCGCTTTATTTTATAGAGGGCTTGGGGATTCCAAGCGGTCAGGGGTTTGTGCCGTCCATGATCTGGCAGGCAAATAAAAACAGCCTTAGGGTATTTGCCGTTTTAAGCAACAGAAGACCCACGGAGAAAACAACACTGTACTATGCGCCATTTTTCAATATCTATGAGGATGGCAGGGTATGTATGGGCTCGGTCAGTATCGATATTAAAAACTCTGCATCGGTGGAGGAATTTACAAGGGCGTGGGAGGATTATTTTTTCAACAGCTACTTCAGCCACCTGATGGGAGAGAACAGCCCCGTAAAAGGCAACTGCGTCAGCCTGTGGAAAGACTTAATCTCGACAGGCAAAGCCTTTCCCACAGCAGTATTGAAAAAGAATAACAAAACACTTAAAAACCTATTGTCATGAATACCGAGAAAACCAAAATGCATTTTACAGACCCTTATTTGATAAACCCGACTAATCCAATAGCGGTTAACCTTATCGGGGCAGGCGGTACAGGCTCAAAGGTATTAACCGCTCTTATGGAAATGAACCACAGCCTTACAGCGCTCGGGCATGCAGGGTTTTCGGTTCGCCTTTGGGATGATGATATTATCACAAATGCCAACCTTGGCAGACAGCGTTTTGCGCCCAGCGAGGTCGGACTGTATAAATCCGTGGCACTTACCAACCGAGCCAACCGTTTTACGGGTACAAACTGGAAAGCGGAAACCGTAAAATTTGAAAGGGACGGTTTCTGCAAACTGCCCGCCAATGCAAAGGCATCAATTTATATCACGTGCACGGACAGCGTGAAGTCCCGTTTTGACATAGCCGATATTTTAAAAAACAGTAACCAAAGGCATCACAGGGACGACCCGAAGTACTGGATGGATTTTGGCAACAGCCAGTATACAGGGCAGGTCATACTCTCCACTGTTGGGGAAATCCCACAGCCTAAGTCCGAAAAATTTGAAACCGTGACGAGCCTGCCGTTTGTGACCGAGGAATTTGAGGAACTCTTAAATCAATCTGATCAGCAGGATGACACGCCAAGCTGTTCACTTGCCGAGGCGCTTGAAAAGCAGGATTTGTTTATCAATTCCGCTTTGGCACAGATGGGATGCTCGCTATTGTGGAATCTGTTTCGAGAGGGAATGACAGAGAACCGTGGATTTTTTCTGAATCTGAAAGATTTTCGGTCACAGCCCATTGGGGTGGGATAAGCCCGAAATCGGGCGACAAAAAGACACTCCCTTCCTTTGGTCGGGAAAGTCTTTTTGCGTTTAATCGGTAGAGCGACTCTGCCAAAATGCAGTGCCCGCTATTTTACCAGACCCACTGCGTTTTTTTTAAGGGATGCTTATCATCCCTTTTGCTGTTTTTGGGCGGACTTCTTTTCTTTCCGAGGGCGGCCAAAGAAAAGAAGCAAAAGAAGACCGCTTTATTGTACTGGCTTTTATTTTAATTGTACAATAGGCGCTTTTTTCCAGCGCGAAAAGCCTTTGAAAAGATAGGCAATGTTTTCAAACTCGATAAAGGCAATGAGTTCTTCTTTACACTTTATTTTAAATCCCCTGAAATGCTGAAAATCCTTTAGCGGAATATCGGCAAGATCTCCAATAGTTTTGATCTCTAAGGCTTCCATTACACTTCGCAGTCTTCTGCTGAAAGTAAATGAACTGCGGTAAAGCGGTTCCTGCCGGTCTTTTTCTGCTTTTTCTTTTCTGATCTGCGAGGGGCTGGGATTTGGATTTAATTCGCGCTTTAACTCCTGAAGTTTTTTCTTGTAATAATCGTCACATATCAGTTCGGTTGCTGCTTTTACTTTATTGCAGGTTTTCTCGTAGAGCTCCTGCACATATTCCGATGTTACCCCGTATTGTTCTGCCGCCTGGCTCAGGGGCATCTTATCAATGAGTAGTTTCTGAAGTAAATCATATTCCTTTTCAGAAAGTACCTGCTTTGACATTTCGATATAAAACCTGTTGGTGCGGTCAATAACATTATGCATAACAATACAAGTTAAATCCTTTATTGCCAAAATAGGTTTTGGCTCTTGCAGCTCAATGCTAAGATACTAACGTTAATTGAGTTATGCAATGTATTTGCAGGAAGGACTTAAGCTCAGTAAACAAAACAGCCCAAAGCAATGCTTCGGGCTGTAATACTTTTTAATTTCTAAATTTTTTAATAGTTGTTAAAATTTAAGGTGCATACTGTTTATCACCTTGGCTTTTACCAGATCTGAATTTTTAATCTTGAGTGTCTGGTGTCTCCCTCCGTTTTTCTCAAAAATCTCAATTAGAAGCAGTTTGTCATCTGCTATTGTAAACTGGTCCAATAGAAACACATTCTGGTCTGTGGCTTTTCCGGGAATCTCATCAAGGGTTTTGTAAATGCGGAGCGGCACAATCGGTCTTTGCTGGGTGGCAGTTCGTCTGGCTGTTTTTTTATCGATCACCTTAAAAATCATAAAGTCAATGCTGAAAGGTACATTGGTTTGGTTATCAAGCTGCGTATGGAAATAATACTTGCCATTGTGGATATAGATGCCCTTTAGGCTGAACTGAATGCCGAAACTCTCCGATGCAATGTGCTTTACGATTCGCTTGTTGTTTTTGTAAATAGTTTCCAGGATCATTCCTGCCAGTGAAGGCGGTGTTTTTCCAAGCTCCTCAAAAAGAACATCGCTTGCACTGACTTTGTCAAAGTTCTTCTGCATCGCCATAAGATCATAGCTCAGGGCAGTCGGGCTGGCGCTGTAGCGCACGTTAAAATTGTAAAAACGGCCGTCTTCGGTAATCACCGAAAAATTGGTTTCCTCTTCAAAAGTCTGGACAGATGCCTTGAGACGAAGGACGTTTTCAGCATCCTCGGCCTTTGAGGCAATCAGGTATCCACTACCAAGATCCACGTATCGGATAGCGGAGGGGAAAATAAGATGGGAAGTTTTGTCATAGGTAACCTGCATATGGTACGGCGTTATCGCTCCTAAATCAAGGCTCGCGGCTTCGTTTTCCTGCGCAGATGCGGCTAATGAATAGGTTATTAAAAGGGCTGTTGCCCAAAATATTTTAAATTGATTTTTCATAATTAATTGATTTTATATTGCTGTTATTTTTTGGAAACCAGATATACCTGATGTCCTGCCTTTAGGGTCACCTTAGGCGTCCTCACTTTTTTGGCGAAATAGCCTGAGATGCCCTGAACCACCCCGCGGCTCAGGTCAGCGGCCACCTGCTGTCCTGCAGACTTTGTCATCATAAGGCTCGTGCCGGACTGCTGGCTCATGTTGCCCGCCATTTCAGTCAGGGCACTTCTTTCGGCAGAATAAGGAACCGGAACTCCCTGCTGGCCGTCAAGGTCATAAATAGTAATGTCTACCGGAATAATGAAGCCCTCCAATTCGATGGAAGTGACTTTCAACTGCAGGCGGCCTGCCTGAATCTTGGCATTTGCCGTGACCATTGCACCCGCTGCTATGATACGGCCTGAAATTCTTGCAGGTTCTAAAAGACGAAGGGAAACACCTGCCTCGCCAATAATAGTTTGTGTTTGGTGCACACAGGCCCTGATACTGTTTCTTGGCTGAAGTGTTTCTTGCATTGAACCTGCAGAATTAAACCCTCTGCCCGTGTTCCATTCTGCAAGAAAAGTGCTATCGGACGGATGCTGATTCAGCGAGGAGACTTTGCTTTTTTTTGCAGGAACCAGTGCCGAAAAAATCTTCTCTTCTGATTCTACCTTTGCTACTGTAGTCTTTTTGTCTGCAGGCTCGACAGAAGCGGAGCCTGAGGGAAGATATTTGGCTGCCATCTGATAGGATTTTTCCATAAGTGCCAGCTGGTCATCAACCGTGGCCGCTTTGGGAATTTCCTTTTGTGCGAGCTCCTGCTTCAGGTCCTCAAGCTGTCGGCGCAGTTCCTTGGTTTCTCCGTTGTCCTGCTGATAGAATGAGCCCAGCGTGCTTTGGGCAGTACGGTACGTGTTCAGCGCCGGATTGTTAGTTTCTTCCGCGTCATCGGGCAGTGATTGTTTCTGCTCAGCGTTATCCTCATTCCAGTAATCGGACAGCGTGGTTAAAGCGTTCTTTTTTTGCTCTTCTTTGTCCTCGAGTATTTCCTGTTCATACGCTTTCTGTTTGTCTGCCTGCAGTACCGATCCGCTTGCCTGCGGCACGCTGTCGTTCAGACCAATGCTTTCGATCTGCTTTTTATCACTCGAAGGCTTAAATATCAGATACATACAGCCGATACATACAATTCCCATAAGTGTGAAAATCAGCGGTTTTTTAATACGCTCAACAGTTGTCTTTTTTTCATCAGGCAGAAACGAGGAACTGTTTTGGCGAGCCTCTTCTGAGAGAAGGCTGACCGTTTTTTTATTTTCTTTCATAATCCTATTTTTTTTTAATTGGCTTCAGGGTATCCTGTAGAGAGGCTGGACTTTTTCCCACTGCCGAGGCAGGGCTTTCGATATGTCCTAGAGCCATATTGTTTCTTGCGTATACCGTATCGCGGCATACGTTGAAAATGACAACTGCGGTCAGCAGCACATAGGCTGCAAAAAAGTACAGTATCACCTGATGCTGCCTTTTTATCGGCATTGCTTCCCAGTTCTTGTCAAGCCCTTCCAGCCATTGGTTTATATTTGCTCTTAATTTATTCATAACCTTGCTATTTTTGTTCTTAAAGCTTAAAACGCTTTGGACATTTATCTGTTTTTTGGTGCTGTTCATCATTGACCAAGGCGACTGCCTGCGACGCGCTGGGCGCAGATGTAACAGACAGGTTTGTCAGTTCCGTTTTTTTCAGCAGCTGTCCAAATTGGTCTTTCCTTGCCACCTCCATTCTGTTGAGAGAAAATTTACCGTTCAAGTATTTTACCAGCATAATGCATCTTACACTGGGCTTGTCTTCGCCTGACCATTGCAGGTAGCCTGTCAGCAGCAAGTCCTCTTTAGGCAAACTGTCTTTTCCATTTTTGCAGTTTTCAAGATATTCGCTGATGCTGTCTTTTAACTTTCCTGCGTACGCACCCTGCGTATGGAAATAGCCGTTAAATCCTTTTTCAGTCAGGATTCTCGCAAATGTGTCTAAATCTAATAATGCTTCCATAAGATTTTTTTTAGCGTTCGATGACTTCTATATCCCTGTTTTCAACCACCGCAAACTTTTCAATATTAAAGCCTTGCGGATTATTGTCAGAGCGCACCGAGTTTACCAGAAGGCAGGATGTAACCAGACTGCGTCTGGTTACATTACTCGAGCGTATGATAATCTGCCTTGCATAGCTCCGCACTACATACGGGTAAGTCTCGAAATTGCATACCACGCTGTCCATTTCGATACGCTGCTGTATATTGCCTGATATAATCCGGTTGTAATAACCCTTTTCCAAAAGGTCCTTGTAGTAGTTAAAGGCACTTTTATCGGCAAGGCTAAATGCCCTTTTCATATTGCTTTCAATGGCATTTTTGTCGGGCGCCAGGGTAAAGAACAGCTCGTGAAAACGCCTTACGTGCTCTCGGGCTTCTACAGGACGGTTGATCGAGGCGTTCTGAGCAAGTGCGAGCATGAGCGATTTGCCATTGTCCAAGACATAAATTTTCTGGCGCTGCTGCTCGGCGAAACCATACGATCTCCAAAGCGCGTATCCGGTCACTGATGCACAGAGCACGGCAAATACAATGGCATAAAGCCTGATTTGCAGAAAACTGTTTTCTATATTTCTGAGTGTTTTAAATTCCATTTTATTGAATGTTTATTGATTACTTATTGACCAGCCTTCCGGCAATGTTGCCTGCGGCCGAACCTGCGCCTGCGCCGGCTATATTTCCGGATTTCATGGCAGTCTGGTGGATGTTGCGTGAAAAGTTTCCTGCGCCGCCTGCCTGGATAATCCAGCCTGTTACTGTTGGAATGGTAAAATAGCCCACTATGCCGATAATCATAAAAATGATGTAAACGGTGTTTGAGGTGTCGGGAATGAAAGTGGGATCGGCAAGCATTTCGATATCCTTTTCAATAATCAGGGACTGGATCCTGGCCAGCATCGAACTGAACAGGTCCGCTACGGGAAGCCAGAGATAAACGCTGACATACCGTGTAATCCACTGCGTGAGAGTTGACTGGAATCCGTCCCAGACTGATATGGCAAATGCAATAGGCCCCAGGATGGACAGCACTATGAGAAAGAAAGTTCGTATGGTGTCGATCACCAGCGCTGCAGCCTGAAATAGTATTTCTAGCAGATTGCGAAACCACTCTTTTATTATTTTCTCTATCTGATAGGTCTGCCTGTCCATATACATTCCAGCCATAGTCCCGATGTCCGAAGGCGACCAGCCCAGCTCGTCCAGTTTCTTGTCGAACTCTGCGTCCGATACCATATAGGCGGTTTCGGGATTGCGGATCATCGCTTCATGCTCCAGCAGGTCTTTTTTTTTCTGAAGATCGTTCAGATCCAATACCTGATCTTCCAGAATGCTATGTGTTCCCTGAACTATCGGGCTTAATACGGCATTGATTGTGCCCAGCACGATCGTCGGGAAAAACATGATGCAGAGACCCAGTGCAAAAGGGCGAAGAAGCGGGTAGACATCAATAGGTTCAGCGCGGCTGAGCGCCTGCCAGGCTTTCAAGGCCACAAAAAACAGCGCCCCGAGTCCTGCCAGTCCTTTGGCCACCGCCGCCATATCGGCGGACAGTGGCAGCATCTCATCATACAGCGAGCGAAGGGCCTCATGAAGATTATTGAATTCCATATTACCAGTATTTTTGGTTTGGGGTGCCGTAAAGCTCAAGAACCCTTTTGGTGCTGTTCTGTTTTTTAGCTCGCAGGATACTCACCGATATATTCTTATTGGTATAATAGCGTACTAGGCTGTGGTATTCTTTTACCTCTTTGTATACACGATCGATAATGTCCATTCGCTCCTTATCACTGAGTGACAGGCTCGAGGAGGTGACAATCTGCTTGAGTTCCTTCAAAAGTTCGGTACTCTCTCCCAGCAGCGCCGAATATCCTTTGGCAATGGCGGTGAGTTCCCTTGCAGAAAAATTGGGATCATTGAGCATCCTTCCGAAATTTTGCACATACATTTCCGATACATCGCCCACCAAAAGGACAGTCTGCTGTACCTTGCGGGCGTCTTTTACCAGATTGTTAATCGCCTGTAGCTTATCGTAATATTCTTTGCCCTGTTTGTATACCTTTTCGACTTCCTTGAAATTTTTCACGACATTGCTGACTGTAGAGGAAGTCTGTATGATCTCGTTGGCGCTGTTGAGAATGCCCGAGGCAAGATTGGCCGGATCGGTAACCACAAACTGGGCTTTTGCTGATGGCGCCGAGGCAAGCATAATTGCCGCAGACACCATAAATAGTATTTTTTTCATTGTTATCGATTTTTAAATTGTTATTGATTATTCATTATTGATTTTCCTGTTCGCGGCGCCTAGTGGCGATCTGCTTGATGGCGAGCTCTACATTGCCGCCAAGTTCAGCGGCAAGCTGCATCACCTCCATTTTTTCTGTTTCTTCTGTCGTGTACGCGAGATATTCCTCAGCGGACACTTCTGTGGCATATACTGCCGAGTGCGTTCCTCCCAAACCAATCCATACTTCTTTGTAAAGACGTGATGCATCGTTGTTCATATTAATGGATAACACCTGCGCTTTTTCCTTGTCTGTCAGTCCGAGCATGGCCTGTATTTCATCAAACTTATTCATGTATTTGCGCTGATCGAGAAGTATTTTGCAGTCCGAATTATTGATGATGCTTTCCTTAACAATAGGAGACTGGATAATGTCATCTACTTCTTGGGTCACCACAATGGCCTCGCCAAAGAACTTCCGAACAGTCTTAAATAAATACTTTATATAATTTGCCATACCTTCCTTTGCAATAGCTTTCCAGGCCTCTTCAATCAGTATCAGTTTACGGACTCCTTTAAGCCTTCTCATCTTGTTGATAAACACTTCCATGATGATTATTGTCACAATTGGAAATAGGATTTTATGCTCCTTGATCGCGTCAATTTCAAACACGATAAAGCGTTTGGAAAGCAGGTCCAGCTGCTTGTCGGAATTTAGCAGGTAATCATACTCGCCGCCTTTGTAATAAGGCTCCAGTACATTAAGAAAATTGGCAATGTCAAAGTCTTTTTCCCTTACCTGTTTTTCTATCAGCACGCTTCGGTAATCTCCCTGAACATACTCGTAAAAACCATTGAAAGACGGAAAGACGTCATCGCGCTTGATCTTTTCAATATAACCACTTACGGCATTGGATAATGCCACTTCCTCGGATCGGGTGGGAGGTTCGTCATCACGTTTCCATAATGTCAGTATGAGCGTCTTAATACTTTCCCTTTTTTCAATATCGAAAACCCCGTCATCGGTGTAGAAAGGGTTAAAGGCAATAGGATTGTCCTCTGTATAGGTAAAATATACCCCGTCTTCGCCTTTGGTTTTTCCATTGATCAGCCCGCACAACCCCTGATAGGAGTTACCGGTATCAACCAGCAGGACATGGGCGCCCTGTTCATAATACTGCCTCACCATATGATTGGTGAAAAAAGACTTGCCACTTCCCGAGGGACCGAGTATGAACTTGTTGCGGTTGGTAATGATACCGCGTTTCATCGGCAAGTCGGAAATGTCCAGATGGATAGGTTTTCCCGTCAGCCTGTCTGCCATCTTGATGCCGAATGGCGATGGGGAATCATGGTAATTGGTTTCTTCTGTGAAAAAGCACAATGCCGGTTCAATGAAGGTGTAAAAGCTTTCCTCGCTTGGAAAATCTCCTGCATTGCCGGGCATACCCGCCCAGTACAGTGCCGCCGTATCAGTAGTATTGTGCCTTGGCTTGCATTCCATAAGGGCCAGTGCGCTCCCGCAGTCGTTCTTCAGCTGTTTGATTTCGGACAGGTCGTCCGACCATGCCATGATATTGAAGTTTGCGCGGATTGACGACAGTCCAAAGGAATGCGCCTCATTCAGATAGCGTTCTATCCACTCTTTGTTGATCTGGTTGGCGCGGCTGTAGCGTGCCAGCGAGTGCATGTTTCGGGCGGACTTTTCAAACTTCTGCAGGTTCTCCTCACTGTTGTCCAAAAACAGGTACTGGTTGTAAATGTGATTGCAGTTCAGCAGCAGTCCCACAGGAGCTGCAAAAGATAAACGGCAGTCGCTGCGGTCTGTGGACAGTTTTTCATAACGCGTATCAGCAGATACCGATGAAGGCAAGTCGTCTGTGTCTGAAAGCGTATGAAGGCACAGCCTGTTATTTCCTACGCGTACCTCTTCGCTGGCCAGCACAATATCCTGCATCGAGGTACCTGATTCCTTTGAAAGGGTTAGGTACTGTTCCAACAGTCCCGGTCTGCCTTGATCACCGATGATGTCTTCTTCGCTCATACGGGTGATTTTGACAAATCCGCTGTCGTTTATAATACGCTCAAACTGAGCAACGGCTTCCATAAAACGGTGAACCGTTTCTTTATCCCTGATTTCTTTTGGTATTAGTACACCTTTGCACAGTGAGGAGAAATTGCTCTGCATCCGCATGCGTTCTTTGGTGGTTTTGGTAAGAAACAGATAACAGTAATGGTTCAGGAACGGGCGCTCATTAAAGTGCCGCTGATAAGATCTGGCCAGAAAACTCTGGACATCCTTGTCCATTTCAGGATCATAATTCTCCCTGATGTACCAATCCTGTTTATGGACAATCGTAAAATCGGGTAGGGTCTTAATAGCCTTATGCCAGGCAGAATGAATCGCTTCATATTCGGCCGAAGCCACCGTGAAGAGTTCAGGCAGACGGACTTCAAAGCAGGCGGTAATATCCGCATCCTTTGAAAGGATGCAGTTGTTCTCTACTGCCAGCAGCGGAAATCTGCTTTCCAGTGTTGTGATCTTGGCTGCGTTTCTCATACAATGCTGGATTTAGCGGTTGACCTTAAATAACGTCGTACTGGCTTGCGGCAGATGATGTAACGGGGATGCCTTTTTTTTGCCCCAATTTTCATCAGTCCGTGTTCCCCGTACTTTCTGTTCAGCGAGAAGGTTTGCCATACAATGAGCGAGGCGCCGCCTGTACCGAGAAAAAGACAGATATAGGAACTGGTCCCGGCCATGTATAAAATCATGACCAGGATAAGTATTCCAAGCAGCCCTCCTGCGAAGATGAACAGGTACTGTGCCTTGAGTCCCTTGAACTCGACTGTTCTTCCTATGCCTTTGTTGATGTTGTAAGTATTCATAGGCAAGGTTAAAGGAAGAAGGAGCGAAGGATGGTAGCCGCGACAATAAGGAAGATACAGGCGCCGAACCAGCTCGCCGCGGTTTTTGAGGTGTCGGGATCTCCGCTGCTGAATTTATTGTACACCTTAACCCCGCCGATCAGACCGACCACAGCTCCAATGGCGTAGATGAGCTGTGTAGCAGGATCAAAATAGGAGGTAACCATTTGGGTGGCTTCCGTGATGCCTGCTGTTCCGTTTCCCTGCGCCGATAATTTTAAGGATGACAGTACTATGATTACTGACGGCAGGAATTTTTTGCTTTGTTTTTGCATAATGAAACACTTTAGATTGTTACTGTATTCCCGCACTAAGCGGGCTCTGGCAACAAAAGTGTAATGAATATCGAATGCATGCAGTGAAGTGGCTGTCTGTGGAATCAGTTGACTAGCTGTGGCGCTATTCTCAGTGTTTTTTGTTAAATGAGAAAGGGGAGTATGCCCTTTCAGACATACTCCCCAATATCAAATTCATTTAAATTAATGTTCCGCAGATAGGAAGATCTGGAATCCTTTTCAGAAGAAAGGCTCCCGTCCAATAGCTCGGCTATTTTTCGGGAAGCACTTTCTATGGAATTTTCCAGCAGGCTGAATAATTCGGTTCCCTGTATTTTCTGAACCAAAGCTGTCGCTGTTTCATGTTGAGAGTGCTCCAATTTATCTTTTTGAAGCAGCATCCCCACGGAGCTTAGTTCCTCGAAGGTAACCCCTTGGGCAAAACCGTCATCTGCCCCGGATATTCCGTACCTGTTCCATTCTTCTTCTTCCTGTTCGAAATCAGGCATATTACCGAAAATTTCGTCCAGCTCTTCCTGCGGAATTTGAACACCTACGTTTTCATTTTCGTCGTATTCAATGTCAAAATTATAAGGATTTACCGTTGTTTCCTCGATTTGGCTTTCATTGGCATTGTTTGAAACTGAAAGGCTTCTCACAGGTTTGGGCTGACCCATAATATCCGGAAGGTCTGGGTTAATTTTTCCCTTTTTAGTCTGCTGTTGCTTTAAGCTTTTCTTAATGACAATCTTGTCCTGCAGAAGCAGTACTATAACTATTAGCAGGCATATCACAATAACATTTTCCATAATCAAAGAATTGGTTTTTGTTTTTCAATATGCAACGTTTCTATGTCCTCTCCAAAATCCTGAAAATGCTGCTTTAGCACATTGTACATGTAATCTGAGATTGTGATTTTTCCATCGCCGAGGATAAAAACAATACGTGAAATCTTCCTGTGAAAATCCTCACTGATATATACCGACTTACCGTTTCTCGCTACAAATTCTGCCGGGTGTAAAAAAATGTCTTTGTATTGCCCGATTTGTACAGGCAGCTTGGTTTTCTTAAATAAATTTTTCATAATCGTAATATTAAAAAATGGGTTTAAACTTCTCATTAAAATCTTCAGTAATTGCTTTCTCAAATATTTCAAAATGATGTTCGAGAATATTGTCGAGATAAGCATACAGCGGTATCTGATCTTTCCCTATTACCTGAACAATGCGGGACAAACGTTCGTGATATTCCTGACGGATGTAAATACTCTTCTCTCCACGTTTGGTCATTGAGTGGGTTTTCAAAAAGTGGCCCCCATAGCTTCCGTCAACACTTTTCTTTGCTCGGTTCTTTTCCCTTTGTATAGTTTTAATCGACAGTGACTCTTCCTGTTTTACATCTATCTTTTTTGTCTCTTCAATTGGTTCAGGCGGAAACTGTATCCCTTCTTTTTTGACGCCGTCAGCCATCAGGTCCATCATGAGTTCTTCATTAATGTCCAGCGGGGTTTTTCTCTTATTTTCCTTTTCCATAAAATCTACAATTGAATAATTTTTAAAAATTCGTCTATGAACAGGTCTAATTGACACGCTTTCATCAAGCGTTCATCTGGAGGCATTATCGTGGAACGGAAAACGGTTTTGCTGTCTACTTCACTTTCTTTGCGAAATCGTGTGCTGCTCTTGATTTGGCTTTGCATAAGGCTTAAACCTAATTCTTCAATGAGTTGGTTATAAACTTTATACAAAGGCGTGCTCTCCCTGCCGTCAACCTGGTTCCAGAACAGGTTAATAGTTTCTATGGAAGTTTCTCCTTTTTTCATAATCACATCCTGCAAAAGCTGTGTGAAGATCAGTGTACTTTCCATTACCACACGGTCAGCCGTGATCGGGCTAAAAATGTGGTGCATTCCTGCCAATGCTTTCAGGATGCCGGGCGTGTTAACGGTTCCGGGCAGGTCGAACAATACAACATCAACGGGAGTAGGAGAATCATTTACAAACTCTTGAGCTGCTTCTAATGCGCTGTCTGCTTTGTACGGAATGATGGGATAGGCTTTTTTATTGATGTTAGTAAACTGTCTATATGCCAGCTTTTTCAAAGCTTCGTTTTCCATTACCATTGCCAAATCCCTTGCCTTCATTTTCACAAGGCTGTGCTGTGGAAAATCCGCATCAAATACGGCTACGTTATAGCCCAACCGATAGTGCAGCACACTTGCTAGAAGGGTTGTAAATGTACTTTTGCCAACACCGCCTTTTTGAGAAGAAAAGGCGATAAACAGAGGTTTCTTTTTTGTGTTCATATTTGATAATTTAAAGTTTATATATCCTAGCAATACATTTTTCGAGGCACACTGATTTCAAGCTTACCATTTAGCACCTGGTAGCTGTCAGGGATGCCGGCCGGCATTTCTGATTGCTTGCTTTTTTTAAGTACAGCATCACTGGATTCATTCCTGTATCTAGTCAGGCGGTAATTCCATCTTACTTATATTCCTTCAACCGCTCCTTCAGGAATTCAGGATAGTCTCACGGCATGCCGTCACGCTTTCCTATATTTCCGCATTGTTGCCATCTTGCGTTCTAGCAATCATGAAAACCAGATGATATGAAATCTGGAATGGGCCCAATATACTTGTCCTGAAGTACGGGCTGATTGTCCTCCTGCCAACATTCAAACAAAGGACTAATCATTTTCATTGCACTGTATGGGTGTGGCATTGCTTGTCGCTTAAAGGAAGTGTTTGGTACTTCTTGATATTACAATCCTTTTATAAACATGGATTTACTTTGTAAAATAAATTTTTATTAAAGGATTTATGTAACGACTACTGAAAAAACGTGGAATAATGAAACGGCTTCAAGCCGTTTTCCCCCGTTACATTTAATCCGTCCCGAAGGGCGGATTTTTGTGTTCACCAGAACACGGCAAGTTGTGTTTTGAGGCACTCTAAACAGAGTTAGTGCCTCAAAACAACTTGCCTTGCCGGGGGCTGAAAAAAACTTCCGAAGTCAGATTTTTTATAAAATTTAATAATGGATAAATAATGAAGGAGAACAATAACAACCAAAGAAGCAAGGGTGGACGCACGCCCAAAAGCGACCCGAGCATCCACCGCTACGTATTTCGTCTGACAGATACGGAAAATTCCAAACTTTTATCGCTTTTTGAAACATCGGGAATTCCCAACAAAGCAAAATTTATCACCTCGCTGTTGTTCAGCAAGGAGATGAAATCGATTAAAATAGACAAAGGAACAGTGGATTTTTATATGCGGTTGACTTCGTTTCACAGTCAGTTCCGCTCCGTAGGGGTGAATTATAACCAGATTGTGAAGCTATTGTACCGTCATTTTTCCGAGAAAAAAGCGGCGGCTTTTCTTTATAAATTGGAAAAACAAACTGCTGAAATGGCGGCACTATGCCAAAAAATAATCCAGATAACTGAAGAATTTGACGCAAAATATCTGAAAAAACAGCCTTAGAAATGATAGCAAAAATCGGAAGAAGTGCAAATTTATACGGAGCTTTAGCCTACAACCAGCTCAAAGTTGAGAATGAAAAAGGGGAGATATTGTTTGGCAATAAGATAATTGAAACCTCTAGCGGTAATTATTCCATTGCACAATTAGCCCAATCTTTTACTCCTTATCTCATTGCCAACCGCAATACAGAGAAACATACGTTGCATATCTCGCTTAATCCCGATCCGAAGGACAAAGTAAGTGACGACAGGTTCATGGAAATGGCAGATGCGTATATGCAGGAAATGGGTTACGGAGAGCAGCCTTATGTGGTTTTTAAACATACTGATATTGATCGTAGCCATATCCATATTGTATCGGTCTGCGTTGATGAACAGGGTAAAAAGATTTCGGATAGTTATGAGAAAATGCGTTCTATGAACGTCTGCCGTGAACTGGAAAGGAAATATGGACTAATACCTGCAACAGATAAAGAGCAGAAACAGATAGACAAGGTTTTCCGTCCTGTAGATTATAAGGCAGGTGATGTTAAAAGTCAGATAGCTTCCGTAGTTCGTCACCTGGCTAACTATTATCAATTCCAAACTTTAGGAGAATTTAATGCTTTGCTTTCCCTTTTTAATGTTGGCACCGAAAAAGTTGAAGGGGAATTACAAGGAAAGATTCGGCAAGGTTTACTGTATATTTCTTTAAATGAAAAAGGCGAAAGAGCTGGACACCCTTTTAAGGCTTCTGTGTTTGGAAAAAATGCAGGACTACCTGCTCTGGAATTGTATTATGCGAAATGCAAAGAGGCTTTAAAAAACCACCCGGCAAAGCCAACCATTAAAGCTGCCGTTACCATTGCCCTGCAATCAACAAGTGGGGAGCAGGCTTTTAAAAAACAGCTAGGCGAACAAGGCATAAATGTAGTTTTACGCAGAAATGAAACAGGACGTATTTACGGAATCACCTTTATAGACCATAATTCTAAAACCTTGTGGAATGGTTCACGATTGGGAAAAGACTTTTCAGCAAACACCTTTAATGATTACTGGAACAATAACATTAAACCGGAAATTGCAGAGGCTTTGGAACTGCAATCGAAAATGATAAAATCAAAAGATGCAGATCTTCTTCAAGAGGAACCTGATCATTTGTTCGACTTCCTGAATACCGCTGAAAAACACGAAGATGGTTTGATTGAGGTATTAGGCGGTTTGCTTCCCGAAGCTCAGGGCGAAGATTCCGAGGAACAGAATTTTGCCAACAGAATGAAGAAGAAAAGAAAAAGGACAAAGAAGTAATTAAGTAGCATTCAGCCAAACATTTCCTAGTACTGCCATTGCCTGCAACATTTTTATAGCCGCTAGTGAGAGCCTTTAAATTAATGCCCTAACATTAAAAATTAAAATAATGCAGGGAGAAGATGATTTAAGAGGATTAGCCAAAATTATGGCTTTTATGCGGGCAGTAAGTATCCTTTTGGTACTGATGCACCTTTATTGGTTTTGCTACGGTTACTTTATAGATCGCGGCTGGAATTTAGAAGTAATCAACAAAATATTAGGCAATTTTCAGCGTACCGCGGGATTGTTCTCGCATACTTTATATACCAAAGTATTTGCCTTAGTATTATTGGCATTAAGCTGCTTGGGTTCTAAGGGAGTTAAGCATCAGAAAATAACATGGGCTAAAATTTATATTGCTTTGGCAATTGGTTTTGTTCTGTTTTTTCTTAACACACCTTTATTAAAGCTATCAATAACTATTGCGACAATTTTTTATATCCTTACCACTGGTTTAGGATATATTGCTTTAATGGTAGCTGGAGTCTGGATGAGCCGATTGTTTCGCAACAATCTCATGGACGATGTTTTCAACAACGAGAACGAAAGTTTTATGCAGGAAACTAAATTGATGGAAAATGAGTATTCCGTCAATCTACCAACAAAGTTTTATTACAAAGGAAAATGGAACAATGGCTGGATTAATATAGTCAATCCTTTTCGAGCAACGATTGTCTTAGGTACGCCAGGTTCGGGAAAGTCGTATGCAATCGTAAACAATTATATCAAACAGCAGATTGAGAAAGGTTTTAGTATGTACATCTACGATTTCAAATTTGATGATCTTTCCACTATTGCATACAACCACCTATTAAAGCATCAGGATAAGTATAAAGTTCAGCCGAAATTCTACGTGATAAATTTTGATGATCCTCGCAAGAGCCACCGCTGCAATCCACTCAATCCCGACTTTATGACTGACATTTCAGATGCTTACGAGGCAGCATATACGATAATGCTGAACCTCAACAGGTCATGGATACAGAAGCAAGGCGATTTCTTCGTCGAGAGCCCGATCATCCTTTTGGCAGCCATAATCTGGTATCTGAAAATCTATGATGACGGTAAGTACTGTACTTTTCCACACGCTATTGAACTGTTGAATAAAAAATATTCAGACGTATTTACCATTTTAACCTCATATTCTGATTTGGAAAACTATTTGTCGCCTTTTATGGATGCATGGCAGGGAGGCGCACAAGACCAATTACAGGGACAGATTGCATCTGCAAAAATCCCTCTGTCAAGAATGATTTCGCCGCAGCTTTATTGGGTTATGACAGGCGATGATTTTTCATTGGACATAAATAATCCTAAGGAGCCTAAGATATTATGCGTAGGTAATAATCCTGACCGCCAAAATATCTATTCTGCAGCACTGGGATTGTACAATTCACGAATTGTAAAACTCATCAACAAGAAAGGCCAATTGAAAAGTTCGGTTATAATAGACGAGCTGCCCACCATTTATTTTAGAGGATTGGATAACCTTATAGCAACTGCCAGAAGCAATAAGGTGGCGGTTTGTTTGGCCTTTCAGGATTATTCTCAGCTGACAAGGGATTATGGCGACAAGGAAAGCAAGGTCATCCAGAATACCGTAGGAAATATTTTCAGTGGTCAAGTGGTCGGAGAAACTGCAAAAAGCCTTTCGGAGCGATTCGGGAAAGTATTGCAGAAAAGGCAGAGTATGAGCATCAACCGTAATGACACATCGACTTCAATATCTACCCAATTGGACAGTCTTATACCAGCTTCCAAAATATCCACCCTGACGCAAGGTTTTTTTGTTGGGGCTGTATCGGACAATTTTGATGAACGTATTGAGCAGAAAATCTTTCATGCTGAAATTGTTGTAGACAATGATAAGGTAGCATCTGAAACCAAAGCATATCAAAAAATACCAGAGATTTTAAGCTTTGTGAATGAGCAAGGAGAAGACAATATGAAACTGCAAATAGAAACTAATTACCGGCAGATAAAACAGGATATTGTTTGCGTTATAGAAAGTGAATTGGAGCGTATTAAGAATGATCCCGACTTACAGCATTTGATTCAAAAGGATAAGCCCAAAGGCAATATATAAATACGAATATATTTCAATTCGTAATGCAGAGAGGTTATTTCCCATCACTTAAAACTCTTTTTGATATTTTATAAAACATTATATTTACTGCTAAAATCAGGACCTCCATAAATTTGGCGTAAAGCACCTTATTTAGTTGTATTAATAACATTTGGCAACTACAGTTTGAGAAAAGGCATAGAAATAACAAATTCTCTATTATAATGAAAAAGTATATTACATTAATCCTTTTACTTTTAATCGTAACCTCTTGCAATCATCAACAAGATAAAACTAAAATTTTGCAAACTCAAATTGATAGTTTAGAAATCAAGCTTTCCAAAACGTACAAACCCGGATTTGGAGAATTTATGGGCAACATTCAAATCCACCATGCAAAACTTTGGTTTGCAGGAGAAAATCAAAATTGGAAATTAGCCGATTTTGAAATGAATGAAATCAAAGAAAATTTAGAAGGAATACGAAAATATTGTTCCGACAGAACAGAAACCAAATCTATTGGAATGATTAATTTATCAATGGATAGTTTGAGCAATTCTATTTTGAAAAAGAATAAACAAATGTTTGAGAGAAATTATACAAACTTAACCAATTCTTGCAATTCTTGTCATCAAGCTACAAATCACGAATATAATGTAATAGTAGTTCCTAAAAACCCGCCATTTTCTAATCAGGATTTTCAAATAAAAAAATAATTATGTTGCAAAAATTAGTACATACAGATAATTCAAAAACAACTATTTTAGTACGTTTAATGGTTGGAGCAGTTTTTTTTTCCGAAGGAATACAAAAATATTTATTTCCTGATACTTTAGGTGCAGGAAGATTTACTAAAATAGGTTTGCCATCGCCAGAATTTTTAGGCAGTTTTGTTGGTTTTTTCGAAATACTTTGTGGCGCATTAATCCTAATTGGTCTTTTTACACGTTTAGCAAGTATTCCACTTATTATAATTATGCTTGTTGCAATGGCAACAACAAAAGCAGGAGTTCTTAAAAATGATGGTTTTTGGGAAATGCTTCACGGCAGTAGAACAGATTGGGCAATGTTACTCGGTGGAATTTTCCTTTTGATTGAAGGTTCAGGAAATTGGGCTATTGATAATAAACTATATGCAAATGGAAGAGAGAAATAATTTAAAAGAAATTGCAAAATTATTTTTGAAACTTGGCATTATTGGTTTTGGCGGTCCGGCAGTTCATATTGCAATGATGCAAGATGAAGTAGTCTTCAAAAAAAAATGGTTAACCGAACAACATTTTCTTGATTTAATTGGTGCAACAAATTTAATTCCTGGTCCAAATAGTACAGAAATGGCTATTCATATTGGACACGAAAAGGCAGGTTGGAAAGGGCTAATTGTAGCAGGAATTTGTTTTATTTTTCCAGCTGTAATCATAACAGGATTTTTTGCTTGGTTATATAAAGAATATGGCCAAGTTCCAGAAGTAAAACCTTTTTTGTATGGAATAAAACCAGCCATTATTGCCATTATACTTTCTGCAATTTTTCCTTTGGCAAAAAAATCTTTAAAAACAATTCAATTAGGAATTATTGGAGGCACGGTTTTGCTGCTTTCACTTCTAAATTATAATGAAATAATTTTAATGTTTGGTGCAGGAATAATTGCATTACTGGTTTATTATTTAAAACAAAACACGAATAAAAGCATAAATGCTTTTATTCCGCTAACACTTTTTCAAGGACAAAATAACAATTTAATTTCACAAACAAACTTAAATTTATTTTTAATTTTCTTAAAAATTGGAGCAATTTTATACGGAAGTGGTTATGTGCTTTTTGCATTTCTTGATGCAGAATTAGTTGCAACAGGACTTTTGTCAAGAACACAATTAATAGATGCAATTGCAGTGGGACAATTTACGCCTGGTCCGGTCTTTTCATCTGTGACTTTTATTGGTTATCAAATTAGTGGTTTTTCAGGAGCATTAATTTCAACTATTGCCATTTTTTTACCATCATTTATTTTTGTTGCACTATTAAATCCATTGGTTAAAAAAATGCGTAATTCTAAAATGTTTTCAACCTTTTTAGACGCTGTAAATGTTGCTTCAATAGCAATCATAATTTCTATTTGTTTAGAAATGGGAAAAGAAACTATTATAGATTGGAGAACTATATTAATCGCATTTTTAAGTATTATCATAACATTTAATTATAGAAAAATAAATAGTGCTTTTATCGTTTTAGGTGGTTCAATAATTGGATATATTTTAAACTTCATATGAGAATATATTGGGAGCAAAAGTCGATCGCAGAGCAGCAGTAAAAGCAATTCAACTTATATAAATTATTGGTTATCAAGTCGTCTTTTAAGAGTATAGCAAGCTTTTTCTGAACCTCAATAGAATCGATTTTAATTGTTTCTTCCTGCACCAAAAAACAATTAACTTTTAAGGGTATTCAATAATTCTTGTAGGCACAACCTGAAATAAGACAGGTCTTTTGTTTTTATATCCGTAGTATATTTTGTTTAGATTGTACTAAATAGCTAAAATTTGCAGCATCCTGCCAACTTCCAAATCCATTCTGGAAAAGGCGAACCATTTTTTACCTAGGTCTTTTAATGATGCTCCAATATGGTATAGTTCTGTGTTGTCAATAATTAGAAATCGGTCATGCGCATCAGAGAAAATTTCAACTTCGATTACAGGGTACTGGCTATTATATCTTTGAAGATCAAGTCTAAGCTGGCTGCTGATACTTTTAGTGTAAATTGTTGCTGTGACGTTGTTGCTTCGTTTACTCAATAAAGTGAGTACTGTATCGTCTACGTAATTATCAATAAGGATAATGGAACTTTGGGCACTGCGTATAATATCCGATACAAAAGAATAGGCATCAAAAACCTGCCCGTTATAGAAAATCCCTTTTTCGCTATGGAGCTTATCGCTTTCCAGCGCCTTAAAAATCTCTTCAAATTTCTGGTCGGCTTTTAATTGTTTCATTTCAATCTTATCCAGTCGATGAAAAAGAGATGCATTGCTAATAAGCATTCTACGCATTTCTACAAAAGCTTCCATAATTTCAACACTGACCTTAATGGCAATAGGGGATCGCAGTATGGCAGAAGCCATTGCAACACCCTGTTCGGTAAAAACATAAGGCAAATAACGTCTCCCTCCGTAACTCAATCTTGAGGTTCCAATTTGGAACCTCAAGATTTCGACTTCCTCTTTATTCAGTTGAAAGCAAAAGGATGCAGGAAATCTTTCTATATTCCTTTTTATGGCTTTATTGAGGTTCTTTGTTTCCACCTGATACAACGAAGCGAGGCTGCTGTCCAGCATCACTTGCTTTCCGCGTATGGAATAAATAAGGTTTCTGATTTCTATTGTGTTAATTTCATGCTTATTTTCCATTACTTTTGAAGCTTTTATTTTTAGCAAACTCAAAGGAAGTTTGGGCATTATCGTTCAGTACAATGTAAGCATTGAACATCTTTCCAGCCTTGCTTTTCATCCCTTTAATGAGTGAAGTCTTACCTTTGCTGACAAGGCTTTCAATATCGACTACAGCGATTTGCACGCCGCAGACATTGCGGAAGTGTACCCAGCTGCAAGCTTCATCAGGACACTTCACAATTTTGTCGCGTATAATGAGCTCTTGGCTTTTACATTTTGGGCAAATGATTTTTGGCAGGTTGGTTTGGGCAATGGAAGTCTGCAGCAATTCATTGGCAATAGATGAAGCGTAATTTTCCATTTCCTTTTGAAATGTTCCAGCATCTGATTGGTTGTTTTCGATTTTCTGCAATGCGAGTTCCCACTGGGCAGTCATTGCCACATCTGCTATTTTATGGTCTTTGACTAATTCATATACCATTAATCCTTTCTCAGTTGGAACTAAAGATTTCTTATCCCTATGTATATAATCTCGGGCAAACAATGTTTCGATAATTGCTGCCCTTGTAGCTGCAGTGCCGATACCGATATTTTGTAAAACTTTGCGCTCATCTTCATTTTCAACATTATTTCCGGCACTTTCCATAGCAGACAAAAGACCTGCTTCGGTATAAAGTACAGGCGGTTTGGTTTTCTTTTCCAAAACGCAAGCTTCTTTTATTTTAAGATCATCGTCTTTTTTCAGTTGAGGCAAATCCAGTACTGGTGCTGCATCATCATCGGAGAAACTGCCTCTGATGGCACGCCAGCCCGCTTCTATAATCTTACAGCTTTTTGCGTTAAAATCATAATACAGCACCTGTAATTCGAGATCCGTTATCTCTTTGATGCAGGGTTGTGAAACGGCTTCGAGTAATCGAAAGGCAATCATATTATAAACCGCATTTTCCTTTGTATTAAGTGCTGATGGGATTTTATCAGTAACCAATAATCCATGATGGTCAGTAACACGCAAATCGTTCACGATACGTTTATTAAAACGGCCCGATTTCATTTGAAATAAGTTTTGTTTAATGTTTTTGCTCTTTTGTAAAGCTCTGACAAGACTGGGAATTTCTGCCCACATATCTTCAGGAATGTATTTGCTTGCGGTACGTGGGTATGTGATAAACTTCTGTTCGTAAAGCCTTTGAGAAATATTGAGTGTTTCTTCGGCAGAAAGATTTAATTTTTTATTAGCTTCCTTCTGCAGGCCAGTGAGGTCGAACAATAAAGGTGGCTGCTCTGTAACGTTTTTGGTTGCTACCGATGTAACTATTGCCGTTTGGCTTCGCTGAATGGCTTTCAGCGCATCACCGGCAAGTTTTTTGTCTTCCCATTTGATTTTTGAGATACTTTTAAAATCTATCAGCTCTTTGTTATGTGACAACTGTATCTGCCAATAATTTTTTACAGGGAAACTCGCGTTTTCCAGATAGCGTTTGCATATTAAAGCCAGTGTAGGTGTCTGCACTCTTCCGAGTGAATAAACCCCATTTCCTGCTGCTATGCAGAGCGATTGTGTCGCATTGATTCCCACAAGCCAGTCGGCACGGCTTCTGGCTTGTGCTGCCAGATATAATCCGTCAAATTCATTTCCGTCTTTGAGATTATCAAAGCCTTGTTTGATGGCTTTTTCGGTAAGGGAGCTTATCCAAAGCCGCTTAAAGGGTTTGTTGCATTTCAAGTATTGATAAATGTACCTAAAAATGAGTTCGCCCTCACGTCCAGCATCGGTGGCTTCGATAATGCTATCGCTGTTCTTAAAGAGCTCTTCAATGATTTTCAGTTGTTTTAGTGCTCCTGTATCGGCAGAGCAGCCTTTATCTTTATTGTCCTTTAGAACGGTCAGTAAAAAAGGGTTTGGTAGTATAGGCAGTGATGCTTTGTCAAATCCCGTGATTCCGTAATCTTCGGGCATTCCCAATCCTATAAGATGGCCTAGTGCCCATGTAACAAAATAGCCGTTACCTGTCAGATAGCCATCCTTTTTTTCTGTGGCTCCGACCATAACGGCTATTTCCCTTGCTACACTGGGCTTTTCTGTAATGATTGTTATCATATCTTATTACATTTTACGCCCTTTTGATTTAGCAGGCGCGTCAGATTCTTCTTGTTGTTCCTGCTGTTTCTTGTTATCAGGATTTGTCTGTCCTGATTTTAAAGGCTCCTTTATGTCCTTGGTAGCTTCATTAGTTTTGCCTTCGGAATTGACGGCGGTCTGTGTTTTATGCGCTTCAGAAGGTTTTATCTGTTCTTTGATTTTATCTGGATTTTGAAATGAAAAATCTGTTTTATTGGTTTCCTTGTTGTAGGTGATATATCCATTATATTCTTTCCCTTTTTTATCCACTAAGCCACTGATATAAACCGTCTGGCCATCTTTTAGCTTTTGATATTGCTCATTGTCGAGTTCTTTATCCCTAAAGTTTTTTGGTGCTCCCTGAGTCTGGTTCTGCTGATTTCCTTGTGTCTGTCTGTTAATGTCATTTCTGTCAAAGAGAAATTCAACAAAACGTTTATCGGCATTGAATTGCACAGATGCATCAAAGGAAGTTCCTTTCTTGGAAACCATACCTTCCAATGGAAGCGGTTTCCCTTCAAATAAAGTTTGTTTTTGCTCTTCGCTTAGTTTTACACCTTTGATTTCATCGGGAATTTTAATGAAGTCCGTGCGCAGTGCCACCACCTCATTGGTCAGCCTGTCTATACTGATAATGGAAGGCATGACCTCATTGTTTTTCGGATTTGTGAGATCCACTACGCGTCCCATATTTCCTGTTTGCAGCAGATTGTCTTTATCTTCCTTGGTGAACTCGTGACCGAAAAAAGGATAATTCAGATTAGGTTCTTTTCGGATGCCGTGAATGGCCAATACGACCTGTCCTTCATCATTTTGTTTAAGCGATAACCGAGCATCCATTCTGGTGACGGCAGTACCAAGATTAAGACTTACCGGTACAAGCTCATTTGTTTTGTATCCTTTTAGCAACGGATCAAGCAGGCTCATTTTTTCAAGTTTTTCTTTGCTTAAACCCAAATGGTTTAATGTTTCCCAATCGATCTGTTCCGGTTTGTATTTGTATTCACTTGTTTCCGGATTTGTTTGTGCTGTTTCCATATTAATTTCATTTTTTTGATTATAATCTTTTACTTCGTGCTGTTTCATTAATTGCTCACCTTCAGGTGTAGGATGATCTATCTGTTTCTGCATTTCTTTTGAAGTATCGACAGCCAGCAGAGCAGGGATTTTAAAGAACGAAAAATTAGTGGGGTTCTTCAGCTGGCTGAAAAAATTAGAAAAGAAATTTGAAAACACATCCCCGTGCTTGTCTACCCGCATAAATTGATTCTGATTTTTGTGGGTAGGGTCAACGGTTTCCAGATTACCATTTGGGTCAATGCCTTTTACCGCCATGATTTTCTTTTTCTCTTTATCGAATACCAGCAGTATATCTGATAACTCTTCAGTAGTATTTAGTAAATCTTTAATTTGTTCGCTCATGATCTTTAATTTTAAATTGCATTGCGAAATTAAAAGGTGAAAAGGAGCTCACTGAAAGCTGGAATCTATTGGCCTTATTTTTCACTCCTTGGCGTATGTTTTTGGCATTCGGACATTAATACTTTCTCTGATGAACTGGTGTACATCGGATAGCTTATAATATATTTTTCCACTAATTGTATAATAGGGCAGCCTGCCGATTGATCGGTAACGCTGAAGTGACCTACCGCTTATTTTAAGCATCTGCAATATATCCTGATTATCCAATAGCTCTTCGCCGTCAACACTTCCGCGTTTTTTTTCAAGTTCACTGATATGCGAGCTCAAAAGATCGAAACGTTCTATGATTCGTTCCATCCAGGAAATGAATTCCATTCTGTCTATATTCATGACTGTGTGTTTTACATTAGTGATGCAAAATTGCTAATGGCAAAAGTTTTTCATTGCCAATGCCTGCCAATGTAAAATGCAGTTTTGTGAAAGTTTTAACGGTTTTAAAAAGGATATGAGTTGTTAATTTACTGGGACAGGTGAACATATAGAAGTAATGGTATGTTATTAGTTACTTGATACCAATTGCCCCTCATTGGCAACAGAATTGAAGTTTAAAAAGTCTCTATAGCTCTTTTTCCATGTGCTGTTTAAGTGATGATTTTAGCTGATCCAGAAAAATGCTTTTGCTTTCAGTCCTGTCTTTCATCCTATGAAAGGCATGATGGACATCCCCGAGCTGGATCCTAAACAGCAGCTGAAAAACCATGCTTATTTTACGGATACCAGCTTTTCCATGAGAAATACTTCCCGATGCGTGAAGTGCGTAAATCAATTCGATCAGTGCATTCTTTGAATCTGTCCAGAAAAAGTCTCTGTTTGCTGTATTTGCGTCTGAAAAAATAGCGGTCTGCTGGGTGTCAGGTTCAATTTTAGAAACGAGGTAACTATTGAGCATTTCGTTAGCAATTATGCGGGCTACCTTATAATCATAATAGGTGGAAAATTGAGTGTCAATTTCAAATACAAAACTATTGACTCCCTCATGAAGGTCTATTTTTCCCCGGCAAAAAAAATGGTGATCCCATTCGGTTCTTCCCGTGCGATAGTAGCGATAAAAATCAGTGTTATAAAAGTGCTCTTTATATTCCTGCTTCAGGAGGTTGAGCTCATTGGAAAAATATTTATGATGCATTTTGCCGCTTACAACCGGGCAGGATGCTTCAATTCGGAAAACTTTATTGTAAAATATCAGTTTTCCCAGTATCTGGGGTTTGATACTTTTAAAAAAATTAATTTCTTCATTTTCATCTGAGAATCCTTTTTCTAAAACATTTTTTTTAACCGTACTAAGCAGGTTTCGGAGCACGGTAGTCATGTGATAGGATTTTTCAATTATATGTTCAGGATCTAAGCTGAATTCCTGTTCTGCTTTTCGAATAACCTGAAGTGCGTTCTCACATGTAGATCTTATCATGGCAACAGAATTTAGATTTATTTGAACAAGGAAAAGCATGGACATTGCTGCCCACAAACATTATGACGTTACTTTTCGTTGAAAATTAAAATGTATTATATCAGCGCACGGTATTGGTTTCATTCTGCAGTGTCTGCATAAGTTCCATAGCGTAGTTATCCCGGGCTTGTATGTAAGCAACCTTCGGTATTATAGAAGCGCCAAGTTTTTTCTTTTCAAAACTTGCTGATATGCCGAAATCGATTCGTGCAATTTCAAGCTCTCGTGCTCTTTTTATTGTTTGGTACAAAAGCTGTCTGTACAAGTTAAAGCCGTCTCCGGCAATATAGTCCATCCCGATAAGTTCTGGTACATATACTTTTCCTGAATTTTTATAGCAGAACATTATCCCAACGAAATTCTTTTCAGGGGCATCTTTGAGGGTAAGAATTATAAACTCCCAGTTTGGACAGCTGTTCATATTTTTAAATACTTCCCTTTTGTATGTAAAGGTATTTATAGCAAGGTTGCGCTCCTTTACGTTGCAGTATAGCTGGTACGCCCTGTTTAGTTCTTCTTTGTTGAGGCAATCTTTTATTTCAACAGCATAGAATTTTTCGTATGGCAGTATTTCCCGATTGAAATGCTGGCGTGAACGAGTAGAAAGCAGGGAACCATAATTCTCAATTTTGGGCCAGTTTTTATTTTCAATAACACATGATTCCGGCATATCGATTCTAAAATACCCCTGGTTTCTTATCATTTCATCCCAGCGGAATTCAGTTTCAAAATCACGCAGAACGAGCATGTCGGCATCCAGCGAATTGTATGATTCCTCAAGCTTATTTAATAGCATTCTCATTGAATGCTCTGCCAGAGGATGATCCTTGTCGATATAGCAATGCAGCCCCTCAGTAAATAATGAGCCGGTACTTAATACTTTGGAAGTCATATGCATGGGGTCGGTTTTTCTAATTTCTTCCAGGTGCCTTGATACAGATTCTGTAGCCAGCATATCATCTTTCCAGATCCCCAACGTACAGTAGGTCATTAAAACCACTTTCATGTTCTGGTCACGGATAATATAATAGAAAAAATCCCATTTATTGCTTGGATTCTGAACGTTTGCGAAAGTCTGCTCGAGATACTGTATTCCTTCCCAATCCAAAATATTATGAGCACCCAGATATTTGTTCCATTCCTGCTTGTCTATGTTCGCTATTGTTGTTGTCTCGTCAATCTGCAGCATTTCAGTTTGCTGTTTTACAGCAGGAAGCTTAGTTTTGATATCGATTCTAAAAGCCTGACGTATTTTTTGGTCGCTGCTTCCGGTTTCTTCAACTGCTTTGTGAAAGTGGTGATCCATTGCACAGGCAAGATCTGTTATATCTTCAATTTTATTATGCGCAGATATCGTGATACGGATTCCTGTATTCTTTATAGGAACTGCTGGATAGATACCAAGGTTGAGATAAAAACCTTCTGAATAGAGGCGTTTGGTAAAATTATAAGCAGTAGCGGGTGTCCCCATTCCCAGAAAAAAAACGGGGGAGTCGTTATCAGAGACTAGGGGCAGACTGCTGTTTGAAAGGAGCTCGCTGAAATGTGTTGTTTTTTTGGCAAGTTCAGCCTGGCGCTCATATATTTCGGCAGAGAGATGTATTTCGCACGATGCGATTGCAGCGGCAACTGATGCAGGTTCAAGCTGAGCTGAGAAGGTAAGGGGACCGCCAAAAGTTTTAATCTTTTCACGTAATTTACGATCGGTGCAGAAAAATGTGGCACCACTTGCACCAAATGTCTTGCTCAGCGTGCTGACAACTACAATATTTTCTTGCAACGTTCCAATAGTATCAAAGATAAAACCTGTCCCATTTTTTCCTTTCCAGCTCATTCCATGGACATCATCAAAATAGAGATGGAGTTGCGGATACTTTCTGGCAAGGTTCAACAGCTCCTGTACCGGCGCATAATCGCCGTACATTGAATAAACACCATCCGCCATGTACCAGATTTTCCCTGATTTGCGGTGCATCATTCGAATTTTGTCCTCCAACATTTCGAGGTTATTATGGCGTATCATCTCCACTGGTATTCCCCTAAGCTTAAGAACCTGACAGGCATTCTGCACACTCCAATGCGCCTGATGGTCTATAATTACGGCATCTTCATCTCTTATCAGAGTTGGGATGATTGCCATATGTCCTAGGGTACTGTTCTTAGTTATGATTGGCGGTATACTGTACATCTGCTCAATCTTGCTTTCCAGTTCAGCATATAAGGGATGGGAAAGATAAGTTTTAGAAAGCGGGAACTGAGTTCCATAATTAGTAATGGCGCTTATTGCGGCCTCTTTCAGTCTTTTATCCTGTTCCAGTCCAAGATATCCTGTAGTTCCGAAATGGAGCATTTCGCTTCCGTTAATTTTTATGCTTCGCCCATTAAGATATTCACCTTCAGCGTAAAGGTGTAATATGCCTTTTTCTCTTGCATTTGAAAAAACGGTGTCAACTGTATCAATAAAATTGTTGTGCTTTATTTTTGCCATTTTCTATAAGGTTTTTAAGTTTTACAATCATTATTTTTTAAATATCTGAAAAACAGACATCTAAAATTCCTTATAAAAATTGAAAGTACTTTTATTTACAGATATTTTACTCCCAATTTGGCAAGGGTAATTCCCGATTTAACAACAAATCAGTGTGTTTTGCAAGAAATAATCCACAATTGACAATTACAATGTTTCTTAATCTTTATATTTTTGTTAAATTACAACCCTTTATTTAAAAACTGATAGGACATGATTGCGGCACATGAATCTTATGAGAATCGAAATGCGAGATTTTGGATTGAAAAGGGAATTCTTTTTTTCGAATACAAGCCCAATACTGCAATTGATTTAGAAGTAGCTATGCGTGTTGTAGCTGACAGGATCGCATTTCAAAATGAGAGACAATTACCAGTGTTTTGTGATACTAGGGGCATAGTCTCGATTGACAAAGCAGCCAGAGACTATCTGGCTAAATCCGGATCTCTGCTTGCAAAAGCAGTTGCATTGATTGGCAGTGAAAACGTTTCAATGACGATGAGCACTTTTTATCTGGAAATCAACAAGCCCTCTGTACCTACCCGAATCTTTACTGTTGAGCAGGAGGCAATGGATTATCTTAAAAGTTTTCTATAGAAACAGATCTAACTAGGCAGAAGTAAATATATAAAATCAGGACCGATGAAGAGACCCCACAATCGCCAGCGGCTAATATCCATGCACAAGATGTTATTTGAGATAGCACGGGGCAACTTCAATGGTCATATTCCCCTTAGCAGTTATGACGACGAAATTGAAACTCTGGTGGTTCTTGTAAACATGGTTGCAGAAGAACTTAAAGAGTCTGCCTTTCATTCCGGTTTTGTAAATCCCTATGTTACTCATAGGATGGTAACACCTGCAACTTTTATTTTAGATGAAAATCATTCTATAAAAAATGTAAATCAAGGCGCCTTGGAAATTTTGGGTTATAATGCAACAGAAATGCTAAGACGCCCGATACAGGATTTCTTAAGCGATGACTTCAGCAGTATGTCTGACATTGAGAGAAAAGAACTGGAAGAGATGCTTTTATCGGGTGAAATCATTACACTGAATTTTATAACACTCAAAAAGCTGATTGTAACTGCCGAGTGTTCGGTATCGAGATTATCGGATGGTAAGTTTACCGTACTTAGTTTTGTGGCTCCCTTTCTCAAGGTTAATGAAGCTGCTTCTGAAGCATTTGAAATTAATTTAAGCAGGCATTCTAATTTCAAACAAACTGATGCGCGCCTTATACAGCGGGTTTATGATTATGTACTGGCGAATTTGACTGAACCATTACCATCTGTTAAGGAACTGGCAAGACAGTTCGGTACAAATGATTTTAAACTCAAAGACGGATTTAGGCATTTTTTCCATACAAGCGTCTACAAGTTTTATACAGAGCAGCGTCTAAAAAGGGCTTACCTTATGATAGAGCAGACCGATATTCCGCTGAAGAATATTTCCTTTATGAATGGTTTTAACAGCTATCCTAATTTTTCTAAATCATTCAAGAAGCAGTTTGGATTTTCTCCTAAAGAACTCGGCAGAGGTAAAGCCGGTGGTTTTTTGCCATTGGATCACTTTAATCCTTCATAATTAATTTTTGATCCCGATAGTATAAGTGTTATGGTTTTGGAATTCAGAATTTTACATTGTTGAATTCAAATCGACTACTTATGATACTGAATACGAAAATCGGATTGAAAAAAAAATTTGTAGAGATAATTTGCCTGCTGTATCTATTATTGTTTGCATATGCAGCCACAAATAAAGCCGTGGATTTCGAAAAGTTCCAGGTGGAGCTTGGGCAGTCTCCTTTATTGAGCGCGTTTGCAGACTGGATTTCTTGGACGGTACTAATTGTGGAGTTTCTAATAGTTTTTTTTCTGTTAATTACCAAGACAAGAATGAAAGCATTATATGCTGGATTTTGCTTGATGGCAATGTTTACTGCATACATTTTTATAATGTTAAATTATAGTTCATTTCTTCCATGTTCCTGTGGTGGGATACTGGAGAAAATGAGTTGGCAGCAACATTTGTTCTTCAATGTTTTCTTTTTGATAATAGGGGGCATAGCACTTTCATTACATAATAGCTTTGTAAAAGATAAAAGCAATTTCATTGAATTCTACAATATTAAGTTAGTTTTAGTTGCTTTAGCAAACAGTGTCATTGTTCTAATTTTATTTCTGTCTTCAGAGCAAATAATGCAGCGCCAAAACCCCTTTATTCGGCGTTATCCACATCATCCTATTACATTAAAACATACAGTGGATTTAAAATACAATTCTTATTATTTTGCAGGATCGGGAAACAGTCAAGTATATTTAGGAAATTCAACAGTGCCGTTATATTTATTATCTATGAATTTCAAACTCCAACAGCAAAAGATACATGTAAAATTAGATCGGGACAGTTTTACTTTTAAATCGATCAGGCTAGCTGTTCGTCCTCCTTTCTTTTATGTAATTGATGGTAAAACCCGAGTGATTTTTAGAGGTCATATAAGTGATTGGAAGGCTAGATTACAAAAGCCTAAATCGCCATACTTCAATATCGCCATACCGATTGATAGTGGTACAATTGCATTTAGGGGAATCAGCAACAATACTAATATATTAGGTTTTTTCACGACAGGAGAGAAAGCCAAGACAAATATGGCGCCACAGTTATTGCAAAAGCAAATTGATGGCATTTTCGATACGGATGGTATGTTACATTACAGTACAGAGCTGAAAAGAATTGTATACATATACAGCTATAGAAATGAATATATAGTGGCAGATCAAAACGGGGTATTGGACTATCGAGGAAACACAATTGATACCGTTTCACATGCACAAATTAAAGTAGCATATCTCAAAAACAAAACAGAACGTACAATGGGAATTCCAACCATTAGTGTAAATGCTGCTAGCAGCATCTGCGGTCATCTTCTTTTTGTGAATTCCAATGTTCCAGGTCGATATGAAAAAAGAAAAGTCTGGGATCAGGCATCTGTTATTGATGTATATGATCTAATTAAAAAGACATACCTGTTTAGTTTCCATATTTATGGAATTGATGGAAAAAAAATTAGGAATTTCTTGGTTACTCCAGACTATATATATGCTCTTATTGATACCAAATTAGTGATGTATAAAGTAAACAATAAATTAAAAAATGAGATGACAAATATACCTGAAGAAGGATGATGATACACTTAAAAATATACTAGCGCATGTATCAGGAATCAGATCGAACACCTGTAGAAAAAAGTAGATCACATTAATTTTTAAAATTTAATATTATGAAAACAATTGTAAAAAAAGCTGTGCCGATGGCCATTTTTGTACTTGGAATTTCTGGAGCATTTTTCACTTCATCGATGCAGAGTGCAGAGAAAGCAGATGATATCATATTAGGATATCGAGATACACCTCAAAATCCATGTAGTATGCCTATTACCTGTTCAGATCAGGAAAATGAGGTTTGTCGTGTTTCTTATCTTCCTGCCGGAGAGCAGGTATTTGCAAAGGATGAACAAAGTCAAACCACTTGTTCAGAAGTAGTATATCGTCCTTAATAATTAATTATTTTAGGAATGTATATTATAGGAATGTAATGCAGTTCTTTTGGAACTGCATTACTATTTTATACATTATTGCAAGCCATCTTTTATCCATGATGCAGGAGGTAAATCTTTTAGTTTATAGTCAAACCAATCATGTATTCGCATCGATAAGTCTTTCTGATTTAAAGGTTTTAAAATAGTATGTCCTTCTTTTGGATAAACTAACATAATATGCTCTTTATTTAATCGATGCAGAGCCAAATAAAGTGCTGCACTTTGATTCCAGTTCATTTGTTTATCGCTTTCTCCTGTCCAGGAAAGAAGTGGGGTTGTTATGTTTTCTGCATGTTCAATGGGTGAATTGCTATTATAACCTTCACGGTCATCAAACAATGATTTTCCCATACGCCACTGCTGATTTTCAAAACGCCATATATTAGATCTGCCTGTAGCTCCAACTGTAAGATAGAAATTTTTCAGGTCTGAAGCGCCACTTCCTGAAACAGCAGCTGCATATAGATCAGTTTGTGTAATAATAAAATTCGTTTCATATCCGCCAAAAGAATGTCCGATAAGACCAATTTTATCAGGTAGCACTTTTTCTTTTTCTATCATTTCTTTTGTTGCAGAGACAACACAATCGGCTGCGGATAATCCAGGTTCCCCTATTTGATATGAGATATCGGGCAGAAGAACAAAATAACCTTGAGTAGTAAAAGTCGTTATATTAAATCCTCTATCTTCTAATTCAGAAGGCGCAATATATTTATAAAAATCGTTTGATAATTTTTCATAAATGTAAACAATCATGGGATACTCCTTCTGACTATTATATTGTGCTGGATAATATATGATGCCACTCAGCGAATCTCCTTTTGTATTTTTATAGTGGATTAGTTTTGCTTTTCCCCAATAAAATTCTTCCTGCTGTGGATTACTTTGCACTAAAAGTTTTGAAGAATCATTAGATTGATTTTTAATCATCAATCTGGGTGAAACGTCATATCTCTGTTCTAAATAAACAAATGTAGTTCCGTCGGCCGACTGAGTAAATTGATTGAGAAGCGTTGATGTTGAATATACAAGATTTTTATTTAATTTTGGTGACCATTTATAAAAGCCGGAATATCCCCTCACACTGCTCGCTTCTAATAATAACCCTTTGTTAAGATCGACTGAATCAAATATTATCCCATCATAGTTCGATCTTGCAGGAAGAACTAAAGAGTAACCTGCTAACCTGAATTTTGTTTGTGTTTCTCTACCAGATGTCAATCTTCGAGCAGAAGATCCATCCGTGTTAATCGCCCAAATATCATATTTGTCACATAACAGGATTTCTTTGCCATCCATTGTCCAGAAAATGCTAGAATCAACATCTGAATTATTTGGATACTGTTTTTCATTATGAAAAAAAGAAGATTTCAGATTTTTGGTGATATTGGTATGCGACTTTTTTGAAATGTCATAAATCCACCAGTTTTTTTGTTCAAAATAAGCAATGTATTTGCCGTTTGGCGAGGCTGTTGTACGTAACATATTGCCGGAATGTTGCTTCAGTAACACTTCACTTTTTCCAGAAGATAAATCCATAATATAAAAATCTCGCTGACTCTCATAATCATACTGAGGCTCGTATTGCTTTTTATTGGAAAGTATGGCATAACGCTGATCCCCCGTCAGCATAATTTGAGGTAGAGTATCATTGGAAAGAAGTCTTGTATTATCTTTGAAAGGCTCCCATAGGGCAAGGTAAGTTTGTTCAGACTGCTTTCTTTTTTCTTCCAGAGGATAAATCCATTTAGCATTTCCGTTCCATAATTGTACTTCAGAGCTTACTTTAGTTGTTTGTAGTTTTGTTTTTCGCTTTACAGAAAAAAAGACCTTTTGCATGTCGTCTGATATCTTTAGTTTGTGGCTTTTATCAGTGATAGACAATGAATCTCCCAGTTCATGCTGTACATCAATATCAAGTTTGTAAATTTTATTGCCGTGTAAGTCATAATAAAAAACCATTTTGCTTTCTGATGGATTTAAAGGCATTTCCATAAAAGCAACTGATTTTCCTTTTGGATGCCAAGCCAGATTATCAAACGAACCTGAACTGTTACCTAAAATTGTTCTTTTGTTTTTTTTAGAAAAATCTAAAAGTGTAATTGTATGCTTTGTATCTGCTTTTGAAGTGTATAATACCATTTGCAACGCGGGATCCATCATAAAGTTATCAACTGATGCAATCTGCTCTTTGCCAGTACCATCCAGTTTACGAATAAGCAATGTTCTTTGGTTTTCATTTTGACTCAAAAGAAGCAATAGTTTTCCTGTATTAGGCGAATAGTCATATTGTATCGCATTTTTAATTATTTCTTTTAAACCTGTTTTGAGATTTACAAGTTGCACTTCCTTAGCAGTTTGAAAAATAAACCAATCAAAATTTACAAAACGACCATTAGTTCCGGCTGGGAAGCTCTTTGTTAGCATTGATTTGGTATTTTTCAGAAATAAAGTATCAGTACCATTTTCGTATGATAAAGTATAACTGACCCATCTTCCGTTTTCGTTTAATTCATTCAGATTTAATTGGCCCCATTTAGAATAATCATTTACATTCAACACTTTTTTTTGCAATCCCTGTCCCCAGAAGGGATAGGCGGCTAATTGCAAAATAAAAACTAAAAATAAAGATGCCTTTCGGCGGGGTAATATATTGTTTATATAAAAGTCTTTTTTCATTGTGTCTAGTATTCAATTGCTAATCTGGGTTTAATCTATAAATTGGGGTTTACGATAAATTCACTTTCTGGAATTGGCAATGAACGATCAGCGTTGTCCCAACCAGGTTTTACAGATAAAACCGCATCGACATTATTGGTACGTTTGAGATCGAAAAAGCGGTGACCATATTCCGTAAAAAGTTCTTTTCGTCTTTCTTCAATTATAGTCTGCATAAATTCTTCCTTTGTATTGACAGCAGAATTAGAAAGACCTGCACGTTTTCTGATTTTATTCAGGTCTTCTCTGGCTCCTTGATAATTTTTAAGTTGTGTATTTGCTTCTGCACGAATAAGATATTGTTCAGTTAAGCGTAGGATGATAGAATATTCCTTTGCCGCTGAAGTATTTTTAGATTCTTTATATTTAGAGGCGTAATACCAGGTTTTGCCTGCAGTAGTAATTGCTGTTGTCCAATTTGTTTTGCGAAGGTCGTTTGCTGTAAACGAATTCATTAGAGATTCACTCATAGCTACCATTGGAGGCGGACCTGAAGTGAATGTAAACAGAATAGCTTCATCTGTGTTTTTTCCCGCTATCGAAGGCATAAACTGCCAAATGGCCTCTGTTGAGCCTTTTAAAAATACCTTGCCTATTGTTTCCTCAAAAAGATAAAGTGAATTATTATCTATTACTTCACTACTCATTTTAACAGCATCATTCCATCTACCTGTATATAAATAGACTCTGGCAAGCAATGCCTTTGCCACAAATGAATTGACACGAACTCTTTCTGAGCTTAAATAAGAGGAGGGAAGAAGCTGTTCAGCATTTTTTAGATCATTTATGATATGAATGTAAACCTGATCGATCGGTAAACGTTTTACAGTACTATTCAGCTTGTAGTCGGTCGTTTCGATATAAGGGATGTCTCCAAAAAGCTGTGTAAGATAAAAATGAAGCAAACCGCGAATACAAAATGCTTCTCCTTGTAATTGAGCTTTCTCTGTAGTACTAAAATCAGATACAGCTATACCTTCTAATACTGAATTAACAGCGTAAATTTGATTGTATGCATTATTCCACATTGTACTTACAGTAGTGTTAGAAGGCAAAACAGAATTACTATAAAACGCAAAAGCAGGATTGGTAGATGTACCATAAAAAGTAAGTTCGTCTGTATAATAACCCAGTTGATTGGAAATACCAGAAACTGTTCCGGTAAGAAGACCTTTGTCGCGAATTTTGGCATAAATATCAGCCATTGCTGCATTGGCTGTTGTGTAATTCTGGAAAACGGCAGTATTGGTTAATTGCGATTTTGGAAGATCTACTTCGACAAATGAATCACAGGAGTAAAGCATTAAAATAAGTATATAAAAATTTATTTTAGAGGCTATTTTAAGTTGTGCTATGTTTTTTGTTGCTATTGTTTTCATGTTTTATCAATTAAAAAGTGAGTTGGATTCCGGCAGTAATTACTTTTAATGGGGGTAAAAATCCAATGGTACTTTCTGGGTCTCCATCCTCATAAGGCGTAAAAGTCAAGAGGTTTTGGCCATTTATTGTAAACAGACACTGTAACTCTTTCGATTTTAAAGGAAGATTATAACTTATTGCTATAGTTTTTAAACGAATAAAAGAAGCATCAGTAGCAACTGCATCACTGGTACTATAAAGGGATTGTGCCGTCAATGCAACAGCATTGTATCCGGCAGTGTGCATTTGATAAGGGCTTGTATCTCCCTGTTGCTGCCAACTGTTCACGAACCTATTTGGATGATTGATCATTCCTGCAACTCCGGCGTAACTTTCACGCTGTTGTTTAACAAACTGAAAAAGAAAATCCAATTTCCAGTTCTTGTAACTCAGTTGGTTTTGAAACCCTCCAAAAAAATCAGGATTAAGATTTATGACAGTTTGTTTGTCATCTGGAGAAGAAATCTTTCCATCGTTATTTTCATCTTTAAACTGGTAAATTCCAGTTACGGGATCAAGCCCTGTGTATTTATAACGCAGTAAAATGCTGAGTGGTTCACCAATTCGGTAAGTGTTTTTATAGCTGGAACTGGCTAAGTTTGGAAACGATACTAGATTATTTTTAGAAAAGGAAACATTGAAATTACTGGTCCAGTTAAAATTTTTATTCGAATAATTAACGGTGCGTAATGTGAACTCCAATCCTGTATTCTGCACTGTAGCATCTAAATTGGCCTGCAGTTGTGTAAATCCAGTTGCTCCGGGAAGCGGAATACCAACCAATTGATTTGAAGAACGATTCTGATACCATGCCCCAGTAATAAAAATTTTATCTGCTAAAAAGCCTAATTCCAAAGCAGCTTCCAATTTTTTATTGACTTCCCAGCCAAAATCAGCATTAAAGAGACGGGTTGGCTGAAGCCCTATTATGTTTTGATAATTGACTCCCGAGGAGTTATAGGTGTTCAAGAACTGATAATCTCCAATCTGATCATTACCAGTTATCCCGTAACTACTGCGAATTTTTCCAAAACTCAGCCAGGAACTGTTTTTAAGAAAGTTCTCATTAGAAAAAAGCCATGCTAGACCAACAGCGCCAAAATTCGCAAATTGATTTCCGGGACCAAAACGGCTTGATCCATCACGTCTTGCGGTCAGGTTCACAATATATAGGTCATTCCAGTTGTAATTGATTCTGCCAAAGAATGCCTGATATTTATAAATGGTTTCATCACTCATTTGAACCTGACGGTTAGCTGCTGAGGCCAAATCATAAATAAGAGCATTGGAGCTAAAACCAGATCCCGATTGAAATAAGCGCGAAGCGTTCCTTTGCTGAAAAGTACTTCCTAAAAGAATTCCAAGTTTTCCCTTACCTAATTCTTTTTCCCAGTTTAATTGTGGTTCGATAATCCATGAGCTTCGTTTGCTGTTATTGAGATATAAAGTTGAATTGGCACTTGTTATTCCAAAAGAAGGATTATAAATCGTGGAAGGGTTCGTACGGCTTTCCACATGCTGTAAATCTGTATAGCCAAAGTTGCTTTTGAGAATCAAATTTGGAATTATTTCATAAGATAGAACCGTGTTGGCTACAAGATCTTTTGTGGTGGATTTATTCTCGGCCTGCTGGTTGGCCAAAGGATTGTTCCATGTTCCGTTTTCCCAATTAAGATTTCCTGAGGAATCGTATAGGGCTGGGGCATTTGGCGCGAGTGTTGTAGATGTTGCAGTCAGATCAAATGCTGGTTGGTCATTATTTTGTATGGTGTATCCGGCAGAAAATACAAGGCGAAACTTGTTATCTTTAGACTTATGGTTCAAATTCACGTGCGAGTTTCCCTTTTTATATAAAAAATCCCCCGGAAATACGGTCGATTGTGTGTAATAGCTTCCGCTAAATAGAAATTGCGTGTACTGGGATCCTCCACTAATATTTCCGCGCAGTTCGTTTATTAATGATGTACCGCCGATAAGTTCCTTTTGCCAATGAGTATACCGATTTTGATCCCATGTTCCGTTGATGTCATAATCTCCTGCAGGGTAGTTAGCTATTCCATCATTGCGAAAAGCCTGACGCCGCATGTCTAGATATTGGTCTGTGGTCATTAATTTCATAAAACGGGTAACTGAACCTGCTCCGGTTGAGGCACTAAAATCAAACTTAGTCTTTCCCTCTTTTCCTTTTTTGGTCGTTATAAGTACAACTCCATTGGCACCGCGAGAGCCATAAATTGCAGTTGCATCAGCATCCTTAAGCACTTCAATACTTTCAATTGTGTTGGGGTCGATACTGTTTAATGGACTTGTTACAGTTGGAAAAACTGTTGAGGTCTGTGTATAACCGATAGCATCCGAAGCATAAGGTACGCCATTAATGATGTATAAAGGAGCATTGGCATCTGTTCTTATGCTATTTCTTCCTCTGATCTGAATGTCAAATCCACCTCCTGGAACACCAGTATTTTGTGTAATGTTCACACCCGCCATTCGGCCCTGCATAGTAGCAAGCACGTTGGTCACAGGCTGTGTCTCGATATCTTTGGAGGTAATACGGGATATATTACCTGTTCGTTCACTTTCTTTGACTGAATAATATCCGGCATTCACTTTTACTTCCTTAAGGGTAGTAGAATCATAGAAAAGTATAATGTTTACAACTGAGCGTCCTTGAATAGGAACAAGCATTGTTTTAAAACCAATATAAGATACTACAAGTGTGTCATTAGGAGAGGAGGTGAGTGAAAACTGACCACTATAATCGGAGATTACGGCATTATTTTTTTTGTTTTTAATAGCAATGGTTACACCGGGCAGGGGATTAGTACCGTCTGTGACAGTGCCTTGAACCATATGCTGTTGGGAAAGTGAATTGCCTTGCCGAGAGATATTTTTGGCAGACATTGGTGAAAAAGACATAAGAAAACCTATAAAAATTAGGCAATAACAAGCTCTTCCACCCATGGAAAATGAAAAAATATTCATAATTTTGGGATTGGTTAGTTAAATATGATTTGATTGGCTACGGTCCTCTATACAAGTTTGTCGCTGGTAGAGGGCCATTTTTATGTATTAAGTAAACGGCTTAATAGCATAAGAAGAATTGTTTAATACACCGGAATAAAGTTTTAAAGAGTTCGACTTTAAATGCGAAAGCTTAAATATTAAGAAGTACTGCTAAGAATAATAAGAGAGTTTAAGGCATAAAAAAGGCGCGGAACTCAGCTTATCGTATCAAAGGCACTGGCGGCACCCAACCACAAATAAGTGAGCCCACGCCAATAAGACGTGAGCATCTTACTTATCCTCTCGTGGTATGTAAAACGCCAGTTTTTTGATACGAGATTCAAAGCGAATGCTTCAATTTTTTTTATGAAGAATCGCAAATTTAATAAATGATTATGTATTATTTAAAATAAATAATCAAATCTTATCCAAAGATAAAAAATATTTTTTGTAATCCAAGTGGTTTACAGAATATTATGAAAATTTACCAAAATTGCAGTATGGCAGAATTAACAAAAGAAGATACTATACTACAAAAAAAAATTGCAGAAAGAATACAGTTTTTACGTCTAAAAACTGGTCTTTCGCAAACAGATTTTGCTCAAAAACATCACATCGATAGGCAGGTAATCAATAGATGGGAAAGCATAAACAATAAAAGAGGTGTTACAATATATTCAATTCAAAAATTTTGTAAAATGTTAGATATAACATTGAAAGATTTTTTTGATGATGAAAGATTTAAAAAAGATGCTTAAGCATCTTTTTTTATTTAGTTGAATTATAAAAACACGTATTTATACGGGGTCTATATATCTGTTAAAAAACTAATTTGCATTATGAGGCTATTATGGAAAACCGTAAAAGAAAAGGAGAGTGGTTCCGTAAGTTTGATGTTTAAACTTATAAATGATATACATGTATCTGAAATCATATGTCAGTAATCCATTTATGGCAAGAATAATATTAAGGTGCATTAAAAACAACCAAAACCATTAACCATGAGAGACAAAAATTATTCGGCCTTCTACGTAAGTGAGCCATTTGACGAGTGTAGCCTTGGAGCACACGCAACAAAAGACTTTGTTTATTATAATATGCTAAGGGCTTGGAAAGGAAATGATTCATCTTTTCCTTTTAAAAATGCGCATGATACAACTTATAGTGTAAGAGATAGCAGTGACTGGGAGACAACATTAAAACCGCGAATTCGAGAACGAATAAGAAACTCAAAAAACATTATTCTATTTTTAAGTTCATTAACGAAAAGTTCTCGTGCTATAAGAGAAGAAATAGACTATGCAATAAATTCGCAGAAATTGCCTATCATAGTTGTTTATACAGATTTCACTGAGAAGAGTGATATAATTAATTGCAACCAGAACGTTCTAAATAAAAGGATAACTGATTTATGGGACAACTTACCCATATTTAGAGATTCCATGAAAGCCATTCCAACCATGCATATACCGAATAAAAAAGATCTAATAAAAGCGGCTCTTAATGATCCTGATTTCATGATTGACACAAAATGTAACGCTGGACATTATTTCTACAAATGCTAAATTAAATGAAATACATTCTTAACTCAATATTGAGCACGGCCTATTGGCGTTATATTTTTTCATTCGAGGGACTTAAATCTATATTCGCCATTTTTGGTACTATTTGGCTTATTGCCGAAACATTAGATTTTTTTAAAGTGTATACCCGTGATCAATATGGTTCGTACGCTTTCTTTATCTTCATGGTTCTTTCAGTAATATTTTCGATTCTATTAAAAAGACCCATTAAATCAATTTCAGTTTCATTTCCAGAGTACGACTTTTCAATTGATGTTCGTATTGCTGACTTATTTAGTCTCAGCGGCGCGACTATGATAAGTACAAATACTCAATTTGAAGCTGATGTAGCAGGCGGAAGAATAGCAGTTGATAGTCTGCAAGGTCAATTTACTGCAAAGTATTTTACGGGAAATCAGATAGAATTAATTAAAAATTTACAAGAAAAACTTGCAGCTTTAAACACTACAACCCCTTACCCGATTGGAACTACAATTCCAATTCATACTCATGGGAAAACTTTTTATTTTACAGCGATGTCCACCCTGGGAGAAGGTGGAAATGCTTCATCAACTATTTCAGAAATAGATGCTTCATTAAACGGATTATGGGATTATGTACGAAATAGTGGTCAGCTTCAAGAACTTATTGTACCTGTTATAGGTACTGGTAGAGGGCGGGTAAAAATTTCTAGAAAGAAGATGATTGCTTTAATTGCAGAATCATTTGCAAAAGCGTCTTTGCAACATAAATTTTCAAGTAAATTGATTATTGCTGTTCGACCTGAAGATGCTCAAAATTTCGGAATGAATCTTTATGATATAAAAGATCATTTGGTGCACGTACTAAAATAACTACTCTAACAGCCGTTTGGCAAGATTGTGAATTTTGTGGAAATTCATTTGGGCGTTTGGCAAGAAATTTTATCTGAGCCGAAATAAGCCAGTTATGAAGTTCACAACTTCGCCAAGTTGCAAACGTTCCTGCCAAGCGATCCACAATCTGGAGAAAAAAGAATCAAAAAAAAATAACTATATCAGATAATTAAATAATGGAAAAATTAAATAAAAATCAGTCTTAATTGAAACTTTATTTTTTATTGGAGTGGCTATAGTGTTTTTAGGAATACCAAGTATTTACAACAAAAACAAATAATTATAAACACGGAGTCCATTTTGCAAATATGTTAGCTCCTATTCGAATTACAAATTGATAAAGTTTGATAACGATCGTAAAGTTATTCAACGATTTAAGGTTTAATAAAATTCTTTATTATATAGATGAAAAAATATCAGGTAAAAGAAAAACATCAACAAGAAAACTTATTTATTGCTACAGCGTTAATAAGTACGTCGATGGTAATTATCATTCAGTTAATTAATGAGAGAATAGATACACTACAACTTTCAATCGCCTTATATTGCTTCGCAATATCAATTCCACTTTTAGTTGGAAGTATTGCTGCACTTTATTTAGAAAGGCTATATAAAATTAGAGCTCACATCTGGTATTTGTGGATTTGTAATTTTTTTGGTTGCTTTCTATCTATATCTGGAATTGCGTCAATCTTTTTTAACTTCAATTGGATTTTTGGAACAATATTCTTAACCTGCAGTTTGTTTGTTGTTTTCGTAATGACTAGTTATACTGGGTTATTGGAAAAAATAAATAGCGATGAGCAAAAAGATGAAGAAATAGAGATTAGATAAGTTTCACAAGAAAGTTTATCTTCTGCGGAGAGATTATCTGCGTTTGATGGTTAAAGACGAGAAAATCCGCAGATGCCACTCTATAAGTTTTCATCGTTATCTGATAATTCAAAATATTGAGCTTTTCTAAGTTCGTTTTCATTATTATTATATTAACCAATTCTAAAAGAATTTCCTCAGGGAAAGGTTTTTTATCGTTTTTGTACTCAACAAAATCATAAAGATAATCCGAATCTATATCAAGCTAAATATGCAAGAATAGGAATTCGATTAGGTGCTATTAGAGGCAGTTTCTATTTAAAATGGTAAATCATCTTCCTTTTCAAAAATATTCCAAGATTTAGGAATTACACTTTCATTTCTCGCTAAAGCTTCTTTAATTTTTAAATTGCCTTCTTCAGGTAGTCCAAGTAATAAATTTGTTAAATCTGATATAAACGCAACCTCTCTCGGATTATTGCTACTTGTTAATTCAGTAACTTTAGTTAACTTTTTTAACTCGAAACGACGTATAACTTCGTCATATCCTAATGATAATTTTGAATTTAATGAATTAACATCTTCCCAAGTCTTGATATTTTCAATTTCACCTGAACTTTTCCATCCAACTCCTAGTTTGAATCTTGCGGTGTCAATAGAATAATGAAGTAAGATTATCTCCTCATCCTTTAACTTTCCTTCTTGTAGATCCTTAAATAGCTTATCAACTTGTGAAGTTTTGCTGTTGCTGTCAATTATTTTATTTGGAGAATTTTCAACTATTATTTTTTCTTCTTTTATGGTTGTTATAATTGGATTTACGTGGTTCTCATTTTTTACAATTTGTGTAATTGGTAAACTTTGTCTGGGAACTTCGAACGAATTGACCTTTTCGATAAATTCTCGTATTTTTTGACTTACAAAAACGGCTTTGGTCGAAATTGGAAATAAAACGCGAAGAGTTTCAATAAAGCCTGTTACTCTATCGTGATTATTTATTTTGAATCCCATTTCCCTAGGGTCTAGAGCTCCGTTTTGGAATTCAGGGCTTGAAGCTTTGAATTCAGGTGTGAATATAATTGTATGTTCATTTTCGACAACCCAAGCGGCTCCCATCTCATTCATGCAGGCAATACTCGAATAATAGTCTGAAGAAAGGAGATAAACTACATATGGCTTTTCAGTAATTCTAGCTCTCAACCAATTAAATATGTTCTGACCAGTAGGAATTCCAAATGCGTCGTTACTGGTGAATATAATTTGTTCGTTATTAACACCAACCGCTACCAACAAATCTACGAGTGCTTGTCCGTAATTCGCGTTTTTTGACGAATGAGAAATAAAAATTTTCATTATTAAATTTAATAAGTTAGACAAATATAAAAGAATTAATTAACATTGCCGGATTAAGTGAATGCAAGATGATATTTGATAAATTAAAGTGGTGTTAATTTTACAAGTGGATAATCTAGGTTGCAGTTTATATGATTCTAGTTTGCATTGTTTTTAAGATTTAAATTAAATTGTTATATCAATTTTAAAAACTCTCCATCTTTTTTTACAATTTCAGATTTAACTGATTTTATAATGGATAGTAAAATATGGTTTCGCATATCTTCAGTAACTCTTGCAAATCCAAAAAGTTTCGCAATTAAGATAACAGCATTATCCGGCTGAATAGCGATAGAACTTTCAACAACTTTAATGATTGCCAAGTTCATCTCTTCATCAGAAATAAGACTTAATTTTTTTGAATTTGGGCTAAGTAAACTTCTATCTCTTATTACTGGTAAATGATCTTCAAAATTCCAAAGAAATTCATCTTTCTTTTTAATTAAGCCAGTTCTAATAGCATAGTTTACTGCATCTGTAATAGATGCTCTGACACGGCTTCCTATTTTTGAAATGCCATTTGCATCTGCAATTCGACGAGCCATTTCTTCAAAATGAACGGGACTTTCTACTTTGACAACTTCATGTATCCACGCTCCAAGTTTTCCAAGGGAATAAGTATGAATTTCTTGATGGCAAACCTCAATAGGAAGAGAAGCTTTTAAATAGCGGGGGATTGAATTATCAATTTCTTCAGGCTCTTCTCGGACAAGATTTTTTAAATCTTCCATTAATTCTTCTTCAAGTGCATCATTATGTTCAACTTGATTTTTAGCATTTTCAATGTTTTCTATTAAAAGTCTTAGCTCTCCTTGGGGATTGCGGAACCAATCAGTACTCCATACATTAAATAATTTCCAGCCCATGCCTTCAAGGACTATAGTTCTTAATCTATCTCGATCCCTCGCTGATTTTGCAGTTTCATAAGACTTTCCGTCGCAGCATATTCCAAGAATATATCTTCCAGGATTATCGTTATCCACTATTGCCAAGTCAATATAAAATCCTGCAGAGCCGACTTTTTCTCTCACGATATAACCATTATCGCGAAGACTTTGAGCAATAATTTCCTCAAATGGCTGGGGTTTAGTTATTATTTCTTCCTTGTCGCTTTCAAACTTCCCATGCTGTGCATAATAAAGAAAACTTTTTAATGCCCGAATACCAAATTTTGCATTTGGTCCAGGATTCATATCACTGGCTGTAATATTTGTGAATACTTCACATCTACTTTTTGCCCTTGTAATTAAAACATTTAGTCTTCGTTCACCACCTTCATTATTTAGAGGTCCAAAACTCATAGGTACTTTACCGTCTTCCGTTCTTCCATAACCAATACTAATAAAAATAACATCTCGTTCATCTCCTTGAACATTTTCAAGATTTTTGATAAAAAGAGGTTCAGTAGGGTGGCTCCTAAAGAAACTTTCAACTTCAGGATTTTTTCTTCTTTTTACTTCAAGTGCATTTTGAATAGCCTGCATTTGCGCAGTGCTAAAAGCAACAACGCCGAGACTCAACTTCGGATTATTTATAGCATGGTTAATAATAGCATCAGCAACCTTTTCAGCTTCTTTAGGGTTGGTGCGTGTTTTACCTTTGTCATAATAAGTATCTGGCAGGTGATTAAATGCTAAACCCATTTTGCTTTTAGATCCGGGACTTGGAAAAATTATTAATTTATTTTCGTAAAACTCCTGGTTTGACAAGTTAATTAAGGATTCATGTCTACTGCGATAATGCCAGCGCAGCATACGTTGAGGAGCACCTTGAGCATCACACATTCCAAGGATGCTCTGCATATCAGCAGTTACGTTTTCTTCATCTTCAGTATCGGTATTTAGTTTGTCAAAAAAACTTGTTGGAGGCATTTGCTTTGTATCCCCCACAACAACTATTTGTCTTCCACGTAAAATAGCACCCAAAGCATCAACAGGACGTACTTGGCTGGCTTCATCAAAAATAACCAGATCGAAATCAATACTATTTGGAGGGAGAAAATTTGCAATTGACATTGGACTCATCATTATAACAGGTTTAATTGCTTGAATTGCCAGTCCCGCTTCCTGCATAAGTTTCCTAATCGGCATATGTCTGGCTTTGCGGTTGAATTCGCTTTTAAGTACATTAATTTGTCCGCCGCCTTCCTGTTTTGGTAAACTTTCCCAATGTTTAAAAGCAACTTTGGCGCGATTATAGAACTGATTAAGTACATCAAGTCGTTTAAATTTTTCGATGACTTCTTCATGACTTGATCTTTCAAATTTTCGAAGTTCTGCACTATTATTCATTGCCTGCTCAATCAAATGTTCGTACCAAGTTTTTTGTACAGCTGTTTTTAAATGCAAAACAGCGTCGGGCCAGTTATAAACTGCTCTAATCAAATAATCGGCTCCATTTCTTTCAATCTCTTCTTTCATTACGTTCCAAGATACAGCCTGATGGATCTCAGGTAGATTTTCGAACCAATTTTTTATTAAGCTTTGCTGTTTTGCTAAACTTTTATTTAGTATTTGATTATCTTTTAAATCCAGTTTTTCTAAAAGCGACTTTAATGAAATATTTTGTTTTTCTAAAGCATTCTCTAAATTAATTAAAAAGTCAGCCGCAACGTAAGACTCCTGATTTTTGCTAAGGAAGGATAGAAATGTATTTGATATTACGTCATCCTGAATAAGAAGGTGTACCTCTTGTAGGTATTGAACTGCTTTTTTAACAGTCTGCCAGTCTGTTCGTTTTTTTTGATATCTGATATCAAATAATTTTTGCGCTAAAGGTTCTAAAGATAGGAGAGAGGCTGTAAGACGCTTTCCTTCCATTAAAGCATTAACATACTCTAATTTTGTGTTTAGATCTGAAGGTACCTGAGTTGTGAGAAGTGCCGATAATTTTTTTGCACTATTTTTATAATCTCCTATTAAAAATTTATACCACTTACTGCCATGTACAATTAAATTTTGCCTTATTTCAAGCAGATCATAATCCCAAGCTTCTGGAATAACTAAATTATCATATTGTGTATGCAGTTCCTCTAGTCGAATTCCAGTTTCTAATAATTCGGCAATATCAGCTTGATTATTGAGCCAGGCAGAATCGGTTATATTCATCGATGTGAGGCCTGGATTCTCAGCTGCAGTTCTTATAGTTTTTAATAATAGCTTAACATCATCTATTTCTGTGGACGGATTAATTTCAACATAATTTGAAATGGAAGTAATAAGAGTTATTGCTTCATTTGTATCTTTAAGTACAATTTCTAATAAATCTTTTGAGGTTTCTTCATCTATTGGGAGGAAAATTTTTATATCAGTTCCATAAAACAGCAAGTTCTCAGGTTGTCCAATTTTTTCTAGTCTTACCTGTATTTTTTCAGCCAACTGTTCAACTTCTTTCATCTTTGTAGAATCCCATACACTAATATTTTCAACTTGTATTTTAGGAAATTTATAATCTTTATTATTAGTTGTTATTTTTAGTAAATTTCCCATTACTTCTTGTGCTGAATAACCACTTTTTGAAATTTCAGAATTTACAGAAGCACAATATTGATTAAGTTCGTTTATCATAGGATGAAGAAATCTAATTTCCTCTTCCAAACGAGTCATTGTTGGCCTACCTAAATCAAGTATTCGTTTTAATTCATTATGTAATTCTCTTTTGTTTGCTTTATGGCTATGTAATTCTAAGCAAGCTTCTCCTAAATTAACACTGTCTAATCGTCGTTTTACAACTTCTAAAGCAGCCATTTTTTCAGCAACAAAAAGCACTTTTTTTCCATTTCCGACAGCATTTGCTATAAGATTTGTAATGGTTTGTGACTTCCCTGTTCCTGGCGGGCCTTGTATTACCATGTTACGCCCTTCATGCACAGCAAGCATTGCAATAACTTGCGAACTGTCGGCATCTACGACTTGCATAAGCTCATCCGCATTCGTATCATTGTCAAGATGATGTTCTTCACCAATTGACGGTTGAGGTTCATTAAATCCAGTATTGAATAAAGATTGTAAAATATTATGGTTGAATGGTTTTTTATCTTCTGGCCATTTTTCACTGTCTAAATCATGATAAATCATAAATTTACCAAAAGAAAAGAATCCTAATTCTATGGTATCTTCTTCAACTTTCCAATTTTCAATGTGGCTGATCCGTTCTTTTATAATGTTGTAATATGTTTTAAGATCCAGTTCTTCTTCTTCTGGGAGATCAGGAATAGTAATGTTATAATCTACCATCATTTTTGCCTGCAATGATAGATTTGCTCCAATTTCAGTTCCACTGTACCTTAAACGAAAACGTTCATTTGCACTGGAACGCTCCAAAACTACAGGAAGTAAAATTAATGGTGCTTTTCTTGTATCTTCACTATTTCCTTTTTCATACCAATTCAGTATTCCTAATGCAAGATATAACGTGTTGACACCTTGCTCTTCAATGCTTGTTCTAGCAAAATAATACGTATTTAGTATTTTAGTCTGAAGCTTGGCTTCTGTTTCATTGGTCTGTAATCTGGTATCATTATAAGCATCTTGCATTTCCGGCTCAGTAAGTTCCGGAAGTTCTAATAATTCATCATCGTCATCTTTGCCTGGGCGTCCTAAAAAAGTCATTCCTTTGTTCTGTCTCACTAAAATGTCATAAATGGATGAGGATTGTTCTTGCACAATCTGCAATCCTTTAACTTTAGAAGTCTTATAATTAAGTAATGTATTACGCAATCCAAGATCTAAAAGTTCTTTACGAGATGCTTCCAATTTAGGTAGAATTGATTCAGACATATTTAAGGTGATTTAAGTTCCTAAGTTATTAAATAAAACACTACAAAAAAGCAAAGACATTATTTTAAAATTGTAAAACATTTTAGGTTGAGAGAATTTATATTTATTTTTTGAATAATTTGATGTATTTCGTGCCGGATCATTTTCGAGATCTCAAAGACAAGAACTTATTATAAGCATCAATTAATTTATGAAAGTTTTAAATAAAATTTACTGGACAAAAGAATTAAAATATGGATTTTTTTAATTCTGGAATACCATCGATTTTAATGTAGTGAATATAGTATTTCACTTATGCAATTTTTACTTAAAGGAGGAAATAAACTTCCAATTAATGCCAAATATCCTCAGTCAGTATTTTAAAAGCATTTCTGTATTTAAATTACATTTTTTGAATTTTCAAAAGTGTGATTATGGAGAAAGATATTGACTACAGTAATTCAAAGTTGACGCCCGAAAAAGCTTTACAAATGCTTCGATCTGAGGGGCTTGATGTTACAATTGAGCAAGCACAGGAAATCTTGTATTTCTTAAGAATAATTGCTAATATCGCTGTGTTGAAACATTTAAATAAAACAAAATGAGTAAGATAGCAGATTTGTATATTCGTGTAAGTACTGACGAGCAAGCAGAAAAAGGATTCTCCCAACGGAATCAGGAGGAAATGCTAAGAAAATATTGCAGCATAAACCAAATACAGATACGCAATGTAATTTATGAAGATCATTCAGCAAAGACTTTTAACAGGCCTCAATGGAAAAAATTTCTTGCTGATTTGAAAAAATATAAAAATAAAATTAATATGGTTCTTTTTATGAAGTGGGACAGATTCAGCCGTAATGCCGGTGACGCATACCAGATGATTAATCAGCTAAGAAAATTAGGAGTAGAACCACAGGCAATTGAACAGCCTCTTGATCTAAGCGTTCCGGAAAATAAAATGATGCTTGCATTTTATCTGGCTGCACCCGAGGTTGAAAATGACCGCAGAGCTTTAAACACCTTTCAAGGTCTTAGACGCGGAAAGAAAGAAGGCAGACATATGGGGATGGCACCTTATGGATATGCAAATAAGATTACTGAGGATGGAAAAAAATATATTGCGATTGTACCAGAGAAAGCGGTAAAACTTATTTGGATATTCGAACAGGTTGCAAGAAATGTCTTCAGTACCGAATCTATTTATCAGATGGCAAAAGATAAAGGGCTTGTGCTGTCTAAGAGCAATTTGTGGGTGATTCTTAGAAATCCACTTTACTGCGGCAAAATAGTTGTTCCTAAATACAAGGATGAAGAAGAAAAATGGGTTAATGGACAACATGAGGCGATTATCAGCGAAGGATTGTTTTATCGGGTACAGGATGTTCTTGACAGTAAAGCACGGACATACAGACCGAAAGTTAAAACTATTGAGAATTTTCCCTTGCGGGGTTTTTTTCTTTGCCCACAGTGCGGTCAAAAGTTAACAGGAAGCAAATGCAAAGGAAGGAGTAAATATTATTACTATTATCACTGTGATAAAGATTGCAAATGGAGAATAAACTCAGAAGTAGCTAATAAAGTATTTAAAGAGCATTTAAATAAATTTAAACCTTTAGCAGAAGTAAAGAAACTGTATACAGCAGTCTTGCTTGAAGGTTATAGAGAGCATACTGGAGTAATAGCTAGTGAAAAAAAGAAGTCCCTTGAGCAGATTGCAGTTTATGAGAAGAAACTATCTGTGGCAAGAAATTTATTAGTTACCGAGAAAATTGATGCTGAGGATTATAATTTAATGAAAATTGAATACAATGCAGTTATCAGTAAGCTGGAAAAAGACATTGGAAATGTAGAGGACGATAGGGTCAGCATAGAGCAATTAACGACGACAGGATTGGAAAACCTTATAAAGCTAGGTGAGGCCTTTGATAGTGCGACTTTAGCTGATTGTAGAGAATTAATTGGTTTAATTTTTCCCGAAAATTTCACATTTCAAGAAAATAAAATCCGCACCGCCCGGATCAATGAAATGGTCAACTGTATCTACTTGGTAAACAATAGATTACGAGCAAAAAAAAACGGGACAAAAGATGATATTTTTCTTTTGTCCCGAGTAGTGACCTCGACTGGATTCAAACCAGTAACCTTCTGAGCCGTAATCAGATGCGCTATTCAGTTGCGCCACGAGGCCTTTTTGTTATCAATTAGCTATTTTTTTGTAGCTTTGTTGATTGCTTATTGCGGGTGCAAATATAGGTATAAATGTGAGATAAACAAGCAAAAAATAACAGAAAAATAAAAAAAAATGAAGATTGAAAATTATGTGCGTGATATTCAGGGGTTTCCTAAAGAAGGAATTTTATTCAAAGACATCACTCCGTTACTAATTAATCCCGAAGCACGAACAAATTGCCTGCGAATCTTGGTTGATTCTTTAAACGGACAAAAAATTGATAAGGTTGTAGGAGCAGAATCTCGTGGTTTTTTCTTCGGAATGTTGCTGGCTCAGGAATTAAATGCTGGATTTGTCCCTGTTAGAAAACCTAAAAAACTTCCTTTTGAAACAATTTCTGCTTCTTACGAGTTAGAATATGGTTTTGATAGTTTAGAAATGCATACAGATGCTATTCAAAAAGGCGATCGAGTATTAATTCACGATGATGTTTTAGCTACAGGCGGAACTGCAAAGGCGGTTTGTGAATTGGTCGAAAAACTGGGAGGCGAAATTGTACAATGCAATTTTCTAATGGAACTGACTTTTCTTAACGGAAGAGAAAAAATTAAAGAATATCCATTCTTTGCAGCATTAACTTATTAAGCTATACAAAAACAATTTTATGCTTAATGGCATAAAGTACAAGTCCGATTCGGGTTTTTATTTCAAGTTTATCAAAGAGTATTTCTCGGTAGCCGTCAATAGTTTTTGGACTCAAACACATCTGTGATGCAATTTCCTTATAGGTCATTTCGGTACAGGCATGTTTGATAAAAACAATCTCTTTTTCTTTTAAATTGATTTTTCTATTGTCGCTATTGACCTTATTAATAAGCATTCCAGAAACTAATTCTGTGAAATAAAAGCCCTTTTCGACTACACATTCTATTGCTTCCCTAAATATTTCGGGAGAAGTATCTTTTAGTAAATAACCTTTGGCACCATTCGTAATCATTTTTATAATAATTTCCTCGTCGTCATTCACAGATAAAGCAATTACTTTGAGATCGGGTCTATTGTCTTTTAGCCATTTCATAGTGCTCAGTCCATCGAGAACGGGCATATTGACATCGAGTAAGATAAGATCAATTTCTGCAGTATTATTTTCTTCCAGATAATCAATAAACACTTTTCCGTTTTCAAAACGCTGGATTACATCATAATCGCCAAAACTTTTAATTAACAATTCGAGAGACTGCGAAAAAAGCAGATGATCGTCTACAATTATGATTTTATTTTTTGGGTTAGTTTTCATGGTCTTGCGTTAAAGGATATTCGATAGTTACACTAGTTCCAGTTTTATCAGAATTCATAATTAAGTCAGCACCAATTAGTTTGGCTCTCAATTTCATATTATTCAATCCTAATCCTGAATTTGATTTTTTGAGATCATATCCAATTCCGAAATCCTTCAATTGTAACTTAAAAACGGAATCGGTAGTTTCAATATTCACATCAAATAAATCGCTTCTAGAATGTTTTAAACTATTATGAAGCGCTTCTTGAAAAATTCTGTAAATGATTAATTCATGTTCTTCATTTATTGCTGGAACTGTTCCAATTTGATTAAAATTGTATTTGATTTTTTTAAGTTTCTTAATTCTTTCTAAATCCTGATGAATAGCTTCTAAAAAATTGTTTTGAAGTAAATTATCTTTGTTTATAATGCGGGAAAGAATTCTCAATTCGTCTAAAGCTTTAGCCAAAACGACTTTCATGTCTTTAAGTTCACTAATCTGAACGTTTTTATTGCTTATCGAAATATTAAGCTGCATAATGGCGACCGAAATAATCTGGCCAATATTATCATGCAGTTCTTTACTAATTTCAGATAAAGTCTGATCCTTTATCTCTATTCTGGTTTTAACAAGTTCAGATTGGAAATACAATTCAGCTTCCATTCTCTCTACCACAAAGTTGTTTTTCTTCTTAAAAAAATAGAAGAAAATAACAACTATAACGATAATCAAGGTAAAGAAAACAATACCAAGGGAAATGACTAATAATTGTATTTCTTTTCGCTCCATATAAATCCGATTATAAAGCAGCTATGTGCTAGAAAATTTAAAATGAATAATACTAAGCTAAATATAGATTCGTCTTGTTTGATTAAAAACCAATTGATAGCCAGCATAAAAGGAGTAAAAGGAACATGAAAAACAAGTATTCCTAAAATGTACCAGAAAAAAACCGACTTTTTAAAATTTAATATCTTTTCTGAATTAAAAATCTCAATCAAATATAAACAGCATAAAATCAATACTAATAAAACACCAATTGCAAAGCTGTATGTAAATGAACGGTTTATGTCTTCTTTAAAATATAATATATTTAAGAAAAAAGAAACTATAAACAAGATTAGAAAAATAACAGCTAAGGTTCTGTTGTTAATTTTTGTCAATAAGGCTCTTAAAAGTAAAATATAGGCAGAAAAACTGGCGAACATGTAGAAATTGTAAACATAAAAGTTCAGCAAACCCGTCCATTGGGTAAAATAGTAGCCTACAATTTCGGTTATGATTGAAAACCAGATTAAAAGTACTAAAAATTTAGCTTTATTACCAGGAAGTTTTGGCATTGAAAACAAGCCAACTATTCCTGATAATAAAGCCAGATAAATGATATAAGATCTTAAAAATTCAAACATAGTTTTAATATAATAAACTTGGTGGTCTTCCGATGTTTCCGTAATTCATTGGTTCAAGGCTTTGAATGTCAGAAGAAGAGGCTTCTTGTACTAAAGCAAAACTTTGAATTTTTGCTGTATTGTTTTCTATCTTTTTTCCAGTTGGAACCAAAAATAAAGTTGTTAATCCAGCTTTTTCGCCATGCTTTTCATCATCTGGATAAACTCCAAAATAAAAACGAATTCCGTCTACATTATATCCATCGTTTGCTCCGTTTGTTTTGATGTAGTGAATGTAGTTTTCTAATTCTTCCAAAGAATACCAAATAGCATTTGCATCTTCTTTCTGCGTTTTTTTTGCTGTAAGCGAAGCTCTTTTGTTGTTGTAATTCACATTTAATTGTCTAGCAAATTCTTTAGTAATTAACTGACTTGGTTTTGCGGGAGGATTTTTCATGATTTTTATTAATTTATTGGTTATGGATTTAGTTAACAGGATTTTGAAGTTCTGTTGGGGACAAAATTATTTGAAACCTAAAATTGGAACAAGGGGAAATATACCCTTTTTTCGTTAGGTAAATTTATTCAAAAAAATGGGTTAAAGTGCTGTTACGTAACATTTTATAAAAATAGAATTTTACATCGTCAGTTTTCGTGTAAAAAACAGGCACTCAAAAATGTAAACCTTATTAAGTAATTAACTAAATTTTTAAATTATGTCACAACCAACACCCCTAGGTTATCCTCATGCAGGAGCCGGAACAGTAGAAATTCTTTTAGAAAAAGAAGATGGAGCAGATTTCGCAGTTCTTTTTTCGCCAGATCCGAATAATATATTATTAAGAGATGCTGGATTGCCAATGCAGTTTTACTATTACCCAAAGTACCCAAGACTATCTAAACATCCAGATGGGAGATTTAAGTTTGCCATGCAGGTATTTAAATCAGAAGGAGATTCTTCGACAGTAATTGGTGCAGAAGGATTGGAAGAAGAAGCAGGCGCTTATACGACTTTGACCAGTACAATTGATTTACCTGAAGCTTTATTGAAAAAAGCAATCGATAAATTAAAAGCAAGACTTAATAGTGATTATAAAAACCACAGAAATTCAACACTTTTTGGCTTGTTTTCTTTCTTAATTGGAGTTGATAAAGATTTTAATTCGACCAATGTCCGTCCAATTCAATTGACACAAAACAACATTGCGATGCACGTTGTGGGCGAAAAATCACCAAATAATCCTTTTGGAGGCGCCAATCCCTGGACTTTTAACATTCAAGGAGAAGGAGCAGGAACTACTTTTGGATTAGGAGATAATGCGCTTTCTATTTTAATGGGAAGAAACAGCGCTTCATTGGTAAAAAATGCCTTAGAAATTGGAAGTAATAATCTTGTTATAGAAAATAATATCAAGTACAAAGCTTACATGCCAACTACAGTTATTAAAACAACGGTTGACGTTAAAAAAGTACATACTTATTTTTCTGCTAAAACAAGTGTAAGCTGGTCATTTGTTGATTTAAACTGGGAACATGAGTACGAAAAAATCCTTACAGAAGGAGGTATTACAAGTGAAGTAATAACAGATGAACAGTTTTCAAATGAAGAAAAGAAAAAGGTTGAAGATTCCTTACTGCAAAAACAGCGAGAATTTGCTTTTGAAATAGTAAAAAAACAAATATTTGACGCTCCTGAAAAACAATTTACACCAGTTTCATCTCCCGAAAAACCAAATGGTTTCTTCCGTTTATTTATGGGACTTGGCAGCGTAGGAATGAATCTTAAGTCTGGAAGCCAGATTCGTGCAATTAAATTTACAGATGAAATTAAATTCTCTGCTATTCAGGTTTTAGATTCTAAAATCAGCGGGAATCTAACTCCTCTGACTTTAAAATCGGGTGCAGAAGCAAAAGCAGATTTGAAAAATTATATTACTGAAATTCAGTTAGACGAAGATTTTTCTAAAGTTCAGGTTATTGCTTCATTAAATGGAGGATTGATAAAATTGGACAAAGACAGCGATATTGTCAATGACAGCCCAGTAAGTCAAGTTTCTATAGAAGTTGGATATCCTGATTCTAAAGGAAAATTAATCTGGAAAAGTTCTGGCAGAATGATCGCTCCAGAAGGAACTCCGTACGTATTAAATACGAGCAGATCTGGTAAAGAAATCGATGCAATTTTCCCAGCAACTTGGAATGATAAATCAAAAGAAAAGAATGCTTTTGTATTTGATTTTGTAAAAAACAACGGTTCTTCTAAGATTAAAGTTCGTCAGGAAGTAATGTACGAAAAAGACAAGAGAATCAAGTTGAAAGACACAACAAGAGAGTTTGAATTTGAAGGAACAAAAGTCTTCGTACCGCTTCCAATCCAAAATATGATCAATTACACTTTGTCAACAGAGGAATTGTATGATTGTGATACTATGGAAGTAACGTTTAAAGTTGACAAAATGTCGTCTAAAAAATTCAAGTTTACTGTTGATAATTTCGAAGATGCAATTCCGTATAGAGCGTGGTATGAATTAGATTATACTATTAAACCAACGGAATATAAAGTGAAATACACTTGTAGCGGCAAAATCGGAAAAAAATCTAAAAAAGTTTCTATTTCAACAGATTACATCAAAATTGATTATCAAGAAGGAGATGTTTTGTTTGAAATTCCAACGGGAACTGACGCTCAAAATGCTGATATCGAGAAAATCAGAGCTCCATTTATGGAATAATTTTTTTGAGACATTTTACAAAAGGGACATTACGTCCCTTTTGTTTCATAAGTCACTAATCATTAAACCAAATAGTCATGCCAGATTTAAATACATTTAAACTCGAAGGAACCAAATTGGTGCCCTTAAATCGATTCAATCTCGAACCTTCCAAACCGAGTACAGCTTTTACTGCTGCGACGATTAAAAAAGAAAATGAATTTAGGGTAATCGAACATCCTATCATTCATTCTATAGACATAAAACCTATTTTGGTTTTTCCAATTATTGAAAATTATTTTCCTCTTATTGAAGGAGATAATGCCATTACAGAGAACGATTCCTTTAAGGATTATTTTAAAAATGAAATCACTTTATTTTTTCCTCAAATTGAAATAGAACCTAATAACGGAACCGTTTTTTATTATGAAAATGTTCCAGACAAATCAGGAAATAAAGGTGGACTTTTGGGAAAAGTAACTTTGAAATACAGCATCAAAAACAAGACTTTACAGGCCAATCAAAAAAGTATTACTTTAAACCTCAGAGAAGCAGTTTTAAACCTAAAAGTAAATCGTGATTTTATAAAAATAAATGGAATAGTAAACACTGCAACGCAAGAAATTCAATTTTATTTGATTGATGAAGCCGTTAAAATTGCTTTCTTGAATTTAGTTTCAAACCTAAATGACTTAAAATGTAATATTGATCTTTTTTTTGATTTTAAAGGATATTCCAAAATAAAGAGAAACTTTCTATTTGCGAGAGATATTTCAATCCTAAGAAGTCAGGATGTTATCAAAAAAGATTTTACTTCGCCTAAAACCGTTTTACAGCCTAAAGCGACACTTATAAGCAGTCCGTTAATGGTACGATCAGATTTAGGAATAAAAGTCGCTCCTAAAGTCGCTATATCTGAAATACAACGAGAAAACAGTATAAAAGCCGATGTTCAGGAAGAATATGTAAAAAGTACTTTTCTGCTCAAAATCAATAAAACAGTAAGTTATCCAATTGGTGCAGATCCTGCGTCAAGTTTGTACAAAACTATTGGCGGCGGATTTGTTAATATTCCTTTTAATCTAAACGAAGACTTTTCTCAGTTCAAACAAATTTTTGTCACAGGCTTTAATTTTAGTAAACTATCAATTTACAAATCTATGGTTCAGCCGAATACATTTTTGTTGATCTCTAAGATTTATAGTTTATCGAAAGATTTAAATACAATGAAGCCTTGTATTTCGACTATTTTTCATGCTTATGAAGAAGGCGCAGGCACGGAAGAAGAAATTTCAAAAATCAGTTTTCAGTTTGCCATTGGTCCAAACCTTTCCGATTTTGATTTGGCAAAATTGAAAATTGCTTTGCTGCAGAATAATTTTATTGATGGCGATGCAGCTGATTACTTTGATAAAGTGCAATTTCTCTATCCAAATGATATCTCGGCAGATTACGAAGTAAGCGGCAATTATTTTTTGCAGCAATCCGATATTACAACAGATGGAAAGCACTTTTTATTCAATCTTTCAACCGAAAATTTATCTGAAGCAAGCATTATGATCAATGCCTTGAATAATACGATTACGCAATATGCCAATATTAATTTCAAATACAAAGAAATTAAAGATTCCAGCATTATCGAATTAAATATTGAGCAGACTATTGGCGAAATCTTAGAAACGTTAATTGATAATACTGCAAAGAAAATACAAATTAACAACCAATCGATTTCAAATTGTAAACTCAATTCTATTTTATTGGTTTACTATCAGAACGCAACGTATCTGAATAGTGTGTTTTTTAAAAATTATCCGCAGCTTATTAGTAATGATACCAAACTTTTAGATTTTTCGGCAATTGATCCGAGTGCTTCCAGCGAATTAAAGAATGTTTATTTTGATTTTGAAAACATAGAAAATATTAGTTCCGAGTTTAGTCAGGTTGTTTCGCAGTCAACAGCGTATAATAGATACATCCAAGTTCAAATCAAAAGTCAGACAGCTGCAACAAGCAGAATTACAATTGATTTAACGGTTCAGGAAACGGGAAGTAAATTTTCTATAGAACGTTTAAAAGCGGAGTTTTCGACACCAATATTGTTCAATTTTATTATTAAAAATACAACGAACAATAATACATTGATTTTATATAAAGTCAATTATTTTGACAAAAATGACAATCTAACGGCCACAAAAAATGAAGTTTTTGATTTCTCAAAAGCATCAATAATTACCATAAATAAAAAATAATGAGAACTATAAAAGCAGGAGTAAAGTCTCCAGAAGTTTATTACTTAAATGAACTTTTAGCCAAATTAAAATATGATGTAGTTGTTTCCGATTATTTCGGAACAGCAACAGATAAAGCAATCAGGGATTTTCAATTGAAAAATAATCTGGTTGTTGACGGCGTTGTCGGGCTCAAAACATGGTCGGCAATTATTGCGAAGAACACGAATAGTTTATCTCCAAATACCAAATTACTTTCAGAACAAAATCTAATCGATTTTTCGAATCAGTTTAATCTTGAATTGGCAGTTGTAAAAGCAGTTAATGAAGTCGAAAGCAACGGAAAAGGGTTTTTAATTGATGGGCGTCCGAAGATTCTGTTTGAAGGACATATTTTTTGGCGTGAACTAGAGAAAAGAGGAATTAATCCGAGATCTTATATGAATTCCAATAATCAAGATATTCTATTTGAAAACTATACTAGAAAATATTATGTTGGAGGGACGGCAGAATACACGCGATTAGAAAAAGCTAGAAATCTAAGTCAGGATAAAAAAATCAAAGATGCGGCCAACAGTTCGGCTTCGTGGGGATTGTTTCAGATAATGGGTTTTAATGCACTTTCAATTGGTTACCAAAGCATCGATGAATTTGTAGAAAAAATGGATCAAAATGAAGGCGAACATTTAAAAGCTTTCGGATTATTCCTTGAAAAAAATAATCTATTATCACTTTTAAGAAATAAAAATTGGGCATCTTTCGCTCTAAAATATAATGGTCCAGCTTATAAAACCAATAAATACGATGAGAAGTTAATGAGAGCTTATCACAAATACTTATGAGAATTAAAAATTTAGAATTACAATTAAAAATTAAAAATTTAACGCTAAATAAGCCTTTGTGAACCTTTGCGAAAAACCCTTAGTGCTCTTTGCTGTATAACCTATTCAAAGTAAACCTGAAACCTGAAACTTGAAACAAAAAAAAAACAAAACCCGACAAGATCTTTTAAATCTGTCGGGTTTTTTATTTTATATGAAGAGAAAACTTATCTCAAACTTGCTCCAAGCTCCGTTTCAAAAGTTTGTTGTAATTTAGACATGATTTTGTCAATCTGAGCATCGGTTAGCGTTTTGCTGTTATCTTGAATTGTAAAACTCAAAGCGTACGATTTTTTACCTTCTGGTAATTTATCACCTTGATAAACATCAAATAAATTAATATCTTTTAAAAGCGCTTTTTCAGTTTGTTTAGCCAAGTTAAAAATGCTTTCGTAAGAAGTGTTTTGATCAATTAATAAAGCCAAATCTCTACGAACTTCTGGGTATTTAGGAATTTCAGTATACTTAATTTTTCCAGTAATGATTTTTAAAACCAAATCCCAGTTAAAATCAGCATAATAAACATCTTGTTTGATTCCAAAATGTTTCAAAATAGGTTTTTTAACAACACCCATTTCAACCAAAATATCATTATTATAAGTAATCGCAGTTCCTTCAGAATAAATATCAGATTGAACCGGTGTATTTGAAATCTTTTCAATTCCTAAACGAGATAAAATCGCTTTTACATATCCTTTCAACAAGAAGAAATCTGTTGTTTTTTGTGGACTTGTCCAGCTTTCTTTGTTTCTGTTTCCAGAAATTAATAAAGAAAGATGTTTATGCTCTTCATATCCGTTTAAATATTTATGATATGTTTTTCCGAATTCGAATAATTTTAAATCCGAATTTTTTCTGTTGATATTATAAGAAACCGCTTCTAATCCAGAAAACAATAAAGACTGACGAAGTGTTGCCAAATCACTGCTCAACGGATTAAGCATTGAAACGTTATGTTCTTCTTTTAAAGAAGTCGATAATTTTGCATAAGCAGCCGTTGTCAATGAGTTTGCCATCATTTCGTGGAAACCTTGCGAGTTCAACTGAGAAGCAATTACGTTTTGTACTTTATAATCTTCAGTTCTTGGTGAATTCGCTACTGTCGCATTAAATTTCTTAGAGAAATTAATGTTGTTATAACCGTAAACTCTTAGGATTTCTTCGATTACGTCAATCTCGCGCTGAACATCAACACGGTATGCAGGAATCGTTAAACCTAAACCAGAATCTGAAACGCTGTTTACTTTAATATCTAAAGAAACTAAAATCTTTTTGATAGTATCTTTTGAGATTTCCTGTCCAATAATTTTAGATACATGGCTGAAATTCAATAAAACAGAAAAATCTTCTACTTTTTTAGGATACACTTCTACAACATCAGAAGTAATTTTTCCACCTGCAACTTCCTGAATCAAAAGGGCAGCACGTTTTAAAGCATATTCTGTAATTGTTGGGTCAATTCCTCTTTCAAATCTAAAAGAAGCATCTGTACTTAATTGATGTCTTTTTGCTGTTTTACGAATGCTAACAGGATCAAAATAAGCACTTTCTAGGAAGATAGTCGTTGTTCCTTCTGAAACTCCAGATTTTTTTCCGCCAAAAACACCAGCAATACAAAGTGGTCCTTTTTCGTCACAAATCATTAAATCTTCTTTGTGTAATGTTCTTTCAACATCATCAAGAGTAACAAATTTAGTTCCTTCTTCAACAGTTTTCACAATGATTTTTCCGTTGATTTTCGCAGCGTCAAAAGCATGTAAAGGCTGTCCTAGTTCATGAAGAACATAATTCGTAACGTCAACAATATTATTTTTTGGAGTTAATCCAATAGCTTTTAAACGATCTTGTAACCAGCTTGGAGATTCGTGAACAGAAATTCCAGAAATAGTTACACCGCAATATCTTGGTGCTAAATGATTGTCTTCAACATTCACATCAATTTTAAGCGTACGCATGTCAACTCTAAAATTGCTTACAGAAGGTGTAATCAATTCTACGTTTACGCCGCGTTGCAGCATTCCCGCTCTTAAATCACGAGCCGTTCCATAATGGCTCATTGCATCGGCACGGTTTGGTGTCAATCCAATTTCAAAAACTTCATCATTTGTAACTTGAAAAACTTGAGAAGCAGGAGTTCCAGGAACAAGGTCATCAGCCAAAACCATAATTCCATCATGGCTGTTTCCTAATCCTAATTCATCTTCAGCACAGATCATTCCGTGGCTTTCCTGCCCGCGGATTTTTCCTTTTTTAATGGTGAATTCTGCACCGTCTTTATCGTATAAAATAGTTCCGATTGTAGCAACTGGTACTTTTTGTCCTGCAGCCACGTTTGCAGCACCGCATACAATTTGTATGGGAGCTTCTAAACCTACATTGACTGTAGTAACTTTCAATCTATCTGCATCAGGATGTTTTTCGCAAGTCAGAACGTGCCCAACAACAACTCCTTCTAATCCTCCTTTAATTGATTGGTATTTTTCGACAACTTCAACTTCCAAACCAAGATCTGTAAGTAATTCTGAAGTCTGCTCAGATGTCCAATCTGTTTTAATAAATTGTTTTAACCAGTTGTAAGATATTTTCATTGTAACTTTTTTATTCTTGAATAAGGTTACAAATATAAGGATTGCGCCGTGGAGTAAGAAAAAATTATTTGGTTTTTTCTTGCTGTTTTTTATCTATAAAAAAATACTTGTTACTGCTTTTTTGATAAAATTATTACTAAAATTTTACTAATTAAATATTATAATAAACTAAAAAAATCAAATGTGTAATTTTTGTGCTACAACATGAATGAAAAGTGCTATTCTGTTTCTTTTTATGCACCTAAATTTGGTATAAATCAAAAATAGAATATTATGAGCACCACAGCAAAAAGACCTGAATTTAAGGCAAAATACGATAATTATATTGGAGGGAAGTTTACTGCCCCAATTAACGGAGAATACTTTGATGTGCTTTCTCCAATTGATGGAAAAGTATTTACAAAAGCAGCACATTCTAGCAAAGAAGATTTAGAATTAGCAGTAGATACAGCTTATGAAGCATTTAAAACTTGGGGAAAAACTTCTGTTACTGAAAGAAGTATTTTACTAAATAAGATTGCACAAAAGATTGAAGACAATTTAGAATATATAGCAACGGTTGAAACGATTGATAACGGAAAACCAATTCGCGAAACACTTGCAGCTGATATTCCGCTTGCTATAGATCATTTTCGATATTTTGCAGGTGTAATTCGTGCCGAAGAAAGCTCGATTGCAGAATTAGATTCGCAGACAGTTTCTATTGCTTTAAGTGAACCTCTTGGTGTTGTAGCACAAATTATTCCGTGGAATTTCCCGATTTTAATGGCAGTTTGGAAAATTGCTCCAGCACTGGTAGCAGGAAATACAATTGTTTTAAAACCAGCCGAAAGCACGCCAATTTCGATTATGGTTTTGATGGAATTAATTGGAGATATTCTTCCGCCGGGAGTTTTAAATATTGTTAATGGTTTTGGAGCAGAATTAGGTCGTCCGTTAGTAACCAATAAAAAAGTGGCTAAAGCGGCATTTACAGGTTCAACTACTACAGGACGTTTGGTAATGCAGTATGCGACTGAAAACATTATTCCTGTTACTTTAGAATTGGGCGGAAAATCACCAAATATTTTCTTCCCATCTGTAGCAGATCATGATGATGATTTCTTTGATAAAGCGGTTGAAGGTGCAGTATTATTTGCTTTAAATCAAGGTGAAATTTGTACGTGTCCTTCGAGATTATTAATTCACGAAGACATTTACGACAAGTTCATCAAAAAAGTAATTGAAAGAACAGAAGCTATCGTAGCTGGAAATCCATTGGATAAATCGACTATGATTGGTGCGCAGACTTCAATTGTTCAGAAAGAAAAAATCATGTCTTACATTAAATTAGGAAAAGAAGAAGGGGCAGAGGTTCTAACAGGAGGTGATGAAAATAAACTAGGAGGTGAATTAGAAGGCGGTTATTACATTAAACCAACTTTGTTTAAAGGTCATAACAAAATGAGAATTTTTCAAGAAGAAATTTTTGGGCCAGTTTTGGCTGTTACTACTTTTAAAACTACTGAAGAAGCAATCGAAATTGCCAATGATACAATGTATGGTCTAGGGGCAGGGGTTTGGACTAGAGATGCTCACGAAATTTATCAGGTTCCAAGAGCAATTCAGTCCGGCCGTGTTTGGATTAATCAGTACCATTCTTATCCTGCTGGTGCGCCATTTGGAGGTTACAAGCAATCTGGAATTGGTCGTGAAAACCACAAAATGATGTTGAGTCAATACCGTCAGACCAAAAATATGCTTATTTCTTATGACAAAAAGAAATTAGGTTTCTTCTAAGAATAACACATCAAAACCCTGGAGAATTCTTAGGAATAGAGTTAGTGAAATGTATGGGGCGTTAAGATAAGATCTTAATGGCATTAAACGAGCTTTCTCCAGGCAATTTTGATTTATAAATATAATCGAATTACTGTTTGATTGCAAAGGGAAAGCTTAAATAGTTGGTTATGTCAAAGCAGTAAATTTCTTAATTGAATTTGCTGCTTTTTTTAAATTTAAAACAAAACAATGATTAAACGAATTGATGCCACAGAAAAAGCAGTAGAATTGATAAAAATTCTAAAGGAAAAACATGGAGATCTAATGTTTTACCAAGCTGGCGGATGCTGTGAAGGCACGCAGCCGCAATGTTTTGAAAAAGGAGGTTACTACCAGAGAATGGGAGACGTTTGTATTGGTGTTATTGAAGATACAGAGTTTTGGGTAGACAAAGATTTATTTGAATATTGGAAACATGCTCATTTTACTTTAACCGTAATCGATGCCTTTGGTGTTGGAGGTTTTTCGCTGGAAACACCGTTAAAGAAAACTTTCCAAATTGAATACCGAATTTTTACTCCAGAAGAAGAAAAGGATTTGGAACCAGTGACTAGGATTGAGTAGAGTTTTCAGTCTCAGTTTTCAGTTTTCAGCTTTCAAGTTTGAAAATTTAGAATCTCAGTATCTCAGTATGTCAGTATCTCAGTATCTCAGTATCTCAGTATCTCAGTATCTCAGTATCTCAGTATCTCAGTATCTCAGTATCTCAGTATCTCAGTATCTCAGTATCTCAGTATCTCAGTATCTCAGAACCTTAACACCTTAGCACCTTTAATTAATATAAAGTAACTGATACTGTTTCGGAGTAATTCCTTCGTATTTTTTGAATAATCTGATGAAGTAATTAGCGTCTTCAAAACCTGCTAAATAACAGACTTCATTAATTTGAAGTGATGGATTCTTCAATAGATTTTTGGCACATTTTATTTTTTCATTCAAAATATATTCAATCGGACTCATGCCGAGTTCACGTTTAAAGAAACGATAGAAAGAAGTGGTACTCATACAGGCTTTTTCGCTCAACGTTTTTAAGCTTATATTCTCCTTTAGATTTTGCTTGATATATTCTGTAACCTCTTTAATGGGATTATTGTTTTCTATAAACTTTCCTTCGTCTAGAGATTTTACCGTTTGCGTTTGAATAATTCGAATCAATAATTCTTTTAAAGTTAAATCGGCCAAAATATCTTTGGTTATAGATGTGCTCATGCATTCTTTAATCAATTTATTGATTGTTGCCGCCATTTCGACATTATTGTAAAAGAAATAATTCTGATAGTTCAACTGCCAGAACATATTATTTCCTTCTTTAGGATACTGCTCGTTTAAGAAGTTTAAAATTTCATTGATTTTTCCCTGATCAATAGCCAAAGCCAAACATTGTGTGGGATTGTTTTTGGAAGCTTCAGGAAAATCAATTTTCATTTCTACATTCGAAGGAACAATTACCGTTTCGCCAGGAAGATATTCGAATTCTGGATCATCAAAAAGATGCATGACTTTTTTGCCTCGTAGCATACTCGTTACAACCAAGTCATTAAATTTTAACGGAACCATTTTAGTCGATTCGTAGGTCTCAAATAAATTTAATTCACAATGACTCAAATTGTAAATAGTTCTATTTTCAACAAGAGTCTTTAACGATTTTTCTTGTGATAATTGAAGCGGGCTGACTAAAAATCGTTGGTTGTTCATTAAACTTAAATTTTTGGTGAAGACTTTAAATTTAAGTAAAATAAGGATATGAAAAGCAGATTTAACGTTTTATTAAATCAGCTCTTCAACGTGTTTTTTGATGTTTTCGGATATTTTTTTGGTTGGAAGATCATTTTCATCATCTCCAAACGGATCTTCGATTTCCTCGGCAATTAATTCCAAACTGGCTAAAACATAAAATATAAACACAACAACTGGAGCAACCAAATAACCTAAACTAACAGAATATCCAAACGGAAGTGTCATTGTATAAAAGAAGATGAATTTTTTTATGAACGCACTGTAAGAGTAGGGAATAGGTGTGTTTTTGATTCTTTCGCACGCCCCGCAAATATCTGTAAAAGCAACCAATTCGTCATTTAAAGTAATCAGCTGATCGCCGGTAATTTTTTTTGCATCATACAAATCATTGATTTTATGATACATTATTCTTTTTAACTGATTGGGTTTGTGTTTATGATGGTCAATTTCTAAATCGACATCTTCAAAAAGTTGTTTGCTTGTGTCTTCATCTTTTAAATGTTTGTGCAAAATATCTGCATACATCGGAATGTATTTTCTGAAAAAATTTCTATCGTTTTCATCTTTTAAAATGGCAGAAAGTTTTATGGCAAAATTTCGGCTGTTATTTACAAGTCCGCCCCAAAGTTTACGCCCTTCCCACCATCGGTCATAAGCTGTATTGGTTCTAAAAACAAGCAAAAGCGAAATAACAAAACCCAGCATTCCGTGCATAATAGGAATGTTATGGATGTAATCGTTTTTAGACACTTTAAAATATTCGACCTCGAGATAGCCTACTATTGCAGCATAAATTCCAATTGCAATCATAATCGGAAACAATTTTCGAACTGTATCAGATTTATGAAAATGAAAAATAAAAGTAAACCAGTCTTTAGTATTGTAAGTGATCATTTAAGTTTGTTTTGAAACAAATTTAAATTAAAAATTAACCTGTTTTGATATAAATTTAAAAAAAATATTCTGCAACATCGAAGTAATATAAAGGCGTTTCCCTTATTTAATATACACTTAGCAATATGTATTTAAATAAGAGAAACGCCTTTTTTAAGTTTTAAGCTTTTAAATTACAGTAAGTTAAAAAGTAATATTTCCTGCTAATTCTTTTAAAGCAATTTCAGATAATTTTGCTTCATACTGGGCGTTGCTGTAACGCACTTTTGCATTTACATAATTAAGCTGGGCTGTTCTAAAATCTAGAGTGGTAATTGTTCCAATTCTAAATTTATCAAGTGTAATATCTAGATTTTGTTTCGCAATTGCCTCGTTGTCTTCTTCCAGATCGATTAACTCTAAGTTGGTCAAATAAGTCTGAAAAGCGGTGCTTAATTGTGTGTTCAAGATCATATTTTGCTGCTCGATGGCAATTTGTGAATTTTCAATCTGCATTTTGGCAACTTTTTCATTGCGATGCTGATTGAAACCATCAAAAATATTCATCGAAGCATTAAATCCGTAATTTAAACCTCTTGAAGAGTTTTCACTAGTAAAACCTAAACTCGATTGGCTTTCAGAGAAGTTATAACCTGTGGTTAAGCGCAAAATAGGATAACGATCTGCCTTTACTTGTTTTAATTGTAATTCGGCAATACGTTTATTGATAATTTGCGATTCTAAAGCAGGGTTTTGTTTTTGCGCTAATTCCATTAAATCAGCCAAAACTAATTTATTGTCAACGTTCACCTCATCTGTTACTTTGAAGTCAATTTTTGGATCGCGTGCTAAGTATTGATTCAATAAAATTTTAGCATTAGCATAAGATTCTTTTTGTCTCAACAAAGCTACTTGATCAGAATTTAAATCAACCTGTGCATTTAAAACTTCTAATTTTGAAGCTTTTCCGATACTGAATCTGTTTTGAGCTAAAGTCAATCTTTGTTTCGAAATTACGATTGTAGTATCTAAAGCAGCTAATTGATGCTGCTGCTGCACTAAATCATAATATGCTGAATTTACCTGACCAATTTTAACTAAAATTGTTCTTTTAAGTTCCGCATCCCCCAGTTTTTGAAGCTCTTTTAATTGATCATATCTGGCAAACATTTTCATTCCGTCAAAAACTGTCCAGCCTAAACTTACACCATAAGTTAAACTATTGTTTTTAGCATTCTTTAACGAAGTTGATGTTCCGTCTTGACGGACTTGGGTTGAATTGGTAAGATTGTTATTGTCAACAACAGAAGCAGTTGCAGTTGGCAGCATTCCAGCATTTCCAATTGTTGTGTTGGTTTCGTTTATTAACGAATTGTTTTTGGCAATTTTAATTTCAAAATTATTTTCCAAAGCTATACTCATAGCCTGCTCAATAGTCAGAACTTCCTGCGCATTCGCCTGAATAATACAAACGAAAAGAATTATTAAAGTGCCGTATATATTTTTGATATTCATGTTTATTTACTTTTGCCACCCAATCACGAATCTTGATGCATAAAATTCGTGATCTTTTGGTTTCTATTTTATACTTTCTCTTTCGTATTCATCAATATGATCAAACTCTGGATAGTGTTTTCTCGCTTTAGACCACATTAAATAAATTGCAGGAATTACAAAAAGCGTTAAAGCCAATGAAAAAATTGTTCCTCCAACAATTACAACTCCCATACCAATTCTACTGGTTGATGCAGCTCCAAGTGACATTGCAATTGGAAGCGCTCCTAAAGCAATGGCTAAACTGGTCATTAAAATTGGACGTAAACGTGCTTCTGAAGCTTCTAAAATAGCTTCTAATTTTGGTTTTCCTTGTTCGCGCAACTGATTGGCAAATTCGACAATCAAAATACCATTTTTGGTTACCAGACCAATTAACATTACAGTACCAATCTGGCTGAAAATGTTCCAAGTTTGGTTGAATAGCCAAAGGGAGAATAAAGCCCCGGCAACAGCCATTGGAACGGTCAAAATGATGATAAACGGATCAATAAAACTTTCAAACTGTGCAGCAAGAATTAAGAATATTAATAGTAAAGCCAGTCCAAATGCGAAAGAAGTATTCGAGCTGCTTTCTACAAAATCTCGGGATTCTCCAGCTAAATCCGTTGTAAAACTTTCGTCTAAAACTTTAGCTTTAATTCTATCCATTTCCTTAATTCCGTCACCCATACTTTTTCCTGGCGCTAATCCAGCAGCAACAGTTGCAGACATGTAACGATTATTATGATACAGCTGCGGTGGATTACTTTGTTCGTATACATTAACAACGTTATCCATCTGAATCAATTCACCGTTTTTGTTTTTTACAAACATTGAAGTCAAATCTAAAGGTTTCGATCTGTCTTTTTGATCAAATTGTCCAATTACCTGATACTGTTTTCCGTTTTTGATGAAATATCCAAAACGCTGTCCGCTCAACGAAAGCTGTAATGTCTGCGCAATATCAAGAATAGATATTCCTAAGCTTTCTGCTTTTGCGCGGTCAATAGTTACATTGATTTCGGGTTTATTAAATTTCAAGTTAACGTCTGTAGTAGAAAAGACGTCGCTTTTTCCGACTTCGTTCATAAAAAGAGGAATTTTTTCTCTTAATTTATCAAAAGTAGGAGCCTGAATAATATATTGAATTGGCAAACCTCCACGTCTGTTTACAGCAATTGTAGGCTGTTGTGTTACAGAAGTTTTTGCATTAGGATATTGTTTTGTCCATTTGGTCAGTTTATCCGCAATTTCCTTTTGAGATTTTTCTCTTTCATCAACGTCTTTCAGTGTTAACCTTACCAATCCGCTGTTTACAGAGTTTGAGCTAAATCCGGGAGAAGTAATTACCAAACTTACTTTTTTCTCTGGAATAGAATCATCAATTAATTTTGAAATTTCCTGCATGAAACGGTCTGTATATTCGTACGAAGAACCTTCTGGTGTTGTCATACGCATTGTTACAGAGCTTCGATCATCATAAGGAGCGGTTTCTTTTGGAAGAATGGTAAAGAACAAATAGATTAATCCAAAACAAACAATTAAGATTGGAAAACTAATCCATTTTCGATCCATGAATTTTGTTAGTGCTTCGGCATAACTACTGTTCATTTTTTCAAAAAACGGTTCGGTTTTAATATAAAATTTTGATTTTTTCTGTTCGCCGCCTTTCATTAAATAGGCATTCAGCATTGGCGTTAAAGTTAATGATACAAAGGCAGAAATCAATACAGCAGCACCAATTACAACTCCAAATTCCCTAAAAAGCCGGCCTACGAAACCTTCTAAGAAAATTACGGGTAAGAATACCGCTGCCAATGTTACTGAAATCGAAATTACAGCATAGAAAATCTCATTTGAACCCTTAATTGCAGCTTCAATAGGAGTCATGCCTTCTTCAACTTTTTTAAAGATATTTTCGGTAACTACAATTCCATCATCCACAACTAAACCTGTTGCTAAAACAATAGCTAATAAGGTCAATACGTTAATAGAAAAACCAAAAAGCCACATAATGAAAAATGTAGCAATCAAAGAAACAGGAATATCTATTAAAGGCCTGAACGCGATTGCCCAGTCTCTAAAAAAAAGATAAATAATAATGATAACTAATATGATTGAAATTCCTAAAGTTTCTGCAACCTCAAGAACCGATTTCTTTACGAAGATAGTATTGTCAAGCGCAATATTTAGTTTGATATCTTTTGGAAGGTCTTTCTTTAGAGCTTCGTATTTTTTGTAAAATTCTTTAGAAATATCTAAGTAATTGGCTCCAGGCATTGGCACAATTGCTAAACCAATCAAAGGAAGTCCAGACTGGCTCATTTTGGTTTCTAAATTTTCTGGTCCTAATTCGGCACCTCCAATATCGCTTAAACGAACAATTTTGTCACCATCTGTACGAATAATGATATTGTTGAATTCTTCTGCTTTAGACAGGTTTCCAACAGTTTTTACCGTTAATTCAGTATTATTTCCAGTTAATTTTCCCGATGGTAATTCAACATTTTGTGCATTTAACGCGGTACGAACATCGGCTACAGTACAGCCATAAGCAGAAAGTTTAGCAGGATCAATCCACAAACGCATGGCATAACGTTTTTGTCCCCAAATTTGAACGGCACTCACACCTGGAATTGTTTCTAATCGCTGCGAAATAACATTCTCGGCATAATCACTTAATTCTAATGAACTTCGTGTATCACTTTGAACTGTCATAGAAATAATGGCTTCACTATCAGCATCGGCTTTTGATACAACTGGTGGAGCATCAATATCTTGTGGTAAACTTCTAATAGCTTGCGAAACTTTATCACGAACGTCGTTTGCAGCTTCTTCTAAATCTTTGTCAAGATTGAACTCTATTGTAATATTACTGCTTCCTTGATTACTTGAAGAAGTAATATTTCGAATTCCGTCAATTGCATTTACAGCTTTTTCAAGAGGTTCAGTAATTTGTGATTCTATAATATCGGAATTGGCACCTGTGTAATTGGTACGAATAGAAACCTGAGCAGGGTCAATAGAAGGAAATTCTCTGACACCCAGAAATGTGTAACCAATAAAACCGAATAATATGATTAATAAATTCAGTACAATGGTTAAAACAGGTCTTTTTATACTTGTAGTTGATAAACTCATTTGTAATTTTAGATTTTAGTCCCGATCTCGAAACCTCGGGACGGGATAGATTTTAGATTTGATGAGTATTTTAAAACTCATAACTTATAACCCAAAACTCATAACTTAAATGTTATTTTTGTACTTTAACTTTAATTGGTGCTTCATTTTTTAATGACATCACACCACTTGTAATTAAAGTATCTCCAGCTTTCAATCCTGATAAAATCAAAATGGAAGAGTCTGTTCTTGTTGTAGCATCAACCATAACTTCCTTTGCTTGTCCGTTATTAGCAATAAAAACTTTTTTGCCATCTTGAATTGGTATAATTGCCTGCGAAGGCACAACAATCGCGTCTTTAATAATATTTAAAGGTAATTTGATATCGGCAAAAGTTCCTGGAAAAAGTTTTCCGTCAGTATTATCAGCAATTGCACGAATTTGAAGTGTACGCGTGGCAACAGCAACTTCTGGTTCAATCGCATAGATTTTTGCATTATATGTTTTATCTGATCCAGAAACTGTAAAATCTATTACAGAACCAGATTTTACTTGTGACGCATATTTCTCTGGAATTGAAAATGTGATTTTTAATTTTCCAGTGTTTACCAATTTTGCAACTAAAACAGTTGGTGTAATATAAGTTCCTGGCGAAATATTACGTAAACCAATTTTTCCTGAAAAAGGAGCTCTTACAGAAGTTTTAGATATTTGAGCTCTTATTAATTGGCTTTGCGCTTGTGCTGATGCGTGATCTGCTCGTGCAACATCTGCTTCTTCTTGGCTGATAGCTTCTTTTTGAAGTAATAATTTTGCTCTTCTTTCGTTTTCTGCTGCCAAACCTTCTTTGGTTACAGCTTGTCTTAACTGCGCTTTTAATTCAATATCATTTACTTTAAAAAGTACTTGACCTTTCGTTACAAAACTTCCTTCGTTAAAAAATATTCCTTCTACAATTCCAGAAACCTCACTATGAATTTCGACTTGCTCATTTGCTTCAATAGATCCTGAAAGGGACAAATTATTATCAAACGTAGCCGTTTTTATTACGATTCCGTTAACAGTTGTTGGAGAATCTTTATCGTTGAATTTTTTTGAATCTTCGTTTTTACCTTTATTCGATAATATTCTATAGGTAATAAATCCTCCTATAAGAACGATTAAAAGGGTGTAAATGAGGTGTTTTACTTTCATAAAATTGAAGTGGATAATTAGGTTTTAGGTATGTGTTTTAGTAAGCTTACAAATTTAACTTTTTGATATGAAATCGAAAGACGTTAGCTTTTATTTAACATTTGTATGTACAAAGGTTTACATTAGACTTAAAACCAGTCAAAAGGTTTAATAAAAAGATTATTTTTTTTGAATAAATCAAAGTTTTAAAAGAAAAACAGTTTTCAAGAAAAAAAATGTGCTAATATTCTGTAAAGTCAGATTTTTTCTAGTTTTATATTAATTTTATGCATTTTGTCTGATTTTTTTTGCACTTTATCGATTTTATTTGTAACATTGGTATGTTAAACAAAATGAAGTTTAGGTATAGTTTTACTAGCGTATTATAATAGTATTACTATTAAAATGTGATATTAGAAGTTGCTTTTTAAGTTATTTACAGATTATAGTTAATAATTTTATTAACAAGTGTTTATTTTTTGACTGATTAAACTAATAAAAAAATAATTTATGAAGAAAAAATTACTTCTAAGTCTATGGTTCACACTTTTAATTTTTTTGGTTGGTTATTTGTTTTGGCAAAATGAGTTTAAGTACAGCCTTCCAACGCCAGTCCCACAAAATTATCATGCCATTGCAATGGGATCTAAAATTGAATTAGGACCATGCTGTGCATTCGATAATAAACCAATATTTATACATTTCTTTAATCCAGATTGTCCCTGTTCACGCTTTAATGTGCCACATGTGAGTGATTTAATTAAGAAATATGGAGACAAGATCAATTTTAAAATTGTAGTGTTAAACAAAAAAAGGAATTTTACTATTGATGAAATTCAGAAAAAGTTTGATGCTCAAATTCCTGTTTACTTTGATGAAGCAATTGCAGAAAATTGTGGTGTTTTTTCTACTCCGCAGGCTGTTTTATTAGATCCTTCACATAAATTATATTATCGCGGTAATTATAACAAAACAAGATATTGCACCGATGCAAAAAGTAACTATGCGCAAATGGCAATTGATTCTTTGTTGAGCAAGAATCATAATCCTTCTTTTAATGCTTTCGCTCTGAGAGCCTATGGATGTTCGTTACTAAAATGTACCAAATAAATCTAAATCCTAAATCAAAAAATTAAACCTATGAAAACAAAAGCTAGTTTAAACGAACAAGATTATCTGCACAGCTTCATGTCTACAATGACACAAAAATCAGATACAATTATTAATTATGTGCTTGCTATTTATTTTCTTCTCGGAATAGCATTATCTTTTAAATATGACACTTTTGAAATTGGTGTTGGAGTAGGGACAATCAATCTTTTAGCGTATTATTCGGCTAAATTTTTTATAAAGAATTCTAAGTTTTATCAGTATGTTTTATCTATTGTTCTTGCTGTTTTTATGGCGCAATACATTTATCAAATGCATGGTTTGTTCGAAATGCACTTTACGGTATTTATCGCCAGTACGATTTTAATTATCTATCAAAACTGGAAATTACAAATACCATTAACACTATTAGTAGTGCTTCATCACGCTGGTTTGGCATATCTGCAAAATTTCGTTTATAATGATGCAAATGGACTTCAGGTTTATTTTTCTCAAGTTAATTTCGATATGGAAACACTTATTATTCATACCGTTTTGGCTGCAGTTGTATTTTTTATGAATGGTTATTGGGCTTATTATTTTAAAGAGCACAGTGAAAATCATATTTCAAAAATTTCAGATGAATACGAATTGGAAAATATGAAACTGGCTTCTGCTAAATACAGCTCGATGTCGGCAACAAAAGATTATAATGATTTTATTCATAGAACAACATTAGATTTAAAACTGCCTGTAAATTCTGTTTTAAAACTTATAGATGTTTCAAAAGGACATACAGATAACGATAAATTGCTGACTTATCTTGAAATGATGAGAGAAAGCGCCAAGAAAATTGATGATTTAGTTAATGACATTCATGTAAAATCTACAAATAGCAGAATTTAAAGTTTAAAACCGATAGGAATCGGGACCAACTTCCAAATCAAAATATTAATTTTTATATCTGTTGTATGTTTAAGTATGATTTGCCAGCTGCAGTTCCCACGCTGCATAATTTAAAAAAAACTATTGATCATTTTTTGAGTGATAGTATAACATTAAATTCTATTGATAAAATTGGCGCTCAATCTGAATTTGCAATTGAAGTTGCCGCAATTTTAAGTGGTTTTACGAATAACGCCCAAGTTTATAATCTGGACTTTCAATATAAAAAATTAGTTCAGATTATTAGTGATATTCATAACCTTAATCTAGCGGTAAACAATGAAATTCCAGAATGGCTTGAAAACGAATTAGAATTGGTTTTTCATAAAATCAGAAATATTCTGCTTGTTTTAGAAATCGAATTAAATTAAAAAAGATAAAAAAGATTCATTTAATACTTATTGAATTGTAAATTAATTTAAATGTAAAATCTATGGATACCAGATTTACACGTCCAACACCTTCAGATCGAGAAGTAGATTGGAACAAGAATAAAGTGCTGCTTAGTAAAACTGACAAAAAGGGAACCATTTTATATGCCAATGAAGACTTTATAGATGTTTCTGGTTATGATGAATTTGAGCTTATTGGCCAGCCTCACAATATTGTCAGACATCCAGATATGCCAAAAGTCATTTTTAAATTCTTATGGGACAGTATTAAATCAAGTGAGAACATACATGTGATTATAAAAAACATGGCCAAAACTGGCCGTTATTACTGGGTTGTAACTGATTTTAAAATTATTGCAGATACTGATGGCGAAATTGTAGGTTTCTTTGGAACTAGAAAATCAGTCCCAAATGAAATTATCATTAAGTTTATTGAACCTTTGTATAAAAAACTTTTACATATTGAAGAAACGAGTGGTGTACAGGCTTCTGAAGATTATCTAGTTGGTTTTCTTGAGGAAAGAAAAAAAACATATATGGAATATATCGACCATTTGATAGCAACGGGAAAAGATGATAAAAACAAAATTAGCAAGGGTTTATTCAGTGGATTGTTTGATAAAAGTCCTCCAAAAAAATAAGGAATAAAGTTTATATATGCTTCATTGTATCATTTGTATATTCGATAAAATTTGCCCCCAACAAATCTAAATCAACTGAATATTAAAACTTATAGATTTAAGTTCGATACAGTGAAGTGTATTTTTTTTTAGGTTCTAAGTTGCTGAGATGCTAAGATTCTAAGATTTCTTCGACTTCGCTCAGAGTGACATTTATATTAGGTTTAGCTCTAAAAACCTCAGAACCTTAGAATCTTAGAATCTTAGTATCTTAGTATCTCAGTAGCTAAGATATATAATTCCAAATATTTTTCTTTTTAGTTAACTCAATAAAGATAGCTCTTAAGACAGCATGTTCTGGTTTTTGTAAAGCAGAATCTTCTTTTAAGATTTTCATGGCGTAATTTCGAGCCAGAGATAAAATATCTCTATCTTTCACGATATCTGCAATTTGAAGGTTTAAAACACCACTTTGCTGTGTTCCCATTAAATCGCCGGGACCGCGAAGTTTAAGGTCAACTTCGGCGATTTCGAAACCATCATTGGTCTGCACCATGGTTTCCATTCTGGTTTTACTGTCAGAACTTAGTTTATGCCCTGTCATTAAGATACAATAACTTTGTTCGGCACCACGACCAACACGTCCGCGGAGCTGGTGCAGCTGCGAAAGTCCAAATCTCTCAGCGCTTTCGATAATCATAACACTTGCATTAGGGACATTAACACCAACTTCGATTACCGTTGTAGCAACCATAATATTGGTTTTTCCTTCTGAGAAGCGTTTCATTTCGGCATCTTTATCGGCAGGTTTCATTTTTCCGTGCAGAATGGAAATGGAATATTGCGGAAGCGGAAAATCACGGGAAATACTTTCGTAACCATCCATTAAATCCTTATAGTCCATTTTTTCAGATTCCTGAATCAACGGATAAACAATATAAATTTGTCTTCCTTTGGCAATTTCATCCCGAAGAAATTTCCAAACTTTCAAACGATTAGTATCAAAACGATGCACCGTTTGAATTGGTTTTCTTCCTGGCGGTAATTCATCAATAACAGAAATATCTAGATCGCCGTATAAACTCATTGCCAATGTTCTCGGAATTGGCGTTGCAGTCATTACCAGAACATGCGGCGGAATATCATTTTTCTTCCACAATTTAGAACGCTGCTCCACACCAAAACGATGCTGTTCATCAATCACAGCCAAACCTAAATTTTGGAATTTCACTTTATCTTCTAATAAAGCATGTGTTCCAATTAAAATTTTAAGATTTCCGTTTTCAAGTTCTTCATGAATAATTCTTCTTTCAGAAGTTTTGGTGGAACCTGTTAATATCCTGATATTGATGTTTAAAGTATTCGCAAATTCAGACAAACCAATAAAATGCTGATTGGCCAAAATCTCAGTCGGAGCCATTAAACAAGCTTGAAAGCCATTATCGATAGCGAGAAGCATACTCATAAAAGCAACAATTGTTTTTCCAGAACCAACATCACCTTGAAGCAGACGATTCATTTGAGCGTTGCTACCCATGTCTGTACGGATTTCTTTTATTACTCTTTTTTGAGCATTGGTCAAATCAAAAGGCAGATGATTTTGATAGAAATCATTAAAAAATTCACCAACTTTTGTAAAAGGATGTCCTTTAATTTTATGCTTCCGAATAAGATTTTTAGTAATTAACTGAAGCTGAATAAAGAATAATTCCTCAAATTTTAATCTGAATTGTGCTTTCGCTAAAATATCAGCACTTTTTGGAAAATGAATATTAAATAGCGCAGCTCTCTTCGGAATTAATTTTAATTCTTCAATCAAAAAAGGCGGAAAAGTTTCAGTAAACAAAGCCTGGGTTTCCAAAAAAAGCTGCTCCATCAATTTATTAATGGTACGGTTTGAAATTCCTTTATTGGTTAAAGCTTCCGTTGAAGGATAAACCGGCTGCATTGCCGATCGCAGACTTCTTTCGTGTTCACTCAGCAATTCAATTTCGGGATGCGCCATACTGAATTGGCTTCCGTATAAAGAACATTTTCCGAAAATAACAATTGGTTCATTTAGCTTTAAAGTTTCGCGAATCCATTTATGACCCTGAAACCAGTTGAGATCAATTTGCCCTGTATCGTCAACAAAAGTTGCTACAAGTCGCTTTTTATTTTTAGCAAATTCAACCGTTTTGATGTGAATTATTTTTCCAATAATCTGAACTTCAGAACCTGTATTCTGTAGTTCGTTAATCTTATAATAACGTGTTCTGTCAATATATCGATTTGGAAAAAAATTGACTAAATCTCCATATTTATGAATTCCCAATTCCTTACGAAGCAGCTGGCCGCGACTCGGGCCAACGCCTTTTAAGTATTCTATTGGAGTTTCTAGGAGATTATTAGACATTAAATTATTTTAGATTTAGATTTTAGAAATAGAGTTAAGAATAAAAACAACTGTATTCTTTATTCTATTTTCGTTTATCTTGAAAAGGCGAAGATAAATCTTAATTAGGAAATTTGAAAGTGTATTGTTGTTTTCAAGTTTTGAATATTAATTTATAAGAAAGTTTTTTAAAAAGAACGCAACCATTTTAAGAAAGGAATATCTTATTAATAGTTAACCTTAAAAACCTTAAATGAAATGAAAAAAATTGGACTTTTAATTGTAATGTTTGTGTCGCTTATTTCTTGTTCAAATGATGATTCAAACGATAATGCTAAACTTGCCGTAACAGATTATCATGGAAAATGGATAAACATTCACGAAGTTAAGGATATAAACAGTCCTTATTTATGGACTGAATACTACGTTTTCAACGCCAACAACACATTTGTAAAATCCAGAACAACTATAGATGGAACTACTACTGCAACAGGGACTTTTGAAGTTTTCACTGCTGATAATAGACCAAATTTTAAATTAACTTATTCTGCAGCTACAAATTTAATTTACAATTGTACCTCTGGAGTTGGAGGAACAAGTGAGCTTCTATATATCTACAATGGTTATTTAGAAAATAGCGCCAGAATGTGTGATGCAGCATCTACCTACGAAAAAGAAAAATAAAAACCGTAAGTTTGTTCAAGATATTAAAGGTATTCAATCTTAAATTGAATACCTTTTTCTTTTTTTAATATTTAGAAAATGACGACACACTTAGCACTTTTGCGCGGAATAAACGTTTCGGGACACAACATGATGAAAATGGAAGCTTTGAAAACAATGCTTGAAAATATCGGTTTCCAAAATGTTCGAACCTATTTACAATCTGGAAATGTTTTTATTGATAGTGAAGAAGAGGCTTCAAAAGTAGGTTTTATGATTAAGCAGGAAATCTTTAAAGTTTTCGGTCATGAAGTTCCAGTTGTTGTAATTACAAAAGATGATCTAAAATCTTGTTTTGCTAATAATCCATTTTTAAAAGAGAAAGATGTAGATAACAAAAAACTATATTTTGCTTTTGTTTCTATTGCTCTAAAAAAAGAAAACATAAATGATTTAAAAATCAGTCAGTTTAAACCTGATGAAGCAAGTATTGATGAAAATAGAATTTTTATAAAATATGCTGTTGGAGCAGGAAAAACTCGTTTTGATCAAAAATATATTGAGAAAAAATTGAATATAACAGCAACTATTAGAAACTGGAATACAGTTACTAATTTACTGGCAATGTATGGCGAATAGTTTTTTTTTGAAATACTATTTAGGAATTAAATCACAATACCAAAATCCAAAATCAAAAGCTGTTTCATCATTGGTATCGCAAGCATCATTAGATGAATTTTGATTTGCTGGTTTTTCATATTTTCGGTAAACAATTTCGCCAATTTCATAATCAATTGGTTTAGAAAATAGTGGTCCGTCAAAAGTAAAGGTATGAAATTCACCATTTTCGCCACATACATCAACATTTTTAGGTAAATCATTTATGAAATCCTGATCGATAATTCTGCCGACAAAACTTTTGTCTAAGTATTTTTCATTCACACAAACCACGATCGTTTTAAATCCAAGCGATATAAATTCTTGAATCAATTTTTGAGTTGGAATCTTCCAAATTGGAAAAATTCCGTTAAAACCAATTCTAGATAATTGATTTTCTCGATATTGACGTAAATCTTCCAAGAAAATATCTCCAAAAATAGAATGAGTAATGCCTTTATTTTTTAATTCTGCTAAAGTCTCAGTCATTACATTTTCATAAACCTCCATAGTCGGCATTTCTGGAATTTCCATAATTTTCAGAGGAATATCAATGCTTTCCGCCTGAGCCTGTAATAATTCAACACGAACGCCATGCATAGAAATGCGCTGATATTGTTTGTTTACGCTTGTTAATAAACATTCAATTTTAAAATCAGGATTTTGAAGTATTTTATACAACGCAAGAGCAGAATCTTTTCCGCTGCTCCAATTAAATAAGGCTTTTTGAGGTACAGACACGATTTGGTATTTTATGCTGTAAACTTACAAATTTCATTCTATTTGTTTGTGAAAGGTTTGTAACTTTGGGATTTTGCCTTCAAATTCATTTCAATGAAATACATCTTTTTATTATTTACCGGATTTATATTCGCGCAGCAAACCCAAAACGTTGATTTTAAATCAGTTTCAGGACAATTGTTGTTAAATTCAAAAGAAAAAACAGTTTCAGGTGCCGTAGATTTCCAGTTTGAGGTCTTAAAAGATTGTGATACCATTTCGCTTGACGCTAAAAACATGGAATTTTCGAATGTGAAAATTAATGATAAAGAAGTCATTTTTATAAATACTACTAAGCAATTAAAAATTGTTTTTCCTTTTACAAAAAGTCAGAATCACTTAACTTTTAATTATGCGGTAAAACCAAAACAAGCTTTGTATTTTGTTGATACAAAAAACGATGAAGTACAGATCTGGACACAAGGGCAGGGCAGATATACCAGTAATTGGTTTCCGAGTTTTGACGATGTAAATGAGAAACTAATTTTCAATTTAGAAATTTCTTTTGATGCATCCTATGAGGTTGTTTCGAACGGAGTTTTAAAACAAAAAACACCAAACGGAAATTTAATTCATTGGCAGTATCAAATGGAAAAACCAATGAGTTCTTATTTGTTAATGCTGGCGATTGGAAAATTCGATAAAAAAGAATTTAAATCTAAAAGTAAAATTCCGTTAGAATATTATTACGAGCCAAAAGATGCCGATCGTTTTGAGCCTACTTACCGCTATTCGAAACGAATTTTTGATTTTCTGGAGAAGGAAATCGGTGTAAAATACCCTTGGCAGATTAACAGACAAATTCCAGTTCGAGATTTCTTGTATGCGGGAATGGAAAACACAACAACGACTTTATTTGCAACTCGTTATGTTGTAGATTCAATTGGTTTTTGCGACCGAAATTATACCAATGTTGACGCTCACGAATTGGCACATCATTGGTTTGGAGATTTGATTACAGCCGAAAGCAGTACGCATCATTGGCTTCAGGAAGGATTTGCAACATATTTTGCCCTTCTTGCAGAAAAAGATATTTATGGAGAGGATTATTTTTATTCAAAATTATACGATACCGCACAGCAGATAAAATTTGCTTCAAGAACCGATACAATTCCGGTTTTAAATGCCAAAGCCAGTTCGCTCACATTTTACGAAAAAGGAGCCTGGACATTATTTGTGCTGCACGAATCGATTGGTGATAAAGCCTTTAAAAAAGCGATAAAAAGTTATCTGAATAAATATGCTTATCAAACTGTAAACACGCAAAACTTCTTCGACGAGATTAAGAAAGTTTCAAATTTCGATTTGGAAAAATTCCAGAAAACTTGGTTAGAATCGACTGCTTTTGATACGCCGACTGCAAATGCCTTGTTGAGTAAAAATAAAACGATTCAGAAACGATTGGAAATTGATAAGTTAAAGAAAACACCTTTAGCAGAAAAAATAGATGTTTTAAAAAGTACTTTAGAATCAAATATTTATCATTCGGTAAAAGAAGCAGTTGTTGATCAGTTAGAAAATGAAAAGTATGAGTCTAAAAAATCGCTTTTGCTTTTGGCATTGCAGACCAATAATACTGAAATTCGTCAAAATGTTGCACAAACGCTGACCAAAATTCCTGAAGATTTTAGACTGAATTATGAAACTTTGCTTGGTGATAAATCTTATCAAACACAAGAAATAGCACTGTATTGGCTGTGGAGAAACTTCCCGGAACATAGAGCACAATATTTAGATAAATCTAAAAACTGGATTGGTTTTAACGATTATAATCTGCGTACTTTATGGCTTTCGCTAGTATTGTCTACGCCAAATTACAGCAATAATCAAGAATCGCTGATTAATGAACTCATTGCATTTTCATCTACAAAATATGAAGCCACTACACGACAAAATGCTTTAGAAAAACTGCTTGCTTTTAAAATTATTAACGATCAGGTTTTGAGTAATTTAGTTGGGGCAACTACACATCATATGTGGCAATTTTCGAAGTTTGGCAGAGATAATATTCGCATTCTTTTAAAAAATCCAGAAATGCGTGCATCATTTAATAGAATTTTACCTAATTTGACCCCCGATGAACAGTTTCAATTGAATCGTTTATTGATTGAAAAAAGTTAAAGGTTTTATGTTATAGGTTATGCGTTTTGAAAACCAAAATTTAAGGTGTAAATCATTGATTTATTAGAATATACAATAGAGGAATGAGGTTTAAAGTTGAGAAAATTTTAAATTCCATAACTCATAACACATAACTTTAAAACGCACATGAGAGCATTGGTTATTTCTGGCGGAGGCAGTAAAGGCGCATTTGCCGGCGGTGTTGCCCAGTATTTAATAGAAGAAAAAAGACACGAATACGATTTGTTTTTAGGAACTTCAACAGGAAGTTTGTTAATTCCGCATTTAGCTCTCGGCCACATTAAAAAAATTCACTCAGTTTATACTAATGTGACTATGGCAAGTATTTTTAATATTTGTCCGTTTGTTGTTAAAAATAAAGATGGTGTTGATATTGTGACTATTAATCACTTTAATGTCATACGTCAGTTTTTTAAGGGAAAACGAACTTTTGGAGAAAGTAAAGGTTTGAAAAAATATATTCAGAATAACTTTTCATTGTCCGACTTCAATAATCTTAAAAAACTAAAGACTGATGTCATAGTTACGGTTACCAATTTTACAACAAACGAATCAGAATATAAATCTGTAAAGGATTGTACGTATGAAGAATTTTGCGAATGGTCTTGGATTTCTAGTAATTATGTTCCGTTTATGAGCTTGGTTGAGAAAAACAATTGTGAATATGGCGATGGCGGATTCTCAAGTTTGGTTCCAATTCGCGAAGCAATTAATAGAGGTGCAACAGAAATAGATGTAATTGTTTTAGAAACCGAGGTCAACACAACCAAAACAGTTATTGGTAAAAATCCTTTTTCTTTGATGATTGACTTGTTCCGAATTGCTTTAGATCAAGTTGAAAAACATGATATTGCTATAGGAAAACTTATGGCAAACAATAAAGATGTAAAACTTAACTTATATTACACGCCAATTAAATTGACCGACAATGCTTTGATTTTTAATAAAGATGTAATGAAAGGTTGGTGGGAACAAGGTTATGAATATGCTCAGAATAAGTCTGAGGTTATGAGTGACAATAAATAATTTTAGATTGTTGATTTTAGATTTTAGATTATGAAAACTCAATCTAAAATCTAAAATCTGAATTCTAAAATATTTTTACCAAAGATCAGCTACTTCATTTTTAATATAACCCAAAGCAGCATTACTAGGAGATTGTTTTTCTAGTAAATCGTTCAAAATTACTTCGCGTAATTTGTCTGCATTATCTACTTTATCGCTCATTGCGGCTTTACGAATCATTTGAATGGTTGCATTTTTTGCAGTTGTAATAATTGTCCAGCATTCGTCTGACATGTAAATCTGCTGTGTCAAATTATGTTCAAATTCTTGTTCGATTTGTTCGATTACAAAATTTTCATAATCGTGTTTATCTTGAGAAATTGGAGAAATCCTGATTAATAATTTAGTCAAATTAATGCGCTCTAAAAATAAAGTCATACGCTCATAAGCCTGCAAACGTATTGGCAGAGATTGTTTTTGATATTCTTTATTTAATAAAAAAGCACGCTTTCTATCATTGTTTTTAATGTGCAGTTCAAAGAAACGATAAGCTACAACTCCTGTAACTAATGCCGGCAGAGTATAACTCGCAAGTTCTATAATTTTATTAAAATCCATTTGAATAATTTTTAAGCAAAAATATACTTTTTAAGGAAAAATCCACTTTAAATTTTTGGTAATAAACAAAAAGGAAGCTGTACTTTTGCAACTTGTTTTTTAATGTATCTGAAATATAGTTTTTAATGGATTCCTATATCATTTTTTTTCTTTGTTTAGCAGCTTTTGCAGCGGGATTTATTGATGCCATTGTTGGTGGCGGCGGATTGATACAAACTCCAATGGGATTAATTTTATTACCCAATTTACCAGTTTCTACAGTTGTAGGTACATTAAAGATTCCAGCTTTCAGCGGAACAGCTTTTGCTGCTTTTCAGTATTTAAAAAAGGTTGTTATTCAGTGGAAATTGCTGCTCATTATGATGTGTCTGGCGGTTCCTTCGGCATTTTTAGGTTCTACGATTTTGACGATGGTGAGCAACGATTTTATGAAACCGCTTTTACTGGTGGTTTTGTCTTTACTTTTTGTATATACTTACGCAAAGAAAAATTTTGGACAGCATGCTGCGAAAGATCATTCTGCTGCAACACAAATAATTTATGCGGTTGTTATTAGCATAATCGTTGGTTTCTACGACGGATTTATCGGCCCTGGAACAGGAAGTTTCTTTGTAGTAGCATTTATAGCGCTTTTAGGTTTCGATTTTCTTCACGCTTCCGCGAATGCTAAAATGGTAAACTTGGCGACGAACTTTGGTTCGATTTGCTTATTTATGATTAAAGGAAAAATTATCTGGACAATTGCAATTCCGATGGCAGTAAGCAACGGACTTGGAGGATGGCTGGGTGCAAAACTGGCTATCAATAAAGGAAACGGTTTTATTCGGATTTTCTTTTTAATTGTGGTTGTTGGAACTTTGATTCGCTTTGGTTATGATGTGTTTTTTAAGTAAGTTTTTTCTAGGTTCTAAGGTTCTGGAATTCTAAGGAGTTGAGACTTTGAATATCGAAGTTCTTAAGTAATTAAAGAAAAGAAACTTAGCGCCTTAGAATCTTAGCATCTCAGAACCTTTAAAAAAGATTGTTTGAATCTAGCCCCGATTGAGGCGGTATCCTCGTAATGAAATGAAGAGATAAAGCCGAAAGCGGGAAACCATGCCGAAAAATATGCCTTTTGTTTGGCTTCAAAAAAACTTAGAACCTTAGTATCTCAACATCTTAGAACCTTTGCGCAGCTTCTTAGGAACTTTCTTTTTAAATTCTTAATTTTGCCTAAAAGGAGAAAATTACATGCAGAAATATATTGACCAGCTCAACGAAGCGCAAAGACAGCCCGTTCTTAAAAAAGATGGGCCAATGATTATTATTGCTGGTGCAGGTTCGGGAAAGACCCGAGTTTTAACAATTAGAATTGCTTATTTGATGGCGCAGGGCGTTGATGCCTTCAATATTTTGTCGCTGACTTTTACCAATAAAGCGGCCCGCGAGATGAAACACAGGATTTCGGATATTGTCGGGGCGAGCGAGGCAAAGAACCTTTGGATGGGAACGTTTCACTCTATTTTTGCGCGTATCCTGCGTGCAGAATCTGATCACTTGGGTTATCCTTCCAATTTTACCATATATGATTCTCAGGATTCCGCTAGGTTAATTTCTTCTATTATTAAGGAAATGCAGCTGGATCGTGATATTTACAAACCAAAACAAATTTTAGGACGTATATCTAGTTACAAAAACAGCTTGATTACGGTAAAAGCCTATTTTAATAATCCAGAATTGGTTGAAGCCGATGCAATGGCGAAAAGACCAAGATTGGGAGAAATATATCAGCAGTATGTGGAGCGCTGTTTTAAAGCCGGCGCAATGGATTTTGATGATTTACTGTTGAAAACCAACGAATTGCTAACTCGTTTTCCAGAAGTTCTGGCTAAATATCAAGATCGTTTTCGTTATATCTTGGTTGATGAGTACCAAGATACAAATCACTCTCAGTATTTGATTGTTAGGGCTTTATCTGATAGGTTTCAGAATATTTGTGTGGTTGGAGATGATGCGCAGAGTATTTATGCTTTCCGTGGTGCAAATATTAATAACATTTTGAATTTCCAAAAGGATTATGAAGGTGTAGTAATGTTTCGTTTAGAGCAGAATTACCGTTCGACAAGAAATATTGTTGAAGCGGCAAATACTGTGATGGAACATAATAAAACCAAACTAGACAAAGTAGTTTGGACTGCAAACGAATTTGGTCCTAAAATTAAAGTTCACAGAAGTTTGACAGATGCTGAAGAAGGGCGTTTTGTAGCCAGTACGATTTTTGAGCAGAAAATGCAGAATCAGCTTCATAATGGTGCTTTTGCAATTTTGTATCGTACAAATGCTCAGTCACGTGCGATGGAGGATGCTTTGAGAAAACGTGATATTCCGTATAGAATTTACGGCGGATTGTCGTTCTACCAACGTAAGGAGATTAAAGACGTTTTATGTTATTTACGCTTGGTTCTGAATCCGAAAGATGAAGAGGCTTTGATTCGTGTGATTAATTATCCTGCACGTGGAATTGGTGATACAACGGTAGAAAAATTGACGATTGCAGCCAATCATTACAAACGATCGATTTGGGAAGTAATGGTTAATATTGACAAGATCGATTTAAAACTGAATGCTGGAACAAAAAATAAACTGAAAGATTTTGTGACGATGATTCAGAGTTTTCAGGTGATAGATCAGAATCATGATGCATTCTATATTACAGACCACGTTGCAAAGAAAACTGGTTTGGTTCAGGAATTGAAGAAAGATGCTACGCCGGAAGGAATGGCGAAAATTCAGAATATAGAAGAGCTTTTAAACGGTATTAAAGATTTTACCGAAGGACAAAGAGAAATTGATGGAGCAAGAGGCGCACTTTCTGAATTTATGGAAGATGTGGCTTTGGCAACAGATTTAGACAAAGATACCAATGATGAAGATCGTGTAGCTTTAATGACGATTCACTTAGCGAAGGGACTTGAATTCCCGCACGTTTTTGTGGTGGGTATGGAAGAAGATTTGTTCCCGAGTGCGATGAGTATGAGTACTAGAAGTGAATTGGAAGAAGAACGTCGTTTATTTTACGTAGCTTTAACTCGTGCAGAACATCAGGCGTATTTGACTTATGCGCAATCTCGTTATCGCTGGGGAAAACTGACAGATAGTGAACCTTCAAGATTTATTGAAGAAATTGATGGTCAATATTTAGAATATCTAACTCCTGCAGAAACGAATTATCGCTATAAATCACCAATTGATGGTGATATTTTCGGTGATGTTGATAAGTCTAAACTAAGATTAGCAAAACCGGTGGGAGGAACACCTCCAAAACATATTACAGATAATAATCCGAAACCGGATATGAATATCAGAAAGTTAAAGCCAGTAGGGACTAATCCGAATGCAAGTGCACCAAATTTATTTGACAGTAAATTGACTGTTGGAAATGTTGTAATGCACGAACGTTTTGGTAAAGGAGAAGTGATTAACCTAGAAGGTGTTGGCGCTGATAAAAAAGCAGAAATCAAATTTGAAGTAGGAGGAATTAAGAAACTCTTGCTGAGATTTGCTAAATTAGATGTGGTAGGATAAAAAAAATGTTTCAAGTTTCATGTTTCAAGTTATGAAAAACAACTTGCAGCCTAAAACCTCAAACAAAAAAACTAAAAAAATTATGGCCGAATTTATAAAAATATATCCAGATAAACCTAGTGAAGCTGCAATTGCAAAAGTTGTAAAAGTGCTTCAAAATGGTGGATTGGTGATTTATCCAACAGATACTGTTTACGGTTTAGGTTGTGATATTACCAATTCGAGAGCATTAGAAAAAATTGCTAAGATAAAAGGAGTTAAATTGGAGAAAGCCAATTTTTCATTTATTTGTCATGACCTTAGTAATTTATCAGATTATGTGCGTCAGATTGATACTTCGACTTTTAAAATATTAAAAAGAGCTTTGCCAGGACCTTATACTTTTATTTTACCTGGAAATAATAATCTTCCAAAAGAATTTAAAAAGAAAACTACAGTTGGTATTCGTGTTCCTGACAATAATATTATTTTAGAAATTGTACGTCAGTTAGGAAATCCAGTAGTCTCAACTTCTATTCGTGATGAAGATGATGTGATTGAATATACAACAGATCCTGAATTGATCTTTGAGAAATGGCAAAACCTTGTAGACCTAGTAATTGATGGAGGATATGGAGATAATGTTGGTTCAACAATTATAGATTTATCTGAACATGAACCAGTTATTGTAAGAGAAGGAAAAGGTGAAATTGATATTTTGTAAATAAATACTTTAATTGTATAAAAGTTTAAAAATAATACCTAACTTTAGTACAGTTAAAATTTAGTTAGTTATTTAAAAATAATGCTATTCTTGATTAGCCAAAATTAAGAATACAAAAAAGCAGGTCAATCGACCTGCTTTTTCTGTTTTTATAAAATTTAAAACAAGAATTATTTAGCTTGTTTTTTCATTTCTTTTTCAATCATATCATAGAATTGATCGATTTTTGGCATAACTACAATACGAGTTCTTCTGTTACGAGCTTTGTTTTCAGCAGTATCATTAGCAACTAATGGTACATAAGAACTTCTACCTGCAGCAATTAATTTAGCTGGGTTAACACCAAGATCGTTTGTTAAAACACGAACGATAGAAGTAGAACGTTTCACACTTAAATCCCAGTTGTCTAAGATAATTCCGTTGCTTTTGTAAGGAACATTATCTGTGTGTCCTTCAACCATACATTCGAAATCTGGTTTGTCGTTAACTACTTTTGCAACTTTTGCTAATACACCTTTTGCTGCATCAGTTACTTCGTAGCTTCCGCTTTTGAATAATAATTTATCAGCGATAGAGATAAATACAACTCCTTTTTCAACATTGATTTCGATATCTGGATCGTTGATTCCAACTGCACCTTTTAAACTAGTAACTAATGCTAAAGTAACACTGTCTTTTTTAGTTAAAGCGTCTTGAAGTCTAGAAATTTTTAAATCTTTTTCTTTTAAGCTTTCAAGAGATTTTTCAAGATTCTCAGCACCTTTAGTAGTTAAGATAGTTAAATCTTTAGAGCTGTTGATTAAATCTTGATTATGTTGTTTGTAGCTTTCAGCTGTTGCAGCTAATCCAGCTTTTTCTTCTAAGCACGAATTTAATTTTACAGTACATGAGTTTAACAAATCTTGAGTCTCTTTGTTCTTAGCTTCCAACTCAGCATATTTCTTTTTAGAAACACATGATGTTAAAGCCATTAATACTGATAGTGCGATAACTATTTTTCTCATAAATTTAATTTTAATTAGACTTGATTACAAATTTAGTTTTTAATATTTTGAATACTGTTAAAGATTTCTTTAAATAAGGTCATTTTCCTGATATAATAAAGGAAAACGATGCTTTTAACCATATAGTATTGCTGTATCTGAAAATCTTTTCGTTTTCCGAGATATTTTAAAGATAAGCAATAAAATGAAAAATGTGCCTTTAAAATAGCAAAAGTGTGCCCGAATTTCCCTTGTGTAAGAAAACGGATACCTGCAATGCCGTCTAAAATCATACGGAAAAAAATCACAAAAAATAATCCCCTTTTTGGCAGATTTTTGACAAGCATTAATAATGAATTTCTAAAATTCAAATAGGTCTTTTTAGGATTTCCCTGTTGTAATGTTGCACCACCAACATGATAAACGAGAGATTGATAATTATACTTAATAATATGTCCGTCGTTTGCAGCTCTCCAGCATAAATCAATTTCTTCTTGATGAGCAAAAAAACTTTCATCAAAACCTCCTAATTCATAAAATACATTCTTTCTAATGAAAAAGCAAGCGCCTGAAGCCCAGAACAATTCAATATTTTCATCATATTGTCCGTTATCTTTTTCTACGGTATCAAAAATTCTTCCTCTACAAAATGGAAATCCATATTTGTCAATAAAACCACCCGCAGCACCAGCATATTCAAAATATTCTTTGTTTTTAAAATCGAGAATTTTAGGCTGAATAATAGCGGTTTGTTTTTCAGTATCAAAAGTTTCGAGAATTGGCTTAAGCCAGTTTTCTGTAACTTCGATATCAGAATTGACCAATGCATAAATTTCTGCATCAATATGTTTTAATGCATCATTATAACCTTTTGCAAAGCCGTGATTTCCTGAGTTTTTGACAATCTTTACGGTAGGGAAGTTTTCTTTAACGAACTCGATAGAATTATCTGTAGAATCGTTATCAGCAACATAAATTGCCGCGCCTTCTGAAAATTGAATAACAGATGGTAAAAACTGCTCAAGCAATTTTACTCCGTTCCAATTTAAAATTACAACTGCTATTTTATCCAAAAGTACTTAATTATTTATTTTTAATGGTTTTCTTTATAATCAGGCAGGTTTCTCAAAAACTCATATTTTTCGTTTTCAAAATCCATTTGACAATAAAAATGGCTTAGTCCGTTTGTGACATTCAAAAACCGTGCCTGCATCGTCATATTATAACGGGCAATTTGGTCAAAAGTTGCCTGAGAGATTTTAACTTCTGGTGCTTTACATTCTACTAATATATGTATAGTACCATCTGAATTGAAAACCACAACATCATAGCGCTTTCGTAATCCGTTGACGGTTAAAACTTTCTCTACATTTATAAGTGATTTGGGATACTTTTTTTCGTACATTAAAAAATGCACAACGTGCTGGCGAACCCATTCTTCTGGCGTGAGAATTATAAATTTTTTCCTGATTTCATCAAAAATAGACACTTTATTTTCGCTATTTTTGAATCGGAAAGTGTAAGCAGGGAAATTAAGTTTTAACATAAAGCAAATATAATTTGAAAATTAGTCAATTTGAAAATTAGTTAATTATTTATTTTTGAAACTGAAAACTGAGCCTGAACACTGAAAACTTAATTTAATGGACGAAGTAGTAAAAATCGTTAACGATATAAAAGCCGGAAATATTAAACCAATTTATTTTTTAATGGGTGAAGAGCCTTATTATATAGATAAATTGTCTGAATATATTGAGCAGAATGTTTTGGCTGAAGAAGAGAAAGGCTTTAATCAGACAGTTTTGTACGGAAGAGATGTTTCTATTGATGATATTGTTTCAACAGCTAAACGCTATCCTATGATGGCTGATCGTCAGGTTGTTATTGTGAAAGAGGCTCAGGATTTGTCTCGTACAATAGATAAAATAGAATCTTATGTAGAGAATCCGATGGAAACTACAGTGTTGGTTTTCTGTTATAAATATAAAACACTCGATAAACGTAAAAAAGTCACTAAACTTTTAGCACAAAAAGGTGTCGTTTACGAAAGTAAAAAATTATACGAAAATCAAGTAGGCGACTGGATCAAGCGTGTTTTGGCGGGTAAAAAATATACGATTGATCCTAAAGCTAATGCGATGCTTGTGGAGTTTTTAGGAACCGATTTAAGTAAAATTAATAATGAACTCGAAAAACTCCGGATCATTTTGCCGCAGGGAACTATGATTATGCCTGAGCATATTGAAGAAAATATTGGTTTCAGTAAAGACTATAATGTTTTTGAACTTCGAAAAGCAATTGGAGAACGCAATCAGCTAAGAGCATATAAGATAGCAGAAAATTTTGCTCATAACCCTAAAGAATATCCTTTGGTTATGACGACAGGATTGGTATTCGGCTTTTTTATACAGCTTCTAAAATATCACGGACTGAAAGATAAAAATCCAAAAAATGTGGCTGCCGCAATTGGAGTAAATCCATATTTCTTGAAAGAATATGATTTAGCTGTAAAAAATTATCCAATGCGAAAAGTTAGCCAGATCGTTGGCGCTTTACGAGATATTGATATTAAAAGTAAAGGTGTGGGAGCCAACGCTTTATCACAATCCGATTTGCTGAAAGAAATGCTGTATAAAATATTTAATTAAGCCAGTAAAATTCACGATATTTGCGTTTCTAAAAATTTTGCTACTTAAAAAATAATTACACAATTATGGGAATGAATAAAAATACCGTTTTAGGATGGGCTACTTTTATAATGGTACTTATGGGATTGTTACTTATAGGTCTTGGTGTTTTTAGATACAGTGAAGTATCAGGCTGGGGATTTGCTGCTGTTGGGGTTGGATTTTTGGCTAATGCATGGGTATTCAATGCTTTAAAAGGTAGAGTTTAAATTGATTGCAATTAGAATATTAAAAAAATCATTAATTAAAATTAAAATAATATAGAATGTCAGACGATAAGAAAGTAATTTTCTCAATGCAGAAATTGAGTAAAACCTATCAGGGAGCAGATAAACCTGTTCTTAAAAATATTTACTTGAGTTTCTTTTACGGAGCAAAAATTGGTATTTTAGGACTTAACGGTTCTGGAAAATCTTCACTTTTAAAGATTATTGCTGGAGTAGACAAGAACTATCAAGGAGATGTGGTTTTTCAGCCAGGTTATACTGTTGGGTATTTAGAGCAAGAACCAATTCTTGATGATTCTAAAACAGTTATTGAAATTGTTCGTGAAGGAGCAGCTGAAACTATGGCAGTTTTAGAAGAGTACAATCAGATAAACGATTTATTCGGTCTTGAAGAGAATTATTCAGATCCAGATAAAATGGATAAATTGATGGACCGTCAAGCAGCATTGCAAGATAAAATTGATGCTCTTGGGGCTTGGGAAATTGATACGAAATTAGAAATTGCAATGGATGCATTGCGTACTCCAGAAGGAGATACGCCTATTAAAAACCTTTCAGGAGGTGAGCGTCGTCGTGTAGCTTTATGCCGTTTGTTATTGCAGCAGCCGGATGTATTGTTATTAGATGAGCCTACTAACCACCTTGATGCTGAGTCAGTTCTTTGGTTAGAGCAGCATTTAGCACAATACTCAGGAACTGTTATTGCTGTAACGCACGACCGTTATTTCTTAGATAATGTTGCTGGATGGATTTTAGAGTTGGATAGAGGAGAAGGTATTCCGTGGAAAGGAAATTATTCTTCTTGGTTAGACCAAAAATCAAACCGTATGGCTCAGGAAGAAAAAGTGGCTTCTAAACGTAGAAAAACTTTAGAGCGTGAGTTGGAGTGGGTTCGCCAAGGAGCAAAAGGTCGTCAGACCAAACAAAAAGCTCGTTTACAGAACTACGACAAATTATTAAACGAAGATCAAAAACAACTAGATGAAAATCTAGAAATTTATATCCCGAACGGTCCGCGTTTAGGGACAAATGTTATTGAAGCGAAAAATGTTGCTAAAGCTTTTGGTGATAAATTATTGTATGATAATTTAAACTTTACGTTGCCACAAGCAGGTATTGTTGGAATTATCGGACCAAACGGTGCTGGTAAATCTACCATTTTCAAAATGATTATGGGAGAGCAAGCTACAGACAGCGGAGAATTTTCAGTTGGTGAAACTGTAAAAATTGCTTATGTAGATCAGTCTCACTCTAATATCGATCCGAACAAATCGATCTGGGAGAATTTCGCAGATGGTCAGGAATTGATTATGATGGGAGGAAAGCAAGTTAATTCTAGAGCTTACTTATCTCGTTTCAACTTTGGTGGCGGCGAGCAAAACAAAAAAGTGTCAATGCTTTCAGGTGGAGAACGTAACCGTTTGCATTTGGCAATGACATTGAAAGAAGAAGGAAACGTACTTTTACTGGATGAGCCTACGAATGATCTTGATGTGAATACACTTCGTGCACTTGAAGAAGGTTTGGAGAATTTTGCAGGTTGTGCCGTAATTATTTCTCACGACAGATGGTTCTTAGATAGAATTTGTACACACATTTTAGCTTTCGAAGGAGACTCTGAAGTTTACTTTTTCGAAGGAAGTTTCTCTGATTATGAAGAAAACAAAAAGAAACGTCTTGGCGGTGACTTAACTCCAAAACGTTTGAAATACAGAAAATTAATTAGATAATTTTTCTAATAAATTCCAAATAGAAAATCCCAAATTCCAATTATAGTGAATTTGGGATTTTTATTTTTTTGCACTGTGTCTAGTTTGTCATTTTCGATCCCGAGGCTTCGGTAGAGAAATCTTCGCGAGAAACTCAACAAAGATTGGATTCTTGTTATATATAAAATTGGAATTTGTAATTTTTCTATTGGAGTTTCTTTTTAAAGAAATTTCGATTTCAATTCTGGAGTAGGAATCATGCAGCTTTCTTTTTTGCCATACCAATTGTATCGGTTTTTGGCAATGTAGTCGTAAATGAAATCGCTTATAAAAATTGGAACAATTCTAAAAATCGGAATTAATTTCCAAAAACCACCAAAGTTTTTTCCTATTTCAATTGCTGCCGAAGATTTATAAAAATAAGCTGTTCCTGGATCGTATAAAATAATGCTGTCCATTTTTGAAAAACTAATTCCCAGATGTTTACAAATTGAAATACCTAATTCTGACTGCAATGCGACAAATCTAAAAATATCTTTTTTGTCTTTTTTTATAATAAATTGTACAGCAGAATTGCAGAGATTACAAACTCCGTCAAAAAGGATTATTTTTTTATTCATTGGAAGATCTTCCATTATTGTAAGGTCAAGTTTTTCTACTATTCTAAAAACGCAATAGATTTTTAAATTGTATACTTATGAGTTAATTAGGTATATTTATTAAATCTATGTATTTTTAAATTTTAATAAATTTTAATTATTAAAAACGGCTTTAATATTTGATCTTAGATTAATTTAAAAAATATAGCGACCACTTTTATTGTATTTTTAAAGATCAATTCTTAAATCGCTTTATTTTAATTTTACCTATTTTTTTAGCATTTATAAGCTTAAAAACATGACTGTGATTGAAAACTTTATTTTTTAACAGCCTCAACTAACTCCAATTCGTCTAAGCTGACTTTAGAAGTAAAAATTCCATAGTTAACTGTTGCTTTATTTTTTTCGATAGAATCGATACTTCCAACAGATCTTCCATCCATCATTCGTACTCGGTCGCCCACTTTTAAAATTGGTCTTGGTTTTTCTACAACAGGTTTTAATTTTTTCTCTTTTTTCTCTTTTCGAATTTCCTCAACTTTTACCTGAACTTCAGCAATAATTTCTTTTTGTTTTTCAACTTTTGCTTTGGTTTCTTTTGGAGTTGCTTTTTTTCGTTTTGAATTTTCAATTTCAACGATTTTTAAAAATTCGCCAATAAGTTCTTTTTTATTTTTGTTGTTGAAATATTTTTCAGCAATGTCATCAATTTTTTGTCCAATGTAAATAATTTTCTGGTTGCTGTCGTATAATTCTTGATAGCTTTCTAATTTTTGCTGGATTCTAGTATTGATGTTTTCCATCTTTTTACTTTCTTCACGTGCACGAGTTTCTTCTTCTTTTAAATTCAAAGAAGTTTTTTCAAGCTTTGACCTTTCTTTTTGAAGAGTCGCAATGGTTTTATCAAAACGAACTTTTCCAACTTCGATTTTCTTTTTCGCACGATTGATCAATCCAAACGGAATTCCATTTTTTTGTGCAACTTCAAATGTAAACGAGCTTCCTGCCTGACCTAACGCCAATTTGTACATTGGTTCTAAAGACTTTTCGTCGAACATCATATTGGCATTTGTGGCATAGGGTAATTCGTTTGCCAAAATTTTCAAATTGGAGTAGTGTGTTGTTATAATTCCAAATGCTTCTCGATGATAAAATTCTTCCAAGAAAATTTCAGCCAAAGCGCCTCCCAATTCAGGATCAGAACCTGTACCAAATTCGTCAATTAAAAACATGGTTTTCTTGTTGCATTTCTTCAAGAAATAATTCATGTTTTTTAATCTGTAACTGTAAGTACTTAGGTGATTTTCAATAGATTGGTTGTCTCCAATGTCGGTTAAAATTCTATCAAATAAAAAAGTTTCGCTTCTTTCGTGAACTGGAATTAAAATGCCAGATTGCAGCATCAATTGTAATAAACCAACAGTTTTCAAGGAAATAGTTTTCCCTCCAGCATTTGGTCCAGAAATTACAATAATTCTATTTTCTTGTTTAAGCTCAATTGTCTGTGGGTGCGTAACTTCTTTTTTTTGTTTGTTATTCAAATACAAAATCGGATGATAGGCTTCTCTAAAAAATAATCTTCTTTCTTCTGTAATTGCGGGCAAGATTCCGTTGATGCGATTGGCATATTTTGCTTTTCCAGCAACAACATCAATATCACTTAAAAAGTCTTGATATTCAATTAGTAATGGTAAGTAAGGGCGAATTACGTTTGACAGATTTTTTAAAATTCTAGTAATTTCTTCCTTCTCTTCATATTCTAAATTTGCTAACTCTCTTGAATATTTTAGAGTAGCTTCTGGTTCGATGTAAGCGATGCTTCCCGTTTTAGAACTTCCTAAAATAGAACCTTTTACTTTACGACGATACATTGCTAACACTGCCAAAACCCTGCGGTTTTGTACAAAGCTTTCCTTAATATCATCCAAATATCCTAAACCGTTATATTGTGTAAGTGCCACACCAAAACTTTGGTTTACTTTTCCGCGTACCAAATTCATATTTTGGCGAATGCTCAATAAAGCCGGCGAAGCATTATCTTTAATTTCTCCATATTTATCGACAATTGCATCAATTGCCGTAATAATGTCTTTTGTCAATTCTACCCGAGAAGCTCTTGCGTTAAGATTTGGATAATAGTCATCAAATTTCTTAAGGAAACTCAATAAGACATTTGTAGTTGCAGAAAGATTGGCAATTTTTCTAAAACTGCCAACTTCCAAGAAACTATCTTCAATTGCTAAAAACTTAATTTCATGAGTTATAGCATCGAATCCGTGATTAGGAATCGCGTTATTATTTTGAAAAGAAGATACATATTCTGATGTCTGCATCAAGGACTGCATCAATTCTTCTTTATCTCTAAATGGTTTTATTTGTAAAGCCTTTTCCTTTCCAATATCGGTGTTGCATCCATCTGAAATGGTTTCGAGTACTGTTGGAAATTGTAAGTCTTGTAATGTTTTTTCGGTAATACTGATCATTTAATCTCTTTATGAAAGTAAAAGCAAAAGTACGAAAACAATAATGAATTATGAATTATGAGTTTTTTTATTTGCTGTCGTTTCTAACTTTTGATTTTCAATTTTTTACATTTTTCTTTTTAGTAAATATGATTTTAAGTAATTATTTCTGAAATTCGCATAAAAAAAATTATGGACGTAAAAATGCATTCTTCTTGGAAACCAGTTTTGAATGAAGAATTCGGAAAACCATATTTCAAAGAATTAATTGAATTTGTAAAATCAGAATACGCAACAAAAGTTTGTTATCCAAAAGGCAGTCAGATTTTTTCAGCTTTTGACCATTGTCATTTTGATGAAGTGAAAGTTGTTATAATCGGTCAGGATCCTTATCACGGTCCAAACCAGGCAAATGGTTTGTGTTTTTCTGTCAACGATGGAATTCCGTTTCCACCTTCTTTATATAATATTTTTAGAGAAATCGAAAGTGATTTAAATAAACCTTTACCAAAAACTGGGAATTTGGAGCGCTGGGCAGATCAAGGTGTTTTTCTTTTAAATGCCACATTAACAGTGAGACAATCTGAAGCAGGAAGTCATCAGGGAAAAGGATGGGAAAAATTTACCGATGCTGTAATCAAACAGATTTCTGCGGGAAAAGAAAATGTAGTATTCTTGCTTTGGGGCGGTTTTGCTCAAAAGAAAGCTGCGTTAATTGACGCTTCCAAACATCATATCTTAAAATCAGGGCATCCTTCACCGTTAAGTGCAAATAGAGGATTTTGGTTTGGAAATAAACATTTTAGCCAGACAAATGATTTCTTGAAATCGAAAGGATTGAAAGAAATTGAGTGGTAAATTTTATAAGTAACAAAGTTGCATAGGGACAAAGGTGCAAAGGTAAAGCTTTGCTTCTTTGAGCCTTTGTAACTTTCCATGAAATATTTTTAACTAAAAAATCTTTTGAATCTGCAATCTCGATAGCTATCGGGAGCGAGAAACAAAAGATTTAATTTGAGTTATTTTTTGATAATTTCTTCTAAAACAGCTTTGTTTTCGTAGTTTGTAACTTTTAGAATAATTTCTTGATTTTTAACTGTTTTACCTTCAATGATATAAAGTTTACCTTTATTGAACGGAACATTACTTTGGTCAAAATCAACATCTCCGTAAGTCAATGTGTTTTTAATGTCTGCAGTGTCAACCCATTTTTCATTTAAAGTCTGAATTGCTTTATCTGAATATTGAAAAGGTTTTGTTCGAAGATTATTAAGAACTCGGGCATTTGGAAAATAATTGCAGCGAGTATCTTTTCCACTAAAAACAAGAGCTACAAAAAAACAGCCCATAATTAGGCCGATTAGATAATATGCAAAACGGTGTACGAACTTCATGAAATAAAATTTTTGCAAAGGTACATTAAAGTTCCCTTAAAATACAAGTAAATTGATATCGTTATCTGGCAAATCAAACCAGTCGCCAATAGCTTTGTTTGTTAGGATTCCATGATAAAGATAAATACCGTTTTTAAGACCTTTATTGCATCTAATAGCACTTTCTATTCCACCATCTTCGGCTATCTGATGTAGATAAGGTGTTAGAATGTTACTAATTGATAATGAGGCGGTTTTGGAATATCTAGAAGGGATATTTGGTACACAATAGTGTAAAACATTGCTCTTAATAAAGGTTGGTTTTTCGTGGGTAGTAACTTCTGATGTTTCGAAGCAGCCTCCAGTGTCAATGCTTACATCAACAATTACAGCACCTTTTTTCATGTGTTCTACCATAGTTTCTGTAACTACAATTGGACAGCGTTCTTTTCCGCGCATGGCGCCAATAGCGACATCACAACGTCTTAAAGCTTTTAGCAAACCTTTTTGTTGTATAGTCGAAGTAAAAATTCGCTGATTTAAATTATTTTGCAAGCGGCGTAATTTGGTAATCGAATTATCGAAAACTTTTACATTTGCTCCTAATCCAATTGCTGTTTTTGCAGCAAATTCACCAACAGTTCCAGCACCTAAAATAACAACTTCAGTAGGAGGGACACCTGTGATATTTCCAAATAGAAGTCCTTTCCCAAATTCATCCGTAATCATTAATTCTGCAGCAATAAGAATTGAGGCTGTTCCTGCAATTTCGCTTAAAGATTTTACTGCAGGATACGAGCCGTCCTCATCTTTGATATATTCAAAAGCTAAGGCTGTGATTTTCTTTTGAGCTAAAGCTTCAAAGTATTCTTTCTTTTTGGTTTTGAGTTGAATAGCCGAAATGATTACCGTTTCTGGATTTATCATTTGTATTTCGGCTAAAGTCGGCGGCTCCACTTTTAGTAAAAACGGACAGCCAAAAACTCTTTTGGTATCTTTTGTTATTTCTGCGCCTGCATCGGCATATTCTTTATCGGTATAACTCGAACTTTCCCCAGCTCCAGATTCAATCATGACACGGTGACCCGCATAAGTTAAGGAATTTACAGCATCGGGAGTAAGGCATATACGACGTTCCTGATAGCTTGTTTCTTTGGGAATTCCTATAAAAAGTTCTCTTTTAAAACGACCAACCTCAAGTTTTTCTTCTTGCGGTATTAATTGTTGTTTTGTAAATGGAGTTAACGTGATTGACATGGGTGGTGCAAAAAATTAAGAGTACAAATTACGTAAAAAGATTTAAAATTAGTGCAAAAATTCTGCTAATACTATAAGGTGTGAATGTTAAGAAATTTTCTCTTAAGTTTTTTACTCTTTGTCGTGAAGATTTGTAAAGTTTTTATACTAATTTTAGTTCTCTTTTTCCGTCTGCAAGTAATTCAATATTAATAGTTGAAGTTTCCTCTGGAAGAAGGTTTTCAATTTTTTCAGACCATTCAATAAAACACCAGTTTCCAGAGTACAAATAATCATCGACGCCCATATCAAGCGCTTCAGTTTCTTTATTTAATCTGTAAAAATCAAAATGATAAACAATTTGATTATTTGCTGCATTATATTCGTTAACCAAAGAAAATGTTGGGCTGCTGGTAGCGTCCTGAACACCTAAACTTTTGCATAATTGCTTTATTAGAGTGGTTTTTCCAACCCCCATTTCTCCATTAAAAAGAATGATTTTTTTAGGATTTGAGGCTAAAATCTGCTCTGCAACTTCTTGAATTTGATCTAATGAAAAAACGATATTCATTGTTATGTCTATTTATTTAGTCTCAGTCGCAGTTTTAAGTCTCAATTAGAAACTGAAAACTGAGACTGCGACTGAAAACTTTTTTATTTCGGGTTAAATACCAAAAACGGAATAATCATTTCTTCTAACGAAATTCCGCCATGCTGATATGTATTTTTGTAATAACTCACATAATGATTGTAGTTGTTTACATAAGCCAGAAAGAAATCATTTTTGGCAAAAATAAACGAACTGCTCATGTTTATAGCTGGTAAACCAATTGTTTTAGGTTCTTTTACTACATACACGTCTTTTTGTTCGTAGGTTAAACTACGACCAGTTTTGTAACGCAAATTTAGGCTTGTATTTTTATCTCCCACAACTTTCGACGGATTTTTTACATTAATTGTTCCGTGATCTGTGGTTAAGATTAATTTGAATCCTAAAACCTGTGCCTGCTGGATGATTTCTAATAAAGGAGAGTTTTTAAACCAACTTAGTGTTAATGAGCGGTATGCCTTATCATCTGAAGCTAATTCTTTTACTACTTCCATTTCTGTCTTAGCGTGCGAAAGCATATCTACGAAATTGTAAACAACAGTAACTAAGTCATTGCCTTTTAAAGCTTTGAAGTTCTCTGCAAGCTTTTTACCGCCAGCATAATTGGTAATTTTGAAATAATCTTCCTTAATATTTAAGCCTAATCTTTTCAATTGAGCCGATAAAAATTCAGCTTCGTAAAGATTTTTCCCTCCATCTTCAACGTCGTTTTTCCAATATTCAGGAAATTGTTTTTCCATATCCAAAGGCATTAAACCAGAGAAAATAGCATTTCTAGCATATTGAGTTGCTGTTGGAAGAATAGAAAAATAAGGAACCTCTTTTTCTAATTTGTAATAATTTGCAATTACAGTCTCAAAAGATTTCCATTGGTCGTAACGAAGGTTGTCGATTACAACAAATAAAACAGGTTTGTCTTTCTTTTTTAATTCTGGAACAACTAATTCTTTAAATAAAGTATGAGATTGAATAGGTTTGTCTGCTTTTGGAGCAAACCAATCTTCATAATTTCGTTCAATATATTTTCCGAATTGTGAATTGGCTTCAACTTTTTGAGATTCTAAAATTTCGATCATCGCCTGATCATTAATGTTTTCAAGCTCTAATTCCCAGAAAAGTAATTTTTTATACAATTCAACCCAGTCTTCATACGAATTCACCATTGCCAATTCCATTGCAATTTTTCTGAATTCCTTTTGATAATCCAAAGTTGTCTTTTCAGAGATCAGTCTTGAGTGATCTAGATTCTTTTTCAAACTCAATAAAATCTGGTTCGGATTTACAGGTTTTATCAAGTAGTCGGCGATTTTAGAACCTATGGCTTCTTCCATAATGTACTCTTCTTCGCTCTTTGTAATCATAATCATTGGTATGGCTGATTTTTTTTCTTTCATTTCAGAAAGCGTTTCTAAACCGCTCATTCCAGGCATATTTTCATCCAAAAAAACAATATCGAAATTATCTTCTTCAAACAATGCAATAGCATCAAGTCCGTTATTACAAGTTGTAACTTCGTAATTCTTTTTTTCTAGAAATAATATATGGGGCTTTAAAAGATCGATTTCATCATCGACCCAAAGTATTTTGATCTTATCCATAAAACAAATTTATTTTTACTGCAATTTAAAGTTATAGAACTTAAAAAGTATTAAAAATAGTATAAAATTATCAAAGATAAACAACGATTTTATGTTGATTTTTTACATTTTTAAATATAGTTGTCTGACAATCATTATAATTTTAATATTGATTTTTAAATAAAAAACTCCAAACTCTTTATTCTTATTTACTTATATTTGTTGACCAAAAAAATAACCCGATTGTGACTCAGATCAACAAATTAAAAATATTCAACGATCCTATCTATGGCTTTATTACGATTCCAAACGAGCTGATTTATGATTTAATCCAACATCCCTATTTTCAGCGTCTTCGTCGTATCTCTCAAATGGGATTGTCATATTTGGTGTATCCGGGAGCAAATCATACGCGTTTTCATCATGCGTTAGGATGCATGCATTTAATGCAGAAGGCAATTGATACACTTCGTTTTAAAGATGTTGTGATATCTGCAGAAGAAGAAAATGCCTTATTAATTGCTATTTTACTTCATGATATCGGACATGGGCCATTTTCTCATGCAATGGAAAGAAGTATTGTTGAAGATGTGCATCATGAAGCGATTTCATTATTATTTATGAATCAGCTAAATGAAGAGTTTGGCGGCAGATTGAGTTTGGCAATTCAGGTTTTTAAAGGAGAATATCATAGAAAATTCATGCTGCAATTGATTTCAAGTCAGTTGGATATGGATCGAATGGATTATCTAAAACGTGACAGTTTTTATACTGGAGTTGCAGAAGGAAATGTCAATTCTGAGCGATTGATTCAGATGATGAATGTTGAAAATGATGTTTTGGTTATTGAAGAAAAAGGAATTTATTCGGTAGAAAAATTCTTGCTTTCTAGAAGATTAATGTATTGGCAGGCTTATCTGCATAAAACGAGTTTAGTAGCCGAATTAATTTTAATGAAAACATTAAAGAGGGCTAAAGAGTTGACTTTGAAAGGAATTAACTTACCTTGCAGTGAACCGCTTTCATATTTTATGCATAATAAGGTTACTCTGGATGATTTTGATGCTGAAAAGTTAGATTTGTTTTCGCAGCTTGATGATTTTGATATCATTAGTGCGTTGAAAGCTTGGCAGAGACAAGATGATTTTGTGTTAAGTACATTAAGCAAGATGATCATTAATAGAGATTTATTGAAAATAAAGTTAAGTGCAGAAAAAATTTCAATGGAAGAATCCCAATCTTTGAAAGAACAATTTGCCAACTTGCACCATATTACACAATTAGAGGCTGGTTATTTTATTTTTAGAGGAAAAATTAAAAACCAAGCCTACAGTAAAGAAGCCGAACCTATTAGAATTTTGAAAAAAGATAAAACAATTGAGGATGTTGTTGAAGCTTCTGATCAGCTGAATTTGAAATCGTTATCTAAATTGGTAACAAAATATTATATCTGTTTCCCAAAACAACTTATCTAAAATTAACATTTAAAATCTATTTTTTATATTTTTGTCGCGATGAAATTTACAGCAGAACAAATAGCAGGAATTTTAGAAGGAGAAGTTGTTGGGAATCCCAATGCAGAAGTTTCTAAACTTTCTAAAATCGAAGAAGGCGAAGAAGGATCGCTTACTTTTTTGGCTAATCCAAAGTATATCAACTATATATATACAACAAAAGCGACAGTTACAATTGTTAACGACACTTTTGTTCCGGAGCAGGAAATTACGACTACACTAATAAAGGTAGAAGATGCTTATGCGGCGTTTTCTAAGCTTTTGCATTTCTATAATCAAGTAAAATTAAATAAAACAGGTATCGAACCTCAGTCCTTTATGTCTGAAGGAACTAAATATGGTGAAAACTTATATTTAGGAAGCTTTAGCTATGTAGGACAGAATGTGGTTTTAGGTAATAATGTAAAAATTTATCCGAACAGTTTTATTGGTGATAACGTTGTTATTGGTGACAATGTATTCATTTTCGCTGGAGCAAAAATTTACTCAGAAACAGTAATTGGTAATAATTGTACCATTCATTCTGGAACTATTATTGGTGCAGATGGTTTTGGTTTTGTACCAAATGAAGAAGGTATTTATAGTAAAGTACCTCAGATAGGAAACGTTATTATCGAAGATAATGTTGATATTGGTGCCAACACTACAATAGATAGAGCAACTCTTGGTTCTACAATAATTAGACAAGGAGTTAAACTAGACAATCAGATCCAGATCGCCCATAATGTTGAAATCGGTAAAAATACTGTAATTGCTGCTCAAAGTGGTGTTGCAGGTTCTACAAAGATTGGAGAAGGCTGTATGATTGGCGGGCAAGTTGGTATTGCTGGCCACTTAATTATAGGTAATAATGTGAGACTTCAGGCGCAGTCTGGAGTTGCAAGGAACATTAAAGATGATGAAACTCTGCAAGGAACACCATCTCTTGGATACACAGATTTTAATAAATCGTATGTTCATTTTAAGAATCTGCCTAAAATTGTGTCCGAAGTTGAAGAATTAAAGAAACAAATAATAAACCCAAAAAATGGAAATAATGGTTAAACAGAAGACCATCAAGAATGAAATTTCGCTAACAGGAGTTGGATTACATACTGGAAAAGAAGTTACAATGACTTTTAAACCTGCTCCCGTTAATAATGGTTTCACTTTTGTAAGAGTAGATTTGCAAGGTCAACCAGTTATTGAGGCTGATGCTAATTATGTTGTTAATACTCAAAGAGGTACAAATCTTGAAAAACTTGGAGTAAAAATTCAAACACCAGAGCACGTTTTAGCGGCAGTTGTTGGATGCGATTTGGATAATATTATTATTGAATTGAATGCCTCTGAACTTCCAATTATGGATGGTTCATCAAAATATTTTGTTGAAGCAATAGAAAAAGCAGGAATTGAAGAACAAGATGCAAGCCGTAATGTTTATGTTGTAAAAGAAGTTATCTCATTTACAGATGAAGCAACAGGAAGCGAAATTCTTGTTATGCCTAGCGATGAGTACCAAGTAACTACAATGGTAGATTTTGGTACAAAAGTTTTAGGAACTCAAAATGCTACACTTAAAAGTTTATCAGATTTTAAACAAGAAATTGCAAGTTCTAGAACTTTTAGTTTTTTACATGAATTAGAATCATTGTTAGAAAACGGACTTATTAAAGGAGGCGATTTAAATAACGCAATTGTTTACGTAGATAAAGAGATTTCTGAGTCTACAATGGAGAATTTAAAGAAAGCCTTTGGTAAGGATGAAATATCTGTAAAACCAAATGGAGTTTTAGATAACCTTACTTTACATTACCCAAATGAGGCAGCAAGACACAAACTGCTTGATGTTATTGGAGATTTATCTCTTATTGGCGTGCGTATTCAAGGAAAAATTATTGCTAATAAACCAGGTCACTTTGTAAATACTCAGTTTGCTAAAAAGCTGGCTAAAATTATCAAAATAGAACAAAGAAATCATGTTCCAACTTATGATTTGCATCAAGAACCATTGATGGATATTCATAAAATCATGTCGATGCTTCCTCACAGACCTCCATTTTTATTAATTGACAGAATTATAGAAATGTCTGATCGTCATGTGGTTGGATTGAAAAATGTTACTATGAACGAAAATTTCTTCGTAGGGCATTTTCCAGAAGCTCCAGTAATGCCAGGAGTTTTAATTGTTGAAGCAATGGCACAGACAGGTGGTATTTTGGTATTAAGCACCGTTCCGGATCCTGAGAATTATTTAACGTACTTCATGAAAATTGATAACGTTAAATTTAAGCACAAAGTGTTGCCGGGAGATACCTTAATTTTTAAATGTGAATTGATTTCTCCAATCAGAAGAGGGATTTGCCATATGCAGGCAAACGCTTATGCAAATGGTAAATTAGTAACTGAGGCAGAATTAATGGCACAAATAGCAAGAAAACAATAATAAATTATCAAATTTATTGTTTAGGTTTGTTGCCTGAAATTAGAATATTTTAATTAAAAATATAAAACATACAGATGAATCAACCATTAGCATATGTTCATCCTGGCGCGAAAATCGCTAAAAACGTTGTAATAGAGCCATTTACAACAATTCACAATAATGTTGTTATTGGTGATGGTACTTGGATTGGTTCAAATGTGACCATTATGGAAGGAGCTCGAATTGGTAAAAATTGCAATATTTTTCCAGGAGCTGTAATTTCTGCGGTGCCACAAGATTTAAAATTTGGAGGTGAAGATTCTCTTGCAATTATCGGAGATAATTGTACTATTAGAGAATGTGTAACTATAAATAGAGGAACAATTGCATCTGGTCAAACAGTACTTGGAAACAATTGTTTAGTAATGGCTTATGCGCATATTGCTCACGACTGCGAAATTGGAAATAATGCTATTATTGTTAATGGTGTTGCTTTAGCTGGTCACGTAGTTGTTGGTAATCATGCTGTTATTGGAGGTCTTGCAGCGATTCATCAATTTATTCATATTGGAGATCACGCAATGATTTCTGGTGGATCATTGGTTAGAAAAGACGTTCCGCCTTTTACAAAAGCAGCAAAAGAACCTTTGTCTTATGTTGGAATTAACTCGGTTGGTTTAAGAAGAAGAGGTTTTAGTACTGAAAAAATTAGAGAAATTCAGGAAATCTATAGAATTTTGTACCAAAAGAATTATAATACAACACAAGCTTTGAGTATTATTGAAGCTGAAATGGAAGCGACTCCTGAAAGAGATGAAATTCTTGATTTTATTAGAAATTCGTCTCGAGGAATTATGAAAGGTTATTCAGGTAACTATTAAAATAAAAAGTTTAATTGTTTATTTGTTTAATCGTTTAATCGAAAAAACAGTTAAACGGTTTAACGATTCAACAAAAAATAAATAAAATAAAAACAAATGGCATCTACATCAGATATTAGAAACGGATTGTGTATTAAATTTAATCACGATATCTATAAAATTATTGAATTTCTTCACGTAAAACCTGGAAAAGGTCCAGCTTTCGTAAGAACAAAACTTAAAAGTTTAACAACAGGAAAAGTATTAGATAATACATTTTCTGCAGGTCATAAAATCGAAGATGTTCGTGTAGAAACACATACATTTCAATTTTTATATGCTGAAGGAGATGAATTTCACTTTATGAATGCTGAAACTTTTGAGCAGATTTCATTAAACAAAAATATTTTAGATGCTCCTGGATTATTAAAAGAAGGAACAAATGTAATGGTTCAGATTAATACTGAAACTGATTTACCTTTGTCTGTTGATATGCCAACATCTGTAATTCTTGAAGTTACTTATGCTGAGCCAGGTGTAAAAGGTAATACTGCTACAAACGCAACTAAATCTGCAACAGTAGAAACAGGTGCAAACATCAACGTTCCTTTATTTATCAATGAAGGTGACAAAATTAAAATTGATACAGCTTCAGGTTCATACATGGAGCGTGTAAAAGAGTAGTTTTTTAATTAAGATAAATTTGACAATGAGTCAATTAGATAATTTATGAATCGACATAATTTTTGTATATTCATATTCTAATTGACTCATTTTCTAATTGACAAATTTTCTAATTATAATATATGAAATTTCCAAAGAGTCATTCTTTACAAGAAATTGCAAATTTGCTTAACTGCAAATTTATTGGCGACAAAGACTTTCAAGTTTTAGGCATGAACGAAATACATGTTGTAGAACCTGGTGATATAGTATTTGTTGACCATCCAAAATATTACGATAAAGCTTTGCAGTCGGCTGCTACAATTGTTTTGATAAATAAAGAAGTAGAATGTCCAGAAGGTAAAGCGCTTTTAATTTCTGATGATCCGTTTAGAGATTTTAATATTTTAACGAAACATTTTAAACCTTTTCAATTTGCAAATGTAGCAATAGCACCATCTGCAGAAATAGGAGAGGGAACTATAATTCAGCCCAATAGTTTTGTTGGCAACCATGTTAAAATTGGAAAAAACTGCCTAATTCACTCTAATGTTTCTATTTACGATCACACGATTATTGGTGATAACGTAATTATTCACGCAGGAACTATTTTAGGTGCTGATGCTTTTTATTACAAGAAACGCCCAGAAGGTTTTGACCAATTAGTTTCTGGCGGAAGAGTAGTTATTGAAGATAATGTTGGTATTGGTGCGCTTTGTACAATTGATAAAGGTGTTACAGGAGATACAACAATTGGAGCTGGAACAAAACTAGATAATCAAGTGCATGTTGGACATGATACTGTTATCGGAAAAAAATGTTTAATTGCCTCACAAACTGGTATTGCTGGTTGTGTTATTATTGAAGATGAAGTAACAATGTGGGGGCAAGTAGGAACCACTAGTGGTATTACAATTGGTACAAAAGCTGTAGTAATGGGTCAGACTGGTGTAACTAAATCAGTTGAAGGCGGAAAATCATACTTTGGTACTCCAATTGAAGAATCTAGAGAAAAATTGAAACAATTAGCCAATATCAAGAAGATTCCTGAAATTTTAAGTAAATTGAAGTAATATGTCTATTAAAGAATTTGTTCAGAAATTTTATAAGTCAGATGCCTTAATTGATAGCGAAATTTTAAAAACATATCTGCATCCTGATGTTATTCTTGAATGGAACAGCAGTAAAGGTTTCATTGAGATGGATTATAATTCGATACTAGAAATGGCCAATGAGCTTAGTCGTGCATATGTACGATCTAAAGTTAGAATTAGTCATATTATTAGTGAAGATGATTTAGTATCAGTACGTTATTCTCATTTTGTGAAAACTATAGAGAATCCGAGAGAAGAAATGCTTTTAGCACATTTTTCTACAATTTGGCAGATTAAAGATGATAAACTTTATAGAGGTTATCAAATGAGTCAATTTTCTTAATATTTTTTTGACAATAAAAGAGGCAAAATACATTACAAAACCTTATTTTTGCAACACAAATTTAAAAACTACATAAAATATATATCATGAGTGTTTTAGTTAATAAAGATTCCAAAATAATTGTTCAGGGATTTACAGGAAGCGAAGGAACTTTCCACGCTTCTCAAATGATTGAGTATGGTACTAATGTTGTTGGAGGTGTTACTCCAGGAAAAGGTGGTACCAGCCATTTAGACCGTCCAGTTTTTAATACAGTAAAAGACGCTGTTGATCAAGCTGGTGCTGATACTTCTATCATTTTTGTTCCGCCGGCTTTTGCTGCTGATGCAATTATGGAAGCTGCTGATGCTGGAATTAAAGTAATTATTGCTATTACAGAAGGAATTCCTGTAGCAGATATGATTAAAGCAAATAATTATGTTAAAGAAAGAAATTCAAGATTAATTGGTCCAAACTGCCCAGGTGTAATTACTCCAGGTGAAGCTAAAGTTGGTATTATGCCAGGTTTCGTTTTCAAAAAAGGAACTGTTGGTATTGTTTCTAAATCTGGAACTTTAACTTATGAAGCTGCTGACCAAGTTGTAAAACAAGGTTTAGGAATCACTACAGCAATTGGTATTGGTGGAGATCCAATTATTGGAACTACTACTAAAGAAGCTGTAGAATTATTAATGAACGATCCAGAAACTGAAGCAATCATTATGATTGGTGAAATTGGAGGTCAATTAGAAGCTGATGCTGCTAGATGGGTAAAAGCTGATGGTAACCGTAAACCAGTTATTGGATTTATCGCTGGAGAAACTGCTCCTGCTGGTAGAACAATGGGTCACGCAGGTGCTATTGTTGGTGGTTCTGATGATACTGCTGCTGCTAAAAAACAAATCATGAGAGACAACGGAATTCACGTTGTTGATTCGCCAGCTGAAATTGGTAAAAAAGTAAAAGAAGTACTTGGATAGTATCCAATCTCGATCCCGAAACTTCGGGACGCGATAAAATAATAAATTCCAAAAAAGTCTCAATATTTTGTTGAGACTTTTTTACATTTTAAAATACTGAGGTATAAATAGAAATAACTTAGCATCTTAGAACCTCAGTACCTTAGAAGCTTAAAAAAGAAATATGTATAAAGAATTAGAAAAATTTAAAGTAACTGATAGTTTTACTTTTACAATTGAAGATAGCTTAGAACAAGTTTGTAACGCTCCTGAAGGAAGTGCTGGAGTTTTTGTTGTGTATGCTGTTGAAGGAGATGCAAAAGAACTAATTATGGTTGGTTCAACAGGAACTGTTCAGAATGATGGAACTTTAAAAAGTAAAAATGGCGGACTATACGATAAAATCGTAAACGGTCATCAATTTGCAAAAACAGGAAGAAAATATTCTTGGCCTGCTCAAATGAAATTAGAAAACATTGAAGCTCTTGAAGTTGTTTGGTTTGAAACTTTTAATGCTGATGCAAAAGCAATTCCAACTGCTGTTGAAGGTCAAGTTTTGCAAAATTTCTTAGACGAAAATGCTAAATTACCAAGATGGAATGTAGCATTCTAAGATTTTTAGAATAGAATAAATTGCTCAAAGCCTTACTAAAAGTAGTAAGGCTTTTTTTATGGAATCAAACAAAAAGTGAGTTTTAAATTTTTGGCTAATTTTCAATTTTTAATAGCTCATTTTTGTAAGAGTAATTTAAATGGCTTCAAACGGCTACTCAGCCAAAAACTCAAGCGTGTGTTTTGGTTAATTAAAATTTAAATTACTGTAAATTTAAGATTAAGTAAAAAAAATACCGCAAATACTGATAAATTTAGAAAAAGCTTCTTTTTTTAGATAATTATTGGGTTTTAATTATTTGCTTTTCTATATTTATCACACAAAAACAAAAAATAATGTTAAAATTTGATTCTTTTTGTATGAATTAAATCATGATTTCAATGTAAAACTCTTGTTTAATTTATGTTAACTAAGGGCGTTTGTTCTAGGAGATTTTTATTTAAAGAATTGAAAATTTTAAAAACTTTAATCCTTGTATTAATTCGTTTTATTTTAAGAAAAATTACTCTTCTTAAATGATTTTGATTTTTACGCCTCAAAAGTTTTATGCAATATGAGCCACATTTTAAAAAACAAAGCGTTAGATGATTTTATTCTTTGGAATAATTTAAAAAATGGTGATGAAAGATCATTCTCTTTACTTTTTGAAAAATATTATAGAGATTTAATTGGTTATGGAAATTCTCTTTGTCCATTTGAAGAAAAAGTACAAGATTGTATTCAAGATGTTTTTGCTGATATTTGGCTTTATCGTAATTCATTGCAAGATAATGTAATAGTAAAAGCTTATCTGCTTTCTAGTGTTAGAAAGAGAATTGCGCGTTTGCACGAAAGAGATCATGTTTTTAGAAAAACAACTACTACAGATGTTTTAGAATTCCTTTTTGATTTTTCTATAGAAAATGATTTAGTAGAAGATGAAGTTACTGCTGAACGTGTTTTGCATTTAAATAAATTGCTTAACGATTTACCTGGCCGCCAAAAAGAAGCCTTATACCTTCGTTATCATCAAGGATTGAGTGTCGATCAAATCGCAGATCTACTGGATGTTAATTATCAATCTGCAAATAACTTACTGCATCGCGGGTTATTAAGTCTTCGTAAAGAATGGAAAGGAAGTATTCCGCTTCTAGTCCTTATATCCTCAGGGCTTTTTTAATTTTTTAACAGAAAATCAAAAAAAAATCTTAAATAGGTGAGTATATAATAAAAAAACTGTCCTCTATGTTTTTGTAACCTTAATAGTAAGATGCAAAAACGTAACAATTATACCGAAATAGAAGACTTCTTAGCTGATGAATCTTTTCAATTATGGATTTTATCTAAAGTTGATGAACAAGGCTGGGAAGAATGGACTTTAGAAAATCTCCAAAGAGCCAAACTTGTTGAAGATGCAAGGCTTTTGCTGCTGGCAATGAAAGTTCCAGATTCTAAATTATCTTCACATCAGGTCCATGAATCTTTACAGAAAACTTGGTTTAAAATTGAACAAAGAGAAGAACTTTCTCGAAATACTCTAAAAACTAGAAAACTTAAAATTCAGCGATACTGGTTTAGCGGTGTCGCAGCAGCAATTTTAGCAGGTATATTTTCTGTTTGGTTCTTTAAAGGTGATGTTTTGTCAAATGATAATGAAATCACTTATAAAGAATTAGTAGAAGAGAATAGCGAAGGTCTAGTAGAACAAACTAATAATACCGAAAAATCTCAAACCATTACTCTATCAGATGGAAGTTCGGTATTGCTACAACCAAATAGTAAATTAAGTTACCCTAAAATCTTTACCGGAAACGAAAGAAAGGTGTATTTATCCGGCGAAGGTTTCTTTGAAATTAGTAAAAATCCTAAAAAGCCTTTTTTTGTTTATGCTAACGAAATTGTGACTCGAGTTGTCGGTACAAGTTTTAGAATCAAGGCTTATCCAGATCAGCAAAATGTTGAAGTTCTAGTTCGCACCGGTAAAGTAAGGGTAAAATCAAATGACTTAGTTCACGCTCCTGAAAATCAAGAAATTGTTTTACTTCCTAATCAAGCAGTTCGTTTTGCTCGTAAAGACTTTGTTTTCAATAAGATTACAAATATTACTGCCGATCCAGTTTTAGTTAATAGTGCTACAAATATTGAACAGTTGAGTTTTGAGTTTACTGATATTCCAGTAGCTCAAATTTTAGAAACAATTGAACAGGCGTATTTAGTAGATATTGATTTTCCTCAAGATAAATTAAAAGACTGCCGTTTAACAACCTCGTTAAGTGATCAGCCGTTAGCCGAAAAGTTAAAAATTATTTGTAAAAGTATTGGCAATGATACTAACTACGAAATGAATGGAAACCAAATTTTGATTACTACTTCTGGCTGTAACTAGAAGGTTGAAATTCAATTAATAATATAGATGAAAAAACCAAAATAAACTGATTGTCGAAACTAAAAAAAATCTTTAACTGCCTATGTAAAAAATAAATACATAAAAAAAGTGCCGAAATGCTGTAACATTGTCGACACTTTAAATTAAGTAAATCACTCTCTGTAAAGAGTAATTTATGATGTTTCTTAAAATACACTCGAATAGTATTAATCAAAACAAACCAAAATTATGAAAAAACCTGTTGTCAAGCAACGATTACTTCACCAAATCATGAAAATAACGCTGTTTCAGTTTGTGTTAGCACTTATATTTTCAAGTGTTACGATGGCAAATAATGTAAATGGGCAGAAAAAATTAGATACTAAAGTTACAATTACAGTCGAAAATCTAACTTTAGACAATGCCTTATCTAAAATTGAAAAGTCTGCTCATGTAAAATTTTCTTATAATTCTAGACTTCCTCAACTTTCTCAAAAAGTGAGTGTAGAGGCAAATCAAGAAACTTTGTCTAGTGTTTTAAGCAGAATACTAGTACCTTTTAATATTACTTTTTCTGAAGTGAGCAATCAAATTGTGCTTCAGAAAAATTCAGTTGGCTCTTTCTCAACTGCAAATAATCATGATTCTTTATTTGAACTTTTGACTTTTGGACCAATTATTAAAGGAAAAGTTACAGACCAAACTGGAAGTCCGCTTCCTGGAGCTACAGTTATGGCTAAAGGAACAAAGACTGCAGTTTTAACTGATTTTGATGGAAATTTCATTATCGAAATGCCGGCAAATGTAAACCGTATTGTTATTTCTTACGTTGGAATGGAAACTAAAGAAATTGGTATAGAAAATACTACACCAACTATTGTTTTAACAGAAGCAGGACAAAATCTTCAAGAAGTTGTAATTACAACTGGATATGAAAAAACTTCAAAAAGAACTTTTACTGGAGCGATCAGTAAAATTTCTGGAGCTGAATTAAAAGTTGATGGAGTAGTAGATGTGAGTAGAATGATTGAAGGAAAAGCTGCTGGGGTTACAGTACAAAACGTTACAGGTACTTTTGGTACTGCTCCGAAAATTACAGTTCGTGGATCTTCTTCAATTTTTGGAGATACAAAACCTTTATGGGTAATTGATGGTGTTGTTCAAGAAGATATTATCAATATTACTTTTGCTGATTTGGCTTCTGGAAATTCAGAAACTTTATTAAGCTCTTCTGTTGCAGGATTAAATGCAAACGATATTCAAAGTATTGAAATTCTTAAAGATGCATCCGCTACTTCAATCTATGGTTCAAGATCATTAAACGGAGTTGTAGTTGTTACTACAAAACAAGGTCGTAGAGATTCTCCATTAAAAGTAGCCTATAGCTTAGAGCAGACAGTAAGAAGTGTGCCAAGTTATACGCAATATGATATTTTGAATTCTCAAGAGTCAATGAGTATTTTTAAAGAAATGGAATCTAAAGGTTTCTTAGATTTACCTTCGACTGTTCAAGGAAGATACGGTGGAGTTTATAATATTCTTGGAAGAGCAATTAATACTTATGTTCCAGAAACTGGAGGATATTTAGTAAATAACGATCCTGTAAGCCGTAATAATTTCTTAAGAAAATATGAATTAGCCAATACTGATTGGTTTAAGGTTTTATTTAGACCATCTATTACACAAAATCACTCTTTGAGTTTTTCTGGAGGTGGAAAAAACAATACATTTTATGCCTCTTTAGGATACTATACAGATCCAGGATGGACTATTGCTGATGATGTAAAACAATTATCATCTAATATTAAAGGAACTTTCTATATCAATGACAGATTAAACCTGACATTATCTACTTTGGCTTCTATTAGAGATCAGGGAGCTCCTGGAACTTATGAAAGTCAAAAAGATCAAGTATTTGGTAAGGTTACTAGAGATTTCGATATCAACCCTTTTAGCTATGTTTTAAATACAAGCAGAACTTTAAGACCTTATGATGAAAATGGAAATTTAGAGTACTATAGAAATAACTGGGCTCCAATGAATATTATCAACGAATTGAAAACTAACTATTTAGATATTCAAGTAAAAGATATTCGTTTCCAATTAGATTTAGATTATAAAATTACACCGCATTTAACTTATAACTTAACAGGATCTGCTCGTTATGCAAACACAAGCAGAGAGCATAAAATTTTAGAAGGATCTAACGTTGTTGGTGCTTACAATGCAATGGAAACAACAATTGTAAGAGATGCAAATATCTTTTTATACAAAGATCCTAATGATTTAACTGCTCCAGCGGTTTCTGTTTTACCTAACGGAGGTTTCTTGAGAAAGTTTACAAATGACATGACTTCTTATAACATTAGAAACAGTGTTACTTATAGAAATACTTTTGCTGAAAAGCATGAATTAGAAGGTTTCTTTGGTACAGAATTACGTTCTGTGGATAGGAACAGCGATAATTTTACAGCAGCCGGACTTCAATATGACAGAGGTCTTACAGCATTTACTGATCCTAGATTAATTGAAAAAATCATTAATGAAGGAAATTCTTATTACGGATTTAATGAAGAGAGAGAGCGTACTGTAGGTTTCTTCGGTAAAGTGGGGTATACATTCGATCGTCGTTATACTGCTTCTGTAACAGGACGTTATGATGGTTCTAACAGACAAGGAAATAGTAACTCTTCTCGTTGGCTGCCAACTTACACTTTTAGTGGAAAATGGAATGTTTCTGAAGAAAAATTCATGAAAAATGTAAAAGCGATTAACAATTTAGCTTTAAGAGGTTCTTATGGATTAACTGCTACTGCTGGTCCAGCAACAAACTCTTTGGCTATTTATAAAAGCTTTATTTCTAACCGTTTAAATCTTGATGACAGAGAAACTGGTATCGAAATCGATCAATTACAAAATTCAGATTTAACTTGGGAAAAACAATTTGAAACTAACATTGGACTTGACTTAGGTATGTTTAATAATAGAGTTCAGTTTGTAACAGATGTTTACCGTCGTAAAGCATTTGATTTAGTTGATTACGTAATTACTTCAGGTATTGGAGGTCAAAGAATTAAACAAGGTAATAATGCAAACATGGAGACTAAAGGTCTTGAAGTTGGTATAACTACTCAAAACATTGTTTCTCGTGATTTTAAATGGTCAACGACACTTAATTTCTCAGTTTTCAATCAAGAAATTACCAAATTAGAAAACAAACCAACAGCTTTTGATTTAGTTGATGGTAACGGAGGGAATGCAATTGGCCACCCAAGAAACTCTATTTATTCGTATCAATTTACAGGTTTAAATAACCAAGGTCTTCCAACATTTGTTATGGCACCGGGTGAAACAGATAACATTACAGGAGCTAATTTCCAAGATAATGATAATGTTACCAATTACTTGAAATACGAAGGATCTATAGAGCCTAACAAATCAGTTGGTTTAGCAAATACATTTACTTATAAAAACTGGTCATTATACGTTTTCATCGTTGGATCAGGAGGAAATAAAGTTCGTTTAAATCCAATTTATGACAGCCAGTATGATGATTTAACTGTATTTACAAAAGATTTCACGAATCGTTGGATTAATCCAGGTGACGAAAATTATACAAATGTACCAGTTATTGCAGATAAAAGGTTAATTACAGATTATGGTGGACAAAATATGTTACAAAGAGCCTATAACACTTATAATTATTCTGATGTTAGAATTGCTGATGGTGATTTTGTAAGATTGAAAAATATCTCATTGAGTTGGGAGTTTCCAAAAGAATTCAAGAGTAAGTTAGGAGTAAGCACTTTTACATTAAAAGGTTCAGCAGTTAATCCTTGGTTGATTTATTCTGATAAAAAATTAAACGGCCAAGATCCTGAATTCCGTAATACAGGAGGAGTTGCATTTCCAATCACTTCTCAGTATACATTCACTTTAAATGTTTCATTATAATTAAGTTAATTATGAAAAATATAAAAATAGCACTTTCATTATTATTAGTAGTTTCTCTTAGCAGCTGTGATGAGTTCCTTTCAGAAACTCCAGATAATAGAACGCAAATAGATACTGCAGATAAAATATCGGAACTTTTGGTTAACGCATATCCAAATGGAGGAACCTATATGGACTTTGCTGAAACAATGACTGATAACGTTGGTGATGGGCAATTGGCTGAAACTTTGCCTAAAAATGAGCAAAACTACAATTGGGAAATGCAGAATGAGACAAACGTTGATACTCAGGCAAACTATTGGGATGCTTGTTACCGAGCAATTGCACATGCAAACAAAGCGCTTCAGGCTGTAAACGAGCAAGGAAGTCCTTCAAGTTTAAATCCTCAAAAAGGAGAAGCTTTGTTGGCTAGAGCTTATGCGCATTTTATGTTAGTTTCATTTTGGTCTCAAAGATACAATCCAGCTACGGCAGATAAAGATCTTGGAATTCCTTATGTAACTGAACCAGAAGAAGTGTTAATTAAAAAGTATACTAGAAATACAGTTAAAGAAGTTTTCGATTTTATACAAAAAGACCTTGAAGAAGGAATTAAATTAGTTGGAAACAATTATTCTGAGCCAAAATTTCACTTTACTAAAGAAGCTGCAAATGCCTTTGCAAGCCGTTTCTATTTGATAAAAGGAGATTGGGACAAGGTTCTTGAAGTTTCTGAAGGATTAGGTTCTAAGCCTGTTGGAAAATTAAGAAACTATTTAGCATTTACAGCTTTAGATCCAAATGTGCAATTTATTGAATATGCAAAAGCAGGAGAACCAGCAAACTTATTAGTAGTATCTGCTTATTCAATTTATGCGAGAGCATCAAGCAGAAATAGATTCTATTTAGCAGGGAACAAAAGTCCAGACATTTTTGGACAGGCAACTAATATATATGGAAAACTCTGGCTTTATAAAACATATTCATACAATAGTAGTATGACAGTTTTCTCGCCAAAGTTTAAAGAGTATTTTAAATATACAAACTTAACGGCTAACATTGGAGAGCCATATTTAGGAACTGTACTTTTATCTTACGACGAATTTTATTTAAATAGAATTGAAGCTCTTGTAATGAAAAATAGAATTGCAGAAGCAAATACAGAATTAGAATATTTCTTAGGCACAAGAACTACAGGCTATAATGCCGCAACAGATAAACTTACAGAAGCAAAAGTTGTAGCCAAATATCCAGTTATTGCAGATGAATATACTCCTTTTTATGAGATGACACCAGTTCAGACTTCTTACGTGAAAGCAATTGCTGAAACTAGAAGAAGAGATTTTATCCACGAAGGAATTAGATATTTTGACGTAAAACGTTTCAACATTGTTATAAGACATGAAACTTTCAATAAGCCAACAAATGTATTAGAGAAAGATGATAAACGTAGAGCAATACAAATTCCTCTAAGTGCATCAAGTAATGGAGTAGAGAAAAATCCTAGATAAAACTAAACTTAAAGTATTATGAAATTTGTAAATAAATATAAAAAGATAGCAGTATTTGTTGGGGTTTTAGCTTTAACGGCTTGTGCTCATGAAGATCAGCCAACAGAAAGCCAGTTAGATTACAACCAGCCAGCTAAAACAGATTTAGATAAATGGATTGATGCCAATTATCTTGTTCCATATAATATTAATGCGCAGTATAAATGGAATCAAAATACGGTTGATAATACAAGATATCTATTCCCTCCAACAATAGATAAAGTACAGCCGGCATTAGAAATTGTTAAACAAATTTGGCTGCAGAGTTATGCAACAATTGGAGGAGCAGATTTTGTTAAAAAAATTGCACCACGAGAAATTGTTTTGGTAGGTGGAGTAAATTCAAACTCAAACGGCACCAGAACACTTGGTATTGCTGAAGGCGGGCAAAGAATAACGCTTTTTGAAGTTGATAATATCAACAAGAAAAACCGTGCAATAGTTGCCGAATTTATTCATACCATTCAACACGAATACGTTCATATTTTAAATCAGACTAAACCTTTTGATGAGCAGGCTTGGGGAAAAATTACACCTTCAGGATATACTGCAACGTGGCATCTTGAAACAACTGCAGCATCTAGAGAGTTAGGTTTTATTACAAGCTATGCTAGATCAAATGTCGTTGAAGATTTTGCAGAAACTGCATCTATTATTTTAATTAGTACAAAAGCAGAATACGCTGCAATATTAGCAGGTATAACAAGTGCAAAAGCAAGAGCAGATATTCAAAGAAAAGAAGCAATTGTAGTTCAATATTTTAAAGATGCTTTTAATATGGACTTTTATGCATTAAGAGATGAAGCAGAAAAGAATACCACTTATGTAATTAATAATTAATTTGTTTCAACAATTATAAAACTTAAAAAAAGGTATTATGAAAATAAAAAATATATTCAAGTATGTAGTTGTTGCATTGCTTATAGTGCAGCTGACAGCTTGTACAAGTACAGAAGTTGAACAAAAGTTTGACAAAACTCCAACAGAGCGTTTAAATGCTCAAAAAAGCGAATTACAAGAAGTTTTGCTCACTTCTCCAGATGGCTGGAAAGCGGTTTATTTTACAGACGATAAACAACTTGGAGGCTTTACTCATTTATTCAAATTTACTCCTGATGGAAAAGTTGAAATGGCATCTGACTTTGATGCTACTACAACTTCAAAATTCACAAGTGAATACGATATTCAATTAGGAAGTACTGTAAGTTTAGTTTTTACAACTAAAAACAGAATTCATTTATTATCAGATTCAAGCCCACAATCTAATCCAACACCAGCTTTGCTTGGTAAAGGATATTTAGGAGATTTTCAGTTTTTATATTACGGACAAGAAAATGGACAGCTTATATTTAAAGCAAACAGAACTGCAGGTGATGGTACATCTAAAGAAATTCGTTTTGTAAAAGCAACTGCTCAGGATTGGACAGATCTTCCTAAAAACATTGATATGATTGCTAACGTTGTGGGTGCAAATACAAGACCATTGTTTAGATTATTTGAAACAAATGACGGAACAACTACACATCAATATGATTTTGCTTTTGCTACGAGATCAAGATTTGCAACTGCAAATTCTATTGAAGCTGGATCTACAGCTACAAACAATATGGGAATTGCATATACTCCAACAGGAATTGTAGTAAGCCCAGCTGTAGAAGTAGGGGGTCAGAAATTAACAGATTTTGTATACAATAGTACAGACGGAAGTTTTACAGCAACTGGAACAAATGGTGTAAGCGCTTCTATTAAATATAGTGCAAAACCATTAGTTCTTACTGATGATTATAAAAACTTAGTTGTTGGAAAACCACAGATGGTGTTCGGATACATTGCAGCAAACTTGTATACAGCTCCAACAAATTCATCTTATTTTAAAACACTTGTAGATAAAGTAAATGCAACATTACCTGCAAATCAATCTATTGCCAGAGTTCAAATTGTGTTTAATAATGTACCCAACGGGACATATATTCAGTATCAGTTTAATGGAGGAAAAGCTCAAATTGTTCATTGGTTAACTACAACAGAAGATGCAGTTAATAAAACTATAATTTTAAATGATGATGGCTGGAATACAACAGCAGCAAATTATGCTTTCTTAAAAGATATAGATAATGAATTAACCAATTCAAAAGGTCTGTATGTTAAAAAAGAAACTTTTAGAATTACATTTTCTAATACCATTTATACTTTTACAAGTGCAGCTAGTAACTTTAGAATGACAACTTATCAATTATAAAATTTTATTGTACTTAAAAAAAGCAGTTCCAGTTTACTGGACTGCTTTTTTAAATAAAACATAAAGAGGAGAAACGAAAAACTATTTGTTTAATGAGTTTAAATATTGGATTTATAATGAAAAAATACATTTCACCTCTTAATCTAATCTTTTTATTATGGGGTATCTTACTTCTCACTATTTCAGGATTTTTTAGAGATTATGTGAGATCTTACCTTTATTTATCGATTGCGATGGTTACACTATACATTATATTGGATGTTAGTAAACAAAGAAAAAATGATAAAGCTGAAAGAATTAAAAAGCTTTCAGAATCAGTAAACAGAATGATGATTATGGCTGTAGTTCTTATAATTATGTTCGCCATAACAAAGCAAAATCATATATAAGAATTTTAGTTTTATTTTTTTATTTTGGGAGAACAGCTCATTTATTGAGCTGTTTTTTTGTTTTATGAAGAAAGAAAAATCTAAGCCAATTTTTGTATTACAAATTTTATTAAACGCCCAAATAATCTATATTTGTATTTCAAAAAATAAAAACGAATACCTTAATATGAAATTACTAGAAGGAAAAGTTGCAATAATTACTGGTGCAAGCCGTGGAATCGGAAAAGGAATTGCTGAAGTTTTTGCTAAACATGGAGCAAACGTTGCTTTTACATACAGCTCATCTGCAGCTTCTGCAGAAGCATTAGAAGCAGAACTAAATAGTTTAGGCGTTAAAGCAAAAGGTTATCAATCTAATGCAGCAGATTTTAATGAGGCTCAAACTTTTGTAGATGCTGTTTTAGCAGATTTTGGAACTGTAGATATCTTAATCAACAATGCCGGAATCACAAAAGACAATTTGTTAATGCGTATGTCCGAGGCAGATTTCGACCAAGTAATTGATGTAAACTTGAAATCGGTTTTTAATATGACAAAAGCGATTCAAAAAACTTTCTTGAAACAAAGAGCAGGTTCAATCATCAACATTAGTTCTGTAGTTGGAGTTTCTGGAAACGCTGGACAAACAAATTATGCCGCTTCTAAAGCTGGTGCAATTGGTTTTACTAAATCTGTAGCTCTAGAATTAGGTTCTCGTAACATTCGCTGCAACGCAATCGCGCCAGGATTTATTGAAACTGAAATGACTGCAAAATTATCTGAAGATGTAGTAAAAGGATGGAGAGAAGGTATTCCGTTGAAACGTGGAGGAAGCCCAGAAGATGTAGCAAATGCTTGTCTTTTCTTAGCTTCAGACATGAGCGGTTATATTACTGGACAAGTTCTTAATGTTTGCGGAGGAATGTTAACCTAAGGTACTGTGGTACTAAGTTACAAAGGTTCAAAGGTTTTAGTATTCAGTCTATTCTGATTCTAGGATAATACTGAACACTTTAGTCAAAAAAAATGACTTTTTTAAATCTGACGACCGTAAACTGTTACTGAATACTAAATAAATATGACGACAAACACGATTCTTTTATTATTGCTTTCTTTAGTAATTGCTGGTGGTTTATCGTACTTTCAATATTTTTATAAAGCCAAAAGTAAATCCAATGTGGTTATACTTTTGGCTTTTTTACGTTTCCTTGCCATTTTTGGGCTATTGGTTTTACTCATAAATCCAATAATTTCTAAGAGTTCGCTGGAAATAACAAAAACGCCTTTAGCAATTGTTGTAGATAATTCGAGTTCTATTGCAGCTTTAAAGTCAGATAAAAAGGCGGTTGAACTTTATCAAAAATTAATTTCAAACCCTGCATTAAAAGAAAAGTTTGAAATTCAATCCTATCAATTTGATAACAATTTTAAAACTTCAGATAAATTTGATTTTAAAGGAAATCAAACCAATTTAGACGAAGCAGCAAAGAACTTAAAAAGTATCAATAAAAATCTGATTTTCCCAACGGTCATAATTACCGACGGAAATCAAACTACAGGAAATGATTATGTATATCGTTTTGATCCTGTTAATAAAGTTTATCCTTTAGTTGTGGGAGATACAACTACATTTTTTGATTTAAAAATCAATCAGCTTAACGTAAACAAATACGCTTTTCATAAAAATAAATTTCCTGTCGAAGTTTTTCTTCAATATGCAGGCAACAAAGCTGCGAATGCAGAATTTACCATTTCACAGGGAAATACAATTGTAGCAAAAGAGAAACTTTCATTTTCTCCTTCAAAAAAAACAGCTTCTTTAAACTTGCTTTTGCCAGCAGATAAAGTAGGATTGCAGATTTATAAAGCCAGCATTCAATCTTCTTCAAAAGAAAAAAATAGCTACAACAATATCAAAAATTTTGCAGTCGAAATAATAGATCAAAAGTCAACTATTGCAATTGTTTCGGCTATAAATCATCCAGATATTGCAGCTTTAAAACGTTCGATCGAGGTTAATGCTCAGCGTAAAGTAATATTAGTTAAGCCAAATCAAATTAGTGAGTTACAAGATATTTCGGTTTTGGTTTTATATCAGCCAACAACGGCTTTTAAATCAATTTTTGATAATAATAAATTAGCATCAACAAACACGTTTATTATAACAGGAAATAACACAGATTTTAATTTCTTAAACCAGCAGCAGAATAATTTAATCTTTAAAATGAGTAATCAAAGAGAAGATTTTCTCTGCGAATTCAAACCAGACTTTAACTTATTTGCAATTGATAATATTGGTTTTGAAAATTTTCCGCCTTTACAGAATTTGTTCGGAAATATTAGTACAAACGGAAATGTGTCTGTTTTACTTTCATCAAAAATTAGAAACGTTTCTACAAATGCACCATTATTGGCTTTCGCCGAAAATCAAGGAAAAAGAACAGCTTTTCTTTTAGGGGAAAACAGCTGGAAATGGCGTTTGCAAAGTCATGTCGATAATCAGTCATTTGAAAAATATGATGTTTTTATTGATAAAATAATTCAATATTTAGCCTCAACAACTTCCAAGAAATCTTTGGTTGTAACGCACGAAAGTTTTTACAATTCTGGAGAAGAGATTATTATCAATGCGCAATATTTCAATAAAAATTATGAGTTTGACGAAAAAGCCAGACTTACCATAAGTGTTGTAAATGCTGCGACCAAACAGACAAAAAACTACGATTTATTGAAAGGAAGTAATTCTTTTTCAGCTAATTTAGAAGGACTTCCAGCAGGAAAATATAATTTTACGGTAAAAGAATTAAACTCAAATACATCGTATTCAAGTCATTTCGAGATTCTAGATTTTGATATCGAAAAACAATTTGTAAATCCAGATGTTCAAAAGTTACAGCAACTAGCACAGCAAACTGGAGGAAAAGCCTTTTTTGAAAATCAAGCTGATAATTTGATTAACACACTTTTAGAGAATAACGAATACAAATCAATCGAAAAAAACATTTCTACTAAAACTCCAATTATTGACTGGGTTTGGTTATTAATTTTGATTGCCGTTTTATTGACTACAGAATGGTTTGTAAGGAAGTATAATGGCTATTTGTAAGAAAATACTATCTTTGCAATTAATTAAGAATAATAATTAATTATGACTCAATTTTCTAAATCTCATAATCTTGTTAACGATGTTGTTTTTACTAAATTTAAAACTCAACTTGAAAATAATGGAATAAATATAAATTCTGTTGACGAAGAAGATTTTATTTATATAGCTATTGATGGATCTGAATTAAAAATTAGTTTAGAAAATGTAAGGCGTAATTATGAAAGAGATTCTGATGATAAGCATATTTCTGATTTAGTCGAAGTAATTGTTTCACATTCTTCTAAACCACTAAAATGGGGAGATATAAAGAATAATGTTTATATTCAATTAGTTCCAAAAGATTTTGAGTTTGAGAACTTGATACATGAAAAGGTAACAAATGAATTTAGTAAAGTTTTTATAATAAACTCAGATACTAGTTTTTCATTTATTACTGAGGATGATTTAATAGATTGGAAATTAGACTTAAGTGAATTAAAAAGGCAAGTAGATTTAAATTTGGATCTTCTTTTAAGCAAAATTGAAATTGAAGTTGAAGATGTCCATAATCACAAACTAGGAATGATTAATATTCCAGATATTTGGTTAAAAAGCTCTTGTCTCTTTTCGTTAAAGATTAAGAATAAGGTTGAAGATAATATCGGTTTTCCATTTTATGCTGTTATCCCAGTGAGAGACTTTTGTTATATTTTTGGAGAAGAAGATTTTAAATATTTTTCTGAATGCCTTGGCTCTGTTGTACTTGACGAATATGAGAAATCAGGCTATCCAATTACGACTGAAATCTTAAAATTTTCAGAGACAGGGGTTGAAGCAATTGGAAAATATTAATTATAATTATGGACTTCAGGCTAAAAGTTTTCTACACCGTTGCGCTCCGCCTTAATTTTACTAAAGCGGCAACAGAATTGTATATTACACAGCCAGCAGTTTCCAAACATATTCAAGAACTCGAAGAAACCTACAAAACCAAACTTTTTGAACGAAACGGTTCTAAAATAGCCTTAACACCAGCTGGGAAAACTCTATTAAAATACACTAAAAGTATTTTTGATATTTACCGAGAAATTGACTTTGAAATGAGTTCATTCAATAAAGAACGTCAAGGTTTATTAAGGTTAGGAGCAAGTACGACAATTTCGCAATACATAATTTCTCCAATTTTAGCTAGTTTTCATCAAAAGCAAAAAGACATAAAAGTCAATCTACTGAATGGAAATACTGAACAAATCGAAAACGCCTTAATCAATAAAGAAATTGAAATTGGAATTGTTGAAGGACAGTCTAAAAATCAATCCATAAAATACATTCCGTTTTTAAAAGACGAATTGGTTTTGGTCTGCAATAGTAAAAATCCGTTAGTGAAGCAAAATGAAATTTCAGTAAACGATTTAATATCAATGAAATTTATAACTCGCGAACGTGGATCTGGAACACTTGAAGTTATAGAATTTGCATTGAAAAAAGCAGGTTTAAAATTTTCAGATTTACAAATCGAAATGCAGTTAGGAAGTACAGAAAGTATAAAATTGTATTTATTAAACTCTGATTGTTTTGCATTTATGTCCATTCATGCCGTAAATAAAGAATTACTAAACAAAGAATTAATAGTTTTAGATATCGAAAAATTAGCAATAGAAAGATTCTTTTATATCATTACTTTAGTAGGGAAATCAGATTCGTTATCAGAATTGTTCATTCAAAATATAGCTTCTCATTATAACTTAAAGTTATAGTCGATTGCAATTTACGATTGGTATTTATGGTTTAAACGACAGAACTTTGCAATATAAATATCAATTACTTTATTTTGAAAACAAAACAACATACAACAGCACAATTATTTGAAATTAATCATTCGTTACAGCAGGTGCTTTTTGTTGCAGTGATTTTGTTGTGTTTATTTTCAATCATTTCTCCGCCAATCGCACTTTTACTAGGAGTACTAATTGTAAATGTTTTCGGAAATCCATTCGTTCAATTCAATCATAAAGCAATCACATTTTTACTGCAGTTTTCAGTTGTGGGTTTAGGTTTCGGAATGAACGCCCATAGCGCAGTTTCAGCAGGAAAAGAAGGTTTTATTCTAACCGTTTTTTCAATTTTCAGTACTTTAATTTTTGGTTTTTTAATTGGTAAATGGTTGCAAACAGACAAGAAAACATCCCATTTAATTTCTTGCGGAACAGCAATTTGCGGAGGAAGTGCAATCGCGGCTATTGCGCCAGTAATTAAATCAAACGAAAATCAGACTTCAATTGCTTTGGGAGTAGTTTTTATACTGAATTCAATTGCCTTATTTGTTTTTCCATTTATTGGGCATCAATTAGATTTATCCCAAAAAGATTTCGGACTTTGGTGTGCAATTGCAATTCACGATACCAGTTCGGTTGTTGGGGCTTCTAATAAATACGGAGCAGAAGCTTTACAGGTGGCAACAACAGTAAAATTAGCAAGAGCTTTGTGGATTATTCCGATATCGCTTTTAACAGCTTTTGTTTTTAATAAGCAATCCAGAAGCTTTGGAACAAAAATAAAAATCCCTTATTTTATTGGGTTATTTATTGTGGCTATGCTTGTAAACACATATTTGCCATCTACAAATACTTTCACCACACATATAGTTGGCGTAGCTAAAATTGGTTTAACAATTACTTTATTCTTAATTGGTGCAACTCTAAATTTCTCTACTTTAAAAGCAGTAGGAGTAAAGCCTTTATTACAGGGAGTTTTTCTTTGGATCTTTATAGCTGTTTTAGCTTTAGTCTCAATTATTTACTTGAGTTAAAGCTATTTTACATTTGAAAATTTGACAGTTGGTTTGTCTATCATCTTATAAAATTTTCCTTTAAAAGAAAAACGTCTTTCAATTTCAAAATCAAACTGTTTTTTAGTTTTGGCCATTTCAGCTATTTCTACAGGAAGTGTTGCTTCAAATTCATCTTCGACTTTTGCGTCTTTATTATAAGAACCGTTGGTTTTTACTATAATATCTCTAAAATGTTTTTTAGCAGCATCGTCAACAACTTTATAAGAACCAGTCCATTTTATGCTTGCAACATTGGTTAATTGATACTCATTAACTTCCATTATAGGTTGATATTTACCATCAAAGCCAGCCACAAGATACAGATAGCCTTCATACGGGCCACCGGCACCGCCATTAATATGCGAAATAGTAAAAGCAAATTGATCTTCTCCAATTTGTAAAAGTTTTGGAGTAGGACATTGTGCAAAAGCTCCAAAAGCAGCAACACCAGGCTGAAAAGATTTCATTTCCCAGACGTTACCATTTTTAACGAATTTTGCTAAACCTAACAAACCGCCGGAAAAACGTCCAGTTTGTAAGCCATCTTCATCATGAACAGAATGATTAAAAGCCAATATTTTAAATTGATTTCCTTTAGAATCTGCATAGTCAATATTAGCAAGAAGTCTTGTAGCTACGCCATTTGAATAAGGGAACATTTGATCGCCTTCTACACCATTTACATCTACAAAAGGAGCAGGTTTACAAGTTTTGCAGGTCCAGCTTACAAATGTATTTTTCTCTTTAAGATGATATAATTTACCAGGAAACAATTTTTGCATTATTCTTTCTGCATTAAAAGGATCAGAAAATCTAACTGTTCTTTTTGAATTTAAGATACTATCACTAACATTTTTTGGTTTGATTTCGTTCTCCTGAGCAAAGCAAACAGTCGATAAAAAGAAAATTATATTTAGAAAAGTAAAGCGCATGGTTTTAAGGTTTAGTCCATTAACAAACTTACGAAAGAAAATCTTTATACATGAACTTATGTTAGTTATATGGTGTAAAAATTTCAAAAAATTAAATTTACATAATCTTAGACGGTTATACTTTGAATTATCCATAAATAAGGTAAATTTGCACCTCTAAATACAAAAACAAAAATGAAAAACTTCAAATCTAAACCAAGATTAATTGCGTTCTGTGCTTTAATCATTGGGTTTTTTACTTTATCCTGGGGAATTGTAGGTCACGAAAGAATCAACAAAGCAGCTGTAATGGCATTGCCGCATCCACTTCAGGTTTTCTTTTACAATCATATTGATTTTATTACACAAGAAGCTTCAGTTCCAGATATTCGTAAATATGCTTTAAGTTATAAAGATGAAGGTCCAAGGCATTATTTCGATATGGAAAACTTTGGTCCAGCTGATAGTTATCCGCAAACTTTAGAAGAAGCAAAGAAAAAATATGACGCTAAATTTTTAAGCGATAACGGAATTTTACCTTGGTATATTGAAGATATGATGGCAAAATTGACTAAAGCTTTTAAAGATAAAAATAGAGCAGAGATCTTATTTTTGGCGGCAGATTTGGGGCATTACATTGGCGATGCGCACATGCCATTGCATACTTCTGCAAATCATGACGGGCAATTAAGCGATCAAAAAGGAATTCATTCTCTTTGGGAGAGCAGGCTTCCAGAGTTATTTGCTAAGAATTATAAATTAAATGTTCCTTATGCGCATCATTATGATGATGTCCACAAAGCAATTTGGGATATGATAAATGATACACACAGTTTAGCACAGCCTTTATTGGATATTGATAAAAAATTAAGAACAGCTACACCAGAAAACCAAGTTTTTAAAATGGATGCCGATGGTAAAGTTTTGAAAAGTAAATATAATACAGCTGTTTTTGCTGATGAATATGCTAAAAAACTACACGATCAGCTAAACGGAATGGTAGAAAGTCAAATGAAAAAGGCGATTACAGCAACCGCAAGTTTTTGGTATACTGCTTGGGTAGATGCTGGAAAACCAGATTTGAGTGATTTAGATTCGCCAGAAGTGACAAAAAGAAACAGTAAAGCTTTAAAAGAAGATTGGGAACTTTATCAAAAAGGAGATTTATTCGGATTGAAAAACCAAAATGATTAATTAAGGTTTCAAGTTGAACCAAAACATAAAAAAAAAGCCTCAGGTTGTTGAACTTGAGGCTTTTTTTTAAATGTATTTTATCGAACCTTTGCATATAATTTAGCATTCTTAAAAGTTAAACCTAAATCTTTAAGCTGGTACTCTTTTTTCTTTAAAACGTAAGAAGCAGCTTGATAATAAGAAATTGTTTCGTTGGTCAATTCCGTATTTTCAGATTTTAGTGGGATTTCATCGTAGTGAATCTGAAATTCAGGTGCAATGCCGGCTTTTGGGTTAAGTTTTAATTGAAATTGTTTTATCTGTTGTTTTGGAGATAAAATTGTCAAAACATTGTCTTTTATAAAACCTAAATCTTGATAAGTGGCAATAAAAGCCCTAGGCTGATAATCTGGTTTTAAAACATCCTGCCCGAAAAATTTACTTTTATAATCAAAATTTAACAGCCCAAATAATGTTGGCATAATATCAATTTGAGACATTAATTTGGTGTATTTCTCAGGTTTACTATCTGGAGCATAAATTAAAGCTGGAATTCTGTATTTGTCTAACGGAAGTTGTGTTTTTCCGGCACTCGAAGCACAATGATCGGCAACAATAACAAAAACAGTATTGTTGAACCAAGGCTGTTCTTTAGCTTTGTTGAAAAACTGGCGAAGCGCATAATCGGTATATTTTACGCCGCCGTCGCGAGATTTTATATTTCCTGGAATATCAATTTTATTGTTCGGATATGTAAACGGCCTGTGATTACTTACCGTCATGATATGATTGAAAAAAGGTTTATTCTGCTGTGCTTCAGCGTTCATAACCTTTATAGCTTTGTTGTACATGTCTTCATCGCAGACTCCCCATACATTCGAAAAAGTAATTTCATTTTCAGAAAAGTTAGATTTATCAATAATCTGATAACCGTTTCCAGAATAGAAGTCCTGCATATTATCGAAAAAAGCATCTCCGCCGTACATGAATTTTACGTTGTAACCTTTTTTAAGAAAAACAGAACCAGTAGAAAATTTGTTTTTATTGTCTTCTCTTTTCACAACACTCTCTCCAGCAGTAGGAGGCAAGCATAAAGTTACAGCTTCAAGACCTCGTACCGTTCTGTTTCCTGCAGCATATACATTGGTAAATAATAAACTTTTCTGTGCTAAACTATCTAAAAATGGCGTGATATTCTCTTGGTTTCCGTACATTTTCATGAAATCGGCACTTAAACTTTCAACCGTAATTAAAACTACATTTTTATGTTTTTCGATAGAATCATTATTGATTTCACGTAAAGTATTTTCTCCAGTAATTGTCGGAAATTGTTCTTTTAAAAGTGCAAAAGCTTTTTCGTTCGAAATTGTTTTATAAAATTTAAAATAATCAAGTTTGTTATTCTGAAAAGCCAAGTAAAACTTATAAATCCCGTTAGATTGTAACTCGTTAACAAATAAATTTTTTGAATTTTCCGTTTTAGCTAGGCTTGGAATTGCAAATAAAGAAGCTGCAAATAGTGCTCCGTAAATAGCTGTAATTTTAAGTTTTTCGTTGAAGTTTGGAATTTCATCAATATAATTTCGGGAGTTCTTTATAATAAAAAATGTAATAATTCCAGTAATAATAAATAATCCCGAAAATATAGGAATTACAGGATAAGACTGCATAATGTTTCCTATAACTTCATTAGTGTAAATGAGGTAATTAACAGCAATAAAATTGTACTTAACTCCAAATTCATTCCAAAAGAAAAACTCACTTATCGCATTTTGAAGGATCAATAAAACGTATAAAAAAATTACAAATGCAAAAAGCCAGAATCTAATTTTGGTGCGATATTTTGGTAAGAATAAAAACAGGGCAAATAAAGTCGTTTTAATCGCCACAAAAATTAAAACAATTTTTGGTAAAGCACCGCCGTATTCATCAAAAATACTTTTTCCAGAAGCTATATAAATTAAAAAAGAAGCGAAACCCGCGAGAATAAAATATCCGTAAGGTTTATTGTATTTTGAATTGGAGATAAAAATAAGATACAGCCAAAGGAAAATTGAAGCTATTACAAATACAAAAAAATCTGAAATTAAGCCTAAGGTAAAGATTTTGAGGCTTTCAGCGAATGTAAAAGAGCTTTGTGTAATTGGGTGAAAAAAAAGGACAATTCTGAGTATCAAACTTACAATAAAGTACAATACGGCAAGATTGTAAAAAGGCGAAAGTTTTTTGGAAAAAGTCATCTAATTATTTTTTTACAAAATTACTTTCGATTGATTAACGCCAGATTAAGTTAGACTTTTACCTTACTTAACGTTATCTTAAAGTTCGCTTAAGATATTGGTTTTCTTAATACTTTGACATTTTGGCTTATTTCTGATTTGGAAATATCCTATCTTTGATGTAGAAAAATTAAATTCGGATCTTAAATTAAACACGATAGATGCATATTTTAATAGTTGAAGACGAATTAGGGATTGTTCAGTTTTTAAAACAAGGCCTACAAGAAGAAGGTTATCAGGTAACGACCGCAAATGATGGTTCTAAGGGCTTCGAATTGGCTCATGAACAAAAGTTTGATTTGATTCTTTTAGATTGGATGCTTCCAAAAATTAACGGACTTGATCTCTGCAAAGCGATTAGGGTTAAAGATCAAACGACGCCAATTATTTTTTTAACCGCAAAAGATACTGTTCAGGAAACAATAGAAGGTTTAAAAGCTGGAGCAAATGACTATATCAAAAAGCCGTTTAGTTTTGAGGAATTGGCAGAGCGTATTAAAGTTCATTTTAGAAATAAAAAACAAACCGAAATATTAACTCTCGGAACTATCCGAATGGATTTGTCTAAGCATATTGTTTTAAAAGATCAAGAAGAGATTTCGTTAACGCAGAGAGAATTCGAATTATTAACATATTTAATTCAGCATAAAGGAAAAGTCTGTACAAGAAATCAGATTTTAAGGGATGTATGGGATATAAATTTTGAATATGACACTGGTGTAATTGATGTTTTTATGAATGCCATTCGGAAAAAACTGAAACTTAAAATTGAAGAAGATTATATAAAAACTATCCGTGGCGTTGGTTATATAGCCAATGATTGAAAAATGACATCATTATCCTTTAAAAATAGAATTGCGTTAAATTATATTTTAACAACAGGACTGCTGGTCCTGGTTGCGTTCTCAGCTATTTATTTTATTGTAAAACTCACTGTTTACAACCATATTGATGAAAATCTGAACATTGAAATTCAGGATCACTTAAAAGAAATCAAGATTGAAAACAAAAAAGTGGTTTTGATGGATGCTGAAGAATGGGAGGAAAGAGAACATAATTCTGTTGATGTAAATCCTGTTTTTGTTCAGTTTTTGGATTTGAATAAAAAAATAATCGAAAAGTCTCCTAATTTAAAGAATGAAAAATTAGTTTTTCATGAAAACAAAGAACATTTTCAGCTTTTTGACACCAAATTATTAGGAAATAAAATTCGTCAAATTCAAGTTCCACTTCACATAAAAACTAAGAAAATAGGCTATTTAATTATTGCAATGTCACTTTCAGATTCTTCAAAAGTGCTGGAAAATTTGTTAGATACCTTATTGATTGCTTTTCCGATAATCCTTTTATTGTTATTCTTTCTTGCTCGATTTTTTGCAGGACGAAGTATAAAACCCATAAATGACATTATTTACACTTCTAGGGTTATTACAAAAGACAATCTAAAAACAAGAATTCCGCTTCCGAAAACTAGAGACGAACTTTTTACACTTTCTAAAACCATAAATAATTTATTAGACCGAATTGAAGATGCAATCGAACGCGAAAAACAATTTACATCAGACGCCTCGCACGAATTAAGAACACCTTTAACAGTTATTAAAGGAACACTTGAAGTATTAGTACGTAAACCTCGTGACAGTAAAGAATATGAAGAAAAAATTAATTACTGTATTAATGAAGTAGATCACTTAAATTCTCTTGTGGATCAGTTACTTTTAATGGCGCGTTTTGAAAATCAAAAGCAAAATATCAATAGGGAAAATGTGTATTTAAATGCAGTCATTTTAGATGTTCTAACTTTGAATGCAGAGAAAATTAAATCTCGAAATATCAATGTAATATTAGATGCTCCTGAAGAATTTTATACCTATTCTGATAATTATTTAGTAGTAACCATTCTCCGAAATATTATTTCGAATGCAGTAAAATATTCTAATAATGATAGTCAAATTAGAATTTCGTTATCCAGAGAAAATCACAAGATTATCTGTAATATTTCAGATCAAGGAATTGGAATTGCGAAAGAAGATTTAGAATCCATTTTGAATCCGTTTTTTAGATCAGATTCCTTAAATCATTCTGAAATTAAAGGAACAGGTTTAGGTTTGTTTATCGTAAAAAGAATGACAGATCTGCTTCAAATTAAATTTAAAATTGAAAGTGAAATCGGCAAAGGAACTCAGGTTTTATTGACTTTTGAGGAATATGAAGATCCGTTAAAGTAATTTTAAAATTATTAACTATAAAGCTCTTCAGAATGTTTTTTAACAATAAACTGTAGTTAAGTTAAAATAAAAATTGCTTTTTAATTAATTTATCTATTATATTTGCAACCGAATCAAAGAAGTAAAAACAAAAACAATCATGATTTCAATTCAATTACATCATCATCATCTACATAATTGCTCTCAAGCGATGTGTTAATGGTATGCGTGTAAATCATCATATTTTAAAACCCGTTTGAGTACATCAAACGGGTTTTTTTATTCTAACTCTTTGTACTCAAACTATAAACCCAACAAACAACTAAAAAAATGAGTACTTTAAAAATTGCAATTCAAAAATCAGGTCGTTTAAACGAAGACAGCATCCAAATCTTAAAAGACTGCGGTATTTCGATCAACAACGGAATCGACCAGCTAAAGGCCGAAGCTTCTAATTTTCCTCTTGAAGTTTTGTATCTTAGAAATTCAGATATCCCTCAATATTTAATTGATGGAGTAGTAGATCTAGCTATTGTTGGCGACAATCTTTTGGTAGAAAAAGGAAAAGGAATCGAAGTGGTTCAAAAATTAGGATTCTCAAAATGTAAAGTTTCTGTTGCTGTTCCTAAAACTTTGGAATATAATTCAATACAAGATTTAGCTGGATTACGTATTGCAACTTCTTATCCCAATACAGTTAACGAATATTTTAATAAATTTGGTTTAAGTGTAGACATTCACCAAATTTCTGGTTCTGTAGAAATCGCTCCAAACATTGGTCTTGCAGATGCAATTGTAGATATCGTTTCAAGCGGAAGCACTTTATTCAAGAACAATTTAAAAGAAGTTGAAGTTATCTTGAAAAGTGAAGCAGTTTTAGCCGTTTCTCCAAAAGTTTCTCCAGAAATTCAAAAACACATTGATACTTTAAAATTCAGAATTCAAGCGGTTTTAAGAGCTAGAAATTCAAAATACATTTTAATGAACGTTCCAAATGACAAGATTGATGCTGTTGGAAAAATTCTTCCGGTTTTAAGAAGTTTAACCGTTTTGCCATTGGCACAGGAAGGCTGGAGCAGTGTGCACTCGGTAATCGATAAAGATACTTTTTGGGACGTAATCGACCAGTTAAAAGAAGTTGGAGCAGAAGGAATTTTGGTTTGCCCAATTGAGAAAATGGTTCTTTAAAGCTTTAAGCTTTAGGCAATAGGCTTTAAGCTTTTGCCAAAGAAATTAAAGATAGTTTAAAAAGCTTAAAGCCTACAGCTTATAGCATAAAGCATAAAAATAATGAATAAGATAAACAATCCAAAACCAGAAACCTGGTCTGAAATATTAAAGAGACCAACTCAAACCATTGATGATATTGAGGTTACGGTAAAAGAAATCTTCAAAGAAGTTCAGAAAAAAGGAGATGAAGCAGTTGCAAAATACACTTCAATCTTTGATGGAATTTCTTTAGATAATTATGAAGTTTCTAAAGAAGAAATTAGTGAAGCAATTAATCTGATTCCGAACGAATTAAAAGAGGCAATCAAATTAGCAAAAGACAATATTTATAAATTTCACAAAGCTCAAAAAACAGATAGAATTGAACTAGAGACTATCGAAGGCGTAAATTGCTGGCAGGAAAAAAGACCGATTCAGAAAATTGGTTTGTATATTCCAGGAGGAACAGCCCCTTTGTTTTCAACAGTTTTAATGCTTGCTGTTCCTGCTGAAATTGCGGGCTGCAAAGAAATTGTTTTGTGTTCGCCGCCAGATAAATCAGGGAAAATTAATCCAGCAATTTTATACGCAGCAAATTTATGCGGTGTAACTAAGATTTTAAAAGTAGGCGGGATTCAGGCGATCGCCGGAATGACATTTGGAACACAATCTATTCCAAAAGTGTATAAAATTTTCGGCCCTGGAAATCAGTTTGTAACCGTAGCTAAGCAATTAGCAACTCAATTTGGTGTTGCAATTGACATGCCTGCTGGTCCTTCAGAATTATTAATTGTTGCTGATGATACGGCGGTTCCTGCATTTGTAGCATCAGATTTATTGTCTCAGGCAGAACATGGAACTGATAGTCAGGTAATTTTGGTTTCGACTTCAAAGAAAATAATTGATGAAGTAGAAAAGGAAATCCAATCTCAAATAGAAGTTCTTCCCAGAAAAGCAATTGCAGTAAAAGCAATTGAAAATTCGAAATTGATTTATGTTGAAAATGATAAGATTGCTTTAGATTTAATCAACGAATACGGACCAGAGCACTTTATCATCTGTTCTCAATACGATGATTTTTACTGCAACGGAATTGTAAATGCAGGTTCTGTTTTTATTGGGAATTATACTCCTGAAAGTGCTGGAGATTATGCATCAGGAACCAATCACACCTTGCCGACAAATGGATATGCTAAAAATTACAGCGGTGTAAATTTAGATAGTTTCATGAAATCGATGACATTCCAAAAAATTTCAGAAAAAGGTATTCAAAATATTGGAAAAGCAATTGAGCTTATGGCTGAAGCGGAAGGTTTGCAAGCGCATAAGAATGCTGTTACCTTAAGATTGAAGAGTTTAGAATAAAGAATATAGAACACAGAATATAGAAAATAGAAGAAAGAACATAGAATAGAAAATAATAGATAATAGATAATGTTGGAAGTCTATTCTCTTTATTCTATTCTCTATATTCTAAAAATTAAGATAATGAAATTCGATATAAATACAATTACACGTGAAAACGTAAAATCTTTAAAGCCATATTCTTCGGCGAGAGATGAGTTTGAAGATTTTGATACTGCCGATATGATTTTTTTGGATGCAAATGAAAATCCGTTTCAAAATGGAGTAAATCGTTATCCAGATCCACAACAGAATTCGGTTAAAGCAATTTTAGCCAAAAATAACAATACAAAACAGAGTCAGATTTTGTTAGGAAACGGAAGTGACGAAGTTTTAGATTTGATTTTCAGGGCTTTCTGCGAACCAAAAACAGATAATATTATTACGTTGCCGCCTACGTACGGAATGTACAGCGTTTTAGCGAATATCAACGCAGTAGAAAACAGAGAAATTCTGCTTACAAATGATTTTCAGCCTCAAGTAGAAAAAATTTTAGAAGCTGTCGATGAAAATACTAAAATTATCTTTTTATGCTCACCCAATAACCCGACTGGGAATTCTTTTTCAGACGAAAGTATTGTGAAATTACTTCAAAACTTTAAAGGTTTAGTAGTGATTGATGAAGCTTATATTGACTTTTCAGAAAAAGAAAGCTGGCTAACAGAAATTGACGAATATCCAAATTTGGTAATTACTCAGACACTTTCAAAAGCCTATGGTTTAGCTGGAATTCGTTTAGGAATTTGTTATGCATCAGAAGCTGTTATTTCAGTTTTGAATAAAATAAAACCGCCTTATAATGTAAACGAATTAACGCAGCAAAGAGCTATTGAGCGTTTAAAAGATTCTGAAAAGATAAAACAAGAAATAGCTTCTATTATAAATCAAAGAGAAGAATTACTTAAAGTTTTACTTGAAATAAATTTTGTAGAAAAAATTTATCCTACAGAAGCTAATTTTGTTTTGGTAAAAGTAGATGATGCTAACAAAAGATACGATCAATTAATCGAAAAAGGAATTGTAATTCGTAACAGAACCACACAGCCTTTATGCGAAAATTGTCTTCGTTTTACAATTGGAACAGAAGAGGAAAATGCTGTTTTAATTAAAGAATTAAAGTTGTTGAAATAGAAAAAATAGAATCAAAAAATATAGAGTAAAGAATATAGAGTAAAGAATATAGAGTAAAGAAAAAAGTAAGAACTTTAAAAATAGAATGAAAAATCTATTCTCTTTACTCTATCTTCTATATTCTGAAAAAATAAAACATGAAAAAAGTACTTTTTATCGATCGTGATGGAACGATTGTTTTAGAACCTGAAAATTACCAATTAGACAGCTTAGATAAACTGGAATTTTACCCAAAAGCTTTTCAATACCTGGCGAAAATTGCCAGCGAATTAGATTACGAATTAGCAATGGTAACCAATCAGGACGGATTAGGAACGGATAGTTTTCCTGAAGATACCTTTTGGCCAACTCAGAATTTTATACTTAAAGCCTTTGAAAATGAAGGAGTTGTTTTTGATGAAATTTTTGTTGACAGAACTTTTCCAGAAGAAAATGCGCCAACACGCAAACCTAGAACAGGAATGCTGACCAAATACTTGAACAATCCAGAATATGATTTAGAAAATTCTTTCGTTTTAGGAGATCGTTTAACCGATGTAGAATTGGCTAAAAATCTTGGTGCCAAAGCCATTTTTATGAATGATACAGATGGAATTGGCAGTAATGAAATTTCATTAAAACGGGAAGAATTGAACGAAACTATTGTTTTGCAAACCATGGATTGGAAAAAAATCTATGAGTTTTTAAAGTTAGAAGCACGTTCTGCGTCAATAACTCGTAAAACAAATGAAACGGATATTTATATCAATTTAAACTTGGATGGAACCGGAAAAAGTAAAATTGATACTGGAATTGCTTTTTTTGATCACATGTTAGACCAGATTTCACGTCACGGTCAAATGGATCTGGAAATTCTTGTAAAAGGCGATTTAGAGGTTGATGAGCACCATACAATTGAAGATACGGCAATTGCTTTAGGAGAAGTTTTCGCAAAAGCATTGGGAAATAAACTAGGAATCGAGCGTTACGGATTCTGTTTGCCAATGGACGATTGTTTAGCGCAGGCAGCAATTGATTTTGGAGGTAGAAACTGGCTGATTTGGGAAACCGAATTCAAACGTGAAATGGTCGGTAAAATGCCGACAGAAATGTTCTATCATTTCTTCAAATCGTTTACAGACGGTGCAAAAGCCAATTTAAATATCAAAGCGGAAGGAATCAACGAACATCATAAAATCGAAGCAATTTTTAAAGCTTTCGCAAAAGCAATAAAAGTTGCCGTAAAAAGAGATACTGAAAAAATGATTTTGCCTTCGACGAAAGGAATGTTGTAAAACGCTATAAGCAATAGACTCTAGGCATTAGGCCTATTGCTTATGGCTTAAAGCTTAAAGCTTTTTTAATGAAAATAGTAATTATAAATTACGGAGCAGGAAATATTCAGAGCATTATGTTTGCTATTGAAAGATTGGGATTTAAAGCTGTTTTGAGTAACAATCCTAATGAAATTAAATCGGCAGATAAAGTGATTTTTCCTGGTGTAGGTGAGGCGAGTTCGGCGATGTTTAAACTTCGCGAAAGCGGTTTAGATAGTTTGATTCCGCAATTGAAACAACCCGTTTTAGGCATTTGTTTGGGAATGCAGTTAATGTGTAATTCGTCTGAAGAGGGAAATACAAAAGGTTTAGGTATTTTTGATATTGATGTTGTAAAATTCTCAAACAGCGTTAAAGTCCCGCAAATGGGATGGAACCAGATTTATGACTTAAAATCGGATTTATTTAAGGGAATTTCGGAAAATGAATTTATGTATTTAGTGCATAGTTTTTACGCGCCAAATTGCGATGAAGCTATTGCTACAACGAATTATGACGTTGAATATGCATCGGCTTTGCAAAAAGATAATTTTTATGGAACTCAATTCCACCCAGAGAAAAGCGGGGATGTGGGAGAGAGAATTTTAGAGAATTTTTTGAAGTTAGATTCCAAAGAATAAATCCCAAATTCCAATATCAAAATCAATTTTAATCAAAAATCAATTTTAGAAATTAGTAATTCAATATTTTTTTGAATAATCTAAATTCTAAAATCAACAATCTAAAATATAAAAATGAGAATAATACCAGCCATAGATATCATTGAAGGAAAATGTGTTCGTTTGTCCAAAGGCGATTATGATACGAAAATAATTTACAATGAAAATCCGCTTGAAGTGGCGAAATCATTTGAAGCACACGGAATTGAATATCTGCATTTAGTAGATCTTGATGGCGCAAAATCGAGTAAAATTGTCAATTATAGAATCTTAGAACAAATTGCGAATCAAACAAGTTTAAAAATTGATTTTGGAGGCGGATTAAAATCGGATGATGATTTGAGAATTGCTTTTGAAAGCGGTGCAAACCAAATTACAGGCGGCAGTATTGCGGTGAAAAACAGAGCAATTTTTGAAAAATGGATTTTAGAATACGGATCAGAAAAAATCATTCTTGGTGCAGATGCAAAAGACGAAAAAATAGCAGTTTCAGGCTGGCTGGAAGAATCAAATGAGGATTTAGTGCCGTTTATTCAGGATTATCAAACAAAAGGAATTCAGTATGTTATCTGTACTGATATTGCAAAAGACGGAATGCTTCAAGGCCCAAGTTTTGATTTGTACAGCAAAATTTTAGCGGAAGCAAAAGGAATAAAATTAATTGCATCTGGAGGAATTTCAACTTTCGACGAATTACCAAAATTAGCAGAACTAGGCTGTGAAGGAACTATAATAGGAAAAGCGATTTACGAAGGAAGAATCACTTTAAAACAGTTAGAGGATTTTATAATTAGAAAATGAGAAAATTTGATAATTAGATAATTTATGCGTGACGAAAATAATTATCTAATTGACTAATTATCTAATTAACACATTAAAGAAATGTTAGCAAAAAGAATAATACCCTGCTTAGATATAAAAAACGGAAGAACGGTAAAAGGCGTTAATTTCGTTGATTTGCGCGATGCCGGCGATCCCGTAGAATTGGCTGAAATTTATTCAAGAGAAGGAGCAGATGAATTGGTTTTCTTGGATATTTCGGCAACAGAAGAAAGACGCAAAACACTGGTAAATATGGTGCGAAGTGTTGCAGAGAAAATCAATATTCCGTTTACAGTTGGCGGCGGAATTTCATCTGTTGAAGATGTTGACATTCTGCTGAATAATGGCGCAGATAAAGTTTCCATAAATTCATCAGCAGTCAAAAATCCGCAATTAATTAATGATTTGGCTCAGAAATTTGGAAGTCAATGCGTTGTTGTCGCAATCGACGCCAAACAAATTGACGGACAATGGATTGTGTATTTAGTAGGAGGAAAAGTACCAACAGAACTAAATCTATTCGATTGGGCTGTTGAAGTGGCAGAACGCGGTGCCGGCGAAATTTTATTCACTTCGATGGACAATGATGGCACTAAAAATGGTTTTGCAAACGAAGCTTTAGCGAAACTATCAGAATTAGTAAATATTCCAATCATTGCTTCAGGCGGAGCCGGAAATATACAACATTTTGTAGATTCGTTTAAAGAAGGAAAAGCTGATGCGGCTTTGGCAGCAAGCGTTTTTCACTTTAAAGAAATCGAAATTAAAGCTTTGAAAGAAGAACTGAAGAATAATGGAGTGGAAGTTAGACTTTAAAGAGAAGCAAGAAACGAGAAGAAAGACAAGAAACAAGAAGAAAGAAGAAAGAGTAGATTTAATCTAAAATAACAAGAAATCAGAGAATCTAAAATCTGAACTCTAAAATCTAAAAAAAAAAATGGACATCGATATCAAAAGCGCACACGGACTAATTCCGGCTATAATTCAAGATTCAGAGACAAAAAATGTTTTGATGCTGGGCTATATGAACGAAGAATCGCTTCAAAAAACAATAGAGACACAGAAAGTAACTTTTTTCAGTCGTTCCAAACAAAGACTTTGGACAAAAGGTGAGGAGAGTGGTAACTTTTTAAATTTGGTAAGCATTAAAAATGACTGCGATGGCGATACGCTTTTGATTCAGGCAAAACCTGTTGGGCCAACTTGCCACACTGGTGCAGATACGTGCTGGCAGGAACCAAATGAAGCGAATTATGGCTTCATTTCTCAATTAGAAAACACAATTAAAACTCGCAGAAAAAACGCTGATTCTGAAAAAAGTTATGTAGCTTCTTTATTCGAAAAAGGAATCAATAAAATTGCTCAAAAAGTGGGTGAAGAAGCTGTAGAAGTGGTTATTGAAGCAAAAGATAATAATGATGATTTGTTTCTTAGCGAAAGCGCTGATTTGCTTTTTCATTATTTGATTTTATTACAGGCAAAAGGTTATCAGCTGAATGATGTTGTGGATGTTTTAAAGAAACGTCAGAAGTAAAAGTTTTGTTTCAAGTTTCAGGTTTCAGGTTTCAGGCTAACGTGCGTAACCTGAAACCTGAAACAAATGAAACTAATTACTCCACAAACTCAAAAACCGCAAATTCTGCTGACTGATGAAAACCAAATTTTAAACTCTTATAAGGTTGTAATGCAAGGTATTCAATTGTGCTACCGTAATCTATTCTAAAGGCATTTGCTTTCCATTTTGTACCAATTTCTGGTTTTAAAAAATTACCGTTTTTAATGTTTTTCAGACTTGAAAATGGAATTTTAATTTCGACACAATAACCATCAGGATTTATTTTACTTACAGATTTTAGTCCTTTAATATCAAAATCCATTGTGGTTTTCCATCCGCCGCATTCTGGCGAAATACATTTTAAAAGCAGATCATAATTACTTGAAAAAGCGTTTACTCCAATTTCAACATAATTCTGCCCATCTCCATCTGGATCAAGAAAAAGTTCTACTAAATCATCGGTGTAAAAAATCTGGGAATCTTTCTTTTGAGGTTTTCCAATAATTTTAGAATCGATGCAATTGTAAGCTATATAAAGATTTTCGTCATTCCACGAAAGTGAAACAAATGTATTTTGAGCAGCTTTTTCTCCAGAATCGTGAATCGCAAACGGACCTAGAAAAGGTGTTTCCCAATCTGATAAATTTCCATCAATGCTGATTTTATTTTTCGTTTTATGAATAGCTATATTTTGTGAATTTACAGTTGTCGATAACATTACAACCAAAAAAGAAGCTATTACATCAAATCTCATATTTAAATTCTATTAATTTGAAACCACTAAAATAGAGAAGAATAATGAATTTAGGTGTTATTTTTTTCATCCTTAAAACATAAAATTTAAAATACTTGATCTGAATGTTTACATTTGTTGAAGATTAAGTGGTTTAATTACCTTATTTATTACAAATTTATAAATAATGAAAAAATACTTTAGCAGTGCATTTATCGCCTTTTTAGTTGGTTTCACAGCAAATGCCCAAGGACTTTTAAATAAGTCTGAAACTGTTTTTACGCATCAGGACACTTTACGTGGCAGTATTACAAAAGAAAGAGCTTGGTGGGACTTAAAATACTATCATTTAGATGTAAAAGTAAATCCGTCTGAGAAAACAATTTCGGGTTCAAATACTGTTCGTTATACTGTTTTGACAGAAAATAATAAAATGCAGATCGATTTGCAGCAGCCAATGCAGATTACTAAAGTTACTCAAAACGGAAAAGAAGTAAAATTTGAAAGAGACGGAAATGCTTTCTTTATTACTTTGGCTGAAAAGCAAAAAGTTGGAGACACAAAAGAAATTATCATCTCTTTTGAAGGAAAACCAAAAGAAGCGGTTAGAGCACCATGGGATGGCGGATTTTCTTGGAAAAAAGATAAAAACGGAAAAGATTTTATTGCTACTTCTTGCCAGGGCTTAGGCGCAAGCGTTTGGTGGCCATGTAAAGATCATATGTACGACGAAGTAGAAAATATGCTGATCAGCGTGAATGTTCCCGGAGATTTGACAGAAGTTTCAAATGGAAGGTTAAAAAGCGTTAAAAAAGAAAAAGACGGAACTAAAACTTTTAATTGGTATGTTTCTAATCCGATTAATAACTACGGCGTAAATATCAATATTGGCGATTACGTTAATTTCTCTGAAATATTTAAAGGAGAAAAAGGTAATTTAGATTGTAATTATTATGTTTTAAGAGATAATTTGGCTTTAGCAAAAGAACATTTTAAAGATGCTCCAAAAATGCTGAAAGCTTTTGAAGATTGGTTTGGACCTTATCCATTTTACGAAGACAGTTACAAATTAGTAGAAGTGCCTTATTTAGGAATGGAGCATCAAAGTTCTGTAACTTACGGAAATCAATATAAACAGGGTTATTTAGGAAAAGATTTAAGCGGAACAGGCTGGGGACTGAAATTTGATTTTATTATCATTCATGAGTCTGGACACGAGTGGTTTGCAAACAATATCACTTACAAAGACATCGCAGACATGTGGATTCACGAAAGCTTTACGAATTATTCTGAAAGTTTATTTTTGGAATATTATTACGGAAAAGAGGCTGGCGCTGAATATGTTATTGGATGCAGAAAAGGTATTGAAAACGACAAACCAATTATCGGTCATTATGATGTAAATAACGAAGGTTCAGGAGATATGTATCCAAAAGGTGCAAATATGCTGCACACCATTCGTCAGATTATAAATGATGATGCGAAATGGAAATCGATTTTAAGAGGCTTAAATAAAACCTTTTATCATCAAACGGTAACTTCTAAGCAAATTGAAGATTATATCAACGATCAGTCTGGAATTAACTTCAACAGAGTGTATGCACAGTATTTAACTACTACTAAAATTCCTGTTTTTGAATATATGTTTAAAAATGGAACTTTAGGATATCATTGGACCAATTGTGTTTCAAAATTTGATATGCCTGTAAAAGTTAAAATAAACGGTGTAGAAACTTGGTTGAAACCAACTACAGACTGGCAGTCTATTAAAACTGAAAATGAAGATAGAAAACTCGAAGTTGATAAGAATTTCTATGTAACGACTTCTAATATTGTAGAGTAAAGTTTTTAAAATTTCAAAATAAAAAAATCCCAAATGCCAATTAAGTGGAGTTTGGGATTTTATTTTACATCCTTCAGTAAACCCGACAGGTTTGTAAATCGTGTCGGATTTGTTGTTTTCGTAACGTTTTGTCATTTCGACCGAAGGCAGAAATAAAAAAAAAGGCTGAAAAACAATAAGTTTTTCAGCCTTTTTTTTATTGGAATTTGGATTTTTTTTATTGGAATTTAAAAGATTATCTATTGTTAAGTTTTGCTTTTTCCTTTATTATATCAGCAATTTTTCTATTTTCTATTTTGCTTTCAAGCCACGAAATAATATCAAGATATAAGAATGCCCTTTTCTCATAAGTATTCTTCTCAAGCTCTACAAAGCGATCGTGCATTTTTTTGAATTCCTTTTTTATATCAGCTGGATAAAAGTTATTTAAATTTTTAAGGAATTTGATGATTTCTTTCTGAACTTCATGTAAATCATTCATTTTCAATAAAAACTTATACGTGCTTTTAAGATGATTTTCTAAGTAATAATCTTTTCCTAACTCATAATGCGCAATTAAAGACAATAATCTTGCAAAACACATCAAGTCTTCTCGCATTGTTAAGTTCTTGTTGTTGATGATTTTATCTAAATAATTGATGCATTCATTGTATTTTTCATTTCCAAAATAAATGGAAGCAATTTTATAGAAAAACAGCATTTCGTGGTGCTCATCAAGATGTTCACTATGTACTTTAAGTTTGCTTAAAATCTCAGGAATTAGATATTCGCTTTCCGCAAAAGTTCCTTCCAAGATGTGCAGATTTAGTTTATTGTTATATACATATAAAAATGACAGTGATGCAATATTATCGTTTACAGGAAATTTAGGATCTGCAATAGTTTCTTCTAAAAGATTCAGATACTTCTTGAAATTAGATTTATACTTTAACATATAAAGCGATTCTAAGAAATAATGATTTCCTTTCAAGAAAAATACAGGATTAAGATAAATCATGTTCGGATTATCATAAAACAATGTAACCCATTTATAGGCATATTTATAACTGGCCAAAAAGTCTTGAACTAGAAAGCTTCGCCACAAGTTGGCATTATAAAACCAGTATTTTTCGCGAAAGCCAAATTTACTTTCATCTAATTTTGAAATATGTCTATTGAAATAATCGTCAATATATTTGTATTCGGCGTCACTTTTTACGTATCCAGTTTTTAGCATAATTCCATACAGCTGAAGCGATAAATTTGACAGTTTGCTTGAAATCGTATTGCGGTAGTTCAATTCTTTAGCCTGTACAACCAATTCGTCTGCTCGACCTTGAATACTTCGGGTAATATATTGGGATTCGATTAGTTTTTCAAATTCAACAATTTCATACGCCATATATTTTTCATCATTCTCCAACGCTTGTTGTTTGGTCTTATCCAAAATTTTCAAACTCTGCTTATACAATCCTTTATTATAAAGAATTACAGCAAAATCCATTTGTTCACGAAGCTGGTAGCGAATATTCTGGCTGGGAATATTCAATCTTATACTTACTAAGATTTGCTTGTATAAGTATGATTTTAAGTTAGATAGCTGAACTTTTTGGATAATGCCGCTTTTAAGAATGAGCTTTTCATCATAAACTTCAGATTTATCAAGAATGTTGAATAATTCAATAAATTTTGTGTTTGAACTCGTCTCTAATCGGCTTGCAAAAATTTTAAACTGTCTTTTTTCTGATTTCGAAAGTGATTTGATTAAAACAAATAAGAAATCTTTTTGATGGTTAGCCATTGTAAAAAATAATAATGTAACTTATTGATAATAAATTAGTTAATAAGGTGTAAATCGTTTTATGAACAGTATAATTTCATTAAAATGAATTTCGTACTGCGATAGTACGATATATATTTGTTATCAAGATGTGAAATTACATTAAATAAATGAATATGAATAGAGAGAAAGTTCAAATTTTTGACACCACTTTGCGAGATGGTGAACAAGTTCCAGGATGTAAGTTAGATACTAAACAAAAATTAGTTATCGCAGAAAGACTTGACAAAATGGGAGTTGATATCATCGAAGCAGGCTTTCCTGTATCAAGTCCAGGCGATTTTTTATCGGTCTCTGAGATTTGTAAAATTGTAGAAAATGCAACCGTCTGCGGACTAACAAGAGCCGTAAAAAACGACATTGATGTTGCGGCAGCTGCTTTAAAGCACGCTAAGAAACCAAGAATCCATACTGGAATCGGAACTTCACAATCTCACATACTCCACAAATTAAATACTACGCCGGAAGATATTATTGCAAGAGCAAAATATGCTGTAGCACACGCAAAATCTTATGTAGAAGATGTTGAATTCTACGCAGAAGATGCAGGTAGAACAGACAACGCTTTCTTGGCTAAAGTTTGTGAGGAAGTTATTAAATCTGGAGCAACAGTATTGAATATTCCTGATACTACTGGATATTGTCTTCCAGAAGAATACGGAGCAAAAATTAAATATTTAAAAGAAAACGTAAAAGGAATCGAAAACGTAATCCTTTCATGTCACTGTCATAATGATTTAGGAATGGCAACTGCAAACTCGATTGCAGGGGCTATAAATGGAGCAAGACAAATAGAATGTACTATTAATGGTATTGGTGAAAGAGCTGGAAATACTGCACTTGAAGAAGTGGTAATGATTTTCAAACAACACCCATATTTAAATTTAGATACAAACATTAATACTAGAGAATTAAACGAAATGAGCCGTTTAGTTTCTGAAAGTATGGGAATGATTGTACAGCCAAATAAAGCGATTGTAGGAGCAAATGCTTTTGCACACAGTTCTGGTATTCACCAAGATGGTGTAATCAAAAACAGAGCAACTTACGAGATCATGGATCCGCTTGATGTTGGTGTAAACGAATCTTCAATTATTTTGACTGCAAGAAGCGGAAGAGCTGCTTTGGCTTATAGAGCTAAAAAAGTGGGTTACGAACTTACAAAAACACAGTTAGATATTGTATATGTTGAGTTTTTGAAATTTGCAGATATCAAAAAAGAAGTTTTAGATGCTGATATTCATCAAATCATCGAAGCTTCTAAAATTGAAGGTGAATTAATTAGAAGCTAGTTAAGAAGAATAGAAAATAGAGCAAAGAAGAAAGAGAAAAATAATAAAGGATTTAAATACATAAAGAACGAGACGTTATGAATTTGAAAATTGCAGTTTTGCCAGGAGATGGAATTGGACCTGAGGTTATTTTACAAGCCAAAAAAGCATTGTATGCTATTGCTGAAGTTTATAATCATGAATTTGTTTTTGAAGATGCGCTCATGGGAGCAGTTGCAATTGATAAAACAGGAAGCCCTTTGCCGGAACAAACACTAAATCTATGTTTAAATACAGATGCAGTTTTGCTTGGTGCAATCGGAGATCCTAAATATGATAATAATCCGAATGCAAAAGTTCGACCTGAACAAGGTTTATTGAAGCTTCGTAAAGAATTAGGTTTGTTTGCGAATATTCGTCCGATAAAACCTTACAAAGCGTTAATTGAAGCTTCTCCTTTAAAAAGAGAAATTATTGAAGGAGCTGATTTTACAATTTTCAGAGAATTAACAGGCGGTGCTTATTTCGGAACTAAAACACTTAATGAAGAAGGAACACATGCTTCAGATTTATGTGAATATTCAGAAGAAGAAATCACCAGAATTGCACATTTAGCTTTTAAATCGGCACAAAAACGACGCAAAAAGTTAACAATGGTAGACAAAGCCAATGTTTTGGAAACTTCAAGATTGTGGAGAAAAGTAGTTCAGAAAGTGAGCGAAAATTATCCAGATGTTAAGCTTGATTTTTTATTTGTTGATAATGCGGCAATGCAGTTGATTTTAAATCCGAAACAATTTGATGTGATTTTGACTGAGAACTTATTCGGAGATATTTTATCTGATGAAGCTAGTGTAATCACAGGATCTATTGGTTTACTGCCATCGGTATCTTTAGGAGAAAAAAATGCTTTGTTTGAACCAATTCACGGATCATATCCGCAGGCAAAAGGAAAAAACATCGCTAATCCGATTGCTTCGATTTTAGCCGCAGCGCTTTTGTTAGAGCATTTTGGATTAACTAAAGAAGCTAATGTAATCTATAAAGCGGTAGAAAAAGCAATTGAATACAAAGTTGTAACAGTTGACTTAAAACCAGATTCAAAATTTGGAACAAACGAAGTAGGGGAGTTCGTTTCTAATTTTATTTTCAGTAAAGATGATTTGCTGTATTTTAATAATGACAATGTAAGTATTGGACAATCTACAATTGTTTAATATTTTTTGTTAAAAAGTGAATTTAATAACAAGAAGTATCTGAAATGTTGAGATTTTATTTTTTTAGTTCCTAAAGTTTCTGTACTTTTGTGACACTAAAAAATAAATGATGCAAATCTCAATTATTATTATTTCTGTCGTTGTTGTCAATGTGATTCACACATCTGCATCGGGAATGTTATAAATATAATTGAAAAACTATATTACAAACCTTCCAAATACTGGAAGGTTTTTTTTTGAATAAAAATTAAAATAAAATAAAGCAATAATGGAATTAAATAAGTACAGCAAGACCATCACTCAAGATCAAACACAGCCTGCGGCGCAAGCAATGTTGTACGGAATTGGTTTAACTGAAGAAGATTTAAAAAAAGCACAAGTTGGAATTGTGAGCATGGGTTACGATGGTAACACTTGTAATATGCACTTGAACGATTTAGCAAAAGATGTTAAAAAAGGTGTTTGGGATGCAGATCTTGTCGGACTTATTTTTAATACCATTGGTGTCAGTGACGGAATTTCAAACGGAACTGAAGGAATGCGTTATTCATTGGTTTCTCGTGATGTAATTGCAGATTCTATAGAAACAGTAGTTGGAGCGCAATGGTACGATGGTGTAATTGCAATTCCAGGCTGTGATAAAAATATGCCGGGAGCTTTAATCGCAATGGGACGATTAAACCGTCCAGCAATGATGGTTTACGGAGGATCTATTCACTCTGGAAAGTGGAAAGGTGAATCTTTAAATATTGTGTCAGCATTTGAAGCTTTAGGAAAAAAGGTTAAAAACGAAATTACTCCAGAAGATTTTAAAGGAGTTATCCAAAATGCTTGCCCTGGTGCTGGTGCGTGTGGAGGTATGTATACTGCAAACACAATGTCTTCTGCAATTGAAGCATTAGGAATGAGCTTACCATACAGTTCATCAAACCCTGCTTTAAGCCAGGAAAAAAGAGACGAATGTCTTGCCGCCGGAGCTGCAATTAAAGTTTTATTAGAAAAAGATATTAAGCCAAGAGATATTATGACTCGCAAGGCTTTCGAAAATGCTATTACAATTGTAGCAGTTTTAGGAGGTTCTACAAATGCAGTTATGCACTTAATCGCAATGGCTCACTCTGTTGATATCAAAATTACTTTGGATGATTTCCAAGCAATTAATGACAGAACACCAGTTTTGGCTGACATGAAACCAAGTGGTAAATACATGATGGAAGATATTCATGAAGTGGGAGGAATTCCAGCAGTAATGAAATATTTATTGAAAGCAGGACTTATTCACGGAGATTGTTTAACAGTAACAGGAAAAACAGTTGCTGAAAATTTAGCTTCAACTCCAGATTTACAAGACGGACAAGAAGTAATTCATGAAATTCAAAAAGCGTTAAAACCAACTGGAAATATTCAAGTTTTATACGGAAACCTTGCTTCTGAAGGAGCTGTAGCAAAAATCAGCGGAAAAGAAGGGGAGTATTTCGAAGGTCCAGCTGTAGTATTTGAAGGTGAATTTGAAGTAATTCCAGGTCTTCAAGCCGGAAAAATTAAACCAGGTAATGTAGTCGTCATCAGGTATTGCGGGCCAAAAGGTGGTCCAGGGATGCCTGAAATGCTGAAACCTACATCTGCTATTATTGGTGCTGGATTAGGAAGCAGCTGTGCTCTTATTACAGACGGTAGATTCTCTGGAGGTTCGCATGGATTCGTGGTAGGACACGTTACACCAGAAGCTTATGATGGTGGTGGTATTGCTCTAGTAAAAGATGGCGATTTAATTGCGATCGATGCCGTGAAAAATACTATTGACCTGAAAATTTCCGACGAAGAATTTGCAGCTAGAAAAGCGGCTTGGGTACAACCGCCGTTAAAAGTTACAAAAGGAGTTTTACTTAAATACGCAAGATCGGTTTCTAGTGCGTCAACAGGCTGTGTTACCGATAATTAATTAATAAAATAACAATATCAAAAATCAATTGCAATAACAATATTAAATCGAAATATAAAATTGATATTGAAATTTGAAATTGATTTTTGAAAACAAAATATACTATGAAAATATCAGGGGCAGAAGCCGTTATAAGATGTTTATTAGCAGAAGGTGTAGACTTGGTTTATGGTTATCCGGGAGGAGCAATCATGCCGGTTTATGACGAATTATATAAATTTCAAGATCAGTTACACCATGTATTAGTACGCCACGAACAAGGCGCAACACATGCAGCTCAAGGGTATGCAAGAGCTACAGGAAAAGTAGGTGTGGCAATTGCAACTTCAGGACCAGGTGCAACTAATTTAGTTACAGGAATTGCAGATGCTCAAATCGATTCAACTCCGTTAGTTTGTATTACAGGACAAGTTGGAAGACATTTATTAGGATCTGATGCTTTTCAGGAAACAGATATTATCGGAATTTCAACTCCGGTTACAAAATGGAATTTTCAGGTAACTGAAGCTTCTCAAATTCCAGAAATTATTGCAAAAGCATTTTATATTGCTCGTTCTGGACGTCCAGGGCCTGTATTAATTGATATTACTAAAAACGCACAGTTTGATGAGTTTGATTTTAGTTATGAAAAATGTACCGGAATTAGAAGTTATGTTCCAGTTCCAAAATTAAAATTAGATAAAGTTGCCGAAGCTGCAGCTTTAATTAATAGTGCGCAAAAACCACTTATCGTTTTTGGTCAGGGAATTATTTTAGGTCAAGCCGAAGCTGAATTTAAAGCTTTTGTAGAAAAATCTGGAATTCCTGCAGCTTGGACAATTTTAGGACTATCAGCATTACCAACAGATCATCCGTTGAATGTGGGAATGTTGGGAATGCACGGAAATTACGCTCCAAATTTATTGACAAACGAATGCGATGTTTTAATTGCTTTCGGAATGCGTTTTGACGACCGTGTGACTGGTAATTTAAAGACATATGCAAAACAAGCAAAAGTAATTCACTTTGAAATTGATCCAGCAGAGATTGATAAAAACGTGAAAACAGAAGTTGCAGTTTTAGGAGACGTAAAAGAATCTTTAGCAGCTTTACTTCCTTTAGTTGATGCAAAATCTCATGAGTTGTGGTTCAACCAATTTAGAGAATTAAGAAATATTGAATTTGAATCTGTAATAAAAGAAGAATTAAATCCAACGAATGGCAAAGGAATTTCAATGGGAGAAACTATTGAAATGATCAATAAACATTCAAATGGAGATGCAATTATCGTTTCAGATGTTGGGCAGCACCAGATGTTTGCTTGCCGTTATGCCAAATTTAATTCGACTAAAAGTAATATTACTTCAGGAGGTTTAGGAACTATGGGATTTGCTCTGCCTGCTGCGATTGGGGCAAAAATGGGAAAACCAGAACGTGAAGTAGTTGCGATTATTGGTGATGGAGGTTTCCAGATGACAATTCAAGAGCTTGGAACAATTTTTCAAACCAAAGTTCCTGTGAAAATTGTGATTTTAAACAATGAATTCTTAGGAATGGTACGTCAATGGCAGGAATTGTTCTTTGATAACAGATATGCTTCAACAAAAATGATTAATCCAAATTTCATTGCAATTGCCGAAGGATATTATATCAAATCTAAAAAAGTTACACAAAGAGAAGATTTAGATGCAGCGGTCGCTGAGATGCTGGCTTCAAAAGATTCTTACTTCTTAGAAGTTATGGTGGAAAAAGAAAATAACGTTTTTCCAATGATTCCAACAGGAGCTTGTGTTTCAGAAATTAGATTAAGTTAAGAAAAGGTTTCAAGTTTTAAGTTTCAGGTTTCACTCCCGATAGCTATCGGGAGTGAAACCTGAAACCTGAAACAAAATAAACTAAAAAACAAATGGAAGATAAAACATTTACCATATCGGTATACTCAGAAAATAACGTGGGTTTATTAAATAGAATATCTGGAATATTCTTAAAGCGTCACATTAATATATTAAGTCTAAATGTTTCTGAATCAGAAATAGAGAATGTTTCTAGATTTATCATTGTAGTAAACACTACAGAAAAATGGGTTCAGAATATTGTTGGACAAATTGAAAAACAAATTGAAGTTATAAAAGCATTTTATCACACAGATGAAGAAACTATTTATCTAGAAAATGCATTATTTAAAATCGCTTCTAATTTGTTGTTCGATGAAAAACAAATTCAAAATATAATCAAAGACAGCCAGTCTACGATTGTAACAGTTTCAAGAGATTTCTTTGTGATTTCAAAATCTGGAAGACGTTCAGAAATTGAAGAATTGTACGAAAAATTCAAACCGTACGGAATTATGCAGTTTGTACGTTCAGGAAGAATTTCGGTTTCTAAAGAAAAAATGGAAATCTCTTCATTATTAGAATCTTATAAATAAAAAACAATTTAGTTACTATAACATTATCATTAAACATTAAAACAAAAATGGCAAATTATTTCAATACATTACCACTTAGATTACAGTTAGAACAATTAGGAGTTTGCGAATTTATGGAGCAGTCTGAGTTTGCAGACGGTATTGCAGCATTAGCAGGAAAAAAAGTTGTAATTGTAGGCTGTGGAGCACAAGGTTTGAATCAAGGATTAAATATGAGAGATTCTGGTTTAGATATTTCTTATGCATTACGTGCAGATGCAATAGCTGAAAAAAGAGCTTCTTATAAAAATGCAACTGAAAATGGTTTCACTGTAGGAACTTATGAAGAGTTGATTCCAACTGCAGATTTAGTTTGTAACCTTACACCAGACAAACAACATACAGCTGTGGTAAATGCTATTATGCCATTAATGAAAAAAGATTCTACGCTAGCTTATTCTCACGGATTCAACATTGTAGAAGAAGGAATGCAGATTCGTAAAGATATCACTGTTATTATGTGTGCTCCTAAATGTCCTGGTTCTGAGGTTCGTGAAGAGTACAAAAGAGGTTTTGGTGTGCCAACACTTATTGCAGTTCACCCAGAAAACGATCCAAACGGATTTGGTTTAGATCAGGCAAAAGCTTACGCAGTTGCAACTGGAGGACACAGAGCTGGAGTTTTAAGATCATCTTTCGTAGCTGAAGTAAAATCAGATTTAATGGGTGAGCAGACAATTCTTTGTGGTTTATTGCAGACAGGATCTATTTTATGTTTTGATAAAATGGTTGAAAAAGGAATCGATGCAGCATACGCTTCTAAATTAATTCAATACGGATGGGAAACTATCACTGAGGCTTTAAAACACGGCGGTATCACAAATATGATGGATCGTTTAAATAATCCTTCTAAAATTGAAGCTTATGAATTAGCTGAAGAATTAAAAGACATTATGCGTCCATTATTCCAAAAACACCAAGACGATATTATTTCTGGAGAATTCTCAAGAACTATGATGATTGACTGGGCTAATGACGATGTGAATTTATTAAAATGGAGAGCTGCAACAGGAGAAACTAACTTCGAAAAAACAGCTCCGCAAGAAGCTCCAATTTCTGAGCAAGAATATTTTGATAATGGAGTATTGATGATTGCAATGGTAAAAGCTGGTGTTGAGTTAGCTTTTGAAACAATGACTGAAGCAGGTATCATCGAAGAATCTGCTTACTATGAGTCATTACACGAATTACCATTAATTGCAAATACAATTGCAAGAAAGAAATTATTCGAAATGAACCGTGTAATTTCTGATACTGCAGAATACGGTTGTTACTTATTTGATCATGCATGTAAGCCTTTATTGACTGAATTCATGAAAAAAGTGGATACTAATATTATTGGTAAACCATTTTCAACTTCAAATGGAGTAGACAATGCAGTATTAATCGCTGTAAACAAAGAAATCCGCCAGCATCCTATCGAAGAAGTTGGAGCATGGTTGAGAGAGTCTATGACAGCTATGAAAAAAATTGGATAATTAAAAATTTGGGAATTCCCGCAAAATTGGATTTTGCGGGTTTTGCACTGTATCAATGATTTGTAATATTTTGAATTAGTAAGCACTTATTAAAGAAAAAAGATATAGATGCATATTGCATTCACTTAACTTCTGTGAGAGTAGTTAAGTGAAGCTGATCCCTTATAATGGGGTATATTTGATAAAATATACTTGTTGAATTTCTGTTTTAATTAATAATGATGCTGCTATTTTCAAAATAGAGAAAAGTATGGTAAGGCATTTAAGAAATTAATTGTTATTGAAATTTGTTAAATTAAAAAAGGCATAATATCTATTTATTATGCCTTTTTTGCCCTTTCTATTTTGGTTTAAAAGTAAAATTTTATATCATATGCAAATAATTGTAATATTTTATTAAAGAAATGTTTTTTTTTGATAAAATTTATGAATTAAATTGTTTCTAGAATACATTCAGATTTAATACATTTATAAAAAAATTCAACAAACGATGAGCTATTACAAAATTGAAAATTTAGAACAATATTTTAAACATTACAATAAGTCAATAAGGGAGCCAAGAAAATTTTGGGGAAAAATAGCTGAGGAGAATTTCACATGGTACCAACAATGGGAAAAAGTAGTTGATTTTAATATGGCTGATGCTGAAGTAAAATGGTTTACAGAAGCTAAAGTTAACATTACCAAAAACTGTATCGATAGACATTTAAGCAAAAGGGGAGATAAAACGGCTATTATTTTTGAGCCAAACGATCCTTCTGAAGATGCTTTACATATAACGTATAACGAATTATACGAAAGAGTTTCAAAAATGGCAAACGTTCTTCGCGAGCAGGGTGTTCGAAAAGGAGATAGAGTTTGTATTTATTTGCCAATGATTCCAGAATTAGCCGTTGCTGTATTGGCTTGTGCTAGAATTGGAGCGATACATTCTGTTGTTTTTGCTGGATTTTCTGCATCTGCAGTATCTGCAAGAATTAACGACTGCGAATGTAAAATGGTTATCACATCTGATGGAGGTTATAGAGGTAACAAAACAATTGACTTAAAGGGAATTGTTGACGAAGCTTTAGAAACTTGTCCATCTGTAGAAAAAGTTTTAGTGGCAAAAAGAACTAAAACTGATGTAAAAATGAAAGAAGGCCGTGATATCTGGTTACAGCCATTATTAGATGCAGCTCTAGATAATAGTGTTGCCGAAATTATGGATGCAGAAGATCCTTTGTTTATTTTATATACTTCGGGATCAACAGGTAAACCAAAAGGAATGGTTCACACTACTGCTGGTTACATGGTTTATACAGCGTATACTTTTAAAAATGTTTTCAGCCACGAAGAAAATGATATTTTCTGGTGTACAGCAGATATAGGCTGGATCACAGGACATTCTTATATATTATACGGACCATTATTAAATGGAGGTACGACTGTACTTTTTGAAGGTGTTCCTTCCTACCCTGATTTCAGCCGTTTTTGGGAAATTATCGAAAAACATAAAATTACACAATTCTATACAGCACCAACAGCAATTCGTTCGTTAGCAAAAGAAAGCCTAGATTATATTCAAAAATATCCTCTAAAATCTCTTAAAGTTATTGGATCTGTTGGAGAACCAATTAACGAGGAAGCTTGGCACTGGTTCAATGACCATGTTGGAGATAAAAGATGTCCAGTTGTAGATACATGGTGGCAGACAGAAACTGGAGGAATCATGATTTCACCGATTGCGTTTGTTACACCTACAAAACCTACTTATGCAACTTTACCATTACCAGGAATTCAGCCCGTTTTGATGGATGAGAAACGTAATGAGATTGAAGGAAACCAAGTAGTGGGAAGCTTATGTATTAAATTCCCGTGGCCTGGAATTGCAAGAACAATCTGGAACAATCACGAACGTTACAAAGAAACTTATTTCTCTGCTTTTCCTGGAAAATATTTTACAGGAGACGGAGCAGGAACAGCACCAATTGAAGACGCAATCAACGAACACCCTGCAGTTGCAGAATCTGCTATTGTTGGATTCCCTCATGATATTAAAGGAAATGCTTTGTATGGTTACGTTATTCTAAAAGAAACTGGAGAAGTTAGAAATAAAGAGAATTTGTCTAAAGAAATCAATCAATATATTGCAGATCATATTGGACCAATTGCTAAATTAGATAAAATTCAGTTTGTATCTGGTTTGCCAAAAACACGTTCAGGAAAAATCATGCGTAGAATTTTACGTAAAATAGCTGAAGGAGATTTTTCTAATTTTGGAGATACTTCAACTTTATTAAATCCAGAAGTTGTAGAACAAATTATGAAAGAAAGAATTTCTTAAGTAAAAACTATAGAAAAATAAAAAATGCCTCTTAAATTTAAGAGGCATTTTTTTATATTTTAATCTAAAAGAAAAATGGCTTAATAATTTGTCGGACTTAGCGAAGTCGAACTCCGTTTGCAGAATCACTTTGTGGGACTTCGACTTCGCTAAGTCTGACAATCACATTATTTTCTTTTATAAAAATTAAAAAAAAGAAATTTTATTTTTATTTAATTCCTAAACGAGATTTTAACTTCAAAAATAATAGACCAATTCTATAAGCATCTTCAGAAGAAGAATTTCGATCGCTTTTTGGAATTTTATAAATTTCGCACAAATCGTCAAGCGAAAACTGTTTGTCATTTATATCAGTTAGTTTTCTGTACATCACGTCAACATCAAGAGCTTCATTTTTTAATCTTCCGCAATCCAGACGTTCTAAAGCTGCATTGAGCATTTCCACATCAAAATTAATATGATGTCCGACCAAAACTGAATTTCCGATAAAATTTACAAAAGCTTCAAGTGCATCTGGTTCAGGCATTTTCATCATTTTGCTTTCAATGATAAATTCATTTGAAAGACCATTATCTTGAAGATATTTGTATTGAAGTAAAACAGTTTCAAAACTTTCTTTAATAACAATACTATCATCAATAACTGAGAACGCACCAAGAGACAATATAACATCTCTATCCGGATTTAACCCTGATGTTTCTGTTGATAAAACAACAAACTTATTAGGTTTAGTTTCGAATTTAGTTAAATAATCTTTCCAGAATTCTGGATAGTCTTTATTAATATTTTTCAGCCAGTCTAGCATATTTTATGAGAATTGTGTCAATTGAAATTTACTCTTAATCAGTTCCTCCAGGTCTTTCATTGGGGTTAAAGCATTTTTTAATTTCTCTTTGTCAGTTTTTGACATTTCTCTTAAATTAATATATTGGCCAGAGTCGTCATTTTTTAATCCTTCAACAGTTCTAAATTTCGAAAGCGTTAAGAAAGCATCTGCACAGCTTAAATAAATTTCTGCATTTTTAGAATCTGTTATCGCTAATTGCTTGAATCTTAAGTAAGTATTTTGAATTCCTTTAATATTAGCATTTAATATCAATAAACGCGCACCATCAATTAATGGCATTAAAGCACGTGTTTTTATATCAAATTTACCTTTATGCGGACCTTCTTCTTCAACAATAAATTTCTTAAAGAAGCTTAAAGGAGAATTTCTTTTTAAGGCATCATTTCCTAAAAAGTCAAAAAACAAAGTATTGTTGACAGCATTTTTGAAAATAACATTTTCAATAGCTTCTTCAATTTTTGGTTCACCAAAAACAATTTCATAATCAAAGAAAATACTGCTCAAATCATTACTGTTTTCACCTGGAGTATTCATCCAGCTGTTGTACTGTTTTGTCCAGTCACTCAATGACTTACACCAAAGCATGTTGCTTCCCATATGTCCATTAGGGCAATATTCGTAACCTACTTTTTCAAGTATAGAAGTTGTTCTTTTTGCTAATCTCAAGAAATAATCTTTTACTTCTCTGTATTTTTCAGGTGTAACATCTTCAAAAATTAAAATACTGTCTTGGTCTGTAAGTAACAGTTGTTCTTTACGTCCTTGACTTCCAATACTTAACCAAGCAAAACGTGCAGGAGGGGAGCCTAAATCTAAAATAGAAAGCTCAACAGCGCGTTTAATGATTGCCAGATTAATTTCGCTCGCAATATTACTCACATGCGAAATTGGAATATTTTTTTGAATTGAATTTTGAATCAAATCAGATAAACGATCACGTATTTGTTTTAAATCTTTCGGAAGTTGCGAACGTTTAATTTCTTTAATTAAAACACCAGGGTTACTGGCTTGAGCCACAATAAGATCGTGTTCAGAAATAATTCCTTTTACAACAGATTTGCTTGTTCCGTCTTTTGTAACGCATAGGTGTGTCACATTATGTTTCAGCATTAACAATTGCGCCTCTGCCAATGAAACATTTTCTAAAACCGTAACAACCGGCGATGACATAATTTTGTCAATAGTTTCAGTAATAGGATAACGTCCTGTTGCAATCTTCGAAGATAAATCGGCATTGGTAACAATACCAATAGGGTGATTTTTTTCGCAGATTATAATATTATCGACCATCGAATCGGTCATTAAAATCGCAACATCTTTAATAATATGATTAGATTGCGTTGTTAACGGCGAATTATTGTAGTTAAGTGACTGAATATATTGCATTTCCGATTGCTGATCTAAGAAATCAGTATCAGAAATCAGTTTACCGTTTGAGCTCACGCTGTCTTTTGTATGTCTTGAATTTACAGCAAAACTTTCTAATAAAAAGTTTAAAACGTCTGAGTTATTAGCAACAAAAGGTCTAAACACAGCGATTGGAATAGCGTATATAATACTTTCTTCACGTGCTTTAGCGGTCATCATGTAATTATTTTTGGCAAAAAACGGACGTAAACCAAAAATATCTCCTTCGTGACATTTATTTATAATTGTTTCTTCAGCGTCTGCAATAGTCGTAAGATTAATTACACCAGAAGCTACAACATAAAAACTATCATGAAGCGGATCGTTATTTTGAAACAAAACCGCATGTTTTTCTAAATTAATGACACGAATATTCGTAGCAATATCTGATAATTCCTGAAAAGTTAAATTATCAAATGGTTTGTATTCTTTTAAAAAATCTGCAATATGCTCAGCGACTGTATTCATATGTTTGATAATTTATTTTTAAAGTATCGAATGTAAAAATAATAAAATAAAGTCTTACAATGAAAGCATCTTGATGAGAATATAAGGAATATTAAGAAAATGTTAAACATTACTGATTTAAAGGCTTAAAAATGGTTTTTTAAAGTTAAGATTTGGCTATTTATTTTTTTAAAGAGTTTAAATTTATCATTTTGCGTTTAAACTAAATTTAGAAATAAATATTTTTAGAGGAGTACCCAGAGACGTTTGTAAACGGTTATATAAAAAAGATTAAAGTAGCATGAGCAGCGGTTTTTAAAATATTCTATTTTACATAATATAAATTATAGTTCAAATTGAAATAACTCTGAGAGAAGAGCTATTCATATAATTTATTCAAAACAACGTCTTTAGGAACCAAATCTCCGCCACCACGTTTTGTGAATTGTAAAACTCCTTCATTCGTAATTAAAACTGCGCTTGCAGAAATTCCATCTTTATCTTTAAGTTTGATTTGAGCTCTGTCGCCAAGCGGATAAACATATCCGGAAACTTCTAAAACTCCAGAATTTAATTCTTTATGTTCACTTGTAACTTCTGCAGTTCCAAAAATCGCATAATTAGATTGTGCGATTGTAATTGTGAAAATATATTCTTTTTTACAGTTTTTACAATTTTCATTGCTCCAGGTTCCAGAAAATCTATTATGCTGTGAATATGACTTTAGAGAAATTAAAATTGCCAGAAAAAGAAATTTTTTCATTGTAGATTGTTGTATAAAAATTTGAACCAAATATAAAACAAAAAAAGCATCATGAATCATGATGCTTTTTCTAAGTTTAATAAAAACTATAATTTTTTCAAATAAACTGATTTTCCATTTAATGAAACGTCAATTTGATTTGTTTTTTCATTGAAAGTTGTTCTCAAAGCATTTCCGTTAAAAATTGTAACGTCGCCGTATACGTGGCCAGCTTCATTTGAAACATAATCAAAAACTACTTTTTTATTACCAGGCTCAATTCCTAATTTGTAGCTTGAAAATTTTGTGCCTCTCAAGTCAAAATCCTGCTGTGTATCAATAACATTTCCATCTGCATAAAAATTTGTTACAGATTTACTTAAAGTTATATCAGGATAATACTGATTTACTTTTTTTAAGAGTTCGTACTGGGCAACACTGGCTTCTTCTTGTTTTGATGTGATAGTTTGAGCAAAAGAAAGAGATGTAAATAAAATGGTTAATAGTAAAATGTACTTTTTCATATTTTTTAAATTAATGATTAATAAATAGTTACGCCAAAATATTTGGCAATAACTGTAATTTATTGTTATAAACTTCTTGAAGTTATACTACAAGGTATGAAATCTTTACCTTTGCACGAAATTAAAAGCCTTTTTTTAAGAAAATGACAACAAAAAAATATATTCAGCTGATCCTCATTTTAGGTTCACTTACAGCCTTAGGTCCCTTTTCTATTGATATGTATCTGCCTGGTTTCTCTGGAATTGCAAAAGATTTAAATACAACTGTAGCAAAAGTTTCGATGAGTTTATCGAGTTATTTCATCGGTATTTCCGCTGGACAATTGCTTTATGGACCATTATTGGATCGTTTTGGACGAAAAAAACCGCTCTTCATCGGTCTACTTGTTTACATTTTGGCTTCTTTAGGCTGTATTTATGTTGCTGATATTGATTCTTTTATCTTACTTCGTTTTGTACAGGCAATTGGAAGTTGTGCTGCAACTGTAGCTTCTGTTGCAATGGTTCGAGATTTGTTTCCTGTAAAGGATATTCCAAAAGTATTTTCACTTTTAATGCTTGTTGTCGGGCTTTCGCCAATGCTGGCGCCTACAATTGGCGGTTACGTTACAGAAGATTTAGGCTGGCACGCCGTATTCTTTATATTAATGTGTATGGGAATTGTAATTTTAGCGGCGTCTCAAATTGGGCTTCCAAACACTTATAAACCAGACACTTCAATTTCATTAAAACCAAAACCGATTATTACTAATTTCTTAGCCGTTTTAAAAGAACCTCAATTTTATACGTATGCTTTCACTGGAGCAATAGCTTTCTCAGGATTATTTTCTTATGTAGCAGCATCTCCTATCGTATTTATGGATATTTATAAGGTTGACGCCAAAACTTACGGTTGGATTTTTGCTTTAATGTCTGTCAGTTTTATTGGTTCTAGTCAATTGAATTCTATGTTGTTAAAAAGATTTTCTAGTGGACAAATGATTTTTGGAGCATTAATTTCTCAATCAGTAATTAGTATTATATTCTTGATTTTAGCTTTAAATGACCTGTTAGGATTATACCAAACTATCGGAATGTTGTTTTTATTTTTGGCTTGTTTGGGAATTTCAAATCCGAATACAGCTGGATTAACGCTTGCTCCTTTTGCTAAAAATACAGGAAGTGCATCTGCTTTAATGGGAGCTATTCAGTTGGGATTAGGTGCGTTAGCATCATTTGCAATTGGTGTTTTCGTAAAAGATTCTGTAACTCCAATGGTTGCCATTATGGCAACTACAACTATAACAGCATTTATTATTTTAAATATTGGGAAACGATTTATAAAAAATAAAGTAGAACTTTCGGATAGCGATGATGTTATGATTGCTCATTAAAACTTGTAAATTTTCAATTTTTTAAATTCCAAATTCCAACTTATAAAAAAGCAGAATCTAAAAATATAGATTCTGCTTTTTTTTGATTCCTATCTTGGAATTTGGAATTTAAAAAATTGGAATTTAAAGTTTTGGAATTTAAAAATTCTAACTTTGCTGTCTTTTTTCTGGTCGAATAATCATTCTAAGAGATTGATCTTTTGCGAAATAAGCAACCATCCAATTCCAGAATGTATTTAATCTGTTTCGGTAAGTAATCAAAGAAATCAAGTGAATAAACAGCCAGATAACCCAAGCAAAAAATCCTTTAAAATGCCATTTTGGACTTGGTAAATCTACTACAGCTTTGTTTTTTCCAATGATTGCCATTGAACCTTTGTCTTTATACATAAATGGAGTCAAAGGTTTATTTTTAACCATAGCTTTAAAGTTTTTAGCTAGATTAAGTCCTTGTTGAATAGCAACTTGCGCAACCTGTGGGTGTCCGTCAGGGAAATTTTTATCTCCAGCAGTAATTGCTGTATCACCAATCGCATAGACATTTTCTAATCCGTTTACTTTATTGTATTGGTCAGTCGCCATACGTCTTCCGCGGCCATAACTTTCTTTCGGAATTCCTTCGAAAATTTTAGCAGAAACTCCAGCGGCCCAGATTAAGTTTTTAGTTTTAATCGTTTCTCCACCTTCAAAAAATACAGTATCATCTACATAATCAACAACTTTAGTGTTTAGTTTTACCACAACTCCTAATTTTGTCAACGCCTCTAAAGTATCTTTTTGAGATTCTTTACTCATTGGAGACAGTAAAGCATCTCCTCCATCAACTAAATAAACATTACTTGCAGATGTATCTAATTCTGGATATTCTTTTAAAAGTATATTTTTTCGCATTTCTGCAAACATTCCAGAAACCTCCACTCCTGTTGGTCCTCCTCCGGCAACTACAATGGTCAATAATTTGCGTCTTTTGCGCATATCTTTACAGATAGCAGCCTTTTCTAGGTTTTTAAGCAATGCGTTACGCATTTCGATGGCATCATTTAATGTCTTCATCGGAATGGCATTTTTCATTACGTTTTCCATGCCAAAGTAGCTGGTTTCGGCTCCAGTTGCAAAAACCAAATGATCGTATGTCAATTCTCCATTGTTCAGCACGATTTTCTTTTCTGCTGGGACAACAGATAATAATTCACCTAAACGAAACTGCAGGTTTTTTTTACCTGCAAAAAACTTTCTAAAAGGATAACTGATGCTTGATGGCTCCAAAAAAGCCGTAGCAACTTGATATATAAGTGGTGGGAAAAAGTTATAATTATTCTTGTCTACAAGTGTTACTTGTATTTGAGGATGGTCTACAAGTTCTTTTGCCAGATTGATTCCTGCAAATCCACCTCCAATAATGACTATTTTCATATATGTTGTTAATTTAAGTAGGATTATAAAATAATTCCTTATAAATGTACAACTTTAATATACAATGACAAAAGTCATAATTATTACTTTTTGAATTTTTTAACAGGTTTTTCAACTATATCGATTTTGTTCTGCAAAATATAATTCGCCATCAATTTCTCTATTAGTTCTTCTTTTGTTAAATGATGAAAAACAGTTTTTACTTTTGTTTTTAGCTCAGTTGCAATCTCATGATTTGGTTTTGTTTTGAAGATTTGTTTTGCCCACAAAAACATATTGTTTTCTTCCAAACTTGCTGCAGATGGTTTTTTAAATTCTAAAAATTTAATGCCCAATTCTCTTTCAAAATCGGCAATTTCAGCAGTTTCTTCTTGCTGTAAAACTGTTAGAGAAAGTCCCTTTGCTCCTGCCCTTGCTGTTCTTCCACTTCTGTGAACATAATTTTCGTATGTATCAGGAAGATGGTAATTCACCACATAAGAGATTTCTTTTACGTCTATTCCTCGAGCAGCCAAATCGGTAGCGACTAAAATATTGATATGTCCTTCACGAAATTGCTCCATAATCCTGTCACGGATTCCCTGGCTCAAACTTCCATGAAGTGCTCCAGATGAGAACTTATTTATAGCCAGATTTTTAGCCAGTTTATTAACTGCAGCTTTTGTTTTACAGAAAATAATACCACGTTCCCCATCTTTTGAATTCAAGAAATGCATTAAAACTTCCAGTTTTTCGATCGGATCAACAACAATATATTCGTGATCAATTCCTTCGTTTCCAACAGTTTCCATATTCGCACTTACTTGAACTACATTTTTGTTCAAATAATTCTGAATCAGTTGTTTGATTGTTCCAGGAAGCGTTGCCGAAAATAATAGTGTACGATGTTTTTTTGGTAATTCAGCGACGATTTCGTCTAAACTTTCTTTCAGGATAGCAACCATTTCATCGGCTTCATCCAAAACTAAATATTCTGTCTGCTTTAGATCAATTGCTTTACGCTGAATCAAATCGATAAGACGTCCTGGAGTTGCTACAACAATTTGTGCGCCTTCTTTAAGTCTTTCAATTTGTGGTTTTATCGGAGTTCCTCCGCAGATTGAAGCAATAGATATATTAGGAATATATTTTGAAAATCCTTCTAAGTTTCTAAAAATCTGCTGTCCAAGTTCTCTAGTAGGAACTAAAATAACAGCTTGAACTACAGTTGATTCTGAATTAACCAATTGTAATATTGGTAAACCAAAAGCAGCAGTTTTTCCTGTTCCAGTTTTTGCTAAACCCACAACGTCATGGATTTCAGACAATAAAAGCGGAATTGTTTTTTGTTGAATTTCAGTAGGTTCAACAATGTTTAATTCGCCTAAAGCTTTTAAAATTGGCGCTGAAAGTCCTAATGTTGAGAATTGTTTAGACATAGTTATTTAGTTTTTGTTTCAAGTTTCATGTTTCAAGTTACACAGAAACTTATTAAGTTGTAAAGGAGAAATCACATTTGCTCTGAAATGCTATTTCTCCTTTTGTAAATATATTAATGTTTTAGATTCCAACAACTTGAAACATGAAACCTGAAACTTTTCAACTAAAATTTATCAATCCGGTTCGTTCATGATTTTCTCACGATATTTTTTACCGATTAATAAAGTTAATCTTTGTTTGTAATCGTCTACAAGCCATTCACGGTAGTTTTTACTGCACTGGCTCAAACATTTAGAATAACGCTTAATACGATCTTCTATATCGTCATCAAGTTCTTTTGCTAATGATTTTGCTTCCTGTAATGTTTCTGTATTGTCTACACACATTGCAGCATGCTGATCAAGCGATTTATCTAAAACTACTTTTGAACGAAGATTTTGTTTGATAATTAATTTATGTTCTTCATCAACATCAAAGGTAACATCGGCAGTTTTACTAAATTTAGCTCGCAATTCTGGTGGCATGCTATATTTGAAAAACAACTCAATTTCATGGTCATCACGCAGATTCTCCAAATAAAACTCTGGCGATTTAAATATGTGCTGCCAATTTACAGGATCACTCCATAAACCAAAACGTGCAGCATTATTACCTAAATCAATAACTGTAAATTCATCTTTTCCAGGTAATTTACGAGAACCACGGCCAATCATCTGAAAATAAAGCGTAAGAGATTTTGTTGCTCTGTTCAAAATAATAGTTTCTACAGTCGGCTCATCAAAACCAGTTGTCAAAATTCCAACAGAAGTCAAAATCGCATCTGGAGTCTTTTTAAACCATTGCAAAATGTCTTTACGTTCTTCAGAACTACTTGTATTATCAAGGTGTCTAATATCATAACCTGCTTCTCTAAATGTTTCATAAACATATAAAGAAGTATGAATACCGTTATTGAAAATCAATGTTTTCTTGCCTAAAGAACGTTCTGTATACGCATGAAGCAGTTTTTCCTGCATCAAAGTATTCGTATACAAATCATCAGATGATTTTACTGTATAGTCACCATTGATACCTACTTTTAATGACGTTAAACCAACATCATAACTATAAGTAGTTGCTCTAGCCAAAAATCCTTTGTCAATCAATGATCCAATTGTATCACCAACAATAAGTTCGTGGTAACTTTGGTGCATTGGTAGTTTTATATTAGAACTCAAAGGCGTTGCTGTTACTCCAAGAATAAAAGCATTTTTAAATGAGTTTAATAATTTACGAAATGAATTGTAATGTGCCTCATCAATAATAACCAAACCAATATTATCCAAATGAAGTTTTTCATCATTAATACGGTTTTTTAAAGTTTCAACCATAGCCACAAAACATGAAAAATCGTTTTGGTCTGGAAGTTCTTTTACCTTACTATTGATAATTTTGTTTGTAACACCAAAACCTGTCAACATCTTTGAAGTTTGTTTACAAAGTTCGATACGGTGCGTTAAAACAACCACTTTTTTATCATTATTAGATAAATAGCGGCGAACGATTTCAGAAAATATTACTGTTTTTCCTCCTCCTGTTGGAAGCTGGTACAGTAAATGGTGTCTTGGAGGAGCATTGTCTAAACGGTCAAAAATGGCATCAATATCACCTTTTTGATATGCATACAGTTCTTTTTTCTCTTCTCTTTCTATTTCTAAAGTGTTTTGAGACATTGTTTATTTTTGGATTTTTGCAAAAATACACCGAAAAAACAGTTATTCATCTTATTTTAACCTAAAATAAATGTTTTTTTTAAACTAAGATTTTTTATGAGAGAGGCATTTAGTAGTCGATTTTCTCCAAAATGGCTTCAAAATCGTACTTATTTTTCCATTTTTGGTCTAAAGTTTCTTGCTGAATTGCATTAATTCGCAATTTATATTCGTTAAAAATGCCATTTGAGACAATAAAATTAACGGCCTGCTCAAAAGAATTAAATATACTTTTGTAAAATAATTCTTGTTTTATAAAATTTTGAGAAGAATAAGTCTGGGCAATTTCAATATTATACAACATTATATCTGCAATCACGAAAGCATCAACTCCAAGCATAATAAAATGTTTGATAAGCTTTTGAGCGACAGATCTTCGCATTTTGGCTCTTGGGCGCCATTTTGCTCCTGGCTTTTTAATCGGAAAATATTCGTGCGAAATTTTAACTTTGGCATCCTGAAGTAATTTGTCTTCTTTCGGATTAAAAACAAAGTCATAATATACTTTTACTGGACTGAATTTTTCATACAATTCGATCAATTGTTCTTCGAGTTGTTCCTTATTTAATTCGGATAAATATTTTTTTAAATCGCGTTTGCTCATTATCAAAGTTTAAGAATACAAAAGTAAATTACTTTCTTGATACATAACTTAAAAACCAACCATAATACTTAATTTTGCTGCTATAATTTAAAAAAATAGTATCAATGCTCAAGATTTTTAAAGTTACAGCCATCCTAGAAGGAATTTCTTACTTAGTGTTATTCGCTAATATGCTTATTATCAAAACGAATAATCCTGAACTTTATCATACCTTATTACGTCCGTTAGGAATGACACATGGTGTTTTATTTATCGGATATATTATTTTGGCTTTTTTATTGAAAAAATCTCAAAATTGGGATTTAAAAACTTTTGGGATCATTTTAATCGCTTCTCTTATTCCTTTTGGAACTTTCTATATTGAGAAAAAATACTTAGAAAATGCATAAGCTTTTGGATAAAGTATTCAATTTTTTATATCCTGTTTTTAGAGATTGGGGAATGAGCCGCAACTTTGCGTCTTATATCAGTTTGATCTTTAACATAATTATTTTAATAGCATTAGCATACGTTATTTACTATGCTGCCAAATTTGTTTTAGTAACCCTGACAGCAGTTTTTGCACAGCGTACTAAAACAAAATTTGACGATTATTTAATCCAAAACAAAACCACAAGATATACTGCTTATTTAATTCCATTTTTCTTTATTTATAAAGCAGTTCCAATTATTTTGGATAAGTACGATTATTGGGAATTATTGTTCGGAAAAATAGTTGGTATTTATATTGTATTACTTGGATTATGGATCGTTAGAACTGTTTTTAATTCGTTACGCGATTATTTAAAACAAAAACCAGAATACAGCGATAAACCGATAGATAGTTTCGTTCAGGTAATTATGATTGTGCTTTGGATTTTTGGAGTGGCACTTATTATTTCAACTTTATTCGGAATCAAAAAAGGCGAACTTTTAACCATTCTAGGAACGCTTTCGGCAATTATTATCTTGATTTTTAGGGATACCATTCTTGGATTTGTTTCCAGTGTTCAGGTTGCAATCAACGATATGGTTCGTATCGGCGACTGGATTACAATGGATAAATTTGGTGCTGATGGAGATGTTATTGAAATCAATTTGACGACAGTAAAAGTTCGAAACTTTGATAATACCATTACCACAATTCCGACTTATGCTTTAAGTTCAGATTCTTTTCAGAACTGGCGCGGCATGCAGAAATCAGAAGGAAGACGTATTAAAAGACATGTTCTAATAAAAAGCAGTACGATTCGTTTTTTGAATACTGAAGATCTGGCTCAAATGCGAAAAATTCAGCTTATTACAGCTTATATTGACAGTAGACAAGCCGAGATTGAAAAATACAACGATTTGAGAGGTGTTGACAAAACGCTTTCGCTAAATGGACGTAATATGACTAATTTAGGTTTGTTCCGAAAATACATCATGCAGTATTTGATGGATCATCCGGGATTGAATAAAAACATGCATATTATGTGCAGACAATTGCAGTCAACAGCCCACGGAGTTCCGTTAGAAATTTATGTGTTTTCAAGTGATAAACGCTGGGCAAACTACGAATATATTATGGCAGATATTTTCGACCACGTTATGGCTTCTGTAGGTTATTTTGATTTGGAAATATTTGAACTTCCTTCTCAGATTGGAAAATTAGAATAGTTTTTTTGTTTCAAGTTTCAGGTTTCAAGTTCGCAAAGAACCTGAAACCTGAAACCTGAAACCTGAAACCTGAAACCTGAAACAAATCCCCTACTCCTCTATTCTCTCAAAAATAAACTCTGAGTTATTGTACTCAATTGGAACTCCAGGTACAAAACAGGGAAGATTGAAGTAAGTTCCGATAACACCTTTTCCTAAGTAAAGTTTGTTATCCTTCTTTAAAAGTGCCAGTGGAACTCTTTTCCAGCTTCCGCCAAAAGAAATATAATGATAATCGCCTCGAAGTGTATCGCCTTTAAGATCACCTCTTACGTCACCAGAATCTTTTCCATATCCGTAACGCGAAATTTCATATCGTCCATAAAAACGTTTGTCGTTCATATGAATATCTAAAACCGCAGTATCTTTATTGTTTACAGCACGATAAAGGGCATGATTATATTTATCTTTATCTTCTTTTGAATTGCAGGAAACTAGCAGTACGCTCAGAAATAGAAATAATCGCATATTTTTATTTTATAAAAAACAAAAATAGGTTTTTACTGTGGGATTATTTATTTAACTTTAAAGAAAAAACATGGCAGATAGAGACACTTTTTTAAAAGAATTCAGAGGCGAAACTTTAGGAACTGTAAGTGCTCAATCTTCTCCAGATGAGATCTTTCAAAATCAAACCATTCGACCTATTTTAAAGCTTCAAAACGACCTTTTTGTAGCGGTTTTTATAAATTATGTGAATAAAAACAAACCAGATTTTTATTCGTATTCTGTTGAAAGGAAACTGCAGACAATTGAAAATTCAATTCAAAAAGATATTAAATTCAGAAATTCTTTAAAAGGAATTGTAATGGCGCTTTTCACCATTCAAGAATACGATACTTATATTCAAAATTCTTCAAGTTTAAATAAAAGAATGATGAATTTGTTGATAGATCGTTTGAAAAATCAAGTGCAGCTGTTTGAAGTAGAATCGGATTCGAAGTAGAATTTAAATTGAAAAATTAATGTTCGACCAATTCCGAAATAAATTCCCTGTAACCGATGAAAAATGGATTGAATACACCAATTATTTCAATCGCATTGAAGTTGCTGCCAAAACAACTCTTTTAGAAGAAGGGGAAATTTCAAAAAAACTTTTTGTTATCGAAAAAGGCTGTATTCGTGTTTGGTTCAATCATAACGGAAAAGATCTGACTTCGCAGTTCTTTTTCGAAAATCAAAGCGTTTCTTCTATTGAAAGTTTTATGAAAAAATTTCCGAGTCCGGTTTTTATAGAAACAATCGAACCTTCTGTTTTATGGTGGATTCATAAAGAAGATGTTGATACCATAATTGAAGAAATAAAGGAAATTCCAGAACTGCGAGACCGATTAATTAATATGCTTTTTCAGAGAACATTTGATTATATGAAACATTTTTTCTCATTTCTAAAAGATTCTCCTGCTCAGCGTTATCTTAGTTTAATTGAAGAAAAACCTCAAATAGTACAAAGAGTGCCACAGCATTATATTGCTTCTTATTTGGGTGTGAGTACAGTTCATTTAAGCCGGATAAAAAGTAAACTGCTTCAAAATAAATAGCTCTTTTCATTTGATAACAAATGTTATCGTCTTCCCGCAAATGGCTCTATAATTTTGCTTCATAAAATTTAATAATTATGAAAGCAGCAGTAGTTTATAAAAAAGGCGAATTACCCAAATATGCAGATTTTGCAGAACCAATTGTATCAAATGAAAACGAGGTTTTAATTTCGGTTAAAGCCGTTGCGATTACCAATTTAGACAAAGGAATTGCCAGCGGAGATCATTATTCTTCAGAAAATGAAAATCAAAATGGATTTGTAGTCGGCAGTGATGCTGTTGGAGTTTTGGAAAACGGCACAAGACTTTATGCACGCGGAATTTCTGGAACAATTGCTGAAAAAGCTTTAGTAGAAAAAAGCAGAATGGTTGTATTGCCTGACGGAATTGACGATGCGGCGGCCGCAACATTGCCTAATGCGGTTGCCGGCTCGGCAATGGCACTTCGATTTAGAGCAGGAATAAAACCTGGTGAAACGGTTTTAATAAATGGAGCAACAGGGTTTACAGGCCAAATGGCGATACAAATTGCTAAACATTATGGAGCAAAGAAAATAATTGTTACTGGAAGAAACGAAAAGACACTTCAAAGTCTTTTAGAATTAGGCGCTGACGAGATTGTTTCTCTAAAACAAAAAGACGAATCTATTATTAATCAGTTAAAACAAATTCATCAAAACTCTCCTATTGATATTGTCATTGATTATTTATGGGGACAATCGGCTGAACTTATTCTTTCAGTTTTAAAAGGAAATGGAAATTTTACACCTAAAACAAGATACGTTTCTGTTGGTTCTATGTCTGGAGATACGATTCAATTATCTGCGCAAATTCTAAGAAGCGTTGATTTGCAGTTATCAGGATCGGGTTTAGGAAGCTGGACAAAGGATGAAGTGAAATTATTATTTTCTGAAATACTTCCAGAAATGTTTCTTTTGGCTTCTAAAAATATACTAAAAGTAAATATTGAAAAAGTGAATTTATCAGATATTGAAAAAATGTGGAATGCCGAAGTTGTTGACGGAAAAAGATTAGTGGTTCTTATTTAAGATACTAAGGCTCTAAGATGCTAAGATTCTAAGTTTTTTTAACTCAGAATCTTAGTTTCTCATTATTTTAATATCTCAAAAGCTCAAGCAAAACTTCTTCAAAACGATTTCTCGGCAAAAACTGATCTTCAAGAGCTTTTGTAAACGGAATAGGCGAATCTAAACTGGCAACTCTTTTTACTGGAGCATCCAAATATTCGAAACAATTTTCCATAATCAAAGCAGAGATATCGCTTGCAATTCCACCAAACATAGTATCTTCTTGATAAATAATAGCTTTTCCTGTCTTTTTTATAGAAGCAAAAATTGTTTCAGTATCTAAAGGCTGTAAAGTTCTTAAATCAATTAAATCGGCATCAATTTCTGGATGTTGCGCTAAAGTATCTAAAGCCCAGTGGACTGGCGCACCAAAAGTAATTATCGTAACTGCGTTTCCTTCTTTTAATACAGCTGCTTTTCCAAACGGAATCGTGTAGTAATCTTTAGGAACATCTTGATAAATACTTCGGTACAATAATTTATGTTCAAAAAACAAGACCGGATTTGGATCGTTAATAGCAGTGTTTAAAAGTCCTTTTGCATCGTATGGAAAAGCTGGATAAACCACTTTCAAACCAGGAGTTTTGGTAAACCAAGCTTCATTGGTCTGCGAATGGAAAGGTCCTGCCTGCGTTCCGCCTCCGCAAGGCATACGAACGACAACATCTGCTTTTTCACCCCAGCGGTAATGTGATTTTGCCAATAAATTAACAATCGGATTAAATCCTGTTGAAACAAAATCCGCAAACTGCATTTCTACAATTGCTTTGTAACCATTTATAGATAGTCCCATTCCTGTTGACACAACAGCACTTTCGCAAATAGGCGTATTACGAACTCTTTCTTTTCCAAAAACATCAACAAAATTATCTGTAATTTTAAAAGCCCCTCCATATTCAGCGATATCCTGTCCCATAATGACAAGGTTTTTATGACGCCACATAGATTGCTCTAAACTATTTCGAATAGCATCTATAAAACGAATATTTTCTAATTCAGAATTATGGCTATATTCTTCATATTCATACTGTTTATAAACATCATCTAATTCTCCGCTATAAGTTGCTTCAATTTCAGGTTCGGCATTTGCCATTGCCCAATTCTCGTCAATTTCTTGTTTGATTTCGGCGTGGAATTGCTCGTCTAATTCTGAAGTTAGAATACCATTTTCAGTCAAATATTTTCTGTAATTGGTAACTGGATCTCTTTGTTCCCATTGATCCATTAAATCTTGAGGAACATATTTAGTGCCGCTCGCCTCTTCATGCCCGCGCATCCTGAATGTTTTAAATTCCAATAAAACCGGACGCGGATTTTCCTGCATTTCTTTTTTGAGCTGTGACAATTTATTGTAAACTTCAACAATATTATTTCCGTCAATAATCCAGCTTTCAATTCCGTAGCCAATGCCTTTATCAGCAAGGTTTTCGCAGGCATATTGTTCATTTGTCGGCGTTGAAAGTCCGTAGCCGTTATTTTCAATAATAAACATTACTGGGAGCTTCCAAACTGCAGCAATATTCAATGCTTCATGAAAATCTCCCTCGCTTGTTGCGCCTTCGCCTGTAAAAACGGCAGTAATTTTTTTATTGTTTTGAAGTTTATCCGCTAAGGCGATTCCGTCAGCAATTCCTAACTGCGGACCGAGATGCGAAATCATTCCAATAATATTATATTCTTGTGTTCCAAAGTGAAAACTTCTATCACGGCCTTTTGTAAAACCGTTTGCTTTTCCCTGCCATTGCGAAAATAAACGATGAAGCGGAATTTCTCTTGTAGTAAAAACACCTAAATTTCGGTGCATTGGAAGTATGTATTCAGATGAGTCTAAAACAGCTGTAACACCAACAGCAATAGCCTCTTGCCCGATTCCGGAGAACCATTTAGAAACTTTTCCCTGTCGAATCAAGATCAGCATCTTTTCTTCGATTAATCGGGGTTTTAATAACTTTTTATAGAGGTCTAATAATTGAGCGTCGGTTAGGTTTTGTCGGTAAAAAATCATTTACTTTTTTGTTTTTTAGTGTTTCAAATATAACAATTTGCGTTAATTTTATTCAATTCTGAAATATTTTTTTAATCAGAAATCTGCTTTTAATGTCTGAGCTTAAGATTATTTTCTAAAATATTCTATACCTTTGTTAGCGAAAGGTGCTTATGACACCTTTTGTTCTTAAATATAAAATGTAAAGTATGCAAAACATTCCTAGTGTAGACTTACGTGATTTCCTTTCGGACGACCCGAAACGTAAACAAAAATTTGTAAATGAAATCGGCAGTGCATTTGAAAACATTGGCTTCGTAGCCTTAAAAGGTCATTTTCTTGATGATCAATTGGTAAACGAACTTTATGGTGAAATTAGAAACTTTTTCGCCTTGCCAATAGAAACTAAGCATAAATATGAAATTCCTGGAATCGGCGGACAAAGAGGTTATGTTTCTTTTGGAAAAGAACATGCTAAAGGTCGCAAAGAAGGAGATTTAAAAGAATTTTGGCATTTTGGTCAATACGTTGACAAAGACTCAAGATGGGCTTCGGAATATCCAGATAACGTGGAAGTTACTGAATTACCTCGTTTTAATGCGGTTGGTAAAGAAGCGTATCAAAAATTAGAAAAAACAGGTGTTTATGTTTTAAGAGCTTTGGCTTTGCACTTAGGTCTTGACGAATTCTATTTTGATAACTATGCAAAAGAAGGAAACTCAATTTTAAGACCTATCCACTACCCTCCAATTACATCTGAGCCAGAAAATGCTATTCGTGCAGCGGCTCACGGTGATATCAACCTTATTACTTTATTAATGGGAGCTCAAGGTAAAGGGTTACAAGTTCAAAATCATAATGGTGAATGGATTGATGCCATTGCTGAAGATGACGAATTGGTAATTAATGTTGGTGATATGTTGTCAAGACATACAAACAATAAATTAAAATCTACAATTCACCAAGTGGTAAATCCACCGAGAGAATTATGGGGAACTTCACGTTATTCAATTCCGTTTTTTATGCATCCGGTAAGCGATATGCGTTTGGATTGTCTTGAAAACTGTATTGATGAAGAAAACCCAAAGAAATTCGAAGATATTTCTGCGGGAGAGTTTTTACACGAACGTTTAGTAGAGTTAGGTTTAATTAAAAAATAAACTTAAATAAATTCCAATATAAAATTCCAAATTCCAATCTTCTGTTGGAGTTTGGAATTTAATTTTTATGAACTATATTTATTGAGATTTATTTTTAGAATAAAAAACTTATGGACTTTAAAGATCAATTAAAGAATTTATTTCCAGATCATGTAGAATCAAATGAACCAGAACAAGTTGAAGAACAAGAACATGTTCTCTATGTTCAAAAAGAACCTATGATCTGCAAATTTGAGAAAAGAAAAGGAAAACCAACAACCATTATCGAAGGTTATGAAGGCTCTGACGAAGATTTTAAAATCTTAGCCAAAGAAATCAAAACCAAATTAAGCGTTGGCGGCACCTTTAAAGATGATTCCATTATTATTCAAGGCGATTACCGTGATAAAATTATGGCAATCTTAAAAGAAAAAGGATTTAAAACCAAACGTGTAGGCGGCTAAAAAGTTTCAAGTTTCAGGTTCCAAGTTCTTCAAGGCAACCTGAAACTTGAAACTTGAAACTTGAAACAAAAAAAACTTAGTACCTCAGAACCTTAGCAACTTAAAGAAAAAATGATCCAATCATCAGAATTAATACTAAATCCAGACGGAAGTGTTTATCATTTAAACCTTCGTCCTGAACATATTGCGCACGACATTATTTTTGTTGGTGACCAAAATAGAGTTGAAAAAATCACTCAGTTTTTCGATTCAATCGAATATTCTACTCAAAAAAGAGAATTTAAAACCCAAACAGGAATTTATAAAGGAAAAAGAATTTCTGTAATTTCTACCGGTATTGGCCCGGATAATATCGATATTGTCTTAAATGAATTGGATGCCTTAGTTAATATCGATTTAAAGACGCGTGAGCCAAAAGAAACCTTAACTTCACTAAATATTATCCGAATTGGAACTTCTGGTTCTCTTCAGGCAGATATTCCTGTAGACAGCTTCGTGATGTCAAAATTTGGTTTAGGTTTAGATAATATGCTTCGCTCCTATTTAATTGACGACGTGTCGATTACCGAAATAGAAGATGCTTTTGTAAAACATACCGATTGGGATCCTAGAAAAGGGAAACCTTATGTAACAAAATGTTCTGAAAAATTAGAAAAATTAATCGAATCTAATGGAATATTTAAAGGAATTACGGCAACTGCAGGAGGTTTTTACGGTCCGCAGGGAAGAGTTTTGCGTTTGAATATTCAAGATGGTGAATTGAATAATAAAATGGATAATTTTAGTTTTAATGAAACTAAAATCACTAATTTAGAGATGGAAACTGCAGCAATCTACGGCCTTTCTGCGCTTCTTGGACATAATGCGTTGTCGCTAAATGCTATTATCGCCAATCGTGCTTCTGGAACTTTTAGTGCAGATCCATATAAAGCTGTTGATGAATTAATTGGTTATACGTTGAATAAGCTGGCTGGAAATTAAATTTGATAATTGTTTTTTAGAAAATGAGATAATTATAAAATCCTGACTTATGTTTTTGAGAGTGGCAAGACATACCAACAATCTAGAAAAAATAGAAGATTTTTATGTGAATATTCTAGGTTTCGAGCGATTAGGCGGTTTTGAAAAACATAATAAGTACGATGGAATTTTTATAGGAAAGCCAGGTTTAGACTGGCATTTTGAGTTTACAAAGTCTGAAATAGAAGCTAAACATACCTTTGATGAAGATGATATAATCGTACTTTATCCAAAAACAATTTCAAATTACAACGATTTAATACATAAAATTACACGCAAAAATATTGAAATGATACCAGCGATTAATCCGTATTGGAATGAAAATGGCAAAATGATTCAGGATCCAGATGGTTATCGCATAGTGATATCCTCATTAAAAGCCATAATAAACGAAATAGAATAATGTCTGAAACCCATAAAAAAATACTATTTAAATACTATAGCGATTATCTGGACGAAGTAGTTTCTGAAACCATGTGGGCAGAAATTATAGATCTGGAAAAAGGTCTTTTTAAACTGGATAATATTCCATTTTTTGGTCCATTAATTGCAACAGACGATATATTTTATGCAGAATTCGATGAAACTGAAGAACGTTTTATGCATAGAAAAACAATACAAAATTCAGGAAACTCGATTGTACAGATCGCTATTTTAGAACAAGGTTTTGATAAGGAAATCATCCGCGAAAAATTAAAGGCAATAAATTGTTTGTCGGAAGGATTGAACGAAACTTTTTTTGCAGCAGAAATTGCGAAAGATGTTGATTATACATTGGTAAGAAGCCTATTGAACGAATACGAGTCGCAGGAAATTATCGAATTTGCAGAACCTTGTCTTTCAGAAAAACACAGAGCAGATTTATTAAAAAACTAAACAAACAAACTTTAGAATACGCATACCAAACAAGCAACTTAACTTAAACTTAAAATAAATGAAAACTGTCAAAATTGCGGGTGTTCCGGAACACTTCAATTTGCCATGGCATCTATGTATAGAAAATGGTGAATTTGAAGAAGAGAACATCGATTTACAATGGACAAATGTACCCGAAGGAACTGGGAAGATGTGTCAAATGCTTCGTGATGGAGAAACAGATTTAGCTGTTATTTTGACCGAAGGAATTCTAAAAGATATCGCAGCTGGAAACCCAAGTAAGATTGTTCAGATTTATGTGCAGTCGCTTTTAATTTGGGGAATTCACGTTGCTGCAAAATCAGATTATCAAACCCTAAAAGATCTTAAAAATAAAAAAGCCGCTATCTCAAGACTTGGTTCTGGATCGCAGTTAATGGCATATGTAAATGCCAATGAGCAAGGCTGGGAAATGGATGATTTAGAATTTGAAATTGTAAATACCATTGACGGCGCTGTTGATGCTCTGACCAACAAAAAAGCAGACTACTTTATGTGGGAGCGTTTTATGACAAAACCTCTTGTAGATCAAGGAATTTTTAGACGCATTGACGACTGCCCTACTCCTTGGCCTTCATTTGTAATTGCGGTACGCGATGAATTCTTGAAAAAGAATCCAAAGATCATAGAGAAAATTCTTGAAATCATCAACAAAACAACGGTTGATTTTAAAGAAATTCCAGAAATAGACGAGAAATTATCTAAACTTTTTCACCAAAAAGCTGAAGATATTAAAGAGTGGCTGAAACTAACACAATGGTCACAGAAAAACCTAACAGAAAAGTCCTTTAATAAAATTCAAAATCAATTATTTGATCTGGGAATTATTGATAAAAAAAGTATTTTTGTAGAAACCGTAAAAGCACTGTAATACTGCTTTTTTGATTCGTATGATGAAATTCCCTAAAATTGACTTTCCGCAGTTAAAATCCAAGCTACAGGTGAAATCACCCTGGGATAGGATTATTATTTCGATTTTGAGTCTTTTGATTACGATTCCGATTTTCATCATACTGCATCAAAATTTAATCGATTTAGAATGGTCATTCAATCTCGATCGTGTATTTATCTTTATTTTTCTTTTTACAGCAATATTTTTTCTGCTGATGTATCTCAGAACGATTATTATTCTGTGCATTGCGGTTTATTTATTGGTTTTGTTTTACGGAACTGTTATTGGGAATTATGGTTTCAGCGAAATCTCAGAAGATTATAATTCTATGATTTATACCATGTCTGATAATCCGTATCCGCAGGACATCATTGTAGCGAAACTGCTTCCTTTTCCGAATAAAACAAAAATTATCAATGCAATAGAATACCAAAACCCTAAAGTGCGAAATTTTGCTATAATGGCGACAACGAAGCATTTTAAAGGAATTAGAGGTTATTCAGATTATCGAACTATTATTCAATGTTTTGCAGTTTTCAAAGAGATAAACGGCAGATGGAATTATGTTAACGATCCAAAAGAAGGTGATTATATTGCTACCGCTAGCGAATCTTTAGATTATTTTTCTGGCGACTGTGATGATCATTCTATTTTGATGGCGGCGGCGATTCGATCTATTGGCGGAACTCCTAGACTTATTCATACAAAAGGACATATTTATCCAGAGATTTTGATTGGTTCTACGATTGATTTGGAGAAAGTGAATTACTTGATTAAAAACGTTCTTTTTCCAAAAGAAAGCTACGGCAAGAAACTGCATTACCATATAGACGAACGCGGTCAAGTTTGGATGAATCTTGACTACACCGCAACTTATCCCGGCGGTCCATTCATGTATGAAGAAATTTTAGGAGCTTTGACTCTTAATTAAAGTTTCTCTGGAAAAGGCCTTGCGTAATGGCAGGTAAAAAAAATCTTTATAAATATTTGATTACGAATAATTTAATGTCATTTTTTTTTGTAACTTTTTCCTGTTTAACTTTTAACCTCATAATCATGAAAAACTCTAAATTATTTACCCTCGTAATTACAATTGCTGTTGTATTAATGGTTTCATGTCATAGTAAAAGAAATAAACTAGTGAATTCATGGAAAGTTAGTGCTGTCGAAGCCAAAATTCCGATGACTGATTCTGCTAAAAATGTAATTCTAACCAATGGGGAACTTACTTTTACAGAAGATGGTCATGTTACTGGATTTTTACTTCGAGAAATAACAGATGGAACTTATGCATTAACAAAAAAAGGAACTAGTCTGGTTATTAAAGATGAAGTTGGTACGCCTTATCCTTGTGTAAGCACAATTACCGACGATAAATTAATTTTAGAAGCTAAAGAAGCTAAGTTAACATTCAATAAAATTTAAATTAAGCATTTCAGTTTATATCAATACAAAAAGCCATTCTTTTTATCTGAGAATGGCTTTTTGATTTTTTGCTTTAAAATAAATATCTTTGCATCTCTTTAAATAAGTACAACGTATGTGAAAAATAATTTCTTTCGAAAAGTTTAGTAAGTAACCGCATTTTGTGGTCACTTAATTTATTTATCTATAAAAGAAAGGAATTATGCTTATTCTTCAAAATATCTCATATCAGCATGAGAATAAAGACATGCTGTTTCAAAACATTAGTTTTACTCTAAACAATCACGATAAAACCGCTTTGATCGGAAACAATGGCGTTGGAAAATCTACGTTATTAAAAATTATTGCTGGACATCTTCACCCCTTTTCAGGGCAAATTAATCAAAATTTTAAACCTTATTTTGTTCCACAGTTATTTGGACAATTCAATGATTTGACAATTGCGGAAGCATTAAACATAAAGGATAAAATAACTTCACTTAAAGAAATACTTGAAGGTATTGTAACCGACGAAAACTTAGAGTTGTTAAATGATGACTGGACAATTGAAGAACGCTGTAATGAGGCTTTAATGTATTGGCAGCTTCAAGATTTAGACCTTGACCAGAAAATGGAAACTTTGAGCGGCGGACAGAAAACGAAAGTTTTTTTGGCTGGAATTATGATACACGAACCAGATTTGGTTTTATTAGACGAACCCAGTAATCATTTGGATTTTGCTAGTAGAAACTTACTGTATGATTTTATAAGATCTACTTCTATCACTTTACTCGTTGTAAGTCATGACAGAACATTACTGAATATTCTCAATAAAACTTTAGAAATGAGTAAAAATGGGATTTCTGTTTATGGCGGGAATTATGACTTTTACGACGAACAGAAAAAGATTGAAAATAACGCTTTAGAACAAGATGTCCAGAGCAAAGAAAAAGCACTCAAAAAAGCCAAGGAAAAAGAACGCGAAACTATTGAACGCCAAAACAAATTAGATTCTAGGGGCAAAAAGAAACAAGAAAAATCGGGAGTTGCGAGGATTATGATGAATACGCTTCGTAACAAGGCTGAAAACAGCAGTTCGAAATTAAAAGATGTTCATGCAGAAAAAATTGATAATATTTCTAATGACTTGCGTGAGCTTCGATCATCACTTTCGGCTATAGATCAAATGAAATTTGGTTTTAACACTGCTGCTTTTCATAAAGGGAAAACACTTTTTAAAGCCGATGAAATCAATTACAGCTATGAAAATCAATTACTTTGGAAAGAAAATCTAAATTTTGAAATACTTTCTGGAGAGCGATTGGTACTAAAAGGTTCAAATGGCTCTGGAAAAACTACTTTAATCAAAATTATTCTTGGAGAGCTGCGCCCGAAGCTGGGAAATGTTACTTCCTTAAGTAAAAAAGCAATTTACATCGATCAGGATTATTCTCTGCTTGACAGCAATTTAAATATTTACCAGCAAGCACAGCTTTTTAATGATTCTGGATTAGAAGAGCATGAAATTAAGATGAGATTAAATCGTTTTTTGTTCTCTCAAAATGATTGGAATAAACCATGCAGTGCTTTAAGCGGTGGCGAAAGAATGCGTCTTATGCTATGTTGTTTAACGATAAGCAATGAATCTCCTGAAATTATTATTTTGGATGAACCCACAAATAATTTAGATATTCAAAATATCGAAATTTTAACAACAGCAATTAATGAATATCAGGGAACTTTGATTGTTGTTTCACACGATCAGTTGTTTTTAAAACAAATAAATATCGAAAAAGAAATTTGGCTTTAAATAAGCAGCATTACAAATATTTTGGCGCTGCTCATTGTTTATTGAATCAATTAGTGATAACTGTCTTTTGTTATCACTAAAACTTTTGCTTTTATATTTATCTGATAAACAAAACATTATTTAAAATTCGTAAATTGCATCGAAAGATTTTCTTTACAGAAATAGTTTTGGCTATCAAGCAATTTATATATAAATCAAGTTTAATTGAATGGTAAAAAATTATGAAATCAAGAAACAGAATTTTGGCGCTTTTACTTACTTTTTGTTTTATAAGTGAAACTGTACTTCCTTGTACAAGAGTTGTATACGAAGGCATAAATGGTACAATAATAACTGCAAGATCAATGGACTGGAAAGGAGAAATTCCAGCAAATTTGTGGATTTTCCCACGTGGTATTGACCGATCGGGAGAAGCCGGCACTAGTTCGGTAAAATGGAAATCTAAGTATGGAAGTGTAATTACGAGCTCTTGGGATATTGCATCTTCAGACGGAATGAACGAAAAAGGACTTGTGGGCAATCTTTTATGGCTGGTTGAATCTCAATATCCTAAGTTTGAAAAAAACGGAAAAGTAAAAGGTCTGGCCGTTTCTTTATGGCTGCAATATGTTTTGGATAATTTCTCGACCGTTTCTGAGGCTGTAAATGCATTAGCAAAAAATGAATTCGTAATTGTGTCATCGCATATTCCCGGAACAGACATTTTTGCTACAGTTCATTTATCTATTTCTGATGCTACCGGTGATAATGCTATTTTCGAATATATAAATGGAAAATTGGTAATTCATCATGATAGAAAATATGTTACAATGACTAATTCTCCAATTTTTGACGAACAGCTGGCTATAAATACTTATTGGAAAAGTATTCCCGGAACAGTTATGCTTCCAGGAACGAATAGAGCTGCCGATCGTTTTGTGAGAGCTTCATATTATATTGATGCAATTCCGAAAACGGATGACACCAGAAGAGCTTTGGCAAGTGTATTCGGTGTGATTCGAAATTGTTCTGTTCCTTTAGGAATTGCTTCAGAAACAGAGCCTAACATCTCCTCTACTCGCTGGAGAACTGTTGCAGATCAAAAAAATCTCGTTTATTATTTTGATAATGTTTTAAACCCGAATGTAATTTGGGTTGAATTCAATAAAATAGATTTTAGCGAAAAGGGAAAGATTAAAAAACTCAGCTTAGCCAATAATGAAAACTATTCTGGTGAATCTTTATTGAATTTTAAAGAAACGAAACCGTTTCAATTTGCGGGATTGGATTAGATAAAATTAAAAAATTGAATGCTTTTGGTGTTTTTTTAGGTTTTATAATTAAAATCATACAAAATTGTTATATTTGATTAACTAATCCTAAACAAATTCCTAAAACCATGAAACAATTTTACAGTAAAGTATTGTTGAGTATTTTTTCCGTCATATTTCTTTTTAGCTGCCAGAACGATGATGCAGATTCTCCTGTTCAGCAGGCAAAGGTTTTATTCTCAGTAAATTATGGAAGTTCTCATACCGGAGACATAAAGGGATACCTTGCCGCATATACTCCAGAAGGTGAGCTATTAAATTATGGCAGTTTGGGAGATTCTTTAAAATGGGATTTGAAAGCAAAATACAATGGTGACAAAATAGATATTTTATATTTTGAAGTGGTGAATGGAATGCAAGTTCAGCATATCAAAAATATTAGTGTTGGACAAACTTTTACCAATTTGCGAAATATTTTCCTTTATCAGGAAACAGATCGTAAAACCTTTAAATTTAAAGTTGAAGATTTTGGTAAAAGAGAAGGAAATGGTAATGTAGAAAACGGATTTTCGAGCACAGCATATTTAATTCATAGCGGTTATGCAACTTTTAATCCTTTAACTTGGAGTAAAATTGAAAACGGATATTCTTATGCTGATATCACTTTTACTAAAGGGAATGATATAGAAGAAAAGGAATATGGAGCTGAGCTGCTTCTTTTTGAAAAAAACACTAATAAACCTTACGTCAAATATTTAGATTTAAAAAGGCTTACTCAAAACTACACAAGCAATGATGTAATTACATTAAATAAAAGTGATTTCAGTCCCGCAGAAATTAAAACTGTACAGGTAGACGCTAACAACGTTCCGTATGAAAACATGTTTTTGTATACCTATAATATACAAGCAGACAGAAGAAATATTATAAGATCATTTAATCATATAATTGAGGGTAATAAAATTTGGTATGTGAGCAGTAACGACGAAATACCAATTAATTACTGGCGATTAGTATATTCTGCTAAAACTGGAAACACTTCTTACGTTGCAGAAAGTAATAAAAAAGAAGTACCGTCACTTGTAAACGTAAAAGAACTTTCTGGGCATAGTATAACCAAAAATGGAGATAAATTTTCTTTTAAACATGGCGCTGTTTTTCCAGATAAAAAACTTTTAAGGACTTTCGTTTCCTTTTATAAATATAGATATTCAGCGAATAGTATAACTTATATTTGGAATTTTGACAGTACAGAAAGTACAGGAACTTTAAATTTAAAACCTTTTAAATTTCCAGCTGGCTTATTAGATAAATTTCCAAATATCAAACAAACGGATCAAAGAGAATGGGAAACTGGAGATTATGGCCAAGTCTACGATACAAGATCTTCTACCAATGTAATGTTAAACTATTTAAATGATATTTTGTTGTGGAAAACAAATGTATATACTGTAAATGATTATACATTTGAAACATATTCGATTAAGCTTTAAGTTATTACAAAACATACAGTAAAACCTTCAAATTATATAGTTTGAAGGTTTTTTTATTTAAAAAAAGTAAAAAAAATATTGCGCAGTCAAATGACTTCACTATATTTGCAGTCAAATAACTGCATAATGGAAATTAGAAGAGATGTTTTTCAAGCAATAGCCGATCCTACCCGAAGAGCTATTTTAGGTTTAGTAGCCATACAAGCAATGACACCTGGCGCAATTGCTGATAATTTTGATTCGTCTAGACAGACCATTTCAAAACATATTAAAATTTTGAATGAATGTGAATTACTACACCAAATACAGAATGGAAGAGAAATTTATTATCATTTAAATCCTCAAAAAATGAAAGAAATTGACAACTTCATCGAGCCATTCAGACAAATGTGGGATGATCGTTTCAATAAATTAGAATCAATCATGAAAAATCATAAAAAGTAAAAACATGGAAAGAAAGACAAAAATAACGGCAGAAGATGGTAAGCAAGATCTCATTATCACTAGAGAATTTGATCTGCCATTAGAATTATTGTTTAAAGCGCATGTTGATCCAGAAATTGTTTCGCAATGGATGGGAACAAAAGTTTTAAAATTGGAAAGCAAAAAACACGGAGGATGGCATTTTGAAACTAGCGATCCCAGCGGAAATGTGGTGTTTAGTGCCAATGGCGTAATTCATGATTTTGTACTAAATGAAAGAATTACAAGAACATTTGAAATGGATAATGCAAATTTTGCGCCTCAATTAGAGTTTCTTGAATTTGAAAAACTAACAGATGAAACTAGTAAATTAACCATGCAGATTATTTACAAATCTATTGAGCATAGAGAACACCAATTAAAATTACCTTTTGCTCAAGGTTTAAATATGGCACATAATAGATTAGAAGAAATTGTAACGAAACTAAAATAAGTATTATGACTAAAAGAAATAAAATTATTTACTGGATTGCTACGCTTTGGCTGGCACTAGGAATGGCTTCGACTGGAATTGTACAATTAATCCAGAATAAAGAAGAAACAGAAATGATGAAACATTTAGGTTATCCGCTTTATTTTTTAACTCTTTTAGGAGTTTGGAAATTACTAGGTGTTATTGCTATACTTATTCCTAAATTTGGTTTATTAAAAGAATGGGCGTATGCTGGTTTCTTCTTTGCAATGTCTGGAGCAGTAGTTTCTCATTTAGCTTGTGGAGATGGTGCAAAAGAACTTTTTGGACCATTCCTATTAATTGTTTTGACTATTTTTTCGTGGTATTACAGACCAGCGGAAAGAAAGTGTTTTAGTGAATTAAAAAGTTAATCAAATGAAAAAAGTATTGACAACCAACGAACAGGATGAGATTTTAAGTACGCTTGAAAAACGTTTTGAGCAAAATAAAAACCGTCATAAAGATTTAGATTGGACAAAAATTGAAGCCAAACTAAAAGCTAATCCTGAAAAATTATGGTCGCTTGAAGAAATGGAAAAAACGGAAGGCGAACCAGATGTTATTGGCTATGATAAAAAAACAGACCAATACCTTTTTGCTGACTGCTCTGCAGAAAGTCCAAAAGGACGAAGAAGTATCTGCTACGATCATGAAGCGCTTGAAAAAAGAAAAGAGCACAAACCTGCTGACAGCGCTGTAAATATGGCCGAAGGAATGGGAATTGAAATTCTGAACGAAGAACAATATAAAGAATTACAAAAGCTGGGAAAGTTTGACACCAAAACATCAAGCTGGATTTTGACTCCACCAGAAATAAGAAAATTAGGCGGTGCAATTTTCTCTGATTTTAGATACAATACCGTTTTTGTATATCATAACGGTGCAGAATCTTATTATGCTGCAAGAGGTTTTCGCGGTTTACTAAGAGTTTAGAAAGATTAAAACCTTCAAATAATTCATTTGGAGGTTTTGTTTTTACTCTCTTAAAATCTTTTCCATCTTTTTTCCTTTTGCCAATTCGTCTATTAATTTATCTAAATAACGAACTTTCTGCATTAGCGGATCTTCAATTTCTTCCACACGATAACCACATATTAAACCAGTAATTTTGGATACATTCGGATTCAATTTTGGAGCTTCTGCAAAGAAGGTTTCAAAGTCTGCCTTTTTCTCAATCTGAGCTTTAAGTTGTTCGTCGCTATATCCTGTTAACCATTTTGTTATTGTATCTACTTCTTCTTTAGTTCTTCCTTTCTTTTCTGCCTTTTGAATATATAAAGGATAAACGCTTGAAAATAGTAATTTATATACTCTTTCGTTTTTCATTTCACGCTTTTTAGATAATTTAGGTTTTAAGGTAAAGATAATTCAAAACTAAAAAAACTCCAATACAAGAATTATTTATACCTTAGATTTGTTTTATTAATGTCAATTTTTGCTAACTAAAAAACTATTTATATGGAAAACCAAAACCATTCAAACGACAACACGCCAAAAGTGACAGGAATTGGCGGTATTTTCTTTTTTCTAGACAATCCAAAGGAAACTAAAGATTGGTACGCCAAAAATTTAGGATTAGAAATTAATGATTGGGGTTCAGCAAGTTTTGAATCGAGAAATCTTGATAATCCAGAGCAAATTGAATCGACTCAATGGTGTCCTTTTAAGAAAGGAGATGAATATTTTTCTCCGTCTAAAAAAGACTTTATGGTTAATTACCGTGTTCAAAATATTGAAGGCCTTTTAGAAAAACTCAAACAAAATGGAGTAACAATCTTAGATGATATTGAAACTTACGATTATGGAAAATTTGTACACATAATGGATACTGAAGGCAATAAAATTGAGCTTTGGGAACCGATTTAATTTTTAATTGTTAATGGTTGATGGTTAATGGTTGATCTTGAGATATAAAAAAACTCCATTATTTCTAATGGAGTTTTTTAGTTTTATGTTTGGGTTAATTCCAGATTTCATTCATTTCGGTTAAAATGATTGGTTTGCCTTCTGTTACTACAATTGTATGTTCGTGTTGTGCCATAAAACCGCCTTTATTTCCTACCATTGTCCAACCGTCTTGCAAAGTCTCCGCATAAGTTGACGTTGTTGAAATAAACGTTTCTATGGCAACTACAGAATTCTTTTTAAATCTCGTGACATTAAAACGATCTCTATAATTGGCTATTTCGTGCGGTGCTTCGTGAAGGCTTCGCCCTACTCCATGCCCAGTAAGGTTTTTTATAACTTTGTATCCTCTTTTTTTAGCTTCAGTTTCTATTAAAAAACCAATATCAGAAATACGAACGCCGCCTTTTATATTATGAATGGCTTTGTGCAGGATTTGTCTCGAAGCTTCAACCAATTTTTGATGTTCGTTTACATCAGAACCAATTACAAAGGAGCCGCCGTTGTCTGACCAGAAACCGTCTAATTCTGCAGAAACATCAATATTAATCAAATCACCTTCTTTTAAAATTCTAGTTTCAGATGGAATGCCGTGACAAAACTCATTATCAACACTAATGCAAGTCCATCCAGGAAAACCGTAAGTCAAATAAGGTGCAGATTTAGCGCCGAGATCATTTAGAATTTGTCCGCCATAATCATCCAATTCTTTGGTTGACATGCCTGGTTTGGCAAATTTTCTCATTTCTTTTAAAGTGAGTGCAACTGCTTCACTCGCTTTTTTCATTCCTGCTAATTCTGCTTCTGTTGTAATTGACATAATTTGTTTTCTTTAGAATTAAATCTGAATCAAAATTACCACTTTTTATTTTTTTTAAGATGATTATTAAATTAAAAACCTCCAAAATCAAAGACTTTAGAGTTTTAAATAGTTTTTATTACCAAGGACTTTCTTCGCTTTCATCTTCAATATCATTACTAAAGAATTTTCCAGTGGGTCCGTTTTCATCGGTTAGAGTATGTTTTATAATAAAACTCGCCGCACTTTCTACACTTCCAGGTCCGCTGTGATGATTAAAATCTGTAGCGGTATAACCTGGATCAATTGAATTTACTTTAAAGTCTAAATCTTTTAATTCATAAGCCAAAGTAACTGTAAAAGCATTTAAAGCCGTTTTTGATGAAACGTATGAAACTGCTTTTATTGCATAATATTTCCACGCTGGATCGCTGTGCAAAGTAAGGGAACCCAAGCCAGAAGTAATATTACTAATTCTCGGATTTTTTGATTTTTTAAGCAATTCTAAAAAAGTCTGGGTAACTCTGATAACACCAAAAAAGTTAGTGTCAAATGTCTGTTGGATTTTTTCGACAGAAGTTGTTGAAGAATCCTGCGGTACATCTCCTAAAACTCCAGCATTATTAATTAGAACATCTAATTTTCCCTGCTCTTTTTCTATAATTTCTTTTGCACTTAAAACACTATCCGCGTTTGTTACATCAATCTGAATTGCTTTAATATTATTAAAACCTTCCTGAGTTAGTTTGTTCACTACTTCCTCTCCTTTTTGAAGATCGCGGCTTCCTAAATAAACAAACAATCCTTTTTGTGAAAGTTGTTTTGCCGTTTCTAAACCAATGCTTCTATTTGCGCCTGTAATTAATACTGAATCCATTTTTTTATCTTTTTAAATTATTGATTACAAAGTTGCTTTGATAAAAAACAAAAACATTTGCCATTTGGCAAAAAGCAACTTTAACGGATATTTTTTCTAATTCTGCTCAAAGAAGATTGCGTGATACCCAAATAAGAAGCCAAATAAGAAAGCGGAACGCGATTAATTACTTTTGGAAACATTTCCATAAAAGATAAATAACGTGTTGTAGCATCTTCTGAAACCAGTGGACTTCTTCTAGCTACTTTCTGAATCAAAGCTTTATTGATGATTTTATGAACTATTTTGTCCCAGCCAATAATTGTATTTAATAGTTCTTCCCAATCTTTTTTAGAAAAAACAATCATTTTACAATCGGTAACAGCTTGAACGTAGGCAGAAGAACAAATACTGTTTTCGAAACTTTCTAAATCGACTACAAGATTATTTTCATCTATAAAATATTTAGTAATTTCTTCGCCTTTATTATTGTAGTAACAGACTCTCATGATTCCTTCGATAATGAAACCAACTTCCACGGAAATTTTACCAGCTTCAGAAAAATAATTATCCTTGCTAATATCTTTTTCTTGGGCTTTGCTTAAAATTAAATCAATCTGGTGCTGATTTAAACTGCCAAACTGCAATATATATGCTACTAATTCTTTCATGCACGAAAGTTAGTTATAAGTTTTTAATCAAAATTTGTCATATGGCAAAAAAAGAATTGAATAAAATTTATTAGGCGCCCCTTTATTCTTACTTTGCGTTAAAAATCTTTTTTTTGCATAGAAAATGAAAATAATAAAAAGCAGTTTTTTCAGTCCAAGGAAATCTGAGTATGGTGATTTTGAAATAATACCTGATGCCGGTTGGGAATTTTCACAGACATTCATTGATTATGAATCTAAACTCTTAATAGTATCTCTAAGCATTAAAGACGAAACCAAATGGGAAAATCATGGTTATAATGGTACTATTATTCCAACTAAGCAGTATAAAGTCGACTTAGAAACCTTGCGTATTTTAGAGTTTGAAGATTGGAAGCATTATTTCAATTACAATAAAATTGAAATAATAAGCGAAGATGGAAAATACAAATTGATCACGCAAAGAGTTTTTAAACCTGAAAACAATAATGATTCAATCATTGAAGAGTTATATGATAATATTTCTGGCAATTTAATAAGTTCGAGCCGTTCGATCGCTTTTAGTGAAGATAAAAATGAAAATTTATTAGAAAGTAAATACCGTTCTGAGAGAGAATTAGAAGATCGAATAAGAATATATAATGCTAAACCAAATTTAGCTGAATTCTATACGATTCAGATTAATCAGTTACAAGATCAGGATGTTATAATGTACTACTATGATGCTTTTGATACTTTCAAACTTACTTTCGTAAATGATGAATTTATTTTGTCTAAAGGAGAAATATTTCCTTCAAAACAAGAAGATTGGCAGTCATTACAATATGATGAAATCGCTGTTTATTCTAATATAGATGAATTTTGGAACGATTTTATCAAAAACGAAAAATGGTATTTAAAATATAATATACATTATGGTTTTGAGCATAAAATATTGGTTTTAGCAAAACATATAACAGAGTATTTGAATGAATTGCGCAGGGAACAAAAATCTTCATTTAAAGAATATGAAAAAATAAATGAGTGGCAAGGAAGCGTTTGGAGTGATGAGTATAAAAAGAAAGAAGTAAAACAATGGTGTGCCAATTGTTCTGAGCCATTGAGTTATTATGGACGTTATCCAAAATATATTTGTCAAGAATGCGCTTCCAAAGACGCATACGATACTAATGGAAATATACTTGAGTTTTCTAATCTCGGAATCTCAGGCGGTTTTAAAGCAACTACAAAAAATAAGGATGGAAAAATTATCAAAGAAAATGATACCGAACAATTTTGTGATTGTATAATTGATGGTAAATTATTTTTTGCACAAGAAGCAAGATTTGGAGGAATTGTAATTCAGCTCAAAGAGTAACTATAGTTTCTAAAAAACTACATTCCAGGCCAATACAGAAAGTTGAATTTATGTCCGTCTGGGTCAGCAAAACCTAAAGTATAGCCTGCTTCAAAATTTTCAGGTTCTGAAAATATAGTTCCGCCAATTTCTTTGACTTTTGCGTACCAAAGGTCTACTTCTTCCCTGCTTGCTGCCGATAAAGAAAATATAATTTCATTATCGTTTTTTGTATTGGTAAGTTTTCCTTTTACAGCATTTTCAAGTCTTTTTTCAATAAAAAAGTTGATTATAAAATTATTGTCGCCAAAAGCAAAACTAACTAATTCGTTAGTTTCTTTTCCGTTTTGTTTGAAACCTAAATCAGTATAAAACTGAATTGTTTTTTGCAAATCATGCGAAACTAAGTTTGCCCAGATCATTTTCGTTTTCATAATTAATTTTCATTAGATTGAATTATACAATTATACTAAGTTAATCAATTTCTAATTCACAACTTGTCTTGTAGTTTTTTTTATCTTAACTCATATAGATATTATTAGACTTTTTCATTTATAGAAGTAGAACAAAATTATAGAGACCGTTTTGAAATAATTTATAAAAAACAACCTCCAAAGGGAATTCTTTGGAGGTTGTTTTTTGTTGACTGAAAATTAATTGGAGGTACTCAGAAAACGATAATACTCTTTAATTTTAATTTTTAATCGTCTTGCTAAATATTCATTTCCATCTTTCAGTTCATTATGAATAATTTCAGCTTCTTCAATATATTTCAGCTTTTTTTCGTCATTCCAATAATATGGAGGCTCATACAAATTTGATATTCTGTCGGCCATTTTAACTGCCCAAATTTCTATAGGCTGCTGTTTAATTCGGTTAAGACTATCCAGCATTTTTTCCAATGAATCAGTTATTTGATCATTTTTGGTTAAAGCCAGAACTCCAGATGCAACTTGGCTTCCAAATAAATCATTAACTTTTTCATAATCAAACGTGGTATCTTCTATTGTATCATGGAGCATTGCACATTTAACAGCCAAATCAGAATTCATATTTTCTGTCGATCGAATGGCGTTTAAAACTTCAAAAACAACACTTCCAATATGGTTAATATACTCTACTCTTTCGCCCTCGCTTACACCACCATATTTTTGTCCGTCATGTAGTTTTGAAACCAATTGCCAAACATTCTGAATTTCGTCTATTGACCAGTCTTTTTGTTGTCCCATATTCTATAATGAATTTTTAGATTTTATGTAATTTATTGCTTTTTTTGAATATCTGCAACAATTTTACTTTAAGCTTTTTCACTTTATAGAATTTAAGACAGCTTTTTATTATCGAATGATTTTGAGATATGCGGTGTAGATATTATCCAGAAGAGAAGTTCTCATATAATATACATTTTCGTCTTTTTCTCTCAAATCAAATTGAATTAAACCCGCATCACAATAATAGTACAACAAGTTATCATCATTTGGAAATTCAATGTTTGAAACAGGCAGAGTTGTTAATTTAGTTTCGAATGCTATTTCACCATTAGTTAAGTCTAATTCGAAAAGTTTTGCTTTTTTGGTGTAACCCCAAATATTCTCATTTTCTTTGATAATGTATTCAATATTATCATCTTTAAAATCAGTTTTCCATAGCTGAGTTCCAGTTTTTGAATCAACAGCATAAAGAGAAGAAACATTGGTTCCTTGTGCTCCAAAATAAAGTATATTGTTATTGCAAAGTATGCGTTCTTTAATATTGTATTGATTTTCAGCTAATTTAAACTGCCAAACAATATCTAATTTGTCAGGACTTAAAGCAAAAAGAACATCTTTATCATTTGCTATAAATATATTTTGACCATCCGTTACAGGTTTTCCGTTCATAGTTCCCTCAAAGTTTTTTTGGTTGAGAACTTTTCCTGTATTTGCATCAAAACTATAAACATTTGAACCGCTTTGGGTAAAAATTTTGTTATCAAAAAAAAGTACTGGAATTTCGTTGGTTGCAGAATCCAGTTTATAATTCCATGCTAAACTCCCGTCTTTTATATCAAGAGCATATAAATTACTGCCTTGATTTTGGTTTTGAGCAGTTATATAAAGTTTTCCGTTGTGTATAACTGGAGTCTGGTCTTTTAAAACAATTTGATCCGTAATATTACCTAATCTTGATTTCCAAAAAATACTGCCGGTCTCGTTATCTATTGCAAAAATTTCACCATTAATAAACGGAACATAAACAACTCCATCAGCTATTGTTACTTTATTGGCACACATTTCTGTATGCGAATCTGTAGCTTTTACAGTCCAGCCAATTGTTTCAGTCTCTAAATCATATGAAAAAAGTGAACCGTCATAATCGTAAATTAAGATCGATGCTTCGTCTAGTGTAACCTTTTTAAGCGGTTTCATGGCTTTATTCGTCACAATTTCACTTTCGCTTAAACCTTTATTAGAATAATTAGTTTTATTGGCAGGAGCTTGCCCAAATATATTTATCGCAGTAAAGACAAATAAAAGAGTTATTATTTTTTTTTTCATTTTAAGATTTGGGTTTGATGAATCGATTTCCGTTTAGTAAGAAAGTTGCTAAACAAAACAATCTCTGCCAAATGTAATAAAAAAAATATTATAGGATTTTATATCGCGTACTAAGGCTATTGGATATATATCTATTTAAAAATGTTTATAACATTTATGAAATTTGAGGTATGAAAAGAAAAAGGTAAAGCAAAAAAACTCCAAAATCATAAGACTTTGGAGTTTTTGGAATTTTTGTGGGCGATGAGGGGTTCGAACCCCCGACCCCCTCGGTGTAAACGAGGTGCTCTGAACCAGCTGAGCTAATCGCCCTATTTTACTAGGCTGCTATCGTTTGTGATTGCGAGTGCAAATATACAGCTAGATTTTGTATTTGCAAGCATAATTAGAAAAAAAATGAAATTATTTTTCATCTTTTTATTTAGCAATCTATTTTTCAGCGCCTTAAAAAACAAAGAAATTTTTCTTTTTTCTTATAATTAAGTTAAAAAACGAAATCTGGATCTGTAATTCTTAATATTGCTTTGTATTCATTTGCTATAGTCATACATTTGCATACCTAAAAATAGTATATTCTAATGGCACGATTTAAAGAAAATGATTTACCTAAATCAAAAATAACGGCTACTTCACTTACCAAAGCAAAAGCAATATTCACATACGCAGGAAATCACAAATGGAAATTCTTCATCGGATTGATTTTTCTGCTTTTAACAGGGGCCACTGCCCTAGCCTTTCCTAAATTAATGGGAATACTGGTAGATTGTGTAAAAAATAAGGACAATGAAGAAGCAAATAATATTGCTTTAGGATTAATTGCAATCTTATTTTTACAATCATTTTTCTCATTCTTTAGATTATCATTATTTGTCAATTTTACCGAAAATACATTAGCAAACCTGCGTTTGGCTTTATATACAAATTTGGTAAAACTGCCCATGACTTTCTTTTCTCAAAAAAGAGTTGGAGAATTAAACAGCCGTATTAGCGCCGATATTACTCAGATTCAAGATACTTTAACTACCACAATAGCAGAATTTTTACGTCAATTTATATTAATTATTGGAGGTGTAATTTTACTGGCAACCGAAAGTTTAAAGTTAACCCTATTAATGCTTTCAGTTGTTCCATTAGTTGCAATTGCTGCAGTAGTTTTTGGAAGATTTATTAGGAAATATTCTAAAAAAGTACAAGATCAGGTTGCTGAAAGCCAGGTAATTGTTGAAGAAACCATGCAGGGAATCAGCATTGTAAAGGCTTTTGCAAACGAGTGGTATGAAATTGCACGATATAAAGGTAAAATTAGTGATGTTGTAAAATTGGCCATTAAAGGTGGTAAATACCGCGGTTATTTTGCTTCATTTATAATATTCTGTTTATTCGGTGCTATTGTAGCTGTAGTTTGGTTTGGTGTTCGTTTGAGCATTGCCGGAGAAATGAGCGTAGGACAATTAATATCTTTTGTTTTATACTCTACTTTCGTTGGAGCTTCATTTGGCGGAATTGCTGAGTTATATGCACAAATCCAAAAAGCAATTGGAGCGACAGAAAGAGTTTTTGAATTATTAGACGAAAATCCAGAAAAAATCAATTCTGATTCAAATAAAAGCAAAGAAAAAATAAAAGGAAACGTAACTTTCAACAACGTAGCTTTTAGTTACCCGACACGTCAGGAAATTCAGGTATTGAAAGACGTAAATTTCAAAGCCGAATTTGGACAGAAAATTGCAATTGTAGGGCCAAGCGGTGCTGGGAAATCGACTATTTCTTCGCTTCTTTTACGATTTTATGATATTACTTCTGGAGAAATTACTGTTGATGGAAAAAATATCTATGATTATGATTTAGAAGATCTTCGTGGTAATATGAGTATTGTCCCTCAAGATGTTATTCTTTTTGGAGGAACAATCAGGGAGAATATTGCTTACGGAAAACCAGACGCTACAGATGAAGAAATTATTCAAGCAGCAAAACAAGCAAATGCATTCAATTTTGTTGAAGGTTTTCCAGAGAAATTTGAAACTTTAGTTGGAGAACGCGGTGTGAAATTATCCGGCGGACAGCGTCAGCGTATTGCAATTGCGAGAGCTTTGCTTAAAAATCCAAGTATTTTAATATTAGACGAAGCCACTTCATCTTTAGACAGCGAAAGCGAAAAACTAGTTCAGGAAGCTTTAGAAGTTTTAATGGAAGGAAGAACAAGTATTATTATCGCGCATCGTCTTTCGACCATTAGAAACGCAGATAAAATTCTAGTTTTAGATAACGGAAAAATTTCCGAAGAAGGAACTCACCAAGAATTAATAAACTTAGAAAACGGAATATATAAGAACTTAAGTAATTTACAGTTTAGTAATTCTTAAGTAAAATTCCAATTTTTTAAAATTCCAAATTCCAATACAAAAAAGTCCATTTGTAAAGCAAATGGACTTTTTTGTTAAAATCTAAAATCATATATCTCCAGCAAACCCGACAGGTTTTAAAAACCTGTCGGGTTTAATACGAATGAAAAAGGTTCCAATTTTAGTTGGAACCTTTTTAATATGTAAACTGTAAACCGAGACTGAAAACTGAAAATTATTTCCCCTTTCTACGTTTACGTTCTGCTTTAATCATAGATAACTCACGGCTCGTTTGTCCAGCAACAGAAGTATTTTCTTCTGCACGACGAATTAAGTATGGCATAACATCTTTAACAGGTCCAAAAGGTAGATATTTTGCTACATTATAACCGTTTTCAGCTAAGTTGTAGCTAATATTATCGCTCATGCCGTATAATTGCCCAAACCAGATTCTATTATCATTTTTTGCAATTCCTTTTTGAGCCATCATTTCCATTAACTTGTATGAGCTCAATTCATTATGTGTTCCTGCAAAAATAGCCATAGTATCTAGGTGATCTAACATGTAATTTACAGCAGCATCATAATTATCATCTGTAGCTTGTTTAGAAACACAAATTGGCGAAACATATCCTTTTTCTTCAGCACGCTTGTTTTCTTTTTCCATGTACGCGCCGCGAACTAACTTCATTCCGATATAGAAACCTTCAACTTTAGCAATATCATGAAGTTTTTTCAAGTAATCCAAACGATCCCAACGGTACATTTGTAAAGTGTTGAATACAATAGCTTTTTCTTTATTGTATTTACGCATCATATCAGTAACTAAATCATCTGCAGCATCCTGCATCCAGCTTTCTTCACCATCAATCAATAGCGCTACATCTTTTTTATGAGCTTCGCTGCAAACTTGGTCAAAACGAGAAACTACTCTATTCCACTCCTCTTGTTCTGCTGGAGTTAAAGTTTGTTTTTCGCCTAATTTCTCATACAATTCAAAACGTCCTAAACCAGTTGGTTTAAATACTGCAAACGGAATCGCTAAACGTTCTTTTGCAAATTCAATAGTTTTTAAGGTCATTTCCAAAGCTGCATCAAACTGCTCCTCTTCTTCTTTTCCTTCAACTGAATAATCTAATACAGAAGAAACACCTTTGGTAAACATTTTATCAACTACAGTTAAGCAGTCATTTTCGTTTACACCACCACAAAAATGATCAAAAACAGTTGCACGAATCAGTCCTTCAACAGGAAGATGTGCTTTGATTGCAAAATTAGTAACAGCCGTTCCTATACGTACTAAAGGCTCGCTGTCAATCATTTTAAAAAGAAAATAAGCCCTATCAAGTTCGGTATCACTTTTAAGTGAAAAAGCAACTTGAGTGTTATCGAATATTTTTTCCATTAAGTTTAGTTTTTGTGCAAAGATATAGAGTGTTTTGAATATTATTTACTAAATGCAATCATATTTTTTCAAATTGTTAATGAGATCATTATATAGGACAAATTAGAAAGTAAAATTTTAATGTGTCGTGCTGCTTTCTATTAAAAAGAAAATATATGCCCTCTCCGTTAATTAGAATGATTCGTTTTAAAACAAATTAGCAGTAAACTTTGAATATTATTTCCTTAAAAATGCCTTATTTTGCGGTTTCAATTAACTAAAGAATTATGCAATCTATTCAAGCCAATAATTATTTCGTGCATTTTAACCAAAATGCATACGAAGCTTTAAATAAACATTTAAGAGACAATAAATACTCTAACATATTTATAATTGTTGATGATCAAACCAATGAACATTGTCTGCATAAATTTATTCCCCTTCTTGAAACAGATTTAACAATCGAAATAATCGAATTTGAAGCGGGTGAAGCCAATAAAAATATAGAAACTTGTATTGAAATCTGGAATATTTTAACCGAACTTGGAGGTGATAGAAAATCACTTGTAATTAATCTAGGAGGTGGTGTTGTAACAGATTTAGGCGGCTTTGTTGCGTCTACTTTCAAAAGAGGCGTAGATTTTATAAATATCCCTACTACTTTATTATCTATGGTTGATGCTTCTGTTGGAGGAAAAACAGGTGTTGACTTAGGAAATCTTAAAAACCAAATCGGTGTAATTAATGTACCGCAGATGGTTTTAATTGATACACAATACCTTGAAACTTTACCGCAAAGCGAAATGCGTTCTGGTTTGGCTGAAATGCTAAAACACGGTTTGATTTTCGATGCACCTTATTGGAGACAGTTCTCAGACTTAAAATCAATTATTTTTGATGATCTGGACGAATTAATTTACCGTTCAGTAGAAATCAAAAATGAAATCGTAATTCAGGATCCAACAGAGAAAAACATTCGTAAAGCCTTAAATTTTGGACATACTTTAGGACACGCAATAGAAAGCTATTTTTTAGAAAGCGATACTAAAACTACTTTACTGCACGGAGAAGCTATAGCTGTTGGAATGATCTTGGAAAGTTATATTTCACTGCATAAAAATTTAATTTCAAAAGAAGAATACAGAGAAATCAAAACGGTAATTAAAGGCATTTATGATGATGTAATTTTTGAAGAAAATGACATTGATCCGATCTTAGAATTACTGATTCATGACAAAAAAAATGAATACGGCGCAATTCAATTTGCATTGATTGAAGGAATCGGAAAAATAAAAATTAACCAATCCGTTGAAAATAAATTAATTCTAGACGCGTTTCAAGATTATAAATCTTAAACTTTTTTTAATCAAAAGCATTGCGTTAGGTATATATTATTTTTTACATTTGCCACGATGAAAACAAACAGTAAACAAAGACAATTCAGTTCTTATAGAAACCGTCTCAACAGTTCTTTACTTAGAATGTTGAACCGTTTTTATAATAGTAAAAGCCCGCTTTGTTTTGATGTTTTCCAATGTTCAAAAGCCGAGCACGAAAAACTGCCTATTATATTTGCCAATATTAGAGTTTGAATTTAAGATTTAGTTCTAAAAACATCTAAATTAAAAACAAAATTTCACTCTCTAAAATATTGACATATAAATGAATACAAAATATTCTGATCTAATAAATCAAACATACTATTTTCCACAAGAGGAATTTAAACTAAACAAAGACAACCTTTTATTTCACAATATCGATTTGATGAAATTGGTTGAACAATATGGTACGCCATTAAAGTTTACTTACCTTCCTCAAATTTCTGAAAATATCAATAAGGCAAAAGCCTGGTTCAGAAAGTCGATGGAAAAAAATAAGTACGAAGCAAAATATTACTATTGTTATTGTACAAAAAGCTCTCATTTTGAATATATTATGAATGAAGCTTTCAAGAATAACATTCACATCGAGACATCGTCTGCATTTGATGTAAATATTGTTGAAAATTTATTAGAAAACGGAAAAATCAACAAAAGTACTTATGTAATTTGTAATGGTTTTAAGAGAGACGAATACATTTCTAACATTGCTAGATTAATCAATAACGGACATAAAAATACTATTCCAATTATTGATAATTATGAAGAATTAGATTTGCTTCAGACAGAAATTAAAGGGAAATTCAAAATTGGAATCCGTATTGCTGCTGAGGAAGAACCTAAGTTCGAGTTTTATACTTCAAGACTAGGAATTGGTTACAAAAACATAGTTTCGTTTTATAAAAAACAAATTCAGGAGAATGATAAATTAGAGCTTAAAATGCTTCACTTTTTTATCAATACTGGAATTAACGATACGTCATATTATTGGAATGAGCTTGTAAAATGTATTAAAGTATACATTGCTCTTAAAAAGGAATGCCCTACCCTAGATGGATTAAACATCGGCGGTGGTTTCCCAATTAAGAATTCGCTTGCTTTTGAATATGATTATCAATATATGATTGATGAAATTATCAATCAAATTAAAATTGCTTGTGATGAAGCTGAAGTTGATGTTCCAAATATTTTTACGGAATTTGGATCATTTACTGTAGGCGAAAGCGGTGGTGCAATCTATCAGATTTTGTATCAAAAACAACAAAATGATAGAGAAAAATGGAATATGATCGACTCATCTTTCATTACCACTTTACCAGATACTTGGGCTATAAACAAACGTTTTATCATGCTGGCGGTAAACCGCTGGAATGATACTTACGAGCGGGTTCTGTTAGGAGGTCTGACTTGTGATAGTGACGACTATTACAATTCTGAGCAAAACATGAACGCAATTTATCTTCCTAAGTACAATAAAGAAAAACCATTATATATTGGTTTCTTTAATACTGGCGCTTATCAAGAAACAATTGGAGGATATGGTGGTCTTCACCACTGTTTGATTCCGCAGCCGAAACATATTTTGATAGATCGTGATGAAAACGGTATTCTGGCAACAGAAGTTTTTTCAGAACAACAGACTTCAGACGATGTATTGAAGATTTTAGGCTACAAAAAAAAGTTATAAAAAACGTCAAATTAAGTAAGATTAGTATTTAGAAAATTCTTAATTTGCATTAACATCCAAAAAGGTTAAACTTTTTAATTCAAAAAAAAACAAAAAAAAATGAAAGGACCAATCAGTCAGTTTATTGAAAAACATTATTTGCATTTTAATTCTGCTTCATTAGTAGATGCTGCAAAAGCATACGAGCAGCAATTAGCAGATGGTGCAAAGATGCTTGTGAGTATGGCTGGCGCAATGAGTACAGCAGAAATTGGTAAAATTTTTGCAGAAGTAATCAGACAAGACAAAGTACATATCATTTCATGTACCGGTGCAAATCTAGAAGAAGATATCATGAATTTAGTTGCTCATTCTCATTATGAAAGAGTACCAAATTACCGTGATCTTACACCAGAAGACGAATGGGCTTTGCTAGAAAGAGGATTAAATCGTGTTACAGACACTTGTATTCCTGAGCATGAAGCTTTCCGTCGTTTACAAAAACACATTTACAAAATTTGGAAAGATGCAGATGATAAAGGAGAACGTTATTTTCCGCATGAATTCATGTATAAAATGTTGTTATCTGGCGTTTTAGAAGAATATTACGAAATTGATTTAAAAGATAGCTGGATGTATGCAGCTGCAGAGAAAAACTTACCTATTATCGTACCAGGATGGGAAGATAGTACTATGGGTAACATCTTTGCTTCATACGTAATTAAAGGAGATTTGAAAGCATCTACCATGAAATCTGGAATCGAATACATGACTTTCTTAGCAGATTGGTATTCTAAAAACAGCTCTAACGGAATCGGATTCTTCCAAATTGGTGGTGGTATTGCTGGTGACTTCCCTATTTGTGTGGTGCCAATGCTTTATCAAGATATGGAAATGCATGATGTTCCATTCTGGAGCTATTTCTGCCAGATTTCAGATTCAACAACTAGTTATGGTTCTTATTCTGGAGCGGTTCCAAATGAAAAAATCACTTGGGGTAAGTTAGATATCAAAACCCCTAAATTTATTATTGAATCGGATGCTACAATTGTTGCTCCGTTAATTTTCGCATATTTATTAGATTTATAAAATAATTTATGAAAAGAGTTATAGTAGACTACGCTAAACTTACCAATGAAATTTTGAACCTTTTGGTTGAAAAATTTCCTGATGGTTATGATGATTCGGATGTAATCCGTTTTAGAAATGCTAAAAACGAATTGGTTGAAGCTGTAGAAGTTCGTACAGAAGATACCATTTATTTAGTAAAAATTAGTACTAAACTTGCTGATAGAATTGAAAACTACGATGAAGATGATGATATTGATGTTGATGTAGATACAATCGTTCCAGTTAAAGGAATGGATCTTGATGATGATATTGACGATGACGATGAAGATGATAATCAAGACAAACCTGATGTAGACGGCGGGGACGACGACGATGAAGATGATGATGACAAAGCAGATACTGATTATGACGAAGAGGATGAAGAAGATGAAGATTAATTCATTTCTTTAAAATAAATAAGAGGAACTCTATATGAGTTCCTTTTTTTTATAAGTACAATTAACACGATTAGACGAAATTTATATTTTTGATTTTTGTAAGATTATTTTTATTTTTAATCTTTTATTTAAAAGATTATACGCCCTATGACTTCAGAAATATTACATACTGCATTAAAAGAGAATTTTGGTTTTGAAAAATTCAGACCCAATCAAGAAACTATTATAAATACCATTTTATCTGGACAAGATGCTTTGGCCATTATGCCTACAGGAGGCGGTAAATCAATATGTTTTCAGCTTCCTGCCTTAATTTTACCAGGAATTACAATTGTAATTTCCCCTCTAATTGCATTAATGAAAGATCAGGTTGATAGTTTGAAAACAAACGGAATTTCAGCTTGTTATATAAACAGTTCACAATCTGCACAAGAACAGCAATATTATATAGACAATTTAAAATCTAATACTTTTAAATTAGTTTACATTGCTCCCGAAAGTCTCTCTTATTTAGAAGTTGCTTTCAATGAGTTAAATATCAGCTTAATAGCTATTGATGAAGCACATTGTATTTCCTCTTGGGGTCATGATTTTAGACCGGCTTATACAAATTTAGGATATTTAAAAAGCCGCTTCCCTTCTACTCCTGTTTTAGCATTGACTGCTACTGCAGATAAAGCAACTCGTACAGATATTACAAAGCAGTTAAATTTAGTAAGGCCAAAAACTTTTATAGCTTCTTTTGATCGTAAAAATTTGAGTTTAGAGGTTCGTCCAGCATTAGATCGTGTCAAACAAATTATCGATTTTATTGAAAATAAACCCAACGAATCTGGAATTATCTATTGCTTAAGCCGCAAGACCACAGAAGAATTAGCAGAAAAATTAAAGAAAAGCGGTATTACGGCAAAAGCATATCATGCTGGTTTGGATAATGAAACGAGAGCCAAAACGCAGGATCAGTTCATAAACGACGATTGTCAGGTAGTGTGCGCGACTATTGCATTCGGGATGGGAATTGATAAATCGAATGTTCGATGGGTAATTCATTACAATCTCCCAAAAAACATTGAAGGTTATTATCAAGAAATTGGTCGTGCGGGCCGCGATGGTCTTCCGGCAGAAACTGTTTTATTCGAAAGTTATGCAGATGTAATTCAACTTCAAAAATTTGCTTCAGACGGACTTAACGCTGATATTCAGTTGGCTAAATTAGATCGTATGAAACAATATGCTGATGCTGTAAGCTGCCGAAGAAAAATACTGCTTTCTTATTTTGGTGAATTGGTAACTGAAAATTGCGGCAATTGCGATATCTGCAAAAATCCGCCAACTTTCTTTGATGGAACCGTTTTAGCGCAAAAAGCTTTATCTGCAATTACCCGTTTGAAGGAATCTGAGCCTTTAGCCGTAATTGTAGATTTTTTAAGAGGCTCGAGAAACGCGTATATCTACGAAAAAAATTATCAAACGCTTAAAACGTACGGAATTGGCGATGACATTTCTTGGTACGACTGGAATCAGTATTTAATACAGCTTATTAATTTGGGATATTGCGAAATTGCTTTTCATCAACACAATAAAATACTCCTTACTCCTTTTGCAAAGAAAGTTTTGTTTGAAGGCGAAAAAGTAAAATTGACAACTGTTGTTAAAAAAGTTATCGATAAATCTGAAATTAAAGAAACGAAAACAAAGATTGCTAAGAATTCTCTTTTTGAAACACTTCGAAAATTACGCTATGAAATTGCAAAGGAAGAAGAAGTTCCCGCATATGTAATCTTTAGTGATGCTTCTTTAAGACAAATGGAAATTTTAAGACCAATGACAGACGAAGATTTTCTTGCTGTTGAAGGTGTCGGTAAAGCTAAACTCGAAAAGTATGGTTCAGAATTTATTAAGGCGATTATTGAATTTTACAAGAATAAATCTGTTGTCAAAAAAGATAAAAAAGAAAGCACTTATGCTAAAACATTAGAACTATTTCAAAAAGGACTTTCTGTAGAAGAAATTGCCGGTCAACGGAATTTAGGAGAAACAACTATAATTTCTCATTTAGCTAAATTATATGTTGATGGAAATGATTTAGATTTGAGTCAATTTGTTTCAGAAGACGAAATCTTAAAAATTGAAAAAGCTCAAATAGAACTAGAAAAACCTGAGGCATTGAGACCATACTACGAATATTTTGAAGAAAAAATGTCTTATGATAAAATTCGTTTTGGATTGGCTTTTTTAGAAAGGAAAAATCAAATCGTATAAAAAAAATCCTGTGAAATATTTCACAGGATTTTTTATTTTGGAAGGTTTACAAATATCTTTCTTCAAAAACTTTTTGATGATGTTTTTGATGTCCAATCATAACAAAACCTAAAGCCCGAACTGAAATTTGATTGCCAGAAGCTATCCCAATTCTTTTAAGTTGTTCTTCAGATAAGCTTTTGTAAAACAATAAAGTTGAATGTCTTAGAGCTGAAAATTCTGTCAATAAATCTTGTATGCTTCGACTATTTGAATTGGTGTTATTGGCATAATCATCTTCTTCAAAACTAGGAAGAGGCGTTTTATCATTTCTTGAAAATCGCAATGCACGATAAGCAAAAATACGCTCAGTATCCATAACATGCTGGATAATATCTTTAATAGTCCATTTGCCTGGAGCGTAACGATAATCAAATTTATCCATCGGAATATTTTGAACAAACCTGATAAATTCGTGAAGAGAAATTTCTAACTCTTCTATCAATATTCCATCGCCGGCTTGTTTGATATAAGTACCAAAATGTCCTGCATACTCATTTTCTAATATATCGCTTACTTTCATTTTTTTTATATAAAAATAATATTTGAAACTCAGTTTTAAGCTGAGTTTCTGCTTGCATTAGTGTTTCCGAAAAGAGATCTTGTTACAACTTTCTCGTAAACTTTAATCAACTCTTCATTTGGTGACTCTTCTTTATTTAACTCATTGATTCTGAGTAAAGCATACTGTTGAATTGTTAATAATGGCAATACAATACGCTCTCTTATTTGAATAGAAGCTATACCGTCAGGATAATTTTCCATCAATGTTTTATGATCAGCAATTTTCAATAAAAGTCTTTTTGTTTCTGAGAATTCATCATAAATAATCTGCCAGAATTCACCAAACTCAGGATCTTTTCTCATATAGGCTGTTAATGGTAAAAATGATTTTGCCAATGACATCATACTGTTTTCAAGTAAGGTTTTGAAAAATAATGAATTATGGTACAAATCACTTACTTTGTCCCACTGTCCGCTCTCTTCAAAATGTTTTAAAGCTGAACCAACACCAAAGAATCCAGGAACGTTTTGTTTCAATTGACTCCAAGATCCAACAAATGGAATTGCTCTTAGATCAGCAAAATCTAACGATTCTGATTTACTTCTTTTAGATGGGCGGCTGCCAATATTAGTTTTAGAATAGTATTTCAACGTACTCATTTTTTCCAAATAAGGAATAAACTTTGGATGATTCTTAAAGCTTAAATATTTATCATATCCTAAATTAGCTAACTGGGTCAAAATTTCAGTTTCTTCAGCTGTAAGCTCATTTTTTCCTTTACTGAAAACCTGATTTGTAACGCCGGCACTTAATAAATTCTCAATATTATAACGACAAGAATCAAGAGTTCCGAAATTAGAACTAATTGTTTGACCTTGAACTGTAATTTGAATTTCGTTATTTTCAATCTTTGGACCTAGAGAAGCATAGAATTTATGAGTTTTTCCACCACCACGCGCTGGAGGCCCCCCGCGTCCATCAAAGAAAATAACTTTAATGCCGTATTTTCTAGAAATTTCAGTCAAGGCAATTTTAGCTTGATAAATACTCCAGTTAGCCATTAAATAACCGCCATCTTTCGTTCCGTCAGAGAAACCAAGCATTATAGTTTGTTTATTTCCTCTAGATTTTAAATGTTTAGAATATTCAGCATTTGTATATAACTGCTCCATTATTGAATGAGCGTTTTGCAAATCATCAACAGATTCAAAAAGCGGAATAATATCAACCGTAGGATTTTCCCAATTGTTCAAGCGAATCATTGCGAAAGTTTCCATTACGTTCAATGCACTTTCATTATTACTAATAATGTAACGATTAGCACCTTCTTCACCATTGTTGACTTGAATAGTTTTAATGGCCTGAACAGATTCTAAAGTAGATCTTGTAATTTCATCTTCAAAATCACTCGGATTTAAATTGCCTTTGATTTTAGATAAAACATCAATTTTTTGGTCCTCAGTTAATTCAAAATAATTATTTGGAAAAATAGTAGAACCAGAATTCAAGTAATAATTCACGACATCCTTAAATACTGCGTTATGAATTTTACTATTTTGACGAATATCTAAAGTTGCAAAATGGAAACCAAACAAATTGATTTTAACTAAAAACGCTTCTAATTCATCTAAATATAATGACTGATGTTTTTCAATAATTATAGTTCTAATAGTATTTAACTGCGTCAATAATTCTTCTAAAGTGATGAAAATTTCACCTTTAGAATAGAACACAGAACGGTAAAGCTTATGTTCAAGTTCAGCTACCAAAGTGTCTACACCAGAGAAAGTTAACTTACGTTTTAAATTTCTCATTTCAACATAATAACACTTTAAAATTGAAGTACGCAAACGATCTGCAACTTTAAGCGTAATCTCTGTTGTAACAAAAGGATTTCCGTCACGGTCACCTCCTGGCCAGAAACCAAGTTTTATTAATTGGTTATGAATTGGCTCGCCTTCTTTAATATTTTTTTGTAGATAATGTACAATTTCACCAGCTGTGGCATAAAACACATTTTCTAAATACCATATCAAACTTACCGCTTCATCATACGGATTTGGTTTTTCGTTTTGAATAAATGGTGTTTTTCCTAATTGAGCTAATAATTGTTTGATCTGTAACAAGTCATTTTGACGAATTGCTTCTGTCAAATCGTTTATAATTCCTAAAACTGGTCCAGGATAAAATTGAGTTGGATGCGCTGTTAAAACAGTACGAACATTAAAGCTTTCTAAAAATTCAATTAGTTCGTCATCTTTTTCCTTTGCATCTGATTTTTCTTTAATATCACGCAAAGATCCACGTCCTTCCATATTGTTAACCTCAGGAAAAGCTGCGTCTTCAATAGCATCAAATAATACAATTTGACGCTCTATGTATTGGATAAATCGAAACATTAAATCGATTTTCTCAGTTTCTGAAGCGTTGTTCAAAAATTTACTAGAGAAAAAATCAAAAATTTCTTTTGGTGTTTCCTGTTTTTTAAAACCCGTTTCGCAAGTCTCTGTAAATAAAGGAAGTAAAACTCCCGTATTATCTATAGAATCGAATGGTAATGTTATAAAAACACTATTATAGATGTGGTATTTTGAGAGAACGTCTTGATTAAAACGTTCAATTTTTGGCAACGTATACATAATCGTGTTATAGTTGGTTGGTTAATTAGTCATAAAAAAACCCCAAGAATAAACTTGAGGTTATATTTTAATATAGCATTCAAGAAAAGTTCTTACATATTTTTGAAAATAGTATGCATCAAACGCTTCTTATCGTTTATACTTTCCTCTAGTGAAATCATTGTTTCTGTTCTGTAAACACCGTCAATATCGTCAATCATAAAGATAACTTCTTTCGCGTGTTTAGTATCTTTTGCTCTAATTTTGCAAAAAATATTAAATTTCCCAGTTGTTACAGAAGCTACAGTAACGAATGGAATTTGATTAATTCGCTCTAATACAAATTTTGTTTGAGAGGTATTATTCAGAAATACACCTACATAAGCAATAAATGAATACCCTAATTTATCGTAATCTAAGGCTAAAGAAGAACCCATTATTATACCTGCGTCTTCCATCTTTTTTACTCTAACATGTACTGTTCCAGCAGATATCAATAATTTTTTTGCAATGTCAGTAAACGGAACTCTCGTATTGTCTATTAACATATCTAAAATCTGGTGATCTACTTCATCTAAACGAAATTTACTCATAATTGTTTAATTAATATTACTAATTGCTATTACAAAGTATAAAATTATATATAAAAAACAACAAATTCACATAAAAATTAACTTTTTATTAATCCGTTAACAAATTTAACATTTTTATTTAAATAAAAATTTGCTTCCTGACCCGTTTTTGGAAAATTTGTGAAATCATCCGAATATTCCTGCCCTTTTGCATCGTATTCATAATGTCCAAAATAATTTTCCAATTCACCTACTTCAACTATGTAAGCGTTAAAATGAATCTTATTTTCGATTAATTCTTCTTTGTATTGTGCGACAAAATTCGTAATAATTTCGATACCATCATAATTTATTTTGACATTTTTATACATAAAATCATAAAAAACCACATTATTTTGTGAAATATTCAAATATTCACCAAATCGATTATCAACTAAATCGTTTTCGGAAATTAATTTAAAGCTCAAAATTAACGAGAAAAATATGTATTTACGAGTAATTTCCCTCTCATAATCGCCTGGGTAATGCCCTGCCTCAAATAAGATAGTAGGAACTCCTAAAAATTGAAAAGTGTCTCCAATACAATTAATATTAAAGGAATCATCAAAGCGACCTACCTGCCCTGGTATATATTTTTGAAGCTCTTTATTGATTCCTGCAATGATATTTATTGCTTTTAATCTATTTTCATTAACTTCTCTCTCTTCATTATAGGATGGTGCTAAAAAAGAAACGGTAGCGGGCTTTCCTGTTGTTCCAGCTCCAAAAATAGTTCGCTGATCATGAAGGTTAAAACAATAATGAGGTTTAAAGCTTTCGAAAACTTCTCTCAGAACATTGCTTTCTGGCTGTGTTAGATTTTGCGAATCACGATTAAGGTCAATATCATTAGCATTTGCACGTGTATACAATCTCGCACCATCTGGATTCAAAATAGGAATACAGTAAAAAGTAAAAGTATTGAGCATTCTCTTTCCAAAATCAGTTTCATCATTCAGCAGATTTATAAAATCAAATAAAGCTTTTGTTGTAGTGCTTTCGTTTCCGTGCATTTGCGACCATAAGTAAACCCGGGTTGCTCCTGTACCAATTTGATAACTATATATAGGTTCTCCTAAAACAGATTTTCCAATAATTTGTACTTGATTGTTTGTATTTAATTTATCTAAAAGTGGTTTAATATGATCTAAAGTCAAATATCTTCCAGATATAGATTCTTCTTTGTATTGGGTAAAAAGTGCTTCTAAATTCATTGTGTTTTGATTAGTTTACAAAAGTAAACATCTTTATTTTTACAATTGTAAACTATTAAAAAGAAAGAAAATTTATAAATGTAAACATATTTCAGAGTTATTTAATCCGTACTTGTAGACAATCGGCTTACAAATGTTACAACTTTAAATAATTAAACATAAATAACTGTTTATTAATTAAATATAATTCTTTATATAATGTAATAAGTTAATAAAATTCAAGACTTATATAATATTTACAACTGTAAAATTGTGATAGTTATTCTTTTTGTTTACATTTGTAAATATGCAAATTTAAAATAATAATTTACAATGGTAAACATAGATGATTTCGTAAAAAGGCTTGAGATTGTATTAGATTATTATGGTTTAAATGCCTCTGCATTTGCAGATAAAATTGGCGTACAGCGATCCAGCATGTCGCATCTTTTGTCTGGCAGAAACAAACCTAGTTTGGATTTTGTGATGAAAATTTTAGAAGTTTTTCCAGATGTTGACCTATATTGGATTTTGATTGGAAGGGGAAATTTTCCTAAAAATGATGAAGTAGTAATTTCTGAAACTAAGATCATCTCACCTATTTCGAATGAAAATTTGTCACAAGATTTATTTTCAGAAATAAAATTTGATGAAAATGAAAAAGCTAAAACAAAGGATGCAACGGAATCAAAAACGTCAAATTTAAACGTGGCAGATAACGAAATTGAAAAAATTGTCTTTTTCTATAAAAACGGAACTTTTAAAACCTATTCGCCGTAATTCAAAAATTATCGCATATTTGAACATTCGTACAAATAATTTTCATTTACGCGATTCTCATGCGTTTGGAAAAATTAGTTGAATTTTAGAATTGTACGCCATTTTCGGGAATTTTACCCAAAACCCCTTTATAGTGTTTTTTCAAAATTTCAAAATCAGCTTCGTAATTTCCAGTTGGAAAAAATGGTTTGCCAAAACTCACTTCTTTTTTACCCCAGTTAAAAGCTACTGGAACAATTGGCACATTAGCTTTAAGCGCAATATAATAAAAACCGGTTTTAATTTCGTTTACTCCTTTTCGTGTTCCTTCTGGTGCAACTGCCAAACGAAAAACGTCTTTTCTGTCAAAAATTGCAGCAATAGAATCTACTTTATTTAATCCGCCAGTGCGGTCTAATGGTTCTCCTCCAACATTTTTAAAATAATATCCAAACGGAAATTTAAATAATTCCTTCTTTCCTACCCAATTCATCTGTAGTCCAGATATACCACGAGTAAAAATTCCTATATAAAAATCATGATTGCTGGTATGCGGCATTACCATTAATACACATTTTTTCACTTCGGCATTTTCCATTCCCACTATTTTCCAGCCCATTAGCCTAAAAAATATGAATTTGTACAAGAGTTTTTTCATTAAAGATCTAATATTTGGTGCAAAATAAAAGATTTAATACTAAATTTGAGTAAAAGCATTCAAAATGATTCGAAAATTTTTTAGTTACTTACTTCCCATAAAAATTTATAAAAAGAAATCTGCCAGAAGTAAAATTATTGAAGTTACCTGGGCAAATGGAGAGTTAGTACTAGATTCTGAAAACACTAATTATTCTTATGGAAGCCTGCAGCGTATATTGCGATATGGACTTCGAAATATTGGTTATGATACGATTCTAAAAATGGATCACATTTTACTATTAGGAGTTGCCGGCGGAAGTGTAGTAAAAACATTAGTAGACGAAATTGAATATAAAGACCGAATAACTGGAGTTGAAATAGATCCAGATATGATTCAAGTTGCAAATGAGTATTTTAACCTGAATCAAATTAAACAATTGGAACTCGTTATTGATGATGCTTTTGAGTTTGTTTTAAAAACCAAAGACAAATACGATCTTATAATTATAGACATTTTTGAAGATACTCACATGCCGAACTTTTTGTTTGAGAAGTTTTTTGTAGATAGAATTTGTACTCTTTTAAAAGATGACGGCTACGTTTTGTTTAATACTATGATTCTTGACGAAGCACACAATGTTCGAAACAGAAGATATATCTCAGAAGTAAATCCAAAATTGTTTATGACCAAGATGCTGCCTCGCATTGAAGTACACAATGAATTAATAATTATAAAAAAAGTTGCTTAATTTTATGAAACCCCTTGCCTCCATTTTAAACGCCTTACCACCTACTAAAGTAATTGACGAATCAATCAAGATTTCAGAATATACGCCATTGAATTTGTCGGTTTTCAATAAAGAATTAGTCGAAGCAAAACTTGATACATCAGAAGATTTTGAAAAATACATTTCAAATTATCTAAGAGAAAATAACGCTAAAGTTGCATTTGGAGGTTATATTGAGGGACGTTTTTTATACCAGAGAAGCTCAATTTTTTTGAATGATTCTAAACCAGAACGCAATATACATATTGGCCTAGATTTGTGGGCAGAAGCAGGAACCGTTGTTCTTGCAGCTCTAAACGGTAAAGTTCATAGTTTTAAAAACAATATTGGCTTGGGTGATTACGGGCCTACTATAATATTAGAACATGAAGTAGAAAATCAAAAATTTTATACTTTATACGGACATTTGTCGTTAGAAAGTATAGAAAACTTAAATATCGGAGACTATTTTAAAAAGGGTGAAAAGATTGCCACTTTAGGAAATGCCTCAGTAAATGGTGATTATGCGCCGCATGTCCATTTTCAAATCATTCATAATATTGAAGATTACTGGGGAGATTATCCAGGTGTCTGCAACACAAAAGACCTTAACTTTTATATAGAAAATTGTCCCGATCCTAACTTATTATTAAAAATTACTTAAATAGTTATGAAGAAAGCAGGATTGATTATATGTTTGTTATTATTAATTGGATGTAAATCTAAAACAGGAACAGTAAGCAGAGATACAGAAGATTTAAAAATTAAAAAAGTTTCTGGAGCAGAAGTAAATGCCAATCAGCAGCAAAAAGCTTATGATTTAGGAAAAAGAGTTTTAGAAACTTGTAACACTTCAAAATTTAAACCTTTTAATGAAACTGAAGTAACTAAATCGGTTATGGAAAATACAACGGAAGATCGTTTAACCAAAACCTGCCAAAGATTTAGACAATATTACGGAAGCTTTATTGATTTAAAATTAGATGGAGTTTACAAAACCAAAGATGAAGTCATTTATCGTTACCATGCTTTGTACAGCAAGAAAGTTGCAAATAAAGAATTACGAGTATTTGTAAACGACGAAAATCTTGTTTCAGCTATAAAATCAATGGATTGGGATGAAAAATTTGACGCTAAATTAGCCAATCAATAAACATATAAATTATGAATTTTAAATTACCGCTTCTCTTATTATTATTTGTTTCAACTTTTGCCGCAGCACAGCAAAGTATAAGTGTAAAAGGCTCTGCTCCTTTTCCAGCAACGCAAGAATACACTTTTATATGTGAAAAATATGCTTACACCGGCCAAGTAAATATTCAAATAGCAAAAACAGATAAAGGTGGTGTTTTAAAAATCACAGTAGCAACAGCAAACGACAAAGCTAGAATTGCCGGGGGACTTTACGTAGATTTATCCAATGCCGACGTTATTGCCTGTACAGACAAAAATGTAAAAGAATCGACAGACGGTAAAACTACTTCTTATTATTATTTTACGCCTGCTGAATGGCTCAAGCTTAAAAAGAATGATATTTATGCTGTTAGGTTTATAATTGCTGGCGGTCCAACAACTTTTGGCAATCAAACTGGTTATTTTACAGCTTATAATAAAATGAACTACTTTTCGACAGCATTTGATAAATCCAAAAAAACATTTGATACAGCAAAAGAAATTAGTGTTCTATAATGATTTTTTAATCTAATAAATCTTATATTTAACATTAAATATTTTCTTATGAACGCAAACGAAGCCTTAATTACAAAATTCTATACCGCTTTTGCAAATGCAGATGCCAAAACCATGAGCGAATGTTACCATCCGAAGGTACATTTTATTGATCCGGCATTTGGTTTATTAAAAGAAGATCAGGTTTCAAAAATGTGGGAAATGTTACTTTTAAAAAGTAAAGGAAATTTAAAAATTGAATTTTCGAACGTTAAAGCTGACGATGCAACAGGTTCTGCCAATTGGACTGCTACATACAATTTTAGTAAAACAAACAGAAAGGTTATTAATAAAATTTATGCCGAATTTATCTTTCAAGACGGCTTAATCATTAAACATACTGATAATTTTGATGTCTGGAAATGGTCCAAACAAGCTTTTGGGCCAACAGGATATTTATTAGGATGGACAGGATTTTTTCAGAAAAAAGTTCAAAAACAGGCTTTATTATCATTACAAAAATTTCAAGAAGCAAAATAGTTTTCCAAATTTAGAATTCAACAACAGTCTTCTTGCCTGATTATAATTTATTGTTACTTATTATTTTTTACTAAAAGTGTTAATCTTAAATACTAATGAAAGAAATCGTACACAAAAAATTAAATCAATTACAGGCAACTGCAATCTGCGGTAACGATATTAGTTCTTCTTGTCTTTATGTATCTGCTTTAACCATTTTATATGCAGGTCAATACGCTTGGATTTCACTTTTAATCGTTGGCGTTGTATTATTTCTTTTCAGAAAAATTTACGGAGAAGTTGTTGGGGCGATTCCACTAAATGGAGGTGCTTACAATGTTCTGCTAAATACTTCTACCAAAAGACTGGCATCTTTGGCTGCAACTTTAACCGTTTTGTCTTATATGGCAACGGCTGTAATTTCAGCTTCAGAAGGAATGCATTACTTACACGGAATTTTTGATGGTCTAAACGTTACCATTGCTACCGTTGTCGTTTTAATTTTATTTACCGGATTAGCTATTTTAGGAATCGGAGAATCTGCATTTGTGGCAGTTATCATTTTTCTTACCCATATTGGAACTTTAACTTTATTAGTTCTTGCATCGATTTGGTTTGTTCTCACAAACGGATTAGAAACTTTTCATATCAATTGGCAAACTCCTATTGCTTATGAAAATATTAAAACTGCGCTATTTCTAGGTTTTTCGGCAGCCATGCTCGGAATTTCAGGTTTCGAAAGTTCTGCCAATTTTGTTGAAGAACAAGAACATGGTGTTTTTCCAAAAACACTCAGAAATATGTGGGCAATCGTTAGTTTCTTCAATCCCGTTATTGCGATATTATTAATAAGTGTTATTCCGTTAACAGAAGTCGGCGAAAACAAAGAGTCTCTTTTAGCACATTTAGGACAGACAACAGGCGGATCATGGCTGGCTTGGCTTATTTCTATCGATGCAGTTATGGTGCTCTGCGGAGCCGTCTTAACTTCTTTCGTTGGAGTTTCTGGACTTTTAAACCGAATGACATTAGATAGAATTCTTCCCAATTATTTCTTGAAACAAAATAGCAGAGGATCACATTACAGAATTGTAATTAGCTTTTTAATTCTTTGTATTTCAGTACTTTTTGCAACTAGCGGACATCTAGAATCTTTGGCTGGAGTTTACACTTTTTCGTTCTTGGCGGTAATGGCATTATTCGGAATTGGTAATTTACTTTTAAAATACAAACGAAGAAAACTTCCTAGACCAGAACGTGCCCGAGGCATCGCAGTACTTGCCGCGGTAACTTTTGTTATAGCTGCTTTTCTAGGAAATATGCGCCTCAATATCAATTCGTTTTATACATTTCTGCAATATATGATTCCTTCATTAATCTTTGTAGGAATCATGCTCAATCGCGTTATTTTAATTCGTTTACTAATTGAGGCTTTAGAATATTTTTATCAGCCGCTGCGTAGAATGGTTATTGTGAGTAACCGCTATCTGCAAAATTTGAGCACACAAATCAATTCGCAGGAATTTGTGTTTTTCACAAAAGGCGATGACATCACGATTCTCAATAAAGTTTTGCAATACGTGGAAGACAATGAAACAACCAAAAAACTCAAGATCGTCCACGTTAAAAATGGCTCTACAAACAATGAAGCTTTAAAAAAAGATCTAGAAGTTTTAGACCGCGCTTACGACGGACTTGATATTGAATATCTGGAAATAGAAGGAGTTTTCGGTCCAGAAATAATTGATGAACTTTCTCAAAAATGGAAAATTCCCAAAAATTTCATGTTTATTGGCTCACCTGGAAATAAATTTTCATATCGCGTTTCAGATCTTGGCGGTGTAAGGCTGATTATGTAATTATATACAGAAGCAGAAATTTTCGTTTTTTTCAAGACCTAAAGTCCCGCTATCCGTTACAATCTTTTGTACTGGTCACGAATCCTCGGGCAGTACAAAAGGATTTCCACTTCTATCGGGGCTAAATCACAAATATCATTTTCATAAGAAACAAGAAACCCGACGAATTTTAAAAATTTGTCGGGTTTACTTTTATATAAACTTTTTTAAACTTTATGATTTGAACCAGCTTGCTACCAATTCATCTTCAAAAGAAGTTGCATTTTTATGAATAAACTCATTTCTGTTTTTATCATAAGAATAATCCAAAGCCCAAGTTTTATGGTTTGCGGCCATTTCTTTTATACTTTGGCATACATAAGCAATTTCCTCATCTGTTGTCGTTGGGTGAATAGACATTCTAATCCATCCTGGCTTTTTGATCAAATCACCAATTGTAATTTCGTTTACCAATTTATTAGAAGTTTCTTGATCAACGTGAAGTAAATAGTGACCGTACGTTCCCGCACAACTGCAACCACCTCTAGTTTGAATTCCAAAACGATCATTCAGAAGTTTAACTCCTAAATTAAAATGAAGATCATCAATAAAAAATGAAATGACACCAAGACGTTCTTTATGTTGTCCTGCTAAGATTTTAATATTTGAAACGGGTTCCAATTCACTAAAAACATAATCAACAATTTCGTGTTCACGCTGCATAATGTTTTCAATTCCCATTTCTTCTTTTAACTCAATGGCAAGAGCAGTTTTTATAACTTGAAGAAAACCAGGTGTTCCGCCATCTTCACGATCTTCGATATTATCAATATATTGATGTTCGCCCCAAGGATTCGTCCAGCTTACCGTTCCTCCTCCAGGACAATCTGGAATCATGTTTTTGTATAATTTTTTGTTGAAAATTAAAACACCAGAAGTTCCAGGTCCGCCCAAAAATTTGTGAGGTGACATAAATACAGCGTCCAAATAAGCTTCTGGATCAGCTGGATGCATATCAACTTCAACATAAGGGCCTGAACAAGCAAAATCAACAAAGCATACACCATTATATTGGTGCATTAATTTTGCAGCTTCATGAAAAGGAGTTCTTAATCCCGTAACGTTCGAGCATGCTGTAATAGAAGCAATTTTTATGGTTCTATCATTATATTTTTGCAATAAAGCTTCTAGATTTTCTAAATTGAAAAGTCCTTTTTCGCAAGAAGGAATAATTTCCACATCAGCAATAGTTTCCAGCCAAGAAGTTTGATTAGAATGATGTTCCATATGCGAAATAAAAACAATAGGTTTCTTTTCTTCTGGAATATTCGTGAAACTTTTCAAATTTTCTGGAATTTTCAAACCTAAAATACGCTGGAATTTATTGATAACTCCTGTCATTCCAGTTCCATCAGTAATTAAAACATCATCATTACTTGCATTCGCATGACGTTTAATAATATGTCTTGCATGATGATACGCTTTTGTCATGGCAGTACCAGAGACAGTAGTTTCTGTATGTGTATTGGCCACAAATGGTCCAAACTCATTTAAAAGTTTTTCTTCGATAGGGCGATACAATCTTCCGCTGGCAGTCCAGTCAGTATAAATGATTGATTTTCTGCCATAAGGTGACGTAAATTCTTGATTTATTCCGACAATGTTTTGTCTAAATTCCTGAAAATAAGTTTCTAGAGTGATGGTACTATTTTTGCTATTCATTAGTTGTGCCTTGTGTTTGACTGCAAATATATCGCTTTTTTATAATATTGCGAATTTATCAATAGTAAACTTCAAACATTACATTCCTGTCGGGTATCTTTAGTTAAAAGATCTTTTTTTTAATAAATTATCATAATATCCTATCGAATTAATAGGCATTAAACTAATAGAAAGTATTATTTATGGGAAATTTATCAGTAGCTACCTTTGGTGGCGGTTGTTTTTGGTGTGTCGAAGCTGTAATTCAGCGTTTAAAAGGTGTACAATCAATAAAATCAGGTTATTCAGATGGCTTTATAAAAAATCCAGCATATCGCGAAGTTTGTACTGGCAGAACTGGACATGCAGAAGTTATTCAAGTTACCTTTAATCCTGACATAATTTCATATCATGACTTAATTTTCATTTTTATGACAAGTCATGATCCAACAACTTTGAATCGTCAAGGTGGTGACAGCGGAACGCAATACCGCTCGATCATTTTATATCATAATGATGAGCAGAAAGAAATAGCAGAAAAAGTTTTTGAAGAAGTACAGCCTGCTTATGCTGATCCGATTGTTACCCAATTGAAACCTTTTGAAGTTTTTTACGAAGCTGAGGATTATCATCAAAATTATTACAATGAAAATCAGGAAGCTGGATATTGCCAAGTGGTTATTGATCCAAAAATTCAAAAACTTAAAAAAATGTATGCTGATAAATTAATTGGCTAATTTTAAGTTAAGCCACAGATTATATTGATTGAACGATTTTTAGTTTAAAAAAAAATCTTTTAAAATCCTTTAATCTGTTGGCAATAAAAGAAAAGAAATAAAAAATGAAAAATCTCAAAATAAATAATCGATTTACTGCCGAACTGCCAGCAGATCCAGATTTGACAAACGAAATTCGTCAAGTAAAGAATACGCTCTTTTCATATGTAAATCCAACAAAACCCTCAAATCCAGAATTAATTCATGCATCTGAAGAAGTTGCTGAATTAGTTGGAATTTCTAAGGATGAAATACAATCAGAAGAATTTTTAAATACTTTCTCTGGAAAAGATATTCTTCCCGGCACGCAGCCGTATGCCATGTGTTATGCTGGACATCAATTTGGAAATTGGGCAGGACAATTGGGAGACGGACGTGCGATTAATTTAACTGAAATTGAAAACAATAATCAATTTTACACACTTCAGTTAAAAGGTGCTGGAAAAACGCCTTACTCTAGAACCGCAGATGGTTTAGCCGTTTTACGTTCGTCTATAAGAGAATATTTATGCGCCGAAGCGATGCATTATTTAGGAGTTCCCACTACTCGATCACTTTCTCTGATTCTTTCAGGCGATCAGGTTTTGAGAGATATTTTATACAATGGAAATCCTGCTTACGAAAAAGGTGCTGTTGTCTGCCGTGTGGCGCCGTCATTTATTCGTTTTGGAAGTTTTGAAATGCTGACTGCTAGAAATGAGCTCAAAAATCTAAAAGAATTTGTAGAATTCACAATCAAACATTATTTTCCAGAAATTACAGGCGAGCCTAAAGAACAATATTTACAATTCTTTAAAAAAGTGGCAGATACGACTCGAGAAATGATTCTGCACTGGCAGCGTGTCGGATTTGTTCACGGTGTAATGAATACCGATAATATGTCGATTCACGGAATTACGATTGATTATGGGCCTTATGGATGGTTGGAAAACTACGATCCAAATTGGACTCCAAATACTACAGACAGTCAAAATAGAAGATATCGTTTCGGAAATCAGCCTCAAGTTGCCCAGTGGAATTTGTACCAATTAGCAAATGCTCTTTATCCTTTAATTAATGAAGCAGAGCCTTTAGAAAAAATCTTAGATTCATTTATTAATGATTACGAAGAGGATTATAAAAATATGTTTTTAAGTAAATTAGGACTTTTTACTTCAAGTGAAACTGATGATAAAATTATTCAAGGAGTTGAAGAAATTTTACAATTATCAGAAACTGATATGACTATCTTTTTCAGAAACCTAAGCCAGATTAAAAAGAGTGATTCTGTAGAACAGGCATTTGAAAAAATTGAATATGCATTCTATTTACCAGAAGAAATAAAAGGTGAAATTCTAGATGCATGGCAAAAATGGCTTTCTGTTTATCTCAGAAGATTAAAGTTAGAGACACTTTCTGACGAAGAACGTACTGCGAAAATGAACCTCATAAATCCAAAATATGTACTGCGAAATTATATGGCACAACTGGCTATTGATGAAGCAGACAAAGGCGATTATTCTTTAGTGGATGAATTATTTCAGCTATTAAAAAATCCGTATGATGAACAACCAGAATCTGAAAAATGGTTTGCAAAACGTCCAGATTGGGCAAGATCAAAAGTAGGCTGTTCGATGCTTTCTTGCAGCTCTTAATTTATTTATTCTAATGTCACATTGAGCGAAGTCGAAATGCATCATACAAAGTTCTCTACTTCGCTCGAATTGACAGATTTAATAGATTGTCACATAGAGTGAAATCCATTCTATAGAAATAATTTGTGTTAATTAGTGAAATTCGTGGCAAACCTTTTTATCTCGAAGTTATATAATCCACAATCATTGTGGCATGCACTCTTGAGTTTTCTATAAACCATTTATGCGTCTGCATTCCACCGCAGACAACGCCTGCAAGAAATAATCCGTCAACATTAGTTTCCATCGTTTCAGGATTATATACAGGAATTTTTAATTCATCGTTTGAAAGATGAATTCCCATTCTTTCCAGAAAGCTTAAATCTGGTTTATATCCCGTTAAAGCCAGAACAAAGTCGTTTTCAATTGTAACTCTGCCGTTTGGTGTTTCAATTTCAACTACGTTTTCTCTGATTTCTGTAATATTAGATTCAAAATAAGCTTTGATACTTCCTTCTGCAATGCGATTTTCGATATCCGGCTTCACCCAATATTTTACTCGATTATTAATTTCGTTTTTACGAATAACCATTGTCACATCAGCACCTTTTCGCCAGCATTCCAAAGCTGCGTCAACTGACGAATTATTGGCTCCAACGACCAAAACTTTCCTAAAAGCGTATTCGTGCGCTTCTTTATAATAGTGACGAACTTTCGGCAGATTTTCTCCAGGAATATTCATCTCAATCGGAATGTCATAAAAACCTGTAGCTATCACCACATTTTTAGCTTCGTAATTTTGTTTATCGGTATCAATTTTAAAAATCCCGCTGCTTTCTTTTCGAACTTCATTTACTTTTTCAAATAAATTAATATTGAATTTAAAATAACGATGAATGTTTCTGTAATATTCTAAAGCTTCCTGACGCCCAGGTTTTGGCGCTAAGCAATTAAAAGGAATATCGCCAATTTCTAATCTTTCTGCAGTAGAAAAAAAAGTCATGTAAAGCGGATAATTGAAAATACTATTTACAATTGCACCTTTTTCTATAATTAAATATTTTAATTTTTTCTTTTCGGCTTCGATTGCGCAGGCAAGACCAATTGGCCCGCCGCCTACTATAATAAGGTCGTATATGGATTCTGTCATTTTATTTTTCCCAGTCTTTATAAGGATTTTTACTCAAATAAGCATTATAATATCTTTCATCATTTGTGACTTCTTCGCCAAGCCAATCTGGTTTTTCAAAAGCTTCAGTTTCAGAATTTAGTTCAATTTCTGCCATAATCAATCCTTCGTTTTCACCATAAAACTCATCAACCTCATACACATGTATTCCAGATTTTATTTCGTACCGGGTCTTTTCGATTTTACCTTTCTCACATAATTTTAAAAGTTCTATCGCTTCATCCAGCGGAATTTCATTCTCCCATTCAAACCGAGACATACCGCTGCTATGACTTATACCTTTTATGGTTATAAAGCCTTTATTTCCTTTAACTCTTACTCTAACAGTTCTTTCCGGGACAGAACTCAAGTAACCTTGTGCAATTTTATTTTGAGTAAAAGCTTGTTTCTTGAAGTCGTCAGATTTTACAAGAAATTTTCTTTCTATTTCGACCATTTTAAATGTGCATTATTTTTTTTATGCAAGTTACTGATTTTAATCAAGCTCTTGAAAGTTTAAAAAGGCAAAAACGTATTAAACTACTTTTTAAAGCACAAATTTAAAACATTAAAATAACTGATTATTAACGTGTTATGTGTTATTTTTTTCGTTAAATTTGATAGAATCTAAACTTTATCATCTATGTCTAAAAAAGCACTTTATCTATTAGGCATTGCAATAACCATCATTTTAGGTACTTTTTTATATCTTAAATTTTGCTGCAATTGCTCTGAGAAAACAATAACGGATGATACTCCTAAAACAGTTTCAACACCTGTCGTGGAGCCTAATTTTGTTCCGTTTGTATTGAATGGTTCTGGAATTGAATATCATACGAATGATAATCTCAAGTTCCTCAAAAACAGCGCAGCATTAATAATGCCTGTTGGTGATTCTGTCTTAACTGGTATAGCTAAATTAAAGACATTTTTGGTTTCAAATCCAAAACAGAAAATAACGATAACGGGTTACGCTACATCTGATGAAACAAATTCTACTTCTTTTGAAAATCTAGGTCTCGCAAGGGCAAATGAGGTCAAAAATTATTTTGTTACTGAGGGGTTGTCTGAAAAGCAATTTATTACTAAAGGAGAAATTATAGAAAAATGGAAAATGAGTGCAGACACGCTTCTAGGACCTGCTGATTATTCATTTGAAACCATTGATTCTACTGCAGCTGCAACGCCAAATGATGAATGGAGCGTTTTGAAAGATAAAATAAATGCAGATCCGTTGATTCTTCATTTTAGTACGAATCAATCGCGCCAAACTTTAAGCAGTCTTGAGAAACAAAAAGTTGCTGATATTATTAAATATACTGAGCACGTTAAAGATGCTGTTATTCTAGCAGTTGGCCATTCTGATAATGTTGGAAACCGTGATGCTAATATTGCTCTTGGACAAAAAAGAGCAGAATTCTCTAAAAATTATCTTTCTAAAAATGGCATTGACCAAACTAGGATCGAAACTCAGTCTAAAGGACCTGATGAACCAATTGGCGATAATAATACTTCAGAAGGAAAGGCATCAAATAGAAGAACAGTAATTACAATTAAATAACTAATCAAAACATACGATCATGAATATACCTTGTATCTTAATACCTGTGCTAGTGGGATTAATCTGTGGAATTTTAGGTTACTTACTAGGAAAAACGAACTCGAAAAATGATGATTCTCTGGCATTATCACTTCAAGCAGATTTGGATGCCTGTAAAGCGAACACTAAAAATTTAAATGCCCGAATTTCAACCCTAGAAGCAGATCTGGCTGCTAAATCTAAAATAACTACACAGTCGTTTACAGCGACAGCTCCTTCTTCAATTGCTTTTGACAGTGCTGGAGCAGCAAATTACCTTGGCAAGAAAATAAAAGAGAACGACTTAAAAATTGTAGAAGGAATTGGTCCTAAAATTGAGGCTTTATTGAACAATGCGGGAATAAATTCTTGGTATGATCTTGCTGAAGCATCAACAGAAAAATTACAATCTATTTTAGATGCCGGCGGAGAAAATTACGCCATACACAATCCGAGTACTTGGCCAAAGCAGGCGTTATTGGCTTATCAAGGAAAATGGCAGGAATTAAAAGACTGGCAGCAGAATCTTTTAGGCGGGAAAGAGTGAAATTAGGTTCAGAGGTTCAGAGTTACAAAGGTGCAAAGGTTTATTTCTTTGTGTCTTTTAACTTTTTTCTATAAAGAAAGAATGAAACTAGGTTCAGAGTTGCAAAGGTACAAAGGTTTTATCCTCTGTGCCTTTGCAACTTTGTTCCTTTGAACCTTTCTAAAAATTTTCTAAAAAAGAAGATTCCCATTCTTTAGCTGTATTGTACCATAAGTGGCCATTTTTAACTTCCAGTGGACAATCTATATTATTAGTATATAACGCTCCAGTTCCTAAACCTTGCGGCATTTTAGAATTTTGCAAAAATGTCCATTGTGCAATTGCATTAAGTCCAATATTGCTTTCTAAAGCCGAAGTAATCCACCAGCCTATATTATATTTATCTGCTAAGGAAATCCATTCTTGTGTGCCTTTAAAACCTCCAATAAAACTTGGTTTTAAAATAATATACTGAGGTTTGATTTCTTGTAGTAATTTTTCTTTTTCTTCGAACGAAAACACACCAATAAGTTCTTCATCTAAAGCTATTGGAAACGGCGTTTCTTTGCACAGCTCAGCCATCTCTCTAATATTGCCTTTTTTGATTGGCTGTTCAATACTATGAAGTTGAAATTGTTTTAATTGATTTAATTTATCTAAAGCTTCTATTGAAGAAAAAGCTCCGTTGGCATCAACGCGGATTTCAATTTCTTCTGGAGAAAAATGACTTCTTATAAATTGCAATAATTCTAATTCTTTTTGAAAATCTATCGCTCCTATTTTAAGCTTTATGCAATTAAAACCATCAGCTAATTTCTCTTCGATCTGTTGTTTCATAAAGGAAGATTCCCCCATCCAAACTAGACCGTTTATTGTAATAGAACTTTTGTTTCGGGTGAAATCTGATGGAAACAAAACAAATGGATTTTCACTTTTTAAGGATTGAAAAGCCATTTCTATTCCGAATTGGATAGATGGAAATTCTAGTAATTCTTCCCAAAGTTTATTTTCTCCTAAATGAATATTTTCGCATGCCCATCGAAGTTTTTCTTCATAATCATCACGATCATCAGCGCTTAAACCTAGAAGAATTCCACACTCACCTATTCCAATTTTTCCATTTTCTTCTAGAACAATAAACCAGGTTTCCTTTTCGGTCATAACACCTCTTGAGGTTCCAGAAGGTCTTTTAAAATCTAATAAATATTTACGGTAAGAAGCTTTCAAATGAATTGTTTTAAATCTTAATTGTACAATTTAAGCACTTTTTCAAAATCCTTAGACGGCAGGCCAGCTTTTTCAAAAGCAGCAAAATCCAGCTTAGTTTTGGCAACCCAGCTTAAACTATCTGTAACATTTTGAGTTTGGTATTTCTTATAAATAGCTTTTGCCTCACTGTAATCATTAGTGATTAAATAAGTATGTGCTAAATTTAATTTTACCATTAGTTCTGTATCATCCAGCTTTTCACCTTCTTGCAGTGCTTTTAAAGCTTTTGCATATTGTTTGGTCAAAATATAGCAGTAACCTAAAGAACTGTAATCTAATGCAGTTGCTTTTCCTTCGCTAATTATTGTGTTTAGTTTCGGAATTGCCTCGTTATATTTTTGTAGTTTTATTAATGAAGATGCTTGTGTTCTTAAATCGTTAAAGACATTTTTAGAAATATCTGCATCTTTATAACAGGCATTTCCAAAATCTTTGTACACTTTTGTTTTTTCAACCGCTAATAATTTTTGAAACTCATCATAGCGATATTGTTTCATGATTTTATTCAAGATACAAACACAAAAATCATCTGAGTTGGCCATTTTTTGTGCCATTGTAGAAGTTTTACACAAACTGATGATTTCGTTTTTATTGTCTTGATTCCAGCCTCGGTTTAATTTAGTGTCAACCCAAGGCACAACTTCTAGAACTACTTTTTGACTTAACAGCCAATTTTTACTTTCGAAACCAAACCAAATTGTGCCAGTATTTTGTTTTAAACAAGAAGATTTGTCTAATGAAAGTCTTTTGGCATCTTTGCTAATTGGTTCAGCTTGAGAGTAACACGCTTTGTCTATCTTACCATCGGCAACATATTTTTTTGCGTTTTCATTTGATGTAAAAATAGAATAAGTACATTCATCATCTCCTGAAATTTTCGACATCAAAAAAACTGCTCCTGCAGAACCTTGGCTTACTCCTGTGGGATCTGGAATAGCTTTTAGCAATGAAACTAAGCTATTGGCCATTTCTTGATTTTTATCTAAAAGTGTAATTCTGTAAACGATTTCCGTAGTTCCAACTGGTAAATCTTCTGTTGCAATAGAAATTCTATCGCGCGCAGGAACCATAATTTCTTTTGTAGTTGCTCGCTCTTTGTCCCAATAGCCTTCTTTCTGAGCGAAAGAATTAAAGGAAACTATAATAAAAAGCGATAGAATTATTTTTTTGAAAGTTGTATTTCGTGATGATGCTTTAATTGCCACAGATTTCACAGATTAAAATGATTTTTACTTTTAAAAAACTTCACAATATAAATAACATAGATTATGCCAAATAACTTTCTTATGGAAATGAGTGGCTTAGCCCTGAGAGTAGAACTATTTTTGAGGGTGCCAATAATTACCGGAACCCTCAAAACTTTAGTGTATAATTATAATTCTATTGATTCACCAATTTGTAAAAGCATTAAATCTTTGCCTTTATCAAAAAACTTGCGAATAGATTCTTCGTGATTGATTTCGATATAACCAAAAGTATCAAAATGATAACCTAAAATTTTATCGCATTCTAAAAAGTCTGAAGCAATAATCGCATCTTCTACATCCATTGTAAAATTGTTCCCGATTGGAAGAATTGCTAAATCTAATTTTGTACGAAGTGGGATTAATTTCAAATCATACGTCAATGCAGTGTCTCCAGCAATGTAGATGTTTTTATGTTCGCCTTCGATAACGAATCCTCCAGGATTTCCTCCGTAAGAACCGTCAGGAAAACTGCTGGAGTGAATAGCGTTTACATATTTCACTTTTCCAAAATCGAATTTCCAGCTTCCGCCATGATTCATCGGGTGTGAATTGAAACCTTTTTTGGCATAATAGCTAGTAATTTCAGCATTTGAAACAATTACTGCGTTTGTGTTTTTTGCAATAGCTTCTACGTCTAAAACATGGTCGCCATGTGCGTGAGTCAGCAATATATAATCTGCTTTAAGGGTTTTGATATCAATTGCTGCTGCCTGCGGATTTCCTGTTATAAATGGATCCACAATAATATGTTTTCCTCCCACTTCTATTCCTAAAGAAGCGTGTCCGTAAAATGTAATTTTCATTTTTGTTAAGTTTAAAGTTTAACGTAGTTCTATCTTCCTCCTAAAAATAAGTTTACAATAATGTCTGAAATCAACGAAATCATACAAACTGTAAGCAAAATAGAAAGCAAGAATGTGCTTAATGCCAGTTTTTTCAATTCTGGATCTAATAATTTAGGATCTTGATTTTTATAAACTGTAATTAAATGTTTAGTTAATGGAATATATGCCAATAAAAATAAATATTGATCAAAATTATAGCCGCTCAAAATAGCAAAAACAACTACTGCAAGCATTGCTGTAATAATCAAAGTATAGTGATAAACCTTTGCTTTCGCAGGACCCATTTGCACTACAATTGTATTTTTACCAACTTTCTTGTCTGATTCTTGATCACGCATGTTATTAAGGTTTAAAACCCCAACGCTCAATAATCCAATTGCAACAGCAGGAAGAATTAAAAGCGGATCAACTTCTTTTGCATATAAAAAGTTTACCCCTAAAGTACTTACCAATCCAAAGAAAATAAACACAAATAGATCTCCAAATCCTCTATAACCGTAAGCAGAATTACCTACTGTATAACGAATCGCAGAAACGATTGCTGCTATTCCCAATAACAGAAAAAAGATCGAATACCCGAAATTATCGCTTCCAAAAGCAAAATAAATCAAGATTATTGCTGATAATAAAGTCAATAAAGATGTAATTATAATGGCTTTTTTCATTGCCTGAGGCGTAATAACACCACTCTGAATAGCACGCTTGGGCCCTATTCGATCTTCATTATCAGTGCCTTTTACCCCATCACCATAATCATTTGCAAAATTGGATAAAACCTGTAATCCTAATGTTGTCAAAAGAGCAAAACCAAAAATTTTCCAACTAAATACTTCTGTTGGTGTATTAATAGTTTCTGTTGGATTTGATAAAGCATAAATACTTCCAACTATAATTCCAGAAACTGATAAAGGTAATGTGCGCAGTCTTGCGGCTTCAATCCAATGTTTCATTTATTCTTTTAGTTTTATTTTGTTTCAAGTTTGAAGTTTCAAGTTATCTACAGAACCTGTAACATGAAACTTGAAACTATTTATTAATTTTATGGTAACCACTTATTTTCACCGAAATTTGGTTTTCTTTTTTCTAAGAAAGCATTTCTTCCTTCTTTAGCTTCTTCGGTCATGTAAGCTAAACGAGTTGCTTCTCCTGCAAAAACTTGTTGTCCGACCATTCCGTCATCTGTTAAGTTCATTGCAAATTTCAGCATTTTAATAGAAGTTGGAGATTTTTGAAGGATTTCCTGAGCCCATTCGTATGCAGTAGCTTCAAGTTCGTCATGCGGAATTACGGCATTAACCATTCCCATTTCAAAAGCTTCCTGAGCAGAATAATTTCTACCTAAAAAGAAAATTTCACGCGCTTTTTTCTGACCGACCATTTTAGCCAAATATGCTGATCCGTAACCACCGTCAAAGCTTGTTACGTCTGCGTCTGTTTGTTTAAAAATCGCATGCTCTTTACTCGCAAGAGTCATATCGCATACTACGTGCAAACTATGTCCGCCGCCTACAGCCCAGCCTGGAACAACAGCAATAACAACTTTTGGCATAAAACGAATTAAACGCTGTACTTCAAGTATATTTAAACGATGCTGACCGTCTTCACCAACATATCCTTGGTGTCCGCGTGCATTCTGGTCGCCTCCGCTGCAGAAAGAATAAACTCCGTCTTTTGTCGATGGTCCTTCAGCAGAAAGTAAAACTACTCCAATCGAAGTGTCTTCTTGTGCATCATAAAAAGCCTGGTATAATTCTGAAGTAGTTTTAGGACGGAATGCATTTCTAACATTTGGTCTGTTAAAAGCAATTCTCGCTACTCCATTACATTTTTTATAGGTTATATCTTCAAATTCTCTGGCTGTAATCCAATCCATTTTGATTTATTTTATTTAAACAATTATAGGGTAAAAATAAGGCATTTTTACATTTTTACCTACTCAATTCTGTTTAAGTCTGTAATGAAAATTACTCTTAATGTTAACAATTGTCCTAAGGTTCCAAAAAATAACATTTTTTAACATTAGTTTAGAAAAATAATAATTAATTTTACACCCTAGAAATCAATGAGATACATTTTCTTTCATTGATTTCAGATTGATTTTCTTTCACTGATTTATTAACCTAAAAAATGATTTTTTTGAGAAAATTTAAAAAATTTGTCGCTCATTTTTTTACGGTTTTTATTAACAGACCTCAAATTAATGAGCAAATGATTTATGTGTTTGTCGAAACTTCAAAAAGAAAAAAGTAACACCTAAGGTTAAATGTTAGAATTGTATCTATAATTAGTATATGAATGATAACGAAAAAGAAGAAAAAAGTACTAATTCACACTTTCTAAAAGTTATTTATAAACCAATGGATCAAGCCGTGAAATTCTTTTTTTGCTTTTAAGATATGTGCATTGATTGTTTAAAAGACATACCATCAATGGGGTAATTTCTAAAATACGTAAAGCTATTATTCTGAGATGGATTCGAATTATTTTATTTCTGTTTTTTTTTAATTACAATTTTTTTTAAAACTAGAATAAAAAGCGAAAGGCTGCTTGTAATGAGCAGCCTTTCGTGTTATAATAACTTTACTTTCGTAAATTTCAAAAATAAAAAAATCCAAATTCCAACTAATAGATAGATTGGAATTTGGATTTTTAGAATATTTTTTTTTTTAAATAAACTTTAATTTATTAGATAAATCCCGTCTTCTTTAATTTCTATTAATTTCTCTTTGTACAAAGAGCCAATGGCTTTTTTAAATGATTTTTTACTCATTTTCAAAACCGTTTTAATATCTTCTGGATGAGAATTATCGTTTAAACGGAGGAAACCTCTGCTGGCTCTTAATTCGCTTAAAACCTTCTCTGCATTTGGTTCAATACTCTCAACTCCTTGCACTTGCAGCGCAACATCGATTTTATTGTCAGGACGAATATTTTTAATATATCCACGCATTCTGTCGCCTGTTCTTATCGAGTCGTCGTATACTTCATCTTTATACAAAAGACCTTTATGTTGTTCGTTAATGATTACATTAATTCCCATATCGGTAATATGAGAAACAATTAAATCCACTTCTTCTCCTTTTTCAACCGTTAATTGGTCATTATTCAAGAATTGATTGGTTTTACTAGACGCAACCAAACGATTGGTTTGTTTGTCCATGTATAAATAAACCAAATAACGTTTTCCTTTTTCCATTGGACGGGCTTGTTCTTTAAATGGCACAAGAATATCTTTCTCCATTCCCCAATCCATAAAAGCACCGACATTATTGATATAATTCACTCTTAAAAGTGCAAATTCATTCAACAAAATATAAGGAACTAGAGTTGTTGCGACAGGTCGCTGTTCGTGATCTAAATAAACGAAAACGATTAATTCTTCCCCAATTTCAAATTCTTTGGGAACATATTTATTTGGAAGTAAAACGTCGTGAATTCCTTCTGGATCATTTTCAGGATCTCCTAAAAACAACCCAACTTTGGTATCACGTAATATAGTTAGTGTATTGTATTTTCCTATTTCAAGCATTTTTTTTAACGTTCTAAGTTGATTTGCAACTAAGTTTATGAGCTGCAAAGGTACGAAGTTTGAAAATGGTAAATTGAAAAATGTTTTGGATTAATATTAAAAAGAAAAAGCGCCATAGTTATGACGCTTTATTTTATTTCCGGAAGACTATTTATAAACACTTTCTTTTTTAAAGTGTACCGTTAATAGATAATAAACAACCACTCTGTATTTGTGTTTGTTAGACTTACCATATTTTTCTAATACAGCATGAATTGCTTCCATTAATTCTGGTCCGTCTTTTAACCCTAATTTTTTAATTAAAAAGTTATTTTTTACGGTATCCAATTCAGATTGCTGGCTTCCTGCTACTGTAGATGCATCATCATTATAAATAGATGGTCCGCAGCCAATAGTTACTTTTGTTAGTAAATCCATGTTTGGAGTTACTCCGCATTTGTCTTTTAAATCTGAAGCATACTTCACAATTAGTTCTTCTCTCTTGCTCATAATATTTTATATTGGTTATTATTTCTAAAACCAAAACTAAATATTATAATGAAAGAAAACTAATTTTTAACAAATATTAACTTACAAATTAATTAAATAAGCTTTTTAAAATATTGTTTTAAAATAATATCATTTTCTGTTGTCGGCGTAAAAATCTCGAGAATTCCAGGCGCATCATTTGAATTGTAGAGTATTTCTAAACTGCTATTTAATGATTCTAAATCATTCGCTTTAAAATAGTTACACTGATACATTTTAGCTAAATGTTCTGCTGTTAACTGATGAGAAGTTTCAAAATAGGTATTAAAAACAGGTTTTTCCTCGTGTCCAGGCAGAATTCTGAAAATTCCTCCTCCTCCATTGTTTACCAATATTATCTTGAAATTTTTCGGAATATAAGAGTTCCATAACGCATTGCTGTCGTATAAGAAACTGATATCACCTGTAATAAATACTGTCTGTTTATCATTTCCAACTGAAGCTCCAACTGCAGTTGATGTACTTCCGTCAATTCCACTAGTTCCGCGATTGCAGAAGACTTCTATAGATTCATCAATATCAATTAATTGAGCGTAACGAATTGCCGAACTATTACTAATTTGAAGGATACTATTTTTAGGAAGCGTTTCAATAACTTTCTCGAAAACTTTAAAATCTGAAAAACCAATTTGATTAAGATATTCTTGTCTTTTAATTACTCGGGTTTTATAAACATCTTGGATATCTTTAAAGTAATCACTTTCTACAAAAGATGTTTTTGAGAGTAAGTCTTTAAAAAAATCATTTGGCTGCATTTCAAAATGTTTGGTCAATGCTCCAAATGTATCGTATGCACGTAACGTATCGATGTGCCAGTGATGCTCGGGTTTGTATTTTCTTAAAAAACCTTTGATTCTTTTGGAAACAACCATTCCGCCAAAAGTTACTAAAACTTCTGGGTTAAATTCTTTAAAATCAGAATCATCAAAAGGTGTAATTAAAGTATCAATACTATTAATAAAACTTGCATGATGAAGATTCGAAGTCGTTTCTGTAAGTACAACGATTGAAGGATCTGAAGCTAAGTTTTCAATTATTTCTTGATCAATAACATTCGCTTCATTTACTCCGACTAAGATTAATTTTCGTTTCGCATTATTCCAAACAGAAACAAATTCATCACTATTTTCTATAGTTTTTGGAGCAATGTCAGACTGCAGATTTGTAATTTTTGGCTGCACTAAAAGTTCTTCTGTAGTTTCATATAAAGGCTCTTCAAAAGGCGCATTGATGTGCACTGGCCCTTTTTGCTGAATTGCCGTTTCTATTGCTAGATTGATTTTTGAATCATTTTCTTCTGACGCATCTTCGGTCAAATTGGCATTATAAACAGAATGATTTAGAAACACATTTTCCTGACGAATAGTTTGTCCGTCTCCAATATCAATTTTACTCTGAGGACGATCTGCAGAAATTACGATTAACGGAATCTGGCTGTAAAATGCTTCCGCAAAAGCCGGATAATAGTTCAATAAAGCCGATCCAGATGTACAAACCACTGCTGTAGGCTGTTTGGTTTGCTGTGCAATTCCTAAAGCAAAAAAAGCAGCACAGCGCTCGTCTGCAATACTATAACATTTAAAATTAGGGTTTTGAGCAAATCCAATGGTTAATGGCGCATTTCTAGATCCTGGAGAAATAATAATATTAATGATGCCTTTGGCAGATAAAATTTCGATAATGCTTTGTGCAAGCGCTATTTTGGGGTAAATCATTCTGATCGCGTATTACTTTTTTTAAAGAAAATCTTTGATTTGACTTTCTTAATCTTGCTTACAAAGTTACAAACTTCGCACTTGATTTAAATTATAATTAGGAATATATTAAGTCTCTTTCTCGAAAAAGGAAATATATTTGTAAAATCGAATTATAAATAAAAGCCAGACCTGCTATGCGTTTTCTGTATGTACTTTTTTTAGCTGTAACTTTTCAAACTGTAATTTCTCAAAATAAATTTGTTCCTGTTGATACACCTTATCAAACAGCACTGGAAAATGCTAAAAAAGAAGGAAAACCTCTTTTTGTAATGTTGTATGCTGACTGGTGTCCGCATTGTAATTTAATGAAAAGTGAAGTTTTAAGCGATCCAGCAGTTATGGATTTTTTGAATAAAAATTTTGTCTGTACCTATAAAAACATCGAAAAAGAGGAAGGAATTGCACTAAAAAACAAATTCAACACAAAATCACTTCCTACTTTTTTATTTTTGGATGCTAATGAAACATTGATTTATGCTTTAAAAGGCGAAATGAAAAAAGCTGAATTTTTAAATGAGCTGCATTATGCTTTAAATCCGAAAATGCAATTGCCTTATTTAGAAAAGGAATTTATGGCAGATCCGAGTAATTCAGATAAATATTTCACTTATTTAAATACTTTAAAAAAAGGAAAAGACAGAACAGAACTATCTCCAGCAACACATACGTATTTAAATACACAGTCTGATGCGCAATTAATTAGTGAATTGAATTGGAGAGTTATTGCAAACGGAGTAACAGATATTAAATCGAGAGAATTTCAGTATGTTTTAAACCATCAAAAAGAATTTGCTGCTGTAGCTTCTCAAAATAGAATTGACCGTAAAATTGAAAGTATTGTAACCGAATTGCTTCGCCCGCTGGTTGACAATTTAGACACTGTAAACTATTATAAACAAAGAGAAGTTGCTAAATCTATCCGTCTTCAAAAAACAGATTCTTTAGTTTTTAAATATGATTTATCTTTAGCTGAAAGAACAGAAAAATGGGATTTCTATAAAAAAGTTACTCTTGAAGACACACAAAAATTGGCCTGGAATGATGCTAGTTTTTTAAAAGATATTGGAAATACTTATTTAAAGCATATTAACGATACTGAAAGTTTGAAAAAAGCCATTTTCTGGGTAAATCATTCTTTAGAATTAAATGATTCTTACGATGGTAATTTATTAGAGGCCAGACTTTATAATAAAATAAAAGATAAAAAAAAGGCTTTAGAATATGCTAAAGAAGCCAAAGCCATTGCAAAAGAAATGGGTTGGAATTCTAAAGATGTAGATGTTTTACTAGCAGAATTAAACACAAAATAATCGCAAAAATTAAATATGAATATTGTTTTAAGACCAGCAACATCAAATGATTTACAAAAGATTTTAGAAATTGTAAATCATTCCATTTTACATACAACGGCTAATTACAGCTATGAAATTCAAACTTTAGAAGTTCAAAAAAAGTGGTTTGAAGATAAAACAGCCAAAAATCTACCGGTTGTTGTAGCCGATTTAGATGGCGAGGTCGTTGGTTTTGGAAGTTACGGACAGTTTCGCGAAAAAATTGGATATCAATTTACGGTTGAACATTCTGTTTATGTAGTCGATCATGTAATCGGAAAAGGAATTGGATCTAAACTGTTGGCAGAATTAATTCGCTTGGCAAAAGAACAAGGTTATCACGTAATGATTGGCGCAATTGATGCTGATAATGCCGGTAGTATAGCTTTTCACGAAAGATTTGGTTTCGTAGCAACGGGTACAATTCGCGAAGTGGGCTACAAGTTTGATCATTGGCTCGATTTGGTTTTCATGCAGTTGATTTTAAAATAACTATATTTTTGTCAGACTGAGCAAAGTCGAAGTTAAGCAAAGTGATTCAGCAAAACAGGACTTCGACTTCGCTCAGTCTGACAAACCAAAAAAAAATCCGTAAATCTCAAAATTTCAGATTTACGGATTTTTTTTTCATTACTTTACTTATTAACTTTTTATCCAATTAATAACTTCTGGATCTGTTGGTAAAGTTCTTGGTTTAATTACTTTTACCAATTCTCCCTTTTCATTAATTAAGTATTTTTGGAAATTCCACTCTACTTCAGAATCCTGTAAACCATTTTTAGATTTCTGAGTCAGGAATTTGTAAATTTCAGCCATATCATTTCCTTTTACTGATATTTTATTCATCATCGGGAAAGTTACGCCATAATTCTGCTGGCAGAAAGATTCAATTTCCTTCGCTGTTCCAGGTTCCTGCGAAGCAAAGTTATTTGCTGGAAAACCTACAATTACAAAACCTTTGTCTTTATATTCTTTGTAAATAGCCTCTAAATCTTTGTACTGAGGTGTCAAACCACATTTTGATGCTGTATTGACAATCATGATTTTTTTGCCTTTCAAAGATGCAAAGTCAAAAGTATCTCCTGATAAATCTTCAACTTTAAACTGGTAAATGTTTTCTTTTGCCATGACTTCTGTTTTAGGTTTATGGCTCGTTTGAGCCTGCACTTGCGATGCTATCATAAATAATGCACTGCAAACTAAAATTGCTATATTTTTCATCGTATAATTTTTTATAAAATTAGCTAAAATCCGCTTTACTAAAACTCTTTTCTTTCTTTAAATTTTATTAATCAAAAGTTAAATAAAAAAATGAAGCCTAACGTTAATCAGACGTTAGGCTTCCCCCCATACAAACAAATCAAACCATGAATTAATTATTATGCAATCTTTTTATAAATAAAATAATCTATATGTTATCGAATTATAGTTGATGACTCGGTTATAGTGAAAATCTTCTTAACCCCCAATGTCAAAACGAACTTTTCAAAATATTTTCAAATGGCTTGTATTGATGTAACTTTTAAATGGTGTAATTCACTCTAACAATTAAAAAAATCTTCGGTTTGGAAGTCCGAGTGCATCAACTATACTATATTTAGTTTTCAACTTTTCAAAATTTAAAGAACAAATTCATAACGTTTCTCATTTAGAGCTCTTAATCAACATCTCTTTTCTAAAATCAACTTTATTAAAAACAGTCAATGCTAAAACAGTTGTCAATCCTACGATTAATATTTTAATTGCATTTCTCTTATTCATAATATCAGTTTTTAGAATCGCTTTTCATTTTTAATATGTTCTTTTTCCTACTTCTAAATTTATTTACGAAATTGGATTGTTTTTGGTTTTAAAAAAAGTAAAAAAAATCATATTTTTTTTTAAACCTCTTTATTTTCCTAGGGTTTAGACTACAAAAAAAATAAAAAAAAATCCGAAAAAAATAAATTATCTTTATAACTGGTTACCACCAGCTGTCTAACTTTTTATGTTTAAACTTAAAATCCAAATCTATGAGTCAAGAAGAATTGTTAGTTTTAATTTACAAAAAGGACGAAAAGGCTTTTACACATTTATATGATATGTATTCTAAAAGCTTATTTTCTGTCATTCATGTCTTAATCAAAAATCGAGAAGAAGCAGAAGATGTTTTACAAGACGTCTTTGTAAAAATCTGGAAAAACATCGATTCTTATAATGAAAGTAAAGGACGATTTTACACTTGGATTCTTAATATCGCTCGAAACACTTCGATTGATAAACTTCGTTCTAAAAACTTTAATAACAGCCAAAAAAACCTTTCCTCTGATAATTTCGTAAATCTGTTAGATGACAGTAATAAATTAGCTAATAAACTTGATGCAATTGGAATTCAGGAATTCGTGAAGAAACTTAAACCAAAATGTATTGAAATCATCAATTTGTTATTCTTTAAAGGATATACCCAGCAAGAAGCTTCGGAAGAATTAGCCATTCCACTGGGCACAATCAAGACACAAAACAGAAACTGTATTAACGATTTACGTAATTATTTAAAAATATAATGGAAGCACAAGAATATATAGAATCAGGAATTCTAGAGTTATATGTATATGGCTTACTAAGCGAAAAAGAAAACCTAGAAATAGCTGAACTGGCAAAAAACAATCCTGAAGTTGATCAGGAAATTATTTCGATCGAAAAGGCTATAATTGCTTTATCTTCGAGCTTCTCTCCTTTCCATTCTGTGGAGAATTTTGAGAAAATAAAAACCCGTCTGGAACTTAAACATGGCAAAGTAGTCGATATGAAACCAGCTTCAAACTGGTCTCAATATGTGGGCTGGGCCGCGGCAGTATTATTATTGCTTGGTTTAGGCTATCAAACTTTAGAATTAACAAAAACTAAGGAAGCAATTTCAAATGTTGGAAATGAAAAAAATAAAATCCAAAGAGAGTATGCTTATTTAGATCAGCAGAATAAACAAACAGAGAAAAACCTGAGTATTGTTAGAGATATCAAAAATACTGGTGTAACTCTTGGCGGTCAGGCTGTTTCTCCTACATCTTTTGCAAAAGTGTATTGGAATAAACAAACTAAAACAACTTATATTGATGCCGCTGGTCTGCCAACGCCTCCAAAAGGAATGGTTTATCAAGTTTGGTCTTTAAAATTAAGTCCAGTTCTTACGCCTACAAGTATTGGTTTACTGGATAATTTCGAAGGAAATAGACAAAAAATCTTTGCTGTAAGCCAGACCGATTCGGCAGAAGCGTTCGGTATCACGCTGGAACCTGCAGGAGGAAGTTTAACTCCAACAATGGAACAATTGTATACTTTAGGAAAAGTTTAAAAACTTAAATATTTATAAATGCAAAGCGTATATTAATTACTTTTAATATGCGCTTTTTTATTTTTACAAAATAAACTCTATCAAAAGATCTATGAATGGAACTTTACTTTTAAGAATTGCAACTGCAATCATTTTATTAACGCATTCTGTTTTCGGAATGTTTAATAACGGAATAAATGATTTCGGAAATTTATTTTTAAATCAAATTGGCTTTGCTCCTTTTGGTGTTTTTCTGGCTTGGTCAATTAAATTGTCGCATATTGCAGCGGCTATATTACTGCTTTTAAACAAATATGTAAAACCTGCAGGATTCATAACTATTTTTATTTTGCTTATGGGAATTATTCTGGTTCATTTTCAGGATGGATGGTTTGTCGTTGGCGGTGGAAGAAATGGTATAGAATATAATTTTTTATTAATTTGTGTTTTATTAGCGATTATGTACCCAAATGGATTTAAATTAAATTATAAAGATTAGTTATGATGAAAATAACTTGTAAAAACTGTCAGCAAGTTTATACTGGTAATTACTGCAATAATTGCGGCCAAAGCACAGAAACACACAAAATTAACGGTCATTTTTTATGGCACGACATACAGCATGGCTTATTCCATTTTGATCAGGGAATTCTCTTTTCTTTAAAGGAACTATTTACAAGGCCTGGAGATACTGTTCGCGAATTTATTGAAGGAAAACGCGTCAGACATTTCAAACCTTTATCTTTAGTTGTTCTGTTAGCAACTTTTTATGGTTTTTTATTCCATTATTTTAATATTCATTATTTAGCAAATGATTCAAATGATGCATTAGATTATGAAAATCTAAATGAATGGATTACAACACATTTCTCTTGGGTAACAATAGCTACAATACCGTTATATACAATTGGTACTTATATTGTTTTTAGAAATCAGGGATATAACTTTTTTGAATTTTTTGTTCTCAATACTTTTAAAGCTTCACAGCGGCTTTTTGTCCAGATTTTGACATTTCCAATATTATTTTATTTCAACAGTACGCATCATTTACAGCAGTTTTCGTTTGTAACCTATCTAATAGGTATTGTATTAATATTTTGGACCAACATTCAATTTTTCGATAAAATATCAAAAACACGAGCATTCTTTTTATCGATACTTAGTCATATCATATTTTTAATCTGCTTTACAATTGTTTTTGCAGTAATACTTTTAATTACAGGTAACTTTTAAAAAACAAAAAGGTTCAACATTATGTTGAACCTTTTTTGAATTAATAATTCCTTTGAATTATTTATTTCTTTACTTTTTTACTTTTATAGTACTTTCTATATTTTGGATAGGTAACAGCTCCAATAACACTAATGGAAATCAAAGTGTAATAAACCCAACTTAATGAATGCGCTTCTCCGCTTGCGTAAGAATGCAAACCAACCAAATGGAAATTTACTCCATAATAAGTAAACAGAATTGAAACAAATGCAAACATACTCATTAAGTTGAAGAACCATTTTCCTCTTAAAGCAGGAACAAAACGAGCGTGAATTACAAATGCATAAATCATAATTGAGATTAAAGCCCAAGTTTCTTTTGGATCCCATCCCCAGTAACGTCCCCAGCTTTCGTTTGCCCATTGTCCACCTAAGAAGTTTCCAATAGTAAGCATGATCAAACCAATAGTTAAAGCCATTTCGTTGATATATGTAATCTCTTTTAAATTAAGCTCCATTTTGGCTTTATTTTTCTCAGTTGTAAAGAAAATCAAGAGCAATGCAACAAAGCCTAAAATAAATCCTAATGCAGTTGGACCATAACTACCTACAATAACTGCCACGTGAATCATTAACCAATACGAGTTAAGAACCGGTTGTAAGTTTGCAATTTCAGGATCAATCCAGTTCATGTAAGCTGCCATTAAAATCATAGCAGTAACAAAGGCAGATGATGCTACTGTTAATTTTGATTTTCTATCAAAAGCCAATCCGAAGAACATTGTGGACCAAGCTACATAAACGATTGATTCGTAAGCATTACTCCAAGGCGCGTGACCAGAAATATACCAGCGTGCAATTAATCCTAATGTATGAATTGCAAATAACAATCCGACTAAAACATGGAAACCATCTATTGTAATACGAAGCCATTTTTTCTCAAAGAAAATGTTCACGATAATAAAAATGAACATAAAGCTTGCTACTGTAATATACCAATACGGTAATTTTTGAAAAACGTCGTATTTATTATAAGCTATCTCAGCATCGATTTTGTCTTCACTTGGTCGTACTTTGCTACCAAATTTCTTTTGAAAACCATTAATGCTTTCAACTAAATTGTCTGCTGTGTCAAAGTTTTTAGCAATTGAACCGTTGTTTAGGGCACTAAAATATAAAGGCAGAATTTGGTTAACGTAAGTTGAATCCATTCCTTTAAAGCCATTATTATTGCGTTCTAAATAAGAAACCCATTTATGATTTGGATCGTTTGGAACTGGAAATATTCTCAAAATGCTTCCGCTTAAAGCAGATTCCATTAAGTTTACTTTTTTATCTGTCTCAACAAAATCTTTCTCAAAATTATTTGGATTTGCAGCTTTGTAAGCCTCATCCAAATAAGGAGATAATTTATAATTTCCCTGCTCATCAAAGAATTTCACAAACGGAGCGTATTGATCTTTCGAATCAATTCCGATAATTTTACGAATACTATCATTTCCAGATTTAATATAAATCAAAGGAATCTGAATCCAAACCTGAGCATATTGTGTCATCGATAAGAAAACCTGATCAGAATTCATTCCATTGTAAGTATCCTTATGGCTTACTTTTCGAAGTAACTCAGACGAAAACGTATTAATAGGTTTCATTCTTCCGCCGGCATCTTGGATAATCAATCGTCCAAATTTTGCTGCGTGCGATTCTGGTGCTTTATAAATAGTCAATAATGAATCTAATTGTTTTTGACTTGGCGGCGCTGTAACATGATTAGCATGATCATTAGGATCTGCGGTATGCGCGTGATCGTGATCATGAGAATGAACATGTGGAGTCTGCTGTGCAAAACCACTTAAGCTTATCATTAAAACTAAAATAGTAATTAGCTTTTCTTTTTTCTTTTTAACCGCTTCTAGTTTACGTTTCAAATCACCAAAACGAGAATGTTTTGTAAACATAATTGCCATAAGTCCTATATAAAGTAAAAAATAACCCAAATAAGTAATATTAGTTCCCCAAAAATCATGGTTTACAGATAAAACAGTTCCTTTTTCATCTGGATCAAATGAAGACTGGAAGAAACGATATCCTTTATGATCTAAAACGTGATTCATAAAAATATCATAATCAAAAGTTTCTGTAGAATCCTGGACAGTAACTTTACTTTTATATGAAGAATAACTTTTTTCGGTACCAGGATATTTTTCTGCTATAAAATCGTTCAATTTTATTTTAAAAGGTAAAATGTATGCTTTACTTCCATAAAATAAAGAATATTCAATATTGCCAATTTTAACCGTTTTAGCCTCTCCAATCTGGCCTTTAGACCCCATCAGCATTACTTCTTTTTCTTGTCCTTCAGCTTTAACTTTTACGACCAAAGCGTCTGTATGAGATTTAGCTTTAAAATCATTATTTGATTCATATTCCACTTTTCCCTTCATTGGCGGATCTGGAAATACAATTCTAATATCTCCAATGCTATACAACGAACGCATCATTAAAGGCTGTGCATTATTTTTAGTGACTTTTCCTTTAAACTGATCTGCCATTCGCATAAACTCCCCTTCAAAAGGAGTCTGAATAGTGTATTCTTTACCAGTTGTATTAATATTAATTGCTCCGTCAGTTGGTTTATTTAAAGCAAATAAAACATTGTGAATATTTTGAACCTCACCTTCTTTAAGATAATGTTCTTCACGTCCGCCGGCACCAGCTTCTACTAATTTAAGATATAAAGTTCCGTTTGGATCTGGTTTAACCACTTCCTTCGCTCCCATTATATAATTAGAGTATGTAACTTCAAAAGGTGTTTCATCAAATTTTCCAGAAACACTGAAATCATTATTAGTAACAGGAGATAATAACAGATTTTTTTCAAAAACCCTTCTTTTCATCTCCCCTTTATATTCACCATCCACAAAAATGGTTAAGAAAGTTTTATCGGAGTAAATTTGATTTTCTGCAGCGCCTTCGCGAATAGGCATCATTCCTTCATAACTAATGTAACGGGTAATAAAAGCTCCTAAAATGATGAAAATAAAAGAAATATGCAGTAAGAAGGTTGCCCACTTTTCTTTTTTAAGCAGTTGATAACGTTTAATGTTTCCGAAGAAATTAATTACAAAAACAAGCATTATCGCCTCAAACCACCAAGTATTGTAAATAAGTATTCTGGCTGTATCGGTATTGTATTTACTTTCGATAAAAGTTCCAACACCCATTGCAATTGCGAATGTTAAAAAAAGAACGGCCATTAATCGTGTAGAAAACAAAAAAGAGAATATTTTTTTATCCATTTTTAAGGAATTACATTGTATAAAAGTGGCACAAAAGTACTTAAAAATGTTGATTTTAGGTATGTGATATTTGTTAATAAAAACCAAATATATAGCAAGAAATTTGATCAAATTCTCAAAAAAGTAAACTTATTTTTACAAAAACAAACATTTACAATATAGCTGTCTTGATTATTTTCTTATAAATTAAAATAGATTATCATACTTTAATCTTGGCAATTAGAATAATGTCTGAAAATAAAAATCATATTAGTACCCTGCAATCTGTCGCAAAAGTTTTCATTACAAATTATCTTTATAAAAAATAATACTAATTTTGCTCTTATGATTCAGATAACAATAATCGGTTCCGGCAACGTCGCACAGCATTTAATAAAAGCTTTTGATACAAGCAAAACTGTAGAAATTAAACAGGTTTTTTCAAGAAACAAGGAAGCTGTGGCTCATTTGGTTGATTATGAAAAAATTATTTCTGACTACAGTGAATTACAGACTGCTGATCTACATATAATTGCAGTTTCAGACAATGCAATTACCGAAGTTTCAGAACAACTTCCATTTAATAATCAGTTTGTAGTGCATACTTCTGGAACATCACCAATAGATGTTTTAGATGAAAAAAATCGTAGGGGTGTTTTTTATCCGCTGCAGACTTTTTCTAAAAATAAAAATATAGATTTTTCTATAATTCCTTTTTGTTTAGAGGCTGAAAATACTGCTGATTTTAAACTTTTAGAATCTGTAGCTAAAAGTGTTTCTACTGCTGTTTATTCTATCAATTCAGAGCAGCGAAAAGCACTTCATGTCGCTGCAGTTTTTGTGAATAATTTTACCAATCATCTTTATCAAATTGGACAAGAAATTTGTGAAGAAAATCAAGTTCCTTTTTCAATACTAAGACCTTTAATTCAGGAGACGGCGGATAAAATTAATACGCTTGATCCAACTGAGGCGCAGACAGGTCCTGCAAAACGTGAAGATTCCAAAACAATCAATGCACATTTGGATTTTTTACAAAATGAAAACAAAAAAAATATCTATAAAATCCTAACACAATCTATACAACATAATGGCAAAAAGTTATAAAGAAATAATGAATGACATCACAACGTTTGTTTTTGATGTAGACGGCGTACTTACAGACAGTTCTGTTTTTGTAACCAATGAAGGCGAAATGTTAAGAACAATGAATATTCGTGATGGTTATGCTTTAAAAGCAGCAATCGAAAGCGGTTTCAAAGTATGCGTTATTTCTGGCGGAAGCAATGAAGGTGTCCGCATTCGTCTTCGTAATCTGGGTGTTACCGACATTCATTTAGGAACCCCAAATAAAGTACAAACTTTTAAAGAATACACAGAAACTTATAATATTAAGCCTGAAAATGTGTTGTATATGGGAGATGATATTCCTGATTTTCATGTAATGAAATTAGTTGGACTTCCAGCCTGTCCACAAGATGCAAGTCCAGAAATTAAAAATATCTGTCGTTACATTTCACACGTAAAAGGCGGAAGAGGCGCTGCAAGAGACGTCATCGAACAAGTTATGAAGGTGCAAGGGAAATGGATGGAGTATTTTGATGGAAAACACGATTAATTAATTGTGAATTATCAATTATAAATTGTTAATGAACGTAACATTTATATTTTTACAAGCCATAAACATAAAAATCTTAGAACCTTAGCAACTTAGCCACCCAGAACCTCAAAAATGAAATACCTAAAACTTATTCGTTATAAAAACTTATTAATGCTTGCTTTTATGCAGCTTCTTTTTCGTTATGCATTTTTAAAACAGCAGGATATTCCGTTAGCATTGTCAGACTGGCAATACGGATTACTGGTTTTGAGTACCGTTTTGCTGGCCGCAGCGGGTTATGTCATTAATAATATTTATGATGTTGCAACCGACAGTATTAATAAACCTAACGACGTTGTTGTTGGTAAAGGAATAACAGAAACGGCGGCTTATAATATTTATATTGGTTTAAATATTTCTGGAGTTGCCATTGGTTTTATTCTATCGAATATTATTCTAAGGCCTACTTTTGCCTCGCTTTTTATCTTAATTGCTTCTTTACTATATTTTTATGCTACAACTTTAAAGCAAATTATGATTTTGGGCAATTTTGTTGTTGCATTGCTTCTTGCTGTGAGCGTTTTAATTATTGGAGTTTTTGATCTTTTTCCAGCAACAACTGCTGAAAATCAAGCGCAGATGGCAAGTCTTTTTTCAATCCTAATAGATTATGCCTTGTTTGCTTTTATGATTAATTTTATTCGTGAAATAGTTAAAGATATTGAAGATGTAAATGGAGATTACAATCAAGGAATGAATACATTACCCATTGCTATTGGAATTAATAGAGCTGCCAAAATTGCTTTAGGCTTTGCCGTTATTGCTTTTATATTATCTGCGCTTTACAGCAATATTTATTTTATGGAGAACAAGCTTTATATTGCTGTCCTTTATTCGTTTGTTACAGTTTTAGCCCCATTATTATATTTCATAGTCAAAATATTTACTGCAAAATCTCAAAAAGATTTTCATCATTTAAGTACTATTTTAAAACTTGTTTTATTCTTCGGAATTTTATCAATCTTGGTTATCGCCTTAAATATCAAATACAATGCTTAAAGAAAAACTAAAAAAATATAAAATCATTTTAGCTTCTGGTTCGCCAAGAAGACAGCAGTTTTTTAAGGATTTAGATCTTGATTTTGAAATTCGCTTAAAAGATATTGAAGAGATTTATCCGCCAGAATTAAAAGCAGTAGAAATAACCGATTATCTGGCCGAACTAAAAGCTAAAGCTTTTGAAGGCGAGTTACAAGAAAATGAAATTTTAGTAACGAGTGATACAATTGTATGGCATCAAAATAAAGCATTGGGAAAACCAAAAAATGCGGAAGAAGCTTTTGAAATGATCAAATCAATGTCTAACGCTACTCATGAAGTAATTACTTCTGTATGCTTTAAAACTGCTGACTCTTCTACCCTATTGCATGATATTACAAAAGTTACTTTCAATGATTTATCTGATGAAGCAATTTTGTACTACATAGAAAATTATAAACCTTACGACAAAGCTGGCGCTTATGGCATTCAGGAATGGTTTGGTTTTATGGCAGTTGCAAAAGTTGAAGGCTCTTATACCAATGTTATGGGGCTTCCGACAGCAAAAGTTTACGAATTTTTAAGTACATTAGTGTAAAAATTTATTTATGTTTTCTTTTAAAGAGTATAGCCGCGAAATCTTAGCTACCATAATTCTCATTCTTATATTGATTGTTCTTAGAATGGTTATTGCAAAATTGATAAGACGTTTTGCCTCTACTAGTCATTTATTTGAACATAGAACCAATTTAGTAATCAAGTACATTAATATTCTAATGAATATATTGGTTACAACCAGTTTAATTGTGGTTTGGGGCGTTGAAACGCAAGATATTTTCATTACTATTTCTTCGATTGCAACTGTAATTGGAGTGGCTATGTTTGCACAATGGTCGATTTTGAGCAATATTACTTCTGGAATGATTTTATTCTTTTCTTTTCCCTTTAGAATTGGGGACACTATAAAAATACATGATAAAGATTTTCCTATCGAAGCCGAAATTGAAGACATCAATACCTTCCATGTGAGCTTAAAAACGAAAGAAGGCGAGAAAATTATTTTCCCAAACAATTTATTACTGCAAAAAGGAATCTCTATTATTCCCGCCAAATATGAAGAAAGAGAGTTTTTTGATTAAATGTTAATGGGAATTCTATAACGCCGCGAAGAAAAGCTAGAACAGAAAAGAGCAAATAAAGTGTAATATTTGTTTTATAAAACCAGCTTAAATCTTCAAATAATGACTCGACCCATAACTTTACCTTTTTATGCAAAGCTTTGCTTTATACTTGTTACTTTAATTTGTTTTGCTTTTATTTTTTGTACTGGAAAAGATATTCTGACTCCAGTTTTAATGGCATTTTTATTTGCTGTTCTACTACTTCCCATTTTTACCTTTTTAAATACAAAATTTAAATTCCCAAGGCATTTAGCCGCAATAGTTTGTCTTTTAATTTTTCTATCCTTCATTGTCGGTATTTTGGTTTTCATTTCCTATCAGGTTACTTATATGGCGAATGATTTTGATACCATAAAGAAAAATGCAAATACTTTTATCATTGAAATTCATAAATTTATTAGAGAAAATTTTCAAGTAAGCATTGGAGAACAAAAAAAATATCTGGATACAGTAACAAAAGATTCAGTTAAAAACGGCCAGGCTACAATAGTATCTTCTATAATATCTATAAGCGATGTTCTTTTGGATAGTACGATTATCGTCATTTATACGTTTTTGTTTTTAATATATAAAGAGCATTTTAAATTGTTTTTAGCTAAATTAATAAGCCAAGAAAATCATCCGGTTTTAAAAGACATTCTTTCGCAGATAAAAGTTTCTGTAAACAATTATATTGTTAGTTTAATTATTGAAATGATTGTTGTTTCTATATTAACCAGTTTAGGATTGTGGATTATTGGCATTAAATATTTTATATTGTTAGGACTTATAACTGGAATTTTAAACCTAATTCCTTATATCGGAATTTTAATTGCCGGAATCATTACCGTATTAGCATCATTAACTGGATCTGCAGATACTTCTGTTATTCTTGGAATCCTGATAGTAAATATAATTGTTCAACTTATTGATAATAATCTGCTTGTGCCATTAATTATTAATTCTAAAGTTGAAATAAATGCGTTTGTTTCTATTATGGGTATTATTGTTGGCGGCGCTGCAGCAGGAATAGCCGGAATGTTCTTAGCCATTCCGCTTTTAGCCATTCTAAAAATTATATTTGATAGAATAGAATCACTTTCACCTTGGGGATATCTCATGGGCAATCACGTACCTAGGAAATTTAAATGGAGAATAAGAAGGACTTCTGTTGAGCATTAAAAAACTTATTTTTTAAACCTATTATTTATTCCTATATTCATAAACAATAAAATTATTAGAAGTAAAATTACCGAATGTCTTTAAACAATAAAATAGTATTTTTTATTCTGTTATGCTTTTGCTTACAAGGTGTATATGGACAAGTAGATCAAACTAAAAAAGAGCCAAAACCTCAAAAAGACAGTACTGAAATCTATAACAAAATCCGAAATTATTCTAAAAGAAATAAGTTTACGCAAACTATGCATAAACTATTTTTTAGATCGAGGAAACCAAAGAAAAAAGAAGAACTTTTGGTAAAAATAGACTCTACAAATTATGAAGGCAAAATTATTCGAAATATAAATATTATTACATTAGATCCGTTTGGTCATTCTGTTGCAGATACCACACAAGTACCCAAAAACTGGGGAGAACGAACAGGAAACAAGCTTCATTTAAAAACAAAAAAAATAGCGATTTATAATTTATTGTTATTCAAACGAAATACACCTTATAATACCTATAAAGTTTTAGAATCTGAGCGTTTGATTCGTTCCCAGCGTTATGTGACCGCCGTTCGAATCTCCAATCAATCTGTCGGAAAAGCATCTGATTCTGTAGATGTTACAATTAGAGTTTTAGATTCCTGGAGTACAATTCCGAGATTTTCTATTTCGAGTAATCAAGTTTCGATTGGTTTTAAAGAAAAAGACTTTTTTGGCTCTGGACAGCAGCTGGAATACCGTTTTACGAATCGATTTGATGATGGACGAAATGCTAATGAAGCAACCTATACCGTTCCGAATATCAAAAACACTTATATCAGTACCATTCTTCATTACAAAATGGACTTAGATAATAACTATATCAAAAGCATTGATGTAGAACGTGATTTCTACTCTCCTTTAACCAAATGGGCGGGCGGAGTTTATGTTGATGAATATTACAGACGAGATACGCTTCAAGCTCCAGATCTTTCTTATGCCTATCAGCCGATGAAATATACATCACAGGATGTTTGGGCGGGACGAGCTTTTAAAATGTTTAAAGACGATCATGATGCAATAACCAATCTTATTACAACTGCGAGATTTTTAAATGTCAATTACAGCGAATCGCCAACAGAAGTTTATGATCCAGATCATTTTTATTCAAGTGAAAAACTGATTCTAAGCGGTATCGGATTAAATACTCGAAAGTTTATCAAAGACAGTTATATCTTTAGAAATGGACAAACGGAAGACGTTCCTATAGGCAGAATATATGGAGTAACATTTGGCTATCAATACAAAAACACATTTTGGAGGCCATATGTCGGCGCACAATTTTCATTTGGAAATTACTATCGATTAGGATTTCTGAGTATGAATTTTGAGGCTGGAACTTTCTTTCATCAATCTAAAACCTACCGTACTGCTTTTTTATTTGAATCGAATTATTTTACAAAGTTGTACAGTATTGGGAACTGGAAATTAAGACAATTCGTAAATCCAAAATTTGTTTTTGGTATAAACCGTGACAATGTGATTGGTGATGAACTTAATATAAATGAACAAAATGGTTTAGCAGGATTTAATACTGCATTGTATGGGACTAGTAAAGCTGTTTTATCACTCCAAACCCAAACCTATTCTCCGCATGCATTATGGGGGTTTCGTTTAAATCCATTTTTTAATTACTCCATTGCCGTTTTAGGAAGTCCAGAAGTCGCAATGACTAAAAGCAAACCGTATTCTAAACTCACCCTAGGATTGTTGGTTAGTAATGACTATTTGGTTTTTAGTTCATTTCAGCTTTCAATTTCATATTATCCAAGTATTCCGCTTCAGGGCGATAATGTTTTCAAAACAAATACTTTTGAAACTACAGATTATGGACTCCAAAGCTTCGAACTTGCTAAACCAAGAGTTGTTGATTATAAATAATTTTATTTTTTTTCTAAATTTTCAAAAAAGTGTAAAGCAATTTATAATCAATAATTTAGCATAAAAATTTTCTAAAAACGACTCGTCGAAATGCATTTTTATCCGATAAAATACATTTGCTTTATTTTTTTGGCACAGTATATGAATATCTTTGAACAAGATTAACATTTAAAAAAATAAACAAAATGAAAACGATAAAATTAGCAATCGCCGGATTATTTCTAATGGTTGCAAATGCCACGCAAGCCCAAGTATCGATAAACGTTAACATAGGAAATCCTCCAGCTTGGGGTCCTGCAGGATATAGCGAAATGGAATATTATTATCTTCCAGATATTGAAGCTTACTATGATGTTCGTGCTGCGCAATTTATATATTTTGGAGGAGGAAGATGGGTTAGAACAACTTACCTGCCAAGACAATATAGAAACTATGATTTATATGGTGGTTATAAAGTAGTTTTAACCGATTATCATGGTAGAACTCCTTATACTTATTTTGATCGTCATAGAGTAAAATATTATAAAGGATATCATGGTGCTCCACAAAGACCATACAAACCAAGACCAGTTTATGGTTACAATGATCGTCGTCATGACCACAGAGATTACAAACATTATGACAAACACGATAAGCATCATGATAAACATGACAGACATGATGATCGTCACGACGACCATGATCACGGACGTGGAAGAAGATAATACTAAATCACTAGTTTTCAATACAAGAGAGTATCAAATAATATGATACTCTCTTTTTTTTGCAAATTTAACTTTGAACTTTTGTTAAATCTTTGTAATTTACATATAAATCACTGAAAAACAGTTAGTTTTAAAAAATTAACCATTGTTTAATGAGATTCTGACTTATATTTGCACCGAATTTTAAAAATCCAAAAAAGAAATTTATGAAAAAGAATGTTTATTTGCTTTCATTTTTAACAATGTCACTATTAATAGGCTGTGACAATAATGATGATAACAAAAACGATAACCAATCGTTGAATAACATTACTATTACTTCAGATCAAAATGCTTTAAATCAAAGGCTTGATTATACCAATTCTGGAGTAATTTCTATTGAAAACGGTTCTTTAACAGGAAAATCTGCTGACAACACTATTACAACTTTCCCTTTAGTTCAAATTGCTGAAGTAAAACCGCCAGTTGATGCTAACGGAAAAACATTACAAGCAAGCCACGTTACAGTAAACGGAAACTATGCTTATGTTTCTTATATTACAAGAGGCGATGTATATTCTGGAGCGATCGATGTAATTGATGTTTCAGATCCATATAAACCAAAATTAGTTACATCAGCTTTAATTCCAAATACTGATATTACATCTCTTACCTACTCTAATGGAAACTTAATTATTGGAGCAGCAAAAGATGTAGATAAAGACCCTTTGCTTGCAAACAATCCTGCAATAGTTTTTAATATGCCTTTAAGCTCTGGATTACTTACGGATAAAGTAATGACTAATTATTTAGAAAGCAGAGTTACAACGGATGTAGCAGCTAACTCTTCTAATTATTTTGCTGTAACTGGAGATAACGGAAGCTTGTTTAAAATGAGTACTTCTACTAAAGCAATTACTGGTAAAACTGCAATGTCTGATCTACGTTCTATTGCATTAACTTCTGATAAAGTCGTGACTTTGAGCGGAAATAAAGGAGTTAACATCTATAATCAATCGACACTTGCTTTGCAAAAAAGCTTTACAACTTCTACAGATATAAGCGGTGCAAAAAGAACAATGGATATTGATGGAACAAAACTTTTGGTTTCTGAAGGTCCAAATGGTCTTGGCGTTTACGACATCAACAGCGGTTCTAAGTTACAAACAATTGGAATTACTACTGCTGGTGAAGATAATGTTACAAATGCTGTTTCTGTAAACGACGGATATGCATTTCTTGCAAATGGTGCTTTAGGCCTTAATGTTTATCAATCAGGAACTCAATTAAGTTTATTAGGTTCTGTAGGAATTGCCGGTTCTTCAAACTACGTAAAATCAAGCGGAAACTATATTTACGTTGCCAGCGGAACAGGTGGTTTGAAAATCATTAAGATGGAAAAACCAAACACTACATTTGCCAGTTGTTCTTCATACGGAATTTATAATCAAGGCAGAGATTTGATTTTAAACTCCAATGAAATTAAATCTTACCAAGGTGCAACAGCTATTAATTCGGCAATTGTAAATTCTGGTGCAGTTTTAACACATTGCGGCGCTATAACTGTTTTAAGTAACCTAACTTTAAATACCAATGGTACTTTTAATATGAGAGGAAGTTTGTCTCAAGGTAAATATCTACAGTCAACAGAGCTTATCATAAATAATAATGCAGTATTACAAATTGAAGGTTCGGTTGTAATTTGGGGAGATTTAAGATTAAACAGCGGTGCTAAAATTAATTTCATCGGAAACGATTCTTCTATTACAATCTACGGGAAAGTTACAAAAGGAAGTAATGTTACAATTACAGGAACTTACAAAGACACAGAAAACAAGTTGAAATAAACAATAGTTAAATTTCAAAACCTAAATATTTTGAAAGCTGCCAGAATTAATCTGGCAGCTTTTTTTATTTTAACTGCTTTAATTAAGGTACAATTATTGTGCGTTAACAATTCATTTAAATAATCTTCCATAAAATAATTAGTATTTTTGGGACAATTTCAGAAAACAACTAACTCATTACCATGCGAAAAATACAGATCCAAATCTTTCTTTTATTTTTTATAGGTTTTCAAACTTCATTTGCACAACAACCGCAAAAACCAAATTCGGTTGAAATTTACAATCAAATCAAAAAATTGAACTTTTTAGGCTCTGTATTATATGTTGCTGCACATCCTGATGACGAAAATACTCGAATGATTTCGTATTTGGCAAATGAGATGAATGCCAGAACTGGTTACTTATCGTTAACCCGCGGTGATGGAGGACAAAATTTAATTGGACCACAATTACGTGAATTATTAGGTGTTATAAGAACGCAAGAACTAATTGAAGCCAGAAAAATTGATGGCGGAGAACAGTTTTTCTCCCGTGCAAATGACTTTGGTTTTTCTAAAAATCCAGATGAGACTCTAGATATTTGGGACAAAGGCAAAGTCTTAGCAGATGTGGTTTGGACAATCAGAAAATTTCAGCCGGATATTATTATCAATAGATTCGATCACCGTTCGCCAGGAACAACGCACGGTCATCATACATCCTCAGCAATGTTGAGTGTTGAAAGTTTTAAATTAACCAATGATCCAAAAGTTTACCCAGAACAATTGCAATATGTAACGCCGTGGCAGGTTAAAAGACAATTTTTTAATCCGTCTTGGTGGTTTTACGGAAGTCAGGAAAAATTTAATGCTGCTAATAAATCTAAATTTACCAAATTAGAAACTGGGGTTTATTATACTGGAATTGGAAAATCAAATCAAGAAATTGCAGCTTTAAGCAGAAGCCGCCACCAATCTCAAGGTTTTGGAAGCACGGGAGTTCGTGGCGAAGAAACCGAATATTTAGAACTTATTAATGGTGAAACCCCAAAAGACAGAGATAATTTATTTGACGGAATTGACACAACTTGGAACCGAGTTAAAAACGGAAAACCAGTTGGTGAACTAATTACTTCGATTATTTCAAAATATGATTTTAGTAATCCATCAGCAAGTATTCCAGATTTAGTAAAAGCCTATTCTATGATCGAGGGTTTGGAAGATACACATTGGAAAACTATTAAATCTGCTGCTATAAAAAATATTATTGCATCATGCTCAGGATTATATCTTGAAGCGGTTTCAAATGAGCAGGAAGCAACTCCAGGAAGCACAATTAGATTGAGTCTTGAAGCTATTAACAGATGCAGTGTTGATATGCAATTGGCAAGTGTAACAACATTGCCGGACAATAAAACTACAGTTCAAAATAGTGTTTTGAAGAATAATAACGATCAGAGAATCAATCTTCAATTACAACTTCCAAACAATATTGAGTATACACAGCCTTATTGGTTAAAAGAAAAAGCAACTGTTGGAATGTACACAGTTTCCAATCAGGAAAATATTGGAATTCCAGACATCATCAGAAATGTAAAAGTTGTTTTTAATGTAAAAATAAACGGTGTAGAAATTCCGTTCGAACGAACTGTCGTTTACAAATATAACGACGGTGTAAAAGGAGAAATGTATAATTTTCTTGATATTGTACCAGAAGTTACAACTTCAATTTTAGAAAAAGTTTTGATTTTTAGAGATACTAAAAGCAAAATGATTCCTGTAAAAGTACGTGCAGGAAAAGACGATGTAAAAGGAAATTTACAATTAGAATTGCCAAAAAGCTGGAATGTTTCTCCAAAAGAAATTCCGTTCGTTTTGGACAAAAAAGGAAACGAGCAAATATTTTATTTTGAAGTAACTCCTCCTCTTAACCCAGAAGAAGTTGTGGCAAAAAGCATTGCAGTTGTAGACAACAAACGTTTTGACAAAGATCAAACGATTATAGATTTTAGCCATATTACGAAACAAATGGTTTTAAAACCAGCAGAATCTAAATGTATTCGAATCGATTTGAAAACTTCTGGAGATGCAATTGCTTACATTATGGGTGCAGGCGACGAAGTTCCTGAAAGTTTAACTCAAATGGGGTACAAAGTTTCTATCTTAAAACCAGAAGAAATTACCCCAGAAAAATTAGATTCCTTTAGTACTGTTATTACAGGAATTCGCGCCTACAATACAGTAAGTGCTTTGGCTAATAAACAAAATATACTTTTTAATTTTGTTAAAGGCGGCAAAAACATGATTGTTCAGTATAATACTAACGGAAAACTGGTAACCGATAAAATCGCACCTTATCCGTTAAAATTATCTAATGACCGTGTGACCGAAGAAAATGCAAAAATTACTTTTCTAGCTCCAAATCATCCAGTCTTGAATACGCCAAATAAAATTTCCTCAAAAGATTTTGAAGGCTGGACACAAGAGCAAGGTTTGTATTATCCAAATGAATATGATCCTGCCTTTACTCCTATTATTTCGTCGCATGATAAAGGAGAATCTGCTAAAGATGGTGCTTTATTAGTAGCTCCGTACGGAAAAGGATATTATATTTACACAGGTTTGAGTTTCTTCAGGGAATTACCAGAAGGTGTTTCTGGAGCGTATCGATTATTATCGAATATTATTTCTCTAAAACAGCCTATTGAAGCTCCTAAACAAGACATAAAACAATAATTATGGAAGCGAAAAAACAAAAAAAATGGAAAAAAAGCTACACCTATGTTTTGGTCGCTAATGCAATTTATATTGCTATTTTTTTCTTAATCATGCAATTATACTCATAACCTATGCAGCTATTTGACTGGATCGTACTTATTGTAACCTTATTATTTATTGTTGGATATGGTTCGTGGAAAACCAAAGGCAGTAAAAATGTTGAGGATTTCATTTTAGGAAATAATGAAACGCCTTGGTATACTGTCGGACTTTCTGTTATGGCAACCCAAGCCAGCGCCATTACTTTTTTATCTACGCCTGGACAAGCGTATCATGACGGAATGGGTTTTGTGCAGTTTTATTTTGGTCTGCCAATTGCCATGATTGTGATTTGTGTAACCTTTATTCCACTATATCATAAAACTAAAGTTTATACCGCTTACGAATTTTTAGAAAGAAGATTTGACGTAAAAACTCGTTCTCTTGCCGCTATTTTATTCTTGGTTCAAAGAGGTTTAGGAACTGGTTTAACAATTTATGCACCAGCAATTATTTTGTCAGCGCTTTTAGGATGGAATTTAACCATAATGAACATTATAATTGGAGTTTTGGTTATTATCTATACTTTTTCTGGTGGAACAAAAGCCGTAAACGTGACACAGAAACAACAGATGTTTGTAATCATGTCTGGAATGTTTATCACTTTTTTCCTGATTCTGCATTACCTTCCAAATGACATGACTTTTAACAGTGCGCTTCATATTGCAGGAGCAAATGACAAAATGAATATTGTTAATTTCTCCTTTGATCCCGAAGAAAAATATACTTTTTGGAGCGGTATTACCGGCGGTTTCTTTTTAGCACTCGCCTATTTTGGAACAGACCAATCACAGGTTGGACGCTATCTATCAGGAAAATCGGTACGTGAAAGCCAGATGGGATTAATCATGAACGGACTTTTAAAAGTTCCGATGCAATTTTTTATTCTTCTAACAGGAGTAATGGTTTTTGTATTTTTTCAATTCAATCCAGTACCATTAAATTTTAATCCGAATAATAAAATTGCTATTGAAAAATCTGCATATAAAGGAGAATATCAGGCTTTAGAAAAAAAACTAGAAAAACTTTCTGAAGATAAAAAGGTAATCAACTTATTGTATATCGATCAGTTGAATCAAGATTATGATAATCCGATTTTGCGCAAAGAATTAGTTGCTTTATCTAATAAAGAAAAAGATCTTCGCGATAAAGCCAAAGAAATTATTTCAAGAGCCGACAGCAATTCTGAAACCAACGATAAGGATTATGTGTTCTTTCACTTTATCCTTCATTATTTACCAAAAGGACTTATCGGATTGTTATTGGCCGTTATTCTTTCAGCGGCAATGTCATCGACGGCTTCTGGACTAACTGCATTGGCTTCTACAACCGCAATTGATATTTATAAGCGAAACGTCAGTGAGAAATCAGAAAAGCATTATCTGAATGCTACAAAGTTTTTTACACTTTTCTGGGGAGTTGTTGCCATACTTTTTGCCTGCGTTGGAACTTTGTTTGAAAATTTAATTCAGCTCGTAAATATTATCGGATCAATCTTCTACGGAACAGTTTTAGGTATATTCTTAGTTGGTTTTTATCTGAGAAAAGTTCAAGCAAAACCAATGTTTATCAGTGCGATTATCAGCCAGCTTACGATCTTTGTAATTTATTATTTTATGATTTACAGTCAGGAAAAACTAGGTTATTTATGGCTTAACTTTATTGGAGCAATTTTGACAATTGTATTAGCGTTCTTATTGCAGTTTTTATTTTTTAAAGGGAAAAAAGAAAATGATGAATTAATTTTAGAATAAGGAATGACTCAGAAACTATTGTATATATTTTCAGTATTTATTTGCTTTAATGCCAACAGCCAAAATATTGACAATATTCAAATAGTTGAAGAGAATTCACTATCAACTCAACTTTACGTAAAATGTTTCGAAAATCTAAATCAAGGATCTGAAATATTCGAAAAATATCCGTCACTTAAAAGCATAAAATTTTGCACATTACTAGATTGTATGTTTTTGTATGCTTATAAAGAAGATGACATACAGTTAGCAGCTGAAAAAAGATTAATTGGTATTACCACTCAGTTGTATAACGAAGGAACGCCAGTTTATCTAACAATGGGGTTAGACAGTTATTTATATGCTCAAGAAAAGAATAAGAATTTAGAAAATGATAACCATATCGTTTATATTAATTATGGAGAATGTACAAATCCTGATTTTTTGATAAAAGCTGCAGAAATTGTAAATACGCAAACTAATTTACTAATTAAACAATCTTCCTCTAAATAATCCTACTACCCTAGCCCTGATGGAAGCGGTATCCTTTTACTTTTTCATTAAAAAGCAAAAGATAAAGCGAACAGCAAGAAACAGCTTCAAAAATTATACTTCAATATTAAAAAATTGTAAGTAAAAGTGCTATTTTAGTTCTTCCAAATAATCTTAAAAGATTAACCAAAAACAACCATAAACCAAAGAACTATAAATGAAAATTTCTGACGATTTAGAAAAACTGCTGCCATTCGGTTACCTTTTCCTAATTTTAATGGGAATACTAAAAGACAGTATTTATTATTATCAATTTGGAATCAATATTTTAAGATACTCCACAATTATGGATGTGTTAATTAGTCCAATCGCTGAGTTTACTTCAAATCCAATTATTCTAGCTACGATTATTCTAATGTTTATAGCACATTTTTATCTGCCTGCATATTTAGCTAAGAATAAAGACAAAGCATTTATAAAAAAAACTTTTGAGTTAAAATCGACAGATGAACTATCTGCAGAAGAAACTAAAAGCTATTACAACGGTATTGCTATAAAATCTCTAGCAATAATCTTATTGTCATTCTTTTTAGGTTACGGACTTGCAGGCGGTTATTTTGGCAAAGAAAAGCTGAAAAACAACAAATTAGAATATAGTTATCAATTGGATTTTAATGAAGGTGAATCTAAAAATGTATCTTTAATTGGTAATAACAGTTTGTACTATTTTTATTTTGTCAAAGGAGATAAAACTATAAAAATCACACCTTTGTCATCAATAAAAAACATACAACTGATTCAAAACAAAATGATTAATTAAAAAAATCTTCTTTTTTAATTTCTCCAAAAAAACATCATTTATGAAAGATCTAAAAAAATACAGCAATAAAATGAAGGCTGCTTTTATTCTATTAATAGTGATGTTAATCATTTTATTGGGAAACTTTAATACGCTTCGAAATTCTAAAAACGTAAATGATAATATCAATGCGATTTATAAAGATCGACTGGTTGTTGCACATTATATTTTTCAATATTCTAAAGAACTTCACTTTATAAAAGCTGAAGCTGAAAAACTAAATTTAAGCGACACTATAAAGAAGAGAGAAATCAATCACACTTTAGACATTATTCATAACATAGATGATTTGTATGCTAAAACGGTTTTGACCAATAAAGAAAAACAGCATTTTGATATGTTTTTGCAGTCTTGCAAAGAAATAAACAAACAAGTAGAAAATAAAAATTGGAACGAAATTGCCAATTCTAGTGCAAAAGCACTAAAAACATTAGAATCATTATCGCAGATTCAAATTGAAGAAGGAAAAGCTAAACTGGCTGCTGCTAATGCGATGTACAGTAAAAACAATAGTCTTGGCCAGCTTCAAATTGCGCTTCTAATTATTCTGGGCGGAATTACCTTTTATCTTTTGATCAAGAAAATAAAGAAAACCATTAAAATTCCTGAACCACCGAGTTTGAATTGAAATTTTAGTTTGTTTTGTTTTAAGTTTCAGGTTTAAAGTTTCAGGTTTAAAGTTTCAGGTTTCAAGTTTCAAGTTTACCGATCAGTTTGTCATTCCGAGGAACGAGGAATCTCACTAGTAAGTCGACAACAGTTTGTACCCCCCCGAGTAAGATTCCTCGTTCCTCGGAATAACTAGAGAATCAAAATATTTTTCATCAAAGCCAAAAAAAAATTCCAAAACCCGAAAGCTTTGGAATTTGGAATTTTATATTTGAGATTTATAATTTGCAAAAATTATTATCTGCTCCACTCAGCGATACTGTCTTTATTCAATTTTACGTAATCGGCATTATTTGCTGCTTCTGCAGATGCCAATGACGCTTTTGCAGTTTCAATTGCTCCTTTTTTATCTCCTTGTTTTGCTTGAATCTGTGATTTTAGTCTAGTTACATAGTATGGTTTGTCTGTACTCATATCAAGAGCTTTGTCTACATAAGTTCTTGCAGTTTCAATGTTTCCATTTGATTGAAATAAATATTGAGATGCTGCATAATAATCATTCCAAGTTGGACCTGCTAAAGTTTTTTCAATACTTGCCACAGCAGTTTTAGCGGTTGGAACTTCAAATTTTAAAGCAACATGAGAGTTTTCCCAAGACATTTCTAAATAACCAAAATTTGGATCTAAACCATTAATTCCAATTGTAAATGTCTCAACTGGTGTTGGTAATGCATCTTCTTTTACAGTAGTTTTTAAAGCAACATAAGCATCACTCCAGTTTTCTGGCAATCCCCAGTTATCTGTAGAAAGGTAAAAAATAACGTCCCAGCTTTCAATTCTTGGAACTGTATAAATTGCATATTTCCCTTTCTTTAAAGTTTTTCCATCAATTACCACATCGTCACTGAAGTTGATGATCGTATTTTCATTAGCTCCAGTTCTCCATAGTTTCCCAAACGGAACTAAATTCCCGAAAACCGCTCTTCCTCTTGCTCCTGGTCTTGAATAAGTAACTTCAACATCAGTTAAACCAACAGTTTGTTTGATATATCCTTTTGGACTTGCTTGTGGAGTTTTTACTTGTGCTTCTGATGCTAATGGTGCTAAGATCAGGGCTAATGCAATAAGTAGTTTTTTCATTCTTATGATTTTTTTGTTTTGTTCAAATTTACAAATTCAATAAGGGAACAAATGTTAAATTTTATATAATTCAAGACTTTAACTGTGATATTTTTTCGGCATTTAATTCGTTAAAATGATCTATAACTAAATCTGCTTCTTTTAAATCCTGCAGGTTAGAATGCTCACTTTTGTATCCCACACAAAATATACCAGCTGCTTTCGCCGCTTTTACTCCGTTTGTGCTGTCTTCAATTATAATACATTCTTCTTTAGGTGCAATAGAAAGTGAAGCAGCGTGAAGAAATATCGCTGGATTTGGCTTTGACTGCGGAAAATCTTCACCACTCACAATATGTGTAAAATACTGATGCAGATTGAATCTCGTAAAAACACGATCGATTGTTACTTTTGATGCAGAAGAAGCTAAAATTAATTGTATTCCGTTATTGTACAAATCTTTAATTAAATCTTCAACACCATCCAAAAGATAGAGATCTTCTTTAGTATCAAATGCGTCATTAAAAATATGACGTTTTCTCTGAATCAAATCTTCCACTTCCTGCTCTACAGATGGGAAATAACTCTTCAAAGTTTGAAATGTATTTCTAGTAGAGAATCCTGTAAAAGAAGTATACATCTCTTCAGGTACTTCTATATTTAATTCCGAAAATTGTAAATAATAGGCATAACGGTGAACAGGCTCTGTATCTACAATTACGCCATCCATGTCGAAAATTACTGTTTTAATCATTTTTTTAGATTCTGAGGTTCTGAGGGACTAAGGTTCTAAGGCTTTTTTTTACTGAAAACTGCGACTGAGACTGATTACTTTTTCAGAAGATGTCTAATTACCGTTTCAGCAGCGTGCAAACCAAATAATCCTGGCATATAACTGTTTGTTCCGTAAAATGACTTTTTAAAGTTTTTTCCGTCGGTTAATTTTAAACTTTTTTCGTCTTGAATTTCAGAAGAGAAAACCACTTTTAATTTATTGATTTTTGCTTCTTTCAAACGCTTACGAATTGTTTTAGAAAAGTAGCAGTTTATTGTTTTAGAAATATCGGTTACTTTTACTTTAGAAGCCAGCATTTTACCGCCAGCACCCATACTGCTTATTATTTTTACTCTTTTTCTTTTCGCAGCAATAATCAAATTCAATTTTGGAGTAATACTGTCAATACAATCTAAAACATAATCAAATTCTGGAGAAACAATTTCAAAAGCACGTTCTGGAGAAAGAAATTCCTGTACACGCGTCAAATTTAATTCTGGGTTTATATCCATCAATCGATCCCCTACAATTTTAATTTTTGGCTGACCAACTGTAGAATGTAACGCTGGTAACTGACGATTTATATTGGTAATATCCACAACATCTCCATCTACAATTGTCATATTTCCTACTCCCGCTCTTGCTAAAAACTCAGCTGCAAAAGATCCAACTCCTCCTAATCCGACTATTAATACATTTGAATTCTGTAAATTACTTAATCCTTCTTTTGTAAATAAAAGCTCAGCTCTTTCTGTCCATTCTGCCATATACTCTATTATTGTTTTTGTTTGTTTATTTATTTTGTTTCAAGTTTCAGGTTTCAAATCTGTCAGGCTGAGCGAAGTCGAAGCCCGATTTCTTATTGTTATAGACTTAAACTTTACTCAGTGTGAAAAATCACATTCAACTTTTCACATTCAATTTCTCACATTTAACTTCTAACATTTAACTTCTAACATTTAACTTCTCACATTTAACTTCTCACATCTCACTATTCCCTATCCAAAGACACTTTTACAATTACTTGAAATAATACTTTTTAATTCTTTTAATTCTAGTTTTTTATATTCTGATGCTAATTGATAAACTTGCTGAATTGTTTCTTCCATTGTATCGGTTTCTAAAAAGAATCGGTCGTTTGGAACATTTTGAAAAACAGTTTTTAAATCTGGGTTTTTCAATAAATATTTTCCAAAAGAAAGATAAAATCCTGCCGTAATTAATTGTTCGGCAACCTGTTTGTTTTTCGAAAATCCGTGAATAATCATCGGAACTGTAATTTTTAATCTTTTCCTAATTTCAATTACTTCTTGAAAAGCTGCGACACAATGTATTACAACTGGTTTTTTGAATTTTTCTGCTAATGCTAATTGTTGTTCAAAAACTAAAATTTGTAACTCTAGCGGAATATCAATTCTTTTATCTAAACCGCACTCTCCTATTGCCAGACAATTTTCGGTTTGCAATTTTTCTTCTATAATTTTCAAATCGGCATCAATGCGATTTTCTTCAATATACCACGGATGAATTCCGATCGAATAAAATGCAATCGAAGCATCAAATTCTTTCGGATATTGGTTAACCAATTCTAAAACATCTGCCTGATTGGTAAATTGATGGGTATGAAAATTAAAATATTCCATTAATGAAAGGTTTTAACACCCGCTTTAATTTCAATTTTCAAATCATTTTCCTGCGGAACCAGTGGACAAGAATACTCGTAGTTATAAGCACAATACGGATTATAAGCTTTATTGAAATCGACTGCGATTGTATTCCCTTTCGGAATTTCAAGATCTATGTAACGGCCACCGATATAACTCTGTTTTCCAGAGGTTAAATCTGAAAAAGGTAAAAACAAATGATTTTTGTATTTCTCCTGTACTATAAGTTCTAAATTTTGGTAAACGTTCAATTTGAAATCTTTACCTTTTATTTTAAAATATAAAGTACCGTATTTAATATATTTTGAAGTATATTTTCCCGACTCTTTCATTTCAAAAACTTTTCCTCCTTTAGCTTTTACTAGAGTAGCATTTACAAAAAAAGTTTCGTTTACGGGATAAAATTCTAAGCTTTTAAAAGTTTTTAAATCTTTAGTCATTAACGGACTAGTCTTAGGATCAGCAAATTCTGAATTCAATTTCTTCTGAAATTTTTCTACTTCACTTTTACTAAATTTTTTTTGGCCATAGCCAAAAGTAAAAACCAACAATAAAACTAGGGCGTTTAATGTTTTCATCTTAGAAATTTTCTGCAAAAATAGTTCAAAAGTAACAAAACAACAACCACTTAACGCGACAAAGTTTCCTAACTTTGTGACGATAATCTATCAAACAAAATGCTTAAAACCGCTTTTACCCATTACATCAACAATTTTAGAGGATTTACAAGAGAAATTTGGATTCTTGCCATCATCACTTTTATCAATCGTGCTGGAACAATGGTACTTCCTTTTTTATCCAAATATTTAAAAGAAGATCTTCATTTCAGTTATAATCAAGTCGGATGGATTATGGTTGCGTTTGGCTTTGGTTCTATGCTGGGTTCATGGCTTGGAGGTAAACTTTCAGATAAAATAGGCTTCTATAAAATCATGATATTCAGTTTGTTTACAAGCGGTGTTTCTTTATTCTTTGTTCAATATATCACTACTTTTTGGGCTCTTTGCGTTGCCATGTTTTTATTAATGACAATTGCTGACATGTTCAGGCCGGCGATGTTTGTTTCTTTGGGAGCTTATGCCAAACCAGAAAATAGAACACGTGCCCTAACGCTTGTGCGTCTTGCTGTAAATTTAGGTTTTGCTGCAGGACCTGCACTTGGAGGTCTAATTATTATGGGAATGGGCTATTCTGGTCTTTTCTGGGTTGACGGGGCTTCTTGTATTATTTCGATTTCAATTTTTGCTTTATTAGTAAAAGAAAAGAAAAAAGTAGTTCACGATGATAAGACCGAAAGCGCTGTTGAAACTAAATCTGTTTTTCATGATAAAATTTTCTGGGTTTTCTTATTTGTGAGTTTTATCACTGCAATGATATTCTTTCAGCTTTTTACTACTTTACCTTTATATCATAATGAAAAATTTGGCTTAAGCGAATTTCAAACTGGATTATTAATGACACTCAACGGACTTTTGATTTTCTCTTTAGAAATGCCTACGGTTGGATTTTTAGAACGAAAAGCTTTTCCTAAAATCAGAATTATCATTGTTGGTTCTTTTATAATGGCTCTGAGTTTCTTTATACTTCTTATCAATTTCTGGGCAGGCATATTAGTAGTCAGTATGGTCTGTATTTCTATTGGAGAAGTTTTAACTTTTCCTTTTTCGAATGCCTTTGCTTTGAGCAGAGCACCACGCGGACAAGAAGGTCGCTACATGGCTCTATATACTATGAGTTTTAGTCTTGCTCATATTATTAGTTCAAAAGTCGGGTTTGAGATTATCACAAGATTAGGATACCAAATCAACTGGCTATTTATGGCTTGTATTGGCGTAATCGGAACTGGATGTTGTATCTGGATTAAAAATGCTCTTGTTACAGAAAAAGTGACACAATAAATTTTTAACTTATTAATCCATTTAAATTCAATTAATTACCATTAAATTTGAATCATATTTCTGTGCTCAAAATCGAATTCAACTTAATTTTTAGTTAAATAACTATTTTTATAGTTGTGTAACTAAAAAAATAGTTGTAGGTTTGAATTAAAATTAGAGATGATGCAGAAGTTAACAAACAAAGAAGAAGAAATTATGATGATTTTATGGAAGCTGAAAAAAGCTTTTGTAAAAGAAATCCAAGCAGAAATTACTGAAGACCAGCCGCACTACAATACGTTATCTACTATTGTACGCAATTTGGAAGACAAAGGATATGTTGGGCACAATGCCTTTGGAAATACGCATCAATACTTTCCTATTGTTGCAATTGAAGATTACAGAAAAGGATTTATGAAAACGGCAATTGATAATTACTTTAATAGTTCTTATAAAAGCATGGTTTCCTTTTTTGCTAAAGAAGAAAAAATTTCAGCCGATGAATTGCGAGAAATTTTATCAATGATTGAAAATAAAAACGAAGAAAAATAATCTTGCTTATGGAAGCACTTCTTATTTATATCGCCAAATCAAGCAGTTTAATACTTTTTTTCTATTGCGTTTATTATTTTTTGCTGCGCAAAGAAACATTCTTTAACAGCAACAGATGGTTTTTATTATCTGGTTTAATAATTGGAGCAATTTTGCCATTATTAAGTTATACAAAAGTGATATGGATTGAGACTGCTCCAGCTTTAGGTACTACCATTCAATCATCATTAATTGAAATTCCCGAAAGAGAAGCTTCTAATTTTAATTGGAGTTATATTATCATGTCTTCATATGGAATTGGCTTTTTAGTTTTTATAATAAAATTTGCAATTGATTTTTATAGTCTCAATTCTATTATCAAAGGAAAAAAAATACAACAGCAAGCTGATTTTAAATTCATTGATGTTAATGAAAATATAGCGCCTTTCTCCTATTTTGAATATATTGTATACAACTCATCACTGTACACCACTTCTGAATTGGAGAATATCATCGAGCATGAAAAAGTACACAGCGACCAAAATCATACTGTAGATGTATTAATCTCTAGATTATTCAGTATTATTTTTTGGTTTAATCCAATTGTCTGGCTTTATAAGAAAGCGATCACGCAAAACCTTGAATTTATTGCTGACAACGAGGCTGCTAAAAAATTACAAGACAAAAAATCTTACCAATACACGCTTTTAAAAATAACAACACACGAAAATTGTGTTGCAATCACCAATCATTTTTATCAATCATTAATCAAAAAACGAATTGTCATGTTAAACAAAAATCAATCAAAAAAGAAGAATTCCTGGAAGTATTACACAGTAATTCCAGCTCTTGCGGCATTTGTTTTATTATTTCAAATTGAAGTAATTGCAAAAGAAAAACCTCAGGCAAAAAAAGAAATTTCGGAAACAACCAAGTCTGTAGACGTGTATAAAATTAAAAGAAACTCTACAGATGCGGAATTAAAAGAAATTAAGGAAAAATTAAAATCAATTCATAATATTGATTTTGAAGTTTCAGAAATAAAAAGAGATGCTAAAAACAATCTAACTTCAATAAAAGTAAATGTTACAAGAGGCGAACAGCAAGCTCAATCAATTCAAATAGGAGATCAAATTATAAAAGATTTTGGAGTACTTGTTACAACAGACAAAGATGGAAACAAAACAATTGGTATCCAAACCTTTGATGATCCAAAAGATTCCAAAACTGCTAAAGAACCTAAAGTTGGAGTTAGCAAAGGCATAAGCACCATAACTTCTGATAACTCAGATGATTCTAAAACAAATTCAGTAATTACAATTAACAAAAACCAAAATACTAAATCAGATAACAATGTTAACACTTATTCTTTTACTAGTACAAAAACTAATACTGATACTAACACAAATATTAACGGTGTTGTAACTATAAATAATGACAAAAATGTTGTCACTAAAGTAATTACTAACGGGGGCTCAACAATTGCTATTTCAAATTCTGCTAAAAGTGCTACTAAACTAGATGGCCAACTCGTGATTGTTGATGGAGAAGAAATGCCAAGTAATTTTGATATTGATTCTATAAAAGCTAAAGATATAGAATCTGTAAGTATTTATAAAGGATCACAAGCTGTAGCTAAATACGGTAATCGCGCTGCAAATGGGGTTATTGAAATTGAAACTAAAAAATAAAAAACTTTTATAAAAAAGAAAATGCAAAAACTAACCAATAAAGAAGAAGAAATCATGCATATTTTATGGAAGCTGAAAAAGGCTTTTGTAAAAGAAATTCAAGCAGAGATTTTAGAAGATCAGCCGCATTACAATACTTTGTCTACTATTGTTCGTAATCTGGAAGAGAAAGGTTATGTTGCGCACAATGCTTTTGGAAACACGCATCAGTACTATCCTATCGTAAGTATCGAAGATTACCGAAAAGGTTTTATGAGTACTGCTATTGACAATTATTTTAATAGTTCGTACAAAAGCATGGTTTCATTTTTTGCTAAGGAAGAAAAAATTTCTGCAGATGAATTACGAGAAATATTAGATATGATCGAAAATCCAAAAGAAGGTAAATAATCAAAATAGTATGGAAGCACTTTTCATTTTTATCCTGAAATCGAGCGGATTGTTGGCAATGTTTTACTTTGCTTACATCTTTTTACTTCGCAAAGAAACTTTTTTCAATAGCAGTCGCTGGTTTTTAATAGCGGGATTAATTACTTCTGTAATTCTGCCTTTTGTAGTTTATACCAAAGTTATCTGGATCGAAAAACCAGCTATGCAAATTATCAACAAAAGAGTGGTTGAGAATTTTTCTACTGCTGATACTTATAGCGCTAGTACTGCTTCTTACGAACCCCAATACAGCCCTGCAGCGTTAGTTGAAGAAGAGCCGATTGAAATTAATTGGGATTTAGTCTTTATAGCAATTTATAGTTTAGGATTAACTGCTTTCTTGTTCAAATTTGGGTTTGACATTTATAGTTTGAACTCAGTTTTAAAAGGAAAAAAAATACAACAGCAGGAAGATTTTAAATTTATTGACGTAAATGAAAACATAGCTCCTTTCTCCTATTTCGATTATATTGTGTATAACTCATCACTGTACACTCCGACAGAATTAGAAAGTATTTTGGAACACGAAAAAGTGCACAGCGACCAAAATCATACTATTGATGTTTTGATATCTAGAATCTTCTGCATCTTATTTTGGTTTAATCCAATTGTGTGGCTTTATAAAAAAGCTATTTTACAAAATCTTGAATTCATAGCCGACAGAGAGGCCTCTAAAAAAATCAACGACAAAAAAGCGTATCAATACACGCTTTTAAAAATCACAACGCATGAAACCTGCGTTGCAATCACCAATCATTTTTATCAATCATTAATCAAAAAACGAATTGTCATGTTAAACAAAAATCAATCAAGCAAAAAGAATTACTGGAAATATTACGCCGTAATTCCTGCTCTTGGAGCTTTTGTACTTTTATTTCAAATAGAAACAATCGCGCAGGAAAAGAAACAAAACGGATTGCCGTCTATTTCAAAAGACACTATTAAATCAAGCGATGAAACTTTTAAAATCACAAAAAACACAACTGATCAGGAATTAAAGGATTTGCCAGGGAAATTAAAAGCAAATCATAATATTGATATTGAAATTTCAGACGTTAAAAGAAATACCAAAAAGGAATTAACTGCTATTCAAATTAAAGTAAAATCAGAATCGGGCAAGAAACAAACTATTGTAATCGACGGTGATGAAGCTATAAAAGACTGTGAATTTGCAATTGGAACTGACGAAGATGGCACAAAATCTATAGTTATTAATACAGACGAAAACTTCTCTGTTCCTGTTATGATGAGAAATGAAAAAGTTATCGTTCGTCACTACGGAGATTCAGACATTACACCACCAACACCGCCAGTTTTTCCTTCAGGACCAATGCCAGCTGCCCCTGCATTAGATATGTCTAAAATGCCAAAACCTCCAGTTGCTCCAAAAAACATGAACGATAAAGTTGCTGTAAGTAAGTTTGAAAAACAAATGGAAGCTTTTGAAAAACAAATGGAAGTTATTGAGCCTCAATTGGAAGCGTATGAAAAACAAGTTGAAGCATTAATGTCTCAAAGAGAAGCGATTTACGAAAAAGAAATGGCTAAGTATGAGATAGCAATGGAAAAGTTCCACGCAAACATGGAAAAATTTAATTACGATTTTAAGTTTAAATTTGAAAATGATGCAGAATATGGCAACACAAAACAATATGAGCAAGACATGAAACAGTTGGAGCTTGATATGAAACAGCATGAAAAAGACATGAAACAACATGCGAAAGATATGAAGCAGCATGAAAAAAACATGAAACAGCACGAAAAAGATATGAAAGCTATGGAAAAAGAAAATAAAAAAGCTTAATATACTTTGTTCATCTAAAAAAACCAGTGCTAAAACACTGGTTTTTCTATTTCTAATATTAAATATTGAAAAATGAAAAAAAATCTTCTAACTCTTTTGTTGCTTTTTAGTCTTTCTATTATTGCTCAGCAAAATTTAGCCGATAAAGCCATTTTTAAAGCTATGGATAAGACAGCATCAATATTATTAGAAAAATCAAAAACTAATTCAATCTCAATTGGTGTTGTCAATAATGGGAAAACTTTTACCAGACATTATGGAGAAATTGATAAAAACAAAGAAAATAAAGCTGATAATAACACTGTTTTTGAAATTGCATCGATCACTAAATTATTTACCGGTTTACTTACAGCTCAAGCTGTATTAGAGGGAAAACTAAATCTCAACGACGACATTAGAAAATATCTCACTGGGATTTATCCAAATTTAGAATATAACGGTACTCCAATTACGATTAAAGATTTAGTTTCTTTTAGAACTGGTTTTAACAGAGATCTTCCAGATACGGATGAATTAAGAAAAAATCGAAACGACAGCAGTTACTTGGCTTTTAAAAAGCTGGACGAATCTTACAGTCGTGAAAAGTTCTTTGAAGATCTTAAAACCATTAAATTAGACACCTTGCCAGGAACTAAATTTAAATACAGTAACGGAAGTCTAAATTTGACAGCTCATATTTTAGAAAACGTCTATCACAAAGATTATGAAACACTTCTTAAAGAGAATATATTTTCAAAATTGGACATGAAATCAACTGGAATTAATTTAGATTCAGACATAGTTATTGCAAATGGTTACAATCTAAAAGGAGTATTAATGCCGAGAATTTCAGATAATCTTTGGGGCGCTGCTGGAAGGTTAAAAACTACTTTAGGTGACTTAACTAAATTTATTGCTTACGAACTAAATACAAAAAATAAAATTGTTCAGGAATCGCAGCGAAATCTCTTAAACAGTATCACAACTTGGAACGGCTATTTTTGGGATTATATTCAGGTAGAGGAAAATGGTCAAAACTGCTGGAAACACGGTGGTGCATTTGGTACTCAAAACATGTTGATTGTTTATCCAGAAAGGAAACTTGGATTATCGATCATTGTAAATATAAGCGATGAAAACACAGCAAATGCATTAGGAGAAGCCATGATACGATTGTCAAATGATTTACTTAGTGCATACAAAAAACAAACTGGTATTTATGGATATAAAATAATTAATAACAATGTTGTTTTTAGTTATGAACATGATAAAAATTTAAACTCAAATCTTATTAAAAGTATATCGATTGCAGGTTCATTCAATAATTGGAACCCCAATGATAAAAACTATCAATTGATTCAAAAAAGCAAAAACACCTTTGAGTTATCGATTCCAAAAGCTAATTTTGAGAAAGACAAGACACATTTTTTTAAATTTGTAATTAATAAATCTGGCTGGATTGAAGCTCCTCAAAATGTAATAAACAGAGAAGCAGATGGCGATAAAAACTTAATTCTTAAAATTTAAATTACATAATTTACACCTTAAAGACTTTGGTTTAAACCCAAAGTCTTTTTTTTATATCTTTGAAGAAACAATATACTATGTATAAATTCTTAGCCAAACTCAATAAAATCTTAATGCCAAGTTTTACCAAACAAGGTTTAGATATTTCAAAAGCAAAAAAATGGCAAATGGCTATTATTGGTTATCGTGCATACGTAACAAAGCGTGCACTAGATAAGTAGCCATTAGATCGTTTTGTTTATCACACAGAAAAGAATCTTTTTCTGTATCATCATATATGAAAAATAAAGAAATAAACCTCCCTCCTGTTCCAGCAGTATTATTAGCAATTATTAGTGTACAGTGTGGTGCTGCAATTGCAAAAACACTTTTTCCTGCAATTGGAGCTGCGGGAACAGCATCGATACGTATTGGTGTTTCAGCATTAATTTTATTATTAGCTTACCGTCCCAACTTAAAAGCAATTACGGCAGATCAATGGAAAATTGTGATTCCTTATGGTTTATCATTAGGTGCCATGAATTTAATTTTTTATTTTGCTATTGAAAGAATTCCAATCGGATTAGCTGTTACCTTAGAATTTGTTGGACCGCTCCTCCTTGCTATAGCTGGATCAAAACGCTTAGTAGATTATTGCTGGGTTTTGCTTGCTGCAATAGGCATTTTACTAATTGCGCCTTGGACAAATGATCGTCTAGATCCTTTAGGTATTTTATGCGCGCTTTTGGCTGGAGCATTTTGGACTGCTTATATTGTATTAGGAGGAAAAATTTCAAAAATAATGAACGGCGGGCAAGCCGTTTCTACAGGAATGCTATTTGCAGCAATTTTAATTTTACCATTTGGTTTTATAGAAAACGGATTAGCAAATCTAACTCCAAAACTCTTCGGAATGGGAGTTGCGCTTGCACTTTTATCTAGTGCTATTCCTTTTACTTTAGAGATGAAAGCCTTAGGTCAGCTTCCGCCGCGTACATTTAGTATTTTAATGAGTTTAGAACCTGCAGCAGCTTCTATTTGCGCTTTTATTTTTCTTCAGGAAAGTTTAAGTTTTTATGAAATTTTAGCAGTTGTTTGTGTTGTAATTGCATCTGCAGGAAGCACCTTGACTGCTAAAAAGTAATTTAAAAAATCTCAAAAATTAAAATTCCAAATCCCAATTTAAAACTTGGAATTTGGAATTTAGGATTTTGAAATTTAATTTATGTATTAATTTTTTGGAAGTAATACAGCATCTACAACATGAATTACACCATTTGATTGATTCACATCTGCAATTGTTACTTTAGCTTTATTTCCGTTTTCATCTGTAATATATAGATCTTTACCTTTCATCCAAGCAGTAAGAGTTCCACCGCTAACAGTTTTAATAGTTGCTTTTCCTTTTCCATCTTTAATTGCTTTTGCAATATCTGCCGAATTCCATTTCCCAGAAGCAACATGATAGGTCAAGATAGTTTGTAGTTTCTTTTTGTTTTCTGGTTTCAATAAAGTTTCGACAGTTCCTTTTGGTAATTTATTAAAAGCTTCGTTTGTTGGAGCAAAAACAGTAAATGGACCTTTGCCTTGTAAAGTCTCAACTAAATCAGCAGCTTTTACTGCTGCAACCAATGTCGTATGATCTTTTGAATTAACGGCATTTTCAATAATATTTTTATTTGGGTACATTGCTGCTCCACCTACCATTACTGTTTTTTGAGCAAAAGATGTAAATCCGAATGCTAAAGCAAAAACTGCTGAAGCTAAAAATTTTCTAGTTTTCATAATTATTTTTTTAAGTTATAATGACATTTACGGGGATATATTTCTTTTGGTTTTATAAAAAATGAAAATAATTTAAAATAATATTAAAATATTCTCAAAACACATTGTAAAACAGCTTATTAATGATAAAAAAAATATTTTACTTTTTTTATTATTTACAGAATAACGAATCCTTTTTATTATTAAATTTAGATTCAAAACCTCTTTATTATGAAAAATCTACCTCAAAAAGTAAGAAGTAAAAAACTAAGTTCTAGAGTTGATTTAACTGCAATGGTCAGCGTTTCTTTTTTGCTGATTATATTTTTTATGTTGGTTGGTGAATTATCAAAGCCAAAAGGATTGGATTTAGCAAAAGGAAATGACTGCTGCGACTGCCCAGTTCCGGATCTTGTAGAAAATAGAACATTTACAATTATACTAGGCCCAGATAACAAATTGATTTTTTATGCAGGACTTTTAGAAACTCCAATAATAGAACCACAATTAACAAACTATGGCAAAGATGGTATTCGTAAAAAAATAACAACTTATAATAATTCAGCATTAAAATACTCTGAACAAATAGGAAAACCAGGAAGAGGAATTTCTGTTATTATAAAACCAACAAAGAAATCTAATTACGGAAATCTTATAGATATTCTTGAAGAATTAGAAATAGCAAACATAAATTCGTATGCTATTGTTCCTGAATTTACGCCAAAAGAAACCAAATTATTAGCGTCAAAATAAATAATCAACTTCATTCATATTTAATTTCTCAATGTCACATTGAGCAAAGTAGACGTGCATCAAGATGTTCGCTTAAAACAGCAAAAGAAACATGACATGAAACTTGAAACCTAAAACAAAATAACAAAAAAAAGTCCCACATTGCTGTGGGACTTTCTATTTAGAGGAAACTAAGAATTATTTTTTCTCAGTTTTTTCCATTTTAGCTTTTAAAGCAGCTAATACATCATTGTTATCTCCTAAAGTTGCAGCTGGTGCATTAGTAGTAGAGTTAGATGAAGTATTTTCAGTTGCAGCTTTCACATTTTTCTCTTCTTCTTCACGGAAGATAGCAGTGTGAGAAGCAACTACTCTTTTGAATTCTTTGTTGAATTCAATTACTTTGAAATCAGCAGTATCACCTTTTTTCAATTTCTTTCCGTCTTCTTTTTCAAGGTGACGAGTAGGAATGAAAGCAACGATATCATCTCCGAATTCTACAGTAGCTCCTTTGTCAACGATTTCAGAAATTTCACCATTGTGGATAGTTCCTACAGCGAAAGAATCTTCGTATTGATCCCAAGGATTAGCAGTAGTTTGTTTGTGACCTAAAGATAATTTACGTCCTTCAACATCTAATTCTAATACAACTACATCAAGTTTTTCACCAACATTTACAAATTCAGATGGGTGTTTGATTTTCTTAGTCCAAGAAAGGTCAGAAATGTAGATTAATCCATCAATTCCTTCTTCTAATTCTACGAAAATACCAAAGTTTGTAAAGTTTCTAACGATACCTGTATGTTTAGAACCTACTGGGTATTTAGAAGTGATATCAGTCCATGGATCTTGAGTTAATTGTTTGATACCTAATGACATTTTACGATCATCTCTATCTAAAGTTAAGATAACAGCTTCAACAACATCTCCAACTTTTACGAAATCTTGAGCAGAACGTAAATGAGTTGACCATGACATTTCAGAAACGTGGATTAAACCTTCAACACCTTCAGCAACTTCGATGAAAGCACCGTAATCAGCGATTACAACTACTTTACCTTTAACTTTATCACCAACAGTTAAGTTAGCATCTAAAGCGTCCCATGGGTGAGCGTTTAATTGTTTCAATCCTAATTGAATTCTTGTTTTCTCATCATCGAAATCAAGGATTACAACGTTTAATTTTTGGTCTAATTCAAGAACTTCACTTGGGTGGTTGATTCTACTCCAAGAAAGGTCAGTAATGTGAATTAATCCGTCAACACCACCTAAGTCAATGAACACACCATAAGAAGTAATGTTTTTAACAACACCTTCTAATACTTGTCCTTTTTGTAATTGACCGATGATTTCTTTTTTCTGTACTTCAATATCAGCCTCGATAAGAGCTTTATGAGATACAACTACGTTTTTGAATTCGTGGTTGATTTTTACCACTTTGAATTCCATCATTTTGTTTACATATACATCGTAGTCTCTAATTGGCTTAACGTCAATTTGAGATCCTGGTAAGAACGCCTCGATACCGAATACGTCAACAATCATACCTCCTTTAGTTCTACATTTAACAAAACCGTTAACGATTTCTCCAGTTTCATTAGCTGCAATAACTCTATCCCAAGATTTGATAGTACGTGCTTTTCTGTGAGATAATACTAATTGACCTGTTTTATCCTCACGGATGTCAATTAATACTTCTACTTTGTCACCTACTTTTAAATTTGGGTTGTAACGAAATTCGTTTAAAGAAATAACACCTTCAGATTTAGCATTGATATCAACGATAACGTCTCTATCTGTAATTCTAACAACAACTCCTTCAACTACTTCTTCTTGATCTGTAGCGATGAAAGTTTTTGATACTAGTTCTTCAAACTCTTGTAAGTTTTTCTCATCTACTGCATCAATTCCTTCTTGGAAGTTATGCCAGTTAAAATTTGCTAAAAACTCTTCTTGTGATTTTGTTTGTTCAGACATGCTGATAAAAAAATTTGTATTCTGTTTTTCTCGAGTTTCTCTATGCGATAGAAAATACAGAAGTTGTTTTACATAAATGGTTGATTCCTAATGGAAACTCTTCTCTGCCAAAAGGACTGCAAAATTAATACATTTTTCTGAATTAACAAAATAAATCCGATTGATTGTTAGGCAATTATTCGAGAGCAGAAAATTTTGTTTTTTTTCAAGACTTCACATGTTTTTAACCTTAAGAAAATAAATACCAATTATATAAAAGTTCCTTAAGCGTATCAAATACTTCTTTCATGGTGTAAAGAAAATAGATACTTCCTAAAATTAAAAATGGAAGGCGTTTGTTTTTATCCTTTAGTGCAAAAGAAAGAGTGATTGGTACAATTGACCAAAATAACAAACTAGGATAATTAATTGACTTGTAAAACTTATAAAAAACTTCTGAATTAATAAACTCTGCGGCAACTTTATAGATTAATACATTAATCAATGTAGAAATTAATACGAGCTGAATTATAGAATCTGCATTTGAACAATCCTCATCTTTAGATTCAAATTTTGGATTTTCACCGTATTCATTTTTTTGCGAATCACCATTTAAAATCAATAAAATAAATAACCAAATTCCACCAAAAAAAGGAATTAAACACAATAAAATCATCCAGCCGCTTTTGCCAACATCGTGAAGACGTCTAACAGTTACAGCAATACTTGGGACAAATGAAGTGACAGCATATAATATGCAAAACCACCCGAAAGGAAAGAAATTTAAACTTAAACGAAAAATCGCATCTGTTATAAATAGTATTGTTGCAAAACTAAAATTATAAAGCGAAAACATCCAATATTCACTTCTTCGTGCTCTGCCTTCAAAATTGAAGTAGTCCCTAAAAACTTTTAAATACCAGCTCATATAATCTATCTATAAAAATACAAATATATAGTATTTTTCTTATATTTTTAAATGATTAATATTTAGTTTTAGTAAAAAAAGAACTTAACAAATGGAGAATGATGAATTAAAATAAAATAGCCTATAGTTTTACAATTTATCTAGTTACTTACGCGAAAAAATTATTCCAAAAAACTATTAAAAAACAAATTAAAGAAAACAAAACCACCAACAAAGTAGAATAAAAGAAAAGAAGCCTTCTTTTACCATACTGAATCACAAAAGTTTCAGGATCGATAAAATGCTTTATGAAAACAATAGGAGAAATTTTTAACTCAGGTTTGAAATGTTTAACACCTAGCAAAAAAGTCCGAATTAATTGTATTCTATTATAATAGAATGCATAAAAAATATGATTTCCCTGAAAAATTTCTTTAATCATTACTTCCTCTTTATTAACTAAAATATAGAAACAGAAATATGCACGAATCCCTCTAAGTGGATACTCTATCGTAATGTCATATAAATCATTTCCAAAGCCTGGTGTGTGTATTTTCTTTTTTACAAAGTTTTTCCAAGCTATAGTTTTAACAACTTTCTTATTAAATTTATTATAATAGTGAATACCTTTTTCATCAATACTTATTGCTGTGTATATCCTCTTCCAAACATCAACTGCATGAACTATAATAAAAATAGTGGTTACTAAAAGCAGTATCGTAATACATACTGCCGCTAAAACATTATTCTCATTTAAAAAAACAAATACAGATGCGACAAGCAATACAAGAGGCAATATAAATAACCCTCCAATACTATAATTTATTACTGTTAGCGGAATCGATGTTATGGGTTCAAAAGGAGGTAAACTATTCTTTTTACTTTTTTTCATCAACAACAATGATTTAAGTTTGACATTATGATAAAAAACAAAACCAATCCAACAATCAACAATATTAAAAAGGCTAATACCATAGCGTTATCCCTTTTAGCGTAATCAATCTTAAAAGTTTCTGGATTAATAAAGTACAACCCGTAAGCATGAGGATGAATTCTTATATCTGGTCTAAAATGTCTTAACCCTAATAATAAACTTCGAACAAGTTCTAATCTATTTGAATAAAACATATTAAAAATATGTTTTCCTTGAAATGTTTCTTTATGAAGCAATACTGTTCCGTTTTTTTGCGTAAACCAGTAAAATCTTAGAGCTCCTTTATTATTTACAACCTGTGAAGCAACGTCATAGTTAAAATAATTTGAATCGGTTCTCCTATTCAAAAAATACACCGAACCTTCGAATTTGTCTATCGATTCAAAATCTTCCCAATTTATCTCTTCGATTATTTGCCCTTTAAATTTGTTGAAATACTTAATCCCTTTTTGATCAATCGTTATTGTAGTATAACTTAATGTTCTTTTAATATAAACTACACTTATTAAAATAAGAGGAATATTTAAAAATATTAGTATAAAAAGTGACTCTTCTCCTATATCTACTAAAAACAAAATAAAGAACAACAACCCAAAAGAAATTATCAAAACAAATAACGTCATGATGCTATAACTATAACTAGCCAGTTTCGATGTTATTGAAGTTATAGGCTTAAAGGGTGGTAAATTTTGCTGGTTCATGTTATTTATAAAAAAGTACGAAAATACTTATTTTTATAAAATTCGACAAAAAATCCTTCCAATTTTATACGTTAAAATATCTATATAATTACACCTCACAGGTTTCGAATACCTGTAAGGTGCAGCCAGCATAAATTATCTAGAAATCTTACATAAAAGTTTCTATTAAAACCTAAAAGAAAACTCATATTATTATTAATATCATTTCAATTTTAAAACATAATTTAGCAAACGATGCGCATACATCTTTGCTCTTTCTTTGACTTCATCTTTTGTGAAACCATCAACTGAGGATGTTCCGTGAAAAAAAATCGGATCTAAAAAAGTCATTTGAGCAAAATAGGCTGTCTGCTCGATATTTTTAAAAAATTCAGCAATTCTAAAATTATGTTTTCCAAAAGTTCTGTACTCCTGCTCCAACGAACCAACTGTCACACTCACTAAAACTTTTTTGCCTTTGAGCTTATCTCCTTTTGAACCATAAGCAAATTGATGTTCGAAAACAACATCAAACCAATGTTTTAAAATCGCCGGCATATTATACCAATATAAAGGATATTGAAGAATTATAACTTCATGACGAAGTAAAGCTTCTTGTTCTTCTTTTATATCAATCTTAAAATCAGGATATAATTCAGCCAGATTTCTAATTTCTATTTCTGGATTCGTTATCTGAATTTCTTCGATAATTGCCTTATTTGCGACTGATTCTTTTATTTGTGGATGCCCTAAAATTATTAATGCCATTTTTAATTATTTATACTATCCTTTTTATAGTTACAAAATTATTTATAGTTTTACAATCCCACAATAACTATCCAATTGGATAGGTCAAACAAGCAGTATGAAAAAGATAGAATGCGAACCTGATTTAATTAAACTCGACGGAAAAACTTATCCGTGCACTGTCAGTCTAGTAATGGATTTAATGGGCGGAAAATGGAAAGCGGTAATTCTGTATCATTTAAAAGACAATCCAAAAAGATACAATGAACTCCGAAAAGAAATGCCTGCAGTGACAGAAAGGACATTAAGCTTACAACTCAAACAGTTGGAAGAAGATGGGTTAATTTTTAGAAATGTAGATGGAAAAAAGCCTCCAATAAAGGTAACCTACGGTTTAACGGACTTTGGAAAATCTTTTAAAACTGTTTTAGAATCAATTACCCAATTGGGAAATACAATTGCTTCTGAAAGAGGAGAATTTATTGTAGCTTAAATTATTCCCTATTAAACCTTACTAAATATTTATAGGGTACTTTACTTCCATATAAAATCATGACATTAGAAGAAATAAAACTTAAAATAGAAACTTTTCACAAAAATGGGCAAGTAATCAATGCCGTTTATTGGCTTTTAAAAAAGTATAATCTTAAAAATTCAAATCTTAAAGGATTTGAATTTAGAGAAAAAGCCAAGCCAGATTTTATTCTAATGACTACCGAAGGCGATTTTGGAGAACGTCAAATTATCAGGATTCCAAAAAACACATTCGAATTTCCATTAGAACTAATGCTGATTCTCATCGTACACGAAATGGTTCATGTAAAACAAAAAACAGTAGAACCGTATATTTTAGATAAAAACGAACGAGAATGGCAGGCATATTACGAAATGAACTTTCATAATATATTTCCGCAAATTCCAGAAATTTCCAATTTTCATAAAAAATTTTTCGCTCAAAGGGGTTTAGAATATTACAACCGAATGGGTGTAGGCTCTGAACTTCAAAAGAAATACGGCGAACAAAAAAAGCAAGTCGACGATCTGATTATCTCACTACAGTAAGATTTTATGACTAGAGCTATTTTCTCATTCTACAATAAAATAGCACAAAAGCGCAAAGATTAGAATACACAATAATCCTCCTATAATTTCGACCTTCAAGCGCTGCTTCTTATCAATTGTAAAAAGTTTCTGGATTTATATAATGATTGGTGTAAATGATAGGATCAATGGTAATATGTGGTCGGTAGTGCTTTATTCCTAATAAAAAAGTCCGAATCAATTCTGCTCGATTAGCATACAGCATCACAAAAAAATGCCTTCCTAGAAAAGCATCATTATGAGCTATTACTTTTCCATCTATCATTACAGGCCAATAAAACTGATCATAAAAAGATTTCGAAGGTCTAACTGATGTAACATCATATTTTGGAGGTTCAAAATAATGCTTGAGTTTTTCTCTTTTTACAAAGCTGTTCCAAGGTATTTCTTTTACAATTCTTCCATTAAATTTATTTAAATAACGAATTCCTTTTTCATCAATTATTGTAGTTGTGAACATTTTATTTTTTGAGTAAATAAGCAATATTGCAATTCCTAACAATATAATTGAAAATACCAAAGACAAAACTATAGTTCCTGCTTCATCTAGTCTAGTTTCATTAAGAGAACTTGTCAGTAAAAAAATCAATCCTGTTAGAAAAAACAGTGTCAAAAACACCCAAAAAGACCCCAAGATAAGATTTAGAAACCGCATGGGTTTTGAGCTAATAGATCTAAAAGGAGGTAATGATTCTTGTGGTGAATTTTGCATAGAAACAAGAGATGAATATCAAATATAAGCATAAATTAAAAAAGAAAAGCCCATTTTCTGTTTGAAAAATGGGCTTTAAAATATGTTGTAAAGTCAATTAATGACTCAAGTTCTCAATTTCTTTTGGATCATGTTTATGTTTAAATAAAACAGCAAAAGCAATTGCAATTACCAAAGCGTAAATAGCAAATGACAACCAGATTGTATGCCAGTCTTTCATTAAAACCGCATTTGTAAAAGCTCCGTCTGCAGAAATAGAATTTCCTTGGCTTTTTACAAATTCTACCATTTTTTCATTAGCTGGATCTGTTTGTAAAAATCCCGCTAATTCTGTTGTGGTAGTAAACGATTTTGTAAAGAAACGATCGATAGCCCAGCCAGAAGTTAAACTTCCTAAAACTGCTCCTACCCCATTGGTCATCATCATAAATAATCCTTGAGCAGACGAACGAATTTTAGAATCTGTATTACTTTCTACGAATAAAGAACCTGAAATATTAAAGAAATCAAACGCCATTCCGTAAACGATACAAGAAAGAATAATCATCCATAAACCATTTACTGGATCTCCAAAAGCAAACAATCCAAAACGTAAAACCCATGCCAGCATACTAATAAGCATAACTTGTTTGATTCCGAAACGTCTTAAGAAAAATGGAATTGCCAAAATAAATAGTGTCTCAGAAACTTGAGAAATCGACATAATAATTGTAGAATACTGAATTACAAATGAATCTGCATATTTCGGGAAATGTTTAAATTCATCTAAAAATACATCTCCATAAGCATTTGTCAATTGAAGCGCCCCTCCTAAAAACATAGAAAAAACAAAAAACAAAGCCATTTTGTAGTTTCCAAATAATTTAAAAGATTCTAAACCAAAAGTTTCAATCCAAGTTGCATTTTCTTTAATTAAACGCTGTGGTTCACATTTTGGAAGTGTAAAAGCGTAGATCCCTAAAATTAAAGCTCCAATTCCAGCAATATAAAATTGATATTCTGTTGCTTTACTTCCACTCAAATTGGTAATCCACATCGCTACAATAAAACCAATTGTTCCCCAAACTCGAATAGGCGGAAAATCTTTTACTATATTTTTGTTATTTAATTTTAACGAAGTGTATGAAATAGAATTACTTAAAGCAATTGTAGGCATATAACAACACATTGCTAAAAGCATAACTGCAATAAAAGTATCTGGAGTACTTACCTGTGCAATTGCAAATAAAACAACAGCGTAAAGAATATGCAGAACACCGTATAATTTTTCTGCATTTACCCACCTGTCAGCAATAATACCCGTAAGTGTAGGCATAAAAAGAGATGCAATTCCCATGGTTCCAAAAACGAGTCCGAATTGAGTTCCTTCCCAGTTTTTTGTGCCAAACCAATAATTTCCAATTGTTATAAGCCAGGCTCCCCAAACAAAAAATTGAAGAAAGCTCATTAAAATCAATCTGTTTTTAATCCCCATATATTTAAAATTGTCTTTAGTAAAAATGAAGCGGTAAAACTACCATTAAAAATAATATCTGCAAAAAATTATGGTGTTTTAACAACATCATTTACTAATTCTAAAACGGCTGCAAATTGTTCTTCTTTATTTAAGTAAGAATTATCTATTTCTATTGCATCTTCAGCAATAACTAAAGGCGAATCTTCTCGGTGTGTATCCATATGATCTCTTTCGACAACATTTTTAAGAACTTCTTCATAAGAAACATTATCTCCTTTTTGCTGTAATTCGTCAAAACGTCTTTGAGCGCGGGTTTCAGCACTTGCAGTCATAAATATTTTAAGTTCGGCATCTGGAAAAACAACTGTCCCAATGTCTCTACCATCCATTACTATGGCTTTATTTTTTCCCATTTCCTGTTGTTGTTCTACCAATTTAGCACGAACTTCAGAAACGGTGGCAACTTTACTAACGAAATTAGAAACTTCAATAGTTCTAATTTGCTTTTCAACATTTTCACCATTCAAAAACATTTCAGCAAAACCTAAATCTGCATTAAATTTAAATTCCAATTGAATATTAGGCAAAGCGTTAATCAAGGCGTCTTTATCAAAAAAGTCAGCTCCAATAATATTCTGCTGCATAGCAAAAAAAGCAACTGCACGATACATAGCGCCTGTATCTACATATACATATTCAAGTTCTTTTGCCAATTGTTTTGCTAAGGTACTTTTACCTGTTGATGAAAATCCATCGATAGCGATAGTAATTTTTTTCAATTTTCTATTTTTAAATTTTTATTCTATTAAAAGCTAGGTTAATAATAAATACTCATCAAAATATCCGATTCTGAACTATCAATTATTTTGGATATTCTTTCAAAATATTTTTTATTTACCATTGGACAGCCATAACTATTGCAAATGTAGCCATCTTTCTCTTTATATGGAACATCATAATAGTAATGAAAAACAATATCTCTTTTAAATGCATTACTATTAGTGGTATCTAGTCCATACAATTTATAGGCTTTCCCAAATTTCCCTACATAATGATTTCCGATTGAATATCTTCCTAATGAAGTTTTTAGTGAATTGGGAACGTTACTAAATCGAAGTTTTCCTTTTACTCCGGTTTCAGAACCAGAACCATGAGCGACCAATCCTTTATCGATAATTTTATTTGTTTTTAAATCATAAACAAAAAAACGATTTTTACCCGAAGGGATTTTCATATCAATAAAAAAGGCAACTTTCTTGTTATATCGCGGACTTGTTTCTATAAGCTTTTTAACTTTAAGAACTTGATATTCTATTCTTCTGGCATCTGAAGAAGATAAATCTTGATTTCTTTTATTAGATACTATAAAGTAAGCTACAAAAGCTAAAAAAATAAAAATACAAATTAGCGCTATTTTCTTCATATTGAATCTGCAAAAAAAAACTTTCTATTATCGAAAATCAAACCGATTTCGACAATAAAAAGCTATATTTTAAATTAGTTAAAAGTTCTAATTAATAGTAAATATCCATTAAAATATTTGACTTAGAACCATCAATTATTTTTTCTATTCTTTTAAAGAATTGCTCGTTAACCATTGGACATCCGTGGCTGTTGCTAATGTAATAATCTTGCTCTTCTAAAGGAACTGCAGAATAAGAATGAAGGACAATTGCTCTTTTTAAAGCATTGTTATTGCTTTCTTCTAAACCAGCCAATCGATATGCTTTCCCAAAAATGCCTTTATACGTTTTTCCTACAGCGTATCTTCCAAGTGCAGTGCAATTAGAATTTGGCATATTACTAAACTTAAGCATTCCTTTTATTCCTGTTTCAGATCCAGAACCGTGAGCCACTAAACCTTGGTCTATAATTACGTTTTTTTCTAAATCATAAACAAAAAAGCGGTTTTTCCCAGAAGGAACTTTCATGTCGATTAAAAAAGCAATTTTTTGATTGTATTTATGATCAATGTTAATCATATTTTTTAAATCAATAATTCTGCTGTTAATTCTTTCCATTTCTATAGTAGAAATAGCATCATCTTCTTTAAAAGAGAGTTTCGAACCCGTTAAAAACCCTACAGTTACGAACAAAAACAAATAGAATATTTTCATATAACTACTGAAAATTTAAAATTAGACCAAAAAGACTTGTGTTAGCTGCCAATGTATATCTAGAATACGAATAATTAAATTTTAGCTTGTTTATTTTTAAACCAAAGCCCAAGGAAACTCCTGAAAAATTACGTTGTTCATCTACTCTCAACTCTTCTCCTCTTCTGAAATTATATCCTAAACGTAAATTAAATGCTCTTTTCGGAAAAAGCTCTACACCAAATGTTACGTGCCTTAAAGCATTATTAAAAAACGAAACTTTTTCCTCACTTGTTGATCCGTCAATATTAGTTTCTCCCCTGTTAGGATTTGAAAAAGAAATATTCCACTGCTGTAAATTCTCTAAAGTAAGATGCCAGCGAATGGGCACGTGTTCTAATTCTTGTGAAACTCCTGCAACGATTTCAAAAGGCAGATTTTCTTTTATTCCTGAATATGTGGTAAACTGCGTTCCCAGGTTGCGAAATACCAAGGCAAAATTCAGATCATTTTTTTCGTCTAAATATAAAAGCCCTAAATCAATCGCACCACCTATAGAATTATAACTTTCCAGAGAAGAAGTTATTAGTTTCGCATTTGTACCAACATAAAAATTAGTGTAAGGTACGTTGTACGAATATCCCACGGTAAGTGCTCCTTCACTTCCTGTAAAATTTGATGTTGCCTGACCATTCTCATCATAACCTTCAAATGATCCGTAGTTTACATAACTCACGCCAGCATAAAAAGTCTGCAAATGCCTGTCATAAGTATAAGCATATGAAGCAGTGCCGTAAGAGGCTTCTCCATAATAACTTCCGTAATTCATTGCTAGGTGATTGTCCATATCAGCGTTTATAAGTGCAGGATTAGACATGGCTTGATTAACATCTTCATCATATATGGTAATAATATCTCCTCCTAACGCTGCCTGCCTTGGTGAAGTAGTTAAGTTTAAAAACTGATAAGTGTAACGCCCTCCAACTTGTCCGAACGAAGCCGAGCAAATCAGTAATATCAGAAATAAAACGATCTGTTTTAACATGTTTTTGGAACGTTCCTATATGGGAATAACGTAAATACAAAGATAAAATTATATAACTTAAAAAATAATTTTTATAAGTATCTGTTTTTTCAATAATTATAGCGTAATTTCAACTTCATACGGTTGAAAAAATTATAAAAAAAACACAGATTCCAATTAAAAAAGAATTCCAAAATTCAATTAAAAGAACTTTCACTGAATTGAATAAAAAAATCCAAATCCCAATCTTTAAGTAAAGTTGGAATTTGGATTTTAATATATTGAAATTTAATTGACTTTTATTTTAAGGTCTTAGCATTTTTCACATTTTGATCTGTCAAAGCTAAAGATAATACTTCACTCATTTCTTTTACATAATGAAAAGTAAGTCCTTCTAAATATTCAGCTTTTATTTCGTCAATATCACTTTTATTTTCGTGACACAGAATAATCTCTTTAATACCCGCTCTTTTTGCAGCTAAGATTTTTTCTTTAATTCCGCCAACAGGCAAAACTTTCCCTCGTAAAGTAATTTCTCCTGTCATGGCAAGGCTTTTCTTTACCTTCTTTTGCGTTAATAAAGAGACCAAAGAAGTTAACATTGCAATACCAGCACTAGGTCCGTCTTTTGGTGTCGCTCCTTCTGGAACGTGTAAGTGAATGTTATATTTTTGAAACAACTCGCTTGCTAAACCAAGTTTCTTTGCATTTGCCTTAATATATTCTAAAGCAATAGTTGCAGATTCTTTCATTACATTTCCTAAATTTCCTGTAATGGTCAAAGCCCCTTTTCCTTCAGAAATCAATGATTCTATAAATAAAATATCACCGCCGACACTTGTCCAAGCTAAACCTGTAACTACTCCTGCAACGTCATTATTTTCATATTTATCACGCTCTAATCTAGGTACTCCTAAAATAGAAATAATATCTTCGTCAGTAACTTTTTTGTTGTACTCCTCTTCCATTGCTACAGATTTTGCAGCATTTCTAATAACTTGGGCAATCTTAGTTTCTAAATTACGAACACCAGATTCTCTTGTATATCCTTCAACAATTTTTTCTAATTGTTTTTTACCGATAGTCAAATCTTTTGCCGTTAAACCATGTGCTTCTAATTGCTTTGGGAAAAGATGTCTTTTTGCTATTTCTACTTTTTCTTCAATAGTATAACCAGACATTTTTATAACTTCCATCCTGTCGCGCAATGCTGGCTGAATCGCTGCCATATTGTTTGATGTCGCGATGAACATTACTTTCGATAAATCATAACCCATTTCTAGAAAATTATCATAAAAAGCACTGTTTTGCTCTGGATCAAGTACTTCTAATAAAGCAGAAGAAGGATCGCCGCTGTTGCCGCTTGATAATTTATCAATTTCATCCAGAATAAAAACAGGATTAGAGGTTCCAGCTTTTTTCAAGCTTTGAATAATTCTTCCCGGCATTGCACCAATATAGGTTTTTCTGTGTCCGCGAATTTCTGCTTCATCGCGTAAACCGCCTAATGAAATACGTACATACTCACGGCCTAAAGCTTCTGCAACCGAACGACCAATTGAAGTTTTGCCAACTCCTGGAGGCCCTGTTAAACATATAATTGGAGATTTCATGTCATTTCGCAATTTTAAAACTGCCAAATGTTCAATCATTCTTTTCTTAACTTCTTCCAATCCAAAATGATCTTTATCTAAAACTTTTTGGGCAAATTTCAGATCAAATTTATCCTTAGAATATTCGCCCCAAGGCAGTTCTAGAAATAATTCTAGATAATTTCTCTGGATTCCAAAATCTGGAGACTGCGGATTCATACGACGCATTTTAGACAATTCTTTTTCGAAATGTTTCTGCGTTTTTTCGTCCCACTTTTTGGTTTTCGCTTTCAGCCCCATTTCATCCATTTCTTCTTCCTGCGAAACGCCTCCCAATTCTTCTTGAATGGTTTTCATTTGCTGGTGAAGGAAATATTCTCTTTGCTGCTGATCTAAATCAAAACGAACTTTTGACTGAATGTCATTCTTCAATTCTAATTTTTGAAGTTCAACATTCATATAACGTAATGTTTCTAAAGCACGTTCTTTCAATCCATTTATCGATAAAAGACCTTGTTTTTCTTTCACTGATAAATTCATATTAGAAGAAACAAAATTGATTAAAAACGACTGGCTTTCAATGTTTTTAATGGCAAATGTAGCTTCAGAAGGAATGTTTGGACTTTCCTTTATAATTTGAATTGCCAATTCCTTTACAGAATCTAAAATGGCTGTAAACTCAGAATCATTTTCTTCAGGACGTTCTTCAGCAACTTCTTTTATTGTTGCTGTCATGTACGGTTCTTCTAAAACAACTTCGTCAATTTCGAAACGTTTTTTACCTTGAAGAATAACGGTTACGTTTCCGTCAGGCATTTTTAAAACACGTAAAATACGTGCTACAGTCCCTATTTTATGAATATCGTCTTTTGACGGATCCTCGTCTTCTTCATTAATTTGAGATACAACTCCAATGATTTTTCCGCCCGCATTGGCATCGTTAATCAATTTAATAGATTTATCTCTTCCCGCAGAAATCGGAATTACAACTCCTGGAAATAAAACTGTATTTCGTAAAGGTAAAATTGGCAGAGAAACAGGCAGTTCCTCATTGTTCATTTCCTCTTCGTCCTCTGGAGTTAATAATGGAATTAATTCTGCTTCTGAATCGAATTCCTGAAGTGACAGATTGTCAATAGTAAGTATTTTATGATTTGACATAATAATATATAAGTCGTTTTGTCATTAAAAGTTTAAAACTATCTGTAAATCGTTCCTTAAAAAGTATTGTTTTTGATAAGGGCTTAGTTTACAAGACAGGCCATAAAAATAGACAATCATTATGCCAAATGCAAAATAAGTCAGTTTTAAAATCAGATTTTGATTTATAACTTTCTGCTGATTGAAAAAAAATAAAATTAATTTTATCAAAAGTGTAACAAACCAAAAAAAGTACAGTCCCTATTAAAAACCAAAAGCCACGACTTGAGTCAAAACAACCAAAATATCGAGGAATTAATTGCGCTTTGTAAAAGCAATAATCAGAAAGCGCAGTTTGAAATTTACAACCGCTATTGCAAGGCGATGTATAATGTGGCTTACCGCATTGTAAAAGACGAACATTTTGCACAAGACGTCATGCAGGAAGGTTTTTTAAAGGCTTTTACAAAAATTAACGACTACAAACAAGAAGTGGCTTTTGGTGCGTGGTTAAAAAGAATAATCATTAATTATAGTATTGATTTTTATAAAAAAAATAATGCTTTTCAAGTAGAAGATATAAGCAAACAATTATACAAAGTCGAAGAAAATGATGGAATAATTTCTGAAAATATTGACTTAGACAATCTTAAAGTAAAACAGGTTTTAGATACCATCCTGCAGCTAAAGGATAATTACAGAATGGTTTTAACACTGTTTTACATTGAAGGTTACGATCAGGAGGAAATCTGCGAAATTTTGAATATTACCTATGCAAACTGCAGAACGACCTTGAGCAGAGCCAAAGATAGTCTAAGAAAAAAATTGGAAGAAATATAAAATGAATTGGAATATGAAAAATGAAAAAGACAGTTTAGACAAATTATTCAGCAGATTGGAAAACCAATGGGATGTTCAGGAACTAAACTCCGATCATCAAGTTGATTTTATGCAAAAATTAAATAAAAAAGAACCGAAGAAAAAATACTGGTTTATGACAGCTATTGCCGCTTCGATTGTATTAATGCTCGGAATTTCTATTTTTTATAAAAATGAAAAACCACAAGAATTCAAATTTGCCTCCAAAGAAACTAAACGAACCGATTCTATTTTCAATATTCTGATCGATAATGAACTGGTTAAATTAAAAGAAAAGAGTTCGCCAGAAAATGAGCAGATCATTAATGATGCTTTAAAACAAATGAAAACCTTTGATGCTGATTATCAAAAAATCATTAACGAACTGCAAAAAAATGGCGAAAACAAACAGATTATTTATGCAATGATTAGTAATCTCCAAACCAGAATTTCTTTTTTGCAAACCGTTTTAAAAAGAATTGAAGACAACGAAAAATTTAAAAACATCTCTAATGAAAAAACACTATAACGTATTAATCTTATTTATTTTGATTCCTTTTTTAGGATTTTCAAATGATGACACTTTTATTATTAAACAAAAAAACATTAAAAAAACATACATCGTCAATTCAAACGCTGGAATTGATATTGATAATAAATACGGAAATATTACTGTCTCAACATGGAATGAAGACAAAATAGATCTTGATATCACGATCAAAGTGAATGGACCAAATGAAAACTGGGTTAACGAACGTTTAAACAGTATTGATGTAGAAATTTCTGCTCTTAAAAGTTTGGTTTCAGCTATAACTAATCTTGGAAATTCTTCTCTTAAAAGTAAAGGAAGCAATAATAGTTTTGAGATCAATTACGTAATTAAAATTCCTAAAAATGGTTCTGTCAAATTGGTAAACAAATATGGTAATATTTCTGCTTTGAGCTTAGAAGCAAATACTGATATTAATTGTAAATACGGCAAAGTTACCTTAGATAAACTAAATGGATCCAACAATCAAATTGAAATTGCATACTGTCAAAATTCAAGTATAGATTATATCAAAACAGGATCTATTAACGCCAGATATTCTGGTCTAAAAATTAATGATTCTGGTAATTTAAATCTAAATGCAAATTATACCGATGTTAATCTTAACGAGGCTCAAAATATAAAATACCAATGCAATTATGGCACATTTAAGTTCCAAAAAATCAATTCGTTAAATGGTTCAGGAAATTATTTAACGCTTATTATTGGAGAGGTTTCAAGTAGCTTTAGTTTTGATACAAACTACAGCAAAATCAATATTGGAACTCTGAATGAAAAAGCTGGAAATGTAAACATAAATTCTGGATACACAGATATTGCTATTGGATACGCGCCTAATTATGCATTCGATTTTGATGTTTCTGCCCGATATTCAAACATCAAACATGATAATTCTTTAGATATTTCAGTTTCAGAAACAAAAAGCAACAGCAAAAGAATAAGCGGTTTCTACAGAAAAAAAGGACAAAATAAGATTAATATTAATTCGAACTATGGGAACATTTCACTAATAAAAAATTAATCATCTAAAAATCAAAACAATGAAAAAATCAATTTTACTTTTACTTTTAGCAGTTTTTCTAGTGAACGGCAATGCTAAAGCACAATGGTCTAATAATAAAGTAAATGGAAACGGTAAGATCGTGACCCAAACAAGAACAACTGGCGATTATGACGGAATCAAAATTGCAGGATCTTTTGATGTTGATTTGGTTGCAGGAAAAGAAGGAAAAATTACAATTAAAGGAGAAGAAAATCTACTCGCCGTAATTAAGGTTGAAGTTGAAGAAAATGAGTTAAAAATTTATGTTGAAAAAGGAACTCAAATTCGCACAAGTATAGGGAAGAAAATTGAAGTTATAGTTCCTTTTGAGAAAATTTCTGCTGTTACTTTATCTGGTTCAGGAGATATTAGAACAAAAAATAAAATTACAAGCGATAACTTATCTGCCAAATTATCAGGATCTGGAAATTTTAATTTAGAAATTGACGCAAAAAATCTTGATTTAGCCTTAAGCGGTTCTGGTGATGTGGTTTTAAAAGGCAGAGCTGATTCTTTTTCCAGCAAAATATCTGGCTCGGGAAATGTAAATGCCTCTAATTTAAAATCTAAAAATGTAGAAGCTAATGTTTCTGGATCTGGAAACAGCACTGTAAACTGCGAATCAAGCCTAACTGGAAAAGTTTCCGGTTCAGGAAATATTAAATATTTAGGAAATCCTGAGAAAAGAGATGTAAAAGTTTCGGGTTCAGGAAGTATTTCAAAAGGTTAATTATTAAAAAATATCACGAATTACAAAAACTATCATCAATCAATAATTACTGCAATTCGTGATATAATTATTAAAGACGTTTTATTAATTTGAAACGTCTTTTTTATGTACTCTCCTTAAAAGAAATATGGCTGTAACGAAAAAGATTGCTAAAATTACAATCGCCGCACGCGGACTTCCTGTAATTTGATCTATAATTCCGTAAACACACATTCCTATTACAATTCCGATCTTCTCAGCAACATCATAAAAGCTAAAAAACGAAGCGGTATCTTCTGTTTCTGGTAATAATTTAGAATAAGTTGATCGGGACAGCGCTTGAATTCCTCCCATTACAAAACCTGCAACTGTTGCCATAACATAAAAATGTATTGGTAATATTATAAAAAAGGCAAGCGCACAAAATACGGCCCAAATGATATTAATCACAATTAAAGTTGGAATATTTCCAAACTTGGCAGAAGCTCTTGAAGTTAAAACAGCACCAACAACGGCTACCAACTGAATTATTAAAATACAAATGATAAGTCCAATAGTGCTTTCTTCTTTAGACGACCATTGAATTTCCTGCGCTCCAAAATAAGTAGCTACAAGCATAACCGTTTGTACAGCCATACTCGAAACAAAGAAACCTCCTAAATAACGTTTTAAAGGAATGTTTTCCTGCAATAATGCCCAAACTTTCTTTAATTCTTTAAATCCGTTAAACACTACAGATCTAGTTAATTTTTGCCCTGTTTCTTTACTTCCTTTTGGCAAATAATAATAGGTATATTGACTGAATAAAATCCACCAAACTCCTACCATTATAAACGAATAGCGCATTGCTTTCATTGCAGCTTCTCCATCTGTACCGGTAATTCCGAATAACTTTGGTTTCATAATCATCGCTAAATTGACAATCAGCAAAATAACGCTTCCTACGTATCCTAATGAATATCCTTTGGCGCTAATTCTATCCTGCTGTTCTTCAAAAGCAATATCTGGAAGATAAGAATTATAAAAAACTAAGCTTCCCCAGTATCCTAATAATCCTAGGAAATAAAATAATAATCCAATGTAAATATTGTCCAGATCAAACCAATACAATCCCATACAAGATAATGCTCCTAAATAACAGAAAAACTTCATAAAGGATTTTTTATTTCCCACATAATCTGCAATCCCAGATAATAATGGGGAAATAAACGAAACAACCAAAAATGCGGCAGCAGTAATAAAACTTATTAAAGCTGAGTTCTTTAAATGAAGTCCAAAAACATCTATATAATGATCTCTGTCACTAAATAATGCTTCGTAAAAAATTGGAAATACTGCAGATGCAATAGTCAATGTATAAACCGAATTGGCCCAATCATAAAATGCCCAGGCGTTTAACAGCTTCTTATCTCCTTTTTGTAGGTTTTTCATATATATGGTTTTGATAACAGCCTACGAATTTATCCAATTTTTATTATAATCAAATATTAATTATTCAATTCATGCATTATTAAATTATCAACTGTACTAAAAACAAAAAAGCTATTCAAAAAATGAATAGCTTTTAAAATTATATCCTTAAGAGTATAAACTTATTTTATAGTTCCAACTTTAAGCGCAATAGCTTTAGCTTCTGGAATTAAAGATTTTATATTTGCAATCCTTGTAGCATCAGAAGGGTGCGTACTCATAAATTCTGGTGTTCCAGCTCCTCCAGATTTTGAAGACATTCTAGTCCAGAATGCAATAGCATCATCTGGGTTATAACCTGCAATTGCCATAAGAGTCAGACCAATTTTATCGGCTTCGCTCTCGTTACTTCTGCTAAATGGCAGCATAACTCCCACTTCAGAACCAAGTCCGTAAGCCTGCGAAAATATTTGTCTTGTTGACTCAGATTTACCGCTTGTGGCTGCATCTAATGCTACGCCTCCAATTTGCTGTAACTGTGCCGCAGACATTCTTTGTGCTCCGTGATTAGCAAGTGCATGCGAAACTTCGTGCCCCATTACAGTTGCTAAACCAGATTCATTTTGCGTTATGGGTAAAATCCCAGAATAAACAACGATTTTTCCACCTGGCATGCACCATGCGTTAACCTCTTTGTTGTCCACTAATTTGTATTCCCAACGGTAGTCTTTTAAATACTGAGATTGTCCCAAATACGTTAAATATTTTTCTGCTGCAAGCTTAATTTTATAGCCGACAGTTTCAACAAGTTTGGCATCTGCAGTTCCAGTGATCACTTTATTTTCAGATAAAAACTGACTATATTGCTGAAATGAAGATGGAAATAACTCACTATTAGAAACAAAATTCAAATTTTGTTTACCAGTGATTGGATTTGTTGCACAAGCCATTGCAAGTGCGCCAAAAATTCCTAAAAAGAAATATTTTTTCATAATTCTAGCTAATTTTCTTCCAAAAATACAATTAAAAAAAATATTTTATTTTATACAATTAAGTGAAAAAATATCAGAATTTAACTATTCACCTACGATGTGTAATTCATTAAACTCTTTTTCAACAATTAAGAAATTATTTTGTTCGAAATTAATTTTATCAAATTCAATTTTTTCATTGTCTATTTCTATTTCAGAAACTTTAAACGGCAAACCAATTAAATTAATTTTGTATTTGCTATAAGGAGTATCGTATTTACCTTCTTTATGAAGCTGAATAATTAGTTCTTTTTCTTTTCCTATAGATCTAAAAGATAAAAAGCTGTAACGTCCCTTTTTATAATCGTAACCATCTTGTGCATCTTCATATACAACAGATTTTTCTTTTCCGTTTTTAAAGTAAACATCAAGCGTCAATTCATCAAATTCTAATTCTCCCACATACTGCTGTACTGGATATTTTGGGATAATGGCTCCTGCTTTTACAAAAACTGGAATTTCATCAAATTTAGTGTCAATCCAGATCTCTCTTCCTCCAATGAAAAGTTCATTTGTCCAGTAGTTATACCACTCACCTCTTGGAATATACATACGACGACCTACAGCATTAGGTTCAAGGATTGGACAGACTAAAATTTGATTTCCAAAGATAAATTCATCATTACGATAATGTGTTTGTGTATCGTCTTGATCGTAGTAAACCAAAGGTTTCAGCATTGGAAGTCCTTCTTCAATATACTGCCAGAACATGGTGTATAAATAAGGTAATAATTGATAACGAAGACTTACAAATTTTCTGGTAATATTAATCACTTCTTCATCAAACGCCCAAGGCTCCTGATTTCCATGATCTCCAGAAGAGTGCGTTCTGCAAAACGGATGAAAAACGCCTAGCTGAATCCATCGCGCATATAATTCGCCCGTTGGCTGTTCTGCAAATCCTCCAATATCTGACCCTGTGAATCCCATTCCTGAAATTGACATTCTTTGCACTTGGATGTTAGCAATCCATAAATGTTCCCAAGTTGCCACATTATCTCCTGTCCAAGAAGAAGTGTAACGCTGTGCGCCAGAATATGCCGATCTTGTAATTACAAAAGGACGTTTTGGATAAGTAAATCGTTTTACACCATGATAAGTTGCCCTTGCCATCTGCGTTCCATAAATATTATGGGCCTTTCTATGGCTGCACGGATTTCCATCATAAAAATGACGAACATCCATTGGAAAAGTCTTATTTGGAACCTCCATCACTGCAGGTTCGTTCATATCATTCCAAACTCCTTTCACTCCTATTTCTGAAACTAATTCTTTAAATAATCCAGCCCACCATTCTCTAACTGCGGGATTTGTGTAATCTGGAAAATTACATTCACCAGGCCAAACTTTTCCTTTCATATATGGTCCATCGGCTCTTTTACAGAAATAATCTTTTTCTAAAGCTTCTTGATACACCCAATAATCTTTATCGATTTTGATTCCGGGATCTATTATAACAACCGTTTTAAAACCATCTTCTGCTAGTTCAGCAACCATCTTTTTCGGATCTGGAAAATAGTTTTTATTCCAAGTAAAACAGCGAAATCCTTCCATATAATCAATATCCAGATAAATCGCGTCACAAGGAATTTGAAGTTCCCTAAATTTTGAAGTAATTTCTTTTACTTTACTTTCAGGATAGTAACTCCATTTACATTGATGATATCCCAAAACCCATAAAGGAGGTAATTCTGGCTTACCGGTCAGGTCGGTGTAAGTTGTCACAACATCCTGCATTTGCGGACCATAAAAGAAATAATAATTCATTTCTCCACCCTCGGCCCAGAAACTCGTAACATTTCTTCTTTCTTGACAAAAATCAAAAAAAGTTCTAAAAGTATTGTCAAAGAAGATACCGTAAGATTGTTTATTATGCAGTCCTATATAAAATGGAACTACCTTATATAAAGGCTCTTGATCTTTTTGATAAGCATATTGATCTGTGGCAAAATTTTCGACTCTTTTGCCTTTAAGATTCATTTGAGTTGCCTTATCACCAAGGCCATAATAACATTCGCCATCTTTAGAAAACTTACTCATTTTTACGATATTTCCACCGTATTCGTAGCTTTCTTCCCAATGAAAACCAAGTTCATCTTCAAGAATCAAAAAGTCATTTAGGTCGTAAATAGCTAGACGAAGATCAGCTTTCTGAATTTTACATTTTACCTTACTGGTCCTTATCTGAAAAAAAGTTTCTTCTTCTGTAAGTTCTAGGAAATTGTAACCGTGAAGCTGCGTTTTATCAATCGCATATGAAAAGTCATTACTAAAATAACCTTTTGTAGTAAAGCGAAATCGAATCAAACTGTCTCTAAGAATAGTGACTTTTAAAATTACTTTATTATCCGTATTGAAAAAAATCGAATCTCCTTCCTGTTCGTATGAAACAATTTTTGATGGATATAAATCGCCTTTGTATTCTAATGATGTGTTTGTAATCATATCGCTAATGAATTAATTATAAAACGCTAATCTCTATTTCAAACATACAAAAAAAGTTAGTAAAGCCCTATGAATAAAAGGTTTATTCACGAAAACGTTTTTTCTGATCGAGAATTAAATTACTGCTCAAAAAATCGAAAAATCGATAATTTAAGAACAATAAAATGACAAAACAGCACTTATGGAAATGAATGTAAGATTTTTTTTAAACGAAAGAATATACGGTTACACTTAAAGGTGGTAAAATTAATTCAACAGAAAAATCCCTTCCGTCATAAGATATTGAATCAATTTTCAGTGTTTTTCCATTTCCAACACCACCACCGCCATAAATCAATGCATCGCTATTAAAAATTTCTTGTAATTTACCTTTTTTCGGAATTCCTATTCTGTAATTTTCTCTTATTACTTCTGTAAAATTACAGACTACAATTACATTTTCATCGGGATTATTTCCTTTTCGGATATAAGATAAAGCCGCATTTTGATGATCGGAGTAATTTATCCATTCAAAACCATCTACTGTAAATTGCTTTTCATACAATGCAGGATGTGATTTATAAAGCTGATTTAAATCTGTAATCAATCTTTTTATTCCCGAATGAAAATCATATTGCAGTAAATGCCAGTCTAAACTTTGCTCAAAATTCCATTCGCTTGTCTGGCCAAATTCAGCTCCCATAAACAATAATTTAGTTCCTGGATGAGTGAACATATAACCGTATAACAATCTCAAATTGGCAAATCGCTGCCATTCATCGCCCGGCATTTTATAATTAAGAGATTTTTTCCCATACACTACTTCGTCATGAGAAAAAGGAAGCATGAAATTTTCGGTAAACGCATAGGTCATCGAGAAAGTCAGATCATTTTGATGATATTTTCGATAGACAGTTTCTTTTTCAAAATATTTTAAGGTATCGTGCATCCAGCCCATCATCCATTTCATCCCGAAACCTAATCCGCCTGTAAATGTCGGTCTTGAAACCATAGGAAAAGAAGTGCTTTCTTCTGCAATAGTTTGAACACCTTCGAAATTAGCATAGATTACTTCATTAAATTCTTTAAGAAAACTTATACTGTCTAAGTTTTCCCTTCCTCCAAAAATATTAGCTTCCCACTCCCCTTCTTTTCTAGAATAATCAAGATATAACATCGAAGCAACGGCATCAACTCTTAATCCGTCAACATGATAATTCTGAAGCCAAAAAACAGCGTTACTGATTAAAAAAGCGCGGACTTCATTTCTTCCATAATTAAAAACCAGACTTTTCCAATCTGGATGATATCCTTTTCTTCGATCTGGATGTTCATATAAATGTGATCCGTCAAAATAACCCAAACCGTGCGCATCATCAGGAAAATGCGATGGAACCCAGTCTAAAATTACACCAATTCCTTCCTGATGCAATCTATCAACCAAAACCATAAAATCTTGAGGCTTCCCGAAACGTGAAGTTGGCGCGAAGTATCCTGTTAGCTGATAACCCCACGACGGGTCATAAGGATATTCCATAATCGGCATAAATTCTACATGCGTAAAACCGGTTTCTTTTACATATTTAACTAAATCATCTGCAAGTTCTAAATAACTTAAAAAGCGATTGTGCTCAGCTCTTTTCCAAGAACCTAAATGAACTTCATAAACAGAATAAGGTTTGTCTAAAGCATTAAATTGCTGACGATTCTGCATCCAGTTTTCATCTTTCCAGCTATAATCTAAATCCCAGACTACAGATGCAGTATGAGGTGGTTTTTCGCAATACAAAGCAAAAGGATCTGCTTTTTCGGTTACAATTCCTCCAATATTCGATTGGATTTTATATTTATAAAGAGCTCCTTTTGAAATATTAGGAATAAATCCTTCCCAAATTCCAGAAGAATCCCAGCGAACATTTAAATTATGTTCGCCTTGAGTCCAATAATTAAAATCACCTACAACTGAAACAGAATGTGCTGTAGGTGCCCAAACGGCAAAGTAAACACCTTTAACTCCATTAACTTCAATTAAATGCGCTCCTAATTTTTCATATAATTTGAAGTGTTTACCAGCTTTGAATAAATCAATATCAAAATCTGTAAATAGAGAATGTGTGATTACTTTAGTCATATTTGTTTTTTAAGGCAACGATTGAAAATTGGAATTTTGAGTTTAATTATTGGAATTCTAAATTTTATTCAATTCTAAAGTTGTCAGATAACGTAACCCCTTTTTTAATCACTACAATTCCGTCTTTTATACTATATAATTCATTAGTAAAATTATCCAAATGTTTTCCGCCGTTTATGTGAACATTATTTCCTATTCGTACATTTTTATCGACTAACGCATTTTTAATAAAACAATTTTCACCAATACCTACATGAATTTTATTAATACCACTTTCATAATTTAGTTCATCCAGATCTTGATAGAAATCGTTACCCATCACATAACAGTTCTCTAAAACGGTGCCTTCTCCAATTCTGGAACGGATACCAATAACAGAACTTTTTATTTCTTTGGCATTAATAATACAGCCTTCAGAAATTAAAGATTGGTTAATAATAGAATTTCTAAATTTTGAAGGCGGCAATAATCTTGGTCTGGTAAAAATTTTATTCTCATTGTCGAATAAATTGAACTCTGGTATATCTGCTGTTAAACCAATATTGGCTTCAAAAAACGATTCAATATTTCCAATATCTGTCCAATAGCCTTCGTATTGATAACTTAATATTTTATGTTTTCCAACGGCCTGCGGAATAATTTCTTTACCAAAATCTTTAGTTTCCTGATCCCCCATTAACTCGACTAACAATGGTTTATTAAAAATATAAATCCCCATCGAAGCTAAATATTTTTTACCTTTTTCCTGCATATGTTCACTCACTTCAGATTCCCATTCAGGCAGCAATGAAGCGTGCGGTTTTTCTATAAAGGCATGAATATTATTCTCATGATCAGTTTTAAGAATTCCAAATTCTGGTGCATCTTTTGCATTTACTGGTAAAGTGGCAATAGAAATTTCAGCATCGGCAGCAATATGTGCTTCAAGCATTTCATTAAAATCCATTTGATATAACTGGTCACCAGAAAGTATCAAAGCATGATCGAAATCGTGTTTTAAAAAATGTGACATACATTGTCTCACAGCATCTGCAGTTCCCTGAAACCAAGTTGGATTATCTGGAGTTTGTTCTGCCGCCAAAATATCTACAAAAGATTGACTGAAAATACTAAAATTAAAAGTGTTTTTAATATGTGCATTTAAAGATGCAGAGTTAAACTGTGTCAAAACAAATATTTTAAAAATATCAGAATTGATACAATTAGAAATTGGAATATCCACCAAACGATATTTTCCTCCAATCGGAACGGCTGGTTTTGATCTCGTTTCTGTTAATGGAAACAAACGTGATCCTTGTCCTCCTCCTAAAATAATAGCAACTACATTTTTCTTTTTAAATTTCATTTTTCTCAATTATTAGGTTGTATATTTCGATATAATCTTGGCAAACACTTTCCCAGGAATGGTCAGCTTCCATTCCTCTTTTTAAAACTTTATTGAAACTTATTTTATCATCGTATAATTTAACAGCTCGATTTATGGAATAACAAATATCTCCAACCGAAGCCTGATCATGGCAGATTCCATTGCCTTCATCACCAAAATCAATAACCGTATCTCTTAATCCTCCCGTTCTCCTAACAATCGGAATTGTTCCGTAGCGCATGGCATACATTTGGTTTAAACCGCAAGGCTCAACTCTCGAAGGCATTAAAATATAATCTGAACCTGCATAAATCAGATGAGCTAATTCTTCATTATAACCAATAAAAACATTGTAATTTCCTTTATAATCATTACGCAATTGTGTTAACTGCGATTCAATTTCTAAATTTCCTGAACCTAGAATTAGGATATTAATATTTTCAAAATTTTCAGATAATGCTAATGCAGAAGCCTGAGGCAATAAATCGCCTCCTTTTTCTTCAAACAAACGTCCTATAAAACTAAATAAAGGTTTTGACGCATCAAGCTCGAATTGTTCACACAATTTTTCCTTATTTTTTTGTTTGCCAATTTCAAAATTCTCTATCGAATAATTCTCTGCAATCATTTTATCTTTTAAAGGATTCCAGACTTCAATATCAATTCCATTTAAAATTCCTTTTGATTTATTTCTAACAGAATTAAATAAATTTTCTAAACCGTTTGTTGCGTAGTTAATTTCATTTAAATAACTCGGAGAAACTGTAGTAACAGCCTGAGCGCATTTTACTGCAACAGCTAGTGAGTTTATTGAATTGTTCCACTCTAAAAATCCAACGTGCTTCAAATCAAATTCTGGCAGATAGTGCAGTTTATCAAAACCAAACCATCCTTGATACAAACCATTATGAATGGTTATGACTGTTTTTAGATCTTTTAATTTTTCATATTTATAAGCAAATTGAGTTAGAAATGGAATTAACCCAGTATGGTGATCATGGCAGTTAATTACATCTGGAACTTCATTTCGAGCAATTATCCAATCTAAGGCCGCAATCTGAAAAGATAAAAACCGCTCTATATCGTCCTCATAACCATATACATTTGGACGATCGAATAATTCATTTATTTCTATAAGATATAGCTCATAACCTAATATATCTGTGCTTTCTTTAAGAACGCTAAAAGGAAAATTAAAACTTCCGAGTTTAACAGATCCCCAATGAACGCATTCGAATTGATTTTCTTTTTTAAATTTTGTGTCATAAGCAGGAACAATAACTCGTACACTATGGCCTGCATTAGTTTGATATTTAGGAAGCGCTCCAACCACATCGGCCAAACCACCAACTTTTGCCATTGGATAACATTCTGCACTAATATGAAATATTTCCATTTAGAAATTAATTTGCAATTATTATTTAAGAACAATCAGTAATATGTTACTTTTATGTTTTCTAAATTTAGCAAAAAATAAGCAAAGTTCCGCTTCCAAAAAAGTTTTATTGAAATGGCAAAAAAGGCAATCAATCCCACTAAATCATTAAAAATTCCTCAGATAATTATAATATCTGCCAAAATTTGCGCTTTTATTTCTAAAAAATTAGTTACAAAATTTGCTGCAAGAATATTTACAACACCAGTAAAACATAAAGTTCCAAAACGAGAATTTGAAATGGATCGTAAAAGCATTCAAAAAACAATTAATATTCCTGCAATCGATAAGAGCGTTGTGACTTATGAATATGGCAAAAGTGAGCATAAAATATTATTAGTTCATGGCTGGTCTGGCCGCGGAACACAGTTATTCAAAATCGCAGATGAGCTTTTACAAAATGGCTATTCAACTATTAGTTTTGATGCTCCCGCACATGGAAAATCAGAAGGCAAAACCACAATAATGTCTGAATTTATAGCTTCTATTCTTGAAATTGAAAAGCAATTTGGTCCTTTTGAAATTGCAATTGGACATTCACTTGGCGGAATGTCTGTCTTAAATGCGATTAAAGACGGTTTAAAAGTAAACAAAGCTGTAATAATCGGAAGCGGTGATATGGTACAAGATATTTTAGATGAGTTTATTTTTAAATTAGGATTGAAAAAAGAAATTGGTGATGATTTAAGAGATTTATTTGAAGAAAAATATAAAGTTAAAATGGATGATTTTTCAGCTTATCGAGCAGCTCAGAAAGTTAAAATTCCCGTTTTAGTAATACATGATAATGATGATCCGGAAGTTCCAGTTAAAGCAGGAATTCACATTCATCAAAATCTTGAACAAGGAAGACTTTATTTAACAGACGGACTTGGACACAGAAAAATATTAGGCAATCATAATGTGATTAAAAAAACTTTAGAATTCATTAAAATAAATTAACTTTATATAAGTAACTACTTCAATATCAATTTTTAAAAAATATCACGAATGGATTTATTTGGAGAAACATTAAATTGGGAAACTAAATTAAAACCCATTTTAAAGAAATATAAGGATAAGAAACATCCTTTAGAATACAAAAATACGTACCAGCTTTTGGTAATGGTTGTTCTGTCTGCGCAAGATTCCGATGCTAATATCAATAATATTGCTCCAGATTTATTCGAAAAATTTCCAACATTAAATAGTTTATCAAAAACTGATTTGGATACTTTTTTACCTTATATTACTAAAGTTCGAAACCACGGAACAAAAGCAAATTGGCTTTTGGAAATTGCGAAAACAATTAAAAACGATAAAGATATTCCATTAACAATGTCAGGCTTAACCACTTTAAAAGGTGTTGGAAGAAAATCGGCCAATGTTATTTTAAGAGAAACTCACCAACCAGCAGAAGGCATTATTGCTGATTTACACGTAATCCGAGTTGCGCCCAGAATTGGAATTGTAAAAGAGTCTAAAGACGGAAATAAAATAGAAAAAGACCTGATGCAGGTTTTACCAAAAAATATCTGGTCAGAAATTGGAATGGCAATTTCCTTTTTAGGAAGAGAAATATGCAGGCCTAAACCAAAATGCGAAGAATGTTTACTAACAGATATCTGTTTGTATTATAATACCAAAGTACTTCATAATTAACTACTTTCTTCTAGTATCAATCAAATAAATGATTTTCCAAATATCTTTTTCTTTAAATAAAGTAAAAGTATTTACACCTGTGTGGCTTAATTTATCATTGATGTAAAACTCATAAGGAGCCCAAACATGAGCCATTGTACCGTCAATTTGGATATTAGAATTTAAAATTTTCTCTTGAAATTTTATATTCAAAGGAATAGAAGCGATAGATTTGTAAAATTCCTTAGTGCTTTCATCAGATAATTTATTTCCTTTTGAAGAACTTTCACTAATCGATTGTAGAATCATTTTATCTGCACAAACCGATTTTATCTTCATTGAATCTCTTTGATGAAAACCGTCAAAGAATACATCGATACTCTTTTGAACTTCTTGCTTTTGTGCATTTGAATAAATACAGAGTAAAAGAAAAAATAGAATAAAATAAGTCTTCATATAAAATAGATTAAATTAAACCTTTATCGTGTAAAATGATGTTTTAAATATCTAACAAACATATTATTCCTCTTCAATAAAAAAGTAAAAATATAAAAAATATTCAGTTTGACTGAATTTATAATTTCGCTTTAAAGCAAAAAAAACTTCAATTAGCAAAGCCAATTGAAGTTTTTAGTACTCAGAGCGGGACTTGAACCCGCACGAACATTGCTGTTCACTGGATTTTAAGTCCAGCGTGTCTACCAATTTCACCATCCGAGCATTATGTGGTACCTCCAGGGATCGAACCAGGGACACATGGATTTTCAGTCCATTGCTCTACCATCTGAGCTAAGGTACCGTATTTACTTAAAGTAAATTTGGAATAAAAAACCTCGTTCGTAGAACGAGGTTTTCAAAAAAAGGCGGCGACATACTCTCCCACAATACTGCAGTACCATCTGCGCAGGCGGGCTTAACTACTCTGTTCGGGATGGGAAGAGGTGAGCCCCGCCGCAATAACCACCTTAAGGTTTTTAGTTATGGATTTTGGATTTTGGTTTAGAGTTTATTGTTTTTCAACTCCTGACTTGTAACCCAAGACTCATAACTGCCCGCGACAGGCAAATATTTTAACATACTGAGATAAAGAAAAGTAAATATATTTTAGAAAGTTTCTTCTCCCGGCCGCAGCCGGGAGAAAAGGGTGTACATAAGCTTACGGATTATTAGTACTACTCGACTATGACATTACTGCCTTTACATCTATAGCCTATCAACGTGGTCATCTTCCACGATCCTTAAAAGAAATCTCATCTTGTGGTGGGTTTCGCGCTTATATGCTTTCAGCGCTTATCCCTTCCAAACGTAGCTACTCTGCGGTGCCCCTGGCGGGACAACAGATACACTAGAGGTTTGTCCAATTCGGTCCTCTCGTACTAGAATCAGATCCACTCAAATTTCTAACGCCCGCAGTAGATAGAGACCGAACTGTCTCACGACGTTCTGAACCCAGCTCGCGTGCCACTTTAATGGGCGAACAGCCCAACCCTTGGGACCTTCTCCAGCCCCAGGATGTGACGAGCCGACATCGAGGTGCCAAACCCCCCCGTCGATATGAGCTCTTGGGGGAGATCAGCCTGTTATCCCCGGCGTACCTTTTATCCTTTGAGCGATGGCCCTTCCATGCGGAACCACCGGATCACTATGCTCTACTTTCGTACCTGATCGACCTGTATGTCTCTCAGTCAAGCTCCCTTATGCCATTGCACTCTACGCACGGTTACCAAGCGTACTGAGGGAACCTTTAGAAGCCTCCGTTACTCTTTTGGAGGCGACCACCCCAGTCAAACTACCCACCAAGCAATGTCCCCCGCTTTTGCGGGGTTAGGCCTCAGATAAACAAAGGGTTGTATTTCAACAATGACTCCAAAGCGCCTGGCGACGCCCCTTCACAGTCTCCAACCTATCCTACACATCATTTATCCAAGGTCAATACTAAGCTATAGTAAAGGTGCACAGGGTCTTTTCGTCCCACTGCGGGTAAACGGCATCTTCACCGTTACTACAATTTCACCGAGCTCATGGCTGAGACAGTGTCCAGATCGTTACACCATTCGTGCAGGTCGGAACTTACCCGACAAGGAATTTCGCTACCTTAGGACCGTTATAGTTACGGCCGCCGTTTACTGGGGCTTCAATTCAATGCTTCTCCGAAGATAACATCTCCTCTTAACCTTCCAGCACCGGGCAGGTGTCAGGCCCTATACTTCATCTTACGATTTTGCAGAGCCCTGTGTTTTTGATAAACAGTCGCCTGGACCTCTTCACTGCGGCCCCGATTGCTCGGGGCGACCTTTCTCCCGAAGTTACAGGTCTATTTTGCCTAATTCCTTAGCCATGAATCTCTCGAGCACCTTAGGATTCTCTCCTCAACTACCTGTGTCGGTTTACGGTACTGGTGCTTATTACCTGAAGTTTAGAGGTTTTTCTTGGAAGCCCTTAGGCGCACTATCTCTTTGTCCGAAGACTCCGAGTACTATCGTATTTCACCATTCTCTGCGGATTTGCCTGCAGAGAATATAGCTAGGTACTTTAACGAACTATTCCGTCAGTCCGCGGCGCTTTCATCACTCCGTCACCCCATCACAGTAATAAGCAGTACGGGAATATTAACCCGTTGGCCATCGACTGTCCCTTTCGGGTTCGCCTTAGGACCAGACTAACCCACAGCTGATTAGCATAGCTGTGGAAACCTTAGTTTTTCGGTGTGCGGGTTTCTCGCCCGCATTATCGTTACTTATGCCTACATTTTCTTTTCTGACCGGTCCAGCATACCTTACGATACACCTTCTGCCCTGTCAGAATGCTCCCCTACCACTTACAGTAAATTGTAAATCCATAGCTTCGGTAATATGCTTATGCCCGATTATTATCCATGCTCGTCCGCTCGACTAGTGAGCTGTTACGCACTCTTTAAATGAATGGCTGCTTCCAAGCCAACATCCTAGCTGTCTGGGCAGACAAACCTCGTTCTTTCAACTTAGCATATATTTGGGGACCTTAGCTGATGGTCTGGGTTCTTTCCCTCTCGGACTTGGACCTTAGCACCCAAGCCCTCACTGTTATCAATCATTATACAGCATTCGGAGTTTGTCAGGAATTGGTAGGCGGTGAAGCCCCCGCATCCAATCAGTAGCTCTACCTCTGTATAACTAAAATAACGCTGCACCTAAATGCATTTCGGGGAGTACGAGCTATTTCCGAGTTTGATTGGCCTTTCACCCCTACCCACAGGTCATCCGAAGACTTTTCAACGTCAACCGGTTCGGTCCTCCACTGTGTGTTACCACAGCTTCAACCTGCCCATGGGTAGATCACACGGTTTCGCGTCTAACACTACTGACTAAAGCGCCCTATTCAGACTCGCTTTCGCTGCGGATCCATGTCTTAAACACTTATCCTTGCCAGCAACGTTAACTCGTAGGCTCATTATGCAAAAGGCACGCCGTCACCCCACGAAAGGGCTCCGACCGCTTGTAAGCGTATGGTTTCAGGATCTATTTCACTCCGTTATTCACGGTTCTTTTCACCTTTCCCTCACGGTACTGGTTCACTATCGGTCTCTCAGGAGTATTTAGCCTTAGCGGATGGTCCCGCCAAATTCAGACAGGGTTTCACGTGCCCCGCCCTACTCAGGATACCGCTATCTATTATACTTGTTACCCGTACGGGACTGTCACCCTCTATGGTGCTCCTTTCCAGAAGCTTCCGGTTCCTTGTACATAAAATACCGCGGTCCTACAACCCCGGCACTGCCGTAACAGCACCGGTTTGGGCTAATCCGCGTTCGCTCGCCACTACTTACGGAATCACTTTTGTTTTCTTCTCCTCCGCCTACTTAGATGTTTCAGTTCAGCGGGTTTGCCCACCTATCGGTGTGCTATGCCTTCAGCATAGCGGGTTGCCCCATTCAGGTATCTGCGGATCAATCGGTGTGTGCCCGTCCCCGCAGCTTTTCGCAGCTTATCACGCCTTTCATCGCCTCTGAGAGCCTAGGCATCCCCCATACGCCCTTATTTTGCTTATTGTACCAATCCTAAAATTAATCAGGACCGTTTTTTTTTGTTTTTTACAATAAAATTGTAAAAAACGCTTTCTACTTTCTTATTATTTTCTTATCTCAATATGTCAATGAACTTTTGTCCTTTCGGACCTGTGGAGAATAACGGAGTCGAACCGTTGACCTCCTGCGTGCAAGGCAGGCGCTCTAGCCAGCTGAGCTAATCCCCCATTTTCTTAGTGATGAGTTATTAGTTATGAGTTATGAATTAGTTCTCATAAGGCCTCAACCCCTAAAATTTCCTTTTAATCAAGCTTACAGTCTTTTTTTATTCTGTCTTTTGTAATTTATAATTTACAATTAACAATCTTAAAAAAGTAGTCCCGGGCAGACTCGAACTGCCGACCCCTACATTATCAGTGTAGTACTCTAACCAGCTGAGCTACGAGACTCTGTTTTACTTAATTTTCATTTCTTTTAAATTAACAGCAAGAGTAATACAATCTCCAATTCAGATACCTGAAGAAAACCATCTTTTTTCCCCATCGTGCCATTGTGTTAAATGTTATACGTTAAGGGTTAAGCGTCAAGACGCATCACTCATAACTTCTAACTCATAACCTTCGTGCTAACAATTGAGGCTCTAGAAAGGAGGTGTTCCAGCCGCACCTTCCGGTACGGCTACCTTGTTACGACTTAGCCCTAGTTACCAGTTTTACCCTAGGCAGCTCCTTGCGGTCACCGACTTCAGGCACCCCCAGCTTCCATGGCTTGACGGGCGGTGTGTACAAGGCCCGGGAACGTATTCACCGGATCATGGCTGATATCCGATTACTAGCGATTCCAGCTTCACGGAGTCGAGTTGCAGACTCCGATCCGAACTGTGACCGGCTTTATAGATTCGCTCCTGGTCGCCCAGTGGCTGCTCTCTGTACCGGCCATTGTAGCACGTGTGTAGCCCAAGGCGTAAGGGCCGTGATGATTTGACGTCATCCCCACCTTCCTCACAGTTTGCACTGGCAGTCTTGTTAGAGTTCCCGACTTGACTCGCTGGCAACTAACAACAGGGGTTGCGCTCGTTATAGGACTTAACCTGACACCTCACGGCACGAGCTGACGACAACCATGCAGCACCTTGTAAATTGTCTTGCGAAAGTTCTGTTTCCAAAACGGTCAATCTACATTTAAGCCTTGGTAAGGTTCCTCGCGTATCATCGAATTAAACCACATGCTCCACCGCTTGTGCGGGCCCCCGTCAATTCCTTTGAGTTTCATTCTTGCGAACGTACTCCCCAGGTGGGATACTTATCACTTTCGCTTAGCCACTGAAATTGCTTCCAACAGCTAGTATCCATCGTTTACGGCGTGGACTACCAGGGTATCTAATCCTGTTCGCTACCCACGCTTTCGTCCATCAGCGTCAATCCATTAGTAGTAACCTGCCTTCGCAATTGGTATTCCATGTAATCTCTAAGCATTTCACCGCTACACTACATATTCTAGTTACTTCCTAATAATTCAAGTCCAGCAGTATCAATGGCCGTTCCACCGTTGAGCGATGGGCTTTCACCACTGACTTACAAGACCGCCTACGGACCCTTTAAACCCAATGATTCCGGATAACGCTTGGATCCTCCGTATTACCGCGGCTGCTGGCACGGAGTTAGCCGATCCTTATTCTTACGATACCGTCAGGCTGATTCACGAATCAGTGTTTCTTCTCGTACAAAAGCAGTTTACAATCCATAGGACCGTCATCCTGCACGCGGCATGGCTGGATCAGGCTTGCGCCCATTGTCCAATATTCCTCACTGCTGCCTCCCGTAGGAGTCTGGTCCGTGTCTCAGTACCAGTGTGGGGGATCTCCCTCTCAGGACCCCTACCCATCGTTGCCTTGGTAAGCCGTTACCTTACCAACCAGCTAATGGGACGCATGCTCATCTTTCACCGTTGTGACTTTAATTACATCCCGATGCCGGGTCGTAATACTATGAGGTATTAATCCAAATTTCTCTGGGCTATCCCTCTGTGAAAGGCAGATTACATACGCGTTACGCACCCGTGCGCCGGTCTCTAAATCCGAAGACTTATACCCCTCGACTTGCATGTGTTAAGCCTGCCGCTAGCGTTCATCCTGAGCCAGGATCAAACTCTTCATCGTATATTGTAATATTATATCGCGATGATTTATCTATCGGTTCTTTTCGAATCTTACAATTCTATTACTCTTATTCTTTTGTTCTAACATCTCTGTTAAAACGGCTGTCAATTCAATATGTCTACGAACGTGTCTTCTTTATTATTCCGCCTGTGTTTCAAAGCGGGTGCAAAACTAAAAATTCTTTTTGTTTCCTGCAAGAAAAAATTAAAGTTTTTTTTTCCGAAATTTTTAAATCTCTTTTTCTCCAATTCTTCTCTCAGTATCTCAAGGAACTTCCTGTATTTGCGGGGTGCAAATGTAATATCCGTTTTCCATTCCCACAAGCTTTTTCTAATCTTTTTTGAAAATTTCTTTTCTCTTTTAGTTAGCTTTTCCTGCCGGTATTTCTGTGAACATTTATCGCTTCTGCGGGTGCAAAAGTAACACCTTTATTTACATCTGCAAGACTTTTTATTATATATTTTCCATATATTTTATAACTCGCTGGTATGGCGTTTTTTACAATACAAAGTTTTTTTCGCCGTTTTGCCTTTATTGGGGATTTTGGCTGTTTTGCTTCGCTTTGCCTGGTTCTGCCGCCAAGGCACTAAGGCCCGAAGTCTGGTTTTTTCTATGTTTTTTTTAATCCCGCAGAGGCGCAGAGGCGCTAAGTTTCTATTTTTCACTTTGTTTTTCCTTCTGAAATGGTCTTTTCTTGCCGATTTTTTCTTCTGAAAACTGATGGCCCCAGCCCCTATAGTCCCGAGGATTCGGGAGGAAATCCTTTTTGGGGCGGGGTTCGCCTCAAAAAGATTGAAGCGGACAGCGGGAATAGCTTCTAATTAAAAAACAAATTCTAAATTTTAAATTCCAAATTCCAAATTCCAAATCATAGCATTGGGCTTCGACTCCGCTCAGCCCGACACTTGACATTTAAATTAAATTATAGTTCTCCTTTATATATGTATAAAAAACAAACCCGGCCGGTTTTAAAAACCTGTCGGGTTGCAGAACCTATTATCTATAGGAGTTATTTTTTATTTAGCTCTTTTGCTCTTTGTTGCCATTTAACAGAAAGGTCGTCGTAGTTTACAGGATTAGCTGGTTTTTGATTTACTAATCTTCCTGACTCAAACGCTCGAACTAAAATTGTTTCTATCAAATAATCTTCGTTTACATCGTATGGTTTGTATTCTGTTTTTAAACTTATATCGAATAAGTTTGCGGTCGTATTAGACACAAAAGCTTTAAAACCGCTTTTTAAGGTTTTGATTAGATCATAAGTTGTGATTCCTGTTTGACGATGAATTAATTTTACAAGAATCTGCCCTTGCTTTCTCGAAAGCTTTTTAAGTCTTTCTTCAAATTCGTTATTTAAATAATCTTCTACTATTTTAAAATATTTCTTTTTTTCACGATTTGTTTTTAAACGTGCCATTCCGTTATTCAAAGCTGTTAATCTATCCGAAGCTAATTTAGCATATGGATAAACCTTATATACTCTGTTCTGAAGAATTTGAAATTGTTTTAATTCCTCAGGGTTCATCTTCTCTCCTTTTGAAATAATTATTTCAGGTAATTGGATGGTATCGTTTAAAATAGAATCTTGTTCTGTTAATATATACCCCATTTGTTCGTTCTCTTTTGGAGTAACTTGAGCGCTGGATGAAAAGGAAACTAATAGTATAAACAAAATAAAACTGGTAAATCTCATTGAATCATAATTTAAATGTAAAATTATATATTTATACACAACTCTAATACCAAATTTATATTTTAGCGGAAAAATATTTTTATGAGTACAAAATCTATCTTAAAAGATACTTCTATAGCTTTCTTAGAAAGCTACCTAAATAATGCTTCTCCTACTGGTTACGAAAGCGAAGGACAAAAGCTTTGGATGAATTATTTGAAACCTTATGTTGACACTTTTATCACTGATACTTACGGAACGGCTGTTGGAGTAATTAACCCTGATGCTCCTTATAAGGTTGTTATTGAAGGTCATGCTGATGAAATTTCGTGGTACGTCAATTATATTACTGAAGATGGATTATTGTATGTTGTTAGAAATGGAGGTTCAGATCATCAGATTGCACCTTCTAAGCGCGTTCATATCCATACTAAAAAAGGTATTGTAAATGGCGTTTTCGGCTGGCCGGCGATTCATACTAGATTACGTGATAAGGAAGAAGTTCCTAAAACAAGTAATATTTTTATTGATTTAGGATGCGAAAATAAAGAGCAAGTTGAAGCTCTTGGTGTTCATGTTGGATGTGTGATTACTTATCCTGATGAATTTATGGTTTTAAATGAAAATAAATTTGTCTGCCGCGCTATCGATAATAGAATGGGTGGTTTTATGATTGCTGAAGTGGCTCGTTTACTTCATGAGAACAACAAAAAACTTCCGTTTGGTCTTTATATTGTAAATTCTGTTCAAGAGGAAATTGGTCTTCGCGGAGCTGAAATGATTGCACATAGGATAAAACCAAATGTTGCTATTGTGACTGATGTATGTCACGATACATCAACTCCGATGATTGATAAGAAAGTGGAAGGTGATTTGAAAATGGGAAAAGGTCCAGTTATCGCCTACTCTCCTGCTGTACAGAATAATTTACGCGATTTGATTGTTGATACTGCAGAAGAAAATAAAATTCCATTTCAGCGTCATGCTACATCAAGATCTACAGGGACAGATACTGATGCTTTTGCTTATAGTAATGGCGGAGTTCCGTCAGCATTGATTTCACTTCCATTGCGTTATATGCATACGACTGTAGAAATGGTTCATAGAGATGATGTTGAAAATGTAATTCAATTGATTTATGAATCGCTTTTGAAAATTGAAAATAACGAGACTTTTTCATATTTTAAATAAGACATAAATGTAAATCCGGTTGGATTTGATTTAACAGGGTTTACAAATAATAAATTCACATGAAAATATTACTACTCGAAGACGACTTTACTTTATCAAAGGAAATCTCAGCATTCTTTACTTCAAAGACGTTCGAGTGTATTCCTTATTATGATGGTTCTCTATTGCTGAAAAAATATTTTCCATATGAATATGATCTAATCATTCTTGATATTAATGTACCTGGCACAAACGGAATCGATGTCTGCAAAAGTATTCGAGAAGTCGACAAAAAGACACCTATTATTATGCTGACTGCTTTTAGCGAAATTGAAGATAAACTATCTTCTTTTGATAATGGCGCAGATGATTATTTAGTAAAACCTTTTCACTTTGATGAATTGTATGCTAGAGTTCAGTCTCTTTTAAGACGAAAAGATGTTCCGCAACAGGTACAAGACAGAATAGTGATAAATGATCTTGAGATTTTTGAAGACGATATGAAGGTTTTTAGATGTGGTGAAGAAATTAAACTTACTCCAAAAGAGTTTAAACTTATTCTTATTCTCGCACATGCAAAAGGAAAGGTTCTTTCAAAGCAATTTATTGCAGAAAAGCTTTGGGATTATCATATTGAAACCAATCAAAATACTATTGAAGTTTATATTAATTTTTTGAGAAAGAAAATAGACAAAGATCATGATACAAAACTTATTCGCACCAAAGTTGGTTACGGATATTATCTAAGCGATCAAGAATGACATTAAAAAATCGAATATCACTTTTAGTTAGTTTACTGTTTACCATTCTATTTGGATTGGCATCTACGGTGATATTCATTTTATATTCTAATTATAGAAAAGAAGAATTTCGTGAACGACTTGAAATCAAAGCATTATCTAATATAAAATTATTAGTAAATGTAAAACAAGTTGACAATCAGCTTCTTAAAATAATAGATCAAAATTCTATTAATAAATTATATGATGAAAAAACATTAGTTTTCGATTCTAATTATAAATTGATTTACAGCAGTATTGATGATGCTAAAATTAATTGGTCTGTTGACGATTTAAAGTATTTAAAAAAGAATAAAACTTTTTTTAAACAACAGGGTAATTATGAAGTTTATGGTGTCTTTTATGATACTAATGATAAAGATTTTTATGCTTTAATTTCTGCAACAGATGATTACGGAAATAGAAAACTGCTTTTTCTTCGATATACTTTGGTCATTTCATACATTTTTTTCACTACTATCTGCTGGCTCTTGACCTCTTTTATGGTTAGGAAAGCTATGAATCCGCTTAATGCTTTTCATCAAAAAATAAAAAACATAAACGAAAATAATCTCGATACCAGAATTGAATCTAAAAGCAGTAAAGATGAAATTGACCTAATTGCTGACGAATTCAATTTTATGATGGATCGAATTGAAATCTCCTACCAAAAACAAAAGGAGTTTACGGCACACGCGTCCCACGAATTGCGTACACCGCTTTCTAGAATGACTTCACAAATAGAAAATGCAGTTGCAGATCCTGATATTAAACCTAAAAGTAAATCCTTCTTAAATGCAATATTAACAGATGTTAACCACTTAAGCGAATTAATCAATTCGTTATTAATTCTTTCAAAAATAGACAATCGAAATGCTGAAAGTCATGAAATTCAGCGCATAGACGAAATCTTATTTTCATCTATTGAAAAGATAAACAAAACTTTTCTAGATTTTGTAATTCTTTTTGAAATGGAGGAAAGTGATGATCTAGAAACTGCATTAGAAATTGAGGGGAACAGAAATCTTTTAGAAATAGCCATTACAAACGTTTTAAAAAACGCTTATGTTTATTCAGATAATAAGCAGGCTAAAGTTAAAATTAGTACAGAAGACGATTTGCTTGTTTTATCGATTTCTAACTCTGGCAGAACTTTGACAGAGTTAGAACAAAAAAATCTTTTCCAGCCTTTTATGCGCGGAGAAAATGCGAAAGGAATAACAGGTTTTGGACTTGGACTTCGTATTGTAAATAGAATCCTTACTCTTCATAATTCACACATAACATACAGTATTCCAGCTAATAACATAAATTTATTTTGTATTATTTTTCGTAAATAATTTATTTTAAGCTATTTTTAAGGTGGATTTTAAGGTGTCTTAAAGTCAGCCGATAGCATATTTGTATAAAATAAATTTGATACGAATGAAAAAACTATATGCATTCTTACTATTTGTATTGCTCAATCAAATAGTAATGGCTCAAAAAACAGTCACACTTCAAGACTGCGAAAGCCAATTCTTAAAAAAGAATCTTTTTTTACTGGCATCTCAATACAACATCGATGCCTCAAAAGCATTAACCATTCAGGCCCGTATTTGGGATAACCCCACACTTTCTGCAGAATTGAATGCTTATAATCCAGAACGCGATAAGTATTTTGACATTGGTAAAGATGGCCAGAAAGTTTTTGCGGTAGAACAGTTAATTTATCTTGGCGGAAAAAAAAGAAATGAAGTAAGATTAGCGCAAGCAAATGAAAAGCTTGCAGAACTTCAATTCAACGATTTACTTCGCAACTTAAAATTACAGCTACGCAAAAGTTTTTTCACCGTGTATTACAACACAAAGAATCTTGAAAATACTGATAAGCAAATTGTACATATTGAAAACTTAATTAATTCGTACTCAGTTCAGGCTCAAAAAGGAAATATTCCATTAAAAGATGTTGTGCGTTTACAATCGCTCTATCTTAATTTTAAGAATGAACGAATGGAAGTCGTTAATGACAATATAGAAGAACAGGCAAACTTAAAACTGCTGCTCAATGAAACTGAAAATGTGATTCCAGTTGTAAGCAAAGATGATTCTGATAAATATTTGAAAACAATTACGTTTGATCTAAAAGGTTTCGAAGACCAAGCAATTGCCAATCGACCAGATTATTTAGCAAAACAAAAAGAAATTGATGCTAATGAATTGAATGTAAAATGGCAAAAATCACTTTCTGTTCCGGATATTACATTGGGTGCAAATTACGATCAGCGAAGTGGAGCCTTTAATAATGAAGCTAATTTAACAGTTGGAATTCCTTTACCGCTTTGGAATAAAAATAAAGGAAATATTAAATATGCTCAAACTATTCTGGAACAATCTAAAATTGAAAAACAAAACTTCGAATTACAGCTGCAAACAGAGATTACTTCGGCTTGGACTAAATGGGATGAATCGAGACAAAATTATGCTGTTATTAAACCTACTGTAAATTCAGACTTTGAAGCTGTTTACAACGGAATGCTGACCAACTTTCAGAAAAGAAATGTAAGTCTTTTAGAATTTACCGATTTTATGGAAAGCTACAATCAAGCTATAATTCAATTAAATGAATTAAAGAAAAAAGTAGTGTTGGCGGGTGAAGAATTAAACAGTACAGTAAATAAAGATTTATTTTAAAAAATTAAAGAAATGAAACACACATTATTCATAGGAATCGCAATTGTAAGTCTATCTCTGGCAAGCTGCAAAAAAGAAGTTGAAAATCCTGAAACTAATACCTCTTTTGTCTTAAGCAACGATATGCTAAAAACTACTACTACTGCTGCTGCGGAAACTCAGCCGTTAAAAAATGAACTTAGTTTTTATGGAAAAATTACTGCTGACAACAATAAAATGATCGATGTTTATCCGTTAGTTGGAGGAAATGTAATGAAAGTAAACGTTGAACTTGGAGATTATGTGAAGAAAGGTCAAGTCCTTGCAACTATAAAAAGTACCGATGTAGCAGATTTTGAAAAGCAGTCGATAGATGCTAAAAGTGATTTGCTTGTTGCTAAAAACAACTTAAAAGTTGCCCAAGAATTATTCGATGGTAAATTAAACTCTGAAAGTGATGTGCTTCAAGCTAAATCTGAAGTAAATAAAGCGCAGTCGCAATTGAGCAAGGTTCAGGAAACCTACAAAATTTATAATATCAAGCCAGGATCAATTTACGAAGTAACAGCGCCAATCAGTGGTTTTATTATTCAAAAAAGTATTAATCAAGACATGCTTTTACGTAATGACCGCTCTGAAAACATTTTTGATATAGCAGAAATCAGTGAAGTTTGGGCAATGGCCAACATCAACGAAATTGATATTAATAAAGTAAAACTGGGAACAAGTGCCGCGGTTACTACATTGAGTTATCCAGATAAAACATTTTACGGAAAAGTTGACAAAATCTACAACGTAATTGATCCCGAAACTAAAGCGATGCAGGCAAGAATCAAATTGAAAAATACGGATTACCTGCTTAAACCGGATATGAATGCAAATATAAAATTGTCTTTTAGCGAAAATCAATCTATGATAGCCGTACCTAGTAAAGCTATTGTATTTGATAAAAGTAAAAACTTTGTTGTGGTATTTAAAGACCGTAATAATATAGAAACTAGACAAGTAGAAGTATATAGAGTTGTTGGCGATATTACTTATATCTCAAGTGGTTTAAAAGAAAACGAAAAAGTAATCACAAACAATCAGCTGTTTATTTATGGTGCTTTAAATAATTAAAACATGAACAAATTCATTAAAAATATTATTGCTTTTTCATTAAAGAATAAAGCATTTACCTTCTTTTGGGTTGGATTATTGGCTGTGGCAGGTTTTATTTCATTCAAAAATATGCCTATTGATGCTTTTCCAGACGTTACCAATACACAGATTATTATAATTACACAATGGAATGGGAAAAGTGCTGAAGAAGTAGAACGTTTTGTTACCTCTCCTATCGAAATCTCAATGAACTCAGTTCAGAAAAAAACGAGTGTTCGAAGCATTACTATGTTCGGATTATCTGTTATTAAAATCATTTTCGATGATGGAGTCGACGATACTTTTGCCCGTTTCCAAGTAAATAATCTGCTTAAAAACGTATCTCTACCAGATGATGTAGAACCAGATGTTCAGCCACCATACGGTCCAACTGGTGAAATTTTCAGATATATTGTAAAAAGTAACAGTAGAGACAGCAGGGAGTTATTGACTTACCAAAACTGGGTAATAGATAAACAGCTTCGTTCTCTTCCTGGTGTTGCAGATTTAAATGTTTTTGGAGGACAGACTAAAACTTACGAAGTTGGTGTAGATCCTATTAAACTTGCGAAATATAATATTACTCCATTACAAGTTTACAATGCTGTGAATGCAGGAAATTTAAATGTTGGTGGTGACGTAATTGAAAAAAATGGACAAGCTTTTGTCGTTCGAGGTGTTGGTTTATTAAAATCTAAAGCTGATATTGGTAATATTATTGTTGATGATGCTGGTGGAAACCCAATTTTGGTTAAAAATCTAGCTGATGTTTACGAAAGTTCTATGCCAAGGGTTGGACAAACTGGTCTTGGAAATAATGACGATGCGGTTGAAGGAATCGTTGTAATGCGAAAAGGAGAAAATCCGCAGGAAACGCTTGCTCTAATAAAAGCAAAAATCAAAGATTTGAATGACAATGTTCTTCCAAAAGACATTATAATAGAGACTTTCTACGATCGAGATAATTTAATGAATTTCACTACCGAAACGGTAATGCACAATTTATTTGAAGGTATTATCCTGGTTACCTGTGTTGTATTTCTTTTTATGACCGACTGGCGAACTACTTTTACAGTTTCTATTGTTATTCCGCTTTCGTTATTATTTGCGTTTTTATGTCTAAAAATGATGGGAATGAGCGCCAACTTATTGAGTTTAGGTGCAGTCGATTTCGGAATTATTATTGATGGTGCCGTCGTAATGGTCGAAGGTTTGTTTGTGGTTTTAGATCATCGAGCGCATCAATTGGGAATGGAAAAATTTAATAAAATTGCAAAAGGAAGCTTAATTAAGAAAACAGGAACAGAAATGGGTAAGGCTATTTTCTTTTCTAAATTGATTATTATTACAGCTTTACTTCCAATTTTCTCATTCCAGAAAGTTGAAGGAAAAATGTTCTCTCCCCTAGCCTTTACTTTAGGGTTTGCATTATTGGGGGCACTTATTTTCACTTTAACTTTAGTTCCTGTTCTTTCTCATATTTTATTGAATAAAAATGTAAAAGAGAAACATAATCCGTTTGTGAATTTTTGGGACAGAATTGTTTCTAAAGGTTTTGCATGGACATTTAAGCATAAAGCAAAAACTTTAATTGCTTCTATTGGTTTGTTAGCCGCAGTTTTCTTTTCTGCAGGATTTTTAGGTACGGAATTTTTGCCGCAGTTAAATGAAGGTGCATTATGGGTTACTGCTGAATTACCAATGAGTACTTCATTGCCAGAAAGTGTTAAAACAGCAGCAATAATTAGAAAAGACCTAGAAAGTTTTCCAGAAGTTAAAAATGTTTTATCGCAAACTGGGCGAAGCAATGATGGAACCGACCCAAATGGTTTTGGATTTATCCAGCTTCAAGTTGATTTAAAACCAAAAGCAGAATGGACACGAAAAATTTCTATGGATGATCTGATTAATGAAATGGATAATAAATTAAAAGTACATCAAGGAATTACTTATAATTATTCACAGCCTGTAATTGATAACGTTGCAGAATCTGTAGCTGGATTTAAAGCTTCAAATGCGGTTAAAATTTATGGTGATGATTTAAATAAATTAGATCAGCTTGCTAATGAAGTCCTAGCTCAAATTAAAGATATTCCAGGTATAAAAGATGCGGGAATTTTAAGAAATGTGGGACAGCCGGAAATAAGCGTAATCTTAGATCGTGAAAAAATGGCAGCTTACGGAGTAACTTTAAGTGATGCTCAAGCGGTACTAGAATTAGCTTTTGGAGGAAAAACTGCTACTGAAAAATACGAGGATGAAAAGAAATTTGATGTTCGTGTTCGTTTTTCTAAAGAATACAGAAAAGATGAAAAAGATCTTGAAGAAATTAAAGTTTCAACCATAAGCGGCATCAAAATTCCCTTGAAAGAAATCTGCGATATTAAAACCATTACAGGTCCAGCATTTATTTATAGAGATAATACGAAACGTTTTATTGGTGTAAAATTCTCTGTTCGTGATCGAGATTTAGGAAGTACAATTGCAGAAGCACAGTCAAAAGTCAATAAATTGAAACTTCCTGCAGGTTACACAACTGGATGGACTGGAGAATTTGAAAATCAGGTTCGTGCGAGTGCGCGTTTGGCTCAAGTTGTGCCTATTAGTTTAATTGGAATTTTTGTATTGTTGTTTATATTGTTCGGAAACTTTAAAGATTCTCTTCTTGTTTTAGCCAATGTTCCGTTTGCTATAATTGGTGGAATTATTGCACTGCATATTACAGGAATGAATTTCGGAATTTCTGCCGGGGTTGGTTTTATTGCCCTGTTAGGTATTTGTATTCAAAATGGAGTTATTTTGATATCTGAATTCCATCATAATTTAAAGGCCAAATTCACGCTCGAAGAATCCATCTTTATGGGAGTAAAAGCCAGAACAAGAGCGGTTGTAATGACAGCATTAATGGCTTCAATTGGATTAATGCCTGCTGCAATTTCTACAGGAATTGGATCAGAATCACAAAAACCACTTGCAATTGTAATTATCGGAGGGCTTATAACAGCCACAGTTTTAACTTTATTGGTATTTCCAATTTTATTCTGGGTATTCAACAGAAAAAAACATGTACCAATTGAATAATAATTTTAATAGTTTTAGTTTAAATCAATTTGTTGGATTTAAAAAAGGAAAGCATCATTCTTTGTAATGGTGCTTTTCTGTTTATAAATTGTACAAGAAAATAAAGCATAAAAAAAGACCTTTTGCTCAGAAAGGTCTTTTTAATACTAACTCAAAACTCTTAAACTGTTATCTCAATTCTTTCAAAATCGCAATCGATTCTGTAGCATTTGATAATTCTGCATATTTTAATGCAGTGTATCCTTTTTCATTTTTCAAATTTGGACGAGCTCCATTTTCCAATAAAATTTTAACAATTTCATGCTTGTTATAACGAGCAGCGATCATTAAAGGTGTAAAATCTTCAGATATTTGATTAACATCTGCACCGTATTCAATAAACTTTTTAACGGTTTGCAAATCTCCTTTACTAATTGCAATATTTAATGGGTTTGCTGTATAACCTGTACGCTCAATTGGATTTTTAATTGTTGAAACTCCATTTGAAGCCATTGCTACATTTCCAAATGTTACCAAGGCTAGTCCTAAATAAATAACTGATTTTTTCATAATGATTGATTGTTGTTAAATGATTGATGATGATGATTTTTAATTTCCATGTAAAAGTAACTATTTTTATCGTATTATGCATTACAAAGTACCATGTTTTAACTAATTGTTAACAGTAACTTAATAAAACCATAATTAAAAGACTTGAATGTTACCAAATTCATGGTTTTACTATAATAGACTACAAAAAATGAAAAATGTTACAATAAATTCGAAAAACTTTCTTTTTATTTTTCAAAATTCTGTCCATCAGCGTATATCGAAATCTTTATTTTTTAATTTTACTATCCAATTCAAACTATAAACCATTAGATTTATAGCATTTTACTTAAAATAATAACCAATAAATCAATAGCTATGATTATTATAAAAAGAATACTCGTCGTTTTAATTTTAATTATTTCATTAGTATTAATAGTGGCTTATTTTATGCCAAAAGAATATATGGTTGAAAGAGAAATTACAATTAATAAACCAGTTGACAGTGTTTTTAAATATGTAAAATCATTAAAAAATCAGAATGAATTTAGTGTTTGGGCTAATATAGATCCGAAAATGAAAGTGAGTTACAAAGGTACCGATGGATGGGAAAGTAATGTAAAAGAAGTTGGAGTTGGTGAACAAGAAATAACTAAAATAAAAGAAAACAGACAAATAGATTTTGCACTTCGCTTTAAAAAACCAATGGAAGATACAGCAGTTGGATTTATGTCAACAGAACCTCTTTCTGGAAATCAGACAAAAGTAAAATGGGAAATAAATGGTAAAATTCCGTATCAAACAAATATTATGCTTCCAATGCTTAGATTAGACCAAATGATTGGAAAAGATTTACAAAAAGGTTTGGAAAATCTGAAAAATATAATGGAAGAAAAATAAAATAGACTTTAAAAAAAGAAAAGCATCATTTTATCAATAATGCTTTTCTTTTTTTAATGGTATTATCTCAACCCTTTTAAAATAGCTACAGATTCATCTGATTTTGCATATTTGGCATAATCTAATGCTTTTAAGCCATGGTCATTTTCGATTGAAGGTTTGGCTCCATTGGCTAATAAAATTTTAATGATGTCCACATGATTAAAACGAGCGGCCAGCATTAAAGGCGTCATATTTCGTACAATTTTATTAACATCAGCACCATATTCGATACTTTTTTTAACGTTTTCAAGATTACCCTGACATATAGCTTCATGCAAAGGTGATGCTAAGTAAGTTGAAATTTCAATTTGATTTTTAATTGCCGGCTTTTGATTAGAAGCTGTTGCAAAATTTGTAAATACAGCCAAAGCCGTTCCCAGAATGATTACTTTCTTTTTCATGATTGATGTTTGTTAAATGATTAATGATTGTGATGATTTCTAATTAGACGCATCTTATAGGTAAAACGTTGCATCAAAATGAAAAAAAATTTAAAAACTCTTAAAACAACAAAGCGCAATCAGAAAAACTGAAATGCGCTTTTTGCATAATTAACATTATATTTTTAATTTGAATTTGCTATTTCAAATCAATCTTCACAAAAGAAAATGCCCTGCTGTAAGATATACAAATAGCAGGGCACTCTTTTTACTTTACGGTTTTAATAGTTAGTTTAAACCAGAAATTATTATTTAGAAGATAGGTATTCTAATACGTTTTTATTAATACGCTGATCAATATTATCGATATCAGCTTTTACGAATTTTTCTCCTAAGATATTCTCGTATAATTCAATATATCTTTCAGAAACAGATTCAATATATTCATCAGACATATCTGGAATCTGCTGTCCTTCCTGCCCTTGAAAACCATTTTCGATCAACCAGCGGCGAACAAATTCTTTAGAAAGTTGTTTTTGCTCCTCACCTTTTTCTTGTCTTTCGGCATATCCGTCAGCATAGAAATAACGAGAAGAATCTGGTGTATGAATTTCATCAATTAAAACTATAACGCCGTCTTTAGTTTTTCCGAACTCATATTTTGTATCCACTAAAATTAATCCGCGAGAAGCTGCAATTTCAGTTCCTCTTTGAAAGAGAGCACGAGTATATTTTTCTAAAATCAAATAATCTTCTTCAGAAACAATTCCTTTTGCCAAAATATCTTCACGAGAAATATCTTCGTCGTGAGAACCATTATCTGCTTTTGTAGTTGGTGTAATAATTGGTTCTGGGAATTTATCGTTTTCTTTTAAACCTTCTGCCATAGCAACACCGCAGATTTGTTTTCTTCCTGCTGCATATTCACGAGCTGCATGTCCAGACAAGTAACCACGAATTACCATTTCTACTTTAAAAGGCTCACATAAATGTCCAACAGCAACGTTTGGATCTGGAGCTGCAATTAACCAATTAGGAACAATATCTTGAGTCAATTCCATAAATTTAGTAGCAATCTGATTTAAGATTTGTCCTTTATATGGAATTCCCTTAGGCAAAACTACATCAAAAGCAGAAAGTCTGTCGGTTGCTACCATTACCAAAAGTTCGTCGTTGATATTATAAACTTCTCTAACTTTTCCGCGGTAAACTGATTTCTGATTTGGGAAATTAAAATTTGTAGTTGTGATTGTATTGCTCATTATCTAGTTGTGTTGTTTTTTATGAATGCAAATTTAAAATTATTTCAGAGAGTTACACCATGAAATTTTAAGATTCAGAAATAAAAAAATCCCTAAATAAAATATTTAAGGATTTTAGTTTGAATATGATTCAAAATTAACTTGAAGCTAATTCTTTATCTAAAATTTTAGATGCAATATATCTTGCTACACCATCTTCTGCATTGGTTTTAATAACTTCTAAATCTGGTAAAGTTTCTTTTAGAACCGCTGGAGCATTCCCCATAATTAAACCTTTTCCTGATGCAGATAACATTTGCACATCATTAAATCCGTCGCCAAAAGAAACTGCTTGATCTAAAGTGTAACCTTCTTTTTCCAAAACTTGCTCAATTGCCACTGCTTTATCTATAGATTTATCCATAAACTCTAAGCAGGTTGGTAAACTAAAAGCGTGATGCAAATGTTCTGAAGAATTTGCCAAAACATCGTCTTTTAGTTTTACTAATTTTTCATGATCGTCGCATGAAAAGAAAATTTTGATTGCGCCAAAATCTTCCAGATTTTTATAATCTACTAATTCTGGACGGTATTTTAATTCGGCTTGAAAAGAATTAAGTCTTTCGTTCCATTTGTTAGTCTGCCAAACATTTTCCTTAAATAAAACTACTGTAATTGCAGGATCAATTTCAACATTCAATGCGGCTTTAACCACATCACTGTCAAGGTTATAAGCAAAAAGCTCTTCTTTATTTGGTGAATGAATTCTAGCTCCGTTTGAACTCACTAAATATACAGGAACTTCAAGTGTTTCAATAATTGCCATTGCATCAAGATGATGACGGCCAGTTGCTACAACTATAAGGTAATTTTGATTGTGCAGTTCTTGAAAAATTGATTTAGTATATTCTGAAATTCTGTGTTGAGGGTTGAGTAAAGTTCCATCAAGGTCACTTACTACAACTTTTATATTTTTAAGTTTTGTCATATTAATTATCAAATATTGATGTTATGCAAATTTACGGCTTTAAGCTCGTTTAGACAAAGTTTCCTAACTTTGAAATCCAAAAATGAGCTAAGTTTATTATTTATTTAACTATTTGATTAAATATTGCGATTTAAATATTTTTAAACTTTTATAATTCCTAATTTATATAAGTTTACAGCTTTCTGAATTACAATTTCAATTTCTTCTAAAGGTAAATCTTCATTAACATTAAACATCATAATTTTCATTCTCGAACGCTTTTCCTGAATCAGAAATGGATCGTCAAAATGTTTTCCTTCCACAATTCCGATATACGGTTTTTTGAGTTTTTTATGAATCCATAAATAGCAAAACATTTTACGTTTATAACAGAAAAAAGGCATTCCGTATTTTAAAGTATTCGTTATATTTTCATCTTGTTTCAAAATGATTTCTTTTAATGCCAAAAATATTCCTTTTATAGGTTCTTCTTGATTTAAGTAGAAATCATCTAATTGTTTCATTGTATCTTCACTTTTTAATAAATCGACTTAAAATTAAAAATGTTGGAAATAACATAATTAACTGAATTAAAAAAACAGGATAAAGCAAATCAGCGTTAGCATATCTATAACCAAAGCTTACAATTGATACAGGAAAAGTTATTATTAATCCAAACAATGACCAACTTCCATAAAATAAATCTTTAGGATAAATGGAGCATACAGATAACGTTCCTAATCCTACATAAAATAAAGAAATTTTAAATGCAAAAACTCTATTACCAATGATTTTTAAAGTCTTCATTTTTATTAATTTAAAAAAAAATATTCGTTTTACACTTTTCCAAAGAAACAAGTGTAAAACGAATATCAATAAATGTTAAAACACAATTCACGATTTACATTAACATTTTACTAAAATTAAAAATTAGTCGTGATTCTCTATTTGTTTGTAGGCGTCAATTACCTTTTTAACCAATCTGTGGCGAACGATATCTTTATCATCCAGATAAATAATTCCGATTCCGTCAATATCTTTCAGAACCAAAATTGCTTCTTTCAGACCAGAAATAGTTCTTCTTGGTAAATCGACCTGTCCAGGATCGCCTGTAATCATAAATTTGGCGTTTTTACCCATACGGGTCAAAAACATTTTCATCTGCGAGTGAGTGGTGTTCTGGGCTTCATCAAGGATTACAAAGGCATTGTCAAGCGTTCGGCCGCGCATAAACGCAAGAGGCGCGATCTGAATAATTCCTTTTAAAATGTAATCTTCGAGTTTTTCGTTGGGAAGCATGTCACGCAGCGCATCGTAAAGCGGTTGCATGTAAGGATCGAGTTTTTCTTTCATATCCCCAGGCAGAAATCCGAGATTTTCTCCGGCTTCGACTGCAGGACGAGTCAAAATAATCCTTTTTACTTCTTTATCTTTTAACATTTTAACCGCCATAGCGACACCGGTATACGTTTTTCCAGTTCCAGCAGGACCAATAGCAAAGACCATATCATTTTTCTTAATGGTATCCACCAGCAATTGCTGATTCGGCGTCATCGCTTTGATAATCTTACCGCCAACACCATGAACTAAGATTTTGTCATGATCGTAAGCTCTTTTATCTTCTTGACCATCACTCATGATTACACGTTCAATTACATTATCATCAATATTATTGTATCGTGTGAAATGAAGCATTAATCTTTGAAATCTTTTTTCAAATTCATCTAAAACTTCTTTTTCGCCAAATGCTTTTAAAGTTGTCCCTCGCGCTACGATTTTAAGCTTTGGGTAATACTTTTTAATAATTTCTAGATGGCTGTCCTGTGCGCCCCAAAATTCTTTTGGAGCAATATCTACTAGCTCGATTATTCTTTCGTTCAAATGAAGTAGTTTTAAATTAAAATTCCTTTTTTCTTATTTAGGGGTTGTCGGGTCTTTTTTATTAGTCTTAGTTTCCAGCTGCAGTTTCAGTTTTCCATTTTTGTAGAAACTTGGACCTGCATTCATACAGAGACTTCTATAACAGCAAGTTAATTTTTAAAATTACAATTTGTCTTTTCTTTCTTTCAATTTGTGTTTACTATTATTAGCTTTGCATTTCTCAAATTTAATGAAAATTAGATTTAAATACTATCAATAGTTATAAACAAAATGATGTCAATAATTACCCTTACTACAGACTACGGCTTAAAAGATCACTTTGTGGGGTCGCTGAAGGGTAAAATACTTTCTGAAAATCCAGAGGTTCAAATAATTGACATTTCTCATGACATTGATCCCTTTAATACTGCAGAAGCCAGTTATGTAATTGGCGCCTCTTATTTAAGTTTCCCGAAAGGAACTGTACACCTTATTGGCGTCGATATTGAACGTAATAAAGAGAACCAGCATATCGCCATGCAGTGGAATGACCACTATTTTATTTGTGCCGATAACGGAATTTTGAGCATGCTTACGCAGAAGATCGTACCGCAAAAAATTGTTGCGATAAATATTCATGATCGTTTCCCGATAGAATCAACGGATATGGATATCTTTATTCAAGTGGCTTCTCATTTATCAAAAGGCGGTTTATTGAATGTAATTGGAAAAGAAATCACCTCAATAAAAGAAGCAACTGAACTTCAAGCTATTGTTGCCGACGACGGAAACTCGTTAAAAGGTTATATAATTTATATTGATCATTTTGGAAACGTTGTCACTAATATTTCAAAGAAACAATTCTTAGAAGTTTCACGCGGACGACAGTATGAAATTGTAATGAAACCTAAAAATATCAAAACGATTTTACCTAATTATTCGGCTATTGCAACTTCTGATAAGTATCCGATTAAAACGTATGAAGGAGAGAAACTGGCGATTTTTAATGAAGCAGGTTTTCTTGAAATCGCAATATTTAGAAGCAATCCGTCTAAAGTAGGTTCTGCTAATAGTTTGCTAGGATTGAATTATCGTGATGTGATTACGATTAAGTTTTCGTAAATAATTTTAGATTTTAGTCCCGATCCCGAAACCTCGGGACGGGATAAATTTTAGATTAAGGAAACTCTAAAGTTTGGAATTTGAAATTTCTCTATTGGAATTTTATTTTTTTATAAAAACAACCATCAAATTTGGTACTTTTGCGCTCCTGTAAGACTTTAAACAATTTAAAAATCTATCCCGTCCCGAGGTTTCGGGATCGGGACTGAACTATCAAATCTAAAATAACAACATGTTTGTCAGAATAGTAAAAATGAGTTTTCATGAAGAAAAAGTTCCTGATTTTCTGGAGAATTTTGAATCCGTGAAAGAAAAAATAAGAAATGCTGAGGGAAATCGTTTTTTAGAATTGTATCAGGATAAAAATGATAAATGCATCTTTTTCACTTACAGTTATTGGGAAACCGAAGCTGATTTGGAAAATTATAGAAATTCTGAGCTTTTTAATACGGTTTGGGATTTTACAAAAAAATTATTCAATGCAAAGCCAGAAGCTTGGAGCGTGGATAAATTGGTTAGTTTAAAATAGTTTAAAGTTTCAAGTTTCACGTTAAGCAGGCAACTTGAAACCTTAAACATGAAACAATAAAAACAAAACACGAATGAAATCAATCATTTTAAGAGAAATAAAATCTTTTTTTGGCTCTCCTATCGGCTATTTGGTTATTGCGATTTTTTTAATCAGCAACGGACTATTTTTATGGGTTTTTGAAGGAGATTATAATATCCTGAATACAGGTTATGCAGATTTAACTCCATTTTTTACTTTGGCGCCTTGGATTCTAATTTTCTTAATTCCAGCCGTAACTATGAGAAGTTTCTCTGACGAAAAAAAGCAGGGAACTTTAGAATTGTTACTGACAAAACCTTTATCAATCTGGGAAATTGTAAACGGAAAATTTTTCGGCTCTTTTCTTTTGATTATTTTGGCAATTGTTCCGACACTTATTTATGTAAAAGTAATTTCAGATTTAGGTTTGCCAGAAGGTAACATTGATATGGGAAGCACAATTGGTTCGTATTTCGGATTGTTATTTTTAATCGCTTCTTATTCAGCAATCGGAATCTTCACTTCTACCCTTTCAGAAAATCAGATTGTCGCTTTTATTATTGCTGTTTTCTTATGCTTTTTCTTGTATTTTGGTTTTGAAGGTTTAAGTTCTTTAATTCCTGGTTCAAACAATTTTATTTCAGTTTTAGGAATGCAGAATCACTTTAAAAGCATGAGTCGTGGTGTAATTGATACACGCGATGTTATTTATTTTTTAAGCATTACAATCGCTTTTCTATCTTTTACTGTTTACCAATTAAAATCTTATAAAGCGTAATGAAAGCATCTACAAAGCAGAATTTAAAAACATTAGGCATTACTATATTCATTTTAGTTGTTTTAAATGTACTTGGTACCCTATTTTTCCAGCGTTTTGATTTAACGAAAGACAAACGCTATACACTGTCTCCAACTTCATTAGGAATTGTAAAACAAGTTGAGAATCCGCTTTCTATAAAAATTTATATGGCTGGCGATCTTCCAGCAGATTTTAAACGTTTGCAGCAGGAAACCAAACAATTATTAGAAGAATTTCAAGCGTACAATAAAAATATTGTTTTCGAATTTGTTGATCCTTTAGAAAATGAAGAAGAAAGTGACGAACTTACAAAATCACTTTTCAAAAAAGGATTAACGCCAGTAAACATAACAGTTGACGATAAAGGAAAACAATCTCAAGCAATGGTTTTTCCTTGGGCAATCGCAGTTTATAACGGAAAAGAAGTTAATATTCCATTATTGAAAAATATAATGGGTGCCTCGACTACGCAAAAAGTAATGGGATCGATTCAGCATTTAGAATATTCTATCGCAGATGCCATCAATAAAATTACTAAAAACAAACAGAAAAAAGTTGCAATTATAAGAGGTAACGGTGAATTGAAAGAAATTCATATTGCTAAAATGCTGCTGCAGATTAGAGAAAGTTATTTCATCGGACCATTTACATTAGATTCTGTTGCAAAAGATCCAAATGGAACTTTAAATGCATTGAAAAAATACGATTTAGCCATTATCTCAAAACCAACAGAAAAATTCACTGACGAAGAAAAAGAAGTTCTGGATCAGTTTATAATGAACGGAGGAAAAACAATTTGGCTAATTGACCAAGTTGCTGCCGATATGGATAGTTTGTATAATGATATGGGCGCCACTTTAGCATATCCGAGAGATTTAAATTTGAACGATATGTTCTTTAAATACGGGTTCAGAATTAATCCTGATTTAATAAAAGATGAACAAGGAAGTCCAATAAAACTGGCAACCGGAGAACAAGGAAGCGCAACTCAATATCAGGATTTTGTCTGGAAATTTGCTCCTCAGGTTTACCCAGCAAGCCAGCACCCGATCGTTAAAAATCTTGGCGGTATTAAATTCGATTTTGCAAGTCCGATTGACACTTTAAAAAATGGAATTAAAAAAACTGTTTTACTGCAGTCTTCTCAATATTCTAAAACCATCGGTTCGCCCGCAGAAATTAATCTGAATATGGTAACCGAAAAATCTACTCCAGAAGAGTATTTGAATAAAGGAAACTTACCTCTTGCCGTATTATTAGAAGGATCTTTTCATTCTGCTTTTGAAAATAGAGTATTGCCATTTAAAGACAATTCTTTTACCGCAAAAGGAAAACCAAATAAAATGATTGTTATTGCTGACGGAGACTTGGCAAGAAATCAATTAGACAAAAACAGAATGCCTGTAGAATTAGGTTACGATCAAAGAACTGGAAATCTTTACGACAATAAAGACTTTATCATGAATTGCATCAATTATCTGCTGGATGATACTGGACTTATTAACATTAGAAGTAAAGATGTGGAGCTGCCTTTATTAGATAAAGAAAAAGTTTACGAAAGCTACACTATGACCCAATTCATAACTATCGGAGTTCCAATTCTAATTTTATTAGTTTTTGGACTTGCCTTTACCTTTATCAGAAAAAGAAGGTACAGTAAGTAGATGTTAATAAAAAAATGTAATACTTTGGATTGTTTAAGATATATTTGTAATCCGTATATTTAGCCCTTTATTTGCTAAAAGATCCATCAAAAAATAAAATAAAACAGATGAAATTTATAGTATCGAGTTCGTACTTATTAAAACAATTACAAGTTTTAGGTAGTGTAATCAATAGCAACAACACGTTGCCAATTTTAGACAACTTTTTATTTGAACTAAACAATAATGAGTTAACAGTTTCGGCTTCAGATCTTGAAACGACAATGTCGGCTACATTATCGATCGATTCTACAAGTAAAGGAAGCGTAGCTGTACCAGCTAAACTTTTGCTTGAAATTTTAAAAACTTTCCCAGAACAGCCATTAACTTTTACTGTTGAGGATAACAATACAGTAGAAATTAGTTCAAATTCTGGTAAATATGCATTGGCTTACGCTGCTGGAGAAGAATTTCCTAAAGCGGTAAGTTTAGAAGATCCGTCTGTAACACTTGTTCCTGCAGAAGTTTTGGCAACTGCGGTAAGTAAAACTATTTTTGCTGCTGGAAACGACGATTTACGTCCGGTAATGTCTGGAGTTTTCTTCCAGTTTTCACCTGAAGGATTAATTTTCGTAGCAACTGATGCGCACAAATTAGTAAAATATTCTCGTACAGATGTAAAGGCCTCTCAAGTAGCAGATTTTATTATGCCAAAGAAACCTTTAAATATCTTAAAAAGTATTTTAGGAACTTCTGATGCTGAAGTAAAAATTGAATACAACGATTCAAATGCGACTTTCTCATTTGACAATTATATCTTAATGTGTCGTCTAATCGACGGAAAATATCCAAACTACGAAGCGGTAATTCCAAAAGAAAATCCAAACAAATTAATGATTGACCGTTCTTTATTTTTAAGTTCAGTTAAGCGTGTTGCGATTTTCTCTAATAAAACTACACACCAAATTCGTTTAAAAATTGCTGGAGCTGAATTGAATGTTTCTGCAGAAGATATTGATTACTCAAACAAAGCAGAAGAAAGATTAACTTGTGATTATCAAGGAGATGATTTACAAATTGGTTTCAACTCTCGTTTCTTAACTGAGATGTTGACAAACCTGCAATCTGACATGATTATGCTTGAAATGTCATTACCAAATAGAGCAGGTATTTTAACGCCTGTAGATGGTTTAGAAGAGGGAGAAACAGTTACTATGCTTGTAATGCCTGTAATGTTAAATAGTTAACATTAAAGTTTCTTTCTGTTACAGGGATATTTTTTAGTTTCAGATTAAAGATCTATCATTGTAAAAAAAAAGATATCGCTATTAACCAACCATTTTTTATACCTAGAAACCGCAATTCCTATAAAGAGTTGCGGTTTTTTATTTTAAGGTTTGCTTGGTTTTGTTTCAGGTTTCATGTTTCAGGTTGGCACATATGCTGTATGTTTTTTAACCGCAAAGTTCGCTAAGTTTTTTTTCTAAGCTTTATATGTCTACAAACGCAAAAAGTTCGCAAAGCTTTATGATAACTTTGCGACCTTTGCTAAAAACCTCTGCGACCTTTGCGGTTAAACTTGAATACCTGAAACAAAATTTTCTGTAACTTTGTAAAATGAAAATAGAAATTTGGTCGGACATCATGTGTCCGTTTTGTTATATCGGAAAAAGACAGTTGGAAACAGCGCTTGCTGTGTTCCCAAATAATGATTTTGAAATTGAATGGAAAAGCTTTCAATTGGATCCAACTATTACTTCTCAGCCAAATATGGACGTTTACACGTTTTTAGCTGAGAGAAAAGGCATGTCAATCGAACAATCTAAAGAAATGCACAAAGGAGTCGTTGAACGCGCTAAAAGTGTTGGCTTAGAATATAATTTTGACAAAGCCGTTATATCGAATTCATTAAACGCCCACCGAATCATTCAATTGGCTAAGACTAAAAATATTGGCGATCGTATGGAAGAAATTTTCTTCAAAGCTTATTTCACTGATGGAAAAGATTTAAACAACGGTCCTACTTTAATTCAATTAGGAATTGAAGCGGGTTTGGAAGAAAATGAAATTAGAGAAGTACTTGAAAGCGATAATTTATTTATAAAAGAAGTACAAGCAGATATTAAAGAAGCTGGTGAAATTGGAGTTCAAGGAGTTCCGTTTTTTGTTTTCGACCGCAAATACGCAGTTTCTGGAGCACAGCCTGTAGAAACCTTTATAAAAACTATTGAAGAAATTCTCAAATAAAAGAAACATTAAAAAAACGTAAAAGCGTGCTGTCTATATTTAAACAGCACGCTTTTATTATTTAGTTTATTTCAAACTAAAAATTAATGACTACCTCTACCTTTTGAATCTGTTGATTTTGTTGTAGTGCTTTTTCCTCTAGAACCAGTTGATGATTTTTGAGTTTTTCCAGAATCTTTCATTCCAGATTTCGAATCTTTTCTTGAAGTTTCCATGATAATATAATTTTTTAAATTATTGATATACAAAGTTGCAAAATAGGCGATTGATTTTTTTATAGAATTAAATTCGAATCTTATAAAATAAAAAGCAAACAATCATGTAAGATTAAAATTAAATCCTATAATTTTTTTAAATAACTAATTTTCAAATTTGTATATATGCAAAAGTTGAATGTTTATTAATTTAAAATAACAGCTATGAAAACAAATGCCGACAACAGCATTGCTGCAAAAAATCACTTCATATGCAGTAGACCAGATCATATTGATACAGCTCATGAAAATGAGGCAATGGATGAAGAATTCACAACTGGCCAAAATCCTGATACTACTTATAGAAATAAATGTGATCAGTTTTCTGAAGATAGTTATGAAATTATAGAAAGCGGATTAAATCTAGCTGAAGATAATACGTCATTTTCAACTTATGATCAATCAAATCCGTATGATAGTTATAATTTGGATCATGAAGACGAAAAATACTCTAATCCTCCTTATAAAAATCTTGAAAATTAAAAAACCTTTAGTAAATTATGTCGCCAAAAAATGATCAAGAAATAATGAATGAATATTTGTCTAACGAAAGAACTTTGTTAGCGTGGCTTCGTACTGGAATTGGCATAATGGTTTTTGGTTTTGTAGCGGTAAAATTTTCATTGTTTTTAAAACAGCTTCCGGCTAAATATTTAGCAGATACTGTACCTCCAAATAGTAATTTTACTATCTATTTAGGAATTGGATTATTGATTGCAGGCGCATTAACGATTCTTCTATCTTATTTGCGCTACACCAAAACTGTCAAATTATTGAAACAGGGCAAATACCAATATTCAACTGCAATGCTGACTTTTATAACAATGATGCTTTTTGTTTTGAGTATTTTTCTCATTGCTTATCTTATTATTGCTGCAAGTACATAAATTGTAATTTTCTAATTCTCAAATTATCTAATTATTAAAATTATAAAGATGAATCCACCATTATTACAATTTAACGATAAGGGCATTTACTGTCAGCAGGCAGATGTTTATCTTGACCCTTGGCGCCCCGTTAAAAATGCTATTATCACACACGGTCACTCAGATCATTCAAGGTGGGGACATCAAAATTATATTACTCATTACACCAATGTGCCTATCATTAAACATCGTCTTGGCGATATTAATGTAACAGGGAAAAACTGGAACGAAACTTTTACGATAAACGGCGTAAAATTCTCTTTTCATCCTGCTGGCCACATAATTGGTTCTGCTCAAATAAGAGTAGAATACAAAGGTGAGATTTGGGTATTTACAGGAGATTACAAAACAGAAGACGATGGAATTTCTGTCCCTTATGAAGTCGTAAAATGCCATTCATTTATAACGGAATGTACATTTGGACTTCCCGCTTTTAAATGGGAACCGCAGACAGATGTAATGACCGATATTAATAATTGGTGGGCAGAAAATCGCGCTGAAGGAAAAACCTCTGTTCTATTTGGTTATTCGTTAGGAAAAGCACAACGTTTATTAAAAAATTTGGATCCAAATATTGGAAGAATTTACACTCATGGTGCAATCGAAAATATGACCGAAGTTGTTCGTCCGTTAATTGATTTACCTGCAACAATTCGAGTAACGCCTGAAACTAAAAAAGAAGATTTGCTGGGAAGTATCGTTATCGCACCTCCAAGCGCGCATGGAAGTACTTGGATTAGAAGGATGACGCCTTTTGTAACAGGTTCAGCAAGCGGCTGGATGGCATTTCGAGGCGCAAGACGAAGAAGAGCTGTGGACCGGGGATTTGTCTTAAGTGATCATTGCGACTGGACAGGATTATTAGAAAGCATTCAAGCGACAGGCGCAGAAAAAGTAATCTGCACCCACGGATATTCGGATATATTCTCTAAATATTTAAGGGAATTGGGTTACGATGCAAGAACCGCCCACACACAATACGAAGGAGAAACGAATGATTCTGAAGAAAACTGAAAGGAGTTTTGAGTTGTGAATTGTGAATTGTGAGTTGGGAGTTGTCAATTTATTCAAAATCACACCCTAAATATCGATCACCAATACAGAGCATTAACAATAACCATCAAATATCACCATCAACCATCAACCATCAACCATTAACCATCAACTATCAACTAAAAAAATATGAAAAACTTTGCCGAGCTTATAAAAACCCTGGATAGTTCTAATAAAACATCGGTAAAAGTTGATGCTTTAACGAATTACTTTGAAAAAGCCAGTGATGAAGATAAAGTGTGGACAATAGCTATTCTTTCTCACCGTCGCCCTCCCCGACCTGTTAATACAACTTTATTACGATTGTGGGCAAACGAACTGGCGAATATACCGCTTTGGCTTTTTGAGGAAAGTTATCATATTGTGGGTGATTTGGCTGAAACTATTGCATTGGTAATTCCGACTACAAAAGAACATTCTGATAAAAGTCTGACTGAATTTCTACAAGAAATTATCGCTTTAAAAAAGAAAACCGATTTCGAAAAAAAAGAATATCTCCAAACCAATTGGCTTAATTTAAATTATTACGAAAGATTCGTTTTCACAAAGTTAATTACAGGCAGTTTTAGAATTGGTTTAAGTCAGAAATTAATGACTCGCGCGCTTTCTAAATCTGAGAATATTGACGAAGATACCCTAGCGTACAAATTAATGGGAGACTGGAATCCGAACACGATTACTTTTCAAGAATTAATTTTAGACGAAAGAAGCAGCGATTATTTATCAAAACCATATCCGTTTTATTTAGCTTATCCTGTTGAAGGAGAACTTTCAAATCTTGGGAATCCAGAAGATTGGAGCGCCGAACATAAATGGGATGGAATTCGATCTCAAACTATTATCCGAGATAATGAAATATACGTCTGGAGCCGAGGCGAAGAATTGGTAACCGATAAATATCCAGAGTTTAATTCGTTTATCGGAAATATTCCAAATGGAACTGTAATTGATGGCGAGATTCTTCCTTTCATAGATAATCAAATTGGTACTTTTAATGATCTGCAGACGAGAATTGGACGAAAAAATGTATCAGCTTCTGTTTTAAAAAACACTCCAGTTATCATCAAAGCTTATGATTTACTTGAATGGCAGGGAAATGATATTCGAAATCTGCCTTATGAAGAACGCCGTACATTATTAGAAGAATTATTTACGACTTTAATCGGAAAAGATATTCCGCTTCAATTATCAGAAAGACTTAATTTTTCAACTTGGGAAGAAATAACAGCTGAAAGACTAAAATCGCGCGAAATGCGAAGCGAAGGTTTAATGTTGAAGCGAAAAGATTCTCCTTATTTAGTTGGACGAAAAAAAGGCGATTGGTGGAAATGGAAAATTGAACCTTTAACAATAGATGCGGTTCTCACCTACGCCATGCGAGGCCACGGACGAAGATCTAATTTGTTTACCGATTATACTTTTGCCTTATGGCATGAAAATGAAAATAATGAACGTGAACTCGTCACTTTCGCGAAAGCGTATTCTGGTTTAACTGACGCCGAATTTAGAATGGTAGACGATTTTATCAAAAAAAATACTTTAGAAAGATTTGGACCAGTAAGAAGTGTGACACCAAAATTAGTATTTGAGATTGGTTTTGAAGGAATTGCACTTTCTAAAAGACATAAAAGCGGTGTTGCAACCCGTTTTCCAAGAATTTTAAGATGGCGTCAGGATAAAAAAATCGATGAAGCCAATTCGATCGAAGATTTAAAAAATATGATTTCATAAATGAATAGAGAGCAGTTATTTACAATTGCCAGCAATTGGTTTGAAAATCAGGGCTGGAAACCTTTTCCATTTCAAACTCAGACATGGACTGCTTTCCTGCAGGGAAAAAATGGCTTGCTAAATGCGCCAACCGGAAGCGGAAAAACGTATGCGCTCTGGCTTCCAATTATTTTAAATTATATTAAAGAAAATCCAAACTATAAAACGAAACAAACTCCTGGTTTAAAAGCTATTTGGATTACGCCCTTGCGCTCTTTATCAGTCGAAATCAAACAAGCTGCAGAAAGAGTTATAAATGATTTAGATATTAAAATGACGGTTGGAATCCGTTCTGGAGACACTTCCGCAGCGGAAAGAGCCAAGCAAAAAGGAAGAATGCCAGATTTATTAATTACAACTCCAGAAAGCCTGCAATTGCTTTTAGCCTCAAAAGGATACGAATCTACTTTTAAAAACTGTAGTTCAATTGTAATTGATGAATGGCACGAATTACTGGGAACAAAGCGTGGCGTTCAAGTAGAATTAGGTTTATCGAGACTCAAAACAATTGCGAAAAACATTCGCATTTGGGGAATTTCAGCAACAATTGGCAACTTGCAGCAAGCTCAGGAAGTTTTGCTCGGTGTCGATTCTGAGGCTTATCATAATTCTGTTTTAATCAAAGCTGTAATTAATAAAAAAATAAAAGTTGTCTCGATTATTCCAGAGAAAATGGATACTTATCCTTGGCGAGGACACATGGGCTTACATTTAATTGATGAAGCAGCAAAAATTGTAAAAGCCAGTAAAACAACACTTATTTTTACGAATGTTCGTTCGGCATGCGAAATTTGGTATCAGCGATTACTAGAAAAATATCCTGAATTTGCTGGCGAAATGGCAATGCATCACGGAAGTATTGATCGAGAAACCAGACAATGGGTTGAAAATGCCATTCGAAATGAAGAATTAAAAGTCGTAGTTTGTACTTCTAGTTTAGATTTGGGAGTTGACTTTGCTCCAGTCGAATCTATTATTCAGGTGGGCGGCCCAAAAGGTGTTGCACGATTTATGCAGAGAGCAGGACGAAGCGGTCATCAGCCTGGAAAAGAAAGTGTTATTTACTTTCTTGCCACGCATGCTATTGAACTTATAGAAGCTTCTGCTTTGAAAAAAGCAGTAGAAAACAGCGTAATCGAAGATCGTGTTCCGTATTTAAACAGTTGGGATGTTTTGGTTCAGTATCTCAATACTTTAGCGGTTTCTGACGGTTTCTTTCCAGATGAAATTTTTAAAGAAGTACGAGGAACATTCAGCTACCAAACCATTACAAAAGAAAACTGGAACTGGATCTTGAATTTCATTACCAACGGAAGTCAGAGTCTGCACGCTTACGACGAATTCAAAAAAGTAGAAATTGAAGAAGACGGGCGCTATAAAATTAATAACCGAATGATTGCAATGCATCACCGAATGCAGATTGGAACAATTGTAGGCGATGCTGTTTTGAATGTAAAATATATGAGCGGCGGTTATATTGGAACTATTGAAGAATGGTTTATTTCGAAATTGAAACCCGGCGATACTTTTATTTTTGCAGGAAAAAAACTGGAATTATTCCGAATTCGAAATATGCAGGTTTTGGTTAAAAAAGCCAGTCCAAAAAAAGAATCAAAAATTGCCAGCTGGATGGGCGGACGCATGGCGTTATCTGCACAAATGAGTGAATTGCTTCGTCAGGAACTATATCGAGCCAATACCGATAATCTTTCACCCGAATTAAAAGCGCTTCAGCCATTGTTTAATAGACAGCGAAAGGAATCGATTGTTCCTGATAACAATGAATTTTTGATAGAAACTTTTAAAAGCCGAGAAGGTTATCATGCGATATTTTATCCGTTTGAAGGACGTTTTGTACACGAAGCGCTGGCAAGTTTATTGGCCTACAGAATTAGTTTACTGCAATCGATCAGTTTTTCTTTGGCTTATAATGATTACGGATTTGAATTGCTTTCTGATCAGGAAATTGATATTGAAGCGGTATTGGATAACAATCTATTATCAACAGAATATGTACATCATGATTTGCAGAAAAGTTTAAATTCGACGGAAATGGCAAGAAGAAAATTTCGAGATATTGCCGTAATTGCAGGATTGGTTTTTACAGGTTTTCCTGGAAAAATGGTCAAAACAAAACATTTACAAAGTGGTTCTCAATTGCTGTTTGAAGTATTCAGAGATTTTGAGCCTGATAACTTATTGCTGCATCAAGCGTATCGTGAGACCTTCGAACATCAGCTGGAAGAAGGACGTTTGATTTTGGCTTTGGAACGAATTGCCAATCAAAAAATAGTTTGGAAACAATGTCTTAAACCTACTCCGTTTAGTTTTCCTATAATTACGGACCGTTTAAGAGAAAAGCTTTCAAGCGAAACATTAGCGGAGAGAATCCAAAAAATGACCGCTTCTTACATGAAATAATACTTTATGAAAATTAAAATCAATAACGAAACATTTATATTGCATTGCAATGGAGCTGTTTTTTGGGAAGAAAAAAATACAATAATTATTTCTGATGTTCATTTAGGAAAAGTGACGCATTTTAGAAAACATGGAATCGCTATTCCGCAAAATGCCATTTCAGAGAATTTCAGAAAGATTACTGAAGTTTTAGAGTATTTTAATCCGGATAAAATTATCTTTTTAGGAGATTTATTCCACAGCACCAAAAACGCAGAATGGAATTTATTCGAAAACTGGGTTTTAGATAACAATTATGAAACGTATTTGATAACAGGAAATCACGATATTATCGATGAAAATCATTATAGAAAAATTGGTGTAATTGTGGTTGAAATGTTAGAAATTGATCACTTCTTTTTTACACATCACCCAACTGAAAAAGAGAATTCTTTTAATTTCTCTGGGCATATTCATCCTGGAATTCTCTTGCGTGGTTTAGGTTTACAAAGTCTTAGACTTCCCTGCTTTTTTCATAAACCAAATCAAATGATTTTACCTGCTTTTGGTGAGTTTACTGGAAAGTATTTTCTGAAACCTAATGTTGAAGATATTGTTTATGCTATTGCTGGAAATGAGGTAATTCAGATTAGTAAAGAATAAAAAAACATCATAATATTATGTTATGAAATTGATAATAAGCAATTTACAGCATTTTATTTAAAGTAAAATTTAAAAAATAATCAAAACTAAATTTACTAGGTTTGTTTTATTAACAACAGCAAATCTTTTCCATTTCAGTTAAGATAATCCTTCCAATTGTTCAAAAACTGGGATCAAAGCTTTTCCTTTCGCTGTCAGATAATATTCAATATGCAAAGGCTTTAATTTAATTGTCGTTTTTTCTAAAAGTCCTTCTTCTTCCAATTCTTTCAAAGCGGTAGACAAAGATTGTTTGTTGGAACCCTGAATTTGTCGCAGCAAAGTATTAAATCGTAGAGGTGATTCTACTGCTAAACGAAAAATTTCTGCTTTCCATTTTCCAGATAACATTTTTAAAAGTCTTTGTGCTGGACAAGTTTCTGTTTCTTCCATAATCTATTCGGTAGTCAAGAAAATCTGACCTATTGTTTCGGAATGTTTTTTAATTAAATTTTGTATAAAACTTAATGTAAAAATATAAAATGAAAACAAAGAAACCTAGCGAAATGACGACCGAGCAACTATTAAAAAGACAGAAAACAATACAATTTATGATATATATTCTACTGGGCGCTTCTATACTTTTACTTTTAATTATAGTGTTTTTATTTCTAAAAAAGGAATTTAGCGCTTTAATTGTAATTCCCTTTTCGATGATTTCAATTATAATTGACAACTCAAATTCATTAAAAGAAATTAAGCGCGAAATCACTTTGAGAGAGATATAATCGTAATCTGACGATAAAATGTGCTGAAATGTCTAATTTAATTTTTTCTTCACGAAAAGTTTTGCAAAAAAAATTAAATTTGATCTCCCTAAATAAGCCATTTACATTATGATTTTTCAAAAAAGAACATTTTATTTTTTCGCTCTGTTTTTATTTCTTTTCTGTTCTCTGCAAAGTTTTTCGCAGGAACAAAAACCTGTCAAAAAAGAAAGTTCCGGCAGATTATTTAACGACACCACAGCAACAGACAGCGATTACCTAATGGCGATCGAAAAAGCAGGAGAAGTATTAGAATCTGCTTACAATGACATTGATTTTGAAGGTGATACTCATCATCTTTTTGGCGAAATGAAACGCACAGAAAGTAAACTAAACCTTATTTTAGCCAGTTTAAAAGGCGCCAATCCTAATGTGCGCAACCAGCAGATGTACCGCATTGTACTTCAGGAAATCCAACAAGAATTAGAAGAACAGAATAAAGCTATAAACGCTCGAAATCTTAATCTTGAAAAAATTAAAACCCGCGTAATTGATCTTCGTAAAGACAAAACTTTAATTACTTTACTTAAAGACACCATTCGCCGCAAGCAGTTCAAGAAAGAATTTGCTGATCTTAGAAAGAGATATGTTGGAACTGATAGTCTTATGACTAAAAATCAAACCATTTTAAACAATAAGAAGCGATTGACTGTACAGCGAAAAATTGCTGTTTCTAGCGCTTTAATTACAGTTGAAAGTAAACTTGAAAAATCTGGAATCAGCATTTTTAAGAAAGAATATCCAACTTTATGGCAGATCACAGATTCGGCTGCCAATAAAAAGGTGACACACAACATTAAAAATAAAATTATAATTGAAGAAAATGTTGCTGCCTATTATCTAGGTTACAAAGCCGGCGGATTGATCACTTTATGTTTTTTCATGGGCCTTTTGTTTTGGTACATTTCCAGAAACGTAAAATATTTAAAAGCAAATGGTTATAGCGAAAGTCTTTCTCTTTTAAATTTCAAATATTTAAATCGTGGTGTGTTACTGCCAGTTTTAGTAATTGCACTAAACATTGCTGTTGTTACCAATTTATATGCACCAGCATTATTTTTAGAATTAATGCAGCTTCTTTTGCTTGGAGTTTTAACTGTACTCTTTAAAAATCAATGGTCTAAAGTTGCTATGCGCAATTGGCTTTTCTTACTCGGATTGTTTTTTGCCCTTTGTTTCTTAGACTTATTTATTACAATAGGGTTATTACAGCGTTTTGCTTTTGTTGCAATTAATATTTTAGGAATTCGATATGGTTTGGTGCAAATTAAAACCCTAAAAGAAGAACTTTACATTAAAGGATTTTTTAAATGGGCAAGCATCATTTTTATCGGATTAAATGGTTTATCAATTCTTTTTAATTTGTTCGGAAGAGTTTCTCTTTCCAATATGTTAAGCCTTACAGCATTTATTTCGCTTACGCAGATTGTCGCTTTAAGCGTTTTATTAAAAATTATTTTAGAGATTATCCTTTTGCAGATTTATACTACGCGAGTAAAAAGAGGCATCGAAAAAATGTTTGATTTCGAAAATTTATCAGATACCTTAAAAAAGCCTTTTATTATCGTAATCAGCTATATGTGGCTTGTGGTAATTGCTTCAAATCTTAATATTTGGGAATCACTTCGTGCTGCTTTTCAAAAAATATTAAATCATCCAAATACTATCGGAAGCATCACATTTACACTTGGTAACATTGTTCTTTTCTTTATTATTATTTGGGTTGCGCATTTATTGCAAAAGTATGTGGCGTATTTCTTTGGTGAAATTGATGATGAAAACGAAGAAAACGTCAACAAAAGACAGCATTCAAAATTATTAATTACCCGATTAGTAGTTTTAATAAGCGGATATCTGCTTGCGGTTGCGGCGTCAGGAATGCCTTTAGACAAATTGAGTATTTTATTAGGAGCTTTAGGTGTCGGTGTCGGACTTGGTCTTCAAAATATCGTCAGCAACTTTGTATCAGGAATCATTTTGATTTTTGATAAACCTATTCAAATTGGTGATGTTGTCGAAATTAGTTCAGAATCTGGCCGTGTAAAATCTATGGGACTTAGAACTACTAAAATTAATGCGCCAAACGGTGCTGAAATCATTATTCCGAATGGTAATTTATTATCTCAAAACATTACCAATTGGACCTATACTGATAATTTCAAACTCGTTGAAGTTACTTTTGAAATCGTTGGTGAAACCGTTCCAGAAGAAATCAATTTAGTTGTAAACGAAACACTTGCTAATCTGCCAATGGTAAATAATGCAAAACCATCTCAGATTTATTACAGCGCTATTTCTGACGGAAAATATAAACTTCTGATCAAATTTTGGTGTAGTATTTACAGAACCGAAGAAACAATAAGTCTGGCGAGACAAGAATTATATAATAGTTTTAAAAACAAAGGTTTACATTTCTCTAGTTAATAGAAAAATAAAAGACATTATACTTCTTACAATAAAGCTGCAACACTAAAAAAGTTGCAGCTTTATTTTTTTAGATAATCCATAAAAGTTACGCAAAAAATAAAAAAATAAATATCTAACAGCATGATTAGAATCATGTTTTGAAAAAAATGATGATAATACATTTACCCTATTCAAATTATCAGCTTAAAAGCATTTCAAATAAACTTGGATTAAATTTAAAATTAAAGAAGAAGGTTCTGCTCATAGGAATGTCGACATATATCCGTGATTTGGATTATACCAGATACTGCAATGGTTGAAGCTTGCGTAAGCTATCTTTTAATGGCTTGCGTGGCGTGTCGAGAGCAGACCTTCTTATTTTAGGAAGTCTAATGAATATTGCCACTTTTTGTTAAAATCTGATTTCCATCAATAACTTTTATTTATCTTTTGGAATAATGTACAAACAATGAATCTAATAAATTAGATCGTGGTTTTGGAAATGAAGGCGAAAGAGATCGAGCGAATTAAATTGATAAAAAACTGCGTTAAGTCCAGTGATTTAAGCAATTTTTACTTAAAAACAACTCTCACTAAAAACCTTAAAAACAAATAATTAAAAAAAATCTCATAAATATTTGTGTATATGACCAATCGGTCATATATTTACATCATCAAATACAACCTATCATGACAAAAGGCGAAGAAACCAAACAATTTATTATAGAAAAAGCCGCTCCTATTTTCAATACAAAAGGAATTGCTGCTACTTCTATGAGCGATATCATGGAGGCTACGAAATTGTCTAAAGGAAGTATGTATGTTCATTTTGAAAATAAAGATGTTTTGGCTTGCGCCGCCGTAGATCACAATATGAAAATATTAAGCACTAAACTTCAGGCGCAATTAAGTCAGGGGAAAAGTGCCAAAGAACAGCTTTTTGCTTATATCGATTTTTTCAGCAATCCACTTAATCCACCTGTTAGCGGCGGCTGTCCGTTATTAAATTTTGGAACGGAAGCTGACGATACTAATCCGATTGTAAAAGAAAAAGTGAACACAGGCATTAAACGAGGACAACAGCTTTTATCTGCTATTATAGAAAAAGGAATTGCTGATGGAGAATTTAATCCGAAATGGAAAGGATCAGAATTTGCCACTGTGCTTTTTGCCATGCTTGAAGGCGGACATTTAATGTCGCGCATGTCTGGCAATAATGATAACATGAAAACAATAGAAGAAACACTTAAAAAAATTATATCTGAAAACTCGATATAATTTTTTTTACCATAAAAATGACCGATCAGTCACATTTTTCAATTAATTAATTATAAAAACAATTACCATGTCAAAAACAATTTTAATTACAGGAGCTTCAAAAGGATTTGGAAGAACTTGGACAGAAGCTTTTTTAGCTAAAGGATACAATGTAGCAGCAACTGCTAGAAATCTAGATACTTTAAACGATTTAAAAGAAAAATACGGGAATGCAATTCTGCCGTTACAACTAGATGTAAATAATAGAGAAGAATCTCTTCAAGTAGTACAAAAAGTAAAACAGCATTTTGGAACAGTTGATGTTTTAATAAACAACGCAGGCTACGCACTTACCGGCGCGATTGAAGAAGCTAGTGAACAGGAAGCAAGAGAACAATTTGAAACTAACTTTTTCGGAACTTTGTGGTTAACGCAAGCGGTTCTACCTATTATGAGAGAGCAAAAAAGCGGGCATATTATTCAAGTTTCTTCTATTTTAGGATTGGCAACTTTACCAGCCACAATGGGACTTTACAGCGCTTCAAAATTTGCTATTGAAGGTTTAAGTGAAACTTTAGCTTCGGAAGTAAAACAATTCGGAATCAAAGTAACGATACTAGAACCAAACGGATACGCGTCAAATATCTGGCACACTGGAATTAACAGTGAAAGTTTACCTGTTTATGATGAAATTAAAAAAGCTATGGCAGCTGCAGAAAATATATTCGGAAAAGTTGAAGCAACAGCTCCTATAATTGTAAAACTAGTCGAAAACGAAAATCCTCCTTTACGATTATTACTTGGAAAAATAGCGTTGCCATTTGTAAAACAGAGCTATGAACAAAGATTAGAAAATTGGGAGAAATGGAACAATGTTTCTGTTGAAGCACACGGTTAAAAAATCTCTTTTATAGCAAGAAAGACAGTTCTGGCGAACTGTCTTTCTTGCTGTATTTCTCATTTAAATTAAAATTATGAACTATATGACTTAAGGGCTATTATCTTAATACACTAATGGTATTGGCCAAGTCTTCTTTCATAATAAAATCCTGAATGAATTCCTGCACTTCTACCCTTGCCTCCATTTTGGTCTCAAATGAATTAATATGAAATTCATCATCTTGATCACTGATATGTATAATTTCAGTGTATCCTTTAGAGATTAAACTGCCTTTTAATTTAATAATATTGAACTGTTGTCTTCCGTTCAGTTCCTTACGTACCTGTAATTGTATAGCTTTTCCCATATTTAAAAAAATTTCACAGTAATTAGCTGTCATTCAATTATAAATTTATAATAATTAATGACTGGAAATAATATTTTAACACAGTTCGCAATGTATTACTTATCAACAGTTTATGAACATTTTTTTTTAAAACATATCCCAATAGCATTATGCAATTTTTTAAGAATATAATTTTAAGTATAAATGTATAGTTTTGCTACCAACACGTCTGTAACACCTAGTTGGGTTTGACTTCATTTTTCATTTTAAGGCATTATAAAATAAAAAAACAGCCCGAAGGCTGTTTTAGTTTTTATGCATATTAATATAAATATCTGATTTTCCTTAAATGTTAGAGACAATAATTAACCACCAACACATCTGATACATTACCCACTAACTTTGAAACACTACCCACTACCAACCCAACAGTACCATAATATGAAAATGTTTCATACAAAAATTAACCGCCAATACATCTGATACATTACCACATTTTATATAAGCAACTTATTAAAAAATAAAACAAGAAAAATGATACAGTAAACAAAAATATAAATATTAAGAAATTACATTTTTGTTTTAAATTAATCCTAGTAAAAAAGTAAAATAAAACTGCAGCGACATATGGCAAAATAATTAGGTTTACTAATTCAAGATAAAAAATTTCAGTTGCCTTTTCTTGATAAACATCTAGACTTATCAAATTGTTATGAAAACTGTTTTTAGTAATTTCCATATATTCTCCTATAACAGCTATTGAAATATACTTGATTATGATGGCTATTACTAGGGAAAAAAACAATACTTTCAAAATTTCTTTTTTTCTCATTCTCTTACTTTTTTTGTTGTTTCTTTAAAATTTTCTATGAATGAACCACTTTGCGTCTCATATTGGTTACTATTGTAATCTGCTGCAGACTGAAAAATCAATTGAATATTAGAAGAAAGTGTACTTAATGAAGTTGTGCTATTACTTTTACTTGTAGTAGTCTTTCCATGATTATCAACAGTGGTTGTTTTAGTTAAACTTAATTTTATATTTTTTGCATCAATAACACTTTGTTTTGCTATAGTTGGTATCTGACCTTGATATCTTTTTATTATGGTAGTTTTAGTAATTGTCGTTGATTTTCCCTTACTAACAAATTCATCATACTTATTCTTTGAGATTTTATTACCTTTTCCATCTTTATATTCCATATTAATTTCTTTTTTGAAAAGAATAATTTTTGTTAGCCTTTCACCATCTTCTAATGTGCTCTCAAGACTTGATTCTCCATTTATTAAATCTATTACAGACGCTATGGTCTTCATACCTTCACCCATAGTTGCCCTAAATAAATAAATGTTATAACCATCCTGTGAAAAATTAGAGTCTAATTCCTCATCAAAACCACCTTTACTTGCTGTATTATTATTGTCTCCTTTAGCATTTCCTCCAGAATTAACATACGCCAAAGCATCTTCAAATGTAGCTACAGCACCATTTATTACATATTGTCCCGTTACATTATTATATACCGGTGAAGCACCACTTGGGTCTTCCCAAAATACTGGGTTATTACTAAATGCGTTGTATGGTGATTCATCAAAATGTACAACTGGGTCAATAACCGTCCATCGAGCTATCGCTGGATCATACAAACGCAAATCCATAGCATACATGTTGAGTCCCAGCTCGTTTTGCAACTCCTTACCGTTGTACTTATACTTATTACTATTCGCCGTATAATCATTATATCCTTTATGCTTTAATCCAAAAGGATAATAATTATTCTCTTCAATAATTTCAAGAACTTGTGTTGTTGGGTTCTTAGCATAACTCAAGCGAACATTTCCTAAATGATCTTTGTATTGAAAAACATACGAAAGTGCACCGTCTGTATTCTTCACATAACCTTCTGCTGTCGGGAAAAACTCTAAAACATTGTCTTTGTACTGGTAGCCTCCTAAATAATTGGTTGCAGTGGTTACGGTACCTTCGGTAACAATTTTCTCGATTTTCTGCCCTGCTGCAGTGTAAAAATACTCAATACTTCCAGTTGTTCCAAATGTTATTTTCTTTGGTAAATTTAAATGATTGTAGCTTATGGCTGTAATGTTTTTGTTTTTGTCGGTAATCATATTACCATTATCATCATAGCTGTAATCATCGTCTGCTTTATTTGCATCATTAAATCCGCTCACGTTGTTAGAATTATCCTCTACTTTGGTAAGCTGGTTAGTGTTTGCAGTATATGTATAGACTAAATCATCAATATCAATATTCCCTACTTGAGGATCATAATCTCCTTTACGGCTCAATTTTTTAATATTACCATTTTTATCGTAAGTCAGATTTTCATCATAAGCACTTGTCGTGACGCCATTTTTCTCGTAAACTGCATTTTTAAGGCGGTTTAGGTTATCATATTTATACCCGTAAGCCCTTTCTGTTATATCCGAAGCTGTTTTCCAGAATGTTTCAGAAATATTACCATTATACAATGCGTTTACACCTGCTGCGCTAGTCTGAACAGTGTCGTAATTAATTTTAAAAGCAAATAAGTCAACTGGATCAGTATCCTGCTGTAAGTTGCTGGTTTGGTTTATTGCGGTAAGCCAGCCTCTTATATTATACTTAAAGTCTACTTTTTGAAGCGGGTCTCCTGTATTGTTTCCAACCTTTTTACTTTCCAGCTGCCCCAGCGCATCATAGGTATTATCTGCAAGCAGTTGTACTGCACCGCCATTTATTTGGTGTGTATGGATCAGCAGACGATCTTGAGGCGAATACGTAAATTCTTCTCGTACTGTTATTTCTGTATTTCCAGAAGTTCTCTTGTGTTTTGTAATGGAATACAGCGTTTTGCCTGCGAAATCAATTTTACTCTCACTTGAAGTGTAACCTCCTAAATAATTCTGAAGATAGTTTTTTACAGGTCTGGCTTTGTCATCATAAAATATCGTACTCGTTTCACCGGCTGTAGAAGATGCTGCAGTTACTGCTCTTGTCCAGCTGCCCGAAGCCAGACCTTTAATATTTGCTAAAACCGCTTGTCCCTCGACCGTGCTTGGAACTGGCTGTGCGTTAGGAAATTCGTAATTATCATAATAATTAACTGTGAGCAGTTTAAAATTTGTCGGTGCTATTACATTACTGTAGTATGCTTCGATTCCGTCAATGTTTCCAGATGTCTGCTTAGTTTCAAATAAAACTGCAGCAGCATTCTGGGCATCCTGCAAAGATTTACGAGTAGCAGCATTTGATGTCTGGTTACTCCAGCCTGTATAAACCGGTCTGCTGAAAGCATCATATTTAGTGATAATCCAGCCTGCAGCCGTGTCATCTTTAAAAGGAGATAATGCTGGTCCTGTTGCAACCGGTCTGTCTAATTTATCGTAAACAATAAATTCCCATTGTTTTCCAGGCAGTTTTTTCTCTACCAGACGATTTTTATCATCATACTTGTATTGGTAGCATAAACCGTTTAAAACATCTGCAGTAATAGTCCCTTCGGCCATTGGAGGAATTACATAAGTCAGGTTTCCGTAAATATCATAAACATAATAGGTATCGTGTTTATCGCCTGCATCATAGGTTCTTTTTAAAACAACCTGGCCTTCTTTATTCTTAAATTCAACCGTAGATCCAGAACCTTCTGCAGGGCTTGCAGTTGTATTTTCATCATAAGTTACATTTTTATACAACTGGTTTTCTGCATAATATCCGTCATCTGAAAATGAAATATCGTACAAACCAGAACCAGCGCTCCAGGATGTTGATGCCTGATACAACTTTACCTCATCTGCAGTATTGCTCTGGTACTCTAATTTTATTTCATGTCCATTTCCCATTTCCCACGAAGCTCCTGGAGCTGCCTGCTTTAGAACTCTGCTTAAGGGAGAGGATTCTAATTCTTTTTGTGAATAGGGATTTGATGTATTATACATTCCGCTGTAAAATGAAATTGATGAGCTTAGAGCGGTATTAAAATCAATTTTAGAATAGTTAGTTCCGTTATTTGCTGCTGCATAAGGAAGATATTCTTTTATTTGTCTGCCAAGTCCATCATATTCAATTGGCGTAATAAGATCTTGCCCCTGTCCGCCCTGTCCTATAATCTGAGTTTGAATGGGGCGGCCAAGCCCATCAAAATAGGTCAGATTCTGAGTCATTTCTTCTTTTGTCAGCGTGTTTAAATTTGCCGACTGGACTGCTTTTTTGGGTGCTATCGTATAAATAAAGTTATCATCGCTGAAGGTCTGAGCTTTTACATTTACTTTAGCAAAAAACAGTAAAATTAGTACTAGTATATATTTTTTCATTTATATTAAATTTTCTTTTACTATTAATTTCTAACAATGTTTACAAGTTCAACACTTACAATACTTTTTGCATTTACTGAAATTGCAAAACTTTGATCTGCCATTTGAGGATTGACCACTACAGTAGAAGACTGGGTGGATTGTTGAGTTCCTACTAAACGAACATATGTTATGTTAAAATACAAAGTTGCACCAGAATGATTTGCTGTAGAAGCATATACATCAAGATAAAGTAACTTAGCTGTGCTGCTAAAAAGATATTCATAAGTAAAAGTTACCGGCTGAGGAATAGCTGTGCAAGTTCCATTTGTATTAGCATAAACCTGTCCATTATTATTAACATCGGCTTGGGCCTTGTTATCTGCATCTTCCTGAGAAATTGTAGAACTATAGGAATGTGCGCTCACACTGTAAACAACTGTACCACCTATATAATTTGCACCGCAATTATTTCTATTAAAAGTTCCAGATTTAGCTACATTATAAAATGTACAAACAGCTTCTAAATTTGCCGCATTTTGCCCATAGGTATTGATTGCATTTTGTGCTTGCTGATCAGCGTGTGCCTGAGATATATTACTTGTATAAGCACCGAAAGGTACTGAATAAGTAAATGTGCCGGGATCTGTATTTGCCGGACAATTGTTTCTAAAAAATATTTTACTTACAGCATCATTGTAGAATGTACAATTACCATTTGCATTGGCGTAAGCTTGTCCATCATTAAGAAATTTAGAATATCCTAGTGCATCGGCATCGGCCTGTGAAATTGTAGATGTAGAGACCCCAGCTCCTTGAGTATAGACTACTGTTGAGCCCGTTCCTCCTGAAGCACAATTATTTTTGGTAAAAGAACCGCTTTGTGCTGCACTATAATAAGTACAATATCCATTAGCATTGGCATAAGCTTGTCCATCTGTAATAAATTTAGAATATCCTAAAGCATCTGCATCTGCCTGTGAAATTGTTGAACTTAAAACACCCCAGTTTTGCCCATAAGCGACAGTTGAACCAGCACTTCCTGAAGGACAATTGTTTTTAGTAAATGATCCATATTGGGGAGAACTGTAAAAAGTACAATATCCATTTGCATTGGCATACGATTGACCATTCGCATTAAAGAAATACAATCCTAATGCATCAGCGTCTGCCTGTGAGGATGTCGATGTCATGAAACCAGCAGGCTGAGAGTATGTCACGGTTGATCCATATCCTCCGGCAGCACAGTTATTCTTGGTAAATTGACCAGTCATTGCGGCACTATAATATGTACAATAACCATTTGCATTAGCATAAGCCTGACCATCAGCATAAAACTTTGCTAATCCTATACCATCAGCGTCAGCTTGTGAAATATTAGAAGATAACACTCCGCTATCTTGAGTATAAACTACGCTTGAACCTGTTGATCCAGGACTACAATTATTTTTGGTAAATGAACCGCTTTGTGCAGCACTGTAAAAAGTACAATACCCATTGACATTCGCATTAAATTGACCATCAGTATTAAATTTAGCAAGTCCTAAAGCATCTGCATCTGCCTGAGATATTGTTGATGTAACTGCTCCTGCCGCTTGGTTATAAGTGACCATTGCACCATATCCACCAGGGGGACAATTATTCTTAACAAAAAAATTACTTCGTGCAATGCTGTAATATGTGCAGTATCCGTTTGCATTAGCATATATCTGACCATCACTAATAAACTTTGAATATCCTAATGCATCTGCTTCTGCTTGAGAACTTGTCGAAGTAACAACTCCAGCTGATTGACTGTAAGATACACTAGAACCTGTGCCTCCTGAAGCACAATTATTCTTAGTAAATAATCCGCTTTGAGCAGCACTATAATAGGTACAGTAGCCATTGGCATTCGCATAATTTTGACCATCCGTAATAAATTTAGAATATCCTAAAGCATCTGCATCTGCTTGAGAAGTCGTAGATGTTAAAGCTCCTGCTGATTGACTGTAAGCAACAGATGACCCTACTCCCCCAGCAGAACAATTATTTTTGGTAAAAGAACCATTTTGCACTGCACTGTAAAAAGTACAATAACCATTCGCATTAGCATAAACTTGTCCGTCCGTATTGAATTTAGCCAATCCTAATGCATCTGCTTCTGCCTGAGAGTTTGTTGAAGTAACAACTCCAGCCGCTTGACTGTAAAATACACTTGAACCTGCTCCGCCCAGAGCACAATCATTTTTGTTAAATGTTCCACTTTGGGCAGCACTGTAATATGTACAATATCCATTTGCATTGGCATACGATTGACCATCAGCATTGAACTTTGCCACACCTAACGCATCTGCATCTGCCTGAGAAATTGTCGAAGTTAAAATTCCAGCACCTTGGCTATAAGACACACTTGATCCAGTTCCTCCCGCAGAACAATTATTTTTAATAAATGAGCCGCTTTGGGCAGTGCTGTAATAAGTACAATATCCATTAGAGTTGGCGTAAGACTGTCCATCTGCATTGAATTTAGCCAGTCCTAATGTGTTTGCATCAGCTTGTGAAATTGTAGAAATTGCTACCCCTTCAGCCTGATTATATATTACACTTGAACCAGTACCACCAGAAGAGCAGTTATTTTTTGTAAATGAACCGTTCTGTGCTTCGCTTTTATAAATTACAACACTGCCTGATGAATTATCTCCACAGTCAATTGTCTGGCCTTTATAATTGTAACAGTATTTCTGAAGTATATTTAAGTCTTTATCCTTTATAAATCTTAACCTGCCTTCTTTATCATATTCATAATAAGAAGATAATCCCTTTGGATCTGTTACACTTGTAACTCCTACAAGCGGATTGTAGGTATATGTTGAAACAAATGCATCTGGAAGAGAATCTCTAAATGAGTTTAATGCATTTCGCAATAACTGTTCTGAACAATTATCAGACATACAATTATCATGGTCACTATTGGAAAGAGTCTGCAGATTTGTGATTATTTCTGGAGAAATAGAAGAGTAAGCTACATTATCAATTTTAGCGATGGGGTGTGTCTTATTGTATCCCCATACAATTGAAACCGGAATTCCACTCTCAGGAGTATACTGCAAAACATTTCCTTTATCATCATACAAATCATATGTAATTTTCTTGTCTGCATTTAAATCTATCACTGCTGCGCCTTTGTTAGCATATACAGCTTTAGGAAGTAATAAATTATTTGTGGAAAGACTTTTATCGTAATTAGTTAATTGCTCTGATACTTTAACTCCACCTTTAAATGTCTGTGTATTTAAAGGAATTCCAATCATGTAAGCATTGTTCAACTCATTTACAAATGGTTTAGTGGCCATTTCTGTATCTCCCGCATAAAAATACTTTGATTCTAAAATTTCGCCCTTTGAATTTGTAGTTGTTTGCGAACTTAATTGAAGATGCGAAGGATTATTGTAATTAAAATTGGTGGTAGTCGCTACTTTTCCCGTCAAACTATTAGATGAGTTATAAAAATAACTCGTTTTCTCTGACGTTTTCTGATAATACCACAAAATTGGAATATCATAAGTTAGTGGCTCTATAATATCCAATACTTTTATATCATATCCATCAGCATTATAGGGACAAAGTAATGTAAGTGGGTTGGTTGGATATTCAACGATATTCGTCTTAGCTCTTCTAAACATCTTAAAACCACTGTAATAAGAAGTTTTCGATGCATCTTCAAAATAAGCATTTTTCTCTTCCTCTAACAAATAATTACTTCCTGCCACAGCTTTAAAAATCTTCTTATTTAAAACCTTTCCTCTTTTCCATGTAGTATTGATTTGTAAAGCGGTGTTATTGTTCCCGAAAGGAAAATCATCAGCATTTGTTGTAAATTCATATAAAGTGTACCCATTGTTCAGATGATTCTGTACATCAATTTGACTTTCCTTTACATATTTATATACTACCGAATTTCCTTCAATACCATATCTTGAATTTGAAGAAATATCAAAACTCGTATTAACATCTGATGCTGCAAAACATCCTGAGGTTTGATAATCTTCACCTGTTCCACAAGTCATAAAATTATAATTTGTGAATGGTTGAGAGATATATGAAGTAATTAAATCATTTATTAATTTACCACTGGAAATATTATGATCACCTATATCAGAATAGTCATATTCCTTTTTAGAAAGTAAAGTATTATCAAAATTATAATTTTCAATATTTCTAATGCGAAGACCTGACCCAAAAACATTTTTGGGTGCTGGATCATAATTAACATATTTAAGCTGCAAGTTTTGTACACTATAATATTGTCCATAAACTTCAACCTCTATTGTGCCTGAGCCAGGAAGAGAAATTGGCACATTATATTCCTGCCCAACTAAACTTCCGGAATTATATACTTCATTTCCGCCAGAAATAACCCTGACTTTTGCATAGTGGTATTTGTATAATGTTGGATCATCTCCAGCAGGTTTATTTAATTTAAAACTTAACAATCCTTCACCATTTATGGCTGTAAAAGGTAATGATACATAATTTACACAATCTTGTGGATCTGTATTGTCACATACCATACCATCAATACCCGGTCTTTCTTTTACTGGTACTGCCCCCCCAGTTCCCTGAATTACACTTCCGTTAACATTACTTGATTCATATTTACCAAAAGTATCAACACCATAAAATTGATTAGTTTCATAATTAAATTTAGTGTAACCTTTGGTTGGATAATGAATTTCTTTTAGAATACCAGCTTGATTCAGAGAAGTATTCACCCTTCTATCTCCTTTCCCTACTTCTATCACATAAGGAGAAGCAAGAAAGTGCTTTGGTATCATATCAGTATTACTAAGAGCCCCGTTATAATACCCAAAATAGTCCTGCGCCTTCGAATTTTTATTTGGGATTTCTATATTAGAATACACAAAGCTTTGCTGTTCCTGTCCATTGAGATCAATAATCTTATTTAATTTTAATCTCTTTCCCGAATAATCAACACTTCCATTAGCTTCTTCAAAATAGGAATATTGAAAAACAAAACCTTTTGTCGATAAAAAGCCATCAAATTCAAGGTGCTGAATTTCAAGTTTATTTAAAAAACCATTTCCATTAATAACATCAAGTCTCCCATCTGTTTTTGTAAATAACACTCTGGATTTACCATCATTAAAAACGATCTCTTTTATTTTTTTTGAAAGTGTCTGCGTATTAGACGTCTGAGTTATTAAGTTTCCAAGTCGGGTTGTTATCAATGGAATTTCAGCACAAATTCCGTCGTTAGCTCCTTCTTTTTTACTTACGGCCCTTTTAATTACCTGTATTCTTTGAAAAGTGCTTATATCATTAAAACCACCGTCGTCCTGATATGTAAAATTAATTTTGTTATTGGAAGGAGTTTTGATTTCATCTACAAACCAGGCACTAATATATCTATCGTCATGTGTCATAGTTCGAAGCGATACCTCTGTAGTATTTAATGAATACACATTCCCTTGTGGGTCAGTTATTTTAAATTTCATATTTTCCCTACTTGTTCCTATCAAATCTACTTTAAATGCGTTTGGAGGTATTGTTACAACTTCATTGTTTGCAAAATTTTTTATATAAAAACTTCCATTTGCTGTGGGAGAAGAAAACACATATAAATCTTTTACTCTCGATTGGTCAAGATTTGAATTTAATGCCAAAACATCATTATGTTTATAAGGATGAAGTTTAAAAAAGGCAATTATTCCGTCATCATCAGGAATATCATCAATATAAGGATTATTTTCATCTATTTCATCTCTTGGACTTAGAATCACCTGAGCGCCAGCATTTAAATTCCATCCTAAACCAACCCATGTAGCTTCTTGATTTACTTTAATCCCAGATGCATGATAGTCTAGAGAAATTGGAAGTTTAAATCCATTTATCTCAATATTATATAATGGTATTGAAATACCTGGTACACCAGTAGATAAATCAACAGGATATTCTCCATATTTTAAAAATGCAGCTGCTTCAGGTGTTTTAGGTGCAAAATTCGGTGTTGGAGAACTATTTTCTGTTTGAGCTTGCAGTGTTATTGAAAAACTCAAAAACAATATTAAAGACAGCAGAAAACCTGACGCCTTTTTGAAAAGTATAAAATATTTCATTTTATTTACCTGTTATTCTTTTAATTACTTTAACCGATTCGGTTTTAACATCGGTCTGGATTTTAATAATGTAGATTCCTTCAGCATAGTAACTTAAGTCAACTGGAACCGTTCTACTCGAGATTTCAAAATTCTGTAGTGTGCGGCCTAACATATCCACAACACTTGCTGTTCCTTTATTAAAATCATAGCCGATAATCACATTGGTATAAGTCGAAACTGGGTTCGGGATAGCTTCAATGCTTGCTTTAACTTTTTCTACCTTGGCTTTATCCTTAAGTTTTACAACCCAGAAGTCATTAGAGCCGATATTGGAATTTTTATCTTTTGATGAACCAGAATTAGATGTACCAGCCATCAGATAACCGCCGTCACGAGTTTCTATTAACTTTCTAAGAATATCTTCTCCACCGCTTCCTACAGTCTTGCTCCAAATTTCTTCTCCTTGATCGTTAATTTTTAAAGCTATATAATCGTTAATACCATCTTTTTCTTTAACAATCAAACTTGCTGCTTTTGACATTAGCCCGCCGCCTGATCTCGGAGCAGAATTACGTGCATGGCCTCCGATTAAATAAGTTCCATCATTGTTTTCTACCAGCGATGTTAAAATATCAACTTTTCCAAAATCAAATGTTTTACTCCAGACAACCTCTCCTTCTTCATCCAGCTTTAAAATCCAATAATCAGTTCCATTTCCGACTATGCCACCTTGACTACTCAATGCACCAGAACTGTTTGAGTTTCCGCCAATAATATAACCGCCGTCTTTAGTCTGGTGTATTACATACGGCTGGTCATCTCCATCTGCTCCATAAGCCTTCTGCCATTGAATTTCTCCTGTATCATTAAGCTTTAAAACCCAATAATCACCAGCTCCTTTATTTCCTTCTGTTTTATCGCCTGAAATAGGTGAATTCGAATAACCTGCCAGAATATAACCGTTATCCGAAGTCTGCTCCATACTCCTTAATAAATCTGCATATTGACCACCATAGGTTTTCTGCCATTCTATTACACCTTGCTTATCTAATTTAACGATCCAATAATCCATATTTCCTCTGCTTTTTTCCGACTTAGCATAAGGATCGGTTATTAAGGATTTTTCGTCAAATTTTGAAGTGGAGATAGAATTCGGACTTGAGCTGGAAGAACCTCCAAGAATATAACCTCCATCCTTTGTTTGAAAGGCACAGAGTAATTCTTCCTGACCAATTCCTCCAATTGTTCTCTGCCACTGCTCATCTCCGGCTGCATTAAGTTTAATTACCCAAAAATCTGAAAGACCTTTACAATTTTCTTTCTTTTGAAAACTCTTAGCTGAGCTTGAAGTTCCTGCAAGAATAAATCCGCCGTCACTGGTATTTTTGATACTTTGAAGCATATCAAAACCAGAACCGCCAAAACTTTTCTGCCAGTCCAGTTCTCCCTTTTCGGTCATCTTCCAGATCCAATAATCTAAATCTCCATGATTGTCTTCTGCCTTATTTCCCGTTTTATTAGAAAGTGAACTTCCAGCCAAAATAAAGCCATAATCGGCTGTTGGCTGGGCATCAAAAAGGTAATCAGCATGTGTGCCTCCATAGGATTTTTCCCAAAGTATATCTTGAGAATGGATAATAAAAGACACAAAAAAAAGTAACAGTAGGTAAAGTTTCCGCATAAGCATTTTTATATAATTTGGGGTTATGTAAATTATGCTGCCAAAATAATTTAATAATTTGGTATTTTTTTACGGCTTTCCGTAAAAATTTAACTTTTGTTGATTGTTTCTTATAAAGAAAATAATGACTTAAAAGATTAAGGATTTAAAAATTTTCAAGACAGTAACTTATTAGCAATGGCTTAAACTAAAATTTTTGAATAAACTGAATTTTAGTTAACAATCCAAAAATTCAAAGACATCAATCAAGAATTGAGTTGCATATACCACCTATCTTCACTATTTTTATAAAATTGCAAAATCAAAATTGCTTGAATACATACAAAAACAAAATTTATAATGATTAACAACAAAAAACTTAAAGCTGTCGCTTTCGGAGAAGTATTGTGGGATATTTTTGGAAATGAAAAAAAAATTGGAGGTGCTCCTCTTAATGTAGCACTGCGAATGAAAGCTTTAGGAGCCGATGTAAATATGATAAGCTGTGTGGGAAATGATATGGATGGTGAGGCAATTATCGCTGAGGTAAAACGACTGGGATTAGATACAGATACGATTTTAAAATCAGACGATTTTCCAACAGGATTGGTATATGTAACTTTAGACGAAAGTAAATCTGCAACTTATGAAATTCTATATCCATCTGCTTGGGATAAAATTATTCCAAATGATACAGCTAGAAAATCTGTTCAAGAGGCAGACGTTTTAATCTACGGAAGTTTAGTCTGCAGAGATGAGGTCTCCAGACAAGCGCTTGAAGAATTATTAATTACGAATGCTTATAAAGTTTTTGATGTTAATTTAAGAAAGCCTAATTATACATATGAGATTCTACAACAATTAATGCAGTCTGCGGATTTTATCAAGTTTAATGATGAAGAAATAACAGAAATCAGCCAGGCTTTAGATTCTCCTTTTCATACTTTAGAAGAAAACATGAATTTTATCTGTTCTTTAACTAATGCAAAAGCAATATGTGTAACGAAAGGTAAAGACGGAGCATTATTGCTATGGGACAAAAATCTTTATTCAAATTCTGGTTATACAGTTAACGTGGCCGACACTGTTGGTGCTGGAGATTCTTTCTTAGGCGCTTTAGTGACTTCTCTTTTAACTGGCAAAGAACCGCAGGAAGCTTTAAATTTTGCTTGTGCTACAGGAGCCTTAGTAGCAGGATCGGATGGTGCAAACCCTGAAATTCCGTTAGTGGCTATTGACGATTTAATAAATAAAAATTAGCACTAAATTAAAATTTATTAATATAAGCCCGATATCTCAATATCGGGCTTTTTTATAGTTATAACATTAGAAAATGCACGGAAAACATGGGAAATATATAAATTAAAACTGTAATTATTTCTACTAAATCAGCATGAGCATAGTAACTTGTCGCTTCAAACAATAATGAAGAATGATGAAAAAATTACGAATTTCTCTTATAAATATTCACGGACTCCTAAAAGGTTCTGGTCTCGAAATTGGACGAGATGCTGATAATGGAGGACAAACCAAATACATTTACGAATTAGCAGAATTTTTATCACAACATGAAGATGTAGAGCATGTTCACCTTTTTACAAGATTAATTGACGATCCTTCTCTTTCTCCCGAATACGCTGTTCCAGTTGAAATTATCAATGAAAAATTAGACATCAGACGAATTCCGTTTTTAGGAAAAAAATACAAGGCAAAAGAACAACTTTGGGAAGGTTTGGACACTTTTGTAAATGGCGTTGTACAACATATTAAACAGTACAACATTTTTCCCGACTGGCTGCATTCTCATTATGCCGATGCCGGATATGCTGCTGCAGAATTATCAGCAATTTTAAATATTCCTTTTGCTCATACAGGACATTCATTAGGTTTCTACAAAAAGAAAAAATTATTAGAAAGCGGACAAATTGAGGAAGATCTTGAAAAGAAATTCAAATTTAAAGCAAGAATGGCGGCTGAAGAAAGAACCTTAGAACTTTCAGAATTTATTGTTACTTCAACCGAACAGGAAATTGAAACTTATAAAGCTTATAAAAATTTCGAATTAGGAAAATACCACGCGATTTCTCCGGGAATAGATACTAGAAAGTTTGTTCCGTATTATTTTCAAGAAGGCGATTCTGAAAAAAATATGGAAGAAATACAGCGAAAATACTGGGTTTCAGAAAGCATTTCAAAATTTCTTACCAATCCGCATAAGCCTATTATTCTGGCACTTTCAAGACCTGACCGACACAAAAACTTGAACACTTTAATTGAAGTTTACGGAAAAGATAAGGAACTGCAAAGCATTGCCAATCTGGTAATTTTTGCAGGTATCCGAAAAGATATAGCCAAAATGCCAGAATCGGAAAAAAACGTTTTGACTGACCTGCTTCTGCTAATGGATAAATACGATTTGTATGGAAAAATGGCAATTCCTAAAAAGCATGATGTCGAGAATGAAGTTTCTATTATCTATCGATATGCCGCAGAAAAAAGAGGTGTTTTTGTGAATTTGGCTTTGCATGAAAATTTCGGTTTGACCGTTATTGAATCAGCAAGTTCTGGACTCCCTGTGGTTGTTACCAAAAACGGAGGGCCATCAGAAATTATTCCTGTCTGCCAAAACGGAGAATTAGTAGATCCGCAGGAAGAAAATCAAATTAAAAAAGCGCTTCGAAATATTTTAACAGATGAAAATCAATGGAAATATTATTCTAATAACGGCGCCATCAATATTCAAAAACATTACAGCTGGGTAAGCCACGTCAATCAATATGTTGAATTGATTAATGAAAATTTATCGCTTTCTTCTGGAGCTGGAATTAAAAAACAGCACTATCCTAATATTAATATCAGCCGTTTAAAAAGAAAAATCGATCATTTGTTAGTTTCAGATATCGACGGAACTCTTATTGAACCTAAACTTGCCAATCCTGGTTTAAAGGAATTAAAAACACATCTTATCAATCGTACGGATAAAATGGCTTTTGCAATGGCTTCTGGACGAAATTTAGATTTGGTCAAAAAAGTAATTGACGAAGAAGAATTTCCTCTCCCCGACTTTATTATCTGCTCTGTTGGAACAGAAATTTATTATACCAACGGCAAAGATTATATTCTTGACAAAGGCTGGGCAAAATTTTTAGCTGGACGATGGAAAAGAGATGACATTGTAAACAGATTGAAAGATGTTAAATGGATCAAACTACAGGAAGAAGAAGCTCAGAATCCTTATAAAATTTCTTATTACTATGAAAAGGAAAACTACGATCATGAAGAACTAATCCGCGTTTTAGGAACGGGCTGGTACAAAGTAAATATAATTCCGAGTCACGGTCAGTTTTTGGATTTTATTCCGAAGAGAGCTTCTAAAGGAAATGCAATCAAGTTTTTATGCCGTAAGTGGTCTATTCCGTTGTCAAATGTCATTGCGGCAGGAGATTCAGGAAATGATGTAGATATGTTTAGAGGTCCTGTAAAAGGAATTATTGTTGGAAACAGAAGTGCCGAGCTGGCAGATTACGAGACAACAAAAAGTATTTACGTCGCTAAAACTGCAGCATCTGAAGGGATTTTAGAAGGATTGAAACATTATAAAATCATTAAATAACAGGCTGGTTATTTAATAATAAATATATAGAAACATAGATTTTATATTATTGAGTTGATAAAAAATGAATGCATATATTTCTATGTGTTTCAAAAAAAAAAATACTAACAGATTAAATAAGTAATAAAATGTATTCAGGTTCAGGGTTTAGTAGTTGGGAAATTGGAGATGTTGATGTATTTATAGATGAAAAAGGAATTCACCATTTATTTCATTTAATTATTCCAAATCACGATTATATTGCTCATGCAGTATCAAAAGACGGTCTTTCGTGGAAAAGGGTAAAAAACGCCTTATTTGTAGGCGATCCAGGAGAATGGGATGATGATATGTTATGGACTATGCATGTCAGTAAAAAATCGGAAGGTGATGGCTATGAAATGTATTATACAGGCTTAAAACGTCAAGATAAAGGAATTGAACAGAAAGTTGGCCGAGCAATTTCTGCCGATTTAATTACTTGGAAAAAGGAAAACTTATACGGACTTCCGTTTAAAAGCGAAGCACCGCATTATGAAGGAAAAAATAATAATCCGCGAGAATGGATTAGTTTTCGAGATCCTTTTAAATATCAATATAAAGGTGAAGATTATCTCTTAATATGTGCTAGAAGTGCCTCTGGGCCAATATATCGCCGAGGTTGCATTGGCGTTGCCAAGAGAGAAAAAGACGGATATGTGTTGCAAAAACCGCTTCACATTCCTTATGTTTATGATGATGTAGAATGTCCTTGCGTTTTCGAAATCAAGGGAATGCATTATCTTTTAGGATCTATTAGAGAAGATATTAAAGTCCGTTATTGGTCTGCTCCTGAATTTAAAGGCGAATATTTTGCATTTCATAATAATGTATTGCTGCCACAAGGAAATTATGCCGCACGTGTTGTAAAAGATGGAAAACACTTTTTGGTCTATAATTTTTATTTTGCTGACGGAAATGTGAACACACACCGAGTTATTCCGCCGCCAAAAGAATTAGATATTGATAAAAGCGGAAGACTTCTTTTAAAAAGCTATTATTACTGGGAAAAGCTTTATCAAAAGACCATCCTACAAAAAGATCTGCCTCATCCTTTGCCTATTTTAGGAAATCCAACTGCCGAATTTGTTTTAGAGAATGAAAATAAATGGCGCTTTGGCTGTCGAAGCGGTTACGAAATTTATGGTTTCGAAAAACCTTCAAGCGATTTTGTCTGGGAAGGAACTCTTGCTGTTGAAGGAATGGGAAAAACCGGCTTTGTAATTGAATGTGACAAAGAAGGAACAGGATATTATATTTCGATTGATTTTATGAATGGTTTTGTTCAGTTTAGAGCTTGGGGATTTAATGAAAAAGACGTGAAGAACAATTTTATCTTCGAAAATATTCAAACCAATCAATTTGAAATTGGAGAAGAGAAACAAATCTATTTTAAGATTATTCGTTACGGAAATTACTATGAACTTTCAATTAATGATATTGTCAAATTAACTTTGTTGGATTTTAAATACAACGAAGGAAAAGTTGGAATTTATGTCTGCTCGGCAGTTATCTCTATAAGCGATTCAAAAATTCATGTAATTCCAGAACCAGAAAATGAATATGCAGCTTCAGATCCGGAAAAATATAACGAAGATTATAATAGAATTATGCAGTTAGATACCCGCACAAATACCAATTAAATTTAAAATTTACGATTATGAAAACTCAAATAAAAAGAATTATTTCTGGACTACTTTTTTGTCTGGTTTTTAATTTATCACAAGCGCAGCAAAGTAATGATACTCAAAAATGTCGTTATACCAAAACAAATTATGGTTATTTAATGGTTCTTCGCGAAGGCGATAATGTTCTTTCTCAAATTGAAAATCTGGCAAAAGAACAAAAAATTCCATCAGCAAATTTTACAGGAATTGGTTTTGCCCAAGATGCTACTTTTGGTTTTTATGATTTTGGAGAAAAAAAATTTCATCCAAAAACTTTCAATAAAGTAGAAATGGGAAGTATTACTGGTTCTATTGCTTGGAGTGAAAACAAACCATCGATACACATGCACGGAGTTGCAACCGATGACAAATTTGATGCTTACGGAGGTCATATTCTTGCTCTAAAAGTTGGAACAGGTTCGATGGAAATTTATATCACCGTAAATGATGAAAAGCTGGAAAGAAAAATTGAAAAGCCTTTGAATGCGAATGTTTTACAATTACCTTGTGTGAAATAAAGATTAATGAAAATCTAATATCTACATTTAGTTTGGATTTTCTACGAGATTTAATTTAATCGTTCGGTACTTTCTATTCTTAAACAATGTTCTGCTCCCAAATATAGCGGATTTCCGTGTTTTTCTGACCAAAATCCATTTAAGACATCTTTGGTAATGCATCTATAAACTGCAACACCTTTATAAGTTTTCTTATCGTCTCCTTTGTAACTAAAATTAATTACTAAAATATTATCCTTAAAAAAGCCATGTCCTTTTTGAATCTGCGAATCGTTAATGAGCCAATGCGCTGCAATTCTATTATTTTTATCTAAGGTCAACGTTAAAATACCTTTGTACGTTATCTCGTTACTCTCATCTTGATTACTTCCAGAAATGGAATATTTACCTGCTAAATCTTGTATAGTCATTTGTTATTATAATGATTTACACCTTTGAGGCATAAATATGACACAAAATTACAGCAAAAAAAAAAATTAATAAAAACAAATAATCTATATAAGCTACGGCTCTGTATTGTTTATACTTTTCGTACTTACTATAAATTATTCAGCATTAAAAAAATTGTCTTAAGTCCCCCCTCTGGAAATTTACATTTTATTTATCATTAGGCACAGAAGCATTTTCTGCAATCAGTTTTTCATGTTTAAGTTCTTCCCAAAAAGCTTTAGGAATTGATTTCTTGAAAGAATTGGCATTTTCAAAAACCTGTTCTGCATTCCAGGCTCCCGGAATAACCGCGGAAACAACCTTAGGCGTTGCCGAAAACTGAAGCGCAGCTGTTCGAAGGTCAACGTCATGTTTTATAGATATATCAAGCAGTCTGTTTCTCTTTTCAATTACACCGTCAGGGAATGTTCCAAAATAATCGTATCGTTCAACACCTGCCAGAAAGCCAGCATTTAGCGGAGCACCTACAACAATAGAAATATTTCTTTCTTCACATACTGGAAACAACCTGTTTAATGCCTCTTCGTGCTTAATTAAGGAATATTGAGTTGCTGAAAGGAAAATATCGGGATCTGCCTGCTCAATTGCTTTCAATGCTGGTTCAAGAGTATTTACACCAAAACCCCAGGCCTTTATAATACCTTCTTCACGCATTTTGGTTAGTTCCGGAATTGCTCCTTTCATGGCTTCATCAAAGTACTTTGTCCAGTTTTCCTTCATATCTTCGTTATCTGGAGAGAGATCGTGTATATAAACAATATCCAAATACGGTAGGCCTAAGCGTTGCAAACTATCTTCGATACTTCTTCTAGTTCCTTCTGCGGAATAATCGTAACGATAAGAAAAATTAAGTTTTCCTTTCCACAAACCATTTTCTAATTTGAAATCTTTGTCTGGAGTAAGCAAACGGCCTACTTTTGTGGAAAGAGTAAATTCTTCACGTTTTTTATTTCTAAGAAAATGCCCGAAGCGGCGTTCACTAAGTCCTAAGCCATACCAAGGTGAAGTGTCAAAATAACGTACACCATTATTCCATGCCTCTGCCAATGCTTGCGTAATACTAGTATCGGGATTTTCATGAAATCCGTTTCCCGCTGCGACACCGCCCAGTCCTGATAAACTTAAGGGACGATAACGTTTGTTTTGGTTATTATTTTGTTCCATAGCAGTTTTATTTTAAAAAATTCTGAATGAACGTACAGACAGAAAAAGATTAGTGCTCATACATCCAATGAAGAATGATTTACAAATTTCTGCTAAATCTTGGTTTTTATAATATAGAATTACAATTCGAAGATTACATTATTAACAGCAATAAATACTCGTCGTATAAAAAAAAGAGACAATTCAAACATAACTGAACTAATCTTCTGTAAATTAAAGTTTTCTTAAAGCTTAACACTCTAAAAATTATTTTTAGTAACTTAAATAAATGTTATAGGACAATAATAATTATCAACTTAAAATAATAAAGATGACGGAAGATATTAAAATACTTGAAAACAGTCTTAAAGGAAAAAATGTAGTTATAACTGGAGCAAGCAGTGGTGTTGGCCGGGCTGCAGCAGAAGCATTTGCAAAAGAGGGATGTAATATTGTTGCAGTTGCTAGAGGTCAGAAAGGTATTAATGAAGTTGTTGACTATTGCCGAAGTTTAAATGTTTTGTGTGTTGGTGTAAGTGCAGACATGTCAATTGCTGAAGATGTTGAGAAAGTGGTTAAAGAAGCTCTTTCTATAAATGGTAAAATTGATATATGGGTAAACAATGCCGGAGTGATGGCCAGCGGAAAATTTGAAGAAATTCCTTTAGAAATTCATCAGCAGGTCATTAAAACCAATTTGTTCGGATACATGCATGGAGCTTATAATGTCATTAAAATTTTTAAGAATCAAGATGAAGGAATTTTAATTAATAACATATCTATTGGTGGATTTATGCCTGCGCCTTATAGCGCTGTGTATTCTGCTTCAAAATTTGGAATAAAAGGTATGATGGAATGTCTCCAAGGTGAAATATCAAACCGTTCAAATATTCACATCTGTAATCTATATCCTCAGTTACAAAATTCAACTGGAAATCTGCATTCAGCAAAATACTCGGGGTTTGATATGAAAATTCCATTTATTGCTTCTGATCCACGTAATACCGCAGCTAAAATGGTAGAACTAGCAAAACATCCTAAAAAAGATATATTTCCCGATTTTCCCGCTGCGGCAATAACAAGCCTTTATCGATTGTTTCCAAAAACTGTGATTAATACAGCATCTGCAGCCGTAAGGCTAAAAATGAAGCTTAACGACACTAAGGAAAATAATCCTGGAAATGTTTTGGAAAACTCTAAAGAACCTCTTCGAGTTCATGGAAAACTTCCGTCAAAAACTACTCATAACTTCGGTTTAGGACTGCTTGCAGGATTAGGTATGACTGCAGCTTTACTATTAGTGAGTAAAAAGCTGTAAAAATCGAGCTTGTATGTTTTCGCCAAAAAAATATTATTATAAATAACTTTCTATTTTACCAGACGAATTCCTGAAAATTGCCATTGGTGTTTTGGATGGAAAAAATTACGATATGACGAACGACTGTGACCTTGTGGAGTAGCGATTGAAGCTCCTCTTAAAACCATCTGATTGACCATAAATTTACCGTTATACTCACCAATCGCACCTGCTTCTTTCTTATACCTAGGATAAGGAAGATAGGCGCTTCCCGTCCATTCCCATCTTTCACCCCAATTAAAATGATTAGACGCTGCTTCCCATTCTTCTTCTGTAGGCAGTCTCATACCCTTCCATGCTGCAAACGCCGAAGCTTCATAAAAATTCACATGGCAGACTAGATCAAGTGGATCAATATCCTGCAATCCGCCCAGCGTATAGTGCTGCCATTTACCATCAATAGAATGCCAATAAAGTGGTGCTTTTGCCTTTTGCTGTGTAACCCAGTCCCAGCCTTCGGAATGCCAGTATTTAAAATTCTCATAACCACCCTCTTCCATAAATTGCAAATATTCTGCATTTGTTACAAGAGTTGAAGAGATTTCAAAAGCTTCTAAATACTTTTTATGTCTTCCAGACTCGTTATCAAAACTAAAACCTGTCCCGTTAAATCCTATTTCATAAATGTCCTCTGGCATCGCAATAAATGGAGATTCTTCTCTTTTTACAATAACTTCTTCCATTTCTTTATAGACAGGAAAAAGTGGATTGTGCCCTAAAATATATTTAATGTCGGTTAATAGAAGTTCTTGATGCTGCTGTTCGTGGTTCAAACCTAATTCTAAAACAGCGTAAAGCTCGTCTGAAAGATCATTATGGTGATTTAAATAAGCTTCCATCTGTTCATCGACATAGGCTCGGTATGCATATATATCGGCAACCGACGGACGGCTTAGATTACCACGGTCTGTACGCACTACTCTGGCTCCTACAGTTTCATAATAGCTGTTAAAAACAAAGTTGTACTGTGGATTGAATTCTTTATATCCTTGAAAATTCGGAATAAGAATAAAAGTCTCAAAAAACCAAGTTGTATGTCCTAAATGCCATTTGGGCGGACTCACATCTGCAATAGGCTGTACTACATAATCCTCTATTTCAAGTGGACGGCATATTGTCTCAGAATGTCTGCGTATTTTTTTGTACTGCGATAATATTAATAGCGCATCATTTTTTTGTGCTGTCTGTTCCATAATTATTGTTTTTAAACGGCTTTCCAAAACGCATCGACAAACCACTCCTTGCTATCCTTAATGCTATAAACCTGTGTAAATCCCGACTGTGCGGCCATTTTCTCGGTATCTTCAGTAGAGAATTTCTGTGAAACCTCCATATAAACTGCCTCATTTTCGGCAAAATGAAATACAGCGTCATCAATAGAAACCTTCTGATCTTCAAGACTAATTAGATAACTTCTGCACGCGCCGCTAAGAGGATCATAAGTTTCATAATGCTCAAATTTATCCACCTTAAAATCAGCTTTCAGCTCTTTATTAATACGCTCAAGCAGATTAAGGTTAAAGGAAGCTGTTACTCCTTTTGCATCATTGTATGCATTAAGAATTGTATTAGGTTCTTTTTTTAAGTCAAAGCCAATCATAACTATATCTCCTTTATTGAGATTCTTTCTCAGTTCAAAACAAAATCGATAGGCTTCTTCTAACTCCATATTCCCTATATTACTTCCTAAAAACAATATCACTTTTCTACGAGAGGAAAGTTGTGCAGCTTTGTGCAACATGTCAAAATATTCTCCTTCAAGACATAAAATATCTAGGCCTGGTATATTTTTCTTTAATTTTTCATCTAAAACCGAAAGTATATTTCCTGATATATCAATTGGCATGTATCTAAAATCTGTAAGTTCATTTTTTAGATATCGCAGCAAATGCATTGATTTTGATGCATCGCCGGCCCCCAATTCAATTAAATCAAATGGCGTTTGATCTGCATTAATACCAGCCGCTATTTCAGCAGTTTTATTTTCAAAAATATCCATTTCACAGCGAGTCAAATAATATTCAGGTAAGTTCATAATTTCCTGAAAAAGTGTGTCGCCACGTTGATCATAAAAATATTTTGACTGGAGATGTTTTGGATGCTGCCGTAAACCAGCAATTACATCCTGAAGAAAATTATTTTTATTTTGTTCTTCTGTTTCTATATTTTCTTTTATAGCTGTTTCAAATAATTTCATATGTATCGCATTTTTTTGACAGAAAATAATTCCCCATTTAATTAGAGATATTATAACTGTAACTTTTTCTTACTTAAAGGTACGTTTTATTCATGTCTGATAAGTTCTTTATTAAACAGAATCTTAACTTAAAAAAACTGCAGCAACCATCATTAGTAGCTGTGACAGACATTATATTTTACTCATCCTTAAAAATTCAATTACAATTATTTTATACCACTTAATACTTGATCCAAAAATTCTCCGTAATTTTTACTTTCTTTAATGATAAATGAAAAACCTAGAATGACTAAATTATCTTTCACAACTCCTATTAAACTGCCATTTTCTTATTTTCTAAACCAAGATGTTATTTTCCTTGCGAAAGATCTTTTGGGAAAAGTACTTTTTACTCAAATCGATGGAAAAATAACTGCTGGAATAATTGTTGAAACAGAAGCCTATTTTGGTGTACATGATAAAGCTTCTCACGCATATGGCGGACGAAGAACTGATAGAACAGAAACACTTTACAGCCAAGGCGGTATTTCTTATGTTTATCTCTGTTATGGAATTCATCACTTGTTTAATATTGTAAGTTCTGTTGAAGGCGAACCACATGCCGTTTTAATACGAGGTATCGAACCATTGATAGGAAAAGATATTATGGAAGAGAGACGGAAAATGTCTGCTTCAAAAGGCGCAATTTCGGCTGGACCTGGCTCTGCAGCAAAAGCCTTAGGAATTGATCGCTCTTTTAATAAAAAAGATTTAGGCGGCGATGAAATATGGGTTGAAGATCATGGCATCCGTTATAAAGAGGAACAAATTGCAGCATCGCCTAGAGTTGGCGTAGCTTATGGTCAAGATCATGCCTTACTCCCGTGGAGATTTTTCATTAAGGGAAATAAATATGTCAGTAAACCAAATAAAATTTAAATGCAGCTTTATTCATAATTAAAAAATCTCGTACTAACTATTACGAGATTTTGACGATTCGTGATTTTTTTATCGTGAATCTAAAATAGAATAATTTATTGCTGCAATAGTTCAGCTTCGGTGTGTAGAGCACAAACCCAGTTATTATTTTCTTTAATCCAAGTAGAAGTGCAGGCACATTTCATAGAACTTTTTTTTGTGCCATCTGCCATTCCTAATTCTATTGAATAAGCTATTATCGCCGTATTTTCAGTAAGTAACTGCGCTTCAATATCAGAAATATTCAATACTTTTATTTTATCTCCATCTCCTGACTCAAACATCTTTTTAAACTTATTTTCATTTACACTTTGCACACCATTCTTTCCAGCGATTATACAGGGAAAATGAGTAAGTTGTTTAACCGTTTCATAATCGTGATTTTCCATTCCCTGCCAATATTTTTTTTCCAGTTCAATAATTTGCTTTTCCATGACTATCTTATTATTAATTAAACAGTTATACAAAATTCAAACTAAAATCGAAATGCGTTACATTTTTAACATAGATTTAATGTGGAGTTTGATCATTCAAAGCGAGAAAATTTCAGATATGTAGATTTTAATTTACAGCAAGGTAAATTCTTTAAATGAAATGGATTTAATAAAAATATTCCACCCAATTAGTTGTATTAATTTGATTAAAAAACAATTTAAAATGTTAATTATATAAATCGAAGTTGAAATTATATAAATTTAATTGTTGCCGTAATTTTACTTTTCAGTTACCAAATTCTATACATCTAAAAATCTAATATGAAAAAAAATTACTCAAAATTTTTACTGTTTGTTAATTAACAGCATAATTAAATCCGGTTGTCCCAAAATTTAAAAATGAAGATTAGACGAATGCAAAATGCTTCTCTAACTCACCAATACTTTAACGGCTCGCACATCGAGCTTTGGTTAATGAGGCTTCCTAATTATTGCACTTTAATTTAACAGCAAACTAAAATGAATTATAAAAATATACTGCAGATAGATGACGATATTGACGACTGCGAATTTTTTATGGAAGCGCTCCAGGCAGTATCTCAAGCGGGATATACTTCTATGCATAATCCTGTAGAAGCGCTTAACAAATTGATTCTAAAAGAACTTAAACCTGATATAATATTCCTTGATTTGAATATGCCTATTATGTCTGGTTTTGAGTTTTTAATTGAAATAAAAAAGCAGGAAATTATAAAAAACATCCCAGTTATTATTTTTTCTACTTCACAGATGGAAGAGATAAAACGCAAAGCAAGAAACTATGGGGCTGATGAATATATATCCAAACCAAGTGACTTTGATGAAATGAAAAAAATTCTAGCCCATTATACAGCGTGAGAAATTTACACCTGAGATTGGTAATGTATTCATTTTCAAAAACAGCATATTTCCCGCTATTTTTATCGTTAAAGAAACTGACCATTTACGGGGCTTTATAACAGTTGGAAAATGAAATTATCAACACAAATACTTCTGGCGTTTTCGCTGATCATATTACTTTCTGTTGCAGATTCATATACGAATTACCGCTTATCTCGTAAAGTGCATCTCAACTCACAGTTTCTCTCCAAATCAGAAGATGTGATCCGTAACTCAAACAAAACCCATAGAGCTATACTGGAAATGCAAAGTGCTTTGAGGGGCTACCTGCTTACTAATGATACTACTTTTCTGCGCCCCTATTACAAGGGACTGGAGAAAGTACCACTATTCTTAAAACAACAGCATAAACTTATTGATGATAATGAAACACAGCGTCGTATTTTGGACTCAGTAGCCGTGCTTCATGATGCATGGCTTGTCTATACTGCTGAAATAATAAACGCCAGAATGGAAAACCCTGAAACTTATCAGTTACTGTTAGATTCCAAACTTCGAAAACATGTCGGTAAGAATATTAATGATTCTATAACAGCTAAATTTAAAAGATTTGACAAGTTAGAATATAAAACTCGAAAACATCATAGTGAAATGCTGTTGCATTCCCTTCATAAGACAAGAACATATTCTTTGATTTTCTTGTCCCTGACTATTTTCGCTGGAATATGCAGTACTGCTTATATTGTAATTATGATAACCAACCGCATTAATTCGATGGTGCGTCTTGCTGATACCATTTCAAAAGGTCGTTTTACCATAGTTCGGGATTCTAAAAACGACGAGCTTAGCGCCTTAGCCTCCTCTTTAAACATCATGTCCCAAAAATTAGAGAAGAATATTCAGGAACTAGAAAACAAAAATGAAGAACTTAATAAATTTGCTTATGTGGTTTCTCATGATCTAAAGGCGCCGCTGCGTGGGATTTATAATGTTATCACCTGGATTGAAGAAGACTTGTCGGAGGAAATTTCTCCTGCTCTTCGCAATTATTTAAACATCATACCTAAAAGAACTCAACGCATGGAAGCTTTGATCAACGGACTGCTCGACTATGCCCGCATCAACCAGAAATCAGCTCCCGAATTAGTTGATACAAATGCACTTGTAAATGAAATCACTCAAGCCATAGTACCGAGGGATTTTACTGTTGAATTGCGTAACCTGCCTGAAATTTTTACCGAGCGTCTTAAACTTGAACAGGTATTTTCTAATTTAATCAGCAATGCCGTTAAGTATTCAAAACCAAACGAGGGCCGTATTGAAATTGATTGCCTGACAATTTTAGATGTTTACGAATTTTCCGTAAAAGATTATGGAATTGGAATTGATCCCGAATATCACAAGAAAATATTTGAAATCTTTCAAACACTCCGAGAAAAAAATGAAATGGAAAGCACTGGTGTTGGTCTGGCAATTGTGAAAAAAATTATTGACGATCAGGGAGAAAGCATACAAGTACACTCACGATTGGGAGAAGGAACAACATTTACTTTCACTTGGAAAAATAATAAAAGAATATGAAAACACCCACCATTTTACTAATTGAAGATGATGAACTGGACACTATATCTGTAGAACGTTCATTAAAAAAGCTAGAAATCCAATACGAGCTTCATACCGCTTATAACGGACTTGAAGCGTTGCATCTTCTACGTGGTGAAACTGGTAAAGCTCTTTATCCTGATGTAATTCTTTTGGACATTAATATGCCAAGAATGAATGGAATAGAGTTTCTTAAAATCATACGTGGAGATGAAAAATTAAAAGACCTGAAAGTTTTTATAATGACTACCTCCTCTGAAAGTAATGACCGCATCAATGCAGAAAATTTAGGAATATCAGGCTATATTATAAAGCCTCTCAATTATACAGACAATACCAAAAGACCTGATTCAATGGATGCTTTTGTACAGTTTCATCTGCGTAAAATATTATTGGACGAAAGCGTTTAAAGCATTCCTTTTACACATCCCATAAACCAAAAATTTAATCAAACCAAGAACCGTCTATTATGAAAAAATCAAAACCTGTCACAAAAAAATCCAGCGGCGAAGAACTGCTTGTACTTCCCGTGGTAACTGATAAAAAAAGCGCCAAGATCAAAGATCAGTCCGAAGAATCCGTGCTAAGCGATGCCGAGTTTTTAAAAATTCTGATGAAAGTAAAAAACGGTAATTTCTCGCAGCGTTTTCCTACCGATCAGAATGGCATTAAAAGATCAATCTGCGACACTTTAAATGAAATAATTGATCTGAATGAACGAATGGTATTCGAATTTCAGAAAGTTGGAAAAAGCATTGGTAAACAAGGAAAATTAACGAATCGTGTCGTTCTAGACGGTGCACGCGGTTCGTGGAGTTCCTGCGTGGATTCTGTTAATACACTGATCTCTGATCTGGTGCATCCAACAATTGAAATTGCACACGTAATTACCTCTGTTGCAAAAGGAAATTTATCGCAGGAAATGCCTTTATCCATTGAAGGAAATCCACTTCAAGGAGAATTCCTTAGAATTGCCAAAGAGGTAAATGGGATGGTAAAACAGCTGAACCTATTCTCTATGGAGGTTACCCGTGTAGCCCGTGAGGTGGGAACTGATGGAAAACTAGGCGGACAAGCAAAAGTTCGCGGTGTGGGTGGTGTATGGAAAGATTTGACAGACTCTGTAAATAAAATGGCGAGTAACTTAACGGGTCAGGTACGTAATATTGCCGATGTAACCACTGCGGTAGCAAAAGGAGATTTATCTAAAAAAATTACCGTTGACGTAAAAGGGGAGATCTTAGAATTAAAAAATACCATTAATACCATGGTGGATCAGCTGAACTCTTTTTCTTCTGAGGTAACTCGTGTGGCGCGTGAGGTAGGAACCGAAGGAAAACTGGGCGGACAAGCACAAGTAAAAGGTGTCGGCGGAACTTGGAAAGATTTAACGGATTCCGTAAATCAGATGGCATCCAACTTAACCGGACAGGTACGTAATATTGCCGATGTAACAACGGCCGTAGCAAGAGGAGATTTATCTAAAAAAATTACAGTAGACGTAAAAGGAGAAATCCTTGAGCTTAAAGATACCATTAATACAATGGTGGATCAGCTGAACTCCTTCTCTTCTGAGGTGACGCGTGTGGCACGTGAAGTAGGTTCCGAAGGAAAACTGGGCGGTCAGGCAAAAGTACGAGGGGTCGGCGGAGTTTGGAAAGATTTGACCGATTCAGTAAATCAAATGGCATCCAACTTAACAGGTCAGGTGCGTAATATTGCCGAGGTAACAACAGCCGTGGCAAAAGGAGATTTATCTAAAAAAATTACCGTAAACGTTGAAGGAGAAATCCTGGAATTAAAAAACACCATCAATACCATGGTGGATCAGCTGAACTCATTTGGTGCCGAGGTAACTCGTGTGGCGCGTGAGGTAGGTTCTGAAGGAAAACTGGGAGGTCAGGCAAAAGTAAAAGGTGTCGGAGGAACATGGAAAGATTTAACAGATTCGGTGAACCAAATGGCATCTAACCTTACCGGACAAGTACGTAATATTGCCGAGGTAACAACGGCCGTGGCAAATGGTGACCTTTCGAAAAAAATTACGGCTGTAGCCGAAGGAGAAATCCTAGAATTGAAAAAAACCATTAATACAATGGTGGATCAGCTGAACTCCTTCTCTTCTGAGGTAACGCGTGTGGCACTTGAGGTAGGTACAGAAGGAAAACTGGGAGGTCAGGCAAAAGTAAAAGGTGTCGGCGGAACATGGAAAGATTTGACTGATTCCGTAAACCAAATGGCATCCAACTTAACCGGACAAGTACGTAATATCGCCGAGGTAACAACGGCCGTAGCAAAAGGGGATTTATCACGTCAAATTACGGTGGATACCAAAGGAGAAATCCTAGAGTTAAAAAATACAATTAATACCATGGTGGGCCAGCTGAACTCTTTCGCTTCTGAGGTAACTCGTGTGGCGCGTGAAGTTGGTACCGAAGGAAAACTGGGAGGACAAGCGCAGGTTGAAGGTGTTGGTGGAACTTGGAAAGATTTAACGGATTCGGTAAACCAAATGGCATCCAACCTTACTGGACAAGTGCGTAATATTGCCGAAGTAACAACAGCCGTAGCAAAAGGAGATTTATCGCTCCAGATTACGGTTGATGTAAAAGGAGAAATCTTAGAGTTAAAAAATACAATTAATACCATGGTGGATCAGCTTCGAGGCTTTGCTTCGGAGGTAACAAGGGTTTCTCGAGAAGTAGGAACCGAAGGAAAACTGGGAGGACAAGCCAACGTACCAGGAGTTGCTGGAACTTGGAAAGATTTAACAGATTCCGTTAACCAAATGGCAGGAAATCTTACCGCTCAGGTACGTAATATTGCCGATGTGGCAATTGCCGTGGCAAATGGAGATATGTCCAGAAAAATTACCGTTGACGTTCGTGGAGAAATTCTTCAATTAAAAGAAACCTTAAATACGATGGTGGATCAGCTTCGTGAATTTGCCTCTGAGGTAACTCGTGTGGCTCGTGAGGTAGGAACCGAAGGAAAATTGGGAGGTCAGGCGAATGTACCAGGTGTTGCCGGAACATGGAAGGATTTAACAGATTCGGTGAACCAGATGGCGGGTAACTTAACGACTCAGGTTCGTAATATCGCCGAGGTAACGATTGCAGTTGCGAATGGAGATATGTCGAAAAAGATTACGGCCGACGTTCGTGGAGAAATTCTACAATTGAAAGAAACCGTAAATACAATGGTGGATCAGCTTCGTGCCTTCGCCTCTGAGGTAACTCGTGTGGCGCGTGAGGTGGGTACCGACGGAAAACTGGGTGGACAAGCATTCGTGCCTGGTGTTGCTGGGACATGGAAAGATTTAACGGATTCGGTTAACCAGATGGCATCGAACTTAACCGGTCAGGTTCGTAATATTGCCGATGTAACCAAAGCAGTTGCAAATGGTGACCTTTCCAAACAAATTACCGTTGACGTAAAAGGAGAAATTCTAGATTTGAAAAATACCTTTAATACGATGGTAGAACAGTTAAATTCATTTGCTTCTGAAGTTACGCGTGTGGCGCGTGAGGTGGGTACCGAAGGAAAACTGGGCGGACAGTCTGAAGTAAAAGGTGTTGCGGGAACATGGAAAGATTTAACCGATTCGGTTAACGTAATGGCTTCTAACTTAACAGGTCAGGTTCGTGGAATCGCAAAAGTTGTAACATCAGTAGCAAAAGGAAATCTAAAACAAAAATTATCGATTGATGCCAAAGGTGAAGTTGCACAGTTAACCGATACCATCAACGAAATGATTGATACGCTTGCCACATTCTCAGATCAGGTAACAACAGTTGCGCGTGAGGTTGGTGCCGAAGGAAAACTGGGAGGACAAGCAAACGTACCAGGAGCTTCTGGAACGTGGAAAAACTTAACAGAAAATGTAAACCAGTTAGCGGCGAATCTAACCACTCAGGTACGTGCGATTTCTGAGGTAGCATCGGCAGTAACACAGGGAGATTTAACACGAACTATTGGTGTTGAAGCAAAAGGTGAAGTTGAGGCACTTAAAGACACTATTAATCAGATGATTTTTAATCTTAAAGCAACTACTTTACGTAATCAAGAACAAGACTGGCTGAAATCGAATTTGGCTAAGTTTACCCAAATGCTTCAGGGTCAAAAAGAATTGAATGCAGTTACTAAAAAAATCCTTTCAGAACTTGCTGCAGTGGTAACCGCTCAGCATGGTCTATTTTATATTTTAGAAGAAGGCGAAGAATTTATGGATTCTAAATTAAACCTAATTGCTTCTTACGCTTATATAAAACGAAAAAATTCCCTTACTCAATACGGTATGGGAGAAGGTCTAATTGGCCAGGTTGCAGTAGAAAAAGAAAGAATAATACTGAGCAACGTTCCGAAAGACTACATTAAAATAAATTCAGGACTTGGCGATGCCAGACCTAAAGACGTCATTATTCTTCCAGTGCTCTTTGAAGGCAGACTTAAAGCAGTTATTGAATTGGCATCACTTGATACCTTCAGCCAGATACACTTGGATTTCCTTGAAGGACTTACCGAAAGTATCGGTATTGTAATTAATACCATCGAATCTAATTCTAGAACTGAAGAACTGCTGGTACAATCCCAATCACTTGCCAGCGAGCTTAAAAGTCAGCAGGAAGTACTTAAAAATACCAACGAAGAATTAGAGGAAAAAGCAATATTATTGGCCAATCAGAAAGAAGAAGTAGAACTTAAAAACCAAGAAGTCGAGGTTGCCCGTAAAGCGCTAGAGGAAAAAGCCGATCAGCTGACGCTTACTTCAAAATACAAATCCGAGTTCTTGGCCAATATGTCTCACGAACTTCGTACTCCTTTGAACAGTTTACAGATTCTAGCTAATGAACTAATTGCGAACCGAGACGGGAATTTATCCGAAAAACAAATTCAGTTTGCGAAAACCATTAACTCTTGCGGAGATGACCTTATTCAGCTGATTAATGACATCCTGGATCTTTCTAAAATTGAGTCAGGGTATATTTCTGTGGATTACAACCCGATTAGCTTTGAGGAGATAAGCCGTTTTGTAGCTTCTACCTTCAACCCTATTTCAGAGGCCAAACATCTTAATTTTGAAATCAAAATGGATGAAAATCTTCCTGAAGTTATGGAAACTGATTCACAACGTTTAAACCAAATTCTGAAAAATCTTTTATCGAACTCTTTTAAATTCACTGAAAAAGGATCTGTTAAACTAAACATTTACAAGGCAGAACATAATTGGAAAACTAAAAGCAGCAGTCTGGATAATGCCGAAGCTGTCGTAGCTTTTGAAATATCAGATACTGGAATTGGAATCTCTAAAGAAAAACAAAATATTATTTTTGAAGCCTTTCAACAAGCAGAAGGTTCTACAAGCCGTAAGTATGGAGGAACAGGTCTTGGATTATCAATCAGTCGAGGACTTTCTGACCTACTGGGAGGAAGCATAGAACTGGAAAGTGACACCAACATTGGAAGTAAATTCACTTTATTTCTACCTTTAAAATTTGTCCATATTCCAGAAATCGAAGATATTACAGTCAATGAAGAAACAAGTGTGCTTCATGCTGGAAAGAGCCGTTTAAAATCACTTCCATCTTCGAGTTTTAAATCATCAGATACTGATCTGTATTTTGCAGACGAAATTGGTGATGACAGGACTTCTATCAAACCAGAAGACAAAGTGCTGCTGATCGCAGAGGATAATGAAACCTTTGCTAAAATTCTTCTTGAGAGAGCTCATCAGCATAATATCAAAGCCATTGTAACCACAAGAGGTAATGATGTGGTGGATTATATCAGTCACTTCCAGCCTCATGCCATTACAATGGATCTTAATATGCCCGATACCAGCGGCTGGAAAATTCTAGACAGATTAAAAACTGATTTTACCCTGCGCCACATTCCCGTATATATTATCTCGGGAGAAGATGAAAGAAACAAAGGACTCAAACGAGGTGCCAGAAACTTTCTAGTCAAACCTGTAAAAAATGATATTCTAACCTCACTTTTTAATGATATTCAGAATTTCAAAAATAATGCACAAAAAAACCTGCTTATTGTAGATGACAATCCAGCGGAACTGGACCGTATAATTAAAGCGGTACAGGGAGACGATATTTCAATTGATACTGCTTTGACAGCGAAACAGGCAGTGGAGCTTATTGAGACAAAATCTTTCGACTGTATTATACTAGATCTTGTTCTTCCTGATGCAGACGGACTAGATCTCATCAGCGATCTTGAAAACAATATCAGCGGACAGGAAACAGCAATTATTGTCCATTCAGCTGGTGATCTAAGCAAAAAACAGCGCAGTAAACTCGGCCGTTTTGCCCATAGTATTATTACCAAAAGTGCTGTTTCAATGGATGAGCTTGTGGACCAGACTGCTCTTTTCATGCATCGTGTGCATAAAGAACTGCCTGAAGATATGAAAAAGCGTATTGAAACGTTTTACTTAAAAGAAGATGTACTACTAAATAAAAAAGTACTTTTGGTAGATGACGATGTTCGAAACCTTTTTGCCCTTACTACAGCACTGGAACGATTTGGACTAGATGTTATAAGCGCCGAAAGTGGTCACGAGGCGGTTGAAATACTAAACGGAAACGAAACTATCGATATTGTACTAATGGATATCATGATGCCCGAACTTGATGGTTATGAAACTATGAAAATTATTCGCAGAAATCCTAGACATAAAGATCTGACTATTATTGCAGTCACTGCTAAAGCCATGAAAGGAGACAGACAACGATGTATTGAATCTGGAGCTTCTGACTACATTACTAAACCTGTCAATGTGGAACAGCTGTCTTCACTGATGAGAGTATGGCTAAAATAATATTTTAATATGGAAAGCCTCATGGAAAAACATCCCGTAAAAATATTAATAGTCGATGACAAGAAAGAAAACCTACTTTCTCTTCAAGTCATTCTGGCTGGTCAGGGATATGAATTTGTAGAAGCTTCTTCAGGTAAAGATGCTTTAAGAATACTCCTAAAAAACCAAGATTTTGCCATTATCCTCATGGATGTGCAGATGCCGCTTATGGACGGTTTTGAAACAGCCGAGCTCATACGCCAAAGTGATAAACTTAAGCATGTTCCTATTATCTTTCTAACAGCTAATATGGATACTTCCGACTATATTTTCAAAGGATACCAATCTGGAGCTGTAGATTATATGATTAAACCGCTTTCTTCAGAAATTCTTAAAGCCAAAGTTTTAGTTTTTACCGAATTGTATAAAAAGAATAAGGAACTGCAGCTTAAGGAAGAAGAAACAGCTGCCTTAAATCACAAAATTGTAAAAGCTAACGAAAAATTAGCTCAACAATATGCAGCTATTGAAAAATATGCGGCAGAATTAAAACAGAAGAATGCGGAACTGGATGCATTTACTCAGATTTCCAGCCATGATCTTCAGGAACCGCTGCGAAAAATCCAGACTTTTTCCAACATGATTCTTACAAAAGAATATTCGAATTTGAGCGAAGATGGAAAATCAAAATTTGACAGGATTTTATATGCAGCCAACCGCATGCGAAATCTAATTAACGATTTACTAGTATTCTCACAAGCAAGCACTACGGAGCACATTTATGAACATACAGATCTAAGCGTCATTATTGAAAATGTGAAAGAAGCTCTCTCTGAAAACATCAAGGATAAAAAAGCTGTCATTACAACTGAACTACATGGTAAGATTTATATTATCCCATTTTTATTTGTACAACTGCTGGAAAACCTAACCAATAATGCTTTAAAATTTTCACAGAAAGATATTCCTCTTACCATTGAAATTAAAAGCCGTCTGCTTTCTGGACAGGAATTAGAAAATGAAAAGTTACAGCCCGAGCAAAACTACTGTCACATTGCTTTTAAAGATAATGGGATTGGTTTTGATTCCCAGCACAGCGAGAAAATATTTGGTGTTTTTCAAAGACTGCACAGCAGAGATGATTACGATGGAACCGGAATAGGACTGGCTATTGTGAAAAAGATAGTAGACAATCATAACGGAATAATTACAGCGACGGGAAAACATATGGAAGGAGCCACTTTTCACATTTATATTCCTCAATAATTCTATCTTTCAGAGCATTTACTTTTCATTATACAAAGGATTATAATAGTGTAGATACAGCCAATATTGCAATAATGAGAATATCAAGAAATCTTTATTGGCTGTTTAAAAATAAAACCAATAAAAACGAAAAAACCCTGTTTCGATTAGAAACAGGGTTTTGAAAAAAAGGCGGCGACATACTCTCCCACAATACTGCAGTACCATCTGCGCAGGCGGGCTTAACTACTCTGTTCGGGATGGGAAGAGGTGAGCCCCGCCGCAATAACCACCTTAAGGTTTTTAGTTATGGTTTTTGGTTTATTGTTTTTTAACTCAAAACTTATAACCCAAGACTCATAACTGCCCGCGACAGGCAAATATTTTAACATACTGAGATAAAGAAAAGTAAATATATTTTAGAAAGTTTCTTCTCCCGGCCGCAGCCGGGAGAAAAGGGTGTACATAAGCTTACGGATTATTAGTACTACTCGACTATGACATTACTGCCTTTACATCTATAGCCTATCAACGTGGTCATCTTCCACGATCCTTAAAAGAAATCTCATCTTGTGGTGGGTTTCGCGCTTATATGCTTTCAGCGCTTATCCCTTCCAAACGTAGCTACTCTGCGGTGCCCCTGGCGGGACAACAGATACACTAGAGGTTTGTCCAATTCGGTCCTCTCGTACTAGAATCAGATCCACTCAAATTTCTAACGCCCGCAGTAGATAGAGACCGAACTGTCTCACGACGTTCTGAACCCAGCTCGCGTGCCACTTTAATGGGCGAACAGCCCAACCCTTGGGACCTTCTCCAGCCCCAGGATGTGACGAGCCGACATCGAGGTGCCAAACCCCCCCGTCGATATGAGCTCTTGGGGGAGATCAGCCTGTTATCCCCGGCGTACCTTTTATCCTTTGAGCGATGGCCCTTCCATGCGGAACCACCGGATCACTATGCTCTACTTTCGTACCTGATCGACCTGTATGTCTCTCAGTCAAGCTCCCTTATGCCATTGCACTCTACGCACGGTTACCAAGCGTACTGAGGGAACCTTTAGAAGCCTCCGTTACTCTTTTGGAGGCGACCACCCCAGTCAAACTACCCACCAAGCAATGTCCCCCGCTTTTGCGGGGTTAGGCCTCAGATAAACAAAGGGTTGTATTTCAACAATGACTCCAAAGCGCCTGGCGACGCCCCTTCACAGTCTCCAACCTATCCTACACATCATTTATCCAAGGTCAATACTAAGCTATAGTAAAGGTGCACAGGGTCTTTTCGTCCCACTGCGGGTAAACGGCATCTTCACCGTTACTACAATTTCACCGAGCTCATGGCTGAGACAGTGTCCAGATCGTTACACCATTCGTGCAGGTCGGAACTTACCCGACAAGGAATTTCGCTACCTTAGGACCGTTATAGTTACGGCCGCCGTTTACTGGGGCTTCAATTCAATGCTTCTCCGAAGATAACATCTCCTCTTAACCTTCCAGCACCGGGCAGGTGTCAGGCCCTATACTTCATCTTACGATTTTGCAGAGCCCTGTGTTTTTGATAAACAGTCGCCTGGACCTCTTCACTGCGGCCCCGATTGCTCGGGGCGACCTTTCTCCCGAAGTTACAGGTCTATTTTGCCTAATTCCTTAGCCATGAATCTCTCGAGCACCTTAGGATTCTCTCCTCAACTACCTGTGTCGGTTTACGGTACTGGTGCTTATTACCTGAAGTTTAGAGGTTTTTCTTGGAAGCCCTTAGGCGCACTATCTCTTTGTCCGAAGACTCCGAGTACTATCGTATTTCACCATTCTCTGCGGATTTGCCTGCAGAGAATATAGCTAGGTACTTTAACGAACTATTCCGTCAGTCCGCGGCGCTTTCATCACTCCGTCACCCCATCACAGTAATAAGCAGTACGGGAATATTAACCCGTTGGCCATCGACTGTCCCTTTCGGGTTCGCCTTAGGACCAGACTAACCCACAGCTGATTAGCATAGCTGTGGAAACCTTAGTTTTTCGGTGTGCGGGTTTCTCGCCCGCATTATCGTTACTTATGCCTACATTTTCTTTTCTGACCGGTCCAGCATACCTTACGATACACCTTCTGCCCTGTCAGAATGCTCCCCTACCACTTACAGTAAACTGTAAATCCATAGCTTCGGTAATATGCTTATGCCCGATTATTATCCATGCTCGTCCGCTCGACTAGTGAGCTGTTACGCACTCTTTAAATGAATGGCTGCTTCCAAGCCAACATCCTAGCTGTCTGGGCAGACAAACCTCGTTCTTTCAACTTAGCATATATTTGGGGACCTTAGCTGATGGTCTGGGTTCTTTCCCTCTCGGACTTGGACCTTAGCACCCAAGCCCTCACTGTTATCAATCATTATACAGCATTCGGAGTTTGTCAGGAATTGGTAGGCGGTGAAGCCCCCGCATCCAATCAGTAGCTCTACCTCTGTATAACTAAAATAACGCTGCACCTAAATGCATTTCGGGGAGTACGAGCTATTTCCGAGTTTGATTGGCCTTTCACCCCTACCCACAGGTCATCCGAAGACTTTTCAACGTCAACCGGTTCGGTCCTCCACTGTGTGTTACCACAGCTTCAACCTGCCCATGGGTAGATCACACGGTTTCGCGTCTAACACTACTGACTAAAGCGCCCTATTCAGACTCGCTTTCGCTGCGGATCCATGTCTTAAACACTTATCCTTGCCAGCAACGTTAACTCGTAGGCTCATTATGCAAAAGGCACGCCGTCACCCCACGAAAGGGCTCCGACCGCTTGTAAGCGTATGGTTTCAGGATCTATTTCACTCCGTTATTCACGGTTCTTTTCACCTTTCCCTCACGGTACTGGTTCACTATCGGTCTCTCAGGAGTATTTAGCCTTAGCGGATGGTCCCGCCAAATTCAGACAGGGTTTCACGTGCCCCGCCCTACTCAGGATACCGCTATCTATTATACTTGTTACCCGTACGGGACTGTCACCCTCTATGGTGCTCCTTTCCAGAAGCTTCCGGTTCCTTGTACATAAAATACCGCGGTCCTACAACCCCGGCACTGCCGTAACAGCACCGGTTTGGGCTAATCCGCGTTCGCTCGCCACTACTTACGGAATCACTTTTGTTTTCTTCTCCTCCGCCTACTTAGATGTTTCAGTTCAGCGGGTTTGCCCACCTATCGGTGTGCTATGCCTTCAGCATAGCGGGTTGCCCCATTCAGGTATCTGCGGATCAATCGGTGTGTGCCCGTCCCCGCAGCTTTTCGCAGCTTATCACGCCTTTCATCGCCTCTGAGAGCCTAGGCATCCCCCATACGCCCTTATTTTGCTTATTGTACCAATCCTAAAATTAATCAGGACCGTTTTTTTTTGTTTTTTACAATAAAATTGTAAAAAACGCTTTCTACTTTCTTATTATTTTCTTATCTCAATATGTCAATGAACTTTTGTCCTTTCGGACCTGTGGAGAATAACGGAGTCGAACCGTTGACCTCCTGCGTGCAAGGCAGGCGCTCTAGCCAGCTGAGCTAATCCCCCATTTTCTTAGTGATGAGTTATTAGTTATGAGTTATGAATTAGTTCTCATAAGGCCTCAACCCCTAAAATTTCCTTTTAATCAAGCTTACAGTCTTTTTTTATTCTGTCTTTTGTAATTTATAATTTACAATTAACAATCTTAAAAAAGTAGTCCCGGGCAGACTCGAACTGCCGACCCCTACATTATCAGTGTAGTACTCTAACCAGCTGAGCTACGAGACTCTGTTTTACTTAATTTTCATTTCTTTTAAATTAACAGCAAGAGTAATACAATCTCCAATTCAGATACCTGAAGAAAACCATCTTTTTTCCCCATCGTGCCATTGTGTTAAATGTTATACGTTAAGGGTTAAGCGTCAAGACGCATCACTCATAACTTCTAACTCATAACCTTCGTGCTAACAATTGAGGCTCTAGAAAGGAGGTGTTCCAGCCGCACCTTCCGGTACGGCTACCTTGTTACGACTTAGCCCTAGTTACCAGTTTTACCCTAGGCAGCTCCTTGCGGTCACCGACTTCAGGCACCCCCAGCTTCCATGGCTTGACGGGCGGTGTGTACAAGGCCCGGGAACGTATTCACCGGATCATGGCTGATATCCGATTACTAGCGATTCCAGCTTCACGGAGTCGAGTTGCAGACTCCGATCCGAACTGTGACCGGCTTTATAGATTCGCTCCTGGTCGCCCAGTGGCTGCTCTCTGTACCGGCCATTGTAGCACGTGTGTAGCCCAAGGCGTAAGGGCCGTGATGATTTGACGTCATCCCCACCTTCCTCACAGTTTGCACTGGCAGTCTTGTTAGAGTTCCCGACTTGACTCGCTGGCAACTAACAACAGGGGTTGCGCTCGTTATAGGACTTAACCTGACACCTCACGGCACGAGCTGACGACAACCATGCAGCACCTTGTAAATTGTCTTGCGAAAGTTCTGTTTCCAAAACGGTCAATCTACATTTAAGCCTTGGTAAGGTTCCTCGCGTATCATCGAATTAAACCACATGCTCCACCGCTTGTGCGGGCCCCCGTCAATTCCTTTGAGTTTCATTCTTGCGAACGTACTCCCCAGGTGGGATACTTATCACTTTCGCTTAGCCACTGAAATTGCTTCCAACAGCTAGTATCCATCGTTTACGGCGTGGACTACCAGGGTATCTAATCCTGTTCGCTACCCACGCTTTCGTCCATCAGCGTCAATCCATTAGTAGTAACCTGCCTTCGCAATTGGTATTCCATGTAATCTCTAAGCATTTCACCGCTACACTACATATTCTAGTTACTTCCTAATAATTCAAGTCCAGCAGTATCAATGGCCGTTCCACCGTTGAGCGATGGGCTTTCACCACTGACTTACAAGACCGCCTACGGACCCTTTAAACCCAATGATTCCGGATAACGCTTGGATCCTCCGTATTACCGCGGCTGCTGGCACGGAGTTAGCCGATCCTTATTCTTACGATACCGTCAGGCTGATTCACGAATCAGTGTTTCTTCTCGTACAAAAGCAGTTTACAATCCATAGGACCGTCATCCTGCACGCGGCATGGCTGGATCAGGCTTGCGCCCATTGTCCAATATTCCTCACTGCTGCCTCCCGTAGGAGTCTGGTCCGTGTCTCAGTACCAGTGTGGGGGATCTCCCTCTCAGGACCCCTACCCATCGTTGCCTTGGTAAGCCGTTACCTTACCAACCAGCTAATGGGACGCATGCTCATCTTTCACCGTTGTGACTTTAATTACATCCCGATGCCGGGTCGTAATACTATGAGGTATTAATCCAAATTTCTCTGGGCTATCCCTCTGTGAAAGGCAGATTGCATACGCGTTACGCACCCGTGCGCCGGTCTCTAAATCCGAAGACTTATACCCCTCGACTTGCATGTGTTAAGCCTGCCGCTAGCGTTCATCCTGAGCCAGGATCAAACTCTTCATCGTATATTGTAATATTATATCGCGATGATTTATCTATCGGTTCTTTTCGAATCTTACAATTCTATTACTCTTATTCTTTTGTTCTAACATCTCTGTTAAAACGGCTGTCAATTCAATATGTCTACGAACGTGTCTTCTTTATTATTCCGCCTGTGTTTCAAAGCGGGTGCAAAAGTAGGGAGTTTATCAGTATTTACAATACTTTTTAATGACTTTTTTTAAATATTTTCATATTTTTTTTCCTAAGTTTCTGATAACATTAGACTTAAGTATTTAAATTTTTAAAATTATTTAGGTAATTTTTCCTACAATATCTATTTTTAAGCAAAAGAAAATATAAAAACACTTATATTATTCAGCTCACAAATGTATTTACATACTTATGAAATATAAAAATACAATATTCACAAAAGTCAAAACCTTATGAAACTATATATATTATTAAGTTATTGCAGCAAAAATTCAATTACAGGATTTATCTGCCCTCCGGAATCTTTAATTCAAATAAGTTATAATTTAAAATCCTGCAAAATTATTACAGTAACTCATTTATTAAAAAGACATCTTTAAAGTAGTCCTTTCATTTTATGTATTCCTTTACTAATATAATGTTCACCATCTGGCAATAATGTCTGTCCTTTTGTAATCCATGAAATCCCGAAGGCTATTACAGCAATGGATTCAAAAATAAAAACAAAAGGAATCTTTTTAATTTTCCATCCCGCTATAAAATATATTCCCATAATCAGCAGAGAACCAATAATCACCCAGCCGCATATTTTATAGATAATATTACGCTTTCCTTTTTGAGTCAGGGAGCCATTAGATGATTTAATGGGATATCTTCATTTTTCTTTACAAAAAACACTAAGGACATTATAGCAAGGCAGAATAGAAAAGTTGCAGCAAAGGCAAAATGCCACCATTTTCCAGTAATAAAATCAAATACTCCTCCGCTGCCGGTATGAACACTGTCCTGACAATCCAAACAGACTTTTGCAGTTGGCACAAATGCAACACCCATTCCGCAGATTCCTGCAATAAATGTTAAAAACTGCTCTTTCCAGTTATAACCTTTATAAGTAATAAGCAATGTTCCTAAAACACACAAAACTACTACTAGTATATCACCACGATCAGTATAGAAATAGTCGCTGATAGAAGGTTCAAAACCATAAAAATCAGATGACCTTCTGGGAAATACTGATAAAATTACAGGAAGCAGTAATCCGCTGAAGCCTATAAGATTTCTTAATGTGAGGTACGAGAATACCAATTCATTATTTTGTTCCTTGGAATTATCAGATTTATTTTCTAAAGTGAGCAATTTATCAGTTTCTTCCATAATTGTAAATCTTAAGTTTATAAAATATTTTAAATTCCAACCCTTAAAAGTATTACAATCCTTTCAATTATTTATACGTCAAAATACTGATATAATTATTCCTTATTAATCTCCCGCCGAATTTAATCAATTATGGTAATATGCCAGGATTAATCCACTTAAGTAGTTCTAGCTTCTCAGATGAGTGCTATGTGGAAAATCTGCTACTTCGAGAATACCCTTAACACATTGTAAATCATTGCAATCCTATAAAAATAGGATTTTATAATATAACAGGATTTTTTTTCCTGATAGTAACTTTGGCATAAACTAAAAAAATTAAAATCATGGAAGATAATGCAAACATAGGAAAAGTGGATGATGCTCATATCGATATTTCAGAACCGCAAGAAATTCAATATTGGTCCGAAAAATTAAATGTGCCTGAAGAGGTTTTGAAAAATGCTGTCAGAGCCGCTGGAACCAGTGTAGATGATTTTACTAAACATCTCACACAAAACATCTGATATTATGCCTTGGTATAACGGGGATTATCCCCCATCTTACAAGAATCAGCCGACCGAGCTTAGGGAAAAAGCGATAGAAATAGCCAATGCCCTGCTTCTAGATGGTGCGGAAGAAGGAATTGCAATTGCTACAGGACTCAAACAGGCCAGAGAGCTCTTAAAAAATCACAAAGAGAAAACTGAAAAACCAGAAAATCATGGAAAGTAACAAGTATAAAGAAATTCATAATGAATCCGAAAATCAAGATATACTAAATGCTCCAAGCATTACGAATCAAGGATCTTCAGGAGAAAGTGCAGCAGAAACGGTGCATCTTAAAGACGGACCATGGCACGATAAGGAAAAAGAAAATAAAAATAATCCAGAAGGCAAGAGTATTAAAGAAGCTACCGATCCTTCAAAATTATTTAAATTTTAAAATAGTAAAGAACTAAATTATATAATTATGTCAAGAGAAAACTTCGATAATTACGATCAGGATGAACGTACCTATCACGCAGCAGATGATTCCATAAATTCAGAACTTATTGAGAAAAAGGATCCCGCCATCAACCAGCATGAAAATGATACCACGGGAATACATAGTGATGCTTCAAAACACCCTAACCCCCGTCCAGATGAACGAGATCCTGATGCTAACAGAAGAACCTTAGATGAAGAGAAGGCAGTTGAAGATGACGAAGATAATTAACCCTCCTTCTAAAAAGTTGTCTTATATAGCACAACAAAAAGATGTGAACATAAGATCCTGAAAAGAGTTTTGTACTTAAAACTACTGATTCTCTTCAGGATTTTTTATATGCCGTAAAAGCAATTATTTACCGTGATGATTCACATCAAATTAATTGCATAAATTTGTATGACAGACTTTTTGATCAGTCTGCTTAAAATAAAATAAATAGATCAAAAAAATTACCGTTTTAAAATGAATGACCCGATTCTAGATAATCTTAATCCTAACCAACTGCAGGCCGTTAAAACCACGGAAGGCTACGTACGCGTTATCGCTGGAGCAGGATCAGGAAAAACAAAGGCGCTGACTTCCCGATTTGCCTATATTGTAGACAGGCTGGGGATTAATTCTTCCAACATACTTTGCGTGACTTTTACCAATAAAGCCGCTCAGGAAATGAAAAAACGTGTCAAGGCTCTCATAGGAGATAACTATGATGTGAGTTTTATTACTACCTATCACGGTTTTTGCGTAAGATTCCTGCGCGAGGAAATCAACAAAATACATTATCCGAAGAATTTTATCATTTTGGATGCCGAAGATCAGAAAAGCATACTCAGGGATGTTTTCACGGAGCTTCAGATCAATTCGAAACACTTGACTTTTAAACAAGTTTTACGCTTTATATCTAAGCAGAAAAGCACTTCAAATTACCTTGGTTATATACTTGAAAACAAAAGCTTTGAGCCTGATGAGAGTGATTCGTTATCAAGCCGTGTTTTCCAAATATACCTTGACAAGCAAAAACGAAATTATGCATTGGATTTTGATGATCTCATACATTTCACGGCGTTCATTTTAGACAACAATCCTGATGTGCTTTTAAAGTGGCAGGAAAACCTGCACTATATTCAAGTTGATGAGGCACAGGACAGTTCTGAAAGCCAGTTTCATTTAGTTGAAATGCTCTCACGCGTACATCAGAACCTTTTTCTTGTTGGGGATCCAGATCAGACTATTTATGAATGGCGTGGAGCCAAACCTGAATATCTAGTGGAATTTGACACTATCTTTCCTGATACGCAGACCATCATTATGAATCGCAATTACCGCTCCACTCCTAATATCTTGAAGGTTGGTAATCATATCATCAAAAATAATACTATTAGGGTTGATAAGGATATGATCACCGATAAGCCCGAAGGCTTTGAAGTAGTGCATTTCCACGGAAAAAATGATTTTGAGGAGAGCCGCTGGATAGCTTCTGAAATAAAAGAAATATTGCAGTCCGAAGATGCTTCATACTCTGATATAACTATATTATACCGTTCCAACCACCTTTCCAGAAATATAGAGCAAGCACTTATAAAAGACAATATTCCTTATACCATTTTTGGAGGAATCCGTTTCTTTGAGAGAAAAGAGATAAAAGACGTCCTTTCGATGTTACGCCTTATTGTTCAGGGGGATAATTTTTCTTTTCTGCGCATGCACAATCAGCCCACAAGGGGTCTTGGCAAGAAATTTCTAGAAAGGCTTAGTCTTTTAGCCGGAGAGCAAAATCTCTCTCTGCTCCAGGCATTGGAAAAAAACATAGCCGATAAAGAACTCGCTAAAAAAGGTGCCGTAGATTTTCTGGCACTAATTAATGAACTTCGTGAAACTGCTAAAACCAAATCTATATCAGACCTGGTAAAAATCATACTGGATAAGAGCGGACTCTCTGATCTTTACCGAAAAGATGGTGATGAGGACAGGCTTGAAAATATTAAAGAACTTGTAAATTCAATGCTGCTCCTAGAAAAGGAAAATAATGCTCCTGTGAACATTGTTGAGTATCTGCAGGAAATTGCCTTGTATACAGATTTGGATGCCGATACCCAGCAGCAGGATAAGGTAAGACTTATGACCATTCATATTTCTAAAGGTCTTGAATTTCCTTATGTCTTTTTATGCGGCTTTACTGAAGGAATACTGCCGAGCGCTCTATCTATTAAAGAAAGAAGAAAACGTGCCATTGAGGAAGAACGAAGACTCATGTATGTGGCAGTTACACGCGCTGAGAAAAGATTTTATATGACTGATTCGGAGGGTTTTAATTTCACTACGGGCCTCAACAAATATCCTTCAAGGTTTCTCTTTGAAATCAGTGAGGAGTTTTATGTACGAAAAGGAAAACTTTCGCCAGAGATTATTCAAAACAATGAAACAAAATCCAATGTTTTACAAAGTGATACCCAAACAACATTTAAGGAGGGTGATCTGGTTATGCATCCGGTCTGGAATAAGGGGAAAGTAAAAACTGTAGATGTTGAAAAAACCCAATACATTGTGGAATTTGCTGCAATAGCAAAAGAAAAACCAATAGATTTCAGTTTTAAACACTTAACATCTATCGAAGATGCCAATACTGATGAAACTGCTGATTTTACTCCCCAAGACCTGCAACAACATTTAAAATCTACTCCAAATCCCTTTGAAAAAACAGAATCTGAGCCGAAGAAAAACGTATTTGAAAAAACACAGGATTCCAGCTTAAATGAGGATAAGGATAGCGGCGAAGAGGAAAAAAAATGGTGGAAACCCTGGAGTTAGGATTTAGTAATAAACGTAAAGCATGATTTTAGAATCTGAACTTTCGATTACTTTTTCCAGTCTTTTAAAAAATAAATCGCTTACCATTGGACAGCCGTGGCTATTAATGATGTAGTATTCTTTCTCTTCGTCAGGAACTTCTTTATAACGGTGCAATACTATTGCTCTTTTCATCGCATTGCTGTTGGTCTGATCCAGTCCGCTTAACCTGAAAGCCTTTCCAAAAACACCATTATATGGCTTCTCTACTCCGTAGCGTCCTAACGATGTGCAGTTAGAGTTTGGCGTATTGCTGAACTGCAAGATATCTCCTTTAATTCCAGTCTCCGATCCAGATCCGTGAGCAACAAGCCCTTGATCTAGTATCTTGTCATTTTGAAGGTCATATACAAAGAAACGATTTCTTCCTGATTTGATTTTCATATCCACAAGAAAAGCAATCTTATTGCTGTATCCACGGTTAGAAGCAGTAAAGGATTTGATTTCACTTACGTGCTCAGTAAGTCTTACAAATTCTACTTCCGTTAATATTTCCTTAGTATCCGCTCTATTGTAGGTAGTGAACGAACTTAAAGAAAAAAGCAGTGCCATTAAAAATATTCTCATATGCAGGCATTATATTAAGTTAAACAGCAGATTGGGGAACTATCAATCACTTTTGATGTTGCAAAATTATGATAAAATTTTACACTATTCCCATGTTTCTGATGTTAAATATATGATAAATATTTGAAATCATGCTAATTAGCTTCTATTTTTTTTCTTAAAATAAAAAATTATTAGGATAATCCAGAATTTCAGTATGTTTTTTGAAGTTAAATCTCTTTAATTTAAGAACATTCAAGTGTTGTCGGGGTATACATCTCTTTTATGATTTTTATTTTTCTTAGCAAATTAAACAAGGTCATATGGCAATTATATAAAGTTGTATAAAAACCTTATAATAAAAATAATAAGTGCTATTCTCAATTTTGATAAAATCAAATACTGCTAGCTTTTAATCATTAGTTATAATTAAAAAAGGAACTTAAATAATTCCCCTCCAATGATTATATCAAGAAATAAAATAAAAAAAAATCTACTGGTTTTGTACTTTGTACTTCCCGCGCTTGGCTTTGGGCAGGTGCAGGAGTATAGTCCAAAGATTGCACTAGCCGTGGAAACTTATGCTTTTTTAAAGGGCCGAAGCGCTGCACTTAAAAACATTGCCAAACAATTTCCTGCACTTAAAAGTGAAATTACAGCAGCAACAAAGAGCACAGCAGTTTTGTTTGCCCGAGCAGAACAAAATATAGAGCAGTTTCTGTCCAATGAATTACCTGAGGAAAGCTTCAATTCTTTAAAAAATCAACTTAATGCTATGCTTACCGAGCAGACAGAAAGACCTATTGAAAAGGAGCAGCATGCACGTGATTTTCTTGAAAAAATCAGTAGTAAATCGAGCACATTAAATACGCTTCAGTCAAAAGGAATTATTTCATTTGCTTATCATGATGTACCACACCAAGAAATTACAGATGGACATTTAAAAATTTTTACTACAAAAGATCATCCTAAGGCTGCAGAAACCGATCTGGAAATACCTATCCCTGCAAGCTGGCAGGCCCAAGAAGCAGAAATGACTCAAACTGTGCAGCAGTTTACGAGCTTTCACGGGAAAGGGATTGAAAAAATACTGCTAGTCATATATGATCTGCCTGCAGACCAAAATTTTAAATTGGATAAAAAATCAGTCTCAGAAATTATACCACCCCAGACTGAGCTGATTCGTACAGAAGCAATTAAAATTGACGGCAGACCTGCAATAATGGTTGAAGTAGAAGAAAACATACCTCACGAAAAAATAAAAATACGCATGCTACAGTTTATGTTTACCCAAGACCGAAAATTATACTGTATTCAAGGTAGTATCGGACCTGTAGAAAGCAATAAAAACCTTGACCTTCATATTAAAAAATATGAACCTCTCTTCCGCCTAATTGCCTCCAGAACACAAGTTGGAAAATAATTTACAATTTACAGCATAATTTAATTGTGCAAATGTCAATGGTGTAGCAGCTCAAAATCAATGAACTCTTACAAATAGGAGGAATTCAAATTTCAATCTAAAAGCAATTCCCTACATTACGTTATGACTCATCAGCTTTATAACTTCCTTCGTCTGGATATTTAATGCTTCCTTTTAATTCCTCAACGCGCGCGGGGTCAAATTCAGGCAGCTGAAGTTCATTATTATCTTTCCACTTTTTTACCTGTTTTAAAACTTCTGCTGTTTTTTCACTAGATAAAGCAGTATCGTTTGACATATATAATGTCTGAGAAGGGTAAGCTAAGGCAGTGCCGCTATTTTCGATTATATCCATCATACGCAATAACAGATCTTCTTGAACTTCTTGTGATTTATCAAAATTAACAGCTTCTATATATGCTGTAATTTCTACTTTCAAAGCATCGGCTGTTATTCCTGTAAATCGTACCACGGGAGGCGAATTGAGTACTGCCGGATGTGCATATAACAATGAACGGAGCTCTACCAGCAGATAGCGCATTTGGTCTGGAGCTGTATCCATCCTAAAATTAAAGATGGGATCAAAGATAAAGCGGTCACGGTGTGCAAAATTTTCTATTTTACTGGCCGATAATTGTCCATTGGGAATTGTAACTATGGTTCGCGCAGAAGTACGAAGTGTTGTGGAACGCATTCCAATTGATTCTACGGTGCCTTTAATATCATCTACTCGGCAGTAATCACCTACCCGCAGGGGCTGATCGGCAATGAGACTGACACTTCCAACGAAATTCTCTATAGTTTTCTGAGCACCCAAGGCCAGGGCGATACCTCCTATTCCTAATGCCGCAAGTCCTGCTGTAACGTCAACGCCGATAATTCCCAGCAACGCAATTATACCTATGAAAACAATAGCTGCTTTGGTGGTACGGCTTAGAAATAATATGGCAGATACGGCAGAAATACGTCCTCGCCTATTCATTCTGCTGCGCGTATAAAGGCTTACGAAATCAGTCAGCCTCCAGAGCAGAATTAGAAAAGCGACAATTCCAATAGTGATTATAATAATGCTGAAGCGCTGGCGTACAATGATCGAAATTCCCATTCGCTGGGTTAAGGCTACAAATAAAATAACGGTGAGATACATCATAACCGGCAGCGAAAAAGCTTCTATAACAGCTTTTCCTTTTTCACTCGCTGCTTTCCGCCATACTTTTTGTATAATATAACCAGCTGCAAAAAGTAACAGTCTGGATAGCAGGTAAGATACAACAGTCATCACCACTACTACTGCCCAGTGTCCTATAGGAACATTACCAAGTTTTCGCTCTTTTAAAACCGACGGGAGCACGCGATCCAAAAAAGTCTTTTCGCCCGAGATATCGGCAGACATAATTGACTCTACAGTTTCAGCCGAAAAGAGCCACAAGGCAGGCTCACTGTCATCTGACTGGTTTTCTACGTACAACGGTATGGTTGTTTTGCCTGCTGCAATATTTCCAACAAGATCCACACCTGCTGCTAGATCATCATCTGTTCTTCCAGTTTCTTTATTGCTGACAATGGATGATGGAGAAAGATTACCTCCCTGATCCAGCAGCTGCTGAAAGGTCTTAGCTATTTTAATTCGATCAGCAGTCCTACGATACGAACGTTTACTTAAAACAAAATATTGACTGGCTCTTAGATAGTTCTGTTCGCCTATAGCTTTAATAAATCCATTAACCGTTCCCTGCGGCGTTCTTCTTCCCAGAGAATCTTCAGGTACTTTTACAGACTCTTCAACAGGAGTTTTAGCTGCACTTAACAACTGAGCTATTGTTGTATTTGGCAGCAATAATGCAAACAGCATACACAGCAGTAAACGCTTAATATCTAAAATCATATATTATTTCTTTTTCAGCACTTTATCTACTAAAATTAGGAAATAATAAAAGAAAAATGAAATCCTTAAAAAAAAAAGAGAATTGCAAATCTGAATCATGCACCAAAAGAGTAGATCTTCATGCGCCATAATTATTTTTTTAAAATATGCAGATTTATTATTTCTAGTTTCATGAAAAAAAAGAATTATCTAATTTTAATCTGCTTTATATTTATTATTTCCATACAGCATTAGTATCAGTGTAACAATAATACACGAGGCACTTCCTTCAAATAAAAGCGAAAGACAATAAGCAGGTACCGATGGATCACCACCGAACATAAATGCCTGAGATAAAGATATAACATATCCATCTCCTCCTTTGGCATAACTATAGATGACCAGCGCTGCAATGCTTAGCACTACACCCGTAAAAGCAGTCTGCATTGAAGACACTGCATTAAACATAAAATTATTGTTACCCTCTCTACGATTCATACTAAGAGTTCTATTAACGCCATAAATAATAAAAAATATGTTTAGCAGACGTAGATAAAACAGGTGAGATAAATCTATAATTTCCAGCAGTATAAAAAATAAACCAATTGCCAGAAAAATATAAACCCCATTAATTATTTCGTGCGATAATTTCATATTCCTTCAACTTAAATTAAACATTGTTTAAAAAATAAAATTTAACATAATTACAAAAAAACAAAGTCGAACTGTTCTAGATTTTATATCGTAATATTATAAAATTTCCACATACAACAACCTGATAATAATACAATTAGAACTAAAAAACCTATAACTGATGCTGAAAATGTTTCCTTTAAATTTGATAGTATATTTTACCCACCTTTAATATTTAAATCAACATTATGAAACAATTATCAGATTATTTAGGACAAAAGATAAAAGGAAAAAGAATTGTAATAACTGGGGGCACAACTGGTATTGGAAAAGCAACAGCAGATTTATTAGCCGCACTCGGAGGGCATGTGCTAATCTTTGGAAGAGATCCTGAAGATTTTGAAAAAGCTGTTGCTGATCTTAAACAACAGTTCCCTGATGCAGTACTATATGGAACTCCAGCAGATGTAACTAAAAAAGAGGATATTGACAAAATAATGGCTATTACGGATCAAAGCCTTGGAGGTATTGATATTTTAATAAACAATGCTGCCCTTGCTGCCCCTGGAGTTACCGAATGCTCTTATGAAGATTTTAAGTATATCGTGGATGCCAATGTAATGGGATACATTGCTTTTGCTCAGGAAGCAGCCAAAAGAATGTCGGCTCAGAAATCAGGACATATTATTAACATAGGATCCATGAGCGCTGAAAGCCGCGAGAAAACCAGCACCGTGTATGTGGCTACCAAATCAGCTATACGAGGTTTCAGCACTTCCCTTAGAAAAGAACTTAATCCGATGGGAATCAAAGTGTCACTTATTGAACCTGGTGCAGTAACCAGCAACATGCAGCCTGGAAACAGGGAAGAACACGAGAAAAAAATTGAAAAACTGGAAATGCTGGAAGCCGAGGATATCGCAATGAGTATTCTTTTTTGTCTCTCCCAGCCTAAAAGATGTGATATTGTTAGCATGCAGATACGTCCGCATCAACAGTTTATTTAAAACCTAGGGTTTGTTCCCCACTCCACTCCGGCATCTGTTCAAAGATGTAATGATATCTAATTTCAAAATGCTGAAATTATTCACATAAAATAATAAATCTTGTCATATGATAGAGATACTAAAAACTACAGATACGGCTGTGGCATTCAAATCCTCGGTAGAGTTAACGGCCGATGATTACAAAACTGTCATAGCACCAGCAGTAAAATCATTATCTGAGAAATTCAACGAGATCAACTTTTTGTTTTTTATAGACGGAGAATTTCCAGATTTTATTATGCCTGTTTGGGTGGAAGATGCTTTGATCGGACTGCGAAATTTCGGAAAATGGAACCGCACGGCGATTGTTACTAACTCACAAAAGGTTCAGTCTTTCGCCAGAAGTTTTAGTTTTATTGTGTCTGGTGAACTCCGAACCTATTCGAAAGATAGACTTAAAGAAGCCTTGCTCTGGGTTAGCGGTAATGAAATCCAATTTTTTGACAACTCGCCATCTTACAGAGATGCTGATGACCTTGGTGAAAAAGATTTTTCTAATGGCTATACAGATTTAGATCTTAAATTTGATTGAAAATGCAAAATATAGTAGAACTAACTAAGGATTAAAAACTGTCTATCCAAAACACTTGACAATATCAATAAAGAATTATTAAAAATAACAATCCCGCAAAACAATTACGTTTTGCGGGATTATTTATTACAAACTGATACAGTTAAATTACATAGACAAAATTACAAACTCACTTCTTCTATTTAATAAATGTTCTGCTTCAGAGCATTTTACTCCATCTTTACACTTATTGATTAATTTGCTTTCTCCATAACCTTTTCCTCTCAGTCGAGTGGAATCAACACCATTTTTAACAAGCCACGATACAATTGATTTTGCTCTTTTGTCGGATAAAATTAAATTTGATTTAGCAGATGAGCGACTGTCTGTATGCGAACGTATATCGATTTTCATCTGCGGATATTCCTGCATTACTGCTAAAATCTTCTTTAATTCTATTTCAGCTGCATCTGTAATATTCCATTTTCCAAGATCAAAATAAATCATTGAAATATTTAGCGTTTTAGCTAAATCTGTTCCCACTTTAATAGTTTTTAGTTCCGGCATTTCTATGCCCGCTATGTTTACTTTTTCTAAAGTGAAATCCAGTTTGTTATCCAGAACTGCAGAAATTAAAATCGTATTTTCTTTAACGGGATACATTTTTCGTTCTACCCTAACGGAATACTTTTGACCGCAGTTGACTTTAAAACTGTAAACTCCATCAATTCCTGTGATAAATTCTTGCATCAGCTTGTTGTTTTGATCATACAAAGTAACCTTAGCACCTTCAATTTTTTCATCTTGTCGGCTGTCGCGCACTGTTCCTGTTAAAGTTCTTTCGCAGACCAATTTTCTGGTTTCTGTAAATTTGTAAATATCATCAATTCCTGCTCCACCCTTCTTGTTTGAAGAAAAATAACCTTTACGGCTATTACTATCTATAATAAATGCAAAATCGTCAAATTTTGTATTAACAGGTTCCCCGATGTTCTGTACCTGATCGAAGGTGCCGGTTTCCAAAATTTTAGAAAAGACAATATCAAGTCCACCAAGTCCAGGACGTCCGTCAGTTGCAAAATACAATTCGTTGTCTGCTGAAATGAAAGGAAAAGTTTCTCTACCTTCTGTATTAATTGATGGACCGAGATTCTCCGGCCTGCCATATGATCCGTCGGCGTTGATCAGTACGCTGAATAAATCTGACTGGCCGAATGTTCCCGGCATATCTGAGGCAAAATATAATCTCTTTTCATCTAAACTTAAAGCTGGATGTGCAGTGCTGTATCTATCGCTGTTAAAAGGGAGTTCGGTAATATTTACCCAATTCCCATCTACTAGATTTGCTTTGTATAATTTTAATAGCGTAATATTTTTATCATCTTTCCCGCGTTCCCCATCTAAATAGTTATTTCGGGTAAAATACATTGTCTTGCCGTCTTTTGTAAATACGGGAGTTGATTCGTTGAATTTTGAATTAATCTCTTTGTTTAAAAGAACAGGATTGTAAACATTTCCGTCTGCATCTATTGGAGCAATGTATAAATTGGTGAAAGATTTATTGGTCCATTTAAATGTTTTCCCTTTTGCTTTACCAATTTTTCTAGCTGAACTGAAAACCAAATTATTGTTTAAAAAAGCACTTCCGAAATCTGAACTTTCAGAATTTACATTTACACTTGAAATTTCAAATCGGCCAGAATTTAATTTAATCTGTTCCAGATAGTTTTTGTTATTTTCAAACAAAATGCCACGGCTGTCTGTATTTGTTTTTTTATTGAAAACCTCCAGCATTTTATCTGCTTTTGCATAATCTCCAATTGATTTAAGGGACTGTGCATAACGGTATAAATACTCTGGTTCCTGCTGTGCATTTAAGGCAAAAAGCTTATCGTACCACGCGGCCGCTTTTGGCAGCTCGGCATTAAAATAATAGGCATTTCCTAGTCTCTGAAACATTTTTTCATCTTCATAACCTTTAGCTGCAAGCTTTTCATAAATTTCAATAGCATCCGCGTAAGCGTAATTATTGTATTCTTTTTCAGCTTTGGCAAGAATTGATTTTTGTGCTACTGCATTTAAGAAAAAGAGAGACAAAAAAAATGTATATAATATTTTCTTCATTTTCATAATTAGAAAAATCTTGGTGATGTAATTCGGCTAAAACTATTCATAAATTCAAAACGCAGAAAGATTTCATGCGAACCCGAATTGTAATTATTTAATTTGGTTGTTTCTCGGTCGTAGGCATAACCAATGTACAAGCTTTTATTTAGCTGAAAACCAGCCATAGCACTCAAAGCTGCACTCCATCTGTAAGACACTCCTGCAGTAAATTTATCATTAAACATAAAATTGGCAGAAACATCGAACTGTAATGGTGACCCGTCGACTACTTTTACTAATGCTGCCGGTTTAAATTTTATCGTTTCATAACGGTCTAAATTGAATACATAACCTGCAATTAAATAATAATTAATAAGTTCTTTGTAGATCGCAGTATCGTTGTCATCATAACGTCTTGACTCTATAAAATTAGGAACTGACAATCCGATATACCCTTTATCTGAATGGTAATAAATACCTGCGCCGACATTTGGTGTAAACTTATTCTTGAAATCAGAAAACTGTGGATCTCCCTGATGTTCCATAGTCAGCTTGTTAGGATCAAGGTTAAAAAAATTACCAGATCCCTTAATCCCGAAAGACAGTTTGGCTGCAGCCGATGTTTGAATTGAATAGGATAAATCTACCGAAAAATTATTCTCAGTTGTTGGACCTATTTTATCATTGATTAAGGAAAATCCCAATCCTATATTACTGTTACTTATAGGCGTATTTAATGATAAAGTACTTGTTTCTGGTGCGCCGTCAAGTCCGACCCACTGCGTGCGGTACAAACCAAAAACACTCATAACTCCTCTTGAACCAGCGTAAGCAGGGTTTATGTTTATGGTATTGTGCATATATTGTGTATACTGAGCATCCTGCTGTGCAAAACCAATGGCAGAACAAAACAATAAAACTAAAACTATTTTTTTCATTTACTTATTTTTAAGATAATGGCTTAACCTATGGCTAAGCCATTGTAATTGATTAGGAATATTATTTAGTCAGATATAAATATCCTGCCTCTTGTTTAGGGCTTGAATTATTATCCTTGTATCTTACTATGTAATAATAAGTTCCTTCCGGCAGTCCGTTTGATTCTTTAATTGTGGTTCTGCCTTCTGAGAAACCTTTAAACACAACATCGCTATTGTTATAATGATCTCTTTCGAAAACCAAAACTCCCCAGCGGTTAAATATCTGAACCGTATTGTCTGGGTAACATTCAATTCCTCTGATGTAAAATCTCTCGTTCATATCATCTCCGTTCAAAGAAACAGCATTATATATTTTTACTTGACAGCCGTTCACATCAATCTCTGTTGGAACATCTCCGTTATCATTGTTAGAATCTGATTTGTCTTCTACTTTTATACCGCTTAGAGTAGTTCCTGAAGCAGTTGCCTGATTCACTACTTTTCCAGCATTAATATCAGCCTGGGTTAGAGTATAAGTTCCTGTAAAAGTGTGAGAATCTCTTTCGCCTACTGCTAAACTTATTGGTCCTCCAGTAATTACAATTCCTGGTAAAAGATTGGAAATTGTAATATTTTGAAGAGGTACATTACCGTTATTTGTAATTGTATATGTGTAGGTTAAAGTTTCGCCAGCTTCTGCATTATCATTTTTATTTTGGTCGTTTAATTCCACTTTCATAACCAACGTGATTGACGGCACTTCCACAAAAATATTAACCGTTGCATCACTACAGTTTAATGGATTTGCTTTTTCACAAATTTGATAGGTTAATGTATGGCTTCCTCCTTTAGTTCCCGGAGCTACATCAATTGTTCCGTCACTGTTTAAAGTAATTCCTGCTGGAAAATTATTTGGTGTTAAAATAACATCTGCTGGATTTACTGGAGCACCGTTTAATTTATCATTGTCTAAAACATTAATTAATTCATCTGAACCATTAATTCCGTCAGCAGTTATATTATCATAATCATTTTCTGCTTCAATTCCGAAATAAGGCCTTGCATTACAGCCAGAAGATGGTGCAGGATAATTTACTGTTACTGATTCTGTAGGATTTAATGTAAATTGCATTGTAACAGCTGGTCTTGTTAATTCAAAACCGTCATTACCTTCAATCCACTGTCCGTTAACCAATACCCATCCCGGCCAGTCAATTGGTTTATTATTGCTGTCAACCACAGCACCCGGCCATAATACATTTCCGCTTAAAGGCATGTTGGTTTGAGTTGCTACAATATTATTAGCGCTGTCGATCCAGTTAATGGTCAATAAACCTTTTGGTGTGAAATTATCAGCTTTTACATTATATGAAACATAAGGCGTATTGTCTGAACAATAACTGTTGGCTGTAACTGTCATTTTAGGAGCTTCAACCGTAACTGAAACTATCGCTGAAGTACAGTTAGAAGGATTTGCTTTCTCACAGATTTCATAAGTTAAAGAATAATTTCCTGACGGAGCGTTTGGAATTAACTCAACTGTTCCGTCTGGTTTTAATGTTAGTACATTATTAGGATCTTTAACTAAAACATCTAATTTAACGTCTATAGGTAATAAAGGATCGTTGTTTAAAGTATCGTTTGTTAAAACATTTACTATTTCCACTACTTCATTTATACCCACTACAGTACCTATTGGATCTGGTGTTGCTACTAATGTAGTTTTATCAACCGTAATTGTAATGGTTGCCGGAGTTGCATCAACTGCTCCATTATTATCTGTTGCAGTGAAAGTGAATGTATCATTTCCAGAAAATGCACCGCTTGGATCATAAGTTAACATGGCAGCCTCTGCAGGTGTTAAAGTTTGATTAACTGTAACAGGCACTCCCGATAAAGCTAATACTCCATGAGCTGGTAATGTAGTTACTATATAATTTATAATTGTTCCGTCAGTATCAGTCGCCGTCAACGCTTTAATTGCAGTCGCTCCTGCTCTAGAAGGAATATTTGAATTGGTATTATCATGTGCTGCTGGTGCATTATTACCGATCGGAATTGTGATTGTTCCAGGTGTTACTGCGGTTAATCCTAAATCATCTGATGCGGTAAAAGTAAACATAACGTTTCCAGTAAATGTACCGCTTGGAGTATAGGTAATCATCGTAGCTTCTGCCGGTGTCAATATCTGGCCTACAGCAATCGGGGTTCCCATTAAACTTAATACTCCGTCTGGCGGCAAAGTTAAAATTGTATAATTAGCGATTGTTCCGTCAACATCTGATGCTGTTAAAGCATTGATGGTTGTTGCGCCTGCTGTTGATACAATTATATTATTTGTATCATCATTTGCTATTGGAGCATCATTTACTGCCGTGACAGTGATTTCTATATTCGCTGAAGCTGTCAGACTTCCATCGGTAACCACATAAGGGAAGCTTACCGGTGATGCCGAATTAAAGTCCGCTGATGGCGTAAAAGTAATTACTCCTGAAGCTGAGATGTTAACTGTTCCGTCTGGAACGGTGATAATCTGAGCTGAACCTGTTAATGCAGTTCCGTTGATTGAAACAATAGAAAGTGCATCTCCGTCAGCATCTGTGTCGTTGATAAGCGGTGTTAAAGTAACTGTATTATCTTCGGCAACCGTATATTCATCTTTTACAGCTGACGGAGCATCATTTACTGCCGTAACGGTGATTTCTATATTCGCTGAAGCTGTCAGACTTCCATCGGTAACCACATAAGGGAAGCTTACCGGTGCTGCCGAATTAAAATCCGCTGATGGCGTAAAAGTAATTACTCCTGAAGCTGAGATATTAACTGTTCCGTCTGGAACGGTGATAACCTGAGCTGAACCTGTTAATGCAGTTCCGTTGATTGAAACAATAGAAAGTGCATCTCCGTCAGCATCTGTGTCGTTGATAAGCGGTGTTAAAGTAACCGTATTATCTTCGGCAACCGTATATTCATCTTTTACAGCTGACGGAGCATCATTTACTGCCTTAACGGTGATTTCTATATTCGCTGAAGCTGTCAGACTTCCATCGGTAACCACATAAGGGAAAATTACCTGTGCTGCCGAATTAAAGTCCGCTGATGGCGTAAAAGTAATTACTCCTGAAGCTGAGATATTAACTGTTCCGTCTGGAACGGTGATAACCTGAGCTGAACCTGTTAATGCAGTTCCGTTGATTGAAACAATAGAAAGTGCATCGCCGTCAATATCTGTGTCGTTGATAAGCGGTGTTAAAGTAACTGTATTGTCCTCTGCAACCGTATATTCATCTTTTACAGCTGACGGAGCATCATTTACTGCCGTAACGGTGATTTCTATATTCGCTGAAGCTGTCAGACTTCCATCGGTAACCACATAAGGGAAGCTTACCGGTGCTGCCGAATTAAAATCCGCTGATGGCTTAAAAGTAATTACTCCTGAAGCTGAGATATTAACTGTTCCGTCTGGAACGGTGATAACCTGAGCTGAACCTGTTAATGCAGTTCCGTTGATTGAAACAATAGAAAGTGCATCTCCGTCAGCATCTGTGTCGTTGATAAGCGGTGTTAAAGTAACCGTATTGTCCTCTGCAACTGTATATATATCTTTTACAGCTGACGGAGCATCATTTACTGCCGTGACAGTGATTTCTATATTCGCTGAGGCTGTAAGAGTTCCATCGGTAACCACATAAGGGAAAATTACCTGTGCTGCCGAATTAAAGTCCGCTGATGGCGTAAAAGTAATTACTCCTGAAGCCGAAATATTAACTGTTCCGTCTGGAACGGTGATAACCTGAGCTGAACCTGTTAATGCAGTTCCGTTGATTGAAACAATAGAAAGTGCATCGCCGTCAATATCTGTGTCGTTGATAAGCGGTGTTAAAGTAACTGTATTGTCCTCTGCAACTGTATATATATCTTTTACAGCTGACGGAGCATCATTTACTGCCGTGACAGTGATTTCTATATTCGCTGAAGCTGTAAGACTTCCATCGGTAACCACATAAGGGAAAATTACCGGTGCTGCCGAATTAAAGTCCGCTGATGGCGTAAAAGTAATTACTCCTGAAGCCGAGATGTTGACTGTTCCGTCTGGAACGGTGATAACCTGAGCTGAACCTGTTAATGCAGTTCCGTTGATTGAAACAATAGAAAGTGCATCGCCGTCAGCATCCGTGTCATTGATAAGTGGTGTTAAAGTAACTGTATTGTCCTCTGCAACACTATATATATCTTTTACAGCTGCTGGAGCATTATTAATTGTAGGCGTAATCGTTTCTGAATTATTACCTAGAGTCACATCACTCTCCTCACCTGAAATACTTGCTGTATTAGCATAAATTCCTGTACTTTTCACAACTGCTTCCATTGTAAGAGTGGTACTGGCTCCATTGGCAAGATTTCCAATATTCCAATCTGGCGCTGACCATGTTCCTGTTGAAGGTGTTGCACTTACAAAAGTATAGCCTGATGGAAGAACATCTGTTACATTAACTCCTGTTGCTGTACTTGGCCCTGCATTGGAAGCTGTGATTGTAAATGTAACTGTTGATCCAACACTTGGAGTAGCATTATTTACTGATTTTGTTACCGAAAGATCTGCCTGAACTACAGGTGCAGCAGTTGCTGAATCATTTCCTGCAGTACCATCAGGGTTATTTCCAGAAATACTGGCAGTATTACTATATGATCCTGTCGCATTTACCGTTGTTGTAACTGATAAAGAAGCGCTTTCACCATTTGCAAGGGAACCAATCGTCCAATTGGGTGCTGACCAGGTACCTGACGAAGGCACCGCACTAACCAAACTATATCCTGATGGGAGTACATCATTTACAGTTACCCCCGTAGCTTTATATGGTCCATTATTTTTGGCTGTAATGGTAAAAATCACAGTATTTCCAACACTTGCTACAGAATTATCTGCCACTTTTGTAATTTCAAGGTCGGCAGGACAAAGCGCGGCATCAAAACTTCGAGTTGTAACTGATGTTCCGCCGCACGAGGTAGTTACAGTATATTGAACTGAAACCGTTCCTACAGCAGTAAAGTTCAAAGTATTTCCTGATAAGCTGCCAGGACCACTTACAATACTTAATGTACCTCCAGCCGGAGTTGGATTTAATAAAACAGGATCATCGACACAATATTTTGAATCTGGTCCTCCTCCTGTTGAAATCGGCTGGATAGCTGGATTGGATTCCGCACCACATATCTGTACATTCGCTGTTGCGAAAGTATAACTAGTTTCATTAGTACTATTATTAGTACCATCTCCCATACTTCCGCTGATTCTATGTCCTACATATCCAAACTTAGTTTCACAGCTTTTTACCAGCATCGAAGTATGTCCTCCAGTCTCAACCGCCAGTATATTATCTGAATTCAGAAGGCCTCCAGGAGTTGTAGGATTATTAGCTGTACCACTTCCTATTCCAAGTAACGAACCGTTGCTGTTACCAAAGGCATATATTTTATTGCCGTTGGTTAAAACGTTTATAGCAGCATACTGCGAATCATGTTCTTGAGGGCTAAACCATTTAACATCATTCATAAGTGCAGTACTCGAAGAGTTATATCGCGGCTGAACCCAAGCTAATCTTTCAGTTGCAGTAGACCAGTCTCCTAATTGTCTGTTAGTGTTATTACCTAACGCGTATAAACTTCCATCTGTTGCTAAAATATAATGTGATCTTAGTGTACCATTACCAGTCGATCCAATCATTTTTGGTGTAATTCCAACTGGAATGCTCATTGGTGCGGCATAGTTTTGAGTTGCAGCAACAGTGCTGTTTCCTAAAAATACATTCACTCCCCATACATAAACAGTCCCATCAGATTTCAATGCCATAAGTCCGTCATTATTACCTCTACAGGCCACCACATCAGTCAAAAATGGATTACCAGCCTCTGAAGTCCTTACTCTGTACCATGTTGTATTATTTCCCAAAGCTCCATTCCCCCTAACGGCAGCAGTTTGTGAAATTACCCACACATCGCCGCTGCAGGTAGTAATTGCAAGCGTTTTGTAAGTTCCAAACATCATCTTAACATCACCAGGTGACACACCAGCCGGAAGACCATTAGTATTTCCGCCTATAGTAAGCTTTTGAAAAACAGCATTGGTAGTAAGCGATGCATCGAGCACCATCCCTGGTTTTGACCAAGCATACAAACCATCTGTCGCTAAAAGTATTCCTTGAACATTATTAGAAGAAGTACTTCCTAATGCTGCTTTTAAAGGAACTGCCCCTGCTGATAATGCAGGAAAATTAGTTCTGTTAATAGTTACAGGTGCTAACTGGTTTGCGCCTGTATTGGAAATTGTTTCACCCCAAGTCTGAAAAGATCCGTCAGAGGTTCTTACAATGGTAGTATGCCAGCTCGAAACAAAGTTATCATACTCTATAGTAGCAGCATTGTTATTTGACGCTGCTCCAAAATTCGATAAGTCTGTATTGGAACAGCCAGCTATAGGCGTAGCACATTGAGCGTTTGAGAGCTCAATGCCAGCAAAAAACACAACAAGTAGATATAGTGTGTTTTTTAAGTCCAATATTTTTTTAAAATTAAAGTAGTTTTTTATCATAAGTAATCGGTTATTTTATTTTCTGCGGCAGGTTATAGGTCTTTACTTCATTATTGAAATCATAAAAATCAAACATTAAATACGTTTCATTGTTTATAGTTCCTGAAACCTTATATTTGAGTGTTTGATTTTTAGCTGTCAAAATAATCTCCTTTTCAACTGGCTCTGCGTTAAGCAATACGCCTATTCCTGCAACTGACATCTTTGGAGCTGGTAATTGGGTAATTGAATTATCTATTGATATAATTTCTGCAGGAACACTGATTATTAAATCTGAATAATTTTTTCCCCTTTCAAGCTTTTGAGAGAATTTGACTTTTGAAAAATCAAAAGACAGCTTTACAGGCTCTACCTTAACACGAAATCTTTTTGGAAAAACCGCATGATCACATTCTCCGTCATGTTTTGCGTTTTCCTGAAAGCTTACTTCGTATATACCAGGTTGTTTAAACTGGTAATTATTGATTTCGCTGCCATTTAAAAAATTACTGCTGTTGCTTTTAGAATTTGTAATTGTCCAAGTTGCGGCTGAATCAACATTTCCAAAATCAATTTTTTCATCAAAAGAAATTGTTTTATAAAACTGTTCAGAAACTGTACTTAGATTGTTTTGAGCTGTAGTCTTGTAACTAAAAAACAAGCTGTACAATAAAAAATAAATTAAGAGTTTTTCGTTTTTGAAGCTGAATGAATTCCAGTAATTAGTCGATGTCATAAAATGAAAAATTTAGTTACGATAGCTTTTCGCTAACCGGGTGCGAAAATAAATATCTACATCGGGCCAAATTAGGCCGGCACTTTATCTATTACGTAAAAAGAAAAACATTATATGCTGAAAAAAAACATATAAACCTCGTTTACAGAACATTAAAAAAGCACATTGTAAAGTTCTTTTTGAAGCAATAAGAGCTGTGAGTATATAGAATTACTGACAAATGCATTCAAAGCAAAGATGCTGCTTCTCATTTTTTAGTTAATTGATAAAGCTTGAACGCTCAATCAAGAGAATAAAAGTAGTACAGTCGAAAAAGTTTGTTTTTCCCACTCAAAACTATTCCACAAAATTATTTATAACGTAAAGATTTAATCTTGTGAATAATGCCTAGAATTGACTAACTTATTATAATTTTGACTACTTTAGAACATTGCTGTATTTTTAAATCTACTAGTATAAATATCTTTCAATAACAGAATCAAAATCTCAAGGATAATTGTAAAAAGTAGATTTCAAAAATTCTTCTAAAATTCTTAAAACAGCTGTTAAAACAAATAATACCATTGCTATTAGCCTAATTATTTAATATTTACATTACTAATTTATATGCACCTAAAATCTTTTTTCATATTTACTATTCTTACTATTTTTAATTCTTTCACTTATTCCCAAAATTCAAAATACGATAAGGTTTTCTCGGAAACGGCTCAAGTTTTATTGAGTTCGAACCCAAAGAAAGCCTTGCATAATACTGACTATCTGTATAAAATTTCGCAAAATAATTTAGAAAGAATTAAAGCCTGCATGTTAAAGGCTACTATCCTGCGCCAATATGGGTTACGCAATGAAGCAATTTCTTCATTAAAACGAGCTGACAGTCTTGGGCTGATTGATCAAAATTATACAATGCAGGCACGAATAAATGGCTTCCTATCAACTCTCTACAGAGAAAATGAAATTTACAGTATAGGAAAAATTCATCTCCAGAAAGCAGTGGCTGTCAGCAGAAAAATAAAGGATAAAAACGAGATGTATAAATTTCAGGGGAATTTATCACAGGAACTTGCCTATTATGAGATGTATGCTTTAAATTATTCAAAAGCAATATCAAATCTTAAAGCAGGAAATCAATTGTTTAAAAAAGCGGGTGCAAGTATTGATGTCAATTTTCAGACCGCTGTAAACGATGAAATGATAGCTAAAAATTTCCTGCTGTTGAATAAAACTGACTCCTCTCTCACTTATTATCAAAAGGCATATAAGGAACTTGAAGCATCCCAGTCATCACAAAGCCCGTTAAAAGGTTTTATATATAATGGATTTGCCAGCGTCTATACTGCAATAGGAGATTATCCCAAGGCGCTCCTGAATTATCAAAAGGCTGAAGAAATAGCAGAGGCTTCTAATTTTTTCACACTTAAACAGGAAGTATATACCTCTTTAATGGAATTTTATAAAAAAACAGATAATCAAAAATATATTGAATACAATGAAAGGAATGTAAAACTGACGAAGGATGATGAGTACAATCGCAAAATTATTGCAGATGATTTAATTAAAACCCTTCATAAAAAGCAGTCAATAAATCAGTCCAATTACAAAAAAAGCACCTATATTATTATTGGGATATGTATCTGCATTGTTTTACTTACCATAGGAATCTATTTCTATAGAAGAAAACAAGATTATAAAAAATTTAAAAATTTTATTGATAAAAATGCGGCGGCTACATTAAATGAAGAAAACGATCAAGAAGTATTGAAAGCAGTAACTGCTAAAAAAGATACGTCAAGAGAATATATGTCCGAAGCAACTGAAAATAGTATTTTAAACGGATTACAAGAGCTTAAAAAGTCAGACTATTATCTTAATAAAGATATCTCACTAAATTCTGTTGCTGCCGAACTTAATATTAACCAACGCTATTTATCTTATGTAATCAACAAGCATAAAGCAAAAGATTTTGCTAGCTACATCAATGAACTGCGAATAAATTACATCATCGACCGATTAAAAAATGATGAAAACTACCTAAAATATAAAATTAGTTATCTTGCCGATCAATGCGGTTTTTCATCACATAGCAGGTTTACAATTACATTTAAAAAAGTAACTGGAGTTTCTCCAATGAACTTCATTACATATCTGCAAAAAGAAAATGAAGAGAAAAAAATAAATTAAATTAAAAAGAGCTGTTGGCAAAACAGCTCTTTTAGGTTTTTCAAATAGTGTACAAGCTTACTAATTCAAATACTTCTAAAATAATAATGAATGAAAAACCAATAATTATAATTAGATCGTTAAACTGTTAAGGTTTCGATTTTACGCTACAGTTATATACTTTTTGCAGTCAGATTTATTTTTTGAAATTTCTAATCCCCTCTTGCAGCCACTCATAGTAGCCGTTAATATCTGGATTATAAGCAGAGGGTTTGTTAAGATCATTTTCTTTATGATCCATTAAAACGTAGTAAGGCTGCGCATTGGTTTTATATTTTAAAATCTGCAGTTCACTCCATTTCTGTCCTGTGTATTTCAAGACTTTACCAGTAATTTTAGAAACAACCTGTTCTTCAATTGGAAGTGGTCTTTTATCATCAACATATAAAGAAATCAAAACAACATCGTTATTTAAAACATTCAAGACTTTAGGATCTGGCCAAACGCGTTCTTCCATTTTGCGACAGTTTACACAGGCATATCCTGTAAAGTCAATCATTATGGGTTTGTTTACTTTTTTGGCGTAAGCTAAACCTTGCTCATAATCATGAAAAGTAGGAATTCCGTTTGGACCACTTTCCGCGCCTTCTGGTAAAGCTGCTTTTTCTGTGTTTTGCGTTACTGCATTTCCAAAACCATTTGGTGATTCGCTGTATTGTTTTGCCGGAGGAAATCCGCTGATATACTGTAAAGGCGCTCCCCAGAGCCCTGGAATCATATAAACTACAAATGACAATACGATAATTCCTAAGCTCAATCTTCCAACAGAAATATGAGTTACAGGTGTATCATGCGATAATTGGATTTTCCCGAACAAATAAAAAGCCAATACAGTAAAAATAGCAATCCAAATTGCAAGGAATACTTCTCTTTCTAATAAATGCAGCTGCAAAACTAAATCAGCATTCGATAAGAATTTAAGGGCTAAAGCCAATTCTAAAAAGCCTAAAACTACTTTTACAGAGTTCAGCCAGCCTCCTGATTTTGGCAGTGAGTTCATCCAGCCTGGAAATGCTGCAAATAAAGCAAATGGCAATGCAATTGCTAATGAAAAACCAAGCATTCCGACAATTGGTGCAATTCCCGCCTGACTTGCTGCCTGAACTAATAATGTCCCAACAATTGGTCCAGTACATGAAAATGAAACTACAGCCAAAGCCAATGCCATAAAGAAAATACCAAGAACACCACCAATTTCTGATTTTTGGTCAATTTTGGTCAGCCATGAACTTGGCAGTACAATTTCAAAAGCTCCTAAAAATGATAACGCAAAAACCAGTAGGAGAAGAAAGAATACGATATTAAAAACAACATTTGTAGCTAAAGCATTCAGGGCATCTGCACCGAAAATGGCTGTAACCAGACTTCCCAAAATCACATAAATCACGATAATAAAAATACCATACATCACTGCATTTTTAATTCCTGCAGCTTTATTTTTACTTTGTTTGGTAAAGAAACTTACTGTCATAGGGATCATTGGAAATACGCAGGGCGTAAACAAAGCCGCAAGACCTCCTAAAAAGCTGAAGAAAAATAATGTCCATAAGCTTTCATCAGGGGCTGTTTTTCCTGTTGAAGCTTTTTGGGCCGTATTATTTACGTTTTTAGGAATGTCTGTGCTGGCAATAGAAACAGAATCTGTTGTGTTGTTTGTGGTATCCTGTTTAGCAGTAGATTCATCTGTGGCAGGCGAATCGGTATTTTTTTGAACTGTACTTAATGCTGAAGTTTCATTGTTTTGAAACGGCAGATTTGATTTTTTGAATGTGAATTTAACTTCCTTATCGGTTGGAGGCAGGCAGCTGTTATCATTGCAGACCATAAAAAATATGCTGGCATTGATGGTAAAAGCATCTGCAGATTTTCGTTCTATATCTTGGGTGAAAACTGCTTTGTCTGCAAAGTATTTAATCCTCATTTGAAAAACCGGATCATCTACCTCATGTCCCTCTGGTTCAACAACAGCTCCAATAGTTTTAAAATTTTTCGATTTAGGAAAAGTAAAACTTGTGGGTGCCGGGCCGCCTTTTGGCACATTCTGAGAATAAATATGCCAGCCTTTATCGATCTTGGCCCTTATGATTAGGGTATATTTGTTCTCTCCAATTTCTTTTACGGAAGAAGTAAACGAAACTGGATCGTAAATTTGGGCAGTAAGATTACTTACCGCAAAGAAAATTGCGATAAAAAGAAATATTTTTTTCATGTTATTGGAATATTTAGAATTGCCTTGTGCAGCTTTCAATCCTCCGCAGCCATTGTTAAATTTCAAATCCTGACAATGGCGGGAGAAATGTTTATTAGATAATTATTTTTTATACCTTGACAAAATCCAATTAGAGATGTCCTGCAAAACTTCGGGGGCAAAAACCTCATCGATTTCTTTACTTTCACTCTGCTTGCAGGTTATGCAGTGCTGATACATATGATTTAGATTTGGATAGATTTTGGTTGTGACGTCGCTGCTTTTGAGGTATTTTTTAAAACTTTGCAGATTTTCCTGTGCCGGAACTTGAATGTCTTTATCTCCATTTACAGCCAAAACTGGAATTTCAATTTTTGGCAGATAATCCTTGGGATCGTAATGAATCGAGTAACGGTACCATCTGCGTTCTGCATCTTTACCGTAACGGTATATAAAATCTTTCTCGCGTCCGCCCCACATATGAATCTCTTTTAGAGTAGTCGAATCCTGTGTTTTGAGCCACTGGTCCAGTTTTAGCTGCAGTACCGGTGTTACAGAATCTGTTGGTTTTGTATCGTAAACGGCTTTAAACATGATGTTATACATTTCCATTTGTTTATTCACCACTTTGTCTGAAAAACCATAATTTTTGAGAATTGCCGTGTTTTGCAGGTTTAGCATTTCAAGTCCGCTTACTGCAACACCTGATAAACTTACCATAAACTTTACATTTTTATTTCTTGCACTCACAATTGAAGCGATCATCCCGCCTTCGCTGTGGCCGATTAATCCAATATGAGAAGCATCAATATTTTTATCACTTTTTAAGTATGCAATCTGCGCATCAACATCATCTGCAAAATCTCCTGTTGTTGCATTTTTAAAATCGCCCGACGTCTTACCTATTCCTCTGTCATCAACACGCAGAGAAGCAATTCCTTTTCGAGCAAGTTCATCAGCCAGGACTGTAAAAAATTCCCTGCCCATATAGGTGTAGTTTCGGTCATGCTGTCCAGTTCCAGAAATTAAAATCGCCAGAGGATACTTCTTTTTATCCTGCGGAATTGTTAAGGTTGCTCCGTAGGTTAATTTGGTGCTTTTTCCTAGAAAAGTCATATCAATAACCTGATACGGATATGGCTTTTTAGGATGTTGCGCAAAAAACAAAGGCTGTATTTCTTTTTCCTTTTTTAAAACAACTGCTGTATTTGGAATGGAGTAATAATTAAAGATTCCTGAAATAGCCGTTTTCTCTGGGTTATACTTTCCTTTAAAAGAGAAACCATACATCTCATTTTTAAAAGACAGGCTGTCTCCTTTTATTTCAGTAACTACTTTTTTATTGATATCTAATTCAGGAATACTGACACTCAGCGAATCTGTTTGGTAGCTGTCCATATTTCCCGATAAAATAATACGGTACGAATGATGCTGGCCCTGCCAGATAATTTGTGCAAAACTATACTGGCTGGTCATCATCAAGAAAAATAACGATCTTAAAAGAAGGTTTGTTTTCTTTAAATTAAATAATCCTTTCATTATTTTTTCTCTGACTTTAAGTACTCAACAATAATTGAAATTTCATCTACCAATTCGCTTGGGCTTCCAAAATATCCGTTTGACATCCAGCGTAATTTTCCATCGGCATCAATAATCATTTTCTCTGGAATACCAGAAAATTTAAATGCTTTCGAGTACTGCTCATATACTAGATCTAACTTTCCTGTTTTAGGATTTTTTCCATCATACAGTATATTAAAATCAAATCCTTTTTCTTTGATAAATGCCTGGGTCTGCTCTTTATAATCCTTTATATATTCCTGCGTATCTACAAAATAGAATTTTACGTTCGCATCTTTTTTGTATTTTTCAACTGCCATCTGCATTCCCGGCATAGCATTTTTACATGGTCCGCACCACATTGCCCAGAAATCAAGTACTACGATTTTTCCTTTTTGATCAGATAGTTTTACTCTGCCGCCTTTGCTGCTTTCTAAATCAAAACCTGCAATTGGAAGGTTTATCAATTCTGAAATTACTTTCTTCTTATGTTGCTCAATATTGCTTAAAGATTTTAAAGATTCTAAGTAAGCCTCAAATCCTGCAGCCGCACCACCTTCTTTTAGGTAAATTTCTTTTAAAGAAGCCAGCATCTGTGGTGTTACCTGATTTTGTTTTACTGCAAGTGCCATATAATTTTTAGCATCGGCTGTTTGTCCTTTTCGTAACAGCATTCTGGTATATACTTCATTGTATACAGCATCATTATAACCGTATAAAGGTTTAATTTTTGCCATATATTTTTCTTCTACATCATAGTTTTTTATTGCTTCAGCCAATTTAGCATAAGTAAAATATTCTCTTGCCATCATTTGTAAAGCCTGCTCCTGCCATTCTTTCAAAGATAATTTTCCAGCAAACATTTTTGGAACATAGGTTAATCTGTTTTCCATTTCTCCCATAAAAATATCTGCATACTTTTTTAAAGTTTCTATAGAAGCTTTTTCAGTTCCTTCGTGATCTCTGTCAAAAGGAATTGATACTAAGTGCCAGTGATAGTCCAATAAGTTTGTAAAAGAAACTGATTTTACACTGTTAAGAGCATAATTGTAATCCTTATTATTTACGATATAGCCATAAACGATTGATTTAATCATTTTATCATAATACAAACTTTCTACATCAGTATAAACATCTTCAAATTTGCTTTGCGGAAAGTTTTTATTGAATTCATCATATGATTTTACTTTTTTAGAAAAATCAGGTTCTTTAAATATATCCTGAATTTCTTTGTCTCTGGCTAAAACACCAAAAGGATATTTCATTACTAAAACCTTTTGAACAGAATCTGTAAATACTTTATTTGTCGAATTATCTAATAAATACAATGTCTTTTGAATATCATATTGTGTTGTATTATCTAGATTTTTTTCGGCTAATAAACCTCGTAATTCTTTCTTGATAGCTGCAGACTGATCGGTACCAGTTGAAAGCTGTTTTAATTTTAATCCGTAGTAAAAAACTTTTTTGCGGCTTTCGGGATGGTATTGCAATTCATAGTTGATCCACATCAAACCAACCTGATCTGCAATGTATGCGCTGTCACTTACCACATTTGGAACTTCATTTTGAAAGGCCCTGCTTCTCAAAATTCCCCAGCCCGTATACGCTCCGGGAACTTGTGCAAACATGTAAGCGTGAGGCATTCTTTGTCCTCTGTCAACTATGGTATCGGATTTGAAAACGCAGTTAATAAACGAAGCATGATCTGAAAGTTTCATTTTGGCTTCCCATTTTTTATCTCCTGCGGCTTTTAAAGTAATATCATTCGTAATCCATTTAAAATTATCATAGGTATACACTACCCCATTTACATACATGGCATTGGCCAGCGGTCCGTCGGCGGCATTATAAGTTATAGTGATCTCATCTCCTGGATTTGGATGTTCAGGAGACAGAACAATTTTCTGCATCGGTGCTGCATCTTGTGCCAATAAACCTGTTGTGATACTCAGAAAAAATAGTACCAGTTTTAATTTTTTCATTTTCTTTTTTTGAATTTAGTGCACCCGAAAAAATCGAGTGCACATTTTTAATTAAATAAATTATGGATTCTGTTGTAAGTTTGGAGCATATTCAAAATAAATTGGAGCAAAAGGCATTTGATAACGATCACTATTTGGGGCAAGTGTGAAGGTTTGTCCTGCAAAATCATGGGTAATGGTTTTGGCAAATTCGGGTTCTTTGTTTAAGCGTTTTAAATCAAACCATCTAAAGCCTCCAGTTGCCATTAACTCTCTCCTTCTTTCTGCTAAAACTTTGATTAGAGCGTCTTTACTGTCTGCTGCTGTCATAGCAGTGTATTGTGAAGCTCTGAATCTTTTTTGTCTTAATTTATTTATTTCTGCAATTGCTAAATCGCCAGAACCTGCTCTCGCCAGACATTCTGCTTTTATCAGCATCATTTCAGGAACTGTTGGACCTGCATTTCTGCTTTCTCCCGTTAAGCCTTCTTTAGAATATGTTCTTCCTAAAGTATATTCCGAATTAAAACTGCTTGATGGCTGTGTAAAAAGTACGTAGCGTAAATCATTGGTATCAAACGAATTGATCAACTCATTGCTTAACGATAATATTTGCGGTGCATAAGAGTAAGAACTATATCCATTCCATTTTGATAAAATCAATTCTTTATCAAGTTTTCTTGACGGATAAGCCGCAAATTCATAATCTTCCAGATTGTTAAGTGTGTTTTGTAATGCTAGTGCTTTTTCGGCATTTTCCAAAGCCAGCGGATAATTACGCATATACAAATAGGTTCTCGCCAAAAGTGCATATGCCGCTGCTCTGGATGGAAAGGCCACATTGTTGCCAGAATTTACAGATTTTAACCCTGAATTTACTGCATCATTAAGATCGCTAAGAATTAGATTGTAAGCATCCTGTACAGAACTTCTTTTAATGTCATCTGAAACAGTTGGTGTTGTAAAAAGAACAATTCCCAGATCTGTAGCCGAAGTATTGGCATCATACGCTTTTCCAAAAGTATTCACCAGCGTTAGAAAAATAAAGGCACGATGTACTTCTGCTTCACCCTTTATGGCTGCTTTTTCGGCTTCCGTTCCATTTTTACTTTTCATTACTTCATTGATAACTACATTAACAGTGTATAATGCATTATAAAGATTACTCATATCATAATCCGTCTCACCGTCAAAATAGACAACATCAGACCATTTATACAAATTTCTAAAAGGTCGAAGGTAATCTGCAGCGGCTAATGCAGTGGTATGAGCTTCATTTTGAAAACTAATATCATCAGATGCTACATCTATACTACCATAAGTTTTGTCTAATGTAGAACTGTTATTTAGAAGATATCTATAATTTGATGTTTCTTCAGGTATTAGTTTCCCTTCTGTTTTGATATCCACATAATTATCACAGCTTAAAACAAGAACTCCCGCTGCAGCAATTGCTATGTATTTTAAATATTTTTTCATCTTTAAAAAATTAAAAATTAACATTAAAACCAATTGAATAAATCGCCGTTGCAGGCAGTTTCATATTAGCTCCTGTATAAGGTAAAAAGTCAGGATCTAAACCATCTTTATTTTTTCTCCAGAAGAAACCAAGATTTCTAGCTGTAAAATTTACCGAAGCCCCTCTTACAATTCCTCTGTCAATCAGACTTGTCAAATCATATTTTAATGAAAGTTCTCTGAAACGGATATGATCTCCTTCAATAATTCTGTCATCTGCAAACATATATCTTACATAACTTAGTCCTGTTGACCCCTGAATTCCCGGTACAGAAGTTGTCGCTTCGTCTCCTGGATTTCTCCATCTTTGATCGATATCTGTATTTAAATCGTATTGATTAAATCTGCCCTGTCTGTTTACGTAACCTCCATAAGTTGGTTTAAATAATACATAATCAAACTTGTAAGTTGCCAAAATATATAATGACAATTTTTTATAATTGAAAGTCTGGCTGAAACTTCCGTAATACGAAGGAATGTTAGTTCCCATGTACTTCATGTCCGCAATATCTTTTAGAGAAGTAAAAGAATTTACGATATTACCATCTTTATCATATACCTGAGTTCTTCCAGTTGCGTCTAATCCTGCTGACCTAAAAGCAAAAATACTGTTCAACGGGTAGCCTTCAATAGGTGGTGTACCTCCTGAACCATTTAAATACTGGCTGTAGTTTTGGAAACGAGAATCTGTAACTTCTGTCTTATTGAAAGAAACTACTAGAGCAGAATCCCATGAAAAATCTTTTGCTTTAAGGATGGTTCCATTTAAACTTAAATCGATTCCATGCCCTGCTAAAGTTGCTGCATTTTGTACCAACGTATTATTTGATACACCATAAAATGGTGATACAGGGAATTCTACAATTAAATCTTTACTGTCTTTTTTATAATATTCTATTGTACCATTTAATCTGCTGTTTAAGAGCGAAAAATCCAATCCAAAATTTAAGATTGCTGTTTTTTCCCAACGCAAATTAGGGTTTGCCGGCTGGCTGATAAAAGCATAAGGCTGCTGTGAAAAAGTATCTAAATCACTTAAACTTATGTTTGTAAAAGGGAAAACATTTAAGTTGATATTTCCGTTAAATCCGTAACTCGCTCTGAAAGCTAAATTATTAACTAAGTTTACGTCTTTAAGAAAAGATTCTTCTTTAATATTCCATTTAGCTCCGGCAGACCATAATGGTGTTCTTCTTAATTTTTTGCTTACTCCAAAATTGTTGTAATCGTCTAATCTTGCGCTTCCTGTAAGTGTGTATTTATTTTTGAATGTATAACCTGCATTTGCATAATAAGATAAAAATCTTCTGCGGAAATCTTTATGTACATTACCATTGCTTAGAGTATAATTATATCCGTTAACGTCTACATAATTTTGTGATGGGATATCTACAGAAGTCTGCGTTTTTGAATTGTAACCATAAAGTGTTCTCGAATCCTGAGTTTCACCAGTCTCTCTTGCTTCAATACCTCCCATAGCATTAATCAAATGATCTTCACCAATGATGCCGTCATAATTTAGCTGTCCTCTCATGGTAGAACTCATTTTTCCGAATGTATTATTTTGAAAAATACCTCCTAATGGAATTCCGTATACTAAATCACCGCTACTGTTTATTGATGTAGCAGAATTAACCATATCACGAGCGTAATAGGTATTTTCATTATAGATATTGTCACTTGATGAAGTTGAAGTTTCTACAGAATAAGTACCAACAGCATCTAAGCCTTTTAATAAAGGAAGTGTAGCAGAAATGGTAGCTCCAAAGTTCTGCTCATCCATTGTTCTGTCCATATTATTTAATTCATCGATGTAATTGTACGTCCAAGGCAGATATCCTTTTTGCTCCAACGGAATTGTTTGTGCAGCATAATAACGACGGTAATAATCAACTGAATTACCATTATCTCCAACGATTTGATCGTAAGGCAATAAAGTTGTTGGTGAAGTTCCTAATGGAGAAAGTCCTAAGGCATTATCATTGTATTTAAAAATCGACCCTCTTAAGCTGGTTGTCATTTTTACATAATTAAAAAGCTTAAAATCCTGATTAGACAGTAAAGTCAAACGCTGTCCGCTATTTCCTTTTGACTGAGTTTCCTCTTTAGAATAAGAACCTGACATGAAATAAGAATAATCATTTTCTGCTCCGCTAAAAGACAAATCATAATTCTGGCTTGTTGCAGCTTGCAGCAAATACTGCTCTGCCTGACCATAAGTATTACGACCGCGTAAAACATCTAACCCGGCATCTCTCTGAGCCTGTGTGATCTGCCCGCGTTTGTACTGAAACATTAAATCCATTCCCTGGCTGACCGGCGTAGTAAGCATATAGGTTACACTTGCCGGATCTGTAACCAGATTTTTATCTACAAATTCCTGCTCTAAATTTAAAACCTGAGACGAATTCATTAGGGGTAATTTTGATAAAGAAGGTTTGTTAGAGAAACTATAATTTTGAGAAAAATTAATTCTGGTTTGTCCTTGTTTTCCTTTTTTAGTATTAATTACCATAACCCCATTTGCCGCTCTTGCACCATAAATAGAAGCTGCAGCTGCATCTTTTAGAAAAGTAATTTTTTCAATATCATTTGGATTTATCGTTCTGATATCCAATTCTGTAGGTGTACCATCAAGCACAACTAATGGCATTGAATTAGTTCCAAAAGAATCAAAAGTAGATTTTCCTCTAATGGCAACATTATAGCTAAATTTTCCCTGATTACTGCCAAATTTATTTTGATACACAAAAGTATTGTCTGAATCCTGAATATCCAGTTGCAAACCCGCAACCTGACCTTCTAATCTGTGTAATACGTTATTAACCGGAACTTTTTCTAAATCTTTTGCCGTAATTACAGCAAAAGAACCTGTAGAACGTTCTTTATCAATATTTTGATAACCTGTAGAAATGATTTTTACTTCATCTAATTTACTTATATCTTCTAGCATGATGGGATTGATAATCAAACTGTCAGAAACTATAACTTCTAGTTTTTTGTAACCCATATACTCAAAAATCAGTACATCACCTTTTTTGGCCATGATTTCATACGAGCCGTCAAAGTTGGTAACAGCACCATCTTTTGTACCTTTTACCCAGACAGTTGCACCAATTAAATATTCTTTTTTTGAATTGGTAACAACTCCCTTAATTTTTACTTTTTCTTCCATTACAGAAGTTTGGACTGTCTTTACTTTTGGGTTTAGTGCAATAACAATCAGTTTGCTGTTTACAAATTCTGCCTTATAACCCTCACCAATTAATTGTTTAATTACTGCCATAACATCGGCATTATTGACAGCTATATCAACTCTTCTCTGTGCATCAAAGACATCATCGCTATAGAAGAATTCCACATTGGTCTTGCGGGTAATAGTTTTTAAAACAGCCGATACAGATTGGTTTCTTGCCTTAATAGTGACTTTCTGCGCATAAGCGAAAGCGACTATATGGGTAAAAAATATTGATAATATTAGGGATTTCTTCATAATGGCAAGAAATTTATCCCAAAGAGCGGATTTTACCCCACAATCTTTTGCGGATAGGTTTTTTTTCATACTTTTAAATGTTTTGGTTGGTTAATAGATTTTGACTTCTTTTTTTCGACTGAACAAATACTCGCCGGGAAATACTCGCAATATTTTCCGGTTTTTTTTATTTACTTAGTTACGGTTACTTCATAATTTTGGTTTATTTTGGTTATTTTATAATTCACATTCGATGTTTTACTGATAATATCCAGAAGGCGGTCTATAGGTTCTTGTTTTAAAACAACACCCGTAAACTTGATCTGCTCCAAAGATTTATTCTCAAACTTGACATTAAAGTTGTACCATCTGGACATCTTGGTCAAAATGCTTTTCAGGCTTTCGTTTTCAAAATAAAACCTGCCGTCTTTCCATGCCGTGTAAGCCGCAGGATCAACTTCTGTTATTTTGATTTCTTCATTTTTATGATATATTCTTGCCTGCTGTCCTGGTGTTAAAGCAACAGACGTCTTTTCTGATTCAGTGGAAATACCTGAAACCTTAACTTTCCCTTCTGCAAGAGTTGCTGCAAATAATTGATCTTCTGTATAAGAACTCACATTAAAATGTGTTCCTAATACTGTTACATTACCTGACTTTGTTTTTACAATAAATGGACTGTGTGGATTTTTAGCTACTTCAAAATAAGCTTCTCCTTCAAGAGTAACTATTCTTTTATCTGAGCTGAATTCAACTGGATATTTCAAGGATGATTTTGAATTTAACCAAACCTTTGTGCCGTCAGAAAGGTTTACGGCATAGATACCGCCCACAGGAACTATTAAAGTATTATCCCCCGTTGAAGTTGTTCCGTTTAAATCTTTGGCATCATAAACCAAAACACTATTTACATTAGAGATCACACCATTTTTAGAAACAATCTTTTCCTTTTTTGGTTCTAAGGAAACAACTGTCCCATCTGCCAAAACCAAAGTTGGGTTATGGTATACTGGAGCAATGCTTCGAACTACAACTTCATTTTTTGGATTGTTTTCACTATTTCTAAAAATAAATACAGCAGCAAGTCCAAGCAGGACTACAAAAACTGCTGCGTATTGTAGAAACTGTCTGTAGTTGAAAAATGAAATTACAGGTGTATGATCCTGCCTGATCTTTTCTCTGACTCTTTCAAAAGCGGCATCTGTATCAATACTGTTGTAAAATGCCTCTTTGGATTTTAAGGTTTCAAAGCGAATCAGCTTTTGATAATACTGCTGATTTTCCGGCACCGAAAGCCATTGCTGCAGTACAGCATTTTCTGCCGTAGATAAACCGCCCTCAGAAAGCTCTTTTCTTATAAGATCAGCGATTAGAAATTCTTTTTTTTCTAAAGACATATTTTTAATATTAAGTATCTATTATTAACACTTTAAGTAAATGTTATATAACTAAGAGTACCAAACACTAAAAAAGGGTGGAAAGATTTAAGTTAAATTTTCAAAAAAAATAAAAAAAACAGTAATTCTGGGTAATTTGTAAGTTTTGTCTTTAACAATTCAATAGCACGTGAACGTTGTGATTTGACAGTGTTTATAGAAATATTAAGCTGGAGTGCAATATCTTTATATTTCATTCCTTCTAAACACGAAAGTTCAAAAACTTCTTTACATTTTTCAGGTAGAGAATCTAAGGCAGTGATCAGGACAGCATAAACTTCCTCTTCGAGAATATTAAAATCAAATTCAAGCGCATTATCAGAAGCTTCATCCTCAAGCTTAACCTTTTTTTGCTGTTCTTTTAAGACTCCTAGAGAACCGCTTTTGACCATTTTATAGATATACGATTTCACATCATCCACTTTTTCAAATTTCAAACGGTCCTCCCATAATTGCAGCATGACATTTTCAACTACTTCCTCTGCTTCAAATTTATCTTTCAAATATTTGAAACTATAGCTTACAAGTCTTGGATATAAGGAATAAAAAAGTTCCTTATAGTATTCCTCGTCAATTTTAATATGTTGCTGCTGTGGATTAATTTCTTTCTGCTTTTATTCTAGCAAATATATATTTTTAATAAACAAAACTGCAATATCTGAAACCAATTGATACAAAACACCTAAAATCATTGCAAAAAAGCAGGAAAATAAACACTTTTTACGAGATTAATCTAATAAAGAGTTACAATTTAGTATTTACAGTTTAATGCTGTATCATCTTTGATTGTTTGAATATTACGATTAAGATGAAGAATGAAAAACATATGATTTTTAGTTTTGTTAAAATGTTTCATTATTGACCCCTTTTGTCTCATAAACTTATTACAGAAATGAAATCTTTGGATGTAGTTAGACTGCAAAAATATATCTAATAAAGGTTATGTTGTTTCATATTTAATGCCTAAATTGGTAATTATGAAAACAAATTCTGATGTATTAATTATTGGCGGCGGACTAGCTGGTTTAACAGCGGCTATTCATCTATCACAAAAGAATTTGAAAGTAACACTGCTTGAAAAATCCAATTATCCCAGACATAAGGTTTGTGGTGAATATATTTCAAATGAGATTTTACCTTATCTGGTTTGGCTTGGCGCCGATGTTTCAGAACTTCATCCAACAAATATTTCTAAATTTGAATTTACTGCTAATAACGGCAAAACTGCAAAGGCGGTACTTCCGTTAGGAGGATTTGGAATCAGCAGGTATTCACTTGACGATTTCTTATATCATAAAGCATTAGCCAACCACTGCTCTATCCTTAAAGAAAATGTTACTGACATTTCTTTTAGCAATGATATGTTTACGGTTACTACTTCAAATCAAATTTTAACGGCTAAAATTCTTTTGGGCGCTTTTGGCAAACGTTCCAATGTAGATCAGGTTTTAGATCGGGACTTCTTTCATAAAAAATCACCCTGGCTGGCTGTAAAAGCACATTATTCGGGTAATCTTGATAATGATCTTGTAGCGCTTCATAACTTTAAAGGGGGCTATTGCGGCGTTTCTAAAGTAGAGAATAATCTCATAAACATTTGTTATCTGGCAGATTACGCCACTTTTAAACAATATAAAAATATTGAGGATTACCAGCAGCATGTACTTTATAAAAACAAACATCTAAAATCCATTTTTGAAAACAGCAAACTTGTTTTTGATAAACCGCTTACCATAAGCCAGATTTCTTTTGAGAAAAAAAGGGCTGTAGAAAATCATATTATAATGATTGGTGATACGGCAGGACTTATTCATCCGCTTTGTGGCAACGGAATGGCGATGGCAATTCACAGCGCAAAAATAGCATCAGAATTGGTTGTAGAATATTTTTCGAATGAATCACTTTCCCGCGAAGGATTAGAAAAAAAATATACAAAAGAATGGAAGAAACATTTTGGAAAAAGATTATTTATGGGAAGAATCCTCGCACGCATCTTAACCTATAAAACGATTACCAATCTGTTCATTACAATCGCAGCATCATTTCCTGCTCTTTTGAAAGGAATAATTAAACAAACACACGGAAAACCCATAGCAATTAATTAAATGTCCATAAATACCAAATACAGAACTCAGGAAACCGAAATAATGGATGATTTTTCTCTTCAGGGAGAAGAATTAAGGGCGGCACTTGATCAAATTGCAAACATTAATCAATTACTCGGTGGGAATAAAGTTACACTTCACGGCGTAAAAACATTAGTAAAAAAGCTCGACAAAACTAAAACAATTATGATAGCTGATATTGGCTGTGGAAATGGTGATATGCTGCGAATGCTGGCAAAATTCGGTCAAAAAAACAAGCTTAATTTACAACTTATCGGAGTAGATGCTAATGAATTTACTGTAAATTATGCCAAAACATTATCTACAGAATATCAAAATATTGACTATAAATGCATGGATATTTTTAGTGAGGATTTTAAAGCTTTTAAGTATGATATTGTTCTATGTACCCTTACCCTGCATCACTTTTCAAATGAGGAAATATTAAATATAATTACTATCTTTAATAAGAATGCCGAAGCTGGAATCATTATCAATGACCTGCATCGAAGTAAAACAGCATACCGTCTTTTTGAACTGATCTGTTTTATTTTTAATCTGAACAGAATGTCGCGCGAAGATGGACTGGTATCTATTTTAAGAGGATTTAGAAAGAAAGAACTGGAAGAATTCTCTAAAAAAACAAATTTAAAAAACTATACCATAAACTGGAAATGGGCTTTTCGCTACCAGTGGATAATAACAAACAAATGAGTGTAAAAATAGTAACTGCTTCCAAGCAACTGCCACAATATTCGCGTGAAACGGCCGATATACTTCCAATGCTGGAGGGCTGGCTTCACGGACAAGACGAACGTTTTATAAAAAAAGTAAAAAAGATATTTGAAGGTGCAGCCGTTGACAAACGTTATTCTATAATGGATCCCGCTGAAGTTTTTACTGCAACATCATTTGAAGAAAAAAATGATATTTACACTCGTGAAGTTATAATTTTAGGCGAGCAGGTGCTGCAGAAAGCGCTCGAAAAAGCAAATTGGGATCCGCAGACGCTTGATTACATTATCACAGTAAGCTGTACTGGAATTATGATTCCCTCATTGGATGCTTACCTCATCAATAAAATGAATTTGAGACAGGATATTATCCGTCTTCCTGTTACAGAAATGGGTTGTGCTGCCGGAATATCCGGTATTATTTACGCCAAAAACTTTCTGAAAGCTAATCCCGGAAAACGTGCAGCAGTTATAGCTGTAGAATCACCAACAGCAACATTTCAGCTTGATGATTTTTCGATGCCGAATATTGTAAGCGCGGCTATTTTTGGAGATGGAGCTGCCTGTTGTTTACTTTCTTCTTATGAAGAAGATTACGGCCCGGAAATTTTGAGCGAAGAAATGTATCATTTTTATGAAGCAGAACACATGATGGGATTTAAACTGACCAATACAGGCTTACAGATGGTTTTGGATATCGAAGTTCCTGACACGATTGCATCGCATTTTGGTGCTATTATTCACCCGTTTTTGGAGAAAAATAATTTAGAAATTAAAGATATTGACCACATGATATTTCATCCCGGTGGTAAAAAGATTGTAAACACAGTTGAAACTCTTTTCGCTGGTTTGGGAAAAAATATTGATGATACTAAAGAAGTTCTCAAACAATACGGCAATATGTCAAGCGCAACTGTATTATATGTTTTAGAACGAATTATGGATGGAAATCCTAAACCAGGAGAAAAAGGTTTGATGCTTAGTTTTGGTCCGGGATTTTCAGCACAAAGGGTTTTATTGCAATGGTAATTAGAACATAAATAATGAAAGCACAAGATATTATAGCGCAGTTACCTTACAGCAAACCTTTTTTGTTTGTTGACGAACTGCTTCATGTTGATGAAAATAGCGTTACCGGAACTTATACTTTTAATGAAAACCTAGATTTTTACAAAGGTCATTTTAAAGATAATCCTGTAACTCCAGGTGTAATCCTGACAGAAACCATGGCGCAAATTGGTATGGTCTGCCTTGGCATTTACCTGCTGGGTGACAGTTTTAATAAAGATACTGTAATTGCTTTTACCTCTGCCGATATGCAGTTTTTAAAGCCTGTATATCCAAACGAGAAAGTAACGGTAACCTCTCAAAAATCATTTTTCAGATTTGGAAAACTGAAATGTGATGTCATTATGAAAAACGAAGCCGGACAAGAAGTCTGTAAAGGTATTTTGGCTGGTATGATTACTAATAAATTATGAAGAAACGAGTTGTGATAACAGGATTAGGCGTTGCGGCTCCCAACGGAGTTGGAATTGAAGCGTTTAGTCATTCCATAAAAAACGGAATATCGGGAATTCGGCATGATGTACAACTACAGGAATTGCAGTTCTCTTGTCAGATTGCCGGTCAGCCTCAAATTTCTGAAGAACTTAAATCACAATATTTTACAGAACTGGAACTTCGCGGTTTTAACAGCACTGGGATTTTATACGGTGTTATCGCAGGTATGGAAGCCTGGAAAAATGCTGGATTATCAATAGAAGTTAATGAAGAACCCGATTGGGACAGCGGTACTATTTTTGGCTCTGGAACATCTGGTATCGATAAATTCCGCGAAAGCATTTATAAAATAGACGAATTACAGGTGCGAAGGTTAGGCAGCACTGTTGTAGCACAAACCATGAACAGCGGCATAAGTGCCTATTTGGGTGGAAAGTTAGGACTCGGAAATCAGGTTACCACCAACTCATCTGCCTGCGCAACTGGTACAGAGGCTATAATGATGGCCTATGATCGCATACAATCCGGACAGGCAAATCGCATACTGGCAGGAAGTACAGGCGACAGTGGTCCTTATATTTGGGCGGGTTTTGATGCCTTACGTGTCTGCAGTTCCAAATATAATGATAATCCGGAACAAGGGTCACGACCTATGAGTGCCACGGCTGCAGGATTTGTGCCTGGAAGCGGTGCCGGCGCATTAGTAATAGAAGATTTAGAAACTGCTTTAAAACGCGGAGCAACTATTTATGCCGAAATATTAGGCGGAAGTGTAAACTCAGGAGGACAGCGCGGTAACGGAAGTATGACAGCTCCCAACGGCACAGCAGTACAGCGATGTATTACAACTGCAATTGAAAATTCCGGTATCTCTGCTGATGCTATTGACGCTATAAACGGACATCTTACCGCCACTACAAAAGACAGTTTTGAAATTGAAAACTGGACAAAAGCTTTAAACAGAAATGGATCTAATTTTCCGTATATCAATTCTTTAAAAAGCATGACCGGACATTGTCTAAGTGCAGCCGGAAGTATCGAAAGTGTCGCCGCAGTATTGCAGCTTCATGAAGGTTTTGTTTTTGGAAATACCAATTGCGAAGATCTTCATCCGGAAATTACGGCGCTTATTGATTCCTCAAAAGTGCCTTCAAAAACAATTACTATAAATCCTAAAATAATTGCCAAAGCAAGTTTTGGTTTTGGCGATGTAAATGCTTGTATAATTTTAAAAAAATTTCAAAAATAGATATATGAACAAAGAAGAACTTATCGCCAAACTAAAACAAATTATAAAGCCTTATACCACAAACACAGAAGCATATGATAACCTTACTGAAAATACTGACTTCATTAATGATTTGAGTATCAATTCGGCGAATTTGGTTGACATTGTACTTGATATTGAAGAAGCTTTTGATGTTGTAATTGATAACACCGATATGGAACGAATGCTGGATGTTAAAACTGCGGTAGAAATTATAGAAACCAAACTGGCAGAAAAATGATTGGCAATGATGTCATAGATATTTTGCAATCCCGTAAGGAAAGCAATTGGCGGCGCAAGGGTTTTGTAGAAAAAATTTTTACTCCCGAAGAACAGTTGCTAATTGCAGATTCTTTAGATCCGGAAAGCATGGTTTGGATACTTTGGAGCATGAAAGAAGCTGCTTATAAAGTCTATAATCGCAAAACAAAAATAAGGGAATATATTCCTAAAAAACTTTCCTGCTTTATAGAATCACAAAACCATAATTTTATAAGAGGAAAAGTTACTTGTTCTGAAAACACATACTACACTAAAACATTTCTTTCGAAAGACTATATTCATACTATTGCAGCCTGCGTTTTAGATAACCTCAACCGTGTGATAGAGATTGAAAAGAAATCAATTTTTAAAGACAGAAATAATATTCCTTATTTTATTTCTTTAGAAAATAGGTTTCAGGATGTCTCAGTAAGCCATCACGGCCGATTTGAAAAAGTGATAACTATAAATATTCAAAAGCAAGAGAGTAATCTCTTCAATAAAGCCTATTGATTTCGTTTATTCTTTGACACATATCGGAAACAACATTTACTTCATAATTACAGTTTATATTCCCCAACTATTCAGTAACAAATCAATTGCAACGATATTCCTCAAAGATCTTATAAAAAAAGGAAGTATAATTCTTTATAATCAAAAGCCTGCAAATGAATATCTGCGGGCTTTTGATTTGATGATGAAAGCTTATTATATATTAGCACTTTACTAATAATCTATAATTACTTGTTTTCAATACTTGGCGGAATTAATTTGTACATAACAGGCGTAACAATCCTTGATAATATTGTCGAACTGATTAGTCCTCCAATTAAAACAATTGCCAGCGGCGCAATTAAAGGATTTGAATTCAGAGCTATGGGAATTAAACCACAGATTGCTGTAATAGATGTTAACACCACTGGCAGAAAACGGGTTTCTCCCGCGATAGAGATGGCTTCATCTATTGAATGCCCTTCCTGCCTTAACTGATTAGTAAAATCAACCAGCAGTAATGAATTTTTCACCTGTATTCCCGAAAGACCGATAAAGCCGATAATTGCAACCAGCGACATTGGACTTCCATTTATGAGCAGCAGCACAACACCTCCTAAAATTCCTAATGGTATAATAGAAAGTACAATAATGATTCCTTTAAAGGTTTTAAACTGAAGCAGTAATACAGCAATAAATAAAAAGGTGCTTAAAATAATTACCGCCAGGAAGTTTCCTCCAAGCGCATCACCTTCCGATTCTTTTTCACCTGATAATTTATAATAATATCCTTTTGGCATTTTCAACTCATCCAGTTTAGGAATAATATGAGTCAATAAATCGTTCGCGTAATAACCTTTAGCGGATAAAGCAGTTACTTTTGAAAAACGGGATTTATTAAAATGATTAATTGCAGTTGGCGAAGTTTCAAAAGAAATTTCAGCAATCTGGTTAAGTGCTATAGGAGTTCCCTGCAGATTATTGACATAGAGATTTTTCAAAGCATCAAGGTTCGAGAATTTATCTCTTGGCAATGTCAGCGTTACATTTCTAGCATCTCCCCTGTCATCAATATAATCCCCGACGGTCAGTCCTGCTACTGAAAGGCGGATTACTTTATCTACTTCACTGGTCAGGACGCCCAATGTTCTAGCTTTTTCTTTATTAATTTTTATTTTAACGTCCGTTTTATAAGTATTCAACTCGTTGTTGATGTATACGGTTCCTTCCTGATTTCTTAAGATAGTTTCTACCTCAGAGGAAAGCCTGCGCAAAACTTCTTGATCTTCACCAAAGAGCCTCACCACAATATTGGCTTCTAATGGTGTTCCCTGCTCAAAATCTTTTACTTCAACCTTAGCATAAGGCATCGTTTTAAATTTAGTTCGCAATTCTTCGATCAAAGCCGTTTTCTCCGATGGTTTTGCTTCATCTTCCATTTGGACAAAAATCTGGGCAAAGTCTGGTTTTCTGTCCTGAGGATGTACATTATAGTAAATCTGGGGATTCCCCTTACCCACATTGGAGGTATAATACACAATTTCCTTGTGGTTTTTCAACTCCGCTTCTACAATTTTGGTAACGCGGTCACTCTCTAAAATATTGGCTTGAAGCGGTAGTTTGATATTTACAAGAAACATTGGCTTCTCTGAAGTTGGAAACAACTTAAAACCCGTCACTTTAAAAAGGCCAAAAGCAATAATACTCAAAATTATAGAAATGGCAATAGTAGTTCGTGGATATTTTAATGCTTTAGGCATGATATCACGATAAGACCTGGTTAGGAATTTCTGCAGATACTGGAGAAAAATATTACCGCCTGCATGATCATGCGTTTTTAAAAATCGGCTACCTAAAAATGGCACTAAAGTCAGCGCTACAATCATAGAGGCTAATACACTGGTGATAACCGCTATTGGAAGGCTTCTAATAAACTCTCCCGAAACATCTGGCAGAAAAGCCAGCGGTAAAAAAGCAATAATAAGCGTTGCGGTGCAGCCCACAACTGCAATTCCTATTTGTTGTGTCCCCTTTAAGACTGCATCCATTTTAGAGTGTCCTTCCCTGAGCCATCGTTCTATATTTTCGACTACCACAATACTGTCATCAACTAGTAACCCCAAAGCCACTACAAGACCGACAATACTCAGCTGATTTAAAGAAAAACCAAATGCATTCATTGCAATCAAACCCAAGGCGAGTGATAAAGGAATGGAGATCATAACGATTCCTGAAGCTCTTAGCCCTAACGGAAGTAAAGTAATGATTACTAAAACAATAGCAAGTGTAAAATCGAATCCCAAATGTCCTAAACGCTGCGATACCATATTAGCCTGATCGAAGCTTTTTACCAGTTTTATGTTTGGAGGTAAATCTTGAGAGAACTCATCTATAATTGGGAGAAATTCTTTCTGTACATCGGTAATGTTTACATTGTCTTTCATTCCCGCTGTTACCAGTACACATCTATGACCATTGATGCGGGTAATATGGTCTACAACCTGCGACTTGTAACCTACTTGGGCTACATCCTTCATATAAATTATTTTTCCATTTGCATTGTAAATTACCGTATTGGCTACATCATCAGCATTTTTAAATTTGCCGCTGGTTTTGACATTAAATATTTTACTATCCAGATCAATGCTTCCTCCAGGAATATCGGCTGCTTCGCTCTGCAGACTTCCCATCACTGCATTTAATGGAATTTTTAGCTGAGCCAGTTTTTCCATTTGCAAATCTATACGAATTTCCTGCTCTGGAATTCCCGAATATTTTACATCTTTAAGGTTGGTTATTTTCTCAATTTTAGACTTAAGCCTATCCGCCTCATCTCGAAGTTTTTTATCTGATGCATTTTCTGAAACCAAAGCAACTTGAAGGATTTTCACATCTGAAGACGCTATTTTTTCGGTTTTAATCTGATAAATATCTTTAGGAAGCTCACTACTTTTAAGAGCATTCATTTCTGTGGAGATTTCTTGATACTTGTTATCCACATCTACTCCATATTTAAATTTCACCTGAAAAGCGGCTACTCCGTCCTCTACCGTAGTTAAGATTTTTTCTATGTTTTCCAGTCCGTAAATTTTATTCTCGATCGGTTTTACGACTTGTTCCTCCATATCTTTAGGGCTGGTACCGGGATAGATTACCGTAATAAGATACTGAGGAGGATGTGTTGAAGGATCCTCTGCTCTGGGCATTGTAAATAATGTGAGACAGCCTACTACGGCAACCAGTAAAAATATAATCAATGTAAACTGATAATTTTTAACAGCAAAGTTTGTTATTTTCATGATAGCGCTTATTTAATGATCTTGATGGTTGACTGTTCATTAAGATATGCACTGTTAGAGATCACAATCTGATCTGTTTTCTGAAGCCCATCTTTAATAAATACCTTATTGTTCTCGAATTTATGGATAGTAACCGGCTGGCGTTTTACTTTATTGTTTTCAACAATAAAAACAAAAGCTTTGTTTCCATCAGCCTCTATTAGTGAATTGTAAGGAATGATGACAAAATCCTCAGAATGCTCTGCTTTTATTTCTGCCTTACCGAACATTCCCACGGCTGCCTTGCTTTTTTTAAGACTCAGCTTCAATTCTGCCTGAAAAGAACCTAATGCTGCATCTGCCGCCTGTGATTTTCTAAAAACAAAGGCATCAAAACGTTCGTCAGGATATCCATCAAGAGTAACAACAGCTTTCTGCCCTGCTTTCACAACTGCCCATTCTTTATCTGTTAATCCCACTTTTAGCACATAATTATTATTCTGGCTTGTTTCATTTATAGCCAGAATTGGAGATCCCGGACCAACTACTTCTCCCTCATTTGCTATTTTTTTAGATACAAAACCATCGGCAGCAGCATATATTTTAGAATAACGTGCATTAAAAGCAACTGCATCTTTCTGCTTTCTGGCAATATCAAGCCCCGTTTTTGTGTTTTCAAGCTGCTCTAAAGTATATACACTGTCTTTATAAAGATTACTCGCTCGTTTATAGTCGCGTTCATATTTTTTTACGTTCAGATCGGTCTGATTCAAACCTGCATTGATTTCTGTTTCGTCTAAGGATGCTAGAAGCTGACCTTTCTTAAAAAACTGACCTTCTTCCACATAGATACGATTTATTATTCCTCCAATTTTAAATCCGTAATTGGCTTGGTTTTCGGTTGTCACCAAACCAGATGCACTGATATTACTGTTAAGTGCCAATGATTGGACAGAAGCCGTTTTAACGGGAATAATATCAGCACTTTCAAATGGTGAATTTTCCTTTTTTTCCTCTTTACAGGCATAAAAAAAAGGTAAAGCAAAAAGTACTATCAGTATTTTTTTACTGTGCGGTATAAAGCTGTTTTTTAGATATTTGTAACCCGAGCCTGAAAGAGGAACGGTTAAATTAATTCTTGATTTCATGATTTTAAGTTTATTAATTAAAAGTAAAGGTTGCATTAGCTCTTTCTAATTCTGCAAAAGCAATCCACGAATTATAAAGCGATATATTGGTATTGAGCTGCGCGTTCACCCATTGGTTTTGAGCATCAAGAAGTTCAATATAAATCGCCTGCCCCTGCTTGTATAATTTGGTAATATCCTCATTGTATTTTTTAGCAGCTACTTTTTGATTTTTATCGGCGTAGAACTGTTCCAAAGCTGACTTCAAATTATGCTGTGAAACCTGAAACTGAAGCAGTAACTGCTGTTTAACATTATCAGTTTGAGAACTTATTTTTTTACTTTCTTCTTCGACTTGTTTGAGCCTGTATTTATTTTTATTGCCCGAAAAAATAGTCCACTCTAAAGCTGCACCAGCGAAATAATATCTGGATTGTTTGTTTACTTCAAAATCAAAATCTTGAATACCGAAGTCAGCAAAACCATTTAGTTTTGGCAGCCAAAACGAGCTGGTAAGTCTGCTTACATTTTCATTTATTTCTTTTACCTGATTAAGCTTTTGAAGTTCTTCTCTATTTTGGGTATTTTCCTCATTGGCATCAATTGGTGGAGCATCATTTTCTTCTGCTTCAATCGCTGTATCGAGTTTTTGATTCAGTAAAAAGTTAAAATATGACTTGGCATTATTACTAGTCTGTCTGGCAGTTTCTAAATTGGCTTGTATTCTAATTACCTCATTATCGCTTCGTAAAACTGCAGTTCTGTTTATTTTCTCATTTTTGTATAAAGAATGGTTTACCCTTTGATTTTCCTTTACCAAGGCCAGGGCATCCTCATAAATTTTGATTCCCTCGACAGACTGCAGGTATTTGTAATAAGCAATTTTTATTTCCTTTACTAACTCTCTTTGATATATGGCGAGTTCTATTTTTTGCAGTGAAGTCTGCTGGCTCTTAATTCTCTTATTATAAATAATTTCAAAATTCAGCAACGGCATTGTTGTATGAATCTTAGCATCATAAAAATTATCAGGATTAATTAAAACAGACTGATTTTCTAAAGCTGGAAAAGCGTTCGAGTTGGTTATCTGGTTTAATGTATTGTAAACTGGATTAAGCATATCGCCTATTGGTATATCAATTGTTCTTCCCCCCTCCGCTTTCGTGTAAGTCCCGTTTAAGGAAACAGTAGGATAAAATAAAGAATGTGCTTCTTTCAGAGCGTACATACTTTTGTTGATGTCAAAATTATGCTGCTTGATAACTTCGTTGTTCTTAAGACCAGTCTCTATATAACTGTCGAGCTTGTTCTGTGAATACCCTAAAAATCCCAGAAAGAGTATTGCAAAAGTTAATTTTATTTTCATTTATTATACATTGTTTATAATTTGAACGTTGTTCATTTTTTTGAGCAAAAAAAAATTTAAAGCTTTTCTATTATTTTTAAAAATTCATTATATCCATCATATAAAATGGTATCTGGGTTGGTAAATTTCACTCCTTTTGTTCTCTGTCTGATTTCAAGACAGCACATACCATGGACTAAGCTCCAAACCATAAAAGACAAACCCTCTACCTCATGATCTTTAAAATGACCCTGATCAATGCATTCTTCGATAGTTTTTTTTACGTAATTAAACGTAACGGCACCTTCATCCCAATTCTCATTATCCGAACTTTCAAGAAATTCCATTGGTGCCTTTAAATTAAACATCAAATCATACATTTCAGAGTTTTCAAGGGCAAATTTTATATAGGTAAATCCCATTTTTTTTAATCGCTCTTTTGGATCTTCGATTGTAATTAAGTCCTGAAAATAACTACCTAATTCCTGAAAACCAATTGAATGCAAATCGTGCAGAATAGCATTTTTATCCTTAAAATAAACATAAACCGTCCCTACACTATAATCAATCTCTTCTGCTATGTTTCTAATGGTTGTCTGTTCAATTCCTTTTTCAACGAAAAGCTTTTTAGCACCTTTTAATATCAATGCTCTTAACGCTTCTTTTTCTCGTGCTTTTCTATCTACTGTACTCATCCTATTTCTATTGCTCAGCAAAATTATGATTTGAGGCAAAGATATAAAATAAAATGAACGTTGTTCATTATTTATACAGCAAAATATTTTTTGATTAAATCAAGAACGAAGTTTAGCCACAACACCCTTATGGTTCAATAATTTATAGGCAGCTTTCGGTAAAAATCGGTTCAACCAGTAAATTGCTTTCGTATCTCCCACGCGTATGGTATAAGTATCGTTTTTTATTGCTTTTATTAAAGCATCAATCAACACATCTGGTGTTATAGATTTGCCTTCCATATTTTCAGACAAATTTGTTTTTACCAGTGGCGGCAGTAATTCGAATACTTTTAATTGGCTTCCTATTATCTGTAAATGATCTCGCAGCGCTTCTGTATAGAAACGTACTGCAGCTTTGGATGCTGAATAAGTAGGAACAAGATTAGAGGGCGTGTAACTTAAAATAGAACTTGTATTAATAATTGCCGCTTCCTTTCTCGATTTCAACATGTCCATAAAAAGATCATTTAATAAAATAACGCCTAAATAATTGGTATTAATTTCCATAGAGGCTTTCTCAAAATGTTTAGAACTGCTTAGACCTAAATTATCCTGCCCATTCATGATTCCAGCATTATTATAAAGTATGTCAATACCTCCAAGTTCACTGATTTGATTGTACAAACTCAAAGCAGCCTCCTGACTTGATGCATCGCTATTGATAGTGATTAAAGAAGGATAATTTTTTTTGGCAAGCGCTAATTTTACCTGATCTCTTCCCGTAATAATAACTTTTGCTCCCTGCTCAATAAATTGCTTTGCAGCTTCTAATCCGATGCCAGCAGAGCCGCCAGTGATTAATATCGTCTTTCCGTTTAATTCCATAATTTTTATTATAAATATTATTATTTGTATATTTGCTTGCAAAATGCAAGTGCAAATATAAAAACATTTACTTGCGAAATGCAAGTGAATTTAAATTTATTTTATGAAAACTCCAAAAAAAAGATCAGACTGTCCTGTAAGTTATTCGCTTGAAGCCTTTGGCGACAAGTGGTCACTGCTCATTGTAAGGGATTTAATGCTGCACAAAAAATGCACCTATGGCGAATTGGCAAAATCTGACGAGAAGATAGCAACTAATATTTTAGCAGCCCGCCTTCTTTCATTAGAGGAAAATGGAATTATCCAAAAATTGGAACATCCAGAGAGTAAAGCCAAAGTATTATATCAGTTAACACAGAAAGGAATAGATTTAATTCCCATAATTGTTGAAATTAATTTATGGGCGGAAAAGTATACCGAAATACCCGAGAGTAGAAAAGAATTAGTAGCCCAAATGAATGCTGATAAAGAAGGATTTATTATAAAGAGCATTGATGAACTCACCACAAATATCAATTTTTGAATACAAAAAATTAATACACAATTAAAATTATGAAAAAGCCAGAAAATTTAGATTCTCTGGCTTTTTTTATTCTTAAAAATTTATTGTCAAATGTTAAACTTTGTATTTCTTTGTACCTTCTACTTACCGATGCAAAAGTTAGCAAAGATATTCCCCAGTAATTCATCATTTGAAACTTGACCTGTAATCAGCCCGAATTGATATAAAGCTTCACGAATATCAAGCGCCATAAGATCGCTTGAAAGACCAGATTCTAATCCGAATTTTACTTTTTGAATCTCATCTAACGCTTTTAATAACGAATCATAATGCCTTGTATTAGTAACAATTGTTTCGTTATTTCGAAGCGCGCCTGTATTTACAAAAGACAATAACTCATTCTTTAAATCCTCTACCCCAATTTTTTCTTTAGCTGAAATTAAAAGAAGTTTTGCATTTAGATTTTCAAGTTTAGTTGTAATGTTTTGTACTTCTTCTTCAGATAAAATATCTTTTTTATTAACTACAATAAGCAAAGGTTTTAATGGATATTTATTCTTGATTTGTTCAATTTCTGAAACAAAATCAGAACTTGAAGTTTGGAATTTTAATCCATCAAACAAATAAATTACCACCTGAGCCTGCTCTATTTTCTCAAAAGTTTTTTTGATACCAATGCTTTCTACAACATCTTTTGTATCGCGTATTCCAGCAGTATCAATAAATCTAAATCCGATACCGCCAATTACCAATTCATCTTCAATTGTGTCACGAGTTGTTCCTGCAATGTCCGAAACAATCGCTCTTTCTTCATTCAGTAAAGCATTCAATAAAGTCGATTTTCCAACATTTGGCTCGCCGACAATAGCAACTGGTATTCCGTTTTTAATTACGTTCCCAACTGCAAACGAATCAATTAAGCGTTTTAAAACAAATTCAATTCGGTTTAACAATTCATGAAACTGCGTTCTATCAGCAAACTCCACATCTTCTTCAGCGAAGTCTAATTCTAATTCAATTAAGGAAGCAAAATTCAAAAGTTCTTCACGAAGTTTTGCAATTTCATTACTAAATCCCCCGCGCATTTGCTGCATGGCAATTTGGTGAGAAGCTTCATTATCAGAAGAAATTAAATCGGCAACTGCTTCTGCTTGTGACAAATCTAGTTTTCCGTTTAAAAAAGCACGAAGTGTAAACTCCCCTGCATCGGCCATTCTACAGCCATTTCGAAGTAATAACTGAATAATCTGCTGTTGAATATAAGTTGAGCCGTGACAAGAAATCTCAATTGTATCTTCTCCTGTATAGGAATTCGGACCTTTAAATACCGAAACTAAAACTTCATCTAGCGTTTTACTTCCGTCTACAATATGTCCTAAATGCAGTGTATGTGTTTTTTGTTTGGTTAAATCTTTATTTTTAATTGATTTAAAAACTGAATTACCTATCGTAATAGCCTCAGCTCCCGAAATTCGAATTATGGCGATAGCCCCAGCTCCAGAAGGTGTAGCCAAAGCAACTATAGAATCTTGATTTATCATGCTGCAAAGGTATAAAAAAAGGCAGAATGTATCTTAATTTCTAATTCAGCCTCAAATCACCAAATTAAGAATTATTAACAAATCATTAAGTGTTAAAATACTGATAATTATCAGGTTGTTTTACTGCTAGAATGAGTAAATTTGAGAGACAAACCATAATCCTAATAAAATGAAAAAGATACTATTCCCTACCGATTTCTCTGATGCTGCAACAAATGCATTTGTCCATGCTTTAGAATTTGCTAAAATTGTAAAAGCCGAATTAATCTTGCTTCATACATTTGAGATTCCAGTTTACGACAGCCAATTTTTTCCAGAGAATTACGCTTCTATATATAGTTCGATCGAGTTAGCCAAATTTGAAATGTTCAAAGATGAAATTCCAAAATTAAGAGCTATCGCTGCCGAACGTAAATTAGATGATATTGTGATCAGACACCGTTTAATGGACGGCGATCTTATATACAACCTTAAAAATGCGGTTAAAGAAGACAACGTAGATTTTGTAATAATGGGAACAAACAGCGTTTCTGATTGGACTAAATTTTTTACTGGATCTAATACCGAATCAGTAATTTCGGGAGTTGAGGTTCCTGTATTGTGCGTTCCAGTTGAGGCAAAATTCAAGAAAATAAAAACTATTGGTTTTACCACTCGCTACCGTGAAAAAGATAAAAAAGAACTTAAAAAAATCTTGAAAATAGCGAAGAAAACAGATGCTAAAGTGAAAAGTTTATATGTAAAAACTTCCAATTCAGACGTGGCAGATACAACTATAAAAGAATGGGAAAACGAATTTGCCAATGACAATGTTGAATTTTTAGTATTGCCAAGTGATGAGGTTAAAGAAACAATTATAGATTTTATTCTTTATAAAGACATTGATATCTTGACCACTATCACACATAAAAGATCTTTCTTTGAAAGTCTTTTCGATTCAAGTTTTAGTAAAAAAATATCAAAAGAAGTACCAATTCCTGTATTAGTTATGCACGAAGATTAATTCTAATATCTGATGATTTTGTCACTTAAAAGCTATATTTGTATTTCAGTAAATTATTCTAATGAAAGCATATCAGGACAAAGTCAGCACGTATTCAGAACTATATAATAAAACCAACAAAAAATATAACAGCATAAGCCTTTTGAGGTTATTGAGTATTTTTCTTTTATTGTTTTTTATGTTTTACTACATCAAAACAAACGAAATACTTTATGTGATTTTAGCTGTTCTGTCTTTTGCTGGTTTTATCATTTTGATGAGAATACATTCTCGTTTGTCTTTTCAAAAACTATTCGCAGAAACACTGCTTAAAATCAATCAAAACGAAATTTCTTTTTTACAAAGAGAAAAAACGCCTTTTGAAAATGGTGCTGAATTTATCGATTTTCATCATCCGTATGCGTATGATTTAGATATTTTTGGAGAACATTCTTTATTTCAAAATCTAAACAGAACGGCATCATATATCGGAAAAAAAACACTTGCCGATTTATTACTTCATACTCTTCCTGAAACTGCAATTTTAGAAAACCAGGAAGCTGTTAACGAACTAAAAAACAAAGTAGACTGGAGACAAGAATTTCAAGCTTTAGCAATTATTAGCGAAGATTCTAAAGCATCTTTTGAAGCTATAAAACATTGGATTTCTTTTAAAAATAATACTTTACCTAAAGTTTTAGTTGCGCTTTCCATTATTCTTCCAACATTATTCTTTGGAGTTTTAGCAGCCTATTTTATCACTTCAAAAACTATTTTACTTTCATACCTGACTTACATTTTTATTGCCAATTTAATTGTTTTAGGAAGGTCATTAAAAAGGATTCAGGGAGAAATAGCAAAGGCAGATAATATTGATAAAATCATCAAACAGTATAGTTTATTGTTGGAAAAAATCGAAAAAGAATCTTTTCAATCTAAAAAATTAATCCGCTTACAAGAACAGCTAGTTTATAAAAATGCCAAAGCAAACCAGCATTTGAAACAGCTTTCAGAACTATTTTCAAGAATGGATACGATCAGTAATTTTGTTACTGCGATTCTTTTTAACGGAACATTCTTGTTCAACCTTCATGTTTTAAGATCACTTTTAAAATGGAAAGAAAATTACGCTTCTGAAATCGATAATTGGATTTCTATAATTGGCGAAATGGAAGCTTTAAATAGTCTTGCCAATTTAGCTTACAACAATTCTGATTTTGTTTTCCCTGAAATTAATTCTGAATATAAAATTGAATTCAAGAATCTAAGTCATCCGTTATTAAATCCTGCTACACGAATTGGAAACGACACTAATTTTCACCCGCTTTCTTTCGTGATTTTGACTGGTTCTAATATGTCGGGAAAAAGTACCTTTTTAAGAAGCTTAGGGATTAATATGGTGCTTGGCGGAATAGGTTCAGTTGTTTGTGCTTCAGAAGCTAAAATACATCCACTTCCAGTATTAGTTTCAATGCGATTATCTGATTCTTTATCAGACAGCGAATCTTACTTTTTTGCTGAAATTAAACGTTTAAAACAGATCATGGATGCTCTTGAAAATCAGCCAGCTTTTGTTCTATTAGATGAGATTTTAAGAGGAACAAATTCGGATGACAAAAGAAACGGAACAATTGAAGTCGTAAAGAAAATAATTTCTAAAAAAGCCGTTGGCGCAATCGCTACACATGACATTGAAGTCTGCTTAACAACAAACGAATATCCTGAAATTTTAACCAATCAATGCTTTGAAGTCGAAATCCAAAATAACGAACTGCATTTCGATTATAAACTTAGAAACGGTATCTGTAAAAATAAAAGCGCTACTTTCTTAATGCAGAAGATGGGGGTTATTTAATTGTGAATGGTGAATTGTTAATGGTGAATTATTATGGTTAATGGTTGATAGTTGATAGTTGATGGTTAATGGTTGATGGTGAATTATTAATTGTTGATGGTAATAGTTAATGCTTGATGGTGAATTAAGAATTATTCTTTATATAAAGCTCATTCACAACTCACAATTCACAATTCACAACTCACAATTCACAACTCACAACTCACAATTCACATTTCACAATTCACAATTAAAAATTAATTTTCCTCATACATTTCCATCCACAAACGGGTTTCTTCTAAATCAAGTTCTTTTTCAATTTTGCGAAAAATCTCTTCGTTTACTAATCCTTTTTTGTGCATACTTTCTAATTTATTGCGTTCAACGTTCAAAAGATCAATCTGAACTTTGGTAAACTCATTAAAAATTTGTCCACCCAATACTTTTCCATTTCCGAAAAAATTAGCCGGAAGTTCTGTCTTTTGGAGTCGGTTAAATTTTACTTCATACTTGCTTTTAATGTTATGGAGTAATTCATCATCTAGTAAAGAAAAATTATCTTCGATATGTGCGATTGTCTCAGAAACTATTTTATTTCGGATTTCATATTCTTCTGCCAAAATAGAATAACGCTCGATTTTTAGTTTTTTAATTAGCCAAGGAAGTGTAAGCCCTTGAATAACCAAAGTGGATAGTATTACGCAAAAAACCAAGTAAATAATCAAATTACGAAGCGGGAATGCTTCTGTTTTATTCAACATTAAGGGAAGTGCCAAAGCAGCTGCCATGGAAACTACACCACGCATTCCAGACCATCCGAAAATGATCATATTTCGATAATCAAATTTTTCTTTTTCGCGGATCTTTTTACTTATTATTCTCGGAAGAATCGCAGCTGGAATAACCCATAAAAAACGAACCAAAATAACCACAATGCTGATAACAGCTCCCCAGATAAACAACGAATTTCCAGAGTAATTACTGATGCCTGCGATAATCTGCCTTAACTGAAGTCCGATTAAAATAAAAATCAAACCGTTTAGAATATTATTTAGAACATCCCAAATTGTATTTGTCATAATTCGGCTTTCATGAGAAAATATGGTTCCCGATCTCGCAGCTAAAAAAAGACCTGTTGTTACGACAGCCAAAACTCCCGAACCTTCAAAATGTTCTGCAAGTAGATAAGAAGCAAATGGTGTCAATAATGTGAGCGTTACTTCGATAATATCATCACAAACAAATCTCTTATGAATATAATACATGATATAACCAACAGCTAAACCTATGGCTATGCCTAAAACCGACATTAAAACAAAATTTAATCCCGCCTGCCATAAAATAAAATTTCCTGCTGTAATCGCAGTAAGAGCATATTTGTACGCTACAAGACCACTTGCATCGTTTACTAAACTTTCTCCCTCTAGAATGGCAATTAATCGTGGATTTAGTCCTAATCCTTTTGTAATAGCAGTTGCAGAAACCGCATCGGGAGGCGAAACAATAGCACCAAGTAAAAAGGCTAACGGCCAAGACATATCATTAATAAGCCAATGTGCAAAAACAGCAACTAATCCTGTAGTAAAAAACACCAAACCAACGGCGGCAAAAGTTATCGGACGTATGGATTGTTTAAAGTCTGACCAGCTGGTATGCCACGCGGCATGATACAAAAGAGGTGGAAGAAATACGATAAATACTATTTCTGGACTTAAAGCAATTACAGGAAGTCCTGGAACAACACTAATGACAACACCGCATAAAACCAAAACAATTGGAATCGGGAAATTATATCTTTTACTAACAAGGCTAAGAAAAGCCACGCCAAAGAGTAACATTATAATTACTGTGATATTTTCCATTATTTACTGCGGGTATTTATTGGTTTGGGATTATAATTTCTGGCACTAAATTAATATATTATGATAATTAAATTAAAATAACACTAAAAAAGAATTGTCAATTTATTGACTTACATTAAACTCAGGAAATTTGAGATGGTTGAAGTTTATGGTTTAGTTTTTTTTTAAACACATAGAGACCTAGTATTTTGATTTGTTTGTAAAGAATTAAAAAAGAACGCTTTTACACATAGCCTGCTAGGTTTATTAATACAAAGTAAAATGCCTTTTTTAGCGTTCTAAATCTAGAGGAGATGTCTCCTCTGTCGACATAACAAGCAGTACAGAAATAAAAAATCTATTAAATCTGCCCAAATCTTTTAAAATCTGCGTGAAACTCTCAGCAACAATAAAAAAGCCGAATCTAAAATAAGATTCGGCTTTGCTTTTTTATGATTCGCAACTGCTGCAGGAAACAAGACTTGTTACTAATTCTTTAGAAACACTCTGGCTTCTTTGGTAGTATAAACTTTTAACTCCTTGCTGCCAAGCTTCGATCATTAAACGGTTCACATCTTTAATTGCCAATTCTGCTGGAATATTAAGATTTAAACTTTGTCCCTGATCCACAAATTTCTGGCGGATTCCTGCCTGCTGTACAATTTCTAACTGGCTGATTTCTTTAAATGTTTTAAATACATCTTTTTCCTGCTGAGTCAACTGTTCCATATGCTGAACACTTCCGCCATTCAGCATAATTCCTCTCCAAACTTCTTCATTATCTAAACCTTTTTCTTCCAACAGTTTTTTAAGGTATTTATTTTTACGCATAAAATTACCTTTACTCAATCCAGCTTTATAATAGTTACTGCTAAAAGGCTCAATTCCTGGAGAAGTTTGTCCTAAAATTGCAGAAGAAGATGTTGTTGGTGCAATTGCCATTGTGGTTGTATTACGTCTTCCGTAACCTTTTAACAATTCCGGCTCTCCGTAAATTCTAGCTAATTCTTGACTTGCTTTATCTGCTTTATCGCTAATATGTTTAAAAATCTCTGTAGTTTTCATTTTAGCTTCCATTCCTTCAAACGGAATCATATTTTTCTGTAAATAAGAATGCCATCCTAAAACGCCTAAACCTAATGCACGGTGTCTTTTAGCAAATTTATTAGCTGCAGAAAGATAATAGTTCCCTTCAGTTTTTTCGATGAATTCCTGTAAAACAGCATCTAAGAAAAAGATTGCCAGTTTTACCGCTTCAGTATCTTTCCATTCTTCATATAGCTCCAAGTTCATTGAAGATAAACAGCAGATAAATGATTCATCATGAGTTGATGGAAGCATAATCTCACTGCACAAGTTACTGGCATTGATTCTTAAGTTTTGATCTTTATAAACTTGTGGTTTGTTTTTATTTACGTTGTCACTAAAGAAAATATAAGGCAAACCTTTTTGCTGACGGCTTTCTAAAACTTTCGCCCAAATTTGTCTTTTATCAGCATCTCCATCAATCATTTCCTGCATCCAATAATCTGGCACACAGATTCCTGTAAACAAATTCTGAATTGGGTTTCCGATACTTTTAATTTTCAAAAACTCCTCGATATCCGGGTGGTCAATATCTAAATAAGCTGCAAATGCGCCACGACGAACTCCGCCTTGCGAAATTGTATCCATTGCAGTATCAAAAAGTTTCATAAAGCTTACGGCTCCACTACTCTTTCCGTTATCTGTTACGGCACTTCCGCGCTCGCGTAATTCACCAAAATAACCAGAAGTCCCGCCTCCGATTTTAGTCTGCATAATTACCTCGCCCAATTTATGGGTGATTCCTTCAATTTTATCTGGAACGTGTACATTAAAACAAGAAATTGGCAAACCTCTTTCTGTTCCCATATTTGCCCACACAGGCGAACTAATACTCATCCAGCCTCTTTCGATCATTTCAACAAAAGATTCTTTTAATTCTGGTTTGTAAAGTCTTTTAGCGGCAGCGGTACAAATTCGATCGATTGCACCTTCAACCGTTTCACCTTTTAAAAGGTATCCGCGATTTAAAATTTGCTCACTTTCAGAGTTCTTCCACCACATTTTACTATCGTTCTGTGATTCAAAATTATTTACTGGGTTTGTGTCTATCGTATTCATAAGTATTCTGGGCTTGTATTAGAAAAGATCGTTTGCGGTAATGCTTTTATCATGTTTCGTATATTCAACAGGACGTTTGGCAAAGAAATCGTCTAAACTGTTTGCAAAAACTTCTTCTTCAAACCAAGTCATTTTTGAATATTCGTCTGGAGAAACATTAAAGATCGTTTCAATATTTATTTGTTTTAAACTTTCATCAATTCTAAATTTCATGAAGTTCACTAAGTCTTCTTTATTAATAGTTTCGATCGCTCCGTCTTCAAAAATCCAATCTAAAATATCGGCTTCAACAGTTATAGATTCTTTAACTGTTTCTCTAATTAATTCTAATGTTTCAGCATTGAAATATTCGGGAAATTCTTCACGGATTTTATTAATAATATAAATTCCACCATTCGCATGAATTTGTTCGTCGATAGATGTCCAAGCAATAATGTTGCTCACATTTTTCATATAGCCTTTGAATCTTGTGAACGACAATAAAATTGCAAACTGACTGAACAAAGAAACATTTTCGATTAAAATACTGAATAAAATCAGCGAAACCATGTATTTTCTGTTGTCCTGAGATTTGGTATCCTTTAATACATTAGAAAGATAATCTACACGTCTCCGTACTACAGGAACATCTAAAAGTTTTTCGAATTCATCATTGTAACCTAAAACTTCTAATAAACGAGAATATGCTTCAGAATGTCTGAATTCACATTCTGCAAAAGTAGTTCCCAATCCGTTGAATTCTGGTTTTGGAAAATGCTCGTATATATTTCCCCAAAAGCTTTTTACAGCTACCTCAATTTGTGCAATAGCCAATAAACTATTTTTAATTGCGGTTTTTTCAGCCAGATTTAAATGGGCATGAAAATCTTGTGTGTCGGCAGTAAAATCTACTTCGGTGTGCACCCAGTAGGCTTTATTAATTGCTTCAGTAAATTGGAGAACCTCAGGATATTCAAAAGGTTTATAATTGATTCTTTTATCGAAAATTGACATATATATAGAATTTTAAGTGACTATTTTGAAATAAAAAATCGAGCGCTCTTTTGCAGGTGGTATCGGCGTGATTTTTTATAATTACAAATTTAGCCCACAGTTATCCTTTTGTCCAGTTTTAGATGTTAAAAATATCTCCAATTATCAACAGTTTGAAAACTTTAAAAATTGGAGTTTCTGCAAATTTTATCAACAGGAAAATAATGTCTTGTAATTCTCAATGAACTAACTGTTTCCCTAAAATTAATAGTAAGTTATCAACATCTTAAAGTGATATTTTTTGAGGTATGGAGCTAAGCAGTTATCAACAGTTGATTTGGAAAAAGATTAATTTTAAAATCAATTTCAAAATAAAAAAACGCTAGTTATTAATAATTATTCTAAATAATATTGTACTACTAAAAAACATAACATTTTTTATAACAGATAATTAGACTAAAAAACACTTTTAAAATTGATGTGAAGTATATTCAAAAAAGGACAACAATTGCTTTTAACAGGAAAGATTGGTAAAAACATTATTCAAGGTAAATAGATTCAAAAAATATATAGTTTTTATCTAAGAAACTACTCTGATCTTAATAGTTTCAAATATCAATTATCTAAAGGATATTGTTTGGATATAAAAATTAAAATCAGCTTAAGACATTCTTAAAATTCCGAAATACTAGATTAAAAATCCGTTTTAACAACAAATTTGTATTGATTTAAAAATATTAATCTTTACATTTGCTTTATTTTTATTTATTCTAAATAGAGTAAAATACATATCTGAAAATAAATTTAATCTTGAATAATTCTATAACCATAAATTATCAAAACATGAAAAAGAATCTTTTCGCTTCTTTTGCATTTGCTGTTACGCTTTTTGTAAGTGCTCAGCAAAAAAATACTCTTTTAGAACAATCTTTTTGGAAAACCTCTCCAGATATCGAAACTGTTAAGGCTGAAATAGCAAAAGGAAATAATCCTTCAGAGGCAAATGCCAATGCTTTTGATGTTACAACGCTGGCAATTAATAATGATGCGCCTGTTGCAACTATTAAATTTTTAATTGAACAGCCAGGAAATTCGGTTATGAAATTAACGCACGATAATCGTATTTATTTGCATTGGGCGGCTTATAGAGGAAATACAGAATTAGTAGAATATCTTATTAATAAAGGTTCTGATGTAAATTTTGAAGACAGCCACGGAACTACTCCTGCAGATTTCGCAGCATCAAACGGGCAGTCGAGTCCTGCGATGTATGATGCATTTTTTAAGGCTGGAGTAAATCCGACAAAAAAATATACAAATGGAGCAAACCTTTTACTTCTGGCAATTGCGTCAGATAAAGATTTAAAAGCTGCAGAATATTTCGCAACTAAAGGAATGTCTCTTAAAGATGTTGATAATGATGGAAATACTGCTTTTACATACGCTGCAAGATCTGGAAATATTCCACTTTTGAAAAAACTTTTAGAAAAAGGAATTAAACCAACAGAAACTGCACTTTTGATTGCTGCACAGGGAAGCAGAAGAGAAACTAATACAATCGAAACGTACAAATATTTGGTTGAAGAAGTAAAAATAAAAGCAGCTGCCCAAAACAAAGCAGGACAAAATGTATTACATATTTTAGCTGGAAAACCCAATCAAACTGAAATTATCAAATACTTTTTAGGAAAAGGTGTTGATGTTAACAAAGTTGATAAAGAAGGAAATACGCCAGTTATGGCTGCTGCATCTGCAAGAGAAACTGCTGCTTTAGAACTTTTTCTTCCTAATGCAAAAAATATCAATGCTCAAAACGTAAAAGGAGAATCTGCTTTGACATATGCCGTAAGATCTGGAACTCCAGAAGCTGTAAGTCTGCTTTTAGCGAAAGGTGCAGATATTAATGTAAAAGACAAAGACGGCAATAATTTAGGAGTTTATTTAGTACAGTCTTATCGTCCTGCGGGAAAAGATAAAGATGCTCCTAAACAAGATCCTTTTGATGCAAAAGCAAAATTACTTCAGGATAAAGGATTAAATTTGGCGGCAGCACAAAAAGACGGAAACACTCTATATCATTTAGCAATCACTAAAAATGATGTTTCTCTCCTTAAAAAAATTACTGATTTAAAAGTAGATGTAAACGTTAAAAACAAAGATGGTTTAACTGCACTGCACAGAGCGGCTATGACTTCTAAAGATGATTCGATTTTAAAATATCTTGTTTCTGTTGGAGCCAAAAAAGACATCAATACAGAATTTGACGAGACAGCTTACGCTTTGGCAAAAGAAAATGATCTGCTTACAAAAAACAATATTTCGGTTGAATTCTTAAAGTAAATAGTTTTAAACTTCAAAAATAAAATTCCAAATTACAATTAAAAAAATATGAAATCTATATTTAAAATTGCTCTTACAAGCGCATTTGTTTTTTTACTTTCTCTTCAATCTAATGCGCAGTCAAGCAAATATAAATGCATGCTGCAGATGAATAATTATATGGGAGAAGGTGCATATATTGTAGTTTCACTCGTTAATGGAAACGGCGAATACGAAAAAACACTTTATGTAATGGGCGATGATAAAAAGTGGTACAAATCATTAAAAGAATGGAACAAATTCCATACTCAAAAAAATGATGATATCAGTGCAAAAACAGGGGCATCTGTTACTGGCGGAGATCGCAGTGTGACAACAATAGAAATTGAAAATTCTAAAATTAACAAAGGCTACAAACTACGTTTTGAAACAGCTGTTGAAGATCAAAAGTATTATGTAAGCGATCTTGAAATTCCGCTTACAACAGAAGGTTTGGCTGCTAAAACAGATGGGAAAGGCTATATTAAATACGTAAGGTTAAGCAAAATTTAATATTCAGCATATTATTTTTTAACCTCTATAAGCATGAATTCTATTTTTTTCTGCTTAAAATTGAAATCTGAGCTTTGTCAAAGTTTTTAACTTTGACAAAGCTTTAAACATTTATTACTTTTAATACATTCAATGACTCTTTCTTTCTGGCGTTACGCACACTTGGCCCTGGCCTTATTTTCTTCTATTTTTTTGTTTTTAGCCACGGTAACCGGAATTATTCTGGCGGTCGATGCAGTGCAGGAAAAAACTCTTCCGTACAAAACTGAAAATTTTAATGAAATAACTTTAGGAGAAACTCTTCCTATTCTAAAAAAGGCTTACCCAGAAATTACAGAATTAAGTGTTGATTACAATCAGTTTGTAACGCTTCAGGCAATTGATCAAGACGGAAATGATGTTAATGCTTATGTTGATCCCAAAACGGGAAAAGCTTTAGGAACTCCTGTAAAAAAAAGCGAATTTATTCAATGGGTTACAAGTTTTCATCGCTCGTTGTTTCTTCATGAAGCAGGACGTTTTTTTGTCGGCATAATTTCTTTTTGTTTATTACTAATTTCGCTTTCGGGTTTTGTATTGGTATTAAAGAGACAACGCGGTATTCGAAATTTCTTCTCCAAAGTAATCAAGGAATATTTCGCCCAGTATTATCATGTTGTTTTGGGGCGATTGGCTTTAATTCCAATTCTAATTATTGCATTAACAGGAACCTATTTATCGTTGGAACGATTTAACTTTTTTATGGGTGAAGAAAAAGCGAAACCTGTAAAATCTGAACTTTCAGAAAAAGACAAAACGACTTCTATATTTAAAACTACTTTACTTTCTGATGTAAAAAAAATTGAGTTTCCTTTTACAGATGATCCTGAAGAATATTATATCATTGAATTAAAAGATCGCGAGATCGAAGTTAATCAGGTTTCTGGTGCTGTTATTTCAGAAAAACTTTCGCCGGTAACCAAACAATTTGCTGCTTTGAGCCTTGATCTTCATACAGGTAGAATTAACGGAGTCTGGGCTGTAATCTTAGCAATAGCTTGCATCAATATTTTATTCTTTATTTATTCTGGTTTTGCGATTACTTTAAAAAGAAGATCAAGCCGAATTAAAAACAAATTCACATCTCAAGAAAGTACTTTTATTCTCTTAGTTGGCTCTGAAAACGGAAGTTCTTTTAGATTTGCTAATGCTATTCTGAAACAATTAACCGATCAAGGCTACAAGGCTTTTATTACCGAACTGAATCGTTTTTCGGTATATCCAAAGGCAGAACATATAATTGTCTTTACTTCTACTCATGGTTTAGGTGATGCGCCTTCTAACGCAAAAAAATTCAAAGCTGTATTAGAAAAGCAAAATCAGGATCAGAAAATTAATTTTTCTGTCGTTGGTTTTGGCTCTAAAGCGTACCCAGATTTCTGTCAGTTTGCGATTGAGATCGATCAGCTTTTAGCGGCTCAAAACTGGGCAGAACGTTATTTAAGTTTACAAACCGTTAACGACAAATCGGCTGTTGAATTTGTAAACTGGATAAAATTATGGAGTGCTAAAACGGGAATTCCTTTGGCGACAACTCCTTCATTATACAATCACGTACCGAAAGGACTGCAGAAATTAATGGTTTTAGATAAGACGCCGATTTCTGATACCGAACATACTTTTATACTAACATTACGCGCTAATTCTAGGGCTAAATTTGTTTCTGGTGATTTACTGGCAATTTATCCTGCTAATGATTCTAGAAAACGCCTCTACTCTATTGGAAATCATTCTGGAAACATACAATTGGTTGTAAAACTGCATGAAAACGGATTGGGTTCTGGCTTTTTAAATAATTTGGAACCTGGAAATACGATAAAAGCTAGAATTCTTAAAAACCCTACTTTTCACCTTCCAAAGAAAGCACCAAAAGTGGCTCTCATCTCTAACGGAACTGGAATTGCTCCTTTCCTGGGAATGATTGAACAGAATAAAGCTAAGAAGGAAATACATTTGTACAGCGGTTTTAGAATGGTAACTCCAACGCTTTTGGCTTATAAAAAGTTTGCAAAAGTGATGATTCAAAAACAACATCTGGATCGCTTTCACGTAGCATTATCTCGTGAAGGAGCAAATATTTATGTTATGGATTTGATTCAAAAAGATGCTTCTTTTTTTATGAATTTATTAAAAGAAGGCGGTGTAATCATGATCTGTGGTTCGCTTGCCATGCAGAAAGATGTTGAAGCTGTTTTGAATGGATTGTGTCTGGAAAATGGAATTAAAAGTCTTTCTGAATACAAAGAAAATGGTCAATTATTAACGGATTGCTATTAGGATTAGATTTTAGATTATAGATTGTAGATTGTAGATTTTGGATTTTGGATTTTGGATTTTAGACTGTAGTCCCGAAGCCTCGGGATAGATTATAGAATTTAGATCGCAATTATAAATGAATCCCAGAGGGATGACATATTTATAGATTACATTTGGTTCACACAAAGTCAAAGCTCCAGCGGAGCGACATATACAAACTACATATCGCTCTGGCGAAGCTTTAATTTGAAACGTCTAAATTATAACTATAAATATTTCGCTCCAGGGGAGCTCTAAAAAATGATTTTTTATGCAAAAATCAATTATAAATAAACTTTTAATTCTTTTCGTAACGGTTCAATGCTTTACAGGCTATTCGCAAGTATTACGAAAAAGAGCAACGCTCTTAATGGGCGGCCGTTTTGATATTAGTATTGTCGATAAAGACTCGCTTTCAGCTGAACAAAATATCGATATTGTGATTGCTGAAATTACTAGAATAGAAAACCTAATTTCGGACTGGAAAGCCGATTCTCAAATTTCTGCAGTGAATCAGAATGCGGGAATTCAACCTATAAAAGTAGATCGAGAAGTTTTTGAACTTGCCCAAAGAGCTGTTAAACTTTCTGAAATAACAAATGGCGGATTTGACGTCAGCTTTGCTGCAATGGACAGAATCTGGAAATTTGACGGTTCGATGATGGAAATGCCTTCGGCGGAAGCCATAAAAAAATCGGTTGAAAAAGTGGGTTACAAGAATATTATTTTGGACAGCACAGAATCGACTATTTTTTTGAAATTAAAAGGCATGAAAATCGGATTTGGTGCTCTCGGCGAAGGTTACGCCACTGATAAATGCCGTGCCATGATGATTGAAAAAGGCATTAAAGCCGGAATTATCAATGGTTCTGGCGATATGAGCACCTGGGGAAAACAACCCAACGGAAAGGACTGGAAAATCGGTATTACGAATCCGTTTAAACCTGAAAAAATTTTAGCTGTTGTTCCTTTAAAAGAAGGCGCTGTCACTACTTCTGGCAGTTATGAAAAGTTTGTTGTTTTTAATGGAAAACGCTACTCCCATATTATAAATCCTGCAACTGGGTATCCCGCAATTGGTTTGTGCAGTGTAACTGTCTTTGGTCCAAACGCCGAAACGGCAAACGGATTAAGTACTTCAATGATGGTTTTAGGTCTAAAAGAAGGCTTACTGCTGCTCCAAAAATTCCCAGAATACAGCTGCGTAATAATTACTGATAAAGGAAAAGTGGTTAAGTCTAAAAATTTCTCTTATAAATTGTAAGTTGGTTGGTGGTTGGTGGTTGATGGTTGGTGGTTGATGGTCATGGGAAGCAGATTTTGTCGAGATGATTACTTAGTCTGTTCGCTATTGCTTGAGTCTTCGGTGAAATTATAAAGGGTATGAAATAATGATAACTCATTATTTAAATTGAACATTCCGCTTACTGTAAATAGAAGCGGAATGTTTTTTTGATTAGAATTTTGAAGCAAACTCTTTTGCAAAATCTTCTAGTTTGATTTTTCCTTGAACTTTTCCATCAGTGTTTAGAAAATCTGCTGCAATGGTTTCGTTGCGAAGTCCGCTTCCCATTTCGGTATATAAACCAGCCATTTCTTCTGGAACTCCAGCTTGCGTCATTCCTCCTAAATATTGTTCATCAGTAAATTCAACCCAAGGAAGTTCTGTTTTTCCAATTGCTGCTCCGAATGTTTTTGCAATTTCTGAAGGCGTGCGAACATCACTAATAATATATCGCACATTTTTTCCTTCTGGTAATTTTTGTAATTCTTCTGCGGCAGCCCATGCAATATCTTCTGGATGCACTAACGGAATACGATTTCCTGCTGGAATATTTGCTCCCATAATCCCTGCTCCTTTTATCATCGGAATATCGTTGAAGAAGTTAATGTAGAAATATCCAGCTCTCAAAAATGTAATTGAAGTATTTAGTTTCTCATAAATCTTCTCAATATTGTACAAACCCGCAATTGGTCCGTTTCCTGTTGGTAAATCAGCTCCAATACTGCTTAGCATTACTACTCTTTTAATGTTGGCATTCTGAATCGCTTTCGCGAAAGCGGTACCAGCATCTGTAGTGTTTTGAATAATATTTACACCGCCCATATTTGGAGGCGTCATAGCGAAAAGGGCATCTGCACCTTTAAAAGTTTCTGAAAGAAAATCGGCATCACTAACCGATCCTATTACTGCTTTCGCACCAAGATCTTCAATCGCTGCTTTTCGATCTGCATTGCTGCTGATAACTGTTACATCGTGTCCTGATTTTACTAATTGAGCCGTTAAAGGCTTTCCGATATTTCCTAACGAACCTGAAATTATAATTTTCATCTTTAAAGTTTTTTTATTTAACAAGACAAAGGTATCTTTGTACTTACTTTTATACAAGTACTTACCCTAAAGTATGTATTATGACAGCAATTAAAGAATCGTCAACTATTCAGGAAAACAAGCAGTATGCGTTGGAACAATGCCCTGTAACTTTCGTTATGGAAAAAATTGGAGGCTACTGGAAACCCATTATTTTATATCATTTATCGACTGGAGATAAACGTTACAGCGAATTGAAAAGAGCAATTCCGGCTGTAACAGAGAAGATGCTTATTCAGCATTTAAAACAATTAGAAGCAGATGGTTTGGTGATTCGCGAAGCAAAACCTGTCGTTCCTCCTTTTGTGACTTATAAATTAAGTGATGCTGGAAAGGGATTATTACCCGTTATTGATGCAATGGCTGCGTGGGCTTTTAAAGTAAAAGACGGCATCTATAGCGTTTAATAGACACCGCCTTTTCAAACAACAAAAAACTAATTAACTTATTTTTAATTGCTTTGTTTAATTCTGTTTGATAAAAAACAAAGCTTCTTTGTAATTGGCAATTTCTGTTAAGGCATTATAAATATATTTTGAAACCAAAGCACCTCCATCAGAATTAATGAGGTCTATATCATCTTCTGGTGTATGATACTGCGGATGTCCGCCGGTATGAAAACCAACTGCAGAAATAGATTCTTTATAAAAAGAAACATGATCGGAACCGCCAACATCTCCTGCGTGAATAACTGGGTTTAATCCTGAGTTTTCCTGCAGTTTTTGCATCAGTTCGACTCCATTTGGGAAAGTTCCAGCACCGCCCATATAAAGCTCTTTTTTCTCATTCAATCTTCCAACCATATCCATATTGAGCATTACTTTTACGGATTCTTTTGGAACTGGCAGATGGGTTACGAAGTATTTAGAACCTAATAATCCTTCTTCTTCTCCGCTGAACGAAATAAAAATGATGCTTCTTTTTGGTTTGATTTTTTGTTTTGAAATTTCTTCTAAAATGCAAAGCAGCGCCGAGACACCAGAAGCATTATCATCTGCACCGTTATGAATGGCAAACGCTTCTTTCTTTTTACTTCCAGAACCTGGCCCGCCCCAGCCCCAATGATCGTAATGTGCTCCTATTACAATATATTCATTTTTTAAAACCGGATCAGATCCTTGGATAAAACCCAAAACATTTTGAGTTGCAGCACTATCTGATTTCATCTTATTGATGCCTTCTTTTACAAAAACTTTAAAAGGCTGATAATAGGAATTATTGAATTCTTTTAAACCATATTTTTTAAAATACTTCTGAATATAAGCTGCTGCTTTATTATTTCCTTTTGTACCCGGAAAACGGCCTTCCAATTTATCTGATGATAGATATTTATCATGTTTATAAAAGGTTTTGGAAATTTGTGCATTCACGAAAGTGCAGCAAAAAAATACGGTCGTAAAAAAAAGTTTTAATTTCATAATTGTTTTTCTATAGAATGGAACGCGGATGAAACGGATTTGCTTTGCAAAAACGCGGATAAACGCAGATATTATAAAAAATTAATCAAATAAAATCGTAAAATCAGCGTCTTTACGAAGTAAATGAATGTCATCTGCGTACCATCATTCAAAGATTATAAATCAAAAGAGGTATGTTTAATGTATTTTCGATCATAAGTATACAGTACGTGTACTTTCTTGTCTGTGGTTTGAATTATTGCTGGGTAACTGAACTCTCCTTTTTCCTGATTTTCCAAATCAAATAACTTTCTCCAGTTCAAACCATCTGTGGAATATTCAACGTCTAAAATATTGCGGCCGTTAAACCAGTCTTTTCCCTGCGGGAGCGGATTATTCACTAATAAAAAAAGATTTTTATTTACGGTTAAAGCATCTATTCCTGAATTTGAATTAACCACATTAATCGTATTGGTTCTTATCCAGCTTTTTCCGTTATCTCCAGACCAGCTTGCAACTACTCTATTGTGTTTGCTACGGGACAGCATCTCAATATCACTTTCACTATGAACTAAAAATGTAGGCTGAATGACATTTAATTGTTTATTGTTTTCAACTTCAATTTTTTTCCAAGAATCGTCAGCTTCTGTGTAAGTTTCAACATGAATTCTCCATTCGTCTTTATCAACACTTTCTGTACTGCTACCGCAGAGAATTAAGCCCGGCGTAGTTTCGATTGGTTTGTTTCGAATTGGTCCGTAAAATCCTTCTGGAAGATATTTTGGTTCGCCCCAAGTTGTTCCATTATCTTTTGAAACAATCATAGCACCAAACCATTCTCTTGGATTTTTTCCGACTTTGTAAAACAAATACAAATTCTGGCTTTTGCTTTTAAACAATACCGGATTCCAACAAGGAAGCGTATCACCGTTTTTGATTAATGGCTGAATAAGCTCTTTTGGGGTTGACCATTTTTTATCTTTATAATCGGAAATATAAATTCCGACATCTTTTGCACCTTCGTATTTACCGCCAAACCAAGCTGCCATAATCTCATTTGGTTTATATTCAACCAATGTAGATGCGTGACTGTTGGCTGTAACAGGCGGATCTGCAATATAACTGCTTTCAATATTCACAGCTTTAGTTTGTGCTTTTACTGAATTGGAAAAAACAATTACCATCAATAATGCAGCTGTAGTATATCTCTTTTTTAAAATCATTTTCTTTTTTTTGTTTTTGCTTTTTTTTTTAGATGAAAGAAGCAAGAAGCAAGATTTTGAATTTACTTTTCAATATGAAAAATGTCTCTTTGATATAGCTTTAAATCCTACATCATACATCTTACATCTTACATATCACATATCACATCTTACATATCACATCTTACATCTTTCAGATAAAAAAATCTAACTCTTCTTCAACCCCACTTTATGTCCTGAAATCGCATAGTAAAGGATAATAATATAGCAAGGAAGTAAAATCCAATATCCTTTTGTTGAGGCTGCTGCTGTTGCGTTAACTTCGCTAATTCCCTGCGCGATCAGATCGGCTTTTGTTCCGTCTACAAATTTCCCATATAGAGGCGGAATAACTGCTCCTCCAGAAATTGCCATTACTAATAATGCTGCTCCTGTTTTCGTAAATTTTCCTAAACCGTTAAGTGTAAGAGGCCAGACTGCAGGCCACACTAATGCATTTGCGATTCCTAATCCAGCAACGAATAAAACAGAAGTAAATCCGCTAGAAAACACAATGCAGAATGACAATATAATTCCTAAAACCGCACTCACTTTTAGAGCCAAAGCCTGCGTAATATATTTCGGAATCAAAAATGCTCCCAAAGCATAAGTAGCTACCATCGCTAATAAGGTAAATGTTGTAAAGAATTTGGCATCGCCTGCAGGAAATCCTAACGCGATTCCGTAAGCTATAATCGTATCACCAGCAATAACTTCTACTCCAACGTACATAAACAAAGTTAGTACCCCAAGCCAAAGATGCGGAAACTGAAAAATACTTGTTTTTGCTGTTTCTCCCTCTTTTGTTTCTTCGATTGGCGCGGCTTCTACATTTGGCAACGGTGCTTTACGAATCAGCAATCCTAAAATAAACAAAACCACTGCCATTGAAATGTAAGGAACTACAACACTGTCTGCCATATTATTTAGTAATGTATTCTTTTCAGAAACGCTTACTACAGCCAGTTTTTCCTGAATTTCATCTATTCCTGACAATAAAATAGATCCGAAAATAAGCGACCCTAAAGCTCCAGCGATTTTATTACAAATTCCCATAATAGAAATTCTTTTTGCTGCGCTTTCAATTGGTCCTAAAATAGTGATATACGGATTAGATGCTGTTTGCAATAAAGTCATTCCGGCTCCCTGAATAAAAATTCCTGTAAGGAACATCCAATAGGTTCTCGCTTCGGCTGCAGGAATAAAAATTAAGGCTCCGAAACCCATAATGAATAATCCCAAAGACATTCCTTTTTTATAGCCGATTTTAGCTAAAATATAAGAGGCAGGAAGTGCCATTACAACAAACGAAATATAAGATGCCGACGCAACTAATAAAGACTGCGCTGAAGTTAATTCGTTAATTGTTTTCATAAACGGGATCAAAGCTCCGTTGATCCAGGTAACAAATCCAAAAATAAAAAACAGACTTGCTATTATTAAAATTGGAACTAATGTGGTTGGTTTGGTTTGTGAGGAGTTAGTGGTATTTGTATCAACCATTTTTATTATGTTTTTGTGGTTTGATGATTTGTTAAATTGGAGAAAATCATCAGTAGTTAAAAGAAATTTTGTATGTCAAAAATTACTGACATATGGATAAAACAAAAGGAGAGTTACCTCTCCTTTTGAATTTTAAGTAAGGATTGTGTCGATCATTACTCACCAAATTAATTATTTTGTGTCCCACCAAAGTCTAGTTCCACCTGAATCTGCACCGCCTAATTTTGCGATACCATCATCAACTGCTTCTTTGTTAGAAGAATACTCATTTGTAGTATAAATGATTCTCTTCATTAGAGATTTTCCAACTCCTGGGTCTGGGTTATCTGTGTTTAATACAGGATAAATAACTTTAGCATCGCTTCTACGTAAATCTGCCCAAGCTTCCCAAGATTCTGGGAAAATTGCTAAGTATTTTTGAACTGCAATCTGTGTACGTTGATCAGCAGTAGATGCAGACCAAGCTACTGGCAATTTAACAGGGATATCTCTTAAGTCTAAAGTAGGGTAAACTGTTAAGATATTTGGTAAAGTTGGCAATGATGAACCATTGATGTATGCATCTACTTCAGCAGCATTTGTAATTCCCCATTGTGCTAGAGATAATCTAATACCTGTTTCATACAAAGTTTTAGCATCTCCGCCCATGTTCCATCCATTCAATGCACCTTCTGCTCTGCTCAAATAGTTTTCAGAAGCCATGAAGATTTCGATATTTTTAGTTTCACTAAGGTTGTTAGTGGCACCATTACCCATTACGTCATTATTGAAAGCAGAGAATTTAGTAGTTCCAAATTGATCTTCTAAACCTCCAACAGGGTTACCTCTATAAACTCCAGTATCGATTGGGGCAAACCATTTTGATAAACGTGGATCGTTGTATCCTACTAAGATACTTTCCATAGAAGCTGTCATTACATAACCCCAGCTGTTTACAATCATGTTTAAATTGTTTGGAGTAATGTTACTTGCTTTAAAGAATGCACTTTGATCATTTGTCTGCATAACTCCTGCAGCTACAGCAGCTTCAGCTTGAGTTTTTGCTTTTCCTGGATCTTTATCCGAAATTCTTAAAGCTAAACGCAATCTCATACTGTTTCCAAAAATTCTCCATTTGTCAACACTTCCTGAATAAACTCTATCATTTGGGGCAAGAGAGGCTACAGATGCAGTAGAAGAAGAACTCAATACTGCGTTTGCTTCATCTAACAATTTAAAGAAATCTTCATAGATGAATTCTACGCTGTCATAAGGAACTTTTTCTTTACCATTACCTGCTTCAGTGTAAGGAATTGGTCCGTAAGCATCAACCATTTGGTTGTACATGAAAACTTTCCAAATTTTAAGAACTGCTAAAGCTTCAGCATTTCCTTCAGATGCTTTGAAAGCATTTGTCAAAGCTGGCGCAGCAACTGTATAAAATCTTGTCCATCCTCTTCCTTCGTATCCGTTAACGAAAGCATTTCTTTCCGTTCCGTATCCACAATTTAAGTAGTGAATAAAAGTTGAAGACAAAATACCTGTTGCAATACCCCAAGTACCTTGATCATCTACACCTGGAGAAGAATAAGATCCGTTGTGGATACCTGCGTATAACGCAGATGCAAATGCAGGACCAGCAAGAGTTGGATCTAACTGACTTTCTGTAAGCGAATTTGGATCCGTATTTATTTCGTCGAAGTCCTTTGTACAACTAGAAAAAGTAGATAGCATCGCTACAGCGACTCCTAGTGTTTTTATTTTAAAACTATATTTCATGATATCTCTTTTTTAATTAAAATCCGAATTTAACATTAACTCCATAATCTCTAGTTGAAGGAATGTTGAAAGATTCTATCCCTTGTAAGTTACCTGTACCTGCTCCAGCTTCTGGATCAAAGTGTTCTGCTTTGTTTAAGAAGAAGAATAAGTTTCTACCCACTAAAGAGAAGTCAATACTTGAAAATCCTGAACTACCTAATAAACGTTTTGGTAAAGAATAACCAAAAACAAGTTCTCTTAATCTGATGTTTGTAGCATCATAAATAAATGGTTCTGCAATTGGAGTTCTTTGCCCAATAGCTGTCCAGTATTGTTCTGCTGTAATACTTGTAGTATTTGGAGTGTATGTACCATTTCCTGCAGCAACAACACCATCTACAATAATTCCGCCTTCTCTTCCAGCAAGTGTAACATCACTTACCCCTAAACCAGCTTGTCTTGCTTGAGTGTATGAAATAACTTCTCCACCAATTCTAAAATCAACAAGGAAGCTTAAAGAGAAATCTTTGTATTTGAAATTATTTTTGAAACCTGCTGTCCAGTCTGGGTTAAAGTTTCCAGCACGAACATCGAAACCATTTGTTGCCAATGGAATACCAGCACTGTTTACAATAATATTTCCGTTTGGATCTCTTTGGAAACCTTTAATATATAAATCTCCGTATTCACCACCTTGAACAACTTTACTTCTAACTAAACGTCCTTCACCTAGAACTAACTCATCTCTTCCTTCAAAGATAGACTTAACTTTTGATTTATAAGAAGCATAGTTTGCTGTAATATCCCAAGTAAAGTTTGCAGTTTGAATTGGAGTTGCAGTAAGCGTAAGCTCAATACCTTTATTTTCAATATCTCCACCATTTACGATTGCTCTAGAATATCCAGAAGATTCAGGAGTGTTAATATAGAAAATCTGATTGTCTGTTAATGTATTGAAATATGTAAAATCTAAACCTAAACGGTTATTAAAGAATCTAACATCTGCACCAAACTCTGTAGAAGAAGAAATCTCAGGCTTTAAGTTTGGATTAGCTTTTGTGCTTTGTCCGTACAACATACCACCATTTCCTCCAATATATGAGAATCTTTGTTGTGTTTGGTATGGATCTGTATCGTTACCAACTTGTGCATAAGAACCTCTAATTTTTGCAAAGCTGATTACTTCTGGCAATGTAAACATGTCAGAAAGAACTGCAGAAAGACCAAAAGATGGGTAGAAATAATCTGTTGGTAATGTAGAAGACCAGTCATTTCTAGCTGTTACGTCTAAGAATAAATAGTTTCTATAACCAATTTGACCAAATCCGTAAACTGAATTGATTCTTTTTTCTGAAGCAGTAGATGTAGATTGAACTGTCTGCACATTAGATAATGCGAAGAAGTTTCTTTTACTTAAAACACCACCAGAATTTAAAGCTGAACTATTTTGTTGCAATGAGTTTGCACCAGCATTAAGTCCGATAGAAAAATCACCAAATTTCTCATTGTAAGAAAGTAAAGCATCAACGTTTAATTCGCTCACTGTTTCATAAGACTCGCTGTATGAACCCATGTTGCTGTTAAATGCATTTGTTGCATATCTGTTTCTTACGTTTTTGTTAGTCATTTGGTCTAAACCAGCTCTACCTTGTAAGCTTAACGTTTTTGTAAACTCATATTTAAGAGACGCTAAACCAATAAATCTGTTTCTTTTATCTGTACGAGCATCATCTCTTAATGCAGACCAAAATGGGTTTCCACCTGGAGCTCCAGTTTCGTCAAGGAAATAGTTTACTTGTCTTTGTCCTGCAGCATCAAAATATTCGAAATTTTTGTAATCGTTGTATGCGATACTACGAGGTAATAAATATGCAGATGTACCAATAGACTCTTCACCAGTTCTCAATAAGTTATCAATATCTTGAACGATGTAGTTTGTTTTTACATCTAATGATAATTTATCAGAGATTTTGCTCGTCAATCTTAAGTTAAGATTGTGTCTATCCATTTGGTTTCCTCCAACGATACCTTCAGCACGTGTGTTGGTATAAGAGAAATAACCTTGCGCTTTTTCGTTACCAGCAGTTACAGTTAATGTATTTGCTAAGTTGTAACCTGTTTTGTAAAAATCAATAACGTTATTAGGCTGTGGAGAATAGCTTTGTGTAGCTGGTCCAGCATAATTTGGGTTACGAACTAACTGCCAGTTTGAAACTTGGCTTCCGTCTAATTTTCCTCCCCAGCTTGAAGATGAGTTTGGAACATACACTCCATTCGTACCTTGACCGTATTCGTTTTGTAAATTCATCAAGTTATAAGCTGAAGAAGCCATAAAGTTAGATGATAACGAAACTGAGGTTTTTCCTGCTTTACCAGATTTTGTTGTAATAACGATTACACCATTTGATGCTCTAGAACCATAAAGTGCTGCTGCAGAAGGTCCTTTAAGAACAGTCATCGAAGCAATATCTTCTGGGTTAATGTTAGAAATACCATCTGGCTGTGTAGTTCCCCCTGTATCAATATCAGGATTTGTTGTTGTTGTTCCGTTACTAATTGGCACACCATCTACTACATAAAGAGGCTGGTTGTTTCCATTAAGAGATCTGTTACCTCTTAAAGTAATTCTGGAAGAAGAACCAACACCATTTGAAGTAGTCGAGAAGTTAAGACCTGCAACTTTACCAGAAAGAGAGTTGGCAACGTTTAATGATCTAGCTTCAGAAAGTTCATCTACTGAAACGTTTTGTGCAGAATACGTAATGGCTTTTTTCTCTCTTTTAATACCAAGAGCCGTAACCACTACTTCTCCCAACTGCTGGGTGTCTGCACCTAAAGCTACATTAATAGTAGTTTGAGATCCTACAGCAACTTCTTTTGTAGCAGATCCTACATAAGTAAAAACTAAAACTGCTGATTGATTTGGAACACTAATGCTGTATTTACCATCAAAATCTGATGAAGCACTTGTTTTTGTTCCTTTAACAATAATATTTGCCCCAGGAATCGGAATTCCAGTAAGAGCATCTGTTATCGTTCCTTTTACTGTAGTCTGCGCTTCAAGGCTTTGGAATCCGAAAAGGCATATGACCAACAGTAATTTTAGTACGTTTTTAATCATATTAGTTGTTTTTTTAGAGTTAATAACATGTTAAATTTAAGAATACGTTTTGTTAACAATACATAATTTCGACAAATGACAATTTTGAAAAGGTGTTGGTGAAAGTTTCGCGTTTTATTGAAAGAAAACGTTTTCATTTGTAATCTAACTCTTCCTTATTTTAAAGGCCAAAATCTATTAATCTAATAGATTTTGGCCTTTTTCAATTGTATTCTTTTTTTTATCGAAAAAACGTTTAAAATTATTCTGCGTTTAAGCGATTTTAGTTCGAAACCTTAAATTTAGTTTTTAGTAAATCTGTCGAATTTCCGCCAACCATAACTTCGAAATCTCCAGGCTCTACAACGCTCTTCATTTCTCTGTTCCAGATAGATAACTCATCTGATGTAAGTGTAAATTCAACATTTTTTATTTCTCCTTTTTTAATATTCAATCTTTTGAATCCTTTTAACGTTTTTTCTGGAGTGGTAACAGAGCTGTAAACATCATTAATATATAATTGTACAACTTCATCTCCATCAAGATTTCCAATATTTTTAACATCAACAGAAACTTTCAATTCTCCGTTTGGTTTAATTTCAGTTGCACTGATTTTAAGATTTGAATATTCAAACTTCGTGTAACTCAATCCAAAACCGAATGAATATAAAGGATGTTCGCTTTCTGCTACATATTTATGTATCGCAGATGGTTTTTGGTTATAATATATAGGTAGCTGCCCAACCGATTTTGGAACCGTTATTGGTAATCTTCCTGCTGGATTGTAATCTCCAAATAAAACATCTGCAACAGCTCTTCCTCCAAATTCTCCTGGGAACCATCCTTCAATTACCGCCGGAATATTTTCTGCAATCCAATTTGTAGAAAGCGGGCGACCATTTAATAATACACAAACTACAGGTGTTCCTGTTTTTTGGATCTCTTCAATCAATTGCTGTTGTATTCCAAATAAGTCTAAAGATGCAACGTCTCTGTTTTCTTCTACCAATTCGTTAGATTCTCCTAAAACCACAATGGCAACATCTGCTTTTTTAGCAGCTTCGATTGCCGGCTGTAAGTTTACTTTTTCTAAATTCCAACGGAAATGCGCTCTGGCACCCCAGCCTCCTTCCCACATTTCAATGCGGACTTTGTATTTTTTACCTTTTTCAATATTTTTTGGAACTGTAACCATGCTTGTCGCACCTTTAGTCCAGTTGTCAATTACTAATTGGTCATCGATATACATTCTAATTCCGTCATCAGAACTTAAACCTAACCATCCGTCAAGTGCTTGATCTGATTTTAAGAATCCTGTCCATCTAATAGAAAAATCATCCACATTTACGCCGTCTCCAGGCGCCCAAGGCCAGTCGAACTCTAATTGACTGTCGATACGAGTCAATGCTGGAGTTCCTTCCAGGTTTCTGTTATTGAAATATTCTCCTTTTAATCCGTTTTGAGATTCGTCTGGCGTAAATAAATATTTAGATGGAATAATTTGTCCTTTTACAATTAAAGGAACACCTTCTTCGTAAACTACATTGGCAGTTTTTCCAACAATTTGCTGTATACCCTCGAAAACTGTTGTTCCAACACTATTTTTAGGAGCATAACCTCCCATTCTTGAAGCGTTTGCATTTGGTCCTATAACGGCAATGTTTTTAATACTTTTACTCAACGGTAAAATATTATTGTCATTTTTCAGCAAAATCATTGATTTTTGAGCAGCTTCTAAAGCAACAGCTTGATTTTCTTTAGTATGAAAACGCTCTTTAATCAGATTTTTATCTGTGTACGGATTTTCAAATAATCCTAATAAAAATTTCAAACGTAAAACTGCTCCCGCCGCACGGTCGATATTTTCCATTGTCAATTTTTTTTCATTTACCAATTCAATAACAGTATTTTGCCAGAACTCGTTTGAAAAATCATAAAACTGCATATCAACACCTGCAGAAACTGCTTCTCTAATAGCATCTTTTGGAGAATCAGCAACTTTGTGAGTCGTCTGAATGTATTTTATTGCTCCTAAATCTGAAACTACAAGCCCTTTAAATCCCCATTCTTTTCTCAAAACATCCGTCAATAGCCAATGATTTGCTGCACAAGGAATACCGTCTAACTCAGAATATGCGCACATTGTTCCCAAAGCACCGCCTTTTGTAAATGCTTTTTGAAAAGATGGTAAATGGTCTTCTCTTGCTGAACGTTCTCCAACCAAAATTGGCGAAGAATTTCCTCCCGCCTGCGGAATACCATGAACGGCAAAGTGTTTAGGCTCTGCAATAATAGATCGATCCGATTTTAAATCATCTCCCTGTAATCCTTTAATGAATGCTAAACCAATTTCACTATTTAAAAATGCATCTTCTCCGAAAGTTTCAGCAACTCTTCCCCATCTTGGTTCGCGTCCTAAATCTAAGTTTGGACCAAAACCAAAATGAACTCCATGCGCTCTGGCTTCCATACCAATTACTTTTCCAACTTTATCCATTACGGCAACATCCCAAGTTGCTCCAAGTCCGATGTTCATTGGAAAAGCTGTACTTCCTTCGTCTAAATAACCATGAAGCATTTCACACATAATAAGCGCCGGAATTCCCCAACGGTTTCCTTTGATTACATTGGTTTGCAAATCGTTGATCATTTTCGCTGAACGCGGATAAAGATCATGAATAGCTCCAATTCCTAAATTCCCGATTTTTTCTGCCGATTTAGATTTCGCGAAATCTTCTTTATCTTTAAAAAAATCTCCTCTATACATATCCATCTGACGTACTTTTTCTTCAAGTGTCATACGGCTTAGCAAATCCTGAACTCTTTCTTCTACTGGTAATTTTGCATCCTGGTACGGATACTTTTTCTGTGCATGGCTTTGGTTAAAAAAACCAACAGCCATTACAAAAATAATGGCCGTTTTCTTCATTCTTAATTGTAACATAGTTGTGTTGTGTTTAGTTTTGAATCACTTTTAGCTTTGTTCCATTCACAAAATCGTCGTGCGAAATAAAAAAGCTGTTAAGTGTTTTTCCGTTTAGCTCAATCGAATTGATTTTCCCGTCATTATTGATTTGTCTTTCAATTACAATGCTCTCTTTTTTATAATATCTTGGATCTAATTTAATAGTCACTCTATGAAACATTGGCGCAGTAATGGTGTAAATTGGATCTCCCGGCGATATTGGATAAATTCCCATCATCGAATAAACTAACCAGGCCGACATGGTTCCGGTATCGTCATTTCCGGGTAATCCTTTTGGCTCATTTTTGAAATATTCGCGAACCAATTTCTTTACCATTTCCTGAGCTTTATACTCCTCACCTTTTACATAATTAAACAAATACGGATTGGCAATATCTGGTTCGTTTGCCATATCAAATTGTTTTATATCAAAGATTTTCTGCAATTGCGCCGAAAAAGCTTGATCGCCACCCATTAATTTCTTTAATCCGTTAATATCGTGCGGAACCATAAATGCATACTGCCAAGCGTTTCCTTCGATGAAGCCAACATTTTCTTCAAAATTAGCTCCAGAAGCAGGATCAAATGGCTCGTACCATTTTCCGTCAGCCGTTCTTGGTCGAAGCAGATTTAAGTTTTTATCAAATAATTTTCTATAGGATAATGAACGTTCTTTAAAACGTTTTACATTGTCTTTGTCCCCGAATTCGTTGGCCATAAGCGAAATAGAATAATCTGAAATATTGTATTCCTGAGTTGTAGAAACTGGACCTTTATTGTCGGTTGTTAAATAGCCTTTTTTGATATAATCTTTCAATCCTGGACGAAGCGGATTATTTTCAATATTATCTGCGCCTTTCAACATCGCATAATAGGCTTTATTAACATCATAATCACGAACTCCTCTCATATAAGTATCTGTAATTACAATACTTGCAGGGTCTCCAACCATGGTAAAAGTTTCAGTCGAATTCAGTTCCCATTTGGGTAACCAGCCGTTTTCATCAAACATAGTCAACATGCTTTTTACCATATCAGATTGCTGTTTTGGATAAACCAAAGACATCAATGGATGTACATTTCGGTACGTATCCCATAAAGAAAATACGGTATAACGGGTGTCATCAGTTTTAGCAATTTTACTTCTTTTGATTACGGGATATTGTCCGTTAATATCATTTAAAATATTGGGATGAATTAGAGTGTGATACAAAGCCGTATAGAAAATCGTATTGTCATCTTTTGAACCGCCTTCAACTAAAATTTTAGAAAGTTCTTCATTCCATTCGTTGTAGGTTTCTTTGTAAATTGCGTCAAAAGATCTGTTACCTACTTCTTTTGCTAAATTTTCACGGGCATTTTCGATACTTACGTACGAAATTCCGATCTTCACTTCAACTGTTTCTTCTTTTTCGAATTTATAAGTAAAATAACTTCCTATACTATCACCTACAACGGTTTTGATTGTATTCTCCATTATTCTCGCTTTTCCATTGTAACCCATCCATTGTGCTTCAACACCGTTGTATTTTGAAGTTTTTTTCCAAACACCAAATTTAGCCGCAGGTTTCGAAAATTGAGCTACAAAGTAAACTGGATATGCATCTTCTGGACTGTTATAACAAAAGGATCCAACAGATCGCATTCCTTCAATTTCTGTAGAAGAAACTACTTTTACCATTGCACCTTCTTCGTTTGTCAATCCCAATCCAAGATTTAATAAAATATTAGATTGCCCTTTCGGGAAAGTAAATCTGCTTACTCCCACTCGTTTTGAAGCTGTAAACTCTCCTTTTACTTTATACTTGTCGATGTTTACGCTATAATAGCCTGCCTTAGCTACTTCATTAGAATAAGTCGAACCATATTTTAAATGATCGATTTCTACTGTTCCAGTCGTTGGCATCAATAAAATAACGCCCAATTCTGGACAGCCAACACCGCTTAAATTCACTTGACTAAATCCTGTCAAAAAGGTATTCTCATTCACATACGGATTCGAAAGCCACTGACTATCTTTTTCCATAGGAGTATTTTTTACTCCAGCCACATTAAACGGACTAATACTTGCCATTCCGCGTGGTGCAATTGGTCCTGGATAAGCCGCCCCATAATTGGAAGTCCCAATAAACGGATTTACAAAATCGGCAGGCTCCTGTGCAAAAATTGTTATGCTAAAAAACAGCATGTATAAAATACATGCTGTCTTAAATTTATTTTTAGTATTTAAAACCATAGGCTTCGTTCTTATCTGTTGATCGCTTCAATTTTTAAAGTCCAAGCTTCTTTTGCAGGAAGATTGTTTCTTAAACTTTCCGGAATAATTACTTTAAATCCGTTTCCTTCTTTTGTCCATTTTAAAGAAGTTTTAGAACCTAACATGGTAATTTTTGTTCCTTTTTTAGGACTGATAGATTTTACAGTAACTTCAGCAGGAATTTTATCTTCCCCGTCTTTAGCTAAATAAAATGCAAATACATTACCCGCTTTATTTTGTGTAAAACAAATGTTTTCTTCTTTGTAAGGTTCGATTGGTTTTGTGTTGTAAATCGCTGTGCTGTTTACTTTCATCCAATCACCGTAAGCCTGCAATAAATCGTAAGCACCTTTATCCCATTCTCCTTCTGGACTTGGCGCAATATTTAATAATAAGTTTCCGCCTTTTGCCACAATGTCAACTAACATGTGAATACCTTGTCTTCCAGTCATGTAAGTAGCGCCTGGAGAATAAGACCATCCACCGCCTGCTGGAATACAAGATTCCCAAGGATAAGGCAAAGTCTTAGCAGGAACACGTCCTTCTGGAGTTAAGTAGTTTTGGTTTTTACCGTGAACCGCTCTATCCACCACAATTAAACCTGGTTGTTTTGCACGTGCTTTTGCTACCAATTCGTCCATTTTTGGATCTTGGTCTACCACTCTGTGTTTGATGAAACCGTTTTTAGATTCGTTTTCAGTAAATTTCTCGTCGTAGTTTTCTTTGATGTTTACTTGATCTCTTTTACGAACCCATCCTCCGTCTAACCAAAGAATATCCACTTTACCATAATTAGTCAAAATTTCTAAAATCTGGTTGTGTGTAAAGTCAACATATTTCTGCCATTTTTCTGGATACAAAGACGGATCGTAGTTTACGTTTCTGTCAAATGGCGGAAAATAAGGATCCCAGTAGTTTTCGTTGTGCCAGTCTGGTTTTGAAAAGTAAGCTCCTGTAGAAATACCTTCGCCTCTAAAAGAGTTGAAAATCTCTTTTAAAACATCTGCTTTTGGATTTGTATGAAAAGGAACATCTTTACTAGTTATCTTATAATCAGAATATTTAGTATCATACATATTAAATCCGTCATGGTGTTTTGTTGTAAAAACCATGTATTTCATTCCAGCATATTTCGCTGCTTTTGCCCATTTTTCTGGATCGAATTTTACTGGATTAAATGTTTTTCTTAACCCTTCGTAATCTTTTATATAATCATTATAATTAGATGGATTACTTCCTTTTTTACGTTCACACCATCCGTAATCTTCAGGACAAATAGACCAAGATTCTACAATACCCCATTGGCTGTAAGTTCCCCAGTGCATTAGCAGACCAAATTTTTTGCCTTGCCATTCATCTAAGTTTTTTAATACTGCCGGATCTGTCTCTGGTACGTATCTTTCATCTTCATATATCGCCTGCGCGAATATCTGAGCTGAAAATAAAAGGGCGATAATGAATATTCCTCTTTTCATCTTTAATCTATTTATTAGGTTTTATTTATTCTTTTGTTTTTTGTGTAATAGGTAATCTTAATTTAATTTTTCAAGTATAGGCTGATCCGTAAAAGTCAATTCTGTTTTACTGTTTTCATTAAGCTGCTCCAATACAACAAACTTATTCTCGCCTGCTTTCAACCAACAACCTGGTACATAAAGCGTTTGCTGCGGTCCAACTTTCCAGTAACGTCCAAGATTGTGTCCGTTAACAAATACAATTCCTTTTCCCCAACCTGTCATATCCAGAAAAGTATCAGCAGGTTTATCTATGCTTACAGTAGATTCATATAAGACGGGACGTCTAGGTTTTATCGTTTCATTTTTAACAGCTGGAACTTCATTCATTGGCATTTTATACATTTCCCATCCGCCGCTAATTTCAAATTCATTTAAATATACTGGAGTAATAATTCCTTTAGTATTATGTACGATTTCGGCACCGTAGTTAATGCGCCCCATATTTTCAACTAGAATTTCTAAAATACCGTTAAAAGGAATCGTAACTGTCAACTCGTAGTTTTTGAAAACTCTATTCAACTCACCTGCTTTAACCCCGTTTACATAAACTGTAGCAAAGTCTCTCAATCCTTCAATTTTTAATTTACCAGAAATAGGCTGCGTAAATCTTTTTCGATACAAAACATATCCATGTCCTTGACCTAATTTTTCAAATGTTAAAGGCTGGTCATTTACAACTGGTTTTTCTTTTTTTATCCAACTTAAAACATCCATGCTTGATTTGATAGCCTGATTAGGATATTTTGCAACTGGTATTTTGGCTGGAATTGAGGCTAATTTTGTTTTAGAATACTTTTGCATTACTTCACGTATAGCCATAAATTTTGGTGTTGCCCAACCTGCTTCGCTAATAGGAGCATCATAATCATAGCTCGTAATATCCGGCTGAATATCCATTTCTTCATTATAATTTGCCCCCGAGGTAAATCCAAAATTAGTACCGCCGTGTACCATATAATAATTAAAAGAAACACCTGCATCAAGGTACTTTTTAGTTTGACTTGCAATCTCCTCAGATCCAATTTTAATAAATGGTTCTGCCCAATGATCCAACCAGCCAGAATAAAACTCTGCGACCATGTAAGGTCCTTGTCCGTTATGGTATTTATCAACCTGTTTTTTTAGATTATCTATATTTGATTCCCCATTTGCAGTCGGTAACGCGCCTTCTACCATACCACCTTCAAACAACCAGGCACCGTCAGAAGTAAAAAAAGGCTCTGGGAATCCCGTTTGTTTAAGTATATTGTAAATTGCAGTTTTGTAGGCTTTATGATCCTCAGCACTAATATCGGTTCTTTGAGAAACATAAGAACCAAATTCATTTTCAGCCTGAACCATAATAATAGGTCCGCCTTGATTAGCAAAAAGTCCTTTTACCTCTCCATACAAATGTTCTAGATACGTTTTACAAGCGTCTAAAAATGCTTTGTTATTGGTACGAATTACTAAATCTGGATTATTTTGCAGCCACCAAGGGTATCCTCCAAATTCCCATTCGCCACATGCATATGGACCTGGCCTAAGAATTACATATAAGCCTTCACTTTTGGCAATACGTAAAAATTCTGAAAGATCTCTATTTCCTGTTTTAAAATCCCAGACACCTGGTGCTACTTCGTGATAATTCCAAAAGACATAAGTAGCCACGGTATTCATTCCCATAGCTTTAAGCATCTGCAATCTATGTCTCCAATACTCTTTAGGAATACGTACATAGTGCATTTCTCCCGAATGTATTTTAATTATCTTCCCGTCTTGCTGAAATTCTCCCTTAGATATAGAAAATCCTTTGGTTTGTGCCTTAGTAAAAAACGGCATCAAGCAAATCAATAATATCCCGAGCTTAAATAGTACCTTCTTCATTTTTTTAATAATTAATCAATTAAAATTTCATCGACAAACAACCAAGAGCTTTCTCCTTTTGGACTTTTCTTTAAGTTGCCTGCAATAACTTTTACAAAACGTGCATTTTGTTTTTGGAAATTGATTTGGAAATCTTTCAATTCTGGAACAGCATTTACTGCATAAGGGCGCATAATTTTGCCAACCTGCGTGTATTTAACTCCATCTGTAGAAATCAAGACTTTAAGTTGAATTGGGAAATTAACTCCTGCTCCTTGACTTTCTAAAGCTCCAACTTTTACTTGCTCGATACTTTCTACTTTTTCTAAGTCAATAACCAATTCCATATCGTTAACCAACCAAGCCTGCCATTGTCCGTCATGGAAATTTTTACTTCCTCTGATCGTATTTACCATGGTATTGGCGTCACCTTTATAATTCGAATTGTAAGGGGTCAAGTATTTCACTTTTTTCGAAAATGCTTTATGGAAAACAATAGTATCTGTATATGTTTTTCCCACTGGCTTGTCATCTTGGAATAAAGAAGCTTTTAAAACCGTTGTTTCTTTTATTGCAATTGGGCTTGTATATTTTATAGCATGGTGATCAATGGTCTGGTTTCCTAAAACATAACGAATGTCTGGATTAGGAAACTCGTTTTTCAATTCTACCTTAATCTGTTTATTAGCTAAATCAGCTGTAGAAGAAGCCGTTACCAAATAAGCGCTTTTCGCATAATTGATTCCTAAATAATCGTAACGTTTTAATAAAGAGAATAATCTCGTTGTAAAATCATTCCAATTGCGTTTCTCTTTCGGACTCCATAAAGTTTCTGATAATGCTGCCAATCTTGGGAAAATCATGTATTCAGAATCTTTTGGCAACGCTAAATGTTCTGCCCACAAATTCGCTTGTCCTCCTAAAACGTGTCCCGCTTCCTGAGGTGTCATTGTTGAAACTACAGGATCAAATTTGTACACTTCACTTAACGGATTATAAGCGTCAAAAGCTAAAGGTTCTTCGTTTTGCGGACCTTGATAAAAGTTAAAATAACAAGGAGATTCTGGTGTCATAATTACGTCATGACCTTGATCTGCCGCTTCGATTCCGCCTTTCATTCCTCTCCAGCTCATTACCGTTGCATCTGGAGCCAAACCGCCTTCTAAAATTTCATCCCAGCCGATAACTCTTTTACCTTTTGAGTTGATGTATTTTTCCATACGTTTTACAAAGTAGCTTTGCAACTCGTTGACATCTTTTAATTTCTCGTCTTTGATTCTTTTTTGGCAGTGCGGACATTTTGCCCAATTGGTTTTCGTCGCCTCATCGCCACCAATATGAATATATTTTGATGGGAAAATAGTAATTACTTCATCAATTACATTTTGCAAAAATTCAAACGTAGTTTCTTTTCCTGCACAATAGATATCAGTCAAAGGCCAAACTCCGCCTGACGGAACACCAATTCTCTGATTAAAACAAGCCAATTCCGGATAAGCTGCAATCGCACTGCTTACGTGCGCCGGCATTTCGATTTCAGGAATAATTTCAATTCCTTTTGTCGAAGCATATTTTACGATTTCTCTTAATTCATCTTGCGTAAAGAAGCCACCGTAGGTTCCTTTTTCGTCAGGATTTGTCGTTAATCTCGCATTCCAGCTAGTGTTTTCTTGATCAACTCTCCAAGCCCCAACTTCAGTTAGTTTTGGATATTTTTTAATTTCAATTCTCCAACCTTGATCGTCAACCAAATGCAAATGTAAAACGTTCATTTTATGCATTGCCAAACGATCGATTGTCGCTAAAATGTAATTTTTATCAAAGAAATGACGTGATAAATCTAACATTAAACCTCTCCATTTAAAACGTGGTTCATCGTTAATCGTTAAGCTTGGAATCTGCCATTTCGCAGAAGTGATTGCATATTTGCTTTCAATCGCTTCAGGAAGTAATTGCCTAACACTTTCTAATCCATATAGAAAACCAACATTTCCTTTTGCAGAAATAACAATACTCGTCGGATTTACATCTAAAACGTAAGCTTCATTTTTTAAATTAGGATCTACTTTAAACTGCACAAAATTGCTTACCGGAGCTTTAGTTGTCGTCTCTGGTTTCCATCCTGCAGCTACTTCAAATTTAGAAGCTAAAGCATTTGCAGCATCTCTTTGGAAATCGCCATTTACTACAAACTTGGTATCTTTTGTAAATTCAAAAACACCAGTTTTAATAAAAGTCTGACTCGGTTTCGGAATAATGTTAATATCACTTTCTGTGTAAACTTTCTGCGCATGAGCCGAGAAAATTGAAGCGGTTAGGGTTAATAGGAATAATAATTTTTTCATTCTTTGTTTTTTGGTTTCTCTAATTGTTTGTTCAAACATTTAAAGATGTAGTTTTTAGGTTTAGTTTGTCATTTCGATCCCGAAGCCTCGGGATCGAAATGACAAATATTGTGTTTAATCTCTTTAACGGATTAATATTATTTATCCCAAGCCATTTTAAATTTCGCGTCTTCCATTCTGTGGCCTTTTACGTCATCAGAAACGGCGTAATTGAATCCTGATCTTAAACTGTAACCCGCATATTCTCCGTTTTTATTCAAAGCAATAAAACCAACTTGCAGGTATTCCATGTCTTTGTGGTTTTTATGTTTGTTATAAATACGTTCTGTAATTTCTTTACAAGCATCGTAAGGCGATTTTCCCTGACGCATTAGTTCTACAACCATTGCACTTCCTGCAGTTCTAATTACGGCTTCGCCTAAACCAGTTGCTGCGGCCGCTCCTACTTCGTTATCCAAGAAAAGACCCGCGCCGATTATTGGGGAGTCACCGACGCGTCCGTGCATTTTCCAAGCTGCACCGCTCGTGGTACATCCGCCCGAAAGATTGCCTTCTTGGTCTAACATTAGCATACTGATGGTATCGTGATTTTCTATATTAATAACTGGTTTGTATTTAGAATCTTCCAGCCATTTTTTCCAGTCTTTTTCAGATTCTGGAGTCAATAAATTTTCTTCTTTAAAGCCTTCAGACAAGGCAAATTGTAACGCACCCTGCCCAGCTAACATTACGTGAGGCGTATTTTGCAATACTCTTTTTGCAACAGAAATTGGATGCATAATTCCTTGCAGAAAACAAACAGAACCGCAATTGCTATTGTGATCCATAATGCAGGCATCAAGAGTAACTTTTCCTTCACGGTCTGGATATCCTCCGTAACCTACGCTGCGGACAGTCGGATCTGCTTCAGGTATTTTCATTCCAGCTTCGATGGCATCTAAAGCTGATTTTCCTTCTTTTAAATTCTTCCAAGATTCTTTATTAGCAGGCAGACCATGATTCCATGTCGAGATGATGATCGGTTTAGTCTGTTTTTTTTCTTTTAATTCAGCTTCTGGTTCATTTTCGTGATTTGCAGCAAATCCGCTTACGCCCAAAACAGAACTTATGGCTAAAGTGCCTAACGTTGTTTTCTTGATAAAATCTCTTCTATTTGACATGTGGTTTATTTTTGGTTCAACTCTAAGAAACTAAGTTTTCTTAATGTTGCTAAATTAATCAGTAATAATTTTTAATCCCAGTAAAATCGACTATAACGACGCTTTTACCGACTTAATTGTTTTTAAATTACTCTCTGATAAAGCATTTCCGTCAAAAAATGAAACTCCTGTTGCACCATTTTTCTTCGCTTCTAGAATCGCTTCTTTCAATTCTGCATCCGATTTTAAACCTGGAATATAAATTCCTGTATTTACTTTCGTTGGTTTTCCTTCAAGATCTGCTACACCTTGTTTGGTTGCATAACCTACCCAGTCAATTTCTTCATCATAAAAACTATGATAAATCATTGGATAAACTTCGTCAATATTCCATTTATCCCAACGCTGGCGCACCATATGATCCGCCATTTCTGGATAAGGAAATACTGCTGCCGTTAATTTTTTATTGTATTTGTGAGCAATTTTGTATGCATCGTCAACCACAGCTTTTACCGCATTTAATCTGAAATTTTTCCACTCCATATCAATTGAAGTATTGTGGCTATTTTTTGGATTTTTATGATGTTCTTTTTCGAATTTACTTACGCAGGCATCACAATAACAGAAATCAAATTGTGGTAACTCTGTATCTTGAACCAAATTGTATTTTGGCAATAAACTGATTGGCAGGAAAATGTCTGGAAAACGAATGTAATCTAAATGTACACTTTCGATTCCTTCTACTTTTGCTAAACCTTCAACCAAGCCTAAAACGTGGTTTCTAGATTCTTCTTTAGTTGGGCAAAGCCATTGGTAATAATCTACATACGGACGATTATCAAAACAAGATTTTCCTTCTTTACTTACTTGATACCAATCTGGATGCTGTAACGCTATAGAATCATTTGGGCGGTTCATCGCCATGATCCAAGCGTGCACTTTTAGTCCTTCTTTTGTTGCAAGCGGAACTAATCTTGCTAATAGTTTCGGATCTGTTTGCGTGTTAATTAAAACTTCATCGATTCCGCCGTCTTTGTATTTTTTGAATTCTTTCGAATAATCTGCATCCGATTTTTTAGCGTCAGCAGTAGTCCAAACACCAAAAGTGAATTTACCATTTTCCTGATCTTTGGTTTCTTTTTGTCCGCAAGAGAATAAACTCAGCGATAGCGCTAATACTAAAACTTTTGATAGTTTTTGCAACTTACTCGTTCGTAATAATTTTACCATCTTCTTTAATTATTAAGGTTTTGTTTGAAAAAGGACTCTTTACCAAGATATTAAATCCTGATGAATGATTTTCTAAAATTGGCTTTAAAGTCTTTCCGTCAACCACTATATTTTTTTTACTGATACTTTGCAGTGATTTTGCCCAAGATTTATTCTTTTCGAAATATCTTTTTTGAGCTCTGTATAAAGTATACAGTTCCCATTTTACTTTTTCTTCCTGCGGAATTACAAATTTGTCTTCGCTTTCTTTTGAAGAAAAGTATACATAAGCCCATTTTTCGGGCTCATGCATATTAATGACTCCCATAGGCGACCAAACCCAATTGTATTCTGGGAGAAACTTTCCTTCTGTATCTTTTTTTCGTTCGTACTTTCCGTCAACAACAGAATGCTGCCAATTTACTCGAGAGAAATTGACTTTCCAGAATTTATCTTTAGGAACAATATTATCGTGATAAGATGTTTTATAAACCGACCATGGAATGGCAATTTCTAATGTCCAGCCTTTATCAATATCTGATGAATTATTTAAAGTTCCATCTACTTTTACAGCCGATTTTAAACCATCGATATTCCAGTCGTTTAAAACCGTATTTTTTTCGCGGTAGGGTTTATTGATAAATAAATCCCAAGCGGTGTTTAATGCATTTATTTCCAATTCATAATAATTTTGAGTATCATTATCTGGATCAATAAAAACCTCAAAATCATTATTATAGAAAATAATAGTATCGCGTTGTCTAAGATTTGCCCAAACATGCTGCTCTTCCATCTTAGCTAGAATATAGTAGTAATTATCGTCCCAGAGCATTTTAACCTGAGTTTTGTATTTTGGAGTTTCAACACCTTCTATGTCGACAAAAGGTGTTGTCCAAGCTGCTTTTTCCCAAGCTTTATCTGCTTCATCGCCGTCAATAACAATTTCTTTTGACGTTTTATACGCAATATAACTTTTTGGTGTAACCTCTTTTTCAGATTGCGAATACCCTATCAAACCAACAAAAAAAACGGCAAGGGACAATAATTTACCTCTACTATGCATCTTTATATTATAAACTATTATCTTTTGTAAACTGAATTACTTCACTTAATTTTCCGAAGGCGATCGCTACATGAGTATCTGCAGCACCGTAATAAACTGCTAATTTATCTTCTTCAAAATCGTGTAAAGCAGCACATGGGAAAACTACATTTGGTACATCTCCAACCATTTCATACGTTTCTGCAGGTCCTAATAAATACGGCTGTGTTCTGTATTTTACTTGATCTGGCGCGTCTGTTTCTAATAATGCTGAACCCATTGCATAACGGAAACCGTTGCAGGTATTGATAACTCCGTGGTAGATCATTAACCATCCTTCGTCAGTTAAAATCGGAATTGGTCCTGCACCTACTTTTGTACATTGCCACGCACTTTTCTCAAATGGAGATGGTTTCATCACTAATCTGTGTTCTCCCCAATATTTCATATCTGGGCTATAGCTAATCCAGATATCTCCAAATGGTGTGTGTCCGTTATCACTTGGACGGCTTAACATGGCGTATTTTCCGTTGATTTTTTGCGGGAATAAAACTCCGTTTCTGTTGAATGGTAAAAAAGCATTTTCGCATTGGAAAAATTCTTCAAAATCAAAAGTATAACCAATACCGATTGTTGGTCCGTTATAACCATTACACCAAGTAATCCAGTAACGATCTTCGATCCAAACCACACGAGGATCATATTTATAAGCAGATTCGATCATTTCTGTATTTCCAGATTTCATCTCAATTGGTTCGTGGTTGATGTCCCAATTGATACCATCTTTACTGAAACCAGCAAAAATATTCATCTGAACTGCTTTATTATCACATCTAAAAACCCCAGCATATCCGTCTCCAAAAGGTACAACTGCACTATTGAATATACTGTTTGAAGAAGGAATCGAATATCTGTCGATAATTGGATTCTCAGAATATCTCCACATTACATCTTTACTGTTTTCGGGTCTGTCTTGCCAAGGAATAGTACTCATTTTTTGTTTTTTTTTTATTTATTAGTTTTTTTTATTCTTTTGTCTCTGACTTTTTTTTTGGCAACTATAACGTTCGGTTTTGTCATTTCGACGAAGGAGAAATCTCCGCAAGAAGCTCCATCTCGTAAGTTACCAATCTTTGTAGAGTTACTCGTGGAGATTTCTCGTTCCTCGAAATGACAAACTGCATCGCAAAACTTTGTCAAAGTTTTGAACTTTGACAAAGTAGCAACACTTAATTTACTCTTCTATCTTCCTAACTCGATCCAGCCAAGTAAACTTCAATACCGTAGTCGTTACTAAAAAGACAACTAAAGCAACACAAGCTTTTGGATAATCTCTGATGATGAAATAAATCGGAAGCAGAATCATGCTTGACTGCCATACAATTCCGATCACACAATTCATCATATCTAGATAGAAATCATTATTTTTTTGGAAAGATTGATCTTCCGCTTTTAATTGTTTGTAAACTGGATTCCAAAATCCCCAAGGTCTAACATTACTGTAGAAAGATTTCAGCACTTCCATATCTGTTGGTTTGCTTAAATATGTTCCTAAAAGACAACCTAATATAGAAAATCCGAAAATTAACGGGAATAAGTAAATCGATGGCACTTGCGAAAGTTGATGTAATAACGTTCCGTCTCCAAAATTTCCTTTATTCTGATCCAAAACAAATTGAAGCGAAGCTGCAACAAGTCCTCCGACCATTCCCCAGAAATAACCCCATCCGTTGAAACGCCACCAAATCCATTTTAAGAAGTTCGCAGCAACGTAACCTCCGTACAAAGCACTTGTAATCCACAGCGTTAAAGAGTTGATAGAATCTGCAAAGAATCCCATGAAAACTCCAAGTCCAACAACTAAGAAAGAAGAAATCTGACTTACTTTAATATAATGTGCATTTGATGCAACTGGTTTGAAGTATTTTTTATAAATATCATTTACAATATAAGCAGGACCTGCGTTTACGAAAGCTGAGAATCCAGACATAAAAGCAGCTAATAAACCTGCTAAAAGAATTCCTTTAATTCCAACTGGAATATAAAGATTCACCACTTTTGGCATTAATAATTCTAAGTCTGCTCCGGTAAGGTTAACATTTGCATTTAATTCTGGTGCTAAATTCACCAATGCAATAACTACAATTCCTGTGATTAATAAATATCTCGGAATAAATAGAATCAAGTTGGTGAAACCACTCATGTAAGCGGCTTCTTTTACTGATTTAGTAGAAAGAACACGCTGTAAATCGTAACTTGGTGTTGGACCTGCGACACTTGCAAAAAATCCTTTGAAAAGCGTCATTCCGATAAATGCACCAAACATTTTGTAACCTTCTGTATCAATTAATCTGTTGAAAGTTTCGAATTTATCGCCCCATTGTGTTTCAAATTCCCATCCGAAGAAAACATTTTTCCATTCTGGAGTAATTACAGAATTGATTTGAATATCAGTATAATTAATGAATGCGTAACCTGCGATTAGAACTCCGGCAACAATCATAATAATATATTGCACGACTTCTGTTGCTACTACTGAAAACATTCCACCTTTTACGGTATAAATGGTAGTTAAAAAAATGATTAACAAAGCATAAGCCTGTTCTGATGTTAAGAAAACACCACCGTTTATGTGAACTGTTAAATCCCAAGGAAGAATAATGGTTACAAATTTTCCGATTCCAACGAAGAAATAAGCGATGAAACCAATTGTAGAAATAATAGCAAAAATGGCCACAATAATATGAGAAGCTTTTCCTGCTTTGTCACTTCCAAAACGAGTTAAAATCCATTCAGAACCCGTCATTACTTTCGATCTTCTAATCCAGACTGCGAGGAACATCATGACGAAAATCTGATTCCAAATCGGCCAAAGCCACATAAACATGAAACTTTTTACGCCATATAAAAATAAAACTCCAATCATCCAGGAAGTTCCTGAAACATCAAACATTCCTGAGCCATTGCTCAATCCTAAAAAATACCATTTGATTGATTTCCCGCCAAGGAAATAATCGTCAAGCCCTTTTGATGCTTTTCTTGAAATCCAGATTCCTATACCGACCGACATTACGATATAGATTAAAATGATTGATACGTCTATAATGTTCATTAAATATTTATTTTGAATTAGTTAGTCAAACCCCAGTTTTTGTTTGGCTCCGCTCCCATTGTAAAATGAAGCACACCGCCTTGCAGCATTTCTTGGTGAGAGATTGCTGTTTTATTAAATGCTTTTCCGTTTAAAGTAGCCGATTGGATATAGAAATTTTTGTTTGAAACATTTTCTGCTTCAATTACAAAAGTTTTTCCATTTGGAAGATTTAAAGTTGATTTCTCGAAAATCGGACTTCCAATTTCGTACTCTCCAGAAGCTGGATTCATTGGATATAACCCCATTGAACTGAATACATACCAAGCCGACATTTGTCCGCAGTCTTCGTTTCCGCTTAGACCATTTGCAGTCGTATTATATTGTGTGTCCAAAATATGGCGAACCCAATATTGCGTTCTCCAAGGCTGACCTGCGTGATTAAACATATAAGCAATGTGGTGGCTTGGCTCGTTACCGTGCGCATACTGCCCGATCAAACCAGAAATATCTGCAGAAACATTGTTTCCAGTAATCTCAGAACTTTCTGTAAATAATTGTTCTAATCGTTTTGTGAAAGTGGCATTTCCGCCATGAAGCTTAATAAAATTGTCAACATTATGAGGTACAAACCAGCTGTGCTGCCAAGCATTTCCTTCTGTATAATCAGTATGTTCCCTGTGGTTAGAGTGTTTTGGGTCGAAAGGCTCGTTCCAAGATTTTCCATCTTCCGATTTTCCTCTCATAAAACCAGATTTGGCATCAAATAAATATTCGTAAGCTTTTGCACGTTTAGAGAAAAACTCATAATCAGCTTGTTTTCCTAGAGCTTTCGCCATTTGCGCTACACACCAATCATCATAAGCATATTCTAAAGTAATGGTAACTGATTCGTCTAATAAATTATAAGGGATGTAACCGTATTTTTTGTAGAAGTTTAAACCGCGTTCGTCCTGCATCATTGTGGCTTTCATGGCTTCAAATGCTTTTTCAGCATCAAAACCTTTAATACCTTTCATATAAGCATCTGCAATAACTGGAATAGAGTGATATCCTGTCATTGTATTGGTTTCATTAGCATACAAAGTCCAAACTGGCAATATTTTTTTGGTTTCGTAATACGCTAACATTGAGTTAACCATATCTGAAACTCTGTTTGGATCTAATATTGTAAGTAACGGATTCTCTGCTCTAAAGGTATCCCAAAGCGATAAAGTAGAATAAGCGGTATAATTTTTTGAAGTAACAATTTTGTCGTCTTCAGTTCTAAACTGTCCATTTTTGTCGCTGTACGTAACTGGCGCAACTTGAGCGTGATACAAAGCGGTGTAGAAAATAGTTTTTAAAGAATCAACCGGAGTTTCTACAGAAATTTTGCTTAAAGCTTTATTCCAAACTGCAGAAGCATCTGTTTTTACCTTTTCAAATTCCTGATCTTTATCTAAATTGTTTTTCGCATTTGCAATACTAACTGAAGAAAGTGCCACTTTTACACCTAATTCTTTAGAATTTTTAGGATCGAAGAATAATTGCAAAGCTGTATTTTCACCTTCTGCATTTTTAGCATTAACAACTTTTTTATCAGCAGTAATAATAGATTCTGTGATTGGTTTTGAAAATTTAGCCACAAAAAATACTTTCTGATTTTTTGCCCAGCCTGTACTGTAACGGAAACCGCTGATGGTATTGGCATCTTCAATTGTAATAGAAGTTTTTACTGCTTTGTCCCAATTAATAGCGAAACCAAGATCTACAATAACTGATTGTGTATTGGTATCATTAAAAGTATATTTATGGTATGCGGTTCTTTGCGTAGACGTTAATTCTACATTGATTTTAGGATCTTCAAGAAAAACTTGGTAATAACCCGGTACTGCTTTTTCGTTAACATGATTATATTTTGATTTATACGGAAGGAAATCGCGTGAAGCGGCTTTGGCGGTTAAGTCTAACTTTTTGTTTGTCGGCATAAATAAAATATCTGCCAAATCACCGATTCCTGTTCCGCTTAAGTGTAAGTGACTAAATCCAGAAACTATAGAGTCAGAATAATGATAACCTGAGCACCAGTCCCAGCTAGAAACCCCATTATCTGGACTCACTTGCAGCATCCCAAATGGAACTGTCGCGCCTGGATACGTATGTCCGTGACCGCCAGTACCTATAAAAGGATCTACATAATTTGCTGCAAAACTTTGCTGATGTTTATTTTTATCTACATTTATTTTGCAACTTGCAGTAAAAATTACCGTCAGAGAAAGCAGAGTAATTTTCCTCATATCAAAACAATATTAATTTAACTTTAAATTTAGATAAATTCAACTTTTACCAAAATAAATTTAGACGGACGACATTTAAACAGCTCTAAACATCAAAAAAAAGCAACAAACGACATTTTAAATTACCACTATGATTTTCAACTCAAGCAAGCTTTACACTTTACCTATACGCTATCATGTTTACTTTTGGCTCACATATTTTTTGTTCAATACACTGCGCTGGGGAAGCTATTTTAACGATTACGTATATTCTTTAAAAACTACTTTACTTGGTTTTCCTATTCACATGGCATTATGTTATCTGAATATTTTGGTTTTGATGCCTCATTTGGTCTATCGTAAAAAATATGTCCTATATATTATAACAGTACTTTCGGCAATTTTTGTCATGGTTGTTCTAAAATTTAATTTGACTTATTTGCTGATTACGCATGACGTTTGGCCAGAAGGTCCGCAAACCATCAATACACTTACGCTAAATTATACGATAGACATGATGATGGGCGAATTATATGTGATGACTTTTGTAACAGCTATTAAAATCACGCTCGATCTTTTACAAGAACAAAAACGTGTCACCGATCTGGAAAAATCGCAGCTGGAAACAGAATTATTATTTTTAAAATCTCAGATTTCACCTCACTTTTTCTTTAATACCTTGAATAATATTTATTCGCTTTCTGTAGAAAAATCAAACAAAACGCCTAAGATAGTTTTAAAGCTTTCTGAATTAATGCGTTACATGCTTTATGAAACAAAAGAAAAAAAACAGTCATTAGAGAACGAAATTCTATGTATTCAAAATTATCTTGATTTAGAGAGAATTAGAAACGGAGAAAGACTAGAAGTTAATATGTACATTTCAGGAGATATACATGATAAAGAAATTTCACCCGTTCTATTATTGACTTTTGTTGAAAATGCTTTTAAACATGGCGTTAATAAAAATACCGGAAATGTTGTTATCGATATTAATTTTAAGGTAAAAGGCGATTTCTTATACTTCAGTATTTCAAACCCAATGCCCGAAATTACCGTACATAAAGATAATTTTAACAAGGCAAGTGGTATAGGTATTGAAAACGTCAAAAAAAGACTTGAATTAGGATATAATAAAAGTGACTATAAGCTTTCATTTAAAAATAAAAAGAATATTTTTGTCGTTAAACTAGTCATAAAAGTCACGTAGCCTCGCTTTTAGCTATTTCGAAAACTATACCTACAAAAAAACCATATCGGCCTAAAATAATATTTACAAATGAAAATAAAGTGTTTAATTATCGATGATGAGCCATTGGCAATAAACGTTATTAAAAGTTATATTGAACAGATTGAAGATTTAGAACTCATTAATACCTTTAGTAATTCTATTGAAGGGTTAAATTTCTTGAAAAACAATACTATTGATGTAATTTTTCTTGACATTAATATGCCTGTGTTAGACGGTATAAATTTTATCAAAAGTTTAGAAAACCCGCCTCTGCTTATTATCACGAGCGCTTACGATCAATTTGCAATTGAAACTTACGAGCTGGATGTTTTAGATTATCTGGTAAAACCAATTGAGTTTCCTAGATTAATGAAAGCCGTAAACAAAATCAACAAACGACTTAATAATACCAGTAAAATTCCTCAGGAAAATAGTAAAGAAAACCCTTTCATCTTCGTTAAAATCGACAAGAAAAAAATGAAGAAGATTTTCTTGAACGAAATTTTGGTCATCGAAAGCTTAAAAGATTATTTAAAAATAAGTACCTCTTCTGGCAAATTCATCATTCACAGCACTTTATCAGATTTTACGAGTTTATTACCTGAAAGAGATTTCATAAGAATCCACAGATCTTACACGATCGCAATTGATAAAATTGATGCTGTAGAAGGAAATAGCATTGAAATTGAAGGACTTAGATACGTTATTGGAAGATCTTATATTGATGAAGTAAAGCAGAAAATTTTGAATTCTTCCATTTAGGGTTTTACCGCAAAGGCGCAAAGATTTACGCAAAGTTCGCTAAGTTTTTTTTAGTTTATATTTTAAAAAAGGATTATAAAAAAGTTCGCAAAGCTTAAAGAATAAGCTTTGCGAACTTTTTTATCTATTTTCATCTAGAAAAAAACCCTTTGTGAGCTTTGCGTAAATCTTTGCGCTCTTTGCGGTTAAAAAAACTTCGCGGTTAAAAAAAACTCTGCAGTAAAAAAACACAAAACGAGTAAAAAACGAAAATGCGGCCAACCACGACCGCATTTTCTCTCAATTATAGGTAACTAACCAAAATAAACCATGAAATAGTCTATTATCTTTATTGCTGGAAAAATCCTTAGAAATGATAACGTTTAAACGCTTCGATAGCCGAATAATCTGCTAATCCTAAGTTGTGATATTTTTCTGCAGTCAATCTATTTCTGTCTTCAACTCGCACCCAAAACTCCCTGCTGTCATCACCTTGAAACATAACTCCGTCTTTTTGAGACTGGTGATAAAAAATCGCATGTCGTTTCTTTAAAACCTGGTCAGGACTCATTGGTACTGCCATGTCAATTTGGTACGATTCCCATTCATGCCATGCGCCTCTGTAAAGCCAAACCCAGCAGTCGTCCATAAAACTTTTGTGTTTTAATCTTTTTAAAGCTTCAAACAAACTGTCTAAACAAACTTTATGAGTTCCGTGCGGATCTGCTAAATCTCCGGCGGCATAAATTTGATGCGGTTTTATTCTTTCAATAATATCACACATAATGTCGATATCTGTATCCGAAAGATTATTCTTTTTCACTGTTCCTGTTTCGTAAAACGGAAGATCTAAAAAGTTAACATTAGAATCTGGCAAACCAATGTAACGAGTTGCTCCAAAAGATTCACTTCTTCTAATTAATCCTTTTAATTTTCTAACCTCAGGAGAATCAATTTCATTTCCGGTTCTGTTTTGAAGGAAATCAATAATTTCATCTGAAACAGTAGAATTTGGATTTAATGCTTTTGAAATTTCTGCAAATTTTAAAGCTTCTTCATTCGAAACCGCGATATTTCCAGAAGTCTGATACGCAATATGAACTTCATGCCCCTGCTCTACCAAACGGTCAAATGTTCCTCCCATCGAAATCACATCATCATCCGGATGCGGACTAAAAATAATTACTCTTTTCTTTTCAGGAGTTGAACGTTCTGGTCTATAGGTATCATCTGCATTTGGTTTTCCTCCCGGCCATCCTGTAATGGTTTGCTGCATTTTATTAAACATCTTAATGTTCAAATCGTATGCAGTTCCTTCTTCCGTCAAAAGACTCGACATTCCGTTGTCGTTATAGTCTTTATCAGTTAGTTTTAGGAAAGGTTTCTTCGTCAACTCACTTAACCATGCCACCGCTTTTAATTTTAATTCATCTGTCCAAACACAAGACTTAACCAGCCAAGGCGTTTTTACCCTTGTAAGTTCAGATGAAGCTTCTGTATCTAGAACAAATGTTGTGTTGTTATGCTCTTGTAAATACGTAGCCGGCACTTGCGAAGAAACCTCGCCTTCAATTGTATTTTTTATAATTCCTGCTTTACTAATTCCCCATCCTAGTAAAACGATTCTTTTTGCATTTCTAACGGTTCCAATTCCCATTGTAATGGCTTTTCTGGGAACATTGTCAATTCCTAAAAAAGAAGAGGCCGCATCGACACGTGTCAAATGATCCAAAGTAATACTTCTGGTTCCAGAGTTTACATGCGAACCTGGTTCATTAAAACCAATATGTCCTGTTCTGCCGATTCCTAAAAGCTGAAAATCTAAACCGCCGTACGATTTAATTTTCATCTCATAATCAATACAATATTGTTGTAATTCCTCAGCACTAACCTGTCCGTCTGGAATATTGATATTTTCTGGAAGAATATTAACGTGATGAAACAAATGCTCGTGCATAAAATGATAATAACTCTGAATATCATTTTTATCCATCGGATAATATTCATCTAAATTGAAGGTCACTACGTTTGCAAAACTCAGTCCTTCTTCTTTATGTTTTCTTACAAGCTCTTCGTAAACTTTTATTGGAGAAGATCCTGTAGCTAAACCTAAAACACAAGGTTCGTTTAGTTCATTTTTTCTCTGAATTAAATTGGCAATTTCCTGCGCGACCAATAAAGAAGCTTCCTGCGACGATTCGAAAATAACATTATGAATTTTCTCAAAACGAGTTTCTTCAAATTTTCCTGCTTCCGTAAATCCAATATCTTCTTTAATCATATCGCTGTCGCTCATTTAATTAATGTAAGATAAAAGTAGAATTAAATAGTCCGTTAGAACTAAAATTTCGACTAATAACGACTATCGTTCGGCAGAAAACAAAATAGCAAACTTCAAGTAGTTTTTAAGGAGCAGAAAAAGCCTTTATTCGATGATGCTGATTTCGGCAATCGAAACACTTTGCGCTTTTCCTATGCCAGCTGTCGCCACAAATCTTAAAAATCTTGCTTTAACTGCAGCAAAACTCTTAAATTGTTCAATTGGGTTGTGTTTGATATTTGAAAATTCTCCTTCCGATTGTTTAGTCCACGTAATATTGTCTTCGCTGGTATAAAATTCATAATTCGAAATTAAATTCAAATTATTTCCAACCTGCTGTGGTATATACGTAAAGCCTTTTATTTCTATTAATTCACCCATGTCAATAATCACAGATTGAGGCAGTTTATTTTCATCATTTCCAAAACCCCAATCGGTATTGGCATCGCCATCAATAATTTTTTCAACAGTTTTAGTGTCACCGCTTGAAACCGAAATCACTTTCCATTTTTCTTTAGAAACACCGTATTTAGCCGTTTTAACAGCACTATTAATTTTTTCTTTAGTGTTTCTTGAAATGGCTTTAATTGTTACTGCTTTATTATAAGTAAAAGGAGTTTTGTATAAAGTGCTTTTTTCAGAAGGCATTTTCCCGTCTAAAGTATAGTAAACCGTATTTCCATCTTCCGATTTAATCGTCACCAAGCCATTTTTATCACGAAGAATCTGCGGTTCTTTTACAAAAGTCGGCGCATTATAGGCTTCAATTGTATTAATTACAAAGCCAGCTTTTGCATCTAAAATGTTAATTCTAAGCGCTGAAGCCGTCACACGGTCTAAACGTAAAATTCTTTTGTAACCAATTGTGGTTTCATTGGCAATTGTTTTCCATTGTCCGTTTACATTAACTTCTACAGAAAATGCTTTTACGCGCTGTCCTAATTTTATATATTCCTGAAGTAAAAGTCTATTGATTGCTATTGGCTTTTTAAACGTAAATTCAATCGAAGCCTGTTTGACTTTATCGTCTGTTGCCCAATACGTATTTTTATTTCCATCAATAACATTTTGAGGTCCGAAATTAGAATCGGTTCCTCTTGTGTTTGAAGCTTGAACTTTAGAACCAGCCAATAATTCTGTTTTGAAATCGGCTTTAATTGTTGCCACCAATTCTTTTAATCTTGCTTCATCATTTTCATGAACCAAACCGCGTTTGTCAACTGGAAGATTCAATAATAAAGTCGCATTTCGCCCAATTGATTCATAATAAATATCGACCATTTCATCAAGCGAACGAACCTTATCGTCTTCCACAGAATGGTAAAACCATCCTGGGCGTATCGAAACATCGGCTTCGCCTGGAACCCATTTTTCTCCATCTTCATGTCCAGACATAAATTCGCTGTAATGTACTTTTCCAGCTAACTCATCTTTCTGACGTAATAACGACCAATTGGTTTTTCCTGCGCGCCCTTCTTCATTCCCAATCCATCTCGCTTCTGATGGTCCAACTCCCCAAACCAACGTTTTTGGAGCGATATCGTAAATCATTTTATAAGTTTCATCCCAATTATAGTAGGTAAGCGAATTGATTTTTCTGGTTTCATTTGCTCCTCCGTAATAACCGTCACCGCCATTTGCACCGTCAAACCACATTTCGAAAACATCTCCGTAATTTGTCAATAATTCTTTTAATTGATTTCTAAAATACGTTATATATTCAGGTTTTCCGTATTGCGGATGATTTCTGTCCCATGGCGAAAGGTATAATCCTAGCTTTAAATCGTATTCTTTACAGGCTGCAGCCAATTCTTTTACCAAATCTCCTTTTCCGTTTTCCCAAGGAGAATTCTTAACCGACCGTTCTGTATAGGCTGATGGCCATAAACAAAAACCGTCGTGATGTTTGGCAACCAGAATAATTCCTTTCATTCCGGCTTCTTTTACCACGTGTGCCCACTGGCGAACATCCAATTGCGACGGATTAAAAAGCTCTGGCGATTCGTCTCCGTAACCCCATTCTTTATTGGTAAAAGTGTTTAATGAAAAGTGTACAAAAGCATAAAATTCCATTTCCTGCCAGTCGATTTGTTTTTGCGTCGGAAGCGGTCCAAAAGGCTTTGGAGCATTGGCCAATTCCTGACTCGAAACATTAGAAATTACACCAAAAAAACATAACGAAAGGAATACTTTTTTCATTTGCTGAATTGCTTTAAAATAATCTATAAAGCATAAATGTAGTATAAATTGATTTTCTCATCTACAGAATTTCGACCAACAACAAATTTAAAAGTGTTTTGGTTTTGAATGTATATTTAAAATATGATTTGACTTGAAAGAGTTTAATCTTCCATCTTAAAATAAAAATCAAAATAGCGGAAACAACAAACACAAGCAAAACAAACAATCTGTTTATCATTGCAATTGAAAAACCTAACTTTGTGGCATCTATAAATGGATACGAAAAAAAGTATATGTACCATTGGTTAAAAGGCCAAAGCACAATAATTTTTTACAATATTCTCTTTTGATTTTGGCTTTCTATAATCGTTTTTTCAAGACGTGATTGTCTCGTTTTTTCCTGCTTGGCACTCATAATCCAATGGATCATTACTTTTTTGTATGAAGGCGCTTGTTTCTCAAAAAATTCCCAAGCTATTTTATTACTTTTAAACTCTTTCTCATAAGCTTCATCCAGCGGAACGGGTTCTTTTTCGTGAGAATATATTTTAGATTTACTTTCCGTTCTAAAACTAAATGCTTTTAATCCGGCATCTGTCATAAGTCCTACTTTGGTTAAATCTTCCATCTTTTGAATATTTACCGCGCTCCAAATGCTCGAAGATTTTCTGGGAGTAAAACGGATTGTATAACTATCTTGATCTATAGATTTTCGAACGCCATCGATCCACCCAAAACAAAGCGCCTGATCTACAGATTCTGACCAGCTCATAGATGGCTTTTTGCTGTTAACTTTGTAAAAACCGACCAAAAGTTCTTTCTCTTTTTGGTGATTTTTCTCTAGCCATTTTCTAAATTCGGATTGATTTGCGAAGAAAGTTGGTGTCATTATTTTTTTTATAAATGTACAAAGAATCACACAATCCCGATAGCTATCTGAAGCAGAGGGCTAAGTTAATTTAAAGAATAAAACCATATATGTCATCTTAATTAAGAGGAAACTTAAAATAACATATATGGTTCAAAATTACTAATGCAATATTTTAATTTTTATTAAATAATTCTTTAAATTCAATCGGACTTATATTTGTCTTTTTCTTGAAAAGTTTATTAAATGACTGCGGATGTTCAAAACCTAATTTATAAGCGATCTCTGAAACCGAAAAAGTTCCTTTGGCAATATATTCTTTAGCTTTTTCTATTAATTTGTCATGAATAAACTGCTGTGTGTTTTGTCCCGAAGTACTTCGCAGTAAATCGCTGAGATATCTTGCAGACAATTGCATTTCATCGGCTACAAACTGCACCGTTGGCAAACCATTTTCTAAAGGCTTTTCAGTATTAAAATAATCGTTCAGCAAATTTTCCAATTTTGAAAGCATATCATTATTAACCGCTTTTCGGGTTATAAATTGTCGATTGTAAAATCGATTACTGTAATTCAGCAAAAGTTCTATTTGCGAGATAATAACATCCTGACTAAAATGATCGATTCGTTCGTTCAGTTCATTCTGAATATTTATAAAAACGCCTAAAATTGTCTCTTTTTCTTTTTCTGAAAGATATAAAGCTTCGGCAGCCGAATAAGAGAAAAATCCATATTTTTTAATATTTTCATTTAAAGAATATGGACGAAAAAAATCTGGATGAATGTTTAATGACATTCCGCTGTAATCGGCTTCTTCTTCCTGCATTTTCAAAACTTGCCCTGGAGAAACAAACGACATTCCGCCTTCTTCAAAATCGTAAAAACCATGTCCGTAACGCAGTTTTCCTGTAAAATTTGTCTTGAAAGATATCTTATAAAAATCCAAAACAATTCCATTTTCAAAATCTGTGGGATCAAATACAGCTTCGCCATAATTCAGAATGCTAATTAGCGGATGCAATGGTTTCGGTTGTCCCATTGCTTTATGCAACTCCGAAATGGTATTGAATATTCTGGGTTGATTTTTCATTTTCATGGATGAATGTACAGCTTAAAAATGCTGAAGATTTTACAAATTTACAAAATGTTCTACTGGCGCAATATTCCAGCTCACAGTACTTTGATCGATCATATCATGTACGGGCGAATCACTCAATTCAGTCATTAATTTATGCATTGCATTTGTACCATCTTCCTCGCTGTCCCAAACCAACATATCATACACGACATCTTTCTTTAATTCGAAAATAGTTCGGGAACGAAATCCTTTTTGGCGTTTCAAAAATGCATCAATTGCAGCATTAGCTTCAATAAATTGTTTGGTTGTAAAACCTCTTAGTTTAAAGGTAGTCAATTCTATAGCTTGATTTTTCATCTCATCTAAAATTAAAAAGTAAACATTGTTTTGATATTTTTCACCTGATTTTCAGCTCCCAAACTTAAACGATCATTGTATAATGCATTGGCATCATTTCCGGCAATATATCGTAATTGATTCTTGTTGTCTGTCGCAGCTTCGTAGATAATTTGAGCAACATCTTCGGCTTTTGTATAATTCTCTAATTGTTCTGCGCTATACCCTTTACTCACTTCAAAAGTTAGTTTTTCATATGCTTCGTGTTGTGCAACTTCCATAGATCGTATGGCAAAATCTGTTTTCATGCCCCCTGGAGCCACAACTTTTACTTGTATTCCAAACTGGACTAATTCTGATGCCAGACTTTCTGAGAATCCATCTACGGCAAACTTTGTCGCGCTGTAAATCGAACAAGTAGGAAAACCCATTAAACCGAAAGTAGAAGTAATATTAATGAATGTACCGCTTTTTTTCTCTCGGAAGTGAGATACAAAAGCTTTTGAAACCCGAATAACCCCGAATAAATTAGTCACGATCTGACGTTCGATTTGATGGTTTTCTAAAGATTCTAAAGCGCCAATTAAACCATAACCAGCATTATTTAAAACTACATCGATCGAATAATTTTCTGTAATACTTTTAATCGTAGAATCAATTTGCTCTGAATTTGTGACGTCTAACGGAAGTACAATCACATTTTCTAATTGATTTAATTCTGTTTCCTTTTCTGGATTACGCATGGTCGCAATTACCTGCCAGCCTTTGCTTTGAAATAATTTTGCTGTAGATTTTCCTAATCCTGTTGAAGCTCCTGTAATAAAAATTGTCTTTTGCATTTTTAATTGTTTTAAAATTATAATGCAAAGATCAGCCGAAGTATAAAGGTGTTTGTAGCCGTTTTGGAAGATGTATTAGCCAAAATGACGGATACTAAAAAACTCCATTATTTCTAATGGAGTTTTGGTTTATAAATTCTCTTTCGTCAATCGATCCAGTTCTTTTAACAATGTTGGAATTCTAAATTCTCCTGCCATACTTTTTACTTTCTCAACGGCATCTTCAAGTTCGATTCCAATGGCAGTAATAAATAATGGTTTCTGGCTATCGCCTCTTAATATCCCGACTTTATCTTTTTCAATCGATGCAAAATTTGTTTTGGCAACGCCAATAATCGGAATTTCTTTATTAAGCCTCTCGTATAAATGCCCGCCTAAACCATATTTTTTATCATCATCTAAATAAACAAAACTATCCACTATTATAATATCAACTTTTGCTAGATCTATTTGATTTAATAAACTTAAAATACAGGGAAGTTCTCTTCTGTAAAACTCACCAGGAATATATTCTTCTACATTTTCTATTATTTCGGTGTGAATTTTAAAGTTTTTACTTTCATCCCATTCTTCAAATTCCAAACAAACTGTTTTGGCTTTTCCATCAAAATAGTAAGTATCAAATGCTAATATCATAGTGTTTTATTTCTTGTCAAAGATGCTAATATAAGACAAAATCAACTTTGTACTTCATAAAAAAACTCCATTATTTCTAATGGAGTTTACTGATTTTTTAAATTTAGATCTAAATATTTCGCTCTTCCAGATCTGCAATCTTTTTCTATATATTTCGCCAAAAGCATTTTCCATAAAAAAAGCTCCAGCGGAGCTTAATATTTATAGAAAAATGAGGTGTTAATCAAAAGCCCCAGCGGGGCGGCATATAGATTAATTAACCTTTATCAGAATCGACGAAACTGGAATTCCATTTCCTGTCGTTGCTTTCAACTGAATATTTTCTTTCTTTCCGTTTGATTGAATAATCGCAATGCATTTCCCATTAAACAACTTACAAGAATTGGCTTTAAAAGAATCTAAATTGGCCTGATAACCATTATCAACCCCAACTAATTTTCCTCCGCCAGTCACTTCAAAATTGATTAAATCCATAGCATTTGGCAATAAGTTTCCCTCTTTATCTAACATAGAAACTGTTACATAAACCAAATCATAAGTATCGTTTTTGATTGTAGTTTTTTCTGCTTTCAAATCAATTTTTGAAGCTTCTCCCGCTGTGTAAATTTCTTTTTCTAAAACCACTTTTCCGTTCTTTCTTGAAATCGCTTTTAGTGTTCCCGGTTCAAATTTCACTTTCCATGAAATATGCAAATCGTCGTTTTGTTTTGATTTTGTTCCGAGAGACTTTCCGTTTAAGAATAATTCTACTTCATCGGCATTATTATAATACGCCCAAACTTCCACTTCCTGATCTTTTTTCCAGTTCCAATGTGGTAAAATATGCAGAACCGTTTTATTCGACCATTCACTCTGGTACATATAATACACATCTTTTGGAAGTCCGGCTAAATCCACAATTCCAAAGTAAGAACTTCTCGCAGGATACGGATACGGATCCGGTTCTCCGATATAATCAAAACCAGTCCAAATAAAAGTTCCCGCCATGAAATCCTGTTTTTTAATCGTTTTCCAGTTCTCTTCGTGCGTTGCGCCCCAGTACGATTTCACCTGATCGTAAGCAGAAACCGTCCAGTCTGCATTCCCGTCAAATGGAGCGCCGTGTTTGGTTGGCCAAGCTTTAATTCCGTCTGGAAAATCATAATGACCGCGTGTTTCTAAAGCCGAAACGCTTTCTGAAGCTAATATTTTCTGTCCTTTAAAACGTGTTGGAAAATCTTTATAATCTTCATGCTTATAATTGAAGCCCAAAAGATCCAAAGCTCCAGATTGATAAATAAAATTCTTCTCAATAACATTTTCGGTCAAAGCCGAAGTCACAGGACGCGTTGTATCTAGCGATTTTACAATCTTAGCTAATTCTCTTGTAATTGCAATTCCTGTCGAATCAAACTGTTCTCTAATTTCATTCCCAATACTCCACATCATAACCGATGGGTGATTTCGGTCTCTTTTGATAAAATCTTCTAAATCCTGTTTGTGCCATGCATCCCAATCTTTGTGATAGTCGTTCGTTACTTTTTTCTTTTTCCAAACGTCAAAAGCTTCGTCCTGAACGATAAAACCCATTTCGTCACACAATTGCATCATTTCTAAAGAATGCGGATTATGAGACATTCTAATGGCGTTTGCGCCCATTTCTTTCATCAAAGTCAGTTTTCTTCTCACCGCATGAATATTTTCGACCGCTCCCAAAGCGCCATTATCATGATGCAGGCAGACTCCCAAAATCTTCGTTGGTTTTCCGTTTAAAGAAAATCCTTTCGCCGAATCAAAACTAAAGAAACGGAAACCAAGAGGCGTTTCGTAAGTGTCGACTAATTTCGATTTCTCATAAATTTTAGTAACCACTTTATACAAATACGGGTTTTCAGTATCCCACAATTTTGGCTGATTTAAAACCAAATCGTGAATCTTTTTCTCTGAAGTTTTAGCCGATATTTTTTCTGTTGAAGTAAAATTAGCCACTTCTTTATTGTCAGCATTTAAAACTGAAGTAACGAGTTTAAATTCTTTCGAAGTTTCATTGTCATTATCAATTGCAACTTCTAAATGAATCTTAGATTTTGCCGCAGAAACTTCAGGCGTGGTTACAAAAGTTCCCCACTTTCCAACGTGCAATTTTTCGCTAGCAACCAAACGCACATTTCTGTAAATTCCAGATCCTGTGTACCATCTTGAATTCGGTTGTGCATCGTTATCGACTTTTACTGCAATAACGTTCTCTTTCCCAAAATTTACATATTGAGATAAATCATAACCAAAAGAAATATAACCGTTTGGACGCATTCCCAATGATTTTCCATTTATGAAAACCTCACTGTTCTTAAAAACGCCATCAAATTCTATTGAAACTGTTTTGTTTTGCCAGTTCGCAGGAATAGAAAAAACTTTGCGATACCAGCCTTTTCCAGCAGGCAAAAATCCTTGCGCTTGTTTGGTTTTAGCATCTTTATCAAAAGTGCCTTCAATACTCCAATCATGCGGTAATTGCAATGTTCTCCAATCTTTCACATCGAAATTTGCTTGAATTGCATCTGCATAATCTCCTAATTTAAAGTTCCAGTTTTTATTGAAATCTTCGACAATTCTGGCTTGTTTTTGCGCAAAAATGGATACTGAAAACAATAAGGCTATTGTAATTTTTTGAAATATGTTTTTATGTTTAATCATAAATATGTTTTTTTATTCTAATAAAATGTCCGCACGTTTTTTCTGTAGAGACGCACCGCAGTGCGTCTACGTTCCAATTGGCCGTACTGAACGTTAGACGCACAGCAGTGCGTCTCTACAATGCAATTCTGATAAACCTTTGAGCCTTTGAACCTCTGCCTCTTTGAACCTCAAAAAAACCTATTGAAATTCGAAATTATCCAGCATCAATCCTTTCAAATCATCTCCTTCCAACGTTATTTTATACGTTCCTGCATTAATATAACCGCCCGATGTCGTATTTAAAATCTTCCACTTTTCTGGTGCTGTAAAAAACTCAATGGTATCATTTCGCATTAAAATTCCGTACGCATCTTCCATTTTAAATTTGACTTTTAAAGGCGTTTCATTTCTGTTCATGAATTTAAAACGCATCAAATAAATTCCCGCAACGCCCGGTTTTACTTCAAACTGAATACTGTTTGCTGTTTTTTTGGTAAACTCAATATAATCGGCTTTTTTGAAATTTCCTTTTTCAATTCCGGTTCCTGTTGTTTTAGCGTTTTCAGCTTCAATAATTACAACAGGTCTTGAATCGTCTTTTTCGCCCATATCATAAACCGGAACAACAGCAATTGTGCTTATCGATTCAGCATTATCAAAAAGAACTTTTTCTCCTTTTTTAACCTTTTTATTGAAAATGGTAAACGAAACTCCATTGCTGTTTTTCGTTTTTTCCTCTATTTTTTTATAATCAGAAAGCGAAGCTGATTCTTTGACTTTACTATCAACTAAAACATAAATATTCGAATCTTCTTTGGCAGTAAACGAACCTTTATTTTTAGAAGCAACTGAAAACTGTAAATAATCGGCACCGAATAATTCAGAAGGCAATTCGGTAAAAACAACATCAGAATCTGAAAATTGTTTTGAATTGATATCCATCCACGAAGCTATTCTGTTGGTTTTCTCATAAGAATCTAAAACAAAATTCTGAATATTTTTTGGCGATGCATCTGCAGGTCTTAGTTTTCGATCTTTAGTTCCAATAGCAATTGCAGAAATAATTGCCTGCCCTGCTTTTACATTCGGAAACGAAATCACAATTTTTCCGTCTTTGCTTTTTACGACAAAAGTTTTCTTCAGAGCCTGATCGTGTCCCGCTTCTGCCCAAATATCAAAATCTTTTAAAACTACATTTTCGTTGATGGCAACATCAAATAAACGCCAGCCTTTGCAGTCCATTCCACCTCCAGTTCCGTACCACGGTTCTGTGAAGTATAATTCTACTAAATATTCTCCGTCGGGAACAGGAAACTCGTAACGCAATTTGTCAACACCGTATCTAAAACTTTGGAATAATTCGGGATCTTTTGTACCGTTTATTGGATCAAAAGTCGTTCGCTGACTTGCAAAGAAATCCGGAAGTTTTTCAAAGTTATCTGTCCATGATGAAGAACCCCAAGTATATTTTCCGCTTTTGTGCGTATCTGCAAACCAAGTATTTCCTGAACTATCAGTAAATTCAAATGCACCGCAATTTACTCTGTAGATGTAATTATAGCCTTTTTTATCTTTTAATAAGTCTGTTTTTTCAGGAGTTAAATCGGCTAAATTTGGCGCTTTCGGAAGTGTATTTAAAACGATATAATCTTTAGCAACCGCTTTTCCGTTTACATATCCAACAGCATACAAAACATTGTATTGAATATTGACATTGTTAAACTGAAAGTGCTGTCCGATTCCTGGATTTTTTAATTTTCCTAAAGAAGATTTATTCACATCATTAAACAATTCTACTTCGTCACAATTCGAATAAATATCGATTCCGTTTTTGATTCCGGGTTTATCCCAACGGCTTGGCCAAGTGTGCGAAACGATATACACCATCGGATTGGTTTTGTTCGAAACGTAATTGGCTCTGTACATATAAAACGCATCTAAAGGTTCGCCCCAAATGGTAAAAAGTCCTTTGTAATTTACCGGGCCTACTTTGTCAATATCTCTAAAGCCTTCTCCGTTCTGTACGCGTCCCGGATTTTCATGCGAAGCAAAAAGCCAGTTGAACTGCCCCGCAATTTTATCTTTAACCGATTCGGCTTCGCGAACTTTAATTTCCATTAATTGAGAGAATCTGTTTTCGCTCAAAGTTCCTTTTTGGTCAAACTCGCCTTCGGTATGTAAATCAGCTGAGCGCCAAGCGCCGTATTCACCGTTTAACAACTGCGTGCTCATTTCTAAATGATATTTCAAAGGGTCTCCGCCATACGTTCCTGACCAGTTTTGAACGACATTCCAGTCTGTTCCTTCTCCTCCATTACAAGTCGTCACGATTCTTTGAGAAGCTGATAACGGATCCATTTCGCGGATAATCTGAGTACATTCTTCTGCAAATTCTTTCGGAATAGTACTTTCATTCTGCAATCCCCACATCACCACCGACGGACTATTTCTGCGTTCCTTAATCCATTCGCGTAATAAGGTTTTGAAGTTTTCTTTAAATTCTGGTGTATCGTACCAAATATGCGCCGAAAACTGACTCCAAAATAAAATTCCGTTTTCGTCTAATTCTTTTTGATACAATAAATTATGAGGCTGATGCGCTTCTCTAAAAGCGTTAAATCCGCCCGCTTTGATTTGTTCGATTCTGGAATGAATCATTTCGTCTGAAAACGAATGACTGTTTCCAATTAAATGTTCGTATTCGCAGGTTCCGTTGATGAATAAAGGTTCGCCATTGATAAAAAAACGATTGTCTTTTCCGTCACGGCTGACCGGCCAGCTCACCCAACGGATTCCGTAAGGTGTTGTTAACTGATCGATTATTTTTCCGTTTTCATAAATAGAAGTCACCAATTTGTACAAATACGGACTCGACGGCGACCATAATTTCGGATTTATAATCTCTGGAAGTGTTTGTGTTATTTCTTTTGTTTCTCCTGAATTAATTTTGTTGTCGCTTTTTGTAATGGCAACTTTCTTTCCTGAAGCATCAAAAAGGATGTTTTCAATCGTTAAATTTCGGTTTGAAGCACCGTAATTCTTGATTTCTGTTGTAGTATGAAGAATGGCTTTTTGTTTGGAAACCGATTTATCATTCCAGATATGAACTCCAAAAGGTTCTATTCTAACATCGTTTGTAACAACCAACGTAACAGGTCTAAAAATTCCCATTGGCTGCGAACCTTCAGAAAATCCCCATTCGCCAGAACATCCTCCGCAAACCCAAGGAAGATCGGCAATAAAAGAGGGATGTGCTGCTTTAACCAAAATCTGGTTTTCTTTATCGAAAGAAACGGCTTTTGTTATGTCTAATGTAAAAGTAGTTCTGCCACCTTTGTGTTCGCCGACTTTTTTGCCGTTTACCCAAACTGTTGCGTAGGAACTGACGCCTTCAAAATAGAGGAAAAGCTTTTTAGAAACGTCTTTTTTATCCAGTTTTAAAGATTTCTTGTACCAAGCAGTACCATGTAAATTTCCATGTTTTGTTCTTCTGAAACCATAATACTGATCCCAATTGTGAGGCACACTTACCTTTTGCCAATTGGAATCAGTTTTTGGATTTTCTACAAAATCTTCTTCTTTCAGCGGAAGATTATCCAGTATTACGGTCTCCCAAGATGAATTCAGCGAAATTTCTTTACGAAGCTTCCCTGAACCTTTGCTCTGACTCCAAACAAAGCAAAGACTTGAAAAAAAACAAAAAATAAAAAAAACTATTCTTTTCATATTTTATTATTGAACCATATAAGTGATATAAGGTTATTAAAGTTTGATATACGGCTTTTTGTCATTTCGACGAAGGAGAAATCTTCGCAAGTAGCTCCGTATAGAAATGTCACCAATCTTTAGCAACTTGCGAAGATCCCTCTCCCGAAGTCTCGGGATCGGGATGACAAGATTGTATTTATACTTTGCGTATAAACCTGACGGTTTTTTAAAACCCGTCAGGTTTAATAACGTTTATTCGCGTGAGGGATTGAGGCGGTATCCTTTTATGCAGCGGAGCGGAATAAAAGATATAGCCGAAAGCCCGACCCGGAGGGGCACGCCCAAAATCTTATTAATAAAACAACCAGTCAATAGCTGCTTTCTCTCCTGCATCAATATATCCAACATCACGCGGTGTGATGATTTGATCTGCGTCGATGAAACCTAAAATCAATACTTTTCCTTTTCCTAAATCTAATTTATTTTCGCCAGGCTGGAAAGTATAGGTATGAATGTTTACTCTCGGAAGCTCTTTTAAATTCATGGCGCTTGCCAAAATAACTTCCGCCTGACCGTGGGCATTTCCTGCTGCATCTGTTTCCAAACTTGGCGGTAACAAAAATCTCTTTTGATCTGAATTGAAATAACCAACTACTAATTTAACCGCTTTTGTATTTCTAAACTTCAAATGTGTACCTTTTTCGTTCTGGTCATTTTCTACAAACGAAAATCCTCTTAAGTTTTGAAGTTCAGGAGCAATTTTCGTTAATTCAGAAATATCGGTTCCGTAAACTTTTGTTCCTGTTTTTACTAAATAAGTTCCCGGTTTTTCGTCGATGAAAGTAACTTCGGCCGTTTTCCAAGGTTTTCCTTCTTTAGTTTCAATTTTGCCGTCTTTTGAAGATTTTAACTTCTCTAGATTTCTTTTGAAATTAGCCAATTCACGCTCGTAATGCGGTAATAATTCTGCCCAAGTTTTGTTATTACCGTCATCACCACCAATCGGAATTCTACGTTGAGCGGTTTGCATACTGTTGGCATAGTAATACGTATCTTTCGTAAGGTTCACCAATAATTCGTAATACTCAATGCTTTTCTCCAAATGAGGCATTGCTTTGTCTAAATCGCTGATATCATTTGAATAACTGTATCTTAAAACCAATAAGGCTGCTTTTACTTTTTCTGAAAAGAAATCTGCGAAAGCTTTATAGGCATGCATATCGTTTTTAAGACGTGCAAATTCTTCTTTATCTTTGGTAACGCTTGCTTCGGCTTTGTCGATGGCTTCAACAGCCAATCTTCCATGTTCTGTAATTTCAGCAATAATCTGTGTTGGAAGTTCGCCCGAATGCGGTTCTTTATTCCATTCCTTTTTAGCATATTCTAAAAGCAATTCGCCTGCTGGTCCACAAGATTCGTGGAATCCAGGATACACACGCCATTTCGACGGATTTACCAATTGGCTTTCAAACATTCCTAATAATAAGGTTTGACGATTTCCTTCGGTAATTCCGAAACGTCTTAATGTTTTTGGCGCAATTTCTCCTGTTTCTTCGTAGGCTTTTAAGATGTTATTCGCAGCTTCCTGACTCGTTCCGAATTTAGCGGCTAAATCATTATGCCAGAATTTCACCTCTTCATTTCGGTCTCTTTTGCTGTCCCACGCATATCTTGCCCAAGCTTTGTACCAAATCCAGTCACGATCCATTTCTAGTAAACGCTCGCCTGATTTAGTTTTATCTGCCGAATACGGCCAATCCCAATACGATGCCTGCGGATACAAGTGTAATGCATTGGCTCCGTGAACGCTGTGCATAGCTTTAACCGTTTTTTGGATAAAGTCCGGCGAACCGTATCTGAAGGGTTCTAAGTTGGCCAAAATATGAACATTTTCAATATGAATTGATTTTAAAGCGCTCAATTGTTTATGCGTTTCGCCCCAAGGTCCGCCCGGCGTATAAGTCGTTAAAGATTCTCCTGTATATTTACTTTCTGTATATAAGTTTTTGTATAACGGAAGTGATTTTTCCATTACCAAAGGCCCGTCTGTATCGTGAGAACGTAAAATAATTGGCGGTTCTTCTGTTTTTCCTAATGCTTGTAAGCCATCGCGAACGCCTGGAATAATTGTTTTGGTAAACCATTCTACATCATCATCAACCGTATTAATCGCTTCTCCCAAGCAAACCATTAATCCAACATTAGGGTATTTTTCGATAAAAGCAGCGATAGATTTTCTGGTATAATCTGAAAGTAATGGCGTAATTGGACGCGAACGATCTTGTGTTTTAATGTTATAATGTTCTGCAAAAGGCTTAGAAACGATAATGTTATAGAACATCTGAATTACCCAGATTCCTCTTTTGTTCGCTTCTACCGTTAAGAATTTATAGATTTCTTCGTTCTTTTTGAAATCTTCGTCGCTTACTTCTACAGCAAAAGGATATTCTTTTAATTTCACTAGAGAAGCAAACGGATGTCCGTTCCATAAATACAAGGAATTCATGCGGTTTTCTACCAGCATATCCAGATATTTTATCCATAAAGCTTTATTGTAAAACCAAGGAAAAGTTTCCGGTGTATACGGATATTCATAAACATCACGCCCAGGAAGATAAACGGGTTTCTGCATTCCGATGCAAGCACCTCTTAAAACCATTTCCGGACTGTCATCCAAATTAATTTCTGACGGAAGTTTTCCTGAACTTTTAATACGGTCTGCTAATTCTAAAGCGCCATACAAAGCTCCAGAAGCATCTGTTCCTTCAATGTAAATAATATTATTTTGAGTACGAATCTGAAAACCTTCTTTCTTTGTTAATTTGCTATCATCGATTTTAGCGCTTTTAGCATTTTTTTTCCAGAAATCAGTTCCTTTTCCACCAATAACAATTACTTTATCTTTTGATTTTTTGAATTTATCAGAAGAAGTTACGCTGAAACCTTTTGCTGTAAGTATTTCAGATAATTTATCTGCGCCAAATTTTGCTCTCGGCGAACTCGGATCACTCACAACTGTGATGTTCTGCGCTGTCGCGAAAGAGACATAAAAACATAAAAAAAGTAATTGTAAATATTTCATTGTATTGTATTGTGTTTTATTCTTTGAGAATGTTAAAAAATAATCTGCTAAATCTGCTTAAATCTATATAAATCTGCGTGCAATTTTTTTCACGCAGATCAAGCAGATTTAAGCAGATTTACTTTTTTATTTTTTGCCACAGATTAAAAGATTTCCACAGATTGAAAAAAATCTTTTTAATCCTTTAATCTGTGGCTAAATATTTTTTTTAATTCTGAAAAATCTTTTTCAAATATGCTACATTCGCTCCGTAATTGGCTTTTACATTGTGCACTTGTGTCACGTCACGAGAACGTTCTACAATTAGCCATCCGCCCCATTTCATTTCGTCCAACGTTTGTTTGATTTTCGGCATATCGATCGCTTTATCGTTTTCTAACCAAAACTGATCGGTGTTTGATGCATGAATCTGTGCTAAATATTTCTTTCCTAAGATTTTTAATTCTGATGAAATATCTCTGCCATTGTCAACTGCATTGGCAAAATTGAAAGAGCTTTTAATATATTTTGAACCGACTTCGTCTAAAAGTTTTTTCTCTTCTGTAGCACTCAAAGAAGTTTCAATAGCGATAACTCCACCAATTTTCCCCACTTCTTTTCCTGCCCACTGCAATCTCTTGATCACTTCTGGACGTAATTCTGGATTCTTAACCAAATCAGTTTGAGTTCCTAACGGAAGATAGGCCACTTTAACTTTCATATTTTTCATAGCTTGAATACAATCCGTAATCATTGGCGTGATTTCTCTTGTGGCAAATGACTGCGCATAAAATCCAGACATCGCAATAGAACTGATTCCAACTCCAGTTTCTTTCGATTTATCTAAGAATTTTTGTCTCTCAACTGGATCGCCTAATTTGCTGTCAAAAGTTGGTCGGTTTCCTAAACCTCCCATATCCAGTTCGATTCCGTCTGCTTTTATTTCAGCCGCCAAACCAAAAGCGCCTAGTTTTTGTCTTTTTAAAATCATCCAGTCGCAAACTGCTACTTTGTATTTTTGTTTTTTATTGGAAGACTGAGCTGTTGCACAACTGTTGAATGTTGTTGACAGAACAACAAGGAAGGCAATTAATAAATGTTTTTTTAATTTCATGTCTATATTTTTTTGCCACAAATTGCACTAATTTTCACGAATTACTATTTTTAAAAAATTCGTGAAAATTAGTGAAATTCGTGGCGAACTTTTTTTTACTCTTCTTCAGCCTTAACAGCCGTTACCACTTTTCCTTCTTCGCCTGGCCAAATTCCGTTTTTGATTGGAAGTGCTTTTAACTTCGTTGGATCGATTTTTACATATTTCAGTTTTTCTCTTCTCCAAGTGTATACGATATGCACCATTCCATCAGAACTTTGGATCATAGAAGGATACGAATACTGGCTGATTTTTGAATCTTCTAAAACCAAAGTAGCTTTCCAGTTAATTCCGTCATCCGAAATCGAAACATTTAAAGGCGTTCTTGGGCCTTTTGCTTCTTTCCCTGGAGGAAGAACATGATTGTAAACTAGTAAATGTTTACCGTTTTTTAGAGTTACGGCATCTGTTCCTGAGTTGTTATTTGGAAGTCCGATTAACTCAATATCAGACCAAGTTTTTCCGTTGTCTTTTGAGAAAGTGCTGAAAATAGCTCTGTTTCTGGTTCTTCCGATGGCCTGAATACTTCCGTCTTTATGAAATAAAATACTGGGCTGAATCGCATTGATTTTTTGTTTTCCTCTTGGAAGCGTATCGCCCATTACCCAAGTTTTTCCGAAATCAGGAGTTGATTCCATACGCAATCTCCAGCCGTCGCCTTCGATACTTGACGGACATAATAAAGTTCCGTTGCTCAATAAAACCGGTTTATTTTTGATTGGTCCTAAGAAACCATCAGGCATTTTTTGTGCTTCAGACCATGTTTTTCCGCCATCAGATGAAGTTCTGATTACGCCCCACCATTCTGATGGTTTTGGTCCGATTTTATAGAAAAGCATTAAATCACCACCCGGAATTTGATATAAAACAGGATTCCATGTTGGTAATCTCGAACCTTCTTTCATGACACCATCCGCAACTTTTACGCCTTCATTCCAAGTATCGCTTCCTTTAGGTTTAATAGCGACATAAATACAAACATCAGGATGTCTTTCGTGAGTTCCTCCGAACCAAGAAGCAACTAAATCACCATTTGTAGCTTCGACAATTGTAACAGCGTGGCAAGACGGATAAGGCGCTTTATCGTAAATAAACTGATCTACTAAAATTCCTTCTTTCCAAGTCTTTTTCTCTAAAGCCGACTTACAACTTCCTAAAAGGAAAAGTCCAAACAAGACAAATGCTAATTTTGTTATCTTCATTCTTAATTAAATTATGAATTATTTTTTTTGACTATAAATACATACCTAACATTTTTTTAGGTAAAAATATTTAATAAGTGTAAAAATAACACCAAAAAATTAACAATGTATCCTGTACTGTCCCGAATTATTAAAAATGCAGATTATTTAACGTTTATCGCAAAATTTCCTGACGAAAGTGTGACAATTATTTGATTTTTTTCTACTGAAAAAGCATGAGAAGTCTTATCCAGCTTCTGTTTATTGATGGAAACCGCAGAAATATCTGTTGTCGGAAGATACACAATAGCCGAAGTATTTTCGGGAATAGTAACGTTCCAAACTAAAGCCTTTTTATCTTTTTTCCAGTCACTTTTAATTAAACCGTAAATAGATTCGTAAGAAGCATTTACATAAGTCAATCCAGCATTAAAATCTGGTTTCATAATAATCTGTTTGAAACCTGGAGTTTCAGGATTACTTTTGATTCCAGCCATATTTTCGTAATACCAAATCAATAAATCGCCCAAAAGCATTACATGATTTTGCGAATTCATAGCAGGATCTGCAGTGTTTCCATTCCAAAGTTCCCAAATGGTGGTTGCGCCGTTTTCGACCATATAACCCCAGCTTGGATAGGTTTTGTTTGATGCTAATTTGAAAGCCAAATCACCTCGCCCAAAATTAGTCAGTGTTCGCATTAAAAACTGCGTTCCGATAACTCCTGTACTTACGTGACCATTTTTAGTTACTTCAACCTCGTGCACCAAATTTTCGAAAACTTTTTGCTGTAATTCTTCTGGAACCATTCCGAAAGTCAACGGCAGTAAATTGGCTGTTACAGTATTGTTGGCGTAATTATTTTTTGATGCATTAAAATATTTCGCATTGAATGCTTTTTTAATTCTCGAAGCCAGATCCTCATAATGTGCAATATCTTTTTCAGCATTTGTAATTACCGCAAACTTTTTCATCGTATTTAAAAGCTGATAGAAAAAGGCACTTGAGATCAATTCTCCATCTGTTAAACGAGCAGGATCTTTAGAACGAATTAACTCCAAAGATTCTGGCGGAACGCACCAATCACCGTATTTATCTTTGGTCATGATATCATCTACCAAATAATTTTCTTCCATATAATCCATCCATTTTTTCATAGACGGATATTGTTTTTCAATTACTTTTTTGTCTCCAAACTGCTGATACAGCATATCGGCAACCGTAATATAGGTTCCCGGCCAAGTCACATTATCACCGTAATAACGCCAGAAAGCTGGCGCAACATCTGGAATTCCGCCGTCAATAGTTTGTGCGTTTTTAATATCGTCGAGCCATTTTGCATATAATGTTTGGTTATCAAATAAGAAACTTTCACCATAAGCCCCTGTGGTTCTGTCTCCCAACCAAGGCTGACGCTCGTTTCTTTGCGGACAATCGATTGGCATTCCTTTATAATTTCCGCTGATTCCCCACCACGCATTTTTAAAAATCTGATTCATTATCGAGTTTGAAGAATCGAAAGTTCCTGTCGTCGCAATATCATCATAAACCACTTTTCCAACAAAATTTTCCAAAGTAGGTTTTGTTTTGAAGCCTGAAATTTCAACAAATCTAAAACCGTGAAAAATAAAACGGGGTTCCCAAACTTCTTCTCCTCCGCCTTTTAAAGTATAAATATCAGTCGTTTTAGCATCGCGAAGATTGGCAATATATAACGAACCATCTGGCTGTAAAGATTCTGCAAACTTCATCGTGATTTTGTCGCCCACATTTCCTTTCACTTTCAATTGCAGCCATCCTACCATATTCTGTCCCATATCTAAGATATAAGTTCCTTTTGGTGTCTGTTTAATCGAAATAGGTTTTACTTCGCGTTTAATTTTCATATTCGCCGACATCTGTCCTTCATAGAATCCGCCTGGTTCTTGAACATATTCTGCCGAAAGCCATTTTTTATCATCAAAATTAATGGTATTCCAGCCTTTCATTTCTTTACGGGCATCGTATTCTTCTCCGTCGTATTCGTTGTTTGACAAGATTGGTCCGTCGGTTGTTATTTTCCAGGTATCGTCTGTGCGAATAACGTCTTTGCTTCCATCTGTATATTCTACAAATAACTGCAAAGCCATTTTCGGATACCCAAAAGTTTTGATTTTATAAGGTTTATAATCCTGACGCATCGTAAAAAAACGTCCGTTTCCTAAAATCGTTCCCAATGCATTTTTGCCTTCTTTTAGTTGCGAAGTCACATCAAAAACATTGTATTTCACATTCTTCGTATAATCCGTAGGAACGGGAGCCAAAACCTGATCGCCAATTTTATTTCCGTTAATGTACAGCTCGTACAAGCCCATTCCCATGATATAAACTTTGGCATTTTTGACTTTCTTTTTCAAGTCAATTTCTTTTCTTAAATATCTGGCTGATAATCGAGAATACTGCGAAATACTATCGCCTGGAGAAGTTTTTTCATACCCAATCCAACGCGTCGATTTCCAGTCGGCATAAGTCAAAATTCCGATGCTGAAATGAGCCGGTTCTATTGATTTTACTTCACCTTTATTGGTAGAAATAACTACTTTCCAGTAAACATCTTGTCTGTCTTTTAGCTTTTTTCCGTTATAAATTACGTTTACAGATTCATCGCTTTGTATTTTTCCACTATCCCATAAATCAGCGTTTCCTGCGTTTAGCTTTTCTAAACTTGAAGAAGCTAATATTTGAAAATGGGTTTGTTTTACATCATTTACGTTTGCTTTTATTTTCCAGCTCAATCTTGGCTGTAAAACATCAATTCCTTCCGGATTAGTCAGCATTTCGCATTTTAAATCCACAACACTGATTTTATTTTGGGCTTTCGCCGAAAGTGTAAAAAGTGAGATGATTATGGTTAGATGTAAAAAAAACTTTTTCATGATTTTATTTAATTCAGTTTTTCAAGTCCCATAGGGACGATATATTTATAGATCTTATAATAGTTTGTTCATAAAGCCCCAGCGGGGCGACATAATTTACAATATGTATCGCTCCGCTGGAGCTTTAAATAATACAGGTGTTAATCTGGCTATAAATATTATGCTTCTCTCAAGCATCTTTAGATGTTTATTCTAAATTATTTCATTCAGAAACCAACTTCTCCAATCTCTCAGAAAAAGCAATTTCTTTTCCGTTTTTAAAGATCCTGAAACCTTTTCCTTTTTTATATTTTTCTCCGGTCTTATCCCAAAGAATCGTAATAATATTGCCGTGATACAAAACATTATCCAGACAAAACCAATCCCATTTTTCCTGCGGAATCAATGGATTCACTTCTATCTTTTCATCGGCTCTCGGGCGCAAACCAACCAATCCTGTAATCATCAAATCGTTAAAAGTCGAATGATTGTAATAACGGCTTCTTTCTCTGTCACCCATTAACCAATAGCCCGTTGTTTCGTCCAAATATTCGCCAAGATATGGTTTTCCTCTGTAATACTGCGACTGCACGTACAAATCCATTTGTTTGAAATAATCCATCTTAGCCACAAAATTTTGATCATAATTATTCAAAACATTCGCTAGAGCCGTCAAAGTCTGCGAACTTGCAAATGGCCATATCGCTCCGTCCCACTCGCAGGTTCCAGTTCCGTGAGTTCTAAAACGCGGACTTCTTCTTTCGGCTGTTGTCAAACCAAACGGCGCCGAAAATCCTTTTTCATCCTTAATTTGTTCCCACGCTTTTTCAAAACCTTTTCCTTTTTCTGGAAGATTAAAATACCACGGAATAAATCCGATAGCTTCTCTAACCTGCGCTAATGTATCTTTTTCTGTTAAAGTTTCAAAAAACTCGCTTTTAGCATTCCATAACTTGGTTTCGACTAATTGCTGTAAAACATCCGCTTTAGCTTTGAATTTTGTTTCCGTTTCCTTATCGCCTTTCATAGCAGCCATTTTAGAAATCGCAATAGCGTTCCCAAACATATAACTGTTAATCGTTGGTCTTGCATTTTGCACTTTACGTCCGCCACTTAAAGACTCTTCCATTCCATCTTTTACATCATGCTGCCAAAACAAACCATCCTTGCGCTGACGGTCTTTTTCCCAAACAGCATAATCTGTTACCATGTCTGGATACATATCCAATAAGAATTTTTCATCCTTATTCACCAAATAACGATTGTACAAAGCATCGGCTGTCCAACTGCTGAATTTATACAATTTGTTCATCGGTTTTCCATCATTTCCTCGATACCAAATTTTCACATCCTGCTCAATATACTGCGGATCATGAACCCATCTGAATTCATTAATGTGATGCCCCAAAGCACAGCTGATCATGTTGTATTTATCTGCATACGAACGGTCTACCAAAAACTCGGTAATCGCAAATCCCTGTGGTGTTTTTTTAATATGCTTTCTCGCACTCCACCAACGGAAATAATAAATCTCCTCAAAATTCTGCTGCGGACATTCAAACAACGGAATATTCTTTTCCATCCAAGTCCACGCACTGTCATTCGGAATCGCAAATTTCAAATTTTCATCTTCCATCGTGTTGAAATAATCAACATAATGTTTGAAGTTTTTTTCTTTTAAAACAACTGCTTTTCCCTTTTGAGAATGCCCTGCACCCGATTTACAGCTTATGTTTAATGTTGAAACCAAGATTAGTAAAGCGATTATTTTGTATTTAAAATGATGTAACATATTTAAAATCTAATTATAAAATTCATTATTTGGGCGTGTCCCTCCGGGCCGGGCTGTCCGTTCCCGCTTCCCGATGAAAAATCGGGAGAGCTCCACTTCCATCCCTCACGCGAGAGAACTTTGCGGTTTCCCACTCCTGCAAGGTTTTCAGGTTTTCCACTCCTGCAAGGTTTCCAAAACCTTGTAGGTCTAATTCTTTTTTACACAATATTGTCATTTCGACGAAGGAGAAATCTTCACAAGTAACTCCGTAAAGTGAATACCAATCTTTGTCGAGCTTCTAACGGAGATTTCTCCTTCGTCGAAATGACAAACTAGACTTGCTAACTTATACCTACAAGGTTATGAAAACCTTGCAGGAAACGTATCGAGACCTGACTGGTTTTAAAAACCAGTCAGGTCTAAAAACATCTCTATTAATTCCCAGAAAAAGTATACGTCTGCCCAGCTTTCACATTCACATCGTAAATATTGTAATTTGGCAGTTTTACTTTTTCCAATTTCGCCTGATCAGAAATAATCGGTTTCTTTACTTCCACATCATAAAAGAGCGGATTTGGATTTTTGCCTTTTGCTTTTTTAAGCGAATTTCCTTTTAAAGTATTTTCTACTTTCAATCGGCAGTTTCCTCCTATTTTGGAGTAGATTTTTAATTCAGAAACTTTATTGTTTTTCCACGTCATATCAATTACAAATCCGCCTCTGGCCACCAGACCTTTTATACTTCCGTCTTTCCAAACGCTAGGTAAAGCCGGCAATAAATGTATTTCATCTTCCTGACTCTGCATTAACATTTCAGCAAAACCGGCTGTGCATCCAAAGTTACCATCAATTTGAAACGGCTGATGCGCATCTAACATATTCGGATACGTTCCACCGCCTTTTCTTTGGTCAGCTGTCACCAAATGCAATTGATCCTGAATTAATTTGTAAGCGTGATTTCCGTCTAAAAGTCTGGCCCACAAATTTACTTTCCATCCCATCGACCAGCCTGTAGATTCGTCTGTTCTGTAAATCAAAGATTGCTTGGCCGCTTCAAATAACTCAGGCGTTTTAATCGCCGAAATCTGATTACTCGGATACAATCCGTATAAATGCGAAACGTGTCGGTGATTGTCTTTTGGATTGTCCCAATCATCCTGCCATTCTTGTAACTGACTGTGTTTTCCAATTTTCATTGGAGGCATTTTTGCCAAAGCATCACTTACTTTTTTCACATAAGCTGCATCCAGAGAAACCAAAGCCGAAGCCTCAATAACATGCGTAAACAAATCAAAAATCAGTTGATTGTCCATCGTAGTTCCAGAAGCAATTGTCGCTTTTCCTGTTCCTCCTGCATGTGTGTTTTCAGGAGAACTTGAAGGAACAACCACCAAATATTTCGTATTCGGATCGATCACCATAAAATCAAGAAAGAAATCTGCAGCACCTTTCATAATTGGATAAATTTCTGCCAGATATTTTTTATCACCTGTGTACAAATATCTTTCCCATAAATCCTGACAAACCCACGCACCGCCTGTCGGCCACATTCCCGAAGCAGCAGAATCTACCGGAGCCGTTACACGCCAGATATCGGTATTGTGGTGTAAAACCCAACCGCTGGCATTGTACATCATTTTCGCAGTTTCTGCGCCTGTAACACTTAACTCTTTTGCCATTTGTACAAAAGGCTCGTGCATTTCCTGAAGATTGGTTACCTGTGCAGGCCAATAATTCATCTCGGCATTGATGTTTGTCGTGTATTTACTATCCCAGGGCGGCGTTACCATATCATTCCAAATTCCCTGTAAATTCGCCGGCTGTCCGCCGGGCTGTGAACTCGAAATTAAAAGATAACGTCCAAACTGAAAATACAAAGCTGCCAATTGTGGATCAAATTGTTTTGAGAAATCACGGATTCTTTCATTAGTTGGTTGCTTCACTAAATCATTCGAACCTAAATTTAAAGCCACTCTGTTGAAGAATTGTTGGTAATATTCAATGTGGGCTTTCTTTATCGTTTCAAAATCTTTTACTTCGGCTTTTGCCAAATACTCTTTACTTTTGGCAATTTCATCGCCCGATATATCCTGATAATTTTTAAAATTGGTTGCAATCGAAATATACAAAGTTACTTCATCGGCTTTGTTAATGCTTAAGATTCCGTTGCTCGCGTTAATTTCGCCACCTTTATTTTTAGCGGTTAATCTTCCCTGAAATTTTACTTTTCCTTTTACGCCTTCAAAATTAGTTCCTAAACCCGAAAGTATAATTTGGTTTCCTTCTGTGGAAGCCACCGTTTTATCAATCGGACTGTTCATGAAAACATTGCACGTAATTTGTCCCGGCTGACTAGCCGAAAGTTTCATCACAATAACCTGATCTGAAAATGAGGTTAGAATTTCTCTTGTAAATTCGACACCGTTTACCTTGTATTTTACTTTTGCTGTTGCATTGCTGATATCTAAATCACGGTAATAATCGGTATATTTTTGATGTCCAGCAAAGGAAATATAAACGCTGCCAAAAGTCTGATACGGCATTCCGTCATTGGTTTGCGACATAATATCTTTGGTTGCCAAATCCTGCGCTTCATCAAATTTCCCATCAAAAATAAGCTGTCTTACTTTTGGCAAAGCCTCAATTGATTTGGAATGTGCGTTGCTGTTTGGTGATCCTGCCCAAATAGTTTCTTCATTCAATTGCAAACGCTCCACCGCCGGATCACCAAAAATCATTGCACCCAAACGACCATTGCCTAATGGCAAAGCTTCGTTCCAGATTGCAGCGGGTTTGTCGTACCATAATTTCAGGTCGTTTTGTGCTGTTGCTGTAAGCGAAAAAATCCCTAGACAGATTGCCGTTATTTTAATTTTTAACTTCATATACTTTGTCATTATTTTTAACACAGATTACACGAATTAACACAAAAATATAATACTGAATAATTTCACTTACATTCTAAAACCTGCAGAATTTGTGTTAATTAGTGTAATCTGTGTTTATCTTTCTTATTTCTTATTTTCGTAAACTTTCAGATTTTTTTCTCCGAACATTTCATATAATTTGTTGATGTCTTTCAACGCATTTTTAGGCAGATTTTCTGCTTTGTTTCCAAAAACATACAACTTATCGTAAGTTTCAATCACACAAGTCGATTCGTCGATTTCGCCTTTATCATTCTTTACTTTATTCAAATCTAAATTTAAATATTTCGCCATAAACGGATACAAAGCCATACGTTTTGATACTCCAAAATCGTGTCCTTCTTTTGCAAAATGAGCATTTTCGACTAAATCTTTCTTTCCGTACAATTCATACGTTCTCTGGATAAAAGGAAATTCCAGTTCAGGAACCGCTAAGGTCCAGTCTTTTCCATCTGAAACAATTAACTGTGGTTTTGGCGCCATCATGGCTGAGATTTCTGCATTGTTTGTTCCGTTGCCGCACAAGTGAATTCCACGACCGCTTTCACAAGGACAACCGCCTGAGAAATGAGATGAAACCATCACAACCGGAGCTGAAACTTTTATTCGGTCATCTAATGCTGCTAAAAACATCGTATGCGAACCTCCGCCAGATCCACCTGTAACGCCAACTCTAGACATATCAGCATTTTTTACCGTCGCCAAATAATCCAGAAAACGTATTCCGGTTAAAACCTGAACTGTCGATGCAATACTATTTCTGTGCGTTTCTTCAGGAAACTGCAATAATGATTCTCCCCATGCAAATAAATCATAAGACACAACAATAGCGCCCATTTTAGCCATTATAGCGCAACGGTACTGCTCGTCTTTTCTATATCTTCCGTCGCCGAAATGTCCGTCAGGAGTTAAAATAACTGCTGCTTTTTTATTTAACGGATACGGTTTGTAAATCGATCCCGTTGCATAAACACCGGGCAAGATTTCCAAAGCGATATTTTCTACGCTGTAATCTTTATAAATTCTCTTTGGAGTTAAAAGTGGTTTAGATTTTGGCATTGGGGGAGCCTTTTCTAATCCAAATGAGGTTATCATACAAGCTTTTAACTCCGTTTTACGTTTTTCCCATTGTTCTTTTGTCGAATAAAGGCTTTCTAAATAAAACAAGCGTTCTTTTCCTTTATCAACTGAAACTTTATGGTTTTCATATTTACGAATAATGTAGGTTCCATCCGGCTGTTTGAAATACATCAATTCAAACGGAGCCAGAATGTTAGTCAGCGAAATAGCCAAATTTCCGGGTTCAATTCTCCAGTCGGCATAATCCAGTTCTTTTCCTTTCAGTAAACCTCGGTCGTCGTTAATCGTGACATTAAAAACGGTTTCTATTTTCTTTAAAGTTTCTGAAACTGGTTTTCTAAAATTAGTATCAGAAGTGCTTTGCGCATTGGCCAATGTCAAAGCAAAAATGGAAACTGCAATTGTAATTATGTATTTGATATTTTTCATTTATTGTTGAGATTTTAGACGCTGATGAAACGGATTTACTTCGTAAAGACGCAGATTTACACGGATTTTTTTTATTTTCTTTAATTGCCTCCTGCTTTAGCTGGAGGAAAATATTTTGATTCCCTCATTGGCTTTAGCCAAACTTATTCATTTGGCTAAAGCCCTATAACTTATCTTATTTGTAACCTCCAGTTAAAACTGGAGGCTATTCATAAAAAAAAATCCGCGTAAATCCACGTCTTCGCGATAGCGAATCCGTGTCATCCGTGTTCTATATTTTGCATTCGATTGTATATTTTCCTGAACCTAATTCTAAAGTTGGTTTCGTTCCATCAAAACCTGCCCTAACTTTTTTATTATCAATCTTTACTTCCGAACTTTTAGAAACAGGTAATTTTATTGTTGCCGTTGTATTCACAGGAATTTCAACATTCAAAATAAATTTGCCGTCTTTCTTTTCCCAAGACGAAACTATTTTTCCGTAAACCGATTGATAGTCCGCTTTCGCGAAAGTCATATCGCCAACTACTTCCGGTTGGATAAAGAAATGTTTGAAGCCCGGTTTTTCTGGATCGGCCATAATTCCGGCTAAACTTTGATAAAACCATTCTTCAATCTGCCCCAGCATAAAATGATTCCATGAATTTCCTTTTCTCGGATCCCATTGTTCCGCTAAAGTCGTTAAACCAAATTTAATCTGAAAACCATAACCCGGCGCATCGTAATGATTGTGCATTTTGTACATCGTTTCGTTTTCTCCATTTCTTGCCAAAGTCTGGAATAAATAGCGATTACCAACATCTCCAGTTGTCAAACGATCGCCTTTTTCTTTGATGTCAGCTAATAAATTCTGCATTACAGCCTCTTTATATTGAGGCTCTACAATATTCATAAAAATCGGAACAGCATTGCTAAACTGACTGTTTGTACCATATTGCTTCGTTTCTGGATTGAAAAATTTTGCGTTAAAAGCAGTTCTGACTTCAGAAGCCAAAGTTTCGTATTTCTCTAAATCTTCCGTTTTTCCCAACATTTTAGCTGCTTTTGCCACTAAATAAGCGCCATAATAATAATGCGAAGTAGCCGAAAGTGCAATCGGACTGTTTTTTGAATAACCTGCAGCGTGCGTTCCGTAATCGTACCAGTCTCCTAATCCGTGCGATAAGATATGATTTTCAGCTTTTGTCCCTAAATAATCCACATACTTTTTCATTACAGGAAAATATTTTTCGAGTAAAGAAGCATCGCCGTAATATTCATAATACATCCAGGGCAGAATTACACCTGTTACACCCCATTCCGGAGAATCGGTAAAGTCACCTCCAAAAATTACATATTCAGGAACAATGGTCGGAATTAATCCGTTATCGCGTTGTGAATCTGAAATATTCTGCATCGTTGCAGGAATGAAAGTCTGTAAATTATAATTGAACATTAAACCCGGACCATTCAAATGAATTTCTTCCAACCAGCCTAATTTTTCACGCTGCGGACAATCGGTAAAAACACTTTGGAAATTACTTTTTATCGAATTATTAATCAGCTCGTGTGTTTTATTGAAGATTTCATTCGAACAAGCAAAACTTCCTGCTTCTCCCGCCGAATTATAAATGAAATTCGATTTTAAATCAACCAAAGTTGGAAGTTCCTTATTCTTATGTTCTTTATAATTAATGTTTTCAATCTGAACATATTGATAACCGTAGAAACTGAATTTTGGCGTCCATTCTTCGACCTGTTTTCCCTTTAAAGTATAATCGTAATAGTATGGTTTTCCAGATCTTCCCTGAGCAATTGTTCCTTCTTCATTTAAACCTTCGGCTACCCAAACACGAATCGTCTGTCCTTTTTTTCCCTTGACTTTGATAGTGGGAAATCCAGAAAGATTCTGTCCCATATCAAAAACATAAAAATTTGGTTTTAACTCTTTTACGGTTTTTACTTCGTATTGCTTCTGAATTGTAACCGGCGGTGCTGTCTGCGGTCTTAAAACTCCTTTTGGTGCTTCCTGAATTACAACTTTTTTCCAGTCAGTATCTTTGAAACCTTTTCTGTTCCAGCCTTTTTGCTCTAAATTGGCGTTGTAATCTTCTCCTCCAAAAATACTGTTGTACGTAATCGGACTTTTACTGTATTTCCAGGTTTCATCTGATTTTATAATTTCTTCTGAACCGTCTTTATAACTAATTTTCATTTTGAAGAATAAAGTCGGCGGACCAAAACTCACGAAGAATTTGGTATATCTTTCAGCAAGCGTATTGTACATTCCGTTCCCTAAAAGAACACCAATTACGTTTTCGCCTTTTTCTAATTGTTTCGCGTTTAACTCGTAAATATTGTAATTAACCGTTTTATCATAATCTGTCCATAAAGGTGCAAATTGGCTGTTCCCCACTTTTTTACCATTGATAGTCAATTCGTAATGTCCTAAACCTGAAATGTAAACGACTGCTTCTTTGATTTCTTTTTTTACTTCGAAAGGTTTACGAAGCATGATACTCCTGCGTGACAGCGAATCTGAAGCATTAATAAACGAATTCTTTTTTTCTCTGTTGAAAGTGGCTGTGTGGTAGTTTCTTCCTTCCGGCAGATGACTATCGGCTTTGGTAATCGCCCCAATCCAAATCGGATTTAATTCTGATTCTAACGAAGCAGTTCTAAAAGAAGCTGTTTTACTCCATTTAGAAATTTTTCCTGATTGATTCCAAACTTTCACTTTCCAGAAATATTTGGTTTCGTTTTTTAATGGTTTTCCGTTATAAATAATATGCAGGTTTTTATCTGTATTTACTCTTCCAGAATTCCAGATATCTCCATCGTCATTATTTAATTTTTCTTCCGAAGAAGCAACTAAAATCAAATAAGCAATTTGTGATGCATCAGATTCTTTTGAAACCAGCTGCCAGCTCAGCCTCGGTTGATTTTGAACCACTGCTAATGGATTTTCAGCCATTTCTGTTGTTAAATGTACAGGCAAAATTTGTCCTTTAGAAACTAGGGTTACTAAAAGACAAATTGCTAATACTATGTTTTTGAAATTCTTCATTTCGTATTGTTGAGATTTTGAACGCGGATGAAACGGATTTACTTCGTAAAGACGCGGATAAAAACGGATTTTTTCATTGTAGTATTTAAAAAAATCCGCGTCAATCTGCGTCTTCGCTTTAGCGAATCTGTGTCATCCGCGTTCTATAATTTTTTCGTTATCAACGAATCTATATTGAATACCGCTTCTGGGATTAATTTTCCTGTTTGAGGCAGATCGTCGTAATCATCTGTATCTGGTGCTGTGTCCGGATTTGGCGTATATCTTTGTTCGCCTGTGCGGAACATAATTCGCTCAAAACCATCTACCGGAGCATAAAAAATTCTCGTTGATTCTTTTTCGTCGTTTACTTTTACAGTGTACGAACGGGTTTTAACGTTCAGTTTTAGATTTACTTTATACTCTTTTCCAGCTTCGTATTTGGCAATCGTATTGAAACGAGCTCCCGTTTTTGTTTTCAACTGCCCATCCGAATCAAAAGTTAATCTTACGGCTGGCAATCCTTGTTTATTCTGAAATTCAACTTGTAATAAACCGTGATTATTCTGCTCTGGTTTAACCGTAAAAGTAACTTCCATTTTTTCTGCAAACGGAACAACACGTTCTGCACGCGCATAATCAAAATAATCCTGATCTCTTAAAGTCAGCCATTTTTTACCGTCTTTCTTTTCGATTTTTGTTGAAGCCCAAGATAAATCATAGGTATTCCATAACTTTAATTCTTGTCCGTCAGGAAGATTACTGAAAACATCATTCGCATTTTCTGTCACAACCGAAGTAACCGGAACCGGAATCGATGCTACCCAAATATCTTCTTTGTTTACACTGTAGCTTACCCAAAGTTTTCCGTCAGGCGGAGTTCCGTCGCCTTCTGAAATACCACGAACGTATTGAGGCCCTGCCGATTTATAGTTGCCTCCGTAACGCATTGGACTGATTTCGCCGTGAACTAATAGTAAATCTTTATAATTTAATCCGTCATCACTTGTTGAAATTGCCAAAGGCCAGCGGTATTCTGATGGATTGTAAACGGTCGCATAACGATTATCAGACGTTTTTTGTCCCCAGATTTTAGCATTGCTGTTTACAAAACCGGGAGCACGAACGGGAGTGTATTCCCATGTTTTTCCTCCGTCTTTACTAATCGAAGTTAAAGCGTGTTTCCATAAACCTACAACATCACCATTTGGCAGATGATACGAACTTAAAGCTTTATAAGGTTTCTTTAGCGGAATCAATTCGTCATCACGATCTGCTTCCTCTACCCATTGCTGTAAAACCAACGGATCAGATAAAATTTCTTCGCAGGCTTTTTTCAAACCTTTGTCTTTTGCCTGCGTATAAAATGGGAAAGCCGATTTCGATTTATCCCAGGATTTATTGTATCTGATGAAATAAATTTCGCCAAAACTGCCGTCTTTTTTGATTTCGCGAATTACACGTCCAATTCCCTTTCCGTCGTTTGGATCGTCCTTTTCATCCATCGCAATTCCGTAATACGCCAAAGCAAAAAGTCGCTTGTCTTTTGAAGTATAAAAACCCATTCTCTGATGCATAATCGCATCCAGATTTTTAGCAACGCCTTCTACGCCCTCTTTTTTCCATCCGTCAGGAATATGATAAATTGGGAAAATTACTTTTGGCATTTTCCAGCTTACGCCGTCTTTTGAAGTCATAATCAGCGTCTGACTTGGCGGAATATGCTCGCCAGCAGGATCACTTAAATACTGCAGATAAAAAGAATCATTCCAATACGCCATTGTAGGCTGATGATTGTATGTCCAGCCAAAACCATCGGCTTTTTCAGGATGTTCTCTGCTCGCACGCATGATCTGTGTAGCGTGAACTCCAACTGCTGGACTTAACTGCCCGTGATGATAATCAACATTTGAAAGTGTTTTACCAACGTAACGAACGGTGTCATTCTGCGAATTTACAGCTGTACCAATCAATAAAATTGTGGCTGTGGTTAAGAGGTTGGTTTTTATTTTTTGGAAAGCAATCATTGTGTTTTATTTTTTATTCTGATCAGACCTAACAGGTTTTAAAAACCTGTTAGGTCTCGTTGCGAATTATTTCTTTTCAATTAATCCTTTTAAAACTTCTGCAGATATTGTTGTAATCGTTCCGTGTTTGTGCCCTTCGGGAAGGCTTATTTTTGACGAAACATCTTCAAAATGAACAAAATCTGAAGTACTTAAGGCTTTATAATTTTTTGAACCGTAATTGTCATAATACAACAGCCATTTTTTACCCACTTTCACTACCGTTGGTCCTTCTGATAAATATTCGGTCAAAGGTTCTGAACTTTTGCTGAATGGACCTAAAGGCGATTTTCCGAACGCTACTTTTATGTTTCGCATGGGTCTTGTGTTGTCTTTCAAAACTAAAACGTAATCTTTTTTGCCTTTCTTTACAATCACACAATCAATTACGCTGAAGCCTGGTTCGTAATATAATTTTGTATCAGAGAATGTTTTGAAATCTTTTGTCGTTACATAATACATTCTGTGATTGTTTTTTTCTTCTTCCACACCTTTTTCAAATCGGAACGGAATTGTCGATGCCCAAATAATAATGTATTCTTTTTTAACATCATCATAAAAAATTTCCGGCGCCCAAACGTTTACCACTTCCGGTTCGTTTTTCATTACGGGAATGTACTGTTGTTCTGACCAATGAATTAAATCTGTAGAACTTGCATATCCAAAACCGTTTCCGCCTTTCCAGTCGGTTGTCCAAACCATGTGATAGGTTCCGTCTGCTCCTTTAGTAATCGACGGATCACGCATGATTTTGCTAGCGCCGATTTCAGGTTTTAAGAATGAGCCTTCCAGACCTTTCCAATTATAACCGTCTTCGCTGTAAGCCAGATATAAACCTTCTGTTGCTGGTTCACGAAATGACGTAAAAAGGTATAAATCTTTCTTTTTCTGCGAATAACTAACCGCAAAAATGAAAAAGGTTACTATGATGACTATTTTTTTCATGTTGTCCAATTAAACACCAATTTCACTAATTAACACGAATTAAATTGGTTTAAATCCGTGAAATCTGTGTTATATTATTTTGAATTTTCTATTCTGTAATTGCTTTTTTATCTAAATCTTTTCCTTTTTTAACTGATGTTGTTACATTGTTAAAAACATTATTTTTTAGGAAAACATTCTTTGTGTCTTTTCCGTTTGCTTCGATGAAAACATCCGTAGCATTGAATGGAAAATTATTATTAATCAATACATTAGAAACATTATCTAATTTAATAACCGGAACATTTTTAATTGGTGTTGAAGATCCAACATTGTCTAAAATAACATTTTTCGAATCTGATATTTTGAAAGAAGAACCAATTGTTGCATTTACTTTTACATCGTGAAATTCAACATCTGTAGCCGTGTTTACCGTAAAGCCTTCTTTTCCGTCCATATTGATGTTGGAGAAAGTGATGTTCTGAATCGGCATTTCGGTAATTCCTAAAATTTGTCCTGCTTTGTTCACGTTTGAAGCTGTAATGTTGCTCATGTGAATGTTTCTGAAAATCGGTGTTTTCTCGGTTACAGGTTCTACTTTGGTGTCTTTATCATAGAAAAGGCTTAGTACAATTGCTTCTTCTTTAATGTTTTTCATTACGATATTATCGACACGAATATCTTCTACAACACCGCCTCGTCCGCGTGCTGCTTTGATACGGATTCCGCGATCTGTTCCGTCGAAAACACAGTTTGAAATCGTGATTTTCTTGATTCCGCCCGACATTTCACTTCCAATAACAACGCCGCCATGACCGCTTAACATTGTACAATTGGTAATCGTAACATTTTCAGTAGCTTTTCCGTATTTACGTCCGTCGCCGTCTCTTCCTGATTTAATGGTAATGCAGTCGTCTCCAACGCTGATATGACAATTTGAAATATGAACATTGGTGCAAGACGAAGGATTGATCCCGTCTGTATTTGGCGAATGCGGATTAAAAATCGAAATTCCGGTTACCGTTACATTATCACAGAACTCAGGATTGATGGTCCAGAAAGGTGAATTTTGAAACGTAACGCCTTCTATTAAAATGTTTTTACAGTTGTAAGCCTGAAAAAAAGAAGGTCTAAAGAATTTTTTATCAACCGTTCTTTTGTAATAGGGCTCGGTGTAAAGGCCTTTGTTTTGCTCTTCCCACATCGTTTGGTATTTGGTTGGAGGAAGCGGTTCTTTGACTGTTTCGATTCGGTACACTTCATTCCACCAAGCTTTTCCTTGTCCGTCGATTACGCCTCTTCCAGTAATGGTGATATTTTCTACATCTTTAGCATAAAATAATGGCTGGAAACTTTTCATTACAATTCCTTCGTAACGCATTTCTACGTAAGGCAGATAGTCATCAAAATTTTCTGAAAACTTTAAAAGTGCGCCTGAATCTAAATGAATTGTGATGTTGCTTTTTAGTGTTAACGCTCCCGTAAGATATTCCCCAGCAGGGAAAAAGATCGTTCCTCCGCCATTTTTAGAAGCTTTTTCAATTGCATTTTGAATGGCTTGGGTGCATTTTATTCCTTTATTATTTCCTCCTTCGTTTAAAATGTTTAACCAGCCGTCGTTTGCGAAAGCGGTGTTAAGACCAGTTATGAAGCAGAGGATTATTAGTATGTTTTTGATTTTCATAGTTGTGCTGTTTTCTCATTTTTGTCATTTCGACGAAGGAGAAATCTTCGCAAGAAACTCTACAAAGTTGCTCAATCATACGGAGCTACTAACGAAGATTTCTCCTTCGTCGAAATGACAAGATTGTGGTTATTTACTTTGTCGACAATCGTTGTCGATTCTCGAGTGTGATTCCTCGTTCCTCGGAATGACAATATTGCGGATAATCTGTGATTATTTATTTCAAGAATTACATTTCACTAATTACTTTGTACTTTTCACTAATTACTAAATAGAACGTAAAATCAAAACCCAGTCATTACCGTCTTCTTTTTTTCCTGCTGGCTGAAAATTTTGAGTTCCTTTATTATCAAATGTTCCTATTTTAGTTTTCTTGCCATTTCTTGGATTGTACCAAGTTGCTTCGAATTTATCGCTGGAAATTTTTCCTAATTTGGCTTCAATTATTCTACCGTTGTAAGTGTAAAACAAAGCATATTTTTCCCCTCTTATTGCCGGAATGTAATCGTATTTTTCTCCTTGGTTAACTACTAATGAAACATCTGGAACTCCTTCTAAAAATGGAAATTCCTCCATCAGTTTTTTAATATAAACCATCTGCTTTGCTCCTGGTGCATTAATGGCCGATGTCCATAATTCTTTGTTTCCGTACGCTGGTTTATCGCCTTTTCTAAACATTTGCATTACAGCGTTGTGTCCGTACGTATAACCTGCTACGCCTGATAGAACTGACCAATATCCGTAACGGCGAACATCATTTGCTGTCCATTTTGGTTGTAGAGTATCGTGTAAACCGTGTGGAATTCCTTCGTAAGATGGTTCTCCGTCAAGCGTAGGTTTTGTTGGTTTTAATTCGAAATCTCTTAGAACAAATTTGTAATTGTCTTCTTTGAAATTCGTTTTTATTGAATCCTGATCGTATCTTCTGTGTCCTGATTGGAACATATTGAAATCCAGCCATTTTGCGTTGTGGAAATTCTCCGAAGAATCCGTTCTTCCAAACGGGTGAAAAGTCACTAATTGGTTTGGATTGTTGGTTTTTAAAGTATTCCCGATGGCGTTCCAGATATCCTGAAATTCATTTCCGTGCGTATCGCCTCCGTTTAACCAAATTACGTTGGTTTTGTTTTTATATCGATTTGCCAAAAACATTGCATATTCTATTGCTTGTTCTTTGCTCACTTTATTTCCTTTAGAAACGTTGGTTCCCCAAACCGGAACCATTGCTAAATAAATTCCGTTTTTGCGAGCGACTTCTAATGTATAATCTACGTGATCCCAATAATCGTATTGTTTTGCATCTTTAAAATCATTCCCCGCCGTAAGCAATGGTTTTGATACGTCTTCGTTGATCAAAGCTGGATCGCCATACACGTTAACGGCATTAATATTATGCAGCACCATCACCTGAACGACATTGAAGCCTTTTTCTTTTCTGTCTTTAAAATATTTGTCTACTCCTGCTCTGTCTAATTTTCCGAATGCCAGCCAGCCTGTGTCGCCCAGCCAGAAAAATGGTTTTTCATCTCCGGTAACAAAATAATGCTGATTTTTAGAAATTTTGATTTCAGGCAGGGCATCTTTTGTTTTGACAGCTTGCGAAAATCCGCTTTGTGCTGTCAATAAAAAGCTTGCACTTAAGGCGTATAAATATTTAATTTTCAGATTCATTTTGATTTATTTTGAAATTATATTTTTATTTTTTTTTGCCACAGATTTTACTGATTTAATGGATTTTTCCAAGCTTTGTGTTTAAATTTTTCACGCAGATTTTGCAGATTGAGCAGATTTTATTTTTAATTTTTAATCTTTGATTTTTAATTCTTTTTAAAAACAAAAAGTACTTTTTCTTTTATTTCAGCTTGTGGAATTGTTACTTGTTTTCCTCCGCTGATATTTGCTTTTTTGTTGAAAGTTCCTGTTGCTGCGTTTATTGTGTATACTTCAAAAGTTCCTTTTTCGTTTGATAAATCGATTGAAATATCTTGATCGGTTTTGAGATAAAAAAGATAGCTTTTTCCTTTGTTTTCTAATTTCCATAGATTGTCTGAAAAAGTGTTTCCATCTACTAATTTCATTTCGCTTAAAGCGGTATAAAACTCAGGAAGTTCGATTTTTGGAATGTTTGCTAATGAAGCGCCCGCCATTAAAGCCGGCCATCCAAATCTTGGTGAGCCGTCGGTTGAATATAAAATTACCTTTTCAGGATATTTTTCTCGGTATTCACGCACGGCACGATACACCTGATTATCAGTTTCTTTTCCGGTTTTTAATTTTCTGGCGTGTTGTCTTGGTGCTAAATTTTTACCGCCTTCTGGTGCATAAGCTGATCCGTCTTCTTTGTAATACCAATAACGAATGTCAATGACATCTACTGTTTTGGCTCTTTTGGCATCGTTTAAAATAGCATCCTGAACATCTTTTGTAGCACTTAAACCAATGATTGCTTTTTTACCAGTTTCGTCTTTCCATTTTTGAACTTCGTCCAGCCAGAATTCCATAAAGTGCAGCGGACCTGTGTATTCGGCGCTTGTTAACTGAATTACGTTGCTGTTTTCTGCAAAATTATCCAACGATTTTCTGATGAAGCCTTGGTGTAATTTTCTTCTTGCGGAATTCGTAACATCGTAAAACTGCTCTGCCATGAAAATACGCTTGTCTCCTGCGTAAGGCGGTGGCTCTGGAAAACCAGTGCTGTTTATATTGTTTGCCGATCGCCACGGTGAACTTGACCAGTGTGCTCCTGCTTCGATAATATTATGCTGAAAATATTGCTGATTGACTAACAATTGTCCATTCGCTTCTGCCGCATTCGCAAAAAGCGATAAACGCTCCCAGTACCAATCATTGAATTTTGTTAAATCGTATTTGCTTAATTGATCCCAAGCCAAATCCTGACCGCTTCTGGCAAATGGCTGTTCGTAAAACGGCGGCCAAACATCGGCATCAAAACGGCGAACTCTTTCGTGATCGTCCATTCTTCTTTCGTACCACAAGCCGTAATTGTGCTCTAAAGCAACCATATTATTGGTATTCAAATAATCTGATACGTCATTAATATTATCTGTAAATCCGGTTCCGGTTCGTCCGGGAACGAATCTTGTAACATCCGGAACTGATTTAGAAATATCACTATCTCTTAGACTTCCACGCCACCACGGCACGCTTAATCTATTTCCGGCAATTACCTTATTGTCATAAGTAAGCCATCCATTTTTTGTGGTTACTTTTTTATCTGAAATTGTATTTTGTGTCGAATTTATTTTTAAATCATTCGCATTTTTGAGTCCTGAATTGTTTGTATTGATTGGATTTGCTTTTGAAACTTCTGCAATCCATTCTACTAAACTTTGTTTTGGAGCGACTGAACTTTTAGTTAATTCCTGAGCCACTTCAACAGCAGGGCTTGATGATGGTTCTGAACCTAAATCATAAATAAACGGTTTCACAGGAAGTGCTCCTAAACGAGTTTCTAATTGTGCATAAAATAAACTTCTCGGGCTAATATGCCCGTTTACATCTTTCCAATGCCCATCTCCAGCCATAATGCCACCCCAAGTTCCAAAAGCCCAGTTGTTTGCTGTTGGCGGATTGTAACATTCTATTTTTGATGCCGATGTTTCCCAAATCACACTATTGGCAGCAGTCCATCCTGCCCCTCTTCCATTTTGCTCTCTATTATTGTAACTTAAAGCGTGACCGTCTATATAAGAAACCTCAAATAAAACTCCTGTGGCCCAGCTTCCGATGGCGCCACTGTTATTGAATGGTAAAAATGATTCGCATTGAATAAATACATTAGGTCCTGTTGTCCCAAAGCCGCCTACTGCAAAATCGTGGTAACCATACTCTGAATAACAGCGTTGAAATAAGGTCTGCTGTCCTTCTGTATAAAAAGTATGACGTCTAAAACCTGCAATTTCAGAAACGGGTTCGGTAGCGATACAGTCTTCAACTGTAATTTGCTGTGCCGATTTTAATACCGAAACGGCTCCTCCTGCAAAATGTTTAAAACTAACTTGTTTTACCCAGGCATTTCTTGTGTTTTCAATGCTGATTCCGAACCATCTGTGTTCTTCGTCTTTTGGTTTTGAAGTATCATAAGCTGATTTCAACAAAATATTTTCGATTCCGATTTGCTCGATTCTTCCCGGCCAAGAATACGTGTTTACTTTTGCAGTTCCGTAAACATCGTCTAAAGCCATTGTTAGTGGTGTATTTAGAGTTACTTCATTCCCATTGATTTTGGTTACAACTCTGTTCCAGGTAATATCCCAGTCATTTTTTTTCCAACCAACCCAGCCAGTTTCTGCACCAAAATCATCCATTTTTAACTCTTTAATCCAATTATCGGTTAAAGGTTTTGTGATGATAATTTCATCTGATGGTTTTAATTTTGAAGCATTTTTTAATTGAATTGTTTTGGTTCCAAGCGGCGTATAATTGGTATTGAATTCAAAGGTTTCACCGAGTTTTTTATCGTCAATTCCTAAAACTCTAATTACAGCTTCTCTTTTCAATCCGGTTCCTAAAAGAATGGTTCCGTTTTCATTATTGCCGCTTCCGCGTAAAATAACGCCTGATTTCTTGATGAATAATGTTCCGTTAATTTTAAAAGTTCCTTTGTCTAAAAGAACTGCTCCGCGAAAACCTGATTTGTTTGGTTTTAAATTACTTACGTAATCAATCGCCGCCTGAATTCTTTGAGTTGCATCTTCTTCTTGTTTTGGAACAAAAATTTTATTCTCAACATTCGGAATTGCTTTTTCTGATGCCATATATCCTGCATAAGAAAAATCAGGAATTTGGTTTCCTTTATTATCTTTTGTGAAAGAAAGTTTTCCTTCTTTGGTTTTGATAATATCAGGGAAATTGGTTTGTGCTGTGATTTTTGCATTAAAAAACAAAGCTGTACACATTAGAAATAATGTATTCTTAGAAGAAGGAATTATATTTTTTAATTGGATAAAATTCAACTCAATATTATTTTAAAATTTACATTTTCCACAATCTTGTCATTTCGACGGAGGAGAAATCTTCACGAGTAACTCCGTAATGATAATCAATCTTTGTCGAGCTTCTTGCGAAGATTTCTCCTCCGTCGAAATGACAAACTCTGTGTGTATTCTTTATGTTAATTAAACCTATCAGGTTTAATTTGAGAATAATCTAGTGACTAAATTTAAGACTTTATTGCAACAATCCCTTTAATTTAGCCAATGTATCCGTGTTATTTTCAGATTTTGTCCAGTCAATTTTACTGTTTGGATCAATTCCGTTAAAATATTTCTCGATGTTGGTATATCCGTCTCCGTTTGAATCTTTAACTGCATCTGAAGCATCATTCGGGTTTAACCCAAATTTTTTCTCCCATGCATCTGGAATTCCGTCATTATCAAAATCTTTGTATGCTTTTCCTTTGTATGCTGGATAACCTCCCACTTGGTCAGGATGTGTTATAATTCCTTTTTTATAAGAATCTGCAGGTAATCTTCTTTTAATAAATTCTTTTCCAATTGCGTTTTCTAAACCATCTTTTACTTCGATTTTTCCGGTGCGGACTTGTTTGATGATTCTTTCGTCAACTGCATCTCTTTTTGGAATTGTCGCTCCTACATTCGTCAAAACAAAATCATATGCTTCCTCAGCCGACATGATATTAAACTTTGGCATTGAGAAAGGTTTTGGCTGTTTGATAGCTGCTAAAAACTCTTTTGTTTGAGCTTCTGGAAGATCTTCTAATTGTACACCGCCATTCCAGTTATCTGCTGTAACTTCTGGAGAACCCACAATAAAATTACCTGAAACATATGCTCTTCCGTATTGTTTTGGTTCAATATAACCAGATTCAGGTTTTACGATTCTATGCGCAATTGGCTGATCTGCTGGTGTTATTGGACCTGGTTTGAAGTAGTTATTGATGATATTCAGCATCGAACGATAATCACCTCCGTCAAGGGTACGATTCCACCAATTGAAGACTATGTTATTTACGAAATTGAAGTCGCCATACATTCCGATAGAAGCATTTCTTGAAATGTTGTCTGCCCATAAATTGCGCATAAACGTACTGTTTAATCCGCCGATTGTACTTCCAAAAGCATGATTATAAGTATCTAAACCTTCCGAAGAAATGGTGTTTTGAATGGTGATGTTACAAGCTGGTAATTTCTCCAATTTTGATTTTGCATTTGCTGCGAATTGATGTCTGTATAGAGAAATATTTTCGTCTAATCCCCAGCTTACTGAGCAGTGATCTACGATAATATTTCCCATCGGATTTCCGCCCAATGCATCGTCTCTTCTAGTTACTTCGGTTGCACCGCGTCTAAAACGCATGTGTCTGATAATAACGTCATGAGTATCAATTTCTAAAGTCTCTCCAGCAATGCAAATTCCGTCTCCCGGAGCAGTCTGCCCAGCAATGGTCACATAAGGCGCACGCATGCTGATTCTTTTTTTCAATTGAATAATTCCCGAAACGTTAAAAACAATAGTTCTTGCTCCAACTGCTTCACAGGCTTCACGAAAAGTTCCTTTTCCGCTGTCTTCTAAACTGGTAACTACAAATATTTTTCCGCCACGTCCGCCTTGTGTGTATGCTCCTCCGCCTTCGGCTCCCGGAAAAGCAGGAATATCTGCTTGTACAAAATCTTTAGGATATGAAGCCCAAGGTAAATAGGGTTTTCCTTGCTTTGCTTCTTCTCTGATTATATGAAGATTAGCATTCCAAATTTCGCTCAGTCTTTTTTCTTCGTCAGCTAAAACTGCATCTGCTTTTTCCTGAACTGGTTTTGGAATTATCGGATATTGCGCATAAGCAGATGATACAAGAGAACAAAATGACAACGCCATAAATGTTCTTTTTAAAGTACGGTTTGGGAAAATAGTATGCATTGAATTGTGTGTGGTTGTAGTTAATAGTTTTTGGCGTAAAGTTTAAGAGATTATTCTTTTGCAGTAGAATCTTTTGTTTTACTCTTCTCTCTTTCTTCGATACGTTTGTGCCAGTCAGCACTTTCTTTGTTTAAATCGTAACCTTGTTTTGATAAATAGTTGTTGATTCTTCCTTTATATTTACCAAACCAACCGTGTTTTTCTTTAGATGATCCACCGTCCATTGCATGTTCTCTGGCTTCAACTAAAGCTTTGTAGATATAGTCTTTTTGTTCTGCCGTTAAATTTGGAAGCATATCGTTATAACCTGCAACTGTTATAGGAAGAACGCCATATGTCATTCCGTCTTTAACTTCAGTTATTTTGTCTTCTGATAATTCTTTACCTAATTTTTTAAGGTAAGATTTATGCAATTTTGCAATTGATTCATCTGCTTTTACTTTCAGTTTATCAATCTTTTCGTTTTGTTTTTCTTTGGCTAAGCTTGTATCTTCTTTTACTTTTTTGATTTCAGCATCTCTTCCATCCTGAATTTCAGTTAAATCTCTGAATTGTTGTGCAATAATATTTGAAACCGATTTTTCTTTCGCTTCGTTTTTTAAATCTAATTTGGTAACGATTTTTGTAGCTCTTTCGTTAGTAACCTTTACATATTCAGGATCTAAATGCTGCTGTGCATTTAAAGTTGAAAAGGCAAAAACAAGCGATAATAAACCAGCATTTATTTTATTTAGTGCCATGATTTTATTTTTTAGTTATTTAAAAACATTCTTGCTCATTACTAAACAAGAATGTTTTCAAAAATTATTCCTTATTTTAAATCTAATAAAGGTCTAACTAATGTTTCTTTGTTATTAGCCAGATCTTTCCAGTTTACTTTTATAGCTGGATTCACTCCGTTGATGTAGTCTTCAATATTAGAATATCCATCTCCGTTTAAATCACCTTTTGCATCAGATGGATCATTCGGATTTAAACCGTATTTTTTCTCCCATGCATCTGGCATTCCGTCTTTATCAGTATCTACATAAGGTTTTCCTTTGTATTCTGGATATCCGCCAACTTGAGAAATGTCTGTAATAATTCCTTTTTTATAAGAATCCATTGGTAAACGTCTGTGTTCGAATTGATAGAATTCTTTTTTCTCTAATCCTTTTGCATATTCTGGAACTCCAGTTTTTACAGTTCTTACGATTCTTTCGTCTACTTTATCTCTAATTGGCAAAGTAGCTCCAACATTTTTAAGAACGAATTCATAAGATTCTTCTGCAGTCATGAATTTATTGAACCAAGGCATTGGAAAAGGTTTGTCAACTTTCATTTTAGAGAAGTATTCTTTTGATTCCTCATACGTCATCAATTCGCCTTTTTTGTTCTCCAACTGAATTCCGCCGTCCCAGTTGTCTTTGGTAACTTTTTCGTTTCCGTTAACAACATTTCCATTAACATAAGCTCTACCAAAAACCATATAAGGTAACTTACTTCTTCCTGATTCTGGTTTTAAGATTCTGTAGCTGATTGGCTGTGTTAAATCGGTAACCGGACCTGGTTTGTAGAAGTTGTTGATGATGTTGTAATTTGCTGTATAATCTCCACCATCTGTAGATCTGTTGTACCAGTTGAAAACTACGTTATTTACAAAATTGAAAATTCCGTTCCAACCTATAGAAGGGTTTCTTCCTGCGTTGTTAGCCCACATATTTCTCATGAAAGAACAGTTTTCTCCACCTAAAGTACTTCCGAAAGCATGATTGTAAGTATCTAATGCTTCTCCGAATAAACTGTTTTGGATCGTAATATTTACAGTTCCAACTTTAATGTCTGGGTAACCTGGCCCTGGATTGTACATGTGTCTGTAGATTGACATATTTTCGTCTAATCCCCAAGTTGCAGAAACGTGGTCGATCATGATATTACCAACTGGATTTCCTCCAATAGCATCATCACGACGGCCTACAAAAGTTTCTCCACGACGGAAACGTACGTGTCTTATAATTACGTCATGTGTATCAATCCAAGTTGATTCTCCAGCAATACAAACACCATCGCCAGGAGCCGTTTGTCCTGCAATTGTAATGTAAGGCGCACGAATAATCAACGGACTTTTTAATCTTATAATTCCAGCAACATTAAATACCACTATTCTCGCTCCTCCTTGCTCGCAGGCTTCACGCAAAGTTCCTGGTCCGCGGTCTTCAAGACTAGTTACCGTGTAAACTTTTCCACCACGACCTCCAAATGTGTACATTCCGCCACCCTCAGCACCTGGGAAAGCAGGAATTTCTGCCTGAGGTAAATCTGTTGGTCTTGCTGCCCACGGAATATACGGTTTACCATGTTTTGCTTCTTCTTCAATAACAACTAAAGCTTTCTGCCAAGCTTCATCAGAAAGTCTTTGAGCTTCTTCTTTAATTGCTTTTTCCTGTGCCTGAACTTCTGGACTTATCTTTGGATATTGAGCAAAACATTTTGCACTTCCTAAAAAAAGCAGAGATGATGCGATAAATAATGCGGAATTTTTCATGTTAATTTCTAGTTGTGGTAATTCTTTTTAAACAAATCACCTGTATCTTTTGACGAATACAGGTGAAAAGTTTTATATGATAATTCTTTTTTGATATTATAATTTATTCTTGATAATTATATGTTCCTTGTCCTCCAAAATTATCGTTCCAACCAATCGTTTGTAACAACCAAGGGTTTGAAGTTAGAGCTGTTGTATTAAGACCATTAATATAATAATTTGGATTAAATTTAATATTAACAGCTGCCCCATTAAAATTATCCATCGGCGTAATTAGTGGCGTGCGGATAAAGTTTGCATTGTAAAATGCTGCTAAAGTTGTTAATTGTGCTCCAAAATTTGCCGCATCTGGATCTGCTACTACACTTGCACGAGCAGCAGCTAAAGGATCTGTAGTTGCAGAAGTTGTTGCAACTCTGTACTGCAAAAAGTTACCCGTACGTTTAGTTCCGTTAATTGGAGTCAAACCTAATTTACTCACTGTACCTCCTGTAACTCCTGGCAGAGCTTCATTATCATATAACATCCATCTTTGAACATCCCAGAAACGTTTTCCTTCGTACGCCAATTCTACTCTTCTTTCATATAAAACAGCTTCAATTGCTTGATACTTATCAGATAATGTTCCAATACCATAATTGTTTGCAGAAGGAATACCAACACGATTTCTAATTCTTCCTAAATAAGTTAAAGTACTGTTAGTCTGTCCTAAAGCTGCATAACATTCTGCAATATTCAATAATAGCTCTGCATAACGATATTCAAAAATATCCGTTCCCGAATATTGGAAGTTGGTTTCTTTACTAGCATTAATATTAGTCATTTTTCTAACGAAAGCTGGACTAGAGATTGCAGTGTTTCCATCTGAAAAACCTGCTTTATTTGAACCATCTACCCAACGGTAAGCCCAAAGAACGCTGTTAGGAGTTTCTTTACTTCCCCATTTTGAACCAGAGAAAGCAAAAGTTCTGTAAAATCTTGGATCTCTGTTCAGGAAGAAAGTAAAATCGTTATAACCATTTGCTGCAGTTGGCCTACTACCATCTGCCATCGGAAATAAATCTATCATTTCTTTTGGAGCAGCAACTCCTCCTCCTGTACCGCCTAAACTCAATAAACGAATTCCTTTTTCCCATGAATTATTAATGGCTTGAGAAAGATTACCAGTTCCGCAAAGCTGCACTGTAATTGCTTCTGAGCAAAAAGCATTGTCAATTAAAAACATTTGTTCCCATTGTTTTGCATTACTTCCGTATAATCCGTAACCGTCTGCAGTCAATTGAGCTTCTGCTTCTAATCCAGCTTTTAAAGCTGCTTCCCAACGCTCATTTGAACCATCCCAATTTTTATTAAACAGAGGACTCGCAAATGTTAACAATACTCTTGCTTTTTGTGCCATAGCTGCTCCTCTTGTAAATCGTCCATAAGCACCTGATGCCCAATTCCCAGGTAATAAACTTGCTGCCATATCTAAATCTTTTACGATTTGAGCTACAACTTCAGAAACTTTTGCTCTCGGAAGCTGAATCGATGGATCATCAGCTGCTGCTTCCTGAACAGTCGTAACAATTGGTACACCACCATATACGCGCATTAAATCAAAATACTGCATCGCACGCATATAGTACATTTGTCCTTTTGCCTGATCACGAAATGTTTTATCCAAATTTGAACCTTTTACATCAACTTCTTCTATAAAAGCGTTGCATTCTCTAATTCTATTATAAGGATGGTTATTAATGCTTGTTGTTAATTTTGCTCCGTAATAGCCACTTCCATCAGCGGAGTTTACAAGGGTTTTATTAGGATTAATAAAATCTTGTGTACCTCCTAGTTCCTCTGTCAATCTTGAGTTGGCATCTGTATAAGAACCAATAATTGTAGAAGTTGGTGATTTATAAGCATTGTAAAAATCATAATATTGATTATCTACATAGGCTTGTGCACGCTCTTGAGTTTGGTAGAACGTATCATCATAAAAGCCATAACCTTTCTTATCTTTTAGAAAATCATCACTACAAGAAACCGCACTTGCAGCAAGTAATAATGATAGTGTTATATATTTAAATGGTGTTTTCATAGTTTCTTTTTAATTTTGATTAGAATGATACGTTAAAATTAAGCGACCAAGTTCTAAGTGTAGGATAATTTACTGAAGAATTATCATACATATTTCTATAATGATCTGGATAAGGATTGTATAAATCCCAAAGATTATTACCTGTTATACCCAATGTTATAGCTGCAATTTTCGTGTCTGCAAAAACTTTCTTTGGTATATCGTAATTAACACTTAAGTTTCTAACAAAACAACGGAAAGTATTTAGCTGCCAGAAGTCTGATGGACTAGACATATACGTCCATTGTGCTACATTCGGATATTTACCATTTGGATTGTCCTCACCATACATATCTCTCCAGAAACTCTCACGAGACCACATATTATTTGCAGATGATGTACCTTGATTTACTAAATCTACAAAATTAGCTCCTCCCCAAGATGTTGCAATTTGGGCTCTCAAAGAAAATCCCTCATATTTAAATCCTAAGTTTGTTGTAAAACCATAAGTTCTGCTGCTATTTGCTAATTTCACATAATCATTCTCTTTCATGATTTGTCCATCTGCTGGTGCTAAAGTTCCATCAGGATTAAGCTGACCTGCAACATCTTGATAAGCCAAAGATCCTTTTCTCATTCCTGCAGCAGAATTGATATCAAAATATCTTGGTACTCCTCCAGCCGCAGTAGCACGTTCAGTTAAGTAAGCCCAGTAATTTGCAATATCTTCGTCTGTACGCAAAATACCGTCTCCTGTTGATGTCCCTTTCCAAACTGCAAATCCCCACACTGGATTAAATGATGAATATCCCACTCGCGAAGTATTACTAGATGGAAGAACATTTCCTTGATCAGGGAATTTTTTGATTTCATTGTTATTGTAACTAAAGTTGATCCCAATATTGTAACTCAAATTACTTTTTATTTTATCACTCCAGTTAATAGCAACTTCATGTCCCCATGCATCAATTTGACCATAGTTTTGTTCAGCATAAGCTCCTCCTACAGAAATTGGCACACCTACAGCACTGCTCATATCTGTTAACATATCCTTATTTTTGTCGTAATAGAAATCATACGTTAAGCTTAATCTGTTTTTCAACAAATTAATATCAACCCCAATATTGTTTTTTATAGTAGTGTCCCATGTTACATCTCTGTTTGGATTTACTCTAGGAGTTAAACCATTTCCATTATATCCACCCCCGCTAGTAGGTGTACCAGATCCGAACTGAAAACCTTTATCTACAATTAGGTCATAATACTGCTCCCATCTCCATGGTTGAATATTATCTTTACCTGTTTTACCAATAGAGTAGCGAATTTTAAAGAAATCAACCCACGGTACACTTTTTTCGAACCAGCTTTCTTTAGACATTACCCAACCCACTTGAACAGATGGGAAAGTTCCCCAATAGTTTTCTGGTGCAAATTTTGTCGATGCATCGCTACGAAGAATAAACTGGAACAAATATTTTTGTTTGAAACTATAATTGAAACGGCCAAAATAAGATAAAGTTCCTCCTTCAACTTTTGTAGCCTGGCTATTAGAAGTGCTTAATGTTCCCGCAGTACGATAATCTCCTAAATAGTCCTTACCTGTGTTTTCATATGCTAAACGAGTAAATGTATTATACACTTCTGAAGCTTCACCTCCTACCATTGCGCCAATCTGATGATCTCCAAAAGTTCTGTCATAGTTAATCATGAAATCTCCCTGAGTACTTTTTCCGTCTGTATTATTATAATAAACTCTTGAGTTTCTTGCATTCGTTTCTAGAATATAACTACCTGCCGGATTAGTTGTTCCATTATAAAAACTAGGATTAGCTGCACTTGCTAAGTGTCTGTCTTGAAGTTGATAATCTCTAATTCTAACTAAATCATATGGCAATTGAATTTGTTCTGTATATGATGAACTTTGATTTCTTGAATAAGTTACCTTAAAAGATAATCCTTTAACTGCAGCTACTTTATAATTTAATGAAGCATTTACATTGAATGTATTATCATCAGTAACTTGATGTGAACCATTATTTAAATTTGCAAAATAGTTCCAGCCAGCAATATTGTTATTCGCATTTGCACTTCCAAAGTTTTTGTTTGAATTAGGAAATGGAGAAACATAATAATTTTTACCATCTATAGTTGTTTCCCAAGGCACATGTTGCGGCATATGCAGCAAGAATCCATAATCTGCTTGTTCTCCACCAGAAGCAGAAGCATAACTTCCGTCACTAATATTTGACGAGGCTTTGGTAAATGATTTATCAACTGTTCCTACGTTCCCAGAAACAGAAGCAGAAAAATCTAAATTCTTAGCAATTTTTGCATTTATTCCTGTACGGAAATTCCATTTATCATATTTTTGGTTTCCTAAATTAGCATCTTGTGTTAAATAAGTTGCACCTGCAAAATACGTAATATCTTCATTACCGCCACTCACGTTAAAAGAGTGTTTTTGTTGAATAGCTGGTTTCCAAGCTTCATCTAACCAGTTATAATTTAAACCTTTCATTTGCTCCAATTCTGAAGCTGAATATATAGTTGTAGGATCAATCACAGCTGGAGCAGCCACTCTTGAATTAAAAAATCTATTACTGAAAACTCCAAACTCATAAGCATTCAATACCTTACTATGGCTAACTGCATCGTTGACAGCAAATTGACTGTTATAAGAAAATTTTGCTTTACCAGCTTTACCACGTTTGGTTTTTACCACAATCGCACCTTGTGAAGCACGAGAACCGTAAATTGCAGCAGAACCATCCTTTAATACAGTAATACTTTCAATCTCAGAAGGATCTAATCTATTAAATTGTTCCATTGTAGGTTTACCGTTACTCGGGTCAACTTGAATCATATCGTCAATGATTATCAAAGGAATACTAAAACCTCCATCTTTAGATAAACTAAAAGTTTGACGAATTTGAATAGTTCCTGATTCACCCGGACGACCTGTCCCACTAGTAACATTAACTCCTGGAACTAATCCTTTCAATGCATCAGATAAATTTGTCACAGGCAAATCCATCACATCATCTGGTTTAATTGTAGCAATCGCTCCAGTAAGCTCTTTTTTCTTCTGACTACCATAACCAACTACAACAATATTTTCAAGTTGATTAAAATCGTCTTCCATTTTTGCATTAACTATAGAACGATTGTTAAGTGGTATTTCTGTTTTTTTCATTCCAATGAAAGAAAAAACTAATGTTGAACCGCTTTTTACTTTAATCTGGTATTTTCCATTGTAATCTGTTGTAACTGAATTTTTAGTTGATTTTTCAGTAACGTTAACTCCAGGCAATAGTCCTCCTAAATTATCCGTAACAGTTCCTGTTACTGTAACTTGAGTAGAGTTTTGAGCATAACTCAGTACACTCATCAGTGTAAACAAAAGAAAACTACATCTCTTTATAAGTGCTTGTTTCATAAATGTTTTTTTTGGTTAGGTTATTAATTGTTAGTTAGTCATGTTTTAAACATGTTTTAGTTTTAATAAACTTTACTTAAAGAAATCTTAACAAAGAAGATTAAATGTCCAAAACACATTTATTTTAATATTCCAAAAATATGATGATGATACATTAGAACCGTCCTGCTCTATCCTGTTTTAATCGAGGAATGTCAAAAAAAATGCGACTAAAAAAACAATATTAATAAAAAACGAATGGAAAAAATAGACGAACCAAAATATTTAAGACAAATGTTTGCTTAAAACAAAATTTACAAACTTAATTTGATTAAAATTCTACAAGATTAATATCAAAAATAAACATATAGTATATAATCTGCAAAATAACAACCATTGTGGCTGATAAATAAGAGCTTATACCAAGCGCTTTTTTTACGAAAACGATAGAGATAAATACTAATAGTATATTTATTTTATACTACATAACCTACAAAAAAAAACGCATTGGATAGTTACAGGACAGTATAAAAGTTTAAATGTTTTTTATAAAAAAATTTTTTTTTTAAAAGTAAATTCTGACCAACAAAATTTAAATACTTATTTTTTATTTGTTCATTTAACAGAAATCGCCAAAAAACCCGCTAAACATAGATGTTCAGCGGGTTTGTTAAAATAAATTTCGTTGTGTTTAACCGTTACCTCTTATAATGCTTATCATTTATTCGGATTCCATCCGTTTAGGACTAAATCTCGATCATACTTTTTAATATCTTCTTTCTTCAATTGATGCGACCAAGAAACTCGTTGAGAAATCCCTTTAGCACTTAAACCTTTACTTCCAAATTCTGCATAATAAGCTGTTTTGTCTTTATCTGGAAATCTTGTGTCAATCCATGCATTCCAGCCTTCTGGAATAATATGCGAACCTAAATCTGTATTGATGAAAACAGTTTGAGCATAAGGTCTCCAAGGTCTTCCCAAAAATACTTTATCGACAAATTTGTCTTTGGCTGTAAGTTTACAATCAACGAAAACAAATCCGTAAGTCTGACCTTGCGGAGTCGAAGCTGCCGTTATATAAGAGTTCGTTAAACTTTCGATCGTACATTTATAAAAATAAGCTGTTGCAGCACCAAAAATAAAATCGGTTGTACCGTTGATGAAACAGTTTTCAAAATAGATACGCGTTTTTTCTTCAGATAAATACAGTGTATCCTGATTACCTAGAAGATTGCAATTCTTTACTATAACCCGATCACTTTTAATATGAAGCGCCACCGCCTGCCCTACTCTTCCTGCGGTATTTTCTACAGTAAGATTTTCTAGCGTACAATCATTTCCTTTTATTAAAAAAGAATACGAAGTTCCCGTTCCAAAAGCGGTCTTTCCTGATGGATCTTTTTCTCGAAGCGGTTTTCCCGAATAATCATCAAATGAAATAATCGTTTTGTTTCGATCAGTTCCTTTTAAAGTGATGAACGTTTTAGAAACTGGAATCTCCAATTTCTCTTTATAAACTCCTGGCTTTATAGTTATTACAACACGCTTGTCTGAATTGTCTTTAACATTATTAACCGCTTCCTGAATGGTTTGAAAATCTCCTGAACCGTCTTGCGCAACGGTTAAAGCTAATTTGTTATCGAGCGTTTGTGCTGAAATTGAAAGTGTTGTTATTAAAAATAATGCTAGAATGTATTTCATAAAGTCTCATTTTAAAGTCTTAGATAAAGTGTATCTGTAGAGACGCACCGCAGTGCGTCTACGCGATGCTGATTTTAATTGTCACTAATAATTATTGATCTAAATGCGTAAGACGCACAGCAGTGCGTCTCTACCAAAAATAGGAATCTATTTTGCAATTTCTAATGCGACATCCAAACCGTCATTTCCCCTTTGCCTTTATTTCCCCATGCAAAATACGGAATCAATTTTACTGGTACTGCAGTTGCATCTTTCGAATTAAGCGGTTTGTACAAAGTTTTATTCCAAGAATTATCCGATTTTATGACCGCTTCTGCATCAATGCTTACTAAGTTTCTATTATTAAGGGTGAAATTGTTAGTCGTAAATTTCGAATTCACATTTAATGCAATATCATTTACACTTGTTTTTGCAGGAAGCTGATCTGATTCTAAACAATAAACCAGCGGTCCTCTTTTTACAGCGATTTGATTTTTAACTTCTTCAACCAAAGGATTGGCTTCCATCAATTCAACTGGCATTGGAAGATTTAATTCGATCAAATCTCCTTTTTTCCATTTTTGATTTAATTTTAAATAAGTGCCGGAAACGATTTTGTCATTAATCTTTGCGTTATTAACTGAAACCGAAGCATTCTGACTCCAGCCCGGAATTCTTAAAAAGAAATTCTGCAGATCTTTTGGAGCTTTTACAATTTTCAACGTTATTTTTCCATCCCACGGATAATTCGTCTGCTGTTCGATTTCGATTTCTTCTCCGTTTAACGATTTTGTTTTCAAAGAATTACTTCCGTATAAATTTACATACAAACCTTCTTTTGAAAGATTGTAAGCATAATTTCCAACTTCGGCAACTGTTCTTGTTACGTTTGGTGCACAACAATTTGATAAGGCAATATAACCTTCACGTTCATTTCCCCATCTTTGGTGAAACGGCAGATCATTAGACACATTCAGCGGATTATTGTAAAGGAATTTTTCACCTTCCAAATCCATTCCGGAAAGTACGCTGTTATAAAGTGCCAACTCCACAATGTCAGCATATTTGGCATCTCCGGTAATTTGAAGCATTCTCCAATTCCATAAAACATTTCCAATATTGGCACAGGTTTCGGTATGAGCTGTTGCATTTGGCAATTGGAAAGGTCTTCCGTACGCCTGATGAATTTTCTGTACTACAGTTGGATCATAAGAAGTTCCGTCTGGTGAAACGCCGTCGTATAAAGAGCCGCAACCACCTGTAATGTACATTTTACGATATGTTACATCATCCCAAATCGATTGCAGATTGTCTAACAATTTCTTTTCTCCTGTCTCCGCATACAAATCGGCAACTCCTGCGTAAAGATAATTTGCTCTTACAGCGTGACCCATTGCGGTTGTCTGCTGTCTAAACGGAACTCTATCCTGATTATCATCGGTTCCGTCATTTGTAGTACCGCGAATGTCGATTAAATTATTGGCCAGTTCCAGATATTTTGGATTTTTAGTAGTTCTATACATTTCGACAATTCCCATATAATGTGACGGACAAATTGCATTTCGAGCCAGTTCAGGTGATGCTTTTTTGTAGAAATCATATAAGAAATTGGCAACGCCTTTTGCAATATTTAAGAAGTTGGTTTTTCCTGTAGCACGATAATGAATGCAGGCAGCAGTCATTAAATGTCCCATATTATATTTCTCAAAACCCAATTGTTTTTTTACTTCTTCTGGTCCTAAGGTTCCCCAACGTTCGTCGATTAAAACGGGTGTATGAATGTAGCCGTCTTTGCGCTGTACTTTCGCGAAAAGCGCAATAGCCTTGTCCATTTCAGCATCCAGTTTTTTATCTTTTGTAACGGCATAAGTTGCCGCCATTCCTTCAAAAATTTTGTAGAAATCACCATCATGAAACGAAGGCCCTTTAAACGTTCCTTTGCTTACGCCTGCTGCAATTTCGAAGTTTTTGTAAGCATGCGAAATCTCATCGTTATGATACAAATCCCACATATAGGGCAGGGTGTTTTTGGTTTCTACATCAAATTGTTCTTTCCAGAAACCATTTGTCCATTTTACATCTTGTAAGCCAATGCTTTGCAGTTTTGAATACGGACTTTCTGAATTCGCAACCAAACCTTTGTTTTGTGCAAAGATTACTGTTGAAAGAAATAAAGAGGATAGGATGATGTTCTTTTTCATTTTGATTTGTATTGTATTATTGAACGCTGATGAAACGGATTTACTTCGTAAAAACGCAGATGAATGCGGATTTTTTCTTTTGCCACGAATTACACTAATTTTCACGAATTATTTTTTTATAGTAAGTACGAAAAAATTAGTGAAAATTAGTGTAATTCGTGGCAACCCTTTTTTTATTTTACAAAGAAATTAATTGTTCTGCTCATTGAATCTCCATCGGCATCTTTTACCTTTAATACGAAAGAAGCAAAACCTTTTTCAACGGTTGTAAACTGAATTTCTTTTCCTTTTAAAACTACTTTTCCATTTTTAAGATCAGAGAAAGTGTACACAGGTTTGTTTTCATAACCTTTGAAAAAATCTGCAGCATTTAAAACTTTCTTTTCACCTGAAGTCACAAAATAATGTGGTGTTGACAACCAATTCAGATAATTATCTAATTGCGTAAAACCGTCTTTATCACTATCCTGATTCGCATCTGAAAAATCTCCTGCTTTCGAATTTTCGTTCAAGCCAAAAGATTTTTCCCACCAGTTTGGCAATCCGTCATGATCAGTATCCCAATCTGAAGGACGCGTTTCTGAAGCAAAATTTGGCCATCCACCTGCATCTTGTTCGTTGTCTATCATACCGCCAAGACCGCTTTTACTTCCTTTATAAGTAAAAGTTCCTTTTAAAGTTTCATCTACAATTCGGTTATCGTGTTTGTCGAAAAACGGCTGATTCGCCCCAACATCAGAAAGTACATTTTTATAAGCCGCTTTCGCCGATTGCGTTTCTACATAAGAAGGGAAAAATGGTTTCTCTACGAAAGTTTCATATTCTACCTTTTCATTATGGCTTATAGTAGATTTTCTTCCTTTATCCTGAGATTTTTCATCAAAATAACCAGGCATAATATTTCCGTTAAAGTAATAACGCTGCATTCCTTTTCCAACGCCTTCGTGCTGTGCATTTAAAGCCACAAATATTTTAGTTGAAGCGCCTGGTTTGTAATAATTGTTTACAAAATTAACTTCGTTTGCACCACCGTCTGTAGTTCTTTGTCCCCAGTTGTAAACCACATTATTGGTAATATCCAATCGGCCGGTATAATAACCATCACCGTTTAAACCGCCGCCAATACTCCAGTTACGGCCATAATTATGAGCCAATAAATTATGGTGAAAACTTCCAATATCTCCGCCAATTGTAGCAGCAAATCCGTGCATTTTTCCAGCTGGATATTTATCATGTCCCGCCACATTCAACGCTTCAGAAATTAAAGTTCTTTGTAACGTAATATGATGTGCACCACGCGAACTAAACGATTCGTCAATTGTCCAGCTAATCGAGCAATGGTCAATAATACTGTAATCTGCACCTGTTAATCCCATTCCGTCAAAAGTAGTACCGCCTCCAATTCTTACTTTTAAGAAGCGCACAACACCATCATTTCCAGTCAATCCAATTGGTGCTCTGCTAATGGTAATTCCTTCTCCCGGAGCGGTTTGTCCTGCAATAGTGATATAAGGCTGATTTGCTACTAATCTCGAAGCCAATTTTATATTTCCCGAAACATTAAAAACAATCGTTCTCGGTCCAATTTCCTGATTGATGGCATCACGTAAACTTCCTGGTCCGTCGTCATTTAAATTGGTTACTTCGATTACTTTTCCGCCGCGTCCACCAACAGCATAACGGCCGTAACCTTCTGCACCTGGGAAAGCCAATTGTGCCGGTTTAAACGACCATACATTTCCTAAAGTTACTTCTCCATTTGCATCAACTTCATCCACTCTCCAGTAATACGTTGTACCTGAATATAAATCTGAAACCGTAAAACTTTTATCAGTTAGTTTTCCTTTGAATTCTTTTGAAGATTCCGTTGCATTTTCTACGGCATTTTTATCTTCGCCAAAATACAACTTATGAGCTGCCACATTTTTTACAGCATCCCATTTTAAAGTTAGAGTTTTACCCACTTCAACATGTTCGTCACGGTTTTTTGGTTCAGGAGTACGCGCCTGATTCATCAGGTTTGGCGTGTCAATTTCAAAACCATTAATCACGATTTGTTTTACAACATCTGGATTTGAAGTCGGATCAATTTCAAAACGAACAATTACATCTCTGCCTTTTTCTGCATTAAAAGTGATATACGCCATCGATGCATCAATTTTAGCATTGGCTCTCTGACTTGCATTTACCGTTTGCTGCAGTTTTCCGTTTACGAATATTTTTATCGGAGAAAAAGTTTTTCCTGTAATGACATCAAAAGCGTTATGAAAAGTTAAAAGCGTGTGTTTTCCTGCTTTCAATCCACTGATTTTCAATTCTAAATTTTCAGAAGTTACTAATCCGTCGCTTCCTAATCTGTTATAAAACGGAGCACTCATCCCGACTTTGTACCACTTAGAAGTAAAATTTCCTTTTAACTTAAATGACACGTTATTAAATGATTTTTCAGCTTCTTTTCCTTCATTAATCACCCAAGAATCATAACTCGGATCGTGAACCTCTTCTAGTCTTCTTTGAAAAAAGTCGAAATCGACTTTTACTATTTGTTTATCAGTATGCTGAGCTGATTGTGCTTGCCCGTTTGTGGTCAAAATCAGCGACAAAACAGCGGCGTTTATTAATTTCTTTATCATTTTGTTTGGTAATAGTTAGTTTAATTTTGTTTTTTCTGCTTCAGATTTTCCTAACAGATTTATAATGTCTTTTTTTCTTTCTTCCGGAATAACTTTTAAAACCTTCAATTCGCCATTCAGGAGTTCGGCTTCAATTGTTGTATTTTGTTTTGCATGTAATTTAAAGTGAACATTCCAATCTTTTGGCCAAGCTGGGAAAAGATAGATTTTTCCGTCAGTTTCCTGCAAAAGCATTTCCTGCATGCCTATCATTCCCGAACCGCCCCAATTATGATCTGGAACCCAGTCAAATCCTGGTCCCCAAAAGGCAGGGAAACGTCTGTCTGAATTGGCCATTTTTAGCGTATTATATTTCATCGCTTCTTCTGTTAATCCCAAACGTGCTGCAAAAATATTGTCTTGTTTCCACCCAATATGACTTCTAAATTTTAAAGCATCGAGATCGTATTTCCAAGTGTTTAAAGCCGTTTCCAAATCAGGTTTTCCAATGCCGTAAATTCCCCACGGATAAACTGGATACAATTGTGGCACTTCCGAATTATTCACTCTTTCCCAAGATTTTGCAGGAAGTAAAACTTTGTGATTTTCAATCTGCCCAAAATTTAAAGGCGGAATTCTGTTTTGAAATCCTTTTAAATATTCGGCATCTTCTTTTGACAATTCTTTTGCCGAAAGGTTTAAAAGATTGGCTGTAATAACTTGTAAAGCTGAAATGGTACTATTGGCATTATTTGCCATTTTATACGTTTCTGCTCCCGAACCCGGAAAAAGAACCAATTTACCGTTTCCGTCCAAACCTTTTCTCCCTCTTTGTTTCGATAAAAATTGATAATGTTCATCAAAAAAGCGAAGACAACTGATTATGAAAGCATTGTATTTCTGAATATCTTCTCCAGCATATTCTTTTTGCTGTAACATCATTTTGCAGAATTCAAAAACCGTATCCCATTCATATTCCAGCCACGCATTATATTCCATTCCTGGATCGTAATCTGCAGGACGTTTCCATTCGTATTCTGCGGGATTTGGTAAACCGAAATTTTCCAGTTGTTCTGTAAATGATGCGCCGTTATGATTCCAATATACTTTGCTTCTTAATTCGGCATTTTTCTGTAAACTCAAATAATAATCCAGCTGTGATTTCATCATGTCAAAATCACCGCTTTTTACCATCGAAAAATAAACCAAACGCTGGTTTTGAGCCGTCATGGTTCCTCCTCCCCAATTCCTGAAATCGGGAGTAAAATCTAAATCGGGGTTTGTAAAAACAGGATCAACGGTAAACAATCCGCCGTTGAATTTTGTTGGATATTTTCCGTACGCATTACAGCCGAGCATATATCGAAACAGCTGATAATTCTGTCCGATTTGATAAACTGAATCTTTAGCATTGGATTGATTTTTCTGAGTAAAAATAAAACTGCGGTTCCAGAAAGTATTCCACCATTTTATCGTGTTTTTTTCTGCTTGTTTCGAAGTGTTCTTGTTAGCAGAAATCAGACTTTTCAATCCATTCTCCCAAGTAGAAAAATCAGATTGATTGGTATTTAAATAAATTTCTAGTGAATGTTTTTTGGATGGCTTTACGCTTTTTAAATTAAAACCTTTAAAATCTGTCGATTGGTATTTTCCTAAATACGTTCCGTCAGGTTTTAGATTTTCGCCAATCATAAATCCGCCGAAAGTTAAATTCTTAAGCGGATTAAGCATTTGGTCTTTAACCGATTCCATTTTCTGCTGTTTTACCGCTACATCAAAAACGGTGTTTTCTCTGTTTCTGTGATAGAATTTTATGCCGTTATTTTCAAATGCAATCGAATCTTTATAGGTAATAATATCTCCCTGAGGCGCCCATTTATAAGAATTGGCATTATTGGCTTTTCCTTTTGAATCTCGGTTTTTATAACGCCAGCTTTCATAAGAAGCTGTCATTTTTAATGTCTTTTTACTTTCTAAATCAACATGGATGATCGGTTTAAAAACATCTACCCAAAGTTTGATTTTAGTGTCATTCTGCCCAACTAATACATATCCGTCTTTCAATTTCAATTCCTGATGAAAACCTGCTGCCTTCTCAAAAGGATTCGGATTTAAAGTTACTTTTACTCGTCCTAATTTCAATAAAGTATTGTGTTCGTCAAAAGTGCCGCTTCTTGAAAAATAAAAATACAAATCGCCTTTTTCTACCCACACATTCATGCCAATATCACCACCTCCCAAAGGCATTGATTCTGATGAATTATTGCTCTGTGTTGTCCAAACCTGATTGTAATTTTCGAGCACAGGGACTTGTGCTTTAAGGCAAAGCGTTGTGAAGAGAAGTATGTATTTAATGTATTTCATTTTTTTCTTTCCTGCAAGGTTTTTAAATTTTTAATTTTCTCTCGCAGATTTATTCTCATTTTTGTCATTTCGACGAAGGAGAAATCTCCGTTGCATAATCGACAAAAATTACGGAGCTACTTGCGAAGATTTCTCCTTCGTCGAAATGACAAACTAACGTCACAATTCATAATTCACAATTCATAATTCATAATTCACAATTAACAATTCACAATTATAAATCACCATTCATCTGTTCGAAAAGATGAAACGGGCAGACCGCCTGCACTAAACAATTCCGCTTTTGCAAAATCTTTCCATAAATAACGAATAGCAACTGGTTTCTTTACTTTATCCGAAGTCAAAACCACTGATTTTCTTCTTACTACCGTTTTTGCCGGATAGAAAACTTTGTCTTCTCCCGCTATTTCAAAACCTGTTACTTCTTTGTCATAAGACGTAATTCCGTTGGCTACATCATCAAAAGAAACCGTAACCGCTCCGTCTTTTATTTCCATCGATTTGTATTTCGGACTTTCAAATTCGAAACCTTCAATTCCGTAGGTTTTTGCTAAGGCCTGAAACGCCAGTCGGTTTCCTCCTTTTTCTTTGTCCATTGGGTGAATGTTATTTTCTTCTCCAACGTCCATTAAAACGGCCATTCCTGAATTCGGAATTTCCTTTGAAGCTTTAAACTGCGCCTCTCTCAAATAAGCCGAATTGTATTTCTCCAAATAATCTTTTGGATGGAATGAAGCATAATTAAACGGCGCAATCTGAGCGTAATAAAAAGGGAAATCTCCTTGTTTCCATAAAGCTCGCCAGCTGGAAACCATTTTTTTCATTAAAGCGGTATATTCAGATGCTCTTTCGTAATTCGATTCTCCCTGATACCAGATACAGCCTTTTATTCCGTAACCTATTACAGGCGAAAGCATTCCATTAAACAAAGTCGTTGGAACACGGTTTGGATCTTTTGCCAATTCTTCTTTTGTGGTCGGAATTTTAGCGCTGGCAAAATCTTTCAGCATTTCCTGATTCATCCACGCTTCCATACTTGATCCTCCATAAGAAACATGAATTAAACCAATTGGAACGTCTAAAACTTCCTGCAAAAGCGAACCAAAATACCATGCCGTGGCACTAAAATTAGAAGTTGATTTTGGAGAAGCTTCTTCCCATTTTCCTTCAAAATCCTGCAAAGGTTCTAAAACAGTCGCACGCGGAATGGTGATTAACCGAATATTTTTATTGGTTGATCTTACGATGATTTCGTTTCCGTTTTTTACGGGTTGTCCTTGAAAACCTTTTAACGGCATTTCCATATTTGATTGTCCGGAACACAACCAAACTTCGCCCAGCAAAACATTTTTAATCGTTACTTTTTCGTTTCCTTCCGAAACTTCAATCGTGTAAGGACCGCCAAAAGAAGCTGTTTTCAATTCGGTTTTCCATTTTCCAGAATTGTCTGCTTTTACTTTGTAGGTTTTAGAATCCCAAGAAGTTTTGATTACAATGTTGGCGTTCTTTTCTGCCCAGCCCCAAATTGACGCATTTGATTTTTGCTGCAACATCATGTTATCTGTAAACAATGCTGGTAGTTTGATTTTGGCATTCATTTGAAGGGTTGTCAAAAAGGCAATTACAACAACAAAAATGTTCTTTAAATTTTTCATTTTACTTTATGCTTTTAATTCTAAAAATTTGTGTCGCTCCTCTGGAGCTAAACTATTCCTATATATTATTTTCTATAAATATTTCGCTCTTCCAGAGCTTGTCTTTGTCTCGAAAAAAGTCATGTCTTATTTAAAATAAAAAACATGTGTTTAAATATTCTATCCTTCCTAAACGAGTCCCAGAGGGACGAAATATTTATAGAATAAATTTTATCATCACACAAAAGCTCCAGCGGAGCGACATCTTTATCTGATTTCAAAACAACTAAAAATGCTTTTTTGCCATTTTCAATTGCCTCCAGCTAAAGCTTGAGGCAATTGATTTTATTTTTCTTTCAAAATCATAACTGGACCCAATAATCCCGCTCTCAACAACGGTTCTCCTTCTAAACGAAATGGCGCTGTTGTCCATGTCAATCTCTCTTCTTTTGGCAATTTTTGATCGCCAATTAATCTATTTGCCCAAGTATTTGTGATTTTAATTTCGATTGTATTTTTTCCTTTTTGTAAAGCTTTTGAAATATCAGTTTTGAAAGGGAAAGTCCATAATGTTCCACAATCTTTTCCGTTGATTGAAATCTCGGCGATATTAGAAATTTCACCTAAATCTAACCAGATTTTATCTGAAGTTTTTCCTTTCCAAATAAAATCTTTTTTATAGCTGACAGTTCCTGAATAATACTTAATCTGATCATTTTCAGAAGTGCTCCAATCAAAAAGTTTATTGATTTTAATTATTTCTTTTGGCCCTTTAAATGCTGGATCAAATTGAAGTTCCCAATTTTCATCTAAAGTCTGCACTTTTTCAAATTCAGAAAATTTTGTTTGAACTAAAACTTCTTTCGTTTCTTCTTTAAAAATCACAAAACCAGATTCGTTAGCCTCTAAAATTATTGAAACAATTGTTCTACCATTTTCGATTTTCCAATTGGTTAATTCCGAAATTTTATCGGTAACAGGATTGTACCATTGCGGAACTTTTCCAGCTATTCTAAACGACGCATCAAATGTTCTTTTTTCTCCTTTTTGATTAGAAATAAAGTAAACGTCTTCAGTATCCGATTTGCGATGTGCCCATGCAATTGTTTCTGAATCTGCTCTGTTGAAATTTGGAAAATAGATGTCTTGTGTAATTCCGATGGAAGCAAAATCATTTCCTAAATATGGTAATTTGATAATCGTTCCTTTTCCGATTTTCCATGTTGATGAATTAGCATTATTCCAGATTTCATCAATTACATTCTGCCATTTCTTTTGGTCTGTTTCTGATTGGATTCCTGGTAGAATATTTGGTTTTTCATCCACAAAAATTTTAGCTCCGTCTTTTATCAATTGCAATATTTTTTCAGCAGAAGCTAAAGACAAAATTCTGTTTGGTGCCATTTTGTGACTTCCCGGAAAGAATAAAGCTCCGTATTCAATTCCACCATCAAAAGAAATTTTTCCGTTTACCACTTTTGCACGATTAATTAAAACATCGGCGTTGAAAGAATCATATTGATAGCCATTTAACGGATTAATCCATTGTGATAAATCGGTAATATTTTTAGAATAGGTAACCTCTCTTGGCATTTTAGCCGTTGGCTGACCCTCATTTTCTAAACGGATTTTCTCGCTTTCCAGTCTTGCTGCACCAAACACATTTGGAATAAAAGGCACCAAACGATCCGGCACAAAAGAACGTGAAGGAAAATCTTCGCCAATAAAAACTGCAAGATCAATCACAGGTTTTCCTTTCTGCAACTGAAACTGCACTCTTTGACAATACTCAAACCAAGCCTTTCCAGGTTTCCACCAAGTTTGGTCTCTTTGGAAAAAAGTTCCAATGTCATCTAAAGTCATTCCCGGTTTTTTGTCTGTCCACGGATTATGAACAAAAACGTGGTAAAACAAACGGTTGATTCCTAAAGCATAATTGCGGTCTGCAGTTGTTTTCAGATTTCCCGGATGTTCGTCCCAATCCATTCGCAAAGCTGTAAAAGATTCTGCCTGAATAATATCTTTACCGTAAATATGTCCACCCGAAATGGCATCTACCATATCAAAAGGTTTATCGTGTGTTGGGCTTTTCAGCCAAAATTCACCACCTGGATAATCGACATATTTATAATGCAGCAAAGCATCACTCATCATTGTTGGCGCAACGTTTTCTGAACTTAACTTAACATCATTTTCTTTTGCAATCTGAGCAACAGTTCCGTAGAAATTATCGGCTACTAAATCGGCAATTGTTTTTCTAATATCGTATAAAACTTTCTCTGAGAAATCGGCACTTTCTATCGGGATTCCCGCCATAACTGGAAGATAATCTACAAGATCATAACCACGTCTCTTTTTAAACTCAGCCTGAAAAACCGAAGACCAGTTTTGGCTTCCACATTCCCAGCTGTCAAAATGAAGGATTTCCAGAACTTTTGAAGTCAGTTCAGGAGCAGCCGCACGAACCGCTTCACCAAACCAATGATCTAGCTGAAAACGAATTAATTCGGGATTAAATTTATCTACTTCCAATCCTTTTCCTGCTCCGCCAGTTGCGTTTTCATGTCCTGTCGAAGTGTGTCCCATTCGGATAATTTTCCATTTTCCCTTTGGCGCTTTCCAGTTCAGATTTCCATCAGCATCAACAAAATTGGAAATATTAATAACTTCCGATTTTTTAAATGACTCCGAATTCGGAATCTGTTTGTCTGTAGTCTGCGGAGTCAAACGCCAAATTGCGCCTGATTTTCCTTCGTAATTATTTATTAATGACTGATTCGAAAGTGTTATTTTACTCACTTTCAGATTTTGCTTCCATTTAGCAAAATCCAAATCTTCTGCTCCCGGTTCTGTTCCAGTTGGATCATAAACAAATCTGAAATATTTTGCCGTAACAGACGCAATAGCATGTGTGTTAGAAAAATCCATGTCCTGCCAGCCGTGACGTGGCGGAGTCATTCTTTCATGAAATCTAAAATTTATGCCGTCATCACTCACTTCCACAATCAGACGCTGTGCCTGAAAATCTCTTCCTTTGGTTTCTATAACAATAGATTTACAGGTAAATGGCTGTGCAAATTCGTATTGAATCCATCCTTTTTCTGCAAACTTGAAATTTTCATCTTTTTTAGGATCAGCCAAAAACGAAGCATCGGTACTGTTTGATGTCGTTACTTTTGGCAGTTGCATCTGCGAAGTAATTTGATATTCTTTAATCGGAAGTGCAAAAATTGCAATGTCTTTATAATAGTCTTTGTAATGTTCTGGAACTGGCAGTTTTGAAGTCACCTTTTTACCTCCTAAGATTTCTGTAGTTGACCAGACAACTTTCTGCATCGACATTTCTGGTGTAATCCACGGCCCTCCTGCAACGGCAAATCCGTCTGCTCCGTGAAAAGCCAATTTCAAACCTAAACGATCTGCTTCTTTAAAAGCCCAATGAATCATATCCCAAAATTCAGGACTCAGCTGTAAAACCGGCGGATCTATTAATGGCGGATTTGCTGGTCCTTTAATAGTCATTAAATAAGCCCCCGCAATTCCTGCTTGTTTCATCGCTTCTAAATCGGCTGTGATTCCTGCTTTAGAATAAGCCGATTTCATCCAATACCAATATACCCAAGGTTTTGAGGATTCGATCGTTGGCTGAAATGATATTTCTTTTTTATGGACTTCCTGTGCTGAGACGAAGCTTGCCAAAAGGAGGATAAAAAAGAGGTGTTTTTTTTGAAACATTTTTGTTGTTTTATTACAATCTGCCTAATCTGCTAAATCTGCGGGAAAATTTACTCCCGTAGATTTGTCTGATTTAGCGGATTTTTTTTGATTTTTCTCTTTTTTTGTCATTTCGACGGAGGAGAAATCTTCGTTAGAAGCTCGACAAAGATTGGCTTTTCTTTGCGGAGTTACTTGCGAAGATTTCTCGTTCCTCGAAATGACAAACTGCATATTATAAACTATACTTGTACTATACTTAAAATATACTTTATCTATAATACAAAATACCTAACAGGTTTTGGAAACCTGTTAGGATATATTAATACTTAAACTTCTTCAAACTATTTTCTAATTCATTTTTTGAACCGCTGAAAGGCGTCAAATAAAAACTATATTGATAATCTCCAGATTTAATTTGATATTGTTCTATTGGCTGTGCTACAATTGTCCAGCTGTCATTTCCTCCCACTCCCATCTGCATTAAATCGATATTTAGCGTTAAAAATCCTGGATCTTTCAAATCGTAGGTATGACCAGCGGAACTAAGATTTTCCTGCGTATAAGGCCACGCGCTCATGCTTAAAACTTTGGTGTCGTTTACCACTAAAAATCCGTTGTTTTTCTGCGGAGTTGTCAGCGCCATCCATCTTACATCGCATCTGTTTCCGTTTTCCTGTGGTTTTGGGTAATGTTCAATAAAATCATTTATTGGCAGTGAATATTTTCCAACAAACGAGCCAAAACTTCTGTCGCTGTAATTTTCCAATTCTCCTTTTCCGTACCACGAAATCTGATCGAATTTTCTTTGCACTCCCATCTGCATTCCGATTTTTGGAATGTTTGGCAGTTTGTTCGATGCTTTTAAACTGTAATCAACTTTTATCAATCCATTTGGTAAAATATTGTAGACCACATTTACGCTTGCGCTGTCTTTTATAATTTCGTAATCGCTTGTAATTTTAATTTCAGAAGCCGATTTGTCGATTGTAATATTTACCAATTTTGGTTTTGCTTTGTACCATTGTTTTAACAGCTTTTGTGATTTCCAACCTCTTTTATCGTTATCTGTAAGCGGTCTTACGAAATTAGGCAGCAATGGGGCAAAAACCTGTTCTTCGCCATTAAAAATATACGAACTCAAAGCTCCGTTTCCTTTATTGATGTTAATGTCGAAATTTTTTCCTTTGATTTTAAAATCAGAATCAGATTCTGAAACGTTTAAAGCTTCCTTTTTAGTTTCAGGCGAAACCGCTTCTTTCTTTTGCAACACAAATTGATCTTCCGCGACAGCGTAGCCTTTTGAAGCCCAAAGTTCCTCTTTTGAAAGCTGGAATTCTATATTTAAAATATACTCCGCATCGGCTTTCATTTTTGGCAGATAAGAACTGATATCTAAAGTTGTTGACTGTCCTGCTTCTACCTTAAATGGTTTTAATATTTGTGTTTTGATTACATTTCCGTTTTCCAAAACTTTTAAAACTGGAATATAATCTTCTAAAGATTTAACGGCCTGACGGTTTTTGATTTCCAATTGATTTCCATTTAAAGTGGAAACCGCTGGCTGATAGACCCATTTGTTTTCAAAAATCGATCCTTTTGGTTTTCCGTTAGAATCTACAATTCCTTTTGTATTGAAATTTCCATCATGGTATTTTTCGCCAAAATCTCCTCCATGCGCAAAATAATTCTGACCTGATCTTGAATCGAATTTCACCAATCCCTGATCTTTAAATTCCCAGATGCAACCGCCGATAACTCTTGGAAGCGAACGGAATTCATCCCATAATTCTTTTAAATTTCCAACTGAATTTCCCATTGCATGAGAATATTCAACGAAAATAATTGGTCGAGTATCTTTCTTTTGATCAACTAAAAATTTCGGAGTGAAAACGCCCGGATAAAAACGGCTGACCATATCAACATACGAATCATCCTGCGGATTTTCGAATCGGTAAGCGTGATCGATTGTTTTAGGATATCCTGGATCCAGCGGATCGATGTAACCGTCTAATTTTGCATTTCCCTGCGCTGGTTCGTAATGTACGGGACGCGTAATGTCGAAATCGTGAACCCAGCCCGACATAGCCGCGTGATTTGGCCCTTTTCCGCCTTCGTTACCTAAACTCCACATCACGACTGACGGATGATTTTTATCTCTTTCGACCATTCTAATCATACGTTCCATATAAGCATTTGTCCAAAGCGGATCGTTGCTTAATTTACCGCCAATTCCGTGTGTTTCCTGATTGGCTTCGTCCATAACCATGATTCCATACTGATCGCATAATTCATAAAAATAAGGATCGTTTGGGTAATGGCTTGTACGTATAAAATTGAAATTGAACTTTTTAATCGTGGTAATATCTTGTTTGATATCTTCTCTCGTAACGGCTTTTCCTCTTGTTGGATGATGATCGTGACGGTTTACGCCATATACATAAGTTTCTTTTCCGTTGATGAGCATTTTACCGTTTTCTTTTGAAAATTCAATCGAACGGAAGCCTACTTTACAGCTTTTGGCTTCGGTAATAGTGCCGTTTTTATCTTTGATGGAAATGACCATCGTATATAAATTCGGTTCTTCTGAACTCCATTTTTTCGGATTTTTGATGGTTTCCTGAAAGAATCCAAAACGAACATTATCAAGACGAGGATAACTTTCGTTGATTAAATCGATTACGGGTCTCTGAAGCGGTTCTTTGAAAACTGCCTGGTTATTAGTATCGTACAATTGAACATTCATCGTGTAATCTTTGACTTTTTCTCCTGTAAGATTCTCCACTTTTGGACGCAGTTTGAAAATCGCATCGGTATATTGTTTGTCTAATTTGGTTTGAACAAAGAAATCCTGAATGCGTAATTTCGGCTCTGCCATAATGAAAACTTCACGCTGGATTCCGCTCATGCGCCAGTGATCCTGATCTTCCAGATAAGAACCATCTGCCCAACGAATTACCTGAACAGAAACGATATTTTCTCCTTCTTTTAAATAAGGCGTAATATCAAATTCTGATGGCAGAAAACTGTCTTCTCCATACCCTAAAAATTCTCCGTTTAACCAAACCTGAAAACCAGAACTTACAGCTCCAAAATGCAATGTAACTGTCATGTCTTTCCAGTTTGCCGGAACGGTAAAACTGCGTTGGTAAGAACCAATTCCGTTATAATCTTTAGGAATATAAGGCGGATTTATTGGTCGAAACGGATAAACGGCACTTTTGTAAATTGGGTTATCATATCCTTTCATTTCCCAATTGGAGGGCACTTCGATTTTATCCCAGCCTGAAACGGTACTTTTATAGAAATCTTTTGAAGCTTCTTTCAGGTTTACGGCATATTTAAAATCCCAATCGCCATTCAGCATCTGGATTCGGCTTTTGGTTCTGTCGCCTTTTAGAGCGTCTTCAACAGAGGTATACGAATAAGCAGTTGCTCTCGAAGGCTGTCTGTTGATGCTCGTAACCGTTGGATCTTCCCAAGGTGCAAATTGGTATTTTTTATGCAATTCAGGAACTCCCGCCGGTTCTCCTGTAACGGATTGGGCGTGAGTTGTGTAAGATATTAGAAGTAAGATTACAGTCAAAAAGTCGAAAGTCAAAAGTCGAAAGTTGAAAAATTGCTGAATATAATTTGATTTAAACATTGTTTTATTTTTAGTTTTTTTGTCATTTCGAGGAACGAGAAATCTTCGCACGATATTCTACAAAGATTGGCAACCATCCTGTGTGGAGCTACTTGTGGAGATTTCTCCTTCGTCGAAGTGACAAAACTGTCTCTTTATTATTTTGTGGTTATTAGACCTGAAAGGTTTTTAAAACCTGTCATGTCTAAAACTTCATGTATATTAATACTCTGTACTTAATTCTTCTTCTTTTTCTCCGGAGGAGCCACAAAATTCAATTTGCTTTTTCCTAAATCTTTAGACGTTGCGATTGCAATTCCTCTTTGTTCTGCTTTGTTAACGGCACAATAGAAATGATAAACAACACCATCATGTTTTACCACAAATGATTTATGCGCAAACAAATCATCGTAAGGTTCAGAAGATTTAACCAAATCGTCACCTTTCCAGTCGGTCCAGTTTACTAGATCATTTGAAACTGCAAAACGGTTAAATGCACCTTGATTCCAACCCGTCCAAAAAGCTCCAAAATAGAACATCACCCAGGTATCATTAATTCGCTGAATATAAGCATCTCCTGAAATTCCTTTATGATGATTGATTAATGGTTTATCGCCATAACGTTTCCATACTTTCATATCGTCTGATACAGCCATGGCAATACGTTCAGCGCCTTTAGCAGGATTTATACTGTCGCCACGGGCATTGTAATACATTATAAAATTATGCCCTGTCAGTTTATCTTTATCACGAATCACGCTGTTTTTATACATCGTGCTATTATCCCACCATTTTGCGTCTTTGTCTTTTGGCGTTAAAACCGGATTTTCTAATCTTTGAAATTCGTGTGGTTTTGTCGGCGCTTCTTTCGTATACGCCATTCCAATTGATAAAACGCCAGCTTCATAACCTTTGCTGTCTCCGCCAAAATAACTCATCCAATATTTATCATCGTATTTTTCCCATTCATAACTTCCACCCCACGTTGGATCTTGCAGTGAAATATATCCTGCCTTTTGGTTGACATCCCAATGTTTTTCGTTTTCTGAGAACGACATTACTTTTCCTAAATATTTCCAATCTAAAAGGTCGTCACTTTCTGCTAACCATGTTTCGTAACCTCTTCCATCGTAAATTAAATAAGTCATATACCATTTTCCGTCTTTTCTGAATACACTCGGGCAATCCATTTTATAGGAGTTGTCTGTTGGAACCATCACCAAACCGTATTTATAAGGCGTTTTGATTTCTTCGTAAATCTCCTGCATTACGGTTTCTGTAATTTCTCTTTTCTTGTACTTGGTTGCACAGCTGGTTATAGCAAGTGCTATTGTGGCAATAAGTAGATATTTAATTTTCATTTTCTTTATGTAATTATTGAACGTTTTTGAACGCAGATGACACGGATTTACTTCGTAAAGACGCGGAAAAAACGGATTTTTTTATTTTTTTTCTATTTCTCAATCTTAGCATCTTTGTCAAAGTTTAAAATTTTGACAAAGATTAAGCGCGTTTATAAAAAAAATCCGCGCTAATCAGCGTCTTTACGAAGTAAATCCGCCTCATCCGTGTGCAATTTATTTCAATTCTTTTAATTTAGACTCCATCACATCTTTATTCAATTTTACTTTTACCATTCCTGTTGGATGAAATCTTCTCTTTAAATCGATTGCATTGTACACTATTGTATAAACATCATTTCCTTCTGGAATTAAACATAAAGGAGTTCTCATAATATCCCACCATTTATCTACTTTGGTTTCTATTGGAAGATAATGCGCTTCTGCCCAATTTATTCCGTCTGCTGATAATGAATAGGCAATCATATTAGGTAAATGATGTCCCCATCCGTCTGGGCCTCCGTCGAAAATAGCAATGTACAGACCGTTTGGTAATTGACTTACAATTGGATTTTCAACAAATTGTGGATGCATCGTTTTAATAGGTTCCAAACCTTTGTTCATTCTTGTCCAAGGTCCTTCTAAGCTTTTGGATTCAGCTAAAGCCACAAACCAACCTTTTCCTGATTTCTTTGGATAATCTGCCCAAGAGGTAAATGGATACGCCCCGCTGTAAAACCCGAAATATTTATCACCAACTTGATAAGGAAAAAACGAAGCAACTCCCTGACGGCCTTCCCAAGGCTGAGAATCTAATCCTGGTTCCATGATAATTCCCATATCTTTATAAGGACCACCGATTCCGTTGATACCTTCAACAGTTGATTCGCATCTCCAAATTCTTCCAAATGAATGATTTGGCTCTATTTCTTTACTAACAGTATAAGCCAAATAATAGCCGTACCATTTATTAGCTTTTTCATTAAAAACAGGCATATACGACCAAATTGCTGCACGGCGGTCATTCATCGGGTTATCATCTTCGGTTACGGCATAAGTTCCGCTGGCTTGGTAGATTGTTGATTCTCTTTTCCAAGTAATTGCATCCTTACTTGTCCAATGTCCGATTCTGGTTTTTACACGATCGTAATAATAATCAACACCTTTTTCTCCTGCTCTTTCGGTTGGGAACATATGATAGGTATCGCCGACTTTCACTACACGTCCGCCTTCAAATCCACCCTGAATTCCTTCTGTTCCAGACATTCCTTCATCAATAACTGGTTTGCTTTCTCCGCCAATAATTTCGAAAAGTGGTTTTTCATCTGAAAATCCTTCAACGATAAAAGTCGGATTCCAAAGTTTTCCGTCTGGTAATTTGGCATCTCTTGCATTCAACTGCTGATCGATTTTTAAAACTCCCAAGACAGCAAACAATCCTTTTTGATTTGGTAAAATAGTATGGGTTCCTTTTCCGTACGGAATTGCATAAACATCAACAGGCGGTAAACCTGTAATGGTAACTCCGTTTGAAAGGATTTCATTATTATTCCCGATTTGATTTACTTGCAAGTATTCCGCATTTTTATCTTGAAATACACCAACCAAAACAGTTACGGGTTCTTTAAACTTTAATTGTAATGGAGAATTGGTTCCGTTTTTATATTTTTCTAAAGGAAGTTCAACGCCTGTTAATCCTTGCAATTCTGGTGCTAAACGAACAATATTATGCTTGCTTCCTGAAAATACGTGAGCGTATTGGATGGTTTTGAAAGTTTTGTAATTGGATTTTACAATTTCAAATGAAGCAGGTTTCCATGCGGTATTTTGTGCTGTAGTTTGAATGCAGACAGTTAACAGCATTAGAAAAGCTGTTTTTAATTTGAAATTGTATTTTGTATTTTTTGAAAACATTTGTTTTTTATTTTTTATTGACTATAAATTTCTTCAATCTTGTCATTTCGACGGAGGAGAAATCTTCGTTTGCTGAGCACACCTAGCAGATCAATCTTTGTGGAGTTACTTGCGAGGATTTCTCCTCCGTCGAAATGACAAACTGGACGTTTACAAACTAAGAACTAGGGACTAATCACTAAGAACTAATCACTAGAACTAATCACTAATCACTCAAATTGCCCTATAACTCACTTTATACTCCACATTCGGTTTTACAATCAACTGATATTTATTCTTCGATAGTTCCTTAATCGTTCCTGAATTTGTTTTTGGTTTGCTGGCACTTTCAAAAATCAATTTTCCTTCTCCTTCGCCTGCTTTAACTTTAATTTCTTTGGTACTGCAATAGATGGCAACTTCGCCGTTTGGTGTTGGCACTTTTCCTTCCATCCATTTTAAACCGCCAAGATTTGGTTTGATTTCATATTCGGCATATCCCGGAGCTGTTGGTTTTACACCCAGATAATATTTCCCTAATAAGTAAATCGGACTTGCTCCCCAAGCGTGGCAAAGGCTTTTTCCGTAAGGACGACCATACATCGTTAAATGTTCCGTTCCTTTTTTGTTTGGATTGTATTCTTCCCAAAATGAAGTAGCGCCCTCATTCAGCATTCCACCCCAATAGTCTTTCATTTCTTTTAAAACGTAATCCTGTTCGCCCATTGCGCACAATGCTTCCAACTCGTAAAAACGCATGTATGGAGTTGTGATTTGAAGAACATCTTTATTAAGCAGCACATTATTTTTTACACTCTGTTTTTGTTCTTCATTAAAATAATTGAAGAAAATACCGAACATATTAGCATATCTGGTTACAATATTTTGGATTTTACCATCGATACGCTGGTGCTTCATTACGTTTTCTTTTTTATCCCAAAACACATCAAATAATTTGGTTTTCAAATTATCTCCTAATTTTTGATATTCTTTTTGGTCTTCACTTTTACCAGCAATTTCAGCACTCACCGCCATGGCTTCAAGACTTCTGGCTAAAAGCATTTGCTCAAAACTAACCTCGCCCGTTTTTGGCAATCCGTCTGCCCAATCAATAAAAACCCAATCTCCTTCTAATGGTTCAAGGAATCCGTTTTTGTTTCTTCTTTCTAAACAGAAATCCATAAGCGATTTCATTCTTGGATAAAAAGTTTTGATAAATTTCGTATCGCCTGTATGTAAGTAGTAATCGTAAACACCCACAAACCAATACAGCGAATAATCCATGATGATATTCACGTGAGCCGTTACAGGATCTTTTCCTCGAAGTGCTAACAGCGTTCGTTCTACAGAAGCCGAATCAAAGAATAAATAATAATTCATTAAATAACTTTGATAGGCATCGCCAGACCAAACCCAGCGGTCACGTTTAATTCCGTCTATAAAAAATTCACGAGAGGTTAAATGCATCGTATAAGCCGACACGTCCCAAATTTTATTCAGTTGTTCATCCGATGATTTGAATGCACCACGATAGTCTAATGGCAAATATTCATAAAGCATCGAAATCGAATCGTATTTTATACCTGCATCTGCTTGAACCTGAACATAGCGAAATGCTTTCGATCCGTCGTGTGTATAGGTTTCAAGCTGTTTTCCATCAAAAGATAAATGATCTAAGGTTTCACATTTGGCAGAATCCAGCGCTTCTTCGCGAGATTCTCCGTAATAAAGCGCTACTTTACCTTTTCCTTTCAAGCCATGAATTTTAATATAACCAAAAGTTTCTTTACCAAAATCGACCAACTGTCCAGCTCCTATTTTTTCTGTTTTCTTTGCACTTAAAGGTTTAGTCGTCAGTTTAAACTCAGAAGGTTTGTTTTCTGGCGAATTAAAATTCCAAGAGCCAACAGGCACCCAAGGTGTACCAGATTGCTGTGCTTTTCCAGTTTCATCGATCCAGAGTTTATCTTCATTGGTTACTTTCCAAGAAGCGTCGGATTTAACATATTTACCATTAATATAAATAGCCGGCAACACTTCCTGATTGTAAACTTTAAAAGAAATTTTGTGTTTTCCAGCAGGAATTTTTATTGATTTTGGCTGTCCGTAGATTTGAACACCATCTAAAAGTAGTTGAAAAGGTCCTTCCGAAAAGATTTTTGCCTCGTCTGGTTCCGGAATATTTACTTCTGTTTGAAAAGTTACCAAGGCATAAGGGCTGTAATATTGCCAAAGCGGTGGAAATACGGCTTCGCGTTCTGTACGTCTTACCTGCATTTTATTGCTTAACCAAACTTCGAAATCGCCTGGATACCAGATCCATGTCGCTTCTTTTGATTTTTCTTGTGCTGATGATAGCGAACAACAAAAAAGGGCAACAAAAAGAAGTAAAGTCTTAAAAATGGAAAAGCGGTTTAGCATAGTAAGTTTATTTTGGGACTAAAGATAAGTGTTCTCTTTACATTTCACAACCTGCACTATCCTGCTAATTCATAAAAAATAGCACTTTTTGATAATTTTTTAAGGGAAAAATTACGGCTTATCACTTTTTTAGTACTAAAAAAAATGATGTTAGAATTTTATGGGACACTGATGAAACGGATTTACTTCGTAAAAACGCGGATTTATACGGATTTTAATTATTCGGGTATTTTGTCATTTCGATCCCGAGGCTTCGGGAGAGAAATCTCCTCGAGAAGCTCGACAAAGATTGGACTTTCGTAGCGGAATTACTTGCGAAGATTTCTCGTCGAAATGACAATGATTGTGGCTATTTGTATAAAATTAAAGTTCATAATCCTTTTTTTGACAAAGCTATTGAAGAGAAATAAAAGAAAAAAATCCGCGTCAATCCGTGTCTTCGCGATAGCGAATCCGTTTTATCTGCGTTTAAATTTAGGCTGACAATCTAAGCAATCATCATATCAGATTCATTTTCATCTTCTAAAATATAATTAGAAGGCGTTTTACCCAAATGCTTCTTAAACATATAGATAAAAGCGCTGGTAGTTTCGTAACCCAAATTGAAGGCAATTTCTTTTATGGATTGTTTTTCGCCCAAACGTTTTATGGCTTCCAGCAATTTTAAACGCGTGCGCCAATCGCTAAAATTCATTCCCAATTCTTTAATAAATAAGCGGGATAAAGTTCTGGTGCTCATAAAAGAAAGTTCGGCGTAATGCTCTATCGTATTTTTACTTGCTATATCGTCCATTAAAAGTTCTACTACTTTTTGAAGTCTTTCGTGATTCGTTGTTGGCAGAAAGGTTGCACTTGGCTCAATTAAAGCCAATTCGTCTAAGAAAACAGAAATGATTCTTTTTTGTGGCGGAGTGAGATTTCCTTCTATTCCAAAAGAAATGATTTTAAAAACCAACTGCTTTAAAAACATCGGAATATCAAAGGAAAAACTATTTGTTGGCAATCCTTCCATTGCTGACGGATCGATAAAAACGCTGTAATAATTAACGTCTTTCTGAAAAGTAACCTGATGCTCTACTCCGCCCGGAAGCCACAAGCCCTGCAACGGATTCACAACCCAAATATGATTGCCCACTACAACGTTCATTACTCCTCGAGTTGCATAGATCAACTGACCTCTTGGGTGCGAGTGCGAAATACACATTTCGTTGGTTACCATTTCGGTATAGCCAATAACAGGAATCGATGGATCAATTCTGTATCCATGCTCTTGCGCCATTCGATATGTCCGAATCTGGTTATTCATTGTCCAAATATAGCAATTCTGACATTACTATTCTTTTGATCTTTGTAAAAAATAATACAGCTGTTGTTTTTAAACCTAATTTAAGAATCAAAAATTACCAAATGGACACTATTAAAGCAAACCCCGACATAGTTAAAAAAACCACCTACTCGATCTTATTTATTATAAGTTTTTCGCATCTAATCAATGATCTTTTACAGGCTGTAGTGCCTTCAATTTATCCGCTTTTAAAGGACAATTTCAGTTTGAGTTTTACCCAAATTGGTATTATTACTTTGACTTACCAAATGGTAGCGTCTATTTTACAACCATTTGTGGGAATGTATACCGATAAAAACTCAAAACCATATTCGCTGATTGTTGGAATGTGTTTTACCATGGTTGGACTTTTCTTTGTTTCGATCGCTTCAAGTTTTATCAACTTATTATTATCAGTAAGTTTAATCGGAATTGGATCTTCAATTTTCCATCCTGAATCTTCACGTGTGGCGCATTTGGCTTCTGGCGGAAAAAGAGGTTTGGCGCAGTCTATTTTTCAATTGGGAGGAAATGCAGGAAGTGCTATCGGACCTTTATTAGCCGCTTTTATCGTTATTCCGCACGGACAATCTTATATCGCTTGGTTTTGTATTATTGCTTTAGTTGGAATTTTTGCTTTGTATAAAATTGCGATTTGGTACACGGCACATTTATCTGAAAGAATGGCTAATAAATCGGCACACCAAATCGAAACGCATCATTTATCTAAAAACAGAGTAATTGCTTCGCTAATTATTTTATTGGTATTGATTTTCTCTAAATACTTCTACATGAGCAGTATTACAAGTTATTATACTTTCTTCTTGATAGATAAATTTCACATCACAATTCAGCAGTCACAAGTATATTTATTTTTATTCTCTGGCGCTGTTGCTGCAGGAACTTTGATCGGAGGACCAATTGGAGACCGATACGGAAGAAAATATGTTATCTGGGTTTCTATTTTGGGAGTTGCTCCTTTTACCTTGATGTTACCTTATGTTTCTTTATTTTGGGTTGGAACTCTATCTGTAATTATCGGATTGATTCTTTCTTCTGCATTCTCTGCAATTTTAGTTTACGCAACTGAATTAATGCCCGGAAAAGTCGGACTTGTCGCAGGTCTTTTCTTCGGATTTGCTTTCGGAATGGGAGGTTTAGGTTCTGCTATTCTCGGAAAAATCGCCGATGCGACAAGTATTGAATATGTATTTAAGATTTGTGCGTTTCTGCCTTTAATTGGTATTATCACTGGATTTTTACCAAATCTTGAGAAGAAAATTAAAAACTAATATATACTAAAAAAAATGCTCTAAAATATTTAGAGCATTTTTTTTACATTACGTTACTTGAAGTATATTTTTCCTTTTCCTGAGGAGTCATTTCTCTAAAAAGGACTTCATCATTATACTTTACTGTATACTTTTTATCGCTGTATAAGTTTTGATAACCTTCAGCAGTATAAAAAATTGGCATTACAGATCTTTCAATTACTTTATTTTTTTTACCATCTAAACCATCTACTTCTTCATCAGACAAATAATAAACATTAAATTTAAAGACATGATTTTTATCGTTATCCACAACGTTATCCATTACACCAAGCATAGAACCTGGATAAACTTGATCATTAAGTTTAACCGCTAATAAATTTTCATCCACACCGCTATATGATGCATTTGTTCCATCAGCATGGTCAACTATGATTTCTGTTCTGAAAATAGTGTTTCCTTTATCTGAGACAGCAAATTTTCTTATCTCGGTAACTAAACCTTTTCTCATTGAACATATGGTATCTTTAGTCTTAGAAAACACCGTATAATTTTTCCATATTTCAGGTTTAACATTAAATCTAAAGGTTTCATATATTCTTACCTCTTTATTCTGTTTAAATGGTAGAAAATAAACAATCGAGTTATCCAGCTGAGGCTTTATAGAACCTTTTCTATAGCTATAGGTATAAGAACAATAAATCGGCTTTTCTTTGTCAGCAGGTTCTAATTTAAAAAGTGTTCCCGAATCTTCGGTTAAATTTAAATTATATGTTTTTCTAAATGCAGAGATATTTTCAACATTTGCAGCACTTTCTAAATCAAACTCTATAAAATAATTTCCTGGTACCGCTTTAGTATAATTGTATTCTACACTGTTATCACTTTTTTTGACGCTAGTGATAAAAATCTTTTGATTTTGCGAGGCCATCTTATTAATACTAATAAAAGAAAAAATTAAAACTGCTAATATACTTTTTGACATAATTACATTTTTATCATTAAACATTTCGTAAAAGCGATGCAAATGTAATACAAAAACTACAAAACATTTAAATTAAAGTAATCTTTTTATTATTTATTTTTCTTCCGATTAATTAAAATTAAAAACCAAATACAAAACCAAAATTGTCAAACCCAGCAAACCAAACAAAAGTTTCACCTTTTTACTAGTTTTAGGAATATCCGTTTCATCTGAAAAATTAACCTCAGGATTTTTATCGGTTAAAGAGATAATAACTGCTGCAATTAAAAGCACAGCAAAAATGTAAAAGGAAATCAATAAAAAGTGAGGCCAGGCTGGATATTTATCGGCAGGAAAAATCCATAAGTATAAAACCCCAACAAATAAACTAAAGGCAGACCCCCAAGAAAGTGTTGCATTTACGGCTTTTTTTGTGGTGCGTTTCCAGAAAACACTCAGCAAAAATACAACCGATAAAGATGGCGCCAGGAAACCTAAAACCGCCTGAAAAATATTAAATAAATTTTGCCCTTTGATATTGTCAATTGCAACGGCAATCAGAATCGCAAAAACACAACCAGCTGCAATCGTTAAACGACCAATTTTGATTTGATCTTTGATAGTCGCCGTCGGATTGATTTTCTTTACGTAAATATCATTGGTAAAAACGGTGCTCAAAGCGTTTAAAGAAGAACCTATTGTTCCTACCAAAACCGCAATCATCACACAGATTACCAAACCGTTCATGCCGCTTGGAAAGAGATTCGTAACCATTGTCATATAAGCCAAATCGGAATTGCTTCCTAATTCGGGATATAAAGCATAACACAAAATTCCGGGAAGAATAAACAACGGCAAAGCCATGACTTTTAACCAACCAATGAAGTTTACGCCCAATTGCCCCTGTTCTAGATTTTTAGCTCCCAAAACACTCTGCACCATCGATTGATCGGTACAGAAAAAAGCAACTGCAGCTACAGGATATCCCAACAAAATAGCTGGCCAAGGATAATGGGCATCATCCGAAGGACGGACTAAATTCCAGAAGTTTGAAGGTGTTTTTGCAATTAAAACATCTATTCCGCCTAGTTTTTGCAAACCTAAATACGAAAGCGTCAGCGAAACTACAATCAGCAAAATCATCTGAAAAACATTCACTTTAGCAATCGCTTTTAATCCTCCGGCAAACGTAAATATTCCAGAGAAAATTACTAAAACCGTAACACTCTGCCACATCGGAATTCCTAAAATCTGACGTACTAAAACGCCTCCGCTGAATAATCCTAAAGACAGCCAGCTTACTAATATTTTTACCAAAGCATACCACGCTAAAATATTCTGAGTACTGTCGCCGTAGCGTTTCCCCATATATTCGGGCATGGTACTGACTTTACTCGCAATATATCTTGGTGCAAAAACCATCGCCAAAAGCAGTAAAAATACAAAGGCGTACCATTCGAAATTTCCTGCCACAATTCCTGTAGCATAACCAATACTCGCAAAAGCCAATAAGGACGAAGGCCCAACATTGGTTCCCCACATATTAAACCCGATGCTGTACCAGTTTAATGAATTGGAAGCCAGAAAAAGCGTTTCATTTTTCTTGCTCTGCTTCACGCTCACCACATAACCAATGACTAATAAAGTCACCAAATAAACAGCTACAATTATAAAATCGAGCGTCGTTAATTTATCGTAGATGCTGTTCATAGTCCGTATTCGTTAAGAATATCGGCGATTTTAACCGGCATTCCAGTTTGCAGTGATTTGTCCATTGCCTGCAATAAAGCCACAGTTCCAATTCCTTCTTCCATGTTTGGATAGGCTTCAAAACCCTGCTCGATGCTGTCCACAAAATATTCTAAATAATTCTGATATTCCCCGCCGTGATGGCTTTGTCCTTCAAAACGGAAATAATATTTTATCGTGCTGTCGCCCCAGGTAATTACTTTTTCTTCTCCCGTTTTGTCTGTAACTGCATAACGCAATTCGTGATAATCGGCTTGGCTTGCTCCTTCTGTTGCTCTTAAAATCGTACTCATTCCGCTGTCGCGTTGCGCTGGCTGAGTTGGCGAAGTATAGACACCGCTCACACGTGCAATTCTTCCATCGGTTGCCTTGAAGATAAAGTGCATCGTATCTTCATTTTTCAATCCTGCTGCTTGTCCGTTACTGCTGATCATTCCGTAACCCATTACTTCCTGAATGTTTGGCAGATACCATCTTATAAAATCTACAGGATGGCTCAAACCTCCGTACAGCCATTTAAACGACTGTAAAAGCGACCATTCTTTCTTTAAAAACCATCTGTGATCGGCATGATACTGCGCTTCAATTGTAATTAAATCTCCAATTAATCCTGCTTCATAATCGGCTCTTTGTCTTTTAGCTGGTTCGAAGAAACGGGAACTTTGTCCAATAAAGACTTTTTTTCCAGTCGATTTGCTTAATTCTAACAATTCTTTTGCATCAGAAAGATCATCGATAAAAGGTTTTGTACAAACAACATGTTTTCCGTGTAACAAAGCTTGTTTTACGTGCTGTGCATGCAAATGATCCGGCGTGTAAATCGCAATTATATCAATTGAAGCATCCTTTAATAAATCTTCGTAATTGGTGGTGTACGAATGAAAATCAAATTCTTTTGCGCGCTGTTTGCACAAGTCTTCGTTTCTGTCGCATATTTTTACAAGCTCTAATTTTGAACTTTCTATAGCGGCTGACATGGTGCTTCGTCCTTCTCCAAGTCCCAGAATGGCTATTTTTAACATGAGATGTGGTTATTTTTAGATTGTTGATGTTAGTTTTTTTTGTACGTATCCTAACAGGTTTCTAAAACCTGTTAGGTATTTTTCTTGCAACAGATTAAAGGATCTTCACAGATTAGAAAAATTATTTTAATCATTTAATCTTTGGTTTGTATTCCTTTGAACTTACACATACCTAACAGGTTTTGGAAACCTGTTAGGATAAGTCGTCTGTAATTATTTAGTTTCTGCTTTGTTCAAGAAAATCCAGGTTTCGTCTGGTTTTGCGCCTTCAATTCCGCTTTGATATTTCTTCATTAAAGCGTTCCATTCGTCTACACGCGGATTATTTTGGGTTGTTTTCGGATTTAGTTTGTCCAGATTTTCGCCCTTCGGAATACTGATTACCAAGATCAATTGCCTGTCTTTTTTGAAAACCTGTAACTGTTGGAAATCGGCGTTGCAGAAACCTTTTGCTACTTCCGGCCATTTTTCAAATTGCGTTTTGTGGTACTCAACATATTCTTTCTGCCCTTTTTCATCGGCAGGAAGATTCGCTGTTAAAACAATATTTTCCCAATCCGATGCCGGTTTCGAATCTTTACATCTTTCGAAGTTTTGAAAATCGTAAACCAAATCATCATAGATTTTAATTTCTAAAGAAGGAAAAGCGCCTGCCAATTTTCTCTTTGTTCTTTCCGGCTGATTCATTTTTCCGTAAATCACCAAATGATTTTTCCATTGGTACAATTCCTGACCTACGATTCTAAAACCAACCAAAGTCGATTTGATTTTTTCGATGTCAAAATCATTACCTATCAATTCGATTGCATACGGTTTTGGCATTTCCTGCAGTCCCCATTTTTCATCGATTACAACTTCTTTTTCTAAATCTTTATAAGGCGCTCTAATTCCGGCTGCCTCTTTAATTTTTGTACTCACATACGGATCGTTATGTTCCCAGATATTTCCTTTCGGACCGTTATGATTTTTTAGGATTTTTTTCTCGGCAATCCAGTTATTTTTAATTGTAAAACCTTCAGAACCTTCATCGGTATACAAATACAGCCATAAAAACGGATCGTGCGCATACGGACTATTGTAAACTTTGTCGATATAATTTTCTTCAATTCGGCTGTTGGGTTGTGCCGAAAGCGTGTAAATTCCAGCTACATCATGCAAATGTTTGGCATAATGATGAATTTTATTCCCCAGAATTTTGTTGTTCTGCATCACGTTTGGTGTATGCGTCCATCCCCAGCCCATCGCCATTCCTGAATACGATACGTCTGAAATTTCATTGTGCTCTATGGTAATATTACGCACAAAACCTGCGCTGATTCCCAAAGTTCCCCAATCTTCATTGGTTACGTTGGTAATTAAATTATCGGCAATGACTTCATCAGAACACATTTCTCTTTCGTCTTTTATAATTAAAGGCAAATGCGCTTCAAAAGCTTCTTCAGAAAAAATACCTACATTGATGGCACTTCCGCCAATATCTTTAAATAAATTTCCTTTTACGGTATTGTGATTTGTTCCTTTATTTAAATCCAAACCAGTCGAAGCCAAATGCTCAAAACGGCAGGATTCAAACTGAATATTATTCGAATAATTTACTTCAACCGCCGCACGAGGTCTTCCCACCCACGCCTGATTTTCTAAATTCGCCTGATTTGGCGTTCCCGGCTGTTTCAATTTATAGGCATCTAACAAGTACAAACCCGATTGCAATGGCACATGACCTTGCTTTGAAGGACGAAGCCAGTTGCTGTACTGAAACGAAATTCCTTTAAATCTAAAATGACTTACAGGCGAATCAATTGTTCCTTTTATTTCAACCAGATTTTCTAAAACAGGCGCAGTTACAACTGCCGAATTAATATCTTCTCCAGCTCTCGGAACATAATAGATTTTGGCATTTTTCTTGTCCAAAAACCATTCTCCAGGTTCGTTCAGCATCGAGATCCCGTTATTCAAATAAAAAGCAGAATTTCCGTTATTTTTAGAGATCCACGGTGCCGGCCACGGGTGTTCGCTCTGAATACGGCTTTCAGGCTCTTCAAACGAAAGTCTGGCGCTGTCTTTCTGAACTTCAATATTTTTGATTCGGAGATTGGCAATCGACCACCATTGTACGATAAACATTTCCATTCCAGGCTCAAACTTTATCGATTTGTCTTTAAACGGAATCCAGCAGGTTTGCGACTGATGATCCCACGATAAAATTCGGTCCATTGCATTTCCAGCAGTGCTTTTGGCTCTCACTGCTTTTTTTCCATTTACCCATAATTGTCGGTAATTGATAATTGAACCTGCTTTTTGAGGCGCATCGGCCACCCAAAATGTTCCTTTTTTACCATTTAAAATGCTGGTTTTTTTCCAGTTTTTAATTTCGATTCCCCCGCTAATAATTGGCTTTGCATTTGCATCGGCTTCAATTGTTGTTGGACTTTCTGGAGTTCCCGAATCTTCTGGTCTTACAAACAAAGGTTCGTTTAAATAATACGTTCCGTTCATTACTATAATTCGGATTCCGTCTTTTATAGATGGATCTTTTAGTCGGCGTAGTTCTCTGGCTTTTCGCATTGCCATGTGAACCGTTGCCAGCGGATTTGATTTTGTTCCGATGTTGGAATCATTTCCCGATGGCGACACCCAAATTTCAGCAGCATTCGCCGAAAAAAAAGTGAATATCATTAAAAAAACGATCAGTAATTTGTTGAAAGGAAGTAAGCGCATTATTTATAGTATTGATTTTTTTCTTAGGATAAAATTATCAGGCATTAATTTAAAGCACTAATAATTTTACAAATAAATGTGTTTTTAACACTTTTACCAAATAATTCGTCCAATTTACTTGAACATAAAGTTATATGTATCCTGTACCCTCCTGTTTGTGGTTTTTGATTTAGCCACGAATTACACGAATAGCACTAATTTTTTTATTTAATTAACTCCAATTGCCTCCAGCTTTAGATGAAGGTTTATAATTTAAAGAGTAAAGGCTTTAGTCAAATTTTGAAATTTAGATAAAGCCTGGAAATGTTTAAAATATAACCCCCAGCTAAAGCTGGAGGCAATTCATATTCATATTATTAATTACATAGAAAGAAAAATTAGTGCAATTCGTGTAATTCGTGGCAAACATTTAAACTTTTTTTAATAGATTTGTGTAATCGATTACATTTAACTATTATTATTAATGTGAGAAGTAATTTTTCACATCTATAAAAATAACACCAAAAATTTACTAACAATGAAAACCAACCGACTAAATCTTTTTTCTCTTGCAATGGCAATTATGCTTTGTATGGGGTCGAAAAATGTAAATGCTCAAAGCACCTCTTACGATACTTATGCTAATGTTGAATTCAAAATGCCAAAAGTAAACGAACCAATTATTCCAAATAATGTTGTGAACTTAAAGGATTTTGGAGCAGTCAACGGCGGTTATGTTTTAAATACAAAAGCTTTCGCTGATGCCATTGATGGGCTTTCTAAAAAAGGCGGAGGAAAATTAGTTATTCCGCCTGGAATCTGGCTGACGGGGCCAATCATTTTAAAAAGCAATATTGAATTGCATGCTCAAACTGGAGCTTTAATTAAATTCTCTACAGACAAATCTTTATATCCAATTATCGAAACTAGCTTTGAGGGCCTAAATACATGGCGTTGTATCTCTCCTATTTATGGTAAAAATCTAGAGAATATTGCTTTTACCGGAAATGGAGTTTGGGACGGTTCTGGCGAAGCTTGGAGACAGGTAAAAAAGAGTAAATTGACAGAGGAACAGTGGAAAAAGTTTGTGGCTTCTGGCGGAGTCTTAAATGAAAAGAAAGACAGTTGGTATCCATCTGAGCAATATTTAAAAGGTGCTAAAGGTGCAGATCAGAACGTTCGTCCTGATTTAAAAACGAAAGAAGATTTTGAAGCGATTCATGATTTCTTACGTCCAGTATTGGTGAGTATTCAAAATAGTAAAAGAGTGATGTTTGATGGGCCAGTTTTCCAAAATTCACCAGCTTGGAACATTCATCCTTTATTAATTGAAGATTTAATTGTTCGAAATATAACCGTTAGAAATCCATGGTTTTCACAAAATGGTGACGGACTTGATGTTGAATCATGTAAAAATGTAATCATCGAAAACTCTAGCTTTGATGTTGGAGATGATGCCATCTGTATTAAATCTGGAAAAGATAAAGACGGACGTGACAGAGGCGTTCCTTGCGAAAATATCATTGTAAAAAACAATATTGTTTATCACGGCCACGGCGGTGTTACGGTTGGAAGTGAGATGTCTGGTGGTGTAAAAAATCTGCATGTTTCTAATTGTACTTTTATGGGAACTGATGTTGGTTTACGTTTTAAAAGTACTCGCGGACGCGGTGGTATAGTTGAAAACATTTATATCTCAGATGTTTTTATGACTGATATTCCTTCTCAGGCGATTTCTTTTGATTTGTATTACGGAGGAAAATCGATCGCTGAAACTCTAGCGGAAGGTGGGAATACTGTTAGTACAAAAGCGATTCCAGTAAATGAGGAAACACCTCAGTTTAAAAATATTGTAATCAAAAATATTACGATTAAAGGCGCTCAGCAGGCAGTATTTTTACAAGGTCTACCTGAAATGAATTTAGAAAATATTGAAATCTCAAACTTGATTGCCAAAGCTCAAAAAGGATTTTCTATTATTGATGCAAACGGAATTAAAATCACTAACGCTCAATTGGATATCGAAGCTAAAAATGCTTTTGAAATTTACAATACGCAAAACCTTTCATTAAAAAACATCGAGTTTAATTCTGGTTCTTCTAATATGATTACAATTGATGGTGGAGCGAGTAAAAATATTGATTTGAGTGGTTCTAATTTATCGAAAAGTACTACTATTGGAAAGGATGTTCCTAAGAAAGCGGTTAAGTTTTAATTTTTTGTAAAAGGTTAAATGTTAACTGTAAAAGGTTAGCTATATTATAAAATAGAAAAGAGGATGTTCAACATGAATATCCTCTTTTTTTGCGTTTTATTTGTCATTTCGACGAAGGAGAAATCTCCGCAAGAAACTCCGCAAAGATTTACTTTGATTGTCGAGCTACTTATGAAGATTTTTCTCCCGAAGCCTCGGGATCGAAATGACAAACTATGCGTTAAGTATAGTAGCTTTGAATGCACTCGTAACTCATAACTCATAACTTATAACTTATAAAACCTACTCACATTCTCAAACCAAACTTTATTCTGGTCTTCAATTGAAAATCCTGAAATATAATCTTCCAAAATTTTTACCACTTCATTATAATCTGAAGCTACATTTAAAACCGGCCAATCTGATCCGTACATCAATTTATCGATTGAAAAGTTTTCAAAAATTACATCTAAATACGGTTTTAGATCTTCTGGTTTCCAATTTTTCCAGTCGGCTTCTGTGACCATTCCAGAAATCTTACACCACACATTATTGTATTTTGCTATTTCTTCGATGCCGCTTTTCCAAGAATAAATAGTTTCTGATTTGATGTTTGGCTTTGCTATATGATCGATTACAAACTTTTGGTTTGGAAAATCTTTCACCAAACTTATAGCTGCCGGCAATTGGCGTTCGAAAATCAATATATCATACGTATAATCAAATGGTTTTAAAGCTGCGATTCCTCTTCTAAACGCTTCTCCATACATAAAATCATCAGCTTCGCCTTGAACAACATGTCTAAAACCTTTCAGTTTTTCTTCGTTCGAAAAGAATTGTAAACGCTCATCGATATTTTCATTTCGTAAATCTATCCAGCCGACAACACCTTTTATGAAATCATTTTTTGAAGCTAAATCCAATAAAAAATGAGTTTCTTCTTCAGACTGACTTGCTTGAACTGCCACACAGCCTTCAAACTGATTTTCTTTTAATAGTGGCTGTAAATCTTCTGGAAGAAAATCTCTCTGAATATTTTGCATCGTTTCATCAATCCAGCTGTCTCGAACGGGATCAAACTTCCAAAAATGCTGATGGGAATCTATTCGTTTACTCATATCTTTTTAATTAACATCGCTGATTAAAGCGCGGTCTAAATGTACGTAACCTCCATCCACAAAAACAAATTGTCCTGTAGTATGCGATGATTTTTCTGAAATGATAAAAAGTGCCGTATCTGCAATTTCTTCTGTTTTGGTCATTCGGCTTTCTAACGGAATACTTTTATTGATTTTATTTAAAACTGTTTCGCCGTCTGGCAATGTTTTAATCCAATCTTCGTAAGCCGGAGTATAACTTTCCGCAATAATAATTGCATTCGAACGAATTCCAAACTGAATCAAATCTACTGCCCATTCTCTGGTAAGTCCCAAAACTCCGCCTTTCGCAGCAGCGTAACCTGAAGTTCCGCCCTGCCCTGTTAAAGCTACTTTTGAACCAATATTTAAGATATTTCCTTTTGATTCTTTCAAATATGGAAGTGCATATTTAGCCAGTAGAAAGTAACTTACTACATTCAATTTCAATGAATTCATAAAATCCTCGTAGCTTGAATCTAATCCTGCACCGTCATTTACACCAACATTATTAATAATAGCATCGATTCTGCCGTATTTTGCTGCGATTACTTTTACAGCATTTTCTATTGCTACGGGATCGGTTACATCTGTCTGAACAAATAAAGAATTAACGCCTCTTTTTTGAAGTTTTTCCACGTATTCAAAACCTCTTGCATTTCTGTCAACCAAAACCGGAATTGCACCTTCATCTGCCAGTCTGTTAACGATCGTTTCTCCAATACTGCCTTCCTTTCCAGCCGAACCAGAAACAACAACTATTTTATTTTTTAAGTTTAAATCCATTTCTTTTTGTGTTAGATGTAATTTGTAAAATGTCTCTTTTGTAAAAAGTGATTTGTGAAATGTAAAATGATTTTTCTTTTTGTGAAATATAAGAGGTGAAATGTGAAATGTAAAATCCGATCGCTTTATGTCTATATAACGAAAATCACATTTCACATTTCACATTTCACAAATCACTTTTTACATTTCACTTTTCACTTTTCACAAATTAATCAATTTCAATTAACGCCTTAATCACATTATTCTTCGGATCAATCAAGCTTCCAAAATCATTAATCATTTCAGAAAAACTTGTTCTATGCGTAATGTATTTCTTCGGATCGATTTTGCCTTCTTTCAAACATTTCATTACATATTCAAAATCTTCGATTGTGGCATTTCTGCTGCTCATTAAAGTTGATTCTCTTTTATGGAAATCAGGATGACTGAAACTCAATTCTCCCTTTTGTAGTCCAACCAAAACAAATCTTCCGCCATGCGAAATATAGTTGAAAGCGCTGTTCATTACTTTCTGATTTCCAGTTGCATCGATCACCACATTTGCCATGTCGCCATTGGTCAATTCAGCTAATTTTTGCGCAACATCATCGTTTAACGGATTAATCGTTTCATCTGCATTTAATTCCGTTTTACAGAAATTTAATCTGTAATCGTTGATATCCATCACAATTACTTTTGCTCCAGCGATTTTAGCAAACTGAATCAAACCAATTCCGATAGGTCCTGCGCCCATAACTAAGACAGTGTCCGTTGACTTAACAGCCGCTCTTCTTACTCCGTGTGCTGCAATTGCCAAAGGTTCAACCAAAGCCAATTCATCATAATCTAAACCTTGACCGTGCAGTAAATATTGTTCAGGAATCGAAACATATTCGGCCATTCCTCCATCAATATGTACTCCAAAAACTTTAATATTTACGCAGCAGTTTGTCAATCCGTTTCGACACGCCACACATTTTCCGCAGTTGAAATATGGAATAAAAGTAACTTTATCTCCGGGTTTAAAACCTGCTGCATTTCCTTTTACATATTCCGCTGCCAATTCGTGTCCCAAAATTCTTGGATATTCAAAATAGGGCTGAGTTCCTCCAAAAGCATGAATATCAGTTCCGCAGATACCAATTCTTTTTATTTTCAATAAAACTTCGCCTTCTTTTGGTTCTGGAATACTGGTTTCTTTTAAAAGAAATTCCTGCGGCTTTTCGCAAACAATATATTTCATTTTTTAATTCGTTTAAATTTCTAATTATACGCGGATGATACAGATTCGCTATCGCGAAGACACGGATTTAAACGGATTTTTGATTAATTTCTTAAATATAAAATCCGTTTGAATCTGCGTTTTTACAAAATAAATCCATTTTGTCAGCGCCATCATTCGTTAGTACAATAACAGATCGTTATATTACTTTTTATAAGCTACAGCTTTTTGTTTACTTGTCCCTAAACCTTCAATTCCCAATTCTACAACATCTCCTGCTTTAAGGTAAATCGGATCTGGTTTGATTCCTAAACCAACTCCCGGAGGCGTTCCTGTACTGATAATATCGCCAGGAAGCAAAGTCATAAACTGACTTAAATAATGCACCAAATAAGGAATTTTGAAAACTAAATTTAAGGTATTGCTGTCTTGGTATTTTTTGCCATTTACTGTCAGCCACATCTTTAAATTGTCAACATCTGCGATTTCGTCTTTGGTCGCCAAAAATGGTCCAAGAGGCGCAAAAGTGTCACTTCCTTTCCCTTTTGCCCATTGCCCGCCGCGTTCCAATTGAAAAGCTCTTTCGCTGTAATCGTTCAACAAAGCATAACCTGCAACGTAATCCAAAGCTTCCGCTTCTTCTACATAACTTGCTTTTTTGCCTACAACAAATGCCAATTCTACTTCCCAATCTGTTTTTTCGCTGTTTTTTGGAATAATCAAATCATCATCTGGTCCGCATAAAGAAGTAGTCGATTTGAAGAAAATAATAGGTTCAGTCGGAATCGGCGCATTTGTTTCTTTGCAGTGATCGATATAATTCAAACCAATACAAATAATTTTAGAAGGTCGTGCAACTGGAGAACCCAAACGTACCGAAGCATCTACTTCTGGCAAAGTCGGATTGCTTTCTAATGCTTTTTGCAGTTTTTCTAATCCATTTTCTTCAAAGAAACTTTCGTTAAAATCGGTTACAATCGAAGAAACATCATATCTCTTTTCTCCAATTAAAACTCCTGGTTTCTCTTTTCCGATTTCTCCAAAACGTATTAATTTCATAATCGTATATTTTTAATTGTTAGTTTATTTTTTTCTGATGAATGAACTTCATCAAACACTTCTGTTTTATGGCTAAGTCTTCTATTTACCAATTCAATTTTGATAAAAAAGACCTAGCAAAAATAATAAATGTAAATTTTACAATTACAAAAGTAATTTTTAAAAATTAATATTCGAGATATATTTTATTTTCCATTACTTAAAATGACTAAAGTTTAAATTTTTATAACATTTTTTAGATGGTTTGTAAAAATTATATCACTAAATATCGATTTACGTAAAAAAAGATCTGCAATAAACATAGGATTTCTTGTTCATTTAAATCTTATTTCTACTTTTGTAATTGTATTTTTTACATTTATTATTTCAAACGATTTCACTACCCAAAATTCCTATATAAAATGATAAAATTAAAAGGCATAACTTGGAACCATACAAGAGGTCTGCTTCCTATGGTAGCCACATCGCAGCGTTTTACTGAACTACATCCAGAAGTTGAAATTTCATGGGAAAAGAGAAGTTTACAAGAATTCGCAGATGCTTCTATTGAAGATTTAGCCAAAAGATTTGATTTATTGGTAATCGATCATCCTTGGACTGGTTTTGGAGCGCAGACCAAAGCAATTCTTCCGTTATCTGATTATTTATCAGACGAATATATTAAAGATCAAGAAATTAACACTGTCGGAAAATCTTACGGAAGTTATGTTTTTCATGATAAATTATGGGCGCTTCCTATAGATGCTGCAACTCCGGTTGCCTCTGCCCGCTTGGATCTTTTAGAAAAAAACAACTTAGAAGTACCTAAAACGTACGACGATTTGTTGGCATTGGCTAAAAAAGGCTTAGTGGCTTTTGCTGGAATTCCGGTAGATGTTTTAATGAGTTTTTATATGTTTTGCTGCAGTTTAGGCGAAGCTCCTTTTCTTTCTGAAGAAAAAGTAATTTCTAAAACAACAGGAATCAAAGCGCTTCAAATGTTTAGGGAATTGGCACAATTGATTGATCCAGCTAACTTTAACAGAAACCCAATTCAGGTTTATGAAGCGATGGTTAATTCAGATGAAATTGCTTACTGCCCGTTTGCTTATGGTTATTCTAATTATTCGCGAATTGGCTACAGCCGTAAACTTTTACATTTTTACGATTTAGTAAAATTGAATGATAATCCAATGATTTCGTCATTGGGCGGAACAGGATTAGCGGTTTCATCTTTCAGCCAGCATATTGATGAAGCGGTTAAATATGCTGAATTTACAGGTTCATCTCAAATACAGCAAAATATTTATACGGATAATGGTGGTCAGCCAGGCCATTTGCAGGCTTGGAAAAGTGAGCGAATTAATGGTGTAACGCATGATTATTTCAAAAACACTTTACCCGCTTTAGAACGCGCATTCCTTCGTCCGAGATATTATGGACATATGTATTTCCAAGATCATGTAGGCGATGTGGTTCGCAATTATTTGATGAAAGGCGGAGACGAACTAAAAGTATTGGAAGAAATGAATTCGCTTTACGCAGAATCTCTAAAAATTCAGACAATATGAAGCCTTTAGAAGGATTAATTGTTTTAGAATTCTGTCAGTTTTTGGCAGGACCTTCTGCTGGTTTAAAACTAGCCGATTTGGGCGCACGTGTCATCAAAATCGAACGTCCTGTAAAAGGTGAAGCCTGCAGACAATTGAGCATCAAAGATTTATTTGTTGATGACAGCAGTTTGCTTTTTCATACCATAAACCGAAATAAAGAATCTTTTGCAGCCGATTTAAAAAATCCTGACGATTTAGTTTTAATTAAAAAACTGATTCAAAAGGCTGATATTATGACACATAATTTCAGACCTGGCGTGATGGAAAAAATCGGTTTAGATTTTGAAAATACGCTTTCTATAAATCCACAAATTATTTACGGAACCATTACAGGTTACGGAAATGAAGGTCCGTGGGCAAAGAAACCTGGACAGGATTTATTATTGCAATCGCTTTCTGGATTAAGCTGGCTGAGCGGACGCAAAAGCCAAGGTCCAGTTCCTTTTGGTTTGGCTGTGGCCGATTTAATGTGCGGGAATCATTTTGTACAGGGAATTTTGGCCGCACTTTTAAAAAGAGCTAAAACTAAAAAAGGTGTTTTGGTTGAAGTCAGTTTATTAGAATCGATTCTCGATGTACAATTTGAAGCCATTACTTCTTTCTTAAATGATGGAGGTCAATTGCCTGAAAGAGGTGATATTAAAGGAAGCGCACATGCTTTTTTAAGTGCCCCTTATGGTGTTTACCAAACGCAAGACGGTTATTTATCACTTGCAATGGGCGATTTACTTTTCATTGGAAAAGCATTAGGTTTAGATTTAACTGAATTTACAGATAAACATCTTTGGTTTGAAAAACGAGATGAAATCAGAACGATTTTAAGCGAAAGAATTCAAACCCAAACTTCTGATTATTGGATTGAAATCCTTCAACAAGAAGGAATCTGGTGCGGTAAAGTTTTCAATTACGAAGAACTGGATAATCAGCCTTTTGTAAATGAATTACAGCTGAAACAAACCGTAAAAAATGCCGAAGGCGAAACTTTGGTTACAACCAGAAGTCCGATTCAATTGGATGGAGAAATTCTGCTAAGCGAAAAAGCAGCACCAAAAGTAGGTCAGGATAATTTAAGCATACACGAACAATTTTTAAACGATTTGAAATGAAGCCATTAGAAGATTATTTAATTGTAGATTTCAGTCAGTTTCTTTCGGGTCCGTCGGCGAGTTTACGTCTGGCAGACTTGGGAGCGCGTGTGATAAAAATAGAAAAGCCGGGAACGGGAGACATCTGCCGTACTTTATATACTTCTGATTTGATTATGAATGGCGAATCGTCTGTTTTTCATACCATCAACAGAAACAAAGAATCATTTGCAATTGATTTTAAACAGCCTGAGGAACTTCAAAAATTAAAAAAATTATTAGCTAAAGCTGATGTTGTGATGCATAATTTCAGACCTGGAGTTATGGAACGCATTGGTTTAAGTTATGATGAAGTTAAAAGTATTAATCCAAATGTGATTTATGCTTCGATTTCAGGTTTTGGAGAACATCCAGATTTAAAAAATTTACCAGGTCAGGATTTGCTTTTGCAATCTTTAACGGCTTTGACTTGGTTGAGCGGTAATCAGGAAGACGGCCCGGTACCAATGGGACTATCGATCGTTGATATGCTCGCTGGAGCGCATTTGGCGCAGGGAATTTTGGCTGCCTTATACAGAAAAGCAACGCATAATATTGGGGCGCAGGTTCAGGTAAGCATGCTCGAATCGGCATTTGATTTTCAATTTGAGACGATTACAACTTATTTTAATGACGGAGGCGAATTGCCTGTTCGAACCAAAACCAATAATGCACATGCGTATTTGGGCGCGCCATACGGAATTTACAAAACCAAAAACGGTTATTTAGCACTAGCAATGGGATCAATTCCTGTTTTGGCTTCTCTGCTAAAATGTGATGATTTATTACAGTTTCCTGAAAATAAATTCACATTAAGAGACGAAATTAAAAATATTCTTGCGGATCATTTGCAAACGCAGGAAACACAGTTTTGGCTGGACATTTTAGAACCCGCAGATATTTGGTGTGCAGGAGTTTTAAATTATCAGCAGCTATTTGCTGAAGATGGATTTAAGGTGTTGAATTTTACCCAACAAGTCGAAATGCTTGACGGCTACACTTATAAAACAACACGCTGTCCAATAAAAATAGACGGCGAATATCTGACTTCTGGAAAAGGTTCGCCAAAACTGGGTCAAGACAACGAGAAAATTATTAAAGAATTTATAGACTGCTGATGGAAAAAATTAGAATCGCCGTTCGAAAATTCGATCCGTTCGAAAGTACACTTCAAAAATTATGGGATGCTTTCTGCCTTCAAAACAATATAAAAATGGAAGCAGAAATGATTGCCTTAGAACTTCATGACTTGTATGAAACCACAATTTCAGAAAAAGGTTTAAAAGAAGGAAAATGGGATATTGCTCACATTAACACCGATTGGATTTTTGATGCTGTAAACGAAAATGCGGTTCTTAATTTGTTTTCCTTAATTGGAGAAAATCCACCAGAAAATTATCCTTTTGGATGGCATAAATCGCTTTTGCATTTACAAAAACTAAGTAATGGCATTTTCGGACTTCCCTTTCACGATGGACCAGAATGTCTGATCTACCGAAAAGATTTATTCGAAAACAAAACAGAAAAAGAGAATTTTAGAAAACAGTTTGGTTACGAACTTTCTACACCAAAAACGTGGCAGGAATTCGCAGAAATTGCAACATTCTTTAATCGTCCCGAACAAAATTTATACGGTTCTGTTTTTGCCAATTATCCAGACGGGCACAACATGGTTTTTGACTTTTGTCTGCAATTATGGACAAGAGGCGGTTCTTTATTAAACAAAAAAAATCAGATTGACATTCATAATGAAGCAGCCATAAAAGCATTGGATTTCTATCGAAAAATGGTCACCGATAAAAATGCTGTTCATCCAAAATCGAGAGAATTTGGTTCGGTTGAAGCAGGTCTGGCTTTCGCCGAAGGACAAGCTGCAATGGCAATCAACTGGTTTGGATTTGCTTCTATGGCAGAAGTAATTGAAGATTCGAAAGTAAAAGGAAAAATCGATATCACTTCCCTTCCATCCGATCCGGGTTATAAAACAGCTTCTTTGAATGTATATTGGCTGTATACCATTGGATCTGGAAGCAAACACAAAAAACTGGCATACGATTTTTTGCGTTTTGCCACAACGCCAGAAAGCGACAAATTATTAACGACTGAAGGCGGTATTGGATGTAGGAAATCAACTTGGAAAGATGAAGAAATTAATACTTTAATTCCGTTTTATCATAAACTGGAAATGCTTCATGAAAATGCGCTAACATTACCTCAAACACCAATCTGGCCAAAAGTAGCAGAACTGATTGACAGCACTGTTTTGAAAGCCATTGAAACCGATATTTCGTCTGAAATATTGTTAGAGGAAACTCAGAAAAAAATTAGAGAATTAAGTCAAGGAACAACATTACACAGCTCTGTCAAAAATTAAACTTGGCAGGCTCAAATTCAAAATATAGAACAAATGAATATTCCCTATAAACCATTACTTCCCGAAACAGAACAGCCAATTATCATTATCGGGGCGAGTGGTATCGTAAAAGATGCACACCTTCCAGCTTACGAAATGGCTGGTTTTAAAGTTTTTGGTATTACGAACAGAACAATTTCTAAAGCATACGATTTACAGAAACAATTCAAAATCGATCATGTTTTTGAAAATGTGGCAGATGCGGTTAAAAATGCGCCCTCAAATGCTGTTTACGATATTACCGTTTTACCTGACCAATACATTGAAATTTTAGAACAGCTTCCTGATGGAGCCGCTGTTTTGATTCAGAAACCAATGGGAAATGATCTGGCTCAGGCACGGGAAATTGTGGCGGTTTGCGAAAGAAAAAATCTGGTTGCTGCAATCAACTTTCAGCTTCGATTTGCTTCGTTTGTCAGCGCTGCCCGTTATTTAATTAATGAAGGAATTATTGGCCAATTATACGATTTAGAGTTTAAAGTTACGGTAAATACACCTTGGGAATTATTTCCTTTAATTAAAGAACATCCGAGATTGGAAATTCTTTTTCACAGCGTGCATTACATTGATTGTATTCGATCTTTCTTGGGAAATCCGAAAGGAGTTATGGCCAAAACGGCTAAACATCCGCTTAAAAAATTATCTTCAAGCAGATCGACAATTATTTTAGATTATGCCGAAGATATGCATGTGGTTATTAATACGAATCATGATCATCACTTTGGTCCAAAACATGAGGAAAGTTACATCAAATGGGAAGGAACAAAAGGTGCTATTCGAGCAAAAATGGGCTTATTAATGAATTATCCTGACGGTCTTCCAGACGTTTTTGAGTACGCTTTAGCTAAAAAAGATAATGAAAAAGAATACGAATGGACCGAAGTTAAACTGGAAGGATCTTGGTTTCCGGAAGCATTTATTGGCGCAATGTCTAATCTGATACGCTACAAGGAAGGTTCTGATACAATATTATCTGCCAGTGTTCAAGATGTTTTAGGCACAATGAAAGTTGTAGAAGCTTGTTATATCAGCAGTAAAAATGGCGGTATTTCTTTTGATGAAGTGTAATTAAAACACTATATTTCAAAACCAAAAAACAAAATTTAAGTCCTCTTCAAAACAAACGTGATTTTGACATTTATTTGAAAGAGTCTGACGAATAAAAAGTAATTAGATTATGTATTTTAAATCCACTTTTTTCGAAGATTATCAAATCGACGACAAACGAGTAACTTTAGGCAGAACCATCACAGAAACTGACTTTGTGGTTCATGCCGGACATACGGGAGATTTCTTCCCGCACCATATGGATGAAGAATGGTGTAAAACACAACCCTTCGGACAAAGAATTGCACACGGAACTATGGTTTTCAGCATTGGAATCGGCTTAACGGCATCTGAAATTAATCCAGAAGCTTTTTCTAGGGGCTATGACAAAATGCGTTTTGTAAAACCTGTTCATATTGGCGATACTATTCACTCAGAAATTACGATTTCTGAAAAAGGCGAAGCTAAAAATCCTGAAATGGGAACCGTAACCGAACATGTAGAAATTATCAACCAGCGAGGTGAAGTCGTTTTGGTATGTGATCATCTATTGCTTGTGAAGAAAAGATCCTAAGATTCTAAGATACTAAGGTTCTAAGATTTTAAAAACTTTGCATCTTAGAGGCTCTGCGAGATTATTTGCAAAACATTTTTTTTTCTCGAAAAGAAAAAAACTTAGAATCTCAGCACCTCAGAACCTTAGCAACTATAAAAAAAACTAAAAAACTATCTAAAAATGCAAATTACAAACCAAGCTGGCGATCTACATGAAGTGCCGACGGAAGGCGGAAATCAAAAACAATATCTTCTTCCTTTTATTTTAGTTACATGCCTATTTTTTCTTTGGGGAATGGCCCACAATTTAGATTCTGTTTTGATTCCGCACCTAAAAAAGGCTTGTGAACTAAACAACCGCCAATCTACTTTAATTGATACTTCAGTTTTCTTTGCTTACTTTATTATGGCGATTCCTGCCGGAATGCTGATTAAAAGATTTGGTTATAAAAACAGTATTATAACAGGATTGCTGGTTTTTGCTGTTGGAGCATTTCTATTTGTACCTGCAGCCAATACGAGAACTTACGAATTGTTTCTATTCGCCTTATTTGTAATCGGATGTGGTTTGACGATTTTAGAAACAAGTGCAAATCCGTATGCTGCGATATTAGGACCAGCTGAATCTTCTTCTAAACGATTGAATTTAGCGGCTTCTTTCAACGGATTAGCAGCAATGGTTGCTCCAATTGTAGGTTCATTATTTATTCTTTCTGGAACAAATCATACGCCAGAACAAATGGCTGCGATGCCAGAAGCCGAAAAAGCGGCCTATTTATTAGGAGAAGCTGCTTCTGTAAAAATGCCATATATCGTATTAGGAAGTATTTTGGTTTTGGTTGCCATTATTTTCTACTTCGTGCAATTGCCGTCAATGAAAGCAACGCATACCGAAGCTGAAATTAAACCGGGATTTTTCTCTGTTTTAAAATTTAGACATTTAAGCTGGGGAGTTGCTGCTCAATTTTTCTATGTGGGTGCACAAGTTTGTATCACAAGTTTCTTTATCAGAATTGCACAGCAAGGTGCTGGTTTAGACGAAAAAACGGCAGGATATTATCTGGGAATCTACGGCTTCCTTTTTATGGCAGGACGTTTTATTGGGACATTCTTTTTGCGTTATGTAAAAGATTATGTTTTACTTTCAATCTACTGCGTAATGAGTGTTTTATTATGTCTAGTTGCTATTTATGGCTCTGGAATTGTAGTTATTTATGCTCTTGGAGGAATTGGATTTTTCATGTCAATTATGTTCCCAACTATTTTCTCATTAGGAATTAAAGGTTTAAAATCGAATACTGAAACGGGATCTTCTTGGTTAGTAATGTCAATTGTCGGCGGAGCGATTATTCCTTACGGAATGGGGACTTTAATCGACATGAATCATGATGATATTCAGTCCGGATATATTATTCCGTTAGTTTGCTTTTTGATTATTCTTTCTTTTGGGGTTTTTGGTCATAAAGTAAAAACGGTTTCTGAATAATTTTAGATATATAATAAAATCAAAAAACGCCTCCAATTGGAGGCGTTTTCTTTTAGTCATGTTTAAGAACTAACGACGATTGCCGTTAGAATGATCGTGGTCTTTGTTTGACTGTTGTTTGGAGTTTTTATCGTATTTATAATCTTTCTTCTTATCGCTATTGTCCTGCTTTTTCTGCCCTTTTGGTTTAGCGTTTTTTACTGGTTTTTCTCCTCTGTTTTTTTGAGGTTTTCCATGATAACCTTTTGGATAACTAGCTCTGTGTTTGGTGTGATAAGAATATGGAGAATCTCCTCTATAATCGCTCAAAACTACTTTATAACCTGAATACAAATCATAGTTTCTATATCTCGATGGCAATCTTTTTTCACGTATCCATTTTCCGCCGTTATCGTAGATAAATACGCTTTGATTTACATCATAATACACATCGATATCTGGCAGGTAATAATATCTGCTGTCATCATAACCTTGTGGACCCCAGCTTGGCGGTGTTCCAATATTTACATTTATGGATACTTGCGCTTGGGCGAAAAATACACTCATAAAGAGCACTGAGGCGAATACTAACTTTTTCATGTTTTTAGATTTTTAAATGTTAATCTTAGTAGATAATAATCTAAAGTAATGCCAATAATTATGGTTCTTGCATTGATTATACAGAAGGGCAATACTAATCGACGAATAGTAATTTTCAACCGATATACAATAAAAAAAAACGCCTCATTTCTGAGGCGTTTGGAGTCATGTTTTTATTAAATAAGTGATCTACGAATTATGATCTCAGTGGAACTTATATATGTTTTATTTTTTTTTAACCAGTTCAAAGGTATGTCCAATTTTTTAATACTAATTATTAATTAGACGAAAGGCTTAATTATTCCGACAAACGGTTATTTTTTCTCAATCAAAAGCATTTTTATTTCCAACCTCCACCTAAAGCTCTGTACAAATTAACAACAGCCTGCAGTTTTTGGAGGTTGTCGTTTATACCGCTTAACTGCGCAGCTAACAAATTTTGTTCTGAAGTTAATACGTCTGTATAATTGGTTGCAGAACTATATTCTAAAAGCTGTTGTGTGTAATCTACAGCTTTTTCTAGAGCTTCAATTTGTTTCTTTCTTGAATCTTCTTTAGCAACAGCCATTTCATACGAATACAAAGCATTTGAAACTTCCTGACCTGCTGTTAAAAGACTTTGCTGAAAATTATTGTAAGCTTGTAATTGTTGAGATTGAGCCGTAGTTAATCTCATTTTATTCAATCCTTGATTAAAAATTGGCTGTGTCAAACCTCCAATTATTGAATAGAAAATAGAGTTACTAAAAAAGTCTTTCAATTCTAAATTCGAAAATCCACCGCTTGCTGTAAGCGTTAAACTTGGATAAAAATAAGTCTTAGCTAAATTTGTTGATTCAAATGCAACTCTGAAATTAAATTCTGCTTGACGGACATCTGGACGATTTTCCAATAATTGAGAAGGCACTCCAATAGCAATATTCTCTGGAATAATCTGCGTTCCCAATTCTCCTCTATCAATTGGTCCAGGTGCTTGTCCTAATAAGATGTTCAAAGCATTTTCTGTTTCACGAATACTTTGCTTCAAATCTGGAATTAAAACTTCGGCTGCATGCTGGTTTGCTTCACTCTGCACCACTGCTGCGCCTGTTACAATTGCACCTTCTTTTAATGCTTTGATTGTTTCAACATTTTTGATACGACTTGCTAATGTTTCCTCTGTGATTTTTAATGATTTATCGTAAGACAACAATAAAAAGTAGTTGTTGGCAATATCTGCAATTAATTGCGTTTGAACTGCCTGTTTTGCAGCATCTGTCGCTAAGTATGAAGCTAAAGCTGCCCTTTTAGAACTGCTTAATTTTCCCCATATATCAGCTTCCCAAGAAGTGCTTAAACCTAGTTTGTAAGTTGTTGTCAACGTATTAATATTAATTCCAGCTGGAAAGTTTAGTCCCGCCTGAGATTGTTTATTTCTAGTTACGTTGGCATCAAAATTTAACGTAGGATAGTAAGCCAGTTTGCTTTGGCGTAATGAAGCCTGCGCTTGTATGATATTCTCAATTGCATTTTTCAAATTAAGGTTATTTTCTAATCCTTTTTGAATTAATGCATTTAGTTTTTCATCTTTAAAAATACTCTGCCATGGCATATCAGCAATTGTAGTCGTATCGGCAGAAGCCTGATCACGATACAGCTTATCTGTCGACAGCGTTGTTGGTCGTTCGTACTTTTTGGTAATCGAGCACGCACTTAAAAGTGCGGCTGCAATTACCATAAGAATATATTTATTTGAACTCTTAATCATCTCTTTTTTAATTAAATTTTACTCTTTGTGAGCTTCTAATAAATGAATTTCCTCATCATCGTCATCGTCATCATAACCATCTTTTGCTGGACCGCTTATTCTCTCCTGCAATGTCTGGAAAATGATAAATAGAACTGGAATAACAAATACTCCTAAAATTGTTCCGATTAACATACCTCCAACAGCTCCTGTACCGATCGATTTGTTACCAACAGCTCCTGCACCAGATGCAAACATCAATGGAACAAGTCCTAAAATAAAGGCGAAAGAAGTCATCAAAATTGGTCTTAAACGTGCTACAGCACCTTCAATTGCAGCTTGTACAATTGGCAGACCTTTACGTCTTCTGTCTAAGGCAAATTCGACAATCAAAATACCATTCTTCGCCAGAAGTCCAATCAACATGATTAAGGAAATCTGCAGGTAAATGTTACTATTCAATTTGAAAATAATCGAGAATAAATAAGCTCCAGCCAATCCAAACGGAATGGAGAATAATACCGCAAACGGAAGAATATAACTTTCGTACTGCGCACTCAACAAGAAATAAACGAAAACCAAACATAAAATAAAGATGAAAATCGTTTCACTTCCTGAAGCTAATTCCTCACGTGTTAAGCCAGAGAATTCATAACCATAACCAGCCGGAAGATTTTCTGCCGCTACTTCCTGAATTGCTTTAATAGCATCTCCAGAACTGTAACCTGGTTTTGGTGCTCCCGTAATCGAAATAGAGGTAAACAAATTAAATCTTGAAATAGATTCTGGTCCAAAAACCCTCGTCATTTTTACAAACTCTGTAATTGGCGCCATTGTTCCTGCACTATTACGTACAAATATTTTATTCAATCCCTGTGTATTAGCTCTAAACTCTGGAGAAGCCTGAACCATTACACGGTATTGTTTCCCGAATTTATTAAAGTTCGAAGCGTATAATCCACCATAATAACCCTGCATCGTTGACAAGATTGTATTTACAGAAACTCCCGCATCTTTCGCTTTCGCTAAATTAATATCCATCATATATTGAGGGAAACCAGGATTAAATGGAGTTGTCGCATACTGGATTTCTGGACGTTCAGCTAATTTTGCAAGGAATTCATTATTCACTTTATAGAATTCAGAAGTCGTGTGACCACCTTTATCCTGCAGCTGGAATTCGAATCCACCACTTTGACCAAAACCTTGAATTGTTGGCGGTGAAATAAAGAATATACTCGCTTCGCGAATTCCGCTCGTTTTAGCAAAAAGCTGTCCAATTACATCATCTACACTTAGATCTCGCTGGTCCCAAGGATATAACTTTACAATAACCATACTGTATGCACTACCCGCACCTGCAGTAAAGTTCTGCCCCACAATACGAAGTGTATTTTTAACTCCTGGAATAGTTTTAGCAATACTGTCTACTTTTTTAGCCATTATATCAGAACGTTCCATAGAAGCTGATGGCGGTAAACTGATATTAGCAAAAACTGTCCCTTGATCTTCTGAAGGAACGAAAGCAGACGGCGTAGTTTTCATCATATAAAATAATCCCAAACCTGCTATTAAAATCGAAGCTAAAACAATCCATTTTTTTACAGAAAGGAAACTTACCGAACGCTTGTATCTTTGGGTTACATTATCAAATGCAACGTTAAATGAAGTATAAAAACGCTGTAAATAACTTTTATGTTTATGATCGTCAGCATGTGGTTTCAATAGAAGCGCACACAATGCCGGACTTAATGTCAAGGCGTTTACAGCCGAAAGAATAATCGCTACAGCCAGTGTAATACCAAATTGCTTGTAGAAAACCCCTGTTGATCCTGTAATAAATGTTACCGGAATAAATACCGCCGCCATTACTAATGTAATCGAAATAATCGCTCCGGAAATTTCGTCCATTGCATGGATGGTCGCTTTTTTAGCCGATTTATACCCGTGGTCAAGTTTGGCGTGAACGGCCTCAACAACCACAATCGCATCATCGACGACAATACCAATGGCCAGAACCATTGCGAAAAGCGTTAATAAGTTAATCGTAAATCCGAATAGATTCAGGAAGAAGAACGTTCCCACAATCGCAACCGGAACCGCAATCGCCGGAATTAAAGTCGATCTAAAATCTTGAAGGAAAATAAATACTACGATAAAAACTAAGATAAAAGCTTCGATCAAAGTATGAATAACTTTCTCAATAGAAGCATCCAAATTTTCATTCACGTCTACCATAATGGTATACTTCATTCCTTTTGGAAAACTCTTTGCGGCTTCTTCAATTAATTTTTTAGAATTAATAATTACATCACGAGCGTTTGATCCTGGAGTCTGGCTGATTGCCATTGCTGCCGATTCTACACCGTTTGTTTTAATTGTTGACGAATAACTTAAAGATCCTAATTCTACTTTAGCTACATCTTTAAGTCTCAGCATTTGGCCGTTTCCGACAGATTTTATAATAATATCCTCAAATTCCTGAGCACTTGTTAAACGTCCTTTGTATTTAATTACATATTGAAATGCCTGATTTCCGTTTTCACCAAATTTACCTGGCGCTGCCTCGATATTCTGCTCTGCCAAAGCTGCTGAAATATCACTCGGAATCAATTTATATTGCTGCATTACATCTGGTTTCAGCCAGATTCTCATAGAGTAATCTTTTGCACCAAAAACGGTTACATCTCCTACCCCAACAACACGCTGAATCTGCGGTACAAGGTTGATCTTCGCATAATTTTGAAGAAACGTTTGATCATAAGCTTTATCATCACTATATAAAGAGAAAATCAATAAGTTACTACTCTGGCTTTTGGTTACGGTAACCCCAGCCTGAGTTACCTCTACTGGCAATAAACTTGTTGCTCTAGAAACCCTGTTTTGAACGTTTACCGCTGCTAAATCAGGATTTGTTCCAACTTTAAAGAAAATTTTAATAGAAGCATTACCATCGTTAGTTGCTGTAGAAGTCATGTAAGTCATGTTCTCTACACCATTAATCTGCTCCTCCAACGGAATAACAATACTTTTAAGTACAACGTCGGCGTTGGCTCCGGTATAACTTGCTGCCACGTTAACTGTTGGCGGTGCGATATCCGGATATTGGGAAATCGGTAACTCAATTAGGCCTAAAACACCTAAGATGACGATAATAACAGATATTACCGTCGAGAGTACGGGTCTTTGTATAAATTTTTTAAACATTCTTTTTTATTTTAAGTCAGCATAAACCATTTCTGGTTTTTGGTTTTGAGCTTTAATTTCAGTTCCTTCTTTTAAAGAAGCTACTCCTTCTAATACAATTTCGTCTCCTGGTTTTAATCCGCTTGTTACCACATAATAATTTCCTGCTGAATTATCTAGTATCGTGATATTAGCATTTTTCGTTTTTCCGTCTTTTCCTAAAACTACCGCGAAAATTTTATCTTGAAGTTCAAAAGTGGCACTTTGCGGTACAATTATGGCATCTTTTACATCAGTAGGAATTCTTACTGTTGTACTGCTTCCGCTTCTAATAATTCCTTTTGGATTAGGAAAACGAGCTCTGATATTTACCGAACCAGTTTCTGTATTAATCAATCCGTTTACCGTTTCAATATGTCCTTTTTCTTCATAAACAGAACCATCTGAAAGCAGTAAAGAAACTGCCGGCATACTTTTGATTTTTTGTGTTAAAGAAGCTCCCGTATTATTATTTTGGGTGAAATTTAAAAGCATTTTTTCGTTCATGGCGAAGTATGCATAAACGTTACCAATGCTTGAAACTGTTGTTAAAGGTTCTGTAGTATTTGAGCTTACCAAACTTCCTAAACGAAACGGAATTGAACCTACAACTCCATTTACCGGGCTTGTAACTGTTGTATATCCTAAATTTGTTTTTGCATTTACTAAAGCCGCATTTGCTTGAGCCAAAGCCGCTAAAGCTGACTCGTAAGTATATTGTGCTGATTCTAAATCATATTTACTGATAATACCTTTTTCTACCAATGGCTTTACTTTATTTACAGCCAATTTAGCTGCACTTAAATCTGCCTGAGCACTTTTAATACTTGCAGTTGCAGTACGAACTTGCTGCTCATATTCTGGTGCACTGATTTTGAACAAAGGCTGTCCAGCTTTTACAACAGCCCCTTCATCAACAAAGATCTTATCAATGTATCCTTCAACTCTTGGTCGAATTTCTATATTTTGCTGTCCTTGAATACTAGCAGGAAAATCGCTGTTTAATGTAGCAGATTCCGGCTGTAATGTCACAGTTTTATACTCTTTTATCTGCGGTGCGCCCCCAGCCTGAGCCGATTTATCATTTTTACCGCAAGAAGCGATAACAATTGATGCTGCGAGAATACTTAAAAATGATTGCTTATTCATTGTGAAAAATGTGTAATTATCGATTATATGTAGACAAAATAACTAAAATATAACTAATGAAAATTTTCAAATAGACGAAGAGCGAGAGAGAATCGATAAAGGTAAGCTGACGACCGATGGAATTTTTCCAAATATTAAACAAGCGTTTAATTTTATCTTATCGACTCTAAAATGCTTTTTAGAGACTCTAAATCAGTCTTGGACGATTGCCCAAAATTTATGTTTAAATAAAATGTAATATTGCCCTTAAAACGATAAATTATAATGACACCTAACTTTTTCAGACCCTACTTATTCACCGGATTACACATTCTTGGATGGTGTTTGTTAGGATATATTATGCTGTTTTACATCCCATTAACTTGGAATGTTGTGCTTCCGTCAGCATTTTGGCTTTGGCAGAGTATTGTGCTTTTTTTATTGATTGTTGTTTTTTATTCGACAGCAAAAATTATTGTGCCAAAAACAATTATTAAAGACAATACCTCTCTTTTTTTACTTTGGGCATTTCTTGCTATTTTCAGCATGCAGCTAATTGCTTATTTTTATACCTCTCAGACAGATCTTCATAATCAAATCAGTAAAGCTATTGGTTTTACAAAGTATAAAAATCCTTATTTCGATAATTATGTTTTTACGCTTACGCTTCTGGTTTTAGGAATAAGTACCAGCTGGGCAATGCTACAATATTGGCAAAAAGCCGCACAGCATAAACAAAAATTAGAACAGGATAAAACAGCCGCAGAATTAGCAATGCTGAAAGCACAGATTAATCCGCATTTTTTCTTTAATTCATTAAACAGCATCTATTCACTTACTTATACTGATATTGAAGATTCGAGAAATGCACTTCATACTTTAAGCCGTATGATGCGTTATTTGCTTTACAGCACCGAAGGAGAACGAACAACATTATTAAAAGAAGTAGAATTTCTAAAGGATTTTATTGCTTTAATGAAACTTCGTGCGAACCGAAAATTAACTATCAATACAGAAATTCCCGAAAAACTTCATGATTACCCAATTGTTCCCATGTTATTATTACCTTTAGTAGAAAATGCTTTTAAACATGGTATTCATGCCACAGATAAAAGCGAAATATACATTAAACTTTCACAAAATGGTACTGATTTAGAATTTGAAGTAGAAAATACTTTCTTCGAAAAAACAACAGTTACTAATGAAGGCGGAATTGGTTTAACAAATACCAAAAGAAGATTACACTTGATTTACCCAAATCATCATTTCATCACTTTTGGAATTACCGACCACGGAACATATAAAATTAAATTGAAAATAACTTTAGAGCAATGACCGTATTAAAATGCATAGCAGTAGATGATGAACCTTTAGCTTTAAAACTCGTAGAAACGTTTATACAGCAGACTCCATTTTTAGAATTAATTTCAACCTGCGACAATGCTGTTGAGGCTATGGGATTAATTAGGGAAACAAAACCTGATGTTGTTTTCTTAGATATCAATATGCCAAACTTGACTGGAATGGAACTGGCAAGACTTATACAAGATCAGCCTGGACCTCTTCCAAAGATTATTTTTACTACCGCTTACAATCATTATGCAATAGAAGGATATAAAGTAAATGCTGTAGATTATCTTTTAAAACCTTTTAGTTACGAAGAATTTCTTCGCGCTTCTACGAAGGTTTTACAATTATCTGAAGAAGCAAACAATCAGTTTCAAAACATTGCTGCAGACGATGAATTTATCTTTTTAAAAGTAGAATATCAATGGGTTAGAATCTCGTTAAAAGATATTTGCTATATAGAAAGTTTAAAAGATTATGTAAAAGTTCATCTTGAAGATTCTCAGAAAGCTTTACTGTCACTTATTTCACTTAAGGCTTTAGAAGAAAAACTTCCTTCATCAAAATTTATGCGTGTTCATCGTTCTTTTATTGTATCTCTGGACAAAATTAGTGCTATCAGCAAAAACTCGATTTTTATTGATAAAATAGAAATTACGGTTGGTGAACAGTACAAAGAAGCTTTTAAAATAGTAGTCGATAAATGGCTTAAATAAATTAGAATTATAAAAATTATGGAAAAAAGATCAAATAAATATTACCTGACTTTAAGTCTTAAAGAATACGCTAACGGTGCAACAGAACCAGCAAAAGAGCTTGGAATCGAGTTTGACAATCACGATGAAATTTTCGGAATCATCGAAAAAATCAAAGAAAAAAACATCTTTGCCGATCAGTCAGAAGCTGTTCAATTTGCTTTGGGACTAAAATTATTCAGTGAGATTAAACTAAAAAATCGCAAAAATCCTCTTTTTGACGAATTAAATGAAGTTTTTCCTGTTTTTATGAAAAAACTAAAAAGTCTTTAAAAACTCCTTTAAAATTAAGACTTTAGACTCCTTATGCTTTTAAATTATAGTGTTAAATTTCAATAGAAATAAAGATTATCTAATTCTTCTCGGCAATAATTTGAAGGGATTTTCCGTTAAAAATAATGCATGTCCCACTAGATGCTTTTCCAAAAGAAGTTTAATTTCTATTTGAAATTCTTTTGCTTCATATAAAATAGCATAAGTATTTAGGCAAATCTAAATTGAAGATAAAACGGAGAATTTCATTTGAAACTGACCTTTTCATATTTAATGAATCTCTAAAAAAGAATATTCTTTTTCGATTGTTGGATAATGCAAATTTTATTTTTTAACCATTAAAATGAAAGCATTATGATAATTAAAAAAAGTATTTTTCTTCTTGCTGGGGTCTTAGCTTTAAGCAGCTGCTCCAACAATGATAATGATGATAGTACCAATATAGGGCCGACTGGACCGCCGGTAGAAACAGGTACGGCAAATACAACCTACAAACCTGCATTTTCTGGACAAACGCGTGCAGGAAGTATTCAAACCACAACAGAAATTGAATCTAAAGTTATCACCAACGGTTTAAGCGCTCCTTGGGGAGTGGCTTACCTTCCGGATGGACGTCTTTTGGTAACCGAAAAAGCAGGTAAAATAAAAATTGTTACTCAAGCTGGAGTTATAAGTAATGCCTTAACAGGAGTTCCCGCTGTAAATCCAGCAGATCAAGGCGGATTATTAGGAATTTGTCTTGATCCTGCATTTGCAACAAACCGCATGATTTATTGGGCTTTTTCTGAAGTAGTAGCAGGCGGAAATATTACAGCTGTTGCAAAAGGAAGAATCTCAGATAATGATACAGCAATTGAAAATGCAACTGTAATTTATCGTTCTAATACACCAAATAACAGCACATTACATTACGGAGGCCGTGTATTATTTGACAAAACTGGAAATTTATTTGTGAGCATTGGCGAAAGATCTGTATTAGAAACTCGTCCGCTCGCACAGGCAGCAAACAGCAGTTTAGGTAAAATTGTACGCATTACTACAAATGGACAAGCTGCATCTGGAAATCCAGTTTTCTCGCAAACTGGCGCTTTACCAGAGTTATACACTATCGGACATAGAAACCCACAAGGACTGGCTCTTCACCCAACAACTGGAGAATTATGGCAGAGTGAACACGGACCAAGAGGCGGTGATGAAATTAACCGAATCACAGCCGGAGCAAACTACGGCTGGCCAACTATTACATACGGAATTGAATACAGCGGTGCCAAAGTTGGCGAAGGTATTCAGCAGCAAACTGGAATGGAACAGCCTGTATATTACTGGGATCCTGTTGTTTCACCAAGTGGAATGACTTTTTACGCAGGAAACCGTGTACCTGAATGGCAAAATAATCTTTTCATAGGAGCATTAAGTGGCATGCATATTGTTCGTTTAGCTTTTAAGGATAATAAAGTAGCTGGAGAAGAAAGATTATTGGCTGGTGAGGGACAAAGATTTAGAGATATCACACAAGGAAAAGATGAAGCATTATACGCCGTTACTGATCAAGGAAGACTTTACAAAATTGATAAAAAACAGAAGTAAACTAAACTTGTTCATTTATATTAGCCAAAAACGCCCCACTTATGGGGCGTTTCGTATTTTATAAAATAAAGAATTAATTAAGCTTTAGCTTTTCTTTTTACTGTACAGCCAATTTCTTTAGTTTGAGTAATTGCTGGTTTTTGACCGCTTTTTAAAGATGCGATAACATCTTCGGCATATTTTACTTTATCAGCTTTATTTCCTTCTGGATCATTGTCGATTGCTCCAACATATTCTACAATATTTCCTTTTGAGGTTTTAGAAACGATGAAAATATGCGGTGTACGTTTTGCACCGTACTCGTCAGTAATTTTTTGTCCTGGATCAAATAAATATGGGAAAGGATATTTTTTACTTTTTGCCAAGTCTTGCATTTTAGAAAAAGTATCTGCTGTAGAAGCTTCTGGGTCATTTGGATTGATTGCAATTACAGGATATCCTTGTGGTCTGAATTTTTTATCTAAATCGATAATTCTTTGCTCATAACCTATCGCATACGGACAAGTGTTGCAAGTAAAAACTACGATATAACCTTTTGCATCTTTAAAAGTTCCAAAAGAAACTTCTTTGTTGTCAACATTTTTCAGTTTAAAATCTGGTGCAGTATCTCCAGCTTTAAGAGTTGTAGTTTGTGCCTGAGAAAGAAAGGCTGAAAATGCCAGTGCTAGTAATAAAATTATTTTTTTCATGGTTTCTGGATTTATAGTTTTTTATATTCAGTTAATAATTGTTCGTATGTAAATTCCGTCTCGACAAATTTTCGTTTATCATTTTTAATGAATAACGTTGCTGGAATACTTCCTGACCAGTTTGGATCGATTCGGTCGATAAATTCCTGCGGACTGCTTTCGTTTAAAAGAAAAACTTCATTCTTCAAGTTTTTTCTTTTTACAAACGGAATTACGTTCGATTCTAGTTTCGATTTAAAATCTAAACTTACCAATAAAACAGCCAGTTTCTCTGACTTATATTCTGCACTCAACTTTTCAAAATGCGGTAATTCTTTAATGCAAGGCGCACACCAAGTTGCCCAAAAATTGACAACGTAAGTACTGTCTTTTCCATTTTTAATTCTCTCATTAAGCTGATTTATATTCAAGAGCTTTACGTTCTGGCTATAAGCCGAAATTGAAAAAATACTAATTAGAAAGATATAGTAAAAAGACTTGATTTTCATAAGAATACAATGCTTTAGGATTAAATTGTGCCTTACAAATATAAAGCAATGAAATCTTACTTTTTGTTAATAAAAGTTTAATAGGTTTTAATTTATACAGAAACTCATATAAGCTTTGTGCATTGAATTTTGATAGTCACATTTTATTGACTAATTGACTTATCATTAATTACAAACGAACTTTGTTGCAAATAAAAAACAGTTGTTATGAAAATACTGTCGCTGTTATTAATCATGATTTGCAGTTTAAGCTGTCAATCTCAAACAAATTCAAAAATGAATGAAAATAAAACAAATCCGCTATTATGCGATCCAATAAGCGGAACATGTGAAATGCCAATAAGCGAAAATTCTAATAAAACCGCTAATATTCAAATTGAAAATAAACCTATAAAAATCATTTATTACACAGATCCTATTTGCTCGTCGTGCTGGGGAATAGAACCTCAACTTAGAAAATTAAAACTGGAATACGGAGATTATTTTGATATTGAGTACAGGATGGGCGGTTTACTACCAGATTGGAGTTATAATAGCGGCGGTATAAGCAAACCTGCAGATGTAGCGTATCATTGGGATGAAGCTAGTCTACATTACGAAATGCCAATTGATGGAGATGTTTGGCTTGAAGATCCGTTAGATTCTTCTTATCCTTCTTGTATTGCTATGAAAGCTGCGCAGATACAGGGTAAAGAAAAAGCAGTAAAATTTATGAGAATCCTACGTGAGAAATTATATCTCGAAAAGAAAAACATAGCAAAATGGGAAAATATTGTAGAAGCTGCAAAAATCGCAAATCTTAATGTCGAAAAACTAAAAACAGATTACGATGGTGATGCAAAAAAGCTTTTTCAAGAAGATTTAAATTATGCCAAAACTCTTGGAGTAAGAGGTTTCCCAACGCTTTTTTTTGCTGATGAAAATAATAATAAATTAACTGTTTACGGTTCTAAACCTTATGCTTCTTACGAGAATGCTTTATTAGCTTTATTTCCAGAAGCAAAAAAGAAAAGTATTGTTAAAGAAAATCCTTTATCGATTTTTGAAATATATCCTTCGCTAGCACCAAAAGAATATGCCGTAATTCATGACATTTCTGTTAACGAAGCAAAAATTATATTAGAAGAATTGCATGAAAGAGGAAAGTTAGGTAAAATGTCTATAAAGAATGGTTCGCTTTACAGTAAGTAATTTTAAAATGTCCCATGGAACATTTCATTGGTAGAAAATAAATATTTTTCTAGATATCATCCCGTAGGCACGTTTGGGTCATGAATTTGATTATTTAAAATATTGTCATTTCAACAATCAAACGTTCCTACGGAACGTAAAATCGATACATTTATTTTTTTTTCTACCTATGAGATGTTCCTAACGGAACATTTAAAAATTCTTGATCTACATAAAAATTTGGAAATATTATAATAGAAAATCAAACGTTCCTACGGAACTTAAATTCGATACATTTTTTTTTCTACCAATGAGATGTTCCTAACGGAACATTTTAAAATTCTTGATCTGCATAAAATTTGGAAATATTATAATAGAAAATCAAACGTTCCTACGGAACGTAAATTCGATACATTTATTTTTTTTCTACCGATGAGATGTTCCTAACGGAACATTTTTTATTACTCGTTTATTTTTTAAAATTCAATAAATTTTATATTCTATTACTTACTTATAAAATAACATAAAAATCCAAACCATGTTCCGTTAGGAACATCTCATCGGTAGAAAAAATTATGTGTCTTGTGTCGTCCCGTAGGGACGTTTGGAATTTAAAGAATTGGCTCTTTAAAATTATGCGATTGTGACAATCAAACGTTTCTACGGAACGTAAAATCAATACATTTATTTTTTTTTCTACCAATGAGATGTTCCCAACGGAACATTTAAAAATTCTTGATCTACATAAAATTTGGAAATATTATAATAGAAAATCAAACGTTCCTGCGGAACGTAAAATCGATGCATTTATTTTTTTTCTACCGATGAGATGTTCCTAACGGAACATTTTTTATGAATCGTTTATTTTTTTTAAAATTCAATAAATTTTATATTCTATTTACTTACTTATAAAACAACATAAAAATCCAAACCATGTTCCGTTAGGAACATTTCATTGGTAGAAAAAATATTTATTTTTTTGTGTCGTCCCGTAGGGACGATTGGAATTTAGAGAATTGGCTCTTTAAAAATATATTGGTTATTGTATTCAATTTCAAATGCTTTGAGTAATTTTTGATATTCTTCTAAAAATGATTCTTTTTTATGATGCTGTTCTTGATTTTGAATATAACGTATTACATTGGGGACATGACTTCTTGAATAAGAAAAAGCACCATAACCTTCCTGCCATGCAAAATTTGGAGACAGTTTTTCCTCTTTAATCCATTTGCTGGTTTCTGTTTTTAAATTTTGAATAAAGGATGAAATAGATTGTGTTGGTCGCATCCCTATAAATATATGAATGTGATCTGGCATACTATTTACACAAAGCATTTTATGTTGATTTGATTGTACAATACCAGTTATGTATTGATGTAATCTGTCTTTCCATTCTTTTCCAATTAATCCTTTTCTAAATTTTACTGCAAAAACAAATTGTATGTGTATTTGTGTATATGTATTTGCCATATGATTTCTACCGATTAATGTTCCTTTTATACAAATTTCCAAAATGCTAAAAATCGATATATCTCATAGAAGTCATTAAAATATCATTTTAAGCTAAATCTTAAAAAACACAGAAAAGCCGCAAGATAACTTGTGGCTTTTGTAAATTATTGTTGGTTACTTTTCAAATCTCCTCCAAAATCAATTCTGCAACTGCATCGATTGCTTGATTGATTATACTTTCAGGATTTCCTTCAAACTCAAAATGTCTGGCAATTTCTTTTTCTGCAATAATAATATGTATAAAAATGGTTCCTACTGGTTTTTCTTCACTTTCGCTTCCGCCTGGAGTTGTAAGACCAGTGAGGGCAACACAGATATCTGAGCTAATATAACGACAAAAATTCTGTGCCATCAATTTAGTCACCTCGGCAGATTCTGCGCTGTATTTTTCTATTGTTCCCCAAGGAATATGCAGTAAATCTTCTTTCATAGAAGAGTGGTAACTTACTATCCCTCCTATCAAGATTTTCCCTGAATTAAAAACTGTCGAAAATTCATAACACATTTTTCCAGCAGAAGCACTTTCTGCAAATGATATGGTCAAGTTTTTTTCTATTAGAGCTTGACAGCAAGCGTTCACTTTATGAGATGCCATAATTATTTAATTTTTAATTACTATTTCATATCAAAATTATAATGTAAGTAATATGGTTATCTTACATAATTTCTTACACTTATTATATTATAAATAACTGTTAATTATGCAACTATAAATAATTTTCTTGTAAAGACTTTTAGTTACCTGCTTGTTAAATTTGTAAAACCCTACTTTTTAAGTTTAAAAGTATTACGACAAAAAATTAAAAAAATAGTATTATGGAAAAGCCACACAACCATGATTATGGTCAATTCGACCCTGATTATATAGATCAAAATACTCTTGTAGACGGAACTTATTCAGTTGAAGATGAATATAAACAAGAGCTGAAAAAACACGATGAACGCGAATTTGGTGAAAGTGATCCCGACATCATTGAGCAAAATACGCTAATTGATAATGACAATTACGCAAGAGATGAAGATCCGTATCAATATCAAGAAGAATTTGTAGAAGATCTATCTCATCCAGAACAAGATTTTGAAAAGAATACAAATGTAAGATCTGAGAATATACCAAATCAAGAACGTATTATTAATGAAGATGATGCCATTACAAATGACGATACAGAAGACGACTTGAATGATGAGTATGATCCATATCTAGATTTAGACAATGATTTGGAGAAAGATGATGACTTAGATAATGATGAAGAACTAGATGATTTTGATGCTGAACATTATCCAGAAAACCATCCTAGAGAATAACCATTTATCATAGCTTCAAAACAATTGTTTATGACTATAGTAACACAAATTGTCTGGCTATTTATTTTAGCAATTCCAATTGCCTGTATAAGCTGGACTGTAACGCACGAAGAGATTTTTAGAGAACCGCACGAATGGTGTGTCAGACGTTCTAAAAATGACCGATTTTTAGTATCGAGAAAATTTTTCTACCTCTTTACGTGTGAATATTGTTTTAGCCATTATGTCACAATTGCATTTTTAATTCTTTGTGATTATAAACTTTTGTTAAATGATTGGCGAGGCTATATTTTGGCAGGGTTTTCTCTGGTTTTTACAGCAAATGTCTATATGAGTCTTTTTGCATTGCTGCGTCAGGCGATCAAAAAAGAAAAAGTTGAAATCGAAAAAATCGAAAGTGAAACTGACTCTGAAAAAGAATAAAAATTAAAAAAATAAGTATAACTAAACAAATTATTGTCATGGAGAATTTAAATTTCATAGATCCATTATTACACGGAATTACCCCACAGAATAAATCAATTAATCTTTCGGTTAAACAAATGGTATGCGCAGGAGTTGGTGCTCTTTTGGCTTCTGCAGTTTTGAAAAAAACAGGACATCCAAAAGCTAGTGCTGTTGTTGGAAGTATTGCACTGCCAATTTTAGTTTCGGCTTGTTATAAAAAGTATAGTGAAGTTACTAAAGAAAAAATCGATGCTAAAACAAGCAGTGGTATCGAATACAATCATTAATCATCATTTGTGATAAAATCAAAAAAGCCTATAATTAATTTTATAGGCTTTCTTTTTATAATCTTCTCTATATAGAAGTATTTATTTTTCCTTTTGAGTAGAAATTTTACAGTACTACTATTCAAAGGATGTACTATGGAATCTTATTTTACCTCGATATTTCCTTCAACCCAATTTAAGGCTTTATTAAAATCTACTTTTTTAAAACCTTTAAATTCTCCTGGAACAATATAACTAAATCCGTTTGTGAACGAAATAATTTCTTCAGTATCTGTAATGATTGCTGCTCTATTCCATTTTCCTAGATGTTTTAATCCTAAAAGTGCGTCTTCCAGCCACGCTCCAGCAGTAAAGTTTTTAATATCTGTATCGAGGACCAATAAAAAATTAATTTCGTTGGTTTGTTTCACTAAATGTTCAACCGCAGGAACTACTGCTGTCAAAAAATCTTCTTTGGTTACTTCTGCTAATGCTCTAAATGCAACAATGTTATCGGTAGTGTCAATTTGATGTATCATGATTTTTACACTTTTTTTTGAGTTATTAATTTGAGTTTTATTCTTTGATATTTTTCGAAGACAGTTGTATTCAAAATACCAAATCCATCTCAAATGTACTGATTCAATGATAGTTAAATCTTATATTTTTTCATTTGATTATTATATATTTTGAAGGTTCTGAGGTGCTGAGAGGCTAAGGTTCTGAGTTTTTTCATTGGCAGTATACATATAGTGAATTTAAATTCACTGCTGCAAAAATAAAATGTGGATACTCGTTGCGTAGACGCACTACGGTGCGTCTCTACAGAATACATATCCACTACAAAACCTTTGAACTTTTGAACCTTTGCAACTTACAACCTTAGAACCTTAGAACCTTAAAAAAAAAAAGCCTATCTCTTTCGAAACAGGCTTTTTGAAAAAAAATAAAAAATAAACTAACACACAAACTTAATTGTATCCTTGGTTTTGTTTGAATTCTTTAGTCACATCTATTGTAGACTGCGGAATTGGAAATATTCTTCTAAATGGTTCTGAAGCAGGTTTTGCAGTTCCCGCTAAATCAAATTTTCCAAAACGGATCATTTGTGGTCTTCTTTGCAATTCCCAGTACAATTCAAATCCAATTTCTTTATATAAAATAGTTTGATCTATTGATGTTAATGGTTTTCCAGTTACACCTCCGTATAAAGATTCTCTTTTTCTACTTGTACGCAATTTATTAAGATCATCCATTGCCAATCCTGTGCTTCCTTTTCTAAAATAAGCTTCGGCTCTCATAATGTAGATTCCGCCTAAACGGAATAATGGAATATCAACATTACTATTTCCGTTTCCTCCTTCAGGATCAAATTCGTATTTGAAAATACGAGCTCCTTGATTGATTTCGTTTTGAGCAAAAACAGATTGTGCAGGATTTTTAAAAGTCAAAGAAGGTGTAAAATCCATTCTTGTTGTGGTACTTTTTTCCATATATAATGGAGAAACTTTGATACGGTTTCCTGTCATTTCCAACGATCCTGAAGCTAGCAATATTGGTCCGTATTGTGGTCCGTATTGAATACCTCTGTTAAAGTGGAACCATGTTAAATTAGCACTTTTTGGTACGATATCAGTTGCTGGTACGCTTACATCTGTACCATCGTTCATAAACCATGTACCATCTCCATATTGGTATTTTTGCTGAAATCTCGGATCATCGTGGTTTCCATCCCATGTTGCAAAAAACTCTGGAGTTGTGCAAGCCGCATTTGTTCCTCTGTTTGCTGCAGAAGTTCTTTGGTTACGTTCCATACATACATAAGCAAAACTGTTTGAACCGTTACGGATGTAATCTATTTTTTGAGAAATCGCAAAAATAAGCTCTTTCCCATTTTCATTATCTCTTGCAAAGTTTTTGAAATAATCGCTTTCTAAACTGTATTTTCCAGAATTGATCAATAATGAAGTATAGTAAATTACACGATCCATATCTGTTCCTGTACCAGTTGCTGCAGCTTCATTAAAATTAAAATTTGAAGCTGTATTGTAACGATCTTTAAAAACAGCACGATTCAAATACATTGTACTTAACAAACCATAAGCAGCTTCTTTTGTAAATCTTCCGTGATGTGTTCGCTGCTCTCCCATACTTGCCAAATCTGGAATTAAAGCCTCAACATCGGCAATTAAAATATCGATTTGTGTATCAGCTTTTAAAATCTGTAAAGGCGCATTCGGATTCATTGGATCTCTGTATGGCGCTTGTCCGTACAAATCTAATGTTGTATATAAATAATACGCTAAAAGTCCTTTAGCTTCTGCTAAAAACAATTTTTTCTCTGAAATTGAACTTTCTTCAATTGACTGAATTGCTGTTAAAGAACGAGTAATTCCATTAGTAAGTTTGTTCCAGTTATCAACCACGATTGCATTATCAGACTTCCATGTAAATTCGTGCATGTCTCTCCATTTTCCGCCATCTCCCCAGTCACTTCCTCTAGTTGGCAAAATTGCCTCGTCTGTAGTGTATTCTTGCAGCGAAAAAATTCCACCGTGATCTACAAAAGTTCCGTCTCCCAATCGGTCGTATGCAGCAGCAAGCGCCCCTGCAGGGTTTGAAGCATCTTCTCCTAAAACCTCATCTAGAACCACTTCGTCAAGATTTGTACAGCTTGCAAAAAGCCAGATAAAAGAAAATAATGCTAATGTTTTAATATTAAAAATAGTATTTGTCTTCATAATAAATTATAGTTTTAAAGTTGCTCCAAAACTGAATGTTCTTGAAGTTGGATAACTTGCGTAATCGATACCAATAGATTGGTTTCCTCCGTTTGATTTTGGGCTGTTGATTAACGGATCGTAACCTGTATAATTTGTAATCGTAATTAAGTTTTGACCTGTTACATATAGTGTTAAGCCGTTGATCCAGTTCAATCCTTTTAAGTCAAAATTGTATCCAATACGAGCGGTATTCAATCTAATGAAATCAGACTTTTCTAAGAAAAGCGTTGACAAAATTGGTGAGTTTGTAGGGTTCGCGCCTGACTCGTAATACCCTGTTGCTACGTTACGATCTGATGCTAAGTTGTTTATATTTAAAGCATTCAAACCTGTATTATTTAATAAATAACCTCCAGTTTGTCCGATGATAGAGAATGAGAATGTAAAGTTTTTATATCTCATATCACTGTTTAATCCGTAATAGAAAGTTGGAAGCGCACCTTCAATAATAATTCTGTCACTGTTATCAATTTTACCGTCTCCGTTTTGATCTTTAAAAATATTAGCTCCATTATCATCAAAACCAGTATGTTCTAACAAGTAGAAAGATCCTGCTGCGTAACCGCTTTTATAGATATTTGCATTTACACCAGATTGTCCAGGTCCTGAAATTGTACCTGTTAAGATTTCTGAAACTGGCAGATCTTGAATTTTATTATTCAACGTCGCACCATTCATGTCAACATTCCAAGTAAAATCTTTAGTATTTACTATCTTAGAACCTAACATAATTTCAAAACCTTTATTAATGATTTTACCGTCAATATTAGTCCAGATTGTAGTTGTTGGGCTTAAAGCTTGTGAAGGAACATTCAAAATTGCATCTGTAGTGGTTTTGTTGAAATAATCTAATGTTCCGTAAAATTTATCATTCCATAAATTGAAATCTAAACCTAAGTTATATTGCGTTACAACTTCCCATTTTAAATCAGGATTTGGTGTTCTGTTAACTGAAACTCCATTAACTAAATTCAAGTCATCGTATAAATAATATCCGTCAGCTCCAGATAAAGAATAACTCGCCTGTGTAATTTTATTTTCAACTTCTTGATTTCCTGTTTGTCCCCAGCTTGCTCTTAGTTTTAAATTGTTTAATGATGTCGAATCTTTGAAGAAACTTTCATTAGCAATATTCCAGCCTAAGGCAAAAGATGGAAAATAACCGTATTTATTATTTTTACCAAAACGAGTAGATCCGTCTCCTCTCATAGAAGCTGTTAAAAGATATCTGTTGTCGAAACTATAGTTTAATCTTCCAAAATAAGACTGTAATTCGTTTTCCTGAGCATAACCAGTCGTTCCAGATTGTGTGCCTTTAAAGCCAGGATTAATTGAAGGAGGTACACCTTCACCTTGATTCGAAATTCCGTCAATACTGAAAGCTGTTCCAGATCTTTCAAATTTTTGATATGAAAATCCACCTAAAGCTTCAATTTTATGTTTATCTAAATTTAGATTGTAAGTCAAATAATGTTCAACCAAAGAGTTTTTAGAATCTAGATTATTCTGAACATATTTTCCTTTTGGATTTAAGTCTGTTAAGTTTGGAAAAATAGTAGTGTTTCTCTCTGACATCGAGCGGTCGATACCAAGGTTTAATTTATATTCTAATCCGTCAATGATTCTTAAAGAAGTTTCAAAATTCCCTAACACTCTCAAAGTACGCGTTTGATCGGTATAAATACTTAATAAATACGCTGGATTGTAGTGAGCATTCATATTAAAATTGGTATAATTACCATTTGCATCAAAAACTGATCTCGTTGGATTTGCCATTAATGTGTGAACCAGCAATTGTCCATTAGAACCTCCGTCATCACTTGTAGGAACGCCATCGTCTTTAGTTTCGCTGGCAGTAAGATTAAATTTTAATTTTAAACGTTTTTTATCCAAAAACGACTCAGCAGCATTAATTCTTCCTGTCAAACGTTTAAAATCGCTGTTTCTAATAATACCTTCTTGATCTAATTGCGATACAGATGCATAGTAATTTCCAGACTCTGTTTGTTTAGAAAATGCCAGCGAATTACTTTTTGTAACAGCTTGTCTAAAAATAACATCCTGCCAGTCTGTATTACCTCCGTGATCAAAAGCTTTGTCTTTAATAGCATTTCTATATTCATCAGCACTCAAAACATCTAATTTGTTGGCTACAGTAGAAATTCCTAAAGACGAATCAAAAGTTAAAGTTCCATCACCTTTTGCTCCTTTTTTAGTCGTTACTAAAACAACTCCATTAGATCCTCTTGCTCCGTAAATGGCAGATGCAGATGCATCTTTTAGAACTGTAATAGATTCGATATCGCTATTATTTAAAAAGTTTAAAGGGTTTTTAGCTTGAGAACTACCAAAACCAACATTCGTTCCAGATGGGCTCACATCATCATTAGACAATGGAATTCCGTCAACAACAAATAAAGGCGTACTTCCGCTTCTAATAGATCCAACTCCTCTAATTGTTACATTTACCCCAGCTCCTGGCTCACCACTTGTACTAACCACACGAACACCGGCAACTTTTCCTTGAATTAAATTATCTGGCGAAATGCTTACACCTTGCTTAAAGTTTGAAGCTTCCAATTGTGTAACTGCTCCAGTAACGTCTTTTTTAGATTGTTTACCGTACCCTACAATTAAAACCTCATTTAATTCTGCAGTAGTTGGTTCTAACTGAATAGTCATAAAACCAGTTTGTGCTGTAACCGTTTTGGTTTTGTAACCAACGTAAGACACATCTATCGTTTTTCCTTCTCCAACAGAAAGTTCAAATACTCCGTCAAAATCAGTTACAGTAGAGTTAGAAGTACTTGTTTCAATTACAGTTGCACCTGGAATTGGCACTTTGTTCTCGTCTACGATTTTTCCTTTAACTTTAATTCTATCAACCGCTTTTGTATTTACCGTTTTTGGCGCAGTTTTTTTCTGTATTAAAACTAATTTTCCGTTAATGTTGTAATTAAAATTGGCTTTTTGAGAAAGATCATTCAAAATTTCTGTAATAGATTCTCCGCTGTAATTTACCGCATACGCAGTATTATCTGCTATTACAGCTTGCCCGTAACTGAATTTATAATCAGTCTGCTGCGTTAATTTTGAAAAAATAGAAACAAGAGTCGCTTTTTCTATTTTATTTTTTACATTTGGCTTTTCTAATAAATTTGTTCTACTATAACCGCTTTGAAAAGCCAGTAAAGCCAGAACTAAAAAGACAAAACTCTTTAGATTTAAATAAGAAGGTTTAAAATACATGATTTAAGTAATTGTTTTTACGATGCTTAATTTATTAATGGCAGTTGTTCCCGCAACTGCTTTTTTGTTTTTAATCCACTTTTACTATTTCGCCATAAACTTTGAATTTTAGGTTTGTGATATAATTTATTTGTTCCAAAACATTCTCTAATGTTGCGTCCTTCTTGATGAATACCGTTAACGGCGTTGCTAATACGTGTTCATTATTGTACTGAAATGAAACTCCGTATTTATATTGTAAAATTGTAATAACCTGTTTTAGCGTAGTTTGGTCGAGTGTTACATCTTCATTATACCAATTGACCAAGAAAGCTTTATCTGCTGAATGTTTGATTAGTTTTTCCGATTCAAATAAAGCTTCTTCATTCGGAACCAAATCGACACTTTGCCCTTTTCCAGAAACATTTACTTTTCCGGTCACGACAATAACCTTACAATTCAATTTCGATAATTGAATATGGAATGAAGTCCCGACAACTCTGGTTTTTATTTCACCAGAATAAATAACAAAAGGATGCTGTTTGTCTTTAGCAATTTCAAAAAAGGCATTTCCTTTTAATAAAGAAACCGTTCTTTGGTCGCCTTCAAATTTTTCAGGATACTGAAATGATGAGTTTGCTGCCAGATAAATTTTCGAACCGTCACTTAATTGGATAGACTGGGGAATCGATGACGTTTTAAATGTGATTTGTTTTTGGTCTAAAACATTTGGTCTAAATAAAAATCCTAAACCAACTAGAAAAAGAATGCTGGCAGCAGCTATATATTTTAAATAAGGATTGAAGGTTTTCGTCTTTCCTATTCTAAGTTGAATTCCGTCATAAATATTTTGAGAAGCGTCTTCTGGATTTCCCATTAAACCATTATCCCATTTTGAATTTTGATATTCGTTAAAAGCAAAATCATTTAGCAGATTTTCTTCAGCTGCTGAAGTTTTACTTCTTGAACTTTTATCAAGCAGGTATTCTAAACTATGTTTGATTCTTTTTATCATAAATACTTATTGTTATGAATAAGTACCAGAATCTCGAAATCGTACTATCGCCAAATATTATGAAAACATCAAGCGAAAGTTATTTTAAAATTTTTGATTAAAAATAATAAATGGAGCCAGCCAAGCTAGATCTTTCAAGCCTTCGCGAAGTTGTTTTACAGCAGATGAAATTTGGTTTTTTACCGTTTGTTTAGAAATTCCAAGTTCCTCTGCAATCTGATCGATTGTCATATCCTGAAATTTATACATTAATAAAACTTCTTTTCTTTTCTCAGGAAGTTTATCTAATAAAGAATAAAGCAGATCCATAACTTCTGGATCGATAGACGAAAAATTGTCAATAATGTAGTCTTCAAATTTTTCTTCTAAAATAGTCTTGTCAAAGCGATTGTTTTGGTAATGCTTAAAAACCTGATTCTTTACGGCACGAAATAAAAAAGGTTCGATTGCATTAATATTAAGCTCTTCTTTGCGCTCCCATAAATCGACAAAAACATCTTGAACAATGTTCTGTGCCAAGTCTTTGTCCTGAGTCATCGTATAGGAAAACGCATTGAGTTTTTTCCAGTATTCGTTATACGTTTTTTCAAAAATTTCAGGATTATTCATAAGGCAATTACAGACTGATTCATATCGTAAAATAATAAAATCAAAAGCCAATGTTTTTTGCGTCAAGGTTATCTTTAAATTAAGAAATGAAAACTTTTGATGTATAAATACTACTTTTTTAGGGACGAAGTACTAATGATTTTGCGATTTCTTTTTCTTTAACTAACAAACAAATCAAAGACTACCTTTAACTTAGTCTTTTTCAAAAATGTAATTTTCTTTTGATGCGTCCCAATCAAATAGTATCAATTCCATTTTAGAATCATGAAACAAATTTTGTTCACTTTATTTCTTGCCGGTGCTGTAAATTACAGCGTTCAGGCCCAAAACGAAAATCTTAAAATTAATCAGCTTCAAGTCATTGGTTCGCATAACAGCTATCGTCATGCTATTGAACCCGATTTATACAATCTCATTCAGGCGAAAGACACTTCGCGTTCCTTAAAAGGTTTACAATACACTCATATTAGTATTACAGATCAATTAAACAAAGGTTTACGCAATCTTGAAATTGATATTTTTGCTGACGCTAAAGGCGGAAAATATGCACATCCAAAAGGCTTAGATGCTGTTAAATCTGAAGAAGCCTACGATCCAGAGGGATTAATGAAAAAACCTGGCTTTAAAGTTTTCCATATGCCGGATATCGATTTTAGAACTTCTTGCTACACTTTTGAAATCTGTCTTCAAGAATTAAAAAAATGGTCTGATGCTAATCCGAATCATGTTCCCGTTTTTATCACTTTAGAACCAAAAGACGGCGATGCTAATTTCTTCGGAACAAAACCAGAAGATTTCACCGTAGCCGTTTTTGATGAAATGGACAAAGTAATCAGAAAAGAATTAGGAAAAGACAAGCTGATTACACCAGATATGGTTCGCGGAAAATATAAAACGCTTGAAGAAGCAGTTCTGTACAATAACTGGCCGACATTAAAAGAAGCAAAAGGAAGATTTTTATTCATTTTAGATAACAACGGCGCAAAAAGAGATTTGTACGCATTAAATCATCCGTCCCTTAAAGGACGCGCCGTTTTCATTAACGCCGAGCCTGGCAAACCAGAAGCTGCAACTTTATTTAGAAATAATTCTGAAGATCCAGAAATTGCCAATTTAGTACAAAAAGGTTATTTAATAAGAACTCGCGCCGATTCTGATACCAAAGAAGCACGTGCCAACGATTATTCTCATTTTGAAGCTGCAAAAAAATCAGGCGCTCAAATCATCACAACCGATTATTATCTGCCAAGTACTTTCTTTAATTCACCGTATCAAATTAAATATGATGATGGAAGTTATGTGAGAAATAATCCTGTGACTGGAAAATAGTTTTTTTGTTTCAGGTTTCAGGTTTCAAGTTATTACTGGACCGAGAAACTTGAAACAATAATAATTTTAACCGCAAAGAGCGCAAAGTTCTTTTTAAGATTACGTTATAAACGCGAAGTTCGCAAAGCTTTGCGAACTTATTTATTTTATAAACTTCGCACAAAATATTTGTGGCCTTTGCGAAAAACCTTAGCGGTCTTTGCGGTTAAAAAAAACTCAAAAGTTAAAAACAATTATGAATTCAAGATATACATTTTTACATATACTGTTCTTTGTTGTTTTCTTCAACAATACTGCATCAGCACAAAAAGTAAAAAACCTCAACGGAACACAAATCGCATTTTTATCCGATGTGCATTTACAAGATTTATTTGGCAGCTTTTTAGATTCCGATTATAAAGGAGTTTTGAATCCGAAAACGGGACAGTATGTTTTGTTGCGAACCATGTCGTCTCAACTTCATTCTACTAGAATTTTCAATGAAAATTATTTTGCATTTATAGCAGCATTAGAAGATATCGCCAAACGAAAAATCAAATATGTTGCACTTCCAGGGGATTATACAGATGATGGCCAGCCGATTCACGTTCGCGGATTAGCCTCAATATTAAAACAATACACCAAAAAATACGGAATAGAATTCTTCATCACCACAGGAAATCATGATCCAGTCGGACCGTTTGCGCAAGAATCTGGAAAAGAAGATTTCTTAGGAAAAGAAGGCAAAAGTCAGCCCATTTTTAGCAAAGAAGGCCTTTATAAGCCAAATTTAAACACCGAACAGCCAGTAGTTGTTACCGCCGATATTGCTAAAATGGGTTATTTAGGAATCACCGAACAGCTTCAGGATTTTGGTTTTCATTCAAATAAAAAATACAAATTCTGGGCAACGCCTTTTTCTAATTATACTAGTAAAAATTACTCGTTTGAAAAAGCAGCGGAAAGTGCTAAACTGGCAAACCGTGTGTATGAGGTAGCTCCAGGTTACGAAGTTCCAGATGTTAGTTATGTTGTAGAACCTATTGACGGACTTTGGCTAATGGCCATTGACGGAAATGTTTATATACCTAAAAAAAATGTTTCTTCCGAAAAAGATTCTAAAAATTACAACGAAGCCAGTACAGGATATAACAATGTGCTTTCCAATAAAAAACATCTTATAAAATGGGTTGAAACTATTTCGGCTGAAGCCAAGAAACAAGGGAAAACTTTAATAGCTTTCAGTCATTTCCCAATGATTGATTTTAATGATGATGCTTCTGCGGAAATAAAAGAGTTGCTTGGTCCAAACAAATGGCAGTTAAATCGTGTCCCAGTTGAAGAAGTAGCTCAGGTTTTTGCAGATGCAGGGTTGAAGATTCATTTTGGAGGCCACATGCATATCAACGATACGGGAGTTCGGACTTCTGCAAAAGGAAATACTCTGGTTAATATTCAGACACCATCGCTTGCCGCATATATTCCCGCTTATAAATTATTGACTTTCAAAAAAGATAATCTTGTCGATATTCAAACCATTACTATTGACAATGTTTCCAGATACAACGAACTTTTTGATTTATATGAAATGGAATATCAGTTTTTGAAAAGCCAGAATGTCCAAGACATTTGGAATATTGATATTTTAAAAACAAAAAACTATCATGATTTTACCGATTTTCATTTAAAAGAATTAGTTCGCCTTCGATTCTTAAAAGACGATTGGCCTTCTGATTTTAAAGATTTCATTTTGAATGTTTCTGCAAAAGATTTATTGGTTTTGGCCAATATGCAATCTGATCAAGATTTTGATTTTATAATAAAAAATAAAGAACAGTTTCAAACAAAATGGAAAGAAGCTGAAGCTAAATCGCAAAAAATCTTAACTCAGAGTAATTTCAAAAAAGACGCTTTTAATTGGACGGGTTATGATCTTTTAGTAGATTTTTATCGTTTCAGAAGTGCCGATGAATTGGCTCTAGCCGATGTTGGAATTCAAAGAGCAAAAGAATACAAAGTCTTATCCAATTTATTTTTAGAAGGTTCTAAAGCTGATCTTTCAAAAGACACTCCACTACAAAAACAAATGAAATTGTTCCTTATTATTTTCAATAAATTTATGCATGAAGTCCCTGCGGATCATTTTACAGTTGATTTGAAAAATAGCGAAATTAAAAGTGTGAAGTAATTTATTGTAAGAGACGTTTTTTAACGCAAAGAACGCTAAGGTTTACGCAAAGGTCACAAAGGATTTTGAGTATAATTTTATAAATTAAAGTTCGCAAAGCTAATCCCATAATGCTTTGCGAACTTTTTAATTTATAAATTTAGCTTTAAAAAAACTTAGCGCTCTTTGCGTAAACCTTAGCGTTCTTTGCGGTTAAAACAAAAAAAGGCCGTCACAAAAATGACAGCCTTTTCATCACATTAAAACCTAAAATTTAATGTATCTAAACCATTATGGCAAATGGGTTAGTATTATTTTTTAATAAAACGTCTTACCGTTTTGATTCCGTTTTTCTCTACCGAAATTAGATAAATTCCCGTTTTTAAAGTCGAAACATCAATGCTGTTATTGTTTACGGTTTGAGAAAAAACAGTTGCACCACCTTCTGTATTGATGACACTTACATTTCCACCAGAAACCTCTGTGCTGAAGAAAAGCTGACTTTCAGTCGGATTCGGATAAATCTCCAAACTTGCAATTGATTGTTCTGAATTTACAGGAGCAGATTTTGCCGTTGAACCCGATTTTGTAATTCTAAACCAGTTTATATTAAACCCTGTGTTTTGAACATATATCCCGAAATTATACGTTCCAGCATTTACATTTACGGTTTGAGTAATTGTCTGCCAGTTTTGCCATCCTCCTGTATTTGGCACATTTACAGCACCCAACTGAATTGTTCCTGCATTTAAATCAGAGGATAATCTTCCGCCTGTAACAGCACTTGAAACACGATATTCTATTTGATAAGAACCAGAAGTTGGGAAATTAATATTATAATAAGCCATCCAGTCGCCTGTATCGCAATATCCTACGTTTAATCCACCGCCTGTATCGGTTGTTGCTTCGGTTTGAACACCACTCATTGTATTGTAATTTTCGGCTTGAATTAAAGTTCCTGTTGCGGGAGGATTGCTTCCCGAAATTACCTGATTAATTGCTGTCAGTAAAGATTTTGATCCTGTTGCATCCTGAGACAATTCCCAAATCATAACACCTCCTGCGTTCTGAATTGCAAAAGTTGTTTTTTGTTTGATTGTCGGAATTCCGTTGTAATAAATGGTGTTTCCTACTTGATCTAGATTTTCAGCCCCAGGATATTGAGCTACGATATTAGCATAAGAAATTCCTTGATTGGCAGAAGCACCAAAACCATATCCATAAAAAGGAAGTCCGATGATGGCTTTACTTGCAGGCAATCCTCTTCCTGTCCAGTAATTAAACTGATTTACCGCCATACTATAAGGAGAATGCTGTCCTGGATTATTTGGAGCCCAAGGACCAGTTGCATCGTACGCCATGATATTGATCCAGTCGTAAGCTGCAAAAGTAGATGAAGGTACATTGGCACCACCATATCCTTCTGAAAGCGCTGCCGAAATCAATTTGCCATTGGCATGCAGTTTATTGGCAAGAGCAATAACAAATCCGCCGTAATCTCCATTAATTGCTGGGCCTTCTAAATCTACATCGACTCCGTCAAAATTATGAGCGACTACATAGTCGTAGATCTTTTGAATAAAAGCTGTTCTGTTGGCTGGCGTAATCAAATTGAAGTAATTATCGCGAATTGGCCCGCCTTCTGAAACAGATCCTCCGCCCAGCGAAACAAAAACTTTTATATTTTGGGCATGAGCAGCATTTATAATCGTATTACTTCCTGAATTAAAACTCAAATATCCGTTGGCATCAGGATTTTCGAACGCAATATTAATATGCGTTAATTTACTGTATTGAATAGTACTCGAAAAAGCATTCAAATCAATCCAATTCGGAATATAAGCAATGACTTTCTTCTGAGCTGTCGCTAAATTAAAAGCGCCCAAGACTAAAATAATCATGCATTTCTGCAGCATTCTTTTGTAATTGTTTTTCATAATAATTGTTTTAATAGATTAATAAACTCGTAAACATGGGACGGTTATTTGAGTTGCATTTTTTTTATTTTAGATTTCAGACTTTAGATTTTAGATTTGACTTAAAATCCAATTTCGTAGAACTAACACTACCTAATTTATTATCTAAATCTAAAGCCTGAGATCACTTTTTAAAACTATTTTTTTATGAATCGTTTGATCGTTTGTTTGCCCTCTTTTTCAAAAACTATAAAATAGATTCCTTTTCTAAGATGCGAAACATCAAAACTATTGTTGTTGATTTTTTGAGATGCTACAGTAGATCCTGTTTGAGAATCTACAATTTTTACGCTTCCTCCAGAAAGATCTGCTGTTACATAAAGTGTACTTTCAACTGGACTTGGATAAACATTTAAAATTGTTTCGGCTGGTTCTTCCATTGTTTCAACTGAAGCCATTCGTGCTGTTCCTCCCGCTACTTTTGTAATTTTAATCCAGTTGATATTCATTCCAGTATTCTGAATATAGATTCCGAAATTATATGTTCCTGCATTAACATTTACGGTTTGAGAAACGGTCTGCCAGTTCTGCCAACCTCCGGTATTTGGAATATCAACATTTCCTAATACAACTGCTCCAGCATTTAAATCAGATGATAATCTTCCGCCATTGACAGCACTAGCCACTCGGTATTCTATTAAATAAGAACCTGTAGTTGGGAAATTAATGCTATTATACGCTAACCAGTCACCTGTTTCTGTATAACCAACATTTGAACCTCCTCCAGTATCTGTTGTTGCTTCAACTTGAATACCGCTCATCGCTGAATAATCTTCTGCTTGAATTAAAACTGAAGTCTGCGAACTTGTGGCTGGAACTAATTTCCATTGTCCGCAAGTCTGGTTGTTATTATCCCATTGCTGAACGATCGCTCCAGAAGCTGTACTTGCTCCTGCTACCTCAACAATTCTTCCGCTGTGACGGGCAACAATTTTATAATAGCCATCACCAGTTGAAACCAAAATAAACTGCTGATTTGTTGTAGCATTGTACGGATACTGCTCTACTCTTGCGCCATTGGCTTTATTGAAGTTATTGATATCCATTGACATTCCGCTGTGGTTGGCAATGATTTTGTACATTCCGTCTCCTAAATGCGTGAAAGTAAATTTCTGATTGTTACCAGAATTCAAAGCCCCTTGATTGATTCCTGCTCCGTTTGACATGCTGGAATTCCAAACGTCCATGTACAAACCGCTGTTTCTGTTTTGAAGAAAGAAAGTCTGGTTGCCTAAAGTCGTTGTTCCGTTTGCAATAACTCTAATCGAACTTACTTTATCGTTCCAAGTGGTATTCAAACAAGAATTATCAGAATTAATTACGGTTGAAGCTCCTGTAAAATTATCATCTTGATATAAAATCGCTTGATAACCTTGAGTAATTTTTAGTGAAGAAATATCATCATTTAAAACACCTAAAGAATTTAAACGAGCTAGATTGTAATCACCAATTGTCAATCCGCCAGAGAATCCTGCATAATTGCAATCTTTGTAAACTGTTATTACATCTGTTGTAGCTGGAACTGAAGGCGTCGTAAGTCCGTAATAACCCCCAAATGTTGCGATAACTTTTGTTGGCTGTGGCGAATGAAGCGATGGCGACTGATCGGCAACATCATCATACGCAAACCCATAAGCCAAATTATCGATATTAATTCCCGGTAAATGCCAGAATTTAGAATAATGATTGGTTGGATTTACTTGATAATATTTCGATGCATCGTACCAATTCTGCTGTCCAGGATTTGTCGTTGTTGTATTTACCACATGTCGATTAATGGCAGCTGTTAATTGCGACTGAATCACAAGATCTAAATCTCCGTCAACCAATCTTCTGTCCAAAACGCCTTTTCCTTCAAGCGCTTCCTGCGTTGTTGGTCGGTTTTGTACACGTCCTGTTCTTCCAACAAAAGCTCCAGACTGCCCAACCATTTCTAGTTGTTCTCCAATAACTCGCCCTTTAAAAACTCCCGCATCTCCTGCATAAAAAATCAAATCTTCATTTTTGTATTTATTCCAAATTGCGTCGATATATGATTTTAAATAGTTTGCGTATGGCCCTGATCCTTCAGCATAAGCTGGAGTTTTAGACGGAGCTGTAATTTCTCCTATTGCATCATTGACACAGCCTTGAAATTCTGCTGGAACATTCGCTTTAAAAGCAGCAACAATATCAGCGTGCTTTTTCAAGTCTCCCACTTTCTTTTGATAACCGTTAGCACCAAACAACTCCAATCCCATTGGATATTTGTATGAATCTACTCTTGTTGGATTTCCGAAGAAACCATATTGATTATTGGTCAATTCGATCATTTCATACAAAATTCCTTGATTTGGATCTGTTGCGTTCTGCGGATTTGGCGATGCATATCCCGAAGGTGCTCCGCTGGCTCCAAAGAAATAAAAATACAGTTGAGAACCTTTAGAAATAAAAACCCTGCATCCTGCAATTAAAGGCAATGTGAAGGTCTTATTTGGAATTTCACTCAGCTTAGTAAAACAAGCGGCATATTTAGAATTTTGTCCTGGTCCTGTATTTCCACCATAAGTGGGTCCTGTAACTGTGTTATAAGACGCATTCATTGGTAAAACCTGACTCGTTTTGGCATTTACCCAAACGTGATTTCCTGTAGTATAATCGATTCCTACAATGGCAACATATAAATCGCTGTCGGCAAACGTCGAATTATTACTAATCGTAAATGGTACAGGCCCTTGAGCATGCATTAGGCTTGAAAACACTAAAAAAAGTGTCATCAAAAAAGAAAATCTTTGAAGTCTAATTTTATTCATATCTAAATAGTTTTGGGGTTAATAAATAGATTCTAAAACCAAAGTCATTTTCAAATAAATGACTAACTAAATCCGTCAGGTACAACTGGTATGCCCTCCTTGAATTGCACCCAACGGATTTAAAAATTATTTCTTAATTAACTTCTTACTCCAGCTTTTTTGATCTGATTTGAAGTTAAGAATGTAGATTCCTCTGCGAAGTTTACTCACGTCAATTACGCTTTCATTTCCTTGAGGCTTGTTTTGCAAAATTAATGTCCCAGAATTATCATAAATCGTAATGACTTTATTATCTAAGTTTTCAGGAGATGAAACTTGAACATAATTTGTGGTCGGATTTGGATACACTGCAAAAACAGGTTCTTCAGCCAGAGGTTCTTCAGCAACATTCAAAGCCATTCTAGCTGTTGACGAAGATCCGTAAGCTTCAATTTCAAATAATGAATATCCGTAAGGAGCCAAAGCTTTTGCTGTACATAAAATGCGAAGATATCTTCCCGTTCCGCTTACCGTTAAATCATCCGTACCTCCGTCACTGGCTGTCTGCGTATTTATTGTTTCATTTTCGGTGAAAACATTATCTGTCGAAAGCTGTACTTTATATTGAGTTGCAAAAGCCGCTTCCCATTTTAAAACAACTCTGTTAAGTGTGTAATTGTTTCCTAAATCCACATAAATCCATTCTGTTGCATTGGCAAAAGAACTTGCCCATCTTGATGCTGTGCCGTCTCCGTCAGTTGCTTTATTTGCAGAAAGCGTTGCATTTTCTTCGGTAGAAGCTGTTGCTGTTTTGCCTAAAGCTAAATTGACATTTGGGTTTGATGTAATAGTACGAACTATAACATCGCTGAAAACCCCTGTTGCTAAAGTTCCGTTCGCGTGAGATGTCACTGCCATTCCAACATAAATCGTATTGGCCATTGCTATGTTTTTGGGAGTTCCAACTTGTGTCCATGTCGTTCCATTATCAGATGAATAAGAAGTGAATGTGTTCCCAGATCTTACGATACGAATCCATTTTGGAGCTGTTCCTACCACAACTTGAGCTGTTGTTACTCCAGAAGTTGCTTCTCTAGATAAAAATTCTATACCAGCTGCAGCACTTACGTCTGTCATGGCATGTTTAGAAGTCGGCGTAAGCGTTTCACGGAACATTACTCCAGCTTTTGCATACGTATTGGTATTCGTTAATGAATTTACTTTAGCAATAATTTCCGCATCTCCAGTAATGGACTGATTTACAAATTGAAATTGATCGCTTGTTTCCCAAATATCATTTCCTGAACCTTTAATTGTGAAAGTTCCGTTAGAATGTGATGCTTCTCCCGCAGGGGTAACAGCTCCTAAATCTGTGCTAATCCAAGGTGAAGGCAATCCTGCTGGTGTTTCTGTAGAAACTAAATTTAAAGCTCTGATATTATCAAAATAATAGGTATTTCCAGAATTCGTTCCCGGTTCAAATAAAAATACAAAGCGGTTTACTTCACTATCTAAAGTCGAAGCATCGGGCGTACTCACATATGTAAAAGTAATGGTGTGCCAAGTATTGGTTTGTTTGACAACGCCTTGATAAATACTGTGTCTGCCAACAGGATAATTTGCAGGAACCGAAGCACTGCTTTCTGCCTGCCAAGAAATTATAGACCCAACCGGCGCAGATGTATAAACATCCATCGCGAATTTTTTAGTGCCCGCTTTAAAATCTCCAATATTGTTTAAAGTAGTATTGAAAGAGAAATTGTCATACATTTCAGTGGACTTACGCACGTATTTTCCAACATTCGAAGAAGTATTAATTCCCGCTGCATTCGGATTTGCTGTATTTGGTGTATACGTTCCGATAGCGTCTCTAAACGTAATGTTGTGGGTATTTTGATAATCTTCGTAAACAACTCCAGGTGTAAAAGTATCTGGCAGTTTGGTTGAACCAATTCTGATATTATCAAAATAATACGTATCGTTTGTATAAGAACCTGAATTAAACAATAAAACCATTTGGTTTACTGCCAGATTCGAAGTTCCAGCATCTGGACTTGAATTGTAATAGAAAGTCAAGGTTTCCCACTGGTTTTGTTTGGTTGTAATAGCCACATAATTACTATTTCTTCCCGTTGGGTAATTCGCAGGAAGCGATGTTGCGCTATTCTCAAAATTCATACTTATAACTGTTCCAACTGGTGCCGAGGTATAAACGTCAATCATGATTTTATTGATCTGACTTTTAAATAAACCAGCATCTTCGATCGAAGTTTGTGTATTAAAGAAAAGCACATCGTATTGTTCGGTTACATTTCTAACATACTTTGCCACATTCGCAGATGAGTTGACAGAATTTGAACCTGGATTTGCTACAACAGAGTACGTTCCAGTTGTAGTTCCTTTTATAATTTTATTGATGCCATCGTAATTTTGCAAAACGTCGGTTGCAATAATTGGTTTTTCTGGCGCTGCTCGTGTCAGCAGATTATCAAAATAATAAGTTGCTCCAGAATTTGAATTCGATTCAAAAAGGAAAGCAATATTATTGATTGTCAAAGCACTTGTGTTTGGATCTATTATTTTTTCAAACTCAAATTCAATAGTTTCCCATTTGTTTTGAACTGTAGTAGTCGCTTTATAACCGCTGTGTCTTCCTGACGGATAATTAGTGGCTGTGGTTACTAAGCTATTTTCAAGCTGCATCGAAATTTTAGTTCCAACTGGAGCTGAAGTATAAATGTCAAAAGAAATTCTTTTTCTTCCGTACACATAATCATTAGCATTACTGATGACTACATTTTTAATATTGAAAACATCGTACAATTCAGATGAATTACGGACATATTTTCCTACCAAAGCCGAAGTATTAATTCCTGTTGCAGAAGGATTGGCAACCGCTTCTGTCAAAATTCCTGTTTTGTTTCCGTAAACAATATTTCTGTTGGATTGAAAATCTTCCTGAATTTTCTCTACAGGAATTACCGGTTCTGTTACAACGGCTAGTTTATATGTATTTGCCGTACAGCCGGAAGTGGTCGCTGTTACAGAAACATCGCCACCCGAAGTTCCCCAATTTACCGTAACGGCATTTGTTCCCTGTCCAGCAGTAATCGTCGCACCTGCAGGAACCGTCCAGTTATAAGAGGCGCCTGTTATAGCGTTTATAGAATAAGTTTTGCTGCTTTCATTTTGATATACTTTTGCATCTCCCACAACTCCATATTTATAACTTCCGTCATAAACACGAACGTAATCTACCTGTAATTTTGCTGGAAAATCAGCAGGAAGCGGCGGTACTCCTGCACCATTTACACTTGTATATAGAGTTCCGGCACTACCAACAGCCAGATTTAAAATAATATAAAACTGATTATCATTAAAAGGCCATCCGCCGTTTACAGTTGTATTTGGTGTTGCTGTATGAAATAATACATCGTCAACAAACCATTTAATAAAATTTGGTCCCCATTCAACTGCATAAACATGAAAATCAGAAGATAAATCGGTTGGAGAACTGTAGCTTCTTCCCGTAAAATGATAGCCGTTTCCATCATAATGTATAGTTCCATCTACAGATTGCGGATTTCTGTGTTTGGCTTCCATAATATCAATTTCACCAGTATACGGCCAATTTCCATTTACGGGAAGCATCCAAAAAGCAGGCCACGCTCCCTGGCCATTAGATAACTTCATTCTAGCTTCAACTCTTCCGTATTTTAAAGAGTACTTCCCTTCTGTTGTTAATTTAGAGGAAGCATACGGCTGATCTGGAAACTGTGACGTTGGCTGATATTTAGCCTCAATGTTCAAGTAACTATTCGTTCCTTCTTTTACAATTGTTGCCTGATTCGGTTCGTAACGCTGTGCTTCGGCATTTCCAAATCCGCAGAGCGATGGACAGCCGTTTCCTGAGATGCTTTGCCATTTGGTTAAATCGACTGTCGTGCCATTAAATTCATCAGACCAAACAAGCGTATTACATTGAGCTTGGGCTTTCAGAAATGGCAGCAGTACAAATAAAACTGCAATACAAAATTGTTTTAATAAATAAGAATTGCTTTTCGGTGGTCGGCCGAAAAAAAAGTCATTTTGCTTCATTTTAAATAGGTTTTTAGTTAGTAAATGTTATTTCTTCAATACAAACCATTTAAAAAAAATAGTTTGTATTTTCCGACAATAACAACGCAATATTAACTAAAAAATCAGGCAAGACTTACATTTTAGAGTACGGTTTGACTACGGTACTATCGAAGAAATGTACAAATCATCGATGAAAAGCATAAAATCACTTAAAATTTCACTTAAATGAGAAAAATTAAAAATTGAGAATAAATTCGGTAATGTTTGTATCTGATGGAAGCTGTAGTTTTTTTCTAATGCGATATCTGGTATCTTCCACACCTCTTACAGAAATTCCTAAAAGCGGTGCAATTTCCTTCGTATTGAAATTCATTCGCAAATACGCACACAATCGCATATCGCGCGGCGTCAATTCAGGATAACTTGTTTTGAGTCTCTGCATAAAATTATCGTGCAGCTGATTGAAAATTTCTTCAAACTCATTCCAATGTTTATCGCCCTGCAATTCATGATCGATCAGTTTATTTATTTTGGTTAATAAACTGAAGTTGACATTAGGATCATTCTTCTTATCCATTTGTCCGATGAGTTCTTTTATAGAAAGCAGAATTTCATTTAAATGGATAAGATTGACAGTGTTTGAAGCTACTTTAGCGTTTTTGAGATTAATCGTTGTTTCAAGATTCTCCCGCATTATCACCATATTTTCTTGTTCTAATGCCAATTTTTGTTCATTAAGTTCAGCACGGTTCTGCAGTAATTCTTTTTCCTGATTCAAAATTAATTGCTGGCGGTCACGTTCCGCAAGATTTTTTTGGTATTTGATAATCGTATAAATCAAAATACCAAAGAGAATTAAATATAAAACATAAGCCCAAATCGTTCTGTACCAAGGCGGTAAAACTTCAAAGCGAAAAACAGCTTCTTCGCTTACAACATCATAAATATTTTTTGCCCTTACATGAAACACATATTCATTTTCAGGCAAATTGGTATATTCTTTTTCGGTTTGAAGACTGTATTCCGACCATTTTGGTTCAAAACCTTCCAGCCAATATTCATATTTTGTGGCATCAGCTTCATCATAAAAAAGGGAAGAAAAAGAAAAATGAACAGCATTATTGGAATACGAAAAAAGTCTTGAAATTTCTTTTTCTGCAGATTTTGTTTTATTCGGAAGCACATCGTAACGGCTTGAAAACAGCAGACTGTCTTTTGGAAAAATACATTTAACTTCTGAAATTACAGCTTTGTATTTGGTTGGGTATTTCTTGTTTTTGACTGAATTATAATGAATTAACCCATCTTGTGTCCCAAAAAAGACATCGCCGTTTGTTGTTGTCTGAATATTTTCGAAACCTGGAACATATAAATATCTAAGTTTTCTAAATGGAAGTTCTTCAACATCAAAACTGCCATTTGCTTTTTTAGTCATTTTCCCAGTATTTTCTCCAGAAACGTACCAAATATTATTCTGATTATCCTCTTTTAATAACCGAATATGATTTTCCATTCCCAGATATTTTTTAAAAATAGCGTCTGGAATCATTTTGTTTGAAGATGTATTTTGTTTGTAAACCCCTTTCGTAGTTCCAAAAAAGATCTGATTATCAATTTTAAAAGTATTCAAAAATAAACTCGACGGAAAACCATCTTCTTGATTATAAAACTGGACATTAGAAACCGAGTCGAATGCGGTATTAAATTGAAGTTTAAAAATTCCTTTGTAACCGTGAGCAATCCAGAAATTGCCGTTCTTGTCCGTTTCAATTATACGGCTGCTTTCCTGAAAACCTTTTATTTTATGCTGATAAACCCAAGAATTATTTATTTTTTTAAGAAGATACAAACCGTTGTAACCACCTGCAAGCAGTAAATCTGGATGGTTTGGAACTAAAATCCCTTTCCAAGCGCCGTCTACTTTTGCTAGTATTTTTGCCGAATTACCAGACACTTCATATATTCCGTTTTTTTCAAAAGCCAAAAGAGAATTTCCAAAAATGCCAATATTCCAAACATTTTCAGACATTCCAGAAATATGATGAAAGTTGGCATTTTCACGTTTTCCGTTTTTATAAGCTTCCCAATCGAGCGAGAATAAACCGTTATCTGTAGCGATGTATAACTTGTTTTGATAAATTTGGCTGCAGTATATTTTGGTTTCTGAATTTGATGTGTCCAAAATCTTAGACAAAGGCGAAGAAATCTGGATCATCGAAATACCTTCTTTAAGCGTAACCCATAAATTTCCTTCTTTATCAATTTTAAGATTTGTTACATAATCATTTTGCAAACCTATTTGTTTATTAATATGCTGAATCAAATTTCCTGAACCATCTATAACTATCAATCCTGTTTGGCGGGTTCCAATTCCGAAATATCCATCCGAAAGCTCAATTCCAGCAGAGATTTGATTTTGCTTTAATAAATAATCAACTTCCGTTACAAAAGGTTTTATTTGATTATCGGAATAAATAAAAAGACCATTCTTTTGTGTGCATAATAAAAGTCCTTTTTTTGTTTTAAAGATTTTCCTAATCTTCATGCCGGCAAATTTCTGAGCATTTGAAATTGCAATTAATGAGTCGTTTTTTAATTTCAATAATCCTCTTTCATTATCTAAAACATAAATCTCTTTATTGACTTCAAAAAAATCATCAAAACTAGAATTTGATTTTAAAACCTTGATTTTATTATTCTTATAAATAAATATTCCTTCGTAAGAGAAAAAAATCACATTCCCATTTTGAATAGTAGTGTGAAGTACATCGCCAAAATTTCGAGCTGAAACAGGAAGTAATTTAACCAGCGAAGTGTATCGATATTGCCCATTAGGCAATTGCGTTGTAAAACCAAAGTCGCCTTGCGCTCCAACATAAATTTTATCGTTTTTATCGATTGCCAGCGAACGAACCATACTTCTGTTTTCAGGCTGTGTAACAATACTCCATCGTACACCGTCGAACTGCATGATTCCGAAGTGATTGGCAAAAAACATCATGCCTTTAGAATCTTGTACAACATCTCCATTTTCGGAAGCTGCTTTATAAGTTTTCGGATTATAATTGGTTATAAAAGGAACACCAATCTTTTTAATCTGGGCTTCGATTGAAGAAACGAGTAATAGTGATAGAATTAAAATTCTAATTATAAATTTCGTCATTTTGTCTGTCTGTAGGTTAATCGCATGTGACTTTTGGGAAATCACATTCTAAAAAATGACTCTTTGGGAAAAGTCTTTTTCTATCTAAATCATCCGATTTTTCTAATGAATCATTAGAAATTCATCATAAAAAACTCATTAAAAAAACGAATGTACAAACTCAAATATATGAAATTTAATTTTAATGTAACAAATTACATTTGTTTTTAAGAATATGAAAATTAGAAAAACTCAAATTTGATTTAGACCTTAAGTTAATTCACTTTCATTCAACTTCGCCCAAGATGACATCGACAACCTAGTGGCTGTCAGGCTGAGCGAAGTCGAAGCCCTACACAAGACTTGAAACTTGAAAAATAAAACCTAAAACAAATCAAACTCCAATAATATCACTCAGTTCCTCATAAGTATAAAAAAGCATTGCACCTTCTTCTTCCAAATCTGAGTTGTTATAACCATTGGCAAGTCCAAATACTCTAAATCCGCCATCTATTCCAGCTTTCACTCCTGCTTTACTGTCTTCCAGAACTATACAGTCACTTACCTCAAAACCCATTTCATTTGCGGCATATAAAAATATTCCAGGATCTGGTTTCCAGCTGTTAATTTGATAGGAACTGAAAATCTTATTTTCAAACTTATCCAATAAACCAGATGCTTCAAGATTAAGCCTGATTTTTTCAACTGGTCCGCTTGACGCCACACAATACGCAATATTCAGTTTTTCGATAAATGACACTACACCTTCCATCGGCTTTACTTCTGTTTTAAAAGCTTTGAAACTTTTTTCACGGTATTCTGCTTCAAAAGATTCCGGCAGTTTTGCTCCGATAGCATCTTCGATATGAAGAAAACAATCTTTTAGATTTCTACCGTTAAAATTGCGGTATGCATCCTCAATTTCCATTTCAAAACCATACTCAGCTGCCATTTCAAGCAATATTCCATTCCCAATTTTTTCTGTATCTACCAAAACTCCATCGCAGTCGAAAATAATACACTTCACTTCCATATTCTTAATTTGCTTTTAATAAATCTAATACATCATTCAGATGATAAGAATGTAAATTACAAAAATTATCTCATTAAGAAAACAAAGAAATTAAAGTGAAGCCGAAATTTTAGAAATCATTTGAACGATAAAATCAGCTTGAGCAGGATTTATTTTTTTTAAGGCATCGTGCGTTTGAAACCATTCTCCTCTGTCGACTTCAGGGAAATTTGCTAGTTTTCCAGATTTTGGAGGCCATTCCATTTCAAAATCATTGATTTTTAGCAACGTTTCGTCGAGTTCAAATTCAACCGCCCAAGCATGAACAACTTTACCAGATTTCAATTTTACATATTCTAGTTTTATGAAATCTCCATCAACCTCAAAACCAGTTTCTTCTTTAAATTCTCGTATGGCAGCCTCCAGCGGATCTTCGTCATCTGTAAACTCTCCTTTGGGAATCGACCAAGATTCTAAATCTTTGTTTTTCCAAAATGGTCCGCCTGGATGAACTAGAAAGAAGAATACTGTTTTATCAATGAATTTATAGGCTAATATGCCGGCGCTTTGTTTCATTTTATCTTGATTTTAATATTTAAAGATAAGTTTAAATTATTAACTTTCTTGTGACTTACTCTCACTATCAATAATTTGTACATATTTACTCCAATAGTGTATTTCTGTTTGCTTTTTGATTTGTATTTTTATGAAATAAAAAAGCAGCATACAAAATGAAAAAATATCTTTTACTTACCGCAATTCTGGCAGCGAACTTTACAGTTCAATCTCAAAACAAAACAATTACAATTATCAATAATTTGCCTGTAAACCGAGAATTTGAAACAGTTGAATTAACTAAAAAAACGCTGGGATTAAAAGCAGATGCTAAACTTGAAAATTATGCTGTAAAAGAAATCAGCAGCAATTCATTTCTAGAAACCCAGACTGTAGACAATGACGGCGACGGAATTATGGATGTTCTTTTGTTTCAGCCCAAAATAAAAGCTTCTTCAAAGCAAGATTTTGAGGTTTTAGTCGGCACAAATCCTTCTGCGTCCAAAGTCATTAGCTGTTATTCACGATTTGTTCCAGAAAGAACAGATGATTACGCTTGGGAAAACAACAAAGTCGCTTTTAGAACTTACGGTCCTGTGGCTCAAAAAATGGTGGAAGAAAATATTCCAGGCGGAACATTAACCAGCGGAATCGATGCCTGGCTAAAAAGAGTGGAATATCCAATTATTAATAAATGGTATGAAAAAACCACAAACGGAACTGGAACGTATCATAAAGATACTGGAGAAGGACTTGATAATTTTCAGGTGGGTCCAAGCCGAGGTATTGGCGGAATTGCTGTAAATGTGGATGGTAAATATTATTTTTCTAAAAATTTCATCAGCTGGAAAACAATTACGAATGGTGCGATCCGAACGAGCTTTATTTTGACCTATGCTGATTGGGATGCGAAAGGCAATAGAATAACCGAATCTAAATTGATCAGTTTGGATTATGGAAGCCAGCTTTCTCGCTTCGAAATCAATGTTACTGGAACTAAAACTATTGCTGCTGGTTTGACACTTCATGATAAAAAAGGAACTACAGGAACAAATTTAGAAAAAGGCTGGCTAAGTTACTGGGAGCCTATTGATGATTCTGAAATTGGAATGGGTTTAGTAGCGCCAAAAGGTTCTTTAATTAGCTTTGATAATCATGTTACCGATGAAAAAGATTTAAGCAATCTATATGGAAATATCTCTGTAAAAAATAATAAAGCAATTTATTATGCTGGTTTTGGATGGAAAAAAGGAAGTCCGTTTCAAACTAAACAAGAATGGGAAACTTATTTGAGTGCTTTTGCTGAGAAGATTAATAATCCTTTGGTGGTGAAGGTTAAGAAGTAAAGATTTCATCACTTTGAGAAACCTGACCGGTTTTTAAAACCTGTCAGGTTTAAAATTTATCAATAGTTTAAATTGATTTTCTAACAGGAAAATAATTCTCTTTCAAAATAATTTCTAACGGAATATAATGTGTACGTTCAACATCTTCTTGTAGAACCAATTTCTTATACAAATAATTAATCCCCATATAACCTTGGTCTTCTGGTCTTTGATTGATTAAAAAATCGATTATTCCTTTATTTAAATATTCGATATTTTCTTTCAACAAATCAAAACCAATAATGCGGACACCTTTTATATTATTTTTTTCTAAAAATCCAGCGACAATATACGCTCTGGAATTTGGCACAAAAATGCTGCTTACGCCAGAAAACATTTCCAAATTCAACTGATCTATTTTGGAATCTTTTAAAGTGACTTCTGAAAATTTAAAATTCGTCAGTTCGTTATGATCTTTAAAATAAGAATAAAAGCCATCGATGCGCTGTAAGTATACCGAAGTACTTTCAATTTCTCTCGTAATTTTAAAAATCAAAACTTGTCTCTCATTCTTCACTGCAAAACTGATCAATCTTCCCGCTAAATAACCGCTCTGAAAGGCATCTTGCCCTACGTACGCATGTTCATTTCCTTCAGAAATATTAGAATCAATCATTACAACTGGAATATTCTTCTTTTGATATTCTTTTAAAAACTGAACAGAATCTTCATAAAATATAGGCGCAAATAATAAACCGTCACAATCAAACTGCATAACTTTTTGAACAGTTTCTTGAAATGAGATCAGATTGTAATCGTAGAAAAAATAATCCAATACAATTCCGAATTTGCTAAACTCCAAGGCTGCTTTTTCAATTCCGTCAACCTGACTTTTCCAATATTCCAATGTTTCAGACTTTGGAAGAAAAACTGCAAAATGAAATTTTTTATTTAAAGCGAGATTACTTGCCAGTATATTTCTTTTATAACCAAATTCCTCAATTATAGCATTAACCTTATCCACAGTTTCCTGCGCCACTTGTCCGCGCTTATGTATAATTCTATCGACTGTTCCCGGCGAAACATTAGCTAATTCGGCAATTTTCTTAATTGTTATGATATTGATTCTTTTTAAGTTAAAAAAATAAAAGCAGTGCAGTAAATTTAATTTATTTTATTAAAAATAAGTTGTTTTACACTTCATTTTACATACATTTGTAAAATACCGTGTACGCACACGCAAATATACACATAACATTAAAAAAACAATTATTTTTTCTGTTAATCAACTAAAATACACGATTAAAAAACTAAATAATATCTAACCAAATGATAGTAGATTCACTACACAACGCAGCAAAATATTACGGTCTGCATCCCAATTTTAAAAAAGCATTCGATTATGTAAATCAAAATGATATTGCCAATCTGGAAGAGGGCGCTTTTGAAATTGGCGAAGGCTTAAAACTAATTGTAATTGTCGGACAAGGAAATACAAAAGAAGAAGCCGTTAAAGGTTTTGAATGCCACGACAAAAACATAGACATTCAGATTTCAATAAAAGGACCAGAAACTTTTGCCTGGAAACCGAGAGAGAAATGTGTAAATCCAAATGGCGATTACAGCGACGAAAGAGATGTTCGATTTTTTCATGATGCCCCAGACACTTTCTTTCAATTGCAGGAAAAACAATTTGCCATATTATTTCCTGAAGATGTACACACAGCGATGATTGGCGAAGGTGAATTGAAAAAAATTGTAATTAAAGTAAAAATATAAGCCATGAGTACTATTCAGAATTCTATTGATGTGATTCTAAAACAAGGAATGCTTCCTTTATATTTTAATGCTGACGAAAATAAAAGTATTGCTGTTTTAAAAACACTTTACAACGTGGGAGTTAGAGCCGTGGAATATACCAGCAGAGGCCCTGAAGCTCTTTCTAATTTTAAGAAATTAATTGAAATTAGAAACGCCGAAATGCCTGGAATGCTTTTAGGAATTGGTACTATTAAAAACTTAGAACAGGCAGAAACTTATTTCTTGGCTGGAGCTGATTTTTTTATAAGTCCGGGTTTTGTTCCTGAAGTAGCTTCATTTTTAATTGGTAAAGAGGTTTTATACGCGCCTGGCTGCATGACTCCAACTGAAATTATTGCTGCTGAAAATGCCGGAGTTCAATTCATCAAACTTTTCCCTGGAAATATTTTAGGGCCAGACTTTATGAGTGCTATCAAAGATGTTTTTCCAAACTTAATTTTTATGCCGACTGGAGGCGTTGACACTACTCGTCAAAGTATTGAAACTTGGTTTAATGCTGGTGTTTCTGCTGTGGGAATGGGAAGTAAATTAATCAGTAAAAATGTTATGGAATACGAAGCTTACGATACAATCGAAAATGAGACTAAAAGAGTATTAGAACTGATTGGAGCAATAAGAGGTTAAATTTAAAATTCCAATTTTTGAAATACCAAATTCTAAATTCCAATTTTTAAAATACCAAATTCCAAATTCTAAATTCCAACCTCAAAGCGGAATCAGATAAACTTAAAAATTAAACTAAATATTTATCATACTTTATCTTTCAAATTGAAATTTGGAATTTAAATTATTGATTTTTTAAATAACTAAATAATGGATTCAATATTCAATCTAAAAGGTAAAATTGCACTTATCACAGGTGGTGCTGGAGTATTAGGAAGCAACTTTGCAAACGTTCTGGCTAAACAAGGTGTTGTTGTTGGAATCGTTTCTCAATCGCTGGAAAAAGCGGAGAAAACGGTACAAAACATAGAAACAAACGGCGGCCAGGCATTTGCCATTCAGGCGAATGTTTTAAACAAAGAAGAATTAGAAAAGGCAAAAGATTTTATCGTAGAAAAATACGGTCGTCTGGATATTTTAATTAACGCTGCAGGAGGAAATATGCCGGGTGCGACAATTCAGCCCGACCAAGCTGTTTATGATATGAAAACAGATGATTTGCAAAAGGTTGTCGATTTGAATATTATTGGAACTATGCTTCCATCTCAGGTTTTTGCGGAGCTTTTTGCTAAACAGAAATCAGGAAATATTATTAATATTTCGTCAGCATCGGCACAAAGACCTTTAACTAGAGTTGTAGGTTATTCGGCATCAAAAGCGGCAATTGATAACTTCACACAATGGATGGCAGTTGAACTGGCTCAAAAATATGGCGAAGGAATTCGTGTAAACGCTATTTCTCCTGGATTTTTTATTGGAGAACAAAACCGCGCTTTATTATTAACTCCAGAAGGAAAACTAACGCCAAGAGGCGAAAAAATCATCGATCATACACCAATGGGAAGATTTGGAACTCCAGAAGATATTGACGGTGCGCTTTTGTTTTTATGCAGCGATATGTCAAAATTCGTAACTGGAACAATCTTAAAAGTCGACGGAGGTTTTGCTGCAACAAGCATTTAAGATTTCTCACGTCCTGCAGGGTTTCTAAAACCTTGTAGGTATGTTTTTTATTTATATAGATGATAATTTAAACCTACAAGGTTTTGGAAACCTTTCAGGAATCAAACCAAAAACAAATAAAACATGGAACAAACATTAAGATGGTTCGGACCAAATGACCCTGTTTCTTTACAAGATATTGCACAAACGGGAGCAACTGGAATTGTAACCGCATTACACCATATTCCAAACGGAGAAGTTTGGAGCATCGACGAAATCATTAAACGAAAAGTCGAAATCGAACACGAAAACGGCGATCCTAAAAAAGGGGCTTCTGGTTTAACTTGGTCGGTTGTCGAGAGTATTCCGGTTCACGAAGACATTAAAAAGCAAACTGGTAATTACCTTCAATACATTGAAAATTATAAAGAAAGCATTCGAAATCTGGCTTTATGCGGTATCAAATGTGTCTGTTATAATTTCATGCCCGTTTTAGACTGGTCAAGAACCGATTTATCTTATACGGTTGAAGACGGTTCTAAAGCACTTCGTTTTGACATTAATGCTTTTGCGGCTTTTGAATTGTTCATTTTAAAAAGACCAGGCGCAGAAAAAGAATATTCTGAAACTCAAATTCAAAAAGCAAAAAGTTATTTTGAAGCCATGACAGATGAAGATAAAGTAAAATTACAACGTAATATTCTAGCTGGACTTCCAGGTGCCGAAGAAGCTTATACGGTTGAAGATTTCTTAGTTACTTTAAGTGCTTATAATCATATTGACAGACGGGCTTTAAAAAACAATTTATTCTACTTTTTACAGCAGATTATCCCCGTTGCCGAAAGTAAAGGTGTCTTAATGGCCATTCACCCTGACGATCCTCCCTACCCTATTTTAGGTTTGCCTAGAGTGGTAAGTACGGAAGAAGATTTGGTGGAATTAATGAATGCAGCGCCGTCTCCATCAAACGGATTTACAATGTGTACAGGTTCTTATGGCGTTAGAGCCGATAATGATTTACCCGGAATTGTAAGACGTCACGGCGATAAAATGAATTTTATCCATTTAAGAAGCACGCAGAGAGATGAGGAAGGAAGTTTCTACGAAGCCAATCATCTTGAAGGTGATGTTGATATGTACGAAGTAGTAAAAGCAATTTTAGAAGTCGAAAAAAGAAATAACAGCAAGTTACCAATGCGTCCAGATCACGGTCACCAAATGCTGGACGATTTAAAGAAAAAAACAAATCCGGGTTATTCTGCGATTGGCCGTTTAAGAGGCTTGGCAGAATTGCGAGGACTTGAATTGGGGATTAAGCGATCTTTATAATTTTCTTGCCACGAAGACGCGAAGGCGCAAAGTTTTTTTTAAAGCTTTATCGCAAAGTCGCGAAGATTTATTTCACGCTCCCGATAGCTATCGGGAGCGTGAAATATAAAAATACAAAACTTTGTGCCATAGCGCCTTCGTGGCAAAAAAAACTAACTAACCACAACCACAAAAAACCATGATTCGTCCAGCCATAACTATCTTTTGCAGCCTTGTTGTAAATATTACAATGGCGCAGGAATTACCAAAAATTATTACTTCAAAAGTCAATTATCTTCCTGATTTTAGCTATGCAGGTTATAATTTTGGAGAAAGCAAACTTCCAGAAACCGAAGGAAAAATTATTAACGCCGCTGATTTTGGCGTAAAAGTAAATGACAATCTAGACGACTCAAAAGCATTACTCAAAGCTTTAAAAGCAGCAAACGCAGTCGATGGAAATGTAATTTTACAATTACCCGCAGGCCGAATTATTCTAAGCGATATTCTCTACATCGAAAGAAGCAATTTTGTACTTCGCGGTGCAGGTTCTGGTGAAAACGGAACTGAAATCTACTGCCCAAGACCAATGATGTATCTTAAAGATCCTGAATCTCTTGCGGAACTTAGAGAATACCTAACCTCTTTTGATAAAAGACAACGCGAACCCGAAAATAATATTGACTTGCCTTTTTCGCAATATGCATGGTCGGGAGGCTTTATCTGGACACAGATTCCCAATGAACGTGTGAAATCTTATTTGGATAAATATGAACCCGAACCTAACATTTTAGCGAAAGTCAGTTCTGGAAAAATGGGTGAATTTGTCATTAATATTTCCGAAGTGAAAAATTTAAAAGTCGGCGATATAGTCGAATTACAGTTGTTCAATAAAGATGGGGAAAACGGCGAAATTATTAAAGATTTATATCAAGGGGCAAAAGTCAAGCCTGGTTCGCATCATTGGAAATTTCCAAAACTTCCAATTGTAAGACAGCAAGTTGAAATCATTAAAATATCTTCCTCTAAAATTACTTTAAAAACACCTTTAACCATTTCGATAAAGCCAAGTTACCATGCACAACTCGTCGAATGGAAACATTTAAATGAAGTGGGAATTGAAAATTTACGTTTTACTTTTCCGGATATTCCGAGAGTCGCGCATCACGTTGAACCGGGAAATAATGCAATTTTCTTAACGCGCCTTTTTAACAGCTGGGTAAAAGACGTCAAAATTACCAATGCTGACAGCGGTATTCTAGCCGAAGAAGTTTCTAATGTAACCGTTCAGGATATCATTACCGATGGTCCTCATTTATCGCATTATACCGTAACTTTAGGAGGCGTTCATAATGTTTTAGTCAAGAACTTAAAAATCTACAATAAAGCAGTTCACCCGTTGAGCTTCAATACTTTTTCTACTAAAAATGTGTATCAAAATTGTGAGATTTTTGAAGACGCTCTTTTAGACCAGCATTCAGGAGCAAATCATCAAAATTTGTTTGATAATATTACGGTTCATATTACTGCTGATAAAAATAACAGCTATTACCTATTTGGCGGCGGCGGAGCGGATTACTGGAAACCTTCGCACGGACCTTTCAGTACTTTTTGGAACTTAAATGTTCAGGTTTCAAACCCAGATCAGACTAAACCTGTTTTATTGTACGGAATGAAAGACGGTGCTTTCGCCAGAATCATTGGCGTTCATGGAAATACTAAATTTGAAATCAAATACGATGTTGATCCTTATATTGAGTTTTTGAATACGGAAATAGAAAAAATTCCGTCTTTGTACGATTATCAATTAAAAAAGCGATTGAAGTAAAGTTCTTATTTAATCTCGCAAAGTCGCTAAGACGCAAAGAGAAAATTTAAAAAAACTTAAAAAAGAAAAATTTGCGACTCTGCGACTTTGCGAGAATTCAATTCACAATATAAAACTACGCGCTATGAAATTCAAAATAGCTCTTTTGTTTATCGTATTTATCAGCGGAAATTTGTTTTCCCAAAATAAATACCGCCTTAAAAACATCTCTACGACCGACGGCCTTTCGCAGAGTTCTGTCATTGCCATTCATCAGGATAAATTTGGGCAGATGTGGTTTGGTACGCGTGACGGACTGAATAAATACGATGGCAGCCGATTTACTATTTTTAGAAATGATGCCCAGGATAAATCTTCCATAAGTAACAATGATATCTTGGCAATTGAAGAAGATAACTCTGGTAAAATTTGGGTGGGAACTTACAATGGCTTGAACTGTTATAATCCTGTTTTGAATAAATTTACAAGATATCTGCATACCAAAGCCAATCACACGATAAGTAATAACGCCGTTTGGAGCATTAAGGAAATTGGCGACGAAATGTGGTTTGGAACTTCAAAAGGATTAACGATTTACAATAAAAAATCTGGATTGTTTACTTCGGTTTTCCATTCAGACGATGATGTTTCTACCCTTCCGAGCAATAATATTTTAAGCATTCTAAAAACCAAAAAAGGCGAAATTTGGATTGGAACCACAAAAGGTTTATGCCAATTAGTAAATCGAATAAATGGTAAATTTCAATTTAAAAATTATCCGCTGAATAATTTTGATTTATTGAATGTGCAGTCGGTTATAGAAGATAAAAATGGTAATTTATGGGTTGGAACAAAAAATAAAGGTCTTTTAAAATTCGATCAAAAACAGAAATCTTATGTTTCTTTTTTGGACAATGAAAAGTTCAGAGAAATTAATACAGACATTCGATCTTTAGTAATTGACAATCAAGGTTCTTTATGGATTGGAGCTTATGACGGAATCTATATTTTAGGTTTGGATAAAAGTCTGCAGAAAATAAACAACAGCAATAACAGTAACGGAATCGACAAAGTAAAGTCACTTTTTAAAGACAAAAAAGGTTCTATTTGGATTGGCTGTTATTATAAAGGCGTGAATCTATGGGACGTTTCCAATGTCAATTTCTCTAACTACAATCAGAATTCGAAAAAGATCCCGATGAGTTTTGATGTTGTGAGTTCGATTATTGCAGATAAAAACCAGAACATTTATTTTGGAACAGAAGGCGGCGGCATTACGATTTATAATAAAAGTACAGAAACCACAAGTTACATCAACAGTAAAACTGGTCAAAGCAATAAAAATGACATTAAATCGATGTGTCTTTCTGACGATCGTATTTTATGGATTGGTACTTTTTCTAAAGGATTATCTCCCTACAATACGATTACGAAAAGAATTGAAGACAATCGAATTGCTTCTGATTTAACGGATTTACTGAAAGAAACCGGCGTATATTCTCTTAAAACAGAAGGCAGTATTTTATGGATTGGAACTTTTGGAAAGGGATTAATTCGCTATAATACAACAGATAAAACTTTCCAGCTAATTGGAAACGACAATACAAAATCTGTTTTTCTGACCAATAATATTATCCGAACTATTTTAGTCGACAAACATAATTTTCTTTGGGTTGGAACTCAAAACGGACTGAACCGCATCCCGTTACGAAATTTTAATCCGAAGCAATATGCAATTCAGCATTTCTTTTACGATCATTCCTCTTTATCAGGCGATGATATTTTGACTTTGTTTCAGGATTCTCAAAACAAAATCTGGGTTGGAACAAAAGCAAAAGGACTTCACTATTTTGATGGAAAAAAATTCAACCAAATCAATCTCAGAATTGGAAATACTATAATAACTTCTATACATTCTATTTTAGAAGATGATGATAAAAACCTATGGATCAGCACCAATCAGGGAATTATCAAATACAATACAAATCAAAAAAACATTGTCATTTACGATCAAAAAGATGGATTAGCAAGTAATGAATTCAATGACAATTCGGCTTTAAAATTAAGTTCAAATCAATTTTATTTCGGAAGTCCGTCTGGCGCGACTTATTTTGATGCATCCAAAATTTCCTTAAATCAATATGCACCTCAGGTTTTAATTACTGATTTGAAAATTAAAAATAAAACTATAAATCCAGGCGATTCAGCTGAAATTTTAGAGAAAAGCATTGGTTTTACGAAGACTATTACATTAGATTATGACAAAGCCAATTTCTCTATAAACTTTGCAATTCCAAATTACATTCGATCCAAAAACAATCAATACAGCTACCGCTTAACGGGTTTGGAAAACAACTGGACCACTACAAAAAATTCAGAAGCCAATTTTGCTATTCAGAATCCAGGAACTTACACTTTTGAAGTCCGTGGTGCCAATAACGACGGCATTTGGAACAAAACTCCAACGACACTTACCGTAATTGTAAATCCGGCTCCTTGGCGCAGTATTTGGGCATTTTTGTTGTACGGAATCATAATTGGGTTAGGATTATACGGTTTGATCTGGATTATGAAATCGAAAGCCAGATTGAAACAAAAACTCGAATTGGAATATTTGGAAAGCAAACGTGTGGAAGAAAACAACCGTGCAAAACTGGATTTCTTTACCAATATCTCGCATGAATTCAGAACACCTTTAACATTGATTTTAGGTCCGTTACAGCAAATTCTGGCTGACTATAACGGAACGAACGAAATGTATAAAAAGCTTTTAGTAATTGAAGGAAGCGCCAATCATTTGCTGAGTTTAATTAACCGACTAATGGATTTTAGAAAACTCGAAAACGATCAAGCAACGCTGGAATCTGCAAACGGGAACATTGTAAAATTCACCAAAGAAATCTTTTTATCGTTTATAGAATATGCCAAAGACGGCGGTTATGAGTATACTTTTGAAACTGATGATGAAGAAATTCTGGTTTATTTTGACCGATACAAACTCGAACGTGTTTTTTATAATTTGATTTCGAATGCGTTTCGATACACACCAAAAGGCGGTTCAATCAACATTAAAATAAATCACGACCAAGAAAATCTTTTTATTGCTGTTGAAGATTCTGGAGTTGGTATTTCGGAAGAACACATCGATAAAATTTTTGATTTGTTTTTTGAAATTCCGATGCACAATCAAGTTCAAAAAAACTACAATAAAGGAACTGGAATTGGACTTTCGATTGTAAAAAACATTGTAAAACTGCACAAAGGAAATATTGATGTAAAGAACAAACCAACTGGCGGTGTGATTTTTAAGGTTACACTTCCGCTTGGGCGAAACCACCTTTTAGACAACGAAATTATTCCCGATTTTAAAATCAGTGATGATATTGCACAATATACAGCACAATTAGAACCATCGGAAGTAATTGAAAACGAAGACATCGAAGATTTAATTGTAAACGACGAAAAACAAACGATTTTAATTGTTGAAGATCACAAGGTTTTGAGAAAGTTCATGAAAAACCTGCTCAAAAAAGATTATAATATAATTGAGGCTGAAAACGGAAAAATTGCTTTTGAAAAAGCACTAAAATTTGTTCCAAATTTGATTATCAGTGATGTTATTATGCCAGAAATGGTTGGAACAGAACTTTGTTCGAAAATAAAAGAAAACCTTAAAACCAGTCATATTCCTGTTATTTTATTGACTTCGAGATCTTCATTGGTTTATAAATTTGAAGGATTGGAAAGCGGTGCAGATGATTATATCAGTAAACCATTCAATTTAATGGAATTCAGACTTCGCGTTAAAAACATTCTGAACACGACTGAACGTTTAAAAATCAAATTTTCAAGCGAAGACAGTTTTATTCCATCAGAAATCACAGTTTCTTCTTTGGATGAAGAATTATTGAAAAAAGCATTCAAGATTGTAGAAGAAAACATTTCAAACGAACAATTTGATATTCCCTTCTTCTGTTCAGAATTGGGTGTCAGCCGTACCATGTTATTTCTAAAAATCAAAGCTTGGACCAATTGCACACCAAACGAATTTATTCACGAAATCAGATTAAAACGCGCCGCTCAATTATTAGAACAAAACAAACTAAATGTTTCAGAAGTGAGCTATAAAGTCGGTTTTAACAATCCGAAATACTTCAGCAAATGCTTTCAAAAAAAATACGGAGAAACGCCGTCGCAATACGCAGACAAATTTTATAAAAAGTGTGAGATGTAAAGTGTGAAATGTTAGATGTGAAATGTGTGAATGTGAAAATTTGAATTGCTAGATGTGAACATCTTTTACTTTTTACTTTTTACTTTCCACTTTTTACATCTAACATCTCACGTCTAACATCTCACATTTCACTTTTCACTTTTCACATCTCACATCTCACATCTCACATCTCACATCTCACATTTGACATTTTACGTAAACAATCCGCATTTTTAAAGGCTTAAAAAAGGGTATCTGTATTTTTAGATACCCTTTTTTGTATTTCTATTTCTTTTTTGGCTTCTACATTTGCCATATGAAAATCAAGAAAACAAACTTTTTATTACTGCAAATTCTTTTTGTCATTGTGATAATCGGAATGAGTTTATTGCTTTTCTACTTTATCTAACTTATTAACCTTAAAACCAAAAAATGAATGTTTACAAACCAAAAAAACAAACCGTTTAAATGGTGTTTACTGGTATCTTTTTTACTGGTAAATTTCATGATGAATGCGCAGGAAAGAAAAGTAACTGGAAAAGTTACTTCGAGCGAAGATTTACTCGGACTTCCTGGGGCGAATGTCTATATTAAAAATTCATCTGTAGGCGCATCTGCAGATATGGACGGAAATTATACTGTTATCGTTTCAGAAAAAAATGCTGTTTTAGTTTTCAATTTTGTCGGATTTCAAACTGTAGAAATTCCAGTTGGAAACAAAACCGTAATCAACGTAAGTTTAAAACCAGATACAAAAGCCCTTGACGAAGTAATTGTAGTAGGTTATGGAACGCGTAAAAAGAGCGACATTACTGGTTCTGTATCTTCTGTAACAGCAAAAGAATTAACCGCGTTTCCACTTTTAAATGCAGAACAAGCTTTGCAAGGTCGTGCTGCAGGTGTTTCTGTAATGACTAATAATGGTGGTGAACCTGGTGCTCCCGTAAAAATCAGGGTGCGTGGCGGAACTTCGATTAATGCCAGCGGTGATGCCCTTATTGTAGTTGATGGTTTTGCAGGAGTTTCGATGCCGGCACCTCAGGATATTGCTTCTATTGAGGTTTTAAAAGATGCTTCGGCTACTGCAATTTACGGATCTCGAGGTTCAAACGGGGTTATCATGGTAACGACTAAAAAAGGAAAACCAGGAAAACCTGTTATTGAATTTAGTAATTCTACTTCGATACAATCAGTAAATAACAAATTACATTTATTAAATGCTGATCAGTTTGCAGCATACAGACAAAGTTTTACAACGCACACACAAGGTCCTGCGAATACAGACTGGCAGGATGTTATTTACCGAGATGGAATGATTTCGAATACACAATTGTCATTTTCTGGCGGATCTGACAATGTGAGATATTATGTGTCTGGAACGTATTTCAACCAAGATGGAGTTGTAATTAATTCAGGAATTGATAAATACACCATAGTAGGAAATCTTGAAGCTGATTTGTCTCCAAAATTCAAAGTCGGTTTAAATACTTTTACAAGCAAACAAAACAAAGAAGGAATTATCAGCCAGACAGGAGCTGGAGGAACTGGTGCTGCGGGTGTAATCGCAGCTGCGTACAGATTTATGCCCGACAAAGGAATTTACAATGCTGACGGAACTTACACCACAACAGCTCCAATTGGGGATGATATTGACAATCCGTACGCTACGGCAATGGAAAATATTCTGGAAACAGTTTCTATTGTAAACAGAAGCAATTTCTTTGCCCAGTATCAGATTACAAAAGATCTTGATTTTAAAACCACTTTAGGTTTAACCGATAATAATTCGCAGACGGGAAGATTTATTCCTTCTACTTTAATTGCTGGAAAAAACATCAAAGGAGAAGCTTCTGTAAACAACACCAGATTTTCTTCTTTCCTAACAGAAAACTATCTGACTTTCAAACGTGAAATTATTGAAAAAGGAATTTTGACGGTTCTTGGCGGGTATTCCTATCAAAAAAATAAAAATGAAAGTTCATATGCTGCTTCAAGAGGATTTTTAACCAATACCAATTCGTATCGAAATTTAGGCGCTGGAACTGTATTTTTAAAACCAGATTCTAATTTATCTGAAACGGAATTGATTTCTGCTTTCGGAAGGTTGAATTTTGATTATGACGATAAGTATTTACTAACTTTTACAGCCAGACGAGACGGTTCTTCAAGCTTTAGTAAAAACTACAAATACGGAACTTTTCCTTCTGGTGCAATTGGATGGAACATAGGAAAAGAGAATTTCCTAAAAGATAGCAAAACGGTCTCAAATCTAAAATTAAGAGCGAGTTATGGAGCAACTGGAAACCCTTCAATTGGCGCCTACTCTACTTTATCGCGATTCTCTGAAATTTATGACGTGAGCGGTGACGTAATCGTAAATGCGGTGCAATTAACTTCTTTGGATAATCCAAATTTGAAATGGGAAACTTCTTATCAGCAGGATTACGGAATTGATTTAGGTTTGTTTGATAACCGAATCAGTATTACGGCAGATTATTATAAAACAATTACTAAAGATCTATTGTTTAACAGACCTTTACCTGGCATTTCAGGAATTGCTTCACAGCTGCAAAACGTTGGGGAGTTAGAAAATAAAGGATGGGAATTAGGAATTAATACCAAAAACTTCATTGGTGCCGATTTTACTTGGTCAACGAATTTTAATATTTCATCCAACAAAAATAAAGTACTAAAACTAGCTGATAATAAAGATCTTTTAATCAACTCTGCTCCAGGCCACTTCTTGGCAACTGAATCTCAGATTTTGAGAGTAGGTCAGCCAGTTGGTTCTTTCTTCGGATTTATTTATGACGGCGTAATTCAGCAAGGTGAAGCGGTGTTGCCAGGAAATTTTGAAACAGCTGCAGGAGGAGAAAAATTCAGAGATTACAATGGCGACGGAAAATTAGATTCTCAGGACAAAACAATCATCGGAAATCCAAACCCAGATTTCATCTTCGGATTCAACAATGATTTCACTTATAAAAATCTGGATTTGAATATCTTTTTCCAAGGTTCACAAGGCAATCAAATCTTAAACTATACTTTGATGGAATTAGCCTCGGGAAATAACAATGCTACAACTGAGGTTTTAGATGCTTGGACACCAACAAATACAGATACAAATGTTCCTGCAAATGCTGCCAGAACCAAAAGAATCACTTCTAGATTTGTGTATGATGGAAGTTACATTCGTTTGAAAAACATCTCTTTAGGATATAGTTTAGATGAAAAAATTGTTTCGAAAATGGGATTAAGTAAAGTTCGTTTTTACATCAGTGCACAAAACCTTTGGACAAGTACAGATTATCCTGGTTCAGATCCTGAAACAAATTACTTAAACGACACCAATTCAAGAAGTAATACCAATTTAGGATTGGATTATGGAGGATATCCGAACGTGAGAACATTTACAGCAGGATTTAATGTGAAATTTTAATCTAAAACCACTATGAAAAAATATATAGCTCTTCTTTGCTTAGGAACAATGACTTTCTTCAGTTGTTCTGATCTGGAAGAAAAACCAGTAGGAATTATTCGTCCAGATAATTTTTTTAACAATACAGATGATTTACAAGCCGCTGTAAACGGAGCCTTTGCCAATATTGCCCACAATAATTATTGGGGAAGAGAATTTACAATTGCCTTAATGCTTCGCGATGATATGGCAGATATTGGCGACAGAACTACTCAGGCCGCGCGTATCGATGTAAATGATATGAGTATGAATGATACTAATGCGCTTGTTGCAAACTTTTGGCCGCAGTCGTACGTAATAATTACCGCAGCCAATCAAGCTATTGAAGGCGCTAAGAAAACACCTGGCGATCCTGCAAAAGTAAATGCAATTGTGGCTCAGGCTTATTTTGCAAGAGCTTTTACGTACTATCATTTGGTTCGCCTTTTTGGAGATATTCCATATGTTGATTTTGTTGTAAATGATGTGGCGCAGGTAAACTCTTTAAGTAAAACCAAAGAAGCAGATGTTTACCCAAAAATAATTGCCGATTTAGAATTTGCAAAACAATGGCTGGATGATAAACCAAAAGTAAAAGCAGTGCCAGGAAAAGGTACAGCAGCCGGTTATTTAGCATCTGTTTATCTGACTTTAGGCAATTACCAAAAAGCCTATGATGAAGCCAAATATGTAATTACAAACGAAGCCAAATTTGGTTTAGGTTTAGATGCTGATTTTCAAGATTTGTTTAATGCCACAAAAACAGCTTCACTTAAAGAACCTTTATTTACAGTTGATTTTAACAACTTAACTTCTGGAAATTACGGTCAGGATTATACAGCATTTTTTACAGGATCTTTAAAAGATGACAGTTACAGCTACGGACAAGGGTTTTCTGTTGCCGTTCCATCTTTAAAAGTATTTCAAACTTGGGATCAAAGAGATTATAGAAGAGCCGTAAGTTTTGATACGATTATCAGAAAGAAAACTGGTCCAGGCGGTTCACTGCAAATTTATCCTTCAAGCGATAATGAGAAAGCGCCTCGTCCGCATATTGCAAAATATTTCCGTTTCCCAGGAAAAGCTGGTGCAAACGGAAGAACTTCGCAGCACAATTACATTACAATGCGTTTTGCAGAAGTTCTACTAACGGCTGCTGAAGCTTTAAACGAAATCAATCCCGGAACAACAGAAGCTGACGGCTATGTAAACCGTGTTCGTGCAAGAGCGAGAAACAAAGCTGGAAAACTGGTTTCTTTTCCTGCAAACGTAACTCCGGGGCTTTCTCAGACAGATTTTAGAAAAATGGTTATTGACGAAAGAAGATTAGAATTAGCATTCGAATACATCAGATGGTATGACATCAAAAGACTAAAAAATGGTCCTGAAGTATTTGGTCCGAATGGTCTTGAACCTCATCCAAATTTTGATCCAAACAGAGATTATTTATGGCCATTGCCTGGAACTGAATTGGCAATCAATCCGAATCTAAAACCAAATAATCCTGGGTATTAATTAAACGCAGATGAAACGGATTTGCTATCTCAAAAACGCTGATCAAACGGTTTTTTTTTATTACGTCACGCGTAATTGGTTTCCCGCAGATCTTGCAGACTTAGCAGATAAAGTAAAAAAAAATCTGCCAAATCTGCGAGAGAATAAAATCCGTATAAATCCGCGTTTTCGCGATAGCGAATCTGTCAAATCCGCGTCTAAAAATTACGATTACAAAATATTTAATATGAAGAATGTCAGTTTCATTTCTTTAATTCTTGGGTTTGCATCGCTGGTAACAGCGTGCAAGCCCGGAATTAATCCTCAAGCAAAAACAACCTCAGCAAGTACACAAAAATTGGAAACGCGTTACAAAATGTTACTCGATTATCCAGTCGATTCGATGTCTATGCCTAGAAGTATGAATATAAAAACTCTTGAGATTCGCAAAGTGCCATCGAAAGATTGGACCAGCGGTTTTTTTGCTGGAAATCTTTGGCAATTGTACCGACTTACAGGCGATTCAAAATATAAAGAACAAGCTCAAAAATGGACTCCTTTCAGCAAAAAGGAAAGTGTCAACAGTAATTCGCATGACGTAGGTTTTAAAGTGTTTTGCAGTTTTGGAGAAGCTCTAAAAGTGGAAAACAAGAAAGAGTACGAAGCGGTAATTATTAAAGGCGCTGAAACTTTGTGTACAAGGTTCAATCCAAAAGTGGGTTCGATTCGTTCTTGGGATTTCAACAAGGAAATTTGGGATTATCCAGTTATTATCGACAATATGATGAATCTAGAATTGCTTTTTGAAGCTTCAAAGTTATCTGGAAACAATAAATACCGTGATGTAGCGATTCAGCATGCTAATACAACTTTAAAAAACCAGTTTAGAGCAGATAACTCTTGTTATCACGTTATCGATTATAATCCAACAACTGGCGAAGTCAGAAAGAAAACTACGCTTCAAGGTTACAATGACGATTCGGTTTGGGCGCGCGGTCAAGGTTGGGCCGTTTACGGATTTACGATGTCCTACCGATATACAAAAGATCCTGCCTATTTAAAACAAGCCGAAGCGACAGCAAAGTTTTTTATGACAAATAAAAACCTGCCAGAAGATGGAATTCCGTATTGGGATTTTAAAGATCCGAGTATTCCAAATGCAGCTCGCGATGTTTCTGCAGCAATGGTTATGGCGTCAGCATTATATGAGCTGTACGATTATACTAAAAATGATGCTTATGTGGCTTTCGCCGATAAAATGATGGCTTCGGTACAAACCGATAAATACATTTTAGACACCACAATTAAAGCGCCTTTTCTTTTTGACCATAGTACAGGAAATTGGCCCAAACACGATGAAATTGACGAACCAATAATCTACGCCGATTATTATTTTCTAGAAGCATTAATAAAGGTGCAAAGGCTCAAAGGTTCAAAGTAACAAAGGTTTTGAATCTTTGAATCTTTGAGCCAGAAAACCTTTGAACCTTTGTAACTATGAACCTTTGTAACTATGAATAAACCGAATAAAACTTTTTCAATTTTTGCGCTTTTTGTTTTGTTTCAAATTTGTCTGAGCAGTTTTGCTCAGACAAAAAGAAACATTAATGACAACTGGCTTTATTTAGAAAATCATACTTCAAACCTCAACGAAGCCGAAAAAGCTTCAAACTGGATTTCTCTTAATTTACCACATACTTGGAACGCCGAAGATGCAACCGATTTATATCCGGGTTACAGACGCGATGCCAGCTGGTATCAGAAGAAACTAGACATTCCGCAAATCGATAAAAACCGTGTTTATTCCTTATATTTTGAAGGTTCAAATGTTACCACAAAAGTATATGTAAACGGAAAAGAAGCTGGTTCGCATATTGGCGGATATATTGGCTTTTCAATTGACATTACCAACTTTATTAAAGAAGGAAACAACGATATTTTTGTTCGAGTTGATAATAGTTACGACATCGAAATTATCCCGTCTCAAAAGAGTGATTTCTTTATTTATGGTGGAATCACACGCGATGTGTGGCTAGTTTCGAAATACAAAAATCATATCGAAAATATAAAAATTACAACTCCTGAAGTTTCTGCCAAAAAAGCTTCGGTGCAAATCGTTTCTACTTTTGTTAATTCAGATAATTCAAAAGATTTATCATTAACCATAACACTCAAAAATCCGAAAGGAAAAAAAGTGGCAAGTAAAACAATTCCTGTTACCGATAAAACTTCGACAGTCACTTTCGAAAATATCAAAAATCCAGAACTTTGGGATACCGAAAAACCTAATTTATATAAACTAAGTGCTGTTTTATCAGAAAAAAATCAAATTAAGGACAGTGTTTCTGAAAAAGTAGGTTTTAGATGGTTTGAATTTAAAGATCATGGTCCGTTTTACCTTAACGGAAAACGTTTGCTAATTCGCGGTACACATCGTCATGAAGAGCAAGCCGGAGTTGGCGCTGCTATGAGCAACGAACAGCATTGGGCCGATATGAAATCAATCAAAGAAATGGGTGCTAATTTTGTTCGCTTAGCACATTATCCGCAAGATCCTGAAATATATAAAGCTTGTGATGAACTTGGCCTTTTGGTTTGGGATGAACTGCCTTGGTGCCGTGGCGGAATTGGTAACGATGTCTGGAAAACGACTACCAAAAACATGCTTGAGGAAATCATTACTCAAAACTATAATCATCCCAGCATTATTATCTGGTCTCTTGGAAACGAAATCAATTGGCTTCCAGACTTTCCTGACGGTGATAATGCAGATAAAACCAACGTTTTTTTAAATGAACTAAACGAGATTGCTCATAAACTGGATCCAACTAGAAAAACGGCGATTAGAAAATATTACGAAGGATCGCATATTGTGGATGTTTTTTCACCTTCGATTTGGTCTGGCTGGTATTCTGGAAGTTATAAAAGCTACCAAAAAGCAATTGATGTTTACAAAAAAGAATACAAACATTTCATTCACGCTGAATATGGCGGAGACAGTCATGTTGGACGTCATAGCGAAAATCCAATTACAGGCGAAAATGTAATAAAAGCTGAAGGATGGGAAGAAGCCATTGTACAGACTAAAATCGCTAACATTGCGCAAATTGGCGATTGGAGCGAAAACTATATAGTTGATTTGTTTGACTGGCATTTACATATATCCGAGAATGATCCAACGTTTGTGGGAAATATTCAATGGGCATTTAAGGATTTTGCAACGCCATTACGCCCAGAAGACGATATTCCGTATATGAACCAAAAAGGATTAACAGACCGAAACGGAAACCCGAAAGATGCTTATTATGTTTTTAAAAGTTATTGGGCAAAAGAGCCTTTTACATACATAGAATCGCATACGTGGACAGAAAGACAAGGTCCAGAAAATACTCCGAGAACGATCAGTGTTTTTAGTAACTGCGAGAAAGTGACTTTACTTCATAACGGAAAATCTCTTGGCGAAAAACAAAGAAATCTTGCGCTATATCCTGCAAATGGCTTAACTTGGGATGTCAATTTTAAAAAAGGAGAAAATATCCTAATTGCTATTGGTAAAAATAAAGATGGTAAAACGGTTTCGGATACTATAAAAGTGAATTATCGTTTCAATAAAAATGACACGGCCTCTTCTTTGCAATTATCTTCAGAAAAATTGAAGAATGGGAATTATCTGGTAACAGCAATTGCAATTGACAACAATAATTTACGCTGTCTGGATTATGAAGCGAGTGTTTATTTTCAATGTATGAAAGGCGGTAAAACGTTAAAAAATCAAGGAACGCCAACGGGAAGTGAATCTGTAAGAATGGCAAACGGAAAGGCTTCTATTGAAGTTGTTCCAGACGGTTCAGGCAATCCGATTGAAATGACGGCACTAAATCAGAGTTTTAAAGGGGAATATTTAAAGATTTCTGTTGAGTAAAAAGATTCTGAGATGCTAAGGCACTAAGATTCTAAGTTTTTTTTAGTCTAGTTGTCATCCTGACAAAAAAACTAGTAAAAAAAACTTCGTGCCTTAGCGTCTTCGTGGCAAAAACACAATTACAAAACAAATTATAATACAATGAAAAGACTATTAACCACATTACTCCTTACCTATTCCTTTCTGGGATTTGGACAAAATTTAATCTCAAACGTTCCAAACCGAAATATCACTTCATTAAACGGCGTTTGGAATTACATTATAGATCCTTATCAAACGGGATTTTACAGCTTTCACCTTGACCAATACGACAAACAGGAAAAACCAGCAAAAGGCGCATTTTTCACTAATTACCATGCTCAAAACAAACAGGAGCTGGTAGAATATGATTTTGATAAATCGCCAACTATTACTATTCCTAGCGATTGGAATTCGCAGGTTACGGAACTGAAATATTATGAAGGAAATGTTTGGTTCAAAAAGTCTTTCGATTATAATCTGGCAACTAATAAACGTCTGTTTTTATATTTGGGCGCCATCAACTACAAAGCTGATGTTTATTTAAACGGGAAAAAACTAGGAACTCACATTGGTGGTTTTACGCCTTTTAATTATGAGGTTACTTCAATTGTAAAACCAAAAGACAATTATTTGGTTATAAAAGTGGATAATACGCGCCATAAAGAAGATGTTCCAACTGTAAATACCGATTGGTGGAATTATGGCGGAATTACTCGTGATATAACTTTAATTGAGGAAGAAAATTCATTTGTTGAAGATTATACGATTCAGCTTAAAAAGAATAATGCCAGTATTATTTCTGGATTCATTAAAATCAATAATTTTAACTCGGCACAAAATCAGGTTTCGATTGCTATTCCTGAATTGAAGATTAATTACAAAGGAAAAATTGCTGCCGGCGGTATTTTAAACTTTGAAATTCCTGTGAAAAAAATCTCTTATTGGTCGCCTGAAAATCCGAAATTATACGATGTTACAATTGATTTTAACAGACATACATTAAATGATAAAATTGGTTTTAGAACAATTGAAACACAGGGAGATAAAATTTTATTAAATGGAAAACCAATCTTTTTAAGAGGAATTTCAATTCACGAAGAAAACGCTAAAGGCGGACGCGCTAATTCTGAAGAAGATGCATTGCGTTTATTGAATTGGGCAAAAGAACTAGGCTGCAACTATGTTCGTTTGGCACATTATCCGCATAACGAAAACATGGTTAGAGAGGCGGATAAAATGGGATTAATGGTTTGGGAAGAAATTCCAGTTTACTGGACGGTAGAATTTACTAACAAAGAAACTTATCAAAATGCTGAAGATCAATTAACGGCTTCTATCATCAGAGATAAAAACAGAGCTTCGATTATTATTTGGTCAATGGCGAATGAAACACCAATCTCAGATGCGAGAAATACATTTATCACAAATTTGGCCGCACATACAAGAGTACTAGATAATACGAGATTAATCAGCGCGGCTTTATTAACTAAAAAAGAAACAATTGATGACCCAATTGGAGAAATATTGGATGTTGTAGCTTTTAATCAGTACTTAGGCTGGTACGGCGGTAATCTTGAAGATGCTGAAAAAATAACATGGAAATCGAAATATAATAAGCCTATTATTGTTTCTGAATTTGGAGGAGATGCTAAGCAAGGTTTTCACGGAGAAAAGAACGAACGCTGGACAGAAGAATATCAGGAATATTTATACATTCAGAACTTAAAAATGATCGAAAAAATTCCCCACTTAAGCGGATTAAGTCCATGGATTTTAGTTGATTTTAGATCTCCAAAACGTCTTCTTCCCGGTATTCAGGATGGATACAATCGTAAAGGATTAATTTCAAACGATGGTAATAAAAAGAAAGCTTTTTACATTATGCAGGACTGGTACGCCAAAAAGAAAAACGAATAAGAAAAAAACTATTCATATCATTTCAATCAGAAATAAAAACTGTTATCAATTCATTAACAAAAAACAAACTGTAATTATATGATTTTTCTTCATTATTAACTTACTTTGTAGTTATTCTAAAAATTGTAATCCTATGAAAAAATTAAGTTTACTGGCAGTTACTTTATTTGCTGCCTTCACAGTTCAAGCTCAAGACATAGTAAAGTTTGCTCCACTTGATGCGAGTCCGGTTGACATTTCTTATTTCCCAAACAAAGCAGTAAAATTCAAAAAAACAGATAATCCAAATCCAGTTGTCAAAGTTATTTACGCTAGACCTTCTGTAAAAGGACGTACAATTTTTGGAGATATTGTGAAATTTGGAGAAGTTTGGAGAGTTGGTGCTAATGAAAATACAGAGGTAAAATTCTACAAAGCAGTAACAATTGGCGGTAAAAATATTCCAGCAGGAACTTACAGCTTATTTGCTATTCCTGAAAAAGATAAATGGACTATCATTATCAACAAAGAATTGGATTTATGGGGCGCTTATGCTTATGACCAAAGTAAAGATGTTGTAAGAGTTTCAGTTCCTGTTAAATCCGTAAGCGAAACGATCGAGGCTTTATCTATTGCGTTTACAACTCAGGGTTCTGTTGCTAACTTAGTTATAGGATGGGATAAAACAACTGTTGAATTACCAATTACGATTAAATAAGTTTTACTAATATACCATGAAGACACAAAGTCGCAAGTTTTTTTAAGCTTTGCGACTTTTTTTAATCTCGCTATGTTTGATTTAGATTGTTTTTAATAACGGTTTATGTCGCCCCGCTGGGGCTTTTGGAAATGAGAAACTGATTTGTGATTTCTATAAATATTTCGTCCCGCTGGGACTTTCTTTAGAACATTTAATAGCTCCAGCGGAGCTTAATAGTTATAGAAAATTCTAAGTCATGAAATTCAAGCTCCAGAGAAGCGACATATTTCATATTATTGAAACTAAAAAAAAGAGACAATGTCTCTTTTTTTTTAAACCTTAACGGTTTCTATAATTTTATCTAATGTAATTGGTAAATCTCTTACTCGCTTTCCAGTGGCGTTAAAAACAGCATTTGCAATTGCAGGCGCCATTCCTACCAAAGCGGTTTCTCCAAGACCTTTTGTTCCCATTGGGTTACTGATTGGATCTTTTTTATTCACGAAGAAAACTTCCTGTTTTTCAATATCAGCATTTACTGGAACGTGATAATCGGCGAAATTATTATTGATTGGTCTTCCAAAACGATGATCGATTTCGAGAGCTTCCATCAATCCCATTCCGATTCCTCCTACCGCACCGCCGTACATTTGCCCAGCCGATGTTTTTTGGTTGATAACCGTTCCGATATCGGCACAGGAAACCACATGCGCTAATCGTATTTTACCCAAATTCGGATTCACTAATACTTTTACAAAATGCACTGAAAATGAATAAATAGAATATTTCTTAGCTTCCTCTGTACCTTTCGATTGGTTTTCAACTTCTATTCCTTCTAATTTATTTGCAGTAAGCAAGGAAGTTAAACCAACCTTTTTGGAAGTATCTTTTTTAGATGAAATCACACCATTTGAAAAAGTTAAATCTGTAATCGGAATTCCTTTTAGAGATGGATTTTCACTTGCCAGCCCAAGCACTTTGCTTATTAATAAATTACAGGAATCATGAACTGCAGAACCTACAGATGAAGTTGTGGCAGAACCTCCCTGCGTTGGACCTTTTGGTAGTCCGCTTTTTCCCATTTCAATAATTACATTTTCTGGCGGTACTCCAGTAATTTCAGCGCCAATTGCAGTCATCATCGTTGCCGTTCCCGGTCCCATATCATTTACGCTGCATTGAAGTACCAAATTTCCATCTGCTAAAAATTTAGCTTTTACAGCTGTTGGATTTCTGTAACTTCCAAAAGTTCCCGTTCCCATTCCGTAGCCTACCAGCCAGTCGCCTTCTTTCACTGAACCAGGTTTGTTTTTGCGGTTTTTCCAGCCAATAAGTTCCATACCGCCTTCGTAACATTCTAAAAGATATTTACTGCTCCACGGTTTATTTTGTTCCAGATCTTTTTCCGCATAATTTAGTTTTCGAAATTCAATTGGATCCAGATTTAATTTATGCGCCATTTCATCCATTGCAGATTCTAGTGCAAAAGAACCCGTTGCCTCGCCTGGGCCTCGCATCCAAATTGGGGTACAAGTATCCAAAGGTACAATTCGATAACGCGTAGAAACATTCGCACAATCATAAATAAATCGCGACATGTTTACGGTTCCTTCCATAAAATCCTCATAGCTGGAAGTCATCGCAACGGCTTCGTGTGTCAAGCCAGTCAGTTTTCCTTCTTTGGTTGCGCCTAAGCCCATTTTCTGGATGGTATAAGGCCTGAATCCAACATTGGTAAACATTTGCTCGCGATGCAGAACTAATTTTACTGGACGATTTAGTTTTTTTGCTCCAATTAAAGCTGCGATTTCATAAGGCCAAGTATGTAATCCCATTCCAAATGCACCTCCAAGATATTCAGAATGCACCTCAACATCTTCAACAGGTACACCAAAAACTCCGGCAACACTTTTACGAGTTCCTTCGACACCTTGACTTTTGGTATACAAAATCGGTTTATTTCCATCCCATTTTGCGATAATATTGGCAAGTTCCATCGGGTTATGAACTTCGGTTGGAATGGTATATTCTGCTTCTAAAACAACCTCTCCATTTTTATATCCGTCATGCTCACCGCGATGGTAGTCATTTCCTTTATCGGTTTCAACTTTTTTCTCTTTATCTGCTGCTTTTTTAAGTTCGGTCGAATGTTCTTCTTTTAGATAATCGGCTTTAATTAAACTTGCTGCATACTGCATACGCTCGAAAGTATCGGCAATAACCAATGCAATCGGCTGATCGTAGTACAAAACCGAATCATCTTTAAAAATCTGAAGCGGCTGACCGAAATTATGTTTGTCTTTCGCCTTTTGATAGCCAACAGGTTTATCCACATTTAAATGTGTGATAACTGCCAAAACTCCAGGCGCCCACTCTGCTTTTTTAGTATCAATGGTTTTGATTCTTCCTTTTGCGATCGTACTTCCAACCAAACACGCATATACAACACCAGGCGTTTTATATTCGGCAGAATATGTTGCAGAACCTGTTACTTTAGCAAATCCGTCAACTCTATTAATATTACTTGTCTTGCTCATAATCTAATTATTTTGATGCTGCTATTGTAAGTGCTTCTGTTATGGCATTGGCTCCTAGTGTTAATTTAAAATCATTATCACCGTAACCTCTGGCGCCTCTCATTGCTAAATCTGCTGCCTGTTTAAAAATCCCTTCTGAAATTGTTTTCCCTTTCAGAAATTCTTCTGCCTCAGTTAATCGCCACGGTTTATGTGCCACACCGCCCATAGCAAGTCTGACATCATTAATTTTATCATTTTTAAGATCTAAAGCCACAGCAACAGAAACCAATGCAAAGGCATAACTGCTTCGGTCACGTACTTTTAGATAATGTACATTTTTAGTGAAATTATTATCCGGAATTTCGATTGAAGTAATCAATTCTTTATCTTCCAAAGTATTGTCTTTTTCTGGCGTATTTCCCGGCAGACGATGAAAATCTGTGAATTTAATTTGTCTTTTCCCTTTTGGACCTTCTACCAAAACATTAGCGTCTAATGCAGCCATCGCCACGCACATATCGCTTGGATGAACGGCAATGCAGCTTTCTGAAGCTCCAAAAATTGCGTGCATTCTATTTACACCGCCAATAGCGCCGCAGCCGCTTTTAGGAACACGTTTGTTACAAGGCATATCCGTATTGTAAAAATACGAACAGCGAGTACGCTGTAATATATTTCCGCCAACCGTTGCCATATGTCTTATTTGTTGTGAAGCTCCTGCTGCCAAAGCCTGAGCGAGCAAAGGATGTTTTTCTTTAATGGATGCATCTTCGGCAACTTGACTGTTTTTGGCTAGGGCGCCTATAGAAACTTTTCCTTTTAAAAATTCAATCTGTTTTAAATCTAAAGCTGTAATATCTACCAGTTTATCTGGAGCCACTACATTCTTTTTCATTAAATCAACCAAGTTTGTACCGCCGGCAATAAACATCGCCTCTTTTTCTTTCTTGATATTTGAAACAGCAGATGCTGCTGACAATGCTCTTATGATCTGAAAATTTTTCATATCTCCTTTCCTCCTTCCTTCACTTCAGTTATAGCATCAACAATATTGTGGTAAGCACCGCATCTGCAGATATTACCGCTCATATATTCTCTGATTTCCTCCCTGCTGTTAGCATGGCCTTCTTTGATACAGGCAATTCCAGACATAATTTGTCCTGGCGTGCAGTAACCGCATTGAAAACCATCATTTTTGATGAAAGCTTCCTGCATCGGATGTAGTTTTTTTCCGTTCGAAAGACCTTCGATTGTGGTAACCTGTGCGTTTTGCTGCATAGAAGCCAAAGATAAACACGACAAAATTCGGGTTCCGTTTACGTGAACCGTACACGCACCGCATTGTCCGTGATCGCATCCTTTTTTAGTTCCGGTAAGCTGCAATTGTTCTCTTAACAAATCTAGCAAAGTGGTTCTTGGTTCGATATTAAGATTGTGTTTTTTGCCATTTACTTCGATAGAAAGCGGTACTGTCTCCAAATATTCCGCTATTTTTTCGTCCCATTTATTCTCGGATGCCATTACCAATGAAGGCGGTGTCAAGGCGAGAGCGGTAAAAAGTCCTGATTTTTTTATAAAGTCTCGGCGGGAATTGGAGTCTTCCACACTTACTTTATTCGGATTTGTTTTTTTTGAAGCCATTCAGTCTATCTTTAAATTAGCAAAATCACTTTAGGTATTCTAACAAATTTAACAATCTTAATTCACAAAAAGTTATAAAATTCAAACATTACGCTTATTTAGAATAATTACAGTTTCTCATAAATTTAACCGCAAAGAACACTAAGTTTTTTTGATATAGATTATTTTAAAAAAAAAGCTAAGTCCTCAAAGCTTCATCAATCCCAGCTTTGTGAACTTTGTATTTTTATAAATCTCTCTACTTATTAAACCTTTGCGGACTCTGCGTTAAAAAACAGACACATAGATTTATACATTTTTTTAATTTTAGGAATTTTCAAAATTGTATTTTTACGACACTAAGTCAAAATTATGTTTCAAAACCAAAATATTTATCTGGATAATAATGCTACAACTCGAGTTGATGAACGAGTTCTAAAAGCTATGCTTCCTTATTTTACAGATTTTTATGCCAACTCGACTAGTCAGCATATTACGGGATTAACCGTTAAAGAAGCCGTTGAAAATGCTGCATGGCAGACAGCAGATATAATTAATGCTGATGCAGAAGAAATCATTTTTACTTCTGGAGCAACAGAAGCAATTAATTTATCGATAAAAGGTCTAGCCGATCAGGATCGAAAACACATTGTTACAATTGCTACTGAACACAAAGCTGTACTTGAAACTTGTGCCTTTATGGAAAATATAGGTTTTACCGTAACGTATTTACCAACTTGTTCTGATGGCATTTTAGATATTAAACTTTTAGAAGAAATACTAAATGATAAAACACTGGTTTTCATTGGAATGTTTTCTAATAATGAAACAGGTGTTATTCAAAACATTGCGGAAATTTCTAAGATTCTGAAAGCTAAAAATGTGTTATTTTTTTGTGATGCTACTCAGGCCATCGGGAAAATTCAGATTGATGTTAAATCTTTGGGAATTGATCTTTTAGCACTATCGGCGCATAAGTTTTATGGTCCAAAAGGAGTTGGTGCGTTGTATATTTCGGCGAAAGCCAAACTAAAATTAACTTCACAGATACTTGGCGGCGGCCAGCAGCGTAAATTACGAAGTGGGACGCTAAATGTCCCTGGAATTATTGGTTTAGGTAAAGCGTGTGAAATAGCTGTAAATGAATTAGAAGAAGATCAATATATAATTGAATTATTACGTAATAAATTAGAATCAGGATTACTTCAATTTGAAGGTTCTTTTGTAAATGGAAATACTCAGAATCGTATTTGTAATACTTTAAATATATGTTTTCCAGGTGTTAATTCAGAACAACTGATTATGGCTTTAGGTACTATTTCGGTCTCAAACGGAGCTTCTTGTTCGGCAGTAACTTCTGAACCTTCTCATGTTTTAAAAGCAATGGGATTATCGGATGAAGAAGCTTTGAGTTCGATTCGGTTTAGTTTGGGAAGATTTACTACCAAAGAAGAAATTGATATTGTTATTGATCGTGTGCTTTTTTTGGTTCGTGAACTTTACTCGAAAACATAAGAAAGTATTTTTTTGTCTCGCAGATCTTGCAGATTAAGCAGATTTTAATCTTTATTCAATCTATAAAAAACTTTGCACCTTTGAGCCTCTGCAACTAAATCACCGAATCAACTTATCGTAATCTTCTTCGGTATCAATATCAATATTTCCTTTTTCGAAGATAATTGAAGCCGTATCTTCAGCATACTTTTTAATGAGTTTTTTTGCGCCTTCCTGCCCTTTCAATTCCAATAATTCACGAAAGTATTTTTTATGGAATAAGACTGGCGTTCCTAAAGTTTTGGAATAGGCAGAAGCAACAATTGCTTTTCCTGTTTTATCATGTTCGTTTATAAGGTTTTCAAATATTGAAGTCTTTACAAAAGGCTGATCGCAGACTGCAAAAATACATTGCTCACAATCGGGATTTAAAAGCAGTATTTCGTTTAAACCTTTTACAATTGAAGACGACATTCCTGTTTCCCAATCTAGATTGAAGCAAGTAGTTATTTCAGCAGAAATAAGCTCTTTTAAAACACTTTCACTATTTGCGCCTGTTACCACAACCACAAACGAATTTTGAACTTTAGAAGCTTCTAAAATTGTATTATTTAAAAGCGTTGTCTCTTTGTACTGCAATAATTGCTTTGGCCGTCCTAATCTGGAAGAACTTCCTGCAGCCAAAATTACAATGCCTATTTTATTTTGGAATTTATTTTCCATAATGAATTTCATCATGAATTTTACCTGACTTATATTTTAAAGAAGCTCCTTGTCTTTCGGTAGAAAACGCTTTAATTTCAGAGACGATAGAAAGTGCAATTTCTTCTGCTGTTTCAGAACCAATATCTAGTCCGATTGGACTGTAAATTCTATTGAGCTGTTCTTCATTTAGAAAAACACCTTCTTTTTCGAGATCATCCAGCATTCGGTTCAACTTTGATTTTGGACCTAAAATACCAATGTACTGGCAGTTTGTTTCTAGTAATAATTTTAGAATTCCCAGATCATATTTGTAATTGTGCGTCATTAAAACGAAATACGTTTGATCGTCAATACTAATATGCTCTAAAAATTGTTCGGGCTTTGTAACAAAAACTTGATCTGCTTTTGGAAAACGTTTTTGTACGGCATGAGTGGCACGACCTTCCGCAACGGTAATTTTCCATCCTAGAATCGAAACCATTTCTACTAACGGCTTTACATCATTTCCTGCACCTGCAATAACTAGAGAAATTGGAGGTTTTATATATTCAATTAAAGCTTCATCATCATTTTTTCCCTGAAGTTTTTTAACTACAGAGGTTTTGGTTTTAATAACTTCTTTTACATCCGAAATTAAACTCAAAACTTCATCATTATGATTTAAAATAGGACTGTCTTTTCTGAAAAATAATGTGGTTCCAATCTGAGAAGCATTTCTTTTCAAAGAAAAAACAGTAACAATAACAGCTTCTTTCCTTTCTAATTCTAATTGCTGTAAAAGCTGAATTGAATTATTCTGAACCTCATCGTCAATGTATTCAAAAAGAATATGTACTATTCCGTTACAACCAAGCTGTAGACCAACTTCGGCATCATTTTCATTACTTGTATTATAAGTGACTAGTTTATTTTGTTTTTGATTAATCGAAAGAAGTGCTTTTCGTAAAGCATCTCCTTCCAGGCATCCGCCGCTTATTGCGCCAGTCAGCAAACCATCTTCTGTAACTAACATTCGTGCGCCTGCCTGCCTGTATGAAGATCCTTCGACTTTAACTACAGTAGCCAGGGCTGTTTTTTTTCCTTCGGATTTTGCTCGAGAATATGCTTTTAGTATTTCGCTGATTTCTTTCATATAAATATTCGCCAACAAAATTTACGTCGACGTCTTTTGAACAAGTGATTATAAAAATACAAATTAAAAATTTAAAGCGAAATAATTCCCATAACAAAAGCCGTCTGCACTGCCTCTGCCGTATTGGTTACTTTTAGTTTTTCAATGATATTCTGCCTGTGACGACGAACTGTATATACCGAGATATGCATTTCTGAAGCGATTTGCTCGCTTTTGTTTCCTTTTGCAACGCTGGTTAAAACTTCTATTTCTCTTTTTGAAAGAATATTTTCAACCTGATTTTTATACTTCTCAGATTCTATTACTTCGCCCGTTTTTATATTGATAATTTTTCCATCGATTCCTTTTCGGGGCTGTAGATCTGTTGAAGGTAAATATAAACATAGCGCCAAAGAAATACTGCCGTTGCTGAATGTTTTGAGATAAATAGTGCGATGATTGATATGCGAACATTTTTCTACAGAATCTCTCATTTTTAAACGACTGAAAGTACTGTAATTACTATATTCTTCTTGTGGAATTCCTTTTAAAAACTGATAAAAGTTGAGTTCTAAAACATGACGTTCGACTAAATCATCTGGATTTATTTTGGTAAAAATACATTCTTCAAAAGCCGAATCAATTACCGAATTTGCATCCGGAAGTCCGAATACTGCACCGAAACTTCCCGCATAAATATAACTGCAATCTGACTGATAATCGGATAGAACTGCCACACATTGTTCGATCTTTACATAATTGCTTACAAATTGTTTGTACATTTCAATATCATTTGATTCTCCATCATCAAATTTTTGTTCTAAAAATGTAGTAATTAATTCGTTTTCGATTGAAAGCTTCTGTGGCATTTAAAAGAGGAATTGGTTAATTTTACGTATTGCCCTTCTTGAAAAGCAATTTTAATTTTGGAAAACTAAAAATATCATTTAATATCCCAAAAAAGACCATTATGAAAACATTTTTTTACAAGACATTCATTATTTCAAGCCTTTCTATATTTCTAAGCTGTAATTCTAAAAATGAAACTACAAAAGCGACAACTGCAGAAGAAACCAAAAAAGATTCAGCATTTGTAAATGGTTCAACTTGTGATATTAAATTATCTGCCATACATTTTACAAAAGCAGTTAACGGCGCAGATACTTTAATTAAAACTGAAAAAGACGAAAAAATTATATTTAAAGCAGGCGAAAAATCAGATTACTTTTCAGATCCTGATGGAAAATTATCCAATAACACTGCTCCAATGCTTTTGTCTAAAGTCGATAACACGAAACCTTTTACACTTACAGCAAAAGTAACTCCAGAATTTACCGAAAAAGGATTATATAATGCTGGTGTTTTATACATTTATGTAAATGATAGTTTCTACCAAAAATTTTGTTTTGAACAAGACGAAAGAGGAAATCACAGAGTTGTAACGGTACGCACAATGGGTACTTCTGATGACAATAATCATGATGTTGTAAAACAGCCGTCTATTTACATGAAAATTTCTTCGGATACCAAAACGGTTGCCAGCTATTATTCTCTTGATAAGAAAAACTGGCAGATGGTTCGATTGTATAAAAATAATTATCCAAAAGAAATCTGGGCTGGAATTAGTACACAGTGCCCTGTAGATAAAGGAACTCAAAGCACATTTGATCAAATTAACTTGGAAGAAAAAAGTGTATCTGATTTTCGCTTAGGGATTTAATTTCAATTTTTACGATACCTTTTTTATTGTTTAGGTAATCATTTTTTAAAATGATTGTATGATTTATAGGACTAAGTTTTGTATTTTTATATTTATCAAAAATAAAATATTACCTAACTTTAATAAAAAACTACATGGGAAAATTTGTAATTACTAAAAGAACCAACGGTGAATTTCAATTTAATTTGAAAGCTGGAAATGGCCAGACAATTTTGAGCAGCGAAGGTTACTCTACAAAAGCAGGTGCTGAAAACGGAATCGAATCTGTAAAAACAAACTCGCAGGATGATTCTCGTTACAACAAAGAAGAATCGAAAAGTGGTAAACCGTATTTTACATTAAAAGCTGGAAACGGACAGATAATTGGTTCTAGCGAAATGTATGAAAGTACTTCTGCAAGAGATAATGGAATTGCATCTGTAAAATCAAATGCTCCAGACGCAGTAATTGACGATCAAACAGTATAATATAAACTTTTTCAAACATAAAAAAAGCGAGGTACATGCCTCGCTTTTTCTTTATCTCTATATTTTATTTTAATCCAATAAAAACACAATCAATCCTCTGGCTCCATGAGCACCTAGAACCAAAGACTGCTCGATATCTGCGGTTTTTGACGGACCTGCTATAAAAGTTCCGAAACCGTATTCCATGTTTCCGATTCTATTATACGCTTGCTGCATAGTTGGTAAAATGTCTTTTTTCTGAACCACAATTGCTAAATACTGCGCAATAAAAGGCGCCACTCGCTGTCCTAAAATATCATCGGTCACCCAAAGTGCGCTGTTTTCTGCTACGCCAAAATGTGCTTTTATAACTGTTAATTCAACATTCTGCAGTGAATGCGGATCGACCGTTTTCCAGTCTAAAGAAGCAATTTCAGAAAGTTCTGGAAGCGTTGTAATGAGCCTTTTTTCTAAGTTATAATTCGATTTGATGTAATTGATGATTTCATTATAATCAGCAACTTCAACTGGGTCGCCACCAATTCCTTTTAAAACCGTTTTATACGTTTCCAGCACATCAAATTGTTCTGAACCTAAAAGACTTAAATCTGGCAGATCAGCAACCAAATCCGGCTGATTCAGTTTTATTCTATTTAAAATTTCTGCTTTACTACTCATTGTCTTTCGATTTAGATTCTCTTGAATTTTTCTTGTACCATTCTCTAAACGATTCTTCTGGAACGTCTGGCATTTCGCGTTGATCGTACCATTTATTCATCTTATTATTGACCATTCCAGGAATATTTTTCATTACAAATCGGCCTGATTTTCCAGCAATATTAAAGATTGTCGGATTGGCCAAAACTTTTGCCATCGTTTTCATAGCAACGGTTTTTGCTGTTGGCGTATAACCGTCTTTTACCAAAACCTGACGCCATTTGTACAATTGATCATGAATATCAATCTTAACAGGACAAACGTTTGTACAAGAGCCGCAAAGTGTACTTGCAAATGGCAAATCTGCATTTTTGCTCATGTCTAAATTCGGCGCTAAAATAGAACCAATTGGACCTGCTACGGCATTATGATAACTATGTCCGCCGCTTCGTCTGTAAACTGGGCAGGTATTCATACAAGCGCCGCAGCGAATACATTTCAAAGAATTTCTAAAATCTTCTCTGCCTAACTGCTTGCTTCTGCCGTTATCTACAATTACAATGTGCATTTCCTGACCGTCTCTTGGTTTTTTGAAATGACTTGAAAAAGTTGTTATAGGCTGACCAGTGGCACTTCTAGCCAATAATCTTAGAAAAACACCTAAATGTTCTCTTTTCGGAACTAGTTTTTCAAATCCCATACACGCAATGTGGACGTCTGCAAGATGCGCACCCATATCGGCATTTCCTTCATTCGTACAAACTACAAATTCTCCAGTTTCTGCAACAGCAAAATTCACTCCGGTTAAAGCTACTTTTCTAGTCAAAAAAGTATTTCTTAAACTATGACGCGCCGATTCTGTTAAGTACTGCGGATTGAAATTTCCTTTTTCTGTACCTAAATGTTCGTGAAAAGTTTCGCTTACATCTTCTTTCTTTAAGTGAATCGCCGGAAGTACAATATGGCTTGGCGGTTCTTTTCGAAGCTGTACAATATATTCTCCTAAATCAGAATCGATGACTTCAATTCCTTTTTCGGCTAAATAATCATTTAAATGGCATTCTTCTGTAAGCATCGATTTGGATTTCACCATTTGCTTTACATCATGTTTTGCCATGATCGAATGCACTATTTCGTTATGCTCTTTGGCATCTGCTGCCCAATGTACAATTATTCCGTTCCGTTGAGCATTAGCTTCAAATTCAACTAAATAGTCATGAATATTGGAGAGTACATTATTTTTGATTTTGGAAGCGGTTTCGCGAAGCAGTTCCCAATCGGCAATTTGATGAGCAGATTTGTCACGTTTCGCACGCACAAACCAAAGTGTTTCATCATGCCAATTGACACGCTCTACATCTTTGTTGAATTTGGTTGCGGCTTCGCTGTGCGGTATTATTTTTTCTGATGACATTTTTAATTATTTAAAAGTCAATTTTGAAATCTTTATTATTGGTATGTTCTATTTAACCGCAAAGTTCGTAAGGTTTTACGAAAGGTTCGCAAAGCTAATTTTTAATCTTAGCGTGCTTTGCGTATTTTTTCTTTGCGAACTTTGCGGTTAAAAAATACACTCAACATTTATTTTAATTTTCGAGTGAATTTAATATTTCAGCAATATGAATCGTTTTGATCCTGCTTTTTTGTCTTTTTAAAATACCTTCTAAATGCATTAAGCAAGACATATCGCCTCCAGTAATATAATCCACATTATGGCTTTCGTGATCTTTAATACGATCTTGTCCCATTTTCACAGAAACTGCTTCTTCGGTAACGCAAAACGTACCTCCAAAGCCACAGCATTCGTCTTTTCTAGTTAAAGCAACCAAATCAAGACCTTCAATATTGTGCAATAATTGTTCTGGTTTAGAGAAAAATGGCGCGTTTAATTCAGACATCTGCGAAAGCTTTAATCCACGCTGACCGTGACAGCTTACGTGCATTCCAACTTTATAAGGAAATCTTCCGTCAATATGGTCGATTTTTAAAATGTCGGTTATAAACTCTGTTAGTTCGTAAACCGTATTTCGAATTGCTGCTGCTTTATCTTCTTGGTTTTCGTCGTGCAAATGGTCTTTTACATGTAAAACACAACTTCCAGAAGGACAGACGATATAATCAAATCCAGAAAAATTGGCAATAAAATTAGCGTCACATCCTTTTGTTAAATGTGCATAACCGCTGTTTGCCATTGGCTGTCCGCAGCAGGTCTGCCCCATTGGAAACTCGACGTCACAGCCTAATTTTTGAAGTAATTCGTAGGTTGCAATTCCTACTTTTGGATAAAATTGGTCGACATAACAAGGTATAAAAAGTCCAATTTTCATGTTGTAGTATTTAGTGTGTTGTTCATTAGGCGTATACTGTAAAAATGTAAAAAATACGTTTCTCAGCAAATTTACAACATACAGACCGTTTTTACCTAATGTTTATAGAATTTCAAGTCAATTAAATCGTTCTGAATTGGTTTTGGATTCCAGTTTTGATGAATAGCCAATGCCGCGCCCAATGCACTTGCCTGCGCCATTGAAGCCGCATAGACTTCTACATCTGGAAAAGCTTCTGCTAACAAATTCATATAAATAGAATTTTTACTGAAACCTCCGTCTACAAAAATCTTTTTTACCGGGCTGTTATGAATAACTAAATTGGTAGAAAAAACCTGCTGTTCTACCAAATCCAGCATTAATTGATGATAAGCCGTTTCGTAATCTTTATAGTAAGAAAGATCTCTTTTTTGAAAAGGACATTCATTTAAAATATCAAAATCGTACTTTTTAGGATAGATAATTTGAAAATTGAGCGAGCGTAAATTGGCTACGATTTTCTTATCAAAATAAACTTCTTTGTACGTATCAATAGCTACATTAAAATGCTGTGCCAAACGTTTGGTTTGCATTTCATGTTCGTTTCCAGCAAACAAACGTGCTGCTTTTACAGGCTTTTCGGTGTACTGCATATAACAAAGACAGTCATTTTGCAATTCGTCAAAAGTTAGAGGTTTATTATTGAACGGATTTAAAGAAATACTCCAAGTTCCTGTTGACAATAAAACAAAAGGTTCTGTAAAATTGATCGTGTACGGAATAATTGCGGATGAACTATCATGAAGACCAACACCAACAGCAAGATTATCGCTATTCATAATTACATCTTTACCGTAATGAATTGGCGGAATTTTAGATGCTATATTTTCTTGTTTCAGCCATTTATGGTATTTCATTTTTTTGAAGTTCCACAAATTGGTATGACAGCCAATACTGGTAATATCAGCGTATGCTTCATTGGTTAAAAGAAAACTCAAAAACTGCGGCAGGTGCAGACAGTATTTTATTTTTTCAAATATTTCGGGCTTTTCTTCTTTCAATCGGTAAATCTGCATTCCCGAATTTAAACTGCCCAAAACTGGAGAAGCTGTTTTTACAGCAAACTTTTTCTCTCCTTTATATTTTTCATAGAAATCAGCTTTTAATTCCTCTGGATAATCTTTTAGGTAATTATACAGAGGAGTTAAAACTTTTCCTTTTTCGTCAATATACACAAAACTAGCTCCGTAAGTACTAAAGTTAATGGCTTTCAAAACATATTCCGTCAGCTCTTTTATTTCAGATAATCGGTCTAAAATCCAATTTTTAAGTACTTCGATATCTTCACACGGAAATCCATCTTCGTCTGTGGTTTCTTCCAGATTTACTGATTTCTCCCAGACAATTTTATAATTTTCGTTAAATAAAAAAACCTTTTTGTTTGTTTTACCAATATCAAAAATCGCAACTACATTCATTTTTTTAATTGTAAATTGTTAATTATCAATTGTCAATTTATAATTAACAATTAATAATTTATAATTATAATCCAGTTGCCAATGTTTTTAAACCTCTTTCGCCAATTAGGTTTTCTCTAACCTGAAGTGAACGATATAATGCTACTGGATTTAAAGCTGCGCCAGAACGAAGACGAGCTTCTGCTACTAACGCGCGAACATCTGTACGGAATGCATTTTGAAGGATTTCCTGCGCTTTTACGACATCATTTTCTTCTTGTGCCTGCTCTAATGCTTTTCTATCTACAGAAAGTGCTTGAGCATAAGCAATCATAATAGCTTCTACAGATTGCAATAAATCTTCTAAAGGATCTTTGATGTTATGAGAAGCATCGATCATCCAGCCTAAATCTTTGGCGTGATTCATTCCTCTAGCATCCATTCCTTCAACTAATTCATTGAAAATCAAGAATAATTGATACGGTTTTAATGCTCCGGCAGTTAAATCGTCATCGCCGTATTTTGAATCATTAAAGTGGAATCCGCCTAATTTGTTTTCCATCAATAATAAAGAAACAATCTGCTCAATATTAGCGTTTGGCAGGTGATGTCCTAAATCGACTAAAGTCTGCGCTTTGTCGCCTAACTTTTTAACATACGAATAAGACTGCCCCCAATCTGCTACAGTCGTAGAATAAAAGTTAGGCTCTGCGCATTTGTATTCTAAAAATAATTTCCAGTTTGAAGGCAATGCATCGTAGATTTCCTCTAAACTTTCTAATGTATTTTGATATGCTTTTCTAAAGTTTAATTGTCCAGGAAAATTAGAACCGTCTGCTAGCCAAATGGTAAGCGACTCAGATCCTAATTCGATTCCGTGCTGGATAACTTCTATATTGTGAGCAATTGCCTGTTTGCGAACTGCTTTATTTACGTTTTGTAAAGAACCGTATCTATATGAATTTGAAGCATCTGCCTGATCTTGAAAAGTATTCGAGTTCATGGCATCAAACTTTAAGCCGTATTGTGCTGCAAGTGCTTTAATTGAATTGTAGTTGGTTGGGATATCCCACGGAATATGAAGTGAAATGGCTCCAGAAGCGCTGTTTAATTTATGAAGCAAACCAACATCTTCGATTTTTTCTTCGATAGAACGAGGTTCTCCGCCGCCAGCAAAACGCCCGAATCTAGTTCCTCCTGTTCCTAAAGCCCAAGATGGAATTGCAATTTGAAAGTCGATTAATTTCTGGATAATCGATTCTGTATCATTTATTTCTGATGCTGTAAAAACTAATTTATTCTGGTGTTTTTTTAATAAATCTTCGTTATGAGATTCAATGTGGTTTGATGAGATTAACATAGTAATTTGATATTTTAATAGAGTTTACAAGATATATAATTTTATACTTTTAGTATACTTTTTAACACACAGTTCCCAATTCACACGCGGATTAGACGGATTCGCTATCGCGAAAACGCTGATCTACACAGATTTTTTGTTTTCTGATTTTTCGCAGATTTATTCCTGAATATCTGTTATTAAAAATAAAATTAATAATCTGCTTAATCTGTCTAAATCTGCGTGAAACAAAAAATCCGTTTTATCTGTGTCTTCGCGATAGCGAATCCGTTCCATCTGCGTTTTATGAGTTCCATGCGTTTAAATACTTCAACTTATAAATTTATAATAATTTAAACTCTGGTTTTTACTTCACTTTTTTTGTTTTTTATAAGTTTAAAAGCGATGTGTCTAAAAAAATCTAACGTTCGAAAGATTCGAACGTTAGACCACAAAAAACCACTTTTGCTTAAACAAACTTATATAAAAAACCTAAACAATCTTTATCTATAAAAGCCCATTGCTACGCCGCCGTCTACGTTTAATGCGTTTCCTGTAGATTTACCAAGTAAACCTCCAACAAAAGCATAACAAGCATTTGCAATATCATCAGGCAATATGATTTCATTTAATAACGTACGTTTTGCATAGTAAGCTGGCAGTTCTTCAACTGTAACTCCGTAAGCTTTTGCACGACCTTCTGCCCATCCGCCAGACCAAATATTAGAGTCTGAAATTACGGCATCAGGATTTACTGTATTCACACGTATTTTGTCTGCTCCTAATTCGGCAGCCATTAAACGTGTTAGATGCGCCTGCGCTGCTTTAGCCGAACCATAACCTGGATTATTCGGACCTGCAACTACAGCATTTTTAGAAACGATATTTACAATATCTCCTCCAAAACCTTGCTTGCGCATTACTTCGATTCCGGCTTTAGAAACAATGAATTGTCCTTTTACCAAGATATCGTATAGTCTGTCCCACTCTTCTAAAGTGTGTTCTGCGATCGATTTAGAAATACTTATTCCAGCGTTGTTTACTACGATGTCAACACCTCCAAAAGCTAAAGAAGCTTCGTCTAATGCTTTTTCTGTGCTTACTTCATCAGTAACATTTAATAAAGTGCTAGAAACGGCATCTTTTCCAAATGCTTTAATAAACTCAGCTGCTGCACCTTCTAAACGCTCTTCGTTAATATCATTAATTACAACACAAGCACCTTCCTGTGCGAATTTTTTAGCAATAGCTTTACCTATTCCGCCTGCTGAACCTGTAATCAAAGCTACTCTTCCAGATAGTGCTTTTGGTTTTGGCATACGCTGTAATTTAGCTTCTTCCAATAACCAATATTCGATATCGAAAGCTTCTTGGTGCGGTAAAGATGTATATTCTGAAACTGCTTCAGCACCTTTCATTACGTTTACTGCATTGATGTAATATTCAGAGGCTAAACGCGCCATTGTTTTATCTTTAGCAAAAGTGAACATACCAACTCCAGGATATAAAATTACCACTGGGTTTGGATCACGCATTGCCGGCGAATTTGATTTTTTACAGGCATTGTAATAGTCTTTGTACATGGCACGGTAAGCTTCAAAAGCAGGTGTTAATTTTGCTTTTATTGCATCAACATTCGATAAATCTTCGTTTGGATCTAATTCTAAAACCAATGGACTTATCTTAGTTCTCAAAAAGTGATCTGGACAAGAAGTTCCTAATGGAGCTAATTTTGAAAGATCATTCGAATTAATGAATTCCAAAACTCTTGCATCGTCTGTATAATGACCAATCATCTGACGCTCTGACGAACAGAAACCTCTTAAGATTGGAGCTACTTTCGCTGCTTTTAATTTACGATCTGCTTCAGGAAGACTTTCAATTTTCTGACCTCCAAAAACAGGACGTTTTTTTCCGTAATTATTCTCTAAATACGAAGCACATTTCTCTATTACTTCCAGCGTATTAATATAACTATCAAACGCAGTATCTCCCCAAGTAAATAAACCATGAGAACCTAACATGATTCCGCGTAGTTTTTTACCGTTTTTTGCTGCTTCTTCTAAACAAGCTCTCAACTGAAGACCAAGATCAAATCCTGGACGCTGCCAGCCTACCCAGCCAATTTCTCCGTTAAATAATTCTTCTGTTATCTTCTTTCCATCTTTCGCTGCAGCAATAGCAATTGCCGCGTCTGGATGTAAGTGATCGATATGTTTGAACGGAAGAAAACCGTGTAAAGGTGTATCGATAGAAGGTGCTTTTGAAGCTAAATCGAAAATACAGTGGTTGAATAACTCTACCATTTCATCTTCAAACTCGATTCCTTTGTACACATTTTCCAGATTACGAAGTCTGTCTAAATACAAAGCCGCACAACCTGATTTTGTTAATGTTCCAATATCTCCACCAGAACCTTTAATCCACATTACTTCAGAAGATTCTCCTGTTAAAGGATCTTTATCTGTAATTTTTACAGAAGTGTTTCCACCTCCGTAGTTGGTCAATCTTAAATCAGCTCCTAACAAGTTAGAACGATAAATAAAAAGCGCCACTTCATCTCCTGCTAATGCTGCTGCCTTAGCTTCATCCCAAAGGTAGCTTACATGCTTAAAATTCATATTAATTGTGTTTGTATTCGACATATACTATTTGTATTATTTCTTGTATTTATTTATAATGAGTTACCAATTCCTACCAAAACGATTGCAAGCATAATAAGCCCAATGCCCCAGAAAAAAGTACTTAATGTTTTTTTAGAAACACCTTTCCATTCTTTCAAATAAAATCCCCAAAAGTTTGCTGTTAAAATAATGGTCGCCATGTGCAGAATCCAAGAGCTGGCACCATTCCCCAGTTTGCTCTCTCCCATTCCGTAAAAGAAAAATTGTAAAAACCACATGGTTCCGGCAAGAGCAGAAAACAAAACATTTTTAGTAATCGGAGTAGATTTATCTGTGTAATTTTTAATCGATTTATTTTTAAAATTCAAATAAAGACACCAGATAAAGTTGGTTGTTAATCCGCCCCAGAGCAAAACAACATAAGTCACATTATTTTGAAATAAAGGATTAGAGCCAGTTATTACCGCTTGCTCTGCCATTGATTTTCCTGCTTCGATTCCGTAATTAAAAAATGAGCTTAAAATTCCTGAAATCACAGCAACAATCAGTCCTTTTACCAAATTGAAATCTTTGTCTTTATCCTCATGCCCTGTCGCAAAATCTTTCTCTTTAAGCATTCCCGCTTTTCCAGAAATAGCAATTCCTATAAGATATACCACCACTCCTAACAAAACGATCTGTCCGCCAGTATTAGAAAGCATGTGAGAAAATGAAATCTTACCTTCTGTTGGAACAAAATCATAATAAATTGAAGGTACTAAAGCTCCAAATGCGGAGCAGAAACCTAAAGTAATTGAATTTCCTAAAGACATTCCCAAGTAACGAACTCCCAAACCATAAGTCAACCCGCCAATTCCCCAGATTAATCCCATTGAATAAGTAAAGGCTTTTATTGATGGAGAAGCTTCTGCAATAATCTCAACAAAATTTGGAATCGTTAAGTAAGCTGCAATTGGCGGAACGATCAGCCAAGAGAAAAATCCTCCTACCAGCCAATAGCTTTCCCAAGCCCAGTCCTTTACTCTTTTAAAAGGCATATAAAAACTACCTGAAGAAAATCCTCCGATAGAATGAAAAATGATTCCTAATAATGATTCCATTTAATAATTTTTGGTTTAAGGTTTGTTTGATAGTAATTTGGTTTTGTAAAATAATAGAATGTCAAAAACAAAACTGTCCTGTACTATCCTTTATAGTTCTTGTGTTTTTTTGTTAAAACTAAGGATTATTAGAAATAAGGCACTGTAATTATTGGGTAAATAAATTTAAAATAGCTATTTTAGCAATCGATTTCGTAATTATTGAATCCTCATTTAGGACAAAATTCAAGAATTATAAAAAAAGTATTACAAGCCTTATTATATTCTCTTTTTTAAAAAAGTAAAATAATTTAGCCACTATAGTTATTTCACTTAAAAAAAGAGGAAGAAAGTTAGAATCAAAATTGGTTTCGTCGAAAGATGAAACAAATTTCCAAGACATAATCATGATTAAACTAATTAAAATAGACGAAGATTCAAGAGTACCTAAATACAAACAGATTGTTGACTCTATTCTTCAAAACATCGCCAACGGAAATTTAAAAATCAACCAAAAAATTCCCTCCATAAATAGTTTTAGTGAAGAATTTTATATGTCTCGAGACACTGTCGAAAAGGCTTATAATATTTTGAAGGAACGTAAAATTATTTCTTCGATTAGAGGAAAAGGATACTACATTACAAGAACAAAACTAGAATCGAAAGTCAATATTTTGTTCCTGACCAATAAACTGAGTTCTTATAAAATGAAGACTTATAGTTCTTTCATTAATACTCTTGGAGCAAATGCACACGTTGACCTGCAAATTTATCATTGTGACGAAACTTTATTTTTGAACATTTTAGATAAGTTTGAAGGCGCTTACGACTATTATGTAATTACAACCCATTTTAAAACTGACGAACTTAAGCATTTGAGTTTTACAGATGAAGTGGTGAATGCCATAAAAAATATTCCGACAGAAAAGCTGGTTGTTCTGGATAATATTAAATTAGGAACCAGCGACGATGTCATTAAGATTTATCAGGATTTTGAAAATGATATTTACAATGCCTTAAAAGAAGGCCTTTCTAAAATAGCCAAATACAAACGCTTAATTTTAGTTTATCCCGACAAAGCTGTTTATCCATATCCAAGAAGAATTTTACATGGATTTAGAAAGTTCTGTGTCGAACATGATATCAATTTTGAAATTTTAAGTGAAGTTTACGATGATATGATTCTTAAAAAAGGAGATTTATTTATCACCATCGAAGAATCTGATTTAGTTAATTTAATGAAACAAATTCGTGATGAAGAATATGTTTTAGGAAAAGAAATTGGAGTTATTTCTTATAATGATACACCTCTTAAAGAACTATTAGGAATTACAGTAATGTCAACTGACTTTAATATCATGGGTGAAACAGCCGCACGAATGATTTTGAATAAAGAAAAAGGTCAGGTAAAAGTTCCTTTTAATTTTATTGATAGAAATTCTATTTAAGATGCTAAGGTTCTGAGATGCTGAGATTCTGAGTTTTTTTCTTAGAAACTTAGTATCTCAGAAACTTACTTTTTATCATACGGAATATATTGATCCCACTCCCAGGGTGTGTAAGTATCTTTGATTCCTATTTCTAGCAAATATTTTATTATTTTCCCTGTCGAATAGCTATTAGACATTATCAGCATTGCAATTCCTTTATCCTGAAAAACAATACTATAATTCTGAAAACCTGAACCCTGTCCTTCTTTAAAGGCTCCATATCCGTAAGGTGATTTTACTATTCCCCAGCCCAGTCCATACGAAAGCTCCGTTTTGTCATTCCAATTCCCGTCTTCTAATGCTCCTGGCCCAAACTGATTTTTGGAGCGAATACGAATCTGCGGACTAAACATTTCTTTGTACGACTTGTCTTTTAGTATTTTTTTGTTCAAAATAGCGGTTATAAATTTACTGTAATCTTCTATCGTAGTTTCAAGTGTTCCCGCTCCTCTTGGCGCGTTGTCTTTATCTTTTTCCTGAACCTTTCCATCGTTATCATATCCGTAGGCAAAATCTTTCTCAAATTTATCCTGCCAGCGGTAGCTTGAATAATTCATCCCAAGCGGTTTAAATATTTTATCCTGAGCCAGTTCTTCCAAAGGTTTTCCTGTAATTTTCTCTAATACTACCTGAAGATATGTAAGCCCTTCACCCGAATAACTGTATCGGCTTCCAGGTTCAAACTTAACTTTAAGCTTTTCATCTGTTTCAAACCAGCGCCAGTTAGGCAAACCCGATGTATGATCTAGGCACATTCTTGCCGTTATCTTTTTGTATTCAGGATACGATTTTAATTCTTTAAAATCTTCATGCCATACTTTAAAATCATATTCATAAATGGGTTTTGGAAGATAATCTTGAAGTGGTTTGTCTAAGGTTATTACGCCTTCTTCAACCAATTTCATAACCAAAACAGCAAATACAGCTTTACTAAAAGAGGCTCCATAAAGATTTGTCTGCAATTCTAATTTCTTTTTTGTTTCGATATTACTAAAACCAAAAGTTTTCATATAAACAGGTTTTTTAGCATTAAAAACAGAAATAGCTAATCCTTTTACATCGGCTTTACCCATAAGGTTTTCAATTGCAACGGTCAAACTATCAGCAGAAATTGTGCTTCCATCAAGTCTTTTAATGACCGGATTTTGTCCTTGAACAGAAATTATATTTATAAAAAAAATAACAAGAAAAAGATTTTTCATGATTAAGATGTATTCAGTGTTACTAATTAATGCTGCTTTTATCATTTTTTTTGAGTAATACACTCAAGCAAAACAACTTGACAATAAATCAAATAAAATGACTAAGAATTTTATAATTAATTTAAAAACCATTTTTTACTATATTTCAGTCCTATAATCACACAAATATATTAGCCGTTAAAGCATAAGACAATACTGATAAATAACCATTTTTATGAGAAGCATAAAAGATGATTTGAGCAAACAGCTTTTGGAGCAAAAAAACTCGCATAGCTTACATCCTACACAAGATTTAAAAGCATTTCAAAAAATTGCGCAGAATTTTGCTAATTTAGAAAACGGCATTGCGGTGCTAAGCGATTTATATAATAACAAAAGTTATATCTATTCTGGTAAAATTACCGATGAACTAGGAATTTTTAAGAAAGATCAAGTCCAGGAAATAGAAAGTATATGGGAAGATGAACTTTTTGGCAAATTGAATTCTGACGATGTATTGCAAAAATATCTTTTGGAACTCCATTTTTTTCAGTTTATAAAAACGGTTTCTATTGAGGAAAGAAAGGACTTTTGTATCACTAGCAAACTGAGAATGAATGATGAAACGTCTGGAAAGTCTCTCGTGCACAAAATGTTTTATTTTTCAAATCAATATGAAGATGTAGAATTGGCTCTTTGTCTTTATAATTTTGATTTTTCTCTAGCTCTTCAATATGAAGGAGCCATTATGAATACTGCAAACGGAAATATTGTGGAGGAAAATATAACTAGCAATACCTCTTTTCTTTCGGCTAGGGAAAAAGAAATTCTAAAAATGCTCCAAAAAGGAAAACAAAGTAAAGAAATTGCTTCTCTTTTATTTATAAGTATTAATACTGTAAGCCGCCATAGGCAAAACATTCTGGAAAAAATGAAAGTCAACAATACTGCTGAGGCATGTACGCTTGCTGCAAAACTGAAGTGGATATAGTTTTTTTTGAGGTGCAAAGTGACAGTGGAACAAAGGCTCAGAGTTTTTTTCTGAAATTAAAAAGTATCTAAGTATCTTAATTCTTAATTTTCAACGAAACAAAAACCATAAAAAAACCCCATCTGATGATGGGGTTTAATTGTATTATTTTTTTGATTCTTCGATAGAAACTTTTCTGAACTCTTTTAAAAGTTTTTCAATTTCTAAAGTCGCTTTACGTGCTCTTGGACCTGCTGCTTTAATTCCTTTTTCAGTTAAAGATTCAGCTTCTGCTTTAAATGTGTCAATTTCGGCGTTGATTTTTACTAATAAATCTTTCATGCTTATATATTGTTAAATTAAGCCACAAAAATAAAAGTTTGTGTGATAGTTACAACAAAATTGCTGTTAAATTTAATGCAGTTTTTCATTCATTTTCTTTACAATAAATTGACCTCACGATTTTGCAAAAACACAGCAAACACAAACAACTAACAATCAAATACTTATTTACAAAACAAAATAATCATAATCCTTTTGAAGCTTTGTACATAGCTTTTGTTCTACTAAAAAAATGTATGAAAATATAGCAGAGAACGCTGTGTTGTATGCTTTAAAAGTGGAAAAATTACTCAAAAAAAGGAAATTTTACTCGGTCAACATCTTATTGATGTATACATTTTTTAAAATAACACCGTCGATAATGCTTTTATCAAACTTAGTTTTTACAGTTTCTATATTTAAATTTTCAAATTTAAAATTAGTCAAGCGAACATTGGGATCTTTTTCTACTCCGTAAAAATTACTGCACTTAAGATCAATGTTTCTCAAAGTAATATGATCGCCATAAGACAAAGGAATATCTGCACGACTTTTTAAATCATAAAATTGTCGCCAAGCAAAAATTGCCAAACCAGTTTCGGCTTCACCTTTTATATTTTCAACCAAAATGTATTCATACCGCTGTGGAGTGTCTGGGCGCATTTTTAGCCAAAGCAATCTTGAAGCTCCATCGATTTTACTGTTCCGAAATATAACATTACGGTTATGAATCGCTTCACTCCCATTTGTCAAAGCCGAATGACAAAACCCAAAAGTACAGTCTTCAATTATAATATTTTTGTTTGGTCCGTTATTTTTATCTTGATCCGGATAAGGTCCTTTACCGCCTTTTAAAGCAACTGCATCATCATTAACAGACATGTAGCAGTCTTTTATCAAAACATTTTCGCAAACATCGAGATCGACGGCATCTGTACTTGGCGCTTTGATGCCAATGTGCGGTGAAAAAACATGAAGTCCGAGCAGTTTTACATTCTTACATTTATAAAAATGATTCGTCCAAAAACCAGAATTGACCATTTTTACCTCTTGAAACTGTACATTATTAGAGTTCCAAACAAAAACCAATCTTGGCCTTGAAACCTCAAGATTAGTACAATCTGGATTTTCACTGCGTCTTTTCCAAAAAGCTTCCCAAAACTTTTTTCCGTTTCCGTTTATTGTGCCTTCGCCAGAAATAGAAAAATAATCCACTCCATAGGCATTAATCAAAGCAGGAAAATAATCTAAGTTCTGTCCTTCCATACGCGAGGGCATTATTGGATAATCTGCGATAGTATCAGAACCTTTTAAAACTGCGTCTTTTGCCAAATGCAAAACTGTTTTTGGTTTAAAAAATAAAGCACCGCTTAAAAACACACCTTGCGGAATCACAATCACGCCGCCTCCGTTCTCCGATGCTTTATCGATAACAGCTTGTATAGTTTTGGTTTGAAGTAAAGTACTATCGTTTTTAACTCCAAAATTTGTAATTACATATTGCTTTCCTAAATTTTCAAGCTTTAATTTTTGATGTTCTTTAAACCAGTTAGCTATTGGAGTTCCATCAGGAAAATTTTCTGTTTGCTGCTGTGAAAAAGAGAAATTAAATACTCCTATAATAAATAGCATTAAAAGATTATTTCTCATTTCAAAAACATTTTTTACCGGTTAATTATTGTTTCAACTTTTATTTTGGGCGAAAGCTGTTTCGCTGACCTAATATTTAAATCTTTATTCGCACTTAACTCCCAAGCTACAATCGCATAATAGCTAATTTCTTTATCAAAATAGAATAAATATTTTTCTAATTAATCTTTCCGAGACGCTCCCTTTATATCAAAATCGCTTTTTTAGATAATTAAGTAATGGGAAGATAAATTGACATTGTTTTTTTCATTCTATCTGATTTTTATTTTTTAGAACAATTTAAGGGTTTTAATTGTCATTATAACACTTCAAATAAAAAACTTTGTTAGAAAGAATTTCAGAATAGCAAAAAAAAAATGCAGGATAAAGAACAATATTTATCCTGCATAAAATGCACAACTTTAAATCAAGTCATAATCAAAATGTGTGCACTAAAAAAATATAAAAAAAATAAACTAATTACATTAAAAAATACATGGCTTTAAAATAATCATCTGCCTTTGTCTGTAATAATTTTGATCCCGAGAAGGAAATTCTTTCGTTTTTAAAATCCAGTTTGCTTTTAAAAAAAGTTTGCAGTTCTTTGAAAATTTCCCGACTCGTTTTGGATTCATCAAACAAAACCACGTTATTTACTAAAAATGCCAAACTTGGATAAAACTGTTTATTAAATAAACAAACTAATACATTTGTTGTTTTATTTTCTTGAAGAAATCCTAGTAATTCTTCTCGCGTATGTACAACGTAAACAATTCGATCATACTGCTTTGCTTCTTCCTCTTCATTATTTCCAAAAAAAGATTTTTCTGAAAACTCAAACTCATCTTTAAATTTTCTTTTAAACATTTTTAGAAAAACACCTTTATTATCAAGTGGTTGTTCCTGTTATAGTTCCTGCGCAGGCATCTACTGCTGTTGGTACTGCAGGTGTTGCACTACATTGTCCTGTTACGTCTGCTAAAACTGGTACAACAGGCGCAATCGTATCATCAATAATAACATTTTGTGTTGCTGTTGAAGTATTTCCTGAACTATCTGTAAAGTTCCAAGTAACTACAGTTGTTCCCTGTGTTGTTATTGGAAAAATGGTAGAAGTTGTACCAGTTATTACTCCACTATCACAATTATCTGTAGTAGTTGGTGTCACGGGTGTTGCCGAACATTCTGCTGTTACATCTGCTAATACTGGCACGACTGGTGCTGTAGTATCTGTTATAATAACATTTTGATTTGCAAATGATATATTCCCATTTCCATCATCAAATGTCCACAAAACAATAGTTGTACCTTTTGCTGTTATCGGAAATGAAGTTGTTGTTACTCCTGTAATTGCACCTGTACATGCATCTGTAGCTATAGGTACTGTTGGTGTTGCTTCACACTGACCTATAACATCTGCTAAAATTGGCATAACTGGTCCTAAAGTATCATCTATTATTACATTTTGAGTGGCTGTTTGAGTATAACCATTTCCATAATCAAAAGTCCAGGTAACCACAGTTGTTCCTTGAGTTGTAATCGGAAATAAAGTTGTTGTTACTGCAGTAATTGTTCCTGCACAAGGATCTGTAATTGTTGGGGCAATTGGTGTTGCCTCACATTGTCCTGTAACATCTGCTAAAGCTGATGGAACTACTGTTGCATTTATTGTGATACTTGCAGTTGTTGTTCCTGAACAGGTTGGATTACTAAAATTGTAAGTAACCGTATGAGTTCCAACTGTAGAAAGTGCTAAATCTATCGTTCCAGTAGCTGGATCAATAATTAAACCAGTATCTCCACTATAAGTGCCGCCTGCTTCACCTGTTTGAGTTACAACGGCTGTACCTCTATTGCAATATGGAGTACTTGAATAAGCAATTGTTGCAGTTGGTAATTCATTTATTTCTATTTGTGCAATGTCTGTACTAGAACAGCTGCCATCTGTAAAACTATAAGTAACTGTATGACTTCCTAAAGTCGAAGCAGCTAAATCTATTGTACCTGTCGCAGTATCAATAATTAACCCTGTATCTCCACTGTAAGTTCCTCCTGTTATACCTGTTTGGGTTACAGTTGCTGTACCAGTTTGACAATATGGTGTACTAGGATACGATATACCTGCAACAGGCAATGGATTAATAGTAACTGTTACAGGCTTTATATTACTACAAGTAGCGTTAGTACCTTTTATATAATAAGTACCGCTAACATCAATAATTGTAGGATCAACTATAGGATCAGTACCTTCTGCATCTGTAAAATAAGTGTATGTTAAACCTGCTTCACTACCTGCAGTTATTGCAGGTGCCGTAATATTTACTGTATTAGGAAAACAGACAGCTGCTGGATTCGTAATAACAACATTCGGAAGCGCAGTAATGGCTACTGTTAAATTTGAAACCGTAGTACTGCTGCATGGTGGCCCAAAAGTTACAGAGCAAGTAAAATTATTATTTCCAACTGATAATGCTGAGTAATTTACCAAAGGACTTTTAAGTGTTTCATTTGCAGGAGTAATTCCGGGACCTGTCCATAAATAGGAAATTGCCCCTACTGTGTCTACATCTAACTGCAATGTTCCTGTACTTAAATTACAAAATGTCGCTGGAGTGGACTGGCCATCAGCAGTTGCTGTTGGAGCAGCCGCCACACCTATTTGTGCAGATTGTGTTATAACATTCCCACAGCCATCTTTAATTCTAAAAAAATAAGTATCGTCAGTTAATCCGCTAAAGGTATTAGCGCTTTGATATGCACCAAAGTTAGTTCCCCCATCTGTACTAAGGGCGTATTCTAAAACATTTCCTGGTGCAGGTGAGTTTGATGTTGCTGCAATAGTTAAAGTTCCATTAGTTGCACCACTGCTGCAAACATATCCGCCGGTATTGGTTTTATCTACAGTAATAACATTATTAGAATCATAAGTCAAAGTTTGAGTAAGAACATTAACGGTTCCTCCTTTTATTCGTAAACCAAAAACATAAGTACCATAACTTAATCCGTTAAAAGGAAGTGACGCAGTATTACTTGCTAAATCTCTAACTTGGCCCACACTTGACGGACCAGAAACAATAATAACCTGATAAGCGCTTACACTATCAAAATTTCCATTCATTACGTAATTAAATCCTCCACAAACTGGAGTAATTGTATTTCCATTTAAAGTAGCATTATAACCTGAAACTGTTGCATTAATGGTTCTTGTACCACAAGGAATAGTCATGTCTAAAGTATAATGACCAGATGGCCAATAGTCTAAAGGATCTGAGGCATTTACTCTTGGTAATGTAGCACTTCCTGATGTTGGATTTAAAGGTGTGCTGCTTGTATATCCGACAGGAACTAAAGGATTATCTGAAGATGTAACCGTATAATTTATTATGTCTCCCGCCTGAACAGGAGATACCGTTAGAATTAATCTTCCGTAACCTAACGCGTTTAAATTTTGCTGAACCCCTGTTAAAACCTGATTAATTGTAAATGTAGAAGCCGCGGGAATAGATATATTTTGAGATACAGGAAGTGTATCGAAACTTCTTGTTGTACTGCCCTGTGCATCTACATACGTTACATGATAGGTTGCACCAGCTGTAAAGCCTGTAATAAGTTGTGCAGTACTATTAATTGTTGTTGTTACAACATCTGCAGGATTCGCGATATTTGTAAATGTAACATTCAAAGGAAAACAGCTTAACCTATTAGGCACTGCTCTAATCAATCCTGCACCCGCACAATTCGTTGGTCCCATGGTACCTCCACTATTGTATTGGGTTACATTAAATTCTTTGCTATTACCACAGTTATCACTTAATACTACTTTCATAGATCCACTTGCAATTTCAGCCAATACACCAGCTTTTGTCGCAATTAATGGCAGTCTAACAGTATTAAGTAAAGGAGAATAACCAGCCCCGCCAACATCACTATATCCATCTGCATTAGTATCCTGACCGTACAATTGTCCTTGATATAGTATCTTCCAGCTAAATCTTGCCGCATCGCTTGGCGAAATAGTAGTGCTATTAGCTGTATATTGAAATAATAATTCGTTAATAACATTTAGAGGTGTAGAACAGTTATTTGTAGTATTAAAACTAGGGTAAGCTAAACTTCCTAATTTAAAATCATTTACCGTTACAGTCGGATTAGAAATAGATGTTGCCCCGGTAATGGTCTGGCCGCAATCATCGGTTACGCTTACTAAATAGTTACCTACCCCTAACGGATTAAAAGTAAAAGTAGTTGCACTAATTGGTCCACTATTTTGTAAAATTACAGCTGGAGCAGTTTGGTTAGCAATAGTGTAGGTATAAGGTGCTTTTCCAGCTGTTACCGCCGAAGTCAGCGAAGTTGTTCCTCCCACGCAATCTGCCACCTTTGTTGGCGTGGCAACATTCATAGCAGTATAGCCATCGGTAACTGTAATGTTAGCGCTGGAGAATACAGTTCCACCGGCGGTTGCCCGAGCACTTACAACGTAAACTCCCGAACTTAATCCTGTAAAAACATTATTGTTTGTAAATTGCGTAGGATCTCCAGAAACTGGAGCAACTACAACCCCTGCTTTTAATAATTGGTATTGCGGTGTAGCTCCCAAACCTGTACTGCTTGCAGTTACAATTCCACTGTTAAAACATCCTGTATTGCTTGCGATACCTGAAACGGTTTGAGCAAAAGCTTCATTTCCCATGAAACTCATTACGGGTAAAATCATTAACAGTACTAGTAAAGTAATTTTTGACTTCATAATTGTTCTTATTAATTAAACAGACTTACTTTGAACACGATATCTTTTTTGGTAAGAAAAAAAGATATGCTGTTATTAAAACAACTGGTTTATAGTTAAATCTTATATTTTATTGATTTACACCTTCTTACGAAAGCGGGCGCAAAAGTCTTGCTTGTTCAATTTTCTTATTACCCTTAAAAGTTTAAAAAGTTATAGAATAGGGTATTTATATTTTAGAGCAAAGATTCTCTTAGATAATATAAATGAACAGAACAGCAACTCAACAATAATTAAAAGACTTAATTACAATTAGTTAAACAATAATTTTAAAAATTATTTCTATTAAAAAAAGATACTGGCGTAATAAAAAAAAATATAGCTCTAAAGTGTGGCTTGTAGTAATGGCTATACGATACTCGAATGAATTATCCTACTAAAGATTTAATAATTCAACTATCAACTGTAAATAACCAAAATTGTATAGTTTTTTACTTTTAAAACACAAAAGTACTTAATTTCAGCACATTAATAAAATTTTAACACTAAAAAAGATAAAAAAATGTCCATTAAAAAGTGAATCTGTACTCTTATTTTAAATTTGAACTAAAGAATTTAAAGAAATTCAAGAAAAATAATCTACAAAAAAAGAGAGAACTAAATGTTCTCTCTCACCAATTTTTAAGTTCTTACTATATGAACTATTTAATTCTCTTTTGAAGTTTATCTATTGAAGAATCTTGTAAGAGTTTAATTTTATCTATCACAATCTGCGCTATTACAGTAGCACCTTTTAAAGAAAGATGTGTATCATCTGCCTTATCCTTATCGTAATAAGGGTTCTCACCTGCTTTATAATGTAAATGAAGTTCTTTCGATCTTTCAGGCCCATAAGACTGTTCTAGCAATTCTGTATAATACTCCAAATCAATAAATGGTACTTTATATTCCTGCGCCACTAATCTTGTTTCTAATGGATAGTCTCCATGAGTTGGAACCAATACACCTTTATCATTAAAATTACGTCTGGCAATTGAAGTTAATAAAATTGGTATAGCTCCCTTTTCTCTGCTTTCCTGCACAAATCGAATTAGATTATAACGGTAACTTGTATGAGGATTTGTGTAACGGAGAGAATCTTCTATTTTTTCGTCATTATGTCCAAATTCTATTAAAACGTAATCTCCCTTTTTCAATTTTTTATAAATAGAATCCCAGCGTTTTTCATTGATAAAACTTTTAGTACTTCTGCCGTTTACAGCCTTATTTATAACAACTATATTATCATTGAAAAATTGCTGTAATACCTGCGCCCATCCATGTTCTGGATTACGTTCAGGATCTTTTTTATTAGCCATTGTAGAATCTCCAATACAATAAACTGCTGTTTTTTGAGCAAAACAAAATGTGGTTATTAAAAACGTTAATAGTATATATTTTTTCATTTTATTTTTGTTAATGTTAATTGTTTTGGAGTTGTCAGTCTGAGTGTAGTCGAAGACCTTCTTAATCTTAAAAGTACTTTCACTTTTACCGACAGACCAGATTTTTTCGGATACTCTTCACGTACGTGCACTGCTGTGCGTCTCTACAGAAAACCTTTGTCACTCTGAACCTTTGAACCTTTGAACCTTTGAACCTTCCAAAAAAAACTAATTTTTTGAAACCGCCGAAGGCACACCAGCTCTTTGCCCAATAAAAACATCTGTCATTAGAACATTTTCTGCATTCTCGTTTGACAACGCATTTTTTGCCGATTTGATTTCAATATTTTTTAAAGATATGTTCCTAATTTTTTTATCTGGAAAACCCTGAATTACAATTCCCGACTCTGCAGCTTTGTTACAGGTAATATCAGAAAAATGTACATTGGATATATCTGATTGAAAGCCTTTACCTTCTCCGTGATAATTGGCTGTAATGTAAAGACAGTCTTCTACTTCATCGAGTTTTATATTTCTCACAAAAACATCTTTAATATAACCTCCCCTGTCTGCATTGGTTTTCAGATAAATTCCTCTTTTAAGATAACCTGCTGTTTTACAATTTTCAACAAAAACATTGCGAACACCAGCCGACATTTCGCTGCCAACAACTACACCATGCAGTCCTTTGAAATTACAATTTCTAATTACAATATTTTCACTTGGTGTTGCTGCATTGGCCCTTCCTTCATGATCTCGTCCCGCTTTTATGGCAACATTATCATCACCATTATCAAAGTTCACATTTTCAATTAAAACATCTTTTGCATATTCTGGATCGATTCCGTCATTATTATGATTCAATGATTTATAACTGATTCCTCTAATCGTAATGCTTTCTGATTTTAAAAGATGCAGACACCAAAATGGTGAGTTTTCAATGCTAATATTCTCGACTAAAATATTCTTGCAATTCAAAAACTGAATCATTTGCGGTCTTAAAAAATAACCTTCACCAAATTTTCTTTCTGAAATTGGAGTACTATTATGATTCATTTCACGGCTGCGGTTTTTGCCTTCGCCTTCTTTTGCTTTAAACGTTTTCCATATTTTACCGCCTTCACCATCAATTGTCCCTTCTCCTGTAAGCGAAATATTGATACAACCATTCGCATATAGTAAAGGACTGTAATTGTAGAGCATTGTTCCTTCCCAGCTTGTTAAAACCATTGGCAGATAGTCCTTTGGATTATCACTGAATTTAATTTTTGCGCCTTTCTCAATTTTTAAATTTACATTGCTGACAAAATGAATTGGGCCGTTGATCTTATAAATTCCTTTAGGAACAATAATTGTCCCACCGTTATTTTTTTTACACAAAGCCATGGCTTTATCAAAAACTTTTTTGTTATCCGTAATTGAATCGCCTTTTGCACCAAGTTTCAATACATTTATCTGATAAGAAGGAATAACGGGCAGCTGAATTCTTTTCACTATAGAATCTACTCTTTCTGAAGGGAAATCACTGTTTTGGGAAAAAGAAACCCAGGTAAAAAATAGGAGAAATAAGTATTTAGAATTCATTTTTTTATAGTTTTTAATAGCTGTTTTTCAGTTTTCAGTTTTCAGTCGCAGACGCCGTTTTTAGTCACAGTTTTCAAACTGAGACCGAGACTGAAAACTGGGACTAAAACTCTACCTCAAATACCAATTCAAGATCTTGTCTTTTAGAATATTTTCTATTGAATACTGATCTGCTTCTTTTTTAGAAAGTTGATGCGACCATTTCACTCTTTTCGACGGTTGAAAACCTTCACCTTTACAATTGTATTCTGCATAAAAGGCCTTTTTTTCTGCTTCTGGTTTTGCCCAATTTTCCCATCCTTCTGCTTTAATTTGTTTACCCATTTCACAATTAATAAAAACCGTTTTGGCATAAATACGCCATGGTCTTCCCAGGTAAACATCTTTCGCCTCAGGATTTGCCGTTAGTTTGCAATTTTTGAAAACGAAACCAAAATCAGTTCCTTCTGGAGTTGAAGCAGCAGTTATGTATGAACTTTTAATACTGTGTATAATACAATTTTCAAATAAAGCTGTGGCACCTCCAAAAATAAAATCGGTTGTTCCTTCTATATAACAATCTTTAAAATACTGCTTTGCGTCTTTTCCTGATAAATACAAAGTGTCTTGATTTCCTAAAAGGTTACAATTTGAAATTTTAACTCGATTTGCCACAACAGACAATGCAATAGCCTGACCACGTTCTCCTGAAGTATTTTTAATCGTTAAATTGGATGCCGAAAAATCGTCTCCTTCAACTAAAACTGTATACGTATAAAAGGTGCTGTTTCGACCTAAACTAATTTTAGAAAAGTTATCATCAAAAGTAATGATTGTATTTTCTTTGCTTTCGCCTTTTAAAATTACATTCGTGTTCCATTCTGGTATACGGACTTTTTCGTTGTAAGTTCCATTTTTTACATAAATAGTAACTTTTTCATAAGGGAACGCTGGACACGCATATACTGCATCCTGAATTTTTGTAAAATCTCCAGAACCATCTTGTGCAACAGTAATTAGGGTGACATTTTTCTTTTCTGAAGCCGAAACTTTTGTCCCGTTTTTTACTGCCCAATCTGGAAATCTTTTTAAAACTTCTTTTGGCGCATCAGAATACCATGAATAACCGTTTCGTCTTTCTGCTCCAATATGATCAATCGACTTCTTTTTTATTCCGTCACGATCACAAAAGAAAGGTTCATTGGTTTCCAAATCCATAAATCTTGCCCAAATAGGCCCAGCATTTACAGCAGGAATCATCTTTTTATCTACTACTTTCCCTGCATCGTTTACAACTCTTTTTTCTTCTAAATTGGTAATTTTAGTTTTTTCAAACCAAGCAACAGCACTTTTTACAGCAGTCACAACTTCTGCTGACGGCTTTTCTAAAGACATTAAAAGCAATACAATTTTTGCCGATTCATAACCGCTTAAAGAAGCCAATTCAAAAGCTCTTGCATTTGCTGGGGCTAAAGTAATTTCGTCATGCTGAGCGCACCATGCTGTTAAAACTCCATTTTGTTTGTATTGTGTTTTTAAGATACAGTCGATTCCTTTATCAAATGCTTTTTTGCATTTTTCAACAACTTCTTTTGAAGGTTTAATACTGTAATAATTGGTTTCATCAGCCACCGATTTTATTACATTTAGAATATTAACCATCGAATCATCATTGTAGGTAATATGCGTATAATATCCTTTTTTTAAGGGATAAAATTGAGGCCAGCCTCCATTTTCATATTGGGCTTCTAGCAAATAATTTAATCCTTTTAAGAAAGACTCCTTATAACGTTCGTCTTTTACCTGAGCATACATTTTTGACATAAAAAGCATTTCCTGGCAAGTTGCTCCATTGTCTGTAGTGGTTTCTACGGCTGTTTTTTTTAATGCAAGTAAATCTTTCTTTTGCTTCTCTGTGAGTTCCTGCTGCATCTGAATGTTTTTTGGCCAGCCACCAATATCTCTTTGGTACAGTAGAACGTTTTCTGCTATTCTTTTGGCATCCGCCGAAGCAAACCAAGCTGCATCACTCTTACGAATAATTTCAGACCAGTTTTTATAAGTATTCTGAGAATTTACAGCAACACTGCAAAGACATAAAAAAAATAGTATTTGTTTTTTTAACTGCATCATTTCTTGTTATTTCGTTACTCTAAACCAATCTACTTCAACATTTCCAGAATCATTTTTCACCTCTTCGCCTAAAGCAAAAAGACCAACTTTAGCGCCAATCCATTTTCCTTCTCTTGCTGTAAATTCATTTCCTATAACTTGATAATTTTTATCATCTAAACTATAGAAGAAACTGCAGATTCCACCCTTTTTAATTTTTACTTTAAGGTAAATGGTATTGCTTTCTATTGATATGGGTTTTGTTTCGGTTTGTGAGACTGAATCAGCAAAAGTTCCAGTTTTCTGATTCAGATATAATTTTCCGTTATCGTTTTTAAAACAGAGATAACTGTAATCCAATCCCATAATGATTAATCCTGTAGATTCGCCATTTAACCTAGCATTAAAAGTTAGTTTAGTAGTTGCTGTAAATTCTTCTGCCGGAAATTTTTGCAGTAATAAATTTGGAGCATTAAAAATGTTTGTCGTCGTGGTATTGCAAAACAAATTAAAGTATCCCAAACTTGTTGGAAATCCCCAATTGATTTGTTTATTGGCCTGCCACTGCCATTGCAATCCTAATTTTGGCTCGTTAAACTCATCTGAAGTTGCTGGAATTTCGATTGGATATTTCTTTCCTACATTTGGCTTTTTATAAGTGGTAACTGGTTCTCCAATTCCGTTTTTATCAAAATCTTCTCCCATAACTGGCCAGTCGTTTATCCATTTCATTGGCTGTAAATGAACAATTCGTCCGTAAGCACCCTTATCCTGAAAATGAAAAAACCAATCTTCGCCTGTTGGAGTTGTTACCCAAGCGCCTTGATGCGGACCGTTTATAGTTGTCGATCCTTGTTCCAGAACCTTTTTCTTTTCATAAGGTCCAAAAACATTTTTAGATCTTAAAACAGTCTGCCAGCCTGTAGGAACACCGCCAGCTGGTGCAAAAATGTAATAGTAATTATTTCGTTTGTAAAATTTTGGTCCTTCTATTGTTTCTTCACCTGCATGTCCATCAATTACCATTACTTCGTCATTATTCACAATTGTACCTTCCCAATTCATGGTGCAGACTACCAGTAAACTCTTAATCTGCGCACGGCTTCCCGCAAAAGCATGAACTAAATAAGCTTTACCATCATTATCCCAAAGCGGACTCGGATCTATTAATCCTGTACCGGCTTTTACTAAAAGCGGTTCAGACCAAGGTCCCTCTGCTTTTTTGGCTTTAATCATATAAATTCCAAAATCTGGATCTGGATAATAAATATAAAATTCATTATTGTGATAAGTAATGCTGGGCGCCCAAACCCCATTTCCGTGCTGTACTTTATTGTATGTTTCAAAGGGCGGCTGTTTGGTAAGTGCATATCCAACAATTTTCCAGTTCACCAAATCTTTAGAATGTAAAATTGGTAATCCGGGATTACAGTTAAACGATGAAGCTGTCATATAATAATCATCGCCTGCGCGAACAACATCTGGATCTGAATAATCGGCATGAATGATTGGATTTGTATAAGTTCCATCTCCATTATCAGGCACCCAGACTTGCGCACTATTCTTCTGTAAAGAAAAAACTATAAGAAGAAAAGTGATGATTTTTATATTTTTCATTTTTAAAAGTATTGTCTTTCAAAGAAAACCTAACAGGTTTTAAAAACCTGTCAGGATTCTATTTATTATTCTTAGCAGAGCTTCATGCGACCTTTCGAATTCGCTCCAGAAAACAAAAATTTCTACTCCAAGTATTCAATTAAATTCAACCATCAATCATTAACAATTAATAATTAAAAATTAATAATTAAAAATCAACAATCAACCATTAACAATCAACCATTAACAATCAACCATTAACAATCAACCATTAACAATCAACCATTAACAATCAACCATTAACAATTAACCATTAACAATTATCGATTCAACTCCAAAGCTGCTAAAATAAAAGGTCCTGTAGCTTTAGGATCGTTGTCTTTTTTTCTTTCGTTTACATAATATTCGTAAGATCCATCACGATATGGAGTTCCTCCCAAACCTGCAACTTGGCAGCAGTTTGTTAAAGTGATTCCGCCATCTTCATCTACTTTTTTGATTAAAACTTTAGTTAATCCGTCAAAAGCTTTATTGGCTGATTTTTTAAATTTAGCTGGTAAATATCCTTTGTTTGCTCCTTTCGCAAAAGCATACGAAAACATAGCCGAACCAGAAGCCTCTAAATAATTTCCTTTTCCATCAACTTTGTCTGTAACTTGATACCACAAACCAGATTTATCCTGAAATTTAAGTAATGCTTCCGAAACATTGTTTAGATATTTCACCAATTCTTTTTGTTTTGGATGATCTTTTGGCATATAATCTAAAACATCAACCAAAGCCATTACGTACCATCCTAATGATCTAGACCAAAAATTTGGAGAATTTCCTGTTTGTTTATCTGCCCAAGGCATTTGCTTGCTTTCATCCCATCCGTGGTATAACAATCCTGTTTTTGGATCTGTCGCGTGAAGCTGAATTAATTCAAATTGTTTGGCGATATCATCAAAGCTTTTTCCGTTTTCAAATTTAGCTGTATATTCTGCGTAGAATGGCTCTCCCATATACAACCCATCTAACCACATTTGATTTGGATAAATTTGTTTGTGCCAGAATCCGCCGCTTTGTGTTCTTGGCTGTTCTGTAAGCTGTTTACGAATTAACTGCATTGCTTTTAAGTATTTATCTTCTTTTGAAGACTCATAAACATCAAAAAGCAAACGCCCTGGCAAAACCAAATCGATATTGTATTTATCAAATTCGTATGTATTAATAGTTCCATCAGCTTGAACCAACTCATCTACGTAACCTCTTACGTAAGCTTTGTATCTAGGATCTGGATTTTTTTTGTATAATTCTTCGATAGAATGTAAAACTAAAGCATGTACATAATCCCATTTTGGTTTTTTAGCATCGTCCAGCATATATGCTTCTGGATGGCGTTTCATTAAAGTTAATGCCATTTTATCTGACCACTTCGCATTCTTTCCTATTACAATATCTTTTTTTGCTGGTTCTTGAGAAGTTACTTTACAACTTGTAAATGTCATAACGCAGATCATTAAAACCGACATCAAATAACTTTGTTTTCTAGTATTTTTCATTTCAAAATATATTTAAATTCTTTTATTTTTCTAATTCTATTGCGGCCAATAAAAATGCTCCTATGCCTATTGCGCCATTTTCTTTTGGTTTTGCCGTGAGGTAATATTGGTTGGTTCCGTCTCGAAAAGGTTTTCCTCCTAAACCTACATTCGAAGAAACATTCAGAATATTTATTTCTCCTTTTTTATCGACTTTTACAAATTCTTTTACGAAACTGTCAAATGATTTTTTAGCTGTCGATTTATAACTGCTGGGTAAATAGCCTTTATTAGCGCCCTTAGCAAAAGCATAAATAATCATTCCTGAAGCTGATGGTTCAACATAATTTCCAAACAGTTCTGGTTTATCTGCTACTTGATACCATAATCCAGATTCACTTTTGTACTGATTTACATTCTTTGAAATCTGATTCAAATATTCTACCAAAACTTTATACTTTGGATGTGATTTCGGAAAATAATCTAAGGTTTCAACCAGTGCAACCATGTACCATCCTATTCCACGTCCCCAAATCGTTGGCGAAGTTCCTGTTTGTTTATCTGCCCAAGCAATTTCTTTACTTTCATCCCAAGCATGATAAACTAAACCTGTTTTTTTATCTACAATATGATTATGAACCAATTCAAATTGTTTAGCGATGTCGTCTAAACTTTTTCCCTTTTCATATTTAACCGTAAACTGCGTATAAAAAGGTTCTGCCATATACAAACCATCAATCCACATTTGGTTTGGATAAATCTGCTTGTGCCAAAATCCTCCGCTCGCTGTTCTTGGCTGTGTTTCCAGCTGATTTCGCAGCTTCCCAATAATTTGTAAATAGCGGGAATCTTTTGTAATGTCATATAAATTGAAAAGCAGTTTTCCCGGATTTAAATAATCAATATTGTATTCTTTGATATCGTATTTTTTAATATTTCCAGTGCTGTCAATCATTCCATCAAAATACTCTTTGATATAATTCAGATACTTTTTGTCGTTTGTTTTTTGATATAATTTCTCAAAACCAGACAATACAAATCCCATTTTATAATCCCATTTTGGTTTTTCGTTTCCGTCGAGCTGCCACGCCTGTGGATATTTGTTTAAAATGGTAATTGCAGTTCTTTCGGACCATTTTAAATCGTAAGGAACAACAGCTTTTTCTGAATCGTTTTGATTCTGAGCTATGGTTTTCCCACCGAAAATAAGCAGTAAAATAATTACGGTTTTTATAGTAATCTTTTTAGAAAGAGATTTATGCATAGTTTGTATTGGTTTTCATTTTTATTCTAAATTACTTAAAAATTTTATCTAAAAATCGTACGGTGTACGAAACTGTTTGTCCAAACCAAGGTTCGTAAAACCAAAACGAATGCGGCGAATCTGGAATTGTCTGCACTTCATTATAGATTTTATTCTCATTCAAAATTTTAATCATATCATCACGTCCTGCATGAAATCTCGGAATACTGCTGCAGATGTATAATATCGGCGGTGTATTTTTATCGGTATGAGTTAATGCAGAGGCATTTTTCCAGTTTTCTGGAGTTTCATCTGATTTTCCGCCAAGCCAAAAGGCAGCCATATCTCCTTCTGATGATTCTGGATGTTTGAATGCTAATACTCCATCTACATCGGCAATCGCATTAACTTTTGATGAATGTTTACTTTTAAAAGTTTTATCTTCAAAAATCGGATTTTCATTTGTTGTTCCTATTAAAGCTGCCATTTGACCTCCTGACGAACAGCCTAAAACCGCAATTTTATTAGGATCTACATTAAATTTTCCTGCATTGTCTTTTATAAATCTGATTGCATTTTTTACATCAACTACACCCGTTGGATATTTGGCTTCCAGCGACAATCTATATTCTATGGTAAAACAAGAATACCCTTTTGATGCGATCTCTTTTCCTAAAAACTGCATTTGGTTTTTATTTCCAGATCTCCATCCTCCGCCATGAATCATTATTACGACTGGATTCTTTTTCTTTTTTGTATTTACAAATGCATCAAAATGTAATGTCCTATCTTGTTCCTTATTATAAACCAAATCAAACATTTCTGTAACGTCTGGATTGGGCTTAATTTCTGGAATTGTGATAAATGGATATTTCTTAATCAATTTAGTAAAAGTACTTTTAATTGTATAAGACGTATCAATCTTGTACTGCTGGCTTTGAACTGCAATTACATAAAAAAATACTATTAAAATTAATCTCACTTTCTGCATTTCAATTCTTAATTTAAGTTAAGGAAAGAGCTTGACAAATAGTCAAACTCTTTCTTAACTACTTCAAAAAAACAATATTCTCAAAAAACTAAAAAAATTACTAATAACCAGGATTTTGAGGAAAATCTTTATTTTGGTTTAAATCTAAAGCAGATTGTGGTATTGGTCTTAAAATTTTAAGTTTGCCGTCAACACCAACAAAATTTGCTTCTTTTATTTTATAATTATGAGCTGAAGCTCTCGCTACCAAAGTTCCAGTACGTTTTAAATCGAACCAGCGTTTGTATTCTCCTAATAACTCTCTTCCTCTTTCGTCTAGGATATAGTCGATATTAAATTGAGCTAAAGTTGCATTGGCTACTCCTGCTCTTCTGCGCACTTCGTTTAAACGATCTAATCCAGTTCCCGGATTTCCAGCTTTTAAATAGGCTTCAGCAGCTACAAGATAAGTTTCTCCCAATCTTGCTACAATGATATCTCTTGTACTTACAGGTCCTGTGCTAGAAGGAGTAGTTGGGTCGGGATCATCAAATTTCTTAACTGGAATAGTGTAGCAGTCTAAGTTTTTAATTAACGTATGTGCTGCAGAGTATTCTCCCCAAGGATGGTACACAAATGTTGAAGCTAACCTAGAAGCATTTGCTGTCATCCAAGCTGTTTTATCTGCTGGAGTAAACCATTTTGGCTCGTAAAAATGTCTCACTTTTAATGAAGCTGGGTTTGAACTTCTGTAATACGGATAATATAAAATAGTTTTTGTAACGCCGTTTGTTGTTTCAGGCCCTTCTAAAATTTCTGTCATAAAAGTAGCATTCCATCTTGCATCACCTTTTTCGTATAAACCTAGTGCATAATCTGTAGGACATAAATTGTAACTTCTTAGTGGCGCTCCAGTTTCTGCCCCTCCTAAATAAGAACTGAAATAGTAAAACTGGTTGTTACCCAATTTCGTCGGATCTGTACTAGTTGAAGCTTTGTCGTACTGTACAGAAAAAATCGTTTCTGCATTTAAATCATTTCCTGGTTTAAATAGCTGATCGAAAGCGATAGCTAAAGTCTGTCCTGCGATTGCAGCATCGGCATAAGCGGCAGCTTTTGAAAAATCATCCGCTTTACCAAAAGTTTCATATCCTCTTGTTAAATATACTTTTGCTAATAAATCGTTTACAGCTCTTTTGTTGACTTTTCCAGATGTGCTGTAAGCAGCAGTTCCAACATTAGCTAAAGCAAAATCTAAATCTGAAATAATTTGTTCGTATACTTCTTCTGCACTGTTTCTTGTAAAAGATAAAACTGGGCTTGTAATATTCTCGCTTACAATTGGCACACCACCATAAGTCTGAACTAATAGAAAATAAGCCTGAGCTCTTAAAAATCTAGCTTCACCTAAAAGTGTATTTAAATTAGAAGTTTGCTCGGTCACAGTTGAATAATAAATTGCTTTATTCACTGATTGAATTAACTGATAACAAGGTCTGTACAAATCGGCAACATTGTCTGAGGACGGAATTAAAAGCGTATACTGGCTCAAACCTGCTGGTTCTGGAGTTCTTCCTTCCGCATACATATCAGTTCCTGCTTCAAAAAGCCATGGATTTCCTCCGTAAATACTTTTAAGCCAAGCATAGTTTGTGTTTATTAATAACTGAAAACCTGCCGCTGTTTTATAAGTTCCATCAGCTGGAACATTTGACAAACTTTCTTCTTCGATATAATTACTGCAAGAACTTAAGGTTCCTGCAATGATTCCTAATATTATGATGAATTTTTTCATTTGATATCCTTATTAAAATTTAACACTTAATCCTAATTGTGTAGTCACTGATGCTGGACGGTTTACTCCAAAGGCAGCACCAGCCCATTCAGGATCATATCCATCAAAATCTGTAAATACAAATGGGTCTAAAACATTCACGTAAATTCTTAAATTACTTATTTTAAGCCTTTTCAATAGTTCAGAATCTAATGTGTATCCTAAAGATATATTTTTAATTTTTACGTAAGAAACGTCTCTGTAGTACCCAAATAAAGAAGTCCAATAAGCTCCAGCTCCAGTAGCTACAGGCCCTGGTCTTGGGTTTGTATTATTTGCATTAGCCTCAATTCCTGTCCCGTTTGTTGGAATAAAGTAATCCATTGCTAATTTCTGACGTCCACGGTCGCTCACATCAGCAAAGTTTTGGTGGAAAGTACTTAAAACTGTTTGTCCTTGGCTCGTTAAAACTGAGAAATTGAAATCAAAATTACCAACGGTCAATTTAGAATATAAACTTCCCTGCCAGTCTGGATTAGCATTTCCGATTACAGTTCTATCATCTTGATTGAATTTACCGTCATTGTTCAAATCCTTTGGTCTTGCCTGCCCTGGAGCCATTCCGTATGACGCAGCTTGTGCAGCTTCGCTTTCCTGCCAAACTCCGTCATAAACGTAATTGTAGTTTGGATTTAATTCAGATCCTAAAATTAATTTGTTTCCAATATCACTTACTTGATCCTGATTGTAAATTGACTCTAATTTATTTACGTTTTTAGTAAACGTGAAAGTAGTTTCCCAATTTACATTTTTGCTTTTGATATTTTTTGTAGTTAAAAGAACTTCTACCCCTTTATTACTAACAGATCCAACGTTAGAAAATGTATTTTTATAACCTGTTTCAAGAGGCAGTTCTTGTTTATAAATTAATTTATCTGATAATCTGTCATAAACATCTACAGAACCTGTGATTCTGTTATTTAAGAATCCGTAATCAAGACCAAAGTTTAACTCTCGTGTTTTTTCCCAAGTTAAGTTTTGATTCGCTAAATTTTCAGACTGCCAGCCCGAAACTACATTCGCTCCATTTGCATAAAAAGTCTGCTGATTCAATAAAGCCTGAGAAGTATAAGGTGCAACGTTGTCGTTTCCTGTATAACCTAAACTTGCGCGAAGTTTTAAATCTGAAATAACTGAGCTATTTGCTAAGAAAGATTCTTTGCTAATTTTCCATCCTAAAGCTACAGAAGGGAAACTCTGCCATTTATTACCTTCAGATAAAACAGAAGAACCATCCCATCTTGTAGAAGCTGTTAAAAGATATTTGTCTTTAAATGTATAATTTAAACGAACTGCATAAGAACTTAAAGTGTTCTTTTGATATCCAGAACTTATGTTATAACTCGTCTGAACTCCAGATCCCATATTATTTGATCCAACATCAAAAGGCTGATTGTTAGAATATAAATAAGATGTTTCATCAACATTTGAATACAAACTCTGTAATAATAAAACACTAAAATCATGTACTTCTTTAAATGTGTGTTTTAAATCGATCTGGTTATCCCAAGTGTAGTTAAAGTTGTTGAAGTTTTTAATTGATGCAGAATTTTTTCCGTTTAAGGTTACACCTGCATTGGTCTGCGCTTTATAAGCTGTACTGGTAACAGTGTTTTCGATACCTCCTGCAAATGTTGTTTTAAACGAAAGCCATTTTAAAGGCTGGTATTGGAAGAAAACATTTCCAACTGTTTGCCATGTTTTTTCTGTTTGAGATGAATTGGCAATTTCCATTAATGGGTTTACAGTACTGGTTTTGTTTATTGCCCATGAACCATCTGGATAAGTTAATTTTCCTGGAAGGAAAAACAGTGTTCCCACTTTCTCATTTCCTTGTGCATCTACAGCCCAAGGCGACATCAGCGGACTTAATCTGAAAGCATCCTGCATTGCTAAATCACTTCCTAATTGTGTATCAAGACGTGCAACAGTAATGTTGGCCCCAGTAGTAAATTTATCATTGATTTTATGGTTCAATCCCAATTTAAAAGAATACTTATCAGTCGAATCATTTTCGATAAGCCCTTCATCGCTTTGAACACCAAATCCTAAATTATAGCTCAAACCAGAATCTGAACGTCCTGTAACATTTAAATAATTGTTTTGAGTCATACCTGGTTTAAGAACAGCATCTGTCCAGTCAAAATTGTAACCGTTGTTAGCGCGGGAAACTAATAATGGACTTTGATTTCCTGCTAAAGCTGCTAATTGCGCAGGCGTTTGTGTTTGAGGTGTTGCACTCATATAGGCAACCTGATGAAATTTCCACCATTCTGCTCCGTTCATCATTTTTGGCATTCTCACGGCAGTTTTATTACCATAAGAAGTATCAAAAGTGACGTTGATTCCAGATTTTACATTCGCACCGCTTTTTGTTGTTACGATAATAACACCACTCGCTCCTCGCGAACCATAAATTGCTGCCGAAGAGGCATCTTTTAAAACATCCATTCTAGAAATATCCTGCGGATTCAAAAAGTCAATATTATCAACTGGAACACCATCTACGATATATAATGGTGATGATCCAACTAATGAATTATTTCCTCTGATTACCACTTTGTATCCGTCTCCTGCACGTCCTGAAGCAGATGAAATCTGAACCCCTGGTGTACTTCCTTGAATTGCCTCTAATGGGCTTGTAGTATTTCTTTCCGTAATAGTTGCAGCACTGATTGTACTAATAGATCCTGTTAAATCAGTTTTTTTAACAGAGCCATAACCAACCACAACAACTTCATTTAGAGAGTTGGATTGTTCTGCAAGACTTACGTTAATTTTAGATTTTCCGGCAATAGTGACTTCTTGCGTTTGAAAGCCTAAATAACTAATAACCAAAGTGGCTTTTGGATTAGTTACATTCATTTTAAAACTTCCTTCAAAATCTGTTGAAGTTCCGTTTTTAGTTCCTTTTTCCTGAATATTTACTCCAGGAAGTGATAGTCCCGCGGCATCGGTAATTTTTCCTTCAATTAGTACTGACTGTGCATTTGTTGTATTACACAGCAGTAAATTCAGGAAAAATAAAAATACAAAGCTGTATTTTTCTTTTTTCTTTGATAGTTTTTTAAAATTCATAGTCTGGTTTAAAGTTTGGTTAATTGATAGTGTTTAGTGTTTAATTGATTCTACTTTTTTCTCATTGATGTAGGTATTTATAAAATTTATGTTTTTTACGTTTTTTAATAAATAAACAGAATCTACTTTCTGAATTTTCACGTTTTTAAGGGTAATATTTTCCACTGGAGATGCTGCATATCCTTCTGCCCAAACGCTGTATTTGCCACCGTTTTTCACATTTACGTTTTCTAAACTTACATTTCTAATGGTTGGAATAAAATTCCCAGTCTGTGATCCGTATACATTATAAAACATGTTTAATTTTAAAACACATTCTTTAACAGTGCCGACTTCAAGATTTCTAACAAAAATATCTTCGATAATGCCACCCCTTTTAGAGTTGGTTTTGATACGAATGGCGCGATCCAGATTGGGACTGTCCATTACACAATTTTCAACAAATACATTATTTACACCTGCGGAAATTTCGCTCCCAATAACAACACCGCCATGGCCGTCGATCATTTTACAGTTTTGCACAATTATATTTTTACTCGGAATTGCCACTCTTCTTCCATCGGCATCGCGGCCGGATTTTATTGCAATACAATCGTCGCCAGTATTAAAAGTGCAGTTTTTAATTACAATATTTTGAGAATACTCAGGATCACAGCCGTCATTATTTGGCCCATGGCTGTTAACCGTTACGCCATCAATAATCATGTTGTTTGTCTTAATTGGATGCAAAATCCAAAAAGGAGAATTTATGATTGTAACATCTTTGATTAATGCGGTATTGCATTCAAAAAACTCAATAAAATTTGGACGAAGATATCTTCCTTCACCAAAAATGCGTTCGGCAACAGGAACTCCTTTTTCAGCCATATCGACCAATACTTCACGGTTTGTCGGATCATTTTGAGACGGAATCCCTTTTTTCCAGCCGTAATTTTTTCCGCCAGACCAAATCCACCAATTGGTGCTGTCAGCCTGACCGTTTAAAGTACCTTTTCCAGTTACAGCAATATTGGTTTTGTTCTTTGCATAAATAAGAGGAGAGTAATTCATTACTTCTGTTCCCTCCCAAGAGGTATGAACGATTGGATAATCTTTAGGATTTAAACTAAAAAGAATCTCAGCGTGATCTTCTAAATGCAGGTTCACATTACTTTCTAAGTGTATAGCTCCAGTTAGATATTTCCCATTTGGAACCAAAACCTGCCCGCCTCCGTTTGCCGCACATTCTTTTATTGCTTTTTGAAAAACTTCCGTATTAAGCGTTTTTCCATCTGCAACAGCACCAAAATCATTTATGTTGTATACTTTATCCAAAAAATGTGTTTGCGGAATACTTTTTAAAACCAAATCCATTTTTTTCCACGGATTCAATGCATTAGAAGAAACAGAAGAGGTTCTCTTTGCGCATGATACCGCCACTACAGTAAAAGCAGTTAAAAATACAATCCAATTAAATGTGAGGTTTTTAGGAGGAATCATTTAGTCGTATTTTCTTGTTTAAAGTCGAAAACGCAAGCAATTGTGTAATCGATTACACGAAAGTAGAAAAATTGTTCTAAGACACCAAATTAATTTAGAAAAAAATTATATATTTAATTTTATTATAAAATATAATTACATTTAATTTAAAAAAACACATAATTTATTATCATTGTAAAATATAAAACGTTTTAGTTATTAATTATGGTAATCGATAACATTTTATATTGCGTAATAAAAAAAAATGTATTTTTGTCTAAAATAATCCGATAAAACTTTTTTTAATGAGTGAAAAAGTAACTATTTACGATATTGCTGAAAAACTAAATATCACTGCTGCAACAGTTTCTAGAGCACTAAATAACAATCCTAAAATTAAGGAGGCTACACGTGAGCTGGTGATTAAAACCGCAGCGGCGATGAACTATAAGCAGAACAAATTGGCGCTGGCTTTAAAAAGTGGTCGAAGTAATAATATCGGAGTTATTGTACCGCGTATTGACAGCAATTTCTTTGCGTCTGTAATCAGGGGAATTGAAGAAGAACTTTATCCTCATGGCTATCAGGTTATTATCTGTCAAACACACGAAAGTATTAAGAGAGAGAATGAAAATCTTCATACGCTTGTAGATGCGCAGGTTGACGGAATTATGATGTCTGTAACTGGCGTTTCTGATGAAAATGACAGCGCTTTTAGAAATGTACTAGAAAAAAATGTACCACTGATATTTTTTGATAGAAGCAAGCACATCGATGGCGTAAGCTCTGTCACTATTAACGACTTTAAAGGAGGTTATTTAGCCACTAAACATTTGATTGATGAAGGCTGTAGAAATATTGCTCACTTTTCTGGAGATCAATCGCTGGACATCTTTAAAAACCGTTTCTTAGGATACAAACAAGCTTTACTTGATAACGGAATAGAGTTTAATGAAAAATATGTTATTTACACCAAAAGTGCTGTCGATGCTGGAAAAGAAGCAGTCGATAAACTTTTGCAATTAGAAACTCCTCCCGATGCTATATTTTCTTCGAGTGATTTTGCTGCATTAGGAGCTATTCAAGAATTAAAAGAGCGCAATATCAATATTCCAAACGATTTTTGTGTGGCTGGTTTTAGTAATGAGCCTTTTACAAAATTCATGGAATTATCTATCACATCTGTAGATCAGTCACCATTGGAAATGGGAAGAATGTCTGCCCGCGTTTTCTTAGAACAAGTCGATAAAACAGATACTATTAAAATCGAAAAAAAGGTGGTTCTTGCACCAGAATTACATATTCGTAAATCTTCTACCAAAACTAATTTTTAATTTTTTTCCCCTATATAAGTTATATAAGCTCATTTTAGAATGGGCTTTTTTTATGCAGGCTTCGAAGAAGCAAAATATTTATAGCAAAGAATAAATATTCACAGCATAAAGCTCCAGAGGAGCGACATATTTTTCTACAGCCTAGATTTATGTCGCTCCTCTGGAGCTTCTTTTGCTTGTAATATTGTAATGCTATAAATATTTTGCTCCACTGGAGCTTTCTCAACAGATAAACCTAACAAAAAAAAGACGCACTATATTGTGCGTCTTCTATATAAACCTTTGTCACTTTGCTCCTTAGTACCTTAGTACCTAAAAACTTAAAGCGAAACCCCTCTTTTCCAAGGAATAAAATCGTTTTGATTTAATATTGCTGCTTTAGTTTTAATATTTCCGCTGGCAACATCAATAATAAATTCCAACATTTCGTCGGCCATTTCATCAATTGATTTTTCTCCAGTGATAATTCCACCAGTATCAATATCGATAATATCAGACATTTTATTTGCTAACTGCGTGTTTGATGAAATCTTTACAACTGGTGCAATTGGGTTTCCTGTCGGAGTTCCTAAACCTGTTGTAAACAATACCATGTTTGCTCCAGAACCTACCATTGCAGTTGTACATTCCACATCGTTTCCGGGAGTACACAACAATGTAAAGCCTGCTTCATTAATATATTCTCCATAATCGTAAACCCCTACAATTGGTGAAGTCCCTCCTTTTTTAGCCGCACCAGCCGATTTCATTGCATCTGTAATTAAACCGTCTTTGATGTTTCCTGGTGATGGATTCATGTCAAATCCTGAACCTGCATCTACAACTGTTTTTTCGTACCACTGCATTAAGTCTAAGAAACGTTTTCCATCTTTATCATCTACACAACGATTAACTAATTCCTGTTCTACGCCGCATAATTCTGGAAATTCAGAAAGAATTGTAGTTCCTCCTAAAGCAACTAAATGATCCGACAACACTCCCAACGTTGGGTTTGCAGAAATTCCAGAAAATCCGTCAGATCCACCGCATTCTAAACCAATTCTTAGTTTAGATAATGGAGCTGGTTGTCTTTTTATTTCATTTGCTTTTTTAATCGCTTCAAAAGTATCTTTTACAACACTGCTCAACATGGTTTCAATTGTTCCAATAGACTGCTGATCGTAAATTAAAACAGGCTTTTTACTGTTTGGATTAATAGCATCTAAAGCTTCCTTGAAAATTGAAATTTGAAGATTCTGGCATCCTAAACTTAATACTGTTGCTCCAGCCACGTTTGGATTATTTACGTAACCAGCCAAAAGCTTCGCTAAACTGTGAGAATCCTGACGAATTCCACCGCATCCACCTTGATGTGTAATGAATTTAACTTCGATATTATTGAACAAGTTAGCATCGTTTGACGCTTCTTGATTTCCTGCTCCGCCAGTTTCTGATTTTACTAAAGAACGCAACAACAATTGATAATCGTTTTCTTTAGGTTTCATCAACTCTTTCTCAAAGATATCTTTTAAGATTTCGATGTTTCTGTTTTCACAAAAAACTAACGGAAAAAATAACCATACATTTTCTGTTCCAACCTGTCCATCTTCTCTATGATAGCCCTGCCACGTTCTATCTTTCCATTTATCAACATTTGGTGCATTCCAGCCAATAGTTTCTGTTTTACCAGTAACTTTATCACTTTCGTGTTTTACGTTTAAAGTAGAAAGCAATCCTCCTTTTTCGATTCTTGCACTAGCTTTTCCCACCAAAACACCGTACATAATGATTCTGTCTCCTACATTAAAAGGAACCATTGCAATCTTATGTTTCATTTTTACATCAGACTCAACAGTAATTGATTCTCCTTCAAAATCAATTACTTCGCCTGCTGTAAGATTTACCAAAGCTACCGCTACGTTATCAGTAGGATTAACTTTTATTAATTTTTTCTGCGTTGCCATAATTAACCTTTGTTCTTTGTTCTTTTTGTGTGTTTTTTTATTTGATTCTTTCTTGAAACTTAGCGAAGCCAGCTTCAATACCATTTGCATCAATTTCTTCTAATGCAATTGTAATTGCTTTTGTTAATCCAGGGATTTCTGTTAAATCTTCATCCCAGAAATTTTTATTTTGTAATGTTAAACGAGCGATTTTCTCATAATCATCAGATTTCCAAAGTCCGTTAAAGAAAGTTGTAATATCTTCACCATCTTTAACCGGTAAACTTTCACCATTCCACGTTCCTTTGTAGAAACGAATTAAACTCGCTAATGAAAAAGTCAAATTAACAGGCAGTTTTTTGTTAGCCTTATAATATCCTAATAAACTAGGCAAAACTCTTACTTTGAATTTCGATACAGAATTTAATGCAATATCAGCAAGTGCATGTTTGATAAATGGATTTTTAAATCGGTCCATTACTTCCTCAGAATAGGCCGTAATTTCATTTTTGTCCATATCAAGAGTTTCACTAATTTCACTAATAACGCTGTTTACAAATTTTCCAGTAAAGTCTCCGTTAACAGTTTCCATTACTAATTTATTACCATGTAAAAGTGAAAAAGGAACCATTGCCGTGTGCGCACCGTTTAAAATACGAACTTTAATCATTTTAAAAGGACGTATATCATCAACGATTTTTACATTCAAGTCTGTTTTATGAAATGGCAATTTTGCTTTTAAATCATCTCCGCCCTCAATAGCCCAAAGGAAAAAAGGTTCAGCCGCAACAATTAAATTGTCCTCATAATCTAATTTATTATTGTATTCTTCAATTTCAGCTCTTGGATATCCAGGAACAATTCTGTCAACCAAAGTACTGTGATAGGTACAAGCATCTGATACCCAAGTTTTAAATGCATCTTCTAATTTCCATAAATCAACATATTGTAAAATATATTTTTTCAGTGTTTCAGAGTTATAATCAATTAATTCACAAGGAATTATTGTAACTCCTTTAGAAGCATCTCCATTAAAATGTTTAAATCTTTCATATAATAAAACCGTCAATTTTGCAGGAAATGACACTGGCGGCTGCATGTCTGGAGTATCACTTTCAATAAATTCAATTCCAGCTTCTGTAGTATTAGAAACAATAAATTGAAGTTCTTCTTCTTTGGCTAAAGCCAAATAATTTGCAAATTCAGTATAAGGGTTTATAGTTTTTACAATATTGGTAATTAACTCAATATCTTGTATTTTTTCACCTTTTTTAATTCCGTTCATAAATAAGGTATAAAGACCGTCCTGATCATTAATCATATTTACCATACCGTCTTTCAAAGGCTGCACTATTGCAATACCAGCATTAAAATCAACTTCTTTATTTAGTTTGTCAAAAGCATAATCAACAAAGGCTCTTAAAAAGTTACCCTCTCCAAATTGAACTACCTTAATTGGCTGTAACTTTTCTAATCCTGTATTTATTCTATTTAATTTTTTCATTTTAAATTTTCTTTAATGCGTTATAAATAACCATTTACAAACCTTATTTTTTTATTTCTGCCTTTTAAATTGTAAATGAAACATTACACCCGATTAGCAAAATAAAACCTGCTGTGAGGAATGGCGGGTAAAATTTTTCAAGCGTAATGTTCAATTACAATCTCTAAAAATCTAAAAAAAACTTATAAAATAAGGAGTTCGGCATGATTACCCCTTAATCTATTTTCTAATCTCTTTTATAATGTCAAGAACTTGACTGACTTTTGCAGTCAATCCGTCGAAGTCTTTATTTTCTAATATATCTTTTGAAATTAACTGCGAACCTAAACCAACGCAGGTTGCACCTGCATTTAACCATGAACTCAGACTTTCTTTAGTCGGGTAAACACCTCCTGTAGGCATGATGTTTGTCCACGGACACGGTCCTTTTATGGCTTTTATAAATTCTGGTCCGTAAATATCTGCTGGAAATAATTTTACAATTTCACAGCCTAATTCTTCTGCTCTCGCAATTTCTGTTAAAGTACCACAGCCAGGTGACCATAATACTTTTCTACGATTACAAGCGATAGCAATATCTTCTCTAAAAACTGGTGTTACAATAAAATTTGCTCCTAAACTCATGTACAATGAAGCAGAAGCTGCATCTGTAATCGAGCCCACTCCTAAGATCATTCCTGGAAGTTCTGCCAAAGCATATTTGTTTAAAGCGCCAAAAACTTCGTGTGCAAAATCACCTCTGCTGGTAAATTCCATTAATCTAGAACCACCGTCGTAACATGCTTTTAAAACTTTTTTACTCAATTCGATATCAGAATGAAAAAACAACGGAACCATACCGTTTTCTTTCATTTGGGAAGCGACTTCAATTCTTGAATATTTTGCCATTTTTATTTTTTTATCTTGATACTAATGCAGAGCCATCACCATCAATCATATTTTCAACTTCTTTCAATGTAACCAAGTTGTAATCGCCTGCAATGGTATGTTTTAAACAACATGCTGCAACTGCAAAATCTAATGCTCTTTGGTTATTATTTTGATATTCTAGCAAACCATAAATTAATCCGCCCATAAATGAATCACCGCTTCCTACACGGTCTACAACCGGAGTAACTTCTTTAACTGCTGCACTGTGAATTGCTTTTCCGTCAAATAAAATTCCGCCGATTCTTTGGTGAGAAGCACTTACAGAATAACGAAGTGTCGTAGCAGCAATTTGAAGGTTCGGAATAAATTCGAACAATTTTGTATATAAATTTGGAAGCGTTTTCTCGTCTTGATAATTCGGATTCACTTTAGGAATTCCCAACATAAAATACGCAGTATCAATATCTCCTAAAATAACATTACTGTATTTTAACATTTCCGGCATTACCTCGCTTGGCATTTTACCATATTGCCAAAGTTTTGATCTGTAATTTAAGTCGCAGGAAATTTTAATTCCTAATTTATGAGCGATTTTAATTGCTTCTAAACAAGCTTCTGCTGCACTTTCTGAAATCGCTGGTGTAATACCGCTCCAGTGAAACCATTCAGCTCCTTCTAAAACTTTTTCCCAGTCTACCTGCCCTTTTTCAATTGTTGACATTGCACTATGCGCACGATCGTACACCACGTTGCTTCCGCGTGTTCCTGCTCCAGTTTCTAAGAAATAGATTCCTAAACGCTCTCCTCCGTAAACAATGTTTTTAGATTCGACATTCATTTTTCTGATTTCTCTTAATGCAGAAAAACCAATTTCATTTTCTGGCAGTCTGGTAACAAATTCAGCATTAACTCCGTAATTTGCCAAAGAAACGCATACGTTAAATTCGCCGCCGCCATACGTAGCACCAAATGCTGTAGACTGCGAAAAACGCAAATGTCTTTCTGTCGATAAACGCAGCATGATTTCTCCAAATGCAACTACTCTACTCATATTATATTTTTTTTGCCACTCCCGATAGCTATCGGGATTGTGAACTTTGCGGTTAACTTTTAATTAAAATTTGAAATACTCTTTAGCATTGTTGTATGAAATATCAGCAACTAATTTTCCGATCCATTCCATATCATTTGGAAGTTCACCGCGTTTGATTTCATCTCCTAAAAGATTACATAAAATACGTCTGAAATATTCGTGTCTTGGGAACGATAAGAAACTTCTTGAATCTGTAAGCATCCCAACAAAACAGCTGATTAATCCCATATTTGAAAGCGCGTTTAACTGCTTTGTCATTCCGTCTTTTTGATCTAAAAACCACCATCCTGAACCAAATTGTACTTTTCCGCGAACACTTCCGTCATTGAAATTTCCAATCATGGTTGCCATAACTTCGTTATCAGCCGGGTTTAGGTTGTAGATAATTGTTTTGGTCAATTTATCTTTGCTGTCTAATGCATTTAAGAAAGCCGATAATTTTTGTGCCTGAGGATAATCTCCAATAGAATCCCATCCTGTATCAGGACCTAAAATTCTGTGCATACGGGCATTATTGTTACGCAATGCACCTAAGTGAAACTGCTGTACCCATCCAAATTCATGATACGTTTCTGATAAGAAAATCAAAATCGCACTTTGGAATTTTAAAGTTTCTTCTGGCGATAAAATTCTGTTTTCTCTTTTCTTTTTGAAAATCGCATTTACTTCATTTTCAGTAAATTCTTCAAAATCAATTTGATTTAAACCGTGGTCACTTAATTTACATCCGTTTGTATTAAAGAATTCAATTCTTTTTCTTAATGCAGTTTGTAAATCAGCATAAGTATTAATTGCAACTCCGGACACATCCCCTAATGTGTCCAGATATGCATTATAACCATCATTAGCAATTAAGATGGCTTTATCAGGTCTGAAAGCCGTACTCATTTTAATTCCAACTGAATTGTTTGCGAATTTTTGGTGATATTCTAAAGAATCAATTGGATCTTCTGTCGTACAAACTAATTCAGCGTTTACTTTTTTAAGAAGATTCTGTGTGCTGTAAGCTTGAGAATTTATTTTTTCTGAAGTTTCGATATAAATTTTCTCAGCCGATTTTTCATTCAGCAGATCATAAATATCAAAATAACGAGCTAATTCTAAATGTGTCCAGTGGTACAATGGATTACGCATCGTATACGGAACTGTTTTTGCCCAGTTTAAGAACTTATCTTTATCTGAACCATTTCCTGTTACAAACTGCTCATTAATTCCTAACGTACGCATTGCACGCCATTTGTAATGATCGCCGTTGATCCATACATTTGTTATATTATCAAAAATCTTATCTTCTGCAATAAACTGCGGATTAAGATGATTGTGATAATCAATAATTGGCTGATTTTTAGAATAATTATGATATAACTCTTCAGCGTATTTATTTTCTAATAAAAAATTGTCATGTATGAATGTATTTGCGCTCATGTCTTTTAAAATATAATTTGAGAATTATTCTTCGTTTGAAGGTTTTCCAATTGTAGCAAGGATTCCACCGTCAACATATAAAATGTGACCGTTTACAAAATCACTCGCTTTTGATGATAAAAATATTGCTGCTCCGGCTAAATCACTTGGATCTCCCCATTTTGCAGCAGGAGTTCTGCTGATGATAAAATCGTTAAACGGATGTCCGTCAACTCTAATTGGTTTTGTTTGTTCCGTAGCAAAATATCCTGGACCGATTCCGTTGATCTGAACATTGTATTTTGCCCATTCTGTAGCCATGTTTTTAGTCAGCATTTTTAAACCGCCTTTTGCAGCAGCGTAAGCAGAAACTGTACTACGTCCTAATTCACTCATCATAGAGCAAATGTTGATTATTTTTCCTTGTCTTCTTTCGATCATTCCTTTTGCAACATGCTTAGAAACGATAAATGGACTTACAAGATCAATATCAACCACTTCTCTAAAATCTGAAACTTCCATATCTAACAATGGAATTCTTTTGATGATTCCGGCATTATTGATTAGGATATCGATTGGTCCAACTTCGCTTTCAATTTTAGCAACAGCTGCTTTTACTTCTTGCTCTTCTGTTACATTAAATTTATAACCAACAGCATTGATTCCTTCTTTTTGAAGTTCTGCTACGGCGTCATCAATTTTTTGCTGAGACGAATTTCCGTTCACAACAATTGTAGCTCCGGCTTCTCCAAGTCCTTTTGCCATTGCCATTCCCAGTCCGTGCGTACTTCCTGTAATAAGGGCAACTTTTCCTTTTATATCAAATAAGTTTGTCATATTCTTATCTTAAATCTGTGATTTTACAAACATCCATGTCTCCGTAATCTAAGTTCTCGCCTGCCATTCCCCAGATAAAAGTATAATTACTGGTTCCTGAACCTGAGTGAATAGACCAAGGCGGAGAAATTACTGCCTGATGGTTGTTCATCCAAATATGTCTTGTTTCCTGAGGCTGTCCCATAAAGTGACAAACAGCCTGATCTTGTGGAATATCTAAATAAAAATATACTTCCATTCTACGATCGTGTACGTGAGCCGGCATTGTATTCCAAACACTACCCGGTTTTAATTCTGTCATTCCCATTTGCAATTGGCAGGTTGTAACAACACTTCCAATAATCATTTGGTTTACAGTACGGTGGTTAGCTGTTTCCATTGTTCCTAACTGCAGCTTATTCGCTTCCGCTAAACTTACTTTTTTAGTTGGGTAATTGGTATGAGCTGGAGCTGAATTCAGATAGAATTTAGCAGGACTGCCTGCATCATCACTTTTAAAAATTACTTCTTTATTACCGCTTCCGATGTAAAGTGCATCTTTAAAACCTAATTCATAAGTTGTTCCTTCCACTACAACAGAACCGCTTCCTCCTACATTAATAATTCCAAGTTCTCTTCTTTCTAAAAAATAAGGCGCTTTAAGCGGATCGATAGTTTCTAGAACCAAATCTCCTTTTACCGGAACTGCAGAACCTGCAATATATCTGTCGTAATGCGAATAAACCAATACCACTTCATCTTCCTGCATCAGGTCATCAATTAAGAATTCTTCTCTTAATTGCTGTGTATCATATTTTTTTACAGCTTCTGGGCTTGACGCGTATCTTGAACTATATTTTGTCATAATTTCTATTTAATGTAATCGATTGCACAAAATTAATTTTTTATATTGAAAAACCATAATTCAAACCAAAATTTATTTCACTGCCGATCATTTTTTCTTTACAATTCCACCTTTTTCATTCTTGGAACCAGAATATGCATAATCAGCCAAGCCAATAAATACGAAGCTCCGCAGATACAGAACATAATGAAATATCCTGTTTCGATTTTACCCAATTTAGTATAGTACACAAACATGTTTTTCTGTACTACTAAAGTCAATAATATACCGCCAAGCGCTCCAAACATTCCTCCCATTCCTGTAACCGATGCCGTTGCCTTTTTTGGAAACATATCTGAAACAGTCGTAAAGATATTGGCGCTCCAGGCCTGATGTGCTGAAACCGCCAGACCAATAACCAATATGGCAAACCACATATTTATTGTTCCTAAATATTGTGAAAACAAAACGGGAAGAACGGCAAATGCATAAATGAGCATACTTGTTTTACGAGCTTTGTAAGCAGGCCAATTATTGTTTATTAATTTTAACGGAAGCCAGCCTCCGCCAATACTTCCAACACTTCCTATCATGTATACCAGCGCACACGGCCAAATAATTTCTGTTGCTGTAAGCTTGTATTCTTTCATCAAAAAATCTGGAAGCCAGAATAAATAAAACCACCAAACTGGATCTGTCAATAATTTACCAATTGCAAAAGCCCAAGTCTGGCGAAACGACAACAATTTAATCCACGAAACTTTTTCTTTTGATTCTTGTTCTACTTCTTCAATTTTATCAGAAGTAATATATTCCAATTCTGCCTGAGAAAGACGTTTCTGTTTTTGCGGAACTTCATAAAACAAAAACCATAAAATCAGCCAGATAAAACCAACTATTCCTGTTATGATAAAAGCCCACTGCCATCCGTATTTTTCTGCAATATGAGGAACAGTTAAAGGTACGATTATAGCTCCAATGTTACTTCCTGAATTGAAAATCCCTGTTGCTAAAGCTCTCTCTTTCTGCGGAAACCATTCAGCTGTTGCTTTTATCGCTGCCGGAAAGTTCCCTGCCTCTGTTACTCCTAAAAAAACACGGGCAATTAAAAATCCTCCTGTTCCTGTTGCCAGCGCATGTCCAATTGCCGCTAAACTCCATAATCCGGTTGCAATTGCATAACCTAATTTTGTTCCTAACTTATCAATAATTCCACCGGCAACCAGCATTCCCAAGGCATAAGCTATTTTAAAAGCCAATTCGATATTTGAATAATCAATTACTTCCTGCTCTGGTGTCCAATGAAAAGCTTCTGCTAAAAAAGGCCGAAGGTAACTTATTACATTTCTATCCAGATAATTGACAGTTGTAGCAAAAAACACTAAACTGCAAATAGTCCAACGGTATTTTCCTATTGCTGCATTAGCTTGGTTCATGATGTGGTTTTGGTTTAAGTTGGTTAGTTAGTTTTGAGAAATCTTGGTTAGAGATTTGTAATTGGTCTGTATTTCGGAACTAGTGTTTTCATCACAATCCAGCCAGTTAAATAACAAACTGCACAGATTGAGAAGATGATAAAATATCCAGCTTCAATTCCTTTAAATCCCATGAAAACCATATCTGTTTCTTTAGCATGATCAAACAAAACCCCTGATCCTTTGTTAATTAATGTCGAACCAATTCCACCTGCTAAACCTCCAATTCCCGTAATGGTGGCAATTGCTTTTTTAGGAAACATATCTCCAACCGTAGTAAAGATATTTGCCGACCAAGATTGGTGTGCAGCACCAGCGATTCCGATAATGATGACAGGAATCCAGTAACTAATATATCCTAAAGGCTGTGCAATTAGTGCTAACAATGGGAAAAACGCAAAAATCAACATCGCTCTCATTCTTCCTTCGTATGGATTCATTCCTTTTTTCTCTACGAAATAAGTTGGAAGCCATCCACCGATAATTGACAATAAAGTAATCATATATAAAACAAACAATGGTAATGCGGCTTGAGTAGAATCCATTCCGTAAACAGAACTTAAATATGCCGGTGTCCAGAATAAAAAGAACCACCAAACACCATCTGTCATGAATTTCCCGAATGCGAATGCCCAAGTTTGCTTGTATTTGAAACACTCTAGTAGAGAAACTTTTGTAGTTGTTTCGGGAACATAACCCACTAATTTACTATCAGCGATGTCATCTTGCTGAATATAAGCTAACTCATCTGCTGTTACTTTTGAATGTCTTTCTGGTTTATCGTACATAAACATCCAGAATCCCATCCAGACAAATCCTAAAGCTCCAATGATAATAAATGACATTTCCCAGCCAAATGATTTTGCAATAAAAGGGATAGTAATTGGCGCAGCTAAAGCTCCTACTGTTGCACCAGCATTGAAAATACTAGTTGCAAAAGCTCTGTCTTTTTTAGGAAAATATTCTGCTGTAGTTTTAATTGCTGCCGGAAAATTTCCCGCCTCTCCTACTGCCAAAACAAAACGGGCAAATATGAATAATGTAACACTTACATTAATTACCAATCCGGTATTATTCACCATATGGATTGTTTCTTTAGCGCCTTCAAAACCTACAAACCAGTTTCCAGTTATAAGTCCTGAAGTGGCAATTCCACAAAAAGCATGCAGACAGGCTCCAACTGACCATATTCCTATAGCCCAAAGAAATCCTTTTTTAGTATCTAACCAATCTACAAACCTTCCCGCAAACAATAAGGCAATCGCATAAAAAATAGAAAACCATGCAGTTATACTTCCGTAATCACTATTTGTCCAGTGAAATTCGGGTGCAATAAAATCACTCCAAGTCAGCGAAAGTACTTGTCTGTCCAAATAATTAATTGTAGTTGCAAAAAACAACAATGCACAAATACTCCAACGGTATTTTCCTGTAGATTTGACATTCTCATTCACGGCAACAGTTTCGGTTTGATTCATAGTAAGTGGGTATTATAGTTTTGTAATTTTTGGTAATCTCAGCCTATAGCATTTACTTCTATTTAAAAATGTTAAAATCAATATTTTAACAATCAATGAAATAAATAATGTAATCGATTGCACAAATATAGTTTTTAATCTCTACAATCCAAATAAATTGTATAAAAAATTATTTTAACTATTTAAATAAACATATTACATAAAAAAAAGAATACAAAATTACACATTAAACAATATATTTGTTAAAAACCAAGAGGTGAAATTCATCCTTTTTATGGGGTAAAATTGTCCTGAAATTTATGTTTCTAGAATCAATTTTATTCTAATTTTACTTTTAGAATAAACGGTTACTTTTTTTACAACAAAAGTTAATAAATATTTAAAAATCAAATAATTACTAAACAAATTGAAAAATAAAAAAATACAACTATTACGAGGAATTGCTTTGGGTTTTCTATTGCTTTCTGGAATATTTTCCAGCAGTGCACAGAATCAAGTAATTCCGTTATGGAATAAAATTCCAGACGAGATAAAAGCAGCAGATTATAAGGAAAAAGAAAGTATTACTGACGGAAAACTGCAAAGTACAACTCAGGTTACCATTCCAACCTTAAGCATTTTTCTTCCTAAAGATGCAAAACCCAATCAAACTGCGGTAATCATTTGTCCCGGCGGAGGTTATATGCATTTAGCTTTTGATAAAGAAGGAACAAAAGTAGCCGAATGGTTCAACAGCTTAGGAATTGCGGCTTTTGTATTAAAATATCGTCTCCCAAACGATTTGATTATGAAGAATAAAAATGTTGGTCCGTTACAAGATGCCCAAGAGGCAGTTCGTTATGTAAGACAAAATGCAGCAAAATTAAATATTGATCCGAATAAGATCGGAATTTTAGGTTTTTCTGCGGGTGGTCATTTGGCTTCAACTCTATCTACTCATTATGATGATAAAGTTTACGAATCTACATATAAAGTTAGTGCACGCCCCGATTTTTCTATTTTAATGTATCCTGTAATTTCAATGGAAAATCAAATTACGCATAAAGGTTCGCAGACTAATTTACTTGGCAGTAATCCGTCACAAGATTTAATTGATTCCTATTCAAACGAAAAGAAAGTTACGTCTAAAACACCTCCAGCTTTCTTAATTCACGCTACAGATGACACAGTTGTTATTCCAGAAAACAGTATTAATTACTACTTAGCACTCAAAAAAAATGGTGTTAAAGCAGAGTTACATTTATACGAAAAAGGCGGTCACGGTTTTGGATTAGGAGTTAATGACACCAGCAAATTCTGGACCAGAGATTGTGTAGAATGGCTTAAAGCTAATGGTTATAACTAAAAAATAAAAAAAGGCAAAACTTACGAAGTTTTGCCTTTTGATCAAAAAAAAAAACAAAAAGGAATTAAAAAACATTTTATATTTTAAGCAGAAACTTCTTGTGCTGCGTTGCTTTTCAATTTCGGGGCAGTAATAATTTTACTGGCCACTTTGGGTTTTGCTGCAGGCGCTTTCTTTTTGCCAAATTTTTGTTTCCCCCACCAAATAATAAATCCGGTAATGGGTAAACTGGCTGAAATTAAACTAGCGAGAAACGCAATAATTTTACCTGTCAAACCAAGAACGCTTCCTACATGAATATCGTAATTCATACGTCGAATCTTGTCTGGAATATTGGCTTCGATATACTTTCCTGAAAAAGGAGTTTTAATCGAAATTTCCTTCAAAGTCTGCTGATCAAAACTATATCGGTCCATGTTGTAAAAAGTATGTCTTTGCTTGTAAACAAAAGCACCAATAGGATCTGCAGGTTTCGAAGGAATACTAATCATGATTCCAGCAGCCTGAGGGTTTCCTTTTTTAATATTCAATAATACTTTATCAGCAGTTGTAATATTAAATGCCTTGACAATTGTGGTATCAGATTTTGGAGATTCTCGATTTTCAACTAGCGGAGTTCCTCCTGATGTTACCCAATATAGTGACTTACTCCACCACCCAAAACTCCAAACCAAACCAGTTACGGCAATGAAAAACAGGAAAATACAGCTGTAAAATCCGAATACATTGTGTAAATCGTAATTGACACGCTTAAAACTCGCGTCCCATTTTATTTTAAAACTTTTATCGATAATTGATTTTATCCATTTTGTTGGCCACCACAAAACAATTCCGGAAATTAAAAGAAAAACAAAAATCAGGACAGCAACCCCTACAATCGGGCGTCCTATGTCATACGGAAGCCATAAGGCACGATGACCGTTTAAAATCCATCTGAAAAAATCTGGCGATTCTCCTCTAGAAAAGGTTTTAACATTCAGGATTTCCCCAGTATAAGGATTCATATAAACACTTATAAAAGTCCCGCTTCTTCTTCCGCCTTTTCCTTTTTTACCTTTTTCTTTTCCTTTTTCATTCGGCTGCGCTTTTAAGTCCGACTTTGCTTTTACACTTTCATTTTTAGCAAAGTTTTTTCTCTTATCGTCTCGTTTGCGTTCCGCTCTTTCTCCCCTGCCTTTTCTGCCTTCTTCTTTTTTCTCCACAAAATAACCAACAATCGCTGCTTCGTCTTTTCCGCCAAAAGTTACGCTGGTCGCATGTTTATCTTTCATTTTCTTATCTGCAATCGTAACCAATTGAGATGGCAGTAAAAATGCTTTTTCCTGTGGTTTTACAAAACGCCAGTCTTCAATAAAATCTTTAATTTCATTTTCGAAAACATATATACAGCCTGTAAGACTGACAATCACTACAATAATTCCAGATGCCAGACCAAGCCACAAATGGAGCCAGGCCATAACACGCTTAAAAAGCGATTTTTTACTTTTTTTCTTAGTATTGGGTTTTGGTTTTGAAGAAGAAAACATAATTGGATAGATAAATAGGATAAATAAAAAAAACGCAAGTCCTCATAAAAAAGAAGGACTTACGGTAAAAAAAAATTAGTATTTTAATTTCTGAATTGCAGTAATTTGTCCGCCTTCAACTTTCATTCCTTTTGTAGCAACAGCTGTTGAGCCGTTGATAGAATAAATCCAGTTTCCATCCGGAGTGTTGATACCAACAATTGCAGAACTTCCGTCTTCAGAAGTAATATTATAACGGCTTGTAACAGAAGTTAATGTTGCAGGAGCATTTGTAACCCATGTAAATGTCTGGTTGTACACATCGGCAATAGCCATTTTAACTGCACCATTGTTTTTTCCAACATTTCCGTACATTAACAATAAGAATTTCCCTTTTGAAATGTAAGAAGTCGAAGAAATTTTATATCCTCCAGATTTTTCCTGAACGTTGAAGAAATAAGACTTATCAAATTCTGTAGTTCCTTTTTTAATTTTTACAACCGCAGATGGTTTTGTAGAAGTCACAACAGCATTGCTTGTCGCAATAGCTCCAGAGAAACCGTAAGCATCTCCATTTTCATCTTGAAATAATCCGTTTGTGAAATAAGCTCCTAAGTAACTTGTACGGTTATCTTTGATTACTTTTTCTAATTTAAGTTCTGGATAGTTGTAAACTGCTACCCAAGTACTATCTGGATTTACAGTTCCGAAATTATCTACTCCATCACCTTTAATACTCATATATGGCATATAAACTTTGTCTCCAACCTGAGTTGCCCAAGTAAAGAAAGCTCTTTCTCCATTTCCTGCCAATTTCTTAGTATCTTGCTGTGCTTCACCAATAATAAGTGATTTTTCAGCATCAATCTTGTACATAGAAGCAATTGAAGCACCACTTCTTGGAACCTTAATTGTTAGGATATCTTTGTTTACAGCAGCAAATACGTGTACAGTTTCTGCCTGGAAATCAGATTTCTTCACTAATTTTCCTTCAGCATTTAAATTGTAAGTTGTTACAGCTCCAGGATTTCCTTGTCCGTAAAGTAAACTGAAAAAGTTATTTTGTGCTGTAATATAGTAACGGTACGTTCCGTCTTGTTCCAATCCGTTTCCAGTAGTTGTGATAGTTCCTGTAGTAACATCGTCTGCAGTTAATAAATAATCTGCAATTCCTGCTGCTCCTGTTGTTGCAGTAATAATATATTTAGTTTTTCCAGTATCTGTACCACCACCTGTTGTGTCGCCTGGTTTATCTGAATCACTGCTGCAAGAAGAAAAAGCTGTAAAAGCTAATACAGCTGATAATAACGCTAATTTGGTACTTTTTTTCATTGTAATATGTGTTTGTATTAAATTAATTATTTGATTTACTGAAGTAATATCTAAGTTTGATGTAAAAAGCTCTGCTTGGTTTTTGCAAGGAGAAGTTGTCGTAGAGTTTATTATCTAAGAAGTTTTTACATTCAAAAGCAATATTATATTTTCCGTTAGCAAGCGTATAAACTGCATTCAAATCATGGCTGAACTGCTGCGGAATTTCTAATTTACTATCCTTGCTTCCCATACTTGGCCAAGACAAATAGTAAGTATGGACATATAGTAAATTGTAGCCAACGGATAAATTGTTTCCTTTTTTCCATAGATTATTGAAGAATACAGTTGCATCGGCATTTCCGAAAAGGAATGGCATATTTGGAATTCTGTCTTTGTAAAATGGAGAAACATAATTTTGATTTGGCTCATATTCAGTCATATTTCTAATATTCTGATACGTGGCATTAAATCCAGCCGTAAACCTGTTGCTGTACGAATATCTAACCTCACCATCAATACCATAATTGGTTACTTTCCCTTGGTTTACATTCGTAGTCATGGTTTGATTATTATTCAAGGTAGGACGAATAAAATCTGTCGCATTTCTATGTAAAAGATTCACATCAAATGACAGCGCATTTTTTACATTAAAACTCGTTTGATAACTTGCACCAATATTAAAGTTGTTACTAGTTTCTGGTTTTAAAGCCAGATTTCCTTCTAAATTATCATTTACATTTCCGAAGATTTCTTCAGGAGTTGGAAGTCTGTAACTCTTCTCAAAAGAAGCTTTTACCTGAAGATTACGCTTTATGTAATAACTCGTTGCGGCACCATATCCTGTTGTAGAAGTATTATCAACATATTTTTGATAAGCAATATCGCCCGCATTTCCAGAAGGATTGTAACTTCTTGAATAAGTAGTTTTTAATGAATAATCTTTTAAGAATAAAGAAGTACTCCACTTTTCATTATAATCCAGTTTATACCCTAAACCTAAAACATTTTTTTGTGTCTTTTTAGGCTGTTTGTACACCAAAGATTCAGGAACTAGTTCATCACTCTCTTTACGGTCAAAAGTATTAAAAGTGTTATTGATCATAAATGAGTGTCTTTCATTCAGCGTATAAGTTGCATTTGCAGTCGCTACACCATTATTGTTATAAAATTTACGAAGTGTACGGCTTCTTTCTCCGCCAGTACCTTCATACTGTTTATAGTCTCCAAACCAATTGTATCTTCTAAAAACTGTATCTACATTTTGTTCGAATCCAAAATTGTAATTACCCGTCACATTAACATTAAGACCTTTGGTAAATAAATCTTTAACCTGATATTTCAAAGTCGGCATAACAATACTTCCTCTTCTGTAGATTTCTCCAAAAACGCTAACCATTCTTGCACCAGTCTGAATATCAGCTTTATTTTCTCCTCCAGTAAAACCAATCATTAATTTATCGGCATATTTTTTTCCTGTTACACCAATATTTACAATTACGGTTTCATTGCGGTATTTATCATGAAAACGTCTTACGCGCTGATTGGGGAAATAAGCTCCCGTATTTAAATCGGCAACGTCTACGTTGACCCAATAATTATTGTCTGAATAGTTTTGAAAAGCATTGATTTCTGTTGTGAATCCGCTTTTTGCGGTATAGCCTGCATTGATACTAGAACGATGCGTATTAAAAGATCCGAAAGAATAAGATGCATCTACAAAAGTTCTTGGCTTGCTGTTAGTCACAATATTAATTGCACCTCCAAGAGCATCTCCGCCCAGCCAAATTGGTACAACTCCTTTGTAAACTTCGACACGATCGGCAAGATTGATTGGAATATTATTCATTTGAAATGAAGAACCAAAATTATCCATTGGTACTCCGTCAATAAAAACTTTGATCTGATTACCCGAAAATCCGTTTATAGAAAGTTCAGATCTCGAACCAACTCCTCCTGCTTCGCGATTACGAACTCCAGAAACACGATCTAAGGCATGAGACAGATCCAATGTTGAATTGTGTAATTTTTTAGCATCAATTGCTGTTACGCTGTAAGCTTTTTTATTTACTTTTTCGGTTGGTGTTCTTCCAAGTACGGTTACGCTTTCTAACTCTTGTAATTCACTTTCTAACTGAACTGGAATATTTATGCTGACATCTGAAACTTCTATGTTTTTTTTAAAGCTTGAAAAACCGATTGCAGAAATTTTTAATGTGTGTTTTCCCGACTTAACATTATTAAAAATGAACTTCCCGTTTTCATCTGAAATCATACTTAAACCCGTTTTTTCTATAACTATTGTGGCAAATGGAATTGTTTGCCCAGATTTTTCAACAACTTGTCCAGATACGGTAACAGCTTGATTTTGCTGGGAAAATGATAAGAACGAAAAGAAGAAAAATGAAATAAAAAATAAAAATTTTTGAGTTGACATATATTTAATTAGACTAATTATAAATAACTTTGTCACAAAAGTACCATCAACAACCTGAAAAAAGATAGGGAAAAACGGATTATTATTTTGTAAAAACGGATTAAATTTTGAAAATCAAAGCCACACTTTTAACACCAGAAACGCCAATAATTAAAATTCAAATTGGAGATAAATATTGTCCAAAAAGCATTTTAACAGAGGAGAATATCAATATAGAAAACAACGATTCGGAGAAAATTAGCAGCCGGCATTTAATTACAGAAGGCTTAGTTATACTCGATACCCAAATGTATTATTCGAGCTCAAAAACAGTCATTTTTGAAATAGATGAAGAATCTGTTGTTATGAATTTTATTTACAGCAGCAATGTAGAAACTCAAATAGACCAGTTAGAAGGCGAGAAATTTTCTAAAGAAAATACACATAATATTTTTTATACCAGTAATTTTAAAGCTTCATTTACAATTCCACCTTTTAAACAAATAAATTACTTGTCCATTATTTTATCAAAGGAGTTTTATTACAATATCATTAATGAAGATTGGCAGCTTCACGAAAAATTTTCAAAAAACATTCTTGGCAAAAAATCCAGTTATTTAACCTCAAAATACCTTTCTTTTTCGCCGGCTATTCAATGGGTTACACACGAGATAAAAAATTGTGCGCGTCAAGGTGCACTCAAGAGAATTTATATCGAAAGTAAAATTAAGGAACTTCTAATTCATCAGCTCGAAGCAATAATTACCAAACCTCCATTAAAAGAAAAAATTGACGAAGAAGAATACAACAAACTTTTAGAAGCAAAAAAAATACTAGACAACGATTATCGAAACACACCTACCCTGCCAGAACTTTCACGACTTATTTCGTTAAACGAATTCAAATTAAAAAAAGGTTTTAAAGCTTGTTTTGGTACAACCGTTAAAAGCTATATTATCAAACTTAGAATGGAACACGCCAAAGAGTTATTTCAAAGCAAAACAGCAACCGTAAGCGAAGCTGCTTACAAATGCGGCTATAAAGATGTCTCTCATTTTTCGGCTGCATTTAAAAGCTATTACGGCTTTTCTCCACAAAAATTTAAAATCAATACCGACATTATTCAATTTTGGTTAATTGGTTTTTCATTTTTGTGGTAAAAAAAGGGTCTTAAAATTATGTCCGTCGACTTAATCTTAAAACCCTTAAAAATTCGACATTAATGTATATTGCAAACTTATATACAAAACCCACGATCAAATGAATCTGTCAATTAAATTCTAAAAACGTTTCTCCAAAAACAGTTTTTTATAAAAATTCTAAATGACATCTAAAAAGGTAAAGAGTGCCACTGTTTCAAATTTCTATATGTCAAAGTTATAATTCACAAAAGCAATTACCTTACGGTTTTCCTCATATTGAGAAAAAGCTAGGCGCTTCTTATCAAGAAAACAAACTAACAAACTGTTTATCAATAAAATAAATTTTAAAGTTTAACATTTTTTTTACACAACTCAAACTCATCTTCTTTTTTAAAATTGTGAAATCATACTTTAAAACACTTTCTTGTCCTAGATTAAGAGCTGTTTTTTTCTTCTTAAATTATCTTTGTAATGTAAATTATAAGTTCAATCAAAAACTGAAATCAAAAAGAGAAAAGGTATGAAAGCCTTAATTTTTTTCTTGTTCTAGATTAAGTTGAAGCATGATAAGAACCAATAAATTTGCAAAGTAAATTAAAAGTTCTGTCAAAAACTGAAATCGAAAACAAAGAAAAAATATTTGAAACATAAAATCTTTTCTTGTTCTAGATTAAGTCGAAACAAAAATGAAAGAAATAAATTTGTAAAGTAAATTAGAAGTTCTGCCCAAACTAATTTTTTAAGTAAAAAAACCTTAAAACCTTAGCCACTCAGAATCTCAGAAACTTAAAAAAAATGAAAACACTTGAATTCTTATTACTCGGAAAAAACGAAGCAATTCTGGCCATTTTACTTCGCCTTGTAAATGCTTATGAAGATTGGAACGCTGTTTCTTTCAACAATGAGAAAGAGGCTCAAGAATATTTTCAGAATCACAAAATCGATGTTGTTCTATTGAGTTCCGGAATCGAAGATCATATCGAAAAAGAATTTACTTCATTTTGTTTAAAACATCAGCCAGATGTAGAAGTAATTGAACATTTTGGTGGAGGAAGCGGTTTACTAAAATCTGAAATTCTCCACAGATTACATCTAAAAGGAAAAATTTAGGTAACAGAATCTTCCTTTTTAAAATTCATTAAAGCTTTATAACAATTCATTCACGAAATATCCAATTTGATTGACGATATATCGTTAGGATCACTATTGCCTTTTCTGAAACACCTTTTAAAATCAATACATTACAAACAAGGCATTTAATTTGAATGCAATACACTGAAAATCAAATACTAAATAATTTTTAAAAACCATTTATTCACAACAAAATCAAATTATCATGAAAAAATTAATCCTTACCGCAGTTTTATTATTAGTTACATTTATCGGATTCGCTCAAAAGCCAAGTCCAGCATTATTAGATCCAACAAACCATACATTGGTACTGGTAGATTATGAAAGCCAAATGGCATTTGCAGTAAGCAACATTCCAATCGATCAACTTAGAAACAATACAGCCCTTGTTGCTGGAGCATCAAAAATATTCAAAGTGCCAACTATCGTAACAACAGTTGCAGAAAAATCATTCAGCGGACCTGTTTTTAGAGAAATCGAAGAATTCTACCCGCAAAAAACTTCAAACTATATTGATCGTACCACAATGAACACTTGGGAGGATGCTCCTGCACGTAAAGCAATTATTGCAACAGGTAAAAAGAAAATTGTTTTTGGCGGATTATGGACAAGCGTTTGTATCGTTGGGCCAGCATTATCAGCAATCAACGAAGGCTATGATGTTTATGTAATTACAGATGCAAGCGGAGACGTTTCTAAAGAAGCGCACGAAATGGCCGTAACACGTATGGTTCAAGCTGGCGCTCACCCAATAACTTCATTACAGTATTTATTAGAATTGCAACGCGACTGGGGTCGTCAGGAAACTTATGTACCTGTGACAGATTTAGTTAAAAAATACGGTGGTGCTTATGGTGTAGGCGTACAATATGCTCACGAAATGTTGAAACACTAATTTTATTTTAAATTAAAAATTGAGAATTAAAAATTAAAAGATATTTAAAATCTATAGTTTATTTTTCCAGGAAGATGAGCTGAAATTTAATTTTTAATTCTCAATTTTTAATTAAAACCCACTCTCCAAAACCACTTAAATACCACAACCATGAAACTCATTTCTAAAATAACAGCCCTTCTTTTAATCATTTCTCTTCCCATTTTCGGGCAAAACAAAAAAGCCACACTAATTGTTCACCATGCAGTAATTCACACTCTGGACAATAAAAACACAATCGTTGAAGCGATGGCTGTTGCTGATGGAAAAATTCTTAAAACGGGAAAAAACAGTGAAATATTAAAGTTAAAAGATAAAGCAACAACAATAATCGATGCCAAAGGAAAAGTAATTATTCCTGGAATATTTGATTCTCACATGCACATTATCCGTGGCGGAAGATTCTACAATACTGAATTACGCTGGGATGGAGTGCGATCTTTAAAAAGAGCGTTAGCCATGCTGAAAGAACAAGCACAAAGAACTCCAAAAGGACAATGGGTGCGAGTTGTAGGCGGTTGGAATGCTTACCAGTTCGAAGAAAAAAGACTGCCAACTTTGGCCGAAATTAACGAAGCAAGCGGCGATGTTCCGACATTTGTACTGCATTTATATGGACACGCTTATTTAAACAAAGCAGGTTTAGAAGCATTAAAAATTGATTCTAATACGCCAAATCCAAATGCGGGATTAATTGAAAAAGATGCTAACGGAAATCCAACCGGATTATTAATTGCTGAGCCGAATGCTTTTATCCTCTACTCTACTCTTGCCAAAATTCCAGAATTAACTCAGGATGAAAAATTTAATTCGACTAAGCAATTTATGACCGAAATGAATCGTCTTGGCGTAACCGCTATTATGGATGCAGGAGGCGGATTTCAAAATTTTCCAGACGATTACGGCGTAACAAACGGTTTATGCAAAGACAGTGATTTGACCATCAGAATGCCTTATTATTTGTTTGCACAAAAAGCAGGAAGCGAATTAAACGATTACACCAAATGGATTAATACTGTTGAAATTGGTGAAGGCTGTGATGACGATCATCATTCGGACAAAGTAGAATATCACGTTCAGGGCGCGGGAGAAAACTTGGTTATGAGCGCAGGAGATTTTGAAAACTTCGACAAACCAAGACCTGAATTAAGCCCAGCGATGGAAGGACAATTGAAAGAAGTTTTATCATTATTAGTAAAAAACAAATGGCCATTTAGAATACATGCGACCTACAACGAAAGCATTACAAGATTTTTAAATGTCATCGAAGACATTAACAAGGAAACTCCTTTAAATGGCCTTTTATGGTTCTTTGATCATGGAGAAACGGTTTCTGTAGAAAATTTAAAACGAATAAAAGCCTTAAATGGCGGATTAGCAATTCAGCACAGAATGGCGTATCAAGGAGAAAGCTTCATTAAAAGATATGGCAAAACCGCTGCTGCAAATACAGTTCCGCTTAAGAAAATTTTAGAATTGGGAATAAAAGTCGGAATGGGAACTGACGGAACCCGCGTAGCAAGTTATAATCCGTGGGTAGGTTTATATTGGCTGACAACTGGAAAAACATTGGGCGGTTTAAAATATATGAATGACGAAAATATCGTAGACAGAACAACCGCTTTAAAATTATTTACTTACGGAAGTGCCGAATTAATCAATATCGAAAAAGACCGAGGCATGCTGACTGCAGATAAACTAGCCGATTTTGCGATTCTTTCCGACGATTATTTTTCAACTTCTGAAGAAAAAATACTTAACATCGAATCCAAACTAACAGTCGTAAACGGAAAAGTAGTATATGCCGATAATGACTTTAGAACCTTTGCCAAACAAACCCCAAAAGCAATTCCAGACTGGAGTCCGGTAAATTACTTTGGAGGTTACCAAAAAAATTAAATGATGAAAAATACATTCTTACTATTGTTGCTTTTGGGAATCTTTTTTTCTGCAAATGCACAACAAAAACCAGTTTTTCAAAAGCTGCGATATGAGGATGATTTCCAATATCTAAAACCCGATTCGACGAAAAACTGGTACGAGAAAATCAAATATATTCCATTAGGTAAAAACGATAAATACTACGCCTCAATTGGCGGTGAAATCAGAGAACAATATTTTTATACCGTTAATGACAAATGGGGCGACGAAACAACTGGCGGAGACGGCTACTTACTTTCACGTTATTTATTAAATACCGATATCCATTTTGGCAGATTCAGGACTTTTGTTGAATTCCAAAGCAGTCTTGCCAACAGCAAAATAGATCCAAGTCCGGTGGATGAAAACGAACTGGATTTTCATCAGGTTTTTTTAGATATTGATTTCATTCAGAATAAAAATCAGCAGTTAACTCTTAGAGTTGGTCGACAAGAAATGGCTTACGGCTCACAACGTTTAGTAAGCGTTCGCGAAAGACCAAATAACCGAATTGCCTTTGACGGAGTGAAACTATTTTATAAAAATAACAACTGGCAGACAGATGCTTTTTACTCTCATCCTGTTGCTAATAAAGCTGGTGTTTTTAATGATGATTTCAATGACAATGCTAAACTTTGGGGAAGTTATACGGTGATTCATAAAGTTCCTTTTATCCAAAATATCGATTTGTATTATTTAGGATTATGGAAAAGCCGCGCCGTTTTTGATAATGCAGTTGGTGAAGAAACAAGACATTCGATAGGAACCAGAATTTGGAAAACAAAAGGAAACTGGAAATACGATTTTGAAGGATTGTATCAATTTGGAAAAATAAACGCTCAAAATATTGCAGCATGGACACTTTCATCAAACACATCTTATACTTTTGAAAATGTAAAATTCAGTCCTGAAATTGGTTTAAAAACCGAGTTTATTTCTGGAGATAAAAATAATAGCGACAATACATTACAAACGTTCAATCCCTTATATCCAAAAGGCGCTTATTTTGGCTTGGTTGGGTTAATAGGTCCAGCGAATTTAATTGACATTCACCCATCGATTGCTTTCGATTTAACCAAAAAGTTAGGCTTTGGGATAGATTATGATATTTTCTGGAGAAGTTCAATTCATGACGGTTTATATGCTCCAAACATGCAATTGTTATACTCTGGAGACAACACAACCGAGCGTTTTATAGGAACACAATTGATCGCTAATTTTGATTATAACGTAAATTCCTTTTTAACGCTTTCCGTTGAAGGCGCTTGGTTTAATGCCGGAGCTTTCCTAAAAGAAGCCGGTTCAGGAAAAGATTATTTTTATTCAGCTTTGACTGCTCAGTTTAAATTTTAAATTTGCAGAAAAGCTGATGCAATGGAAAAGAAATATTCAGTTGTTTTTCATCCCTCACAAGATGGAATTGAGATAATCAAAAAACTAAAATTAGAATTATTCAATAAAATTGGATGGTATGGCAGCTGCAATTCTGTAGCACATATTACAATTGGTGGATTTAAAGCGAGTGAAAATCAGCTTGAAAAATTCATACAAAAGCTTTCTAAAATCGCTGACACTTTAATTCCAATACAAATTTATTTAGATCATTTTGATGCGTATGAGGAAAGTCGGGCTTTCTTTATATCTCCTAATGAAGATTCTAAAGTAAATTTAAAACCTATGATGAAAAAAATTCAGGAAACACTTCTGATTTCCATTAAAGACAGAAGCGACGATCCTCATATTTCAATAGGACGAAATCTAACGCCTGAAAACATCAAAATTGCCCGTGATTTATTCACTACAATTAACATGGAATTTTTATGTGATGCTATTATACTAAGAGAATTTGATCCGATTAAAAAACAATATTTTATCTTAGAAATATTTCCTTTTGGCAGTAATCCTCAGCCAGAATTAATTCAGGGAAGTTTATTTTAACCGCAAGGTTCGCAAAAATTTACGCAAAGAACGCAAGTTTTCTTTTTGAACTTTACGAGAAAACCTTGCGTTCTTTGCGGTTAAATAAACACAAGCAAAGCAACATGAAACTAAAAAAACCTGAAACCTAAAACTAAAAAAAATGTTTCGTATATTTGAATTTTACAATTCTAAAATATGAAATCCCTAGATTCATTTTATAAAGATATTACCGAAGGTTCAACTGTAGAACCTAACTCCTTATTGCCAAATGACATTCAAAAAGAAATTGGTCATTTTAATGTATTTGATATCAAAGAGCTTTTGGAACGCATGAAAGGAAAGCCTGGAATGCCTTATGACAGAAGGGCTTACTACAAAATAAGTTTGATTCGCGGGAAAAACAGAGCCGAATATGCCGATAAAATAATCGATATAGAAAAACAGGGATTGTTATTTGCAACGCCAAAAATTCCGTACAACTATTTACCGCAGGACACCAATCAATCTGGACAGTTTTGTGTTTTCACCAGCGAATTTTTATCTAAAAACAAAAGCGGAATCGATTTGGACGAACTTCCGATTTTCGCTTCAGATGGTTATCCTATATTTCAATTATCTGATGAAGAAGTTGAAGAAGTTGCTTTGATTTTCAACAAAATACAAAAAGAAATCAATTCTGATTATATCTATAAATACGATTTAATTCGAAATTATGTTGCGGAATTAATTCACTTCGGACAAAAATTACAGCCTATTACAGCGCTGTATTCTAAACATAATTCTGCTGCGAGAGTATCTTCTTTATTTGCGGAATTACTTGAAAGACAATTCCCAATTGAATCTCCAAATCAAAGATTAGAATTGCGAACTGCCAAAGATTTTGCATCTAGACTATCAGTTCATGTCAATCATTTAAATAAGGTTTTAAAGGAAAACACTGGAAAAACCACAACAGAATTAATCAGCAGCCGATTAACAAACGAAGCCAAGATTCTATTAAAACAAACCGATTGGAATATTTCTGAAATTGCCTATTCACTTGGTTTTGAAGAATTAGCGCATTTTTCTAATTTCTTTAAGAAACAAACGTCGTTGACGCCTTTGGCTTTTAGAGCTTGATTTTAGATTTTAGATTATACAAATAGACGCAATACTTGTCATTGTGAGGAACGAAGCAATCGCACTAGTATGAGTACCTGTAGCAAGTGAGATGGCTTCGTTCCTCGCAATGACTATGCTTTGAGCATATTCTGTGCGTGTCCTTCGACTTCGCTCAGGAATACATAAAATAAGAATTGGATTTTTGGAATTTAAAAAAAAATAAATTTCAGTTATCTGATTTGAATTTCGCAAACATCGGTTTGATATTTACAATTTCCCAAATCTACTTTGCTCCTACCTTTGTCTTATCAATTTAAAAGATCGAAAAGATGAATTTATCAAACAACAAAATTTTAATTACAGGAGGTGCAAGCGGGATCGGACTTGGACTTACTGAACGATTTATTCAAGAAAACAATACCGTTATAATCTGCGGCAGAAGAGAATCTGTTTTAAACGAAGTAAAAGCAAAATTTCCATCGGTTATAACAAAAGTCTGCGATTTGTCTTTAGAAGAAGAAAGAATCGAACTTTACAAATGGATTTCTGAAAATCATTCGGACTTAAACGTGTTAATCAATAATGCTGGAATTCAAAAATGGGTTTCTGTTACAGATGCTGGTTTTTACGAAAGTATGAAAGCTGAAATCTCGACAAATATTGAAGCTCCTTTACATTTAACTTCATTATTTATTGAGTTGAAATCTTTACAAACTGTAATGAATGTAACTTCTGGATTGGCATTTTCTCCTTTTGCAAAAGTTCCGGTTTATTCGGCTACAAAAGCGTTTTTCCGTTCGTTTACGATTTCACTTCGTCATTTATTAAAGGCTAAAAACATCGAAGTAATCGAAATTATTCCGCCTGCACTTAATACAGATTTGGGTGGAGTTGGTTTACACGATGCACATCCAAGCGTGAGCGATTTTATTGTTTCTATTTTTGAACAATTAAAAGAAGGCAGAACAGAACTTACTTTTGGAACCAGCGAAACTAGATTAAACGCAAGTGTGCCACAATTGAAGGCATCATTTGAGGCTTTGCATTCTAATTAAGTAAAATGTTGAATGTGAGATGTGAGATGCAAAAAAGGAATCCTACCTTAAAAAAACATGACAAAAATTTCACATCCACATTTCACATCTTACAACTAACATTTTACATTTCACATTTCACAAATTAACAATTATAAAAAATGGCAGTAAATACAAAAATAGCTCTGGTTACAGGCGGAAGCAGAGGTTTAGGAAAAAATATGGCAATTGCTATTGCTAAAAAAGGAATTGACGTAATTATCACTTACAACAGCAAAAAAGAAGAAGCTGATTTGGTGGTGAAAGAAATTGAAAATTTAGGTCAGAGAGCGGCTTCGCTTCAATTAAATGTGGCTGAGTCAAGTACTTTTGATGCATTTTTTACAGCAGTAGAATCAACTTTAAAAAGTGTTTTTAATACTGATAAATTTGACTTTTTGGTAAACAACGCTGGAATCGGAATTCACAATTCTTTCATTGGAACAACTGAAGCGGAATTTGATCAATTGACTAATATTCAGTTCAAAGGTCCGTTTTTCTTAACCCAAAAAGGATTAAATATAATGAATGACGGCGGCGGAGTCGTAAATATTTCTACAGGTTTAGCTAGATTCTCGTTCCCTGGTTATGCTGCTTATGCTGCAATGAAAGGGGCAATTGAAACCTTAACTAAATATCAGGCAAAAGAATTAGGCGCTAGAAAAATCAAAGTAAATGTTGTGGCCCCAGGCGCAATCGAAACAGATTTTGGCGGCGGAGTGGTTCGCGATAATGAACAAATGAACCAACAAATAGCTTCTGTAACCGCTTTAGGAAGAGTTGGTTTACCTGACGATATTGGTGGTGTCGTAGCTTTTTTATGTACTGAAGAAGCTCGCTGGATAAATGCACAACGTATTGAAGTTTCTGGTGGGATGATGCTTTAAGTTAATGGTTAATGGTTGATGGTTAATGGTTGATGGTTAGTGGTTGATTGTGGATGGTTAGTGGTAATTTTACCTTTTACCTTTTACCTTTTACCTTTTACCTTTTACCTTTTACCTTTTAACTTTTAACTTTTAACTTTTAACTTTTAATTTCTTAACCCATAAAAAACAAAACCCGATAAGCTTTAAAAACTTATCGGGTTTGTCATTTCAAATATATTTGAATTAGTAAGAAGTTTACCTAATTTGGATTCTTTTATAAAATTCACCGTCCTGATCGAAAACTACATTGTAAAACTTTGCATCTTTGACCACTCCGGCTTCATAACTTTTTATATTTAAATTATTTACGACAGCAAAAAATTGTTTCAAAGACTTAACAGGATAATTTTCTTTAAGATAAACTTGTGCTTTTTTCGGCAGTTTGGTTAATAATGTTTGTGTTTTGTAAGCTTTAAAATTTCCTTCTTTATCATATCGGGCAAAAGCAATTGTTTTTGCTGTTTCATTAAATTTTGCTTCAAAAATGATATCTTCATTTTTACCGTATTCAATATCCCAAACTGGTTTCTTTTGCGGATATTGGTTTTCAAAAGCTGTTCTAATATTTTCTGGCGGCACTATAATCCCATTTTGGCCAATTAGAAAATTACTATAAATTACAAAGGCGAATAAAATAATTTTTCTCATGCTTAGATTTTAAATTAAAAATATAAAACTAAACAAATATTGATAATTTTCCTACAAAATTAATTTTTCTCTACTATCACATTAAAACCACCGTCTTTATCAAACTGTATATCATAGAATTTGGCGTCTTTTTCAATTCCAACTTCATAGGTCGTTATTTTTTTATAATCTACAACAACTGCAATTTCGCGAATAGCTTTGGCCGGGTAATTTTTCTTTAAATAAGCTTGTGCTTTTGGCGGCAGCTGGCTTAAAGGAATTTGTAATTCATAAGCTTTCATAGCACCCAAATTGTCGTAAACTGCTAATGCTTTTGTGGTGTTATTTACATTATATCGTGCTTCGTAACGAATTTCATCATTATCATCTCCCACATATTCTTCCGCCCAAACCGGCACGTTACCAGGATATTCTTTTTCAAAAGCAAGTCTCACAACTTCTGGAGGTGTAACTACTTTTTTCATATTCGTCCCTTCTTGTGCAATTAAAAAACTGCTGCATAAAAAAGTAAAAGTCAAAAACACGTTTTTCATGGTTTCATTTTTAAATTAAACTTTAAATAACGTATTAAAAGTACTACTTTTTAATTAAGAATAAATGAAGTAAACAATATTTTTAATGAACGTAACTAAACCATCTCAAAACTAAATACTTAGACAGAAATCAATTTATAATTCCAGCTTTTTTAATCTGTCGGTAAGTTCTCTTTTATAAGTAATTCCTATTGGAATTTTTTCGTTTTTAATAACTACAAAATCTTTTTCGGTTACCTCAATTTTATCCAAAGCAACTATATACGATTTATGAATGCGCATAAAACTCTTTTCCGGAAGGCATTTCTCAAATTCAGTTGTTGTAATCGATGCCAGATAAGTTCTTTTTGTCGTGTGCAGCTTTACGTAGTTGCCAAAACTCTGCGCAAACAAAAGCTGATCCAATTCGATATTCATCAAATAGCCGTCGACTTTTACGTTAACCGAATTAATTGCTTCTTCTGGTTTTTGTTTTCCATTTTCTGTGGCAAAAAAACGATCAATTGCTTTTAAAAACCTTGGAAAATAAATCGGTTTCAGCAGATAATCAATTACGCCGTAATCGTAGCTTTCTAAAGCAAATTCAGAATAAGCGGTTGTTAAAATAGTTTTTGGATGTGTTGGAAGAATTTTCAGCAGTTCCATTCCAGAAATTTCAGGCATATTAATATCCAGAAACATCAAATCAACTGTATTTTCTCTGAGATAATTCATTGCTTCAATGCCATTATAGCCTTGAAAAACCAATTCTAACTGCGGATTCTGTTTGATGTAATTCGCCAAAACATAATGCGCCGCTGGTTCGTCGTCTACAATAATGCATTTTTTTGCGTCTCTCATCCTACAAACTTTTTAAGTTGTATTTCCAAATCAACAATATAAGTCTGTTTATCGTCTTGAATATCTAATTTATAATCTTTCCCATAAATTAAATTCAAACGTTCGATTGTGTTTTTTAAGCCGATTTTAGTCGAAATCACATCATTTTTCTTCGGAATCGAATTGGTAACATGCAGATTTAGTAATCCTTCTTTTACCGTAATCGTAATTTTTACATAGCAGTTTTCAATTGCACAAGTTCCGTGTTTAAAGGCATTTTCAATAAATGCAATTAAAAGCATTGGCGAAATTTTATAAGCGTTTTCGTTGTCAATATCAGCATCAAATGTAATGTCACAGCGATAGCCAACACGTTCTTTTTCAAGCTGAACATAACTGTTTATAAACTCCAATTCGTCTTCTAAAGAAACGCATTGTTTACTGTTACTTTCCAATTGATAACGCATGAGCTGCGAAACTTTCATGATCAAATCTGGTGTTCGGTCTGGAAATTGAAGACTTATTCCGTAAAGTGTATTAAAAGTATTGAACAAAAAATGCGGATTCAATTGTCCTTTCAAAGAATTTAACTGCATTTGATTGAACAATAAAGCCGCATCGGTTTGTTTTCTGTGGATACGATAAAACTTAAAAACAATTATCGGACTCAGAATACAGACTAAAGTTCCTAAAACGCTGGCCAATTGATAAGCGTAACTTCTTTGATGCGAGTTTTGATACAAATGACATTTGGCAAACATATCCAGCATTGTGATTTCGTACAATACAACAGAAAATACAAAAACTCCAAACAATGTCAATATGATATACGTAAAAGGTTTGTTTGCTTTGAATAAAATTGGAAGGAGAAAGAAACGGTTAAATTGGGCGTGCATGTATAAAATACAATAGAAAAATACCCCCATTAAAATCGAAATGAATGAACTAAATAACATCCAATCATTTTTTAAGGTATAAATTGTAAATGAAAAAAGGACAACAGCAACCTCCTGCCACCATTTGTTATCCAATATATTATCGACTTTTTTGTTCATTCTTAATTTGGAAATAGGTTACAAAGTACGAACAAATATTTAATTAATTTTTTCAAAAAATGACAAATTCAATTCGTCATTTACTAGTGCAGTACATCACTTAACCTGACTTTTATCAGCGTAAGAGAAATAAATTTGTTTCATCAAAAAACATTTCATATCACACCTTGAGTTTATGTATTTCAAAAAAATTACCATTTTATTTTTATTGATTTTTGCCTCAATCGGTTACTCTCAAACCCTTTCTTTAAAAGAAGCAGTAAAAACTGGGCTTGAAAACTACGGTTCGATCCGAGCAAAAACCAATTACACCAATGCATCAAAAGAGACTCTAAAACAATCTCGTCGTGATTATCTGCCTAACTTAAATTTGTCAGCGCAGCAAGATTACGGAACTGTAAACGGACAAAACGGACCGCTTTATGGTTTTGGAGGACTTGGAGTTGCTTCATCAGGACTTCCGTTACCTGAACAAAACTGGAACTCAGCATTTGGCGCGCTTTATCTTGTCAACATGAACTGGGATTTTTTCACGTTTGGAAAAATGAAAGAAAAAATCAATTTGTCTAAGATTGATGTTCAGGCCAAAGAAAAAGATTTAGAGCAGGAAAAATTCCAACAGGAAATCAAAATTTCTGCTGCTTATCTTAATTTATTAGCGAGCCAAAGATTATTGATTTCGCAGCAAAAAAATCTAGACCGCGCAGAAATTTTCAAAAAGACAGCTGTTGCCAGAGTTAAAAACGGATTATTAGCTGGCGTAGATTCTACACTAGCAACTGCAGAAGTTTCTAAAGCTAAAATTGCTTTAAACTTAGCTAGAAATTTCGTTAAAGAACAAAACAACAAATTAGTTGATTTGATGGGTGTTGCGCCACAGGATTTTGTTACCGATACTCTTTTTGTAACTCAGATTCCAAAAGAACTAATTAAAGGAAACGCTGCAAATGACAGTCTGCATCCGTTATTGCAATTCTATAAAACGAGAATTGATTACAGCAACCAGCAGGTTAAATTGTTTAAACGTTTTTATTACCCAACAATGAGTGCTTTTGGTGTTTTACAAACTAGAGCTTCAGGATTTGAAAATAGTTATGCAACCGACCAAAATGCTTTCAGCAGAAATTATTGGGACGGCGTAAATCCAGATCGTACAAACTATTTGATTGGAGTTGGAATTACGTGGAATTAAACCACGCCGTTTAGATCCAGCAAACAAGTCAGCGCTCAGAAATTTGTTTCTCAGGCTTTGCAGGAAGAATACAATCAGGCGGATAGAGATTTAAAATCACAGCTGAATTTTGCCGAAGATAAGATCAAAATTACTTTAGAAAATTATGCCGAAGCGCCTATTCAGGTTGATGCGGCAAAAAGAGCTTATTTGCAAAAATCGACTTTATACAAAAACGGTTTAACCGACTTAACTGATTTAACACAAACAATGTATGTTTTAAATCGTGCGGAAATTGATCGTGATATTGTCAACAATAATGTATGGCAGTCGTTTTTGCTGAAAGTTGCTGCAACGGGCAATTTTGACTTATTTATAAATGAATTTTAATTAGATCCAAATGAATTTAATACGTTTTGCACTCCGCAAACCCATTTCCATATTAGTATTGGTTGCGGGTCTATTTTTCTTCGGAATTGGTGCCATCAAAGACATTAAGGTAGATATTTTACCAAAAATGAATTTGCCGGTTATCTATATTGCGCATCCTTTTGGAGGTTATACGCCGGACCAGATGGAAGCTTATTTTGCTAAGACTTATGTTAACATTCTGCCTTTTGCCAACGGTGTAAAATCGGTAGAAACTAAAAATATTCAGGGGTTAATGATCATGAAATTAACCTATTATGAAAACACAAACATGGCGCAGGCTGCAGCCGAATTGAGTTCGCTTTCGAACAGGATTCAGGCGGCATTTCCTCCAGGAACACAGCCTCCGTTTATCATTCGTTTTGATGCTTCTTCACTGCCAATCGGGCAATTGGTCTTGAGCAGTAAAATACGTTCAAACAACGAATTACAGGATTTAGCCAACGTTTATGTTCGTGCTTCGTTTACTTCGATTCCAGGATTATTGTCTCCTGCGCCTTTCGGCGGAAGCCCAAGAACAATCGAGGTTAACGTAGATCCAGATTTACTGCGTTCGCATAATATGACACCAGATCAAGTTGTAGAAGCGATTCGTGTCAACAACCAGACGGCTCCGGGCGGAAACGTGCGAATGGGCGACAAAAATTATATCACGCCAACCAACAATACAATTAAAGAAGTTAAGGATTTTGAAAACATTCCGTTATTTAAAGGAAGCGTTCAAAACTTAAAATTAGGCGATGTAGCGACTGTAAAAGATGGTGCCGATATTACTGCGGGTTATGCTTTGGTAAACGGAAAACGTTCGGTTTATATCAGTATTGCAAAAGCAGGAGATGCTTCGACTTGGGATGTGGTTCAGAAATTAAAATCAGAACTTCCTAAAATTCAGAGTACATTGCCCGAAGACGTAAAATTATCATACGAATTTGACCAGTCGGTTTATGTAATCAACTCGGTTAAAAGTTTAATTACCGAAGGAATTATCGGTGCGGTTTTAACGGGTTTAATGGTTTTGTTATTCTTGGGAGATAGACGTGCCGCGTTAATCGTAATTTTAACGATTCCGATTTCGATCATTTCGGGAGTTTTATTCCTGAAATTATTTGGGCAGACGATCAACTTAATGTCGCTATCAGGATTGGCTTTGGCAATTGGTATTTTGGTGGATGAAAGTACGGTTACGATCGAAAATATTCACCAGCATCTCGACATGGGAAAACCAAAAGCACTCGCCATTTGGGATGCTTGTCAAGAAATTGCTTTACCAAAATTATTAATCTTATTGTGTATTCTTGCCGTATTTGCACCAGCCTTTACAATGGTTGGTATTCCGGGAGCGTTGTTTCTTCCTTTGGCTTTAGCAATCGGATTTTCAATGGTAATTTCGTTTTTACTTTCACAAACTTTTGTACCTGTAATGGCCAACTGGTTAATGAAAGCGCATCCAAAACACGATCATACGCCGGAAATTACAGATGATGAAGCTGAATTTAATGCCTGCGGCTTAACTCCAGAATCTGAAAGAGAGCTTATTACGCAGAAAAAAAACTATGTAGAAAAAGACGATACAAACAGCGATGGAAAAATAGGTGCATTTGAGCGTTTTAGAATCCGCTTTATGAGAACGCTGGATCGATTATTCGTTCATAAAAAAGCAACTAGTATTGTGTATTTGGTTTCTGCAACGGTTTTAGCAATTGTATTAATTACTTTTATCGGTAAAGATGTTTTCCCGAAAACCAATTCAAGTCAATTTCAACTGCGACTTCGTGCTACAGATGGAACTCGTTTAGAAAGAACAGAAGAACAGGCTGTGATTACGTTAAAAGAATTGAAGAAAATGGTTGGCCCGGAACATATAGGAATTTCTTCTGTGTATGTCGGACAGCATCCGTCTTTATTCTCGATCAACCCGATTTATTTATTTATGGCGGGTTCGCATGAAGCTGTTTTCCAGGTAAGTTTAAAAGATTATCATGCCGATATGGATGAGTTTAAAGACGAGTTCAGGGCAAGATTGAAAAAAGTACTGCCAGACACTAAAGTTTCTTTTGAACCAATTGAATTAACGGATAAGGTTTTAAGCCAAGGTTCTCCTACTCCAATCGAAATTCGAATTGCAGGAAAAGATAAAAAACGAAATGAATTATACGCGAATCAAATTGTTGACAAACTAAAAGCGATTTCGTATTTCAGAGACGTTCAAATAGGACAGCCTATTCATTATCCAGCAATGAATATTGATATTGACAGAACCCGTGCGGCAGAATTAGGCGTAGACATGAACGATATTTCGCGTTCGCTTGTGGCTTCAACCTCATCATCAAGATACACCGAAAAAAATATGTGGGTTGATGAAAGAGCGGGATTATCATACAACGTTCAGGTTCAGGTTCCGTTGAACCAGATGAAAAGTAAAACCGATATTGGAGAAATTCCGTTATTGAGAAACTCGCTTCGTCCTGTTTTAAGTGACGTTGCTAAAATTACACCCGGATTTGTAAGCGGTGAAAATGACAATTTAGGGGCCATGCCGTACATTACCGTTACTGCAAACATCAACCAAACCGATTTAGGTACGGCTACAAAAGATGTAGGCAAAACAATTAGTTCTCTTGGCGAATTACCACGTGGTTTGTTTATCACGCCAATTGGACTAAGTACTGTACTGACTGAAACATTAAGCAGTTTACAATCAGGATTATTGGTTGCCGTTTTTGTAATCTTCTTAATGTTGGCCGCTAATTTCCAGTCGTTCAAAGTTTCGTTAGTAATCTTAACGACAGTTCCTGCGGTAGTTTTAGGAGCCTTATTAATGCTGACTATTACAGGTTCTACATTAAACTTACAATCGTATATGGGAATCATTATGTCGGTTGGGGTTTCGATTGCCAATGCCGTTCTATTGGTAACGAATGCCGAACAGCTTCGAAAAATAAATGGCAATGCCTTAGAATCTGCACGTGAAGCTGCTGCGCTGCGTTTGCGTCCAATTATCATGACATCTGTCGCGATGATTGCGGGAATGCTGCCAATGGCAATTGGCCACGGCGAAGGAGGCGATCAGGTTTCTCCGTTAGGAAGAGCGGTTATCGGTGGACTTTTATTTTCTACTTTTGCCGTATTATTAATCCTTCCGCAGATTTTTGCCTGGGCACAAGAAAAAACAACGACACAATCTGTTTCTTTAGATCCCGAAGACGAAGAAAGTATCCATTATATCTCATCATTAAAACCAAAAAATGAACACTAAAATTATAAAATACAGCCCGCTGTTTTTAGCAGCATTATTTTTTCTGAACAGCTGTAATTCAAAGAAAGAAGAAGTTGTTACGGCAGAAATCGAACCTAAAACAGAAACGTTTCTTTTAGAAAAAGAAAAACTGACTACAGAATTGCGTTTACCAGCAGAATTAACGGGTTTCCAGCAAGTAGATTTATATGCCAAAGTGAGCAGTTTCGTAAAATTATTAAAAGTTGATATTGGAACGAAAGTAAAAAAAGGACAGCTTTTGATTGTTTTAGAAGCGCCAGAAATCAGTTCACAATTGGCTGCAGCCGAATCAAGGTTGAAGTCGATGGAAGCCATTTACACCACCAGCAAAAGCACTTACAACCGTTTGTATGAAACTAGCAAGGTTGAAGGAACGATTTCTAAAAACGATTTAGAAATGGCAAGCGGTAAAAAGAATTCTGATTACGCACAATATCAGGCTGCGGTTGCGGCACACAAAGAAGTGGGCATTATGAGAGGTTATCTAGAAATCCGTGCTCCTTTTGACGGTGTTGTAGCGGCTAGAAATGTGAATTTAGGAACTTACGTTGGTCCAGCCGGAAAAGGTTCTGATCTGCCTTTGTTGACGATTCAGCAGCAGGATAAATTACGTTTGGCGGTTTCGATTCCGGAATTGTATACGGGATATTTACACAATGGCGACGAAATGAGTTTTAACGTAAAATCGCTGCCGGAAACTTTTAAAGCGAAAATTACCAGAATGTCTGGCGCTTTAGATTTGAAACTGCGTTCTGAGCGTGTTGAAATGGACGTTATCAATACCAAAAAAGATCTTTTACCTGGAATGGTTGCCGAAGTTTTATTGCCGTTAAACGCAAAAGACAGCACATTTGTAGTTCCGAAATCGGCGGTGGTGAATTCTGCTGAAGGTTTATTTGTGATCAAAGTTTTAAACCACAAAGCAACAAGAGTCAACATTAAAAAAGGAAGAGAAATCGACGATAAAATCGAAATATTCGGCGATTTAAACCCGAAAGATAAACTGGTAAAAATTGCCAGCGAAGAAACTAAGGAAGGCGATACAATAAACGAATAACCTGCGTTTAAGTCTTCATTTTAGTAGATTACCAAAAACTGTACGCATTCTTAGGAATGCAAATTTAAAAATTTGCCTAAAAGGGCAGTTCTTCTTTAATTGGAGGGACTGTCTTTTTTTTTATAATATTAACCATCTATAAATAATTGCCAAAAATGATTTTTTTTTTAGTTTCTGCATTTTGCTAGTACAATCCCATACATAAATAATTTTTTCAACATATTTTATATTAAACTATTTGACATCTTATTTGTAGGGTAGTTTTAATAAGAAAAATTAAATACATTTGGTAATTACTAGATTTGTTTCCAAAACTAAAAAGGAGAAATCCTGTAAATCTTATTACAAAATATAATCATTACAACTAAAAATGGAATATAAAAAGACAATCAGATTAATTTTAGGTAATAGAAAATTAACCGTTGTTAATCAGATTAACCAAATAAAAATATTGATCAATGCTGGTGAATACAAACAGGCATTAAAATCACACCCAATTTTTAATAAAAGTTTAAATAAAGATCCTTTTTTTAAATCAATAGAAAATATTTTTTTAAAAGAGCCTTATTCATTCACAGAAAATTTTAAAAAAGAATTCAAATGGATAACAAATATTCTTGAAAACTACTTAAATGAAATAGATTCTTTTATAGCTTTAAAAAACAAATTTGAAGAATGTATAATTCTAGATAATTTTGAAAATGCCAGTGATATATTAAAAGATATAGAAAATTTATTTGGAATTAGCTTATGGAGTATTGAAGCAAATTTAATAATAGAGGAAAGGGTTAATAATTCTGAATCGAATTGGAATAAACTCTCTTACTATTTAAAGGAAATAAAAAAACCAATTTATGAATTTACAATAAATTCAAGTAGTAAAAGGATTGAATCTAAATTTTCATTTGAAACATTTCTAAATCAGTTTCAAAATGAAATTGATACAATTAATGCAGATGGTTTAATTAAAGATTTTTTAGTATTCAAAAATTTTAACATTGTTAATTATGATTACAAATATAAAAATCTTGAAAGTGTAATTTATGTTTCAAATATATTTTCAATAATAGATCAATATCTAATACTTATTGATGTTATTCTTTACAATTTAGCCACATCGGTTGAAAATGATAAATTATTTTTCCCCTTTATAAATTTATTGAAAGACAATGTTCCCAATGATTATAGAATTTGGAACATTTACAATGTAATTAATGAAAAAAAAGAATTACTAATTTTTGAAAACAACAATGATATTCTGCAATGCTTAAACTTATATTACTCTGGAGATTTTGAAGGAGCATTAGAAATATCACGTGTTGGAATAAAGACACATCCTCTAGAATATGAATACTACAAAACATATTGTAAATCTCTTATAAACCTAGAAATTGGTTTTGTTCAAACAGGCTTAAGTAAAACAATTGATGAAATATTAAAAAATACTTACGATTTATTAACCTTTAAAAATGATAAAGAAAAAAGCTGGAAAGATTTACTTAAATCTACTTTGTTTTTAATGAATACAAATTTTGGAAAACAAATAACTGGGTTAATGGCAGAAATTGAAGGAAAAATTGAAAAAAATCATATTATAGGATTTTTATCATCATCTTTTAATTCGCATAAAAATTTAGCATTAATAGGTAACAGAAACTTAATTGTCGAAAATTTTAAAGACCTTTTTTCGAATCATAGTTTTAAAGTACAATATTTTAAGCAAGGAAATGATGTAAAATTCCTTAATTCTATTTCAAAATCAAAGTTACAAGAAAGTACATTGGAAGCAATTAGAAGTTATCAAAAAGAAGACTTTAACAATGTTATTGAAATATTAGCAGAAGCATCTGATTTAGATAATTTACCATACTATTATGAAAGAAAAGTAAGCTTACTTTTTTATTCATTTCTAAATCTAGGATTATTGAAAGAAGCATTAAATTTATTTGGAGAAATATTTTTCAATAAAACTACTCTCACAAGAAAACTTAGCTACATTGATTTATATGAAGAAATTAAAGAAACACGAAATAAAGATTTTATTATCGATTCAATAGAATATCCTATTCTTTATTCGTTAATTGTTAAAGAATATGACTTATATGAGGCGTATGATGATTTTATGTGTTCAATTAATATCTTTAGTATCGAAGAAATAGATATCTATTCTTTTATTGAAAAATACACTTTAGAAAAAGTTGTATATTTTTTAAGCAATGTTATTACAATAGATACATTAAAATATTCCACAGAATATAACTCCATTAGTGATGTGGAAGAAGACAGGGTAAAAATATTAGAAATATTAATTTCCGTAGATTTATCAAATAAATTAATTTATGAAAAAGAAATAAATGAAATTTATAAAATAAACTCAGTAAGAAAAGTCTTAAAAGAAGTTGATGAAGGAAGATTATATATTGACGTCAGCAGTTTGAAGGAAATTCAAATTAAAAATTTTAGCGATCAATTTCAAAGATTTAAAGAAATTGAGGCTTCATCTTCAACTCAAAATTTAATTGGTTTTAATACTTCAAATACTAAAAACTGGGAAAAAGCATTAACTGAGAAAAACGATAACATTGAAGAATATAACAGTGCTAACTACCTTGCTTTTAAAAGTATTTATTTAGAATCCCGTGAAAATTTTCTTTTTAGTAAAGAATATGGACTAGATAGTTGTCTGAGCACAAGAATCAGACATGGTGCTTTGAAAAATCATATTAGAAGCGTATTTGAAAAATTAAATCTTATAACTTCAAAAATAAATAATCAATATAAAGACAATAATATTTGGAGAGCGCAATTAGTGAGTACTCCAGAATTAAATATTCCAGTTCAACTTATCTTAAAAAATTTCTCTAAAGAAATAGATGATAACACTACCTTTATTGTAGAAAAATTAATCCAGATACAAACAGAAAAAAATTCGGATAAGGCTGAAGGATTATTTCAATACTACACAAATGATGAACTTTTATATTCTTTTTACAATGAGGCTAAAGAATACTTCGATTCTGTCGAATCAACAATTGAAATGATATTAACAAATTTTGTCAATTATACTTTGATAAATCTTCAAGAGGATATTGTTCACGCATTTTCATCAACAATTCCAAAGAAATTTCAATTAATAATAGAAAATACTATTGGGGAGTTAAGAAATCTTAATTTACCAAATGAGTGCGAACTAATATCTAATCTCACTAAATCTAGTACAGAAATACAAAACGAATTACAATATTTATCAGAATGGTTCTATCTAAATACAACTAGTTCTTCCTCGTTATTAAGCATTGAAACAATTATTGATGCTAGTTTAAATTTAACAAACAGAATAAATCCTCTATTTAATTTAAAGCCAGAAATAAATGTAAAAAATATTTTTGCAGGATATAGTAATTTAATTTTTGTTTTCAACATTATGTTCAAAAATGTTATTGAACATTCAAAATTAGACACAAATAAAATTAAATTACGAATAGATTCATCAATTGATAAGGATGAATTTGTATTAATAAAATTCACAAATAATCTTAATCCTAATTTCGATTATTCTGCTAATAGAATTAAACTAGAGGCAATAAAAGAAAATTGGAATAACCATGAAAATATAGAACGATCTAATAAAGAGGGAGAAAGTGGTTATGATAAAATAAAAAGAATACTTTTATACGAAGCATTAGCCAAAACACACAGATTTGATTACGAGCTAAATAAAAACTCAATTTCAATTACACTTTATTTTCCTTACAAAAAACCAATCGCTTAATTATGAAAATTTTAATAATAGAAGATGATAAAATAAAAATTGAAAGGCTAAGTAGTTTTTTAGAATCTCAAAAAATTGTAATCAAAGAATCTTTTCAAAGTGGAATGTTAGAATTAAAAAGTAATTATCAAGTTTATGATCTATTAATTCTGGATATGACAATTCCTCTATGGGAGAAAGGTTTGAATGATTTAGGAGGAAATTATGAACAATTCGGTGGAGAAAAAATCCTAAGAGAGATGAACCGCAGAAAAATATTATTGCCTACAATCTTATTTACGATGTTTGATGTCTTTCCAACCAAAGAAGGAAATTTAACTTTCGACGAAATAAATACAATATTTAAAAACCAATTTGATAGTTTTTATATTGGAGCAGTCTTTTATAATGCTAATGAAGATAACTGGCAAATAGATATGTCTACTTTAATATCAGAATTAAAAATATGAATCATATTAGTATTCTTCTAGTTGATGATGATTTTAATAAAATTTCATCTATAATACGAACAATTAAAGAAGTTTTCGACGAAACTTTATCTATAAATCAAGCTTCATGCGTACAAGAAGCTATTGAAAATTTACAAAATAAGGAATATCACTTATTGATTACTGATTTACAAATGCCTCTAAAATATGATGACCAGCCAAATGACAATGGCGGTCAAGTACTTATTAAACAATTGTATAGAAATAAAAGTAAAGTAAATGTTCCTATGTATATCGTTGGTCTTACACAATTTGAAGAGCTAAAGAATAACTTTGAAGGTATTTGGAAAATTTGGCATTTTGAACCTAGTTCCGAAATCTGGAAAAATAATTTAAGGGATCTTATATTTCATATTAGTTTAGTTAAATCACGTGTCAAAGCAAATAAAATTGAAACAATTTTTTTAGAGGGCCCAACAGATAAAAATATTATCGAATCATGTTTAAAACATTTTTTTGAAAACGAAATAGATAAAGTTTATTTAGAAACGATAAATTATGGTGGAGGTGCCTCATGGGTACAAAGGCAACTTTTTATTTGGGCAAAGTCATTAACCATAAAAACAAAAGAGGAAAAATATTTAAAAGCAGTTGGAATCTTTGATGATGATGAAGCCGGAAAGATAGCAATTGATAATTTGGTTAACCAAATTGAGCAAAATTCTGCTGAAAACAAGACCTTTTCCATTTTAAAGAACAGTTATAAATATTCCGTTTTACTTAAATCAATTAAATCAAAAGGTATTACTTTTCAAACCACTATTGAAGATTTAATATCAATTGATTGTTGGAAAGCAGCAAATGCAAATGGCTGGTTAATATCAAGAGATTTAAAAAAAACTAAGATTGATTCTTCCATACTAAAATTAAAAAATTTAGAAATATCTGAAAAAACGTTAAGAGAAAGCAATTTTACTGAAGATGAAATTTTACTTACCATAAATAAGGTAAATGATGATTACAAGAAACAATTTTCAAATATGGTATGTACACTTGACAAAGAAAACCTTCTATCAATAAAGTATCTACTAGAAGATGCTTTTAAAAAGTTAAAAATAGATCTAGTTGCTTAAAAGTAATGAAAACCTCGATCCCAAAAATCGAGGTTTTCTCATTTTATAAACTCTACTCCTCACTCAAATAAGGATTCAAAATTTCCGCCAATTCATTGAGCCAATAATAATTGTCTTCAAAATTTAAAAGTCCGATTTGGAGAGTTTCGTGCTGTCGCGTTACGCCGAGAGCTAAAATGCAGTTTACTTGTCTTAATATTTTAGCCATATCGTTGGGATCTATAATATGGTTAAAGAAATCAATCAGCCTTGTTTCGGCTTCTTTGGAAAGGGTGTTTGTACTCATAATGTCGTAGTATTAGGAAATATAAAAACCCTTGCATTTTAGTGTTCCTAACGCCTACGACAGCGTTTACGGTCGTTTCCGATACCGTACACATAATACAAGGGCAAATCTTGTTCTAATTTAAAGTCGTAATTATAGGAACTTCAAATATAGGAAAATTTTTTAAAAAGAAAGATTTTTCTTTCAATTAATATATTACTATTATCAAATATAAGAAATCTATATTTCAGCAGGCATTTATCGCATTTTTGTCATTTCGATCCCGAGGCTTCGGGAGAGAAATCTTAGCGAGAAACTCTACAAAGATTGGCAATGTAGATTGTGGAGCTACTTGTGGAGATTTGCTTCGCCTGTTCACTATGACTTAGGTCAAAATAACAAGATTGTAAAAAAACACAAACAATTCCAAAGCCAAAATCTCTAAAAATATTCCTATTTTTGAATACAAAATATGACAAACTTTAATATGATTAACAGCATTAGTGATTGGGAAGAAAAACAAAAAGGTTATTTAGTTGTATCTGTATTGTGTCTCATTTTCGGAACTTATTTTTTTATCAAAGTCATTAGTGGAAGTTATGTCATAGAACAATCAGATCTTGAAGTTTATGAAAACCTGATCATTTCGAACGCTCCTAAATTCAAAGAAAGAAAAGGAAAAAGAAGCAGAAAATGGATAGAATTTAATTGCATTAATAATCAAAGTACTTTTGAGATTGCTGGTTATGACTATAGTTGTGTTAATGATCAAGAAGTTATAAATGAAATAAAAACTGGAGATACCATCTCCATTGCTATTTTAAAAGATGATTTGAATGATTTCAACACACAAAATTCTTGTGAAATTCATTCGTTGGTAAAAAATGATAAAGAATACCTCGATCTTAGATGCCGAAATGAAGTAGACAATGGAGGAGGAAAAAGGATTTTTCTGATTTTGTTTTCGATCTTTATTTTGACAGCCATTGTATATTCTCTTCCTAAAAAACCTAAACTTTTTGATATAGTCGATCCTATACTGATAGTTGGAATTGGATCAATAATACTTGCTTTCATTATTTATTTGATTACATTAGAATTATAGATAACGCATTGAAAAACCAAAAACATTGAAACAAATCCTTGATCCATAAGATCGAGGTTTTTCAGAAAAAATAAACTAAGTCGTTAATCCTTGTCGATATGCGCGTGCGATCCTTCGTCCCTCAGGATGACAAACCGCATGTAAACATTTGTCTGACAGATCGAAGTCAAAGCACCACAATTTTATCACAAAAAAAATGCAAGACCAAAATTGATCTTGCATTTTTTGTAACTTCATAAATGTAAATAAAAATTACACTGTCTGACGCTCGTGTTTTCCCTCTTTAATTTCTTCTACCATTTTTTTATTAAAAGCAGGCAAATCATTTGGGTTTCGGCTGGTTACTAAACCATTGTCTACCACTACTTCTGAGTCTTCCCATTGTGCACCGGCATTTTTCAAGTCGTTTTTAACAGAGAAGAACGAAGTTACTTTTCGACCTTGTAGCACATCTGCATCTACCAGAATTTGAGGTCCATGACAAATAGCCGCTACCGGTTTTTTACTTTCAAAAAATGAACGGACAAAATTTACTGCAGCCTCTTCTCTTCTTAATAAATCAGGGTTTATAACTCCCCCCGGAAGAACCAAAGCATCGTAATCTGCTTCATTTGCCTGATCCAATACAACATCAACATTATATTCTTTGCTCCAGTTACCGTCTTTCCAAGATTTAATAGTTCCTGATTTCAAACTTACAATATCTGCATTCCAACCTTGCTCTTCCAGATAGGCTTTAGGAGATGCTAATTCTGATTCTTCAAATCCGTTTGTTGCTAATATGGCTATATTCTTTTTCATAATTTTAAATTTTTAAAATGTTATTAATTTTGATTTACCTAAAATTACTTATTTCAAACAGCCAGGGAAAACAGACAGTGTTAAACCTTTCTTTAATAAAAGTTAATTAATTGAAATACAGATTTTTATTAAAAATTAAACTGAAATTATATAAAATTCACGCTATTATACTTCCCTATTTTATAGGATGACAACTTAGAGAACGATTAAAAATCATATTAAAGGAATTACCTCAAATCTTTTTTAATAACCAAATATTTCAAATCGGTAGTTCCAACATTTTTTATTCCGTGTTCCATATTTGAGGGACAGTAAAAACTCGTGTTCGGACCTGCGATTTTGGTTTTTCCGTCTAAGTAGAATTCGGCTGTGCCTTCGAGGATATAGAAAAATTCTTCTTCGACGTGATGGTGTGGCGCGTGTGTAGATTTGCCAGGTTCGACGATACTCATTTTTAGTGTGTTTTCCTGAGTGAAGTTTTTATCGCCAAACCAATATTGATAACCTACTTTGGTTTTTGTGGCTTTGTCTAATTCGAAATGATTGACACAGTTCTCGATTGTGTATTGCGGTTGTGCGGTTTCTTTTTTGGCTTCCTGAGAAAAGGTCAGCTGGAAAAATAAAACAGCAATTGTGGTTTTTAGGATGGTTAGTGGCTTCATTTTTTTTATTGTAATGTTACGAAAAAAAATGATACAGGTGGTTTTGCTCAGTCCCACAAAAGAAACCATTACTATTTTATTAAAAGTCCGAACGGGACGAAATATTTATAGAAATAATAATTACATTTTGATAGAGCCCAGTGGAGCGAAATATTCTCTGTTGATTTCGATAATTATTATATCGCTCCGCAGGAGCTTTGTAAACCGCTATTTAACAATCTATAAATATTTCATTCCTCTGGAATTTTACCTTCGAGAAAATCATTGATGGTAAAATTTGAAAAAGTTCTAATGAAAAAGATACATTCTCGTCTAGCCCCGATCGAAATGGTATCTTTTTATGGTCTCGTTTCTTTAACGAGACTACAAAAAATATAATGGAGAGCGGGACAAATGGTCTTAAAAACTAAAAAATGGCTGCTCCTTAAAATAATCATCCAGACAAAAACTTGAATAAAATAAAGGCTTTCCGAAGTTTTTTAAATCAATCTATGACACGATAAGAAAATATTATGATAAAAATATTTCATAATTAGAAAAACCGCCATACATTTGCCTAACAGTGTTAAACAATTTAATACTCGAATATAATGGCTAGTAAAGATCGAATTTTAAGACAAAAAGAAGAGACAAGGAACAACATCCTTGGGGCTGCTTATGATATCGTGAAAGACGAAGGCTGGAATGGTTTGAGTATGCGTAAAATTGCCGACAGGATCGAATATACTGCTCCTATTATTTATGAATATTTTTCGAATAAGGAAGCAATACTAGAAGAACTGACTGGCAAAGGTTTTATGAAACTGGCGAAAGAGTTACAAACTGCTAAAGCCAAATTTGAAAAACCCGAAGATCAATTAGAAGCCATGTGGATGACTTACTGGGACTTCGCTTTTACTAATACTGAAATGTATCAGTTAATGTTTGGTGTTCAAATGACCTGCTGCGCACAGCGATGTTCGGCTCAGGAAGCACCTTACAAATTGTTCACCGGAGTTATTGCTGAAATCATGAAGGACAGCAACCCTAGTGAAGATATCATCAAACAAAAATATTTTACTTTCTTTTCTGTTATTCATGGTTTAATCGCCATCAACATCATTAATAAAAGTGATATTTTAGAAACAATAAATGCTCAGATTTTGAAAGATGCCATTGGTGGTATCATCAAGTCTATACAATAAAAAAATTTTCAATTTTACTTAACGGTGTAAAATGATTTAAACAGGATAATATTAAATCCTTTTTTTTATAACATTCGCTTAACACTGTTAGAAAATTTAATAAAGGTAGTAAAAGCTCTTTTTTTAGACTCTTACTTAACAATGTTAGATAATTTAATACCGATTTAGAATAGAATTGGAAAGGGCTTGCTGTATAGAAATTTGTGCACTTTTACTTAACAACGTTAGATAATTTAATTCAATTAAATATGAATCCCGAGAATGCCAGAATACCAAAGAATTTAATCCGAGAAAATGTTCAACCAATTAAAACCACTATGAAAATGAAAAATGTAATTATAACCAGTTTTATTCTGGCCCTAGTATTAAGCAGCTGTGGCGACAAAAATCAGGCGCCTACTGCTCCGCCTCCACCGGTTTTACCTGTGCTGGCTATTACAAGTGCAAACACTACAACTGACGCTGAATATCCTGCTGCAATACAAGGAACTGTTGATGTTGAAATTCGCCCACAAGTAAGCGGAAACCTTGACAGAATTTTTGTTGACGAAGGTGCGTATGTAAGTAAAGGACAAACTTTATTCAAAATAAACGAACGTCCGTTTCGTGAGCAGTTAAACAATGCTTTGGCAAGTCTACACGCTGCAGAAGCGGCTTTAATCAACGCTAATTTAGAAGTTGATAAACTTACTCCGCTGGTTCAAAACAAAGTAGTTTCAGACTATCAGTTAAAAACAGCTAAAGCTTCTCAAAAAATTGCTGCTGCAAATATTGAACAAGCAAAAGCAATGGTTGGTTCTGCTAAAATTAATTTAGGCTATACAAATGTGACAGCTCCAGTTAGTGGTTACATAGGAAGACTGCCTAAAAAACAAGGAAGTTTAGTATCAGCTTCTGATGTTGAACCTTTAACGACTTTATCAGACGTTCATGAAGTTTTTGCTTATTTCTCTTTGAGCGAAACAGATTTCATCAACTTTAAATCACAATATGCAGGAAGTTCTTTAGGTGATAAAATCAAAAAACTGCCTCCAGTTACTTTGATTTTAGCTGATAACAACGCTTATCCGCAAACTGGAAAAATCGATATGGTTGACGGTCAGTTTGATAAAACTACAGGTGCAATAACGATTAGAGCAACTTTCCCAAATACAAACGGAACGTTACGTTCTGGAAACACAGGAAGAATTCGTTTAGGGTTACAACACGACGATGCGATTTTAGTGCCGCAAGCTGCTACGATTGAAATGCAGGATAAAGTATTTGTTTTCACCGTAGGCAAAGACAACAAAGTAACCAAAATGCCAATTACAGTTGTGGGTAAAAATGGTACCAATTATTTAATTAAAGATGGTGTAAAAACGGGTGATCAAATCGTAATGAGCGGTATTGACAAACTTCAGGACGGACAGGCTATTCAACCTGAAAAAGCTGCAAAAGTTGCCCAAGTAACTAATAAAAAATAATTCTAAAAGACAATGTTCAAAATATTTATACAAAGACCTGTACTGGCAACCGTAATTTCCATTTTATTGGTAATTCTGGGGGTATTGGGTTTAACTAAACTGCCTTTACAACAGTTTCCTGATATTGCGCCTCCATCGGTTTTGGTAACGGCGGTATATCCTGGAGCCAACGCAGAAACGGTTTTACGTTCTGTGGCACCTTCTATCGAAGAATCAATAAATGGTGTAGAAAACATGACTTATATGAGTTCTACAGCCAGTAACGACGGTACTTTAGCGATTACGGTTTTCTTTAAACTAGGAACAGATGCCGATCAGGCTGCGGTAAACGTACAAAACCGTGTTGCTCAGGCAACGAGCCAGCTTCCTGCCGAGGTTGTACAGCAAGGTATTGTTACGGCGAAACAGCAAAACAGTTTCATCATGGCAATTGGTATGTACACCGAAGATGAATCAAAATACGATCAGACTTTTGTGGCCAACTATGCACAGATTAATATTATTCCGGAGCTAAAACGTATTCCGGGTGTGGGTTCTGCCAGTATTTTTGGTGGTGTAAAAGATTACTCTATGCGTGTTTGGTTGAATCCAACGCAGATGTCTACTTACAAAGTGACTCCAAGCGAAGTTATGGGAGCGATTCAGGACAAAAGTTTGGAAGCGGCTCCAGGTAAATTTGGAGAGCGAAGCAAAGAAGTTTTTGAATACGTTATTAAATACAAAGGAAAATTAACCAAACCTGAAGATTATGAAAATATTGCTATACGTTCTAATGCAGATGGCTCAGTACTTCGCTTAAAAGATGTAGCGAGAGTTGAACTTGGCGCTTACTCTTACAACAGTTTAACTCGTTTAAATGGTAAAAAAGGAATTGTAATTGGGGTTATTCAGTTAGCAGGTTCTAACTCGAATGATATTCAGATTGCTATTAACAAAATGATGGAAAAGGCTTCTAAAGATTTTCCAAAAGGCATTAAACACAATATTTTCTATAGTACAAAAGTATCTCTTGACCAATCTATCGAACAGGTTGAGCATACGTTAATAGAAGCTTTTATACTGGTATTTATTGTGGTATTTATCTTCTTGCAAGATTTTAGATCAACATTAATCCCGGCTATTGCTGTACCTGTAGCAATTTTAGGAACGTTCTTCTTCATGCAGTTATTCGGATTTTCGATCAACCTTTTAACGCTTTTCGCATTAATTCTGGCGATTGGTATTGTGGTCGATGATGCCATTGTGGTAGTCGAAGCGGTGCATGCGAAAATGGAGCACAAACGTTTGTCTCCAAAAATCGCAACCCATGAAGCAATGCACGAAATAACGGGTGCTATTATCTCGATTACGCTGGTAATGGCTGCTGTATTCCTGCCGGTTGGTTTTATGGAAGGCTCAACAGGAGTTTTCTATCGTCAGTTTGCCTTTACGATGGCAATTGCAATTGTAATTTCGGCTGTTAATGCCTTAACATTGAGTCCGGCGCTTGCTGCTTTATTCTTAAAGGATAATCATGGATCTCACGATCATGGCGCGCCTTATGAGAAAAAAGGATTTAAAGAAAAATTCTTTACCGCTTTCAACAGCAGTTTTGAATCGTTGACAAACCGTTACGTTGGCGGATTGAAATTCTTAATCAGAAGAAAATGGTTGAGCTTAGGCGGATTAGCTTTAATTACTGTTGCAACAGTAATTATGGTGAAAACAACTCCAGCAGGATTTATCCCAACAGAAGATCAAGGATTTATTGCTATTGCAGTAAATACACCTTCTGGAACATCATTAGACGGAACTCAAAAAGTAATGACTGAAGCTGAGAATACTTTAAGAGGTTTAGATGCTTCTCGATTTGTAACAGCGATTTCAGGTTTCAACTTATTGACAAATTCAACAAGTCCATCTTCTGCAGTAGTTTTCGTATTGCTTAAACCAAATGAGGAACGAGGCGAAGTGAAAAATATTGACGAAATCATGAATCAGGTTCGTGGTAAACTGGGCGCTATTTCTGGCGGAAGTTTCTTCGTATTCAGTTTCCCAACTGTTCCTGGATTTAGTAATGTTGAAGCTTTAGATTTGGTTCTTCAAGATAAAACGGGAGGAAAACTGGATAAATTCTCTGGAATCTCTCAAAACTTTATCGGCGAATTAATGAAACGTCCAGAAATTGCTGTTGCTTTTACCTCTTTCAAAGCAGATTATCCGCAATTACAATTGGAAGTTAATGACGAAAAAGCAAATCAGTTAGGCGTTAATGTAAAAGACATTTTACAAACGATGCAGGCTTACTTTGGTAGCGCTCAGGCCTCTGATTTCAACCGATTTGGTAAATATTACCGTGTAGTTGTTCAGGCCGATATCGAAGACAGAGCTGATCCAACTGCTATTGACAGAGTTTTTGTCAAAAACAAAACAGGCGAAATGGTGCCAATAAATACTTTAGTGAAACTAACCCGTATTTATGGTTCTGAAACCGCTTCTAGATACAATTTATTTAATTCAATTTCGATTAATGCGATTCCGAAACCTGGATTTAGTTCCGGAGATGCCATTAAAGCAATTGAAGAAGTAGCAGCACAACAATTACCTGCAGGTTACGGGTTTGAATTCTCGGGCCAGACTCGTGAGGAGATTTCTTCTGGAGGGCAGTCTGCAACTATATTCTTACTGTGTTTGATATTCATTTATTTCCTACTTGCTGCACAGTACGAAAGTTACATTTTGCCTTTGGCTGTAATCTTGTCAATCCCTGCAGGTATTTTTGGAGTATTCGTAGCGATTGGTTTAACTGGAATCGAAAACAACATTTACGTACAAGTTGCGCTCGTCATGCTGATCGGACTTCTTGCTAAAAATGCCATTTTGATTGTCGAGTTTGCCGTTCAAAAACGAAAATCGGGACAAGCGTTAGTCAGAGCTTCAATCGATGCAGCAAAATTACGTTTGCGACCAATTATCATGACGTCTCTTGCTTTTGTAGTAGGTTTAGTGCCAATGATGAGTGCCAAAGGTCCATCTGCACAAGGTAACCACTCCATCAGTATCGGGGCAGCTGGAGGGATGCTTTCAGGAGTAATTCTAGGTTTGTTTATCATTCCGGTGCTCTTCATCATCTTCCAGCATTTACAAGAAAAGGTTTCTGGAAAACCAGTTGCCGTAATTCATAATGAAGAAAAATAAAATATGGAAAACTATATAACAACAGCTTTAGTAGCCATTATCATTGGCATCGCTTATATATCGTACAGAATCGCAAAAGATCTTGAAACTAGAAAAGATACTTGTACAGAAATCTAATAAAAAAACAATGAAAAATCATATAACCAAAATCGTGACCTTCGCCATTCTGATCACGACCTTAATATCCTGTAAAGTTTCGAAGGATATTGAAACTCCAAAAGATGCATTTCCTGAGAATTTCAGGAATGCATCGGTTTCGAGTGATACAACCAGTATTGCCGATTTGGAGTGGAAAAATTTCTTTACAGAAAAAGATATTATCAAACTAATTGACAGTGCCGTTGCGAGAAACAACGACCTTCAGATTGCCGAAAAGAACATCGAAATTGCTCAATACCGTTTTACACAGTCAAAATGGGGAAATGTACCTCAGGTTAATTTATTTGTAAATGCAAGCACAAGCAATCCGTCTGATAACAGTTTTACAGGATTGAATTTAAACCAAGCAATTGGTGCAAAACATATTGATGATTATTCTGCTGGAGCTTCACTTTCTTGGGAAGCTGATATTTGGGGAAAGATCAGAAACCAAAAGAAAGGTGCTTACGCAGGATATCTTCAATCTGAAGAAGTAAAAAAAGCTTTGCAGACTAATATTGTAGCAAATGTTTCTAGAGGATATTATAATCTTTTGATGCTGGATGCACAATTGGAAATTGCCAGACAAAATCTAAAATTAAACGATAGTACAACGAACATTATCAAATTAAAATACGATGCTGGTCAGGTAACGACATTAGCGATTCAACAATCTGAAGCACAGAAATTAAACTCAGCGCAATTGATTCCGTTATTAGAACAAAATATTGCGATTCAGGAAAATGCTTTGAGTGTTTTAACGGGTTCTTTTCCGAATTCAAAAGAAAGAACAATTCGTTTAAGTGCAATTGATGTAAAACACAATACAGCAATCGGGATTCCGTCTGCCTTAGTAAGCAGAAGACCTGATGTAAAAAGTGCCGAATTGGCTCTGAAAGTTGCCAACGCAAACGTAGGAATCACAAAAGCCGATTTATATCCAGCTTTGAGAATAACAGCGCAAGGCGGCTTAAACTCTTTCGAAACCAGCAATTGGTTCAACATTCCAGCTTCTTTATTCGGAACTGTTGCGGGAGGTTTAACGCAGCCACTTTTAAACAACAAAAGAGTAAGAACGCAATATAATATCGCTGTAGCAGAAAGAGAAAAAGCGGTTTTAAATTTCAGACAATCGGTTTTGGTTGCCGTAAGCGAAGTTTCGGATGCTTTGGTTAAAGTAGAGAAATTACAGCAACAGGAGACTTTCTTAAAAGAAAAAGTAAAAACATTACAATTTGCCATTAAAAATGCCAACTTATTATTCAAAAATGGTATGGCAGAATATCTGGAAGTTTTAACAGCACAGGCAAATCTTTTGCAAAGCGAACTAGAACTTGCCGATATTAAAAGACAACAACTTACAGCTAATACAGATTTGTACCGCGCTCTAGGCGGAGGTTGGAAATAATACCTGTTACATTACCCGTTAATTATTTATTTTTTGAGATGAAAACGCTGTGAGACCTTTGGGTTTCATGGCGTTTTTTAGTTTTTTTAATTTGCCGCTAAGGCGCTAAGGCACGAAGTTTTTTTTTAAGCCTCTCGCTGATTTTATTTTATCTCATTTTATGTCATTGCGAGAAACGAAGCAACCACACTAGAATTAGTGATTCAGCAAATGAGTTTGCTTCCTTGAAATGACAAATCTGACTCAAAATTTAGCTATTTTTGGTAAGCTTAAAAATTACAATAATGATTTCTAACCACCAGAGATACCTCACTCAATTAAAACAAACCATTGAAAGCTACTATCCTCTTTCTGAAAACTCATGGCAATTGATTGAGGGCATTGCAGCATTTCAAACCCTTAAAAAAGGAGAAACGTTATTGCAAAACGGAGAAATCGCTAAAAATCTTCATTTTATAGCAAAAGGTGTTTTACGAGCTTTTATCACAGACCAGCAGGGAAATTTCTATAACAAAAATCTCTTTCTTGAAAATTATTTTGCAGGTTCTAAGGTTTCATTAATGCTGCAATCACCTTCGAATTTTACAATTGAAGCTTTGGAAGACAGCATTATCATCAATCTTAATTATAAAAAATACATTTCGTTAATTAATGAAAACGATGATCTCAAAAACTTTTATATCGCTCATTTAGAGAAAAACTGGATTATAGATAAAGAGCAGAGAGAAGTCGCTTTGGTCATGCAAAACGCAACCGAGCGATATGTAAGTCTTTTACAAAAACATCCAAGTATTGCAGAACGAGTTCCGTTATTGCATATTGCATCGCATTTAGGTATTACGCCAACACAGTTAAGCCGAATTAGAAAAAGTCTGGAAAAAGATTTGTAAATCAACATATGTAAAGGCTTTTCTAAAAGACTGATTTTATCTTTGCTCTATAATTCAAACTTGTTATTACAATGACCAATAGAAACCTTATCAAAGACAATATTGACAATCTTACAGCACTTTGGAGAACTGTTGCCACTCCACTCCTTTCCTATCATAAATTCGATCCTTTTGAATTCAGCCAAATAAAAAACTCAGGCTGGCCTAACCGCTTATGGTTTCGTGAAGATATTAAAGAAGAAAATCTTCCGCAGATTATGGAAATTATGGAAAAAAATCCAGAATTAGTTATTCCGTATTGGGATATTTTTGGAAGTAACTCCAGTGAATTTTTTGAAAATAAAGGATTTAAAATTCGAATTCAACTGATGGCTATGGCCTTAAAACTGGATAAAAAATTCACACTTCAAAATAAGTTGAATTTTAAAAGAGTTCTAAATGAAGAAGATGCTAAAACTTGGTCTGATATTTATCCTTTATCTTTCAGCTATGTAATCAGTAAAGAGACGCTGGTGCATAATTACGAAAATGTGAAGTTTTATCTGGTTCATTTTGAAGAAAAACCAATTGGAACGCTGACCCTTTTTCAAACTGGGAATGTAATGGGAATTCATGGTGTCGGAGTAATTCCAGAAATGCGTAAAAAAGGTTTTGCAGAAGAAATCATGAAATTTGCCCTCAACGAAGCAATTGATGCTGGCTGTGAATATGCACAACTACAAGCTTCAGCTTTAGGAAAAGGAATTTATACAAGATTAGGTTTTGAAGATTTGTTTTTGATTACTAATTACCAACTGACGTAAATTTTAAAATCAAAAATTCCAAATTTCTCATTTTCTGTCATTGTGGTTAAAAATCTAAAGTCTAAAATCTATCCCGAGGCTTCGGGACTAAAATCTAAAATCAACAATGTCCCAAATGCCCCTAAAATAGTCGCAAATGCGTATTCGTTAAAAAGTAAAACATTATTAGATTTGTAATACATTAACTAATAACCTTTTAAAACAATACCCAATGAAAAAAGCAAAAATTATTTTTTGGATTACGACTATTATTATTTTTCTATTTGAAGGCGTTATGCCCGCTTTATTTTCACAAAGCCAGGAAGCTAAAGAAGGAATCAGACATTTAGGTTACCCTGAATATTTTGGAGTTGCTTTGGTAATTTTTAAAATTCTTGGTGTTTTGGCTTTGGTAATTCCACAAGTACCTAAAAATGTAAAAGAATGGGCTTATGCAGGATTTGGTTTCGATTTTATCTTTGCTTCTATCAGTCACTTTGCGGTTGACGGAATAAATTTTCAAAGTTTCTTTCCATTGATCTTTTTAGTGATTCTGGCGATTTCTTATATCTATTATCATAAAATAGAGCGATACAAAAATATCGCGCTGTAAATTCAAAACTTTATGATTGAAGTTTTTAAAACAAATGTTCAAGAAGAATCTCAATGTAAAATTATTATTGAGAAACTTCTTGAACACTATCCTAACAGCGCTATTAATTTTGACCTTGAAGACTGCGATAAAATTTTACGAATTCATGCTGCGGGAATTTCAAATAATATAATAATTGAGCTTCTGAATGCACATGGTTTTCATTGTGAGGTTCTTTTATAAAAACATAATTTATTGATTTACAAATAGTAAAATAAAAATCGTAATTTTAGAATACTAATTTTAAAATATCGAAAATGAATATTCCGGCAGAACATCAAACCATAATGCCTTATTTAATTTTACAAGGCGCAGCAAAATTTATCGATTTTACAAAAGTTGTTTTTGGAGCATCTGAAACTAACACAAAATCAATCCGCGCAGACGGAAGTATAATGCATGCTGAAGTTACCCTTAACGGAAGCACCATTATGATTACGGATGAAATTACGGATTGGGCAAAACAAACTTCACACCTATTTGTTTATGTTCCCAATGCCGATGAAACCTATAAAAAAGCTATAGAAAACGGAGCTGTTTCTTTAATGGAGTTAAGCGACCAAGATTATGGCAGAACCTGCGGTGTTACAGATCCGTTTGGAAATGTGTGGTGGATTACCTCTGTAAATAATTAAAGCAGAAAACCGAAATTCAAAATACTGATTATTAGAATTTTAATATTTTTTATCGTATATTTGAAGTACTATCATTCCCCTAATTCTATAAATTTAATTGAACAAAATTCACTGGCAGGTTTTCTTAAAACCGATCGGTTCACAGCTGTTATTGATCTAATTCTAAAATTAAAATAAGATGAAAAGCGGTATCCAAAATACTATTATAGAAACTTACAGTAAATTGAATGATACTATTTCTTCTTTTTCGGAGGAAGAAATTAATATTGTACCATTTGAAGGAAGCTGGACAGCCGGGCAGACTGCACAGCATATTATTTTAGCCTGTGCTGATATTCCAAAACTGTTTGCTGGAAAAACAGAGAAAACAAACCGTGAGGCTGATGAAAACGTTAAAAATCTGGATGCGGTTTTTTTAGATTTTAATACCAAATACCAATCTCCCGAAAATATAAAACCTGCTGAAATTGATTACGATAAAAGCAAATTACTGGCTTCATTAAATAAAATACAAAAAGATTTATTTGAAGCTGCTGAAACCTACGATTTAACGCTGACGTGTCTTGATGCCAAAATACCAGGTTTTGAAAATTTCACTATTTACGAATGGATTTATTTTGCAATTGTTCATACACAAAGACATACGCATCAATTGAAATTGATTTATGAAAATATCAAAAAATAATAAATAGTTAAACCAAAATTTATTTTTATGAGATCAAAAGTTAAGACCATTGTTTCTTCTGGTTTAGTAGCTGGCACATTAGATATTACTGCAGCTATTTTAATTTATGCCGTGATCCTTCATAAAACAACAGCCGAAAAAATCCTGCAGTCTATCGCAAGCGGTGTTTTTAAAAAAGAAGCTTATACAGCTGGAACAGAAATGACTTTTGCGGGTTTAGGTTTACATTTCTTAATCACTTTTATATTTGCCTGGTTTTATTTTAAGATCTTTCCGTACATTCCTTTTTTCAAAATAAACACCCTTTTATCTGGAGTTTCTTATGGCTTCTTTATCTGGGTTGTAATGAATCTTATTGTACTTCCAATTGTTTTTCCTGTTTTACCAGAAAAGAAATTAGACTTTGCTCTCCTATTGTCAATTTTAATCGTAATTTGCTGCGTAGGGATACCAATAGCTTTCATAACGCGGAAATATTATGCTAAATGGTACTAGAAAAAAGGTTCAAAGGTTTAAGGTTCAGAGTGGCAGAGGTTGAATTTAGCTGCTTTATACTTTTTACATTTTTGATTTCTGAAAATAATCTCAAATGGTCTAAAAACAAAAAAGTAATTCAAGTTCCGTAGAACCCGAATTACTTATATGTTAAAAAAAAATATCTTCTTAAAAGTGCTTAAACCTTTGTTCTACCTGTAATTAGTGAAATAATAAATAACACTATAAAGATAAAGAACAAAACTTTTGCAATACCTGCAGCTCCAGCGGCAATACCACCAAAACCAAAAATTCCGGCTATAATAGCAAGAATTATAAAAATGACTGTCCAGCGTAACATAATTTTAGATTTTTTAGTTCGTAAATACGACTATTCAATAGTCTGTTTTGTTTGTTATTCAAATTTATTTTATTCCTACAAATCTTGTTAACTCAAAACGCTTTTTAAATTAACTCAATAAACTAAAAAACAAGCATTTACCGCAGGTTTTCATTATTATTTTTTAGTCTTACAGAATTACCATGTTTAAGCTTTTGAGTTAATTTTTTAATGGATTGGATTAATCGCTGCTCCTATCCCAAGGTAATTTTATCAAAAATAATTACAGTAATGGAAGAAGCTAAAAAGCATGGTGTTCTTTTAGAAAAAACAGAAAGAAATTTTGAAGAATTGGGTGTTTTAAATCCAGCCATTTATCAAGATGGAAATACTGTTCACATGTTTTACAGAGCTGCCAAAAAAGGAAATTTCTCCACTATAGGTTATTGTCGTTTTGAAGGACCGACAACTTTAGTAGAAAGACGTTCAAATCCGATTTTTCTTCCAGAGTATATTTATGAAATTCATGGAGTTGAAGACCCAAGAATTACTAAAATAGATGACCTGTATTATATGACTTATGTCACGTATGACGGATTAAATGCCTGCGGTGCCTTTGCTGTTTCTAAAGATTTAGTAAAGTTTAAAAAGAAAGGAATAATTACACCGCGATTTATTTTAAATGAATTTACTAATCTAATTAGAAACCATTTACAAAATCCGAGTATTGCAAAGATATTAGCTTTTAATACCGAAAGAAACTATCCGCTCACGGAGACCATGAAAGAGCACTTATACGTGTGGGATAAAAATGTGGTTCTTTTTCCGAAAAAAATTAATGGAAAATTTGTCGCATTGCACAGGCTCTTCCCGTCTATTCAGATTGTTACATTCGAAAAAAAATCTGAGCTGACTGAAGACTTTTGGAAAAATTATTTAAAAGATCTTCCGAGTCATATTGTAATGGAACCCAAGTTTGACCATGAAACAAGTCATATTGGACCAGGAGCTCCGCCGATCGAAACAGCAGACGGCTGGCTTTTAATTTATCATGCTGCTGAAAGAAGAGAAAAAGGATTGGTTTATCATGCCTGTGCCGTTTTACTGGACTTAGAAAATCCAGCGAAAGTAATCGGCAGACTGCCAAAACCAATTATTACTCCTTCTGAATATTACGAAAGACATGGTTATGTAAATTATGTAGTTTTCCCGACTGGAACTGCAATTTTTGATGACCGATTATATATTTATTATGGCGCTGCCGATGACAAAATTGCGGTGGCATCTTTGAACCTGAACGAGTTATTAACCGAACTAAAAATGAATTCTCATGAAAACAATATCAAATAAATCAAAAATAGTTTTTCTATCTACTTTTCCGCCAACACAATGTGGCATAGCAACTTATACTCAAGATACAATTAAAGGAATCACCGATGTATATGGTAAATCTATCACATGCGAAATATGTGAGCTTGTGGATACACCAAAAGAAAAACCAACACAGGCATTTACCTTAAACACAAAAAACAGAGAAGAGTACGCAAAAGTAGCAGAAGAAATCAATCAGGATGGAGCTGTAAAATTAGTTCACATTCAACATGAGTTTGGTTTGTTTTCAGGAAATTACGGAGATCATCTATTAGATTTTTTAAATGTAATTAAAATACCTGTGACATACACTTTCCATAGTGTAATACCAAACCCAAACAACGAATTAAAAACTTTTGTAAAACTGTTATTGAGTTACAGCAATTCGGTTTTTGTAATGACTAACAAATCAAAAGAAATACTAATTAAAGACTATGACATCAATGAAGAAATAATTACTTGCGTACCTCATGGAACTCATATCGTAGTTTATGAAGCTCCTCAAAATGCAAAGGAAAAATTAAACATTGGAGATCGTATCGTATTATCAACTTTTGGACTTTTAGGCGAAGGAAAAAATATCGAAACTGGATTGCAGGCACTTCCAAAAATTGTTGAGAAAGCACCAAATGCATTGTATTTAATTATTGGAAAAACACATCCAAATTTAATTAAAGATGGTGTAGACACTTATAGAGAAAAATTAGAGTCAATTGTAGAAGAATTAAATCTGCAGAATAATGTACGTTTTATAAACAAATATTTAGACACTGATGAACTTTTAGAATACCTAAAAGCTACAGATATTTATATGTTTACATCTAAAGATCCAAATCAGGCTGTAAGCGGTACTTTTGCTTATGCAATGAGCTGTGCGTGTCCTATAGTGGCTTCTAAAATTCCTCATACAAAAGAAGTATTAACTCCAGATTCAGGAATATTAGTAGATATCGGAGATGTAGATCAGTTTGCAGATGCGGCAATTAAATTAATCGCTGATGAAAACTTAAGAAATGAAATGGGTATAAACTCGTTTACAAAAATGCGTGCTTCTTCTTGGGAAAATGCTGCCATTACCCACATGAATACATATAAAAACTTAATGGAAAATTCTTCAGAGATTAAATACAGTTATCCGGAAATTCAACTAAGACATATTAAAAGATTAACTACCGAACTTGGTATTATTCAATTTAGTAAAATTTCAATTCCAGATTTAGATTCTGGATATACATTAGACGATAACGCAAGAGCATTGATTGCTTTCTGTATGCATTACAAACTGACTCAAGATAAAGATGATTTAGCTTATATCCTAATCTACTTAGATTTTATCCAGCGTTGTCAAAAACCAAAAGGTGATTTCATCAATTACGTAGATCAGGAAAATCGTGAACATGTTGAACAAAATGCCGAAGTTAACTTAGAAGATTCAAATGCAAGAGCAATTTGGGCATTAGGAACTGTGGTTTCACTTTCAGATATTCTTCCAGAAGCTATTACTAAAAAAGCAACTAGATGTTTATTGAATTCATTAAAATGGACTGAAACTATTCAATCGCCACGTTCTATTGGTTTTGCAACAAAAGGTTTGTACTTGTATCACTCAACAATTCCTAATTTATATGTAGCGGCAATTATTAATAAATTGAATGCAAAACTGCTTAAAAATTACGAAGATACAGCTACAGAAGACTGGAAATGGTTTGAAAATTATTTAACATACGGAAATGGTGTTTTACCAGAATCAATGCTGTATGCTTACTTAATTACTAATAAGCCAATTTACAAAAAGGTTGCTTTAGATTCTTTAGATTTCTTGATTTCTAAAACATTCGTAAATGGTGATTTTAAAGCAATTTCTAATAGAAGCTGGCACCATAAAGGTTCAGAACCACAACAATATGGAGAACAGCCAATAGATGTTACTTATACGATACAGACTTTAAATGCCTTTTATGATGCATTTAAAACTCCAGAATATAAAAAGAAAATGAGAATTGCATTTAATTGGTTCTTAGGTAAAAACCACTTGAATCAAATTATGTACAACCCAGTAAGCGGCGGTGGTTATGACGGACTTGAAAAAGAAAATGTAAACTTAAATCAAGGCGCAGAATCTACAGTATGTTTTTTAACAGCAAGATTATTAATGGAAAAATTAGCTCAGACACAGTCTAAAGTTATTCCGTTAATGAAATCCCGTACTGGAATCGCAATTAATTCATAAAAATAAGGTAGAAGCTAACCAAATACTTCTCTTTTAAAACCCTGAAAATCCCTTTCTAAATGAAAGGGCTTTTTTGTTTTTTGCTATTTCGTCAAAATCATCAAAATCTTCACTAAATAAAAAACTGTTTAAATAATTTGCCTATCTACTAATAGGTAGTATATTTGTATAAAAATCATTGCCATGACAACACGAGAATCTATTATTGAAAAAGCAGATCAATTAATAAGGGATAAAGGTTATAACGCTTTTAGTTTTAAAGACATCTCTAATGATATAGGAATAAAAACGGCATCGATACATTATCATTTCCCTACAAAATCAAATTTGGGTGTAGCGACAATAAAAGAACATATCGAAAGAGTTGAAATTTTAAAGGAAAAAGTGGCTAACGAATCACCATTAACAAAACTGCAAGCTTTCTTAGAAGTACAGGCTAAAATTAAAAAAGAGAATAAAGTGTGTATTGTTGGCTCATTAGCTACAGATTTAAACACCTTAGATGATTCCATAAAAACAGAATTACAACAATTTGCTCAATTGGTAATTACGTGGCTTACTGCTATTTTAATTGAAGGAAAAGAGCAAAACATATTTGATTTTGATATGGCACCAAGAACAAAAGCAATAATGATTATAACAAATATGGTAGCCATTGTACAGCTTTCGAGGCTTACAATCGATGAAGATTTTGAATTGGTAAGAGAAACAATATTAACAGAATTAAGACCTAAAAAATAATGAAAAGAGTAGTTATAACAGGATTAGGAGCTGTAACTCCCATTGGAAATAATGTGTCAGAATACTGGCATTCCTTGATTAATGGAGTCAGCGGTGCAACACCAATAACAAGATTCGACACCTCACAATTCAAAACTAAATTCGCATGTGAAGTTAAAAACTTTAATCCGCAGCACATTTTTGAGAAAAATGAAATTAGGAAATATGATCTTTTCACGCAATATGCTCTATATGCAGCAGACGAAGCAATAACAAATGCAAATATTGATTTTGATACCTTAAATAAAAACCGAATTGGTGTTATATGGGGCTGTGGAGACGGTGGTATTTCTACTTTTGAGGAACAATTTGGAGAATACAAATTAGGAAACGGTACACCTAGATTTAGTCCGTTTTTCATTCCAAAGAGAATTGTCAATATAGCTTCGGGAGCCATTTCTATTAAATATGGATTACGCGGCATTAATTATACCACAGCTGCGGCTTGTTCTGCAAGTAATACCGCAATCATAGATGCTTTCAATTACATTCGCTGGGGTAAAGCAGATATGATTATCAGCGGCGGGTCTGAGGCTTCTGTTACAGAATCTTCAATTGGCGGCTTTAATGCTTCGAAAGCATTGTCAACTTTAAATGATGATTACACTAAAGCGTCACGTCCTTTTGATGTTACAAGAGACGGATTTGTTTTGGGCGAAGGTGCCGGCGTTGTAATTTTAGAAAGCTATGAACATGCCATCAAAAGAAATGCGGTAATTTATGCCGAAATTGTTGGCGGCGGACTGGCGGCAGACGCTTACCATTTAACAGGAACACATCCTGAAGGCGAAGGTGCAGTTTTAGGAATGGAACTTGCTCTTGAAGAAGCGGAGATTACTCCAGACAAAATTGATTATATCAACGCACATGCTACTTCTACTCCAACTGGTGATTTAAGCGAACTTAAAGCATTGGAAAAAGTTTTTGGCATAAATCCGAATGCAAATGTTAGTGCTACAAAATCTATGACTGGACATCTGCTTGGCGGCGCTGGAGCTATTGAGGCAATTGCCTGTATAAAAGCACTTCAGGAAAACATTGTACCGCCCACTATAAATACAGAAACTGTTGAACAAGAATATGCCGATAAATTCAATTTTACTTTAGGAAAAGCACAATCGCGAATAGTTGATTATGCTATGAGTAATACTTTCGGTTTTGGAGGTCATGTTGCAAGCTCAATCTTTAAAAAATTTAAAGAATAACGATATACGCCAAAATTTAAAAGTTTTCATTTTATAAATCCCTTTCCTAAACGAAAGGGATTTTTTTATTGGTAAAAACGGCAACGGAAATTTATTCCAAATATTGTGAGCCTATGAAAATTATATAAGGCTCGAAAAAAGTTGTGTAATATATTTTAACAAGTATCGGGCTAACTTTCATATATAATTTAATCAGTAGAAAAAAACTGTTAAATAATTGATTCTCATTTTATATCATTCATATTAAAAACAAAAACATTTTGATTCTCAACCTAAAAAATACATTTACTGAAATTGGAGAAACAACATTGTTCGCCAAAAAGTTTTTTAAGGAGGTATTTATTCCGCCTTATGAGACGAAGGAGTTTTTAAAACAATGTTATGTCATTGGCTACAAATCGCTGCCTTTAGTTGCCATTACAGGTTTTATTATGGGTTTGGTACTTACACTCCAGTCAAGACCAACCTTGGTAAAATTTGGTGCCGAAAGCTGGCTTCCAGGAATGGTTGCACTTTCGTTAATTAGAGAAATTGCACCAGTAATTACAGCTTTGATTTGCGCCGGAAAAATTTCATCTGGAATTGGAGCCGAATTAGGATCTATGAAAGTGACAGAGCAAATCGACGCAATGGAAGTTTCGGCAGTAAACCCTTATAACTATTTGGTTGTAACGAGAGTATTAGCCTGTACTTTGATGGTGCCGATTTTAGTCTTTTTTGCCGACGCAATCGGAATTATGGGCGGATATGTAGGAATTAATATTCACGGAGATGTGAACTTTTACAGATATCTAACTCAAATCATTCAATCATTAGAGTTTTTAGACTTGTTTCCTGCTACTATTAAAACTTTCTTCTTCGGATTTCTTATTGGAATGATTGGATGTTATAAAGGTTTTAACGCATCAAATGGAACAGAAAGTGTTGGACAAGCTGCCAATTCAGCCGTTGTAACAGCATCATTAAGCATTTTTATTATTGATATGGTTGCCGTTCAAATAACCGATTTATTCTTTTAAAAATGACCAAAGAAAAACTACATAAAGAACCCAAAACGAAAGAAAAAGATCAAGCTCCAATTATAGAGATTAAAGATCTGCACAAAACTTTTGGAAAAGATAATAAAGTCTTAAAAGGGGTAAATCTTACTTTGAATAAAGGAGAAGATTTGGTGGTTTTAGGACGTTCAGGATCTGGAAAATCGGTAACGATAAAATGCATCGTTGGATTAATTGAACCTGACAAAGGTGAAATTAAAGTTTTTGACGAAAATGTACTGAACATTTCCAAAAAAGAACTGAATGAGATTAGAGTCCGAATCGGATTTTTATTTCAAAGTGGTGCACTTTACGATTCAATGTCGGTTAGAGAAAACCTCTCTTTTACACTGACCAAACACAAACGTGATTTAAGTGCCGAAGAAATTGAAAGTGAAGTTATGGAAGCTCTTGAAAGTGTTGGTTTATCAGAAGCAATTGACAAAATGCCTTCTGAATTATCTGGAGGAATGAAAAAAAGAATTGGTCTGGCCCGCACCTTAATTTTAAAGCCTGAAATTATTTTATACGACGAACCTACAACAGGTTTAGATACGATAACATCGAGAGAAATTAGTGAATTGATTCTTGATATTAAACACAAACAAAAAACATCCTCGATCATTATCACACATGATATGGCTTGTGCGAAATTAACTGCCGATAGAATTATTGTTTTAAAAGAAGGAGTAATTCACGCCGAAGGAACATACGAAGAATTAGAAAAAAACGAAGACGAATGGGTACGCTCATTTTTTGAATAAAGCAAAATAAATAATAGAAATCATGGAAAAGCAATCGGGATATACTTGGAAATTAGGAATGTTTGTAACAATAGGTTTACTGCTTTTTATAATGGCCGTATATTTTATCGGAAAACAAAAAAACCTATTCGGTTCAACCTTTCATATTACTTCTCAGTTTAAAACTGTAAGCGGTTTAGAAGTTGGAAATAATGTTCGTTTTTCGGGTATTAATGTCGGAACTGTAGAACAAATTCAATTAATAAACGATTCATCTGTAGTTGTTGTTTTAGTAATGAAAGAAGATGTTCGAAAATTTATTAAAACAGATGCAACGGCCAGCATTGGTTCTGACGGATTAATGGGTGACAAAGTATTGACAATTACTCCAGGGCAAAAGTCCCAAAAAGTTATTCAAGACAATGGGCAGATTGCTTCTGTCGACGGAATAGAAATGCACGATATTATGAAAAGCGTTAAGAAAAGCGTGGATAATATTGGTGTAATTTCAGATGAAATAGCCATTTTCAGCCACAGTATGAACAACGGAAACGGTGCGCTAGCTAGATTGGTTAGAGATGATAAAATGGCGAACAGCGTTTCGAACACGCTTTCTAATTTAGAAAGTGGAACAAAGGGTTTCAGCGAAAATATGGAAGCTGCAAAAAGCAATTTCTTGTTTAGAGGTTATTTCAAGAAAAAAGAGAAACAAAAGGAAAAACAAAAAGAAGAAGCCAAAGAGAAAAAAGAAGAACAGCAAGAGAAAGCTCAAAAAGAAAAAGAGCAAAAAGAAAAAGAACAAAAGGAGAAAGAGCAGAAAGAGAAAGAACAAAAGGAAAAAGAAGAAGATGCTAAAAAAGCTGAAGCTGAAAAGAAAAAATAAATTGAGAAAATTTGAAATTGAAAATTCAGAATCTGTTTAAATCATAATTCTTTATTACAACTTTAAGTTCTAATTTCTAACACTTTAAATCTAAATTCATTCCAGTTTTTAAACAACAAAAACGTATTGTACATGCCAACTTCATTTAAACATACCGCCTTAAAAGTCTTAAAAATTACCGGAATTACGATTGCGGTGATTTTGTTTTTATTGTTTATAATTCCGTTGCTGTTTCCTGGTAAAATTGCTTCTGAAGTAAAGAAAATTGCCAATGAACGTTTAGACACCAAACTAGATTTTACCAAATCAAGACTTTCATTTTTCACTCATTTTCCATCTTTGACAGTTTCTTTAGACGATTTATCTCTTACAGGTTCTAAACCGTTTAGCAATGATACTTTGTTAAAAGCAGATCAAGTTGCTTTTGGTATAAACTTAAAACGTTTGATTTTTGATAATGAAGTAAAAATTAACAAGCTGTATATTTCAGATGCTTTAATCAATGTAATGGTTAACGAAAAAGGTCAAGCAAACTATAATATTTATGTGGCTCCAAAAGACGAGAAAAATGATCCAAACGCTCCAGAAGAAGGAACAGCAATTCGACTAGAACGCATTGATTTAGAAAATTGTCATGTTAAATATAACGATCGTTCGGCCAAAATTTTGGTCGATGCTCAAGGTTTTAATTATGTTGGAAAAGGAAACTTAAGCGAAGATATTTTTGATCTTGCAACCGATGCCAGAATTGAAAATCTGGATTTCTATTATAACCGAACAGCTTATCTTAGAAAAAAAGAGGTTCGCGCCGATTTAATTACCCGAATTAATACACATGCGCTTTCGTTTATTCTTCAAAAGAATGAACTTAATATCAATAAATTACCCTTAAAATTTACTGGCCTTTTTTCCATTCTTAGAGATGGTTATAAGATAAATATAAAAGCCGCTTCAGAGAATACAACTGTTAAAGATTTATTGTCTGTTATGCCTCCAGAATATTTAACATGGTTAGAAAAAACGGATATTTCTGGCCGAAGTGATTTGGTATTTACTTTTAAAGGCGATTATAATGTCGCTAAAAAGCAAAAACCAAATCTAGCTTTCAACTTAAAAATAAATGAAGGTTCGGTAAATTACCAAAATGCCCCTGTTCCATTAACAGATTTCCAAGTGGATTTGAATGCAATACTTCCGTCATTGGATCCTGAACAATTATTGATTAATCTGCGAACACTAAAATTTAAAGTAGGCGAAAAAGATTATTTCAACGCTTATCTGCATAGTAAAGGTCTGAGCGAAATGGATATCAATGCAAGTGTAAAAGGCGCTTTGGATTTGGCTGTCGTTGATGCCGCTTTAGGTTTAACCAGTGTTGACGTAAAAGGAATTTTAAAAACCGATATTCAGGCACGCGGTACTTTCAGCACGTCTAAAAAACTTTTTCCAAAAACTATCGGTGGTATTTCATTACGAAACGGATGGCTTAAAACAGAATATTATCCAAATCCAATCACCAATATCACTTTTGTTGCCAATATGCTTAACAAAGCAGGAACCTATCAAGATTTGATTGTTGCAGTTGCTCCAGCCTCTTTTGTTTTTGAAGGAAATCCTGTTTACGTAAATGCAACTGTATCAGATTTCAATGATTTGGCTTATAATGCTAAAATAAAAGGTGAATTAAATGTTGGTAGAATCTATCAGGTTTTCTCTCAAAAAGGTCTCGATTTAACGGGTTATGCAAAAGCAGATCTTTCATTGAAAGGAAAACAAAGTTACGCTACAACTGGACAATATGACAAACTAGATAATAAAGGAACTTTAATCCTTAAAAATATAAAAGCAACATCTGAGTTGTTTCCGAAAGCTTTTTTTATCAAACAGGGAAATTTCCGTTTTCAAAACGAGAAAATGTGGTTTGAGAAATTTAATGCTTCTTACGGAAAATCAGATTTTGATATTAACGGTTACCTCTTAAATACAATAAATTATTTCTTAGAATCGCAAGGAACTTTGAGCGGTAATTTCAACTTAAAATCAAAATTGATAAATGTTGACGAATTTATGGCACTTGAAAAAGGCGAAAATAAAGATCGAAATATTGAGGTAGAATATGCCAAAGAAGATCATCCGAAAATGAGCGGTGTAGTTATAATTCCGAAAAACTTAAATGTCAGTTTAAATGCAAGTGCAGACAAGGTAGAATATAACAGACTGGTCTTCAATAAACTTAACGGAAAAACGGGTATTACGAAAGGTGGGTTTTATTTAGAAAATACAACCTTCAACATCATTGACTGTATTTTAGGAATTGATGCAACTTACAAAGATGAATCACCTACAGCAGCACATTTTGATGCTCACTTCCGTGCGAAAGATTTTGATGTACAAAGAGCTTACAAAGAAATTCCGATGTTTCATGATATGGTTACCGCAGCTGAAAAAGCTTACGGAATAATTTCTGTAGATTATAACATCAAAGGAGATTTAAATGGCAATATGGGACCTATTTATGAATCTCTTCAGGGAGGCGGTACATTGAATTTAAGAGACGTAAAAATTAAAGGACTAAAACTTTTTGATGGAATTAGTTCTAAAACAGGACAAAATGGTTTGAATAATCCTGATATGCAAGGAATTGAAGTCAAATCTACAATAAATAAAAATCTTATTCATATTGAACCATTCACCTTTACTGTAGCCGGTTTTAAACCAACTATAAAAGGAACTACAAGCTTTGACGGACTATTGGATCTTAGAATGCGTTTGGGTCTTCCCCTTTTCGGACTTATCGGATTTCCGATTGTTATTACTGGCACGCATGACGCTCCAAAAATCAAAATATTCAGCAAAACGGGACAAGAAATTGATCCTGCTGTTTATGACGAAAAAAACAATAAAGTTATAAAGGAAGAAAAAGTAAGTAAATCTAAAACAAAAAAATCGTAATGAATTCTAAATCTCCACATAGTCAAAGTGCATTTGAGAAATTTGCTACAAAAGTTTCCAAAGCAGCAGGAAGTACCACTGCCTTTATTGGCGCATTTATTATCGTTGTTGCGTGGGCCGTTTCGGGACCAATTTTCGATTATTCAGAAACTTGGCAGCTGGTCATTAATACTGGAACTACAATTATTACTTTTTTGATGGTTTTCTTAATTCAAAAAGCTCAAAATAAAGATTCGCTCGCCATTCAATTAAAATTAAATGAGCTTGTTGCTTCTAATGATTTATCCAGCAATAGTTTGGTTGATATTGAAAGCATGACTGAAGAAGAAATGATTATTGTTCAAAAATACTATCATCGATTGAGTGAACTGGCCAAAAAAGACGAAAGCATAAGAACTTCACATTCTATTGCAGAGGCACATGAGCTGCACAATCGAAAACAACAAAAAAATAAACCATCAGATAAAACAACCATAAAGAAAACGGGCAAAACCACTCCGAAGAATACCAAAAACACTACCAAAAACGCATCTAAAAAATGAAATTAAGCTCTACAGAAACTTACTGGCCATTAAAAAATGCCATAAAACATAGTTATCCCTCGATCGATTCTGATATCAATACCGATATTTTAATTATTGGAGGAGGTATTACTGGAGCCCTTACCGCTTACAAATTAATTAACGAAGGAAAAAAAATTGTTTTGATAGACCGTCGTGATGTTTGCGGAGGCAGTACATCAGGCAGCACTGCTTTACTGCAATACGAAATTGATGTACCGTTACATCAGCTTATTAAACTTAGAGGGGTAAAATGTGCCGTAGAAAGTTATCAAAATGGAAAAAAAGCCATTTTTGATCTTCGTAATATTATTGACACGGTAGGGTGTGACTGTGATTTTGAATTTAAAAAAAGCATCTATTTTACTACACTAAAAAAGGATGTCCCATATTTAAAAAATGAATTTAAAGCCCGCAAACAGCATGGTTTTGAAGTTAGCTGGCTCAATCGGTCTGAATTACAAAAAATGGGATTAAATGCCATTGCAGCAATAGAATCTAAAACTGCAGCCGTCATGGATCCGTTCAAATTAGCTACTGATCTTTTATTTCATTGCCATGAAAAAGGCATGCAGATTTTTGATCGAACAAATGTTGCTTCAATACAACACCAAAAAGGTAAAATAATTGCTGAAACTGATTCAAAGCACACCATAACCGCTTCACATATAATTCATTGCACAGGTTATGAAAGTACAGAAACCTTAACCGAAAAGGTTGTCGACTTAAAAAGCACTTATGTTATTGCATCTGAAAGTCAGCCTGATCTTCCTGAAAGTTTCAAACATGCTATATTTTGGGATACCGCCTCTCCTTACCATTACGTTAGGACTACAGAAGATAACCGAATTATTATGGGTGGCGGCGACGAAGATTTTAAAGATGCTGTAAAACGCGATAAATTACTGCCTAAAAAAGAGCAGTATCTTTTGAAGAATTTTTTTAAACGATTTCCAGACTTAAATTTCAAAATTGATTATTCCTGGGCAGGTACTTTTGGAGAAACCAAAGACGGACTCCCCTATTTTGGAAAACCAAATCCGAGAAAAAACGAACATTACATTCTAGGTTTTGGAGGAAACGGCATAACCTTCAGCGTGATCGGAATGAATTCTATATTAGATTCTCTTCACAATAAAAAAAATACAGATTTGGAGTATTATCGATTTGGAAGGTGAGAAAAAGGTTCTAAGAGACTAAGATTCTGAGATACTAAGTTTTTTCTTAGAGTCTTAGTATCTCAGAACCTTAGCACCTTTATAAAATCAACTCCATTTGGATATTGCATCTTTTATAGGGGGTTGAGAGTCCGAAAACTTTTTCAAAACTCAACTTGTAATACAAGTTTATAGCAGGTTTTAAGATCGTGTTACTTTCTAAATATATCTTTTTTGCACCAAGTTCCTTTGCAGTATCTACTATTGCTTTTCCTAACAACCAGCCAATATTTTTACCTTGTGCTTTTGGCGAAACGGCCATTTTAGCCATTTCGAAATCATATTCAGGATTTTTCGTTTTTATAAGTGCGCAGACTCCAACAGGTTCATTTTTATACAAAGCCACTAAAATTTTTCCGCCTTTATTCAAAATATAATCTTCTGGATTATCCAAGGCTTTATAATCAGCTTCTTCCATTTCAAAATAAGTCGAAATCCATTCTTCATTTAAAGATTTAAATGCTTCTTTATATTCTGATTTATATTCTACAATTTCAACATCTTTACTTTCTCGAATTTTTTTCTGGTCGCTTACTCTTTTAAATAATGATTTTTGCTGCAACAAGAATTCCCATTCTTCAATTGCTGCCCAAAGATTATGTTTTGCTTCAGAAATCAAGCCTTCAACAGCCACATCGATATCTAATAATTGATTTTTAATTTTGTTCGAAATCAAATTACCTTTCTTGGTTAAAACAACATTGTTCTTGCGTTTATCATCGGTCTTCGCCCCTTCTTCAAGTATTCCGGCACCAATCATTTCCTGAATAATTTTGCTTACGGAAGGCTGAGAATGTCCAATTTCATTGGCTATCTCTGTAATTGTCCTTTCTCTATCTTCTGCAATCGTATAAAACACAGGAAACCATTTCGGATTAAAATCTATTCCGTATAATTCGTAAATTTTAGCAGCATCATCTGTAAAACTTGCCGTCATTAAACGTAAACGACTTCCCAAAGCCACTTTACCAACTTTATTAAAAAATTCCATAACAATAATTAATTATATAACTAGTTATGCAAATGTATGATTTTTTTAGATACTAAGAAACTAAGGTTCTAAGATTCTAAGTTTTTTTATCGGAAAACTTAGAATCTTAGAACCTTAGCGTTTATATATTGTGCTTTAGAGCTAGCGACTTTATTTTCTTAATACTAAGTTCTGAAGTTATATGTTTATCTAAAAGCTTAGTATCTTAGCATCTCAGAACCTTAGCAACTTCGGCGGTTACGCCGTTATAGCCAACGAATTCAAATTGAATTTATATTCTTTTGGGCTGCAGTTGAATTTTTGTTTAAAGATTTTTGAAAAATAACTTCTGCTTGTAAAACCAATGCAATACACTATTTCTGAAATATTTAGATCTGAAGTTCGTATCAATATCTCGGCTTTTAATACTCGCATATGTGTGATATAATCATTAACAGTACGATTGTGTATCATTTTAAAGCCCTCTTGAAGTTTATTTGGAGATAAACCTGATCTTTTGCTTAAAGATTTAATAGAAAAAGCTTCTTCTGGACTTGCTTTAATAAACTCTGAAAGTTCTTTAATTTCTTCCATTTCTCTTAAAGTCAATCCGTTTGACTCATTTGCGAAAGCGTGCAAGTCGTCTGAATGTTGTTGAATTTCCATTGCAAGGATAATTCTCATAATACCTTCTTTCAATAAATTACGAACAATTCCCGTTTGTGTAATAGAATTAAGCTGTTCGATTTTTTCTGCAATTTGTAAATTATAAGAACCTATATAAAAGAAATCCTGAACTAAATTATTTTCAAAAAAGGTATCTTTTACTCTTTGGTTTAAAGAATGTAATTGAGTTTTAGCATCAACTTGAGTTCCCACAATAATTAAAGTCAGTTTAGTTTTTTTCCCTTTTTCAAAAAATAAAACATTATCCTGATTTTGTTTTGAAGTTACAATAGCTGTTTGAAAAGTTTTTAGTTTTCGCTCTTCTCCATTCAATCCAAAACTATGCGACAAACTTCCTTTAGAACAGTATGCAAAATAAATTGGTGATGATTTTACATTTAGAATATCTAGTCTGACATCGCTTGAAAATGTCATATCAAACTGAACATACGAAATATTATCATTAAAAGAAGCTCCTATAATTGAACCTTCTGCAAAACTATTTTCTACTTCAAGTGTATATTCGTCTAAGTCAAAAGTCACTTTTCCGCCAAAATTAGTATGAAGTTCATCAAATATATTTTGTGTTTTTTCTGTATTTATAGTAACAATTTTCATGGTGACTGGATTTAAATTCTATAATTTGCTAAATAGATCTTTGCTAAAAATCTGAAGTCAAAGTTCGTGTAAACACAAGCGAAACGTGTTATATAATTTTATCGTTTTGTTTTATAATTCCTTATAAATGATTATTTTAACAGATACAAATTCAACCCTTAAATATGAAAAGTTTCTCTTTTGCTCCCATTAGTTCTACAGATTCTAAAATCCTGATTTTAGGCACAATGCCCGGAACAAAATCTTTAGAACTCAATCAATATTATGGTCATAAGCAGAATAACTTTTGGAAATTTCTCTTTGAAATATTAGGAGAAGAATTTTCGCCGGATTATGAAACTAGAAAAAATTTATTGATTAAAAACCATATTGCTCTTTGGGATGTCTTACAATTTTGCGAGCGTGTTGGAAGTCTCGACAGCGCAATTAAAAATGAAATTGCAAATGATTTTGAAGATTTTCTAGAAAAACATCCTCAAATAGAATACATTCTTTTTAACGGACAGAAAGCCGCTGCTTTTTTTAAGAAATATGTTCACTTAAAAAAAGAATATAAAAAATTTACGCTTCCTTCTACCAGTCCCGCCAACGCCAGTAAGACTTCTCAAGACAAATTAAAGGAATGGAGTATTATTCAAACCTTATTATAGGAGCTATAATTTTATACAATTAAAATGCAAATATTGGAATCATGTAACTTTTTCCTTTTAAAATATAACAAATTATAGCCACTCTAAATCTAATTTTACATCGTAGAAAACAAAGAAAAATAAGCCCTGTTGAAAATGTGATGAACGAAATGGAAAGGCTTTCTTCTTACTAAAATTACTTAACAAACTTTAAAAAAGTTTAGATTATAAAGAGAACATTGGTTATGTTAGTTTATTTTTGGGAAAAAGCTGCTCTATAATTTTATAGAGCAGCTTTGTTTTTTTAGAGTACCTTTAAAAAAGAAAAACATGAAAATTCAAACCTATTACAATCATATACGGTTTTATACCCCACACCATTTTGTATATTATCCAATTCTAGTTCTATTTTTAATTGCAAGCATTTATTTTGCTGCAACGACAGAAGATTATCTTATCTGGGGATTCATAAGCGTTATTTTTGTCTTTTTGTTCGCTTTAGCATTTATGCTGCGCCAGCATTATGCACTTACATTACAAAACAGAATCGTGCGTTTAGAAATGCGTTACCGCTATTTCTCTTTAACAGGCAAAAGATTCGAAGAATTTGAGTACAAACTTACAGACGATCAAATATTTGCATTGCGCTTTGCTCCCGACAGCGAATTGATTCCGCTTGTAGAAGATGTTTTAAAGAACAATTTAAGCGGAGACGCAATCAAAAAAGCAATCGTGCACTGGAAAGCAGATTATCACAGGGTTTAGCAAAGAATAACAATTACAAAAATCAATTTCAATATCAAGGATCAATGAGAATCAAAAGAATTATTTCAATTTTAAATTGACATTGATTTTTGATATTGATTTTGATATTGAACTATTCCTTTTTTTTATTAAAAGCTAAATAAAATAGTGATAATATTATCCAAACCGATACAATTACAATGAAATATATTCCGATAATATTCGGATGCAGGTAATTTGGTTCGTAAAAAAGTTTATCTAAAGTGCTAAACTTTTCTGCTAGAGCTTTTCTTTCAAAATTATTTCGAATTCCATTTAATGGTTCCCCATGATTATCTCTATAATGATAAACATCTTGGGTTAATTGTTTCGGAATCAAATTGGTTTCTATATTGTATTTTCTAAGAATTGTGTCTAATTTTTGAAATTCATACGTTAAAGAATCTTTCTTAGATTTATACAATATTTTATAACGATCTACTGCAGATTGATACTTTTGTTTGTCGATCGAATCACCATGTACAGCATTAAATAATGAGTTGTTTTGCAAAAATATGCAGATATCTTCATCATGTTCGGGATGCACAGGAAGTCCTTTAAAAATAATCTGTGTACTATCTTTTATAACTTTTTTAGAGATAATTCTTTTATACAATTCTTCTTTATCTAAACCAATAATATCCAGAATACTGTCAGCTTTATTTTTAGTTTTGTCAAAAGTACTTGTGAGGGCTTTTATGGTATCAATACTATAATAATTGGTTTCAATTATTGGATATTCGCCTGCAGAAATGGTATCTTCCTGCTTAATTACAGGATACGGCTTTGGATATAAGATGTTCTCATAATTAAAAAGTTTCTCCGAACTGTAAGATGTATAACCATATAAAAACGGATTTAGAACATTAAGTAGTTTTTTGTCTTTATTAAAATCATTTTCAGATAATTCTGTTTTCAGTTTCGCATTCATTCCGAAGCTGTAACTAATGAAAAATGAAAAAGTTAAAAACGAAATCAGCAATAAACAGGAAGTTATTTTAAGCAAACTTCCTACTTTATAATTTTCTCTAGAATGATTTCGAACTAAGAAAATGAGAAAGAAAAGTAAAAACAAACCGCTCACAAAAAAATGCGATATCGAAACATCATCGTAAAACTTAAAACGGTAGAATTCTGTATAAATATTAATTTTTGAAATTCCTTTAAAAGTAAAATAACCGTATAAAAAATAAGCTAAATGAATTATGGCTAATACAATTACAGATTTTACGAAATAACGTTTTAGATTTTTGGTCATTTTTAAAAGGTGCTAAGGTTCTGAGATACTAAGGTTCTAAGATAATTAAATTTTTCTTTTGCATTTAGCATAAAATTAAAAAGACGCACAACTGTGCGTCTTTTTATTAATCTCAGAACCTTAGTATCTCAGAATCTTAGACCCTTTTATTTCGAAATATCAAACCCCTCTTTCACAATTTCGCTTTCTACTTTACCGATTAATTTATTGGTTTTACCAGTTAATCTCTCTTTTTTCCAGTCGCCTTTTACGTAGAGAACTAAGGTAATTAATGCTGTCACTACCGAAGAAATCGGGAAAGCCCACCAAATTCCGATTTTTCCTAGTGGTGTATTATGAGATAAAATAAAAGCCAGCGGAAATTGGATTACCCATTGCGAAACCAAAGTTAAAATCATTGGCAATTTTGTATTTCCAACGGCACGGAACACGCCCGTTAAGCAAAGTTGTAAACCTAAAAATCCCCAGGAAAGGCAGGTAATTCTAAGAAATTCTGTTCCACCTTCTATAACCGCTTGATCTTTTGGAACAAAAAACGCAATTAAATATGGCGCAAGAATAAACGCTATTATTCCCAATCCTGTTAACAATCCAAAACCGAGATAAGCACCTAGTTTTGAAATTTGAGCAGCACGGTCAATATTTCCTGCACCAATATTTTGCCCAACAAGAGTAGCAATCGCCATCGATAAACCTAAAGCTGGAATTAAAATCAGCTGAATTAAATTGGAACCTGCTCCATAAGAAGCAACCGTTGTTGTACCAAAACGTACAATTAGAAACGTAATAGCCATCATACCCAGAGCACGCATAGATTGCTCTATAGAAGATGGAAATCCGATTTCAAAAGCTCTTTTAATGTGATTATAGTCAGGTTTAAAATCTTGAATGCGAAGATGAATTCCGTGTTTCCCTCTAAATAAAATCACAAATCCAATGATAATAGCCAAAAGCTGTGTAGACAAAGTTGCCAATGCAGCACCTTTTACGCCCATTGCTGGAATAAAATTCCATCCGAAAATAAACAAAGGATCCAGCGCAAAGTTCAAAATTACTGTTCCTAAAACAATATAAACAGGAAGTGTTACACGACCAACCCCGCGCATAATAGATTGGAAAATCATAAATCCGAAACTAAAAACTAAACCTACAAAGGCGACTCTCATAAATCCTAAAGCATCTGCATAAACCTCAGGCGTTACTTTTAAAAGATATAAAAAATATGGACTCAAAATATATCCAATAATAGATAAAACTATAGAAACTATAATTACCATTGACAATGTCTGTGCCGCCACATGATTGACCATTGTTTGATTTCCCGCACCAAAATATTGCGCAATTAAAATAGATCCTGCAATCGCAAGTCCAGTTCCTAAAGCAATGGTTAAGAATATTACGGGCGTACTTATTGAAACTGCCGCAACAGCATCTCCGCCGAGGCGACCTACCCAAAAAGCATCAACCAATTGGTAAGCAGCTTGTAAGAGATTGGCAATCATGATTGGAACTGCCAGCTTTAATAATGAAGAAAGAATTGGTCCTTCTAATAATTCGTTTTTTTTCATTTTTTATTTCAAATAATTATTTAAAAAATAAGTTGACATATCAACTTTTAAAGTTTAAAAAAAAATTAAAGCATTTCTAATTTATCTGCATAAGATTTTACCGCATTTAAAGCTTCTATTCTTTCCTTTGGAGAAAATACAGACATTACTTCTTCTTCTGCCCTTTTCATTAGCGATCGAATATTTTTTGCCATAGCAACTCCATCAGAGGTAAGACTTACAATATTCTTTCTTTTATCTGTTTTATCTTTTACAACCTCAACTAAATTCTTCTTTTCAAGCGCTGTAATACTTCTTAAAATCGAAGATTTATCGCGCATTGTTTTGTCTGATAATTCTCTTTGCGAAAGGCTTTTATAATTCAAAATCATCAGCAATGGCAATTGTTCTAACTGCAATGTAATTCCTGCTTCTGTCATTAACGCATTGGTGCGTCTAAAAATTGCACGTTTAATACGGTGAATCTGAAAGAAGAAACTATCGGATATTTCCTCTTTCCAAAAATTTGAAAAACTTTCCTTATCTGTATTTGCTTTTTCCATGATGCAAAGTTATAAAAAAAGATGACATGTCAACTAATTTTAAATAAGACCCATATTTTACTGATAACCAAATACTTCAATTTAACAATTCAATATAAAAAATAAAAATGAACGATAATTTTTACTAACTTTAATGTTAAATATTACCTAATCAAAATCTAAAAACTAAATCTGATGAAAAAAATATTTGTTTTTTTGGTAATGACGCTCTTATGGATTCCGCTAAAAGCTCAAACTATCGCAGAAAATAATTCTAGTGAAAGTTTAACAACTTTTAAAACTGAAAATGAAGATTTTCAGGACAGTTATTCAGATGATCTGCCGTGGCATGCGAGAAGATTCAAGGTAACCGCGGGTGCTTTTTTTCCTGTAAATAATACCGAAGTTGAAGTAGGAAGTAATAATGGAAGTTTTGGCAATTTAATTGATTTTGAAAAAGATCTCGGCTTTAATAAAAGTTCTGTCTCTTTTATGGGAACTTTTGAATGGAGAATCTCAAGAAGATCAAGACTTGGAGCCGAATATTACTATTTGAGCAGAAGTGCCACTAAAACACTTCAGAAGGAAATTGAATTTGGTGACCATGTTTATCCTGTCAATGCAACAGTTTCTGCTTTTATGGACAACCATATTGGCAGAATTACTTACGGATATGCTTTTATATCTAAACCAAAATACGAAATTGGAGCGCTTATTGGAGCACACGTTTTATTTGGAGACGTGGGTATGCGATTAGAAGGTGCAACAATCGAAACAGAATATAAAGATAATTTTGATTTTACTGCACCGCTGCCAGACATTGGATTTTGGGGCGAATTTGTATTAGGTAGAAAAGTTGGTCTTTATGCTAATATCAATTATTTTGCTATTAAAATTAATGATTTTGACGGACGATTGTTAAGTTACAATTTATCTGTGTTGTACAATGTTTATCAAAATTTTAGTTTAACAGCTGGATATACTGGTCTTAATATCAGAGTTGATGTTGAAAAAGAAAGATTAAATGGATTTTTTAAATGGGGATATAACGGTCCAACTATAACAGCTACTTATAGCTTTGGAAATCATGTTAAGCTTTATAAACATTAATTTTAAGGTGCTAAGGTTCTGAGAGGCTAAGTTTCTAAGTTTTTTTAACGCAAAGACGCTAAGATTTACGCAAAGTTTGCAAAGTTTTTTTCTCAAAGCTTTGCGAACTTTTGCCTTTTTTTTCAAAACCTGGTTTGTTAAAAAACTTAGCGTGCTTTGCGGTAAAATTATACTCAAAGCAAAGAAAACCTGAAACCTGAAACTTGAAACTTGAAACAAAAAAAAACAAACCCGATAACTCTCCAGCTATCGGGTTTGCATTACTAAACTTAACTTAATTAACTCAAAATAAAACTCAACTAATTTATTTCTCTAGTGGAGTGAATTTTACTGCTGTTCCTCCTCCAGCGGCCAACTTAATATTTAATACAGTTTTATTATTTACTATTTGTTTAGAGATTGTAACAGGATACGGATTGTTTTTATAATTTGCTCCAGGTCCGTCTGCATAGATTTCTGCTTCGTATTCTTTGTCTTTATCTAAAAATGAAAGTGCTACTTTTAAATCTCTTGCATTTCTGTTTGTAATTGACCCTAAATACCAGTTTTTCTCCTCCCAGTCTTTACGGGCGATTGTAGTGTATTCACCAATTTTAGAATCTAAAACTTTAGTGTCAGACCAAGTACAAGGAACGTCTTTTACGAATTGAAATTCTGGTTTGCCTTCATAATTTTCGGGTAAATCAGATGCCATTTGCAGCGGACTAAAAATAATAACATATAATGCCAATTGGTTGGCTAAAGTAGTCTGCACTTTTGCTCCAGAAGGCGTTTTATAATCAAAATTGAAATTCCCCGGCGTGTAATCAAAAGGTCCAGAAAGCATTCTCGTAAAAGGAAGCGTAGTTAAATGCTCTGGCGTATTTCCTCCATCTACAGACCATGCATTGTATTCCTGCCCTCTTCCGCCTTCCTGCGACATAAAGTTCGGGTAAGTACGCTGTAAACCCGTTCCTTTCATTGGTTCGTGGTTATCGATCATGATATGATATTTTGCCGCTGTTTCAATTACTTTTCTGTAATGACGCGCTCCGTATTGGCTGTCATGCCATTCTTTTTTATCCAGGAATTTGTTTACATAACCCGTTTTAACCGAATTCACACCCATTTTTTGATACAATTTGAATGCATCTTCAAGCTGGCTTTCGTAGTTTTTGGTTGCTCCTGCAGTTTCATGATGTCCGATTAAACGAACATTTTTCATAGCAGCATATTTTGTAATTTCTTCCAAATTAAAATCTGGATAGGCTTTTACAAAACTAAATGCAGAACCGTCTGCTGTCCAGTCGCCGTCCCAGCCTTCATTCCAGCCTTCGACTAGAACGCCGTCGAAACCATTTTTTGCAGCAAAATCAATATATTCTTTTGTATTCTTAGTTGTTGCACCGTGTTTTGGTCCCTGTCCCCAAGTGTACTTTTCTAAATGCATTCCCCACCAGATTCCAATATATTTTGAAGGTGTGATCCAAGATAGATCTTCAATTTTTGAAGGTTCATTTAGATTCAGCATCATGGTCGAAGTTGCCACTTCTCCAGGATTTTTACCTACAACAATGGTTCTCCAAGGTGTTTTAAAAGGCGTTTCTGCATATACTTTTACACCATCTGCCCAAGGCACCAAATCACTTTTGTATTGCTTGTCTGTAGTTTTTAGAAGTGTCATTGAGGCAAAATCTGTTAGATTGGCTTCGTGAATCGCTACATACAATTTGTCTTTGGTTTCAAAAGTTGCCGGCGTATTAATGGTATCTGTTTTACTCATTAAAGTTTTACGGTATTCGCTTTCGTAATAACTATTTTCGCGATGAACTGGAATCCACCAAACTTCATTATTGTCTTTAAAGGTAAACTGTGTTATTTCATTAGAAATTTTGACTTTTCCTAAGTGAGGCTGTTTCGGGAATTCATATCGAAATCCTACTCCATCATCAAAAACCCTAAAAATAATATCAACCAAACGCTCCTCGCCTTTTGATTCTTTTAAGTGAACAATTAATTCGTTATGATGATCTCTTACTTTTTTGAATTCTCCCCAAGGCTGTTCCCAAGTTTCATCGGCCGATTTTTCTTCTGTTGAAACGACTTCAAAACCTTCCGTCATTTTGGGAAGTCCTTGAAATTCGAAACCAAGCAGAGAAGGTTCAATAACCGATTTTCCGTTAGAAGAAAAACTATATTGAGGCTGTCCTGAAGGAGTTAATTCAAAAGTTAATTCAGAGATTTTTTCAGGAGAACTGATTTTATACGTTTTTTTAGTACTGCAGGCAAAAATCAGCATTGATGCCAGCGCCATTAGGCAGTATCTATATTTTATGTTTTTCATTATTTAAATTGTATTAATTACAGCTCTATTTAATTTCGCTCATTATTTGTTTTGCTTTTGCTGACTGCATGGAAACAAAATAATTAAACGCTTGATCGAGTTTTTTCTGGGCTTCGACATTTCCTTTTTTCTGTACGCGTAAATCATACAATTTGCTGATTTCCGGGAAAATATTTTCTGTATCTTTTACTCCCGAAAAAGTTTTTATTTTTTCAATAAAAGAATAACCGAATTCGACAGTGGGTTCTATCATTGTTCCTTCTCCGAAATCATTCCAAGTAATAAGCTGTAGGTAATTTACATTAGCATTTTTAGCCAAAGCAAGTGTTGCGTCTAAGGTCGCTCCATTATTGTGCTCGATTGTCCATCCAATTGCTGCTCCGCCTCCGCCTTCTGCATAAAAATCTTTAAATCCTGGATAAGCGCTTCCCATAGCAACACCTAATTTTGGTTTGGTATTGGTATAAAAATTAGTCAGATAACTGTTGTCTTTGTATACCCACGCATACTCGCCAGAGGCATTTTCGCCAGCTTCGTAAGATTGATCCCAAAGTGTCAAAAATGTTGGCTTTGTGGTTAAAGTACCAAATACATTTGTCCATTCTGCAGGAGTCTGCAAAATGATTGGCCCAAAATTCATTAATAGAGGTTTGCCATTAATTTTGATATAATTAGCATCAGTAAAATAATTATTTTGTACATAAGCTAAATCTGTTTTTGCAGCACTGGTTACCGAAATGGCTTTTCCGGCATCTACTGCACTTTTGGTTACTCGATCTTCATACACAATGGCATATTCTAATCCTACTTTTTCCAGCATATCAATCAGCTGTTCGGTATTTTCTTTGACCATTCTATAGTCATATACATCAAAAGTTCCATACCAATCTATTAGAACTCCATCGATTCCAGAGTATTTCATCATCAATAAATGATTTTCAATCACATTTTTATCGCCTGAGTGATAAGGTCCAATCAGCGGATAATAATAAGATGCTATTTCTCTACGGCCGCTAGCCGCAACATTATTCGGATTTTTGTTGGCCATTGTCCAATGATATCCCCATTTTTTATCGGCACTGCTTTCGTTGGTTTCAAACCACGGCATGTAGTGAACATAAATTTTGGTGCTGTTGGTTTTCTCTATCGCAACAGGTTTTACTACTTCTGGTTCTACGGGTTTTTCTGGACCTTTGTCATCACTGCTGCAGCCAGCAACCATCAAAATGTTCATTAAACCGAAAACCAGCGATGTGATATATCTTTTCATACTGATGTATTATTTATTATTTATATTTTTTGCCACAGATTAAAAGATTAAAAAGGATTTTTTGTTTTGTATTTGTTTAATTATAATCTGTGAGAATCTTTTAATCTGTGGCTAAAATAAAGCCCTTCATATATTCATTCGTAAAAACATGTCAGCCTTCCACGACTAACCAACATGGAAGACTGACAGTTTAGAAACCTAATTCAAAGGATACCCAGGATTTTGTTTCAGGTTTTTATTTGTAGTTAAAACTGTACTCGGAATTGGAAAAATTGCTCTGTATTTTTCAGTAGTTCCTTTTTCCCACCATGGAAGAAAAAATGTTCCAAAACGAATATTATCTGTTCTTCTTCTTCCTTCAAATGTAAATTCTTTCAACAATTCTTTGTCTATAAAAGCAAGATCAATAGTTGCCGGCATTTCTTCTCCAGCACGTGCGGTTACTTGTTGTAGAAATGGTCTTGCTAAATCTGGCGAGCCCAAACGCACGTAACATTCTGCCTGCATCATTAAGATTTCTGCATAACGAATTAAAACGAAATCATGATCACGCTCCCATTGTTCTCCTGCTTTCATTTCGTATTTAGCTAAACGAACTCCTTCATTTTCTTTGGCATCTGTTAAACTTGTCAAGTTTTCTGTATAAGTCAACGGTTCTCCATTGTCCATCATAATTACAGAACCCGTGGCAAGATTAATTTGATCTCCTGCCAGCATACATTTTTTTCTTTTGTCTGTATCTGCAAAAGTTGAATATACTCCAGGCTGAGCGCACATTCCGTTAGCGCTCCAAGGGTAATTTCCTATTGGTGAAATTGCTAATTTTTGATTATAATGAGCAGACATTGAGTTCATGTAATTTCCAACCGTTCCTGCTTTTGAATCGTAAGGAATTGCAAAAATGATTTCGCTTGAAGTTTGATTTTCTGTTGCAAAGTTGGCAAAGAAATCTGGTGTTAAACTGTAACCCGTTACTTTCTGGCATGCATCTAAACAATCCTGCCAGCGCGCCACGCCAATAAATGCTTCAGAATTCAGATATAATCTTGCCAAAATTGAATAGGCTACATTTTTAGTCAATTTAGAATACACTACATTTCCATTTAAATACGGAATTGCATCTGTAAGCTCTTTTTCAACAAAATCGTAGACTTCTTTTCTAGTTGAATTGGTTGGAAGATCTGTGTCTTCAAAATTAGTTACGATTGGCACGTTTCCAAATAAATCCAAAAGATTGTAGTAGTAATAAGCTCTAAGCGCTTTTAATTCTGCAAAAATTGGGGCTTTTGCTTTCTCTGTCAATGACGATTTATTGATTTGATAAATGATCGCGTTGATCTTAGCAATTCCAGTATAATTGTAACGCCAAGCCGAAAGAATCATTCTATTATCAGCTTTCCAAGTATGTTTTTGAGCATCTTGATATTGTCCGCCATCGTACCAGTTTGTTCCTCTTGTTGGAATTGTAGCTTCGTCTGAAACTACTTCATTCAAAAAGAAAACATATTCGCAAGTAGGGAAATTATTCGATACTGCATCAGAGAATCCTCTTAAAGAAGAATAAGCTCCACCAACCAACGCATCTATTTCTTTAGGTGTGTTTCCAAAATTTCCATCTTCTACTTGATCATACAACTGTTCGTTTAGATCAGTACATGATACCGTAAAAAGCATGCTTAAAAGTATCGCTGCTGTTATTTTGATTTTCATTTTTAATATTTTATGGTTATCAATTCGCTTAGTTATTCAGCGTAAAATTTAGTCCAACAGAAATCGTAGTTGGTCGAGGATAATTGTTGTACCTGTCAATTCCAGGAGCTGCTAATCCCGTTTGATCCATTACTCCAGTTTGATTTATACCGTCTTGAGCATTTAGACCAATCTCTGGATCTACACCTTTGTAGCCCGTAATTACAAATAGGTTTTCTCCCATTACATAGAATCTAACTTTAGATTTTTTGTATTTTAATGGCAGTGTGTAACCAAGTGATAAGGTTTGAAGTCTAAAGAATGATGCATCTTCAATCCAATAATCAGAATACTTTGGTGCCGATGTAATACCGCTGTTTAAGAAATCATCAGGCACATTAAAAGCTGGTAACCTGTTTGGATCGTTTAACATCATGTTGGTCGCATTTAATGCTTTTTGACCAAACATTCCGTAGCCTGAAATTCCAAGATCAAAATTTTCATAAGTAAAATTCATTCCTATACCTAAAGTTAAATCTGGCTGGATGTTTCCTAAGTCTCTTTTATCTGCATCAACCAATGCGCTCTCTGCCACTACTTCATTCGCAGCGTTATAATATTGAATTTTTCCATCAGCATCTAAACCAGCATTTTTAAATCCCCAGAAAGTTCCAACTGGGTATCCTTCGGCAATAATTTGAGAATATTGTCCAGACATACCTGCTAAACCATGCAGAGATCCGCTGTAAATAACATCTGTTTTGTACGTTGGGTTTGAAAGTTTTTCGATTTTTTGAACGTTGTGACCCAGTGTCAAATTCGCATTCCAATTGAATTTATCTCCTTTTACAATATCTGCATTCAAAGTAAGTTCAACTCCTTTATTCGACATTTCACCAACATTAGCCAGCATAGTTCCTACTAAGTAAGGAGGCTGAGGCACTTCGTAAGTATATAATAAATCTTTTGTTGTTTTAGAATACCATTCGAATGATCCTGTAATTCTATTGAAAAGACCAAAATCAAAACCAACGTTTATCTGCTCTGTCGATTCCCACTTCAAATCAGGATTCGGATTTTGTTTTGGTGAATAAGCCAAACTCCAAGTTTTAGTAACTGGATCGTAGTAACTGTCGTTTCCAACTCCTAAAATAGAAAGCGATTTGTATTCGCCAATTCCATCTTGATTTCCTGTAACCCCATAACCAACTCTAACTTTTAAATTGTCTAACCATCCTTTTGAAGATTCCATGAATGCTTCGTTAGAAATTCTCCAGGCTGCAGATGCAGATGGGAAAGTTCCCCATTTATTGTTTTCTCCAAAACGGCTTGATCCGTCGCGTCTTACAGTTGCTGTCAATAAATATTTACCGTCGTAACCATAGTTGGCGCGAGCATAAAACGAAACTAAATTTGATTTTCCTTTATATGAATAAACATCACCCAGACGATAATTGTAACCAGCCCCTAAATTGTTATAGCTGAAAGCATCTGTTACAAAACCGCCTCTTTGTGCTCCAAAACCTTCGTAAATATTTTGCAGGTAAGAATATCCAGCCAAAGCACTTACGTTATGTTTGTCGAAAGTTTTATTGTAGTTTACGTAAAGTTCTCCTTGTGCATTTGTAAATTCGCCATAACTTCTCTGTGCAAAACCCCCTTCTGTCTGCCCTTCCATAACGGCATACGATGGTTTGTACGAACCTCCTTTTACGGCATTATGTTCTAATGAAATATTAGCTGTAGCGGTAAAATCGTTTAAGAATTTGACATCTGTTTTAAAATAACCTAATAATCTGTGTCTCTCATTATCAATGGTTCTGTTGGTTAAAATCTCAACTGGATTTTGATAAATATTTCCAGTTACTTCAGAAAATTCACCATCAGAATTGTAAACTGGAATTGTTGGATTTAAGTTGTAAGCTCTTTCAAAAATTCTATAGTCTATAGGGTGCCATTTGTCGATATTTGCAAATAATCCCATATCAAACTTTACATCTTTGTTGTCTCCAAGAAATTGATAAGCTGTAACGTTTCCGCTGATTCTTTCTAAACCAGATCTTTTTATAAGACCTTCATTGTTTAGATAAGAAAGTGAAGTTCTGAAACCGCTGTCTGCTTTACCAGAATTAATACTTAAAGTATGTGACTGCGAAACTGCAGTCTGTTCAATTGCTTTCTGCCAGTTTGTGTTTCCGCCATAATCTACAGCATCTGCCAATCCATTTTCACGAACATAACCTCTCCATTGATTGGCTGATAAAAGATCTAAATTATTGGCAGCGTAACCAAAACTTGATAATCCGCTGTACGTTACAGACACTCCTTTAGTTCCAGATTTAGTCGTAATCATGATTACCCCGTTTGCTCCTCTAGAACCATAAATTGCAGTTGCAGAAGCATCTTTAAGAACATCAACCGATTTAATATCTGCCGGCTGCACCACATTTATGTCTACCCCTGCAATACCATCAACCACAATTAACGGACTGTTGCTTGCTGTTAAAGAAGTTCCTCCACGTAATCGTATTGTAGAACCCGCGGATGGATCGCCGGAAGGACGAATAATATTTAATCCTGCTACTTTTCCTTGTAAAACTTGTTCTGTTGATGAAATTGTTCCTTTTACTAAATCATCGGCTCCAACAGTTGAAATAGCTCCCGTTAAATCTGATTTTTTTACTTTTCCATAACCTACAGAAACTACTTGTACTTCTGCCAAAGTATAACCATCATTTTGCAGACGCACTTCAAGATTAGAAGTAGTTCCTGTAACCTGAACTCTTTGAGTTGTTGAACCAATAAAAGAAACTTCGATTGCACCTCCTACGGCTACCTGAAGACTAAATTTACCGTCAAAATCTGTTGTAGTTCCGTTTTTTGTTCCTACTTCAATGATAGAAGCTCCCGGCAATACATTGCCAGTATTGTCGTAAACGGTTCCTGATATCTGTTTTTTCCCCTGCGCAAATATGCCGGCAGAAAGAAAAAGCATAAAAATCATCAATACCGCCGATTTAGCAGTCCACATTTGATGCAGGACGCTTTTTTTATTTTTACTATTCATTAGAATTGGTGTTTTAATTTAATAGTGAATTATTTATCTAAAGTTTTTAGCGGAATTGTCGTGTCCGAAATCGTTTTATCCTTGTTGTCTTTTACTAAAACATGAATTTCATTTAAATTTGAAATACCGTTTAGTTCAGAAACAAGATTCACAAAACCTTTAATTTCTGCAGTTCCTCCAGAAAACTCACCAGAGAATGTTTTTGTGCCAGCTGTAATAGTGTAAAGTAATTTGTTTACACCTGGTTCGTTATTTTTTCTAGACATTCCAAGAAAATCTTTTTGACTTATCTGTAATGGGAAAAAGTTGAAACTCGGCGGCGGCGGCGGAATAAATTCTCCAGCATAAATAATTTGGTCGCCAGAATTTGTTGTCCAGTCTTTTGCTACCATTAGGAAAGTAATATTTTCCATAACAAAACCTGGCTCTGTATTGTAATATTGCTGCGGAATCAAATCCATCCTGTAAAAACCATTTCCAAGATCTTTCAATTTTGTTTTTTCAGACACATCTGGAAGCCATGCTTGATACTCCTGCAAAACTGCCCAGTTGTTTAAACCACTATGAAAATGAACGCTTTCAACACCTGCAAAACCATCTTTCAAATTAGAATTGAATAAAATACTAACTGGTTTATCAATTAAAGGTTTTGTTGGGTATGATCTGATTACCTCATTTGCAGTATAAAATGACGTAAAATCTGTATACGGCATATTGGCAACCTCACTTTGTTTAGATCCGTTTTTGTTTTTTAAACGAAACCAAAAGCCCGCACTTGCTGCAATTTCTGCAGGAGTTTTAGAAAAATAAACTGTTGGAGTTAAAGTAAAACTCCAAACTTTGTTTCCTTCATATTTAAGTTTGGCAAATTCAGAAGAGTTCTCCCAATTTCCAGCATCTGGTTCAGATGGCGACCAAATCCAGATGTATAAATTTTCGTTTTCTGCAAATGTTGTTCCTGATAAATCAAAATACCAGGTCACTTGTTCATCATATTTGTATACAACAGGATAAGATGACATTGGCCCTACAGCTCCAGCAGCCTCTTGTGCCTGAATAAAATTAGGAGCCATCAACAAGGCAAGTAAAATTGTATATATAAACTTTTTCATATTACTTTTTAATTAATAGCATTTAATTTAAATACATAAGACACAAAATCTACTCCGTCTGAAGAATGCGTTAACTGAATCTGCATTTCGTCATTTTTTCCTGGAACAGAAATCAATCGAAGTTCATCTGTTTTTTGAGTTTTTTGTGCATCACTATACAAGTAGATTCTTGTTGCACCAGAATTAGTCGGCTGAAAAGCTGAGCTTAGCGCCCAGTAACCCTTTGGAGCAAATAATGGAGGGACATTTCCAGTTACTTCATAAGTTGTTGGCTGGTTTTTTTCGTCTACGCTGAAGTTGATTTTAAAATCTTCGTAGTTGAAATAGGTACTCAAGTTTTCTTCATTTGGTTCGATCTTATTTGCTTTCGCAACTTCATCAACCATTTTCAGATTTGCCAATTGCCAATTCCCATTTACTTTCTCATAAATGGTAATCGGATCTACGTAGCTTCCATCTTCTGTGTTGTCGCAGCTAAGCGCAAAAAAACACATTATAAAAGCTAACCAATAAAGACTTTTACATTTCATAAATTTTGGTTTTTGTTAGTTTGTTACCCCCTTCAAAAGGATACAGCGAAACTAGAAGTTAAATAAATCTTAAAAAAAATATCTGAGAAAAATCAAGATAAAATCTGAGCATTTTAAAACACAACTAATTAAATATCAATTATTTATATTTATTTTTACATTTAAAAAATCAAGAAGTTGTTTAGATCAAAATCGGTGGTTTTTTAATGGTAAAAATGACAATATCTAAAATAATCACTATATTTTTTTCACTATGCATATATATAACTAGTTTTTATTGTATAATTGCAAATAATTTATTCTTTTTTAACATTTACAGCTTATTTTTATTCCAAAAACCACCTTCTAAAGCGATGTTATTAAACAATTTACAAGATTCTAAAAATTAGTTTTCGTCTAATCCCAAACTTATTTTTTAATTTTAAAACGAATTAATTAAAATATCTAACAACTACTTTTTACCCTAACCAAAACCAAATCATGCGAAGAATATTGATACTGCTTTTCTTCATTGGAAGTTTTTCTCTGACTGCAAAAGAGACAAATCCTTACTTAGAAGAATTAGATCAGGTTCTCTTGAAAAAAGATGTTTACCTGAAACAGAAATATCGAAAAATTGAAGCTTTAAAGAAAAACGTTTCAAAGTTTACGCTTAATCAAAACAATGAAGAGCTGTACAATTGTTATATGTCATTATTTGAAGAATACAAATCTTTTAAATACGACTCTGCTTATTATTATCTGGAGCAATCTAAAATCAAAGCTAAAATTTTAAAAGATCCTAAGTTTTTGTCTAAAAGCCGAATTAAAGAAGGTTTTGTTTTACTGTCTTCTGGACTTTTTAAAGAAGCAATTGATACTCTGAATGTTATTGATGATACTAAACTTGATCTTAAAAATAAATTTGAATATTATAACATTAAAGCCCGAGCCTATTATGATTTAGCCGACTACAACCGTGATCAGCGCTTTAATATTCATTATGTGCAGCAGGGAAATCATTTCTTAAAAAAGGCATTGGCTTTAATTGGTACAAATACTAATGAATATTGGGCAGCAGAAAGCCTGAAACGTCTAAAGCAGCAAGATTGGCGCGGAGCAGAATTCGCCTTTAGCTATTGGATTAATAATTATAACCTGCCTCCCGATTATTACGGAATTGCAACTTCGAGTCTGGGATATATTTATTCGGAAAGAGGATATACCAAAAAGGCTATTCAATACCTAGCACTTGCCGCGGTTGCCGATGTTAAAAATGCAACAAAAGAAACGGTTGCACTTCGAAACCTGGCCAACGAACTTTTTAAAATGGGATATTTGGATAAAGCCAATGAATACATCAATATAGCGATGGATGATGCCACTTTTTATAACGCCAGACATCGAAAAATTGAAATCTCATCTATTCTGCCGATTATAGAAAAGGCACAATTGAATAATGTAAAAGACAAAAATGATAAACTGGAAAAAATCATTATCCTATTGACCATTCTTACGGTTATTATTTTTCTGTTTTTAGGGATTATTTTCAAGCAGTTGAAAGAAAAAAATAAGGCTAGAAAAATTATGGCTTCTTCTTATCTGCAATTACAAGAAATGAATGTGAGTTTAAGCGAGGCAAATGCTATAAAAGAAGAATATATTACGTATTTCATCAAAGCAACTTCGGCTTTCATCAATAAAATAGATCATATTCAGAAAAGCACGCTTCATAAAATTATCACCAAAAAAACAGATGAAGTTATTGCCAGTTTAAAGCGCTATAACGTAAAGGAAGAAAGAGAAAATCTATTTCATCAATTTGATGAGATCTTCTTGAGATTGTTTCCCACTTTTGTGACCGAATTCAATAAACTGTTCCCAAACGATCATAAATGCATTGTAAAAAAAGGCGAACTTTTGAATACCGAATTACGAATTTTTGCTTTGTACCGATTAGGAATTCAAGACAGTAGTCAAATGGCAGAATTCTTAGAACTTTCTGTGGCTACAATTTACACCTACAAAACCAGAATTAAAAGTAAATCTGATTTTAAAGATACTTTTGAACAAAAAATTATGGAGATTAAAACTATTTAAAGGTGCTGAGATACTAAGGTTCTGAGATACTAAGGCCCTGAGCTTCTGAGTTTTTGAGTTTCTGAGCTTCTAAGTTTTTGAGATTTTCTAAAAGCTTCGGAGAAGCTAAATATTTATAGAAATATAGGTAATACCTCAAGAAAAAAGCTCCAGCGGAGCGACATATTATTAGTACTTAAATTTATATGTCGCTCCGCTGGAGCTTTTTGTATAACAAACATTTTTCTATAAATAATTCGTCACTCTGTGACTTCTCATAAACAGAGCAATTTCCATTATATTTTTTTTCTGATAAAACATGTCGTACGAACTACATCTCAAAAAATTCTTGAATTGCTTCGCCTATTCTCTATTGCGAGCCGTGGCTATATTTTATTATTCGGAAGTCTCCAATTGCAAAATTGTATTTTGATAGAGTTTACTCAACGAAAATAACTGCTCAACAAAAATCATTACTGCAATAGGCACGAAGAAAAACATGATCAAATCTTCTTCGTATAAAAAATAAGTTGTAATTAATAAAATACGGGCATATTCTAAATAATATATCCATTTTCGCTGTTCTAATAAAGCCCCGCAATTGATTAAGGTGATTATAATAAAACAAAGTACAAACAGTTTATCATAGATTTCTAAATAATCGAAATAATACGTAAAAACGGTTAAAACCAGCGTACAGATTCCCAATTTTATATAAAGGTAATTTTTAAATCGAAGTCTTTGATGCGGGTTACTTTTATCCTGAAGAAAACGCTTTTCCAGAATGGGGCGAATATCTTGATCCATGTGGGCTGGACTTCCAAAAACCGCCTTCCATTTCGCTTTAAATCCGCTGGAGCGTTTCCATAATTCGTAAATTTCAAAGTAATAATGAAAGTGCTGCCACAAGAAACTATAGCTTTTAAGCGGGTGCGTTAACCCGTATTTTGGTTTTTCTTCCTCGGTTTGAAAAGTTCCAAAAAGGCGATCCCAAAACGTAAACATATCTCCGTAATTTTTATCCAGATATTTTTCGTCAGATGCATGATGAACGCCATGAACAGAAGGTGTTACAAAAACATATTCCAGCCATTTTATTTTACCAATAAGCTGTGTATGTGTAAAAAAAGAATATGCTCCGTGGACAATTAGCATCGTAATTACCATTGCAGGATGAAAACCCATTAATGGCAGCACACACCAAAATCCCGTTCGTATTATTGCCTGAAAAGTTGTAATTCTGGCCGCAGCGGTAAAATTAAATTCTTCGCTGTGATGATGCACAATATGCGCCGCCCAGAAAAAATTGACTTCATGTCCTAATCGGTGGTACCAATACCAAACGAAATCGGTGGCAAGAATGAGGGCAAACCAAACCAAAGCGTTGCTCGGAATATCAAATATTCTATAATCGTCATAGATTAAATAATACAACTGATAAAAACTGGCGGCAATAAATAAGTTAATCAACCGCTCTGCAATACCAATGCTAATATTAGAAACTGAGCTTTCATAGTTAAAAATTTCAGGCCTTTTTCTGCGTTGAGCAAGCTTATATTCTAAAAATAAAAAAAGAAAAAAGGCTGGCATAGCAAAAGCTAGAAAATTGATATTTTTCATTTGTATGATATTTTTCGATTCTAAAAATTGTATTTAATAGCACAAACGAAAAAGACACTCCCGTTAATTACCTTTTTAAAGACTAAAAATGTAATCAACGAAAATGATCTTTACGAAGTAAACCTGATTTAATTTTGTTTATACTGAGGCGCTTCTAAAGCAACTTCTTTTACCGATTGTGTTTCGGCTACTTTTTTCAAAGCAATTATATAAGCAGCAATACGAGGCGTTACATCATGTTTTACTGCAACTCTAAAAACAGTATCAAAACCTTTTTCTAATATATCCTCCAGACGTTTGTTAATCTGGTGAATTCTCCAAGACTCCAAAAGCGAATTTTGAAGCCATTCGAAATAAGAAACCGTAACACCGCCGGCATTGGCTAAAATATCAGGAACAACTAATATATTTTTATCATGGAGAATTTGATCTGCATCTGAAGAAACAGGACCATTGGCACCTTCAACAATAATTCTTGCCTGAACATCTCCTGCATTTTTCTGCGTAATCACATCTTCTTTTGCAGCCGGAATCAACACATCAACGTCTAAAAGCAATAAATCGTCATGTTTTATGGCAACCGAATTTGGATAACCTTTTATCGTTTTATTATTCAAATTATAATACAAAATCAGTTCTGGAATATTAATTCCGTCTGGATTATGCAAAGCTTCTGAAACATCACTTACGGCAACGATTTTTATTCCTTTTTCATATAAAAATAAAGCCGAATGCAGTCCGACATTTCCAAAACCTTGAATAGCCGCAGTAGCTCTTGCAGGTCTGATTTTTAATTTTTGAAGTGCCAGAAGACTTATAATACTTACGCCTCTTCCTGTAGCTTCTACTCTGCCTAAAGATCCTCCAGAATGAAGATGTTTTCCTGTAACTACGGCATGAATTGGTCTGCCGTGCACTATCGAAAATTCATCCATCAGCCAGCCCATTTCGTCTGGACCAGTTCCCATGTCTGGAGCTGGAACATCTTTTTCTGGTCCAAAAATATCCGCTAAAGCTTTTGTGTAAGCTCTTGTAATTTTTTCTAATTCTGCTTTAGAATGTTTTCTAGGATCGCAAATAATGCCGCCTTTAGCGCCGCCAAACGGAATTCCGGTTACAGCAGATTTCCAGGTCATCCAGGCGGCAAGTGCTTTTACTTCATCGAGATTAACAGCGGTATCATATCGAATGCCTCCTTTTGAAGGTCCTAAAGCTGTATTGTGAATTACTCGGTAACCTTCAAAATTTTGAACGTCTCCGTTATCTAAGGTAATAGAAAAGTTTACAGTGATTTGTTTTTCTGGCCGCTGTAGTTTTTGTCTAATAGAATCATCTAATTTTAAAATATCTGCAGCAATATTAAAGCGATCAATCATCGATTGAAAGGGATTATGTTTTATAATTTCTGAACTCATAATATATAGTTTTTAGTTTTGGGTTACTTTTTAAGTTATATCTTCTTTATGAAGATTTTTATCTGCTTTATTGCTTCTGCTACATGCAACACGGAATTTTTATTAAACAGCAGCGCATCAAAATATTTATATTTCTATTGGTTCTCATATTTCATTTTTTAAATAATTCAAAAAAAAGCCTTTCATGGTGCAATGAAAGGCTAAAAAAAAAAATAACTAACAAGTACTTTCTCTATTAACGCCATTTCAAAACGCGGTTCATCATGCAGCACATCGCAAAGCTGCATGGAAAAAACGTTTTCATATTTCGGCTATAGTTTTTCATTGTTGAAGCAAATCTACAAAAATATATTTATAAATTCTATAGAATTAGTCGAGTTTATTTTCGATCAATTGAAAACATAACATTAAATCAACTGTAAATTAAAGGATTAACGTCTAAAAAAATTTACTGCAATTGTGAAATAAATATAAAAACGATAGCAATTAAAGCCAGAAACAAGCCAAAAATATTAGTTTTAGAAAGCTTTTCTTTAAAGAAATAAGCTCCAATTATAGTTCCAAGAATAATAACCCCCATGTTCATTCCTGCAAAAACTGTCGACGGATTTTCTGCAAATGCTTTATGAGCTTTTAAGTAGAATAAAATATTTCCGAAATTAAAAACTCCAACCAGCATTCCGAAAGGAATATTTTTAACTTCTAATTTTTCTTTTGGAATAATTATTTTATAAAGCACGATAAAGACAGAAACAGCAAACGAAATTAGAAAAACCAAAAACAAAGATGTTGTATAAGGAACTGCCGTATACAAAGCAATTTTCTTAAAAAGTATATCTACAAGTCCAAAACCGAATAATACCAATGCTGGATAAATCCATTTATTGTCATTATTGTCAGACTGTTTTCTAAGAATGAATAAAAGGGCGGCAAAACCAATTAAAACACCAATAACTTTATAAGTGTTAAATGACTCATTAAACAAAAGCCAGGCTGCTAAAATGGGAATAAAAAGCGACAATCGCTGCGCGGCATCTGTTTTTGCAATTCCCATAAATCGAATGGAAAGTGCCAAAAATAAAAACACAATTGGAAGTAAAATTCCGACTGCTGTATAAATTCCTAAAGGTGCATTATTATCTAATGATTGAAGGTCTGGTCCAAAAGTAAAATAGCAGAGCGTAATGGCTGTTATATAATTGAAAGAAATGATCTGAGAAGGATTTGCATTGTATTTTCTTGAAATTTTGAATACAACACCCACAATAACACTGCATAAAATGCTTAAAATAAGGAATAACATAGATTTATATTTGGATTGTAAAAGTACTCTATTCCAAAATAAAAAGGCCCAACCGGTTTTAAAAAACCAGTTAGACCAGATAAGATTTTAAAGAAAATTAGCTTAAAATTTACTGATATAACTTCCGTAAATATCTCTAAACTGATTTCCTTTTGCAAATCTGTCTTTGCTTAATTTTCTATATTCAACCAATCCCCACAAAACAAATTCTTTCATAAAGTATTGATCTTCTTTTGCCAGTTGAGGCTGGTATTTTTTTAATAATTCATCTAATGGAGTAACTTCATCCAGAATATTTTTATACTCTGCGTCTGAAGCATCGTCTAATAATTCGAAACCACTTTCGGCAAAAAACCATTCTACAACATCAGAATACGGCGTTTTTTCGTCTGGTTTTTCTAATTTTTCAATTTTAGGAAAATATTCTGGAAACAAAGTTCTGATCGCTGAACCAATAAGACTTTCTGCCACAACATCTGCTCCCTCCTGCTCGCCTTCATAAACCAATTCTACTTTTCCTGTAATCGCAGGAATGATACCGATAAAATCAGATAAACGAAGCGTTGTTTTATCAACTCCAGAAATCAAAGCACGACGTTCTGCGGTACTTATTAAATTTTCAAAAGCTGTAATACTCATTCTGGCACTTACACCACTTTTATTATCGATATATTCGCTTTCGCGGGCTTCAAAACTTATTTGTTCTAAAATATCTCTGGCTAAGCTCGGTACATAAACGATATCCGTTTGGTTTTGATCTAATTTAGATTCCTGTTCTGTAATAGTTCTTGCAATAGCAATATTCTCAGGATAGTGCGTTAAAATCTGAGATCCAATTCTGTCTTTTAAAGGTGTTACTATACTTCCTCTATTGGTATAATCTTCTGGATTTGCCGTGAAAACAAACTGCATATCCAGAGGCATCCTAACTTTAAAACCTCTAATTTGTATGTCGCCTTCTTGAAGGATATTGAATAAAGCAACTTGAATTCTTGCCTGTAAATCGGGTAATTCGTTGATTACAAAAATACAGCGGTTCGCTCTCGGAATCATTCCGAAGTGAATTACGCGGTCGTCTGCATAAGACAATTTTAAATTTGCCGCCTTTATTGGATCTACGTCTCCAATTAAATCGGCAACGGTTACGTCTGGAGTTGCTAACTTTTCGAAGAAACGATCACTTCTATGCAGCCAAGAAATTGGTGTGTCTTCTCCTTTTTCTTCAATTAAATCTTTAGCAAAACGAGAAATCGGATTTAACGGATCGTCATTAATTTCTGAACCCGATACATACGGAATATATTCATCTAATAATTCGATCATTTTACGCGCCAAACGAGTTTTTGCCTGTCCGCGAAGTCCAAGTAAATTAATATTGTGACGTGATAAAATTGCGCGTTCTAGTTCTGGAATTACAGTATTTTCAAAACCATGAACGCCTTCAAAAACAGGTTTTCCGGATTTTATTTTTTCACGAAGATTATTTCGCAATTCATCTTTAATGCTTGTACTTTTATATCCAGCGGCTTTTAATTGACCTAAAGTCTTTATATTATTTATTTCCATTTTATTGAAATATAGATTGTTTATTATTGATTTGGTGAGCGTTATATTTTTTTCGTCAAAGAAACCTTTGAACCTACATAGACGCACTACTGTGCGTCGCTACAGAAAAAAACTTTGAACCTTTGTTCCTCTGAACCTTTGCCCCTTTATTTAATTCTTTTCTTCCTATTCGTTTCATAATCTTCAAAAATCATTTCACCCAAACCTTTCAGTCCAGTATAAAATGCTTTTCCCTGATTTGCTTCTGTAAACTGATTTACAAAACGCTGTAAATACGGATCTTTGGCAATCATAAAAGTTGTGATCGGAATATGCAGTTTTCTTGCCTGCTGAGCCTGTGTGTAGCATTTATCTACAATATATTCGTCAAGACCATTACTATTCATATAATAGGAACCATCACGTTCGCGAACGCAACTTGGTTTTCCATCGGTAATCATGAAAATCTGCTTGTTGGTATTTCGTTTTCTGCGAAGGATATCCATTGCCAGCTGCAAACCTGCAACCGTATTGGTATGATAAGGTCCAACTTGTAAATATGGTAAATCTTTAATTGGAATTGTCCAGGCATCATTTCCAAAAACTAAAATATCGAGTGTATCTTTTGGATATCTTGTCGTAATTAATTCAGCAAGAGCCATGGCCACTTTTTTCGCAGGCGTAATTCGGTCTTCGCCGTATAAAATCATGCTGTGACTGATATCGATCATCAAAACCGTACTCATCTGTGCTTTGTACTGCGTTTCTTCGACAACCAAATCATTTTCGGTGAGCATAAAACTTTCCACCCCATTATTGATCTGTGCATTTCGAAGACTTTCGGTCAAAGAAATTCTTTCTAAACCATCTCCAAAATTAAACTCACGGAATTCTCCTGTGTGTTCATCTCCATTTCCGGCATGTTTCGTTTTATGATTACCGCTTCCTGAACGCTTCAAATTACCAAAAATCTGATCTAAAGCCTGTTGTCTAATGGCTCTTTCGGTTTTTGCAGTAATTCCTAATCCAGGACTTCCATCGTCTTTAACTTCATCTCTGATGTATCCTTTTTTCTTAAGATCCTCAATAAAATCGTCGATGGTATAATTTTCGTCGGTAAGTTTATATTCGATGTCCAGTTCCCGAAGCCAGCTGATAGCTTCGTCAAAATCGCCCGAAGTATGGGTGATCAACTCTTTAAAAATAGTAAAAAGTTTGTCAAACGGAGACTGAAAAGGAGCTTCGTAAGTCTTAAAGTAAAAGCCTTTTTTAAATTCGTTTTTCATAAATCTAAAATTACGTCTTTTTAGAATTATGAAAAACGAATCGTTTATTAATTTTTAGTTAAAATATTTAATCAAAAACTACAATTAACAATGTTAGATGTATTAATTATTCAAACTTTCCGTCTACGTAGTACCAAGATCCATTTTCGAACTTAAAAGTAGAAAACTCATAATGTACTTGTGGTTTATTATTTGAATCTAAAAAGTAGGCTTTGAATTCAACTGTATTTTCTGTAAAACTCAATATTTCTAGTTTCTGCCACTTATTCGAAACTGCCCATCTTAAAATTTCTGGTTTTGAATAATATTTTCTTTCTGAACTATAAGTCGTTTCCAAAAGATAATCTGCATTATGAGAAGCGTATGCCGAATATCTCGAACGCATTAATGCCAATGCAGATGGAGCTTTTTGACTAGTATCTAAATACAATCCGCAGCAGTTTTCAAACAATAAACCGGTATCGCAGAAGCATTTTTTATTCTCCATCGACTGGTTCTTCTCCATTAATTTTTACATGAAGCTGATTCAACAAAACCTGATAACGAGTGATTTCTCTTACTTCTTCATCTTCTTCTGCAAAATCAATCATTTCGTCTAGTGTTTCGCTTACCTCCAATAATTTATTGTTTGCTTCTCTGTCATTTTTTGCAGCGATTAAATCGATAATTTCTTGTACGCTTGCTTTTAAGTTTTCGAATTTACTATTCATATATTTTTTTGTTTTTATTTTGTTTCAAGTTTCAGGTTTCATATTCCAAACGTTAACTTGAAACCTGAAACCTGAAACCTGAAACTTGAAACTATTTATTCTTCGTTTTTACTTTCGTTAAATTTCTTTACAATTTCCTTTAGCTTTTCTTTACGAGCTATTTCGGCTTGCTTTGCTTTTGCTTGGGCTTTGTGCAATTTATCATTGTGTTTCTTGATATTGCGTTCGTTATTGCGTCCCATTATATTTCTCTTTTAATTTGTTCCAACGTTTTCTCCGTAAAAATTAATTCGTTGATAATCTGCTTTCGCAATTCATCAATATCATCATAATCAAAATGCTTTGCCCAAGAAGTTAATTGCTGCAAATTTCTTATTTGTTTCAATCTTTTGGTCGTTTCAAAACTTGTTCGCAGCACTGCTTTACCATCATATTCTGGGTTCTGTTTATGCTCATAATTGGCAAGATTCTTTTCGAAATCGGCTTTTATGTAATACAGTTTTTCTTCGGCGTTGTCTGGGTAAAATTCTTCCCATTTGGCAAAACCAATTTTAGTTTTCGATTCTGTCTCAGGCTCTCTGGCTATTAAACGCCATTTACTGTTTGCTAATCTTCCCCAATGATTGGAAACGCGGTACATTCCTGCTTCTGTATAATAATAAGAACTTCCTGCTTTACTTTCAAATTGCTTTTTTAAACCTTCAATTTCATTTGGAAGCACTTCCTTAAAGGCACAAAATGTATTTTTAAAAGAATTAGGATGTGGCTTAAAGTTTTTCTGCATGCTGCAAATATACTCAGATTGTATGGAACTCCCTAAAACAAACATTAATTGCTTACCTTTGCTTCGTAATTTCAAAATAAAAAAAGATGTCTAAAGATTCACAACAAAAAATGCCGCAAAAAGGAGTTTTTACAGGTATTATAGAAAAAGATGAAAACAATAATTATTTCTGCGGCGAATATCTTTTAGATTATAAAATGGTTCAATCTAACTTTAATGTCGGCGATTGGATCACTATAAAATCGATTATCGAAAACCCAAGTGATATCAGCTACAATAAATACCCAAAGAAATCAAGAAACTTCGATAAGGCTAATCATAAGCCGGAATAGTTCTTTTGTTTCAAGTTTCAGGTTTCAGGTTGGAACGTTTAATTTTTAACGCAGAGAACGCAAAGTTTTTTTTTTATCTAAAGGAACGTTTATAAACACAGAGTTCGCAAAGCTTTTTTTATACAAGGCATTGCGAACTTTGCTTTTGTAAATAATGTTTAAATAAAAATCTTAGCATTCTTTGCGTAATTTTTGATAAACTTTGTGTTTAAAAAAATCTTAGCTCCCTTTGCGGTTAAATAAACTTATAGTTACTTTTCTCAATATTTTGTACATCAAAACTAAAAAGTTAAAAAAAAGTGTACCTTTGCAAAAAATTTGTCGATTTGAACTAATTAATATCGATTTCAAACTAATAGACAAGTAGTTACCTTTTATTTATGAAAAAAATAGTTGAATACCGCAAGTTACTAAACGTAGAAAAAACTGCAGAGTTAAAAGAGTTAAAAACAATTTATCGTAATGCAATGAAAGAAGCGCATCCTGATAAATTTCAAGGAGATGACGCTGGTCTAAAAGCTGCTGAAGAAAAAAGTAAAACTATCATCGAAGCTTACCACTTTTTAGTAAGCATTCACCCTGATACTATTAAACTTAATTTACCTGAGTACACAGAAACAATTTCAACTTGTACAATTACAGATTATAAATTTGTTGAAGGTCGTTTAATCATTGACTTTTCTAACGGAAGCGTTTACGAATACATTAGTGTTCCTAAAGCAACTTACGTTAAAATGGTAAATGCTGATTCTCCTGGAAGATTTGCAAAAAGACATATCTTAAACTCTTTTACTTGGAGAAAGAAAACAAATCAAGAATAGTTTTTAAACACTATATTTACAAAAAAGCGCTCTATTAAACGAGCGCTTTTTTTATGTCAAAAAATTAAAAATTTGATTATTAAGATTTAAAATTAGTTTCTAGTTAAGAGTTTTAAATCAAATTAAGCCAACAAACACACTGATTCAATGGGTTTTAAGACTAAAAAAACTATAACAAAATTTTAGGTTACAAAATTCTGTATGTTTTATAATTTTAGATACTTTTGTTGCACAAATCAATTAACTAATTAATTTTTTATAATGAAAAAAATACTTTTTGTACTTACAGCTTCTGCAGCTATCATTTCTTGCAGCAAAGTTAAAGATGGAGAATACCTTATTACAGGTACAGCTACAGGGATTGAAAACGGGAAAACTATTATTTTACAAGGTGCAGATCCTGCTACAAGAATGCCAGTTTCTCTTGATACAGTAAAAGTTGAAAATGGAAAATTTGAAATAAAAGGAAAAGTAACTGAACCAGCTTTCCATACTTTGATTTTACAAGGAGCTAATGGTCCTATTCCATTGATTCTTGAATCAGGTGAAATTAAAGTTACAATTGATAAAGACAGTATCCAAAAATCTAAAGTTTCTGGAACTTACAATAATGATGAGTATGTATCTTTCATTGAAGATATTACAAAAACTCAAAAAAGCTTAATTGATTTTCAGAAAAAGAATAATCAAAAAATGCAGCAAGCACAGCAAGCTCAAGATACAGCAGTTATCAACAGCTTGATGAAACAATACATGGAAATCCAGAAAGAAGTTGGAGAAAACAGCAAAAAGAAATATTATACTTATGCTGAAACTCATCCAAAATCATATATCTCAGCTATTCTTATTCAAAATTTATTGAATGATCCAACAGCTGATACTAAAAAATTAGAAAGCCTTTACAATTCTTTAGATGAGTCTTTGAAAAAGACTACTCCTGGAAAAGAAATCAAAACTAGATTTGGCCAAGCAAAAATGCCATCTGTTGGAGCTACAGCTGCACCAGTGGGCAGTGCTAAATGAAGAGCAGATTTTTCGGCTCCTAATCCAGAAGGAAAAGTAGTTTCACTGAAACAAAGTTTAGGTAAAGTAACAATCGTAGATTTCTGGGCTTCATGGTGTGGACCATGCAGACAAGAAAATCCTAATGTTGTAGCAATGTATAAAAAATTGCACCCAAAAGGATTAAATATTGTTGGAGTGTCTTTAGATAAAGATGCTGCAAAATGGAAAGAAGCGATTGCAAAAGATGGCTTAACTTGGACACACGTTTCAAACCTAAAATTTTGGGACGAGCCAATTGCAAAACAATATAATGTTGAATCTATTCCTGCAACTTTTATTCTTGATGCCTCAGGAAAAGTGGTTGCTCAAGACTTAAGAGGTCCAGAATTGGAAGCAAAAATCGTAGAGCTTTTAGCTAAATAATAGCATTTTCAGAATAATAAAAAATCTCCCTCGTGGAGATTTTTTTATTTTATACTCAATATTGAAAACTCATTAAAAATAGCAACAGTTTTAATTAATCAGCCCTTAGAAAACGATCTGCATATTAAATATGTTTGTTTTTTTTTTAAGTCAACACTCATAAACAAAACAGAATTTTTGATCAACTTTACTCTTGATTTATGAGGAAAATCAGTAATTATAAATTTAAATCTATGCTGTAAAACATAAAAAAACGGCAATCACACATTAAGAATAATCCTATTTTATTGAATAAATAAAAAAAAAGTCCCAATTAAGCTTTTTTTATTTTATTCACTTCCAATGAATTAAAAAATAACTTTAAAATAACTTAAAATTAAGTGCTTTTTTTGTTTGCAAATGTAGAAAACGTTGCTATCTTTGCAACCGCTTAGAACAACAAAGCACAACAATACAAAGCTGAGGGGAGATACTCAAGCGGCCAACGAGGGCAGACTGTAAATCTGCTGTGTGAACTTCGCAGGTTCGAATCCTGCTCTCCCCACGAAAAGGCCGAAAAGCTGGAAAACTTAAAGTTTTCAATCTTTTTAAAAAGCCTTAAAAAATGTCTTAAAGCCAGTAAATCCGATGATTTACTGGCTTTTTTGCTTTATGGGCTGTTTTCAATATTTATAAATGCTCACAAAATTAAAGGTGCAGAATCGGTGCACTTTCCGGCTGGAGTTGATACCTTTTTTGCGACTAAAAGCTTAGGCAGTATCTATCGGATGTAGTAAAAAATGAAGATATATAGCCTAAAAATTTCTGACTGGCGGCTAACTTTATTCCCGCTAAATTAAACGGCATGAAAAATACTAGGAGAACCTTTACTTTAGGCTTTAAGATCCTGGCCGCTTCCATGAGCATTCACTGCGGAAGAGTCTGTGACGTGGCAAGAGCACTCAACATCAGTACAAGTACCCTTCACCACTGGAAGAAGCTTTACCAAGAAGGCAGATTTACCATAAAGAAAACTTCATCTGAAATATCCCATAAAAATGAGCTGCAGAAGCTTCGGAAACAGATAAAAGAATTAGAAATTGAAAGGGACATCCTAAAAAAAGGCTCAAAATATCTTCTCCAAGAGCGGCGGGTGAAATATGAATTCATCAGAGAAAATGCTGAAATATTTCCTGTCGAGAAGATGTGCCGGATTTTTCAGATCCACAAAAGCAGTTTCTTCCGATGGAGGAAAAGAACACCCACTGCAAAGTCAGTGCGGAAAGCCCATATAATAAAAGAAATTATAAGAATTTACCACTGGAGCCATTGCCGATACGGAAGCCCTAGAATTGCTAAAGAATTAGATTCCATCGGGATAAAAGTTTCCAGAAAATTTGTCGGGCAAATTATGAAGGAAAACCATCTGAGAAGCATTGCAAAATCTAAATATAAAAAGACTACAAACCCACCCCGTAATAACAGATCAGCAGAAAACAGATTAGAACAGATTTTTAAGGCATCCAGAAGAAACGAAATCTGGGTTTCTGATATCACCTACATCGAAACAGATGAAGGCTGGATCTATCTTACTGTGGTGATAGACCTTTTTGACCGTAAAGTGATCGGATGGTCAATCAGCGAAACAATGCGGGCAAAAGATACCAGCATTGCCTCTTTAGCAAAAGCTCTTCTAAATCGTCCCCTGCAGGACAATCAGGAATTACTCTTTCACTCAGACCAAGGAAAGCAATATGCCTGTCGTGAGTTTACTGCTTTATTAGTCACAAATAAAATAACCCAAAGCATGAGCCGAAAAGGAAACTGTTATGATAACGCAATAGCAGAAAGCTTCTTCAAGACATTAAAGGTAGAACTGATATACCAAAATAAATATAAGACTAAAGAGAAAGCAGAAAAATCAATAACCGATTATATCGAGAACTTTTACAACACCTGCAGAAGACATTCTGCACTCGGAAACTTAACCATCGAAGAGTTTCAGAATCAGCAGCCAATTAAATAATGGCTTTTCTTATGATACTAGGATTAAACTGGGTGTACAATCGATGCTTTTAGATTTAGCAAGAACTTATATTACTGTATTAAAACAATTTGAAGGATCGAGTTCGAAACATTACTGACAACAACAAAAACTCTGTAAAACTTTGAAGTTCAACTCTAGCTAGAAGACAGATTACCATACAAATCTAAAGATTCTTCTTTGTTAACTATTTACTATTGTTTTAACAAAGCACATTTCCTGTTGTTCGACAGAAGCCAAAAATTGATTTATTTCTCAATTGCCAAAATCGCTTTTAACAATTATCATATGTAAGTTGCATTATTTTCTTCTAATGTAAAGCCCGCAATTTGGATAAGTGTTTACATACAATTTTCAAGCCTTTTAAAGATTATTTTAAAATAATTGAACTTAGACCAATTAACTGGATTAGGCCTGCGGCAATTAATCTTCGGGCAGTCTTTCATGATTTACTTTGTCATCAGTAAAAGTTGCAATTTAAAATTCTCTAATTTAATTAAATAGTAAACTGCAAACAATAAAATCCAGGCGATAAATATTAATAATAAACTGGTAAAGTCTTGATTTATAAATTTTGCATATTGACAAAAAAAGCCAAAAAATAAAAGCAAAATAAAATTATATAGAATTGCATTTTTTAAGCTTATTTTAAAGCAACCAGTTAAAAAATTCCAATTTGTAAGCTGGTCAGAAATTATAGTTTTTTTTGGATTTGAAAAGTCTATTATAACCTCCTGAGATAAATCGAGAGCAACAACGATTTTTTCACTTTTGAGATCGTATTTATAATTATTTTCTTCTAAAATTGTAATGATCTTATTTAGTTCCATCTTTATTTATTCTAGTATTATAGGTCTTGGACTGTTGGGATTATCTTCTGCCGGAAGCTCATCTGTAGGCACCTGCAATGGAGGCAAAGCTTCGTTAACAAATAAAGAGCTGATACCACCCGCAATTATGGCTCCAGGTCCACTGTAAGCAAACATTAATGCTCCTAAAGTGTCAGCAACAATTACCTTAGATCCAGGTTTTGCAGATTTTCCTTTAGTAGAATATTTAGAGTTCCAATACTCATTTGAGCTTTTCAGAACACTTTCAAATAAAATTATTTGATTTTCTTCTTCTGGAGTTAGTTGATTTTTGCTTTTAAAATCTTCAATTTTTACTGCATACTGAGTATATTTCATGTCAGTTTTTAATATTTCATCAACTAAACTGCCGACTTTTCTTGATATTTTATTCGAAATAAACAAGGCTTCTTTTTTTGAATTCCAAAATGTAACAATGTCAAAATTTTCCGAATCTACATCTTTAAAAGCCAGTTTAATATCTTCGATTTTTACATTTTCAAATTCCTTGGGATATTTCTCTTTAAGGTCTTCAGTCATTTCTGTGATTACTAAATCCGATTTTTTGTTTTCCACACCATTTTTACTTTTGCTATATAATGTATGGTTTTTATAATATAATGCCAAAGCTTCATTATGATAAAAACCATAGTCCGTTAACGGAATTGAAATTTTTGAATTTGAAGTTTGTTTTTTAACAGATGCATCATTTGTGCAACTTACATAAGCAATACTTACTGAAGTCAACACTACAAGCGGTAATAATAATTTTTTCATTTTTTTAAATTTAATAAAATTAAATGGCAATATATGTGAGTTGATTGGGAATCAAGTTGGGAGATATTTATAAAGCAAAGATTATCATGATTGTAAGAATATTGCTGCTCCGTTATAAATTATTTTTTCATAAATCTTGCTAACAAGCTATTTTTTCTGAACACAATTATTAAAATGTAATGACTATTGCTCCATATCATGGTTATTTAAAAAAGAGTTACATTTTTTTCAAACTATTTTGTACATCTTTTCCAAGAAAATAATATTGTATTGTAAATGTAGTTTCTCTTTTAGAGCGTTCAAATTAAAAAGTAGTTTACGGGCAATTTTAGGTTTTAACGTTTTGTTTCAATGATTAACGTAAAAAAAAATCTTTATTGCTTTAGGAGATAGGTGTTTTTTTTTTATGCCTATATAGTTAGATTGGACAATGTATCAGATGTGTTTGCGGTTAATTATGCTACCTAGCATTTGCAGATAATCAATTATTTATGGTAATGTAGCAAAGAATTCAACACAGCCTTCGGGCTGTTTTTTTATTTTATAATGTCTTAAAATCGTTAAAAATAGGCTTAAACCCGACTAAATCTTACAGATGTGTCGGTGAAATTAAAAACATGATAAAAAATGGGAAAACCCAGTCAGGCATCAAAGATATACTTATAAGCTGTGCGTGAAAACAATAGTTGAAAATATAATTATCAGTAAAGGAAAACCTATGAAATTGATCAGCTGTGCACCTATATCATGCATAAGAGGAATTAGATCTATCCAGTTTATGCTTTGGACAAGAATTCTAAAAATGTTGTGTTTTAATGTCGGCAACGAACCAATAAAACACTAAGCCGTGTTTTTGAAACTTTAAATTATCAGAAAGCAAAAAAGATATTTACAGACAGATTGAAAAACTATAGATATTTGATGGATGAGAAATTACCTTCCGTAAAACGTTTTGGCACTAGTCATATTGAAAGGAAAAATTTGACTTTGGGAAAGCATCCCAAAAGATTAAACAGGAGGACGATATGTTTTAGTTGAAGTTTGATAATCTTAATTTGTATTTTAAAATTTTTTTTGGCTTTGAACGAAAAAGCTTCTGATATCTCTGAATCTTCCTTAGTAGCGGGAACAGAACTATAACCCGCATCTGGCAAATCTCATTAAATCATAAGAAATCCAATAACGACTAAATAATTATCCCATTCAAATAAACAACCACGTCATAGGGCTCCACTCTCTCCGGCCAAAATCATATTAAAAGATTTAAAACAAAAGAAAAAAAATAAATGAAAACTAACTAACTTTATTCGGCTGCATCGGGTTTGAGACTAAATTAAGCGCATTCTTCGGATCTGCCGCCCGGGCGAAGCGAACAAACGAAGCAGATCATCCCAAATACAAAGTCATTTTTCTATTAAGCCTTTTGCCCAAATCCGCTGCAGCAGCTGTTAGTGGCTTTTATTTTTTAAAAACCATAAGCTTCAAATCTATATTTATATTTCTTTTTTTCGATAATCCATATGATGTCATAACCACCAGCTCCGTCACTATTTGATGATGTAATGTGTAAAACATCATTTAAATCGTCGTAATTTGCTTTTGAATTATACAGACTCGGTTCGTATAAATTTTTTAAAGCAATATTCGGCAATTCTATTTTTACATTATCTATTTCAATTTTGATCGACTTATACTCCTTTTTTGGAATTCCTCCATCATTTCCAAATATTTGTAAATTATCAATTTTCAATAATATGGATTTATCATTTTTGAGAAATTTTAAATTGTGCTTTTCTCTGCTAAATTCAGTTTCACTAATTTCAATTTTTACTTTTTCATTTTCCAATTCTGCTTTTACATTAGGATTTGCATTCAATGGAATATTTGTAAAATCGTTTATATACTTAATTCTGTCTTTGTAAATATATCCGTTTAATTGTTTTCCGTCCTTTTTGTAGTCAATATTAACCCAATTCCCTTTAGGTTCAAAATAATAAACTATAAAACCATTTTCCAATTTATCAGAAATATTGTTTCCTTTTTCGGCTGAACTTCTAACATTTACAAATCCATCCAAATCATTTATTATTCCAAATTGCGAGAAGCAAAAATTGAAATTAAAAATTAAAAAAAGTAGATTATTCTTTTCATTTTCGACGGTTTTCGTGTAAAATAGCCACTAACGGCCTGGAACTGCAGCAGGTATGGACTAAATCAAGCCCATTCTTCGGATTTGCCACCCGAGCGATAGCGAACAGACGAAGTAAATCATTACAGATACAAAATCATTTTTCATTAAGATAATTGCTCAAATACGTTGTAATAGCTTTTACCACAGTTTATTTATGAATGATGAATTTCTTTTCTTCTTCTAATAATTCTACCATTTTTTTCAGTTTTTTACTCCAATCTAAAATAATTAAATCTTTGTTGTGAGCGAAATTAATATTTCTGCTGGGGTGATTTTCGTAGGTTGTATCTATTTCCCAACCATTTGTTTTCCATTTGTTTTCCATTTCTCAATTTCTTCTTTTGTAAGCTTAGAATTGTCAATTTTTTCATTATCGAATTCCCGTGTATCAAAATAATCATATTTGTATTGGTAAATTTTATCTTCAATATAAATTTCAAAATATTGAATACATGTGTGCATAGATATGATTCTGTTAGAAATTCCTTTTTTTATTTCTAACGAATCTTTTTGATATTGACAAGGCAAAACTTTTTCCTCTTCAATTTTGTTTTTGTTAAGCTTGAAAAAAGAAAAGAATAATGTATCTTTTATTTTAATCGGTTTAAATATTTTGAGTGAATTCTCTTCATATTCTGAGTTTTTGAATTTCTGCAAGTATGTTACATTACCATTCTTCCAAAATAGGAAGACAGTTGAATAACTGCATAGTTAGTGCACGTTAAATTTGTAAAACCAATTTCCGTAATTCCGCTTTTTTTTAGACTAGCAATTTCAATTTTTACGATGGAATCAGTCTTTGATCTAAAGTTTTGCGCATAAATCTGATTTAGTAACATTAATGTGACTATTAGATAAAAGTTTCTATTGATTTCAGGTTTTCTAAAATTGGCGGTAATGTTCTGGCACTACCAGCGGGTTTGGGACTAAATTAAGGCCATTCTTCGGATTTGCCACTCGAGCGAAGCGAACAGACGAAGTAAATTAGCCCAGATACAAAACCAGCTTTTCTCCCGATACTTCGGGAAAGCCAAATCTCCAAAATTGCTTGTAGCATGTGTCAGCGGTTGTTTCCTTTAATTAAAGGGTTCGAAGCAATCATAATTTCTCTGTCTATAGATTTTATCATCTTTAAACTCAAAAAATTGAGCAAAATGCGCAACCATTTCTCCTCCAATAGGAATATTTCCAATACCAACGGATAAAGTGCCTTTCCATATTGCTTCAAGAATTACCACATTTTCAAAAGAAAAAAGATTCTGAATCTCATATTCTTCTTTCAATAATATTTTTCGTCCTCTTTCTGAGCCTTCTTTCAATTCTTCTAAATTTCTATAGACAGTGTTTTTTACAATAGCATTTGGGAATTCTATTTGTTCAATTTCAGAATGATAAAACTTTTCAAGCTCATCTGATGATTGTCTTTCTTGAACCATCTTAAGAAATTCAATCACAATTTTTTGATTATCTGACAAATTGGTTTTCATAAAATTTATAGTTTGAATGGTTGTAATCTTTCACGCGAAATAACCGCTAGCGTTATTGCACTATAGCGGGTTTGGCACTAAATTAAGCCCTCTTTTAGGATTTGCCAAATTGTCCCAAATGCAAAACCATCTTTTCCTTAAACTCAATGCCCAAATCCTTTGTAGCGGCTGTTAACAGCGGTTTATTTATCTATAATTAAAGAGTACTAAGTTTTAGTCCACTACTCCTTTAGCTTTTTCATTCTGTATTTAATTCCCCACTCTCCCATTGATTGCATAATGGGGCTTAAAGTCATTCCAAATTCCGTTAATGTATATTCCACTTTTGGGGGGATTTCTGCATAAATTTTTCTATTAATTATACCATCCTGCTCAAGTTCCCTAAGCTGTGATGTGAGCATAGATTGGGTTATGCCTATGATTGATTTTTTTAATTCTCCAAATCTGGCAGGAGAAGTGTGATAAATAGCATTGATCAGAATCGGTTTCCATTTTCCACCTAAAACTTGCATTGTTGCAGTGACTGGACAGGATCTTTCATCAAAAACCCTTTTTTTTTCTTTAATAACTTCTTGATTATCAATATTAGTATTATTTTTCATACTTACACATTTTAAATGTCCTACTTGTATTATTTATTTTAACTCTGCATATTTGCGATACAAAAATAAATAAAACTAACCAATAATAGAAAATCACTCACTTTTTTAATTCTCTTGATTATGACTAACAACTCTCACACCCGCCCCCTTGATATTCTTCGAATCGACAGCAGCTCGCGTTATGTCGATTCCGTGTCCCGGCACCTGACCGACCACTTTGTGGCTCGTCTGTTGCGGGAATATCCCCAGGCTAACCTCACGACAAGAGATTTAGCGGCAGGCCTACCCATACCAACCGAGGCGTTCGTTGATGGGAGCCTGTACTCTATGCAAAACCCAACCCCGGCCATGCAGGCCGCCATGCAGCTTTCCAACGAAATGGTGGCCGAACTCCTCGCTGCCGACCTGGTGGTACTCGGAATGCCGATCTACAACTGGACCGTTCCCTCTACCTTTAAGGCGTATATTGACCATGTCAACCGTCTGGGCGTGACCTTTGAATATCTCGATGGCGTTTCTCATGGCTTACTCCGCGCCCGAAGCATTTACATCATCTTTACCAGCGGGGGTACCGGCTTAGGCAGCGAGAAGGATTTCGCTACTCCATACGTGAAGTATTTGTGGCAGACGCTGGGTATTGAGCACGTGCAGTTTATTGATGCTTCCGGGCTTTTGTTTAACGCTGAGGAGAATACTCGCAAAGCAGAGGACCAGATTGATCAGCTGGTGCTGCGCTAAGTCCTTAACAACTAAAAAACAAAAACAAATAAACTTTAATAAACATGGTAAATACTTTAAATTGGTTTGAAATACCCGCTACAGATTTCGAAAGGGCAAAGACTTTTTATTCCAAAGTTTTAGATGCTCAAATTACTCAAGACCCTAATACTGATATGCAATATGCATATTTACCCTCTGATCCACAAAAAGGCGCATTCGGCGGAGCAATTGCCCGTGGTGAAAACTTTGTTCCAGCGGTGACCGGCACAACGGTTTACTTAGATGGCGGACATGACCTTTCGGTTCCATTATGCAGAGTAGAAAGTGCCGGCGGAAGAGTTATTCTGCCCAAAACCTCTATTGGTGACAACGGCTTTATTGCCCTTTTTATCGACACAGAAGGAAACAAGGTAGGGTTCCATTCAATGGGTTAATACATTGTTCTCCGTATCTTTGTAAAATAGCTGATAGAAGTGTGATGATTGCTATTTCTATCAGCTTTACCCTATTCCATGGACAAAGACATGAGTAACATCGACAAAACAGCATCGACATACAGAACTCCGGCACCTAACACAGCGGTTTTGGGGATGGTCTGGAGTTTAATGTCCAAAATGGTATTTTACACATGGTAACCTGTCTGGAATTGGCCATTTCTAGCGAAAACATAATTCACTTTTCTGCTATTCCCTAGTTAAATTTTACGGCTGTTTCTCATGCTAGAAATTTTGCGTTTGCAGATAGATTCAAACCATATTAAATACAGGAGGAATAAACAATAACGAAGCCATCATTACACCACATCCTAAACTTAAAATGCTGGAAACAAAAATTGAGATGCTGGATATTGAAAGAAAGCTTAAGGCTAGTTATTTACTCCCAAAAATTGATTTAGGCTATTATTATCTTTCAGAGCCGTCCTATTTTGATAATTTTCGTAGAGAAGATTACAAGATAGGGCTTAACTTCACCTTACCTATTTTTTTAAGAAAAGAAAGAGGAGCCTTAAACTTAACTAAACTAAAACTACAGGATACAAAGTTTGAACTGCAACAGGAACAGTTACAGATTAAAAATAAAATTGATGCACAACTTACTGAAATTGCATCGCTTAAAATACAGTTAAACCTTTTGGAAAGCCTTGTAAAAGATTACCAGACAATACTGGGCTGATGACCGCCTTTTTTCATTTGGAGAAAGTTCAATCTTTATTATTAATTCCCGTGAAACCAATCTTATAGCTGCAAGAATACAGCAAATTAATATGGAGAACAGTTTATTAATGAGTAATGCCAGTCTTTTTAAAATTATGGCCAGATATTAAATCTGAATCTCTCTAAATGGATCATCCGCATAGTAAAACAGATGGTCAGTGACAAAATTATATTACAACTTTAATATGGGCATAACTTTCCAAAGCTTACTGGTAAGCGATTAATATTCAACAAAAACTATTAAAACTTCTGTCATCTATTTTTATACTCTATACTTTTGATCATGCATAATATTCTTCCTGATGAAGGGTCAGGACGGAATCCACTTTGATCACCAAAATAGCTTCAGATGTCTTAACCATTTTTGAGGATAATAATTATCACAGCCTCCATCATAAATTTGTCCACCCTGAGAATTTTAAATGTAATTTATTAAATATTATTCTATAGATAGTAATATGTTTTTTGTCGCATCTTTCAGAAACAAATATAAGAATTTAAGTAATTTAAAATTTAGCCCGCCAATTTACAGAATGATTTAAAAATAGATATCCCTGGTTTGACCATCTGATTCTTTCTCAGCATATGCACAACTTCAATTCCGCTCAATGTTCGCTTAGCCGATTCAAAACTTTTAAAACCTAGTCCATTTCGGATGCGCCATTTTATAAAACGATGGTCCTGCTCTACAATATTGTTGAGATATTTACACTGCCGGATTTTAATCTTTGAGAACGAACGTTTGTTATAGACTTTGATCGCTGCGGTATTAAAACCGCTTATATCGATGTTTATTACTCTGGGACTACAGTTAGTACTAATTGCTTTAATTAGAAATGATTGGGCATTCATTCTCTGCCTTCTTTTAGTTAATAAGAGATTCAAGCAATTTTGTGTTCATTATCAATCAGTTGTTGGATGTGATAAAAAATTGGAGAATTAGAAAGGAGAATATAATCTTAAATTACTTCTCAATTCCTTTTAACATTCCTTAAAGGCTTTCAAAATTTTTTCTGTTAGTTCGGTCTTAAAAATTTGTAAGTTTGCCTTTCAATTAATTACGAATTACAACATTATTTAAACAGATAATCTGCTCCGGAACTTTTCAAAATGCATAAAAGTGCACAAAAAGTTCATGGCAGAATCGTGGCAAAATAACGAGAAATTATTAGGGAATGCAGTATAAAAGCGGGATTCAACATTTTTGTTCGAATCCCTTTTTCTCCGCGAAGGCCCGAAAACAAAGGAAAAACAAGATTTTCAAAGTTTTAAAAAATGGCCAAAAAAAGTGATAAACCCTGCAAATCCAACGATTTGCAGGTTTTTTTCATTTATACCGCTTTTCAATATTTATAAAATCGAACAAAATCTTTGTTGCAGAATCGTGGCGCATGAAGTTTGTTAAAAATAGAAAACCAGCAAAACCAAGCCCTATCAAGTTTAGGTTCGAAACTTTTAGAGAAGGATTTTTGGCATAATAAAATATTCAAATGGATCAACTAGGTTCTGGGTGCAGAATCGTTGCACCTAGATTTAAGACAAATCTTAAAATACTATAAAACAGCAACTTGAAAAATTAAGTTCAAATCATTACTAACATCAACTCTGTAAAATTTTGAAGTTCAACTCTATCTAGAAGACAGATTTCCATACAAATCTAAAGATCCTGCTTTGATTACTATTTAGTATTGTTATAACAAAGCACATTCCCTGCTGTTCAACAGAAGCTATAAATTGATTTATTTCTATCGCATTCAATCTGGAATTCTAACGGTTTTAAAAAAAGCTTTTAAAAATAAAGAATAATTGGATTTCATTTGACAAAACTGAAGCCTAATAGATTCCTATTGTTTGATAAGTTTTACGTTAAGCATTTTTTCTGATAATTTTGATTTTTTACTTTTAAACCCTGTTAATGAGAATTCCAGATTATCTTTAACAGATGCAGCGATAATGAACTCGCCGTTAGCATCTGTAAAAACTTTTCTCGCCCTTTCTATAAGCAATACTGTAACGTTTTTTAAGGGTTCTCCGTATTTGTCTGTAACACGTCCTTTAATGATAATTACTGTCGAAGCTTGTTCTGGCTGAAAAAAAAACTCAAGCTGCGAATGGCTTTCTGCAAAAGCTATCGAAAAAAAATTGAAGGTTATCAATGTCAGTATTGATATATGTTTTGTTTTATTGCCGAAGAATTTAAGGATAGGATTTTTCATTTTTAAAATTAGGATTTTTATGAGTTCGCTGGATTCATTTTAACAGTTTAACATAGGGCATCACCACTTTCCTTCTCCTTTATATTTAACCAAAAATGGGTTTAATGGTTTTATTTTGAAAACGGGCTTGTTATAACTTTTTTGGAGGTATTTACTTTTATTGTAAGTCTTAAGAACATCAGGATCTAAAAATGGAAGATCTTCAATATAGATTAGATATTTATATAAATTCTGCACCATAGTTTGCAAACCTCCCCCGTCTGCCCTATTAACCAAATTACTAGTATGTTGATAGCCGCTATGGTGGCCATATTCATGCGTCCATACTGACATATCACCAATCCAGTGCCCTACTACATAATAAGACTCCCAATGAGAAGCCAGCGGACCGCCTCCCCAAGCATTTTCACCACCTACCATTGCCATATAGAGCTTCCTCCCATCAATATAGTTTGCATAAATATCTTCCATTTGGGCCTCGGTAAAATAATCATATACGCCATTAATATCTTCAGCATTTCCATGCCAGTTTAGAGCCCCCTCCAACGGCAGTCCTTCAATGTCCATCTGCTCCTTTTTATATCGGTCAAAATTCATAAATGTATCATAATACAATGGATGGCTTAAAACATATGAAAAATTTATGATCATTGTTATAGCCTCCTTTGCCAGAACTGGATTCATAGGCAGATACGAATTCGGATTTGGATCACTCAAATGATACTTGTCACTGAACGCGACCAGCCGTGAAGATTTTATTCTTTTAAACTTTTGAAATAAAGGATCATCTGATTGCAATGAAAATGTGATGTCATCTGAAGAAATACCTTCTATTCTCTCAATTGTAACGGTTCCTCCGGATTCCAACTCATATTGATTCCCCTTATCCGTCAAGGGAATCTTATGAAAAGAACGGTGGAAAGCTGGAATTTTAGAAAAATTATAAATTAGGAATCTTTTGTCATAATTGCGCAGTTTTGCATAAACTTTTACATTAGACAGCCCAACAGGTGAATAAAGTGATATTTGTACAGAATCTTTTCCTTTCAGTATGATCTGCAATGGCTCATTCACTCGGAACCAGCGATCATTATTATCATACATTTTTGACGGGCTTTCATCATCTTCAAACATTGTCATAGGTCTATTATCTTTGGGCAGATCTGACGCATCTATTTGTGCAAGAATATAATCATCCTGCTTTGAATCATTATCGCTGCAGCCTAAAATCAAAGTTGCAAAGATCACACAAATCATAAAACAAAAAATATTTTTTCTCATAGCATATTATTTTTTATTCAGGTTAAAATTTAAGCTACAAAATGCAGTTTTAAATTCTCTATTATATAATTATTCACAGGCAAATCTGCATCTTAAATTACCATCCAAATATTGAAATTAATCGCATATACTGCTATCAAAAAGTAGTTAACGGTAGTTATTTGCCGATTAATAAACAAATATGCCGATTAACGGGATCCAATTCTTTGACAGCACTGGAAGATTTTCATGACTGAGAATTTCAGACTCATTATAAAAAAAGATTGCTTCCATTTTAAAATAGAGGCACTGCTCTTAAAAAGAGGCCAATATCAAAACTGGTTTTAAAATAAATGTTATACAGCTTTTACATAAGTCGGAAAAAAGATGATGCATTAGCTCCTATAAATGAACCCTTCCTGACTCTTATGTTTTTTTTAATGGAGGAATAATGAATTTAAACCATTAGGCTCAGAGATTAGAGTAGTATAAAAAGTGGATTCTTTATTTATAACCAGAAAATTCTTCCGCACCCAATAATAATTTAGGTTATCCCAGATTTCAATTATAAATCCGCTTCAAGGATAAAGCTTCATTAAGCTCATATATGATGTTATAACTAGATGCAATGACTAATAAAATCAAAATATTCCAAGCCGCTCAAGGAGAATTTTGCCTCTCACCCACTCTAAACCTAAATCGGTAAGGGAACTTTCGTCGGTGTCGTAATTTACAACCACAAGGCCTAAAATTTCCAATTCCAATAAGGCATCAAGAATTTTTGCCTCATTTTCGATGGCACTACTGGATGAAACCGCAGTGCTTGAAATGCTGTAAAATACCTCCATTATTTCTTCGAAAGGCACGCTGCCAAAATAATTACTGCTAAGAGCGATCAGAACTTGATCTAGAAAAGCAGATCTGGCCTTGTCCATCATCCAATTTTCCATTTGATTCATATAATTTTATATTCCACAATTATTTCTAAAGGCAACTGTATCTTTCAATGCCATTATCTGCTTTCTCCGAACGAAAATTTCGTAACAGTTTTGGTGTCAATATAGTACATCTATTTTCTATTTAAAAAAACCGCCTAAAAATAATTTAGACGGCTTTATCCTGTAACTTACTATTAGCATACTAACTCAAAATAGTGAATAAAAGGAAATGCTCTTTGATAAAAGCTAATTTTGTTCTGTAATTGACGACCTATAAAATTTTAAACTTTTATTTTATTGTTAGTCGGATAAAAATAAACGGTCATTAAGTTGAGAAGCGCTAAGGATTTCTCCAAAAGCATCGTGAGCTGAAATATTATAATCCCTTATATCTGGTTCTTATTGCCGTTCCGTAAATTTAACTGTCAAATGAAGCTTTATATAATTATTCTTTCCAAATATACTCGGATGTAACTTGCTAATATATATTTAACCAAAGCTCTATCTTCCCTTGCCAGTTCCCCGCGATATAACTGGACTCACACTTTGAAGCTAAAGAGACACCGCACTCTGTATTGTAACCTCGTACAATTGTCATGTGAAGATGACGCCGAAATCCACTTTTAGCATTTATCGGGAGAAATTAAATATTGTGTATCATGCCCCGAAAACCTTGGACCAAAGTAACCCTTTTTAATACTGGCAGCTTTATGTGGATCTTATAAAAATGCATAAAATTAAATACAATATTAAAACTGTCCAGACTATAAATCGCACGCACTTATTGATAATGTAAAATTTATTCATAATTTCTTTATCTCATTTAATGGACTTGCAGAGCTTGCTTTAAATTTTCTTGAAAAAGTAAAATCAAAAAAATATTTTTCCCACCGAATTCAAATCTAAAAATATTGTCCTGGACAGCCTGTAGGGATTACAGAACAACTGTTTCTCCAGCAAAGATTTCTCTTTTCCTGTAAACAATAAAATTAAAAGTAGTTAACGGTCATAAATCACAAATTCACCATCCCTTTTTACCGATTAACGGCATTTAATCAAGGAAATCTCGATTTTACACAAAATGTTGCTGTAGAAGCTTTAATAACTTTAAAAATCAATACTTTATAAAACTTTAGATCCATTTTTTTAACCTACATACGATTAAAATCTAGAAGATTGCCTTCTACTCCGACCATATAAAACTGCTGCATGACAAAAATTACGTTAACGAGCCAATTATGCCTTTAAGTTACATTATCTGACCGTTAACTACTTTTCAATATGTAAAATACGGTTTAGAAATTAGCTTTACGTTTTTAACATATAATCTGTCATTTGTTAAAATAAACTTCTCTTGATTAAGTCAAATTGATAATCATAAAATAATGCCTATGAAAAATTTGCGGATCCAAAAATAAATTTGACTGCAGTCTTGCAATCAGCAATCGAAAATAATTCTCTCTTAATGAAAATTATTTTTTGATTCGAAGATAAATTAATAAAAACCAAAACAGCCAAAGTATGAAAAACCAAGTAGTCCAAAAAAAACGATTGTTCTGTCGAAATTTAAAAATAATACTGTTCCAGTTCGTTCTAGGAATTGCGTTGTCAAGTTTCACAGTGCCCATTAAGACACATGAACTAAAAAAGCTGGACGCCAAATTAAATGCAGGACCTATTATTAAAGGAAAAGTTACAGACCAAACGGGCAGCCCGCTTCCTGGAGCAACAGTTATGGCAAAAGGAACAAAAACTGCAGTTTTAACAGATTTTGATGGAAATTTCATTATTGAAATGCCAGCAAATGTAAACCGTATTGTTATTTCTTACGTTGGAATGGAAACTAAAGAAATTGGTATAGAAAATATTACACCAACTATTGTTTTAACAGAAGCAGGACAAAATCTTAAAGAGGTTGTAGTTACAACTGGATATGAAAAAACTTCAAAAAGAACATTTACGGGAGCAATCAGTAAAATTTCTGGAGCTGAATTAAAAGTGGATGGAGTTGTTGATGTGAGCAGAATGATTGAAGGAAAAGCTGCCGGAGTTACGGTTCAAAACGTTACAGGATCTTTTGGATCAACTCCAAAAATTACGGTTCGTGGATCTTCTTCTATCTTCGGAGATACAAAACCTCTTTGGGTTATTGATGGTGTTGTTCAAGAGGATATTATCAATGTAACATTTGCCGATTTAGCTTCAGGAAATTCAGCAACATTATTAAGTTCTGCGGTAGCTGGTTTAAATGCTAACGATATACAAAGTATTGAAATTCTAAAAGATGCATCCGCTACTTCTATCTATGGTTCAAGATCGTTAAACGGAGTAGTTGTTGTAACAACTAAACAAGGCCGCAGAGACACTCCCTTAAAAATTAGTTATTCTGTCGAAAATACAGTGAGAGCAGTTCCTAGTTATACTCAATATGATGTTTTGAATTCTCAAGAATCAATGAGTGTTTTTCAAGAGATGAGAGAAAAAGGATATTTGAGCCAAAGCGCATCTTTAACATCAAGATTTAGCGGTGTTTATGGTATTTTAGCAAAACAGGTTAATCTTTATGATAGCTCTAATGGCTTATATGGTGTAAAAAATGAACAGCCATACATCAATGAATTTTTAAAAAAATATGAGTTAGCAAATACAGATTGGTTTAAAGTTTTATTTAGACCTTCTATTACTCAAAATCACTCTTTAAGTTTTTCAGGTGGAGGAAAGAATAATACTTTTTATGGTTCTTTAGGTTATTATACTGATCCAGGATGGACTCTGGCAGATAATGTGAAACAATTATCATCAAACTTAAAAGGAACATTTTATATCAATGATAGATTAAATATTACTTTATCAACGCTTGCATCTGCTCGTGATCAAGAAGCACCTGGTACTTACGAAAGTAAAGATGATGTTGTATTTGGTAAAATTACGAGAGATTTTGATATTAATCCTTTCAACTATGTTTTGAGTACAAGTAGAACATTAAGACCTTATGATGATAATGGAAATTTAGAATATTATCAAAATAACTGGGCTCCAATGAATATTCTTAACGAATTAAAGAATAATAAACTTGGTATAAAAGTAAAAGATATTCGTTTTCAAGCTGATTTAGATTATAAAATCAATAAAAATTTGACATACAATTTTACTGGTTCAGCTCGCTATGCTACTACATCCAGAGAGCATAAAATTTACGAAGATTCAAATGTCGTAGGTGCGTATAATGCTGGTGTTGGAGATAATCCAAATACGCAGATTCAAAGAGATAACGTGTTTTTATACCAAAATCCAAATGACTTAACTGCGCCTAAAGTATCAGTTTTACAAAACGGTGGATTTTTAAGAAAATACACAAATGATATGACTTCATATAATGTTAGAAATAGTGTCACATACAGAAACACATTTAATGAAAAGCATGAACTTGAAGGTTTTTTTGGTACAGAGTTTAGATCTGTAGATAGAAACAACGACAATTTTACAGCTGCAGGTTTGCAATATGAAAAAGGACTAAGTGCCTTTATTGACCCTAAATTGATTGAAAAATTGGTAAATGAAGGAAATACTTATTACGATTTTGGTGCTGAGAGAGAGCGTACTGTTGGTTTCTTTGGAAAAGTAGGTTATACTTATGACCGCAGATATACAGTATCAGTTACTGGACGTTACGATGGATCGAATAGACAAGGTGATACAGGGTCTTCAAGATGGCTGCCTACATACACAGTTAGTGGTAAATGGAATATCAAGGAAGAAAAATTCATGAGAGATGTAGAATCTATAAACAATTTAGCGCTTAGAGCTTCTTACGGTCTAACGGCAACTGCGGGTCCAGCAACAAATTCATTAGCGATTTATAAAAGTTACATTACAGATCGTTTTGCAACAACTGACAGAGAAAATGCAATACGTATAGAAGATTTGCAAAATCAGGATTTAACTTGGGAAAAACAATACGAAACTAATATTGGTGTAGATTTAGGAATGTTTAGGAACAGATTGCAATTTACAACTGATGTTTATAGACGTACAGCATTCGATTTGATTGATTATGTAATTACATCAGGAGTTGGAGGAGAGGCAGTTAAAATGGGGAATAATGCCGATATGGAAACTAAAGGTATCGAAATAGGTTTTACCACTCAAAATATTGTTTCGCCAGATTTTAAATGGTCTACTACATTGAACTTTTCTATTTATGATCAAAAAATCACAAATTTAGCAAATAGACCTTCAGCATTTGATTTAATAGCTGGTAACGGAGGAAATACAGTAGGACATCCTAGAAACTCATTGTATTCGTATCAATTTACAGGATTAAACAATGAGGGTTTACCAACTTTCAAATTGCAAGACGGTGCTGAAAATAATATTACAGAGGCAAATTTTCAGGATACTAATGATGTAATGAAATATTTGAAATACGAAGGATCAGTTGAACCAAATAAATCAATTGGTCTTGCCAATACATTTACTTATAAGAGCTGGTCATTGTATGTGTTTATAGTAGGATCAGGAGGAAACAAAGTGAGATTAAATCCAGTTTACAGTAATAGGTATACAGATCAAACTGTTTTTACAAAAGAATTTGCTAACAGATGGATAAGTCCAGGAGATGAAAACTTCACTGATGTTCCTGTTATTGCTGACCAATTAATGAACAGAAATTATGGCAGTAATAATTTACAAATTGCTTATAACACTTATAATTTCTCTGATGTTAGAATTGCCAGCGGTGATTTTGTCAGATTAAAAAACATCTCTCTAGGCTGGGAATTTCCAAGTGATTTTAAGAGAAAGTTAGGGGTGAGTACTTTTAATTTGAAAGGATCAGCAGTTAATCCGTGGTTAATTTATTCAGATAAAAAATTACACGGTCAAGATCCAGAGTTTCGTAATACAGGGGGCGTAGCTTTTCCAATTACAGCACAGTACACTTTTGCAATAAACCTCTCATTTTAACAATAAAATTGATTATGAAAAATATAAAATTAACACTGTCATTATTATTACTAGCTGGTATTAGCAGTTGTGATGATTTTCTTTCAGAGGTACCAGATAATAGAACGCAGATAGATACTCCTGAAAAGATATCCGAATTGTTGGTTACAGCATATCCTAAAACTACTTACTTTGTTATTGCTGAGACAATGTCAGATAATATTTTTGACACTGAAGTAAAAACAAATGCTAACATAAGCAATGAGGAAAGTTTTAATTGGGACATGCAGACTCAAATTGAAAGAGATACTGAAAACGGATTTTGGACAGGATCTTACGAGGCTATTGCAGCGGCAAATCAAGCCTTGGCTTCGATCGAAAAACTTGGAAGCCCTGGTACTTTAAATCCTCAAAAAGGAGAAGCATTAATTGCAAGAGCATACAACCATTTTATGTTAGTTTCTTTGTGGTCAAACAGATATAATCCAGCGACTGCATCGACAGATTTAGGAGTTCCTTATGTTACAGAACCCGAAACTGCCTTGTTGGCAAAATATAAGCGTAATACAGTTAAAGAAGTGTTCGACTTTATAGAAAAGGATCTTATTGAAGGAATGAAGTTTGTTACCAGCAACTACAAAGAGCCTAAATATCATTTTACAGTAGATGCTGCTAAAGCGTTTGCTTGCCGTTTTTACTTGATAAAAGGAGACTGGGATAAAGTATTGGAGTATTCAGAAGGACTTGGTTCTAAACCAACGAAACTTAGAAATTATACAGCTTTTAATGCTGCGGCTTTTGCTCAAATGCCGATCGAATATTCTAAGGCAGAGCAGGATACTAATTTATTGATTAATTATCCTAATTCAATTGCAAATAGAGCAGCGTCATATAGATTTGCTTTTCCATCACTTAAATCAGATGAATTGCTAGGACCTCAAACGAATATGTGGGGAAAAGCCAACTTAATAAATGCAAATGGTTACTATTATGGTGGTTCAAATGTTTTTATTCCTAAGCTTTATGAGTATTTTAAATATACAAATGTTACAGCTGGAATTGGAGAAGCTTACACCGCTACGGTTTTATTTAGTAACGATGAAATGTACCTAAACCGTATTGAAGCTCTTGTAATGAAAAACAGATTTACAGAAGTAAATACTGAATTAGGATACTTTTTAGGAACAAGAACCTCAGGCTATAATCCAGCAACTGATATTTTAGATGAAGCCAGAGTAACTGCAAAATATCCAGTAGTTGCAAATGAATTTACTCCTTTCTATGAATTAAGCGCAGTTCAGACTTCTTATATCAAAGCAATTGCAGAGGCAAGAAGAAGAGATTTTATGAGAGAGGGTCTTAGATGGTTCGATATTAAACGTTTTAATTTAGTAGTAGAGCACAATACTCTTGAATTTGGTAAAGTGGTTCGAAAAAACATTCTAGAGAAAGATGACAAACGCAGAGCTTTACAAATACCGTTAAGAGCTTCAAGTAATGGTATTGAGAAAAATCCTAGATAAATTTTAATTAGAAAACTAATATGAAAACAGTAAAAATATATACAGCAGTGCTTATGACAGGGGTATTACTTCTTTCTTCTTGCGCACATGAAGACCAGCCAAAAGAAAGCTGGTTAGATTTTTCGGTACCAAATAAAACGGATTTAGATAAATGGATTGATGTAAATTTCTTAGATCCTTATAATATCAACGTGTACTATATATGGAATCAAAATCTGGTAGATAACAATAGATATTTATATCCGCCAAAAGGAGAAAAAGTCCAGCCAGCAATGGAAGTAGTTAAGAAAATCTGGATTGATAGTTATACGACTATTGGAGGAGCTGATTTTGTTAAGAAAATTGCACCGAGAGAGTTTGTACTTGTAGGAGGAATAAACTTAAATACAAATGGTACAGTAACATTAGGACTTGCTGAAGCGGGTCAAAAAGTTACTCTTTTTCAGGTAGACAATCTTAACAAAAAAAATAGAGCGAACGTAACGCAGTTTATTCATACCATTCAGCATGAGTACGTTCATATCTTGAATCAGACCAAGCCTTTTGATGAACAAGCTTGGGCTAAATTAACGCCGACTGGATATACTACAAGCTGGTATACTGCAGCAATAGCTACTTCAAGAAATTTAGGTTTTATAACAAGTTACGCCAGATTAAGTATTTATGAAGATTTTGCTGAAACTGCTGCTACAATTTTAACGAGCTCAAAAGCGGAGTATGATGCGATTTTAGCTGGTGTTACAGATACTGCGGCAAAAGCTAATATAAAAGCAAAAGAAGCACTTGTAGTGAAATATTATAGAGATGCTTTCAATATTGATTTTTATGCTTTAAGAGATGAAGCTCAAAAAAATACTGATTTTGTAATAAATAATTAAGGACAATTCTAAAAATAGATATTATGAAAGTAAAAAATATATACAAGTACTTAGTGGTTTCTTTAGGGGCTTTGCTTTTGGGATCATGTACAAGCACAGAAGTAGATTCGGATTTTGATCAAAATGCGACGGAGAGATTAAGCGGACGCCAAAAAGAATTGAATGACCTACTACTTTCCTCTGCAGAAGGATGGAAAGCAGTTTATTATACTGATAGTACACAATTAGGTGGTTGGACCCATTTAATGAAATTTCTGCCAGAAGGAAAAGTAGATATGGCATCAGATTTTACTATAGGTACAGATACAGACACAAAAACGTATACAAGTCAGTATGAAATCCAGATGGGAAGTACTGTGAGCCTAGTTTTTACAACACAAAACAGAATACATCTTTTATCTGATGCTGGTAATTCTCCAACAGCTTCGCTTTTAGCAAAAGGATATTTGGGAGATTTTCAATTCTATTATTATGGACAAAAGGATGGAGATATTCTTTTTAGAACAAATAGAAACGGACATTTTCTGCGTTTTATAAAAGCAACAGCACAGGATTGGGCAGATCTGTCAAAAAATAAAGCGACCATAAGCAGTTTAAATGGAGATATGTACAGTCCGTTGTTTAGGATAATGGAAACAAATGATGGAGCAGCTACACATAAGTTTGACTTTAGCTATAATACGAACGCTCGTTTTGGTACCGCAACATCCTTAGAACCAGGTAGTCAGGAGGCATATGATCTCGCATTTGCATTTACACCAACAGGAGTTGTTACCAAACTTCCAGTAATCGTCAAAGGTCAAAAACTTACGAATTTCATTTACGATAGTGCAACAAGTAACTTTGTAGCAACTGGCACAAATGAAGTTAGTGCTACTATTAAATATACCAATATACCTCCAAGGCCGACAGATGATTATAACATATTATTGCCGGGAAAAGTTTATTCCAGATTTGGCTACTATCCCGACGATTACACAGCTGATGCCTCTACGAATTCCAAATTATTTCAAGCAGAAATAGATAAAATTAATGCAAATTTACCTGATGGCCAATATCTCACTTCTGTACAATTATATCTAAATCATTCACAGGGTAGCTTTATTTACTATACTTTCGAGGGCAGAGGATCTTTACTGCATTTTGTAGATGTGCAGGAAGATGCTGTAAACAAAAAAATTATTTTAAATCATAAGTCTTGGAACAAAGACACAACTGCTGCGACTCCTGCATTCATTGACGGATTTGATAAAAACCTGATGGATGCTAATGGGCTGTATGTTAAAAAAGAAAATTTCAAACTAAAATATTCAAATGCCGTCTATACTTTTACGAGTTCTTCAAGTCCATTTAGAATGACCGCTTGGCAGCTGATCTAATAATTTTATTTAGTGCTCGATCTTAAGAAAATGCAGCCCCTTTTAGGGCTGCATTTCTATATGCAATGACAGTTCCAATCAGTTCCTGCTTTATACAATATTATGAATCTCATCATCAAAAATGACGGCTTTATGATTCATAATTGTAATAAAACATCTTTTTACTTTATAATAATTAATAGTTTAAAGTTTATTTTATTTGATCTTAAACTTAATTGTGACTGCAGTTCCCAAACTCTGATCTTCAGTTTTTAGATCTTCAATCTGTAAAATAATCTTTTGACTATTAGATGAGGAGTTTATTAGTTCTATTCTCTCTTTAACAATTGCTGTTGACCAGGACTTATAGACAAACTCCCTCTTTTGCGTTAATTTTGAAGCCGCTTCTCTTCCTACTCCATTATCTTCAACTTTAACTACACAAAAATCATTTTCAATAAAACATGTTATCTTTATCGCCTTTTCACCCTCTTTTGGACTTAAGCCATGAATAATTGCATTTTCTACAAAAGGCTGAATTAACATTCCTGGTATAAATATATCTTCCTTATTCACATTTTCATCTGTAAAAATCGAAAACTTCAACTCTTCATTTAGCTGCAGACTGCTTAGTATAAGGTACTGATTAATATAATCCAATTCATCTTTTAAAGAAACAGATTCCTGCTTAGAGATATCTAACGTTAAGCGAAGCAGTCGTGAGAAGGCGCCGAAATATCTATTCGCCTCCTCTTCCCCTTTCAAAATCATAATGCTCTGCATATTATTTAATATATTAAAGACAAAATGAGGATTCATTTGTGCTTTTAATGCATTTGATTTTAAAATAATTATTTCCTTTTCTCTTTCAAAAATCTTTTTCTGTTTTCTAATTTTTCTTCTGAATATATATATTACAAATGCAATTAACAATAAAAATATAAAACCGAGAAAAAAAGGTGTCTTGTAAAAAATCTGTTCAACAAGTACATTTATTTTAATATGATCCGTTATTTCAGATCCATAAAAATCTTTCACTTTAAGCTCTATGACAAATTTGCCAGGCGGCAGATTACTCAATTTAACAATGCCTATTCCATCACGACCTACCCATCCATCAGTTAATCCGTTAATACGATAGAAATAAGTGCTTCTACGATTATTATACATATCATTTGTAGTGAATTCAACCGAAAAATAATTTTTATTGTACGGCAATGTAATACTTCTATTTTCATTTAAATAATCTGTAACATTTTCTTTTCTTTCTATGGAAAAATATTCTGTTTTAGAAATAAATATTTTAGCATCTCTTTTCTTAAAATTAAATTCTTTAGGATTTAACTCAACAATACCATTTAATCCGCCGAAATAGAAACTGCTGTCATTTTTTTTATAAAATGATCTGAGAATACATTCATTATCAGGCAATCCGTCCTGCAAATGAAAATTATTAAATTTCATGTTTTTTTTATGGAGTGCAGATATCCCAAAAAAGGTCGAGAACCAAAATTGGCCATCCGCTTCCAATATGCCATATACAGCATTGTTAGACAAGCCGGCTGATTCGTCATAAACATCAATTTTCTGGGTTTTTAAATTTAGACAGACAGCCCCAGAATTATGCGTTCCGAGCCAGATATTTTTATTTGCATCTTCGTGTAGCACGTAAACTTTTCTATTGGAAAAAAAAGAGTTTTTAGCCTTATAATCTATCCATTTCTTTCCTTTGCCTTTAAAGTACAGACCATTATTAGTGGCTACCCACAAATTGCCATTGCCGGATTGCAAAATATCATAAACAGTTAAACGGTCAGAATTAATATTGCCGAGCTTGCATCGAAATAATTTTCCAGATTTTTTATCCAAAATAAATAGGCCTTTATCGGATCCTACCCAAAACGAATCTTTTGATTTTGCTTTTAGAAATGTACAATTGAAATCGAATCTCTTTCCATATTTTCTGGTTGCAATTACATTTGTTCTTAAATCAATGGATGTTATAAAAGCACCTTCACCAGCTGCCCATAAAATTCCATTTTGATCTATTAGCATAGAATTATAAATATTGCCAGAATTGGACGGGTCATAAATTTTTAAAAGAAGCTGGCCTTTAGCGTCTAATTTAAAAAGTCCAGTAGAAGAGCATACATACAAATTTCCTCGATCATCAGAAACTATTCCTTTGGCACTAATTGGCGAATTCTTAATTTGCAGGTACTTTTTAAATCTTGCATCTGTAGGTTTAAGCATAACAATATTATAATTATTCGAAAACCAGATGATGTTATTAGAATCCAGAGTTAGGCTGTTATTAATAATTTTCCTATCAAAATGTAATTCAAAAGTATCAGTAACTGTAAATTCAATTTTCTCTTTATTAAATTTTTCTATAAAAACCTTGTCTGCTTGAACTGTAAAAAATTTTGAGTTTTTATATGAGAAGTTGTCATACGGGCAATTAAACATTTGAATATTTAAATTCTTTAAATAGCTATAATTATACTTTTTTCCATTAAAAAGAACGGTGCCGCTGGTATGGGGCTTGAAAATTTCTCCATCCTGTGTAAAATGTAGGTTAGATCCATCTTCTTTAAAGTTCAAAATGAACTGCATGCCTTTATCGTCGATCAGATATAAGTTCCAGCGAGATTTTACCAGTATTTTTCCCTGGTCCAATTCTTTTATCACTTTTAGGGGCAGATTTTCAGCACCAGTGGCCGCGCCGTGCTGTTTCTTATGTGCAGCTATCCTTGGAAGCTCTGGAGACTGAAATATCTTCTGATTGTAATTTTTATCGATTTTTATAACGTAATTTTCACCGGTACTGATCCATATATTATTTTTCTTATCTTGAAGCGCGCTTACATCTTGATTGCTTCTGATCTCATGTTTTGATTGCCATTTAATGTGCTTGACATTAAATGTATTTGGATTTATTACATAGGCCCCATCAGGATTAATAGCCCAGACGTTCCCCTTTCTATCCTGGGTCCAAGCATTGATACAGATCGCAGTAATAGAAAAACGCTTTTCATCACTGTCTTTCATAGTAAATTTAACAATGTTTATCCCATCGTATTTGAAGAATGTTCCTTGTTCATTTACTGCATACCAGACAAAACCATCTCTGTCAATAAAAGGCTGGCTGGCAACAAAATAAGATTGTGAAAGATCATGAATATGAACTGCATTTGTTGTATAGTTTTGGCTAAAAACATGAACAGAAAAAAAAAACAAAAGGGGATTTAAACAAAAAAATATAGCTCGCATATTGCAGTTTAAACAATTAAATCTTAATAATTGCAAAACAAATCTGATGCTATTGCTTTTAACTTTTCTGCAAAACAGTAAACATTTAGAAAGAAGCTCCATAAACTAAAAAATTTTAGTCAGTTGATTAAAACATACAGCTTGAATCGTTTTTGAATCTGTAGTTTAAGCAAACATAATAAAAATAGGTTATTGAAATAATTCCTGCTGCTTAATTTTTTAAATATTAAAAAAAATTAAGAGTCGATAATTAAGAAAGAAAATAAGAATCTCAATAATCATTAATTCATCTTAGATTGGCGCAAGCTTATTCATTGGTCTCCTAATTGATATCTCACATCAAAATATTGTTCCTCAAGTGAATTTTACATTCGACTGATAATTTTAGGCAGGCAAATAAAAACATTCATTACTGGTAAGTTTAAGGGAAACGGCAATATTTTATCGATAAATTTTCTCTTCATTCGAGATTTCTAAAACAACTAAAAAAGCGGCCCCTGTAAGAGCCGCCTCTTTTATATATTTAATCGCTGAATAAGAGGAATTCAATACGTCAGTGCATAAAAATAATTCTTCTCATTCAATCATGAACCGGACCCTGAGTACAGGGACAATTGCTGATCGATTCTAAAAGATCCAAACCAATAGTGATAGAATGCGTGCCCGCATTGTAATTTCCGAGCTGGTTAAGTGTTATCTGATAGGCATATCCAAAATAAAATTTAGATTTCATGAAGCCAGCCATCGGCCCGACGGATAAAGGCTTGAATATTTGATCATTGATCATGCGGTAGGAAATCCCTATCCAATAATATTCATCATAAGGGTTATATTGCCTAAACTTGAAATTGATATCGGCAGTAGAACGTCCGTCTCCTGCAAAATACTGAAAATACATGGAAGGCTCGTACTCAATTCGGCTGTTGTACCTGTCTTTGAAAACATAGCCGGTATAAAGCTGATAATTTGCCAGTAGTTCAGGTTCAGCGGCTCTGTATTTATCGCTATTTTTTTTCAGCACATTGTTTACGCTCAAACTCAAATAAAATTTGCTGATGCGATAAAGCACACCAAGATCAAAATTATTGTTTGGCAAATAACGGTCAGTGACAATGGCATCCAATACTGGCTGTTCCATCGTTAGATTAAATTTATCGCTGTCTATCCGAAAATGGTTGAGATTATAGGAAAGCCCGAATGATAAATACTCTTTTGCATAATAATCCAAAATTAAATGATGGGCAAAAGAAATTTTAGCCCCGGTCTGCCTTGTATAGCCATTTTTATCATTATATAGGCTTATCCCTATTCCAGAGCGGTCAAAAACCCTAAAATCAGCATATAATGACTGATTGTTTGGAGAATCCTTCAAGCCTACCCACTGCGCAAGACCGTTGGCCCTAATTCTCAGGTTATCTCCAATGCCCGCATATGTGGGAGAAATGACAAATGAATTATCAGCCAGATATTGTGTAAATACTGGCAGATTTAATTCCTGTCCATTGCTTGAAGCTGCAACTAGAAATAGCAATATTAATAATTTTATCTTTTTTTTATATAGCCGCATAATATTTCCTTAATCCGTCATCTGTATATTGTGACATGTCCTCTAAATTCTCTATCGTCTTTTTTATCGTTCAATTTCAAAACATACCAGTAATCGCCCGATGGCAATTCTGCCCCTTTATATTTTCCGTCCCATTTCTGTCCATAGTGGTATTTGTTTATTAGACGTCCATATCTATCAAATACTGAAAATTCGAGTTTGTCATAAATGTTGGTGCATCCAGGTCCCCATGTGTCATAAATGCCATCGCCATTAGGTGTAAAATAATTGGGGATGCAGATATCTATGTAAACCATAGGAACAGTTACGCTGCTGGTGCAGCCATTTCTATCTCTTACTTTCACTTCATAATCTCCAGACTGATAAATTTTGAAGTTATTTGATGATGTAAAATCTCCTCCGTTTAAACTGTATTCGTACTCAGGAATTCCGCCGGCTGCTCGCACTGAAATTACATTCATCTCATCTTGCTGAGGGAACGGCGCAAGAGTAAGTGGGCTGTAAGGCCGAATTTCAAAACTGTCACTTTTTGCAGTGCATCCGTTGGTATGCCTAGCCACTACATAATGTCTTCCAGAATCGACATTGGAAAAAGTATTGTTAGGCTGCCATGGCCCCTGATCGCTGTCAAGCGAATAATCGACGTCCTCCACATCAGAATTGCTTCTGTCAACTGTAACGGTCACAATGTTGTACTGTCTATTATTAACGCAATCGTATTGGATCTCAACGCTTGGATTTAGAATGACAGCTTTTTGCATTATAACTTCTACTTCGCTGGCACATCCATTATTATCCTTTATGTATGCTGTATGTTTTCCTTCGCTTTGGTTCAGATAATCTTTAACAGAACCGTTCACAGGAGAATAATTTCCATTTTCATTATCAAGACTTTCAAAATATGGTGGGGTTCCTCCTTTTATTTCGATAAAGAATGCACCGTTTTTATCGCCTTTGCATATTTCGGGTATTCTTGAATTTGGAATTTCAGAAGCCGCTAAAAATGCTGGTTCCGTTATTTCAATGTCCTTATAAATATTGCTGCATCCCATTATATCTTGTACGATAATGGTATATACTCCTTTAGGCAGTCTTTCAAACTTCCCGCTTTCTACAAACATGTTCAAGTTAGGTGAAATGGCATATTTAATATTTCCAGTCCCCCCTTGCGCTACAACATTTATTATTCCATCATTATTACCAAAACAGCTTACAGGAGAGACTGTATAAGTGGATCTCAATGATTGGTCTGGTTCACTTACATTAACTGCTTGAGAATTTATTTCGCAATCCCCGCTTCTTACATGAACTGTATAAGGGCTTAAATCTGCCGATAAGGAATCAAAGATCCCTGCTTTCTGAGCAGGACGGACCTCTACTCCGTTTCTATCCAATAATGAGTACTCATAATCTCCCATACCTCCCTTTGATTCAGCTGCAATCATTGCTGTAGCATCACCTTTACAGTTAACTCCGGCATTTTTTACATCTAATTCGACTGATAACGGGACGATAGGTTCCACACGAACTGTTCCTGACAATTCGCTTACGCAGCCCTTGCTATCTTTAACCCAATATTGATGCATCCCCGGCTTTACGCTGAATATAGTTTGAGAATCAAAACTGGCTCCATAACTGGCTCCATCTTCGCTATAAACATAAGGAGAAGTGCCCCCAGTCGCTTTTAAAATGAGAGTTGCGTCAGATAAACAGGTAATTTCGGTGTTTTGAGATAAATCCACTTCAATTTTTACCGGATCTGAAATCGTAATAATTTCGGATACCGCTTCACAGCTAAATCCATCACTTACCACCACGGTGTAATTCCCTGAAAATAGCCCTCTAAATTCATTGGACTGCTGGGGACCAGATGTAATGACTTCCCCTGACGGAGAAGTGTATTTTAGAGAATAGGCATAATTAGCACCCACACCTCCGGTAACATTGGAAACTCTAATAACTCCGCTTCCGTCACCATAACAAGGCAGCACAGGAGAGGCTGCAGAGGCTGCAAATTTTATAGCATCTGGTGCTCTTAAATCGACAATAGCTGTTGCAACGCAGCCTTTTCCATCTTTTACATTTACCTTATAATGTCCTGGTGTTAAATTATTAAAATAGTATTCTTCTGAATATGCGTGGCTGACTGGACCAATCAATTCGTATTGGTAAACTCTTTCCGTCCAACCCCCTGACGCTGTAGCCGTAATAGTTCCATCATTATTTCCTTCTTTGCAGGTAATTGGCGTTTCTTTCGCCTGAATGTCTAATTTAGCTTGTGGCTGTGAAATATGGAAACCGCTACGGGCTTCGCATTTAGGACTTCCTGCCAATTTTATTGCAACTGTATAATCACCTGCAACTAATCCGTTTATCTTAATAGGGCCTGCATTCTCTGACTTTCCTGATATTTCAGGCATTGGACCTGTAATTGTATAGTCAAAAGCTCCTGCGTCATTGCTTGGGGCAGGCTGCGAGTCAACTAAAACTAATTCTATACTTCCTTCATTAGTTCCGTAGCAAATTTCCGTGTTCAGAGAATGAACTTGAATTTCAAATGTATTAGGATTATACACATGATAATATTCTTCAATTGAACATCCTGTCACCGTATCAGTGACATTGATTAAATAATCGCCAATATCTAATCCTTCAAACTCTCCTGTTGCATTAGTCTGAGGTGCAATTGCTGTTTTGTCCATACCTGTTAATTGATACTGCAGGGATCCTGCGCCTCCTTTTACAGCTGCAGAAACTTTTATCGACTCTAAATTCTGACACGTAATAGGCAAGACTTTATTTATGGATATATTTTCTAGAACAGTAAAAGGCTTGATTGCAATAGTCTCGGATGTGCCCATACAATTATTCTTATCATATACATTTATCTTATAATTTCCTCCTTTATGATCGTATTCGGAGTAAATATTCGAAGAGCCATTTTGAACCTCTGTTCCATCTCTTAAAAACTGATAGGCAACATAGCTGCCAGCTCCTGCTCCGCCTTTTACATTATCCGCGGCAATTACCGCATAATTAAATCCATTAGAATCTCTATTACAGCTATATTGAGTCCCGTTTGCGGTAACTTCAAGCTGCTCTGGTTGATCAACCTTGACATCCATTTTGGCTGTGCATCCTCTATTCGATTTTACCTCAACAGTATAGCTGCCTGCTGGCAGATCTGTAAATTCAGCAGAGGTCTGATCTGAAATGGAAGCTATTGAACCTCCAGAAATGCTATAGGTATAAGGCAGATTATTATTTTCATTAGAAATCGTAACTGTAATTGCCCCATTGTTTGCCCCATTGCAGGTTGTATTTCTGGCATGTGCCTCAAATTTTACGGGAGTTGCTGCCGATAAGGTAACTGCTGCATTAGCCGTACAATGATTCTTGCTATCCTGCATTGTAATGGTATAGTTATCTGCTGTCAGTCCAGTAATTTTATCTCCATTAATCATAATTCCGGGATGCATTGGATTAATGGAATAACTATACGAACCTGTTCCTCCTGAAGGCGTTAAGGAAATTACTCCGTTGTTAGTTTCGCATCCAGGCAATACACTTGCTGAAGCAATTATATTAACAGGAGCATCAATTTTAATTGTTTTTGTATCTGCACATCCATTCGCATCTTTCACCGTAACGGAATGGTTTCCTGACGCTAATCCCGTTATGTCGTATGGAAGGGCGCCAATAGCTATAAAATCTCCATTATCAATTTTCATAAAATAAGATCCTTTGCCTGCAGCTGTCTCAGTGATGCGAACTGTAAATTCATTTTCGCCAGAGCATTTATCTACGACGGATAGTGCTATAGATGGGCTTGGATCTTTGGCTGTAATCTGGGTTAAAGTAAATGTGCATCCGTTCGCATCTTTCACCAATATATTCCAGTCTGTTCCCGGTTCTGCTAATTCTAAAACATTGTTGCCTCCAAATAGAGAAGGAACCTCTGGACTAACAGCTGCAGCATATTGATAAGATCCAGCTCCTCCTGCAGCATTTACAGTTACCAAAGCTCCTGTGCGACAGTTCGCATTACTTACGCTCACTATTTCTGCTCTAAGAGCAGAGGCAGGCTGTCCAATTTTAAACATCTTAGAAGCAGAACACAACGTGCCGTCCATTTCTTTGACATATAGAGAGTAATTGCCCGGTTTTATTCCTTTTATCACTGCCGTGAAATCATCCCCTGCCAAGCCGTTTACCGAATCGCCCAAGGAAGGGATCACTTCATTATTGGTTAAATTATCTCTGACTTCATAGCGAAGTTTTGTCGCATTATATTGAGATACTGTAAAAGCAACCTCGCCATCGGCTGCACCATTGCAAGTCACCTCTTTAGCAGTAATCGGATCAATTTTAAGATTTGAGATACTAGGCGTTTTAATCTCTAAATAAGATGGACATCCATTTGAATCCACTACCTCAAACACGTAGTCCATATTTTGCTCCAGCTTATCAAAAGTAAAAGAAGAAGATGCAAGGGGTCCCGATGTTCTGCCATTGCCGAATATAGTGTAGGTGAAAGCAGGCCCCGTTCCGCCAGCTACTTCTAATGTAACTGAAACACCGTCTGCGCAGGTGGCTCCAGCAATTGTACTTGATACCTTTAGATAAGGCGGCGGTTCTATTCTTAATTTATCACTTTTAAATTCACAGCCATTTGCATCCGTAGCATATATATAATAATCGCCAAATTGAAGATTCGGAAAATTATGCACTGCTGATGCATCCGCTTGAGTTGCGGCTGTATAGGAATCTATCACTTCCATAGCATTATTGTACAAATTATAAATGTAGGGAGCCTTTCCTCCATTGGCTACATTAACATCAAAACTTCCTGGTTTAACAGGTCCGCACTTTATTCCGTTAGCATGAATCTGCATTGTGATCGCAATTGGATTATTCAACGTTAGATTGCCAGAAGCTGTACAGCCTTTAGAGTCTTTTACGATATAATCATAAACGCCTGCCGATAAGCCCCCAAATTTATTCGAATCCTGAAATGACTTTCCATTATCGATACTGAATGAAAAAGGGCTTTCTCCTGATAGAGCGTTAAATGAAATAGTTCCATTGGCAGCTCCATCACAAACAGGTTCTGTTGTTTCATAAGATACCGTAACATCTGCAGGATCTTTTACCACTACTGCTGATGTTTCCTTTATACAACCTTTTGAATCTGTTATTTCAAAAATATAACTTCCCGAAGCTGATGCAGAATATTCAAAAAAAGTGCCGTTAAATGAGATCGGCAGACCGCTAAAATTAGCCGAATTGCGTTTTGCTCTGTAACCAAATGGAGCCGCTCCACCTGTTACGGTTGCTTTTATTATTGCTGCATTCTGCGGAATAGCGGCACAGGTAAGATTCTTAGTTAAAACTGCCTCAGTGCTCAGTTGCTCGTCAATAACAACCTTAGCGCTAGACGAACAGCCATTTGCATCCATAATGATAAAATCATATGATCCTGCAGCAACAGCTTGGTATGTAAATGAACGTTCCAAAAAAGAAGGTCTAAAAGCTTCATATTCAAACCCTCCATCACGGCTAACCTTATATGTAAAAGGCTCCTTGCCTCCTGCAATATCAATGGTAATAGGAACGCTGTTTTTGCCGTCAAAGCAGAATCCATTTGTTTTATTGACTACAGCTTGAGGCGGATCTGTCTGTTTAATAACTAAATTGACATCTTTGCTGCTATTGCTGCATGAATTTTTATCATATCCCACAACAGTATATTTTCCAGGAGAAATTTTCTTTAAGATCCCTCCTGCATTGCCATCACTAAAGAAAGTGGTTTCCTTGCCATTAGAGTCTTTCAATATAAAATTATATGGAGGAGTTCCTCCAGATGCGCTAACGGTAACAACCGCGCCATCAGAACATGTAGCCTCTGTTGCTGATGCATCTACCAAAAAAAATTCGGAAGAAGTCACTGCTGCAGGAATGTCAAAATCGCAATCAGGAGATTTTTCATTGTACCTTACTTTAACCCTATAAGGGGTAGCCTTCAGTCCACTAATAACAACAGGAGATTCAGAAGATGATTTCCATGGTTCTCCGTCAATGGAATATTGGAATGCATCTGAAAAATTTTCGGCATATATGCTCAATGACCCGCTGCTTTCTCCCTTACATTTCACCGGAGTGCTTTCAACTCTGGCATTAAACACTTTATTGGCATTAACTTTAATTTTAAATATGGACTGTGCCCCACAGGATTTTGGAACCTGAAATACCTTAATATCATCTATTGCAACATCGTTACCATTCTCTTTTCTCACATTCGAACGGATAATTAAACGTAAGGAAGTGTTATTGCCAGGATTAAGAGTTAGTGGGGTTTCCGGGAAGTGTTTCCAGTCTGTGTTAGAGACTGATCTGGAAATGGGACCTGTGGCAAACCATGAAATCTCATCTCCATTGGCATCGACCAATGCAATTCTTAAATTAGGGTCTTCATTTCCTGCACCTGGCCGCATTAAATTCATAGCATAAAAATCAAAATTAATGGGCTGATTCGGAATCACATCATTAATTTTCTTTTCGTATAGAATTGTTGTCTCAGGTATCTGGCTACCAATATTTACAGCCAAAAATCTTCCTTTAGGATCATTACCATTACTGGTGTGGTCTTTGGGATATCTCCATCCCCAATCGAAAGTTGCTGCCTGATTGATAGAACTGGTCACCGAATAATCTCCATCGTTGATAGCATAGCTGCCGTTGCAATAAGTGTCGGCCCGTTCCGGCAGCTGCCTTTCAAAACAATAATAAAAACTGTTAATACCTGGCGATGTAGTGTTTTCTCCGCTGCCAAAACTTTCATCCAGCAGATTACTGTAAGTACTTACTGCCAACACGTTATAGTCTACGGTAATATAATGGTCCCCTGGGGGAATATTAACAAATTCCGTAGGATGGGCCGCATTAGTATTAGGCTGACCATCTAGGTAAAGCTGATACGAGTACTTAGGATCACCTGCTCCTCCGTTAATAATGACAGCAGAATTTGCAGTCCCATTGCAGTTGTAAACAGGATCATTAACAGTAATATTTGGTGGAGCGGGCTTTGGATCTAATTTTAGTCCCGCCATTTCAAAAATGCATCCTGCGGCATCTTTTATAAAAACTGAATATGGTCCGCCAGGTTTAATGTAGCCTTCATTCTGGGTTATCCAGCTCTTTTGATTATCAAAACTGTACAGATACAGATTAGGAGCAGGAAATGGAGTTCCCCCCTGCGGATTGGTAATTCTTGCAATTCCTTCCGTAGTATCAGATGATGGCCCACAGCCCGAAAGTGAGCCAATGCCTGCAGAGGCTGTCAAAGGCGTTGTAGCTCCAATATCTATAATCTTAGAATTATCTGAACAGCTGCTGCCATTATTTATACCACTCTTTGTATATCTCACAACTATACTATACTGTCCATTTTTCAAATTATTGAAAATGATGCCCGAACTGGTTCCTTTTATAAAATTTACGCCATTATCTTTACTGTATTCCATTGTAAAACCATTATCATTTGTAAGCTTTATATTAATGCTGCTGTCTTCTCCGCATTTTCCGCTGGTTACTACAATATCATATTCTGGTTTGGTTACATTGGGTATTGAAATTTTCTTATCCACAATGCAGCCGTTCACATCTTCAACACGTATGGTATATGTTCCGCCTTTTTTAACGGTCACTATACCATTAGGAACGTCTTGAAAACCCTCATTATCTATATCAACCGAATATTTATAAGGCTTAACTCCCCCGGTAGCAGATCCTTTAATTAAGCCGTTAGTACAAACTGTAAACGTTTGGGAAACGGTAGAATTGTTACTAATCTTAGTTGCGGAAGTAATTCTAATACTCTGTTCTTCAGTAGCGCACGATCCATCTACAGCAGACACAATACGATAGAATCCTGCATCTAACCCGGTAAATTCAAATTCTGAAAGCGATACTGGCCCAATAGTACTTAAAGGAACAATATTTTCATTTTTATATATTTGATACTTGAGCTGTTTATTTACAGCATTTGTAGTTACTTTAATAGTTCCTTTTTCACCAGAACATAAAGGCTGCCCCGCAGTTAGCGAAGATGTAAAAGCAATAGCGTTTATGGCAATATTTTTAATACTGAAGACACAGCTCCCATCTACCCCCTTCAATCTTATAAAAATATTGTATGATCCTGGATTTGAAACTGTAAATGTATTGCTGTCCTGCCAATTGCTTGGAGCCGGGTTTGTAGTGCAGCTGTACTCATAATCCTTATTAAAGCCTCCAGCAATTATCTGTCCGGGAATGCTACAGCCGTTACTGTCAGTAATAATATCACTTTTCACTATTCCCTTTGGATCCAGCTCATTTTTATATACATTAAAGTAAAAGACAGATTCTGTATTATTTTGATTTCTAATTTTCACCCTAAATTCTCCACTACTGTTAGCAGAATAATCAGCTCCTTCTCCTACATCCGCCCAAGTGCAGTTTGCATCTCTGCTTGGACAGCTTCCGCTGGACGGAGATGCGCATCCTCCTGTTTTCCTCTGCCATATAATAAAAAGCGCATCTTTTATACCTGTTTGGATTAATCTGCTGTCATTTAAGCCACATAGAAACAATTTTGGAAGCAGAGTCCCATCATTGGGACATTGAGAAACTACACCTGCGTAAGGGCTTTGGGCATATTTTGTTACTGGATTTGCAATTACCTCCGAATCTGTAATACTAGAAATCTGCCTATAGGCCGCGATTTTATCTTCAAGATACTGATTGTCAGTATTTAAAAAAAAATTAAAATCCTTCTTGACATTGAAATTAAAGGCTACCGCATTTTGCGAATGCACTGCAAAAACCTGCATTATAAGCAAAATTAATAGTAGCTTCAGAATAGTAGTTTTTTTCATAAATGATCAATTATTTAAAAGCATTTTTTTTTCTTTGGAAGAAATACAATGGTGAACTTTGTTTTTTTACAGCTAAATTTCTTGGTTTATTTTTTATCAAAATTTTATACTGTTTTTTTGAAATAGGGATTATTGATGTGTAAATATCAAAAAATGAGAAGGCAAACGATAACCATAAGTAGTTAACGGTCTTAAATCGGATAAAAACGTTTCATTCTTCAGATTATCGCAATTCATCAATTGAAGAAGAAGCTTCTCTGTAATTCGATTTTTATTTGACATTCGTTAAAGGGCAGTCATTTTTTTCTAAAAAAAGCTTAAAACTTCTTACGGGTGCAAGGTTACATTAAAAAAGTTTTAAAGGTGATTTCCTATATAGCGCTCTTTTAAATTTTTAAATCGTATTTGTAACTGTTAGCCAGAATTCTATGTGATACAATTATCTAAGTGAAGAAATCATTGCACTGTACTTGATTTTATTTTTCAAAACTGTATTAGCGCCTTTGACGGCGGCTCGTAAGGGATCTTCTCCTATAGACACTTTTAAGCAGGTCTTCATTTCTATTCTCCGATCAAGACCGCGAAGAAAGGCACCTCCTCCAGTTAGATATAATCCTCGTTTATAGATATCTGCTGCTATTTCTGGCGGAACCATGGAAAGAGTAAATATTATTGCCTCTTCTATTCTGCATATTGAATCATCCAGAGCTTTGGAAATTTCTCTGCGGCCGACTTTGAGATTAGTTATTATGCCATTTGCTAATTTTTTTCCACTGACAGTTACTTCTTCAGGATTTTTTTCAAGTTCATCGATTGCTGAGCCGGCTTCAATTTTTAATTTTTCTGCTGAGACTAAACCAATCTGAATCTGATGTTCTGTCTTAAGATAACCTAAAATATCTTCAGTAAAAACATCGCCTGCAATTTTTATAGACTTACTGCAAATGATCTCACCAAGACAAATCACAGCAATTTCAGTAGTGCCGCTGCCTATATTAACGATCATATTTCCTTGAGGATTCATAACATCTAAGCCAATTCCTATTGCGGCTGCTAGCGGCTCATAGATCAAACAAACTTCTTTTATTCCTATTTTTTTGCCCGCCTCTCTGATGGCTCTAATTTCAATTTCACTAATTGACAAAGGCATACAGATAAGCATACGAAGTGAAAATGGAAAGAAATTTAATTTTAATGCAGGTATACCACCAATAAATTTGCCCATCATTTTCTCTGCGGCATCAAAGTCGGCAATTACCCCTTCCTTGATAGGACGAATGGTCTTTATATTGCTGTGTGTTTTGCCCTGCATTAAATACGCATCTCTGCCTACAGCAATAATTTTCTTTTTCACGAGGTCCCTAGCCACTATACTTGGGCTGTCAATAACAATTTCATCTTCATTAATTATCAAAGTATTAGATTTTCCCAAGTCAACGGCTATTTCCCTTATCATCAATTCTGACAGCCACATAAGCAGTAATCTTAAAAATTAAAGGTTTATTTCGCACTAATGGAAGTCTGGGGCAAGAATATTAAAAAAAGCTTTTTTACATAAAAATATGCGTGCGAGCATGTCACTTATAAATTAAATATTAGTCACTAAATCAACTACAAAAAAAATCTAAACTAAACCACTTTGCCTTCTCGCCCAAGAAAAACTATTGTCCGCTAATTCAAAATATTTCAAATCAAGCACAAAGAATGAATAATCCTATTGGCCGGTTTCTACTTTATTTTATAGCTGTATGCTAATTATTAAATTAAAATCAGATAAAAAAACACTAATTATTTCTCAGGAAATACTAAGGATTTGCATCAGCGATGCTTTTTAATATTATTTCCTCATCCAAATCATTGAATATCTTTTCCGCTTCCATGCTCGATGTCAGGCGGTCATCATTTTCAAATTGATATATAGGGTTAATTTCTAAGACTCTTTTGAAATATTTTTTTGCTTCTTTCTTTTTATTGAGCTTTTCATTTATAATGCCCAAATAAAACTGCAGGTCTGCATCATTAGGATCTTTTTGAATCCTTTCAAGTAAAATTTTTTCAAAACCCTGATAATCTCTTGTTTCTAAGTATAGCTTAAATTCTGCTATATCAAAAACCCGATTGCCCACTTCGTGAATTCTATATTCCAATATTGCCTTTTTCGCATTTTCAGCATTACCCAATAAGAAATTTAGTATTATAATGTTTTTTAGTATGTTTTCCTTTTTAGGATCATCCATATCAATAGGAAGCTTTCTATGAGTTCCAGCCGCTACCGCCTTATCCCTTTCAGATTTAGAAGAAAATTCGTCATCTTTTCGTGTAGAGGCATTAACTGCGTAATAGAAATTTACTTTACCTGTATAATTCTTTTTTTTTAGTTCCGTAAAGTAATTTAATGCGTTAGAATAATTCTTGGCTATTATATTAATATATGCGCCATAGTACAAATAACATAGCTGATCTTTGTCAAGCTGGTAAAGATCTAGAAAGTTATTGCCGCTTGCTTCATACTTTTTTTCCATAAAAAGAACAGCACCACGATTGGCCAATTTTCTCTTAATATCATAAATGGCAGATTTTACTGATTCAGAATATTTAAAGAGCCTGGTAGAATTTTCTGTAATTAGCAATTCATTGAAAGCTTGCACCGCAAGACCAAGATTTTTATTATCTCCCTTATTTTCAGCAAGACTATAATTTGAAACCCCTTTAATATAATAATAATCTGATTTTTCCTCATCTGTTGCATTAAGAATCTTGTAATCGAGATCACTAATCAACGTTAGTGCGCGTTGCGGATATCCCTCTCTCAATTCCCTGAAAGCCGATTTTATCTCCTGTTTCTGTGCTCTTACCCCACTAAAAATTAGAAATGGTAAGAATGATAGTAAATGACTCAGTTTCATAGTTATTATTTTTTTTGAAAAACCCATACTTTTTTTGTTTTTTTTGCAAACTCTCCGACCTGATAAAGTCATTTGGAAAATGTTTCAGTATTTCTTTAAGACGAATCATAAAAAGGCAATACCTTTTATCGCCAAGAAACAGGGCTATAAAGATTTTTACCATTAGAGTTCTTTAATAATAAATTGGCTTCGCCTATTTTTTTGGTGCTCCTCCTCTGTGCATTTCACCCCGTCGCCGCAATTATTCGTCAATTCAGATTCTCCAAAACCTTCTCCTGTTAATCTATCAGGAGATATGCCATTCTTAATCAGCCAATCAACTGTAGATTTTGCTCTGCGAGCCGATAAAACCTGATTATATATGGCAGTATTCCTGCTATCTGTATGCGAACGGATAGCTAATTTTAATGAAGGATGCTGCATCAGAACATCAAGAATTTTCTCCAATTCAAAAACTTCATCTTTATTAATTTCTGACTTATTCAAATCGAAGTAGATCATTTTTATGCCAAAACATTTCCCTAAATCATCTCCGACAACAATTTTACATCTCGATTTATCAAGGAGTACTAAAAAGTCTTTTTTCTTATTTTCCCTGACGGTCTTAACTTTTAGTTCTCGGGTAAAGTAATCCTGTAACGATGCCCTAATAGTGTAATTCTGACCCGCCTCAACAAAAAAGCTGTAACTCGCAGTAGAATCTGCTACTGTTTTGCTTTTTAAAACCATCTTTGAATCATACAATTCTAAAGTTGTTCCTGGAAGCAGTAATCCAGTTTCAGAATCCATCACGTGGCCGTTAAGCTCCTCTTTTTCAGGAACTATTTTTTTTGCTTCCAGAAAACTGTATATCTCATCGGTTCCTGTGTCATTTTTGTTGGACGAAAAGAAACCTTTCCTTGATTCAGAATCTATCACGTATGCAAAATCGTCTCCCGAAGTATTGATATCAGAACCTATATTTTGAATAAACCCCACCGAGCCATCATCCTCAAATGCACCTACAAAAACATCAAGACCTCCGAGGCCTGGATGCCCGTCTGATGCAAAATAAATTTCATTTTCTTTGCTTATAAAAGGGTAGGTTTCCCTGCCTTCTGTATTAATGCTTGGACCAAGATTTATAACTTCACCAAATACTCCGTTCTCTCCTATACTTACTTTAAAAATATCAGACTTACCTAACGTTCCAGGCCTATCAGATGCAAAAAACAAAGTTTTCTCATCCGAACTAAGTGCAGGATGCGCGCTGCTATAATTATCTCCATTAAAAGACAGTTCCTGTACATCGGTAATGTTATCATTTTCTACCCTTCCACTGTAAATTTTAAGAAAGGTTATTCCCTTCTCGCTTTTCTTCAATTTCCCTCCAGTAAAATTGTTGCCTGTAAAATAGGCAGTCTTGCCATCTTTGGTAAATATCAGCGAACACTCATTAAATTTACTTAGTGAATTTATATTAACCTTAGAAGGTTTGCTCTTGCCTGCTGAACCTCTAATACTATCAATATCGGCAGCGTATATATGAGTAAAATAACGGTCAGTCCACTGGTGCTTGTTTTTGACAAAATTACCGGTATCTCTGGCTGATGTAAAGTAAACCTTTCCAGATCTGACAAATGCGCCGAAATCAGAATAGGGCGAATTAAAACTGCACTCGTAAATTGCATATCTTCCTGAATTTGAAATTATCTTTTTCATATAATTTTTGTCATTCTTATTTAAAGCTCCCCGGCTGTCACTTTTATCTTTAGCTGCAAGCCTCTGCATGATTTGATCAGCTCTTTTTATTTGTCCGGCCGACTTTAAACATTGCGAATAGCGGAAATCGTATTCAGAATCTTGCAAATCGTTCATGGCATATAGTTCTCCATACCATTTAGCAGCCTCCTTATATTGGGCGTTATAATAGTACGAATCCCCAAGTTTTTTAAACATGATTTCAGACTTAAATCCTTTTGCTGCTATTCTTTCATATGTTTTAATGGCATCAATAAATGCATACCTTTCAAAATTTTTATCCCCCGAAGTTAAATTCTTCTGGCAAAAGGCATTAAGCGAAAATGCATTGAATATAATGAAGGTTCCAATTGCAATAATATTTTTCATAATAGTCGATTTTAAAAGAAACGTCCGGTAGTAATTCTGTCATATTTTTTGAAAAACTCAAAGCGCAGAAAAATTTCATGTGAGCCAGAATTGTATTTTCTCAGTTTAGTTGTTTCACTATCATATCCATATCCTAGATATAATCCGTTAGAAATTTGAAAACCGGCTATTGCGCTTACTGCTGCATCCCACCTGTACGCTGCGCCAATTGTCAACTTTTCAAAAAATAGAAAATTTGCAGATATATCTGCCTGAAGCGGCGCCCCTTCAACAAGTTTAACTAAAAAGGCAGGCTTGAATTTCACTTCTTGTGAAAGATTAAGTATACATCCTCCGATGAGATAATAGTTTATCTGTTCCTTATAAATTGCCAGATCATTATCATTATAGTGCTGGGTTTGGATAAAACCGGGCACCGAAAGCCCAATGTACCCTTTATTCGAATGCCAGTAAATCCCTGTACCTATATTTGGCGAAAACTCACTGATCGAATTTTGAAATTGCGGATCTCCCGAAATTTGAGGGTTTAATTTTGCTACATCGAGATTGAAAATAGAGGCCGTCGCTTTTACTCCAAAAGAAAGTTTCCATGAATCTGATGTTTGAATCGTATAAGAAAGGTCAGCAGAAATCTTAGTATCGCTTGTAGGACCAATTTTATCGCTGATCAATGAAACTCCCAGCCCGATATTGCTCTCATTTATCGGGGTATTAATCGAGACTGCATTGCTTTCAGGAGCACCATCCATGCCAATCCATTGGCTTCTATGCAGGCCAAATAAGCTTAAAACTCCCCTCGATCCAGCATACGCCGGATTTATATTGATCGTGTTGTACATATATTGGGTAAACTGAGAATCTTGCTGGGCATGGCAAAAAAAGATGCTCAGGAGCATAATGGGCATTAAAAAATTTGTTTTCATATTGTTTGTCCATAATTCGTAACTTGACAGTTACCTTATTATTAAATTTTTTTTTGCACTGGTGAAATTGTAAAGGCAGCTACCAGCTTAAGAACAGGTATCCCGCTTTCTGTTTTGTTTTTGCGCCACTTTGATTTTTAAGATATAAAACGTAAAAATAGGTCCCAGGCGGCAGCAGCTCTTTTTGGGAAATCGTTGTTCTTCCTTGGGAGTAACCTCTAAAAAAGTTATCATTAGATCCGTAATTGATCGTTTCGTATACCTTAACGCCCCATCGATTATATATTTCAATGGAATTCTCGCTGCCACAATCTGCTAAACCGTTAATTGTAAGATAATCATTGATATTATCTCCATTAGGAGACACTGCATTAAAGACCGTTATTGATTTGCAGGAATCCTGCGCAGTACCGCTGAATCGCGCTAAGGTGAAAATGCCGTAATCTGAAGCCTGAACCACTGTGCTAATTTCTTTTGCAAAAGGATCTGCTGTTCCGCCTTCATCGACCCATATTTTTTTGGACTCATCCCAACGAATAATATGCAGCTCGTCTAAAGGAGCAGCATAAATAGCTGACGGTGTTGTGTCTTCGTCCCATGTAAGACTTATAATTGCCCCGCTGCCATCTTTTGTTTTCTCTACAGACCAATACTCTCTATCATCAATTAAACTAATCTCTTTCTGACTATTAACGTGAGGATAATTCAAGTTTGAATTTTCAAAAAAATATCTTCCACCAAAAGCATTTTCTGCATTATTAAGAAATGAAATGCCTGCATATCTATACTGTCCGCCTGCGCCGATAGGGAAATGGAAATCAGCTTTTCCATTTTTTTGAACCAATCCGTTTACATAAGAATCGTCATTGGCATTTACTGCTTCTGCATCTTCCATAAAAAAGAGCTTCCCATTATAAGATGTATTATCTAGTATGCCTTTTTGAAAAGTCGAGCTGCCAAATATTCGCACTCCATTTGACAGGTAAAAAGCTGGCTGCGTCTCTTTGTTATTAAATATGGCATTGCACCAGTCCATAGCAGCATTTCCAGAAATATTCTGAGCGCCCGAAACGCCAACCATGTATGTAGTTCCCGTTTTTGAGCCAGCTGTGAATGTCACTTTGCCATCATTATTGTAATGGTTATACAAATAAAAGTCCCCATCATTTATTAATTTTGCCGCAAGCCTATTATCCATAGGCATTAAGGTTGAAACTACAGTCCCAGCACTTACATATAAATCTCCTAAATTAACTGTTTGCGGATAGGTTTTCTGCAAAGCGGGCAATAGCAGAAGTAGGCATAAATGGCTTAAAATATTTTTCATCAAAGATTATTTTTTATTCGTTACAATGCGATGCATTAAAATTTAAAAAACGGCAACAATTACATATAATCCCCGCAATTAAAAATTACAGTTTTAAGGGAAGTGCAGGATTTGAAATGACTCTACATCTTCGAACATTTACTGCAATTTCTCCAGGCGCAGATCTAAAGGCTTCATCGCCATAAGGCTGGAAGGTGCCAGACGGATAAGATTTTCCTTTTATAGAGTACTTTATGGAAGCTCTGCCACTGAAAGAATCTAGAGGAGAAAATGTAACACTACCGGTATCGGGGTTATAGGAAAAGGTCCCTTGGCTATCTTTCACCTCATAGGGATTTGGAACCGCACTGCCATCACTGTTCAAAAATCTGAATTGTGTTCTGTCTATATTTTCAGACGCCCCAATTGGAGATCCGGTAGTTGGACCAGCATATGCAAGGTCGTTATCTAAAGGATTTAGAATAAGAGTTGCATTTTTGCAAATCTCACCTGAATCGTAATTAGCTTCAGCAGCATAAGGTAGCATAATATCTAAATTCCAAATTTTATGTATATCGTTCAAACCTCCTGTACTTGCAGCAAATCCAATTCTAAAATTCTCTGGAATTAAAGCATCAATGGTATGCTTGCTATCAGGCCCTCTATTTGCTAGCGTGTTGAAATCAGTTACAGCAGGATTTGCGTTTTCCGAATAAGTTATGGAAGTGCGATACCAATACTTATCAATTATTGTACTAACAACATTTTGATGCTGGATCTTTACAGTCACATTGTATCCTCCTAGGGAATTGGGCATCAATTCAATAAAAGCCTTGCGATAAGACGGATTCTGCATATCGGTAGTATAAGATCCTGATCTTAGATCAAACCGATCACCAGCAAAACTGCCTAATAGGTCATAACTACCTGAACTATTCAGCGTAGCACCTGCAACTACTCCTTTAGATTTTAAAGTTTCAAGGGTGCCCATGGTAGTAAGCACAGGGTAACCTGTATATCCGTCTCCCCGACCTTCTGCATCAATATATGGACCTCTTGCGCCGCGGAGAGTCACATGGCTCTTAGCCTGATCCTTCCACAGAATGCCAGGCATCTGGATACCATTGATTCTTTCGTCCGGATTGAAAATCATGTTTTTAAAATTTCCATAAATATCCAGTGCTATCCCTAGATAAGCACCAGAGAGCCCTTCTTTTCTCGTATCCTGAAAATTATTATTGGTTCTTCTGAAACTATAGCCCAACTGACCGCCATAAGAGCCACTTGATAACGGATTTGCTGCAGCATCAAATAAAAAAACACTAATGCCGTCCGCTCCAGTACCATCGTAAATTGCGTAGTTAAATGAAATTTTGATTCCGACTGCACTATTAAACATCTTATTACCAATAACAACAGCGCCAAATTTATAGTTTTCGGCTGGAGTCAACTCTAATCCTGTTGGAGTAAATTTTGCTGAATTTGCTCCAGATCCTGTAGGTAGAACAACCTCTGATGGCTTCGTTCCAGAGGTGAAGCTCTGGTGATAGGGAAAACCTCCATACAATTGCGCATTTGCTTTCTGATAACTTCCAAGACATATGAAAAGCGTCAGAATAGCATATTGCAATTTTCTCAAAAAATAATAACACTTCTTCATATTTTTATCTGTCATAGCAATGGATTTTAGGAATTAATCTTTTACTTTGAATACAATGTTCATAAATGAATTTTCGGATATCGCTGCACCAGCCTTAATCGAGTACGTAATTACTCCCGAGGCCGAAATTGAAACACTGTCAAATACAGTGCTGTCAAAGTAAGTCACGAAATAATCTAAATCAGCAGGAGCCAAAACTGGCAGTACCGATGCATTGTTACTTCTCGCTTGTCCACTGCCTTGGTGATAACCAAATTGTCGGGCATATAGACTATAAACATCCAGGGTTTGAGGCCCGCTTAAGAGGGCCCCTGACTGATTATGCGTTGGGACAGCCACTGAGGGAGCATAAAAAAAATTGGGCATCGCCGACTTGACCTGCTTTATCAGTCCTGAAACAGGATCGCCTACCAAAATTCTGTCGGAAACTGAAGAATAGGATTCTCCGTCATAAACGTAAGTGTTGCTTCCTGTCTGGAGACCTGCTAAAGACAAGCTGTTAGAGGCTGTAGCTGTAATTACCGTAGGTTTGGTCAATGCTCCCCCCAATTCAATTTTAGCATCATTTGCAGTTAAGCCATTGTCCGCAGCAACATCATCGCTAAGCAGAGGAGCAAGATCTACAGCACTGCCCGAAAATCCATTTACAGTAGTTATGAGATTGGTTCCGTTTAAACTGTTGGAGACCGAATTAACAATTTGGGCCGTAGCAGCTTGTCCATTTACAACAGAAGTAATATTATTATTGGCGTATGTCAGCGAATTGGTTAAATCTTGGGCGGAAGCCGATCCTATTCTTATCCATTTGTCAGCGTACCAGTAGTAAAAGCCAGGCTGCGTATCTTCTGTAGTGCCTGTATTGAATACCAGCAATCCATTGATGTTCCCATTTGCAATTGTTTTTGAATCTGTAATGCCTGTTAATGAAACGCGAGGAATCAATATTCCTTTGTTTTCGGAAACAATATCCAATTGAGATGACGGATTAGGGCTAACGGTTCCAATTCCAACTTGTCCGTAACTTATATAACCCATCGATAAAAGTAGTATCAGCATGTAAAATCTTCTCATAATTTTATTCATTTAATCTTTAAACAGAATTGATTTTTAATTGTTTTTAATTGTTTTTAAGCATGTATTATTTTGGGTCGAAAGCTTTGTGAGCGCAATAATGTTTACTATGGCCGCAATATAAAGGGATTCAATAGCCAGCAAATGCATCTAGACCCATTCTATTGCATTACTTTACTATACAATTTTAAAAACAGTAACAAAGTGCGAAAGGATTCAGTTTTTGTTATCAGTTTAACTCTTATCAATTATAGCTATAGTAGCTCACAAAGCTTACTGTCTTTCAGTGCATATTATCCATTTATATTTTTTTGTTAATAAAAGTGTCTTCGGAGATGATCTTCAATCTTGATTGAAACCATTACGAAATTCAATTGAGGCGAAGTAAAATTATTTTTGATTTTAAGATGAATCAATTTAAAAATACAGTATCTCATTTTAACAAACACCTATAAATCAATAATTTAAAACACTTTTTATATATTTTTGATCTAAGGTTTTGCTACAGATATAACTCTTTTAATCTATGATACAAAGTTTTATTACGGAGCAAAAATCTTATATGCCGCTTTTGAAAATATATAATTGATGTAACTCCCAAAAAGAAAACAATAAGATATCTTTTTATATATTTCTACTTGAAATTCAGCACAGATGCTTAAAAATTAAACAGGATTACAGCATTGCAATACCATAAAAAGCTTCATTTTCTGATTTTTATTTTGAATAATGGTATGGAGATATGCTTAATTTGGCCATGATTGGATAAGTACGCTTTAGGGCATATGCTGATAAAGCGGACTCTTTCGCAATATTGATTATTGCTTGACTTTTAGAAGAATATTTCATAAAACATTAAGTAGGTAAAAAAAATAAGTCCATAAAAAAAAGAGGCCAAAGCCTCTTTTTAAAACACAAAATACAAAACGGCAATTTGACCATTTTATGAGGATAATAGTTAAAAAATAAAGATGTAAGAATGTAAGACATATTTAAACTATAAAAATCAAATTCTAAAAACGGTATTTGTCCTTATAGAGAAAAAACCTCCAGAAAAACTTCACTTAACATCTATTTTTATGGTATTTAACTGATTTTTATGGTAAATTATGACATTATGGGTGTAAAGCAGTTTGCTTAAGCTTTAGAAAAAGCCGGCTTAGCCCCCTAACCCGCACAATATCTGTGGCTTACTGCTTTACATCTGACACAATTTTAGAATTAGACCTGATATGATATCAGTTCTAATTACCTACTGCCTAATAATCATGACCAGCCCATAAAAAAGTCAAAATTCCATCGCAACACTGTATAAATCTAATGCAACAGATGCTGATTTTTGGCAAACAATCTCTTTTGCTGCTTAAATTAAAACCTAATTAAGATTTTTTTCATACAAATAAGAGAGAAGCAAGGGCTCCTCTCTTAAAAGAATCAAGCAACAATACAAAACCATTATGAATAATTGGTTAAATCATTTTACCAAGTTTATAATTAAAAAACATGCATTGCAACAAATTCTTGAGGCGTTTTTCTAAACTTGGTTTTAAAATTTCTATTAAATGTGGCGCGACTATTAAACCCCAGATCCATGTAAAGTTCTTTCATTAAAAAATCCTTGCTTTCATGATTTTTAATCTCCTCAACAAATGCATTGAGTCTATAATCATTTAGATAACTTTTAAAATTATTCTTCGTGCTGTAGTTTACAGCGCTGGAAATCTGAATAACACTTAAGCGGAGATCCTGCGCCAACTGCTCTAAACTATAATCTGGATTTCTCCAAGGCTCCTGAGTTTTCATATATAAATCAACTTTTTCAAATATCCTTTGGAAGGAAATATTAACTTTTGCCTCTATTTCCCTTTTTTGTTCGGAATTTCTGTTTGCGTGTAAAGTTTTTTCCGTTTCAAAAAATAATATTGCATTGTATTTGTTTATTTCAGTTCCATAATATACGATAAGAATTAGCAATGCCAGATTAAAAAACAAAAGACAAGCAAGAGTATAGCTTTCGTATTGCCTGCTTTGCTGGGCAAGCTGAAAATAGCGGCCAAAGAACGCATCGGCAGGATAAACCAGCATGGTGCTGCAGGTGATAAAAATCGTTTTTCTCAATGAATAAAACATGTACAGGATCCAAGGAAATAAAAATATATTCATATAAAGAAACAGCGAAGCTGTATGGTTTAGAAATCCATAAATTAAATCAAAAAACAAAAATAAAACACAGCTTATACTGGTCAGTTTCATATGATAATTTGGCGAAAAAAGATAAGATAAATAAATTCCCAGGACAATTCCCATAAAGATCGCACCAGCAAAAACTGATAATAAATTGCTGAAATAATAATTTAGTACAATGAGAAAAAAATGTTTTAAAAGCAGTAAAGGCAAGCAATATTTTACAAAATTAAACTTAAGCGCATCTATTTTCATTGCAACTTTATCCATTGTAAGTGAGTTTATATCATTCATTTTTATAAAAACGATTATAAATGCTGGAACTAAAAACAATAGGAAACTTTTCGTTTATAATGTTAATTAAGGCCAAGCATTTTTAAACAAAGTCTTCTTTATGCTAAGCAAAGACAATTACTGCACATTATATTAAGGGAATCCTCTTATTTCTCTTGATGCATATTTTTTACTGAGGCCGTCTGGGGGAAACGTTCTCCTTTAAAGCATTGCACATCGCGAATTTATCACTAGCCTATTGTAGACAAATTAGGAGGATGTTCCCTTAATATTAGTGGCTTCCAAACTATCTATCTATTAAAAAACATCTATTATTCAAACTAATAGCATAATTAATATTCACATCTCTAAGTCTCCATTTCTAAATTGATTTCCTTATCCTAATTAGATTTGGATCTTTTTTCTCTGTTTTAAAAACTTGCCGGCAATTCGATTCTATCAAACTATTATGCAAGCGTTCTGCCATTCCTTCGATACTTGACGCAATAGCATCCATGACCATTTCCATTCGGCGGTGTTTTTCATTTTTAATCAGTTTTAAAATCTCTTCCACAAAATCTTTATTGTATTTTTCTGCGATCGAATCTTTCGTATTGGTGAGTCTGATAACATATTCATTAGAAAAGATGGTTATGCTTAAATGGTGTTCATCATTGTTTACATAGTATTTCTCTCCCAGTTCATCATAATTTATATCGGTTCCGCTCAATTTTAGCAGTTCTAAAACTATCCCGCAGATATGATCTTCAGTTTTAGAATAGATTCTTTTTTTTTTTTTGAAAAATTGCAACATAAATAAGTACTTATACGAATCTAAAATATTCTAAAATGCTGGCAATTGCTATGTATTGCAAATTCCAATTACAGAATGCCATAATTGTTTCCAGCCTTGTGCTAAATTGCTAAACACTCAAGCCTTCAAATGGAAAAAATATGATCTTAATTTAACCTCTATCATTGCACATTTTGACGAAATACTGCAATATGAACCATAATACCAATAAGAATATTATTAACGTTCCGTAGCTATATGCTTTAAATTTTTCTTTCTCTTTTTCATTTTCATTTTTCATATGAATCTGTTTTTATGCCATAAGGCAAATTATTAGTAATTAACCTAACCTCATCTAAGGCTTGATTATGTGATCTTCTACGCTAGTGAATTTATACCAAAATCAATCTGTTTTAAAATTTCCGATTTTAATGAAAAACTATCCAAGAAAAGCACTCTATCGGCGTCAAACTTCAATTGATTGAATTCACTTTTAGTCGAAACGATCAATAGAAACTTCACTTTAGATTCAATAAATTTAACATAGATCAAATCATTATAATCATTTATGTTTATGAATCCGAAAGAATATTCCTTAACATTTCTTAAAGAAAATTCTTTCTTATTTTTATTAACCTCAACTGTAAACTTATTGCAGTAATGATTTCTAATGAATCTTAAAAATCCATTCGATGAATCATGAACCAAAATCTTTTCTTTAAACATCTCTCTCATAATATTTTTTATTAAAAAAATTTAAAACCCGCAAATAACGATATTTGGCGTAGCCGTATAATTCAAATAATAAGCCATTGGCCTAAATTCTACTGAGGACACTTTTTCTAGAAGCTGCCTAAAATATTTCTAAAAAAGCCATGAAATAATACCGCAATAAGTTATAATATTTAGTAAAGGTTGCTATAAAAGCGGCTTTATGCTAACAAAAAGTAGTTAACGGGACTAATCTCAGATTATCGGGCTTAATTTCAGATAATCGAAAAATAGTAATGTACTGAATATGTTGCAAATACAATAAAGAGCCATAGCCAGCTTTTAATATAGCAAAGACTATGACTCTTTATCACTTTAGTATATCGAATCGACAGATAATATAGTAAAAAATTACCGGAGAGAGCGTGTTTATCGTATCGTTGAGGACTAGTTCTTTATTTTTAGAAACCTGTTAAAAAGTTCTTGCTTGCGTTTTGAAATCGGAAGAAACAATCCATTTACTAATTCGCAGTAGCTGCCGTCTCTTTTAATAATCCTCACTGTATATTTTATATTAATAATATATGATTTATGAATACGAAAGAAAACAGTCTCATCAAGAAGATTTTCATAGAAAATTAAATTTTTATTAGAAACATACTCTTTTCCATTAACCATATAAAAAGTCGCATATTTACTGTCGGATCCCAAATAAAGTATATCTGAAGTTTTTATTAATTCAATTTTATCCATTGAAGCTACAGCAATATAATCTCTGTTGTTTGCAAGATCTTTTTCTATCTTACCGTTCCTCATGCTGCTAAAATCAAAATAGTTTTCACGCTCAATCTTTGTTAAAGCCTTATTAATTGACAATATCAATTCTTCTATTATGACCGGTTTCAAAATATAGTCGATGGCGTTATATTTTATTGCTTTTAAAGCATATTCATCATGCGAGGTGACAAATATTACTTGCGCCCTTGAAAGCGTTATTTCATCGAGCATTTCAAAAACCTCCCTTCCGTTAAGCCTTATATCCAAAAAAAGAATATCTGGTTTCATTTCATTGATAACTTTAATCGCATTGTTTATGGTTAGTGCTTCGGCTATAACATCTATATTGATACAGTACTTATTTATTAGATGCTTAAGAAGCAGAATATTATTTAGCTCATCATCGACCAAAATTGCTTTGTATTTATTCATAATCTTTTCATTGTATTAAGTGGGAATTTAAGCTTTATATTTTGCAGAAGCAAACTTCTCTCTTTACTATAAGTTTAATTAATCGATTCAGTTAAAACTTGACAATCAAATATTTGCCACATGTTTTACCATGTTAAGCACCTTTTTTAGCATTATTAATTTAACAAAAAAACAAACATAAACTAAAATTCACTTTAAAAATAAATTATCTCTTAAAAAAATGCATTAAATAGTTAAATGAAAGACTATTCTTTTTAGTCCGGGCATAAAGAATAGCATTTAATAATATAGAATAAGGAATAAAACCTGGTGCGCATCGAAAGAAGGCGTACTATCTTTCAACGAACTTATGGAATAGAATTAAAATCAAATTTTTTATGTATCTCCAATTGCTTTAAATGCTTCTTTTTTTAATTCTCGCTATTTCCGACCCCTTCCTAAAATCAAAGTATTGCTGTTTCTCAATTTTTAATATTGACTTGCTGACCGAATGAATCAATTCTTCAATTATTATAGGTTTTAAAATATAATCAATTTCCACATATCTGCTTGCATTTACTGCGTATTCTTCATGCGAAGTGACAAATAAAACTTGCGCTCTGGGAATTTTTATAAGGTCTAACATGTCAAAGATATCTTTACCGTGAAGCCAAATATCCAACAAAAGAATATCAGGTTCAAGTTCATTTATAAGGGAAATTGCACTACCGGCTGTGGCAGCTTCGCCAACTATTTGAATATTTTGACAATATTTATTTATAAAATGTTTAATCAGTAAAATATTATTTACTTCGTCATCAACAACAAGTGCCTTGTATATAATCATAATTCATATGCAGATTTAAAGGTTAGTTTTAAAACTCAGATTTACAATAAGAATTCATTAATTTATTTTAAACCTCATTGTAACTGTTGTTCCTAATGCTATACTACCTAATTTACGATCTTCAATATTGAATGAAATATACTGTAATTTGGAAGAGGCATTTATAATGTCTATTCTTTCTTTAACAATTGCAGTTGACCAAGATTTATGCGCATATTCCCTGTTTTTGACTAACCGCGATGCTGCTTCTCTTCCAATACCATTGTCTTTAATAATTACAAAAAGATATCCATCCTTTAATAAACATCTAATTTCCAAAATCTTATCCCCTTCTTCTTTAGGAGACAGGCCATGAACAATAGCATTTTCGACAAAGGGCTGTATTAGCATGCCTGGTATGAAAACACTTTTTACGTTCTCGATTTCATCATATTTTATTGAAAACTGCAGTTTATTATTCAGCTGAAGATTATTTAGAATTAAATAATAGTTGATATACTGGAGTTCATCTTCCAAAGAAACGATTTCCTGCTTGGACATATCCAGTGTAAGGCGCAGAAGCCTAGAAAACGCACCAAAATACTTGTTGGCTTCCGCTTCCCCCTTAAGTATCATTATACTTTGCATATTATTTAGAATATTAAATACAAAATGTGGATTCATCTGCGCCTTTAAGGCATTTGATTTTAAGGCAGTTATTTCTTTTTCCCTTTCATACTTTCTCCTTTGCTTTTTGGTTTTTCTTTTAAACTCAAAAATTATTATTAAAACTCCCAAAACAGCTACAAAACATATAAAATAAGGGCTTTTAAAAAATATTTGCTCAACATTTATTCTAATTCTTATTTTGTTAATCGTTTCAGAACCTTCAAAATCTTTTCCTTTCACTTCCAGCAAATAATTGCCTGCTGGTAAATTATACAATCTTACAAGACCTGAAGTGCCGGCATTCAGCCAACCATCTGTTAACCCATCAATCTTATAATAGTAAACGCTTTTCTCATGATCATACATGTCATTTGTGGAGAACTCGGCCGAAAAGTAATTTTTGTCATAAGGCAGTTCAATTGTTTCAAAACTGTGTCCATAATCTGTTATATTTTTACCTTTTAATTTCGAATAATATTCCTTTTTTGAAAGGTAAACTTTATATTGTTTTTTTTGAAAATTGAAATTTTTAGGGTTTAATTCAGTTATACCGTTTAAACCTCCGAAATAGAATGTGTAACTGTCTTTTTTATGAAACGACCTCATATTAAACTCATTGTCCGAAATTCCATCGCGCATATAAAAGTTATTAAACTTTTTTGCACTTTTATTTAGGACAGACAGGCCATAAAAAGTTGAAAACCACATTTGACCATCGCTTTCTAATATCCCGCATACAGTATTATTTGAAAGCCCTCTGCTCTGATCATAGATCTCCATGGCACTTGTTTTGAAATTCAGCAGAATTGCACCTGAGTTGTTGGTGCCAATCCAAATATTTTTATCCTCATCTTCATGAATGACCATTATAGTTTTGTCTTTAAAAATGAAGCCATCTTTATAATAATTTAGAAAAAACTTTTGTTTTGTCTTAAAAAACAGACCTCTACTTGTGGCAATCCACAAAATCCCCCTACTGTCTTTTAAAATGTCGTATATTGTAAAATTATCTTTAAATCCTTTAATTTTATATCTTTCGAGCCTTGCACTACTTTTAATAAACACAAACAATCCATTTTCTGAACCTACCCACAAAGAATCGGCAGATTTCTCTTTTATAAAAATAGATCTAAATTTTGCCCTTCCCTCATATCGTGCGGTTTTTACTTTACCGCTGTGCAATCCAATTGATTTCACAAAATTTTCTTCTCCAATTGCCCATAATAGTGAGTCGTGTTCAATTAACAAAGAATTATAATAATTAAAACGGTACCTCACATCAATAATTTTCGACAGCGTATTTCTATAGGTATTCAATTTAAAAAGCCCTTTGTATGAACCTATATAAGTGTTACCATATTTATCCGATACAATGCCACGGGTGCTGATTTTAAAATTTTCATTTTGAATATATTTTTTAAATCTTCCATCATTGGTTTTTAACATAAAAATATTATCATTTGTAGAAAACCACACAATATTATTTTTTCCCGCAAGCAGATGGTCGTTGGTTATATTGTTTTTGAGGTCTAGAGTGTCGGTAAGTTTAAGAGGATGAGTACTTCTATTGATTGAGCCGATAAAAAGTCTGTTTTTATCAACTGTAAAAAACTTTGATTTCACATATAAAAAGTTCTCATAGGGGTACTCAAACATATGCATTCCTATCTGCTTTAAGTACTTATAATTAAACTTTCTACCAGTAAAATAATATGCTCCGCTTTTATCCCTTGGGAAAATTGAGCCATTTTCGACAAAATGAGTCTTATTGCCGTCGTAATTTATATGATCGATATAATGCATGCCTCTGCTGTCAAAGGTGTAGAGATTTTGATATGATTTTATTAAAATTCTTCCATCTTTTAATTCTTTCAATATTTTGAGATTAACATTTTTTGGAGTATGATCAGCATTAAAAGAATCAGGATCTACTCTTTTTAGTGACTTTGCGAAGTCAAATGTCTTTTGATTATAATTCTTATCGAATTGCAATAAATATTCATCACCCAGGCTTATCCATATGCTGCCATTGTGGTCTAAAATCGAGGCCAAATCACGAAAATCTCTCAAACCAAATTTATAAGATTTCCATTTTACATACTTTACATGAAATGTCTCAGGATTTATGATATATGCCCCTTCTATTGAAATGGCCCATATATTTCCGTTCTGGTCTTGAATCCAATTATAGATGCTAGCCGTTGAAACAGTAATCCTTCTTCTGTTTTTTATGAAAATACTATATTTTATCTGATTTCGTCCATCATATTTATAAAATATTCCCTCTGTGTTGACTGCATACCATACAAAACCGTCTTTGTCAATAAAGGGATCGCTTGTTAATAAATCTGTATTGAGTTCATTACGAACGGGAATAGTTTTTAAAGTATAATTTTGTCCTACGATGAACGGGGCATATAATAGAAGGATTAATAATCTTAAAATCATAGGAAAATATTTATCGCAACAAAGAAAAAATCATAAAGTAATACTATAAATACCTTTTCAGACAATCTCACAAGCGACATGAATTTTGTTTAATTTATTATTGATAACATCATATGAAGAAGCCAATTTTCATTAACAGACCGTGATCATCAAGTAGCTGATCATAAAATTAAACTCAAAATGATATTAAAAAAAATCTAAAGTAGTAAACGGTCATTTTATTTGAATTAAGGGAAGAATTAACGGATTAACGTATAAATCATGCCTATATAGTCTTGCTGGAATTTTAAAGAATTTGTATTGTGATTACCTTTTTTTATTCATTCTGTATTAATGACTTCAAATGTTCTGTCGCATCTATCAGAATCGAACATAACAATTTAAGTAATTTAAAAGTTAGCCCTTCAATTTACAGAATGATTTAAACGTAGATATCCTTGGTATAAACATCTGATTCTTTCTAAGCAGATTCAAAACTTTAAAACCTAATCCGTTTTGTATGCGCCACTTGATAAAACAATGGTCCATTTCGACAACATTGTTAAGATAATTACTTTGCCAGATTTTAACCTTAAGAATGAACGACTGTTATAGACTTTGATAGTGGAAGTACTTGAATTATTGGGAAGCAACTAGAATATGTAGTGTAGCGGTGAAATGCTTAGAGATTACTTGGAACCGCCTTTTTTACTACTACAGAATAATGCTTCAATCTCTTAAACCTAAATATTAAATATTTTTGATATATTTATAATAAAAAAAAAGAATAATACTACTACCTCGTAAATCGTTATTATTTTAAGTTTTGTGTATGAGTTAATATTGAAATAGTAAAAATTGAATTTGGTGCAGAATCGGTGCACAGAGGTTCATGGAGTTGATACCTTTTTTGCGACTAAAAGCTTAGGCAGTATTTATCTGAAGTGCTAAAAATAAGGATGTAAACCCTAAATGGGAGTTGATACCTTTTTTGCAGAAGACATTCTGCACTCGAAAACTTAACGATCGAAGAGTTTCAGAATCAGCAGGCAATTAAATAATAGCTTTTCTTATGATGATAGAGTTAAACTGGGTGCACAGTCGATGCATTTAGATTTAACAAGAACTTATAATACTGTATTAAAACAATTTGAAGGCTCAAGTTCGAAACATTACTGACATACTACTGTCTTATATATTACTTGTTGTTCAACCGATGCCAGAAATTGATTTATTTCGTATTCATAATATTGATTTACGAACATAATAATCATTTCAAATCGTCACGCTCAAAAATGACTATTAAGATACAGATGTACAATAATTTAGAAGAACTTATTTTCTTTTTTAGTGGACACCAGTGTAATAATGTATATATTTATAGAATTGAAAACCCAAAAAAATCTATCCATAACTAAAATACTTATGAGATTAAAACTAGTTGGTAAAAAAGAACTCACCTACATACTATTCCTTTGTATTACTGTGAATTATGGCCAAAATGGAACAATTGAAAAAAATAAAACTACACAAACCACTAAATCCAAACTAGAGACATTAGCTGCAATTGAAAAAGTCTGTCAAACCATAATAGACGATAATTACGCTAATCCGAATAGTACTTCTTTAACTCAAAGTACTTCCACAGATAAAAATTTGCTTGATGTATTCAGTGATATTTCAGTTGAACTTCAAAAAAACAAAAATAGTACTACCGAAAATCTGGGATCGGAAACTAAAGTAAATAGTGAACCGTCATTTAACGAAGTGTATCCAAAGGAAAAATATGAAGCTTTGATAGCTCATGGAAATGTTTTTGTCAAAAAATCTGAATTGCTTTCTCAATCGTTGCAAAAGAAAGCAACCGAACTTGACGCTGCTGCTAAAGCAAATAATATTGAAGAAGTCAAAAGGATTTACACTAAAATGGGATTGGCATTTAATGTTATGGGTACTAAGCTTGATAGCGCAATACTGGAATTGAGAAGAACACAACCGTATATAGTTGAAACCTATACAAAAATAACGGCTGTTGGCAACGAAACAGATGCTTTAAAAAAAGTAGAAACTACCGTTGATGCCACAAGCAGTATGGTTGGAATCCTATATTATTTGTCGGCTATTAAAAATTGCAATACTGTTGTCTCTAAAATTCAAGAACATTTGGCACAATTATCTAAAGTGTCAGGCACCCAAAAAGGTTGATTTGTATAGCGGTCCATATAAATGTCTAATATTATTTTAAAGTCCAAATACATCAATAAGTTAACCAAGTCAGGTCGAATATAAATATTACTTAAAATGCATAAAATAAAAATCCTACTACTATTTCTTTCCCTTTCGCTAAACTGCTTTTCACAGCTTAAAACCAATAATCAAAATGGAATTAATAAAGATTTGTATCGTTTAAATTTAAATGATTCGGTCAAATCAGTCGTTTATGGCCGTACCTTTTACAAAGAAGATCTCACAGCATATGAAATAGATGATATCACAGATATAGTAATATTACGCCAAAACTCATACGAATCATATGAATTTAATAAATATGGTTTGATATCAAGACATTTTCACGATTCATTAGTATATGACCAAAAATACCTCCAAAATAATTTCAAATATGAATTGGATAAAAAGGTGTATCGAGTACCCGATTGGACGGGAATGGTTAATTTAAATATGCAAAATGTGAATAAAATTACATTTAAGAGGTCTAACTGTTTTAAATATTCAGACTCGGATTTTGCGTATAAATATAATTTCGGCAAAAACGGTAAAATAACTGATGAAAAAGAATATTTTGTAGACAAAGATGATTCTAATAAGATAATTGAAACTAAGCTATACCAAACCAAAAAATACATTTATGATCTAAAAGGCAATTTGGTACAGCAGCGTTTATTTTATGAAGGACCATACAAGGAAAATAATTATACTACGGAGAAAGATGGGGCGCATGAAAAATGGATGTATGAATATGATGTTAAAAATCGCTTAATTAAAGTAACTGAAATGTATGCTGCAGAATCTCAGGAAGTTCAAGAGCCACGTATAGAACTGAAATACAAATATCATCCTACCGAAAATTACGTTACTGAGGTTGAAATATTTTACGAGGCTGGTTTTGGTCATAAATATAAAAAAGCTAAATTTTATTATAACAAAAATGCGGATATCATAGCGTGTGAGTATATAAATGATAATTTGCAAAAACAAGAAAAAGTCTTTTACGAGTATGAGTATGATAGTCATAACAACTGGATAAAATGTAAACTTAGATACAATTCCATGCAGGACGAGGTGATTAAAAGTATAAAAAGAAAAATTTCATATTATGGGAATTAAATTGGATGTTAAAAAAGTTATTGCAGTTTTTGCATTGATATACTGTAGCCTTTGCACTGCTCAGGAAAACAAATTAAAAGTAAACAGATCGTTAAATTTAAACGGCCCTGTGAAGACCGTAAATACATTTTATTCCTTTTACAAACAAAACATTACACCACTAGTAAAATACCGTGTTTTATTTGAAAACGATATTGCTAATGATGATTCTTATGAATTTAACAAAGAAGGACTTCCTATACAAAAAGCAATTACTCTTAGAACCAAAGGTTATGAAGATCGTCCGGTGGGAAAATTATATAAATATGAATATGATGACAAAGACTATATTTTAAAGAAAGATTTTTTGCCTTACCAAAGCATTTCAAAACCATTATCCATTGATTTGGATTTACAAATCCAGACAAATTTTGCTATTGAAAATAGATTTAAAATTGACCAAGATTATAAAATAGCCAAACTAGACAGCGCAAATATAGCACTAAATCAATATCAAGATCGATATAGAGATCTAAGGCAGTTTCAATATCAATATAAAACTGAAGGAAATAAAATTATTGAAGAAAAGATTTATTATAAACCTAAACCTGAACAAAAAGTATTTAAATCACCTTCTGAAAACGAACTACTGGTAGTAAAGACATTTAAATACGATTCGAAAGGAAACCTAACAGAATGTAATTTTGATTCAAAGAACACAAGCCCGTATCGCGACACTAATTCAGACAATAAATTTCATTATGCTTGTGACACTAAATTTAAATGTTATTACGATGACAAAAGCAAAATCGCCAAGGCAACTTGGAGTAACTATTTAGGAATATTCCTTACTGCAATTTATACTTACGACTCTACCAATACCTATATTCAAAAAATACATATTACAGGTCAACAAACTTATCCCTACCCAAGTGATGACATGGTTTTCAACTATAATGAAAATAACGATTTAGTGGAAGTCAATTTTATTAGTGAAGATGAAATAAATCAGCCAGCAAACAGATATTATGAATATGAATACGATAATCATAAAAACTGGATTAAATGTAAGATGTATTTAGAAGGGAATAAAAATGAAGTAACAGCTAAAATGGAGAGAAAAATACAATATTTTAAATAGCAGATTGTTGAAAATCTGAAACTGGAGTTGATACCTTTTTTTTTTGCGACTAAACGCTTAACCCTCAAATTTTGTATAATTAAAAGTGCAAATAAATCAATAGAGGTTACAGTATTTTAAATATATTTGTATCACAAAAAAAAGAATAATATTACTCATTATTAATTCGTTGGTTTCCTATTACTTATACAAGTAAATATTGAATAAATAATATACAATTTGGGTGCAGAATCGGTGCATTGAGGTATAAGACATTTATAAAAACGTAGCAAAGACGGGACTTGAACTCATATAGTTCGAATCCTGCTCTCCCCACCAAAAGGGTAAAAGAAGCCAAAACGAAAGTTTTTTAATCTTTTCAAAAACCCATAACAAACGTGGTAAAGCCTGCAAATCTTACGATTTACAGGCTTTTTTATTATATACTGCTATTCAGATTTTTTAAAACTGCTCAAAATTTCTATGGCAAAACTAACTCTTGCCCAATTTAGATTCTAATATTATTAACTATCAAAATTATTCTGGATTTTATGAAAAAGATTGTCTTTCTGATCTTCGGTCACAGAAATTAACCTAATATTTGTCTAAGGAAATTGATAAAAAATCGACGTATACTTTTTTTTATGTGCCGACTCTTAAATCAGCATATAAAACCTAATATTTACTAGTGTTTAATAATTCATTAAGGAACCTCTTTTTCTGCAAAACATAGTTAATAAGGCTTTCCTGTCCAGCCAATTATTCCTTCACCAGCCTAAGCTTTTCATGACCTAATCAAAGAAATGATAGATTCTCAACAACATTAAACACTCATTTAATAGTTAAGATCTTGATTTATTCCTAATAATGTTTATAATGAAAAATTTAATCTACACAGACCCAGGTCTCTTCTCATTTATAATAAGAGGAAACCATCTCAGAAGGCATCAAGTCGGCTGGATGATTTAGATTGTGAAATAAATAATCAGCTGATTTTGAGAGCTGAATTTTAAAACAACTGGTTGCTAATTCTGTAAAACTTCTATATTAAAGCAGATTATATTTGTTTAAAAATTTAAACATGCCGAAAAATAAATCTAAAAAGAAGATTGCAATTCTGGGAGGCGGTCCAAGCGGCCTTTTTCTTTATAAAAGATTAGTTGAATCTGGAAGTACTGATCTGGAGGTTACCATTTTTGAAAGAAAAAGCATGCTTGGAGCAGGTATGCCGTACAGCACCGAAGGCGCCAATGAAGAACATGTTACCAATGTTTCAGATAATGAAATTCCTGAAATTGTCAATTCGATCGAAGAGTGGCTGCAGACTGCTCCTGCCGAATTATTGGATAAATTCGATATAAATCCCAATAAGTTTAATGAATACAAAGTACTACCGCGAATTTTATTTGGATATTATCTTTCTTCACAATTCGAGCTTCTGCAGCAAATCGCTTCTGTAAAAGGAATTCTTACCACTATACATTATCAGACTAATGTTCTGGACATTATTTACAATAAAGAGTACAATAATGTCACCATAGAAACTACAGATGATAAAGCAGTTTTTGATTATGCGGTAATTTGTACCGGTCATCATTGGCCCATACGATATGAGGGAAAAGTAAAAGGTTATTTTGACTCGCCATATCCTCCCGCAAAATTGGCAGTGCATTTGAATCATGCCATAGCAATAAGAGGATCTTCTCTTACTGCAATTGATGCCATTAGGACTTTAGCCCGCAGTAACGGAAAATTTATTAAAGAGGCTGATGGAACTATTCGTTTTGAAAAAGCAGCAGAGAGTCCAGATTTTAAAATGGTTATTCATTCCCGAAGCGGCATGCTTCCTGCGGTGCGTTTTCATTTACAAGATTCTCATTTGTCCAATGATTCATTGCTGACCAGAGAAGAGATAGACGAACATCGAAAATATAACGACGGCTTTTTATCGCTTGATTTTATTTTTAAAAATAATTTTAAAGAAATTTTCCGAGAAAAAGATCCTGACTTTTATGATCGTATTAAAGAGCTGTCAATAGAGGAATTTGTTGAAGAAATGATGGAACTCAGGGAACGTCTGGATCCGTTCCAGCTTTTAAAGGCAGAATATATACAGGCTGAAAAATCAATAAAAAGACAGGAGTCAGTATATTGGAAAGAAATGCTGGCGGTATTAAGTTTTGCTATGAACCATCCTGCAAAGTATCTTTCGGCAGAAGATATGCAGCGATTACAAAAAGTACTTATGCCTTTGATTTCTATTGTAATTGCATTTGTACCGCAGAAATCCTGCAGTGAATTACTTTCTTTACACCATGCAGGGGTTCTGGATATTGCTGCAGTAAATCATAATAGTTCTGTAGAACCTCAAAATGGCGGAGGCATACTTTACAAGTACAATGACGAAAATGAAAATTTACAAGCTGTTTACTACAATACTTTTATCGACTGCATTGGCCAGCCTCATTTATCGTACGAAGATTTTCCATTTAAAAGTCTGCTTTCGCAAAAATTGATAAGTCCCGCCAGATTAAAATTTAAATCTCACGAGACAGCAGCTAAAGCACTAGAAACAGGAAGTTCTGTCGAGAAAGATTCGCAGGGAAATTACTTTTTAAATGTATCGGGTATTGCGATGAACGATAATTTTCAAATTATTGATCAGTATGGCGCATACAATGAAAATATTTACATTATGGCAGTACCTTATATCGGAGGATTTAATCCAGACTATTCTGGTTTGGATTTCTGTGAAGCAGCTTCAAAATTAATTGTCGAATCTATTTTATCTGATTCTTTAACAGTTTTTAATTATTAAGAAAGAAAAAACAGCAGAAAACTCAGGTGTAAATATATAAAATTAGTCAAGGCAAAATAATGTATATATACCTGCCTTTCTTATTCAAAATGATCAATTTTACAAAGCTTACATTCTTATTTCAAGTAATTCAATTTGCTCCCGCTGCTTTCTGCAAATATTATTAAACCAATTGGCTTATTTTCGCCATCCTGCTTTTCGTACCTATCTAACCAGCGTAAATACAGTTCCATTTAAGCAATCAGAGATTTGTGGCAGAATCGTGGCACACCCTCTTTTAAAAACTAGAAATCCAAAAAAACAAAGATCTAACAAGTTTAGGTTCTAAACTTTTAGAGTTTTTTTTCTCCTGATGAGGAATTAATTAAAAAACGAATGCAATAGGTTAATTTTAAAACTAACTCTCAAAGATTAAACTTCTCTTATGTTTTTGGTAATTTTAATAAATTTTCAATTCGTAATTATTTTTATCAATGTACTAATTCTTTAAAAACATCAAAATTGATATCAGGTATGTCTATATAAATAACACCATACAATACATCTATGCATCATATGGTGTTTCTTTAAAATTAAATTATCTTAGATTGTCCGAATACTATTTGCAGGCTTCCGCCATAAGCATCTGCATTTCTTCTAATAAACCTGCAATAGGTGTGTCGCTGGTATTTGTGAGACAAAGATTGCCGTTGGTACTGATCGCCCCAATAGTCTGCTCCAAGCCCTTTCCTGAACGAACCATTGGACCATATACAGATTTAAGTTTGAGCTTTCCAAAATCTGTTTTATATTTCACCTTTACCAGATTAGTAACCATTATTTGGTGATTGAATGCTTCTTTTAATATATCTACCATTTTTTGGATATCTGCACTGTTGAAAGTCAGCGTTCTGAAAAAACCAAGATAATTCTCTACATGTTCTTTTGTTTCTGTTCCATTGAGGCCTGATTTAGCCAATCTGGCTATATCCCAAAAAGATTGCTTTTCTTTTGGCTCAAAATAAACGGGATGAGTCGTAATATTCAATCCACAGTTATCATCTAATTGAAGCGCTTTTCGTGTGCAGATAGGAGAAATTAATTCAATTTTTTTGTCATCCCACTCTTGGCGAAGTTTTCTTCCTGCAATAACCACAGCAGCGCAAATTGCACCATGCACCGTTGTTTGCTCCAGTCTTGATCTTTCTATAAGCTGTGATGTATGCTCGCTTGAAAACTTAATACTTTCAACTTTAGGAGAAACAGCATCAGGTTTTTTAAATATATATATTGAAGTTTCGTTATCTTCAACAGCAGTATCCTCAGGAAGTCCAAGTGTTTCATCGTTAGATTTTTGCGGTGCTAATACCAGCGGAATCTGGCCTGTAACTGCCTCCAGTAAATCCCTGAATAAATACATAAGTGAAGATCCATCGGCTAATGTATGATTGGCTGCTAAAATCAATACAGTATCTTCAGGTTTTTGTAATACAATCACTCTAAAAAGAGGGCCCTCTTCAGTATTAAATCGTGTTGCTAATTCCTTTTCGACTATTTCCTCCCATTTAAAACTGTTATCGATTTCTATGACCTTCAGTGGAATGACTAGGGAGTCAACATGTTCGATAAAAGGTCTTTTAAATTCATCCATTCTAATTCTTGCTGAAAGGTTGGGATGTCTCTTCTGAACCTGATCAACGGCCAGTCTCCATGCATCAGCCGATTCTCTTCCTTCTACTTCTGCTGCCAAAGCAAAGTCCTTAGAATCAATCTGATCCAACAGCCAGAACGTTTTTTCAAATGCACCCAATGTGCGGTTTTCATGTTTTGTCATTTCTAATAGTTTTAAATTTTTACTGATTCTTTGAGAATGATTCTATATCTCGTGTGATTAATAATAATCAACATGACCGTTTTCATTCTCCGCAGCAAAATTCAGTAAAGACCGATTCTCTAAAAATGGATATAGTGCAGTTATTATTGTAGATTTTTCCCTTAATTAGATTTGGTGTGACAGAAGACAAAATCAGGCATCATAAGTAAAGTGCAGAGCATTAGGAATTGTCAAAACTACCAGCTCGGGATATTTGTAATTATTTATAATGATAGAGGAATTGCAAATGCTGTCGTATGTAATAACTATACAAATAGACAGCACAGAAAATTTATGTATTAATAGAAGTATAGGAAAAGAGAAACGGAAATTTGTAGAGGAATTGGAAATCAAAAAAACGAATAAAAGAGTATAAATTTTAGCAGAACAAAATTAATTTAGAGATTCTTAATTTTATTCCGTATCGGCTGCTCCGGGAAATTTTTTAATGATCAAAGATTTCAGTCTCTCTTGATTCTGATCACCCCATTGGCCTAAAGCACCTATAACTGGAATTAAGCTCTCGCCAAATTTAGTGAGACTGTATTCTACTTTTGGCGGCACTACAGGATATATTTTCCTAACAACGAGCTCATGTTCTTCCAATTCGTTCAACTGGATGTTCAGGACCCTGCGTGAAGCATCTGGTATTTTACGCTGCAATTCACTTGGTCGCTTATGGCCTTCGTTAATAAACCAAAGCAAACGTATCTTCCATTTACCATATAATACTTCCCCTATCAGGTCAAGTCCGCAGTTTAAGTTGGGTATTGTTTTTCTTTCATACATATTGTAAAAGTACTAGTATGTTACGATTTATACAATAGGGGAAAAATTTATCCCTATCTGAATCGTAATTCCGTACTTGTGAGAAAGTTGCATACTTCTGAAATTTGTACAAAAGAAATCATTATGAAACAAATAGTAGATTATCAAAACGAGTTATCAGGCAAAATTGCACTGGTGACAGGAGGTACAAAAGGAGCTGGCAGAGCGATAGCCGAACGTTTGAAAAATGCCGGTGCTACGGTAATTATCAGCGCAAGAAACCAACCTGAAACACCAGATAAAGAGCTGCATTTCATTCCTGCAGATTTAAGCAAACCAGAAGCTGCTGCCAAAGTTGCTTCTGAAGTATTGGAGAGATTCGGTAAGTTAGATATCCTTGTAAACAATCTGGGAGGTTCTGAAACTCCTGGCGGAGGATTTGCTGCATTAACCAATACAGATTGGGAAGAAACAATACAAGCCAACTTACTGGCACCAGTTCGTCTGGATAAGGCAGTTCTTCCAAAAATGCTTGAAGGTAAAAGCGGGGTAATAATCCACATAGCATCTATTCAGGGAAAACTTCCTTTGTATGATTCCACGCTGCCGTATGCTGCCGCAAAGGCCGGACTTATTAATTACAGCAAAGGATTATCGAAAGAAGTATCTCCAAAAGGTGTACGTGTATTGACCGTTTCTCCAGGATGGATTATGACCGAAGCATCAATACGCATGATGGAGCGCATTTCTGAAAGCAGTAATATATCTATAGAAGAGGCTGAAAAAGGTGTAATGGCAGCTTTGGGAGGTATCCCTTACGGAAGACCAGCCAAACCGGAAGAAGTCGCTGAACTCGTTGGATTTTTGGTGTCACCCAGAGCAGGTTACCTGACAGGAACAGAATATGTAATCGATGGTGGAACAATTCCAACGATCTGATTTTTAATATATGTAATAGTTACCTTGAAAGAAGAGGTCTATATGTCTAATAAAAATAGTAAGTAATAAAATAAATAAGCATTAGTAACCATAAAATAGATACATTATGAACTTACCAGAAGTAATACAAGACTTAGTAAAAGCGCAAAACAATTTTGACAGTTCGGCTTTTGCCGATTGCTTTTCAGAAACTGCAATCGTATTTGACGAGGGAAAAAATTATACCAGCAAAACAGAAATAAAAAACTGGATAGAAAAAAGCTCAAAGGAATACAATACGGCAATGAAACCGCTTGAATTTGAAGGAGATGCTGAAAAGGGAAATTTAAAAGCAGAAGTATCCGGAACTTTTCCAGGGAGTCCCATTATTCTTACCTATAATTTAACGTTTAAAGGAAAACTTATAGAATCGTTGGAAATTAATTAAAGTTGCAAAAGCAGACCTTAAATTATGATTATTCTATTAGGAGAATTACATACAATTGAATAATTGACCTATTTAATTCTCCTAATTGTTTTTATAAAGTTTCGAACCTAAATCTTGTCAGTCTAGATCTTGTTGGATTTTACATTCACCTTATCTTTCTCTATTTGCAACATGTTTATGGTTAAGGAATTAATGTTGACGAAATTCCTAAATGAACATCTTTGTGCTTTGCCCCCCACTCATCCAATTGCAGGCAGATAGGAATGAGAGCACTGCTTACAGGAGTAAGTTCATATTCAACCCGCGGAGGCACTTCATGATACACGGTCCGTATTACCAATCCATCACGTTCCAGCTCGCGAAGCTGTAATGTCAGCATCCTTTCGGTAATGTTCGGGATTATCCTTTTAAGCTCTCCAAAACGTTTTTTACCGTTACTTAACCGTATTAAAATTGGCAGTTTCCACCTTCCGCCCATTAGTTGTACGGCGTAGGTAAGATTACAATCTGAAAGAAAATTTCGATTGATGTTATTTGTGGTATTTTCTTTTCTATTTGTCATTACTTACAAAATTGTATGTACATACAATAGGTTGTGTACACTACAAAATTATAGTGTTCTTATTAATTTTACAATCAATATAATAGAAATAAATGAAAACAGAAAAAATAAAAGTTGGTATAATAGGGCTTAACCCCGACAGCCAGTGGGCATCAAAGTCACACCTTCCTGCATTAAGGTATCTGTCTGATACCTTTGAGGTTATCGGAGTAGCCAATTCTACTCATGAAAGCGCTTTAATAGCTGCGGATAAACTAGAAATACCAATCGCTTATGAAAACCCAGATGCCTTAATAGCATCAGCCGAAATAGAACTGGTTGTTATTACTGTAAAAGTCCCTTACCATTATGATCTTGTAAAGGCTGCGCTTGAAGCAGGCAAACATGTGTACTGCGAACACCCCTTGGGTAACGGACTTACTGAAACGGAGCAATTAGCAGCGATTGCGGCACGGAAAAATGTAGTTGCAGCAGTAGGGACGCAAATGGTTGTATCACCAGAATTGACTTATCTGGAGCACCTTATTAAAGATGGCTATGTAGGGAAGGTTTTATCCACTACACTCCTAGGCTCGGGAGGTCCTTGGTCAGATGAAGCAATTTCGGCTAACTATTATCTATACGATAAAACAAACGGCGCTACAATGTTGACCATCCCCTTGGGGCATACATTGGCAGGTTTAACTAAAGTTTTGGGTGGTTTTGATACTTTGACAGCAAAAATGATAAACAATTACACAACAGTAAAACTTACTGATATTGGTGAAATAAAACCTAAGACCTCTGAAGACCAGATTATGGTAATAGGCCAATTGAAAAATGGAGCCGCAATTTCTATTCATTACCGCGGCGGCGTTTCAAGAGGCACTAACCTTTTGTGGGAGATTAATGGAACGCAAGGAGATATACAGGTAACAGGGCCGCTTGGACATGGTCAGCTTGTCCCTTTAGAAATTCAAGGAGCCCAAGGGAAAGATACGAAATTACAAAACCTGCCAATTCCAAATGAAATGTATGAGGGTTTGCCTGATAATCCGGTAATTAGAAATGTGGTGCTGCTTTACAAAAGAGTTGCTGCTGATATAAAAAATAAAACGAAAACAGCACCAACTTTTGACGACGCAGTTGTACTATCACATCTACTCAATGATATCGAGAAGTCTTCAAAAGGTTAAGGTAATAAGCTTAAAGCTTAATTACTGCAAAATCCATGTGTTAACAATCTAGCTCTTAATTTCTAAGTGTTTTTGTACTGTCTGGGATTTTAATCCGATAAGTACTTTTATTTCTCTATATCGATCGTAATTCCGTACTTGCTTATAAAGGTTATGTCAGGATTTTACTTCGTTGATTTAAATAAAGTTATAGATTAAATAGAGTTGTTTTTTGGGTCCTAAAGCGACGTTTTTGATATAGGGAAAAATGTACAATGGACTCTTCCAAATGTCCATTTTCAGGCCTTAGTGTTTTACGCATCTTTGTATTGTAAATAATTCAAAACAAATAGTAACTAATTAAAAATAAACAAAATGAAAACACTTATTTCAACATTAAGCCTTTTATGTATCTTTACTTTAAGCCAGCCGTTATTGGCTCAATCAAAACGAGTTCCAGCATCAGCCGGACGATTAGAATTTATTGAAGTTGAACCAAATGTAAAACTTCATGTAACCGACCTTGGGGAAGGACAGCCTATTGTATTAATACACGGATGGCCGTTAAATGATGCAATGTATGAATATCAATATCAATATTTCGTTCAAAAAGGTTTTAGGGTGATCGGAATATCAATGAGAGGATTTGGAAAATCTGACAGACCCTATGGTAAATACGATTTTGATGTTTTCTCAGATGACATCAAGGTAGTTTTAGATAAACTTAAGATCGAAAATGCAGTTCTCGGCGGTTTTTCTATGGGAGGTGCAGTTGTCATACATTATATGGCAAGATACAATGGAGCACATGTGAGCAAACTGGCCCTTTTTGCCGCTGCCGCGCCTTCGTGGAAACAACGTGAAGGTTTTCCATATGGTGCTACCGATGAAGCAGCTGCAGGATTAATACATACAACAAGAACTAACAGACAGCAGTTGATTGAAGATTTTGGTAAAGCCTTTGGCGCGTCGGAAAATGCAATCTCACCAACTATGTCTCAATGGCTGGCAAGTATCAATTCTGATGCCTCTCCCTATGCAACAACACAATCTATAATAGCTTTGCGAGATCTTGATTTACGTCCTGCCTTATCAAAAATTAATGTGCCTGTAGCAATATTTCATGGCACGAAAGATAAGCTGTGTGACTTCGTGTTTGCAGAGCAATTGCACAAAGGTCTAAAAAACTCTTACATTGTAAAGTTTGAAAACAGTGGACACGCACTATTTATTGAGGAAATGGAAAAATTCAATACAGAACTTGAAAAATTTACAAAAAAATAATTTATTGCCGCAGTTCATTGCTTTGTAAAAAATAAAGATTAGAAGCTAATTAAGTATCATCGCCGGTCTTTTAAAGACCGGCTTTTAAAAGAATTGATAATGAAAGAACACGTTTTTGATATAAGCCTTAAAAAAATAGGTATGCTTAAAGTAGATAATGATAGCCTCGAAATGATCAATTCTGAAGCTTACAAAGAGTATATAAAAGTGCTTTACCTTGATGCAGACTGTAAGATCAAGGTAGATTTTCAAGTATATAATACTTCAGGCAGTTCTCTTTTTTTTATAAGTCCCAATCAGGTTCTCAGCATCGAAGAGATCGGTAAGCAAGAAGGCTTCTTTATATTTTACAACAGTGATTTTTACTGCATTCAAATTCATGACGAGGAAGTTGCCTGCGATGGACTGCTGTTCAATAATATTCATAATATGCCCATGACGACTGTACCTCAGACAGATTCCGCATTTATCGATTATTTATTTGTTCAGATGCAAGATGAATTTATTTTGAAAGATTCCTCGCAAGAGGAAATGATCCGTACTTATCTGAAACAAATCTTCATTAAGTCAACCCGACTCTGGAAACTGCAGCACCTAGACGGTGTATTGGGGCAACACCACAATGATCTCGAATGTTTCAGGCGTTTCACCCAATTGGTTGAAGCAAACTATAAACAAAAACATAGTGTAGCAGACTATGCCGATATACTTGCTATAGCACCCAAGACTCTGACCCATAAATTTAAGCGGATGAACCTGCCGCAACCCAATGAAATTATCAAAAACCGAATTATATTAGAAGCAAAAAGACTTTTAGTTCATACTGCTAAAAGTGCCAAAGAAATCGCATACGATCTTGGATATGAAGACCCAGCTTATTTTAGCCGTCTTTTTTTCATAAAAACTAATGAAACCCCATTTGGCTTTAAGAATAAATACCTCAGCATTCAGGCTTCAGAAGAAAGTCTTTAAAAATCAGAAAAAAAATAAAATAATGACAAGTAAATATTTTGTGTATACTTTTCTATACCTTTTCTTAACTGCAATCTGTATTAATGCACAGCAAGTTAAAGATCCCAATATTAGCACATTGGCTGAACGCAATCAACGTGCACCGGAAAGTGTTTTTAAAAAATTTCGCAATGCAGGCATGGATCCTGTTGAACATCAATTAACCGATATTGAAAGAGAGAAGTTAAACAATGCCTTTGCTATACTGCCTCCATTACATCAAAAAATTCTAAAAAAGCATCTGCACAGTATCAGTTTTATGGATAATATGCCCAATACTGCCCTTACATCACCTGTCGAAACATCTGATTCGGTAAAAATGTATAATATAGCTTTCCGTGCTGAAATTCTTAACCAGACTATTTCTGAGTGGACAACCTGGAAAGAAAACACCTGCTATCAAAAATTAACAGACAGTCAATATCAGGTTACGATTGAAGCTGGTAATCTGGATGCCATTATCTACGTTTTACTTCATGAAGCTACACATGTCGTGGATGGCGTTCTAAATCTAACTCCTCATCTGAATGAAAAAGATGTTTGGGAAGGATCAAAAGACTTTACACAAAATGTTTGGGATAAATATAATGAGCCTTCGGAGAACGTAATCAATCCATTACTCGAGACTGTACTCTTTAGAAGTGGTAAACCAATCGAAGTTTCATATGCCCCAGAAGTGTATAAAGCAATTCAAAAAACACCTTTTGTTTCACTCTACAGCACAGCATCATGGTTTGAAGATCTAGCCGAGGCATTAACTATTTATCATCTTACCGAGAAAATGAAGCAGCCTTATAAAGTGGTAGTTCTAAAAAATGGAATTCAGGAAGTCCTCTATGAACCAAGCAAGAATAAACGCGTGAAAAAAAGGCAAAATCAATTACAGATTTTTTATACATAAATTACGGCCTTAAAATTCAAACGAAATAAGGTTTTAAAAATGTTTTTTACTTAACTCATAAATAATGACAATTTATATGTATGGCAGAATCATGGCAACAAGGGTTTGGAGTGGATACCATTTTTGACACAAAAAATTAAGGCGGTTTTTAAGATATTTCATGAGGCAAAGTTTTGCGGCAGAATCGTGGCGCGTAAGTCTTGACCTAGTACTAAACTCATTAAAATCTAAAAACCTCCAAAATCAAATAATTTTCAAAGGTTCTAAAATATCACGGTCCTTAAGAACCTATTTGCGAACCATTTTATGCAGTATTTCAGGAAGGTTTCAATATTACAACCTTAAAACAGTTTACAAAAAATAAAAAATGAATTGTAATATAGCGATTCTTGCATTCGTTTAGTTAGCCAAAGAGGGATATCGTAGTGAAATAAAAATAATTTAGTTTACTATTTGCCAGTAATCTTTTTTCTATGACCAGCTCCCCATTCACTTAAAGTTCTTAAAACGTCTCTTAGAGTTTCACTGTATGAAGATGCTTCATAAATAATGCTCACAGGCGTAGTGTCATATACATTTCTCAATATCAATTCGTTTTGTTCTAAATGCTTTAGTTCCTGTGCTAATATTTTTGGAGAAATACCATCAACATCCTTCAAGATTTCATTAAAGCGCTTGGAGCCATTTACCAAACTCAAAACAATTGGTAATTTCCATTTGCCATTTAGTACATACAAAGCATCTATTACATTCTTCAAATTACTCCCGCATTCTACCTTCGAAATCTCCTCGTTTTTATTTTTCGTTTTCATATTGTAAATATATCAACTTTCTAAAAAGTAACCGCTTTCCTTTGGGTAACTACTATCTTTTTAATACTTATTGAATTTACCTTTGTATCAATAATTAAAAAAAGATAAAAAAATGAATTCAAAGAAAATATTACAACTTAATTCCAGCATAATGGGAGAACAATCATACAGTAAAAAATTGGGGAATGCTATTGTAGAAAAAATTCAAGAAAAATATGCTAATAGTACAGTTGAGCAATTGGATTTGGTAGAAAGTAATATTCCCCATCTTACTCCAGAAACGTTTCAAGCAATGTTAACGCCAACAGAGCATCAAACGGAAGAGACAAAACAGAGACTTAATTTGTCGGACAAATTGGTAGCACAATTATTCGATGCAGACATCATTGTAATCGGAGCACCACTTATCAATCGCACTATTCACAGTTCTCTTAAAGCTTGGATAGACCATATCACTCGCCGTGGAATTACATTTGGTTACAGCAAAGAAGGTTTGCCTATAGGCTTAGTAACTGGTAAAAAAATATATGTTGCTATGAGTTCAGGTGGTATTTATACCGATGAACAGGGCAAAGCCAATGATTTTGTAGCACCTTATCTAAAATCTTTTTTAGGAGCTTTAGGAATGACTGATCTTACCATATTTAGAGCAGAAGGACTTCACGTAACTCTAGTACAAGATACGGCATTGGAAAAAGGAATTAGTAGTATAGTTATCGATTAATTACTTGATGATATCTTTATCAAAACGCTAAATAGTATTCCTTTGGTTGTAAGAAAGAAAGACTTATAAGGAATGTAACTTCGTCTGGGCTGGTATTTGATTTAGCTTTGAAAAGTAGTATTTTTGAAACATAACCTGTAGTCTGCTTCCAAAGTCCAGACTTTAAAATAAACATAGAATATGGATGCGGCAAATTTAAAAACAAAGGCAGTTATTTTTGATATGGACGGAGTGCTGGTTGATTCGGAACCTTTGTGGCAGAAAGCAGAATTTGAAATTTTCTCTTCACTAGGAGTTCAGGTAACTGAGGAACTAACATTGATCACTAAAACAATGACTACAAAAGAAGTTACTGAGTTCTGGCGCAGTAAATGTGCATGGGAAGATATAAGTGACCAGCAGGTGGCAGATTTAGTAATTTCTCGTGTAATTGAACTCATTGAGAATGAAAACTGCCAAATAGAGGGTATAGAGAATTTTGTGAAGCTTATTAAAAATCAAGGTTATAAAATTGGGCTAGCTACAAATTCACCTTATAGAATTATACCTGTGGTGCTCAAAAAATTAAAATTGGCACAATACTTTGATGCAGTATCCTCCTCTGATTCAGAACGAAATGGCAAACCTGATCCTAGTGTGTATTTAACTACATGCCGTAAGCTGGAAGTAGAACCAGAGCAGTGTGCTGCCATTGAAGATTCCTATTCAGGAATGCTTGCAGCCAAAAGGGCAGGAATGAAAGTGGTAGCATTTACAAATGGAAATACAGGCGCAGACATAAGTATCGCAAATGACGTGATTAACAATTTCAGACATATTGACCAATGGCCGGCAGCCTGCAGCAACTGAGGCGAGTACTTGTCATATCTGCCTCACTGCCCACATCATCAGTCCCATTCAGAGATTCAATAAAAATATACGATAAAACAGAAAGTTTAAAATATTTCTGACCCCTTTAGGGCTTTCCTCATCCCCTTCCATATATAATGGATACTTTAGCGATCCAAAAGATTCAAGTGTCAATTATATAAGCCTCCTTATAAATTTTATAAACTACAGTAGCAGCGCAACATGTAATTTTAATATCACAATGAATAATTACAAATCAGTGAATTAAAATAAGATTATGGAAAATATATTCAATCAGGAAAATCTGGAAGATATACAAAAAATGATAGAAGATAAACTCAGCAGTGTTCCAGGAGAACTAATCCTCTGCGGGGCAGTAGGAGCTCTGCTTTTATCTTCGTATCTTAATAAAACTGGACATACTCAGGCGGGCTCTGTAATTGGAAAATTATCAATACCTATAATTGGAATAGGTATTGCCAAATATCAAGATGTTTTGAAGTCTGCTGCACAAAGCATTTCAAAAGCTGAATCAGCTTCAGATTCTCAACAGACAGAGTAGGACGACTCTAGTAAAAGAAATATAAAGGAAACAGAAATCAACAACTGTTTCCTTTACTTTTTAAATTTAATTCTTTTATCTGCTCCTTAATAGTTTTCATACAGCTTTTTATCCTTTCCAGAAGCTGGACTTATATTGCCTGCCTGTTGCTAAAAATGCCCTCTGATTAATTATAAATTATATAAAACTCTATCAAAATTCTATAACTTAAAAAGCTGCTGTTCAAGCTACTTTTGAAAAAATATATTTATACACCCACCTTTTAGTCCAAATATGAAAATAGCAGCAGTAAGTCCAGTTATTCCATTATTTAAAAAAATTAATATTGAATCTGGCACAAATTCCGCAGATGAGGCATTTCGAATAGAAACGCAGAAACAAAATCTTTTAACAGACTTATACAGCAGATCTGATGATGAACCAGACTTTGACTGTGAATTTCTAGATGCAGCATACAGCTGTAGCGAAAACGAAAATGTTATTGATTTAGAATCTCAAGATGAGCTTACAGATCTATTTAATGATAACCAGTGGGATGCGGAAATCTATGACCCGTATCTGGAATCAACTTATTATTAGATAGGAATTCGCAGCTGCCAGTTTACCACACAACATGTGGATAAACTGATCCACACAGTCAGATAACTTCCCGGGCAATAGAAAATTATTCTTTTAATTTTCGTTCTGCCCATGAAATTCTGTTCTCATCATGTTTTTCCACCCTGCATACCCCTAGCACTTTTTTCTCGTAATAACTTTCAGGTCCATAAGTTTTTTAATTCCCTATAATCTTTGTTTTGTGTAAAAATCACTGCATGTGTTCGAACAACCAAAAATTCACTAAAATTAAAAACTAAAGAAGTCTAGGTTCCAATATTATTAAATCAAGCTCTCAAATTGAAAATAACGGATAAAAAACTATATAATACTCTACATCTATCAATATTAAATATAAGCTCAGTAATTTTGAAATATTAAACAACTAAAAATAATCAAATTATATCAAAATAAGATATTAAATTGGATTATGAAAACAGTTGATAAAAACAATATACAGCTCATCGAGGACTTTTTTTTGCTCAAATTTTAGCGACCGAAACTGCTTTTATTTTACCACAAAAAGTTAAGGCAGTTTTTAAAATTATTTGACACATCTAAGTTTTGTGGCAGAATCGTAGTACATCGTTATTTGCAAAATGAAAAACTAACAAATCAACGCTTTCCAAATTTAACTTCAGAACTTTTATTAATCTGACTTTGATTTAAAAAATATAACTGTTGTTGCAAATAACAGCAATAGTATTAGTTATTACTCTCTGAAATTGAATTACAAATTTGGATTTGTGCATGTCTGGGCAAACCTACTTACAACTTATAACAACTTACTTTTTTTGCTGTTATTGGTTTAATAAATAAAAAGTATGCACAAATTTTCGTTAAAGAGACATTAGTCCCATAAATGAAGTATTTTGTCCTATAACTATATTTCCTAATGATCTTATTTTGCAAAGAAAATAAAACTATCAAAGACTAATAGTTTTCTTTTAAAACTTCTATCTCATAAAATAGTATAATTAAACTAGAACTAAGACTAAACAAGTAACAGATCATTATTTAGTCTATATAAAACCAGTTGTTAAAACAGCATCAATACAAGATAAGGTCAATTTTAAACACTTATACTTTTATTTGTCCATTTATTACTTCTCAATAAATCAAATAACCTAATCGTAAAAGTATTGCTAAATGTTTCTGTAATTTATGTCTGAAAGTATAACATTTTAGACATGAGTAAAATAATTAATAATCAACACATTCATATTTGAATTTTTGAACTAAATTTTTGAATTGATAATAAAGCGCAAATAAAAGACATGACTCCTGTTAATGCCATAATCATATCTGAGGAACAAGAAACTTTTCAAATCTTAAAAAAATTTGAGGAAGAAAACGCTATGATTATTGAGATAATTGGTAACGCGGATTGTACAAAAGACGTAATGACTTTAATAAAAGAGAAAAAGCCAGACCTTATTTTCTTAGATATTTATCTTACAGATAATTTGTTTTTTGAAATGCTCGAACAATTAGAATTTAATATTCCGAAACTTGTATTTATATCAGCAAATAAGGATTATGCTGTTAAAGCTTTTAAACACGATGCCGTTGATTTTTTACTAAAACCAATTGATTTTAATTCCATAATAATGGCTATTTATAAAGTAATTAAAAGAAGGGAAATGGAGCGCTCCTATCAAAATCAAAAAATTAACAATATAAATATTTCAAACACTATAAGTCAAAAAAATGATTATGTTGCCGTTGCATCTTTAGAAAAAATAGAACTCATACCAATGTCCGAAATTACTTTTTGCAAAGCAGATGGAAAGTATACCGTTTTTATTTTAAGTAACGGAGCCAAGATAATGTCAAGCAGAAATCTAGGTGAATACAGTACAATTCTTGATAACAGTTATTTTTTTAGAATACACCATTCTTATATTGTCAATCTTCGTTATATCGCTAAAATCTCAAAAAAAGACGGCTACTTCTGCGAACTTTCTAATGGAGTAATTTTACCAATTGCCAAAAGACGGCAAGATGATTTTAACAAGTTTATAAAACTTAAAGATTAAAAATAAAAAGTTAACCTCAATTACCCGCAAAATGAATATCCATAATAATTCAGAAAGCAACGTGGCAGAAGAAAAAAATGATAATACTACTTATCATTTGGAAGAACCTTTAACTGACCTTGGTAAAATTTTAGATTTTTCAATGGATCTAATCTGCTCTTGTGATGAAGAGGGAAGATTTGTATGGGTAAATAAAGCTTCAGAACGTATTTTAGGTTATAAACCCGAAGAATTAATTGGTAAAAAATACAGTGATTTTTTATTTCATGAGGATAATGGTATTCCGATAAATGAAAATTTTGATTTTAAGAGCGAGACACACTTACCTATATTTGAAAAAAAGTTCATACACAAAAACACAAATATTATCTATTTGCAATGGTCTATTGTTCGAGATAATGTTAAAAATTTATGCTACTGCATAGGGAGAGATATTACTGAGAAAAAAAATATAGAAAAAGCAATTGAATTTGAAAGGCTGCAATTCTTTAATATATATTCGCAGGCCCCTTCCTATATGGGAATTTTAAATGGTCCCAACCACGTTTATGAATTGGCAAACGAACTTTATTTGCAGTTAATTGATAAGAGGGATATTATTGGGAAGACTGTAAAAGAAGTTTTGCCAGAACTTGAAACGCAAGGAATTTTTGAAATTTTAGATAATGTATTTAAAACAGGGGAAAGCTTTTGTGCTAATGAAATGCTCATAACATTTGATCGTTATAGCGACGGAAAATTCAAAGATTTTTACTTAAATTTTATTTTTCAGGCCCGCAGGAATGCAGATAATACTATTGACGGAATATTCATTTTTGGGAACGATGTAACAGAGCAGGTTCTATCGCGAAAAAAAATTGAAGAAAGCGAAAAAATGTATAAAGATTTAATCCATAAATTGCCAGTTGCTACCTACTCTTGCGATGCTGAAGGACGAATAGTACTTTATAATAAGGCCGCAGCCGCATTATGGGGTAGAGAGCCTGAATTAGGAAAAGATTTATGGTGTAATTCATGGTACAGTAATGATAATAAAAAAGAGCACTCTGCACCTTTGAATTTATGTTCGTTGGCTACAGCACTAAAAGATGGTGATCCAATCCTTAATAAGGAAATAATTATAGAGCGCCCGAATGGCGATAAGCGCAATGTGCTGCCACACCCAGTTTCGTTTCACAATGCTGATGGTGAAATAACAGGAGCAGTTATTGTACTTTCTGATATTACTGAAATGAAACTGGCACAAAAAGAGCTGAAAAAAAGTGAAAAAAAATACAGGTATCTTTTTGACAACAATCCAATGCCAATGTGGATTATTGATTTAGTGTCTTTTAAATTTCTGGATGTAAATAAAATGGCAATTCTGCAATACGGATACAGCCGTGAAGAATTCCTTTCTATGACTGCTTTGGACATACGGCCAAATGATGATAAAATTCATTTCATAAAATCGAGTGATACTTCAAATATTACTAAATCGAATTATAATAGAGGAATATGGAATCATATAAAGAAAGATGGAACTATTATTCCTGTTGAAATTATTGCCCATAATGTTGTTTATGAAGGAACAGCAGCAAGATTAATTCTTTCTAATGATATCTCTGATCGCAAAAAGGCAGAAACAAATTTGGAAAAAAGAAATCGGGAGCTTATCAAAACCAATTCGGAACTGGATCGATTTGTATATAGTGTATCACACGATCTACGTTCGCCTCTAACATCTATTCTTGGTCTGATCTCTTTTATTGAAACAGAAAGCAAGGAAATTGATACTCTAAAGCATGCTGAATTGATACGGATTAGCATCAATCGTTTGGATGACTTTATAAAAAATATTTTAAGCTATTCGCGTAATAACCGTACTGGGATTTTAGTAGAACAGATTTCGCCAAATGAAATGGTACTTGATATAGTAGATTCGCTCCAAAGAATGAAAGAAGCTAAAGGGATTCGTTTTGAAATTGAAATTACCGAACAAAAACTTTTTTACACGGACAAGCTTAGATTTACAACCATTATAAAAAATCTAATTTCAAATGCCATAAAATACCATAAAAAAGAGGAAGATGACAGATTTGTAAAAATATTTGGATATTCGGATAATGAAAATCTACATTTTTCAATAGTAGATAACGGGATAGGAATTGATCCTGCATATCATCAAAAAATATTCGAAATGTTTTTTCGTCTTTCAGGCAAAGATGGCTCAGGTATTGGCCTATATATCGTAAAAGATGCTGTAGAAATATTACAGGGCTCTATAGAAGTGCAGTCAGAGAAAGGGATCGGAACCAAATTTAATATCACTCTAAAAAATTTGAAACCATGCTAAAAGAACTACATTCAAAATTTGAAACCGTTATGATTATTGATGATAATCTGGTAGATTTATATATTATCTCACGAATGGTTACGCAGAATAATTTTGGGAAAAATGTGATGCATTATACAGAGGCACAAGAAGCCATGAAATATCTGCAGGACAATCAGGACAATATTTCTAAATTACCTGAAATAATTTTTGTAGACATTTACATGCCTCTAATGTCCGGATTTGAATTTATGGAAGCATATGATAAATTATCAACTACTCTAAAAAATTATTGCAAAACCTATATCATATCCTCAACAATTGATAATGAAGATATTGCACGATCAAGCAATAATAAGAATGTGGTTTCTTTTCATGTAAAACCGATTACCAAAGAATTTCTTGACCGAATTTTTTAGGAGCAGTCATTGTTACTATTAATTCTAATAATTGAATTAAACTAAATCAGGATTTTATACTCCACCACTCCGCTTGCAATATCGTAGTGATTTAGTATCAGAATTTTCATAGCTGGAATTTATTGCAGTAAACGGTTATACTATATAACTGTCGGTTATTACTTCTCCCTTTTAGTTTTAAAGGTATCCCTGTTAATTTGCATATATAATATTAAAAAAGAATGTTTTGCACAATCTAATAAATGCTTTTAGCTTAACTCCCCACTATTGTCAATCATGAAAAAACCAGTTTTCTATTTAATATTTGTTACTCTAATGATTGCGCGATCAACAAATCGCCTTTGTATTTATTTAGCGCATGCACCAGTTGAAGGTTTTATTTACTCAATGCTTTTTTTATTATTTACAGCAGGTCTTGGCTGCTATACTATTTTCAAAAAAATAGACTTTAAATTAGAAAAACTTGTACTAATAACTTAAATCATAATAAAGATGAAAAAAACGGTACAACATCCCCGTTACATGGGCACGTCAATAAAAAATAAAATTAAAAACATTAGAGAATTAAGAAATTATACACAGCAATATATGGCTGATCAACTTGGCATTACCCAAGCCGGTTATAGTAAAATTGAAAAAGGAAAAACTCTTGTATCATATTCTAAATTGCTAGAAATTAGCGTAATATTTGAAGCTAGCATAGAAGAGATAATAAATTTTGACAGTAAAGAATGTATTAAAAGTTTAAATACAATTAAAGATACTAACACAGATTTAAATGATAACTATAAAGTTCTAAAAGAACTTTATGAGGACAAAATAAAACTTTTAGAAAAGCTTTTAAATAAAACTGAAAATGAATTAGAATATTATAAAACTAGATTTGGTCTGTAACACAAAATTAAAATTATGAAATTGTGGACTTTGATACCTTTTGCCATAAAAAATTAAACACCTTCATATTCTATTTTTTGTTGCAGAATCACAGTACGCCATCTGGAGCTCTCTGTAATATCAAACTTATCAACTCAGCTCAAATGTCAGTAAATTTGAAGTAGCAAAATCTCAATTCCAAAAAACATACTACCATATTTCATTAAAAAAATAAAAGTGAGAAAGAGGACATATATAAGTAATCACCTTTGGCATTTTATTTTTTTTTAATATTTTTAACCTCTACTAAAAATCTTTCTAGTTTTGAAAAGAAAAAACAAAATGATCCCTACAAAAACTCTTTCTTTAAGAGGTCTTCAACCAATCTTTAATTGTTGAGATTAACCAGCAGCTAAATCTACTACTTCGAGTTTTTAACTGCAGTATTTTGTTCTATTATTATATTTCTTACCGCAAAAATGATAAACCTAACGAATAATTGATTGTTAATCTTTTTATTTAAAAGCACTACAGTCAATTTTCAATTATTAAAATATTCGTGTAGATTATAAATTTCAAATCTATAATCAACTATCATTTATGGCTTGGGGAGATATATTTATTACTCAATTTTATTAAAATCTAAATTGAATAAATGAAATTCAGTCTAAGTATAATATTCTTTCAGTACTCTGTTGGAATTAGTTGGCTGCCTTTAGAGCAAAAAAAAAGAGTTATTTAATTAGTTCAGCACGATTGCTTAATATTTTACAGAATATAGCTTACAATACAAAATAAAACAGATATCAAAGAAATGAAAGTCGGAATTATAGGAGTTAAAAATATAAATATGGATTATGCGCATAGAGCTGCCAAATTAGGCTATGAAGTATTAATCAGCCACACAAAGCAGATTTATGGCTTAAAAGAAATAATTCAAAATATGGGCAATAATGTAAAATTAGTTGATATGTATGACGCAGCTATAGCTGAAATCATTGTATTCTCTTTAGACTGGGAAGAACTAGAATCATCAGTATCCCGTTTACCAGATATGTCCGAAAAAATAATATTACACACTAACAATTCCATTTTTAAGTTTGAATCTCCATCTTCTTCTCTCCCTGTAATAATAGGAAAATCTGCTAGTGAAAAGATTGCTTCCCTATTGCCAGATGCACACGTGGTGAGAATCTTTAATAGATTACAACCTTTAATCATAAATAAAAATGAATCTAAACACCAAACAGAAATTTTTTATATGGTTAAGAATCCAAAAGTAGAAAATAAGGTAATTTCTTTTTTGACTGCTTTAGACTTTTCAAGTACTGCTCTAATAACAGTAAATGAAATGGATCTACATAATTGACACAAATCACAAAACTTCGTTTATGCCAAAAATAGCAGGAACGAAGTTTTGTTAAAGTTTTGGTCTATTAGGAAATATTCTTAAAAATGACTCAGTTTGATCTAAGGTAAAAAAGCTGAAGAGTTTCAGCTTTATAATTTTAACAATTAAATAAATTTATTCTTTATAGTATTTATTGAAGTTAATTTTTGTTTTTTGGCGTAATGTACGCGGAGATCTGGACAAGAAAACTTCGGCCATCATACATCTGGCACTTCCGCCGCCGCAAGCCTCGATTGTATCTAAACTTGAACTTAAAATTTCAGCATGATTCTCCAACTGGGAAATCTGCTTAGGAGTCAAACTTTGATGCGCCGATGCACTCATAACAATATACCGCTTATCATCTTTTCCTCTGACTTCTAACATATTTCCAGCAAAATTATTTACCTGAGCCTCGGTTATTAGAATAATTTCTTTTTGATCTTGTTTAAGATTATCCAGAACCATTTTACGTTCTTTTTTATCGTCAATACAATCTGCGCAGATAACCGCAAAAGTCTCGCCCAGACACATCATTACATTTGTATGATAAATAAGTTTACGCTCGCCGTCAACAGTCTGAAAAGCTTCAAAAATTACAGGGGCATAATCAAAATCTTCGCAGAATTCTATAAATAACTCTTCATCTGCTCTCGGGGATAAAGCACAGTAAGCTTTTCCGTTTGCTCTATCTAATAATAAACTTCCTGTTCCTTCTAAGAAAATACCATCCTCTTCTGCAGAAGTATAATCCATTATATTAGTAATCTCGAATCCTTTTTCTTCTAGAGTATCTAAAATATCTTCGCGGCGTTCCTGGCGGCGGTTCTCAGCAAACATTGGGTAAAGCGCAACATCGCCATTTTCATGAAATGAAACCCAGTTGTTTGGAAAAATACTATCCGGGGTATCCGTCTCTAAAGTATCTTCAATCACCGTTACATCAACACCAACAGCTCTCAGTTTCTCCACAAAGGCATCAAATTCCTGCTGGGCTTTAGCATTTACAGTACTTGGCAATAATCCGTCTAATACTTTTTGGTAATAATTATTTACAGCCGTCTGCTCATTCATTCTAAAAGCAACTGGACGAATCATTACGATTGCATTTGTTGTTTGTCTCATTTTATATATTTTTTGTTTCATGTTTCAAGTTTCAAGTTGTTGAAATCTGAATTCTGAAATTATTCCTAGTCTCTTATTAGTGGAAGTGTTGAACATCTCAATAAACCCTCCTGCTTTGCAATTTCAGCATACGGAATTTCTTCCACAGTAAATCCTTTTGAACGAAGCCAGTTATTTAATCGGGTAAAATTTTTCTCCGAAACCACAACATCTTTATCAATCGAAAATACATTTGAAAACATATTATACATTTCTTCTCTTTCGATATGAAATAAATTTTCTTTCCCGAATAAACTTACCAAATACAAATAATCTGCTTCTTCACGAAAACCTCTCTTGTAGATTATTCCTTTGTCTTTTCCAACCGGCTGAAAACAACAGTCTAAGTGTAATGCATTGTCGCGGGCTTCCAATTTCGATTTAACCAGATCAAATTCTTTTACAATTTTATTCGGAAATAATTCTTTTATAAAATTGACGCCATGCATATTTGTTCGTGCAGTTATATAATCTTTGTAATCGCTTCCTTTATAGGTACCTATAAAAATATGATCATTCCAGAGCATAACATCTCCGCCTTCTATATGAACTTCTTCCGGCGGACGCACGACTTTTAAAGGATCTACTTGATCAATTACATATTGAATGGCATCCAGTTCACGCTCGCGGTCTGGTAAAATATTCGATTTTATAAAAACATCATCAATTACAAATCCAATATCTCTTGCAAAAATCTGATTATAATTTTCTATCAATTCGGGGCGGTAAACAGTTACATCATACTTTTGAAACACAGCATTAAAAGCATCCATTTCAGCAGTCATATCTTTTTCGATAGGATATGTTCCTGCTTTAATATGTTCCAATGATTTAGGATCATAGGCTTCTTCTAATGAAGGAGTCGGCCCATTATGAACGGCAGAACCCAAAACTACGGCACGCAGTCTTGACGTTTCGTTCTTTACATTTAATTGCAACATAACTTTATTATATTTTAAAGACAAAAATGGTTCGTCTTTCATTAAAATGCATTTTTCTTTAGCTTCTTTACTCTTTTAGTTTACCACTTTCTACAAACCATTTTTTCCATACGCCTCCTACTCCATCCTTCCAATTATTCAAATTAAATGTATTGACTCCTGTACTAGTTCCTCTAATTTCATAAACATTAATTGCAGTTGCATTCCGATTCCATTCCAGTAGAGTGTTAGGCTTACAAATTTCTGGCTTGTTATCTGGAATTTCTGTATTTGGTGCTATAAAGTATGCGGTATCTTCCCTTGCAGGATAATTGCCAAAGACTCTTGCAATTCCTTTTTCGTCGATACATACCGATGTGTATTCATCACACGCAATTCCTTTAGCTTCTACTTTATAATCATTTATAATTCGAGCTAAAAAAGTCACGTGCCTTCCTTTTCTATCGGGGTTATCATAATGCGTATCGGTAATTACATCTTTTAATATTGCATTATCTAAAAATAAATCATTTGATAGTGCAATTTTAGTATCATAAGGATTCAATAAAGCTTCTTGAGAAGTTATCGTGCCGTTTTGAGCCGAAAAATAAAAACCTCCCTGAATAGCCATACCTGCACTGGTTCCGCCCACAACTGCCTTTCTTTTAATAGCATTATTGATAGCTTCAGAAATTGGAGTGTTTCGCCAGTAAGAAATATATTCCCATTGATCTCCGCCGGCGAACCAAATCGCTTCTGCATTATTTATTTTCTCCAGTATATACTTATCTGACTTCGCTGCAACAGTCTTAAAGACAATGGTTTCAACAGAATTAACGGCAACACCTAAAGAAGAGTGTAAGTACGAATTATAACCATCGGATCCCGAAGTTCTTAATATCAAAACATCTCCGCCAGCTGCCCTTTTTAGAAACCATTTCATTGCTTCATCATTTTCGGTGGCTCCTCCCATTAAGCAGATTCCGCCTTCTGGAACAGTAATTTTATCTACTTTATTTCCTGTAAAATAAGACACGTAGTTTTTTACTTCTGGTTTTTGTTGAACTGAATTTTCCTGATTATTTTCAGAAGAACAACCGCTTAAAATCAGCAGAAAAGTTATCGTAATTGTTTTCATTTTACTATGATTTTACCAATTAAATAAATATAAAGGAGGGAGAATCAGCAGCATAGACGCTATTAAAAACACCAACATTCTAGGCAGCATCCATTTAAACCATTTACTATAGGGTATTTTCGCCAAAGAAAGCGCTCCCATTGTAACCCCGCTTGTGGGAATGATAAGATTAGTAAAACCATCACCTAATTGAAAAGTAAGCACAGCCATTTGTCTGCTTATTTCTGATGCATCACAAATAGGAATAATAATAGGCATCGTTAAAGAAGCTTGTCCTGATCCTGAAGGAATAAAAAAGTTTAAAAATGATTGGAAAAAAAAGATACATTCAGCGGATATAGCTTTGGGCGTGTCCTGCGTTATTGATACAATTGAATTAAGTATTGTGTCAATAATTTTGCCTTCCTGCGCAATGATTAATAGTCCTTTAGCCAATCCAATTACCAAAGCTGCAGTCATCATATCTTTAGCTCCAGATACAAAAGCATCTATCGCTTTTGACATAGACATTCTGTAAATAATGGAAACAAAAATTGCTAATGCCAAAAATAAAGCAGCAATTTCGTTTATGTACCAATCATAATTACTCACCCCATAAATTAATATGATAATTGAAGCAAAAAGTGCATATAAAATTATTTTTCTTGAACCGTCTAATTTAAAATCTGATACCTCAAGACTGCTTTTCTCTTTCTCATCAGTACTGCCAAATAATAGACTTTTCTCGGGATTTTTTTCGATCTTTATTGCATAGTGAGTGATTACAGTGCAGGCACAGGTTGTCAAAACAAACCATACAAAAATCCTATATTCCATCCCGCTAAAAATTGGAATTTGTGCAATACCTTGTGCAATACCAATAGTAAATGGGTTACTAAAGGCTCCTCCAAAACCAACACCAGTGCCAACAATTGGAATAGCGGCACCAACAATAGCATCATAACCCATCGCTTTTGCCATGGGTACGGTAATTAAAATAAATATTAAAATTTCTTCGCTCAATCCAAAAGTAGCTCCAGCAAAAGAAAACAATATAATTAAAAAAGGAATAATGAAAATTTTATGTTTTGGCTTTTTTTGACTGAACTCAATTACATTAAAAAGTCCAGCATTTATGGCACCTGTCAAATTTATAATAGAAAAAGCACCTCCAACCAAAAATACAAAAGCAATAATTTGCGATGCGGAAATAAAACCTTTAATCGGAGCTTCTAAAAAAGCTTTAATTCCTTGAGGAGATGCCGCTACATGTTTGTACGAACCTGCAATAATCTTCTCAGTATTGTTTCCGTGTGACCTATCGAACTCTCCTGCAGGAATAACCCAGGTTAAACCAATAAAAAGAATAGTGATCACTAAAATAATAGTGATTGTATCTGGAAATTTTTGTAATAGTTTCATTTTTTTAAAGTTTAAATTTTTCTCCAGGTAGAAGAATGTCTATAAGAATATTTTCACCGCCCAAAAGACCATCTTTTGTTTTAATACTATTTTTATTCGAGTTTTTTAAAATGATAACTTGTGATTCTCCAGAAACTACTGCTGAGTCACCATGAACAATTAGGGCAGTTGATTCATTAATACCAATTGCTTTTTTATCAGGATGCTCTAAGACAACTGAAAGGAGCCTGTTCATTCTCATCCTGTAAATAAAGTGCTGATCTATGATTGCAGAGGGCATTAGTCCAAGTCCTTCTTTAATCTCAAAATTTTCTGACTCAATAGTTCGAAAGTTACCAGTGTACTGAGAATGTTTATACTCAATACCAGTTATCATTTCCCTGCTCATTACAGCAGCGCCAGCGCTTGTTCCAGCAATTGTCGCACCATTTTGGTATGCGGTGTGTATGGCTTGGTATGCTGGTGTGTGAAGAATTTGGGACATAAATAAATTTTGGTCACCGCCAGTAATGTAAACTAAGGATGCTCTTTTTATAGAATCAATCTGATAAATGCTTTGCTGCTCTTTTTTTAAATTAAATGTTTTTATTTTATCCGCATTGATTCCTACGTCAACAAAACTTTTTTTAGCATAGTATGACGCAGAGTCTGGCTCCTCGCTTGCCATTGGAAGTATTACAATAAAATCGTTATCTTTCAAATTACTAGTGCTTATCAATTCCTTAATCAGTGATTTAGATATTTTACCGCCTCCAATTATAAATAAGTTTCCTTTGGCTGTATTTTTTACAATTTTGCCTGCTGGTAAATTATCTTGTTTGAAAGACTTATTTTGTTTTGATTTGCATGATAAACTTAGTAATAAAATTATCATTGCTAATTGTTTGAAAGTTTTCATTTTTGACATTAAATTTTTTCTTCCAGATCCCAGATAAACACTTTCTTCTCACTATTTTTCTCACTCACATATCCTCGATACATTCCTTCCGAGTTATAAGAAAAATTAACATTGCCATCCTTATCAATTGCGATAAGTCCTCCTTCTCCTCCAAGCTTTGTCAAATGGCCTTTGATGGTTACTTCAGTTGCCTGCTCAAGAGACATTTTCCCAAATTCCATTAAATTTGAAACCATTGAAGAGACTGTGGCCCTGATAAAATATTCTCCAACACCTGTACAGGACACGCCGCAAGTCTTATTATTGGCGTAAGTACCAGCACCGATAATTGCAGAGTCACCAATACGTCCATCCAATTTATTGGTCATACCTCCAGTTGAAGTTGCTGCAGCTATATTACCATTTCTGTCAATAGCAACAGCGCCAACAGTTCCCATCTTTAAATTTGTATGATCCAAAAAACTTGCTGTTTCAGAAATTTTTTTCGCCTCCAAAAATTGTTCTTTTCTAAAATCAGTGTCAAAATAATGGTTATCCACTAATTCATGATTAGTTTGTTCTGCCAAACTATCCGCAGCCTCGCCTGAAATCATTATAATATCTTTATTTGCTAATAAGCTTTTGGCAAATAAAATAGGGTTTTTAATTTTCATACTGTTCGCTACCGCTCCAGCCTCTAAAGTAGCACCATCCATTATTGACGCTTCCAGCAAATGTTTGCCCTCACGAGAATAAACCGCTCCCTTTCCTGCATTAAAATGGATACTATTCTCTAAAACTACTACAGCAGCACTAACAGCATCAACAGCATTGCCTCCTTCTGCTAAAATTGCTTCTCCTGCATTCAGGGCAAGAATTAAGTCATTTTTTATTTTATTTTTGTCTGTTTGTGATAAATTCTCAGGAGTTATTACACCGGCACCTCCATGTATACAAAGTGCAAAGGTTTTTTTATTTGTCATTTCTTTTTTCTTTTTTCTTTTTTTTGATTTGAAAGAAGACTGCTGGCGAAATACCATTTATTGATGGATTCCGCAGTAGCAGCTTCTTATTTTGATTTTAATATCCTGGATTTTGTTCTAATTTGCCGCGAGCAATCGTAATTTCATTTTGCGGAATCGGATAAGTTGTTCTAAAGGCAGGAATATTTAAAATTGAAGATGCCTTTCCTAATCGAACTAAAGTAAACCACTGATGTCCTTCAAAGCCTAATTCTCTTTTATTTTCTTCAATCAGAACATTAATAAAAGCATCTAGATTTGGAATCTCCACCAAAGTGTAAGGTTTAGCAGGCAGAGCTCTTTGACGCACCACATTTAAATCAGCCAAAGCTAAAGTTAAATTTTGCGGGTCTTTCTTTGCCAGTGCCTCTGCACGGATTAAATAGATTTCTGAAAGTTTGAGGATAATTGCATTTCCATCTATCTCGCTGTCACGGGTTCCATATTTATCACAAAAAACTTCTTTTCCTGAATCATAATATTTATAGCTTCTTGGATCGTTATCAGCGTCCATTGCTTTGAAGAAATTATTGTAGTTGGCAGAAACCTCTGGAGGAGAAACTGATAAATATTCGGTTAAACTATTACCGTCAATACCTAAAAACTGTAACTCCAGTATAGCTTCAGACGAACCTTCAACATCATAAATATCATTAAATTTTGTATTTAATTTATAAGTACTATTGCTGATCACTTTAGTGGCGTACAATATAGCGTTATCATAATCACCTTGATATAAATAAACCCTTGCAAGTAAAGCCTCGGCTGCTGCTTTTGTAATAAAAAATCTAGCACTGTCATATTTCAAAATTGCGATAGCTTCTTTTAAATCTGAGATTATCTGCTGATAAGATTCTGCAACAGTAGACCTAGAAATTTCGGCTGCCGCTTTTGCATCCAAATATTTAGTTGAAACAGGAACACCATATTTTGAGTTTAGATCTGTAAATTGTCCAAATTGACGCAGCGCATCAAAATGCCCTAATGCCCTGCAGAAAAGTGCAGTTCCTTTAGAATTATCATCTTGTAACTGAAGCTCTTCCATTTTTAGCAAAATCAAATTACTGGCATTAACAAGAGAATAAACATTTACCCAATTGCTTTGAATATAAGCATTTGAGGGAGGGACAATAGCATTGTCTAATTGTGTAAAACGTTCCTGAAAGCCTGTCGCATCAGCATTACCGCCTGTTAATTCCTGAGCCAATATAAATTCACCTCCATAGTAAGTGCCGCTTTGCATCACATCATATAATCCGACAGCTGCTGCCTTTAATGAAATATTATCAGTTATTGCAGTTGCCGCTGGAATTTCATCATCTAATTTAGTGTCTAATACATCGTCACATCCTAAAACTGTAAAGGCAAGCAGCATAGACAAGAATATATATATCTTTTTATTTTTCATGATTTTAAAATTTAAAATGTTGTACTTAGTCCTAATGTAAAAGTGCGCGCCTGACCTAGAGTTCCAAAATCTTCCCCTTGCATGCTGTTTAAATCTTGCTGACTTGAAGTATTTGTAGAAACCTCAGGATCAAAACCTAAATAATCTGTTATGGTAAACAAATTTTGAGCTTGTACGTAAAGAGAAAGACTATTTAAACCAATTTTATGAATAACATTAGAGGGCAGTTTATAAGCAAGACTTAACGTTTTCAATCTTATGTAATCACCGTCTTCCAAAAACTGCGTGCTAAAACGCTGCATTTGCCCATCTTTTGTTGATGGTCTTGGTACGTCGGTAATTTGCCCAGGCGTTCTCCAATAATTATCATATACTCTTTCGCTTATATTAGAATAAGGGATGCCGCTTTTTGTATAACCATAATTATCATAAACATGTCGGCTTTGATTGAATATTTTATTTCCACCAGAGAATACGAAGTTTGCTGTTAAGGTAAATCCTTTGTATGTAAAATTATTGCTCCATCCGCCAAAATAAGTTGGTAATGCACCGCCAACAATCTGCCTGTCAGAGAAATCAATAATTCCGTCCTTATTCACGTCATCAAATTTTGCGTCTCCAGTTTGAGGATCTACACCCAAAAATTTAATTAAATATAAAGTACTAACCTCCTGTCCTTCTTTAAGAATATGATTTCTTCCTACTTCTTCTCCATCGTTGATTAATTTTTTAATTTTGTTGTCAAGCAGCGTAAAATTTATTCCTGTATTCCATTTAAAATTTCCATCAAAGACAGCAGCATTAATTCCAAATTCGAATCCTTTATTTTCTATAGCTCCAACATTTTGGTAAACGGAGTTAAAGCCTGTAAGTCCCGAAACTTTAGCCTGCAATAAAAGATCATCTGTTTGTTTGTTGAAATAATCTGCCGTAAAATTGATTCGGTTTTTAAACAATCCAAAATCTAAACCAATATCGAGCTGTTTTGTTTTTTCCCAGCCCAAGTCTGGATTTTCTAATCGATTAGGCGCTATTCCCGGAACTCCGTTATAATTAGCATTCAAAGTATAAGTTCCTCTCCAGTTTGAACCAATTTCCTGATTTCCTGTGAGGCCGTAACTGGCTCTAATTTTAAAATCAGAAATACTTTCAATTTTGAAAAATTTCTCTTTATTAATTCTCCAAGCTAGTGATCCTGACGGAAAATAACCATACTGGTTGTTCTCTCCAAAGCGGGAAGAACCATCAGCTCTCACTGTAAATGATGCTATATATTTATCATCATAAACATAATTTGCTCTAGCAAAAAAAGACTGCAATCCGTATTGATTTCTACCAGACGTACTCGCAATAATTGTACTTGCCGCCGAAATACTAGATGTTGTATTAGTAGCATATCCTACACCAGATTGATCTGAAAAACGAGTTTCATTTTCTTGTATTGTCCATCCTAAAATAGCTCCGAAATTATGCTTTTCGCCAAACTGTTTGTTGTAGTTTAAAGTATTTTCCAAAAGCCAGTTGGTTTCTTCATAAGTCGCAAAAATACCTTCACCTGTTTTAGATTTATTTGTGCCAGACGGAACGTAAGAATCCTCAACTAAGTTGGAATATTCTAATGAAAAAGCAGACTTAAATTTTAAATCTGGAATAATTTTCCATTCCACATATGCTGTTCCTTGTACACGTGTCGATTGAGAGTTGTTTTTATATTCTTTGGCAATTTGAACAGGATTCTCAAGAGGCCACCAAGTATTGTATTTGAATGGATTGGTGTAATTCCCTTTATCATCATAAATTGGTTCTGTAGGATCCCATCCCTGCGCATTAATTACAACTCCATATTCATCGTTTTCTCCAATTGTTCGCTGATGATTACTTCTAGTTATAAAAAAAGTATTTCCTATTTTGAATTTTTCATTAATATTATGATCCAGATTCATACGGGCACTTAATCTCTTAAAGCCTTGCCCCAATTGAATTCCTTCCTGATTATAATAATTCCCGCTTAAGTAATAACTTGTTTTTTCGCTTCCGCCTTTAACACTAAGATCTAAATTTTGCGTTACACCCACTCTGAAAATTTCATCATAGATATTGGTGTTGATTCCTTTTGAAGTATCAATCCAATCAAAATAATCAGAACCTAGTCCGTCAAATTCTGCAGCGGTATTAAAAAATTTTTTAAACTTCTCGCTGTCTACCATTTTTGGATATTTTGAAATTTGAGCAAAAGAAGTATAGTAATTAACATCGACAATACTTGCACCAGTTTTACCTCTCTTTGTGGTAATTAAGATTACACCATTAGCACCTCTTGATCCATATATAGCTGCAGCTGCAGCATCCTTTAAAATTGTAAAAGATTCAATGTCATTTGGGCTCAAATCCGCTAAAGGATTAACAGGCTGTATATTAGCATTCAAGGCTGAATTATTTCGAGATACTATTGGAATTCCGTCTACTATGTATAAAGGCTGGCTGCTGGCCGAAATAGAAGACACACCACGGATATTAACACTCACAGCACTTCCCGGTGTAGCCGAAGATGAACTAATATTCACCCCTGGAGTCTGCCCTTGGAGACTATTTTCAAAACTTGACGAGGTTCCCTGAGGCAGGTCTTTTGTTTTTATAGATTGTACACTCGAACTTACATCCTTTTTAGATTGTGTTCCGTAACCAATAATCACCACTTCATCTAGACTTTGGCCTTGACCCGATGTCATAAAAATAGTGTAATTGGATTTTCCATCTATAATTACTTTTTGAGTTTGAAATCCGATATAAGAGAGTTCTATTAAATTGCTGTTATCAGGTATTTGAAGTTCAAATTTTCCATCAAAATCTGTAATTGCACTTGCTTTTGAATTAGGCGCAATAACATTGACACCTGCCATGGGTATATTGGATTGTTTGTCTACAACAGTTCCTTTTATAGTTTTTTGAGCGTATGTTGAAATGCATGATAACAACACAACAATTAGCTTTAGTTTATTGTTTAGTTTCATTTTCTTGATTTAAAATTTAATAAAATTGACAATAGAAATACCTTAACTATCCATGAAAATGAAGCGTTTTGGCATAAAAATCTGTAAACGAAGAAGGGAAACTTTAACAATTAAATATTGGCTGCAAACCTTTTAGATAAAGTGATTTGCAATCAATACAGCGGTTTGATAAATTGGTAAAATTCATTTGGTTTGGGTTAGTTTGGTTGAGAAAATAAAAAAATACAATAATGATATCAAACACTCCAGAACGGTGGTGTATAAATATCAATTTTATTCAGCAATTAAAGATAGGCTGAAGACCTCTTAAAGTAAGAGATTTTGTTTTTGTGATTGTATTTGCTTTTCCTGAAATCAAAAGAGACTGATTTTATTTGATGTTAAAAGTAGAAAAAAAAATGAATTAAAAAATAAAAACCACACTTTTAATTAAATTTTATTTACCCTTTTAGTTTTTATAATGATTTTTCTTTATAATTTTAAGATTCCTGCCAAATAAAACAAAAAGATTTTCTAAAAATCTAATATTGGGAAACATATTCATTTGAAAAATAGTTTCCCAATATCAAAATAAATAATTCTAAAAAAAGAAGTATGAAAATTGATTGCTTTGTCATTATCTGCGGAATGCTTTAAAAAACAAAAAAATTAATTTGATATTATAAATTTAGAACGTTTTACGACTTGGTCTCCCTTTCTGATGGAAAGTAAGTATTGACCCGCTTTTAGATCTGAAACGTTCACATCTAAGCTGTTTTCACCAGGATTCCCCTTAACGTTAATTGTTTTTAAAAGCGAAGCATTAAGATCATAAATAGAAACTTGAATATCTTCTTTTTCTGCCACTGCAAAATCAATTTTAAGGATATCTACAGTCGGATTTGGGTAAATTACTATCGGATTATTCGTCACTTCTATATTTTTAATTTCCTTAAATTTTGCGGTTCCGCCTGAAACATTCAATGTATAATCTTCTGTTTCGCCATAAGTATAAGTACCGCAAGAAGATGTAATTGAATTATAACTTACTATGATCCGCATTCTTATGTTTCCATTTACGGCTGATGCTGGTATTGTGATTTGAGGTGTTAAAGTGGAGCTGCTAAAAATAGAATATACCTCTTCTCCCGAATCGGTAAATGCACCATTATTATTTAAATCAATAAATACTTTCCAGTATAATTTTCTCGTTGCACTAAATCCAGGAGTCAATGTCAAAGTGGTCGCGGTTCCTTTAGAGATGTTAGCTACTTGTGAAGAAAAATCAGCATAACCTCCATTTGAATTACTTAAATTACTAATACTGCCAATTGCTACTTTTTTAATCCATTCTCTACTGGCATCACTTCCGGCGGAAGAACAATAGGTCACTGTACCGCCACCTCCAGATGTTGTGGTGAAGTTTATCGTTGCAGCTAGAGAGGAACCGCTTGTGCAATTGCCATAAACTTCAACATTATAAACAGTATTAGTATTTAAACTTGTTAAATTAACCGTAGTTGCTGTTGTAGCGCTAAGTGTTGTCCAAGTTGATGAACTATTTGTCTTATATTTAACAGTATAATTTGTTGCACTACCCGCCCAGTTAAGGATTGCAGAATTAGTTGTTATGCTGCCTACAGTTAAATTTGTAGGCATAGGACAGCCTGATGGTGCAGTACCTAATGTTTCTGTTAAAGTCCCATTAACTACTTTAATCACTCCATAACTTGCTTTAGATCCTGAAACTGTCGTCCAATCGTTTAAATTTAGTGTGGTAGACCCTGTACTATCCCCTTCAATTTTGATGATCTTTACTCCTTTTCCGTTATTGTTCCAAGTTAAAGCAGAGCCTGAAGTCACAGTTTCTGGTAACGAACTGGTATCAAATTGATAGAAATAAGCATAATTTGCGCTTGCCGGAGCAAAAACCTTAGCAATACCATTTTGGTCAATACAAACTGCGGTTTTTTCATAAACCCCAATTCCTTTTGCATTCAATCCCGCACCCAAATCTTTCCACATTCTGGCAATAAAAGCGGTTTGTCTACCTCTGCGATCCGGATTATTATAATGTGTATCAGTAATTACATTAGCCAGTATTGGATTGTTTAGAAAATCATTTGCTCCAATGGTCATATCTGAATTATATGGATTGGCCAAGGCTTGAGCTGATGTAACACTTGCATTTGCAGCACTATAATAATATTTACCTTGAATAGCGCATCCAGCGCTGGTTCCTCCAACAGGTACTTTCTTTGTGTTTATAAGATAATTTATAGCGTCTTCGACCGGAGTATCTTTCCAATAAGATACATAAGTAGCTTGATCTCCACCTGCAATAAATAAAGCTTCAGCATTTCTGATTTTTGTCGCAATTTCTGCAATACTGGCCCTTGCTCTAGTATCTATTAAAATTGTTTCTACAGAATTTACTGTTCCCAATCCATAGATATAATCATTGTAAGCTCCTGTACCTGCAGATCTAATGACAACAAAATCACCGCCACCTGATTTTTGTATCATCCATTTTATTGCATCATCATTATCCGTTCCGCCTCCCATTAAACATGTACCTCCTGTAGTTGTGGTGTTAACATCCGAAGTACTTCCTGTTATCCAGCTTGTATAAGTTTGTGAGTAGGCAAAATTTATTGTGAATAGAAATAATACTATATTCAAATAATTCTTCTTGATATTGTAAATATTTTTCATAATATGTTTTTTGTTTAATGTTAAAATTTAAAAACTAACAATAGTCCTAAAATCGCAAATTATACTGTTGCAACATGTTTAAAACATATTACAACAATGTTTACAGAATTTTAAATGCTATTGAAAATTGTATTTTCCAATCTTTTAAAAATTAATAAAATGGAATATTAGTTTTCAATACAATTTCCAAAGTAGAAAGTAGAAATTAATATATTGAAAACTTTAAGTATGAAGAAAGCTATTTTCAACAATTGAATATTGGCTGCAACCCTTTTAAATAAAGTGATTTGCAATCAATACAAACGAGTGCTAAGTTATTATAGTTCATTTTTTGTAGTTGAGAAAATTAAAAATAAAATAACTAAATTGTAAACGAGAAGCTTTTAAAAGCAAAGGTCCGTAACAATTTTCTTCAACAATTAAAAATAGGCTGAAGACCTCTTAAAGTAAGAGATTTAGTTTTTAAAATTTTATTTATTTTCCTAGAAATCAAAACAGTAGATTTTATTTAACCAAAAATATAAAAAAAAATGATTCAATAAAATAAAATTTACAAATTCATTAAACTTAATTCATCAATTATTATTTTTATATAAATTAAATGCACATAAAATCAAAATTTATTGAATAAATAAAAATTTATCATGAGTTTAAAATTGATTTAATGGAGCTTTAAAAAATATTTAAACTATTCTAACACACGTGTAAATTGGACTCGAAATCAGAAAAATCAGGAAAGGAAATTTATCGTTCGAAAGATGTAATCTGCAGGAAATCTATCGGTATGCGCTGTATTTGTTAATACCCAATCTTATATTTTTTGACCTGCCGATTTGATTTCTTTAAAATCCTCATAGTTGGTAAAGTACTCCAATGCCAAAACTAATAGTATTGCGCTTGCATTATATACTTTTTGCATTATGACTGCCAAACCCAAATAACCAAATCCAAATAGAAAAAAGAAACAGTAAAAGGTCAACAAGCATAAAATACAGCAGAATTTAAGGAAATGAAGTTTTGACTTTAGAATATATATCGTAATTGTAAAGAGACCAAACAATGTTAAAACGATCGATATGGTTCCCAGATCATGCAAGGGCGTTGCAATTAAGAAAATAAATACTATGTTAACGATGCCAATAAATTTTAAAATTTTGGCCCATTGTACAGAAGGTATTTTTTTTGACATATTGATAAAAAAAATCCCATAACCCGCCGAGTGGAATGCCATCGCAATAACTGCCCAGATCCTGCCGGGATTTTCTGAACCATTTATCGCTTTTGCAGCAAATAAATTGCTTACGAAATTTTTTGACCAGCCAAACCCTATGGAATTCTTGTCAAACAATGAGCCGCCAGGATAAAGTGAGGCCGCTATTACCATCAAAATCAAGGAAATGGACAGACATAGTAAAACCGAATATTTTTTAATCATCTTCTTAATTGTTCAATTTTCCAACTCTCGACTAATTCATATGTAAACAAAAATACAGAAAAAACTAAAGCTGTATTTTTTCTAAAAAAATTAAACTTCGAAGTAATAATTCTAAAATACTGCAAAACAACAAAGTTCTTCTAAGTCGTTAAAACTTCTGCCGCAATTAAATTCAGGTATTCTCTAGGCGTGTATGTAGTTATCTCTTTAAAATATCTGTTAAAGGATGATTTAGAATTAAAACCAGATTCATACGCCAATTCCAAAATAGTAATACTGCTATTTTTTTCTGATAAACTTTTAAGTTTTTCTTTTACATATTCGATTCTGTATTCATTTATGAAAGTATAAAAAGACTTATTTACAAAATGATTTAATGTCTCACTTATATGATATTTATTGACGTTCGTAAGTTTTGCAAGCTTATCAAGCGTGAGTTCGCTGTCCATATAGTACTGCTCCTTTTCCATTGCTTTTTCGAGTCTCAGCAGTATCTTAAACATTTCACTCTGGCTTAATATTTCTTTTCTCTTTTGAGGTACGGATATCTCTCTTTCTTCTCTCTGAATATTTTCAATCGGATCCAATACAAAATTACTTACACTGCTTGGCTCCATTTCAGTAGTAATCTCATCACCATTGTAATTTCCAGAAGATAAAAGCATTTCAGTTCCTGTTACTGCCCCATATTTATAATTTATTATTCTAATTGTAATGACAATAAGAAGAGTATAAATTATAGATCGGCACAAATAATTTGAAGAGTCGAAGAAAGAGTTGAAAATTACAAACAAGACTCCTAAAACCCCAACACATAAAAAAAGAGAAGCAAGCTGGACAACTAACTTTTTCTCCTGACTGTTTCTTGGCAGTTTATTCATCGCCAGATAAATGATGCCACATGAAAAAATAATATCCAGTGGAAGCAGTGTGTAAAGACTAATTGTATTGTACCAATACAGCACTAAATAAGCTTTTGGGGATGTTACTGATAAAACGCACACAGTAGAAAAATAACCTATAGCACCGATAATAAACGGAATAAAAAGATACCATTTTGAAGCAGTTACAAATTCAGGACGGATTGTTTTTAAGGTATAGAGGTACAACAATGGAATGTAGCAGAACCCGATAAAGGTATTCATCATATTTAAAACCTGCTGATCCTCCACAAAAGTAAAAATGAAAAATTTTATAGAAAGATGCAGCCCAATGCATACTACGAGAGATATCAGCAAATCATCTGCATTTTTTCTGTACCTGCTTCTTAAAAGTAATACTGCGGCTAAAAGAGCCTGAAAAATTCCTATTGCAATAATGTATTTCATCTTAAAATCTTTGTGCTAAAGTACCATGAGGCTGTTAATTTAATGTTTATTAAATGCGAAATAATTGATTCGTAACAATTTAATAACAAAAATTAAAACACTAAAAATGAACATCTTACAACCTAATCAAAAGATTGACACTTTCTAAAAGTAGTTCTAGTTCGACAAAGTCGTTTCATAGTTTAAATCGAAGCAATCTTTGCAGAAAAAGTACAAAACATGACACCTAAAATTATTTTAAAATCTTTGTTTAAAAAGGAAAAGATATTTAAAAAAATACTTTTCACTGCTGCACTAACAATCGGTTCTATCGTATCGAATAATGCACAGACCATAAAAGGAGTTGTTACAAGCGATGCAGGAACACTGCCTACAGCCAACATTTCTGGAAAAACATTTAATAACTCGGCAGTTTCAGATCTGCAGGGTGCTTTCACCCTTACAGCACCGACCGAAGGAGAAGCTGTTATTGAGATCAGCTATATTGGATTTGAAACAAAATCGATAACTGTAAATCTGGCAAAAGGAATAAATGATTTGGGGCTGATTCAAATGACACCAGACGGCTCAGCAGCACTAAAAGAAATTGTGGTAAAAGGAACAATGGCTCCTTCTCAGGCAAAAGCTTACAGCATCAAGAAAAATTCGCTTGCCATAATGGATGTAATGGCGGCCGATGCTATTGGTAAATTACCAGATCGTAATGCCGCCGAAGCGGTGCAGCGTATGCAGGGTGTTGCCGTAGCACGTTATCATGGAGAGGCCGATCAGGCAACGGTCAGGGGAACTCCTTTTGCGTGGACTTCTACACTCTTTAACGGAAATCGTCTTCCGAGTTCTAATGTTATGGGAAATCGTTCATCAGTTTTAGATGCCGTTCCTTCAGAAATGATTCAATATGTTCAGGTTGCCAAAGCTGTTACCCCAGATATGGAAGGTGACGCTATTGGAGGATCCATCAATTTTATTACACGCACAGCTCCATCAAAACGTATTTTGAATGTCAGCGCGGCCGGAGGTTACAATACATTCAGCGAAAATGGTACTTACAATGCTTCTGTAACTTATGGAGACCGATTCTTTAATAATAAATTGGGAGTAATTGTTTCTGGAGCAATCTGGAGCAGACAATGGGGATCTGATGAATTTGCTGCAACTTATAATACCGGTGCGACTGTTGTTGAACAGAAAAAATCTCTTAATACCGTTCTTTTTAAACGCTATATGGGAGAGCGTGAAACGAAAGGATTAAATGTAGGTGCTGAATATAAACTTACTCCATCTGATAAAATCTTCTTTAGAGGGATGGCTAATAAATTTGATGACATTCGTCCTGTTTATGAATCTTATATTGATTATACCAATTCTCGTTTTCAATACAATTACAGATATTCTCATTATCAAACAGCTTTAAATGGTTTTGAAGTTGGTGGTGAACATCAAATGAGTGAAAAATTTAAACTGGACTGGAGCTACAGCAATCATAAATCAGAATATTACTTAGACACTCCTCCAACTTCAGGCAACAAAGGACTTCCTATTGCTACTTTCCGCCAGAAAATAACAGGTGGTTTCAATGATCTTTCCAGTGATGGAAAACGTTACTGGGGATTTGATTCTCCAAACGGAGTCGGCGGTACCGTAGATCACTTCGAAACTGGTATTGCAAATACAAACGAAGTGATGGATCCTTCAAAACTACTATTAAACCAGCTGGTAATTGCTCAGCTTGATAACAGTGAAAGAGACCAGATCGGGCAAATTAATTTAAAAGTAGAAGCCAGTTCCAAAGTAAACCTGAAATTCGGTGCAAAATACCGTCATAAAGACAGAACAAACACTTACGGATCTAATTTTGTTTATCTGCCTGGAGCAGCTGTCGGAATTCCAAATTCGCCTGCTTTAGTACCGCTTTCAGCATTGCAGACTACTAATTTCCCTAACGGAAGCAAGTTTTTCGGAAACATGAATGATGATTTCAGCCAGTTCATCGTAAACCCATTGACTAAAGATCAGTTGTTTAATATGTACGGACAATCTTTCCAGACTGCTAACGGATTTATGGATTTTACATCCAAAACAAATGCAACTTCTTTTTATACAGGTGATGAAAATGTAATTGCAGGCTATGCAATGGCAGAAATCGACGCGACAGATAACTTAAAGATAGTTGGAGGATTACGTAATGAGTACACTGCTATGACCTTGAATGGTACTAAAGCTACTACTGAAGGAACTCCTGCCGTAATAACGCTTAGTCCGTCTGTGGTCGAGAATAATTATAATTCGTTTCTTCCCATGCTTCATTTAAAATATAAATTAAGCGACAAATCAAATCTTCGTGCCGCATACACCCGCACATTTGTTCGTCCAAATTTTGGAGACATGACACCTGGAAGTTCCACAAATACAACAGCTTCTCCTATGACTATTACACAAGGGAATCCTGATCTAAAGCCAACATTCAGTAATAATTTTGACGTAATGGGAGAATACTATTTTGATAATGTGGGAATTCTTTCAGGAGGTGTATTTTACAAAAATATTACAGATGTGGTATTTACAGATGTAAGTATGCAGAACATTGACGGAAATGATTATTTGGTTACGCAGGCAAAAAACCTAAACAAAGCATCTTTAGTAGGATTTGAAGCTGGAATCAATAAAAGGTTTGATTTCCTTAATGGATTCTGGAGCGGTTTCGGAGTAGAATTTAATTACACTTATTTAGACTCAAAAACCGAAGTGCCGCGTGTTAACGGAACAAATACTTTCAATGACAAAACAAGTCTTCCTAACCAGTCTAAGAATCTTTTCAATGCTATTTTATTTTATGAAAGAAATGGCGTAATGGTTCGTCTTGCAGGCAATTACCGCGGCAATTCTGTAGAAACCATAAATCAGCAATTAGGTCCTGATTATTACATCTGGTCCGATTCTAATTTCACAATTGATGCTTCTGCAACTGTCAATATCAATAAAAAACTTAAAGTATTTATTGAGTTAAACAACCTTAGTGATTCACCAGTAAAAATGTATATGGGGAATGATAAACGCCGTGTTACTTCGCAGGAATGGTACGGAAGCCGAGGACAGGCAGGTCTGCGTTATGACATATTTTAAAAACAAATAAATTAATCAATATAAAAATGAAAAAGACAATTATTATAGCTGCAATTTTAGTACAGACATTAGCAAATGCTCAGCTTACTGACAGTATTAAAAGACTCGTTCCTGTAAAAGGTGCATTAAATTTTAGAGATGTAGGCGGATACAAAACTGCAGATGGAAAAGAAGTTGTTTGGGGAAAAGTATTTAGAAGTGCTGGAATTGATAAATTGACAAATGAAGATCTAGCGCTTTTGGATAAAAAGAAAATCCATACAGTAGTTGACTTCAGAGGCGTTGCAGAATCTAAAGCAGCTCCGGACCGTTTACCTCAAAATACAGATTACACTTTAAGCCCGGCAGGAAGTGACAGTATTCCAAATCCTGCTCAAATGGTTAAACTTTTAAAAGAAGGAGGTTTTCTTGAAAAATTTTATGGGATTGATGCTGTGAAATACAGCGGAGACAGGTTCCGTCCGTTATTTGTAAAATTATTAACTGCTGATAAAAAAGAAGCCGTAATGTACCACTGCACCGGCGGACGTGATCGTACCGGTATGGCAACTGCCTTATTTTTATATATTTTAAACGTTCCTGAAAAAACCATTGAAGAAGATTATGTGGCATCTAATGTATATCTTAAGAAAATGAACAACGGAATGATGGCTCCGCTTGCAAAAATGAGCGGTTTGACTGAAGCACAGGTAGAAAATGAAATGGCATTAAAACCAGAACTTATCCGTTCGTTTTTTGGAGGCATTAAAACGCAATACGGAAGTATAGAAAACTTTTTACAGCAGGAAATGGGAATCGGACCTAAGGAAATAAACATTCTAAGAAAAAAATATACTAAATAATAATTTCAAGTTGTTGTTTTTAAAAGCGATTGATTTTTCAATCGCTTTTTTGCTTGTATATTTTTTGCCGCAAAAATTCAGGTAGTTTTTAGAGATATTTTACTAGTCTCTTTTTTTAAGACAAGCTCTTCTTCGAGCATTTGAAACCCGTCTTACCCTTCTTGTTGATTTTGTAAATCAGCTTCTGAATTACCATAAGCCATATAGTGGTAAAAGCCATTGTTAAGGTAATTACTGCTAAGGTAATCTGGTACATAAAAGGACCTATCAAACCTAGTGAGGAAGCGGTTGTTATTAATACGAAACTAAACTCTCCTATCTGAGATAATAATGCGCCTGCGTATATACTATCACGCCAAGAATTTTTTGTAACCCTAAAGAGAACCGCGTTAATGACACTATTGCTGAAAAGCACCGCGATTGAAATCAGCAGTATGGTTAAAGTATGCTGCGAAAAGAATTTAATGTCCAACTGCAGTCCGACGGCTACAAAAAAGAAAGCCATAAAGAAGACCCTGAACGGCATAAGGGATTTATCGAGCCAATGAGTCGCTTTATCATGACCGATTAAAATTCCTGCTGCAAAAGCCCCAAAAGCGGTTGATAAACCGAGCGCTCCAGTTATCCAGGCCATTCCAAAACACAAGCTGAAACCTATGAAAACCTGCAATTCGTGATCTGCCGCAATTTCGCTGCTCATGGGAAGTTTCAGTGGTTTCTGCCCCACTGCACGTTTTAAAAACAGCAGCATAAGCAGTCCAGCAGCGCACACTTTAATCAGCTGTGTCTGCGAGATATGATTTCCTGACATAAAATTTAGGATCAGCATCATTGGAATAACCAATATATCCTGCAGCAAAAGCACACCTCCTGTAATCACTCCCAGACGACTGTTAATTTCTCCCGTTCTGGCCAGATATTGAAATACTATAGCAGAGCTGCTTATGCTTATAATAAAAGCCATCAAAACTGTAGTTGTCATTTTCCATCCTGCATAAGCCCCAATGGTATGCATAAAGAAAAAACTCAGCAGCAGATGCACAAAAGCGATTAAAAGCGGTTTATGAATATTTCGTTTCAGATTTTGAATATCAATCTCACGGCCAATGGAGAACATGAGCAGTACAATTCCGATTTCACCTATTTCTGCAATCACTCCTGGATGGTCAATAATATTGAGAGCCTGAGGCCCTAAAAGTGTTCCAGCGACTATATAAGCGATAAAATATGGCTGTTTTAAACCGCGAAGAAGCAAGATAAGCAGTAAAATAACAAAGGACAGCACAGCTATCCCAGAGAATAATTGTGATAACATGTGGAAATGATTATAAAGAAAGCTGCCGGAGGCAGCTTTCTAACTGTGTTGTTTAACTTAAGAAATATCAATCAGACGGGGAGATTTTTCTTTGGCTTGTTCGAGCTTTGGAATAGACAGCAGTAAAATTCCGTTTTCGTAACGAGCACTGATTTTATCTTCGTCCACTACATTTTTTGGCAGGGTAAAGCTTCGCTGGAAGGACTGATAACTAAATTCCCTGCGAGTAAAATTTTCTTCCTGGGTATTTTGCTCATTTTGTTTTACCGAAGAAATAGTGAGCTGCCCATTGTCAAGAGTAACCTTAAAGTCCTTTTTGTCCATTCCCGGTGCGGCGACTTGGACTTCGTAATTCTCATCTGTTTCCTTAATATTCACAGACGGCAGTGTAGTGCTTGTTGCTGAAAAATTGTTGTTTTCCCAATTGAAAAGATCACGGCCAAAAAAATCATCAAAAAACAAGCGTTGAAAAGCCGGTATACGGCCTGCATCTCTTTTAATAAGATTCATAACATTAATTTTTAAAATTGTTAGACAATAAAAATTTGAACGTGCACACCAGCGTGCACAAGAAAAAAAACAAATTATGTGCCAGTGGAAAAAAATGACATTTTTTCATATATTATGATGAAAAAATGTCACTAATCAAGGTTTCTAAGTTCGTTTGTCGAACTGTCAGTTTAGGCAGAATATAACGTCTTGAAGGAGTAGTTGAAATCGAAGAGCAAAGATTCAGTTCAGGATTTCATTAGAGAAATGGCAATGAATTTCGTAATTAACTCGCCATATTAGAATGCGGCTAGCGGCTAATATCTGTTTTTCTTACAGCAAGCTCTGTTGGCGACTGTCCGAATTGTTTTTTAAAGGCATACGAGAAGTGTGATAAGTTTTCAAAACCAACTTCGTAAAAAACGTCAATAGGTTTTCTATGCTTTTCGGTCAGCTGGTAATGGGCAAGTTCCAGCCGTTTCATTGTCAGCCACTTTTGTGGTGTGGTATCAAATGCCTTTTTAAAATCCCGCTTAAAAGTAGTCAAACTGCGTCCAGTCAAATAAGCAAATTTTTCTATAGGCATATTGAACATATAATTTCTTTGCATAAACGCTGAAATATTGATTTTGTGCGGTTCTGAAAAATCGGATAAAATAGTATCAATATCTCTATTTACAGAACGTAAAATAGTAATAGCTTCCTGAATTTTCAATGTCGACAGGTCTTGCGGCAGCTTGTAATCCAAGTTAAAATAGGGAAGCATTGAAGCGAAAAAACTGTCCAGCAAAGGATCTTTGGGGAACGGAATAATGTTATCAGTTTTGGAAGCCAGAAAGGTTTCCATATTTTTATGCTCGTAGAAATCTCTCAAAACATCGTGGGTAAGTTTTACGATAATTGCTTTGTAAGGCAGACCGTCTTTTTCAGATTTTATCAATGAAGCCAGCCTGTTTCGTGGAAACAGAAATGTTTCACCTGCTCCCAAAACATACGTTCTATTGGATTGGATTACTTTTAGTTCGCCCGACAAAACCCGAACAACAGAATGTTCTTCAGCTATCATTTCGGTATTGTGATGAACTGCTTCGCTGCAAGTAAAAACAATTTCAGCATGGTTATTTATCTGTCTTGTTGCCATAATGCAAATGTAAAAAAAGAAATAAGGCTCAACTATGTAAGCCTTATTTCTTTCAATTATATTAAATGTCAAATTTTACACCAGTCAATTCTTCACTTATAGTCCAGAGTCTTTGGGCAGCCTGGTCTTCCACTGCAAACGGTGCAACCCCAGCTATTCCAGCAGGACTTTTTCTGCCAGCTTCACTATCATAGAAATCAGGGTTGTAGTCTGCAATTTCAACATTTTCTAGATATACGCCTCCAATATTTTGAAGTTTAGGACTCGTAGCTGCCCAAACGGTTGTGGCAGCTCCTTGTTCTTTGGTTTTTTGTATTTTTTTCATTTCTGCTTCGGCTTCAATGTTTGGTGTTCCGTCTGGATGCAGTGCACCTATTGCAACAAAATCTTCAAAAGTTAAATATCTGCTCAAATTTGTCTCTAGAATTAAACCAGGGTGTAAGCTATAAGCACGAACACCAAACTGCTGTGCTCTTTTATCCAGTTCTACCGTAAAAAGCACGTTTGCTGTTTTGGCTTGCCCGTAAGCTTCAAATTTGTCGTATTTCCTAACATTGTAATTTACATCTTCAAAAAGAACTGGCGAAAAGTGATGCCCTGAGGATGAAACATTTACCACCCTTGCTCCATTTGCTTTTTTCAAGGCGTCCCACAGCTTCGCAGTCAAATGAAAATGCCCTAAATGATTGGTAGAAAATTGTCCTTCATAACCACGCTGATCACGCTGCAAAGGGGTCCACATAATACCTGCATTGTTTATAAGCATATGCAGCGGTCTACCCGAAGCTAAAAAATTTTCAGCGAATGCATCAATAGAATCTGGGTTTGTTAGATTTAATGTTTCTACTTCTACATTCAAAATTCCTTGCAGATTTTTCTTTGCTTTTTCCGTATCTCTTGCTGGAACGATAACTGTTGCCCCTGCCGAAGTCAGTGTTTTGGTGATTTCTAATCCAAGTCCACTGTCACCACCTGTAACAATTGCGGTTTTGCCTGTAAGATCGATTCCTTGGATAACATCTGTTGTTGTTGATGCTTTGTTGAAGCCTGAACCTATCGGTTTTTGTAAAGCTCCGTTGTAATTATTTTGTTCCATTTTTTTAAAAATTTTATTAGAACAAAAATAAAAAGCATTTATCCTGCAAACTTTGTTTAAAAGTCCTATTTACTTTGTTTATAGGGTCGGTTGTTGTTAATGTGCTTACACCTCTCTCCTTATTATAAAAGCATATATAAAGGAAGCTTTGCAAGCTGAAATATTATACGTCTGAGATCAATTGTCCTGAGATGAAAATGCATCAGCTTTCGGATCATAAAGCATTGCCGTACATAAACAGTTTTTTCTTTCTTTACTGAGCAATATTGGGCAATTCACGCAAGTCTTGCAATTTTCCCAAAAAAGATCGTCACTTGTAAGTTCCGAGAATGTAACCGGTTCAAAACCTAGTTCATGGTTCATTTTCATTACGGCAAGACCAGAAGTCAAACTGAATATACGGGCAGTTGGATACTTCTCACGGCTCAGCTCAAAAATAGTTTTCTTAATCCTTTTTGCAAGTCCAGTATGTCTGAATTCAGGTGCTACAATTAATCCTGAATTAGAAACATATTTTCCGTTCTCCCATGCAGAAATAAAAGAAAAACCTGCCCACCTGCCATCTGATGCAAAAGCGATGACAGCTTCTCCTTTTTTCATTTTTGCTTCAAGCATTTCTGGAGAGCGCTGAGAAATACCTGTTCCACGTGCGATAGCCGATGATAATGTTACCTCACAGATTTGCTTGATCCAAAAAGTATGAACAGATCTGGCTTTCTCAATAATAAATTCAACTGGTTCCAAAACATCCGCGGCAGTTGAAGGGATTGTTTTAGTGTAAAATGAGCTGGAAAATAAAGCACTTTTACTAGGCAGCTGTATTTTAGGATCTATAATAGGGTTTATAATTTTCATAATAATTTAGTTTACAATATTTTAGAGATTAGCAAAACAGTAATAAAGAAAACTATGGTGAACACCATTAAATTTATTACCCTTCCTTTATTGTGTGTAGATTTATTTGTTATGTATTGTTTCGTAATCTCTTTACTTCTAGTCTTATTTGTTTTCATATATCTATATTGTTAAAGTTGCAGCAAAAGTTTTAGAACCTACAAATCAATTCGATTCTATCAAGTTTAAAACAACTGTAATTTTTCTGAAAGCTAAAAAACAAAGGGTATGCCAAGAAAAACAAATATTTGCAAGTAATTAATTATCAAGATAATAAAGAACAAAATAGTAATTACACTATTCAAATTATTATCAAAATGATAAGATAATAATCAAAATGAGAGGCACACTAGGCTTATAATATTAAATTTCTTAACCCATAAGACATCCCAAAAGTTTATGACCAAAGAACTTTCAATTACTTTTTGGATAAAAAAAACTGCCAGCATAAATACTGGCAGTTTTAATTTGGAATTATAAAGTGTCTTTAAGAACAGCACTAAAATGAGCTTCATGATCCTGATGTTCTATTCAAGGCTGAATTAACACTTATAATATCTGTTTCTAATTTCATCATAACACAGATTCGGGTACTGATAACCTCCCATAGTCTGTTTTAACTGTTTTTCAGTTAGTTTTTGCACATCACTCGGTAGAAATTTTTTAACTTCTTTGTCTTTTGGTTTTTTGTTAAACATAACTTATAGTTTTAAAGTGATTATTATTCCAATCATTTAAAGACACTTGGAATTTATGTCTGTTTTAGCGCAGTTTTTTTACTGCTTAAATATCTTTGAATTAACTGTGCAAAGTCATGATTAAGTTCTGGTATCCACAAAACCAAAATTATACTTACAAATATGATTTATTTTTACGATAATTACTTACTTTTAACCTATTTTTTTTATATTTTAACATAATTACTGATTTTATAACAAGGAGTATCTAAAAATATTCATGAAACAATGAACCCATGAAATGTTTGACCAATATGCTTTAGATTATTCTTATTTATAAATTGCGATTATTTTTAAAACAATATAACTGGCAAGAAGTCCGTTTAAAAGTGTTAAAATGCCGTCTTGCTGCTCCTGTGTGTCGTAATCAAAATGAACCAGCATTTCTGCAATAAACTCAGAATACAGGATTCCCGGTTCTATTGCGCCTAATGCAATTTGATCTAAATCATCCAGCTGGTATTTTCCAGGAGCAACGTTATGCTCCTTTATTTCCAGAAAAAAGACTTCTTCATCATTGAGCTCAGAGACTGTCTGTTCAAGGCCGTCTAACAGCGCGATATTAAAATCTTCCTTCTTCCCAAGCAGGCTTTTCAGATAACCTGACAGACCTTCTGTATAAAGGTCCCTTTTCAGCAGATAATGTTCAGCAGAAAACTTTTTACTTTTGAGCTCATGATCAAACATAGAAATCAGTTCTGCTGCCATTTCTAGGGTCAAAAATTCAATTTCATTATGCTCGCCTTCCGCCTCATTGATCATTAAGGCCCATTTTGAATAATACTGCGGATAATTTTTCATTACATAAACTTCCATAGCTTTACATACGGCAGGATTTTTTTTATAGGCTCCCAGTAAATGTAAATACTTTTTATCGGGAACATCCTGAAATTCAGCAAAACCAGAATAGTAGCCGTCATTGTACACTTCACTAAACAAAAAATCAATTTTTGCCTCCCTCTTCTGAGCATACTGATAGAACAGCACCTGCTCAAAAAATAGATTAAAATTAAGGCAGTTAATTTTGGACCAGGCTTTTCTGTTTTTATCTAAAAAATCAATGCTGATTCTGGCATACTCTTTAAAAAAATCAATATCATTTCCCCCTGTAACGCCCATATTGCATCCAAAATTATCGGGACGCTTATGATAGCTCTCCATTTCATCGGGCATGTAGATAAGTTCGGGTGAAATTTCATTCCACATTTTAGCATAGTTACTGGCAGTAATTTCTAAATTCTGAGTGAGTACAGCCGCATCCCGAAATTTTTCATTCAAAGATTCCCAAACAAAAACATCTCCGTCAATGTGCAGAAACGGCTCGGTCTGCATCTGGTATACTTTAATTTTAGAAACAGCCCAGAGATCACTGTGATAATCATTTAAATCATCTAAAACGACATGAACTTTGGTATACGGAAGATGAAGTTTTGTAATTAAGATCTCATATCCGAAACGATCTGTGTACAATTCAACATCTTTATGAAATTTCACCAATTGGTGACAGCTTAAAATCCAGCTCAGCCAATTATATTTATAGGAAAACCAGCCATAATTACTTTTTAAATCAGTTGAATTACTGGTCCAAAAACTTTGTATTATCTTCATTTAAATGGAGCTGAGCTTATATTTTTAAATTAAAATGCCAATTATTCCCGATTCTTGATTCATACTGTATCTGATAAAAATGCCTTAAACATCATTTTTTCAAATTTGAATCAGTATAATACCAGTTGCAATATAACTTAATTATTTATAAGTTTTTACGGTATTCCGTATTATCAAGAGATTCTACTCTCAGCCGCTCAAAACATTAGATCCAACTGGAGTCCAAAAAAATAAAAAATGGATGATGTAGCTGACAACACCAATACGGCCAGCAGAAGTAGATGGGAGCAGGATATCTTAACAGTATGAAAGAGGCCTTGAAAACACAGGATTTTAATAAATAGTACAATCATCAATATCCCTTTTCAAAACCTCTGCTTTTAAATTTAATTTCTGCATCTATAGATTCATAAATTCTTTATTTGAATCGCTTCCTGTTGTTCAACATGTATTTTTTTGTAAAAACAAACTAAAAGCCAGAAATTAAATAGTGTTAAAATCACATTTTATTTATTTTTTAACTTTTATAATGAAAGAAAATTTCTTAACTTAACATAATAATTGATCGACTAACGGTTAAAAAAACCGATGTATTACCTAAATTTATTAAAAAACAAATGCTTGGCTTTTTACCATCGATCAATAAAATTTTACTATTTATTAATAATTAAAAACAAATTACAAATTTAAAAATCATCGCTAGGGAGAAAAAACTACTCATCACAATCTATTTTGTATTTATTTTGTATTTCTAGTTTCAGAATATTCATTCTGTGCATCTTTTCTATTGATGATATTTTAAAATTTTTAGAGAACCAAGGTATCAGCGTATATCTCTTTATTAAACATTTAAATTATCGTATTATGAAAAAACTTTTCTTATCATCTGTCCTGCTTTTTCCTATTAATTCGGTTCTCTTATCTAATCCTATTGCTGTCAGCCCTTATCAAATCTTTGAAGCTGTAGGCTTTACAAAATCCATTAGCCCACTTGAAACAGAAAGACACAGGGTGTGGATTAATCTAACAAATCCCAACGGTTTATTTAAACAGATTCTTATCGGATATGTGAAAGGAGCCACCAACGGATGGGATCTCAATTATGACGCTGTCTCATTGGATGCTAACAAATTCGCCGATTTTTACAGTATCAATGAGGATAAAAAACTCGTTATTCAAGGACGTGCGCTGCCATTCGATTTAGCCGATACAGTGCCTCTTGGTTACAGATCCAGTATTGTTGGAGATTTGACTATTGCCATTGATCGCGCTGATGGCGATTTATTAAACTACAATATTTATTTACATGATAAAGAAACTGGTACTGTTCATAATTTGAAAAGTGGCGGTTATACATTCTACTCTCCTACAGGTGTTTTTACAGATCGTTTCTTTATAAGTTATGGTACTGATAAAAACTTAGGAATAGATGATTTTAAAAATGTTCCACAGAAATTAAATGTTGCATCGAAGGATAAAACGATCAGGTTAAAATCGGACAAGACAGGATTAAATGAGGTTTCTGTTTTCGACATAGCAGGAAAACTGCTTTACAATAAACAAAATATCGGGGAGTCAGAATTAGAGATTTCCAGCATTCAATCAGGGCCTCAAATTTTATTAGTTAAAACAACATTAGATGATGGCCACATTATAACTAAGAAGGTACTTTTCTAGTTTGAAAAAAGCACAAAAAAAAATTAAAGCCAGCGGATACAATCAAGTTTCCGCTGGCTTTTTTTTTATGTAATTTTAAGAACATTTGTTGTTTATATTTCAAAAGATACTAATAGAGTAAAAAATATTCATTTATCTATTTTTACTTTTTAATTGATACAAAACAGAACTGTGCGGTTTTAAATCTGTTTCTATTTCTTTTGAAATTATTTTTGATTTTTCTCCTGTCCACATATTTAAAACCTCCACAGAACCTGAAATTCCAAGATCTGAAAGGTTTACAGTTACTTTTTTTGAAACTGTATCTGAGATATTAAACAAAGCCAGATAAATACTTCCATCTTTTGCATTTTTTGAAGTCACGGCAATCTTTCCCTCTTTCTGGAAAAGTTGTTTTACTGCTGTACTTTCGTTATGCATTTTCAAGACCTCATTATTTGTCAATAATGATATCGTAAAGGCATCGTTGCTAGGTAAGTCTCCCCCAAAGAACAATGGTGATTTAAAAATGTTGAAAAATGTAATCAACGTATATTGTTCGTCTTTTGTTAAACGCGTCATTCTTTCTTCGCCACGCTCTCCCCTAATCGAAATACGTCCTAACGGAATCATATCGCAGTCTGGCCATGTTCCCGGTGCAATGTATGGATACCATTTTTGTGCTACATCCATCAAATGTGTGATATGCGGCCATGTGTCCCAAACATCATCCACCATACGCCACATATTGGCATGTTTAGTTACATGTGGTGCAGCAGAAATTGGTGTTTCTCCAGGTGAAGTGCTCAAAACTATTTTACGTCCGCAATTGTCGATTGCATTTCTTATTAAGTTGATTTCTCCTTCGTGATAAGGTCTTGATAAATCATCGATTTTAATGAAATCTACTCCCCATTGTGCATATAATTCGAAGATAGAATTATAATATTCCTGAGCTCCGGGTTTATCTGCCACAACAGTATAATTGTCTCTTAACCATTCACATTGTAATGCTGTAGAATAAATCTGGTCTGCTGTGATTCCGTTGGTTCCTTTTACTGGGAGTTTATCTTCAACTGCTTTCTTCGGAATTCCACGCATTATATGAATTCCGAATTTTAATCCTTTTTTATGGATATAATCGGCTAAAGGCTTAAAACCTTGTCCATCTTTCGCAGAAGGAAATCGATTAACGGCTGGAAGATATCTGCCGTACTGATCGATTACATATCGCGGGTTTGTCTGATTATAACCTCCTGCTTTATCATTTTCAACAAACCATCGAATATCAACAACAATATATTCCCATCCAAATTTCTTGAGCTCTTTTGCCATGTAATCGGCATTGGCTTTTACTTCGTGTTCTTCAACTGTTGGGCCATAGCAATCCCAGCTGTTCCACCCCATTGGCGGTGTCTGAGCCCATTGCTTGAATTCTTCTTTTTGAAAGGTTTTATTTTGACAATTCGCTGAGATCGAATACATAATAATTACTAATACCAACACAACTGTGTTTTTTATCTTCATCTTAATTTGAATTAATTTGAATACTATTTTTCTATTTAACGTTTATGGTTACTTCATCAGGTTTTAACCACTGGCTCGTAAATTTAATTTTGATAGGTTGTACTTCTCCATTTGCCTGAATGTAAGCTGCAATGTGTCCATGAAAAACTCGCTGTACATTATCTGTGTAATCTGTCATATCGCTGTTGTTTCCTGCTTCAAGTCCTAATAAAGTTCCGGGTCCGCTTATTGTACATGTCACTTCATTGTCTGAAAGCATAACTGGAAGACCGTTTTGATCTTTAACCTGAACCATGATTTTAGCCACTCCTTTGTCTCTGCTGATGGTAATATCTTTATTGTCAATAACTAATTCAACTGGCTGGTTTGTTGTTTTAATTGCATAATGAGTTACTTCTTTATCGCTTTTATCTAAACCAACTACTTCTAATTTTCCTGAAACAAACGGAATATCCCAATATATTATTCCCGTTTTTTCATCGTACGATTTGGTATCGCCTACTACTTTTCCATTTAATTCTAAACGTGCTTTTACCGCATTGGTATAACAAACCACGCGAATTTTTTGTCCAGTTTCGTAATTCCAGATTGCCCAAGCATCTTTAGAAATATCTTTTTCATTTGTCAGCGGATACGTTCCTAAATAAGCCATTGGTTTATCTGACCACAATGACTGGCGGAAATATCCTCTTGGTTTGATTACGCCCGCAAAATCAACTAAACCAGAATAAAATCCTCTCGAGGGCCATCTTCCAGATTCTCCTAGATAATCAATTCCTGTCCAGAGAAACTGCCCGAAAATATGTTTGTTATTTTTTACAGCAAGCCAAGGCTCTATATTATGCGTATTTTCACTTCCATAAATCACTCTTCGAGGGTATTTTTTGTGATCTTCTAGATATTTACTTTCTGTATAATTGTATCCTGTAATATCTAAAGCACCTGGATATTCTGTTTCGTTAGACATTGCAACACCCGCCAAACCAGCCGTTGCAGGACGAGATTTGTCGTATTTTTTAACCGCTGCAACCAAGCGTTTGGCAATAGCCCCTAGTCGCATGGCATCTGGTGCATCTTTTTTGTAACCACCATACGCAGCCTGTCCAAAACCATTGGTTCCTTTATCTAAAACTGGATGCGAATACGGATCGTTTGGATAATCTACTTCATTGCCAATACTCCACGCAAATACGGAAAGATGATTTCTATCACGACGGACAAAATCTTCTAAATCTCTTTCTGCCCAATTGGCAAAAATATCAAATGAACCTTCAAATCCTGGCGTTCCATAATTCCAGCCTTGTAACCATTTGCGTTTTGGAAATTCCCATTCGTCATAAGCTTCGTTTAAAACCAATAATCCTAATTCGTCACAAAGCTCATAAAAATCTGGTGCCTGCGGATTATGACTTGTACGAATCGCATTTACTCCAATTTCTTTCAGGGTTTTCAATCTGGTCTTCCAAACTTCTCTAGGAACGGCAGAACCTAGAACTCCAGCATCGTGGTGTAAACAAACGCCTTTCATTTTCATCCATTTTCCGTTTAGGGCAAAACCGTTATTAGGATCGAATGTAAAAGTTCTAAAACCTGTTTGTGTTACTGTTTTGTCAATTTCTTTTCCATTTTGTAAAACTGTAGTTTTGAGTTCGTATAAATTCGGATTATCTAAATCCCATAATTGTGGATTTTTTACGTTTATTTTAGCAGCTATTTTTCCTTTCTGATTTGCTGCAACTTCAACTTTAGAAGAAGATTTTGCTACTGATTTTCTATCCTGCGAAAAAAGTTCATTTATAATTGTAAGGCTAGTTTTTTCTTTTGAGCTATTTTCGACTTCAACCTCAACATTTAATATTCCATTTCCTTTTTTTACTTCTGGATAAGCGTAAACTCCCCATTGTGCAATATGTACTGGATTTGCATAAACTAACCAAACATTTCTATAAATTCCAGAACCGCTGTACCATCTTGAATCAGCACTTTGACTGTGGTCTACACGAACAGAAATGATATTTTCACTACCATATTTTACAAATCCAGTAGCGTCATAAGCAAACGATATATAACCATTTGGACGCTTTCCTAATGAATGTCCATTAATAAAAACTTCACTTCTATTGTAAACCCCTTCAAAATACAAATAGACTTTTTCGCCCGATTTACTTTGCGGAATAGTTATAGATTTTCTATACCAGGCAATTCCTCCTGGCAGATAACCTGTACAGCTTGCAAGAGTCGGACTCAGCTGTCCTTTTACGCTCCAGTCATGCGGCACATTTACCTGCTGCCATTTACTGTCGTCAAATGAAACGTTTTTGGCATCAGAAATATCCTGAAGATTAAATTTCCAGTTGTCATTGATTTTGTTCGAATCTCCAAACGAAATCTGGCTGATTGCCGAAAAACAGGAGAAGAGAAATATGGGTAGTAAGATCTTATTTGTACACATTATCTTTAGCTTTAATATATTTTTAATTGACTGGTTTTATGGTATAAGATGTTCCCTTTTTAGTTTCAAATACTACGGTGTAACCAATAGACGATTTCTCGCTTTTGATATTAAGTTTTTCAATTACGAATGGTTCTCCTGCTCTTACAGCACAAATGCCTCCCTTATTAGATACAATTTTGGCCTGGCTCATTTTGCCATCATTCCATTTAATATCTACAGTGAAATTACCTTTTGCTGTAATCCCCTTTATTGCTCCGTCTGTCCACGAATCTGGTAAAGCGGGAAGCAGATGTATTTCTTTGTTCTGGCTTTGCATGAGCATTTCTATTACACCAGCTGTTCCTGCAAAATTCCCATCGATTTGAAAAGGCGGATGAGCATCAAAAAGATTTGGATAACACCCGCCATGTCGGCTATACTCTGTATTGTTTTCTTTTGTTAATCTTAATTGGTTTTTAAATAATCTATAAGCGTGATTCCCATCTAAAAGTCTCGCCCACATATTTACTTTCCATGCCAGACTCCAGCCCGTACCATCGTCGCCTCGCAATTCTAATGTTTTCTTTGCTGCCGCAGCCAATTCTGGTGTTTTTAGCGGCGCTATTAAATTTGCAGGATGTAAAGCATAAAGATGTGATGTATGCCTGTGATGCGGATCTTCTTCTTCAAAATCTTTATACCATTCTAAAAGTTGTCCTTTATTTCCAATTTGAAAAGGAAGTAATTGATCTGAAGCTTTGTTAACTTTTTGCCTGAATTCTAAATCGGTGCCTAGCACTTTAGACGCTTCTACAGTATTTTCAAATAAATCTTTTATGATTCCGATATCCATGGTAGAAGCTGTCGTTACACTTCCTTGCTTTTTTCCATCATAAAAATATTTGTTCTCTGGCGATGTCGAAGGCATCGTTACCAGATAGCCGTCTTTGTTTTTTTGAAGCCAGTCTAAACTAAATTCTGCTGCTCCTTTTATAATTGGATATACTTTTTTCAAGTATTCTTTATCACCTGTATATTCATAATGTTCCCATAAATGCCTGCTCAGCCAGTTGGCTCCCATATACCAGTTGGCCCACATAGGATCTCCTTTTCCAAAATCACCTACAGGATTGGTCATTGCCCATATATCTGAATTATGATGCAGTACCCACCCATTGGCATGATAATAACTTTTGGCTGTTTCTGTTCCTGTTACCGAAACATTTTTAATGAACTCGTCAAGCGGAAAAAACAATTCAGACAAACTTCCCGATTCAACAGGCCAATAATTCATTTGCAAATTAATATTTGTCGTATAATTACTGCTCCAAGGTGCGCGAAGTTTGTTATTCCAGATTCCCTGAAGGTTGGCCGGCACATTGTGTGTACGCGAGCAAGAAATTAACAAATAACGCCCAAACTGAAAAAATAAAGCTTCAAGACCAGCATCTTTTTCGCCTTTTGCATATTGCTCTAATCTTGTATCAGTCGGCAGATTCGATTTATCGGTTTCTTTTTCATTAAGCTTTAAAGAAACTCTATTAAAAAAATGCTGAAAATCTGCAACGTGATCTTTTAGTAAATTATCATATTTCTTTGTTACAGCTTTTTTAATTGGATTTTCTGCGAATTTATGTTCATCTTTTCCCTCGCTGTCTGGACATTTATCAAAGCCATTAAAACTGGTTGCTGCCGAAACGAAAAGTAGTATTTCAGATGCATTTTTAATTACTAATTTATTTCCATCAGAATTCATTACACCGTCTTTTATTACGGGTTTAATAATCAATTCAAAACGCATTCCTCTACAGCCAAATGCATCTTCATAAACGATTGGTTCTTTGTTATAATCAATATAATTCGGATCTACATGCGAAGGCGCTTTGCCTTTTAAAACCACTGACTGATTTTGTACTGTTTTTTGATTTCTTAAAAGACTTGAAGCATCAATTGTTACTGAAAGTTTCTTCAACTGATCTGCCGAAAGTTTAATTACAATGCATTGCGCTGGTGCAGAAGCAAATATTTCTCTTTTGTAATTTACACCGTTTATATTAAAACTGGTAGATGCTAATCCCGTTTGTAAATCCAAACTTCTATTATAAGATGCTGCTTTTTGTCCGTCAAAATCCTGTGTCAAAATAAGATCTCCCAAGGGCATAAAACTTTCGCTGTATGCCCCCTGCATGTTTTTAGTCAAAGCATAGGCTTTTTCAAAATCTTCATTCGTTAGTGCTTCTCTAATTAGAGCCAGATTCTTAAAAGCATCTGGATTTACATTTTTCTGCACAGGTCCGCCGCTCCACAAAGTTGCTTCGTTCAACTGAATTAATTCAGAATCTATTCTTCCAAAAACCATTGCACCGAGTGTTCCGTTTCCAATTGGCAGAGCTTCTGTCCATTCAACAGCGGGCTGATTGTATTGGAGTTTTAAATCTTGGGCATAACCCACAAAACGCAACAAAAACAAAAGCAAAAAACTTTTTCTTAAAAGATTGTAAAGCATCATTTTTAAATTTTTAATTAAATAGTCTTCAGTTTTAAAACCGTTACCGAATACGCAGGAAGATTCAATTGCTGTTTCCCTTTTGCAATTTTATATTCGCCTGTTTTCGGACTTATTTTTTTCGGATCTGCAAACGTATTTTCATCCTGAACATTCGGACTTACAAGTGTAATCATACTTCCTTTTGAACCTAATTTTGCTCCTTTCAAATCAATCGAAACCTCTTGATTTGATGCCGATGTATTAACCAATTTTACGATTATTTCTTTTGTATTGGCATCTTTTACTGCAGATGCGTATAAATTGTTTTGCCCCGTTAATGGTTTATCGTCTTTAGTAATACTCAATAAATCTGTCCCTTTATTGGTTGAAAACAATTGCTGTACATAATAATTGGCGGAACCATAAGATTGTAGATTATTAAACCAAATCATATCTGGAGTCCATTGCCAAGCATCTTCGTGAGCCATTAAAGGGGCATAAGATGTTAGATGAACTACTTCTGCATTTCTTTCCAGTCCGGTCATAAAAGCAGCTTCAGAAAAAGCACATTCCCAATTATTCCTGTTATTCGGATTGGCTCCTGAAACACTTTGAGCAGCATATTCTCCAGCAAATATTTTGGGGCCTTTTCTGTCATAATTATCATAACGCCCGGCATTTTCTCTAAACCATTGCGGACTTTTATAATAATGCTCATCTACAAGTTCTGCATTAAGTTTTTTAAGTTCTTCCATAGCAAAATCAAAATGTTCACCGTCTGGAGAAGGACCACTTCCAGATACAATAATGATGTTTGGGTATTTTGCTTTTATTGCTTTCTCAAAAACTTTATATCTTTCAATATAATCGGGTCCCCATTGTTCGTTTCCAACTCCAATATATTTTAGATTAAATGGCTTTGGATGCCCCATATCCGAGCGGATTTTCCCCCAAGTAGTTGTGACAGCACCATTGGCAAATTCAATTAAATCTAAAGCATCCTGTACATAAGGGTCAAGTTCGTTTATTGGAGCCAATTCACCAGTATTGTATTGACAAGCCATGCCGCAGCTTAAAATGGGAAGCGGTTCTGCACCAATATCTTCTGAAAGCTGAAAATATTCAAAAAATCCTAATCCAAAACTTTGAAAATAATCTGGAGTTTGTTTATGACTGAATTCTACATTCCAACGGTTCATCATCGTTTTTCTGTCTTCTACATTTCCAACTGATTTTTTCCATTGGTAACGATCTGACAACGTTCTTCCTTCAACAATACAGCCTCCCGGAAAGCGTAAAAAACCAGGTTTCATATCATATAAAAGCTGCACCAAATCTTTACGAAGACCATTTTTTCTGTTTTTCCAAGTATCCTCAGGAAACAATGAAATCATATCTAAATCTATTGTTCCTGTTCCTTCAAAAGTTATTTTCAATTTTGCTTTGGCTTCCGTTTGAAGTGCTGTTATTTGTGCGGTATAATTGGTCCATTTTTCAGATTTTGGATCGACACTGGTTTCTCCAATTACTTTTTGATCTTTATCAATAAGTTGAAATATAATCTTTTTGACACCTTGGTTATGATTTGCTGCTTTTAAAGAAAGGTTATATTTTGCATCCTTTTTCACTCCCATTCCTCTAAAACCTTCATTTATTAAAACATAACCTTTTGCATTATTAATTTCAACTCTGCAAAAAACAGTATTATCTGCCTCAATTTTTATTGGCGCTGCGCTACCCGATTCTTTATTTAATGAAGATCTTTTTGTATTGGGCTGTTCCCATCCCATTAAAGGTTTTTCAAATTCAAAAGATCTGTTTTTAATCATTTCGGCATATAGCCCTCCATCTGCAGCAAAATTGATATCTTCAAAAAATAACCCGAACATGGTTGGCTGGATTTTAGTAATGGTTTTAGAGGCATCTACTTCTAAAGTTACTTTTTGAGCACTTATATAAAAACTGCTTAAAAGAATACCACAAATAGTAAATTTTGTAAGGATCTTATTTTTCATAGTTTTTGGAATGAAAGAATTATTTTTTTACTGCCTCTAATTTAGCTGGAAAAGCTGCTTCTCCGTCTAAATTTGTTACGATTAATTGATCTACGTTTTTACTTTCTACTGCATGTTTAAAATATTCTGGTTTATTTTTCCCCCATTGTACTGTACAATTCTGAACTTTAATACGTTCAGCAGCATCAAAATAAAATCCCGAAGTACTTCCTTTTACAAAACCTTCAACATTAGAAGGCCTTCTATCGTATACTCCACCTGGAAAAGATGTTGTCTTATCTATAAAAATACTCACATTGTCAAAAACAATATTCTTTATTTTATCTTTTGATTCGCCGCTCACAAACACACCATTTTCTCCTGTACATTGAATATTAGAGAAATAGATGTTTTTTATTTCACCCACTTTTCCTTCTGTTGCACCTTTTGGAAAACGCCAATTGGCATCTTTATGATTTCCTTTTGCCCTGCTAAAAGCCGTTACATAAATGGGTTCTGCTTTTCCCCACCAAGTATCTGTGGTCAACTTACTTTCGATAATGATATTTGAGAAAATGACATCGCTCACTGTTCCTTCATCTCTGTTCTGAATTCCTAATGCTCGATTGCTGTTTTTAATGATGCAATTATTGAACACTACTTGTCTGATTGCATCCATGTTTTCTGATCCAATTTTGATCGCACAGCTGCTGCTGGTCATTGTACAATTAGTCACTGTAATATTTTCGCAGGCGCCAAATTCTTCAAATTCCCTTCTGTTTTTTAAACAAATGCAATCATCACCGCTTTCGATATAACAATCGCTGATTCTTACGTTTTTAGAATGATCCAAATCGATACCATCGCTATTGCGTACTTTTAAACTGTTCAATAAAGTAATCCCGCTTATTACAACATCGTTACAACCTACTAAATGTATGGTCCAATAAGCTGAATTTCCGATATGAACATCTTTGATTCTGATATTTTTTCCTCCAATAATGGTTAACACATGCGGTCTTGGATCCAGTACATTAAATGGTTTTAAAACATACGAATCTTCTAATTCCTCGCCCATGAAAGAAATTCCGTTTCCATCAATTTTGCCGCTTCCGCTAATGGTAAAATCCTCAACATTTTCTCCTCCAATCCATATTGTACCTTCTCCTGGATTGGTCCTAAAAGCGCTTTTTGTATATAACTTTTCATCTGGACTAGCCAATAATTTTGCTCCTGCTTCGATATGAAGATCTACTTTTGATTTAACATCAATTGGTCCAGCTAAAAATGTAAATGGTGCCGGAATTAAAACTCTTCCTCCAGTTTTACTGCAGGCATCAATTGCTTTTTGAATGGCTGCTGCATCATTGGTTTTACCATCTCCTTTTGCTCCGTACTTTTTAACGTCATAAACATTCTGTGCCGAGACTGTTAAAGACAGACAAAAAATCAGGATCGCAATTATAGATTTCTTTTTCATTTTACTTTATTTATTAAAAACCTTGTTTAAAATAGCTTTAGCAAAGTTTTCGGTTTATTTTTTTAATCTTATTCTGCTGGTTCGCGTCTCTGCGGCGCAATTTTATTTAGCAGGCACTTCAAACTTATTTTGTTCTGGCTCTATTTTCCTTTTTAAAGATTCGCTGTCCAAATTACTTGATGGAACATCTTTAAAAATAATTTGGCTGATTTTATCAGAAGGAACATCAATACCTTTCATTGTCAGATTTTGTACATCATCAAAAACAAAAGCGGGACGAAAATCTTCTTTCTCCAGTATCAGTTTTATGTTTTTCATTTCGATTCCGTTTACATGACGAACGTAAAAACCCCAAGAAGGCAGTTCTCCAAACATGGTAAATTCAGGATAACCGCTTATGTTTTCTTTTACATCCTTTAATCTGCTTAAAGGATGATATGCCATTCCTTTTGAAGCTCTTCCAGGATATATAATTTCAATATTTTCTAAAGTCACATTTTCTATAAGGTGTCCTGGAATTCCAGCGATCGAAGCAGGAAACGGATTATGGAAATAATCTACTTCTGGCCCGCGCATATCGTAATCTATATCTGGACGCCCAAAAGGAACTTGCACTTTTACATTTTTAACCGATACGTTTTTGATATATCCTGGTTTATCTCCATTTCTATGGCCAAGACGAATCAATATTGCGTTTCCTGTATTTACAGCGGTTATATTGGAAACATTAATATTTTCAATTGCTGCCCCGTCAACAGATTCAATTGCAACTGCCGATCTGAACGTATCAAAAACATTGATGTTTTCAATTGTTACATTTTTGAAACTGCCATAAGAGCCAGTTCCAAATTTTACGGCATTGGCACTTGATCTGATCGTGCAATTTGCAATGTAAATGTTATTATTATGCAAGCCCGGTACTTCTGATTTTAAGCATATTCCATCATCTGCTGCATTTACATTGCAATTGGTTATGCGAACATTTTCGCATCCGTCAATATCAATCCCATCATTATTCCAGTAAGCTCTGCTATTGACTTGCATAGCATCAATTACAATATTTTTGCAATCTGTAAAACACTGCACCCAGCCTGGACTATTCTTTAAGGTAATATGGGTCATGGTTATCGAGTCGCATTTTACAAACGAAATGAGTTTTCCTCTTCCATCTTCAGGACGCATTCTTCTATAATTATATTTTGGATCAATTCGAACTCCAGTATGATGCAGGCTGTCGATTGCCAATGCCAGTTCTCTTCCTTGTCCATCTATAATTCCTTTTCCATTTACGGCAATATTTTTTGATTCATTTGCTACAATCAAAGCTCTTATTTCTCCGTACTTTGGATAATCATTTGGATTGATGCTTCCTAATAATACTGCCCCTTCTTCAAAAAACAATTCTACTCCGCTTTTTAAAACGATACTCCCGGATAGAAATTTACCTTTAGAAAAAATAACTCTTCCTCCTTTATTTTTATTTGCTGCATCGATAGCTTTCTGAATAGCTTTAGTATTTAAAGTTTTACCATCTCCTACGGCGCCATAAGCAGTTATTAAATAATCTTTATTCTTAAAAGCATACGTTTCTGGATTGAAGCTCAGCTGCAAAAGAAAAAACAAAATGAAGCAATTCTTGAAAACTTGTTTGTTGTAAATATTCATACTTATTTCTTTTCAATTACTAATTAAAATCACCAAAAAACAGTATATAAAGCCACTAAAACGCCACTGATAATAAATGACCCTATAATAAATTCCGAAGACACCTTAAACATTGATTTATCTACCTCTATTTTATGGATCTCAGATTCTTCTTCAGAAACTGGTTTTGCCAGACTTATTCCAACCATTATCAACACAATCATGAAAAAAACAATAGTCATCCTGTCTAAAAAAGGATAATCTGGGAAAGCGCCTTCTGTCCACATTGGAAGGAATTTTAAAACTGCCGCAAGTGGAACTGTCAATAATGCTCCTGCAAGTCCCGCTGACGGAGTTGTTTTTTTCCAGAACATTCCCAATAAGAAAATGGCTAAAACTCCAGGAGAAAAAAAGCCCACATATTCTTGTATGAATTGATAGGCCTGATCTAATGATTTTAATGCCGGCGCAACAAAAGCGGCAATGATCATGCAGACAACCACACACCATCTTCCTGTACGAACCAGCTTTTTTTCTGATGCCTGAGAATTAAAATATTTTTTATAAATATCTAAAGAGAAAATAGTCGAAATACTATTGGCTTTTCCGGCTAAAGAAGCTACGATTGCAGCTGTTAAAGCCGCTAAAGCTACTCCTTTTAAACCTGCAGGAAGTAAATTCATTAAAGTTGGGTACGCATGATCTGGTTTTAAAACTCCAGCAGCATCTACCATTTCCTGCTGAAACATGCCGTTTTCATGCATTACAAACATCGCGATTCCTGGTAAAACAGCTATAATTGGAACCAATAATTTTAGGAAAGCAGCAAATAAAATTCCTTTACGGGCAGTTTTTAAATCGGCTCCCAAAGCTCTCTGAACAATATATTGATTGCATCCCCAGTACGCCAGATTATTGATTAACATACCGCCTATTAAAACAGACATTCCAGGCAGTTCATTGTAATGCGGATTCGATTCGTCTAATATCATATGCAAATGTCCTGGCGCTTCATGGGCAATAATAGAAAGTCCTTTTAAAATGTCTTTTCCAAAACCAAACTGATCCGAAAGTAATGTTAGAGCTAAATAAGTTGTTACTAATCCTCCAAGAATTAGGACTATAACCTGAAACATATCGGTATATCCAATCACTTTCATTCCCCCTAAAGTAACAATTACCGAGAATAAACTTAATGCAATAACGCAAAACTGAAAGCTTACCGGCGCAATAGATGAAATCGCCAAAGCTCCCAAATAAATAATAGACGTAAGATTTACAAATACATATATTAACAGCCAAATAATAGCCATAATAGTACTGACTGTTCCGCTATATCTTTTGGCCAAAAATTGCGGCATAGTAAATATCTTGTTTTTAAGATAAACTGGTAAAATAAACATTGCCACTATAATTAATGTAGCAGCCGACATCCATTCGTAAGAAGCAATCGCAAGTCCGATGGCGAACCCCGAGCCACTCATACCGATAAAATGTTCTGCTGAAATATTCGAAGCAATCAAAGAAGCTCCGATTGCCCACCAAGTAAGAGATCCTTCGGCTAAAAAATATTCGTTGGAACTAGTGGCTGCAGTTTTCTTGCTTCTGTAAATATACATTCCATAAGCTGTAACTATGACAAAGTAAATAAAGAAAACAATGTAATCTGCGGTTTGTAATACATTCATAATTGTGTGGTTATTGTGTGGTTAGATAGTAAAATGTATTTTAAGATTTGATTTGTATCAAATTTTTAGAAACCATTTTCTTTTATATAGAAAATAAAGTAAAAGAAGCTGTATAACAGTTACTGATAAAGCGGCAAATACGGGCTGCCAAATAAGCGGCAGAAAATTTATAAGTCCGCCAAAGACATAATCTGCCGTATGTTTAAAATCTACTAAACCTTCGGCGGCCATGTAAATTAAAATAGAATTTGAACCAATTAAAATTAAAGGGAACGCCCATTTATGAAAATCCAGTAAATCGATAATTAAATAAAAACAAACAAAAAATAAAATACTAAACCCGCCAACAAAACAAACAAAAGAACTTGTCCATAAATGTTTATTGATTGGAAAATTAATATCCCAAATTAAACCAGCAATAATTAAAATTACTGCTGCAAGAGCCATTAAAAGAACTTTTACTTTTATAGATAAATGACATTTTGATTTTAAAAATGTTCCCGTAAAAACACCCAGCAAAGCAGTCGAAATAGCAGGCAGGGTTGAAAATATGCCTTCTGGATCGTAAACTGTGCTGTGCAGTCTGCCGGGTAAAAGCAAACGGTCAATATAGCCCTCCAGCGATCCTTCTTTGGTCAAAACTCCAGCTCCAAAATCTGGTACGGGAATCCATTTCATTGCAGCGTAATAACCAATTAAAATTCCGAAGAACCAGATCAATTGTTTTTTCAAATCAAAATTCAAATAGATGATTCCGGCAAAAAACCATGCTAGTCCAATTCTCCCTAAAACGCTTGCAAAACGCGTGTGGTCAACACCGTCAAATCGCAACAATCCATTTACTACAAGACCTAAAACCAGTAAAATACAGGTTCTTTTCAGCATGGAAAAATAAATCTTTCGTTTTTCTTTTGAAGGCAATTCCTGAGGTGTTTTTACTCCCGCTAAACTCATTTTCTTTTCAAAAGAATATGGCATAGAAACTCCTGCAACAAATAGAAACACAGGAAAAATCATATCATAAAAAGTAATTCCATTCCATTCTGCGTGATGCAGCTGTGATGACATCCAGATAAAAACAGGAATTGGAGCTGCTTTTGCCAGAGCATGGATAATATGTTCCCCGCTCATAATCCAAAACATCACAAATCCCCGCAGTGCATCTAAGGAAATTAATCTTCCATTTGTAGGCTTATTCATTTTTTTAATATTCAGTGGTCGGTTGATAGTTTTTTTAGTATTCAGCCGCAGTCGCAGTTTTCAGTGTAGTTTATGTTGAATACTGAGGCTGCAAACTGCAAACTTATTTTATTGGTTGAATAACAAATCCGTAGCTGTATTCACTTTGTGTTAGTACATATTGTTCGTGCGGCGGCAATCCCCAGCTGTTGTCCCCTCCTAAACCTCGCTGTGTTAAATCGACACAAACTACTAATTCTTCTCTTGGGGTAATATCGCTGGAGTGAATATTCTTTTTAGAAATTCCTCCGTCAAAATCACTAGGATAATTATTCAAAGTACTCATAGATAAAGGCTGCAGACCTTTTATTTCCAAGCCATTTCCTGTATTGCTTGACAATTTGAACCAGCGTATATCGGTCTTGTATCCATTTTCTTGTGGGCGTGTATAAGGCACATATTGGTCTGCAACCTTACTATTATAAATTCCTTTGAATGAGGCTGTTTTTCTGTCTGGATAATTTTCTAAAGGTCCTCTTCCATAATAATCCAGATTTTCCAATGTCTTTTTCAAGGTAAAAATCATTCCGAAACGAGGTAATTCTGGTAACGGATTACTGCCTTTTTTATAAGATGATTGTATTTCTAAAGCACCATCATTTCCTAATGAATATTTGATAGTATAATCAGATGCAACATCGTTCAGTTTTAATTTTGCAATCACATACTGCTGCCCATTTTCTTCTGTCTGCCGAATGTTTTCTAAAGTGGTATTTTTTCCTGCCGTTCTCCAAACATTAGTTCTAATCTGCATTTTATTTCCAATATCGTTATCAGTTGGTGCTCTCCAGAAGTTGGGTTCAGGATATTGTTTAAAATATTCCTCACCATTTAAACTGTAATACGAAATTAATCCAGTTGATTTGCTGATTTTTACAACAACATTATTTGACGTCAGAACAAATTGCTCTTTTTCCTCCTGAATTTTAGCAGTATTTATCTTTTCTGATTTTGCAAAATAATTGGAGTCTTCGATAACAAATTGCTCTTTCGCAATTTCAAAATTCTGAGACAGTAATTCTGATCCCGTTTTGGTGTACGCAAAGACATTCAATAAATATTCTGTTCCTTCTTTTGACTGTAATGTCGGTAAATCGAGCTTAAATTGCTTTTTTGTTTTTGGATTTAAATCAACATTAATTATTCCTTCTTTAATTACTTTACCGTTTTCTAAAACCTCATATTTAAAGTTGTACTTATTTAGATTTGTAAATCCAAAATCATTTACAATTTCAATTAATCCGTTCTTGATATCAATGGCATTAAATAAAATATCCTGATATACCTTTTTTACTTCAAATGCTCCGGGATGTGGAGTTCTATCGGGATAAACTAATCCGTTGTGACAGAAGTTTTCATCGTTTAAATAGTTTTGGCTCCCCATGTCGCCGCCGTAGGTCCAATATTTTCTGCCTGCTTCATCTGTTCCTTCAAATCCCTGATCTACCCAGTCCCAGATAAATCCGCCCTGCATATTTTTGCTGCCGCGAATGATATCCCAGTATTCCTGAAAATTACCGCTGCTGTTGCCCATTGCATGCGAATACTCACACATGATGTATGGACGGCTGACTTCTTTACGTGCCGCATATTCCTTCATGTAAGCAATTGTTGGATACATCGGACATACTATATCTGTATTTTCATTTTCTTTTGCCTGCTCAAACTGAACTAATCTTGTATTATCTCTTTTTTTGATCCATTTGTAGGCTTCATGAAAAACAGGTCCATTGGCACTTTCATTACCTAATGACCAAATAATGACAGATGGCGCATTTTTATCTCTTTCAACAAGACTATAGATTCTATCCAGATGCGCTTCTCTCCATTCTGGAAGGTGGCCAGGATTCGTTTTTGGATTCATATAAATAAGAGGCTGTCCCTCTACTCCCATTCCATGGCTTTCGATATTGGCTTCATCTACCAAAAACAAACCGTATTTGTTGCATAATTTTACCCATAAAATATTGTTTGGATAATGACTGCAGCGTACGGAATTAATATTCAGCTGCTTCATCATTTTGATATCTTTCATCATCGTGGCTTCGTCCTGATAATGTCCAGTTTTTGGATTATGTTCATGAATATTTACACCATGAACCATTATTCGGACTCCGTTTACCAATAATTGTCCGCCCTTTAATTCTACTTTTCTGAATCCAATTTGAGTGGAAACGGTTTCGATAATCTCTCCTTTTGCATTTTTTAAAGTCAAAAGCAAGGTGTATAAATTTGGCGTTTCACTGCTCCATAATTTAGGATTGGATACCTTTTGTGAAAAATTGATTGTCTGAATTTTTGAAGCTTCAAAATTGACATTAAGTTCTTTTGTAAATACGTTTTTTCCAGAAGCATCTACCAATTTTGCTGTCAATTTTTGATTGTTAACAGCAGTCGACGTAAGGTTTTTTAAACTTACTTCGACATTCAAACTTCCGTTTTTGTATTTTGTATCTAAATCTGGTCTGGCAAAAAAATCTGAAATGCGAACATTATCTGTGCTGTATAAATATACATTTCTGTCAATTCCAGAAAGTCTCCACATATCCTGATCTTCCAGATACGAGCCATCGCTCCATCTGTAAACTTCTACAGCCAGATCATTTTTTCCAGGTTTTAAATATTTAGAAATATCAAATTCTGCAGGACTTTTAGTGTTTTCGGTATATCCTACTTTTTCACCATTTACCCAAATATACATGGCAGATGTTCCTGCTTCAAAATGAAGAAAAACATGTCGGTTTTTCCAGTTTTCAGGCAGTACAAAATCTTTTTTATAAGAACCAACAGGATTATCCCAATGATTTATAAAGGGCGGATTTTTTTCGAAAGGATAGGTTATATTGGTGTAAATTGGTATACCATAGCCATTCAGTTCCCAATTTGAAGGCACCTGAAGCTCTTTCCAGTGCAGGGTGCTAAAATCCGTTCTATAAAAATCTTTTGGGCGCTGATCTGGTGTTGGCGACCAGGAAAATTTCCACTTACCGTTTAAAGAAAAATACCAAGGTGAATTTTCATATTTATCGCTTATCGCAGAAGTTTCATCTGCATAAGGAAGAAAAGCTGCACGGGCAGGTTCTCTGTTAATTTGAAATACCTGTGGATTTTCCCAGTCGTTGCGGTCTTTTTCCTGAGCCGAAATTCCTGCCGTGATAAGCAGTAAAAGGTTTATAAAAAATATTTTGGTTTTGGTTTTATACATTATTTTGGTTTTAGATAGCTTTCAAATGAAATTTTGATATTCCTAGAACTTCAATTTCTCAGGTAAATATTTAGCCACTAATTCTTTATAATATGGAAGTAGTGCTTTTACGTCTGGCTTAACAGGTGCTTTGGTATATAAATCATAGGGATTGAACTTTCTTACCCAGTCAAACATTTCGATGTCTTTTTCATTCATCAAATGAGCATAAGCATTTTCTTTATGCTGTGAATAAAACGAATGATAGCGAATCATATACAAAGCTGGATCTGGAAGATAATCTTTCATAATCTGGTACAGATATTCATCATGTCCCCAGCTCATTTTTACATTATCCAGTCCGCAGTTTTCTGTGTATACACCAAATTTGGTATTGAATCTTTCGTCGGTATAATCTGGATTTTCTTTAAAAAACTCCGAATAAACAATCTTATCCGAATAAGCACAGCCCACTGGAAATGTATCGCCCACAACCGCCCACTGCGGTTCTCCAAAAAGACATAAAACTTTACCCAAATCGTGAATAAATCCTGTCAATACAAACCAATCTGGATGTCCGTCTGCTCGAATGGCTTCAGAAGTCTGTAAAAGATGTTGTGTCTGGTCTAAGTCAATATCTGGGTCGCTGTCATCTACAAGTGTGTTTAAAAACTCAACAGCTTCCCAGATTGACATTTCTTTTCTATTAAACTGCAGAAAATCCTGTTCTTTACTGCATACAAAATCATAAGTCTGATAAGTATGGTTTATTCTATAAAACTCCTTAACCGTTTCTACTCTTTCCGAATCGACGTAATTTCTAAATTCTTCTTTTTGTTTTTCTGGTGTACTTTCTGAAGGATCAGGATATCGCAGCAACAAATCATCTTCCCATTCATCTAAATTATTCAACGGATTATCTGTGTCTATATGCTTTTTCATAATGCTAAAAAGTTTAAAAGTTATAAGACAAAAATAGAATTACATCTACCGTTCAAAATGGATTAATACATCAAAAACATGGATAATTTTAATTATTGTAAGATTTTTATACTTTTTTATTGACTTTTTTTTATTCCCGCATTTTAATACAGCCCACGGTTTAGCCTATGTGGGAAAGCCTGAAAAATTAGATTGTGGATTTGCAATGCGAATTTGAAACGCGCGCCGAAAGTCGAAACCTTAGGCTATGTTTCGAAAAACAATTCGTGTAAGTAGCGGCTAAAAACTAATTGATTATTTTACTAGGCGGAAAACCAAACTGTTTTTTGAAACAACGGCTAAAATATAGTGGATCATTAAAACCAACCAAATTAGTGACCTCTGAAACATTATACTTTTTAGTTTTAAGCAGTTCTGCTGATTTTTTTAAACGAATGGTTCTGATGAATTCGTTTGGTGCCAAATCAGTCAGTTCTTTAATTTTCCTGTACAATTTTGAAGAACTAACTCCCAGTTTATCGCATAGAAATTCTGTGGAAAGATCTACTTCGCTTAAATTATCATTGATTAGTTTGGTGACTTTTTCCATAAATTCTTCGTCAATTGGAGAGTGAGTCAGCATGCTGATTTTTCCTTCTACTTCTCCAGAGAATTTCTGTTTAAGCTCCAGCCTTGATTTAATCATGTTTTCAATCATTGTTTTTAGCAGTAATGGCTCAAAGGGTTTAACCAAATAGCCGTCTGCACCCATGTCGTACCCTTTAACTTTATCCATGTTTTCAGAAAGGGCGGTAAGCATTACCACCGGAATATGGCTAATAAACTCATCGTTTTTAAGTTGTCGGCAAAATTCAAGTCCATCCATCACGGGCATCATAACATCGGTAACGCATAAAATGGGTTTAATTTGTCTGCAGATTCTCAAACCTTCTTCACCATTTTCTGCATCATAAACTTTGTAATAATCAGACAAATAGTCAACCAGATATTTTCTGAGTTCACTGTTATCTTCAATTACCAATATTTTCTCTTTAAGTTCCGTGTTCTGAATGATTTTCTTAGCCGCTTTTTCTGGAATAAGCATACTCAGATTATCATTTTTCAGCGCATATTCAAAAACTTCTTTATGTTCATAAGATGCTCTGTCAATTGGAATTTCAACCTTAAACGTACTTCCCTTACTTGGTGTGCTTTCTACAGAAATGGTTCCTTTATGAATTGCTACTAAAGATTTTACCAGCGACAAACCAATACCAGATCCTGTATTATTGGCTTTACTGTTTGTTGCCTGATAAAAACGTTTAAAAATTTTATCCTGACTCTTTAATGGAATTCCTATTCCGTCATCCGTTACTTCGATTACTAAAATATCTTCAACACTATCTTTCAGCCTGACGTAAAAATCTACGTTTCCGTTCTTATTAGTAAACTTTAAGGCATTCGACAACAGATTGTAAAGAATTTTATCGTATTTATCATTGTCCAGCCAGCCATTTATTTCCTCATCTTCAGTAATAAAATTGAGCTTAATCTTTTTATTATAAGCCATTTCCTTAAACGAATCGAATATATTTTTCGAATAAGCAAGAATATCCGTTTGAGTTACCTTTAATTTTAATTCACCAGATTGTGCTTTTCTAAAATCTAATACTTGATTTACTAAATTCAGCAATCTGCTGGCATTTTGATAAATCAGATTGTATCTGCTTTTTTCATAATCGGTAGCATTGCTGCTTTCGTCCAAAAGCTGTTTTGCCGGACCTAAAATAAGCGTTAACGGGGTTCTTAATTCATGCGAAATATTGGTAAAGAAGCGTAACTTCTCATTGTTCAGTTTAATGTCGTGCTCCCTGTTTACTTTTTCAGTAAGCAATTCTTGCTTTAAACGAATTCGGTTTTTAATTTCTTTTCTGATGAAATAAAAAACACCAAATAAAAGTGCTAAAAACAGTAAAAAAGAAGTCGGCGTAAGCCAGAAAGGAGGCAGGATTTTTATTTTATATGAAACCGATTTACTCCAATATCCGTCACTGTTGCTTGCTCTTATTTTAAAGACATAATTTCCTGGATAAAGGTTGGTATACTGGACTATTCTAGAAGTACTGTTTGCCGTAATCCAATGTTTATCAAAACCTTCCAGCATGTATTGAAATTTATTCAGCTTTTCATTTGCAAATGAAGGAGCAGAAAACTGAATCGAAAAATTGCGGTTTTTATGGGTAAGTTCTATTTCTTTTCCATAATTCAAATCTTTTGAAAGCGGAATTTCTCCATTGATCTCCATTTCTGGAAATACTTCCTCATTTTGAATTTTAAATTCGGATATGACAGGTAACGGCGACCATTTATTTCTTTTCATTTCTGGCGGTGAAAAAGAAATAATTCCGTTTTTACCTCCAAGGAAAATATTAGAATTATTAAAGTAAAAAAAACCGCTAGAACTAAAAACGTCTAGTCTGTTACCGCTGTTTACGTGATAAATACTAATATCTTTTAAATTAGATTTAACAAAAGCAATGTTATTATTATTGATGTTCAGCCACAAATTTCCGTTGGCATCAGATAAAATATCGGTAATCCATTTGCCTGAAAGTTCTTTTAGATTTTTTACAGGCTCAAATTGATTATTTTTCGGATTGTATAAACATAATCCAAAACGTGTTGACGCCCAGATTTTTCCTTTTGCATCTACTAAAATATCGCTGACATTTTCATCGTGCGGCACTCCTTTTTCTTTGATAAAAAGGGATGAATAGGTTTCTATTTTTCCTGAATTGATATTGTATTTTACCACTCCTGTTTCGGTGGCAAACCAAACATTGTTTTTGGCATCTCTTTCAATGGCATTAATCTGAAAATCTGGCAAAAGTTTACTAGAAGTTTGTACTAGAAGCGTATTGGTATTTAAAATCACTGCGCCTTCACCAAAAGAACCCACTATGATCAAATCATCTGTAATTTTTCTAAAAGCAAAAACAGGCGATTTATCAAATCCAGCTTTTATTTCTCTCGAAGAATTTGTGCTGTAATTGTAAACTAAAATATTACCATCCCAAAGACCGCAATAAAATATTTTTCCATCATCAGAATAAATACTGGCAATGTCTTTTCCGGTATTGTGCAAAGGAGTTGAGCCCTTTGTATTAGAAATAAAAAGTCCGTTGTGATAGGTTGCCACAATCACTTTTTCGTCATAAGTTTTAGCAAAACCCCTAATGCGAGGTGCCTGATTGCCAATAGAACGTGATATATCTTTATTTAAAGTGAACTGATTTTCATAAGGATCATACTTATCCAATCCATCTTCTGTTCCAATCCACAAAACTCCAGATGCATCAAAATAAAGGGCTGAAATTAAATTATCTACAAGTGAAGTATCATCTGATAAAATAGAATAATACCATTTGTAATTTCCTTTCTGAATGTCTTCTAATTGATTACAAACCAATAATCCTCCCAAAGTTCCTACCCAATATTTTCCGTCTGGAGCGCGGGCTACTGATAAAAAATACGGACCTAAAGCGCCTCTAATTTGTTTGTTTTCTATATATAAATTTACAAACTGGTCGGTGGCTCGATCGAGCTTGTATAATCCTTCACGGGTTCCAACAAAAATATCCGATTTGCCATCCTCGTAAATAAAATTAAGATACGGATTTTTTATGTTTGAATTTGGAACAGATAGCGTGTAATTGTTAATCTTTACTATCGCTCCTTTTGCATCCATAGTAATTTTTGCTACCGATGCTTTTTCATAACTTCCTATCCAGACATTGCCCTTTTTGTCTTCAAAAATTTCTTTTACGTAATCAAAACCTTTAAGCTTAATTTTTTCAAATCGGTTCTCTTTGAGAAAAAACAGATATACTCCTTTTGTTTTAGTACCAACCCAGACTCTTTTAAATTTATCGACATAAACAGATCGCACCTCGTCGTCGGGCAGACTATTTGGATCTTCATTTTTATGAAAAAAAGTGGTAAAAACATGTGTATCCATTTTGAAAAGAGTCAATCCTTTTCTGGTACCAATCCATAAATGGTTGGATTGTTCATCCAGCTCCAAAGCTGTTATGTCATCGTTGTATAGTTTATTCTTTCCAGGGGTAGAACTCATATAGTTTTTGAACTGGTAACCGTCAAAACGATTTAATCCTGAAAACGTTCCAAACCACATGAAACCTTTCTTATCCTGTACAATATGGCGCACCGAATTATGAGACAATCCGTTATTGTCATTATAATGCGCAAATTTTATATTCTGTGAATAAGAATGATAAAAAATGGTAAAAAACAAGACTGCTACAAGGGATTGCTGTTTCATTAAAATAAATTATAAATGCAATTTAAACTTTTTGACTTAATAAATATCAAAATTATTTAACAGATAAATTATCAATTTTGTTGTTTTCTAAATCAATTTTAAAATGATCAGAAGGCTCTCCATTCATGGTTTTCAAGAATATTTCGGCCCATAAAACGAGTTTGGGATTATTTGATTTTTTCAATTGGATGCAAACCAATTCATATTGCTTTAATCTCTTTTTTCCAATTTGTGAAACAGCCAATTCACCGGCATTTTTTAAACGGTAAAAATCGAAAATCATATCAAAACCAGTCCATGATTCAAAATCGGAAATTGACAGGGAGTTTGATTTTAAATCTTTGGCAATCTCTGATGTGTTTTTATTTATTTCTACTAAATCTTTGCCTGAAATATTTATAATTGATTTTAGAAAATCTTCTGGAAAATCTTCTGGCAGAAATCTTAAACGCACCAATTCTTTTAAATGCCAATTTGTAAATTCTTTATAATCGTCAGCTTTTAAAATTTCTTTATTCCAAATATGATCATTTTTAGTGTTTTGCAAATGAGCATATTCTTCTTCGTAAAAAGGAAATAAACTATTGAATTTATGGACTTTGCCAATGACAATTGTTTCAACTTCAAACTCAGAATCAGAATGAATGGTCAATATTTTATAAGCCGGCATATAGGCAGCTAATGAAGGTGTTTGAATATTAAACAAAGTATTCCCCTTTGCAGAAGTTCTTACTCCTGTATCGTTAATATGCATATGGCCGCCAAAATGAATCTGAATTCCAGCATCTGCAAATTGCTGTGCTACTTCTTCATCTGGAACTCTTTGTAATTGCATTTTATTGGCACCAAAAAGCTGTTTTAATTCAGGCGATGCGTTGTCGTTAAAATCTACCATCGGGTAATGACTGAAAGCAATCAGTATTTTTCCTCTTTGTTTCGCTTCTGCTGAAACTTTTTTTACCCAGTTTAACAAATGGCTTTTATAAATCAGAACGTTATTGTAACCTGTATTGGCTCCTGAAAAATCTTGCGGATTATCTGGTTTTCCTGATAATTTCTCATTCGGAACATAAGCGTTGGCATCTATCGCCAAAAGCCAGATTCCCTTAATAGGTTCAACTACATAACTGGCATCTGTAAGAAACAAACTGGTATTTTTAATTACATACGTTCTTTTTTCTAAAGAAGATTCTTTTTGCGCTTCTTCAAAATTATATTGGTCATACGTATAATTTGAAAAAGGCGTTTCCCAATACAAATCTGTTTTTTTCGGAAAAAAACCAAAATCACGCATTTCGTGAATGGTTTCTTTATAGCCCCAATTTTTTATATCAGAAGTAATAATAGGTTCTAATTCACTTTTATTTTTGTTGACATTTTCTTTAGAACTGCTTATAATCTGCTCTTTTCCATCTTTACCCAGAAAATCAGTTTTTACTGCATCTTGCGAAAATGGCCTTACAACATCATGATTTCCTGTGGTTACCCAAAAAGATAAACCATACTTTTGAGAATATTCATTAAGTATTTTTCTCAATCCGCGCACATGAACGGGTTGTCCGTCATCGCTAAAATCGCCTGGAAGCACAACTTGTTTGATACCTCTTTTTACAATATTATTCAAGGCCTCTAAAAAGGCAAAATAATTTTCATTGAAAATTCTGGTAGAATGCAGCTGAGAATTCATTGTTCTGATATTGGCATATTCGCCAGTAATCGGATTTTTGATTCCTTGATAATCGTTATCCTCAAATTTTGCAAAAATATCTTGTAAATGAACATCGGCTATAAAAGCGATTTGAACTTCTTTTTTAGAGACCTTTTGCGATTTGCAGGAATATAAAAAAAGTAATAGTACTACTATAGCCGATATTCTAAACATGTATTTTTTATGCTTTATTTTTTAATGTAAGCTTCCAATTTATCTAAAGTGTTTAATTCTGTTTCTCTTGCACTTGAAGAAATAATTGTTGTTTGTAAATTTTTCGTAGGTTTTGAGATCAATAAATATTGAGTTCCGTCATCTGTACTTTTTTCATAATCTTTTGGATTATACATAATTGCTGCTCCAATCTCTACGATTTCAGCGGCAACATCTTCGGGATGCTTTCCCCAGACTGCGATATAATTTGTTCCTTTTTTAGTTCCAAAATCTTTGAAATAATTAATTCCTGTAGCAAACTGCACTTTTTCTCCGCTTAAAGAAACTGCTTCAACCTTAGCCTCTCTTTTACCAGAAAACACTGTAACACGAACTAAGATGTCTACTTTTTTTCCTTTGTATGGCACCCCTCTAGAAATCATTTCCATCCACGAAGTAGTATCTGTTTTTCCTACACGTGCTAAACGATTTGTTACTGGATTTAAAGGCACAACTTTTTCGCCGTCCCAAAGTTTTACACCTCCCAAACCAACAGTTGATGCTACTTTATAATAATCAGCTCCCCATCCTTCTTTTTGCTGCTGCGGTGTTGGGTACCAATTTGCTTTTCTTAACTCTAAACCTGGTTTAGCTTTAGAATAAACATCAATTGCTACTTTATCGCTAAAATAAATTCTCAAAGCCATCCATTCATTTTCAACAGCTGGACCGTGATGTCCAATGGTTTTATATAAATCTCCTGTTTCTGAGCCAATATCTGTCAAATAAGTAATTTTATCAGACTTCATATACAAACTGGTGTCTGTATTATTCTGTCCAAAACAAATGCAGCAAAAAAGTAAAGTGATGATGACTGATAATCTCATAATTTCAATTATTTATAGTTTAAAATTTAATTCTCGTAAATTTAAACTAAGATTTCAATACTTTCACTATTACGCAAACGATTTCTCAATAAATACTCATTTTGTGATAAAAAAAGAGCAGCACTACAAAACAACAGGAGGGAAAATATTTTCTTTACTTATCATCCACTTTCACCAAAACATAATTTATCCCTAACGGGTTTTTAATTATTTTACAGATTAAAGGATATTCAGGATTTTTTACGATCCACATTTCGGTTTCATCAATTTGCGCGATTACGTGCAAAGCATCGACTATTTTTCCATCAATAGAAACAGGATTTTTATCTTCGTTTTTATCTAAGACATAATTTGTGTTATTATAAACGAATGAACTACTTTTTATTAGATCTTGATATGCCGATCTTGAAATCATAAAAAAAGTTTCTGTTGGTTTTAAGTTTAAAACTGGCTCATATTCTCCTTGGTTAAAGCTTAGGGCGTTACCTTTTTCAACAGCTTCGGGAAGCATTACAATACTACTTTTTACGCCTCTAGTTTCTAGTTTAAAAGTCAGACCGCCTTTTGCTGTTTCCGCTTTAAGGGATAAAGTTCTGGTCTGTCCGTGCAATTTGCAGACATAATTCAGTTCTGTATTGTTTTTAAGTGTCGGAATGTAGGTTTGTGCTCTTCCTGTTTCATAAAATGATAAAAACAGAAATACTATTATTATATTTTTCATCTTGTTCATCATTTTATTTTGCTGGCGGTAAAACTGTTGTTCCCCATGCGGAAGGTTTTGAATCCATTTCTAAAATTAATTCTCCTCCATTATTTATATCATCGTGTAAAATCCACGCTTTATTGTACGGTTTTCCGTTTAACCAAGCAGCTTTTATGTATTTGCTTTTATCGTTCATTTTTTTAGCTGAGATTTTAAACTTTTTACCATTCTCCAATTGTATCGTTGTTTCTTTTATCAAAGGTGTATTAATAAGATAGTAAGGCTGTCCTGCATTTGGATACAATCCCATCATGTGGAAAGCTAGCCAGGAAGACATTGCCCCAGAATCATCATTGCCAGGCAGACCTTCTCTTGAGGTATTGAAATTATTTTTGATAATCGTCCTGATTCTGTCACTGCTCCTATACGGTTTCCCGATCCAGTGATATAGACATGGTGTTAAGAATGACGGCTCGTTGGCAACATTATATAAATCTGAGTTAAAAAAGGTATTCAATCTTTCTTCAAAAGCTTTTTCTCCTCCAGATTTACGAACCAGTTCTGGAACATCGTGCGGAATGCTAAATGAATATTCCCATGAATTTCCTTCGTAGAAAAACACACACCAATGACAGACATACCAAGGAGATTCGATAATTACTGGCGTATATTTGAAAGTAGGTTTCTGAATTTTTGATTCTCCAAAAACAACATCATCCAGCCATTTTCCATCTTTGTCTTTTGGCATAATAAAACCCTTGGCGCCATTATTTTCGTAATCCGAACGCCATAAATTCTGCCAGCTGTCTGCTTGTTTCATGTATTGATTGTACAAATCTATTTTACCTAATCCCTTAGCTACAATAGCAATATTGTAGTCATTGTATGCATAATCGATTGTTCGGTTTCCGGCGCGGTCTGTTCCGTAGGGAACGTAACCTAATTTTAGATAATCTAATAATCCGCCTCTTCCTTCTTTTTCTTCATTTCCTCCCGGCGGTACTGTCGCGTCTTTGATCATAGCCTGAAGCGCCATTTCGTAATCTATTCCTTTTAAGTTTTTGACAAAAGCATCGGCTATAACAACCTCAGCGTTAGAACCTCCTTGAGTTCTTCCGTTGTCGTTTCCGCTTCTTCCTTCTGGCAGATATCCTTCGCGTTTGTAAATGTTCAGCATCGCATTGATTATTTCAACTTTTCTTTTGCTGTCAATCAATGTAATTAGAGGGCTCGAAGTTCTAAACGTATCCCAAATTGTATAAAAATCGTCGTAATATGGTTCATCATTTGTCCATAACGGATTTTCTCCTGTCCGGTCAACTGGCATAATCATGGTATGATATAAACCTGTGTAAAACATTTTTTTATAAGCATCTGATGTATCTTCCGATAATTTAATTCGGTTTAATAATGTTTCCCATTTATTTTCTAATTCAGCTAAAACAGTATTAAAATTCCAGTGTGCGATTTCTACTTCAATATTATTTTTTGCCTTTAATTCACTTAAAAATGAGATTCCTATTTTGACATTTAGTTCTTCTTTTCCTGTGTTTCCGAAAGAAATGAGAGCTCCAGTTTTTTTTCCTGAATCAAACTGCTCTTTTTGATTGTTGTAAAATTTCCCATCTTTAAAGGTTACATATTTTGCAATTGGCTGATCGAAAACTGCCCAGAAATAAACGGTATAAGCGCGTCCGTTATTCCATCCGCCTCTTATTCTGCTGTATCCTCGAACTTCGGTATCCGAAACGATTTCAATCTGCGAACCTACAAACTGCTGAGCTTCTCTGGCATCTGGAATCTTTTCTTCTCCCAGAAAAAATCCGGGATCAATTTTTAATTCTTTTGAAATGTTTTTGGGATAAGTAATACGGTAAAAAGATACTTTTTCTCCAGTGGTTATTTCTGTTTTGATTTTATTTTCTTTAAAAACAGTTTCGTAATATCCTAGTTTTACATTTTCTTCTGTTCTAAAGGATGTTTGATCCATTTTATCTAAAGCTCCAGAAAATGGCATGATTTGAATATTTCCGTATTTCGGGCCTCCGCCTGTTCCGCTTACGTGTACCTGGCTAAAACCTGTAACTTCTTTTGGCATTGGAAGCCAGCCGCTGTTGGGACTTGAGGTACAGTCTGGACTTGGCTTTACCATTCCGTATGGACAAGACGGACCAATGAAAACCCGCCCAACTCCTTCTGATCCTATCATCGGATCTACATATTGATGAACTGTTTGCTGTGCTTTAGCCGTACTTGCGCTAAAAATTGATATTCCTAAAAAAAAGATAAACTTGGATATTATTTTCATTGTATATTATTTCTTTAGTTTTAAGGGTTTGGTTGAGAAGCCATCTCTAAGATCAACTCACCTCCACTGGTAATATCTTGGTGTGAAAGATTAAAATTTTGTACTTCTTTATGGTTGTATTTTATGTCTTTTATATAAACATTTTCATTGCTGTTGCTGGCTGCTTTAATTACAAATGTTTTCCCTGAATAATACTTTGGATTTAAATCTATCGAAATTTTATTAAATATTGGGCTTCCTATCTGGTAAACAGCATCTTGGTCTGTTCCTCCATTCATTTGAAATAAACCCAATTTGAGCAAAACATTTAAACTTCCCATTAATCCTTGATCTTCGTCTCCATTATATCCCGTTGAAGGTGATAATCCACTGAAAGTTTCTTTTACTACGTTTCTTGTCCAATACTGTGTTAGATCTGGTCTTCCTAAAACCGTAAAAATATTAGAGGTCTGCATAGACGGCTGATTTCCAAAATTTACAGGAATTCTACTGAATTCTGGATGTAATTCTGCATCGTGCGATGTACCTGAAGTATACTTTTGTTTTTTAGCGGTTTCAAATTGAGTATTCAATTTTACGACTGCTTTCTCTTTTCCTCCCATCAAAACTGCCAGACCTTCAATATCGTGCGGCACAAACCAGGTTGACTGCGCTCCATTCGATTCTATAAATCCATTTTCATATTGATACGGATCATAATTTTCTCGCCATTTTCCTTCTACATTTTTCGGACGCATCCAGCCTATTTTGCTATCAAAAATATTCTGATAGTTTTGGGCTCTTTTCATGAAATACTTATAATCTTCTTCATGATTTAATTTTTTAGCCAATTGTGCCAAAGTCCAATCTTGGTAAGCGTATTCTAAAGTCTGGCTTGCACCGTCTTCATGGCTTCCGAAATTACCTTCTGGAAGCGGATAAGGTACATATCCTTTTTGCAAATAATATTTTAATCCGCCTCCAATGTTCGTATTATGTTCATATCCTGCTTTTTCCATAATACCGCCTGGCATATGATTTTTTTTGAGTGCGGTATAAATTCCCTCTAAATCATCTTTTACAATTCCTTTTTGAATGGCGCTTACGATAAATGGTGTTGCAGAAGCTCCTGTCATGACGTAAGTATCATTTCCTCCTGAAGGTCCGCGCGGAATAATGCCTCCGTCTTTGTAATATTGCATGAGCGAATACACAAATTCTTCCATAATTTCAGGATATACAAGTCCCCAAAGATTATTTATTGTCCATTGTGCACCCCAAAAAGCATCTGAATTGTAATGATTGAATTTTGGTTTTCCATCTGCATTTACAGGCAAATGTCCCACCCTGAATTTTTCCCCTGTATTATCAGGATAGGATCCATTTGCATCACTAATCATTTTTCTCCCTTGCAGGGCATGCCAAAGATCTGTATAAAATCTTCTTTGATCGGTTTCGGTTCCGCCTTCTATTTTTATTCTTCCTAATAAATTACTCCATTCATTTCTGGAATTATCAACTGTTTTATTAAAATCCCAATTTGGTAATTCGGTTTCTATATTGTTATTGGCATTTTCAATTGAAGTGTAGGATATTCCCACTTTCATCAATAATTGTTCTTTTGTTTTATTAAAATAAACTAAATAATTTCCTGTTAGATTATCTCTTTCTATAGCCGTAATAGGCTCATTGGTTCTAATTTTAAAAAATACGGTTAATGGTTTTGGACGTCTAAAATTGGTACTCAAAACTAATGATCCTGAAAGTTCATAATCATTGTTTTTTTCTAATTTCCCATTTGTATTTTCGCAAGGTCCTAAAATAGTGTTCAAATTAAAAAGAACTGCTTTTTGTGCTTTTACAGGAAAAGTATATCTATGAAAACCAACTCTTTGTGTGCTGGTTAATTCTGTAATTATTTGATAACGATCTAGTTTTAAAGAATGATATCCTGGAGTAATGATTTCGGTTTGGTGACTGAATTTGGAATAAAAGTCTTTAAAGATTGTTAATTTATTTTCTGGTTCAACTGTTATGGGCATTACTGATACTCCTGACATTTGCCATTCGTGAATGTGGCTGAAACCTTTAATTGTATCTGTAGTATATTTATAACCGCCACCCCAATCGCCGTTAATTTCGGTATCAGGATTTAGGTTTACCATTCCAAAGGGACGACTTGCTGATGAAAAGTAAAACCATCTAGAATTTTCGGTGTCCAACAACGGATATACCATATCAGACAGCTGTTTTTTCTTTAAATTAACAGCTTTCTGAGCATTGCATGACACTAAAAAAATAAGAGTTAAACCTATTACAATGTGTCCTATTTTATAGATTTTATTTAGTTTCATTTATTCTATTTATTGGTGGGGCAAATATGGTTTAGACAAATTTTTTTGTTCGGATATAGGCTAATTGAAATTAGTAGAGATACTATTTTCTAAACAACAAAGAGTTATATTATTCTTTAAAGTATAAATTGATAGAATGGTACAAAGCTTAATCTTTCATTGACTTTCAAGATCGGCATTTGATTAAGCTTTGCATTCATTCAAAAAAATGAAAATGAAACTGAACTGGTTCTCACGAGCAACTAGAAACCAGTTTTTCTTTAGTAAAAAAGGAGAAGAATTTTTACGCTCTTCTCCTTTTCAAAATTAAAATTGGGTTACAATGCGTACTTAACTAAAACTTTATTTTTAATATCCATCGTTCTGAATCAGGGCTGGATTTAAGACCATCGCGTTGGTTGGAATTGGGAAAACACGACGATAAACATCTGTATTGGTTTTGTATCCCCATTGCCCTTCATATTTTCCAAAACGGATCATATCATTTCTATGCCAAGCTTCCCAAGCAAATTCACGGCTTCTTTCTTTGTAAAGCTCTTCTAAAGTTACACCGCTCAAGGCTGCAGATGTTGTACGGTTAGAGCGAACCATATTTATTAATGCATCTGCACTTTGTCCTAAAGTTACTGCTCCACCTCGAAGAATTGACTCTGCTTTCATTAAAAGAACATCTGAGTAACGCAAGAAAGGAACGTCGTTCTTTTGGTTACGATTTGTTGATGTTGCATCTGGATAAAATTTAATATTTCTATACCCCATATTCCAAGCAATTTCATCGTTTCCAAGATCGAATAAGGCTACACTTTGACGAAGAATAATATCTGGTGTTAAATTTACCTGATACGTGTAAGTTGCACCGCCATCAGATCCTGTATAAAATTGATCATATCCTTTTTTGGTTGTAGTAACCATTACTGGTGTAACTCCATCATTCATATACTGGAGACCCGTAAGCCACTGTTTGTTACGAATGTCATTTGCATCATTGAAATAAGCATAAAATTCTGGCAGCGTACTTCTTGGTGCACTTGGTGTATAAGGAAGACCAAACTTAGTTCTTTCAGAACGTGGTACATCATAACGAGCGTGATACATTTGTCCGTTATAACCAACTGTAACGGCTGCTGGATCATAAGGTACTGCAAAAATGAACTCTTTCATTTGTGGTCCGTTTGCTGGATAAAACATTTGCAAATACGTCGCTCTTGGTTCAACAGCATATAAATTAGAGTTAATTACCTCATCACAAGCTGCAATACATTCATTGTAACGTTGTGTCCCTGTATAAACTTCAGCATTTAAATACAATTTAGCAAGCATTGCATTAGCGGTCTGTTTATTTGGTCTACCATAGGTTGTAATTCCTGCTGCTGGATTTAGATTGGGAACTGCATTTTTTAATTCACTCTCAATAAAATTGAAAACCTCTTTTCTTGGTGTTTTAGCATGAGATGTAAAATCTCCATATAAGGTATCCAAAGGTACATCTCCATAACTGTCCATTAACATGAAATACGAAATAGCACGCATAGTTTTTAACTCTGAAATCAAAGTTTTTTTCTCTGCACCCTCCGGCATTGTTTGTCTTAAAATAGAAATTGCCTGATTACTTGTTCCTATCACTTTAGAAGACCAATCCCAAAGACTTCCGATAATACCATTATCAGCATTCCAATCATGATAATGCATCGAAATATAGTTTCTATTATCGAACCAGTTACCTCCTCTTGACGGCAAAATAGCTTCATCTGTAGATAAAGATTGAGACCACCACCAGGCAAATGAAAATTCACCGCGGAAAGCTGCATAAACAGGTCCAGTAGTTTGAATATATTGTGTTGAGTTTTGAGGAAATACTTCAGGTGTTAATTGTGTTGTAATAGGCACTTCTAGATCGTCACAAGACCATATTAAACCAGCTATAAGTACTGGAAGTCCTAAATATTTTAATATCTTTTTCATAATTTTTAGCATTTAATTTTTAGAAGATCACATTTAAACCAAACATATAAGTTCTGGTTTTTGGATAGAAATTATTTGAATCTACACCAGGAGCTGTTCCTCCTTGTTCTACTTCCGGATCAATTCCTGTATATTTGGTAATAACAAATACGTTATTTATTGTTTGGTAAATACGTACGCTTTGTATGTATTTGCCCACCTTACCAAAATTATATCCTAAAGTCATGTTGTCTAATCTTACGTAACTGCCGTCTTCTATAAAACGGTCTGAATACTTGTAAGAGTTTAAGTCATTTGGTGATTCATTTCCTGCATCAACTAAAATATTATTGGTCATTGCGGTGCTTGGCCTGAATAAATCGGCACGAGTTGCATTGAAAATTTTATTACCAAATACTCCTCTGAAGAAAATACTTAAATCAAATTTTTTGTATTGAAAATTATTTGCCCATCCTACCAATAATTTTGGTTGTGCGCTTCCTGCATAATGATAATCTACTCCAATTTGAGGTGTAGTAGTTAAATCACCATTTTTATCATAGTATTGTGAAACTCCTGCAGCATTTTTTCCTGCATATTTCAATGTAAAGAATTGTCCTAAAGGTTTTCCTTCTTTAAAGATTTGTAATGTACTTCCTGTTTGTCCCCCACCGTCTGGCTGCACACGACGAATGGAATCACCTCCAACAAAGAATGGACTGGTTAATTTTACGATTTCATTCTTATTATGTGACAAATTCAGATTAGTTGTCCAGCTGAAATTTGCTGTTTTAACTGGAGTTGTGCTTAAACTAACCTCAATACCTTTATTAGACATTGTACCACCGTTTGCTACAATTGTCCCTACTGGCACAAGTACAGGATTAACATTATAATTGAAAATCATGTCTGTTGTTTTTTTATTATATAAATCAACAGAACCTGTAACTTTTCCTTTTAAGATAGCGAAGTCAACTCCAATATTTGAAGTAGCTGTTTTTTCCCATTTCAAATCTGGGTTAGCGGCTTGGTTAGGCCCGTAAGCTCCAATTTGTTGTCCGTTATAATAGAAAGTTCCTAAACTTCCAGAAATAAATTGAGCTGTGTAAGCATTAAATCCAGAAGAGTTTCCAGTTACCCCCCAGCTTCCGCGGATTTTCAAATCACTAAAAAAGCTTTGATTCTGCATAAAACTTTCTTTGTCTAATCTCCAAGCACCACCGACAGAAGGAAAATATCCCCACTGGTTATTTGCTCCAAACATAGAGCCTCCATCTCTTCTAAGAGATCCTTGTAAAAGATATTTATCTTTATAGTTATAATTTAAACGTCCAAAATATGAGATCAAACGTGTTTTTTGATATGCTTTACTATCTCCAAAATTTACTACATACCCATTAACAGAAGTGTAATTACTTAAAGCAAGGTTATTATATCCAACATTGTCTACAGGAAAGTTTGTTGTTGTAGCTTGAAAACCATCACCTAAAGTGTTTTCTTGCCAAGAATACCCTAAAACCGCTTTTATTTTGTGCTCTCCTATTGACTTGTCCCAAGTAAAGAAGCTCTCAATAATATTGTTTCTTGTTTCATAAGAATTTCTCAATGCAGAACCATTTACACCAAAATTTACTAAAGATTTTGTCAAAGGAGGATCTGGATTGTTGTAGAAGTTGGCACTATTGTATTGTGAATAATAACTGTCATAAAATTCTCCATGAGATGCAGTTAATCTTTGATGTGCTAAATTCAAATTATAAGTAATTCCAAATGGTAATTTTACTTCTGCAGTAAGATTCCCAACAAGGTTATCCGTTTTAGTTTCGTCAGTGCCATGCTCGATTAAAGCTACAGGGTTGAAATATCCGGGGCTGACAAAATTTTCAAAATAACTTCCATCAGCATTTCTTACTGGCGAAACAGGAAGATAACTTGCTGCTTGTAAAAGAACAGTATTACGCTGTGGTACATTTTGATATTTGGTACTAGAATTAGTAACATTCAGACCAAATTTAACCTTATCATCAAAAGCAAATTGTTCGACTGACAAACGAGCAATGATACGAGAAAAATCACTTTTCAACATTACTCCTTCTTTGTTAAGAGAAGTAATACTTGCGGTATAGTTTCCATGATCGCCTCCGCCGCTCATAGACAAGTTATGACTGCTTGATGCCGCACGTCCTGCTCTTAAAATTTCTTTCTGCCAGTTAGTGTTAGCGCCTTTATCATTTTCTGGAGTAAAATTCAAATTGTTTTTAGTTGTAAAAGCTCTCAGCTGATCTGCATTCATCATGTCCAGATTATTTGAAACTTCTTCCCAGCCCACATAACCATTGTATGCAATTTGCGTTCTGCCCTTACTTCCTTTTTTTGTGGTTACCATGATAACACCATTTGCCGCACGGTTACCGTAGATTGCTGTTGCGGCAGCATCTTTTAAAACGTCAATTGTTGCAATGTCATCTGGAGCAATTACAGAAATATCGACTCCTGGAATTCCATCTATTACATAAAATGGTCCTTGAGAACTATTTAATGTTGATGCTCCACGCAAAACTACAGATGCTGTCTTAGTTGGGTCACCACTAGAGGAAATGTTCAAACCAGAAACTTTACCCTGCAAAAGCTGTCCCACGTCACTGATTGCTCCTCGGTTTAAATCTTCGGCTTTTACAGAAGTTACAGAAGTAGTAAGGTTTTTTCGAGATCCTTTTCCGTAACCTACAACTACTACTTGTTCTAAGTTAGTTGTTGTTGACTGTAATTTAACCGTATAATTTGATTTTGTCCCGTCTAATTTTACCGGTTGATCATCAAATCCCATAAAGGAAAATATAAGTGTCGCATTTTTGTTTGAAGCTGAAATTTTAAATTTCCCATCAAAATCTGTTGTTACTGTATTCGTTGTACCTTTCTCTAGTACATTGGCGGCTGGCAGTGGAATGCCTTTGTCATCTAAAACTACACCGGACACTTCTGTTTTTTGTGCCCAGGTATTAATTGAGAAGCCAAAGCAAAGGGCTAATAATAAAAGTTTAAGTTTTTCCATTGTGATATTGGTTAATTGGTTAAATAGTACTGACGAAATTAGTGCTAATGAAATGTTAAGAAATGGACAAGTTATTCATAAACATGGATAATTTCTATAAAGTCAGTGATAGTAAGGCTTGCCAAAGTTATTTTTCTAAAATTCTATAGTTAAAAACTTACTAATAAATCGTTTTCGCGAAGATTCAGTTCCTGTTTTTCATTGTTGTTTTGGTTTTGGTTACGAAGTATTGGTTATTTTTTATGTATCTACGAATTAATCGCAATTAAGTATTATTTTAATTACTTTCAGTCCATTTAATTTCCCAATTTTTGATTAATTCTCTTTCATTAGATTCATCAAATTGAGTATTGTTTACAACTGATTTTCTAAAGGCTTCTAAAAACATTTTCCATCTCGGCCAATAGAATCCTTTGTACATTCCCTGCCATGATCGGGAAGCATAATCATTCAAATGACCTTCTCCACCCCAAAGCGTAATTAGTGTTTTTGCATTTTTTACATATAATTTTGAAACCTCTGCTGAACTTCCGTAATCAGAAGCCGATTTTACCCATTGATCTAAACTATTTAATGGCTGCCCAGACATCATTTTATCAATCTCCAAAGCTTGTTTTTCTATTTTTTTAAAAAGCTGGTCTCCTTTGATAACATCTTTCTGCTGATACGCTTTTACACATTTCATTAAATCCTCATCAATACACAATGAATAATAATGTCTTGAAATATCAATTAAATCGTAGTTAATGAAATTCTTTTTATCATACTTTGCAGCTTCTTTGTGAAGGATATCCAAAGCTTCTTTTAATTTTTCCTTATCTCCAGGATTTCCTTTAAATTCTGTAATTGTGGCCGTTGGGCGTTTAAATAACAAATACGCTCCAGCCCTATCATTCCACCAGCGAGTTTCCCAGTATTTCACATTATAAACAGATTCTAGTAATAGTTCCCAAGCTTGAAAAATAGATTGAGTATGTTTTTGTCCATATCTCGCATGTAAATATTTAGTCAGCCAGTCATTAAGAGGCTGCTCTCCTTTAGTCCACGCAAGATCATATATGTATTCATAAACAATTGAATTATTATTTAAGCCTTCGGGCATTGCCCCATAACCCACAATATTTCCTCTATTTGGATTCTGCAGCAAACTTGTCAATTCATTTTTATAGAAATTTAAATCTCCATATACAGGATTTGATCCTCCATAATTATGGACATAACCATAAGTCCATTGTTTACCATAAAAAGCTTCTTGATTTTCCCATACCTTATACCTGTCATTGGCATAATCCTGAACCATCAATCTGTCATTTGGAACTTTGCTTAAAAATGCGCTGGTTGCCTCTTTTGTCCAAAACTCTTTATTGTCTCCAAAAAGCCATCCCTGCATTACCCATACTGCACCAGGAGCTGCTTCATTAATAGTTTCGTAAATTGCACTTCCGTAATTAGAAAGTTCTTCGTATTTATTATTCTCAGAAACAGGAGGTTCAATTTCATTAAAAGAATCTGCTAAGTAGAAATTAGATGCGCCATACTTTTGGGTATAAATTTCAATAAAACGTTTTCCTATTTTTTTAAACAATGGATCTTTGGAATCTAATAGAAAAGTGCTTGCAAAGCCGCCTCCCGACCAAGATTTTAATTCTGTTATTTTAGCCTCAGTATGTTTTTCGGCAAAAGCTTTAGGCACATAACCACTAAAAGCAGGAACAACAGGATGCATGTCTAAGGCTCTCATCCTTTCCAATATTTTCTTTTGCAGCTCTTCTTTTTTACTAAACCATTCTTTTGGCAATGGTCCTTCTAGACTATTAATATTCCCCATTCGCTGCCATGGCAGATAGGCTGGCCCTGCAAAATGGGCTTCTAACTGATTGCTGGTCAAGCCATACTCTTTCCATAGTTCCTGCCATACTGCTTCCTGACCTTCCATTGCGGTAGGAAGATTTATTCCGTGCATCGCCATCCAGTCTATTTCTTGTTCCCATCGTTTCCAATCCCACCATGGTGTCGTATAACCAAAAGTACAGGCATTTAAATATTCTCTATATTGAAATGGTGTCTCACTCTTTTTAGAATATTTTGGCCATGTCTCGGGTAAATGAATTCTATTTCCTTCCCAGCTGACTAAAACTGCACCTATATCCCTAAGAAAATTATAAGCAGCATAGCAGACAGCAGTATTATTTGATGCTTTTATTTTTACTTTATTGTTTGTTGTTTCAATTTCAAACCAATCTAATTTATTCCCTTTGTTTTCAATAATGCTTAATTCGAACTCGCTGGCACGATTACCTATAAGTCTTTCAATTACCTTTTGGGCACTTTCTATTTTTTCTTCATTTTTACAGTATACTTTCACTACACAAAAAAACAGCAGCATAAAAAATGGTACAATTCTTTTTAAAGAACCGTGCTTTTTATTTAGAAAATTCTCTTTTTTCATATCAATCACATATTTATTAAATTGTCTTAAAACATTTCTAAAACATAAATAAGGGAGATTAACTATTTAATCTCCCCCACAAAACAAACCAAACAAAAATCTATTACTAATAATTAACAATTCTTATTTAATAAAATGTAGAGCAAAATAATGGGCTCTGAACTGGAAAATAAAATTATGTATAAGACTATCAGAAAAGATGGATTCATCAATCAAAAACATAGACATATTTTACAGTTTGTTTATTTAAAAATGGTATTGTTGAAAATACATATTAAAGGAATTGTTTATTCATTCTATGATTGCCGAAGAAAAGGTTTAAATCTTAGAGACTAAAAAATGATACTATTTAGTTTTTTGTGTAAAAACATTTTTTGACCTTGTAAAAATTCCTGAAAAGTTTTTTGACAAAATCGATGCAAAACTTAGAATTTAAAATATGATTGATTTAAAAAGTAAAGTTCTGTCGAAAAATCAATTACATTTACTTTAATCTACTTTAAAATACCAAATTTAAAAATGAGATATTAAGTATTAAAATTTTAAATCATTTACTCTTAATTTTCCAATTTCTAAATAATTGATCTATTTAATTGTTAAATATTTTATTTTGTTTAATTATTTTAAAACAATGTTAAACAAAATAGAATTGTTTATTTAATTTAGATTTCAATAATAAGCTTTCCTTGTAATAACACAAAACCCCAAATTAAAACGATACTTTGGAGTTAATATTAGCCACAAATTATGAAACACTTTAGCTTATTAGTGTAACAAAAATGTTTAATAAAAAATTAGATTTGTCAAACAAAAACCTAAAATAAATTGCTATGTATCAAAATGTGAGGATCTTAAAAGATATAGTTGACCATACACCATTGCCTATCGCAGTTTATACAGGTGATAATCTAAAAATTGAGCTTGCCAATACTGCTATGATTCAACTTTGGGGGAAAGGCAATAATGTAATAGGCAAAAATTATCTTGACATTCTTCCTGAGATTAAAAAAGATTCTTTTTTTGATGAGGCACTTAATGTACTTAAAACTGGAATTCCCTTTCATGCTCAAGACAAAAAGGTAGATCTAATTAGTAATGGCGTCACAAATTCATATTATTTCAATTATAGTTTCATTCCTCTTATTGATGAACAAGGAAAAATTTATGGAGTAATGAATACTGGCGCAGATGTAACTGATTTACATATGGCTACGCAACAGGTTCAGAGTGCAGAAGAAAGGCTTAGAATTGCAATAGAGTCATCTGGAATGGGAACTTATGAAATAGACCTTGTAACCAAAAAAATCAAAACCTGTGGGAATTTCAATTCTATATGCGCTATTGAATCAGAAATATCCACTGAAGAATTAGTCGCAAAACTTCATCCGGACGATTTAGCAGCTCGTGAAAAAGCACATAAAGAAGCTGAAAGCACAGGGAAAATATGTTATGAAGCTCGAATTGTAAATAAAGATAAATCCATACGATGGACAAAAATTAATGGCAAGATTATTAAAGATGAAAATGGAATTCCAATCACTATAATTGGAATTATTCAGGATATTAGTGAGCAGAGGCAATTTGAAGAAGAATTAAAAAAACAGGTTGCTTACAGCACCGAAGAACTAAGGAGATCAAATGATGATCTACTTCATTTTGCAAATGTAGTAAGTCACGATCTAAGAGAACCTGTAAGAAAAATTAAAATTTTCAATACTCTTTTAAAAAATGAAAAAGAAATTAATTTTAATGAGAGCAGTAAAAAATATCTCCATAAAATAGACCAGTCTACACTTAGAATGAACAATATAATAGAAGGTATTCTCAGCTACTCTACTATTGATAAAACCAAGCAGTCAATTGAAAAAATTAATCTCAATGAAGTTATTGACGGTATAAAAACAGACCTAGAACTGATTATAAAAGAGAAAGGCGCAATATTGAGTTCTTGTGACCTGCCCGAAATAGAAGGAGCGCCTATTCTTATTACACAGCTTTTTTATAACCTTATACAAAATGCATTAAAATTCTCAAAAGCAGATGAGCCGCCAAGAGTTATTATTACTTGTGCAAATACAACTTTAAATGGTGAAGATGCTGTACAAATTGTCGTTAAAGATAATGGCATCGGACTCGACTCTGTTTTCGCTGAAAGGATTTTTAATGCTTTTGAAAGATTAAATTCTAAAGACGAATATGAAGGAAATGGACTCGGGCTTTCGCTTTGCAGAAAAATAGCAAAAAGACATCATGGTACAATTACAGCCACCGGAGAAAAAGATAATGGAGCCGAATTTACAGTAACGCTTCCTTTAAAACAAACAACACAAAGTATATAATATTGAATAAATATTTTTGATTACGGTAATTAAGATCAAAAATTATAATGGCTAAAATTTAGAATCATTCTATTTGTACTAATCACATGATAGAAGACATTTTCAGTTAATTTTATTTGGATATAAAAGTGAAAAATAAATGATATAGACAAAAGCCTGCCCAGAATGAAACATAATTATAAAATAGGGAATTTCTTAAAACTTATTTCGACTGGACAAATAATTTACATGAACTATGAATACTGAAAATCATTATATCAATAGAAGCGGCTGGTTAAGGGCAGCTGTCCTAGGTGCAAACGACGGAATCTTATCTACTACAAGTTTAGCAATTGGTGTAGCTGCAGCGAGTGTAACAAGAGAACCTATTTTACTGGCTGCAACGGCTGGTTTAGTAGCTGGTGCCCTTTCTATGGCAGCAGGCGAATATGTATCTGTAAGCTCCCAGGCTGATGTTGAATCTGCTGATCTTAAAAGAGAAAAAGCAGAGTTGGAAAATATGCCAGAACTTGAACTTGAAGAACTGACACATATTTACATTCAAAGGGGACTAAATAAAGAATTAGCAAAACAGGTCGCTCATGAACTAACCGCTCATAATGCTCTTGAAACTCACGCAAGAGATGAACTAGGAATAAATGAAATTACGCAGGCCAATCCATTAATGGCGGCATTTGCATCGGCTGTTTCATTTATTATTGGAGGTATTTTACCGCTTGTAGTAGCTATTCTCGCTCCTAGTAAACAAATGGTATTTTATCAATATGGTTTTTCAATACTTTTTTTGGCACTATCTGGAATACTAGCTGCAAAGGCAGGCGGATCAAATATTTTAAAAGCAGTAATGCGTATCTGTATCTGGGGTACTTTTGCAATGGCAGCATCTGCGCTAGTTGGCTATATTTTTGGAGTTCAGACCGCTTAAAAAGTTAGGATTTCAATGTAATATAAATTTAATCAAATCTTAAGCGATAAAAAAAAATAAGATCCCTTCTAATTCGTTATTTCGTATATACCTAAAAACAAACTGAATAATGAAGCTTATCGCAATGTTTCTCCTATTAACATTTATGTCTCCTGTAAATTGGGAACCTGACTTTAATAATGCAAAAAAAATTGCAAAAGAAAAGCACGAATTAATTCTTTTGAACTTCTCTGGTTCAGACTGGTGCGGACCCTGCATCGTAACGCGCAAAGAATATTTTGAAAGTCAGGTGTTCACAGATATGGCAAATGAAAATTTAGTACTGGTTAATGCTGATTTTCCAAGAAAAAAGAAAAACATCGGAACACCCGAACAGGTTAAGCGTAATGAAGGGTTAGCTGAAATATATAATAAAGAAGGCAGTTTCCCTTTAACACTTCTTCTGGATGCTGATGGCAAAGTAATCAAAACCTGGCACGGAAAACCTGAAACCTCACCTGAACAATGGACTGCCGAAATAAAAGCGATCTGTGAAAGCCGAAAATAACATATTCAAAAAGCAAAAATATTCTCAATCCCTAAAACTCATGGGAAACAACTTTACCATTACAGTTGTAGCTGAAAATGAGAAAAAAGGAAATGAGAATATTAATCTTGCTATTGAAGAAATCAGGCGGATTGAAAAGCTGCTGACTACTTATAGCACAGATAGCCAGACCAATCTGATTAATGATAATGCAGGAATTCAGCCTGTAAAAGTAGATCCGGAAGTTTTTAATCTTATTGAAAGATCCATTGGAATTTCGAAAATCACACAAGGTGCATTTGATATCTCTTACGGAAGTATCGACAAAAGTCTTTGGAATTTTGACAAAACAATGACCACACTTCCTGATGCACTGACAGCAAAAAAAATGGTGCACCTTATTGATTACAGAAATATCATGCTGGACAAAGAAAACTCAACTGTATTTCTAAAAGAAAAAGGAATGCGGATTGGTTTTGGAGGTATTGGAAAAGGTTATGCCGCTGAAATGGCCAAACAGATCCTTTTAAAACAAAATGTTCAAAGCGGCATTATAAATGCCAGTGGAGATCTATCTGCGTGGGGATTACAGCCTGATGGAAAAAAATGGACAATTGGCGTAGCAAACCCTGACTCTCCAAATGGTGCTTTTTCGTACATGGAAATATCCAATAAAGCAGTAGCAACCTCTGGCAACTATGAAAAATTCGTAACCATTAATGGAAAAAAATATTCGCATACCATTGACCCAAAAACAGGGCTGCCAATAACCGGAATAAAAAGTGTTACCATTATCGCTTCTAATGCAGAATTTGCAGATGCAATGGCAACTCCAATAGCAGTTATGGGAATTAAGGCAGGCTTATTTTTAATAGATCAGATCCCTGATTTATATTGTATTATTATCGATGACAGCAATAAAATTTACACATCAAAAAACATTAACCTGAAATGAAAAAGCCAAAGCAAAAAAAACTGGTACTGTTCTGCAGCATTGCTTTTACAGCTATTCTGTTCACCTCTTGTACTTCGGTAAAAGAATACCAGAAGGGAAAAATCAACGATTCTGAAATGGTACTTTCTAATCGAAAAATCGAAAAGACAGAACTCAGTTTTCAATCCTACCGTGAAGGAGCTTCCGGAGCAAATTCAGGAAAAAGCGGTGGCGGCTGCGGGTGTAACTAATTTTCATACTATAAAAAAATGAAAAGAATATTCATAACAGGGTTTGCTTTGTTGGCATTATTTCAGACAAAAGCACAAAATGTTCCTACTGATTCTATTAGTTATAAAAGCAAAAAATTAAAGCTGGAAGAAGTAAATCTGGTTTCCAGTTATTATAAACAGGATGGAGATAATTCTGCCGTTACTGGAGGTATTGGTTCTGAGCACCTTACAGATATAGCAAATACTATTGATGTAAAATTAGTAAAATACGGAGAAACTGGAATTAAGCACACTTTTGATATCGAAGCTGGTATAGATCACTATACCTCAGCATCATCAGATATGATTGATTTGAGTGCCAATTCATCTGCATCATCTTCAGACAACCGCTTCTATCCTTCGTTGACTTATTTGAGAGAGAATGAAGAAAAAGGAAGAACATTGGGAATTGGAGTTTCATCATCAACGGAGTTTGACTACCAGTCCTTTGGAGGAAACATCAGCTTCTCACAAAAAACAAAAGACAGAAACGGAGAATTTACAGCTAAATTTCAGACCTTTATAGATCAGTTAAAATTAATTGAACCAGTCGAGCTCCGCCCTCCAGGCCAGGAAGGCTATGGCAGCGCCAACCGTAATACTTTTGCAGGAACTTTAAGCTACTCGCAGGTTGTAAACAAGAACCTGCAGGTAATGCTTGTAGGAGATGTAATCAGCCAAAATGGATACTTAAGCCTTCCTTTTCATAGAGTTTATTTTGTAGATGGCTCGGTGCATCAGGAAAAAATGCCGGATACCAGATTCAAAATTCCATTGGGAATCAGAGCCAGTTATTTCTTGGGAGACAATATAATTATTCGTGCTTATTACAGATATTATACTGACGATTGGAGCTTAAAAGCGCATACTGCCGATATTGAAATTCCTGTGAAATTAACCCAGGCTTTTTCAGTCAGTCCTTTTTATAGATATTATACACAAACAGGAACTAAATATTTTAAACCATACGGAGAACATACTGCAGCTGATGAATATTACACCAGCAATTATGATTTATCTAAGTTTAACAGTAGTTTCTTTGGAATGGGAATGAAATTTACGCCTCTAAACGGAATTTTTGGACTTAAACACTGGAATACATTAGAACTCCGTTACGGGCATTATACTAGAACTACTAATATGACTTCGGATATTATCAGCATTAATATAAAATACAAATAAAAGATAATCAACCACTTAAAAAATAAAATAAATTTAGGCACGCTTCTTGTTTATTCTAAATACAGTAATGAATTAAAAAAATGAAATTATGAAAACTTTAAAATATTTATTGATTGGAATCGTATTCTTTTCTTTTAGTCAATCTCAAGCACAAGTATCTGTAAATGTAAATATAGGAACTCCTCCTGCATGGGGTCCGGTGGGCTACACAGATGTTCGCTACTATTATCTTCCAGATCTTGAGACTTATTATGATGTAAGCACGTCAAATTATGTGTACTTAAACAACGGAAGATGGGTCAGAACAAGAGCGTTGCCTGCTGCCTATAGAAATTATGATCTTTACAATGAGTACAAAGTAGTTTTGACAGATTATAGAGGAGACCGTCCTTATGACAATTTTAAAACCCATAAGTTAAAATATGCAAAAGGTTATAAAGGAAAACCTCAAAAAACAATTGGTCCAAAACCTGGTAAAGGGAATAATGGACATCACGATAGTGGGAACCATAATGGAAATGGTAAGGGCAAAGGAAATGGGAAACATTAATGCAAAAGAGGCTTTGGGGAGCCTCTTTTTTATATAAAATATCTAGAATATTTATTAGCAACCAAGGAAAAAACACTTCATTGTGAAGTGTTTTTTTTTGTATAATATGTAAAATTGTAAATCTTTTACATCAAAGAAAAAACATTCCATCCACAGAGTACTAAAGAAATTATCATCAAAATTTTGGATGTCTTTTTTAGATAAGCAGCCTTTTTAGCTTTTGAAAAGATAATCGCCGTTATTGCTAATGAAAATATTTCAATAACTGTTAAAAGAAAAGCATCTTGAATACATTCGGGAAACACACTAAGATAAGCTGTCTTGCAATCTTCAAACTCAGTGTAGATTTTGCTTATATATATCCACCAAATTTTATCTAGAACATTAATGGCAAGCAATAATACTCCCATACTATAAATAATCGTTTTGTATCTAGATTTCATAATCATACGAATTAAGCTTTAGAAAACCTCAAAACTGCACATTGCTGTGACAGTAATGAGGCTCCGCTAAAATATTATACAATAGTAGATTCAAATTGTTTAAGGTCTCGGGTATTTTTTTGCACAGCAAGGGCCGAGAACAATCCTAATACGAATGACATTCCGAAGAAACCTTTTTCACTCAATAGTAAATTAGCATTCCACAAACCAATTATAAGTAAGACTATAGAGGCAATAGTACTAAACCAGCTTATACTGTAATATAAGTCGGTTACTGGTATTCCTTCCAGCTTGTCACGCACACTTTTTTGTACTGATATTACAGAAAAAAGACCAAAGAGAAGAATTGTAAAATAATAGCCTTTTTCGTTATAAGCCATTTCCGAATTGTAAAGACCAATACAATAAGAGGTCATACCAATAATTAATGTCATCCAAGATGCTCCCACAAAGGCAGCGCTCGGTTTTAACGGATTAAATCCATTGTTTGATTTTGCATTTTTTGATTCTGAATTGTTGTTTGATTCATTTGATTTTAGCGGTTCCATAATTTTATGTTTTATAATTATGAGACAAATTTCAGGATGAAGCAGGAGTTATCAAAATCAATTTCCATATAAAACTGACGATATAAAATACATTTTATTATTTTTACCTCAATAAAAATCTTATTTATGAATGCACTCCAAGAAATATCAAACATAATGAATGAGAATGATAAAAAGGCATTCATACAGTATTTATCAAGAAAAAACAAGCGAAAAGATGCAGGTAATATCGCTTTATTTAATTCTTTAAAAACTGACGATATAAAACTTAACAAAAAGAATTCATTAGATACAAAAAGTACAGATGCGTATCATGCCCTTAGAAAAAGACTTTATGACAACATGATTGACTTCATGGCTAATCGAAGTTTTGAAAATGATACTTCACAAGAAAATGCAATACTTCGTCTTATTGTTGTGAGCCGCCTATTTTTTGAACATAAACTCGAAAAAACGGCTTTCAAATGTTTGGCAAAGGCTGAAGAAATTGCAGTCAACTTGGAACATTTTAGTCTGCTTAATGAAATATATCTGACTCAGATACAGTTTGCCCACTTCGATCTGTCACAGCCAATTGAAAAAATAATACAGAATTTCAAAGCAAATAAAAAACAGCTCGAATACGAAGAACAGCTTAATTTGGGCTATGCTGTTTTGCGACGCGAACTGGCTGCTATTTATCATGAAAGCCGGATTGTAGACTTCCAGGCGCTTATAAAAAACACTATTGAAACATACGGAATTTCTTTAAAACAAGGATTAACTTTTAAATCTCTTTACCAGATCTTATTCATTGCCAATGAGTATGCTTCTATAAACAACAATTTCTCGCTTATACAGCCATTTGTTCTTAAGAGCTATCGCTTCATTAGTAAAAAAGCAGATTTGACAAATAAGCATTTGTACTATCATATCTACATATTATATTTTATAGCGAACTTCTATTTTAGAAATGGTCAATTTAAAGAATCTTTAAGCTATTTGAATTCGTTGTTTACACAACTGAATAATCAGTCTGGTAAGTATTATCAGCGTTTTTGCCTGAGATATTTTTTACTGCTTTCTTTCAATGAAAATTATCTTGGAAATTTTCAAAAAGCGATAGAGACTGCCGAGAAGTCTTTAACTTTAAATAAAAAGACAGATCCTAATGACAGTAACGATATTCGTTTGATGCTGATCGTTTTTTATATACAGCAAAATGCAGGACGTAATGCCGTAAAAGAAATGGCAAAACTAAACCATACCGACAGCTGGTACGAAAAAAAAATGGGAATGGACTGGACAATCAAAAAGTGTCTTGTAGAAATCTTGCTTCATGTACAGGAAGAAAATACAGAACTGGCAATATCGCGTATAAAAAGTTTTAAACGCCGTTACAAAAAATATCTTTTAACGGTAAATGAAGAGCGAGTTGTGCAGTATCTCTTATTTGTAGAACAATATGTACTGAAACCAGAAATTATAAAAACTGAAAAATTTCAAAAAACAATTGAAGATTTTATCATTACATCTCAAAACGGACCTAAGGATATTTTGATCATGAGCTTTTTGGCATGGCTGCTCGCAAAAGTACGACAGAAGCCTATTTATGAGACAACTTTAAATCTTTTAACTACCTATTTTCCTGCCTGAATTTTCGATCAAGTAATCGTAATTTTGATTCTCTAGTATTTGATGATTTTTTGTTTATTTACAAAAAACAAACCTGCAGCAAGCAACTGCTGCAGGTTCAACATTAAGTAATCAACCAGGGCAGTTATTTACTGCCTTTACTATTAGATGTTGAGTCTGTTTTTACACTAGTACTTCCTTTTTGCGTTGTTCCGTCAGATCCAGAACCTGTAGAACCTTCACCAACGGCACCGGTTGTTCCATTTGTACTAGTATTTGTGGTGTCAGAATTTGGTCCGACAGTATCAATAGTTGTTTCGGTTGAATCAGCACTATTGGTATAAGTATTATCTTCAGCAGCATTTTCATTCTTTTTACATGAAGAAATGACCGCTGCAAATAAGAAGATTAATATCGAGGTTTTGAATATAGTTTTCATAATTTTTATTTTTTAGTTATTATTCAAAGTTATTTCTCCACACTCTTTTATTGTTACATTATCGATCTCTAGATTTTATATATTTCATACATATATCTGAAAATCAAACAACAAACACTATAAAATTATTTTTACAGAAGAATCTCCATTTATTTTGTACTCTGCTAAAGTTTTGGATTTAGATTCAGGTTCGATTTTTTTCTTATTTTGGAAAACTTCAAAATCGATTTTACTTTTCTCATTTAGTAGAATTTTAAAATTGCATTCGAAATCCGCATTTCCTAAAACTTTAAATGTTATTGTTTTTTTTACTTTTTTAAAATTTACAATTGGATAATCTGTAAAAATTAAAAAGTCTTCATTTCTTACTTGATGATATTGTCTTGTCATGACTCCAAAACCCACGCCAGCTCCATAAACTTCCTGCCCTACCTGTCCGCTTTTTTCCCATCCATTATAAAGATCTTCTAGCGGAATCCAAAATGTTTTGCCTATTTCGCCTGTTTTAGCTTCGTCTGAAACCATCTCAGGAGGAAGTTTGGTTGGATAATAATAAGGAAATCTGCTGATAGCATATTTTAAGAATTCTGGAATAAGAATTTTTAATGCAGGTTCAAGATCTATCGATTCGGCCTGTATTAAATATTCTGATAGCGCTGCGTATACTTCCATTTCTTCGTATGCGGCAGTATAAGGTGCTTCGTTAAGAGGAAAAACAGAAAAGTAATTTGGGTAATTTTTCCCAAATCCGTATTGGCAATCCCATATCTGCATATTTTTGAAAAGACAAGCCAGACAAGCGTAACTTAAATCCAGGTATTCTTTTTTGTTCGTAATTTTATATAATTCTAAAAGTGCTCCAGCAGAAAAAGCGGTATTATTGGCTTGATAAAAAATACTAAATCCACAGCCTATGAGTTTCTTAACTGCTTTTTCAGCTTCATTTAGATAACGTTTCTCCTTTGTCAAGCGATACAACAGCAACATTAAATGTGCATATGATCCCGGCACATCCTTTTCCCCTCCCTCTCCAGGAGCAGTTTCCTTTTTAACAACTTCAAGAGTATCCATTTTATAAAATACCGGCCATTCATAATCAAAATGATGCGCAACCTTAATGGCAAATTCAACAGATTTTAAAACGAGATCTTCTGCTTTTTTTTCGCCATTCAAAGCGAGTCTTGTCAAATTCATGAGAGGATGATGCAGGTACCAGGAATCCATTACCATTTCCTTCTTTTGTTCTTCTGACTTATCAAGTTCTTCAATAAGTTCTGGAAGCCATCTGTTTATTGTCTTTATTTTAGGATCATAAAACGAATCTATTCCTTCGAGCAAATCATTATAAACTGGATGTGTTTCTCCGTACCAGAGGGTTAATTCATTAAGAGGCATTAATACGGCGAGCTGAACCATAACTTCTGCCGGAGTATCGTAATCGCACAAATAAGCATTTAAAAAAGAGTTTCCTTTTGTCTGAGTCCAAGATCCTTTATTATGATACAACTCGTCCAGACAATTTTGGGTAATTTCAGGCCAGTTGTGATAAATGATTTCAGGATGTGGTAAAACGCAATAAACATCTGCCAAATTTCTAATAAACTCTTGTGTTTCTTGTATTTCATTTTCAATTGTATCTTCAGAAAATAAAACATAGGCATCTGATATTACATAGGCTTTATCTGAAGGCAAAGGTTTTTCTTCTGTTATTGGTAATTGAAAACCAATTTCAGGCCAGCTTCCGCCAACAGTATTTTCTAATGATGTTTCTGTTGCCTCACAATATTCGCTTATAGAGCCCAAATCTTGAAAGTAAAAAAAAGAACCTCCTTTTGGTTTGGTCATACTTGCAAAAAGTAGTCCAGACCTTGAACCTATTTGATTGGTATGGATGGTTCCATTTGTATTGGCAACATTTCCACTTTGGGTTACAGGAATTATATCTCTTGGCCAAAATGGAATCATAAAAGGCTGATTAGCTTTAAATGTAGTTTTATAATGAAGTAAAGTTTTATCAGAATTCGGAAAAGAAATAGCTGTGCTGTAAGTGCCCAGTTTTGTTTCTAAATTAATTATGAGTATTTCCTCGTCATCAAATAGATTTGTGACTTCAAAACAACTATTCATAGCAAATGCGGCACGAAAGGCCATCTTTACCTGATTTGGCCAAATCACCAAAATCCATAATGAATCGCCTGTATTATAAACTTGGAAAAAATAGTTATGAAATTCCTTTTCCCATATTAAAACGCTGTTTTCTAAATCGGCCTGCACTGTGGCTGCCCATGGTGAAATTGTATGCATACATCATTTGTTTAAGATAGCATTAATGGTAAATTTTGAAATTTTGTTTAAACAAATATTACTCGCCAGTTTCTGCGTGAGGTGCATCTACAGGTTTTGATTGTGATGAACCTATCTGTCTCAAATAAATAGAAAGTACTATAATTGCAAATACTGATAAAAATTCGCTCTGCCAATTTTGAAATGATTCAAACCAAAATCTTGAATCGGTAATATATTTTGATGCTGTTTCTAGGGGCATTCCTTTGAAAGAGAGCTGTTCATTTTCGTCTTTTAAACTTCCATAAAAATGTGCAACGAATGAAAGCGCAAATAATAAAAACAACATAATACTAAGTGAATGCTTGTAAAGAGCCAAAATAAATCCTCCTTTTTTAACGGGCCAAGGAGCGTCTTTTTTATTGGGAGAAGGTTCACGGTCAACCTCTTCTTCTTTATCAAAATCTTTAGATTCTGAAGATCCTTTTTGCTGTAAAAAAATAGTTAATACAACAAGAAGCGCCATTTGCAAAAATTCACTTTCCCAATTTTCAAAAGTAGACTCTACAAAATGTCCTGTTGAGAAATAAGATAATATAGTAATTGGAGTCACTCCGTTTTCAATAAGATCTTTATTATATTCTTTAAAACCAAAAAGAATCTGCCCGGCAAACGAAGCAAAAAATAATAATAAGAAACAAATTGAAAGTCCGTTGTTGCGTATAAAAGTTTTCATAATATGTTCATTTCAGAAAACATTACTGATATACCGCCAGCACTTGGCAATTCATAAAACAGTTTTTGTATTGTAGTTATTTTTTTGTGACCAAATAAACTTTCGATATCCTTTTCTTGATAATCATAGAAAGTGTTCTTATTATATGTTGAATTCATTTTCATAATTTTAGGTGTATTATATTAAACCATAATCCCTCTATCTTCTGCATTTATTCATCTGCTGGTAAAAGCTGAGATTCCATAAATTTTCCCGTAACAATAGTTCCTTGTTCATCTTCCCATTGGGTAATGACATTTTCTATCAAATCTGGTTCAAAATCTATAATTTTCATTACTTGATTACCAAATTCCTGCTGTACTTTTTGACCTTTCTTAAACATAATCTTAATCCTTATTGTTATACAAAATCTTCTCTTTTCATTATTTAATAAATAAATCACAACATGAAAATTCATTTATTTTTCTCAATGTTAAAATTACTTATACTGGCTTTCAGTATTTTACAACATTATAGAGCTTTATTATATTATTAAATGATTTATTGAATATCAAGTATTCAAAAATCCCTAAATAAATAGTGCTGCTTTAAAAAAAGAAAAGGAAAGCTTAAATAGTTTTAAAGTTTTCCCTTTCTTTTTACTTCAATATAAATTACTGCGTGATATAGAGTTGAATTACTTCCAAGGATCTAAAACGACTTTTACACATCCGTCTTCGCGTTTTTTAAAAATGTCGTAAGCATGCGAAATCTCAGATAATGGCAGTCTGTGTGTAATAATATCATCAAGCTGTACTTTTCCCTGAACCACATATTCTAATAATTTATCGATATGTTTATGAGCAGGAGCTTGTCCGCCTTTTAGGATAATTCCTTTGTCAAAGAATTGTCCCAACGGAAAATTATCGTAATTAACAGGATAAACGCCCAGTACAGCAACTATTCCACTTCTTCTTACAGCACTCATACAAGCTTCTAGTACTTTTATGGAACCTTTTTCAAAATTAATAGTTGCTTTAATTCGGTCACCTAGATTTCGATCAGGTTCAAAACCTACGGCATCAATACAAACATCTGCACCGCGGCCGTTTGTTAAAGAACGAATATGTTCTACAACATCTTTTGGTCCGTCTTCCCATAAAATAGTAGTGCAGCCCGTTGTAGCTTTTGCTTTATCAAGTCTGTATTGAAGAGTATCTACAACAATAACCTGCGCTGCTCCTCTTAACCAGGCACTTTTTGCAGCCATTAAACCAACTGGTCCCGAACCAAAAATAGCTACTGTTTCTCCTCCTTTAACTTCTCCCCAATCTACTCCTGTATATCCAGTTGGGAAAATATCTGTTAGAAAAAGAACCTGCTCATCTGTTAAATTATCAGGAACAACTCTTGGTCCATAATTCGCATAAGGAACTCTTACGTATTGAGCCTGACCTCCGTCATAACCTCCGTAAAGATCTGTATATCCAAAAAGTGCACCTCCTTTTTCTGTGGCTATGCCTCCTTCAGGTCCATAATGTTCAGGATTGCTATGTTCACAATTTCCTGGAACATCGTGATTACAGAAAAAACAATTTCCGCATGCAATAGGAAAAGGAACTACAACCCTATCGCCCCTTTTAACATGAGTTACTTCAGAGCCAACTTCTTCTACTATCCCCATAAATTCATGTCCGAGAACCATAGGTCTGGGCTGAGGAAATCCTCCTGAATAAATATGAAGATCAGATCCGCAAATTGCTGTAGAAGTAACTTTAAGAATGATATCGTCTTTTGCATTTAATTTTGGGTCATCGACTGTATCGTATTTTATGGATCCAGGTCCATGGATAACTGCTGCTTTCATAATATTTATTTTTACATTAATAGAACGCTAAGTAACTCTTATTTAAACCATTAATATTATATTTTAATTCCATTTTCTTACATAAAAATTGACTGGTAATGATGTAAACTAATCATTTTAAGCTATAATATTTTGGGGTGTTGATTTTATAAATTTGAGAGAGATTTGAAAAATCTGATTCAAATCCAATAATCCTTAAAACAATTTTATTATGTCACAAACAGATGATAAATGGAATGATGGCAGCATTTCGTCAGGAAGCAATGTATCGTATTGGATTGATTCTACTTCTATTCTTGCTTTTCAAAATCCTGACCAAGATATTACAACAGAAGTCCTTATTATTGGCGGTGGAATTGCTGGTCTGACTACAGCTTATAAATTATTAAAAGGAGGTAAAAAAGTGGTTTTAGTAGACGATGGTGTGATAGGAAGCGGAGAAACCGGCCGCACTACAGCACATTTGTCCTGCGCCTTAGATGATCGATATTATTATTTAGAAGATACTTTTGGCAATGATGGAGCAAAATTAGCAGCCGAAAGCCACAGTGCTGCAATTGATGAAATAGAAAATATAGTGCAGACTTTAAATATCGATTGTTCCTTCAAAAGAGTAAACGGTTATTTGTTTCTGCATCCTTCGGATAAAATAGAAAATCTAGAAAAGGAATTCAATGCCACACAAAACGCTGGAATAGATACCGCTTTTTTAAAAGAAACCCCAACAATAAACGGCGGGGAATCTATGCCATGTATTGTTTTTAATAATCAGGCTCAATTTCATGTTTTACAATACCTTAAAGGAGTTGCTGATGCAGTTATTGCTCTTGGCGGAACTATTTATACAGAAGCAAGAGCCGAAAAAATTACTAAAGATGGTGCAGAAGTAAATGGGTATAATTTTTCTGCAGAACATATTGTTGTGGCTACTAATTCGCCTATTAACGATACTTTTACGATGCACACCAAACAAGCGGCCTACAGAAGTTATGTTATTGCGGGCAAAGTTCCCAAAGGCAAACTGCCAAATTCACTATGGTGGGATACTGGCGATTTAAATTCGAAATGGGTTTCGCAACCCTATCATTATGTTCGTTTGGAAAATTTTGATGACGAATATGACCTGCTGATTCCTGGTGGAGAAGATCATAAAACTGGGCAGGCTGATGAAGAAGGAATTTCGGAATTTGAACGATATGAAAGACTGGAAAGCTGGACACGAAATTATTTCCCTGTACTTGAAGATATTGCCTACAGATGGTCTGGCCAGATAATGGAACCTGTAGATGGTTTAGGTTATATGGGGAAAAATCCTGGTGATGATAATATTTATATTATAACTGGTGATTCTGGCAACGGAATGACTCATGCCACAATTGGAGCAATGATTATCAGTGATGCAATACTTGGAATAAAAAATAAATGGGAAGAGTTATACAGTCCATCCAGAATTTCACTCAAATCTATTGGAGATTTTGCTAAAGAAACTGCGAATATGGCTTCACAATATCTGGATTGGGTAAAAGCTTCTGATTTAAAAAATACTGCCGATTTAAATGCTGGTGAAGGAGGTGTTCTTTCGTCTGGTTTGAAAAAAATTGCCGTATATCGTGATTATGATAATACGCTGCATGCTTTCTCGGCTGTATGTCCGCATTTAGGCTGTATCGTGCAATGGAATACTGACGAAAAATCGTTTGACTGCCCGTGTCATGGTTCTCGATTTGCATCAGATGGAACGGTAATGAATGGTCCTGCAAAAACTGATTTGAGTCCAATACACGTCAAATAATTTCATAAAAATATAAAATAAAAAAACCTCCATCCTTATTTCAGATGGAGGTTTTTTCATAACTAAGCGTTTCTATTATTTATCATCGCCTTCTGTGGCGTCAAAATTAATAGTATTATAAGCCGCTTCTGTTAAGGTAGTATCAGCTTCTTTTTCTTCGTTTAAAGTTTGAACCAAAAGTGATACTGCTTCATCTTCACCTAGTGTTTTAGCAAACGCTGCAAGTGTTCCGTATGTTGCAATTTCATAATGTTCAATTTTTTGAGATGCTGCAATAATTCCGGCATCACGAACTGCTCCTTGCTCTGTCTCTTCCATAATTCCTTCACCTTCTTTGATCAAGCCTTCCATTGCATCGCATTTTTTTGCAACAGCTTTTTCTCCAACAGATGCAAAAACTTCTTCTAAGCGGGTAACTTGTCCTTCAGTAACTTTTAAATGCTCATTAATTGCATCAATAAGATTTTGAGAGGTTGCATTTTTAGCCATTTTTGGTAATGCTTTAGTCAAAGCTTTTTCTGCCCAATAAATATCTTTTAAAGAGTCAACAAATAAGTCTCTTAATCCTTCTGCTGCTGATGATTTAGCTTTTACAGTTCCTTTTGGTGCAGCTGTTTTAGATGCACTTGTCTTAGATGCACTTGTCTTAGATGCACTTGTTTTAGATGCACTTGTTTTAGATGCGTTTGTTTTAGATGCGTTTGTTTTAGATGCAGCTGGCTTTTTTGCAGCTGTCTTTGTATTTGAATCTTTCATGATAATAATTTTTAAAATTAGTTTATCAAATGTATGGAGCATTCAAACAGTTAGCTTATACAATTCTAATTCAATATTATAACATTCAAATATTTGAATATCAACCAGTAGAAAATTAAAAAAAAATATAATGAATTCTTAGCTACTATTAAATTAGGTTGTATAAAATTGGGAAATCAAATACTAAAACTATAGTTTAATTTCTTGCAAAATATAAAAGTTCGTTTTTTATAATACACTACTTTTTCCAATAATTGTGGTATATTTACACCATGAGAAGAAATGGAGAAATCATTATAATAGAAGACGACGAAGATGACAGAAATTTTCTTAAAGATATCTTTGATAGTCTGGGCTACCCGAACAAAATTGTATTCATTGAAGACCCTACACTTGCAATTCCGTATTTGTTAAAACCTCAGACAAATCCTTTTCTTATTCTTTCGGATATTAATATGCCGAAAATTGATGGATTCGAACTTCGCAGCCAGATTCTTGCTCATGACGGAATAAGTCAAAAATGTGTGCCTTATATTTTTCTTTCTACTTCAAAAAATCCTGAAAATGTAACTAAAGCTTACAATTATAATGTGCAGGGTTATTTTACGAAAGAAGAAAATTTCCCAACATACAAGTTAATGATTCAAAATATCATGGAATATTGGCGTACAAGTTTAACTCCTTCATCTTCTCATTAATTAGATCAAAAACTTTGGTGTAATCTACTGAATCTTAAGATAAAGAAATAGTTAGATTATTGTAGTACAGATTTGAGCATACTAATGAGTTCATCATAACTATTGGGCTTACTCATATAGTGTATAATTTCTTTTTTTTGCAATAAGTCCTGAACAAATTCTTGGGAAGGCGTTGAAATCAAGATTACAGGTATGTCTTTCAGTTTCTCATTACTTTTTATTTTCTGCAGAAACTCTTTACCATTTAAAAGTGGCATATTGTAATCTAGAAATATCAAATCAGGAAGCTTTTCGGCGCTTTCTAATTTATTGAATGCATTAACGGGGTTACTTTCGACGCGAAAAACTATTTCTGTGTCGATACTATAGACCGCTTCCATGAATATTTCAGCGTCATCTATATCATCATCAATGAGTAGAATTTCTTTGTATAACATAATTTTATTCTTTTTTTTTTTGCGTGCCATTATCCCAATATACGGATTATTCTTTAATCAGGTTTAAATACTATTTCTATCTTTTGGGAAATCTGGCAGGAAAATATGGAATGTGCATCCTTCTCCTAATTGAGATTCTGCAAATAAAACTCCTTGATGATTCATAACAATTCTTCTGCACAAAGCAAGACCAATACCGCTTCCTGGAAAAATATTCTGTCCATGCAGACGTTTGAAAATTTCAAAAATTTTATTTTTATAATCTTCCTTAAAGCCAATTCCGTTATCGGTAAATGAAATATGATGATACTCGCCTAGTACTAGCGGAGAATCTGTAAACTGCGCTACATATTCTCGAGAAACTAAAGTCGAACTAACTTTAATTTGTGGTATAACCTCTGGATTAGTAAATTTTAAAGAATTACTCATAAGATTATAAAACAGCTGATTCATTTGTAAACCTACAGCCTGAACCACTGGCAGTTTTCCCATTTCAATCACTGCTTTTTTCTCTTCAATAGCCAGCTCAAAATCAGTCCATATATTTTCTATTACTTTATTTAAATCTACAGGCTGTAAACTTTTCTCGGGTTGTATTAATCGAGAAAAACTTAGAAGATCTGAAATCAACTGACTCATACGCGCTGCTGAAAAAGCAATTTTTTCCACTAAAGTTTTCGGATTTCTTCCTGAATTTTCTTCCTGCAGCAAACCTGCAAAAATTCGAATTTTTCGTAAAGGTTCTTGAAGGTCGTGACTGGCTACATATGCAAATTGTGCTAGTTCTTCGTTAGAATGTTTCAAGGCATAGTTGGTCTGCTCCAAATCTAAATTAGAAGCCTGCAGCTCTTGTAAAACATTTTCAAGTTCTCTGGTTCTAAGTGCTACTTCAATCTCCAGTTCCAATTGCAGTTCACGCTGAATCGTAATGTCTTGTGCTGTCCCGCTAATTGTTAGTGGTTTGCCCTCTATATCAAAATACGTTTGCCCAACAGCATGAATTACCTTTTCCTTTCCGCTTTCTCCATGAATAATGCGGTATTCAGCTTCGTACTTTCCGCTAGATCCTGCTTGTTGTGCGGCAAAGAAAGCCTCTGTTACCCGTTTATGATCTGAAGGCTTGATAAGCGCTTGTATATCTTGAGATGATACATGAGTACCATTAAGTCCAAACATTTCGGCATGGCGTTCAGAAACGGTGCTCATTCTTGTATTGACATCCATTGACCATGTACCTAACTGTGCTAGTTCTACAGCAGATCGAAGTGCTTCCTCAGCTTGTTCAATTTTCTTAATTGCATTGATCTCTGTTGTAACATCAGAACTTACATACAGTACCGCATATACTTCACCCTTACTATCCATCAAAGGCGTAAGACTTATATTGTGATACTGCGGCGTTTCTTCTGTAGTATGGATATCTGCTACCCCATTGGCAGCCAAATGTTCTCCACTGCGATAAACCTCTTGTACGGCTTTTATAAATTCAGGAGAACTTCCTTCCAAGACTGTAATTAAAGATTGTTGCTCTATTGAATCTCCTTTATTTATTTTCTTTATAAAGGGTTCATTTGCATTCTCAATAATTAAATCTTCGCCTACAAATAAACTTATAGATACAGGCGCAGCTGCTAATACTGAACGAAGTTTAGATTCGCTTTCTCGAAGTGCAATCTCCGTTAATTTACTCTGTGTGATATCAGTAGCATGAACAATTAAGCCAATTACTTTTCCTTCGTTATTTTTATGCGGCGTATATACAATACTAAGCCATCTGGTAACTCCCATTCTCGAAGGAGCAAACATTTCATATTTCTCCTGCTCACCTCCGTAAGCGACCTCAAGATGCGGAAGTGTTTTTGCATAGGCAGCTTCTCCTAAAAACTCCCGTACACTTTTACCAATGGCTTCATGTTCATTTACAGAGAACCACTCCATAAATACACTGTTATAAGTTTGATAACGCTGTTCTTCGTCCAGATAAAAAATCATGGCCGGAACAGTATCTCTTAATAACTGCAGATGGGCTTCACTATCTTCCATTGCTTTTTGTGCCATAACCTGTGCCGTGACATCAATAGCAATATCTAAAATTGCATAAATCTCTCCTGCCTTGTTGCGCAGTGGTGTATACGAAATATTATAATAATTATCATTAAGGACTCCATTCTGGTTTATTTTGACCAGCGAAGCAGGTGAAATAAAAGGAACTCCCGTAGTAAAAATATCATCGAGTATTTTAAGGTACGCTTGGCCTTCAGTTATCAATTCTGGCATAGCCTCTCGCAGCGGAAGTCCTTTAATATCTGGTCCTTTACCTACTATATCAATAAAAGTCTGGTTAGGATATTCTATAATAAGATCCCTGCCAACAAATAGACCTATACCAGCGGGAGCGGCAGCAATCAGGGTTTTTAATTTGGTTTCGCTCTCCTCTACTTCACGGCGGCTTAGGACCTGTTGCGTTACGTCGGTAGCTACTACTAATAAAACTGTTGCATCTCCAAGCGCATTGTTGTTAAGCTGATAAGTTAAGTCAACATACACATCTTCGAGCCTGCCTTTGCGGAGCAATTCTACTTCTACTTCTTTGGCAATATAGGCATTACCTGTTTGGATCACTTGCCTTAGAAGGTCGTCAAATCCCTGACCTTTTAGTTCTGGAAGTGCCTCCAAAAGTGGTTTCCCAATAATTTCATGAGGCTGGCGCCCTACCAATTCACAATAAAATTTATTAGCATTTTGAAAAATCAAATCTTCTTCTATACTAATAGTAGCAATACCTACAGGTGACTGTTCGAACATTGTTACCAACTCATCCTGACGTGCTATTATTTCCTGCTGGGCCCTAAATGATGAGGTAACATCAGAAGCCATAACCAGAATAGCATAAACAGTATTTTTCTCATCACGCAAAGGTGTAAGGGAGTAATCGAAATACTGTTCTAGATTCGATTTTTCGTTTCGAATTCTGATTCCAGAAATTTTATATTCTTCTCCCGTTACATAAACTTCATTGAGCTTTCTATATAAATCCTCGTAATCTTTACCTGAAAAGACTTCTTTTATCTTCTTACCGATAATAGCAATGTCTTTTGACCAGTATTCCATCATTGCATCGTTGACCAATTCAATATAAAATTCACTGCTACGAAATAAAGCAGTGCCAACAGGAGCTTTTTCAATAAGTGCACGAAAACGAAGTTCACTGACCTGCAATTGTTTTTCTTTTTCTTTTTCGGCGGTTATATCTATAGCAATTGCTGTAATATATTTTTCTCCCGCTACATCTTTCACTAAAGAAATACTATTGTTAACCCAAATGACAGAACCGTCTTTACAGATGTAGCGTTTGGTAATTAGAAAATCCTTTCCATTTGCAATACAATCTTTTAAAAGGATCATATTGTTTTCTAAATCATCAGGATGAGTTAGTTCTCCCAGATTCATTTTTAATATTTCCTCTCTGCTGTAACCCAGCATTTGACAGTAGCGATCATTAACTTCTATTACCCGCCCTTCAATATTGGCTTGTGCAATTCCTGCATTTGACTGCATTAAAACGCTGTTGAGCTGTGATCGAACAGATCCAGATTCTATAAGATCGGGAATAATTGCTGAATTTTCTGTACAGGTGACAAAAACACCTTCAATTGTATTATTGGAATTGAAAATAGTACTATATCCCAGAGTCAGGTATACGCGTTGTGAAACGTTATTTCTATTGAGAACTGTTACAATATTAGATTCAGATCTAGAAATACCATCATCTATCATATTATAAATAGCATCAGACACACTTTTCCATTCCAGCGGCAAAGTTTCTTTTAATGATTTTCCTAAAGCATGCGGATGCTTTTCTGTACCAGAAAGAAAGGGGCGAAAAGAATCATTATAAAAAAAAATCTTGTCTTTTCCCCATACAACAAACATAGGAATACTCGAACCAAACATAATACTCAAAGCAGTACGAAGACTATTCGGCCAAGATTCTGTTTCTCCCAAAGAGGTATTACTCCATTTCATTTCCCTTACTAGGGTTCCTAATTCTCCTCCATTTTTTAGAAATGAATTTTCGAATTCTTTTTTACTTAACTGCACCTGCGAAATATTTTGTTTTAAGTGGAAAGATAAAGCAATTTTAATGAATGACCAATTTTTTAAAAGTCCAGTATCGAAAAATCATTAACTAAATTAACTGTAATTACTTGAGCAATTACGTTCAATAATATAAATAATAGATCATTTAGTTTATAAGTCATTCCCTATCTGTAAAAATTAACTTTAGTAAAAATTCTAAAAAATTAATCTTGTTCTGATGCCAAAAAAACACCTGATTCGTTGATGGTAATTTTTATTTATCTGACCTACTGGTAATTGTAGAACTATATATTGTAATATTATAAATACGTGACATTAGGATAATTTACATTTGATAAAAGAAAAATTACAACTTTTAACTAGCTAGAGATCTGACAAGTAAGGGTTATAATTTTTCAAAATTTCAAAGTATTTAACTAATAAGATATTTTATGAAAAATTTTCAAGACGAAAAACAACGCGATTTATCAATCAACAAATCAGATGGCACAAACAAATTTCTAACCACAGATCAAGGCCTTCGAATTAATGATGATAACAACTCGCTGAAAGCTGGAGAAAGAGGACCTTCTCTACTCGAGGATTTCATACTAAGGGAAAAAATAACGCATTTTGACCACGAAAGAATTCCAGAAAGAATTGTTCACGCACGAGGTTCAGGAGCACATGGTTTTTTTGAAGTAACCAATCCAATTCCAGAATTAACTAAAGCAGGTTTTCTTAAAGCAAAAGGTCTTAAAACGCCTGTATTTGCAAGATTTTCTACCGTTGCAGGATCAAGAGGCTCTACAGATCTTGCTAGAGACGCCAGAGGTTTCGCAGTTAAATTTTATACTCAAGAAGGTATTTATGATTTAGTTGCAAACAACATTCCTGTGTTTTTTATACAAGATGCCGCTAAATTTCCCGATCTTATTCACGCAGTAAAACCAGAACCTCATAATGAAATGCCGCAAGCTGCATCTGCGCATGATACTTTTTGGGATTTCATTTCATTAATGCCAGAATCCATGCACATGATCATGTGGGTAATGTCTGATCGCGCCATTCCGAGAAGTTATAGAATGATGGAAGGTTTTGGAGTGCACACGTTCAGATTGATCAACGAAAGAGAAGAATCTGTTTTTGTGAAATTTCACTGGAAACCTAAATTAGGAACTCACGCTGTTGCTTGGGATGAAGCGCAAAAAATTTCAGGAAAAAACCCAGATTTTCACAGAGAAGATCTTTGGGAAGCAATTGAAATGGGTAATTTCCCAGAATGGGAATTAGGCGTTCAGGTAATTCCTGCTGAAGATGAAAATAAGTATGAATTTGATCTTCTTGACCCAACAAAATTAGTTCCTGAAGAATTAGTTCCGGTAACTATTGTCGGCCGAATGGTTCTGAACAAAAATCCAGATAATTTCTTCGCAGAAACAGAACAAATTGCTTTTCACCCGGGTCATATTGTACCAGGAATTGATTTTAGTAATGATCCTCTTTTACAAGGACGCTTATTTTCGTATACCGATACACAGCTTTCTAGATTAGGAAGTCCAAATTTTCATGAAATCCCAATTAACAGAAGTGTCGCTCCAGTTCACAATAATCAACGTGACGGACATATGCGTCAGGAAATTAATAAAGGTCGCGTAAGTTATCATCCTAATTCGCTTGGCGGCGGCTGTCCTTATCAAGCAAAAATTGAACAAGGCGGTTTTGCAAGTTTTAATGAACGAGTTGATGCGCATAAAGTAAGAGAAAGAAGCGAGAGCTTCAATGATCATTTTGGGCAGGCAAAATTATTTTTTAACAGCCAAACCCCAGAAGAAAAAAGCCATATTGTAAAAGCATTGCGTTTTGAACTTGGGAAAGTAGAAACTACTGCCATAAGAGTTAGAATGTTAGGACTGCTTTCGCAAATTGATACCACTCTTGCTGAAAAAGTGGCTCTTGGACTTGGAGCTACTGTTCCGCCAATTTTGGAAACGCCGATTAATAAAGGTGTATCTCCTGAAAACGAAGGCGGTCCTCAAGAACCTCAAACTGTAGAATCTAGTGTTTCTGCTTCAGAAGCATTGAGCATGATTAAAAATCCAACAAATTCACCAACAATTGCTTCTAGAAAAGTAGCCATTATTTGTTCTGATGGCGTTTCTGAAGCTGCTGTTCTGAATATGAAAAAAGCACTTAAAAAAGAAGACGCTAAGGGATGTATTATTGCGCCACATTTAGGGTCAATTATAACTGATTCTGATGGTGCAATTGCTGCCGAATTTAGTTTTTTAACGGCTTCATCGGTATTATTTGATGCTGTTTACATTCCACACGGATTAGGATTAAATGCATTGGCAGAAAATGAAGATCTTCTAGAATTCGTTAATGACGCTTACAAACACTGTAAAGTTATTGGAGCAGATGGCGAAGCATCAGAAATCATCAGCAGCGCACCTTTTGCTTCAAAAATCACAAATGATGACGCTGGAATTATTATAACAAGCGATGTAGCAACTGAAGGATTTGCTCAAGATTTTATCGCTGCAATGACAATGCATCGTTTTTGGCAGCGTGAACCAAACTTATACAATTAATTTCAAAGAAAAAACACATGAAAAATTCAGAAAAACCTATAGAAAACAAAGCAGCAAAAAATAACAAGAATTTTGTTGAACCTGCATCAGACGCTGCAACAGAATTGAAAGATCTTTTTATTAACAGTCTTAAAGACATTTACTGGGCTGAAAATGCATTAGTAGGTGCTCTTCCAAAAATGGCTGACAACGCTACTGATCCAGGGCTTGCTAGTGCTGTATTAGAACATCTTGATGTCACAAAAAACCAAGTTAAAAGATTAGAACAAGTTTTTGATCTTTTAGGTGAAAAAGCCGAAGGAAAAAAATGTGAAGCAATGGCTGGACTTCTTAAAGAAGGAGACAGCATTCTTTTAGAAACTACTCCTGGAGCGGTGAGAGATGCTGGAATAATTGCCGCATCGCAAAAAATAGAACATTATGAAATTGCAACATACGGAACCTTAGTCGCTTTTGCCAAAACGCTGGGAGAGAATGATGCTGCAAAATTATTAACGCAAACTCTTGCAGAAGAAAAAGAAGCTGACTGCATACTGAATGATGTAGCTTTAAATGCAGTTAATATTGTAGCAGCCGAATAAACTTTTTCAAACATTTTAACTTATATTTTTCAATTTCACTAAAAAACATCTGTACAATGCAGATGTTTTTTTTTGATGAGTGCAGAGTAAACTACCAGCCAAATTATCCAAACAATTATTCAAGCATAAAACTTCCAATACTTAAACCTAACTAACTGTTAATTATACAATTAATACAAATACATATGTAAAATTATAGACATAAAGCAAGTGTACTTTTACAGTATAAAAATTTAAAAAAAATAACATTATGAATACTTCAAACACAAAAAAAAGCACTGATAGTGCTAAGGCATCAGATAAAAAAACTGATAAAAAAGAAAGTGCATCAAAAAGCAATTCTAAAGATGATTCTAAGAAAGATTCAAAAGTTGCTTCAGATACAAAAAAAGGAACAACCACAACTAAAAAATAGTGATGTATGAATTTAGATGAAAAAGAAAATTACGGGCAAAAAGACCAGTATTTTCAAAACGACCGAGATGAATATGAAGATCCAGATATTGATTTGCCTCCTGTAGATCATTCTATCACAGAAAATGCAGAACCAGATTATAGTACGGATTTCGTTATTAATGAAGATGCCAATCTTGAAGAAGAGGACGATGATGATTTAGAAAATGATCTTGACGATGAAGATGACGAAGATCAAGATTCTGAAGAAAGTATTAAGAAAGAAAGAGACAGTTATGATAACGAATAATGATATTCTCTTACAGCAAGCCGCCTAATTTAGGCGGCTTCTTTATTTATATGGCCTTAAACAGGCAGATAAATCCAAAAAGTTGTTCCTTCTTCAGGAATACTGGTGAAGTTAATAATTCCGTTATGATTTTCAATAATACGTCTGCAGAGAGCAAGACCTATACCATTTCCGCCATACTGATCTCTTTGGTGCAGACGCTGGAACATATCAAAAATACGGCTTGAATATTCATTATTCATTCCGATACCATTATCTGCAATCGAGATTACGTGAAAGTTACCTACAGGAGCAGCCTGATCAAAAGATCTTTCGCTGCTAGCTGAGATTTCTTGATAAGATATAGTTACCGCTGGTTGTAAAGTATTAAATTTTAACGCATTATTTATCAAATTATAAAATAACTGACGAAGCTGAGGTTCAAGCCCAGTCACAGTTGGAAGCACATTTACGTTTACAATTGCATTTTTTTCTTCGATAATCAGGCTTAAATCATCTAAAGTTTCTGAGATGACTTCATTAAGATCAACTTTGCCAATAAATTTGTCATGATTATTAATACGCGAGTAATTCAGTACATCTGATATTAAATTGGACAATCGGCCCGCAGCAGAGGTTATTTTATCAAAATAATACAGTTGTTTCTGCTCTTCAGTCAGATGTTCTGATGCGCGTGACAGCATGATCATAATTTTTCGAAGTGGTTCCTGCAGGTCATGACTGGCTATAAAAGCAAATTGCTCCAGCTCTTTATTTTTGAATTTTAATTTTGAATTTGCACTTTCGAGCTCAAGCTGAATCTCCTTTAATTCTGAATTGTCTTTTAGGGCTTCAACAATCATTTTCTGAGCATTATTATTTACAAAATAAATAAGCCAGCTGCTAAAAGAACCATCTTCAGATTTATTAGGTATAATAGAAACATTATGCCAGATATAATAATCATCTTTTTTAATTCTAATATCTGCCGAAAAATCTCCTCTAATCTTTTTGGCTCTGCTCCATCCTTCAATCAAAAGATCTATATCATCATCATGTATAAAAGTACTTATGCTTTTTTTATCAAAAGAACTAAAAGGTGCTGTTAAATAGGCTTCGAAGGCATTATTTGAAAGCAGTACATTATTGCGGTCATTTACAATACAGATTAAAACAGGAATAGTGTCAACTAATTTTCTATAGCGATTTTCACTTTCTCCAAGCTTTTCGGAAAGTGCTACAAGCTCAATATTCTTTTTTCTGATTTCATCATAAGCAGATATTGGCGGTTCGTATTTAAAGTAGTCTACCAATGTCTTTATTTTTGCATCTGAAAGAAGTCCTGGTGAAGGCACTTGATGACTGAGAGTGGTTTTTGAATGGTTATCTGTATAAATATATTCTATATTTCCAGATATTTTGGCTGCATATTTATACGCCTCGGGATTGCATTTTTTCAGATCAACCTCATCCGTAAGAACAGCCAATATCTCTTTTTGAGTAGCTCTGATAATATTAATTCCTAATACCAGTACAGAGTTTTTTCCATTAGCTATGGAACATCTTGCTACTTCTGAAACTGCTGTCGAAAATCTGGTTTGAGCCTGTAAAGGCATGCCACACATTTCCGCAATTTTCATTGAACGCTTATGGGCCAGTATAAGGTCCATTTCATTATCAAGATTAATTTTTACAATTTCCTTCATGATCCCTAAAATATTTTTCCAACCAAAATTGTAGCATCATCTGTTCCTCTTACATTGTCTTTATATAAAGCCGAAGCAATAATACCAGGACTTTGCTTAATTATCGAAGTCAGCTCAGCGAGATTCCATCTAGTACGGAGTCCGTCGCTGTGCATAATAATAATTTGATGTTTTTGATAAGGAACAACCGTATTGTTTAAGGTACGTGGTATATTATGCCCAATAATACCATTGTAAGGCGTATAAGTTTTATTATCAAGTCCGTTATAGATACGTGTATTGATATTTCCTATACCGCATATATTCCAAGTTTCGGTTGTATAATCTGCGCAGGCAATAGTTGCGACAAGTCCCCTGCTCTTTTTAGCATGTTCGTGAACATATCGTAAAATAGATGTCGGATCGTTCTCTGTACATTGTTTAAAGGCTCTTATAGCCTGCTGTACGGCTTCATTTGCTTTTGCACCGTGACCTAATCCGTCGCCGCAAAAAATCTGAAAACCTTTTTTACTATATTTAATGTAATATCCATCCCCGCAAACTCTTTCACCAGGATAATTTACACTTATAGCAGAAAGGTTTAATTCATTTTCTGAATGGATAACGGAAAAATCAGCCTTATCACAAATTTTTATATACTGCACAGTACCCCATCCGCGCATGGAGTAAATCTGAAAATCATTACTTAATCTTTTGATTGCTCCAAGTCCCTGACCAAGTGTGTTTGAAGTAGAGTAACCATCATTCATTATTTTGGTTACATTTTCAATTCCTATTCCTTTATCCAGACAGTAAATTTCTATTTCATTATGACTTCCGTTGTAATGCGCTCTATAAAGCAGATCGCCGCCGTCGGCATATTTAATAAGGTTAGAAGTAAGTTCTGCAATTATAATATCCGTTTCAGCAGCTCTGTGTGGTGTAAAACCTAACTGTAATGCTAAATTATGTATTTCTCTTTTTATAAAAGCAATTAAGCTTCTATCGTCAATTTTGTAAACGGAAAAAGTATTATCCATTTTTCCATTTTATTATAGTAACGGTTGTGCCGTTTCCTAATTCGGTTTGTATATCAAATTCATTCACTAGTCTTTTTGTCCCTGGCAAGCCAAGTCCAAGACTTTTTCCGGTGCTGTATCCATCCTGCATAGCCATTCCAATATCTTTTATTCCTGGTCCTTTATCAATAAAAGTCACACGCACGCCATTATCGCGTCCGTTGCTTACAGATTCAATAATTACTTTTCCTCCTCCGCCATACTTTAAAAGATTACGGACGAGTTCGCTTGTGGCCGTAATTAATTTGGTTTGATTTAAAATACTCATTCCAATCTGTACGCCATATTCCTTTACACGATTGCGTAACGGAACTACATCCTGCTCTTTTACAATAAGCAGTTCTTCTTTATTCGTTGCTGTCGTCATATACCTGCTCCTCGTTATCGCCATTGTACATTTTCGCGCGAAGCAAATCCATGCCTTTTTCAACGTTTAAGGCACTTATAACACCATTTAAAGATAATCCAAGTTCGACGAGTGTGATAGCCACTGCTGGCTGCATACCTACTACGACTGTTTGTGCATCCATAATTTTTGACATTACCGCAATATTTCCTAAAATTCGTCCCATAAAAGAGTCAATAATAGAAACCGCTGATATGTCAATTAGGACACCCTTTGAATTATGTTTATTTATAGTATTTATTAAATCAGATTCAAGATTTTCCGCTAATTGGTCATACAAATCTACTTGTATTGTAACTAGAAGAAAATCTCCCATCTTGAGTATAGGAATTCTTTCCATTTCAATAATCTTAATTCGTTATTTTCTCTTCACAACCGTAAGCTGAAGCATGTCAAAAGCTGTTTGAAGAGCGCTTGCAAGTGAAGCTTTGGTAATAATTCCTGTAAGATCTATTCCTAAATGCACTACAGTCTGCGCAATTTCAGGACGAATACCACTAATGATACATTCTGCTCCCATTAATCTGGTTGCACTTACCGTTTTGATAAGATGTTGCGCTACAAGCGAATCTACTGCAGGCACTCCTGAAATATCAAGTATAGCAATAGAACTTCCTGTATCAACAATCTGCTGTAAAAGATTTTCCATTACAACCTGAGTTCTTGAGCTGTCAAGTGTACCAATAATAGGCAGTGCCACAACACCGTCCCAAACTCTAATAACCGGAGTAGAAATTTCGCTGATTTCATCAATTTGTCTAGCGATAACATCTTCACGTCCTTTCATATAAGATTCGAAAGTCAGAATCGTCATATTGTCCAAAAGTGTACTTAGCTGTAAATTTGCGTCGTATAACTTTGAAGATTCAGGCTCAATTTCTGAAAGGATCTTTGAAGCAGCTTCTTTAAAAGCAATTAAATACTGAGCATTTTCACGAGGTGAAAAACCACGTCTCCCTCTTGAACTTGAAATTCCAATTAGCAGATCATTTACTCTCTCAAATTCTTGTGAGTTTGTATTGCCGTTTGAATGCTGTAAGGCGTCTAATAAAAGGGCTGCGAACTCTTTTGATTCTTCTTCTTCTGTCGCCCCATCAGTAGAACCATTTGCTTGTAAAAGCTGAGACCATGTAGTCAATAATTTGTTTTGGTGCTCTTTCAAGCTTCCAAGGAGATTATTTTGCATTTGCTGTGATATTTGGATATTTATGTAAATATAGACAAATAATTCTCCATAATTTCCAATTCAAGAAAATAGATGTAAAAAAAAAATTACTAAATTTTGAAACTTTTATCGTTTTATATGACAGGTAATTACTTATTAATTTTGAGAAAAATTGTATGAAGCAATTATAAAAATTTAAAAAATCATCATACAAACAACCTTAATTTTTTGCTTCAACATTTAGTTGTTATTAGGTTGTTTTTAGGAAATAATACTATGCTAATGCCTTGCAGGATTCAAAAAATTCATAAGCTCTTTTTTCTGCATAGGAATACGTTGAATTACGCAGCGGAAAAGCGCAGTGACCTCCATATTTTGGAGTTTCCAGATACACGTATTCACTTTCTTTTGCTATAGCTCTGGGATAACATCTTTCGCCCAAAAAAGGATCATCAAGCGAATTGATAATTAAAACCGGAATGGTAATATTTTTAAGTGAAAATTCAGGGGAAACCTGCTGGTAATAGTCATCTCTGCTCGCAAAACCATGCAGCGGTGCCGTAAAATATTGATCCACTTCATCAAACGAAGAAATTTTATCGATTTGATCACGGTTAATAAAATCTGGAAACTGAGCCGCTTTATATTTGAGTTTTCTTTTAATATCAATTGTAAAATTCTTCAGATAAACTCTGTTGAATCCTTGTTTGAGTACTTCGGCACTGGTTGCAATATGAGTTGGCACTGAAATAGAAACCCCTGCTTTTATGCGTTCGTCGAGTTTTGTCCAGCCAAAATAATTTAAAAGCTGTACACCGCCCATTGAATATCCGATTAAATAAACTTCTTCGAATCCTTTTTTTAAAACAAACTGCACGACCTCATCCAGATCGTCAACTGCACCATGATGATAAAGTCTTGGCAGGCGGTTCATTTCTCCTCCACAGGTACGATTGTTCCATGCAAAGACTGAAACTCCTTTTTGCTGAAAATAAGCTGCACAGCTGTTATTATAAGTTCTTCTGGAATCTCCTTCTAAACCGTGGCAAAGAATAACCGCTTTTTTAGGATCATTTATCATAAAATCGATATTGATAAAATCCCCGTCATTTAACTCCAGTTTTTCTCTTGTGTATCCTGGCACATCAAACTTCTTAAACAAAGCAGCATAAATAGTAGAAACGTGCCTGTTTCGATGAATAATAGAAGGAAAATCATATTCTGATTGTTCAATTAGTGGCATGATAAAAAAGATTTAATGTGCTTTATACAAAGCTAAGAAATCAATCGATAGGAAATTTAATACAGCCTTTTTAATTTCAATTTTCTGAATTATTAATAATATGCGAATGTGTTTTTTAAGGAAAAAATACATTTATGTCTAGATCTTGCAAAATCGAAATGCTATTATGTAATAGCTCATTCTCTGAAAACAAATAAATTTGAGATGATTTACTAAAAAATACAATTATGAAAAATCTATTAATGCTTTTATTATCAATTTTCTTTTTTTCATGTCAATCAAAAGAAAATAAAAACACTTCTGTATCTGGCTCAGATTCAATTGCTACCAATAAAGACACTTTAACTACTAAAATGGTCACGAATATAAAAGAAGAAATAAACAAACAAGTAGGTGACACAATCTTCATGGATTCTAAAAATGAGCAAGGTTTATTTATTGCTGATGGTTTACTGGATTCTATTCATCCAAAAGTATATGTTAAGTTTAAAAATGAAGATTTAGGCGAATTGAATGGCAATATTATTCCAGCTGCAGGCAAAGGAAACATTCGTTTCAATCAAATTATTTTCCCAAATAAAAATTCAGACGGACCTTTTGGAATGGATTTGAAAATTCCGTTAACGCAAAAAGGAAATCATATTATTGTAATTGGACATTCGCAAATGGCTGACAATCCTTATTGGGGTAAATTTAAGGTGCAGCTTAAGAATAAAAAGAAATGATAAATATAAGGTGTTAATTAAATTTATTCTGCTAAATTTATATAAAAACCTAAATTACAATATTTTACAAATAAATCCTCAGAACTTAATCTAGATTAATCGATAGGCAGTTGCCTCCTATATAAATTTGTAAAAGAAATCTAAGAAAAAAAAACAGATAAAAACTTAGATCTTAATAACAAATACCAAATTGGGATATTCCTAAAATTTATTAATCTTAAAAAACCAAAAAAATGAGTAAAATTACAGTAAAAGACGGAACAGAAATTTATTATAAAGATTGGGGAACTGGACAACCAATTGTTTTTCACCACGGATGGCCTTTATCAAGTGATGATTGGGATGCACAAATGATGTTTTTCTTAAAACAAGGATATCGTGTTATTGCACATGATAGACGCGGGCATGGTCGCTCTGGTCAAAGTTCTGAAGGAAATAACATGGAAACCTACGCATCAGACATTGCGGAATTAACAGCTGCACTTGATTTAAAAGATGCTATTCATATTGGCCACTCAACCGGCGGCGGTGAAGTAATTCGCTACGCAGCAAAATACGGAAAAGACCGTGTTGCAAAAGCTATCATTATTAGCGCAGTAACGCCAATTATGATAAAAAATGAAGCCAATCCTGATGGTGTTCCGCTATCTGTTTTTGATGAAATAAGAGAAGGTACTGGATTTAATAGAGCACAATATTTTTATGATTTTCCCATTGCTTTTTACGGATGGAACCGCGAAGGAAAAGAAGTTCAGGAAGGAATTAAACATAATTGGTGGCGTCAGGGAATGATGGGTTCTGTTTTAGCACATTATGAAGGAATTAAGGCTTTCTCTGAATCTGATTTTACAGAAGATCTTAAGAGTTTAGATATTCCTGTTCTTGTACTGCATGGAGAAGACGATCAAATTGTTCCTTATAATCAAGCACCAAAAGCTGCTAAATTATTGAAAAACGGTAAACTAATTTCTTATCCAGGATTTCCTCACGGTATGCCAACAACTGAAGCTGCGACTATTAATAAAGATATTTTAGAATTTATTAAATCTTAAAAATAACAAACTGCTTTTCTATATAAAAACCTCCAAAATCAAAATGTTTTTGGAGGTTTTTATTTTTAGGTAATTAACAATTTGGCTAAAAAACAAATACGGCTCCTATTAAGGATACCGCATTTATCAAACTAATTCAATTAAAAAAAAACTATAAACTTGCTTTCACTTCACCGCAAGTCAACATGTTTTTTGGATAATAAGGATTTTTGATTTCCTTACTGTCACTCACCCATCCTGCCCCGGTCATGGGACAAACTTGTAAAAACAATGCAGTATCTTCTGCTTTGAATTTAGGTGCCAAATCCCAAAACTTGACAGACAATGATTGAAAAACTTTGCGCTGTTTATTGATGTTTTTTGTTGCAGCAACTTCAGCCGCAAGTTCTATGATTTCTTTTCTTTTTATCGTTGCTTCGTTCATTTTCTCGAGAGTTAGTTTTTTAAACTTAAAACTCTGTAATGAATTCTGTAATGCTGTGGCATTTTTTACAACTGCAATACTATCTGAAATTAGAAGGTTGTTTTTTAAAGCCAGATAATTGCTTGTGATTTCTTTTTTCTGTGCTTCTCGTTTTGCTGTCAATTCCGGAGCAACTTCTTCTTTTGATGTTAACTGAGCCTGAGCCAGACTGCTTAAACAAATAAATGCTAGTGCTATTATTTTTTTCATATTGTAGTTGTAGTGGTATTAATTTTTGAAAGGATTTTATCAATTTCAATCAAAATACTATCGAAATGTTCTTTATTTAATCCTGCTGTTCCGTTCATTAGTTTTGTAACATCAGCTCTTAATTTGACCAAATGTTGTTTTCCGTATAATCGTACATCACTGCGCTGCGCTGTATTTAAAGCTTTCCCTGGGTCTGCCTCTTTAGGCAATAACAACAAGTTTAGTTTTTCAATATAACTACGCTGTAAACCTCTTCTGTAAAAATCTAATTTTTCATTCCCGCTAAAATTTATCCATACGGTTTGCCCCAGATCGTTTAAAAATTCAGGAACGGTATAAGCTCCTTCTGACTGCATTGCTTTAAGGCTGATGTTATAAAGCATTCCAGAACTCAAAAGCATATTTAATACCTGATTTTGCTGATCTGCTATTTGATCTTCTGTTTTTAAAGCAATTAATTGATTAATTTCCTGCGGATACATCCAAAGAGGCGCAACAAACAATTGTCTTCCTACGTAATCAATCGCTGCTTTTACTTTTGCTTTTGGAACGGGCTGGTATACTACACCTTTTTCATCGACAGTTCTTTTAGTGATGTAGTTGTTACCTATATATTTTAGTACGTGATATAAATACAAACCATATTGTCTTACAACTGCTTTGTGCATATCTGATAAATTATCATATGCATCATTTGGCTGATACGTCCATTGAATAAGATTTGGAACTACACGCTTTAAATTTTTGATTCCGTAATCACTTGCAGTTACTGCATCATCACTAAGATCTTCTGTCTGACTGCGTGGATCTTCGTCTTTACCTTCTCCTCCAAACCATAATTTAGGATTTGCAGTCAGGCTATCTGTCGTTAATTTAGCCAGTATTGTTTCTTCTTCAAACTCATCTTTTGCTTTTGGAAAATAGCTGTATCCCCATTTAAGAGCCCATTTGTCATAAGCACCAATTCGTGGATAAATACCTTGCGGACTAATATTATCTTCTGGCTGTGCAACATAGTTAAAACGTGCATAATCCATTATAGAAACGGTATGTCCATTTGCTTCAACCCATTTTTTGTCTCTTAATTTTGCTACTGGAGTTGCGCTGCTCGCTCCCATATTATGACGTAAACCAATTGTATGACCAATTTCATGCGAAGAAACAAAACGAATTAATTGCCCCATTAATTCATCATCTAAATGCATTTTTCTGGCTCTGGCGTCTAAAGGTCCTGCCTGAATCATGTACCATCTCTGCACTAATTTCATCACATTATGATACCAGCCAACATGGCTCTCAATGATTTCTCCACTTCTTGGATCACTCACACGTGGTCCGTAAGCATTTGGTGTTTCAGAAGCATAATATCTTACTACAGAATATCTTGCATCTTCCAAACTCATTGTTTTATCGTCTTCCGGCCATTCTTTACCCACAATTGCATTTTTAAAACCTGCAGCTTCAAAAGCTTTCTGCCAGTCGTTGATTCCTGCAATTAAATACGGTCTCCATTTTTTTGGCGTTGCAGGATCGATATAATAAACAATTTGTTTTTTAGGTTCAACCAATTCGCCATTTAGATATTTCTTAATGTCTTTGTCTTTTGGTTCCAAACGATAACGCTGAATTATGAATTTCGTTTGCGCACGCTGCTCATCATCATCGAACAAAACATATTTATTGGCAAAAAAACCAACTCTTTCATCGGCAAAACGTTTGCGCATTGGTGTTTTTGGCAATAGTACAATAGAAGTATTTAATCGTAAGGTTACACTTCCGCTGCTTGCTGTAGAGTTCGTGTACGTTTTTGTTGTTTTTACCTCAATGTTAATTGGATAAGTATCGATCGATTCAATAAAAGATTTATCATCTGCAAGAGAGGTTAGTTTTTTCTCTGTTTTCTCTTTACTTTCCAAAGAAAACATTGGATTATCTTTCTTGAAGGCATCAGTTACATCAATAACAACATTTCCCGTTTCAGGATTGGTTGTTTTTATTGGAAAAGCGGCCACAATTGGATTTTCATTACTACCTGCTAATGCTTTTGCCAGCATCGAATCTGCGTTGCGGACATCCTGTTTATATTGTAACGATCTTAAAAAAACGGTATTATTTGCTCCTTTTTCAAAATAAATAGTCTGCTCGTTGGCTTTTTCACCGCCAAAAACCCCCATTCCTTCTGGAGTAGAAAGGTATCTTGTTACAACAAGCATATATCTATTAAATAAACTGTCAGGAATTTGAAAGTAAAACTTCGTATCTACCTGGCTAATCGTAAAAAGACCAGCTTTATTTTTAGAATTGTCTTTAATTATTTTCTCGTAGGGCTGTAAACCTTTCGGCTGTGTACTTGTACTATCCGCTTTTTTTTCGGGCGTTTGGGCAAAACCATGCTGGTGTATAGCCACCAGCATGATTGTTAAAATAAATAATTTCTTCATGAGAATTAAAATGGAACCTTTTCGTCTGTGTTTAAGGTAAGTTTAGGATTCTTTTGCAAAACAGATAAAGGAAATGGTATAATATATAATCTAGAGTTTGGCTGCAACGTATATGTTTTTTGAGGAACAGTTTTGTTTACAATTGGAAATACTCTCGTAACTGTTTTAGCATATTCTGTTTCGGTATTTAATCTCTTCAAATCAAAAAAACGGTTAAAGCCTAAAAGCAGTTCTTTTCTTCTTTCGTTAATAACCAAGTCCATTGTTTCTTTACGAGTAGTTGGAACGGTTAAGTTAACAGTACCAGATAAAATACGTTTTGCTCTTAATGTATTTAGAACATCAACGGCTTCTTTAAATTGGTTATCTCTTGCGTAACATTCTGCCAGCATTAAATATACCTCTGTTGTTTTCATACCAACTGTCGGATAAAAGAATTTTGTATATACCGTTGCCCAATAGGCTGTATTTGAACCCTGATCCAGATTTGTTGCGCTGGTAGTATTGAAAAACAAATTAAAACGCGCATCGTTTGTACCAAATAAAGTTCTTAGCTCGGGACTGATGATATATTGATAAGCAAAGTTCATCTCATTATAACCCGTCATATACATGTAACTTAGGACTTCAACATTATTTGCTGCTGGAACAGGAAGTACATTTGGTCCGCCTTGGGCATTATAAGCAACCATATCAAATATTTGATTGTTATAGCTTAATGATTTTTCTGCAGCTTCTTTTGCTTGGGCAATTTCACGTTTAAACAAATGAACTTTAGCCTTAAATGCATAAGCAAATGCTAATGAAGGGTGGTAAATGTCAAGTGGTTTTTCTTGAAGAAACGGCAGTGCATCTTCAATATCTTTCTGAATAAAATCGTAAACCTGGGCTACGGTAGATTTTGAAGGCTGTGCTTCTAAATCAAATTTATCCATAATACAAATTCCGCCATCTGTAGCAGCAGTCTGAGGATCATAACCTTTTGCGTAAGTATTCACCAATAAAAAGTGATCGTAAGCTCTGTAAATTTTAGCTTCTGCTTTTGCTAAACGCTTCGTGTTTTCATCGCCTTTGCTCTCATCTACTAATGAAATAATGGTATTCCATCTGTTTATATAGGTGTAAGCCTGATTATAAAAACTAGAACTTCCAATTAAAGAGACTCTATCTACACTTTCATCAAAAGTAAAATTGACAATATCTACGTTTGGAGTTTTGCCTATTACGTTTGCTTCTTTCATCCATTGATCGTCTGACAAATACTGAAAGTTATTGATTGGATAACCTCTGTTTGGCAGCGATACCAATTCAAGAAATTGTTCTGGTGTTTCAATAACTAAAGCTCCTTTTGGCGTAATATCTGTATAATCTTCGCATGATGTTACTGTAAGCATCATCAGCGACAGCAGTGTTATATATATCTTTTTCATTTTTTTAAAGAGTAAGGTTAAAGCCTAATAAATACGTTTTTGGCGATGGCAAATTACGTGTAGCAGAGTTTGCGCTGTAAACTTCTGGGTCGATACGATTTCCGGCTGCACTCCAATACCAAATATTATTCATTTGAAAAGTAAATTTTGCTGATGAAATATTCATTTTAGCAGCAAAGGTTTTTGGCAGATTATAACCTAGTGAAATGTTTCTAAGTTTGATATAATCTCCATCTACAACATTTGCACTTGAATTTTTCCACTGGCTGCTTATAGTAGTTGCGTAATTTCTAACACTTTCGTCTAAATCTACATATAAACGCGTATTACCATTTTGATTGGCATCTGTGTAACGATCTGCAATACCTGATAGGTTTACCACATCTGTATCCATCGCAAGAACTTCTTTACGCATTACGTTCCCACCAGAGAAAACAAATAAGAAATTCAAATCAAACTGCTTATACGAAAATCGCTGTGATAACGAACCTGTATAAGTTGGCATTAAACTTCCCATGTTTACTAATGCATCGGGATTTGTTACCGTTTTTATACTTGTAGAAATTGGATTGCCATTTGCATCAAAAGTAATTGATGGATTGCCATTTTCATCTAAAACGTACGGATAACCATTTGTTGTTCCTCCGTATTGGTATGCATATAAACTATTGTACAATTCATTTTCTTCAAAGAAATCTCCAGGCGAAGCAATATATACAGAAGCTGATGACTGTGCTCTTGTCACTTTTCTAACAGTTGTTTTGTTGTAAGCAAATACAACATTAGAAGCTACACGAAAACTACCATTGTTGTACCATTCAGACCCAACAGTAAATTCGACTCCTTTGTTTAATAACGCTCCAGCATTAATTCTTCTTGTCAAAGCTCCCACTGTAGGATCTAAATCTGTCGTTGCCAATAAGTCGCTGCTATATTTACGGTATAAATCGATACTACCATTTAACTTCGCCCTAAACAAACTATAATCTAAACCAACGTTTGTACTTTGCGTTTTCTCCCATCTTAACATAGGATTAGGCTGTGCTGTAATATTGGTGTATTGTAAAGATTGATATAAGTTATCGTTTCTTCTTGTAGCGGTAATGTATGGAGTTGTACTTTGATCTATATTTCCGTTAATACCATAAGTTCCTCTAAGTTTAAGAGAGGTTACCCACTTTACTTCTTTCATGAATTCTTCATTGCTGACATTCCATCCTAAACCTGCAGACCATAAAGGACGATTTTTATACTTCGGATCTACTCCAAATAAATCTGCTCTATCTACACGGTAACTTCCTGTTAAGTTATATTTAGATAAATAGGTGTAACTCGCAGTACTAAATACTGAAAAATAACGGTGTAGTATTTCTTTTTGTGTTCTCGCTAAAGCCCCTAAAGTTCTATTATTTCCGAATATATAACTTGAAACTCCAGTCTGACTTAACGCAAGATTATTCATTACAGCCGATGTAAGCGTTACAGGGTCGTAACCATAACGCAGCGACTCGACAGTTCTTGGCAGAAAAGTTTCGCGCATTTCAAAACCAGCTAAAGCATTAATAGAATGTTTCCCTTCGCCAAATTCCTCAGCATAGTCTAACTGATTTCTAAAAGAGTAATTAGTAGATTGATTACTAGATTGTTCGTAACGTCCTCCTGTAGAAAAGCCTTCTACTGGTGTATAAACATTTGTTGTTGGATTATATCCTGTCAGTGTATTAATTGCATAACGCATTTTATAAGAGTTAATGTCATAATACTGTTCATTATCGTTTCTTCTTACCTCATATTGAAACTGTGTATTATAACTTAGTCCTCTCCAAATTTTAGCTTTTAGGTTAGCAAATGCTCTTAAACTTAGTGAATTTTGTTTCTCAATCCCTTCTTGAAGTGAGTTTAAAATATTAAAAGACATTGGTTTAAAACCACTTAAACTTGCCAGTTTTTCGGCAACAGCCGGATTAATAACACCGCTGGAAGTAAAACCATCTCTAATTCCAACAAAAGGTGCTATTACAAGATTTCCATTGTCATCTGTAATTCGCTCGTATCTTTTTTGAATAGTCAGGTAATCATTATAATCACCATCGGTTACGTCGTCATTGCTATAAGTTCCATTTATCCCAAATGTTGCATTCAACCAGTTATTGATCTGAAAACTGCTTTTTGCATAAAGATTAAAGGCTCTGCTTTGGTTGAATTTTACCCGATTTTTTGATTCGTCGTAATTTAACGACACGTATGTATTTTGTTTACTTGTACTACCAGAAAATGCAATATTGTAACGCTGTCTGAATTCATTCTGCCATACATTATCATGATAATCTTGTATGTAGTCGTTTTTTCTCCATTGCGCAAGTGTGCTGTCGTAATCAGCATTACTAATTTTTCCTTCTTCCAAATTTCTGTTCAGCTGATAAAGAGGACTGTAATATTTCATACTGCTGTTTCCAATATCTCCATAATTGTTAAACATCGTCGATGTGTTTGCAAATCTGGCTCTTTCTCTATTGTATACAGCTTGTTCAAGATCAATTATATCACTTGTAGAAGCATAATTCATATCTCGCAAATTCGGTTTTTCGGCAATAAAGAAATCTGAATTTATACTTACTTTTAATTTCCCATTTCCTTTTTTGGTTGTTAAGACGATAATACCATTTGCTGCTCTTGAACCGTAAATAGAAGCCGCAGCTGCGTCTTTAAGAACGTCTACACTTTCTATATCATAAGGATTAATATCATTTAGAGTCAATTCTGTTGGAAGACCATCTATTACAATAAGCGGACTGTAACCAACTTCAAGAGAAGAAAAAGTACCTATACCTCTCAAGATTGGTTTATCTGCTGCAGCGCCGCTTGGATTTTTTTGAAACATCAAACCTGCAACACGACCTTCCAGCGCACTTGATAAATCAGTATTAATGTTTTCATTTAATGTTTTTTCATCAACTTTGGCAATTGCTCCAGTAAAATTACTTCTTGCTATGGTTTGAAATCCCGTTATCACAACTTCTTTCATCGCAGCCACTTTGTCCTCTACAACTAGGGTCAGCTGTGTTTTGCCTGAGATACCAAAAGATTTTTTCTCAATAGTCAATCCAGAGCATTCAAGAATGCCATTTTCTGGAACATTATCAAATGTAAAACTTCCGTCAAAATCGGTTATACTATTTCTGTTTGTTCCTACAAGGGTAACAGTGACTCCAGGAAAAGGCTCATTTTTATTATTTAAGACCTTTCCTCGGACGTCGATTGATCCGTTTCCCAAATTTTCCGCTTTTTCTTTTCCTGCAGTTACCACAATGGTTTGATTGGTAAGCGAGTATTTTAAATTTTGCGAACTGAAAATTCGATTTAATGTTTCTTTTAAACTCGAATTCTTTACATAAATAGTAACAGGATTCGAATCTTTGAGCAATTTCTGAGTATAAAAGACTTCGTAGTTACTTTGTTTAGCAACTTCTTTTAAAACCGTTTCAAGCGGTGCGTCTTTGAAATTAATGCTAATATTCTGCGCTTGTCCTGAATAACTGCAAAGCAGCATAATAAGTGCACCGAATATCTTTAAACAAGTAGAAAAATTAAATCTGGGAATCTTTTTTCCAGATTTTTTGTAAGGTTTTTTTGGTTGTAAATTTAATTTCATACATTTACATTGGTTATAGTTAAACAATAGGTGGACAACTTATACTGGCTATAAACTTTTATAACAACCAGAAGCATCGCAACTGCCTCTGGTTTTTTAGTTTATAGACCAATATATACGGTAAATCTAGCTTTAGGGATAAACAATAATTGTTTTTCCTTCGACCTTAAATTTTATATTACTAAGCTCAAGTACTTTTAATACTTCAGATAAATTTTTATTCATAAACGTACCTCCGTTAAATCTCACATCCGAAACATTGCCGCGGTATTCTACTTTAATTCCGTACCAGCGTTCCAGTTGTTTCATCACTGTTTTTAAGTCGGCATTATCAAATTTAAAACGGCCGTTTTTCCAGGCAATCGCAGCTTCGGTATCCACTTCTTTAATTTTAATTTTAGCAAAATTGTCAGATACACTAGACTGCTGTCCGGGTTTTAAAATTGATTTTTGATTTTTATAAGAAACCGCAACACTTCCTTCTAATAAAGTGGTTTTTAAAACCGATTCATTATTATAAGCATGGACGTTAAAATGAGTTCCCAGTACTTCAATCGACTGGTTGCCTGACTTTACTATAAAAGGTTTATTTTTATTTTTGGCTACTTCAAAATAAGCTTCTCCTTCTAACTCCACAACTCTTTGATCGCCGTTAAACTGAGTTGGATATTTAATGGATGAAACGGTATTTAAGTATACTTTGGTTCCATCTGCCAAGACAATATTATACTGTCCTCCTGTTGGAGTTGAAAGCGTATTAAATGAATCTGGATCATCTTTTGAAGCATCAGCATTTGGATTAATGATATAAGTAATAACACCATTTGCTCCCATTTTAATAGTCACCTCTTGCTCGTCTCCTTCTTTCGCAATTGTATCTTTTCCAGAAATCGCAGACAGGACAATTTGTTTTCCGTTAGAAAGCGTTAAGATTCCTCTAGTGCCTCCTGGAGCAATTTCTTGTGGTTTTGCAGCAACCTCAATATTTTGTTGTTTGGGTTTGGTGAAATAAAATATTCCCGTACCCAATAATACGGCTATTGATGCGGCCGCAGCAACACGAGGCCAAATGCGAATTACTTTTGTTTCTTTATACAAAGGTAATTTCGATTGCAGCAATTTGTAACTATCCTGTAGTTCATACTCATTAAGCTGGCTGTTACTATTCGAAGCTTTATGCAAATACCAGGCATCGAGTTTGTCTTTATCTTCATGAGATAAAGTCCCTTCCTGATATTTTTTTAGCAATGCTAAAATTTCCGTTTCATTCATAAATACAATACGAAATTTGGTCCCGTTTTAAGTAAGACAGTTAGAAATGAGTTTTGTCATAGACAATGACAAAAAAAAATTAAAAAATTATTATCATATCATTAATAAAGCAAGAATAGTATTAACTCTTCTTTACGGATTACAACGATATATCAATATTTTACGAGAGAAATTAACAAAAACACAGCGACATAGTTACCACATAAAAACACCCATAAAATTTTTGAGTTTTTCTCGTAATATTTTAACGGAATTATAAACTTGCTGTTTGGCTGTTTTGTCTGTAATATTTAATTGAAGTGCAATTTCATCATATGAAAGTTCTTCAACTTTCCTTAAGAGAAAAACTTCGCGCATTTTTTCGGGAAGCAAAGCAATTTCTTTTGCAATTATTGCTTCTAATTCTTTTTCTCTAAGTCTAGAATCAGCAAATACATAGTCGTTTTCAACAAAATTAGAAATGGAATCGGCATAGCGGGAAACCACTTTTTCATGAGCGATATAATTGAGTACTCTATTTTTTACCGCTTTATATAAATAGGAAGAAAGAGATCCTGTTAGTATCAATTCGTAACGTTTGTTCCAGATCGAAAGAAAAACCTCTTGAACAACGTCATTGGCCTCATCTTGATTTTCAAGTATTTTATAGGCATGATTCAATAAAAGTTTCGAATACCTTTGAAAAATTTCTGTATACGCTAGCTGATCATCTTCTTTAAGAAGATCAACTAAAATATGATCAGCATATTCGCTATAAATAGGCATTTATGGGAAGGGTTGAGAATCAAAAAAGCAATATTAAACATTTTTTGTGTTAAAAACTAAAAGATGATTCAGTTACAAAAGGATGCATAGTTTTATAAGAATCCTTTTCTTACATCATCTTTTATTGATGATTCCATTATGCGAAAAAAGCGATTTTACTGGTCTCTTTTTCTAATGAAAAATTTCAGATTTTCACTTACAATTAAAATCAGAAATATTCTAAAACAACAAAACAGAAAATGATCTTTTGGACCAATTTCTGTTTTTAAATTCGATTAGAATGCAATCAAGCAATTCTAATTAATGCTTTCTGTTCTTAGAAACTTTTTTAATTAAAAATAACCGCATGATTTTTTTCTAATCGTTCTTCTGAAAATACTTTTTTGGCTGTAAAAGTTTTTCCTTCAGAGCGTTTTACATCGCCTTGATATTGCATACTAAAACTTACATCATTCTCACTCGAAGTTAGTACACCGTCCTTATAATAACTGGCAGTACCTTTGCCTGTAAAACTAACTTTATATAACTGGCCGTTTTCTATCACTTTAAAAGTCCCGCCTGATGGTCTAATGCTGATGCCATTTTTAACCGACATTCCTCCTTTTTCAGAATTAATATTTTTACCGATCAAAGATTGTCCCCATCTTGTAAAAGTATAAGCAGTTGCTTCTGAATAACCGCCAAAGGCATAATCTCCTTTTGATAAATTATTTTGAAGGGAAGAAAACAATTCAAAATACACTACTGCCCCATCCTCTTCTCCAGAAATCGACTTCGATTTTAATGAAAAATCAATGTTATATGCATTTCCTCGAACGCCGAAATTTTCAAGATAACCCTGCGATAACTCGACACTTTGATTCCCTATTTTTAAAAAACCTTGATTTCCATTTCCATTGGAGTTTTCCTCATCATCCTTGGAACAGGAGGAAAATAATGTTATGAAAACCAGCGCTAATAATTTGATACTGTTACTCATATCTTTATGATTAAATTTTTTATACTAATGAATTCATTTTCATAATCAGGGACAATAAATCAAATTCCTGTCCCTGATTTCAAACTTATTTAACTATGATTCTAGTAGATAACCCTGTTTTTAGGCTTTTGATGAAATAACTTCCTGATGCAAGATCTGATATAGAAATATCCGTTTCAAAACCTGCTGTATCCAATTGTTTTATCAGAAGTCCGTTCATACTAAAAATTACTACGCTGTCATAGTCAATGCTGGATTTCAAGGTAATTTTACCAGTTGCAACTGTTGGAAATGCATAAAAATCTCCTAACTTTTTCCAGCGCCCGTAAAGCGTAAAGTTTTCTTTCTGTTTACTGTCAAATCCACTTATTTCTTTTCCGTAAGCGCTGTCAGAATACCATCCTAAAAAACGATAACCTACGCAAGAAGCCTCTTCAAGTTTATAAACAGTTCCCGTTTCTACGCTTGCTTTATTAGGATTAACTGTTCCTGATGGTAAGTTCATATAAGAGATGTTATAGAAAGTAGGCGGCACAACCTCATCGGCTTTGTTATTACCTCCTGCTCCCCAAAAAGCATATAAAATTTGGTTTCCTGTTGCAGTAACTGCAATTTCTTTTAAAGAATTAGGCACTGTGGCAGAAGTCGACCATCCGAAAAATGTGTACCCTTTTAAAACTGGAACGGGCAGCGTTAATAATGTACCCTCAGTATATTCTAATGGAATTAAACCCGTTAAAGCTTTACCGTCAATTGAATTCATATAGGAAATTGTAGATTTTACAACTGGTTTTGCGTCGGGTTTGTTGTTTCCGCCTTCGCCCCAAAAAGCATAAAACACTTGATTTCCTGTTGCTGTTGCTGGAATACTTTTAATTAATCCAGGCGAAGTCGCTGTACTTGACCAGCCAAAAAAAGTGTATCCTTCTAATTTTGGTGTTCCTAAATTGGTAATTGATCCTTCCATAAATTCAGCTTGTGAAAGTGTTATGGGTTTTCCATCGATAGAATTCAGATAATTTATTGGTGAAAATTTAGCATCTGCTTTTAACCATCTCAGATCTCCCAAAGCGCCGCCGCCGATACCTGCTGCTGCTAATGGAGAATTTTTAGAAAAACTAAAATTTCCCTGTAGTGGATTAGGATATGAAAGTGCTGTCATACCTAAACCTGTCAATGTTTTAACATTGGTTTCTGTAACGGCAATAGTTCCTTTTGTCGATTGAGAAGATACTCCTGTAAAAAGATTGTTGTCTAAAACTGCCGTTCCTGCGCCATTGACATTGTTAGAATAGAACATATAAATCGCTTTCGGATTTTCACGTTCGTCCTGCATAATATTATTCTTGAAGGTGAAAGTTGATGTTTTACTGTATTGATTATCTATAAATACAAAACCATTTCCTTCCTGACTGCAGGCATTATAAATTGTATTATTTTCGATCGTTACATTTATTGGCTCGTTTACATTATCTTTTTTCTGAAGAATTATAAAGTTGTTTCCTTTTGAATAATTGAAAATGGTCGAGTTTTTAATCGAAACCGAATTTACAATATGTGAATCTGGCTGGATAAAATTACCCCCTTGAGCGGTGCTTCCGTCAATTAAACAATTATCTAAAGCAATTTTTGAAATTGGATGTTCACTAGTTCCTTCTGTTATTAATAAACTTTGTTTGATTCCTTTTATCGAAGCGTTTTTAATTTCAAAATTAGACAAACCTGCTCCTTTTTTAAACTGCATTACATTAGAATCAGCATTTGTGAAATCAAAATCTACACCATTGAAACTGAAACTTCCGGAGAAGATTTCTGGATTTTCTGAATAAAAAGATCCAGCAAAAACAGGTTTTGCACCTTCATCTGGAACAAATGTATATTTATGATTTTTCACCGCTAGCGGAGTACTGGCTGTGTACGTACCGCCAGCCATAATAAACTTTGTACCATCTTCTGCTGCATTATATTTCTCAACAAAATTTTGCGGATTTACATAAACATCTAAACTTCCGTTTTGAGTTGACGTAATACTATACACAAGGCTGTTGATGTAAACTTCAATATTGGTATAAATGCCATCAACTGTTTTTAAATTACCATCGGCAGCACTTGCAGGATTCAATCCTTTTTCTGTTTCCCATTTATCCGGCATACCGTCTCCGTCTGTATCTAAAGGTGCTTCGCCAGTAGGAAGAACCGGCCATCCGCCAGCTGCTGATGGCGTATCGATATAACCGTTTGTACTTCCGTTACCGCCATTCATAACACTTGCAGTTCCAGAGCGAGTATCATCTACTGCTCTTTTATCTACAGCATCTCTGTATAAATTGGCACCTGCATTTTCTAAAACCAATTCGTATGCTTTTGTGGCAGTATGAGTTGTTATTTCTCCAAATGAATGAGGAACATCAATTTTTAATGCTGCTTTATCAGCGTCACTTACCGGCAGCTGACTGCTGTGAAACTGACTGTAAACACCATAAGTCCAGTTATCCTGAGTGGTTCTTGGAGAACCGACAACATAATTACCGTCTACATAATATTTACCCCAGATTCCATATAATGGAGAAGTGGCATCTAAACTTCTTCCAGTTGATAAAATACGTTCTTTAGTAGAATTAGAAGTTCCAGGGCCAGGTTTCCAGTAATTATTAACCAGATTCACATTCATAGCGTCTCCGCCGTAACAACTGTTTCCTCCCCAGTTGTATATGACGTTGTTACGAATATCAACTAAATCGGTTTTTGCAAAAATATCGTTAGCATATTCTCCCAACCTTGGATTACGGCTGTCATGATGCGCTAATAAATTATGGTGAAAAGAAGCATTTTTACCTCCCCAAACACCACCGTAACCGTGAGCTCCTTTGGCATGAACTGAATTACGTAGACTTTCGGAAATGATACACCATTGAAGCGTAAAGTTTTCATTTTGGTAAAAAGAGACACATTCGTCTGTTGACCAGCTCATCGAACAGTGATCTACAATAATATTTTTCTGGAAACGTCCGCCTAATGCATCATTTTCTACATCATGAGTATCTCCCATTCTAAAACGTAAATAACGAAGAATTACATTATTTCCTCTTACTTTAACATTGTAATCTTTTATCGTAATACCACCGCCTGGCGCTGTTTGTCCGGCAATAGTGATATTATCCGTAATATTTAATTCACTTTTCAATTCGATATTTCCAGATACTTTAAAAACAACAATTCTCGGACCTGCCTGATTTATGGCATCACGAAGAGAACCTGCTCCCGAATCATTTAAATTGGTTACATAAATTAGTTTTCCGCCGCGGCCTCCTGTTACGTATTTACCGTAACCTTCTGCTCCTGGAAACGCAGGAACGGTTTCTGTACCTCCGCCAGTAGTTTCTTTTTTCACTTCAATCTTTCCTTCTCCTGTAAAAAACTCAGGATTTGTGGTTTTGTCATAAAGTCCTTCCTTAAAATCTACTCCATTTATAGTAAGCTTTTGAACATTCAAAACAGTATTTAATGCCGCTTTTCCATTAGCCGTTATATTCAAATTTAAGTTTGACCCTGCGGCGCGTTCATGACTAAAAATTACGTAATTATCCTGACCAACGTTTATTGTTCCAGAACCAAAAGCATTTGCAGATGCTCCATCAATTGCAGTTGGATAATTTAATGCTGGGAATTTTGTACTTTTTTGAGTTAAATCCCAAGTTCCGATAAATTCACTATTATCTCCCTTTAAAAGTAAAATTCCTGTATTTGGATTAACTCCCTGCCCTATATTTATTGGAATAATAGTTCCATTACCCGAAACTGGTCCGCTTAGAGTCATTATGGTTTGATTGGCTATTCCTGAAATCATTTCAAATTTCACATTTCCAGAAACTACTATTGGAGCTTCTAACGTCATTCCTGCACCGCTTGTATTATAGTATACGCGTGTTCCGTCTTTAAAAATTAAATTTCCTGTGGCTTTATGAGCACCTCTTAATCGAAGTGTGCCTGCGCCAGAAAAAATAATATCAGCTGGAAAAACAGTAGCTGTTGTTTCTATTTCTTTTGTGCTTGAAACAGTTTTACCTGCAACTGGCATTTCAGCTGGACTGAAATTTGCTGCATTATCCCAGCTTTTATTGACTGCTGCTGTAAATTCATAATCAAAATTTGTTGGCGGAGTTACTTCATCAGGTTTGTTATTTCCTGCTGTTCCCCAAAAAGCATATAATGTTTGATTTCCTGTTACTGTAGCTGCAATTTCTTTTAAAGAATTGGGTACTGAAGCAGAAGCTGACCACCCGAAAAAAGTGTAACCTTTTAAAGTTGGAACTGGCAGTGTTTGAGCTGTACCTTCAGTATATTCTATTGGTGTTAAACCTGATATAGCATTACCATCAATCGAATTTAAATAGGCAATAGAAGATTTAACAGCTCCGCCAATTGTCATATTAATAGTGCTTACATCACTTAATCCGCCATATTCATTTGCAGCTTGTATGGTGTATGCATAAGTACCTGCTGTTTTAGAAGTTTCTACATAACTTGCTTCAGTCGTAATGGCTAAAATCTTTCCGTCTTTACTCACAACATAACACATTGCATATTGATTTTCATCCCATTTTAAAGTGTTATTTTCAGCAGCAATAAGATTAGCTGGTTTTGTAACTTGTTCTACAACTCTGCGCGGATCCCATTTATCTGTACCGCTCAGCACATTTTCGATTGTGAATTCATCTGCTTGAGCTTTTGTCAAAACTGGATTATAATTTCCTGTCTGCGAAATGCCATTTACTGTAAATGTATTGGTTCTGTTATCGGTATTAACAGCAATTCCGTTTCCGTTTACACTATTGTATTCTGCAAAAAGTGCTGGATATGTTCCCATATTTGCCCATCCAAGTACATTGGGTTCATTTATCATTTTGGTATTGAGATAAACTGCTCTTGGTGAATTCTGCCACGGACGCCCTAAATAATAACTGGCTGAAGCAGTAATGGTATTATTATTAAAAATATAACCATATTGTGTAGCTGCATCGTGGTTTGGTGCTACGATATAACCGGGTGCAACAGAAACCAATTTACATTCTTCAAACCAATGTGTTCCTCCTCCGCAGATAAAATCGACATCTCCCTCAATGGTAGATTTATAGTAAAAACTTCTTTTTCCGCCTGTTACCTGCGTATCTTGTTTACTTCTTAATCTAATTCCATTATAAACATTACGATCTCCTGCGGGATTTAGTGCAGGTTTTTGTCCAGAATTTATAATTCCGTCTTTGTGTTCTATCGTAATATTTTCCATGTATAAATCATTGGCTTCGATAGAGAGAACGGCATTTTTAATTCCCTGACCTGGATTTCCCTGAAAGATTACTTTGTCTTTGGATTGTGCAACCAAAGAAACATTGTTTTTTCCTGATGGAAGTTTCAATACAATATCCTGCGGATTTGTACCATCTCCACCCAAATTATAGGTTCCGTTGGTAATTAAAACCAAAAATCTCGATGCAGAGTTATTAGGCGCTGCGTTAAATGCTTCGGCTATGGTTTTTACATATTTTCCAGAAGCAAGCTGTTCTGTAGTAGCATCAGCATCGACAATTAAATCAAATTTTCGTTTAACCGGAATTGGTTTTTCCATTGTTTTAAACGACAAACTAATCGCGTCACCATTATTACCGGAAAGGTCTTTTACAAATCCTGCAGGTATACTAAAAGTATATTGTTTATTATATTCTAATCCGAAATAACTAAATTTTACCGTTTTATTTACGAATTCGGCAGTTAGATTTTTTCCGTTTAAAACTGCTTGTCCAGAACCTAATTGAACTTGTTCGTTAAAGTTCAGAATGATATTTCCATTTGCGCCAACAGCTAATGAAGCTTCTGCTGGAAACGAAGATTCGAGAACAGGTGCGTTTGTATCTGTAACCAAAACCTCATCGGCTTTAATCATCACATTAGATAAAATCGTAGCCGTTACATCGACAGCAGATCCGTGTTTGGGTCCGTTAATATTTGGAAACCATCTCAGGTATATTTTTTCTTTACCTTCTGCTTCAGCAGGAAGAATTCCTCCAATAGAAGTAATTGTATTAGTATTGATGGTCGTTAATGCCGAAACATTAACAAAATTTACGCCGTCTAATGAATATTGAAAAGTCCATTCATCAGCTCCATAATAATAGCCAAGCAGTCCTGAGGCAACATTAATATTTTTATAACCAACTGTAGAAAGCGTTGTCATAAAATAATAGAAATTTCCTCGCTCTGTATTCCAGACGCAAACCCCATTTTTTCCGCCTCTGTTTTGAAGTCTTACATTAGGCGCAAACACATTGTCGGCAACATTGTAAGCAAATAATTGAGGTTTATTTTCTATTTTAGAATAAAGTTCTGCTACTCTCGGATTAGCATATTGGTCATTTTTGAATGTCCATCCCGCAATAAAATTTTGATTGGCATAAGTTCCTGTAACTGTTTGGTTTTGATCCATAACCACAGAGGTACTTAAAGAAGTAGAACCATCAGACCAATTGCTGAATTTAATAATATCATTTTCAACAGCCGTAATGGTAACATTTGTTCCTTTTTCGTACACCGAAAATGCACCGTCTTTTCCAGCTGGAGCAAGAGAATAATCTCCTAATCCGAATGCTCCATTAACATTAACGGTCAGGTTATAAGTTGGAATTGTTTCGTACTCTGCAATAAGAGTTGTATTGTCATTGATGGTATAGGTTAAAGGATTTGCTGTTGAAACTACAGCGCCTTTATCATCTATCCATTGTTTAAAATTATATCCGAAATTTTTATTGGCAGTTAATTTTAATTCGGTTCCTTTTGCAAATGTGCTTCCTCCAGGATTAGTAACAACAGTTCCTGATGAAGCAGGATTAACACTTGTGGTTAGTTTATAAGTAATCGCATTAGAATTTTCGGTTATTTTTTCAAAGTAATCTAAATTGAATAAATAGCCCGTTCCTAATCCTGTAAAAACCAGATACAAATCGTATGTACCTGTTGTTGGCGTAATGGTGGTAGAGAACTTTTTATAATCAGAAAATCCAGTACTTCCAGAGACAACAGCTGTTCCTATTAAAGTTCCTGTTGCAGATCCTAACCTCAATTCGATATTACCTCCTGCTGAACCCGCAGCGGCGATATCAAAACGAGTTACAAATTCGGTAAACTGGACGGCATTAAATTTAATCCACGTATTATTTTTAATGTAACCTACGTTTCCTCCTCCCGAAAGAGAAGCATTGGTTTCTGCCCTCGCCCCCGAAGCCTGATTAAAAGTTTCGGCTTCAATTCTCTCAATGGTCTGAGAGAACCCCATTACTGTAAACAGTATGAGGAATAGGTGAATAAATTGTTTTTTCATTTGGTTTTTGGTTTTAGTTAGTAATAGTTTGTCAAAAGAGTTTTTATTCTTCTTCACACTCTTTTGACGGTTTATAAAAATTTTAATTTAATTCTTTCATTCCTTCAAAAACAAGCCTTGCAACTTCTACAGCACCTTTGGTTTGAAAGTGTGTATTGTCTTTTTGACCATTTGGATAAGCTTCATATAATCCTGCGGGTAAATTCATAAAATAGTTTTCACTCACATAAGGCTGTCCTTTCTTTGTAAAAAAGTCCATTGATTTCTGGTTTAAATCGATAATCATTACGTTCATTTCTTTTGCAATTTCTTTTACAGCGTCAGGATATAAACCATGAATATTCTGCAGTTTACCTTCTTTCCATGGAAAATTTCTAGATACTGGAGTTATCAAAATTGGTTTGGCTCCTTTTGCTCTTGTTTGTTCAATAAAAAGCCTTAAGAATTCTTTATATCCTTCAAGATTAACATAGCGTTCTGGTTTGTCTTCAGCTGCATCGTTATGACCAAACTGCATTAAAACCAAATCTCCCTTTTTGAGATTTTCATAAACAGAACGCCATCTGCCTTCCTGAAAAAAAGTACGAGTGCTTCGGCCGCCTCTTGCCCTATCATCTACAAATGCGCTGTCTGTTTTGATTAATTTATCGATCTTTTTTAAGCTGTCTTTGACTAAAAATTGCTGAAACACTTGTCCCCAGCCTGTAACTGGATATCGGGTTTTCATGTAATCTTTTCCTTCTTCGTAATTATTGGCATAATTAGCTACTGTGGAATCGCCGATTAAATAAACTGTGGTTACCGCTTTCGATCTGGTAAAAGCCATTATCAAGACTGCTAGAGTCATGCTTACTAGTGGAATTACAAATTTTGTTTTCATATTATGTGCTAAATATTTTAGTTAAAAAATTGTCGATGTATTGAATTGTAGGCTCAAACCACGGATTAAAAAGACAAAATGAATGAGGGGAATTTTCAAATTCATGAACTTCAGAATAGATTGCGTTTTCATTCAAAACCTTTCTGTAATCGTTTCTTCCTGCGTGCATTCGTGCTATTGAACTATTGATAAATAATGTTGGCGGTGTTGATGCATTTACATAACTGAGAGGAGAAGCAGCTTCCCAAAGTTTAGGATTGTCTTTTCTGGAATAACCAAGCCAATAGGTTCCTGCCGAAATGTTTTTACTGTCATCTCCTTCACTGCTTTCAGAATGTACAAATGAAAGAGTGCCATCGATACTCACCACAGCATTCACCTGAGATTTTAAATTTGAATGGACTACCATGCCTTCAAAAAGCGGCATATTTGCTGTCGTGCCCATAAAAGCGGCCAATTCGCCTCCTGCCGAAAATCCGAGAGCAGTTATTTGATCTGGATTGATATTATACTTTACTGCATTTTCTCTTACCCAGCGAATGCATGCTTTGAGATCGTAAATCGCTGCGGGAAAAAGCGCTTCTGTAGAAAGTCTGTATTCTGGCGTAAAACACACATATCCCAGGCTTGCGAGTTTTTGTGCCATTTGATGATGCTGCTGTCTGCTTCCAGAACGCCAGCCTCCGCCATGAATAATGATAATTGCGGTTTGTTTTTTCTTGACATTTTTATCATAAAAAACATCCAGTTTCATTTTACGTTTTCCGTAACTGCAATAAGTTATATCTGTTTGCCGCATCACATTATCAAAATGCAGTTCTGGAACTCTCGTCGTTTGCGGAAAATATTTAAGTGTTTTCTTAAAAGCACTTACATTGGTAAACGAAGTATCCCTGACATTTGTAATGCCTTTTAAATACTGAGCGTTTATGTTTTGAAAGAAAATCATACAAACCCCAATAATTACTGCGCTAAGATTTTTATTTTGAAATTTCATTGTCCATATCTTTAACTTATTATGATTTATATGATTTAAAAATGAATTATTTAATTGCTGGTTTCCAATCTCTCAAAACAGCTTTCATCGAATAATCTTTTTTAAATTCTTCGGATGATAATACATGAGACCATTTTACGCGGGAGGATGTATTTCCTCCTGTTCCTGTAGACAAATATTCGGCATAAAAAGTGGTCTTTTCGGCTTCTGGTTTACCCCAGTTGTGCCATCCTTCTGGTTTAATGTGTGGTTCCATTTCGCATTTTAGAAAAACAGTTCGCGCATAATTGCGCCAAGGTCTTCCTAAATAATAAGTGCTGTTTCCCGAATTTGTAGTCAACTTGCAATTCAGAAATACAAATCCATACGGATTAGATTGAGGCGTATTGGCTGCAGTTATATAGGAACCGCCTTTCTTGGCAAAGATTTCACATTGATCAAAAACAGCTGTTGAACCTCCAAAAATAAAATCGGTTGTTCCTTCGATATAACAATTTTTATAGTACTGCCTGCTGGTATCTGCACGCGGATATAGTGTATCTTGGAAACCTAAAAATCTGCAATTTTCAAAAATAATTCGATCGCCGTCAATTCTCACTGCTACAGCTTGTCCTACTGGTCCAGATGAATTTTCAAAAGTTATATTTCGTGCTTTAAAATCATTTGCTGTAATTATAAAACTCGCCGATCCAGAAGTTCCAATTGTTCCGCCTGCACCATTCGGTTTGGAAGCATAATCATCATAAGTAAGAATTACTTTTTCCTTGCTTTCGCCTATTAAAGTAATATTGTTTTGGTTTAAAACTACTTCTAGTTTTTCTTTGTAAACACCGTTTTTAATGAAAATTGTAGTTTCGGTTGTTTTTAATAATGCAACCGAATTCAAGGCAGCCTGAACTGTTGTAAAATTCCCAGTGCCATTGGCATCTACAACAATATCGTACGATTTGAGTTCTTTTGGAGCTTGAGTTCTTATAGCATCATTTGCAAATGAAACATTCGTAAAGAAAATCGAGACTGCTAAAAATCTGAATAGTATCATTTTGTTTTCTGTTTTAATCCACAACTTTCACTTCTCCTTTAATCGACTCTAGAACTTTTAGATCTTTATTCATAACCATTTTCTTTCCGTTGGTTTTTAATGAAATATCTTTTGTTTCTAAACCGCCAACCCAAAACATCTGATTTTCGCCAGTAGATTTCAAGCCATCCAAACTCACATTCTGACTATTAGAAAAACTTACGGCAATTCCTGGTTTGTCTAATCTTAAATCAAGATTTTTAAAAGCAATTTTGCTTGCGTAATTCATCTGAATACCTACATCTGAACGAATGATCATATTTTCAAATTCGATATTAGTAACTGGCATTTCGGGAATTCCCATAATTTTCAAAGCCTGAGAAGCTCCGTTTACATAGATATTTTTAAAATACATATTTTTAAATGCAGGAGTTTCTTCTGAAACTGGTTCTTTTGCTACTGTTACTTCTCCTGTATCTTTATCTTCTGAGAGTGATTTTCCGAAATAGTATAAATTGAAATTGATGGCATCAGTCGGAATATTATTCATTCTGATGTCTTCCATCCAAATATTTTCGACCACTCCGCCTCTGCCTCGAACCGATTTAAAACGAAGTCCGCAGTCTGTACCATTGAATGTGAGGTTTTTAACGAATATATTTCTAACATCTCCAGACATTTCACTTCCAATGGTAAAACCACCGTGTGCATGATAAACTACACAATCTGTTATTACAAATAATTCTGTTGGTTTTCCGCGGTCTCTTCCTTCTTTATCTTTTCCGGATTTGATACAAATCGCATCGTCACCAACATCAAAACGGCAGTTGGTTACCGATCCGATTCGGCAGGATTCTAAATCCAGGCCATCGCCATTTTGAGAATACCACGGATTTCGAATTGTTAAATTTCGTATGGTAAGATGCTCACACATTAATGGGTTGACATTCCATGCTGGAGAATTTTGAAAAGTAACGCCGTCTAAAAGCAGTTTTTTGCAATTCACTAAACTTACCATTACGGGACGAAGCGCTTCTTTGTAAGGCTCCATGTTTTCTATGGTTTGTTTTTTAGGATGTTTATTTCTTTCCTCATTTCCTTCATAAGCGCCTTTTGAAGGATACCAGATTTTACCATCTTTAGACAAAACTCCACCAGATTTTATCAATTCGTCCCATTGTCCTGCAGTCATTTTACCCATTTTGACAGGCCTCCATACAGCACCATTTCCATCAAAAATACCTTGGCCTGTAATCGCAATATTTTCTAGGCCAACACCCATAATAGGCGATTCGCATCGAATTACTTTACTTCCTTCAAAATAAGACTCTATCAGCTTATATTGTTTTAAATCGCTTGTAAAAGAAATAAAAGCGCCATTTTGGGTATGAAGGTTTACATTGCTTTTCAGTTTTATAGGGCCTGTTGTCCATAAACCAGCAGGAATTACAACCACACCTCCACCTGACTTAGAGCACTTTTCGATTGCTGTATTAATGGCATTTGTACAAAGTTGCTCGGTGTTGGGCACTGCTCCAAAATCAACAATATTTAAAGTGTCTGTTTTAAATTTCGGAAGCTGTACTTCTGGCATTTTGAAGGGAATTTTTAACCCCGAATCTGCCTTTTTTTCTGTCACATTTTGAGCTCCTTTCTTTTGACTCATACAGGAAAAAGCAGCAAAAAGAAATGCTGCTAGAAGAATTGTTTTTTTCATTTTTATCATAACCAATTGTATAATGTGATGTATTATTTTTTGTCTGAAAGCATTTGCAGTTCAATTCCAGCCATTATAAACGGACCGACAGCTTTTGCATCATCATCTCTTATGGGTTCCGAAATATAGTATTCGAATGAACCGTCACGATCTTGAGGATTTTTTCCTCCTAATCCGGCAACCGCACAGCATTTGGTAATCGATATTGTGCCGTCTGGATTTTCTTTTATAAACTCTTTTAGAATTCCTTTGAAACCTTTTTGCGCCGATTTAAGGAATTTTTCTCCGACATAACCTTTGTTATAGGCTTTCGCAAACGAATACACAAACATGGTTGAGCAGGTAGATTCCAAATAATTACCTTTTCGTCCCGGCTGATCCATGACCTGCCACCACACGCCTGTTTTGGAATCCTGTGCTTTTAATACAGATTCATATACCTTTTGAAGAATTTCTATTAAATTTTTTCTTTTGGGATGATTCTCTGGAACAAAATCTAATATGTCTACCAATGCCATACAATACCAGCCTTGTGCACGCCCCCACACATGGGCAGAAGTTCCAGTGTTTTTATCTGCCCAAAACTGAGTTCGTTTCTCATCATAACCGTGAAAATTCAAACCTGTTTTGGCATCAAAAGTGTGTTTTTGAATAAGTTCTGCTTGTAAAATCGCATCGTCAATTGCTTTTGGATCATTAAAAACAAATCCATATTGAGCAGCAAAAGGGTCTGCCATATAAACACCATCGAGCCACATTTGCCACGGGTAACTTTTTTTGTGCCAATAACCGCCATCAGAAGTTCTTGGATGCGTTTCTAATTGTTTGTGAAGCACATCCATTGCGATTTTATATCTCGTATCATTCGTTTTCTTGTAAATTTCAAAAAGAAGTTTTCCAGAATTCACTAAATCTAGACTGTATTTTTCAAGCTCGTAACCACCGCCAATTTTACCTTCTTTATCAATAAGCTGTTCTGCGTATGAAAGTCCGTAATCGTAATATTTTTGTTCTTTCGTATAATCATATAATTTCTGATTAGCAAGTGTAACCAAACCATTGGTGTAATTCCATTTTGGAAATTTTACACCATCAAGAAATACAGGATTCGGAACACGTTTTTGGTCAGAATCAGCCATTTTCTTTGCCCACTCGATTGGCGTTATTCCAGATTTTTCTTTTGATTTTAATTGTCCAAAGGATATTAGAGGACAAACAATCAAAAAGAATGCATAATATTTCATTTTTTCTTTCATAACTTCTTAATTACCTTCTACTCTAAACCAGTCATAATCGGCATAACTGCTGTCGTTTACCGCTTTTGTTCCTGTGGCAAAAAGACCAATTTTTGCGCCGACCCATCGTCCTGCAACAGGTTTAAAAGAATCACCTAATTTTTTGAAATTCTTTCCATCGATACTGTAATAAAAAGTAACTCTGGCATCAAACGGTTCTTTGTTCTGAATCATCTCCACTTTAGCGCGAAGCTGTACTTCTTTTTTATTTATCAAAACTGAGGCAATATCTTTTTCACCTTCTTTAGCAGTTCTCGCATTTTTCATTGTACGCTGCACCAGATTCAGATTTCCTGCTTTATCCTGTTCGATTGCGATATAAGAATAGTCTTCACCAAATACAATTAAACCAGAACCGCTTACTCCTGCTTCTGGATTGTTCTCGAAAGTCAGTTTTGCAGTTGCTGTAAAATTATCGCCTGGAAATTTTTGCAGTAAAAGGTTGGGCGACATCCACATTGTGTTGGTATTTTCATCGCGTGGAATACAGTTTAAACGCATAAATCCTAGATTTGCAGACGACCATCCCCAATGTTTAGCCGGGTCTTGATTGGCCTGCCACTGCCATTGTAATCCAAGTTGATGTCCATCAAATTCATCAGAAGAAACCAAGGGAGTTGCAGGATAGTTTTTGCCTACATTTGGTTTTGTCCATTCTAAAACCGGTTCGCCAATACCATCTTTATTAGAATCTATTCCCATGATAGGCCAGTTGTCTTTCCAAGTAACAGGCTGTAAATTGACTACACGTCCATATGCCCAACGATCTTGAAAATGTATGAACCATCCATCACCATTTGGCGTTTCTACGTAACCTCCCTGATGTGGTCCATTCATTACTGTATTTCCTTGATGCAAAACTATTTTAGACTCATAAGGACCCCAAACATTTTTAGAGCGCATTGCCAATTGCCATCCAGGTTTTACACCTCCAGCGGGAGCCATAATCCAATAATAACCATCACGTTTGTACATTTTAGAACCTTCAACTGTTGTGTGGCCGTTGTGTCCATCAAAAACCATTGCGGCATTTCCAATTAGTTTAGTGCCATCTGACGTAAGTTCAGACAGCATTAAAACTGTTTTTACATTGGCACGACTTCCTGCAAAAGCATACGACAAATAGGCTTTTCCATCTTCATCCCAAAACGGACATGTGTCAATAATTCCTTTAGCTTCTTTGACTAAAACGGGTTCTTCCCAAACACCTTCTGGATTTTTGGTTTTGACCATGTAAATTCCGAAATCTGGATCTCCCCAATAGATGAAATATTCTCCATTGTGGTAACGAATAGAGGGAGCCCAAACGCCATCACCATGACGAACAGTGCGATAATGCTCAATAGGAAATTGATTTTGTAATGCATATCCAACCAACTGCCAATTTACCAAGTCTTTGGAATGAAGAATAGGAAGCCCGGGAATACTATTAAAACTGGATGCGGTCATATAATACCCCTCTTTACCTGCACATACATCGGGATCCGAGTAATCTACGTGTAAAATAGGGTTCTTATATTTTCCGTTTCCTAAATCGGCATTCCAGCCTTGAGCTTTTACTCCCAAATAACATAATAATCCAAGGGAAAGCAGTAATTGTTTGAATTTCATTTTTTAATTGTTTTTGATATAATTCATTGATTCGTTTAGGTTAATCAGCATCGAACAGTACATAGAAGTATCCTCAACCACAAGGATACTTCCTCAGTACTGAAACCACTTACTTAATTAACAAAAACTTATGGGAGCCATCTCGTATCTCCTACTTTGTTGGTTACAATTGGAGAATTAGAGTCTTTAATCATTAAATTTCCGTTTGCTGGATCGACAAATAAATTTTGTGCACTAATGCCTAAATCTGTTCCTTGTATTCCAGCGGCACCAAGCAGATAATCTGTTGTGGTGTAATTATTGCCGTATGTCGTAGGTGTGTTGGCCGCAATTGCCTGAATCACTTTACCGCAGGCAGAGGCCAGTAACACATTTTTAAAGATTAAAGTTGATCCTACTGCAGATGGTATATTGATTAATGATCTGTTATAAGCATAATCGTAAATGGTAACATTTTGATATTCCAAATGAATTGGATATGCAGATGTTCCATAATCGAATAGGTTTTTAAAGTTTCTATTTTTATCTGTTGTTTGATAGTAATCTCTCATAAAAGTACAATTTGAGAAAACTGCTCTTTTTACATTGTCAGCTCCGGCAGAACCAAAAGCAAATGTACCGTAAGGTCCTGTGTGGCCTCCAACTTGATCAAACGTACAATAGCTCATATCAAAATTTCCGATTTCTTTGTATTTTCCGTTTCCTTGATGTCTCCAGAAGCCTCTTTTGAAATAGTTGAAAACACAGTTGTAGAATGTGATAGATTCTACTGTCCAAGAAGTTCCACTATTAAAGAAATAGCTGGCATCTATAGTTTGGTAAAAACGAATATTTTCAAAAGCCAGAGATGATAAGTATGATCCTTCTGCAATATTCCAGTTTCCGTTCATTTCAATCTGTGGGCGTTCTCCTTGTGTTCCTCCTGTCAGCTTAAATCCTTTTGATATGGTAAACGGAGTAATTTTGAATAATGAACCTGCTTCAAGGAAATATTCTGTTCCTTCTGGAACTGTTGGATCGTCGTTGTTAGTTCGCAGCAATGCATCTAAATCCATTCCTTTTGTTACAATAATAGTAGAAGCTGACGGTCCCGCAGAACGGAAAGAAACCTGATTATAAGGTTTATCATAACGTCTTGGTTTATTGTTATCAAAAATATTAACGTTATACAAAGTGTTTTTTTCTAATCCTTCAACCTTTGCTTCTCCTTTACTCATTTCATCAGAAGTTAATTTACGCCCGATAGCAGGAAGTTCTGCAGACTGAGCTGGCTGAACCGATATACTGTCTACTGGATTTCCAGCAGAAACTGCCCATGTTACAGTTACATTTGTTTCGGTAATATTCACTCTTTCGACTGGCTGTAAAATAGGATCGAATGGCGGACGGTCTTCTGTCAGAGCACTTGAGTAAGCCCATTGTGAATTATGATCTCCGTTAACGTGATTCGATCTTACTCTAATATAAAACTGGGTTTTATAAGGAATGTCGTCCATCAAAATTTGTGTATCAGTAATGGTATACGATTTGTACAAACTTTTATAATAGTTATCCAAATGAAGTTCTACTGTATAAGACGCTGCATCATTAACTTTGTACCACACCACAGCTATTGAATTGCTTTTTACTAATGGAGCAGGAAGCACGAATTTTGGCTGGAATAAGTCTTCGACAGGTTTATAACGAAACTCATCTGTATCGCAGGATTTTAGCATTTCTCCACAGACAATTAAGCCCATAAATGATAAAATATAAATTAATGTTCTAAAATTTTTCATACTACTATTCGATTAAAAATTAAAACCATAAAAATTTTGAATGGCTCCTCGATGATCTGTAATTACCTTGGAAGGATAAGGACATAAATAACGTAATGGATCATTTGGAGATACAGATGAAGCATTGTTGTAATTGATAAAACCTCTAAAACTCCATTTAATATCATTTCTAGGTTCATAACTTGCAGTATCATTATTTAATGAATACCAGCTTATCGCAAACGGAAGTTCTGTATAACCAGCTGGACGTGCTTGTAGAATTTCATCAATACCTTTAATATCTAAAATGGTTCTGCCTGAGTTTGCAGGATCTGGAATATTTTTATAATAAATACTTCCTGGAACTTGGTCTATTCCCGGCACATAAGCTCCATTTGCTACGCGTCCCCAGTTAAGCAGTTTATAATATTGATTGTAAATAACTTCACTAAATTTATTCCAGCGTGCTAGATCGAATTTACGTTTGCTTTCGCCTCCAAATTCCCATTTACGCTCATCCATAATGGCTTTAAAAAACAACTCTGGAGATGATTTAGCTTGTACATAATTGTCTACTTTGTCCTGCCAGTTAGACTGCGCAAATGCTCTTCGACGCACTCGTCTCAAACATTCTTTGGCATCTTCGCGCGGACCAAAACGTTCGTTTACGGCTTCTGCATACATTAATAATACATCTGCAAATCGCATCCATGCGTAGTTTATACCTGTTCCTTTTGTGCTGGTGCTTCCTAATGGATCTGTCATAAATAATTTCGACCATTTTCCTACTGCTAAACGTGCTAAATCCAGACGGATTACCTGATTCAGGTTTTGATCGTATGATAGTGGTGCACATGTAATATCTCTTCTTAAATCTTTATTATCAAAAGAATAAAGATACTCTCCGCATAAACTTAAATTTCCTGATGCGCTTCCGTATGGATGATTTCCTTCAATAATTGGAACTCCAACAAAATAGCCATATTCTCCTGATGAGTTTTTTAGCATCGGCAGCGAAAATATCACATCGTCATTAACTGGGGTTTCCCAATTATTTTGTTTTACCCAAAAATCTCTGAAACTCAATTTTAAATCGTGCTGTCTACCTTGGATTACTTTATCCAGATATTGAATGGCAATGTCATAATACTGCTCGTAATTTTTACCTCTTTCCATGTGCCCAATACTTGCAGGATTGTTTTCGTCAGGGCGAAGTGTCCATCCTCCTCTTGTAAGTGCCAGCAAACCAATTAAACTTTGATTGAAACTTCTCGATGCGCGTTCTACTCCATAATCTAATTCACTTGCATTTTTCATTAAAGGTTCAACCGATTTTAAATCGTCGATTAAAAATTCAAGAATTGTATTTCTATCGGTAACTCCCACGGCAAAATTTTCGTCTCCAGTTGAGGATTTTGTTCTAAAAACAACATCTCCCCAAATACGAATCATGTCTAAATAAACCATCGCACGAAGTGTTTTTACTTCACCATACATATGCATAATATTTGACGGCTGTGTTTTAGGATCTGAATTATATAGTTCTGAACTTTCAATTCCTTCAATTACATCATTTGCTGTATTGATAATTTTATACATCGCACTCCATGTCGAATTTAAGGTTGTCCAATACGGTTTTGGATCAAAACAGGCAATATCCGACCCGTTTCCGTTTACTGTATTGGTTGTAACTCCCGACATTTCGACATCGGTATTCATATTAAAAACAAAGGCCAGACGATTTGAATAAGCATCATCGGTAAGCATAAGCGTGTACACGCCGGCAACTGCAGATTGTATGTCTTTTTCTGATTTGAAAACTTCTGCCTGAGTAAAACCTGTTGCAGGCTGTACATCTAGATAATCTTCGCAGGCTGTAAAAGTCAGCGCAAAAATTAACAGAAAACTTAATAATATCTTTTTCATCTTTTTGTGATTTAATTCGTTTAATTAAAATGACAGCTGCACTCCAAAAGCGTAGTTACGAGTTCTTGGATAGGCATTGTAATCAATATTTGGTGTTAGGCCTGTTTCCAGATTTACTTCAGGATCATATCCAGAATAATTTGTCCAAACAAATAAGTTACTTCCAGTTACATAAAGTCTAATTCTGCTGAATCCCACTTTACTGCTGTTTTGTTTTGGAATTGTATATCCGATACTCAGATTATTTAATCGAAGAAACGAACCATCTTCAACGGCATAAGACATTGCAATAGGACGCCCGATACTGGTCGGATTCCACATTGTAGCATTTTCGTTTTGTTTCGCCAGCATTTCTGGTGAATAGCGAAGATCGTTCCCCATGTCATCAAAATTTCTCCAGCGGTTATTCAAACCTACTTCCATCCCTAAATTATTTTGTGTGTTTTGATACCATGAAGTCATCATGATTTTGTTGGCATTATACACATCAAAACCTGACATGAAATTGAAGAATGCAGATAAATCAAAGTTTTTCCAAACTGCATTTAAACCAAATCCTCCTGAGAAATTAGGATTAGTATCTCCAATAACTTTTCTGTCTTTATCACCAATTACATACGTATTTGGATCTGACGGATCAACAGCTGTAAGTTTTTTGAATTTAGCATTTCCAGGACGCGGATCTCCAGAAAGATTTTTTGAGTTTGCTACACCGTCTTTCAATTTCCATGTTCTTGTAACTGAATCAAAAGATTCGAAATCATCCATTGTGTAGAAGCCATCATTTTCAAAACCAAAAATCAAACCTTTTGTACCACCAACATAAGCACGGTAATCGTCGTCATTTAGTAATTGTGTTCCTGCCCAGCCAGAACTAAGAATCCATTCCTGTTCTCCGCTTGAAAGCTTATCAATTTTGTTTTTGTTGTGTCCGATATTAAAAGTTAAATCAAGCTGAAAATCTTTTTTTCTAATAACATTTCCTGTAATTGCAAACTCAATTCCTTTGTTAGAAGTCTGTCCAACGTTTGTCATCATTTTTGTAAAACCAGATACAGAAGCAATATCTGACGGCACTAATAAATCTTTTACTTTATTGTGATAAAAATCAAGACTACCTGTAAGGCGTTCGTTAAAGAAACCGAAATCAAGACCTAAGTTGGCGGTATAAGTTGTCTCCCATTTTACATTTGGATTGTTTAAGTATTTGTCATTATAAAAATTATAGTAATAATGATTTTCTTCTCCCCATCCTACAGAACGGTCTCTAGATACGCCGTAATATTTCGCATATAAATCGCCGCTGATTCTGTCATTTCCAGATGCTCCATAACTTACACGAGCTTTTAAGTTGGAAACCACTTTGCTGTCTTTTAAGAAACTTTCGTTTGAAACTCTCCAGGCAAAAGCTCCCGCAGGAAATACTCCCCATCTATTATCAGGTCCAAACTTTGTAGAACCATCCGTACGAACAGTAAACGTAAAAAGATATCTTTCGTCGAATCCGTAATTTACACGTCCGAAAAAGGAAGAAATTCTATTTGGAGAACCTGCGATTGAACCGTTATCAAAAGGAGTTCCTAATGCCAGATTATCTAAAGCTTTTGAACCTGAGATTTCTTCTGGGAAATAACGCGTGCGGTAAAATTTGGCAGAACTTTCCTGATCTTTAATTTCCTGCCCAAGCATTAATTGAAAATCGTGTTTTTCTTTTAATTTGAATCCGTAGTTTAAAACATTGTTCAACTGCCATCTCGGCGACTGAGTCATAGACCAATATACAACAGGCAGATTATTATTTGCATTGGCTGTACCTGTATCTGTACCCCAGAAACGACCATCTTCACTGTATTTGTATTCATAACCAAATGAAGAACGCAGTGTTAAACCTTTTTTGATAGTCCAGGTTAATGCTCCGGTAGTATTAAAAGTTCGTGTAGTTCGTTCACGGTAATTCTTTTCTGATTCTTCTATTGGGTTGAAACGCGCACGTATTTCATAATCTTCTGGATCAAAATAAGTATTATCATCTGGTAAAGTCATATAATCTTCTAAACCTGCCGTTGGTGCTTCGCGTAAAGCTCGAAGCAAACTAACACCTTCTGTTCCAGAACCGTCTATTGTTTGATTTGTCAAACGGGTTTGATATTCGAAAGTAAGATTGTCTGTTAATTTTGAATTCAAGATTAAATAAAGATAGTTTTGGCGCATACCAGTTCCTATCAATGCTCCCGGCTGCTCTTGATTGACAAATGTGAATTTGAATTTCGTTTTTTCACTTCCTCCGTTAACGTTTATATCGGTATATCTGGTAATTGGGTTACTTCCAAATATTTCGTCCTGCCAGTCTGTTCCTTTGTTGCCTTTATAAATGTATAATTCATTGGCACGTCCGTAATTGTTATAAAATCCAGTTGGATTTGAGTTACGCTGACGTTCGTATTCATACTGCATCATTACGAACTCATACGGATCCATTACATCAAGGTGATTGGCAAGCGTTTTTATTTGTGTATAATTATGAATGTTTACCGAAACTTTTCCTGCCTTTGGGACTTTTGTAGTAACCAAAATTACTCCGTTGGCACCTCTCGCTCCATAAACAGCTGTTGATGCAGCATCTTTTAAAACTTCTACAGATTCGATATCTGTTGGCGGAATATCATTTAAGTTGGCAACTTCAAATCCGTCAACCAAGATTAATGGTGAGTTATCTTCTGTAATAGATCCGCCGCCGCGAACTCTAATCATAACTTCAGATCCTGGAGAACCATCGGCAGTTGTAACTTGCACACCTGGAAGTCTTCCTACCAAAGCTTCAGCTACCGATGCTGTTGGAACTTTTGCTAATTCTGTACCTTTAATACTCGAAATTGCTCCTGTTAGATTTTTACGCTTTTGCGTACCATAACCAATAATTACGACTTCGTTCAGCTCACTGCTAGATTCTTTCATTTGAACAGTAATGCCAGATGTGCGTCCTTTTAACGCTACAGTTTCATCTGTCAAACCAATAAATTTGACAATCAAAACGGCTGTTTCTGGATCTGTCACGGCAATGCTGAATTTACCATCAAAATCGGTTACTGTATTTGTATTTTCATTTTTTACTATAATCGTTGCGCCGGGAATCAGCCCCATATTATCCCTTACTGTACCCGTCACGGTTACACGCTTCTGAGCATACGCGCTGCATGTTAAAAGTAACACGGCTAAAATGCTCCAGATATATTTTTTTATCTTCATAACTAGACTATTTTTTTATTTGTTTTAAAAGCGAAGTCATTAGATATTATACTTATATGCAGAATGTTTCCACGATGATAGGATCATGTGGTATGAGTATAAATCTGTTAAGGACTGCTGATTTTATTTTATTAAAGTATTCCGAGTGTATCCGCAGATGTATTAAAGCTCATTTAAAAAGAAATCTGCATTCGTGACCTTATTGGCTTCAATAGGAAATGCTGCTTGTAATTCTTTTGTTTTTACAACCTGCATGTTTTGATCTAAACACTCTATTTTAACACGAACATTGTTAGCTTCTTCGCCCGTTTGAAATAAAATAAAATCGTCTGTATAATTAATTCCGCCGCTGGCAGTTGCTTTACTTCTTGTAACAAACATGTCTTCTTTTACAAAAGTTCCGTCAGAAACTTTATAACCGCTTCGTTTTATAGAAACTGTTGTTTTAATTGTCGAATAACTTTTGTCTGCCGTAATATCCAATGATTTTAAACGCAGTATTCCTGTCCTCGTAATAATGTTCAAGGTAAGCGGTTCTTCAAAAGGAGATGCATACGGCATGGCATCTGATAAGTTGACATGCTGGTTTGCCAATGTAGGCTGAGGCACAACCAAATCATTTAAATTGGTTGGAGAAGGAATCATTTGATCTGGATAATCGGATGCTACAAATTTGTATTTTCCATTGTCTAATGAAAAACGATAAAGCAAACTGTAATTAGCAAAATAATCTCCATTGTCTTTATAGACAAATAAAGGTCTGGTTGAGATTCCGACATTCAAATTCCACGGCTCACCATTTAATTGAAAATCTAATGATTTTACTGTAGAACTTTCATATTTAAAATCGTCATTAGAGCAGGAAGTCAGCACGAAAAATAAACCCACTCCAAGTATTAGGTTTTTCATCATTTTCATATCCATATAAATTTAAAAATGAAGAATATTTGCCTTTTCGTTTCTTCTACAGCTGCGGCTGACTTTTTTCGTTGGTGGCGAAAATTTGGTGTGAGTGTTAGTTTGGTTCATAATTTTGGTTTTAAGATTAGTTAGTTAAAAATCCGTTAAGATTATGAAGCAAAACTAGATATAGCTAATCTCAAATTGGGGTAAATATTGCTTTTCAAAAAGGGTTAAATCGCTATTTACCCCATAAAAACTGACTATTTGACAATTAACTTTATTATTTTTTATATTATGTAAAAAAATATTCACAAATAAAAAAACATATCTCAACACATATAATCAATATTCTAAATCACTTCACAACAAACTTTGAGCATTAATGTAATTGCAAATCGCAGTAGAAAATTCATAAAAAAACCTCAATACAAATTAGTATTGAGGTATGAATGGGATTTTTTAATAATAGAAACATTAAATTTTATCACTAAAAAAAAGACGTTTCAATTTGTATTAAAACCACTATAAGATAGTTTTTTATATCTAACGGAATTGTTTACGATATTCTACAGGAGTATAATTGTATTTTGCTCTAAAGCATTTTCCGAAGTATTTTAAATCATTAAAACCAACTTCAAAACAAATTTCTTTAATCAGCAGATCTTCATTTTTAAGAAGCTCTGCAGCTTCATTCAGCCGCATATCTCGAATAAAAACAACTGGAGAAACACCTGTAATACTTTTAAGTTTATTAAAAAAACTAGCGCGTGACATGCACATTAATTTCCCTAATTCATCAACAGAAAAATCAGATTTAGAAATGTTTTCTTTCACCAATTCAATTACTTGAAGCATAAATTTATTGTCTCTATTGGAAATCTGCAATGGTTTCTCCACTTCTATTTCAGCAATTCTTCCTGTAGAATACAACTGCTGCAGACGAATACGCTGTTCTAAAACATTTTTTACTCTTGCTTTTAAAAAACTTACATTAAAAGGTTTTGTAATATAATCATCTGCACCGTATTCCATTCCTTGCAATTTACTTTCAATTGCTGTTTTTGCACTAAGTAAAATCACCGGAACATGACTGATTGCAAAGTTGTTTCGGATAATTTTAAGCATTTCTATCCCGTCTAATTCAGGCATCATAATATCGCTGATTATAAAATCTGGAGATAATTCTGCCGCTTTTAAATGTCCTTCTTCTCCGTTTTCTGCTATATAAATGGTATAATCACTTTCTAAAATTGAAACAATAAACTTTCTCAATTCAGGATCATCTTCAACCACCAGACCAATAGGTTTTTCTCTTATTTCTGTTTCAATATGTTCTTCTGTTGTTAATTCATCCTCAGCCAAATGTTCGTCTGTTTCTTCAAACACTATATCTACCGCATTAGAAAAATGGCTGTATCCTTTTTGAAAAGAAATTTCAAAACTGCTTCCTTTACCCAGTGTTGTTTCAAGTGAAATTTCTGCACCATGTTTTTCAACAGAATCTTTTACGATTGAAAGACCTATTCCGGTACTTGGATTAAAAGGATTTTCATTGTAATTTGAAAAACGGACAAATAACTTTTTTTGAACTACCGAATTGATTCCCGGACCATTATCGCTCACTTTTAAAGAAACCTTTTTTTCAGATTCTTCTACTTTTACTTCAATCGAATTTCCTTTTTTGCAGTATTTAAAAGCATTCGACAGCAGATTGACTAAAATTTTATCAAGACTATCTGGATCTGCCCATATATGCGGTTTGGTTTCACTAATACTTACTTTTAATCTTATGTTACGCTGAATGCTGGTTTCTGCAAAACCGTCACAAACTTCAGACACAAATTGCCCTAGATCTATTTCACGAACTTCTAATTTTCTATCCTGCATTCTTCTCAAGTCTAAAATCTGATTGACAAGATTGAGCAGCTTAGTACTGTATTTTTCGATAACACGAAGCTGTGATTTAACCGAATTATCTATTTGATCATCTGAAAGCATTACTTCTAAAGGAGCAGTAATCATGGTGAGAGGCGTGCGAATTTCATGTGAAATATCAGTAAAGAAATTCAATTTCAATTCACTTACTTCTTTTTCAACCCTTACATCGTTACGCAGTTTTAAAATTGTTAAAACCGCTCTTCGAATTAATAAAAACAAACCAATGCCCAATAAAAAATAACAGAAATACGCCAAGTTGGTTCCCCAAATTGAAGGTCGGATTGTAATTTTAATCTGTCTCTCGTTGTCCAGCCTTAAATTGTGCCCATTTGTAGAGGAAACTAAAAGTGTATAACTTCCTCTCCCCAGATTGGTATAATTAATAGATTGTCCTGCTTTAATGTAATTCCATTCTTTATCAATTCCTTCTAATTTGTAGCGATAAACAATGTTTTCATTTTTGATATAATCTAATGCAGAAAACTGAACCCTGAAAAAATTCTGATCGTGCTGCAGCGTGACTTCCTTTAATAAATCAGGATTTTTGGGTGTCTCAGGATTTACTTCGTACAATTCTTTATTATTTACTAAAAATCCAGATATCGCCAGATAAGGTTTAAATGTCGACGATTTAATTGCTTCTGGTTTAAAATAAATAACTCCATCTGAATAACCTGAAACAATTTCACCGCTTGATAATCTGCATTTTGTTGCTTCGGAAAATATTTCGGTTCCAATGATAGATTTTAACTCCGGAAATGTTTCGCAGCTATTATTTTTAGGATCAAAACGAACTATCTGATTATCCCCCATCAGCCATATTTTCCCAAATTTATCCTCCTGCATACCGACAACACCTTCTAGTGGAAAACCGAAATTTTCACTCCAAAATGTTTTCACCTTTACGTTATCCTGCTTATCTATATCAATCAGAATCAATCCTTTTCCGTTTGTAGCCAATGCCAAACGATTATCAGAAGTAACAATTACATCAAGAATATCATTTCCAGAAGCCTGAAAATGTTCTTTAAATTGTAATTTTTCTGGTGATTTATTTCCTTCTGAAAAAGAAAATAATTTATAAGAAGATACAAAAAAGATTTTGTGCTCTTTGGTTTCAACGATTGAACGAACTTTATCTGCTCCGCCAATTGGATAGTTTTTCAGTTCGTTTCTATAACTCACAAAACTGATTCCGTTGTTTGACTCACGAACTAAATTAATTCCGCCTCCCCAAGTAGCGAAATAAATTTGGCCGTTTGTTGCTTGAAAAACTTTATAAATATCATCTGAACTAATACTATACTTATCCTTTTCATCATATTTATAATGTTGTACTGCAAAACTGAAAGAGGATTGTTTGGGAGTAAGACAGAAAACGCCATTTCCGCGTGTTCCAATCCATATTCTGCCTTTAGAGTCCTGCATCATACTGTAAATATCTGCGCCCCAGCCTGGACTGTTTTGTGATAATGTTCCGTCAGAACCCAAGAAACCGATCTTTCTTTTTTGCGAATCAAACAATTCAATATTTTCACCGCGGCTTGCTACCCAAAGATTCTTCTTATTGTCTTCCATCAGACTGCGGACATTTTGCTTTTTGTTATCTGCGGATGTCCTTAAGTTTAATGACAAAAAATTACTGTTATTAAATGTAATTAAGTCCAATCCCTGCTTATAAGAACAAAACCAAAGATTTCCTAATTTATCAAACATTGCGGTATGCATAACATCTGATACAGTTTCCCTTGATTCCTTAATACATCGCAGTACAGAACGTAACTTATTCTGTTTTTCGTCCCAGTAAGCAAAAGCTCCTTTATTGGACTGAATCCAGACTGTTCCGTTTGGCGAGGTTAACAGAAAACTTTTTTGTTTACCGGCTGTTGTAGCGGGATTACTGGAATCGACTTCTAATCGTTGTAATTTTCGGGTAATTAAATCAAACTGAAATACTGCCGATGGAGTATCAAACCAAAAATATCTTGAATGCGTTAATCCTAAAAAATTGATATTTTCATTAGGCAGTCCCGGCAGTGTTTTAGCATTATAAGTATCGAGTTTACCTGCTTTTATATCATACAAACAAAAGGCGTTACTTTTTGTAACTATCAATACCTTACTGTCTTCGACAATATTCAATAATAGAATATCATCTTTGATTCCTAAATTCAAGTCAAAGAAAGTACTTGATTTTTTATTGTATCGTATAAACTTTCCTTTATCACCGCCAAACCAAAGATCTTCCTTTGTTTCTTCAGCAATATTAAATGAATTAGACTTTCCAGCTTCTCCTGCCATATTCGAAAAGAAATACTCCGGTATTTTAGCAGACTTATTTAACCTGCAAATACCTGCATCTGTTAAAAACCAAGTCGTTCCTAACTTATCTTCAAAAACATCTCTAATTTTTCCGAAATGCTTATCCACATCAAAATTAACTCGTCTAACCTGTTTGTTAGTTTCAAAAACGATCATGTAGTTTCTACTTTCAGGAAAAAGCCAGGTCTTTCCAGAAGGCATAATTTTAAAATGGTCAAAAGTATGATTAGCAGAATCTCCTTCTGTAGGATTATGAAATTTTAGTTCTCTTGCATCAAAATAATAGACATCATTTTTCTCAGACTGAATCCAAATTCTTTCATCATTATCAAACTTAAATTTAGAGACACGATTAGACTTTATATTTAAAGGCACGCTTTGTTCTACTTTAAATTTTCGAAAAGTATTTCCATCATAACGAATCAGTCCATTGAAAGTTGCCAGCCAAATAAATCCTTTCTCATCTTGCTGAATTCCTAAAACTCTTGATTGGCTTAACTTACCATCATTTGAAAAATGAGTAAGAAGACCTGTTGGCTGAGCAGTACAAAATGCACTTATCAAACAAAAAAATAAGACAATGGTTTTATGTTTCAGCATACTTAAATTTAGTTTTTGGCGGAAGTCACAAAAATATCAAAATTACTTTCCTAACCTAAAATACGAACTGTAATTAGCAAAATGCCCTCTATTAAATAGTTATTTTTACTCTTTTACCAATTGAGGCAAATTCATAAAAATGATGCTTAAGCTTTACAACACGTGTGAAATAGCAATTAATACTCAGCTAAAAAATGTAATCCTATAATTTTGTATCTTCAATTTTGATAAACATTCTACGCAATTTCAATAAAAAAAACCTATTAACTATATTAACCCAAAACCACTCACACAATTCAATGAAAAAAGTATACAAACTTGTGTTTATGCTAAACTTCCTTGCATTAAACACTTTTGCACAAGAAAACGCTGCATTTAAAAATCCAAATTTACCTATTGAACAACGCGTTGACGATTTGGTCTCCCGAATGACAATCGATGAAAAAATAAATCAATTAATGGATTCAGCTCCTGCTATAGATCGTCTGGGCATGCCAGAATACAATTGGTGGAACGAATCACTGCATGGTGTTGCGCGTGCGGGATATGCTACCGTTTTTCCGCAATCTATTTCTATTGCCTCATCTTGGGACCGACAGTTAATTTTTGATGTTGCGAGTGCTATTTCTGATGAAGCGCGCGCCAAACATCATGAATATTTAAGACGAGGACAGCATGGCATTTATCAGGGATTGACTTTTTGGTCTCCAAATATCAACATCTTTCGTGATCCACGCTGGGGACGCGGACATGAAACTTATGGAGAAGATCCTTTTTTAACCAGCCAGCTCGGACTTAATTACGTTAACGGACTTCAAGGTACTGATAAAAAATATTTTAAAGTAATTGCTACTGCCAAACATTTTGCTGTTCATTCTGGCCCAGAACCATCTCGCCATCAATTTAATGTCGATGTGAGTGATATTGACCTTTATGAAACGTATCTTCCTGCTTTTCGTACTCTGGTAAAAGACGGTCATGTTTATTCTGTAATGGGAGCTTACAACCGATTTAGAGGCGAATCATGCAGTGCAAGTCCGTTTTTATTCAATATCCTTAGAAATGATTGGGGATTTAAAGGTTATATCGTTTCCGACTGCGGTGCTGTAACTGATATTTGGAAATATCATAAAATAACCAATGATGCGGCTTCAGCTTCGGCTCTAGCAGTAAAAGAAGGTTTAGATTTAGAATGTGGCAGCAGTTACAAATCACTAAAAGAAGCGCTTGACCGAAAATTGCTGACAGAAGCGGATATTGATACTGCCATAAAACGTTTGTTTACCGCTCGTTTTAAATTAGGAATGTTTGATCCTGATGAAATTGTTCCTTATGCTCAAATTCCATACTCCGTAAATAATAATTCTGCAAATGACTGGCTTGCTCGTACAGCTTCTCAAAAAAGTATTGTTCTTTTAAAAAATCAAAATAATACATTACCGCTTTCTAAAGACATCAAAACAATTGCTGTAATTGGACCAAACGCAAATGATATACAGTCACTATGGGGAAATTACAGTGGTGTTCCGAGCAATCCAATTACTGTTCTTAAGGGGATTCAAAACAAAATTGAACCTAATGCAAAGGTATTGTATGCAAAAGGGACAGACCTTGCAAAAGGTGTTCCTGAGATGAATGTTATTCCGTCTATTTACTTTCAAAATGAAAAAGGAACTCAAGGCTTAACAGGAGAATATTTTGATAACACTGAATGGCAGGGAAAACCACTTTTTGTTCGTAATGATGATAATATAGATTTTCATTGGGACATTAACACACCTGATCCGCGTATGAAAATGGGAAATTATAGCGTAAAATGGTCTGGTTATATAACGGTTCCAAAAACAGGAATTTACAATATTTCTGACTGGTCAAAACCTTTTATGACCATAGATATTGAAACGGGGAAAACTACTGGCGGTAAAAACAATCATCACCCGAGAATTCGTCCACAGAAAATTACATTAGAAGCTGGAAAAAAATATAAAATTGAAGTGAAATACCAAAACTTCTACGGCGATGCAATTGCGCAGCTTTTATGGGCCGAACCACAAGAAAATGCATTAGAAAAAGCGGTTCAAACTGCCAATCAAGCGGATGCTGTGGTTTTGGTATTGGGATTAAATGAACGTTTGGAAGGTGAAGAAATGAAAGTGGAAGCGGATGGTTTTGAAGGCGGAGACCGTACCAGCCTTAACTTACCAGCAAATCAGGAAGAATTGATGAAAGCAATAAAAGCAACTGGAAAACCTGTTATTTTAGTTTTAATAAACGGAAGTGCTCTTTCTATAAATTGGGCAAATGATAATATTCCTGCTATTTTAACAGCTGGATATCCAGGGCAGCAAGGCGGTAATGCAATTGCAGATGTACTTTTTGGTGATTATAATCCAGCCGGCAGATTACCTGTTACGTACTATAAATCTGTAGACCAGCTGCCAGATTTCGAAAATTATGACATGAAAGGCCGTACGTACCGCTATTTTACAAAAGATCCTCTTTATCCTTTTGGATTTGGTTTGAGTTATACTAAATTCAAGTACAGCAATTTACAAATTCCTGCAAATGCAAGTGCAGAAACAGACTTAAAAGTATCGGTTGATGTAACCAATATTGGTGACCGCGATGGAGATGAAGTTGTTGAATTGTATATAAAAGATGAAAAAGCCTCTACTCCGAGACCAATATGTCAGTTAGAAGGTTTTGAGCGAATTCATCTTAAAAAAGGAGAAACAAAAACAGTTAGTTTTACAATTAATTCGAGACAATTATCTTTAATCAATAAGAAAAAACAACGTGTTGTAGAACCAGGATGGTTTACGATCTCAATTGGAGGAAAACAGCCAGATGGTTCGAGCGATATTCAAACTGGCCGAATAAATATTACAGGAAAAGAATTATTACTGGATAAATAGTATTAAAATTTAATACAACAAAGCCTTTAAACAACTACGTTTAAAGGCTTTGTTGTTTAAAATAAAATTGAAAAAAACATCATTATAAATTATTTTTATAAGTACTAAAAATTATTAATTTGATTAATAACACAGACCGCCATAAATTTGTCTCATCAAAATCAAACAACTGATTTGAAATCAAAAAATAACTTTTAAAAAATAGAAAACATGAAATTTACAAGAAGAGCAAACGCAAATTGGAAAGGTACAGGAATGGAAGGAACAGGAACTATCAGTACACAAAGTACTACTTTAGACAATGCTCAGCTGTCTTTTAAAACCCGTTTCGATCAAGGTGTGGGAACGAATCCTGAAGAATTAATCGCAGCGGCACATTCTGGTTGTTTTACTATGCAGTTAAGCTTTTTGCTTTCTGAAGCCGGATTTGTTCCAGAAGATTTAAGTACAGAAGCTAAAGTGACTTTTGAAGATGGAAGTATTACTTTAATACAATTAATACTTAATGGTAAAGTTCCAGGAATTTCAGAAGAAGATTTTCAAAAAGCAGCTCAAAAAGCAAAAGAAATTTGTCCGATATCTAAACTACTAAATACTGAAATTACTTTAGCAGTAACACTAAATGCATAAGCAAATTAAAATAGAAGCTTACTAAGAATAATACTTAAAAAAAAGCCTGCCTTTACGGTCAGGCTTTTTTGCTTTGCATTATAAAATCACTTACTGATTTCACAAAATAAGGAGAATCGTTCCATCTTATTTTACGGTAAGCGAAGTCTTTTTTTAATGATTCTGGAAGACAATTCCAGATCGCTTCGTTCATTTTTTCCAGCAGTAATTTCTTTGAAAAGGAATCTGAAACTACTAAACTTATTTCTCGTACTGGTTTTGGTTCTTTAAAAGGTTTAAAAAGTCCCAAATCTTTTTCGTTAAGAATAGAAAGCTCTGGAATAATGGCAAAACCCAATTGTGCATGAACCAGATTTTTTAAAGTTTCGATCGAACTAATATCGTAAGTAAATTGTTCTTTTATTTTTCCTGGTGATTTTATACCGCAGATATCGAGCAGTTGCGCATTGTAGCAAAACTCACTATGAAGCAGCAATAACTCTGTTTTATCTCCTGGCTGCATTTCATAAAATTCATCTTTAATCATCGGATGAAGTTTATTCAGATAAGCTACAAAGGGTTCCTTAAATACTGGATGTTCAATTAAATTTGGGTTTCCTGTTGGTGTTGCCATTAAAGCCACATCTAATGCACCAGTTTCCAGATCTTTCATTAACTGCCCTGTATTGGCTTCTTTTATAATAAAATGCACTTTTGGAGTCGCTTCTTTCATTGCCTTAATAAACAACGGAATCAGATATGGAGATAATGTTGTAATTACTCCTACTTTAACTTCTCCTTCTAATAAGTTTTTTTCATTTACTACAAAATCACGTATTTCGTCGGCTTCACGTAGTATTTTTTTGGCTCGGTTTATAATTTCTACTCCTAGTATTGTAGGTGTTAAGGGTACTTTATTACGATCAAAAATTTTGATGCCTATTTCTTCTTCCAGATTTTTTAATTGAATTGTAAGACCTGGCTGTGTAACCATGCATACTTCAGCAGCTCTCGCAAAATGCCTTTCTTCGTCTAACGCTACAATATATTTTAATTGTTGTATGGTCATGATTATAAATTTATTTTATAAAGATAAGTAAAAAACCAGTTCTGCTTATAAAACAGGAAATTTCTAGTGATTTTGTCTTTTTAATGGTAAGATAAATTTAAAAGTACTTCCTTTTCCGAGTTTACTTTCAGCCCAAATTTCGCCATTATGTTTTTTTACAAATTCACTGCAAAGTAATAATCCAAGTCCATTTCCGATTTCATTTTCTGTTCCTTTTTGGATTACTTTCTCATTGATTTTAAACAGTTTTTCTTTTATGTTGTCTGGAATTCCTATACCATTATCCTTAATCGAAACTTCAACTTTTTGATTGGACTTTTGCATTCGAATTATAATTTCACCATGATGATCTGTAAATTTAATTGCATTGGTCAGCAAGTTTCGCAAAACGGTATCAATCATATCTTTATCCAGATCAGCTTCAATAATCTCAGTTGATTCAAACTTAATGTCAATGTTTTTATTTAATGCAGCGTTTTTATTAAGTCCGATGTTTTCTTCAATCAATTTATTTAAGATCACTTTTTTAGGATTGTATTCCATCATTCCAGTTTGTACCCTAGACCAATCCAAAAGGTTTTCAAGCAACTTGTAAATATTTTTGTTTGATTCGTGCAGCAATTCGGTAATCTCTTTAATTTCTTCACGGCTGTACGTGTCAATTTCCTCCGACATTACTTCTGATAATGCAACCGACGATCCCAATGGACCTTTTAGATCGTGTGCAATAATAGAAAAGAATAAGTTTTTATCTCTTAGAAGTTTCTGTATTCTAAGATCTTGTTTTTCTTTTACTAATAATAAAAATCCAACCGTACCAATGAGGGTTAATAAAAATAAGCCGATACTATATAAACTGTCAAAAATACTTGGTCTGAAAAAATTTTTCTGTGGATTTATATAGCTGTAAACCGCTCGCAAAAAGATTAAAATTTCAAAAGAAACATAACAAAGCAGGTAAAAAATACGGAATAAATTATTCTTTTTTTCTTTAAAATAACTAATTGTTGGCGGCAGATAAATGGCAAATATTCCGAGGGACATAATCAAAATACGAGTATTCATCGTACTTTCTAAAAACGTTGAAATATTAAAAACCAACATTGTCACAACTGTAATACCAATTTGCAAGTGATAACGTCTTGAAAATTTGGTTTTAATCATAGACATTATTGCGATCGTTTCATAACAAGCGCCTGCAAGAATGGTAGTATTGGCAAGGTTTATCGAGATAAAATCTGGAGCTACGTTTCTTAAAAAAATAAATACCCAACCAATAGTCAGTAATATTTTTCCATATCCAAATGTTTTTAATTTTTTCTTATTCTCTGCTGTAGCATACGAAAAGGCATAACTAAAAATAAGAATACAAATAAATAAGTTTCCCCAAAAATAGAGCATAAAAACCGTTTTTGGATCTAGAGGTAAAAATTTGAACATTATTGAGTTATGTATATTAAAAACTGACCGCAAATATACAAAATCACAGTATAATCAATACTTATCGACTGTTAGGTATAAAAATTACTAATCTTGGCGACTAATGATAAAATGAAAAGATCATCTAAATTTACTTTAAATGATCTTCCAACATTATTGAATGCAGATCTGTATAATTTCAAAATTATATACTAAGAATTATTCTTTTGTCTTTTTGTTTACTATGAGTTTAGGTCTATCAGGGTTATTAGACAATATCCAGCCGGTGCGGTATATCCAATCTGTCATTTTATGAAGTTTGGCGAAATCAATATTTTCAGACTCATCCATTGGTGTATGGTATTGACTGTGGAGTACGCTGGTAAAAAAAACAGCTGGTATTCCTTTTTGAGCGTAAGGAAGATGATCCGATCTAAAATAAAAGAATTCAGGATGTTCAGGTCTGTCCCAAAGTTTATCAAGCTCGAATTTAGGACCTTCTTCGTTTGCTTTCTTAGCGATATTAACCAGATCAGGAGAATTTTGATGAGGATCACTTGAACCCAATAATGCCGCTTGATTAATATCGTTTCTTCCTATCATATCTCCGTTTAAAACTGCGATTATATCTTTTTGAGGCACTGTAGGATGTGAAGCATACCAGCTAGAACCTAATAATCCGCGTTCTTCTGAACCATGAAATACAAATAATGCAGACCTCTTAGCTGGTTGTTTTTTATAAGCTCTCGCAATGGCAAGCATGGCGACACAAGTACTTGCGTTATCATCTGCTCCATTGTAGATTGAATCTTGTCCATATTTTTGACGCACACCGTCGTGATCTTGATGTCCGCTAAAAAGAACATATTCATTTTTTAATTGGGGATCTGTGCCTTCGATTTTTCCAACAACATTTACTGAAGGATATTTATAAGTTTCAGAAATGACTTCGGCTGATAAATTCTCTTTCGTGTTTTTTAGAAAATCAATTTGATCATTATGCAACCAAAAAGCAGGCATTCTAGAGGGCACAGGCATTTTGTCGCGATAACCTTCGATACCATAAACACCTCTTTTCATCTGCGGCTCCACTTGAGACCAGCATTTTTCTCCAAATTCATCTGCAATAATGATAAGAGCTGCAGCGCCTCTATAAGCGAGATCTTCATAATACTTCTGCTTAACAAATCCTGGATAGCGTCTTTCAAAAAGAGAAATGTCTTCGGAAATCCCGTCTTTCGATGCAAGCAAAACAACAGCTTTTCCTTTTACATCTACTTTTTTAATTTCTTCTGGTGAAATTTTTCCTAAATAAAGTAAGGGAGCTTCAACTTTATTGGTTGTGGTTTCGGCAATTAAAACCTCACTCCACAATTTGAATTCTTTTTGACCAATCTTAAATTTGGTGTAGTTTGTAACCTGATGCCTGTACAAATCAAAAAACTGGAAAAAAGTACCATCGTCTCCTGCAGGAGACATTCCAGATTGTTTTGCTTTTTCTGCCAGCCAAACAGATACTTTCAACTCGTCTAAAGTACCGGCTTCGCGCCCATTAAAGTGGTCTCCCGCCATTTGGTACATATCTGTTTTAAGATCTTTTACCGTAATTGCAGAAACTAAAGGCTTTTTTACTGCTTGCGAAAAAATCACATTGCAGTATAAACTAAGTAATATAAATAACTTCTTTTTCATAATTAAAATCAAATTAAAGAATTAAAATAATTTTCTTGCAAAAAAAGAAGGGTCTGAAAAAAAACAAATCTATACTTTTTATAAATATCCTTCAATAAAAAATACTTTTTTTATTACATTTTGTTTAATCCTCAATTAAAACAAGACTTAACCTACAATAATTTAAACACTACAATAACCTGCAATGAATCTTATGCAAAATAGAGATGTTTATTTTTACAATAATTTATTATTTTCTTCAATAAAATCGTAAAACAACATTTTTGAATGCATATTCTTGATATATAATCTTTATTTGAAAAAAAATAAATAATATTGCTGAATTGATTCTTACCTAAAGCATGGCTCAAAATTCAAATATTGACGAAAAAAAACTTCTTCTTGAATTATCTCAAGGAAGTGAGCTTGCTTTTACAAATGTGTACAATCAGTATAAAAATACTGTTTATTCTACTGCTTTTAGAATTACTAAATCAAAAATTTTATCAGAAGAAGCTGTTCAGGATATCTTCTTGAAGATCTGGCAGAATCGTGAAACTTTGTCTGAAATAGACCATTTTGAAAATTATCTTTATATCATCTCGCGCAATCATTTGTTCAATTCCATTAAGAAAATTGCAAGAGAAGCTACTTTAGCATCAGAAATTAATTTAAAAGAGACCGGCTTTATAGATACAGATACCTCAATTAAAGACGAGCAGTACAATATAATTTTAAACCAGATTGTGGAACAGCTTCCTCCGCAGCAGCAGAAAGTTTATAAAATGGCTAAATTGGACGGTTTGAGTCATCAAAAAATTGGTGAAAGTTTAGGCATTTCGACTGAGACTGTAAAAAAACATATGGCGCAGGCTCTAAAATTTATACGTCTTAAAATTTCTCCGTACATGAATATGTTCATGACGTTTCTTCTATTTTTTAAATTATAGATTAAAGTTTTTTCTCTCAAAAAGGCCTCATTGTCTATTATTTTACCTTTTTTTTACATTTTTTTCACATTTCACTACTCCCTCCCCATTTTTAAATGGTCTTTATAATAAAGAGGCACATTAAACATGCCTTATCCCTAAAATCAGAAGGGCTGAAAAAAAAAAAAAAGATAACCCAATCTATCATTTACAAACAAGTACTAATTTAATTTACTAAACAATGCAGCAAAAAAAATTCGAAGAGTTATTTGAAGGCTACCTGCAGAATAATCTATCTGATGCAGAACAGCAGCAAATGATGGAAATAATTCAGCAGGGAACCCATGATGATTTTCTAAAAGAAAAACTTCATGATATGCTGAAAAACGATTACGTTACTGAAGTAATGGATAAAAAGCAGGGAGATGATATTCTAAACTACATTTTATCTAAACCGCAAAACGAACCTAAAGTTTTAGATTTAAATCCTAAGAAAAGAAGCAGAAGAACAGTTTTGAAATTTGTATTTGCGGCTGCTAGTATTATTGCTTTGATCGCTATTGGAAATTCATTCTTTTTTACAAAAAATAATTCTCTTCCTGCCCCAGCTGTTCAACCAGAAGTTATAGCAGAAAACACTTTAATTGATTTCAGCGGTAAACAGTTGGTACACCTTCCTGATGGCAGTACGGTTCTTTTAAATGACAACAGTAGTTTAAAATACGATCAAAATTCCTTTAACAGCAAAACTCGCGAAGTAACACTGACGGGAGAAGCTTTTTTTGACATTAAACGCAACGAAGAAAAACCTTTCATTGTACATACGGGTAAGGTACAGACTAGAGTTTTAGGTACTGCTTTTAATATCAATGCCAAAAATTCTTCAAACAATATCGAAGTTACAGTTACCCGTGGTAAAGTTCAGGTTGGAGACACTCAAAAAGTCTATGGTGTGATTACTCCGAACCAGCAGATTAAAGTCAACAAAAACACTTTGAATTTTGAACAGAATAATATCAACGCTGCTGTTGTAACGGAGTGGAAAAGTAATTACTTGATTCTGGATGATATTAATATGACCGAAGCTGCTGCATTAATTTCTCAGAAATATAAAGTTCAGATTTTAATACAGAATGAAAAAATTAAAAACTGCAGAATAACCGCGAGTTTCTTAAATGAAGAAGATTTGGATCATGTTTTAAAAGTAATCTCAAGTGTTCTAGAAACAGAATATCATTACGACAAAGCCGGCGCTGTTATTTTAGATGGCAAAGGGTGTGAGTAAAGAGTAAAGAATACATAATAACTAGTAATCAGGCTGGCTAATCTCCTACTTAGAAAGCTGAGAAAAATAAATATTAACCTTAAAAAACGAAGAAAAACAACCCAAAACCAAAACTAAAAAAGCCATCCAGCTCCTACACCAGATGGCCAAGATTTTTAACAATTAATCCAGTAACCATTAAAAAACAAGCAAATTTATGAAATTACGCTGTAAAACAACCATGTTTGACAGGGAAAAGAAATCATCTTTTTTTCACTTGTCAAAAAAAACCATTATGATCATGCGAATCAGTTTATTCCACATTTTCTTACTGACCTGCGGCACTCCAATGGTATTTGCTACCGAAATGAGCGGTCAGAATTTAGAATCGATATCTGTTGATATTGAACTTCATAATCAAGACATTAAAACTTTATTTAAGACAATAGAAAATAAAACGGGACTACTGTTTGCTTATCAGCCGCAGATCATAAAAGATTTTCCAAAAGTAACTACACCACGAGGACGCCGCAGTGTTAGTGATATTTTGAATACCGTATTTCAGGGCAGTAATTTAGTTTACAAACAAGTAGATAAAAACGTTGTCATTTATAAAAAAGAAAATCCTAAAACCACAGCATCAAAAACAGATGACAGTGAAGCCAATTACATGCTAAATGGTAAAGTGCTGGATGAAAATGGCCTGCCTCTGCCGGGTGTGTCTATTGCAGTTGTAGGAAGCAATAAACAGGGCGTTTCAGATTTTGATGGTCAGTTTTACATCGAACTGCCAGCAGGGAAACACGTGCTGAAAGTATCTTATTTAGGATATAAAACACAGCAGGTTACCGTTGAAAACCAAACCTCTATTACCATTAAAATGCAGCCCGATCTGGCTAAACTAGATGAAATCGTAGTGATTGGTTACGGTACAACCACAAAAAGAACTTCAACTGGGTCTGTAGTGAAAATTACATCTGAAGATATTGAAAAACAACCGATAACCAATATTCTGCAAACGCTGCAGGGAAGAACTCCCGGCGTTTTTGTAACGCAGACTTCGGGTTACGCAGGAAGTGATATGAATATTAGTGTCCGCGGGCGAAACTTTATTGAAGGCAGTAATATTCCTCTTTATATCGTAGATGGAGTTCCATACATTGGAGACGATATTAAACAACAGGTGCAGGATCAAAATGTGATTAGAGGAGCTCAAAAATCAACAAGTCCGCTAAACATCATTAATCCAAATGATATCGAAAGCATCGAAATTTTAAAAGATGCCGATGCAACGGCAATTTACGGTTCAAGAGGTGCAAACGGTGTTGTACTGATTACGACTAAAAAAGGCAAATCTGGAAAAACTGAGTTTACCATAACTACCAACTCTGGAGTTTCGGAAGTAGCGCATATGGTCAAAACATTAGATACTCCCGCTTACCTGAACATGCTGCAGACTGCTTTGAATAATAACGGCGATGTTGCTGATGTTGGCAGTAACGGTATTGCCCTTACAGACTGGGATCCTAATGCTTATACAAACTGGCAGAAAAAATTAATAGGAGGAACTGCTAACTTTAATAATTATTCGGCATCTTTAAAAGGCGGGAACGAAACAACGAATTTCCTTTTGAGTGGTGCTTACCATAAAGAAACTACGGTTGTGCCTGGAGATTTTAGCTATGATAAATTCTCTACTAATTTTAATATTAATCACAGCACATTAGACAGGAGATTAAAAATTGGTGCTTCGGTAATTTTTGCTACAGATAATAATAAACTACCATTTTTTGATATCACAACATATGCGGTCGGCACTGCTCCTAACCGTCCTTTATACAATGCAGATGGCAGCTATTATTGGTCACCAGACTATTTTAGTGATATAAATCCTCTTGCCGCTCTAGAGAAGAGAGTAGACGATAAAGGACTCAATTTAATTACCAGCTTTAATCTTCAATACGAAATTGCAAAAGGACTTTCTTTCAAAACAGATTTAGGATATGGAAGAGCTCAAATGCAGACCAAACAATTTATGCCAGGATCGGCAGTTAATCATGTTTATGCTGAAGCAAACGGCAGTAATGTAAACTTTCAAAGATCTTATACGGTTTCAACTAATAATACCAATAATTTTACTGTTGAGCCTCAGCTTAATTATACAACAGAATTATGGAAAGGAAACTTAACAGCACTTGTTGGAGGTTCATTGCAGAATAGAAAATCAGAGATGCCTTCTTATGTGAATTCAAATGGTTACAGCTCAGATAATTTAATTGGTAACTTAGGAACTGCAGAAAGCATTACTGCCAACAATGGAAGTGTTGAATATAAGTACATTTCTCTTTTCAGCAGATTAAACTATAATATTCAAAACAGGTATATACTAAATGTTAACTTTAGAAGAGATGGCTCATCCCGTTTTGGAGCGAATAATCGTTTTGGAAATTTTGGTTCTGTTGGTGCAGCCTGGGTATTTACACAGGAAAAATTCTTAAACAATCTTTCATGGTTAAGCTTTGGAAAACTACGCTCTAGTTATGGTGAAATTGGAAGCGATGCTATTGGAGATTACCAATATGCTGATACTTTTGACACTCGTACATATGGAAGCGGAAATGCCTCTATGACAGCAGCTAGAATTGCAAACCCTAACATTAGATGGGGATTAACAAAGAAATTTGAAGCGGCACTTGATTTAAGTTTCCTAAACGACCGCATTTCTTTTACGGCAGCTTATTATAAAAATACTTCGAGTAACCAATTGGTAAACTATACCCTTAGTGCACAGGCAGGTTTTACAACTTATACGGCAAATTTACCGGCTGAAGTTGAAAATAAAGGGTGGGAATTTACCCTTGGTACAACAAATATTCATACTAAAAATTTAAACTGGTCAACTTCTTTTAATATTTCAACCAATTCTAACAAATTAGTATCATTTTCTGGAATAGAGTTTACCAGCTACTATTCTCAATATGTTGTTGGAAAACCTTTAGGCGGCAGATATTTATACAACTTTACAGGTGTTGATGCAGATGGAATTGCTCAATTTGAAGATAAAAATGGAGACGGCAGAATCTCCAGCGGATTTGCAGAAACCGGCAGAGGAGACAGAAAATATTATGGACCAACTTATCCGCAATATTATGGCGGTATCTCCAATACGATTAGCTATAAGGCTTTTACTCTTGATTTTTTATTTCAATTTGTAAAACAGGATGGTACAACTTTAATGACGGACACCGGGGCACAACCAGGTTATCCTTACAGCACTGCAAATTTTCAAGTGGATGAGTATAATCATTATTTAGCGCAGGGAAATGTTTTAAGTTCAGGTTTTCAAGATAGTTTCTATGATTATATGGGATCAAATGCCTCAATTGTAGATGCATCGTATATAAAACTTAAAAATGTAAGTGCTTCTTACCAAATTCCTTTAGATGAGGCAACAAAGAAATATTTGCAGAGTATCCGACTTTCGATTCAAGGACAAAACTTAGTAACATTTACTAAGTATAAAGGTCTTGATCCTGAAACACAGGGATTGGCACTTCCGCCATTACGTACTATAACTTTTGGAACTCAGTTTACATTTTAAATCTCAAAATCATGAAAAATATTTCAAATAAATATACCTATATATTTTCATTTTTTCTTTTGCTAGGAATTACGAGCTGTGACGATGCTCTTGATGTTGATATCCCTAGTAATCAATTATCATCAGAAAATGTGTACTCTACAGAAGCAACTGCTGAAGCCGCTGTAAACGGAATCTATCAAAGTATGGTTACAGATTTTTATTATAACAGAGTGCATTCTATTCTTGGAGAAACTGCTGATGAATTGGTGCCAGCAGCTGGTATTGCCAATGTTTACAGTTCTAATGAAATCCCAGAAACCGACGGAACTATAAATGGTAATTGGGGCGAATTATATAAAACTATCTATAACGCAAATAACGTAATTGAAGGAATCTCTAAAAGTACTTCTCTTAATGATGTGAAAAGCAAGCGATGGATTGCAGAAGCAAAATTTTTACGAGCGTATTGTTATTTTTATCTGACTAATCTTTGGGGAAATGTGCCTTTAGTACTGACTACAAATGTAGATGTATCTGCACTGTTGCCGCAATCTCCGCAAGAAACTGTTTATGCACAAATTTTGCTTGATTTAACAGATGCGTCAAAAGATCTTCCAACGGATTACAAAGATTATGACCAAGAAAGAATTAGAGCTACAAAATGGGCTGCAGAAACTTTATTGGCAAGGGTAAATCTTTATTTAGGAAGATGGACTGAAGCCGCTGCTCATGCCTCTACAGTAATAAACCAGACAGGAACTTACAAAATAATTACTGATCTGGGAGATGATAACAGTCCGTTTATTGCAGACAATGATGAAGCTATATTACAGATACCTTATTTTAATGTTGATTACACATACGAAGGATCTTCTGTATTCACAACCGGTGGTACTTTTTTGCTGAGAAAAGGCAATTCGCTCTTTGAAACTGGTGACGCCAGAAAAACAAATTGGACAATTGATATTACAAATGGAGCCGGCGTATTATTAGGTATCGCACCTTATAAATATCACAACGGATTTGGTGATTCTCCTGTAGAACGCTCTACTGTATTAAGATTAGCAGAGCTGTATTTAATTAGAGCCGAAGCCAGAGTAAGATCAAATGATATTATAGGTGCCCAGCATGATATTAATGTTCTTAGAAATAGAGCCTTATTAAATGATACGACCTTAACAGATGTAAATCAGTTGCTAGACTTAATTGCTCTTGAAAGACAACGCGAGTTCTTTGCAGAAAACGGACATCGATGGCTGGACCTTAAAAGAACTGGCAAACTAGATGAAACCCTCTCTGTTTTATCTGATAAAATATGGAAAACTACAGATAATTTATATCCAATACCAGAACCTGCTATTCGTTCTAATCCCTTTTTAATCCAAAATACAGGATACTAAAAAATTAAAAATAACGCAAGAATGTACTTTCAACAAAAATACATTCTTGCGATTTTAAAAACACTATGGAAACAACAATTGTAAGAGTTGAGGATTTGTCGCATCAATACAGTAAGGATTGGGCAATACAAAATATTAGTTTTGAAATTAAAGAAAATAGAATTTTAGGCCTTTTAGGATCTAATGGAGCTGGAAAATCAACTACAATGAATATTCTTTGCGGCGTGCTAAACCAAACCAGCGGCAATATTTTTATTGATGGAATTAATCTAAAGGAAAACCCGGTTGAAGCCAAAAAATTAATTGGTTTTTTACCACAGACACCTCCTTTGCACTTAGATCTAACGGTAGATGAATATCTAATTCACTGTGCGGAACTGCGTCATGTAAAAAAAGAAGATTTAAAAAATGCTTTAGAGAAAGCCAAGGAACAATGCGGTATTTCACATTTCAGCCACCGATTAATTCGAAACTTATCCGGAGGTTACAGACAACGTGTAGGTATTGCTCAAGCTATTATTCACGAACCTAAATTAGTAGTTTTAGATGAACCAACAAACGGACTTGATCCTAACCAGATTTTAGAAGTTAGAAAATTAATCAAAAAAATATCAAAAGATAAAGCCGTTATTTTCTCTTCTCATATTTTATCCGAAGTTCAGGCAACCTGCAAGGATATCAGGATGATTGAAAACGGACATATGGTTTTTGCCGATACGCTTGATGCCTTCAATAACTACATCGAAGCAGATAAATTGACAGCTAGTTTTGAAAATCCACCGCAAGTCGAATCTTTAACAGCTATTCCAGAAGTGACAGATGCTGTTTTTCTTTCTCCTAAAAAAGTGCAGATAACATTTGACGGAACTCAGGAAGTTGCCGAAAAAATCATTTCGTTAAGTGTTCATAACAATTGGAAATTACGTGAGATTCAATTCGAAAAAGTTTCCCTTGATGAAATTTTTGCGCAGTTATCTAAAAAAGCGCCTTCTAAAAATTCTATTCCTTCTTAAAAAACAAACAAATGAAAACAATATATAGAATTGCTAAAACAGAGCTCAACACTATGTTTTACTCACCTGTCGCATGGGTTGTTTTAGTAATATTTTCAATCCAGTCCAGCTGGAAATTTTTCAACTCTATTGAACGTTTTGAAAAAGCACAAAAAATTGGAGAGGGTCTTGGCAACTTAACTCAGATTACATTTTCGGGCTTCAATGGTTTATATACAGAAATGCAGAATTATTTATACTTGTATGTGCCGCTTTTAACAATGGGACTAGTAAGTCGCGAAATTAACAGCGGTTCGATCAAACTGTTACTTTCTTCGCCAATTAAAATTAAAGATATTGTACTTGGTAAATATTTAGCTATAGCTGCTTACTGTCTTTTATTCATTGTGATATTAGGATTACAGGTTGGTATTGCGTACTTCTCTATTGAAAATTTAGATTTAAAATTTGCCGTATCAGGTCTTATTGGTTTGTATTTATTGGTTTGTACATATGCCGCAATCGGGCTTTTTATGTCTTGCCTCACTTCTTATCAGGTTGTGGCTGCGATCAGTACTTTGGTAGTTTTGGCAGGTTTAAATTTCATCGGCAAACTTTGGCAGGATGTTGAAGTTGTAAAAGACATCACCTATTTCCTTTCTATCTCCGGCCGTGCAAATGAAATGCTGGAAGGTCTTATCATCAGTAAAGATGTAATCTACTTTGTTTTGGTAAGCAGTCTTTTTATCGTGTTGAGCATCTATAAACTACAGACAGGAAGAGACGCACAAACAATCTCAAAAAGAGTTTTAAAATATACTTTACTAGTCACAATTGTTTTATCATTTGGCTATATTACTTCCAGAGCTTCTCTTACGCTGTATCAAGATATGACGCGTACAAAAGACAGAACATTAACAAAAACCAGTTTAGATATTGTCAAAAAAATAGACGGCCCTATAAAGTTAACCACTTATGTAAACTTACTAGACATCAACTATTATATGGCTATGCCTTACTCTCAAAATTCAGATATAGCAAGCTTTGAAAAATACACCCGTTTTATACCACAGATGGAAATGGAATATGTGTATTATTATGATACTTCAAACAATGAAGCTCTATATGCTCAAAACCCTGGATTAAACGACAAAGAGCTTGCGCAGAAAATGATCGAAACACAGGATTTAAAGCTAAAAAAACTTTATTCTCCAGAAGAGATTAAAAAGGTTGTAGATTTAAAACCTGAGCAGAACAGAGTTGTACGAACTGTGGAATATAACGGTAAGAAAACATTCTTAAGAATGTATGACGATATGTTTAAGGTTCCTATGGAAAAAGAAATCTCTGCCTCTTTAAAACGTCTAGTTGTTCCTGCTCCTAAAATCGTTTTTGCAACCGGCAACATGGAAAGAAGCGTTGATAAAATTGGAGATAAAAATTACAAAACTGGTTTTAATGAAATCACTTTCAGATATTCACTTATCAATCAAGGATTTGATGTTTCTTCTGTAGATATTAATGCGCAGAATATTCCAGAACAAACCACAATTTTAATCATTGCCGATCCGAAAACGCAATTGAGCCAAGGTGCTGTAGACCGCATCAATAAATACATCGATCAGGGAAAAAATGTAATGCTTTTGGCTGAACCTGAAACAAATTCTGCTTTGGCTGCTGTAACAGATAAGTTAGGTTTAAGTTTTACCAAACAAGCTCTAGTTCAAGAAAGTGAAACTAATTCGCCAGATTATTTAGTTACTGAAGTTTCAAAAAATATTGATTCGACTGTAATCAAATTAACTAAAAACAAAGACAACAATCCAATTCCGTTTTTAGGAAGCAGTGGGATTAAAATGGTAAAAGACGTTGGTTTTAAAGTGACACCGCTTTTAAAAACCAACACACAGCCGGCTTGGGAAGCAAAGACTGGAATTACTTCAATTCCTGAAGATTTGAAAAAACAACCTGCTGTAACTGCTGTTCCGCTTGCTGTAGCTTTAACCAGAAATGTAAATGGTAAATCACAAAAAATAATTGTGGCAGGAGATGCCGATTTTATGGGTAATGCCGAATTAAGCCGAGGCGGATCAGGAACATTTCAGTTTTTTACTGATATCTTCAGCTGGTTTACCAATTATGAATTTCCTATAGACACTACTCGACCTGAAAATATCGATAAAAAAATAACGGTAAATGCCAATCAGGTTTTCATGAGTAAAATTGTATTTATTGCACTGTTTCCTTTATTGATTATACTCAGTGCTGCTTTCATACTGATTAGAAGAAACAGAAGATAAAAAATATCAAAATGAACACTAAAAAAAATATCATCATTGGTATTCTCGCCTTGTCTTTTCAAGGCGCATTTTCCCAATTCAAAACCAACATTCCGCTGGATAAAAATGTGACAACCGGAAAATTAAAAAATGGGCTGACATATTATATTCTCCACAACGAAGAACCAAAAGACAGAGCCAGTTTTTACTTTGTTCAAAATGTAGGTGCCATTCTAGAAGACGACAATCAAAACGGATTGGCGCATTTTCTGGAACACATGGCATTTAACGGAACAGAACATTTTAAAGGAAAAGGGATCATTAAAATGTTAGAGAAGAACGGAGTAAGTTTTGGTAAAGACATCAACGCTTATACTGCTCAGGATGAAACAGTGTATAATATCAGCACAGTTCCTGTCAGCAACGAAAAACTAATCGATTCTACACTTTGGGTGCTGCATGACTGGTCAGGATCGCTGTCTTTAACTGATGCCGAAATCGATGCTGAAAGAGGTGTAATCAGAGAAGAATGGAGAACCAGAAGAACAAGTGATTTTCGTTTAAAAATGCAGACAGATCCCGTTTTATACAAAGGTTCGCAATACAGTAAAAGAGATGTTATTGGCGATTTAAATATCATCAACAATTTCAAATATCCTGAACTGAGAAACTATTATAAAAAATGGTACCGCCCAGATTTACAAGCTGTAATCATTGTTGGTGATATTGATGTAAAAGCAATGGAACAAAAAGTGAAGACATTTTTTTCAGGAATTCCACTGGCAAAAAAAGCAGTTCCCCGCCCCTACTTTAATATTCCAAAACACGATGAATTGTATTTTGGCACGGCGTCAGACAAAGAAGCATCTTCTTCTTCCATTACACTTCAATATGTCTTAGACGAGCCTTTATTAAAAGACAGCATCGTTACGCGTAAAAACGTAATGAACTCATTTTATACCAGCATTTTAAATAATCGTTTCAAAGAATTGCTTTTAAAAAATCAAAGTGGTGCTTTAAACTTAAAAACCTATTTTGAACCTATTTCAAGATTAAATACATCGTTTAATATTTCGGCTTTAGCCAAAAAAGGAAAAATAATCCAGGCATTTGAAGAAGCTTATACAGAGACAGAGCGCCTAAAGCGTTTTGGTGTTTCTCAAATAGAATTAGATCGAACTAAAAAGATTTTCATAAGCTCTTATGATGATTTTATAAACAATAAAGATAAAGTTGACAACGACAGCTGGGCAGATAAACTGACCAATTATTTCTTAAAAGCTAAGCCATTCCTTTCCCCTGAAGATGATTATAAATTAATTGTTGGGATTATAAAAAGTATCTCTTTAGAGGAATTGAATGCTTATGCGAAAACCATTCAAAAACCAACAAACCAAGTGGTTTTAGTTACTGGTTCAGATCAGGATAAAAATGATTTCCCAACAAAAGAAGCTGTTGTAAGCGTAATGAAAAAAGTCGAAAACATGACTTTGGAACCTTACACTAAAAAAGAAAACAACGCGCCGTTAATTGATAAGGAACTAAAACCTGCTGCAATTAAAAAAACATTTGAAATAGCTGGAGTTAAGGACGCAAAAGGTTATATTTTAGAAAATGAAGCTAAAATAATTGTACTTCCAACAAACTATTCACAAGATCAGATTATTTTCTCGGCATTTTCAAAAGGAGGTAAATCTTTAATTAAGACAGAAGATCTCGCTTCTGCTGAAATTGCAACAACAATTGCAAGATCTTCAGGTCTGGGTAATTTTGATAATATTGGTCTAAAAGAAAAACTGACCGGAAAAGTTGCGCAGGCCGCACCGTTTATTGGTCAAAATACACAGGGATTCCAAGGAAGTTCAAATAAAGCCGATTTCGAAACTATGCTGCAAATGGTTTATCTTTCTTTTGAGTCGCCGCGTTTTGATCCAAATATTTTCAATATCCTAAAAGACCAATATAAAAACCGACTGGAAACTATTAAAAAAGATAATGAAAGTGTCTTTAAAGATTCTATTGATTTAGCAAATTCAAATCATAATGCCCGTACTTTTATTTTCAATGAAAAATTTCTTGAATCTATTGATCTGAAAAAAGCCGAAAACATTTACCGTGACAGAATTAAAAATGCCGGTGATTTTACTTTTATTTTTGTTGGAAACATTCCAGATTCCGCATTAGGATTAATTCAGAAATACATCGGAAATATCAACTCCAATCCAGCCTTAAAGGAAAATTATGTGGACCATAATATTGAGCCTAAAAAAGGAAAGACCCAAGTTCATTTCAAACGTCCTATGGAAGTTGCAAAAGCAACCGTTTATTTAAACTTAACCGGAAAAACAGAATACAGTAAAGAAAATGCCTTGACAATGTATATCATCGGAGAACTGTTATCAAAACGATTCTTGCAGACCATTCGTGAAGAAGAAGGCGGCAGTTACGGTGTAAACGTTGGAGGAAATCTGGAATTGATTCCTAAACCAACTTTCAGTCTGGCTCTCACTTTTGACTGTAATCCTGACAAACAGGAAAAATTAATGCAGATTGTCTGGAAAGAAATAAACGACTTAAAATCAAATCCAGTCAATGCAAATGATTTGGAAGGTATTAAAAAAGCTTTGTTAAAAAACCGAGAAGAATCGCTTAAAACCAATTCTTTCTGGAATACAACAATTTATAACAGCACATTAAATCAGATTCCGTTTTCGACGGATGAGGAATATAAAAATTTAATTTCTAAAATTAATCAAAAAACTATTCAGCAGTTTAGTAAGCACGTTTTGGATAGTTCTAGCAGTGTCGAAGTTATTATGAGCCCTGAAATCGAATCAGGAAAGTAAAACTTTAGGATACATTTTTATTTTATTAGTCATTAAAGGTTGTCCTCTCTGGGCAGCCTTTTTTGTTCGGTCATTCATTAAAAAAGGGCGTTTGAAGAAAATCAACCGCCCTTTTATATCTCAATAAAAAAATCTTATTTAGCAGAAAGTAATTCCATTATCTTATGATAAATCGATGTGTTTTGATAAACTCCCATAAATTTATCTGCTCCTGGTCCATAAGCAAAAACTGGAACTGGAACTGCGGTATGATCATTTGTGCTGAAACTTCCGTGAACGTAACCTTTCTCGATACTTCCATCAATCAATGATAATCCACCTGTCTCGTGATCTGCGGTTACGACTAATAAAGTTTCTGGATTTTTATCTACAAATTCCATTGCTTGTCCAACTAATTTATCAAAATCCAGCATTTCACGAACAACATATTCAACATTATTTTGGTGCCCGCCGTAATCAATCTGCGCACCTTCTGCCATGATAAAAAATGGATTTTTAGTTTTTGAAAAAGTGCTTGTTGCTTTCGCTAAAGATTTAGTTAGAAAATCTCCTCTCCCATTTTTCATAGAAACAACAGCTTTATCTTCTAAAACTACAAATCGATTGTTTTTGATGGTATCTAAACTGGCAAAACTATCTGAAAATGTATATCCTTTTTCGATTAAAACTTTAGACAAATCTTTACCGTCTTTTCTGGATTTAAATTCATTTTGACCTCCGCCAATTAAAATATCAGAAGGATTTGCCAGGAAATCATTTGCGATTGGTTCGCTCAAACTTCTTTCCGGCTGATGTGCATAAAAAGCCGCCGGCGTAGCATCTGTAATATTTCCTGCTGAAATAATTGCCGTTTTATAGTTTTTCTTAATCAATTGCTGTGTAATCAATTCCAACGGTTTTCCTTGTTCGTCAACACTAATAAAACGATTATTGGTTTTATGTCCAGTTGCCATTGCAGTTGCTCCAGCAGCAGAATCTGTAATGTAACTATCTGAAGCTTTGGTGATAGAAAATCCTTGAGTTGGAATGTTAAACAAACTCAATTGTCCTTTGTTTGCGGTGTAACTAGAATATATTTGAGTTAATCCCATTCCGTCGCCAATTAAAAGAATAACGTTTTTAGGACGTTTACTTTTAAATGCATTTTTAGGAACGTAAGCTTGATGAAATTCTGTGTTTTGGTAAAATGTCGTTTTAATGCTATTAATGAACTGCGTCAGCTCAGTAACTTTATCTGTTCCGATAAAATCAACTTTTAAATTCATCAAAGTCATATAAGTATTTACGTTGTCCTGCGTTGCCCAGAATCTTACTTTTTTATTTTGATCGTGAACTTTCTTGATAATAGCTTGAATTTTTTCAGAATCTGCCTGCGTTAGAACTCCTTTTCCGTTCCAAACGGTGATTTCTTTTAAATCTTCGCTGATCATTTCTACACGCGCTAATTGATCTGGCGTGTAATTTTCGTTTAATCTTCCGTCAAAATAAATAAAATCTGGATATTCATTCCATTTTGAAGGTAAAGGTCTATTGCCAGAAATGACCACTTTTATATTTTTATTCGAAATAATATCTGGAAAAGTCTTTAACTGCTGTGCAATAACTTTCAAAGTCGAATCGGCATCAGACTTAATATCAATCATTAAAATTAAAGGTTTGCCGCTTGGGTACGCTTTTCCTTCTAAAGTTTTTAATTTAGAAGAAAGCGGTTCCAAATACATGCTTTTAAGCGTGTTGTGAGCGACAATTTCTTTTGAAGTGTGGGCTACAAACAATTCGTTATTCACCAAAAAAACATCGGCTTCAATAACACCGGTTTCATTAGAATAAGCGCCATAAAATGGTAATTTACTCTCGTAATCATTATGAGAATGAATATTAGAAGAACTGTATTCCTGCGCCTGTGCGAAAAGGAAAAACTGAAGGCAAAAAAGGGTGATTATTTTTTTCATCGAAAATAAATTAAATAACAAAAAGTTGTAGGTTACTTTTTGAATTGTATGAAAATAAAAAATGGTTTTATTAATTTTTTACGGCCGCAGCCTCCCGACAAAAAAAACTGCAGCGTAAAAAAACTAAAAAAACACAATGAAATTATTGATTACCAGCCTTGGTTTTGAGTCAAAGCTCCTTTGCTTACTGCGATTTCATCTGGCGGTATTGGCCAAACATGGTGTATAGCTGGATTAAAATTACGAGCTGGATAAATTACACTTCCATCATAATGGTGCAATGGTTTGGCATATGTTTCTTTTGCATCTCCCCAACGCACTAAATCAAAGTGACGGTCTGTCCACTCACCTGCTAACTCGCAGCGTCTTTCTCTTTTTAAATCAATTAAAGTAGCTCCAGAAAGATCTGTAAGACCTGCGCGGTGGCGAATCATATTGATTTCTGTATCTGCATTCTGCCCTTTCATTAATTTCGCTTCCGCTAACATCAAAATTACGTCTGCATAACGTAAAAGAGGTACGTTTAAAGCTGTCGAAGGTTTGTCCCCGTTTGCATTTACGTAACGAATATCAACTCCGCCAGATGTTGTTTTTGGATAACTAAATGGCTCCATGTATTTTTTAAACTGATAACCGGTTCTGTTACTTGAACTTACTACGTGATTTCCTTCATTAAAAGTTACCAATTCTCCAAAATACATGAATTTATCTCCTTTTTGTAAAATCGTAGCACTGCGTCTTTTATCGTTTGGAACATAAGTATCAAACAATTCTTTTGTTGGATAGAAATTTCCCCATCCGTTGTAAACTCCCCATCCTTTATCTTCTAAACAAACTCCAGGAAAAATAGATCCTAAAGAAGTATTTTCTGCACTTGAAGTAACAGACCAAATATATTCTGATGACCAGTTATTGCTAATTTTAAATACATCCTCAAAATTGTCTAATAATTTGTGTTTTCCGCTTGCCACAATCATGTTGGCATATTTTATAGCGTTGTCCCAATCTTTTGCATACAAATACGTACGAACTAAATAAGCCCATGCAGCAGTTTTGTGAGCGCGTCCGTAATTGTCTGGTGTAAGCTGGTCAAAGTAAGGTAATAAATCGGCCGCTTTAATTAAATCTGCAGCAATGTAAGCGTAGTTTTCTGCAACATTTTTAGCACGAGGCACATACACATTTGTTGGGTTTTCTCTGTCCTGAATTGGAATTCCTGCACGATCGTCTCCATAATGGTATGCTAATTCTAAATGCATTACGGCATGATTAAAATAAGCTTCTCCCAGCATTCCGTTTCTTGTACTTTCATCCAAAGGAATATTTGGCACATTACGAATTACATCGTTACAGCGTTTCATAATTTCATAGTGAATTCTCCAAATATCTTTTGTATCCGATTCTGCTCCGTCAACAATAAAATTTTTGATACGCTCTGCGTTTTGTCTTGGTTTTGTTCCGATATCATCACTTGCATTATTCAGCCAGAAAAAACCACGGCCATACATATTATCATCAGAATATAAAGCATATATTGCGTTTACTCCTGCTTTTGCATCTGCTGGAGTTTTCCAGAAATTTCCGCTTGAAGGAGCTCCCTGTGGTACAACATCAAGTTCACTTTCACAAGCCGAAGTGCCCATTAAAAGCACAAAACTCAATAATAAAAGACTTATTTTTTTCATTTTAATTGTTTTTTATTTTTTAAAAAGTTGCATTAACACCTGTCATGTAAATACGTGAAAGTGGATATTTACCTAAATCCATTCCGAAGTTTTTAAGACCAACTTCAGGATCCATTCCAGAATATTTAGTAATTGTAAATAAGTTCTGTCCAGAAATAAAGAATCTAAGTTTTGCTTTTCCGTTCAGCCAGCTTTCTTTTACGGTATAACCAATCGACACGTTTTTCAATCTCAAGAAAGAAGCATCTTCGATATAAAGATCAGAGATACGTCCGAAGTTATTATTGTTGTCTGTTGAAGATAGAACCGGAACATTGGTGTTTGTATTGGTTGGAGACCAAGCATCTTTAGACTCTGCCAATAAGTTATATCCTGGGAAAGAAGCATTTAAACCTGTATGTTTTACAGCGTTGAAAACACTATTTCCGGCAGCACCGTTAAAAAAGATATTCATATCGAATCCTTTGTACCTAAAATTAGCATTCAAACTGTAAGTTGTTTTTGGAAAAGGACTTCCTAATACTACTCTATCGCTGTTATTGATAACACCATCGCCGTTTTCATCTTTAAATCTAATATCTCCCGCAACAGCATTTGGCTGATAGGCCACACCATTTTTGTTTACATACGCTTTTGCTTCTGCATCACTTTGAAATAATCCGTCTGTTTCATATCCGTAGAAAGCACCAACAGGACTTCCAACTTGATAGATATTTGCTAAAGGTAAACTACGAACTCTGCTTAAGTTTAAGGGTTCAAGCGAAGTCAAATCGTCTTTAATAGAAACAATTTTATTGGTTAAGAATCCAGCGTTTGCTGTAACGTCAAACTTAAATTCGCCTTTTGTTTTTTGATACGTTAAACTAACCTCAATACCTTTATTTTCAACATCTCCAGAGTTTACAATTCTTCCTTGCGGCGTTCCAGAAACACCAGGTAATTGGTCACGAACCAGCATGTCTTTATTTTTTTTCACATAAGCATCGACAGATCCAACTAAACTATTATTTAGCATTGTAAAATCTAAACCAATATTAGTCTGCTCAGAGCTTTCCCATTTTAAATTAGGGTTTGATAATTCGCTTTCTGCATAACCATAATTAATAGATGGAGTTGCTCCAATTAAAGCTTGAGTTTGTGATAATGGCACACTAAACTGATATGGTCCAAGGTTTCCTAAATTTCCAATCTGTCCCCAGCTTGCACGTAATTTTAAATTGCTTACAATTGGTTCAAGACCTTTCATAAAACTTTCTTCAGAAATTAACCAACCTGCAGAAACAGAAGGATATACTTTCCAGCGGTTGTCTTGCAAAAGTTTTGAAGTTCCGTCACGACGCACAATTCCTGAGAATAAATATTTTTGATTGAAGTCATAATTTAATCTTCCTACATAAGAAGAAATGATTTCATCTGATAAACCTGCCCCTGTCTGTTGAATTAATTTTGCATTTAATAAATAGCGCTGTGATGGATCTTCGTTGTCAAATCCAGTTCCTTCAACTGTATAGAAATCTCTTTTAGTTTCTTGATACGTATATCCGGCTAAAGCTTTAAGGTTGTGTTTTCCGAATGATTTTTCATAAGAAATAGTCTGCTCACTCAATAAATCGGTAATTGTCATATTTTTTAGAGTCAGTCTATTGAAATCAAATATTTTTCCTGGCTCAGTAACTTTTACTGTGAAATCTGTTGCATTATCCTGAATTCTGGTATATCCCCAGTTTGATTTTACTTTTAACCCTGGAACAATTTCCCATTCTGCATAAGGATTGATCAAAATGGTAGAAATTGGATTTTTGTTATCTAATCTTTTTAAATATGCCACTGGATTGATAACGTCTCCGTAAGAGCCAATATATTTTTCAGGAACACCGCCAAATTGGCCAGAACCATCTTCTCTGTAAATCGTCGCGTTTGGCGGATACAAAATCGCTGCTTGAATTGCTCCTGTATACGAACTTGAAGTATTAGCAGTCTGACCATCAGTTAAGGAATATGAAAGATTTTCCCCAATTGTGAAATTATCGGCCAATTTAAAAGATGAATTTGCTCTTACTGTATAACGTTCTCCGTATGTGTTTAACAAAATACCTTCGTTTTTTCTATAACTTCCAGAAAGAAAGAAATTAGATTTTTCTGTTTTTCCATTTACAGAAAGAGACAGATCTTGAATTTCTCCTGTACGGAAAATTTCATCCATCCAGTTTGTTTTTGTAGTTCTTGCTGTTGGTTCAAATGCAGTGTCAAAAGCAGGAATTCTTGGTAATCCAGCGTTATCTCTTGCCAGATTCATAGCATCAGCATATTCTGCAGCGTTTAGAACCTCTAATTTTTTCGCTACATTTTGAAACCCTCCCTGATAGTTTACATTTACATTGATACGATCTGAAATTCCTTTTTTAGAAGTAATTAAAATTACCCCTCCAGAAGCTCTCGCACCATAAATTGCAGCAGAAGCCGCATCTTTTAAAACACTTATCGAAGCAATATCATTTGGATTTAAAGTATTTAATGAACCACTATAAATAATTCCGTCTAAAACAATTAACGGAGTCTCAGCATTTAAAGATCCGATGCCACGAATATTGATTGTTGGTGAAGATGTTGGATCACCTCCATCGTTAATAACCGTAACACCAGCAACCGTTCCCTGCAGTAATTCAGCAGCATTGTTATACGTTCTGCTAGAAGTTTCTTTCATAGAAACAGAACCTACAGCGCCAAGAACTTCGTTCTTTTTTACACTTCCGTAACCCATAACAACCACTTCCTGAAGTTGTTTTACATCAGCTGCCAGTTTTACTGTAATGGTTTGTGTGCTGGTAACTTTTACTTCTTGTGTAATATAACCAACGTATGAAAAAACAAGAGTAGCTTCTGCTGCATTGATTTCCATTTTAAACGTTCCGTCAAAATCTGTAGCTGCAGCTGCATCAGAACCTTTGTCTTTGATTCCAACTCCTGGTAACGGCATATTATCATCGCCTCCAAAAACAGTTCCTGAAACAATTATTTTATTCTGATCTGTCGCTGCTACTTTTTGATTTTTTTTGATAACGATATTATTGCTCACAATTTCATATCGAAGTGCTGCACCGCAAATTCTGTCCAACGCTTGTTCCAGCGTTACATTACTCAATTTTAAACTTAATTTTTGATTGGTATTGACTTGGCTGCTTTCGTACATAAAATGCACATCGACCTGATTTTCAATTTTTTGAAAAATTTTTTTTATACTTTCATTTTCAACTTTTAAAGTTACTCTTTTGTTAATGTCAACATTCCCGGCGTTTACTGTCAGCGTCGCAAAAAACAAAGCCATAAACAGGAATAATTTTGTTCCTATTGTCTTTAAGCTCTGACAATTTACGGCATACCGCATTTGTTTTTCATTCATAATTTTTAGATTTAGTTGATTGTTTTTGTTTATTTAGGATGCTACGTAGTTTATTTTTAATGTGCTGAAGAATTACTCTATTTTATAAATACCCGAATCCATTTTATAATCGGCATTGATGATATTACACACCAACCCAATTACTTGATCGGCAGGCAGTTCTTTAAAATAGGCGCTTATCTTTAAAGCATTTAATTTTTGATTTTTGATTTCGATAGCCACATTATAATTGCGGTTAATTGTGGCAACCACTTCGGGCAGAGGCGTATCTTCAAAAACCATAATATTTTTTCGCCATAGTGAAATTGTATTCACTGGAATATCTTTAAAAGCCTGAAGCTTATTGTTGTGTGATTTAAATACCACTTTTTGGCCAGGAGTTACATACACATTCTCTTCTGTAACGGTAGATTTCACGTTCACTCTTCCAGTTAAAACTGAAACTTCCTGGGTTGTTTGGTCTGGATATGCCTGTACATTAAAACTGGTTCCGAGAACTTTGGTATCCATTTTATTGGTGTGAATGATAAAAGGATGTTTTTTGTCTTTGGCTACATCAAAAAAAGCTTCACCAGAGAGATATACTTCTCTTGTATCTCCTTTAAATTCTTTTGGATATTTTAAAACACTTCCGGCATTCAGCCATATCTGCGTTCCGTCACTCAATTTTATTTGAGCATGTTCGCCAAGTTTTACCGCTAATTGTGTGTTTTCAATTGAATGTGATGACTGATAAAAAAACACTGATAATCCGATTAGAAAAACCAAAGAGGCAGCAACCGCCCAGTTTTTATATTGAAGAGCAATAACATTATTGGTTTTCTTAATTTGACGTAACTCTTTTTTTAGTTTCGAACGATCTGACTGTATCATTTCCATGTTTTCAAAAAAATCATCAGTACGATCGTACCATTTATTCCACATTTCTTGTCCTTTTGGAGAATACTTTCCTTCTAAAAAATGTTTTATTTCTTGTCTTAATTTATCAGGCATTATAATTTCTTTATGTCTTTAATAATATGTCTTTGGAATTGTAATTTTCGGTAGGCGCGTAAGGTTACGCTTCTGTTAAGAAAAAAATGAAGTCTTAATTTTGATTTCACTTTTAATTGAACTCGCCCAAATAAGTGCGCATAAATTTGAGCGCATAAGTAATATGATACTTTACCGTTTCTATTGAAACATTCAGTTCCTCAGCGATTTCTTTATTGGTATAATGTTTTACTCTGCTTAGAATAAAAACTTCTTTTGATTTTTTAGGAAGTAACATTGCTGCCTTATCAACTGCTTTTTGCAGTTCATCGTAATAAATAGAATCTTCTGTTGCATTATGACTGCCGTACGAAACAGTATTTCTATCCAAAACTTCTTGTACATATTGGTCTGCAACTGTATGAGATTTTATATAATCTAATGTCATATAACGAACCGAAGTGTAGATATAAGCCGCAAAACTTTTTTGAATGACAATTGTCTTGCGTCGTTCCCAGATACTAGTAAAAACTTCCTGAACAATTTCTTCTGATATTGCTACCGATTTCATTCTGAGGTATACAAATCGAACAAGTATGTCTCGATATCTAAAATAGAGTTCATCAAAAGCTTTGTCTTTGCCGTTTCTTAATAGTTCGACAAGTTCTTCGTCTGTAAACTTCTTATACATTGTACATTATTTTGGCATGAATAATCAAATGAAAAATGCAGTCTGCAGCATTTCTTCTGATTTCGTGTTGATAATGTTCTTGTTGTTTTAAAAATGACATATACAAAGTATTAGGTTCTTTTTATATGTCTTCAAAATTAAAGATGAGGGTAGGTCGAAAAGGTTACGTTTACATTAATAAAACGGTCTTAAAACGAAACATATTATTAACATTTGAAACTAAAGTTACCTGTAAAATAAGGTTATGAAGTATTTGAAGTAAAAAATAGAATGGTCTCTCTTTTATAATAATCCTTCTCTTATAAAAAAGCTTTTTTTGAGGTTTGAATGATAAAAAAGTGCTTAACAAAAAATTAAAGACTCTAAGCGCACGGAAGGTTAAATCATAGCTGTTTAATTTTTTTTATAAAAAAATGCCCCCAATAAGCAGCAAACTTTTTGGGGGCAATTGTAAAATTAATTTTTGTTTTAAACTAAATCGAATCTATCTAGATTCATTACTTTATTCCATGTTACAACAAAATCGTTTACAAATTTTTCTTGTGCATCTGTACTTGCATACACTTCTGCTACAGCTCTTAATTCTGAATTAGAACCAAAAACAAGATCTGCACGTGTACCAATCCATTTTGGCTGACCTGTTGCGCGATCGTTTCCTGCGTACAGCTCTTTATCATTGGAAACAGCCTGCCATTGTGTATTCATATCAAGCAGATTTATGAAGAAGTCATTCGTCAATTTTCCCGGACGATGTGTAAATACACCATTTTTTGAACCATCTGTATTGATGTCCAGCACGCGTAGTCCTCCTAAAAGTACTGTTAGCTCAGGTGCTGTAAGGGTTAATAAATTTGCTTTATCAATAAGAAGTTCTTCTGTTGAAACTGGTGATTTAGTTTTTCTATAATTTCTAAAACCATCTACTTTAGGCTCCAAATATCCAAATGATTCAACATCTGTTTGTTCTGATGATGCATCCATACGACCTGGGGTAAAAGGTACAACAACTGTACTTCCTGCCTCTTTCGCCGCTCTTTCTACTGCTGCAGCACCTGCTAAAACTATTAAATCTGCCAGTGAAACTTTTTTTCCATCGATTTGAGCATTGTCAAATTCTACGCGTATCGTTTCTAATTGGTTTAAAACCTGTCTAAGCTGCGTTGGGTTATTGACCTCCCAGTCAATTTGCGGCTGTAGTCTTATACGTGCTCCATTTGCACCACCACGTTTATCAGATCCCCTAAAAGTAGAAGCCGAAGCCCATGCCGTTGCAACCAGTTGAGATGTGCTTAATCCGGTATTTAGTATTTTTTCTTTTAGCTGAGCAATATCATTCTCATCTATTAATTTATGATTTACTTCTGGAATAGGATCCTGCCACAATAATTCTTCCTGCGGAACATCTGGTCCTAGATAGCGTGCACGTGGTCCCATATCACGATGTGTCAATTTAAACCATGCACGTGAAAAAGCATCAGCAAACTGATCTGGATTCTCTAAAAAGCGTCGTGCTATTTTTTCATATTCTGGATCTAACCTCAGCGATAAATCAGTAGTAAGCATTGTTGGCAAATGCTTTTTATTAGGATCAAAAGCATCAGGAATAATTTCTGGAGCATTTTTAGCTACCCATTGGTGCGCACCTGCAGGACTTTTAGAAAGTTCCCATTCAAAACCAAATAAATTTTCAAAGAAGTTATTGCTCCATTGTGTTGGAGTTGTTGTCCATGTTACTTCTAGTCCACTTGTAATGGCATCAGGACCTTTACCTGAACCAAAACTATTTTTCCATCCAAAACCTTGAAGTCCTAAATCTGCTGCTTCTGGTTCTTTACCAACGTGGTCAGAAGAAGCTGCACCGTGAGTTTTACCAAAAGTATGTCCTCCCGCAATTAATGCTACTGTTTCTTCATCATTCATTGCCATACGTCCAAAAGTATCTCTAATATCTTTTGCCGCAGCAATCGGATCTGGATTTCCGTCTGGACCTTCCGGATTTACATATATAAGCCCCATTTGTACAGCGGCAAGAGGTTTTTCTAGATTTCTGCTGTGAATATGACCATCTGCATCATCATCTGACGATACAACTCCATGATCTTTTGGCACACCTTCAGAACCATCTTTATAACGTTCATCACCTCCAAGCCATGTAGTTTCAGAACCCCAATAAACTGATTCATCTGGCTCCCATACATCTGCTCTTCCTCCTGCAAAACCAAATGTTTTAAAGCCCATTGATTCCAAAGCAACATTTCCAGTTAAGATCATTAAATCTGCCCAAGAAATTTTTTGACCATACTTTTGTTTTATCGGCCATAATAATCTTCTGGCTTTATCAAGGCTTACGTTATCTGGCCAGCTGTTAAGCGGCGCAAAACGCTGTTGTCCTGCTCCTGCTCCACCGCGTCCGTCATGTACTCTGTAAGTTCCAGCGCTATGCCACGCCATTCGGATAAAAAGACCTCCATAGTGACCAAAATCTGCAGGCCACCAATCTTGTGAATCAGTCATGAGTTCATGTAAATCTTTTTTTACCGCCTCAAGATCAAGAGTTTTAAATGCTTCAGCATAATTAAAATCCTTATCCATCGGATTTGATAAAGCTGAATTCTGTCTCAGGATATTTACTTTTAGCTGCTTTGGCCACCAGTCACGATTTTTTGTGCCTGTTGCTGCTTCCTTATCCATGCTCCCATTATGAAAAGGGCATTTGCTGATGTCATTCGATTGATTATCCATAATTGCTTTTTTTTATTTTTACTAAATTACAAACTATACAAAGAGAATTCCATTGGTTTGAATAATAAATATTTTTTATTTTATAGATAAAATCTATTGTATTAAAATAAACTTTACATATCATTCCACTCTTGTCTTCATAAACTTATTTCAATTTTAGCTAAAGTTATTGACAGCTAGATTGGTATTGGTTCTACATCTACTCTTCTGAGTGGTCTTCGCCAAAGTTTAAATATTAAAATAATTAAAACAGGAAAAAAGCAAACGGCCGACATGACAAGATAAATATCCTTATATGCTAATAATATGGAAGCTTGCGAAGTTTTGTTCGAGAGAGCTTTTTCAGCCTTTTTTTGCGCTTCCGCTTTGGATAATCCCATATAGAGAAAATTTCTTTTAGAATTAGCCAATTGCTTCTGTGCCATTTGGTTTAATTCTGTTAATTGCTGGTTAAGACCTGTTTTATGCTGTATATTTAAACCTGAGATAAAAGTCGCTAAAATGGCACTTCCTAATAAACCTGCAAAAACCGCTTGGGCAATAATACCACTCATCATTCTAGATGCGCTTAGTTTTGGAGGAACTCCTTCGGAAATATAAAGAAGAGAAATTGGGAAAAGAAAACCAATTCCGAGTCCTTTAAAAATTAAAGGAAGAAAAAAATCTGAAGAATCTATTCCGGGATAAAACCGAAAAAAAAGAATGATATGGTAAAATCCGTAACATGCAAATCCCATAATCCAAATAGTAGCCAGGTAAATTTTCTTAAACAAAAGATAAGTTGATAGAGGAATAGCAATACATAATCCTATTAATAATGCTAAATGTGTTCTGGCTCCTGAAACAGCATCAAAACCTAAAATATTGGTCATATAACCTGTTACAACACTTCCTGTTCCGTTAATTACACCAATATAGAACATTAAAAAAGTTCCAATAATTACATTTTTAAAACGATAAACATCGGGATCAATTATGGGATCATCTGTAAAACGTACATGTATTAGGTAAATGCCAATTAGAATCAATAATAAAGCTACGGCTAAATTAATTTTAGGATCGTTAAACCAATTTCTGCTTTGCCCCTCCGCGCATAGAAAGAGAATTACGGTAAAAAATAAAATCATAATAATCCATCCGCGCCAGTCAAATTGAAATTTGGTTTTCATTGGAGCAACATCTGCTTTGTAAAAATACCACGCCAGAAGAATACAGATTAAAAAATTGACGTTCAGAAAATATATGCCAAATGTCCAATTATAAAAACTAGTAAAATGTGCTCCTAAATATTGGTAAACATGCTGGCTGCCTTTTTGAATGAATTGCAGAATTCCGTACAGCAATGCCATATTAAAAGCTGGATTGTATTTTAATAAAATTGGCACCATTGAAGCAAAAATTCCAATTACAGAAACAATTCCTAAAAGCGAACGCCAAAAGGTAAACCATTCTATACTTGGAGCAAATAAGGAAGCAGTATTGAATATAATGGATAAAAATGCAGCTGACAAAATCATTGTCCGCACCTTAATCTGCTTGCCCAATTTTAATCCTAAAGGCATAAAAGCCAGCATGACAAAAATTGGAATATATATAGAATAGGTAAAAACAGTAGTCGATGCACCAAAATGTCCTAAAACTTGAGAATTGTCGTAAGTGGTGACATTCAATCCATTAAAAAAAGGAATGGTTAAGATATATAATCCTACGAGTGTAAAAACGCTTCCTTTTTTTCCTGCAAACATATTTATTTTTTTACTTCGACTGTTACGTTCATTCCTGGCTTTACTTCTTCTAAATCTTTAGGATCTGACTCAAATTCAATTTTAACTGGAATTCGCTGTGTTATTTTGACAAAGTTTCCTGTTGCATTATCTGGCTCAACCATCGAAAACTTAGCACCTGTTGCTGGAGAAAAGCCGGTAACTTTCCCTCTAAACTCTTTTTCACCAAGAGCATCAATTGTTATAACAACCTGTTGTCCTATTTTAATTTTTCTGATTTGTGTTTCTTTAAAATTAGCCGAAACCCATAATTTCTGATTGAGTACAATTGTTGCAATGACTTGATTGGCATTTATTAATTCTCCAATTGATAAGTTGCGCTCTCCAGCTATACCATCTGCGGGAGCAATAATATTGGTATACGATAATTGTAATTTTACTGCTTCAAGATCAGCTTTTTTACGCGCGACTGTAGCTCTCGCTGCTTCGAGATTAATGTTACTTTGCTTTGTTACAGAATTATTTGCCTCTAATCCTTTTTTACCTGCTTTTAAATAAGCTTCTTCTGATCTTAATTTTGAAACTACTTGATCATATTGATTACGCGTAACGGCAGAATCTGCATACATATTTTTGAATCTTTGGTAATCTTTTTGTGCTTTTTCAAGACTGGCCAAATCGCCTGCTAATTTTTCTTTTGCTGCAGATTGATTTGAAGATGAAGTAATTATGGTTTGTTCTAATGAATGAAGGTTTCCAACTGCAATTGCAAGATCTGCTTCGGCTTGGCTCACTTTAATTAAATATTCTGAATCGTCCAAAATTACGAGTGTATCTCCTTTGTGCACTACCTGATTGGTTTCAAACCGAATTGCGGCAATGTGTCCAGATGCCCTTGCTGAAACGTTACTTATATAAGCCTCAACTTGAGCATTATTGGTAGTTTCGTAATTGCTAAAATCAAAAAACAAACTCAAAATCCAAAGCCCTCCAGCAGCTAAAAAAATAAAAGAAATAATAGTTAAAATCGTATTTCTCTTTTTATCCTTTTGAATTCCTTCAGCTGGTTTATTTTCTTCGCTCATACTATTCTAATTTTAAAGTTTACCCATTGCAAATTGCAGGGAATAATACTGAATGATTAAATCTAAATTCGCATTGACAAGTGAGATTTTTGAATTATTCAATTGCAGTTCAGCATCAACCATATCGCTTATTAAAGCAAAATCATTATCATATCTGCTTTTTACAATTTTATAATTACTTAATGACAGCTCTACATCTTTTTTATAAGTCGCTATATTTCTTTTACTTTCCTCATACTTAACAAATGCTGTTTTTACTTCGCTTTCAATTTGGTTTTTGGCTGCATCAAGAGCAACATTGCTTTTTTCAATTTGAAGTTTATCTCCTTTTATGCGGTGTTTAATGTTATAAAAACTTGAAACATCCCAATTTAAAGAAATTCCCGCTGCCCAATAATTAATAATATTGACATAGTTTGGCCATTGTGCAGGATATTCTGTATTTAAAATAAGATTTGCATTTATACTTGGCGAAAATCCGCTTTTTGAGATGTTTAGAGTCGATTCTGATAATTCAATGCCAATTTCCGCACGCTTGATTTCTTCTCTATTCTGGAAAGCTTGCGAAATGCTTTCTTGCAATTTTATTTCTTCAAATGGAACACCACTTTTATCTATTTGAGGTTTTAGAATTGTATTAGTTGGAATACCTATCAAAACATCTAAATAGTTGCTTACTAATTCTATATCGTTTGTATTTTTAAAAACCGAAACTTTAAAATTAGATTGTTGCAATTCTGTTCTAAGCAAATCGCTTTTTAAATTCTGGCCATTCTCTACACGAGATTTTAGCTGCTTAATTCTAAGATCAGTGTTTATAATATTTTGTTTCGTTACTTCAATTTGTTTGTATAATTTTTCAAGCGTAAAATAATAAGTTGTAATGGCATTCTTTACTTCTGCCTGCGTCATTTTTACTGCTGATTCCTGCATCTGGCTCAGGATTTTCTGCTGTTCAATTTTTCTATTAATTAAACTTCCATTATAAATTGGCATTGAAGTAATAATATTGGCAAATGCTTGATGATTAAAATAATCTACTGTTATACTGTTTTCGTAAAAACCTTCATATAGTTTTGGATTTCCAATATAAGTATAACCACCATTCAGAGCTATACGAGGGGCTTTAGCAATTTTGGCTTGGGCGACATTTTCATTTGCAATTGTAGCATCCACAGTAACCATTTTGAGTTGCCTATTATTCTGGATTCCTAATAAAAGTGCTTCTTCCAATAAAATTGTTCGTGAATTGTCCAGACTGTCTCCTTGAGAAAAAATTGGTAAAGTACTAAACAAGGTCAAAATCAAAAACAAATAGAGAAGTCGTATTTTTTTGTTCAACATATAATTCATTAATATAATTTAACGCGTTGATTTTCAAAAAGTATTCTAAATTTAAAACCGTTTAAAAGAAGGAATCTGAATATTTAGGCTTGTATGGGTTGATTTTAAAGGATTAACATAAAATTTTGTTAATTTTTTTCATTATAAATATAGTAAATATTTCTGTATATAAAAATAAATCACTAATATTGAGTAACTTAAAATCAAAACACGATGCTTATAGAACTTGCTTTAACGGGAAAATTCATTGTAGATATTGTTAAAAGATTGAGAAATGACAAGACATTTCGAACCCTAGGATTTTTACTTTTCGTTTTAATTTTGGTTGGTACAATGTTTTTTTGGCTGGTAGAACATCTGCCTTTTCTTAAAGCATTGGCTTATTCCGTAGGAACACTTTCTATGAATAGTCCGTACGATCATGAAATTACTTTTTCCACTATTGGTGTTGTTTTTAATATTATATACATTTTTATAGGTGTTGGTGTATATCTAATTTTTGTACTTGAAGCAGGAAGAACAATTATTGCTGCTCATGAAGAATTTGAAAAAAAACAAGCTGAAAAAAAAGCGCTTAAAAAAGCAAGAAAAGAAGCTGGACTTTAATGAATAAAATATGAATTCAAATACATTAGAGCATACCGAAGCCTGGGTGATTGCTCTCCTCCTTTTTGCATTGATGCTTATTTCAAGCTTTGTTGGAAAACAAATTGGAAATTACATTCATAATAAAAATCAAACTGAAGAAAAACCGCCAGAAACTTCGGCTCTCATTGCTTTGCTTTTTTTCTTACTTGCATTTACATTTGGTATGAGCGGCGAACGCTACGATTCGCGAAGAAAGGTTGTTGTAGAAGAAGCCAATATTATTGGTACTGCCATATTGCGAGCTGATTTATATCCGGACACGACTAGAGCTTTATTTCGTAAAGATTTTAAAGATTATGTAGAAACACGAATTTCTTATTATACGGCAGGCCCAGATGCAAAAGGGATTTTAAAAGCCGACAGCTTATCGCAGATTATATCGGCTAAATTATGGAAACGTGCAACTTCACTTTCTAAAGATCCCGCTAATTTAGCTGCAACGCAGCAAATGATTCCTGCTTTAAATGATATGATTGATGTAACTACTACCCGGCTTTCTGGAGAAAAGGCAAAAGTTCCTCAGAGTATCTTAGTCATGTTATTTTTTCTGGCTGTAATAATTTCATTTTATGGAGGTTATTCTGAGGGCCGTAAAGGAAAAATTGACTGGCTGGTACAAATTGGATTTTGTATTTTGGTTTCTTTAGTAGTTCTATTTACTTTAGATCTAGACAGACCGCGCAGAGGTTTCGTTAACCTAGATGTTCCTAATCAAACTATAATTGACTTGAGGAAAAATTTTCAGTAATTAAAAAGCTATAATACACCATATAACAAAAGTCCTAATTTTCATTAGGACTTTTTTATTGTTTTGATTTCAATTAAAATATTATAATTGTGAAATAATAAATTCGCTTCTTCTGTTGGCTTGATGCTGTTCTTCTGAACATTTTACTCCATCAGTACATCCATTTACTAACTGGGTTTCGCCATACCCTTTTCCAGTTAATCTATTGGCATTAATACCATTTTTAATCAGCCATTTTATAGTTGATTCGGCTCTTCTATTAGATAAAGCCTGATTGTATTTATTGCTGGCTCTGCTGTCGGTGTGTGAACGAATATCGAGTTTCATTGTTGGATTATTATTTAAAACATCCAAAATCTTCTCTAGATCTAGCGCTGCTTCCCTTTGAATATCTGACTTGTCCAATTTGAAATAAATCATTTTAATATCAAAACATTTTCCTAAATCATCGCCAACAGTAACCTTACAAGTGGCTTTATCCAAAGCAATTGGCAGGGTGGTTTTTCCTGTTACTCTATCTATAGTCACCATTACTTCTTTTGTCGTATAATCTGTATTTTCTGCTCTTACATTATACGTTTTACCGCATTCTACAGGAAAAGAATAATTTCCTGAACCATCAGAAACTATGGTACTCTTAACGATCTGATCCTCATATAATGTTACTTTTGCTCCCGAAAGAATACTGCCGGTTGCAGCATCAGTTATTGTACCTTCTAATCCTTGAATACATTGTAGTTTTCGGGTTTCAAGAAATTTATAAATATCATCAGAACCTTGTCCTCCATCTTTATTGGAGCTGAAATATCCTCTTCTGGAAACGGGATCAATGATATAAGCAAAATCATCTTTGGGAGAATTAATATCAGCACCTACATTTTGAATATTGCTTATAGTTCCATCATCTTCAATTTTCCCCACAAAAACATCTAATCCGCCAAGTCCAGGATGACCATCCGAAGCAAAATAGATTTCATTTTCGCTTGTAACGTATGGATAAGTTTCCTTGCCTTCTGTATTTATGGTGTTTCCGAGATTTTCAGGTGGCCCGTATCCTCCGTTAGGATTGATACTTACTTTATAAATATCCGACTGACCAAGTGTTCCCGGCCTGTCTGATGCGAAGTAAAGCGTTTTCTCATCAGCGCTTAGAGCTGGATGTGCTGTACTGTAATTGTCACTGTTGAAAGGAAGTTCTGTTATATTTGTCCATTTATCATTTTCGAGAGTAGCCTTGTATATTTTTACTAAAGTAATTTTATTTTCATCTTTACCTTTTTTACCATTTATAAAATTATTTCTTGTGAAATATACCGTTTTTCCATCTTTGGTAAAAGCTGGGGAAGATTCATGAAATTTGGTATTTAAGGAGGTTTTAAATTTATTGACTTTAGAACTTGCATTGGTTACTGGGTCAATATCTGCAAAATATAAATTAGTGAAATATTCTCCTGTCCATTGATGCTTACGCTGCGAGAAATTACCCGTATCTCTTGCAGATGCAAAGTATATTTTATCATTATAGACAAAAGAGCCATAATCAGAATATTTGGTATTTATTCCTGCATCTTCAATTTTATAACGCCCTGAATTGTTTTTGATTTGGTTAAGATAATTACTGTCTTCTTTGTATAATTTTCCTCTGCTGTCATTACTAAACTTAGCGCTGAATTCTGCCAGCATTTTATTTGCTTTTTCGATCTGACCTATTGATTTAAGTGATTGTGCATATCTGTAATAGTACTCAGCTTCAGGAGAAGGGTTCATAGCAAAAAGTTCACCATACCATTTAGCAGCGCCTTCAAAATCAGAATTGAAGTAGTAGGAATTCCCCAGCTTTTTAAACATATCTTCAGATTTGTATCCTTTATCTGCCACACGCTCATAAGTCTTAATCGCATCGATATAGGCATAACTATTATAGTTTTTATCTCCCAAGGCTACTTTTTTCTCTTGAGCATAACCTTGAAAAAAAACACTTATTATTGTACAAATGAGTATAACTTTTTTCATAATAAATATTTTTAGAAGAATCGAGGAGTTGTCATTCTATTATTGTTTTTGAAGAATTCATAACGCAGGAATATTTCATGTGAGCCTGAGTTATAGTTGTTCAGACGAGTAGTTTCACGATCATAGCCATAACCAATATACAAACCGTCGGTTATTTGAAAACCTGCCATAGCACTAAGCGCAGCACTCCATCTGTAGGCCACACCTACCACAAATTTATCAATGAACATAAAATTAGCCGAAATATCTACTTGTAATGGAGCTCCTTCTACCATTTTACCCAATACTGCTGGTTTAAATTTAATATCCTGATATTTATCTAGATTAAAGACATAGCCTCCCATTAAGTAATAATTAATTTTATCCTTATAGATGGCAACATCATTATCATCATAACGATTAGTTTCTATGAAATTAGGTACAGATAATCCGATATAGGCTTTGTCAGAGTGCCAATAGATTCCTGCTCCAACGTTTGGCGAAAATTTATTGTCTAAGTCCTGAAACTGCGGATCGCCTTGATCTTCTGGATTCAATTTATTAATATCGAGATTAAACAAATTAGCTGTTCCTTTTATTCCAAAAGAGAGTTTGAAATCTGCCGAAGTTTGAACAGTATAAGACAAGTCTACCGAAAAGTTATTCTCATTAGTAGGTCCAATTTTATCATTTACTACTGATAGTCCTACCCCTAACTTGCTATTGTTAATTGGGGTGTTGATCGAGAAACTACTGGTTTCTGGAGCACCATCAAGACCCACCCACTGGGTACGATACAATCCAAAAATACTTAAAGCTCCCCGCGATCCTGCATAAGCGGGATTGATATTGATCGTGTTGTACATATACTGCGTGTACTGGGCATCTTGCTGAGCGTAATTTGCAATAGCTGTAAACATCAAAATGAAAGAAAATAATGTTGTTTTCATAATAGAATATTTATTATTACTATTTTTTTCTATTACCTGGAAGTAAGTCTTAAATAATTAAAGTGGAAAAATTGCCGTATCGAATACTAGCAAAGTACATTACAAAAAGATTTGCAATGCTATTAGCATAAAAGCTTGAAAATAAAAGCAAAGAGAGTAATTTATTCTTCATAAGTTCAATTATTAGGATGATCAAACAATTTATTTATAATAGAAATAAAAACTAAAGACAGACATCTAAGGCAGATAAGAGAAAACACTTTAAGCAAGACCTATAGATACAAAAAGAATGAATTAAAAGGTCTAATCTTAAAGAACAAAAATGATAAAATAGATTATTACATGCTTTTAAGAAGACATGTAGAAGAGACGGCATAAATAAAAATATAGATCTCTATAAAACGTATTAGATTTGATGGCTTGAATAAATTAAATAAGGATTTTTTGAACTAATGAAATAATACTTATAAGATGAATCCTATTTTAATTAAAGTTTTGTAAAAGTAATAAATTTTAAAATACTAACAATCAAAATTTTAATTTTTCATTATTAATAAAAAACTTATATAAATGACCATTATAATATCCAATAAAAATTTCCAAAAAAAAGCCCTAATATTTATTAGGACTTTCATTGTATATTATAATTAGAAATAAATTAAAAATCTACTTTACTACAGTTGCCTCAAGTTCGACTTTTAAAGTTTCAAAAAGAGTTTTTACTTCCAGAACTGTACTCGATTGTTTTATTTCGTTATTCTGAATCCAATTTTGTAAAACATCGAAATTTTCAAATAACGAAGTACTTTCTGTTGTATAGATATTAAGTTTAACAATATTTTTTAATTCGTAATCAGCTTCATTAATTACTTTTTCTAAATTTTCGATTGCTTGTATCAATTGAGTACGCATATCAGCATCACTAGAAACGCCATTATCATCAATAGCCGTTTGACCAGAAACATACAAAGTTCCTTTTACGTTACTCACTTCTACAGCTTGAACATAGCTTCTGGCGTCCTGCCATTTCCAAGGATTTATTGTTCGTTTTTCCATCATTTATATTTTTAAATTAAGTAGATGCAAAAATCAGAAAGGCTTTGTTTTCCGGGGTGTGATAAACATCACAATTTTGAATTATTAAAATAAACGGCTCAGCGTCTCGCGCGAAACACCAATATAAGAGGCTAAAGAGCTTTTAGGAACACGCTGCAGCAAAGCTGGATTTTTGAGCAGTAACTGTTCGTATCTTTCGCGTGCATTTGAAGTTAGAAATGACAATATTCTTGTTTGTGATCCAATATGACCTGCAATAGATTTTCGGAGAAAAAAACGCTCCATTTTCTGTATTTCCGAACAAAGTTTTTCGAAGTTTTCCAAAGAAAGGCTATACACAATTGTGTCTTCAATACATTCTAAGGATAGTGTTGCTTTACTTTTGGTATAAAAAGCATGAAAGTCGGTTTCCCACCAGTCTTCCATTGCAAAAGAAACGATATGTTTCTTGGCATCTTTGTCTTCATAAACTAATTTGACTAATCCAGAAATTACAAAATATACATCTGAAACTTCATTTCCTTCTTCTATAATAAATTGGCCTTTTTGAAAAGTTTTTAACTCAAAATGAGATATAATAAAAGCAGCTTCATCATCCGCTAATGGAACTACTTTCTCAATATGCGCTTTTAAAAATTGCTCTGGATTATTCATTTGAAGTTACTTTTTGTGTAAATATAAATGAAGCTTTTTAAAACAAAAAAATCCAAATCCCAATTAAATTGGAATTTGGATTTTAAAAATTTGAATTTTATATCGTTTAGTCTAAAACAAAACTCACACTTACATTTGCAGTAATTTCGATTTCGCCTATTGCCAAAGTTTCGTTTGAAGCTCCAGCTGCATCCATCTCCATTGATTTCATTGCTGCATACATTGGTCTCGGAGTATAAATCTGAGAGTTATCTGAAATTGTAAAAGCTTTGCCTACTTTTTGTCCTAAAACAGAAACATATTCTTCTGCTTTCACTTTAGCATCTTTCATCGCTAATTTTCTAGCTTCAGATTGGTATTGTGCTAATTTAGATGACTCAAAAGAAACTCTGTCAATACGATTGATTCCCTGCTGTACTAAACCTTCCATTAATTCGTCATATTTAGACAAATCTTTTACAATAATTTCTACAGTCTGAGTTGCGTTATAAGAAGTTTTCTTTTTCTCATAATCGTACTGCGGATTAAGAGCAACTTGTTTGGTTTTGAAATCTGCCGTTGGGATATTCATTTTTTTGATGAATTTTAAAACAGCATCCATCTTTTCGTCGTTTTGTTTTTTAACGTCTTTAGCATTATTCCCTTTTGTTTCAACCGAAGCTGAAATACAAACCTGATCAGGCGCTACTTTTACTTTTCCTTCTCCGTTCACGTTGATTAGAGGTACTTGTTTGATTTCCTGGCCGTAAGACATAGTCATAAACATGATTGTTAAAAATAATACTAGTTTTTTCATTTTTGTTAAATTTTAATATTTAGTAAAAGCTTTTCAAAAGTTATGCCAGCATTATAATTTTCCCAATTTTGCCATTGCAAAAAGTATCAAAATCGGAATCGCAAGCAGGATTACCATTAGGGTTTGATCTGTAAATAAAGAAGGCTGTTTGATCAATGTAATTAAATAACCGCCTATAGCGCCTCCAAAGTGTGCTGTATGTCCAATGTTGTCATTTTTGGCGCGCATTCCGTAAATAGAATACAATAAATATAAGATTCCAAAAATATATGCGGGCATCGGAATTATAAAAAATATTCCCAGCATCATGTCAGGCTGCAGCAATATAGCAGAATACAAAACTCCTGTTACAGCTCCCGAAGCACCAACAGCGCGATAACTGTAATCATTTTTATGAAATAACATGGTAAGAAGATTTCCGAAAATTAAACTTCCGAAATAAATAAGAATAAAAGAGAAGGTACTAAGCCAGCCTATAACCACTGGTGCAAAAAAGTAAAGTGTCAGCATATTAAATATTAAATGCATCATATCTACATGCAGAAATCCAGAAGACAGCATTCTAATTTGTTCGCCCGAACGAATACTTCCTACATGAAATTCGTATTTTCTAAAAAAAGAAAGATCATTAAAACCTTTGTAACTAATAACAGCGTTGGCAACGATAATCCCTGCTAAAATGATATTCATAAATTATAATTATTGTGAATTGTAAAGATAATCATTCTAAAACATAAGTGCGTAAGAAAGCAAAATATCAATCATTAATCATTTTTGATTTATCTTTGTAAAAAAAAATTACATGCAGTTTCTCGTTTATATTCTAGCCTATCCTTTGCTTTGGCTAATCTCTATACTTCCTTTTCGATTATTTTACTTATTCTCAGATTTTGTATATTTTCTAGTGTACAGAGTTATAGGATATCGTAAAAAAGTTGTTCGTGAGAACCTAGCGCTTACTTTACCACATTTAAGTGACGCTGAAAGAAAAGATATCGAGAAAAAATTCTACAAACATATGTGCGATATGTTTTTAGAAATGATTAAAACCATGAGTATTTCTCCAGAAGAAATGGAAAAAAGATTTCATGTAACCAATATTGATCTCGTTTTAGATTATGCTAAAAAAGGAAAAAGCGTAATTCTTGTTGCTTCACATTATGCAAGTTACGAATGGCTTTTAACCATTAATCCAAAACTTGGATTTCAAGGAATTGCTGTTTATAAAAAATTGGCCAATCCGTATTTTGATAAATTGGTTCGAAAAATTCGTTCTAAATACAATACCGAAATGATTGAAACCAGAAAAGCAATTCCGACAATGGCACAAAACCAGCGCAATGGGATTTTAAGCATGTATGGTTTGGCAAGTGATCAATCTCCTAAATTGGATAGAATTTTCCATTCAATGAAATTTATGGGAGTGGAAGTTCCTGTACACACAGGCGCTGAAATGCTGGCTAAAAAATATGATCTTGCGGTTATAATGGTAAAGGTAAAAAAAGTAAGAAGAGGATATTATGAAGCAACTTTTCTTTCTCTTGCTGATAATCCGAAAGATTTTGAAGATTTTGAAATTACAGAAATGTATTTAAAAGAAGTCGAAAAGCAAATTCTTGAAACACCAGAATTTTATTTATGGACACATAAAAGATGGAAACATCGAGTTCAATAAAAATTTAAAAATCCGAAATGCAGCATTTGCTTTTCAGATTTTTTCTTTAATAATGCTTTCGAATTTCATAAAACGCATTCTATAGGTATTTTGATGTGTTTTTGTAATGATTTTTTTAGATTGATTAAAATGGGAAACGATATAAATTTGACCTTCTCTAATTATCAAAAAAACAAAAAAATCATTAACCATGATCAAAAAATTACTATTTACAGTTTTATTACTGTTTCTAAATCTCAGCATTTCTGCTCAAAGTCCCAAACGAGGTATTGCTTACGGATATCATTCAGAAGCAGATATGCTGGCCTTAAAACCAGGACTTTCTTGGTGGTACAATTGGTCGCCAGAACCTGATGCGGCTTTAAACGCAAATTATGAATCACTTGGAGTTGAGTTTGTCCCAATGGCATGGGGAAAAATCAGCGATGCAGAAGTTCAGACTTTCATCAATAAAATAAAACCAGGAGCGAAATATCTTCTCGCTTTTAACGAACCAAATTTCACCGACGGCGCAAGATTAACACCACAAGAAGCTGTTAATGCTTGGCCAAATATTGAAAAAATTGCTGCTGCAAAAAACCTTGAAATTGTAAGCGCATCTCCAGCTTATAACGGTCCAAACAATTATGGCGGTTATCAAGATCCTGTTGTTTGGCACAATCAGTTTTTTCAATTATGTCCAAACTGCAAAGTCGATTATATTGCTTTTCACACGTATGATGATACTGCAGGTTCTGTAATTGGTGTTACGGGACTTTTAAAGAAATTCAATCGTCCGCTTTGGATTACTGAATTTGCCAATAGAGTTATTCAAAGTGCTGCTGATAAAACAGCTTTTATGAAAACTATTTTAACCAATTTTGAAAATGATCCCGACATTTTCCGTTACTCATGGTACACCGGAAGAGTAAATCCTACTTGGACAGATATGTTAGAAGGACAATTATTAAGTGGCACAAGCGGTGTTCTACGACCAATTGGAACTGAATATATCAATGTCCCTTATACAACAAAAAAAATAACTGTTCCAGGCCGTGTTGTAGCAAACAAACACTATAGAAGAAAAGGAACCGGCTTACAAGCCACGTTAGACTCTAACACGGGGCAAAATGTTTGTTTTATCAATGATGGAGACTGGAACGAATTTATGCTAAATGTTCCTGATGCTGGAACATATAATTTGACTTTTAGAGTTGCATCACCCGTTAACACTGGAAAATTTGATATACTTATAAATGATGTAATTGTTAAAACAGACGAAACATTTCCGCCAACTGGCGACTGGCAGACTTATGGAGACAAAGTTGTAAACGGAGTTGCATTACCAAAAGGTGAAGTTTACTTGAAAATAAAATTCAAATCAAACGATATCAATTTTAATTATATTGATGTTATTGCCGCTAATCTTGGTGTTGGAGAATCTGAACTGGAAAAAAACAGTTTTACAGTTTATCCAAATCCAATAAAAAATCAGTCTATTCTTCATATCAAATCTGCAGAAACTGAATCAGTAAAATTAAAAATTGTGGATATGAATGGAAATACCGTTTTTTCTTCAGATGCTTATTTTACTAATCAGGATATCAAAATTGGAGATAAACTTCCAAGAGGGGTTTATATTGTAAATGCTGTTTATGGTAAAATTGAAAAATCAATTAAGATTATTAAAAACTAAGATATTAATTCTTTAATTTTTAGAAATTAAAAATCGCTATAAATATTTGTTCCGTAGGAACATTTCATCGGTAGAAAAAATTATAATAGTACCAGATTTCACGTTCCTTAAGAACGTCTGAATTTTTGACCTCCTTTTTAACAATCTAATCTCAAACGTTCCTATGGAACGTATACATGCATGTGCTATTTTTTTTTCTACCGACGAAACATTCCTACGGAATGATGACCGTAAATAAAACTAAAAAAATTGAGTAAAAATGCTGTAAATATTGTTCCGTAGGAACATTTCGTCGGTAGAAAAATTATAATTAGAAACAGATTGCACGTTCCGTAGGAACGTTTGATTTTGGACAGCATTTTTAACAATCTAATCTCAAACGTTCCTACAGAACGTCTACATGCATGTGCTATTTTTTTTTCTACCGACGAAACATTCCTACGGAATGATAACTGTAAATATAAAAACTAAAAAGTTGAGTGAACATTGTAAAAATATTTGTTCCGTAGGAACATTTCGTCGGTAGAAAAATTATAATAGCAACAGATTTCACGTTCCGTAGGAACGTTTGATTTAAAAAAAAGGGCTGTCTTTACTTAAGACAACCCTTTGAATATATAAAAAAACTAAAATCTTAGATTCCAGCTATTATTTTAATCTCATCAATAATACGAAGAGCAAGTTTATCTGCAGCATCTTGAGAAGGTGCTTCTGTATAAATACGGATAATTGGTTCTGTATTTGATTTTCTTAAATGAACCCATTCTGTTGCAAAATCAATTTTCACACCATCAATTGTCGAAATATCTTCGTTTTTATATTTCTCTGTCATTTGAGTTAAAATGGCATCAACATCAATCTGCGGTGTTAATTCAATTTTATTTTTGCTCATATAATATTCTGGATAAGAAGCTCTCAATGCAGAAACCGACATTTTTTTATTAGCCAAATGCGTTAAGAACAAAGCAACTCCAACCAAACTATCACGTCCGTAATGCAATTCAGGATAGATAATTCCGCCGTTACCTTCACCGCCAATTACAGCATTGTTTTTCTTCATCAATTCAACAACATTCACCTCTCCTACTGCACTTGCTTCGTAACTTCCGTTATGATTTGCAGTTACATCACGCAATGCGCGAGAAGACGACATGTTTGAAACTGTGTTTCCTGGAGTTTTACTCAAAACATAATCTGCACAGGCAACCAACGTATATTCTTCACCAAACATTTCGCCATCTTCGCTGATAAAAGCCAAACGGTCAACATCTGGATCGACAACAATTCCTAAATGTGCATTTTCTTTTACAACCAATTCAGAAATATCAGTTAAATGCTCTTTTAAAGGCTCTGGATTGTGAGGGAAATGTCCATTTGGTTCACAGTATAATTCTACCACTTCAACTCCCATTTGCTTAAGAAGTTTTGGAATAATAATGCCTCCAGAAGAATTTACACCATCTACAACCACTTTAAATTTAGCTTCTTTTACCGCTTCGATATCTACCAATGGTAAGTTTAAAACTTCATCAATATGAATATCCATGTAAGCATCGTTTGGTATAATTTCACCTAAACTATCAACATCCGAAAAATCAAAAGCTTCAGCTTCAGCAATTTCAAGGATTTTTGCACCATCTGCACCGCTTAAAAATTCTCCTTTTGCATTTAATAATTTTAAAGCATTCCATTGTTTTGGATTATGCGACGCCGTTAAAATAATTCCGCCATCGGCTTTTTCCAAAGGTACGGCAACTTCAACCGTTGGAGTTGTCGAAAGTCCAAGATCGATTACATTGATCCCTAAACCAATTAAAGTATTTACTACTAAGTTGTGAATCATTGGCCCAGAAATTCTGGCATCGCGACCAATTACAACTGTCAATTTATCTTTAGAAATATTATTTTTTAAGAAAGTTCCGTATGCCGACGCAAATTTTACCGCATCAACAGGAGTTAAATTATCTCCTACTTTTCCTCCGATCGTCCCACGGATTCCAGAAATAGATTTTATTAGAGTCATTTTTGTGAGTTAGGGTTATTTTATTACAAATATAGAAAAGTTACTGAGTTACTCCCGCAGTAAATTTCTAAGAATTTGAAATTGCAGTATGGTTTTGCTTTGAAAGAACACAATTTTATAACAAAATGATTTAAAAAAGTTTTTATACATTTACTAAAATAACTTAGAAACTTAGCCTCTAAGAATCTTAGCAACTCAAAAAAATGAATTTCTTAGCCCACATATATCTTTCTGGAGAAAATGATTTGATCAAAATTGGAAATTTTATGGCCGATGGAATTCGCGGGAAACAATTTGAGCATTTTCCCGAAGATGTCCAAAAAGGAATTTTACTGCATCGATTCATTGATACTTATACCGATTCTCACCATATTTTCAGAAAAAGTACCAAACGCTTACACGATAGATACCACCATTATTCGGGAGTTATTGTAGATATCGTTTACGATCATTTTCTGGCCAAAAACTGGAGTAATTATTCGGAAGAAAAATTAGAAAGTTTTATTAATCGATTCTATAACTCTTTACATGACAATTATAGTATTTTGACCGAAAAAACACAAGGTCTAATGCCTTATATGATCGAAAGAAACTGGCTTTTAAGTTACAGGACTACAGAGGGGATTCACCAGATTCTAACGCAGATGGATCGAAGATCTAAAAACATTTCTAAAATGCAGTATGCGATAGAAGAACTTAATGAATTTTACGACGAATTTGAAGAAGAATTTACTTCATTTTTTGAAGAAATAAAAATACAAGCAAAAGCAAAATTGCTTTCTCTTTAACTGCTTTTTCTCATTTACAAAATTATTACACACATGAAAAAAATTACGCTTTTAATAGCTCTTATTTATATTAGCAGCAATGCACAGCAGGTAAATACAGCACCAACAGGATTAGTTGTCACAAAAGCAATGGTCGTTTCTGCACGTGAAGAAGCGTCTAAAATTGGTTCCGATATTATGAAAAAAGGCGGTAATGCTTTTGATGCCATGGTAGGAACCGAATTAGCCCTGGCAGTTGCATTTCCCTTTGCTGGAAATATTGGCGGCGGCGGATTTATGGTGTATCGAAAAGCAAATGGAGAAGTTGGTTCTTTAGATTACCGCGAAAAAGCACCGTTGGCAGCAACAAAAGATATGTTTCTGGACAGCCAAGGAAATGTTATAAAAGGAAAAAGCACTGAAACAGCTCTTGCTATTGGTGTTCCTGGAACTATTGCCGGAGTTTTTGCTGTACATAAAAAGTACGGAACAATGCCAATTTCTAAAATTCTAGAACCTGTAATTGCTCTTGCAGAAAGAGGAGTTGTTGTGACCAAAAAACAAGAAAAAAGTTTAAAAGATTATCACGAAAGTATTGTAAAAATAAACGGCGAAACTTCTCTTTTGTCTGGAAATTTTAAAGAGAATGATACTATTAAATATCCAGCTTTAGCTAAGACTTTAAAAAGAATTCAGAAAAAAGGAAGAAATGAATTCTACAAAGGCGAAACGGCTAAAATTCTTGTAGATTATCTTCAAAAAAAAGGCGGTATTATTACCCTGCAGGATTTAGCGAAATATGAAGCCAAATGGAGAAAACCACTTCAATTTACTTATAAAGATTTAAAAATTACTTCGATGTCACCTCCTAGCAGCGGAGGAATCTGTCTGGCACAAATTTTAAAAATGCTGGAGCCATACGATTTAGCAAAAATGGGACATAATACAGCTGAATCTATTCAGGTTATTGTAGAAGCTGAAAGAAGAGCATATGCCGACCGCAGTTTCTTTTTAGGAGATCCAGATTTTGTAAAAATTCCGATTAAAGAATTATTAGATAAAAATTATTTACAGAATAGAATGGCTAGTTTCAATCCAGAAAAAGCCACTTTATCTTCTGAAATAAAAGAAGGAAAAGTAAATTATGCCGAAAGTACAGAAACCACCCATTACTCTATTGTAGACCAATTCGGAAATGCAATTGCTGCTACTACAACATTAAATGATGGTTATGGATCAAAATATTATTGTGATGAATTGGGTTTCTTCTTAAATAATGAAATGGACGATTTCAGCGCTAAACCGGGTTCTCCTAATATGTTTGGCTTAGTTGGAAATGAAGCCAACAGCATTGCACCGCAAAAACGCATGTTAAGTTCAATGACACCGACAATTGTAGAGAAAGACGGAAAATTATTTATGGTTGTAGGAACTCCTGGAGGTTCAACCATTATTACTTCTGTTTTACAAACTATTTTAAATGTTTACGAATATAATTTGAGTATGCAGGAAGCTGTAAATGCACCACGTTTCCATCATCAGTGGCTTCCCGATTTAATTACTTTTGAACCTAGTACCTTCGAAACAAAAACAATTGACAAGCTTAAAGCTAAAAATTATCTAATCAACGAAAAACCAACTCCTATCATCGGAAAAGTGGATGCAATTTTAGTTCTTCCAAATAAAAGTCTTGAAGGCGGAGCTGATTTTCGTGGAGATGATACTGCCGTTGGTTTTTAATACTTCTGCCTTTTTATTTTTTTAATCTAAGATTATAGCCTAATTTTGTAAGAACGATAATTTTTAAAACCTAATGCTAAAAAAATATTTCAGAAGACTCGAAAGCATAATTGCTTTGGCGCAATCGTTAATGACTCCAAAGCAGTTTATTTTTTTATCAAGTGTTTTAATTGGGATTTCATGCTCTTTAGCAGTAATCGTTTTAAAAACTTTTGCTCACAGCGTATTTTCTTTTGCCACTTACATCAACGGAATTTTAAAACTAAGTTTCATTAATAGTATTCTGCCAATTGTTGGTATTTTACTGACGGTTTTTGTGGTTAAAAAAGTACTTAACGGATCTATACAAAAAGGGACTTCACAGATACTTTATGCTGTTGCAAAAAAAGCCAGCATTATTCCGAGAAAACAGATGTATGCTCAGATTGTTACCAGTTCCTTAACCGTTGGTTTGGGAGGTTCTGCAGGTTTAGAAAGTCCGATTGTGATTACTGGAGCTGCATTTGGTTCAAATTTCGCTCAAAATTACAAACTGCCGTACAAAGACAGAACTTTATTAATTGGCTGTGGCGTTGCGGCTGGAATTTCAGCTGCTTTTAATGCTCCAATTGCTGGAGTTCTTTTTGCTATTGAAGTTTTACTGGTAGATGTTAGTATTTCTGCATTTACACCCATTATGATTTCTGCTGCAACAGGTGCATTAGTTTCCGCAATTGTTTTAGATGAAACGATTCTTTTGAGTTTTAAAAAGCAAGAAACGTTCGATTTTCATAATATTCCTTTTTACGTTGTTTTAGGTGTTCTTACGGGATTAGTTGCTATTTATTATTCTCGAAATTTTCAGAGAGTTGAGCATTATTTTTCCAAGCAGCAGATTAATCCATACAAAAAAGCGTTAATTGGTTCATCGCTTTTAGCGTTACTAATTTTTATTTTTCCAACGTTGTTTGGTGAAGGATATGAAAGCATCAAAACTTTGTCTGAAACAGATCCTGGAAAACTATTAGACAATACTTTGTTTGCAGATTTTAGAAATAACCAATGGGTTTTGCTGCTATTTGTGGGAGCAACAATGATGGTTAAAGTTTTTGCTTCAGGATTAACTATTGGAAGTGGTGGAAATGGAGGAAACTTTGCTCCTTCTCTATTTTTAGGTTCGTATTTGGGTTATTTCTTTTCTAAATTTATAACACTTATCGGTTTATCAAAACTTCCTATCACCAATTTTACGATGGTCGGAATGGCTGGAATTTTGAGTGGTTTATTTCATGCTCCTTTGACCGCTATTTTCTTGATTGCAGAAATAACAGGAGGTTACGGATTAATGATTCCGCTTATGATAGTTTCTTCTATTAGTTTTGCGATTTCTAAACGTTATGAAAAATATTCGCTTGACGTAAAAGGATTAGCGAAAAAAGGTCACGCCTTTACCAGTAATAAAGACTCTAATATTCTTTCAACTTTAGATATCGACACCATCATTCAATGTGATTATTTAACCGTTCATCCCGATGAAAATTTAAGTAAATTGGTCGATCTTATTTCGCATTCTAATCAAGTCGTTTTCGCAGTTGTTAACAATGATAAAGATTTAGTCGGCGTTGTACATTTTAATGATATTAGAGAAATTATTTTCAATGCTTACCGCGTAAAATATACCCAGATTAAAGATGTAATGAAAACGCCAGCTGCAACCATTTCTTCGTTTGACAGTATGGAAATCGTGATGAGTAAATTTGAAAAATCGAAATCGGCATTTCTTCCTGTTTTAAGAAACGGCAAATATCACGGCTTCATTTCCAAATCAATAGCACTTGAAGCTTATAGAACAAAACTTCGTTCTATGACGATTGAATAAGCTTAATATCGGATAAGTTAAAAATTTTATTTATCCGATATTAAGAAGTAAATTTGTCGTCGAATGTGGAATATAGATCTAACATACAGAACAGAATTTCAGTCAACCTTTGATCGATTGTACCAAAAAAGGCAGGAACTGCAAACCAGCAGACCATTGCCAAATATTGCTTTGCATAAAATTAGAGAAAGTTTATCTATAGAATGGACGTACAATTCTAATAGTATTGAAGGAAATACAATGAGTTTGCGCGAAACCCAGATGGTGATTCAAGAAGGAATTACAATTAAAGGAAAATCACTTCGCGAACATTTTGAAACTCATAATCATGATAAAGCTATCGATTATCTTTATTCTATTGTTGATGACAATTACAAACTTAGAAGCATTGATATACTTTCTATTCATGGTTTAGTTTTACGTTCTATCGAAGATGATTTTGCAGGGCGAATTCGTAATGGAGGCGTTCGAATTTCGGGAGCTAATTTTATGCCTCCAAATGCCAATAAAGTTTCCGATTATTTGGACGAATTAATTGATTTTATCAATACAAATCCTCTTGGTTTAAATGATATTGAACTCGCAACAATCTATCATCATAAACTAGTCTGGATTCATCCTTTTTTTGACGGGAACGGACGCACAGTTCGCTTAACCATGAATTTATTATTGATGCGCTCTGGTTTTCCTCCTGCAATCATTTTAAAAAATGATCGCAAGAAATACTATGAAGCACTTAATCAAGCTAATAACGGTAATTATCAAAAACTAACACTTTTAATGTGTCAAGCACTTGAGCGAACACTCAATATTTATTTAAGTGCTATGCCAGGAAGTAGTTACGACTACCAATCCATACAAAATATCGTTAGCGAACCCGACACACCATATGGTCAGGAATATGTAAGTTTGTTGGCCAGAACAGGAAAAATAGACGCTTATAAAGAAGGTCGAAATTGGTATACAACCAAGGAAGCTATCGAAGAATATATGGCAACAAGAAAAAGAAAACGCTAGTTGCTACTAGCTTAATTTTGTTACAATTTTTAACATAAACTTCTATAGTCTAGTGCAAAAAGAACAAATCAAAGTGGTAACTTTGCGTTTTGCTCAAATTTATGTTAGAAAAAGACAATACTATTGAAGTTCTTGGTGCAAGAGTTCATAATCTAAAAAATATCGATATCTCTATTCCGAGAGAAAAACTAGTTGTAATTACTGGTTTATCTGGTTCTGGAAAATCGTCTTTGGCGTTTGACACTATCTATGCTGAAGGTCAGCGTCGTTATGTTGAAACTTTTTCGGCATATGCCAGACAATTCCTCGGCGGGTTGGAACGTCCTGATGTAGATAAAATCGACGGACTTTCGCCTGTAATTGCTATTGAACAAAAAACTACCAGCAAAAGCCCACGCTCGACTGTTGGAACTATCACTGAAATTTACGATTTTCTGCGACTTCTATACGCACGTGGTGCAGACGCTTACAGTTACAACACTGGCGAAAAAATGGTTTCGTATTCTGATGAACAAATTAAAGATTTGATTATTCAGGATTACAAAGGAAAAAGAATTAATATTCTCGCTCCCGTAATTAAAGCCAGAAAAGGACATTATGCCGAATTATTCCAGCAGATTACCAAACAAGGATTTTTAAAAGTCCGCGTAAACGGCGAAGTTCAGGATTTAGTTTCTGGAATGAAACTGGATCGTTACAAAACCCATGACATTGAAATTGTTGTAGATAGAATGCAGATTGAAGACACACCTGACAATCAGAAAAGGTTGGCTGAAAGTATTAATACAGCAATGCATCATGGTGAAAATGTTTTAATGATTTTAGATCAGGACAGTAATGAAGTGCGCTATTTCAGTAGAAATTTAATGTGTCCGACAACAGGAATATCTTATCAAAATCCAGAGCCGAATTTATTTTCATTTAACTCTCCAAAAGGCGCGTGTCCGCATTGTAATGGATTAGGCACTGTTCATGAAATCAATGTAAAAAAGATTATTCCAAATCCGAAATTATCGATAAAAAGCGGTGGTTTTGCGCCTCTTGGCGAATATAAATCTTCTTGGATTTTCAAGCAGTTAGAAACAATCGGAGAAAAATTCGGATTTAAAATCACCGATCCAATCGAGAAAATTCCAGAAGAAGCCATGACCATGATTTTGTATGGCGGAAAAGATAAATTTGCCGTAAACTCAAAAGATCTTGGCGTAACGAGAGAATATAAAATTGATTTTGAAGGAATTTCTAATTTCATCAAAAATCAATACGATGAAAGTGCCACAACAAGCATAAAACGCTGGGCAAAAGATTTTATGGACGAAATTAACTGTCCCGTTTGTGATGGTTCTCGTTTGAAAAAAGAAGCACAGTTTTTTAGAGTGAATGAAAAAAATATCACCGAATTGTGTGATACGGATATATCTGATTTGACTGCCTGGTTTCAGGATTTGAATAATCATTTATCAGACAAACAGCTTTTGATTGCTTCTGAAGTGGTAAAAGAGATAAAAGATCGTTTGAACTTTTTGATGAATGTTGGTTTGAATTATCTGGCTTTAAGCCGAAGCTCAAAATCGCTTTCTGGTGGTGAAGCACAGCGTATTCGTTTGGCAACACAAATTGGTTCGCAATTGGTTGGAGTTCTCTATATTCTGGATGAACCAAGTATTGGTTTACATCAAAGAGACAACGAAAAACTGATTAAATCTTTGGAGCAGTTACGTGATATCGGAAACTCGGTTATTGTGGTTGAACATGATAAAGACATGATCGAAACAGCTGATTACGTTATTGATATTGGTCCAAAAGCAGGAAAATACGGCGGAGAAATCATCAGTATTGGAACTCCCGCAGAAACTTTAAAATCAAATACCATTACTGCTCAATATTTGAATGGTAAAATGAAATTAGAGATTCCGAAAAAGCGTAGAAAAGGAAATGGGAAATTCTTAAAACTAACCGGCGCAACAGGAAATAACCTGAAAAATGTTTCTATTGAAATACCTTTGGGACAATTAACCTGCGTAACTGGAGTTTCTGGAAGTGGTAAATCGACTTTAATTAACGAAACACTCTACCCGATTCTAAATGCGTATTATTTTAATGGCGTAAAAAAACCACAGCCTTATAAAAAGATTGAAGGTTTAGAACATATTGACAAAGTAATTGATATAGATCAAAGTCCGATTGGAAGAACACCGCGTTCAAATCCAGCGACTTATACCGAAGTTTTTACAGAAATTAGAAATCTGTTTACAATGACTTCTGAAAGCATGATTCGTGGTTACAAAGCGGGGCGTTTCAGCTTTAACGTAAAAGGCGGACGTTGCGAAACCTGCGAAGGTTCTGGTGTAAGAACAATCGAAATGAACTTTCTTCCAGATGTTTACGTAGAATGCGAAACTTGTCAGGGAAAACGTTTTAACAGAGAAACTTTAGAAATTAGATATAAAGGAAAATCAATTTCTGATGTATTGGATATGACAGTTGATGAAGCGGTTCCGTTTTTCGAAAACATTCCGAAAATTTACCGTAAAATCAAAACCATCCAAGATGTTGGTTTAGGCTATATTACACTTGGTCAACAAAGTACCACTCTTTCCGGAGGAGAAGCGCAGCGAATTAAACTGGCTGGAGAACTATCTAAAAAAGATACTGGAAATACATTTTATATCCTAGACGAACCTACAACCGGATTACACTTTGAAGACATTCGCGTTTTAATGGAAGTAATTAACAAACTAGTTGATAAAGGAAATACAATTCTGGTTATCGAACACAATATGGACGTTATAAAACTTGCGGATTATATTATCGATATTGGCCCAGAAGGAGGAAAAGGCGGCGGACAATTGGTTGCTAAAGGAACTCCTGAAGAAGTAGCAAAGAATAAAAAAAGTTATACGGCTAAGTTTTTGAAAAAAGAATTGGAGTAATATTTTAAGTATATGAAGAAAATCTTTTACATTTTGTTATTTGTAAATCATGCTATATTTAGTCAGCAAATAGAAACTTTTAATTATCCGAAAAATACTTATCGAAGCATTAAAAATAAATTTAGCATTAACCCAACACCGAATTATCAGGCTTATTATGATTATTATTTTGAAATTAATTTAGAAGACTTTTTTTTCAATAAAAACAAACCTATTAAAGATGTTAGTTATTATTACAATAATAATAAAGCTAAAATGTATTTCATAGAGTTTACACGTGATGGTAAAATACAAAAGATTGAGAATTTTTATTACCATAAAAAAATAACTTTCAATTACTCCAACAAAATTATTACAAGACAATCCTACGCTATTGGAACCAATATTGCGGATAAATTATCTTCTACAGATAGTATTTTCTACGATTACAACAATAATATCATAAAAAAATCACTTACCAATTATGATCAAAAACAAAATATTATCGAAAGACATATTGAAGATTATCAATACATAGACAAAAATAAATTAGTAAAAAAATATCAATATGAGATCAGAGAAAATGTACCATTCATTTTTGGGTCTTTATCTCTTTTTGAATATGCGGATAATACCATTACTGAAAAAACATATAATTTTGGAGATAAGAATCATAGCATTCAAGAATTAAAAAAAGATTCAACAATATTCAATTCAAATCCTCAAAAAAAGATTTACTATTTAAATAAAAAGGGTGAAGTTTCAAAAATTGATCATTTTTTTTCAAATAAAATAGAAAATTCAATCACTATAAAATATGACGAATTCAACAGAATTAATTCAGTTAATTCGACTAAATTTAAAGTCACTGGTACTTATGGCTTTGAATTTGATGCAAAAAACAACATTGTTGAATTATCTAATGAAGGGGTAATTTTTAATTATAAATATGACGAAAATAATAATAATATTTCTGAGATAATAAAATCTGATAGTAACTACGATAAAGATTCTAATGGTTTGGAATACGATTATCAATATGACATGAATGATAATTGGATTACAATCACAATTATTAGAAATGGATCTATCCATTCTAAAAGAACTAGAAAGATAAATTACTATTAAAAAAAAATATTTTACTTACTTCACAAGCCACTGGTATTCAACACGCATACACAAAAAAAGTCCAATTCTGTTACTTTTACAATTTAATTAATCCCTCATTTTATAACAATTCTAGAAAAAAGCGTTAATTTAGTATCCGCTTTTTCTGAAAACTTCAAAGTTTTAAAGAGAGATCTTTAAATAAAACCAATTGTTTATTTGAAACCAACTGCCCTAACCCTGATGGGAGTGGCATCTCCCGATTTAGAAAAACAAGGCTTTTTAGCCGTAGTTTTTGTTTATCGGGAATATAGCGGACAGCAGGAATCAGCTCCTTATTCATAGTCTGAGTTCATGATGACAATGAGGAAAAACATAATAAAATAATAAATTAAAATACCTAAAATGAGATTAGAAGATTTTGATAATGATGAAGATAAAGTAATTCAGGATCGTTTGAAACAAAAAACGTGGAATGAAATTAGAACCAATGACAGCTGGGCAATTTTTAAAATTATGTCTGAGTTTGTAAATGGTTACGAAGCAATGGGGCGTATTGGTCCTTGTGTTTCGATTTTTGGATCTGCGAGAACCAAACCAGATGACAAATATTATTTACTGGCTGAAAAAATTGCCTACAAAATTAGTAAAGCAGGTTACGGTGTGATTACAGGAGGTGGTCCCGGAATTATGGAAGCTGGAAATAAAGGCGCACATTTGGGCGGTGGAACTTCGGTTGGGTTGAATATCGAACTTCCTTTTGAGCAACATTTTAATCCGTATATCGATCATGATAAAAACTTGAATTTCGATTATTTCTTTGTGAGAAAAGTAATGTTCGTTAAATATTCGCAAGGTTTTGTGGTTATGCCAGGTGGTTTTGGAACTTTGGACGAAATGTTTGAAGCGATCACTTTGATTCAGACTAAGAAAATTGGAAAATTCCCAATTATTTTGGTTGGAGTTGAATTTTGGTCTGGCTTAATCGAATGGGTAAAAACGGTATTGGTGGAAAAAATGCATACAGTAAGCCCAGAAGATTTAAACTTATTTAAGATTGTAGATACTGAAGATGAAGTTGTTGACGTATTAGATAAATTCTACAAGAAATACGATTTAAGTCCGAATTTCTAAATTTAAGCTATACAGATAAGTGATATAAGCGTTTAAGCGCAACGTTTAAAACAATACTTTTATATGAACTTATATAACTTATATGGTTAAATTTTACTTCAAATACGTAAAAATTGAAAGCTGTTTTTTTAAACAGCTTTTTTTATGCTATTTTTACAAAAATCCGAAGTAACTTTATATACGTAACTTAAGTATATAACTCATAAATTTTGCGCCATTCTTGAAATTCTTTTTTAAAATTATCTGCTCTATTTTAGTTTTATTCAGTTCGATAAAACTTCATGCACAACATCTGTCTAAGATGGAGGTGGCGGTAAATCTTGAATTGAAAACACTGAATGTAAAACAAGATATTACGTATTACAATACTTCGAATGATTCTTTAGTCTCGATTGTTTTAAACGACTGGAATAATGCTTTTGCTGATAAAAACACACCTCTGGCAAAACGATTTTCTGATGAATTTTATAGAGGTTTTCATTTGGCCAAAGCTGCTGACAGGGGAAAAACTACAATTCTAAACCTTTTGGATCCCAATTTTATAGCTCTTGAATGGGAAAGAGACGGTAAAAATCCAGATTATATTACGGTAAAATTAAACAGGAAATTGGCGCCTGGAGAAAAAATAGATTTACATCTTACTTACATTTCAAAAATTCCAAACGACAAATTTACTCGTTTTGGTTTTGACCAAAATGGCGGAATGGCTTTGAAAAATTGGTTTATAAGTCCTGCGCGTTTTGAAGATCATAATTTTATAAAGTACAACAATTTCAATCTAGATGATATTGCCAACGCAGTAACTAGTTACGAAATTGCTATTAAAATCCCGAATCAATATTCTATTACAACAGACCTTAATTCGGTTTCTAAAGATGTAAGCAATAGCGATTACAGTATTTATTCCTTCTCTGGTAAAGACAGAACCGACTTTAGTCTTTTTATAGAAAAGCAAAACGGATTTCGAACTTATGCGAATGAATCAATAGAAATTGCAACTAATTTGAAAAGCAAGAAGATCGATGAAATTCAAAAAGCTATAATTATTGATCGGGTTGCTTCTTTTGCTGAAAACTTTATTGGTAAATATCCGCATGAAAAAATAACAGTTTCTCAAATAGATTACGATCGAAATCCGTTTTATGGTTTAAATCAGCTGCCTTCGTTTATTAGTCCATTTTCAGATGATTTTATATTTGAAATTCAGTTTTTAAAGACATTTTTAAATACTTATCTCCAAAACAGTCTTTGTTTGGATCCGCGAAAAGACAACTGGGTTTATGATGGAATTCAGATTTATGCCATGATGAAATATATGGAAGAGAATCATCTGGATCAAAAAATGCTGGGAAGACTTTCGAACATGAAGCTTTTTAAAAGTTACAACATCACCAACTTAACTTTTAATGAGCAATACAGCTATTATTACATGTTAATGGCTCGTAAAAATTTAGATCAGCCTCTGGGAGATCCAAAGAATACTTTAATCAAATTCAACGAACAGATTGCCAGTAAATATCGAGCTGGATTAAGTTTGAGTTATTTAGATGATTATCTGAATCATAATATTGTTCCAGAAAGTGTAAAGGAATTTTACAATCTCAACAAACAACAACAAACAAACCGATACGATTTTGAAAAAATATTAATCAAAAAAAGTCCAAAAAATCTAGATTGGTTCTTTAATACTATTATTGATTCTCGAGACATAATCGACTATAAATTCTCTAATGTTTCTAGAACTGCAGACAGCGTTAAATTTTCAATTAAAAACAAAACTGGATTTTACGCTCCGATTCCCGTTTACGGAATTAAAAAAAAGGAAGTTGTTTTTAAAGAATGGATCGAACCTAAAACAAAAGATTCTGTTTATGCATTTGACAGAAAGAATGCTGATAAAATTGTTTTAAACTACGATAATGAAGTTCCAGAATACAACCAAAGAAATAATTGGAAATCGCTAAAACATATTGCAGTAACCAATCGCCCAATTAAATTTAACTTCGCCAAAGATTTAGAAGATCCTTTTTACAATCAGATCTTATATCTTCCGACGCTGACTTATAATTATTATGATGGTTTTACGCCTGGAATCCGCTTTAGCAATAAAACAATTTTAGACAAACCTTTTAATTTTGATATTAATCCAGCCTATTCCCTTAAAGCGGGAACGATATCTGGTTCGTCTGCTTTTTCTTGGAATCAATATTACAGAAACTCCACTTTATACAATGTTCGTTATTCCATTAGTCAAAATTATTTTCATTACGCACCAGACGCTACTTATTTGAGATTGAATCCGATGGTGCTGTTCCGCATTCGCGAAAAAGATTTTAGAGACAATAGAAAACAACAATTTTTATTTCGCCAGATTATTGTAAAGCGAGAAGCGAGCGAATTTATTACGGATAACTCTGAGCCCAATTATTCTGTTTTTAATGCACGTTATTCAAACACCAAAACTGAACTGATTGACCATTTTAGTTTTATGACCGATTTGCAATTTTCGGGTGGATTTGGAAAAGTCTCAGGAGAAGTTGAATACCGAAGATTATTTGAGAACAATCGTAAACTAAACTTAAGATTGTACGCTGGAAGTTTCTTGTATAATAAAACAAATTCAGATTATTTTAGTTTTGGTTTAGACCGACCGACTGATTATTTGTTTGATTACAATCTTTTTGGAAGATCTGAAACCAGCGGTTTTTTTAGTCAGCAGTATGTAATTGCAGAAGGGGGTTTTAAATCACAATTAGAACCTGCGTTCGCCAATCAATGGATGACCACTTTGAATACTAGTTATGCAGTTTGGAATTGGATTGAACTTTATGGCGACATTGGTTTTCTTAAAAATAAACACCAAAAAGAGTTCTTTGCTTATGATACTGGTGTGCGTTTAAATCTTGTTCCAGACTACTTTGAACTCTATTTCCCTGTTTATTCTAATAACGGATGGGAAATAGCACAAACAAAATACAATGAAAAAATACGATTTATTATCACTTTTTCGCCAAAAACTTTAGTCACACTTTTTACCCGAAAATGGTTTTAATCGAATAAATTTTAAATAAAAACTTGCGAAATTATCAACAATAATAAATTTTAAATAGAAATAACACAAAAAAAGTACGTAGTTTTTTGATTTTAAATACAAATAATTAAATTATATTTATTTTAAAGAATTATGATTATTGATTGTTTTTAAGTAATTTCGCGACATAAACATGACCCTTCAAGATTATGATAAAAGAAAAAAACAATACTACACTGACATTTGAAGATTTCAAAACTGAGGTATTGAATGACTATAGAATTGCTGTAACAAGCCGTGAATGTAGTCTTTTAGGTCGAAAAGAAGTACTAACAGGAAAAGCCAAATTTGGAATTTTCGGTGATGGAAAAGAAGTTCCACAGCTGGCAATGGCAAAAGCTTTTAAAAATGGTGATTTCCGTTCTGGATACTATCGCGATCAAACTTTTATGATGGCTATTGGCGAACTGGATGCTAAACAGTTTTTTGCTGGTTTATATGGTCATACCGATTTAGCTTATGATCCAATGTCTGCGGGAAGACAAATGGGCGGACACTTTGTAACGCACAGTTTAAACGAAGATGGTTCTTGGAAAGACTTAACGAAACAAAAAAATTCAAGCTCAGATATATCTCCAACTGCAGGACAAATGCCAAGATTATTGGGATTGGCGCAGGCTTCTAAAATTTATAGAAATGTTGACGGAATTACCATCAAAGACAAATTTTCAGTAAATGGAAATGAAGTTGCCTGGGGAACTATCGGGAATGCGAGTACTTCTGAAGGTTTATTTTTCGAAACTATAAACGCTGCAGGGGTTTTACAAGTTCCGATGGTAATGAGTGTTTGGGATGATGAATACGGAATTTCTGTTCACGCCAGACATCAAACTACTAAAGAAAATATTTCTGAAATATTAAAAGGATATCAACGCGATGAAGACGCTAAAGGTTATGAAATCTTTAGAGTAAAAGGCTGGGATTATGCCGAATTGGTTTCCACTTATGAAAGAGCTGGAGCAATTGCACGCGAAGAACATATTCCAGTTTTGATTCACGTAAACGAATTAACGCAGCCACAAGGCCACTCTACTTCTGGTTCTCACGAACGTTACAAAAATGCAGAAAGACTGGCTTGGGAAAAAGATTTTGACTGTATTCGTCAAATGCGTTTATGGATGATTGCAATTAATATTGCTTCTCCAGAAGAATTGGCAGAACTTGATTTTGAAATAAAGAAAGAGGTTCTTGAAGCTAAAAAAGAGGCTTGGAATTCGTTCATTAACCCAATTATAGAAGATCAAAAAAATCTTCTTAGCTTACTAGAACAAATTGCTGAAGCAAGCATTAATCATAAAGACAGAATCAAAAAATTGATTTCTGAATTAGGCGCTATCAAAGCTCCTTTAAAAAAGGAATTATTGGTTTACGCTAGAAAAATTCTTCGTTTTATTGAAGTTCCAAACAGTAAGATGCTTTTATCAAACTGGATTACAAATTTCATTGCAGAAACTCAGGAAAAATTCAGCAGCAATCTGCATTCTGAATCTTCTCAAAATGTATTTTCTGTAGAAAAAGTGCTTCCTAAATATGCCGAAAATGCTAAACCAGATTTGGACGGAAGAATGATTCTTCGTGATAACTTTGATGCTTTATTTTCTAAATATCCAGAAACTTTAATTTTCGGTGAAGATGTTGGAAACATTGGCGACGTAAATCAAGGTCTAGAAGGCATGCAGGAAAAATACGGAGAACTTCGTGTTGCCGATGTCGGAATTCGTGAAGCGACTATTATCGGTCAAGGAATTGGAATGGCTTTGAGAGGTTTACGCCCAATTGCTGAAATTCAATATTTAGATTATTTATTGTATGCTATTCAGATCATGAGTGACGATTTAGCTACTTTACAATATAGAACTGTTGGAAAACAAAAAGCACCATTAATCATTAGAACCCGTGGACACCGTTTGGAAGGGATCTGGCATTCTGGTTCTCCAATGGGAATGATTATCAATGCGATTCGTGGTATTCACGTTTTGGTTCCAAGAGATATGACACAGGCAGCAGGATTTTACAACACACTTTTAGAGTGCGACGAACCTGCCTTGGTAATTGAATGTTTAAACGGTTACCGCTTAAAAGAAAAAACACCTCTAAATTTTGGTGAATTTAAAACGCCGATTGGTGTTGTAGAAACCTTAAAAGAAGGTGCCGATATTACTTTAGTTTCTTACGGATCAACTTTAAGACTGGTGCAGCAAGCAGCTAACGAATTATTAGATTTAGGAATTGACTGTGAAGTAATTGATATTCAATCTCTACTTCCGTTTGATATCAATAAAGACATTGTAAAAAGTATTGCCAAAACAAATCGTCTTTTAGTAATCGACGAAGACGTTCCTAGCGGAGCTTCAGCTTTCATTTTACAGCAAATTCTAGAAGAGCAGGATGCTTATAAATACTTAGACAGCAAACCGCAGACTCTAGCTGCAAAAGCACACAGACCTGCTTACGGAACTGATGGTGATTATTTCTCTAAACCTTCTGCTGAAGATATTTTCGAGAAAGTATATGATATGATGCACGAAGTTAATCCTTCTAAGTTTCCTAGTTTATACTAAGATTTAGAATGTTTTAGATATTAAAAAAGCTCCAAATATTTGGAGCTTTTTGTTTTTATATACACAAAGTTAGAGTCATTGCGAGGAACGAAGCAATCTCTCTATAATTTGAACTTAGCAAATGAGATTGTTTGCAATGAAATAAAAATCCGTTTAAATCAGCGTCTTCGCGAAAGCGAATCCGTTTTATCCGCGTCTAAATATCACGCAGCATTGCTCGAGCTCTTTCCAAATCCTCAGCAGTATCAATCCCAATTCCTACATGAGTTGTTTCGACCATTTTAATGCGTTTTCCGAATTCTAAATATCTTAACTGCTCCAACTTCTCAGAAGCTTCTAAAGATTTCATAGGAAGGCTATAAAAATCTAATAAGGCTTGCTTTCTAAAAGCATAGATTCCGATATGCTGAAAATATCGCACTCCAACATTTTTCTCTCTCGGATATGGAATCACTGAACGGGAAAAATACAAGGCAAACTGCGATTGGTCTACGACAACTTTTACATGGTTTGGATTATTAATTTCATCTTCATTGGTTATTTCGCGCATTAGTGAAGCTAAATCAATCTTTTTATCTGTATCATTTTCAAAAACAGATAAAACTTGTGCCAAAGGTTCTGCTTCTGTAAAAGGTTCGTCGCCTTGAACATTTACCACAATATCAACGTCAAGATCTGCAATAGCTTCTGCAATTCGGTCGCTTCCAGATTCGTGTTCTTTGATGCTCATAATCGCTTTTCCGCCATTTGAAACGATTTCCTCAAAAATCAAATCAGAATCGGTTACTACAAAAACATCGTCAAACAAGTTTGTTGAAACTGCCGCTTCGTAAGTTCTTAAAATCACAGTTTTCCCTCCTAAATCCTGCATCAATTTTGCAGGAAAACGAGTTGAAGCATATCGGGCTGGAATTACCGCTATTATTTTCATTCTTCTATTTTTAAATTTATTTTTTCTCTGCGAATCTTTGTGTCACTTTGCGTTATAAACTTACCACAGAGATGCACAGAGTTTTCACAGAGATTCTCAAAGTTTTTTTCACATCAATTTTACTGAAGTCATACTTAATGAACCTGCCAGTAATTTATCATTAAACAGACTTAAATCATCAGCTTTATCTTTTAAACCTAACGTATACAACAACGGAAGATAATGTTCGGGTGTTGGAACTGCCAATTGAATGGCTTTATTCAATTTTTCAAAATTAATTAAAGGTTGGAAATTTCCATCAAGCAAATAATTATTCACAGTTTCACGAGCTTCAATTGCCCAATCGTAACCGTAATTATCTTTATCAAAATTTCTGAAATCGACCATTCTAAGATTGTGAACAATATTACCGCTTCCGATAATTAAAACGCCTTTATATCGCAATGCCTGTAATTTCTGAGCCAATTCAAAATGATATTGTCCCGATTTGGTATAATCGATACTTAATTGAATTACAGGAACATCTGCATTCGGATACAAATGTTTAATTACACTCCAAGCGCCGTGATCTAATCCCCAATGTTCATCTAATTCGACCATTACAGGATCTAGGATTTTCTGTGTTTCAACTGCTAGTTCGGGACTTCCTTTTGCGGGATACTGCACATCAAAAAGTGCCTGCGGAAAACCTCCAAAATCATGAATGGTCCTGGGCATTTCCATTGCAGTAACTTTTGTTCCTTTTATAAACCAATGCGCGGAAACACATAAAATAGCATTAGGCTGCGGCAATGTCTTAGCCAAATCACGAAAACCCGCCACAAACTGATTTTCCTCAATTGCATTCATCGGACTTCCGTGTCCTAAAAACAAAACTGGCATTTTATCAGTATTCGAAAACGTTGATGAAATCGAATGTAAATCGTTTAATGTTGTCATTGCTATATTATTTCAAACACAAATTTCACAGATTTACACAAATTGTTTTTTATTTAATTCGTGCTAATTCGTGAAATTCGTGTTTTTATTCTTCAAAATTCTCGTCTTTAAACCCTATCAAATATAACTTATTTTTAGCACGTGTCATTGCCGTGTAAAGCCATCGTATGTAATCGCGGTCGATTCCGTTTGGCAAAAAAGGCTGTTCAATAAAAACCGTGTTCCATTGTCCTCCTTGCGATTTATGACAAGTGATGGCGTAAGAGAATTTAACCTGTAATCCGTTAAAATATTCGTTTTCTTTTACTTTTTGAAAACGCTTGTATTTTGTAGATTCATCTTCATAATCTTTCATTACTTCTTCGTACAAACGATTTGATTCTTCGTAAGTTAAAGATGGAGATTCACTTTTTAAAGTATCTAAAATCAAAACCGTTTCAAAAGGTTTTTGATCGGGATAATCGACCATTCTTATTTTTACTTTCGCAAAAGTAAATCCGTACAATTCTTTAATTCCGAATAACTCTAAAACTTCGATAATATCTCCGTTGGCAATAAATCCAGCTTCATCAGTTTCTTTAAGCCAGAAATAATTGTTCTTTACAACCATCAAAAAATCACCCACCGAAAGTTCACTTTCTTTGAATAAAATTCGGGTTCTAATTTGTTCGTTGTATTGATTTGCCCTTTTATTAGAACGAACAATAAAAGCAGTATCTTCAATACTATAATTACTGTACGCCATATTTATAGCATCCTGAATATCATAGCCATCCGTTAAACGAACAATATCTTTAAACTTCTTTACATTAAATCGGAACTCAGTTATAAAACTCTCTTTCAACAATTCACGTAATTCTGTGGCGTTGTATAAAATTCCAGAACTTTCTTCCTGACGCATTACTTCGTCTAGTTCGATATGTTCAATTTCTTTATCGTAATGAATTCCTAATGTCTGAACATCGAGTGCTGGACTAATATCTAAGTTTACCGGCGGAAGCTGTGCCGTGTCTCCCAACAGAATCATTTTACAATTGTTTCCAGAATAGACATAATTAATTAAATCGTCCAGAAGTGAACCGCTGTCTAATGTGCTGTCTGAAATCATAGAAGCTTCATCGACGATAAAAATGGTGTTTTTGTGTTTGTTAACCTGTTTGGTAAAAGCCACTCCTCCACCCGATGATTTTTTAGGAAAATATATTTTTTTATGAATCGTAAACGCTGGCGTATTTGAATAATTTGCAATCACTTTTGCCGCACGTCCAGTTGGCGCCAGCAAAACAAACTTTTTATTGATATCTCCCAAATTATTGACGATAGTAGAGATTACGGTTGTTTTTCCCGTTCCAGCGTATCCTTTCAAAACGAAAATGGTGTCGTTTTGAGGTTCCGTTAAAAAAATTGCAATCTTCTGAAAAAAAATATCCTGTTTGTGAGTTGGAGCAAAAGGAAATCGTTTTTGTAAAATACCGTAAAACAGTGCAGAATTCATATAATATTATTGAAAGACAAAGATCGGTTTTTTAAACGGCAATGGCAAAATTCAAATTTTAAATTCCAAAATCAAATTGCAAATTCCAAGCTTTTAAATTTAAAATACAGAATCCCCAAATAATCAAAAGCAAACACCCTAACTTATTTAATTTCAAATAAATAAACTTTTTCTTAACCTTAGATTAAAGTTTAATTCCATTTGTTTTTTGAAATTGCAGTTATAATTGTTCCTTTTTAATTTGTAAGTTTGTGGTCGCTTAAATTCTTTCTTGATTTAAAACAGGTAACGAATTGTAAATCAACTATGTCATTACAAAACACTAACATTACTTCAAAAAATTACAAAAAACTTTCTATTCAGGTTTCTCTGACTGGATTTTCATATTGCTGTTTTGATACTTTAAATAATATCATTACTTCGTTTAAAGAAATTCAATTTGACAATTCGAATAAATCAACAAAAATTGAGGACTTATTTGCTGATGCATTTAAGAATAATCCTGAATTAAAAAACACGTACGATGAAGTAATGGTTATTCATACCAACAATCTTTCAACTTTTGTTCCGACTGCTTTGTTTGATGAAAATTATTTAGGAAGTTATCTTCAATACACTACAAAAGTATTTGAAACTGACTTTTTTACTTTCGATCAAATTTCTAATTATGAAATGAATGCCGTTTATATTCCCTATGTGAATATCAATAATTTCCTGATTGATAATGTTGGATCTTTTGACTACAAACATGCGAACAGTATTTTGGTCGAAAAGATTTTGGATAATTCTCGTAATAATGATGATAAGAAAATGATTGTGAATTTCAATCCGGGAAATTTCGAAATCATTGTTGTTCAAAATCAGAAGCTTTTATTGTTTAATTCTTTTGAATACAATACTCCGGAAGATTTTATTTATTACATTTTGTTTACCGCAGAACAATTGAGTCTGAATCCAGAAAGTTTTCAATTAGAATTGTTGGGAACCATTACAGAAAATGATCCTTTCTATGCCATTGCATACAAATATATCCGTCATATTTCTTTTTTAGACGTAACAAAACTGCAGGAAAAGAACAATTTCACAACTGCTCAAAATCAAAAACATTATATCTTATTTCAATCATGAGAATCATTTCAGGAAAATATAAAGGACGCAGAATTTTTCCGCCAAAAAATCTACCTGTAAGACCAACGACTGATATGAGTAAAGAAGCATTGTTTAATGTTTTGAATAATCATTTTAGTTTTGACAGCTTAAAGGTTCTGGATTTATTTTCGGGAACTGGCAATATTAGTTATGAATTCGCTTCACGCGGAAGCGCGCCAATTACGTCTGTTGACGGCGATTTCGGATGCGTTAAATTCATCAAGCAAATTTCATCAGAATATGATTTTGATATTGCTGCGACTAAAAGTGATGTTTTTAAATTTCTGGAAAACTGTAAAACGACTTATGATATTATTTTTGCCGATCCGCCATACGGATTGGACCAGGCTACGTTCGAAAAAGTTGTTTTAACGGTTTTTGAAAAAGGTTTACTAGAAGATGACGGCATGATGATTATCGAGCATTCAAAGTATACTAAAATGGATCATTTGAGTAATTTTTCTTTTCAAAAAAGTTACGGCGGTTCGTTTTTTAGTTTCTTCGAACTAAATTCAACCGATGATGATGAAGAACTGCCACATGACAGTTCTAAAAAAGATACTGAAGAAGACGAAGGATAGTTTTTTTTAAAAGATATAAAAAGAGTCTAAAATTAGACTCTTTTTACGTTTATCTCTAAACGAAATGACTGTTTCGACGAAAGAGAAATCTCCGCAAATAATTACACGCAATCGAGCTATCGAATCCTGCTCTCATTTTCATTCACACTTTTTTCTTTAAATTCACTTTCTTTTATTTTTCCAAAAGAATAACGAAGTGTAATTGAAACTTCATTCGCATCAACCAAATATCTCGCTCTAGATCCTATATCATTGATTGTGAATCGCTCTGTATAAATCGTGTTTTTAAAAATATCATTATAGCTTAAAGTACAATTCCAGTTTTTACCGAAAGATTTTGCGAGAGACATATCAAAAATCAACTTTGCATTTCGTTCAAAAACACCTTCTTTTTGCTTGGTTGCTCCCCAAAAAGACAGAACAAATGTAAAATCTTTTGGAAGTTTAAAACTATTGTTAGAGTAATAATATATATAAGGTTTAGACGAATTGAATAATGCATTTTCATCTTCAATTTTGTTTTTAGTAAAAACTAAAGAGTTTGTATTGGTCCAAAACCTATAGGTAAAAGGCACTGTTAATTCAATATTAAACCCTGACTCTTTTTGAAAATTTTTCTCCGTAAAAGTCAGCACATTATTCTGATTGTCAAAAACAAAATCTTGATAAACAGGATTTTTGTTTTGATATAAAGTTAGTTTTAAAGACTTATCATGATACTGAAAAACCGTCGAAATAACATCCATAAAAGTGGGTCCTAAATTGATATTGCTGCCATAAATAAAATACGGATTTATGTAAGTTGCAATCATACTTAACGAAGAATAATTGGGTCTCGAAATGCTTTTAGAATAATCGACACTTAAACTTTTAGTACTGTCTATCGCATAAGAAAGCTGTGCTTTTGGAAAAAGATTAGTATAATTTTTATCAATCAAAAAAGAATTATCTGTGCTGTATTTTCCGCTGACATTGGTATTTTCAATTCTAAGTCCAACCGAGAATGCTGCTTTTTTAATTTTTCCAGAAAGCTGGGAATATGCTGCTAAATTGGCTTCTTTAAAATTATAATCAAAAGTGGTGTTTCCATTTTTACCATAATCAAAAACATCATAATTAGATTTAGATTTTGCGGCAGAATAAAGTCCGCCGTATTCTAAATTCATTTCGTTTTTAAACTTTTTTTCTAAATCAATTCGTCCCGAAAAAGCATCAACATTAAATTTTTGATCACGGTTTTGAGATAGTTCCAATTCGGTTTCATTGTAATTATTCTGCACCAAACTCCACAAATGCTGATTGAAATTGGAATACTGAAAACCTGCAAAAAGCTTAGTATCGATTGCTTTTATTTTTTTTGAATAATTGACAAATGAATTGATAAAATTCTTTGAGCTAGAATTATCGCTAAAAGTATAAACGTTGTTTTCGTCGTTCATATTTTTATTAAAAGTAAAGGTATTAATATCAAAATTATCGCCCTGACTTTTACCATTTATGTTCACCGAGAAGTAATCTTCTTCATTTATTTTATAAAATAAACCTCCTCCAAAAATATATTGATTTCTTTTGGTAACAGCCGAAACATCATAATCTGAAATTATTCCCGCTTGAGGAATTTGATACGCAATACTATGATTTTCCCACGGTTCGAGTTTATTGTAATTCAAATTAGCTTTCCATTCCAGTTTATTTTTTTTGAAACTCGAATTGAATCCTAAGTAATTATTATAATTTTTCTTAAAGGAAGCTGTTTCACTAATTTCAGTTCTAAAACTATCTTTTTTACTCAATTTTCTGGTAATCAAAATTACGGCACGTCCTTCAGCTTCATATTTTGAAGACGGATTTTGAATGATCTCAATCGTTTTGATATCAGCGACAGCTAAAGCATTTAACTCATTCATTCCTACTCTTTGATTGTCGATATAAATAAGCGGATTTCCTTTGCCTACAATTGAAACGCTTTCACGGTTTGGGCTTACCTGCACCAATGGAAGTCTGGAAAGCAAATCAACAGGATTCGGAATTGCATTGTAAATTGAGTTGACAACATCCACTTTTATGTTTCCGTTTGAATTGGTAAAAGTCTTTTTGTTTTGGGTAATAACGACTTCGTTTAGTTTTTGCGAGATGGAATCTTTAGGAGTTTCATTTTGAGCGTTTGCCATAAATGAAAGACAAAAAAGCATAAAAGCTATCAAAAGTTTTAACGGCAGGTAAATATTCATTTGTGAAATAAAAGTTTTGGTTAATGACAATGCAAAAGTGCTTTGAAAAACCAATTCCGAAAGTTAATTGAAGGTTAATGCGGGGTTAATCTCCAGATTGTCTTTTAAAAGCATTATTTTTGAATCGAAAAATCGAACGCAATTTTTTATAGATCAGCGTGCGAATTTCACAAAAAAAGCAGCTTAATCGTCGTGTTATAAATGAAGCAAAGAATCAATTTATTAATCGCATTTTCTGTCCTTGCATTAATTGTTTTAATGACGGTACAATGCTATTTGGTAAAAACCGCTTACGAATATAAAGTGGCGCAGTTTCATACGCAGATTAAAAATGAAATTGCACAGATTAGTAATAACTACAGCGATATTGATTCGGCGTTGGTTGCTCGAAAAGAAGCACTTTATAAAAGTCTATCTGAGAATTATCTTAAAGGAAAAAAATCCAAACTGGATATTAAAAATGGAATTCTAGAAAATGAATTCGAAAATGCATTAACACAGAAAATTAAACGAAAATTTGAAAGGGATTTGCCTAATTTCGAAATTGATTTTGCGATTGTTCTCAATAAATTTATACTCTACAAAAACGCTGCAAAAGCTGACACCATTTTCTCTGAAAAACCTTTTATCCAAAATAAATTATACGGTAATCTGACTTCGTTAAACAATGCTTTTTTGGTGAGAAGTTATGTTGGAACCACAAACGGAAACTTTGATAATCAAGAATATAAATTACTGACAGAAGATTCGATGTACGTCTCGGTTATCGATTGGGAAATGATTATTTTAAGACGAATGACATTTATTTTGGTTTTGTCCTTATTATCGATTCTCACGCTGATCACACTTTTTGTAATTGCGCTAAAAGCATTAATTAAACAGAAAAAAGTAAGTGATGTTAAAACCGATTTCATCAATAATATCACACACGAACTCAAAACGCCTTTGGCAACTTTAGGAATTTCAACAAAAATTTTGGAGCAGAAGAACATTCGTGACAACGATGAAAATTTCAATGCAATTGTCAATACAATTTCGCGTCAGAACAATCGCCTTCAAAGTTTGATTGATCAGGTTATGGCTAATTCTCTGGCTGAAAATGAATTGGAATTACAAAAAGAAAAAATCGAAACAGAAGATTTTCTGCTTTCTATTGTAAATGATTTTAAAATTACGTTTCCAAACATCAATTTAAAAACCGATTTTCAAACCCAGAAAACGATTTTAGTTTTAGATAAATTCCACTTGACAACTGCTTTTTTGAATGTGTTGGAAAATGCCGTAAAATATGGTTCCAGTACGATTACTATCAAAACAAGAATAGTTGAAAATCAGTTTGCGATAAGCATTGAAGATGATGGAATTGGGATTGCTAAAAACAAACAATCGTTTCTGTTTGACAAATTCTATCGCGTAGAACAAGGAAATCTTCATAATACAAAAGGTTTAGGTTTAGGTTTGTATTATGTTTCTCAAATTATAAAAGCACATCAGGGCTCTGTTAACGTTGTGAGTGAGTTAGGAAAAGGAACACAGTTTACTATTTTATTAAAAGTTTAATTCCCTTATTTTGAAAAAATTACTTTTAGCTGAAGACGATTTTGATTTTGCAGCAATTTTAAAACAATACTTAGAACTGCATCAATTTGAAGTAATCTGGGCAGAAAATGGCGAAATAGCTTTGGAGTATTTCAAAAACCAGACTTTTGATATTTGTGTTTTTGATGTCATGATGCCTAAATTGGACGGATTTTCATTGGCTGAAAAAATAATTACGATCAATCCTGAAATTCCATTTATTTTCCTGACGGCAAGAAAGTTAAAAGAAGACAAAATCATTGGATTAAAATTAGGCGCGGACGATTATATCGTAAAACCTTTTGAAGTCGATGAGCTGGTTCTCCGTTTGCAGAATATTCTAAAAAGAATCGAACAAAAAAGAAGTCTGGAAGGAAACAATATTATTGAAATTGGTTCTTATATTTTTGATAATGAAAGATTAACACTCAACAATAAAAATCACGTACAACAGCTTACAGAGAAAGAAGCTTCTCTTATTGAATATTTATATCTAAACCATAACCAGTTATTAAAGAGAGATCAAATTTTAATGTCTGTTTGGAAAAAAGATGATTATTTTTCAGGCCGAAGCATGGATGTCTTTATCAGCAGGCTTCGAAAATATTTTAATTCAGATCCAAAAATCAAAATTGAAAGCGTTCGTAATATCGGCTTAGAATTTAAAATAGAAAAACCTTGACGTATCAAGGTTTTCTTTGTTTATTTGAAAATTATTTTCCAATAACCCAGCCTAAAGTAAAGTTTCCAATAGGAGCAAATTCAGTGTCACATCTATCAAAATTTACACCTGCTCCTAAATGTACCTCTATATTGAATCTTCCCTTATATGTACGCTGAAATCCCCAAAGCGGTGCTATCGTAAAAGAAGGAACGTATTCTCCGTACTTTTCGTTTGTAGAAAAAGATTTAAAATTATAATAGGCAGACGCCGCGATAAAATTACCAGAATTACGGGCTGTTCTTTTTCCTTTCGAAGCCCTCTTTTCTAAATTGTAATAGTGACGAAACTGCTCATTAATCATAGGAAAAAAATAAAAATTTTCTTCATCATAATAACTATTATACCGATAACCTAATCCCAAACTAGCTTCAGAATACAAAGTGTTTTTGGCTGAAAAACCATGTTCGTAAACAAAGCCTGGAAATAATAAATTAACCTTAAACTGATTTTTTTCAACACTTACAGGAGCGTCATCCTGCGCATGGATTGTAGTAATAGAAATAATAAATAAGATTGCTAAGAGGTAATTTTTCTTCATTGTTTATCAATTGGTTAGTTGAGACAAAAATAGCAATTGAACAATGTAAAACTTTAAAACCTTATTTTATTTTCTCACAAGTTCTTGCTTGTAATCATATAATCTTTCACCAACAATTGTATAACAACTTTTGTCTATTTCAATTATACATTTGAATAAGAACTTTTAAATCTAACAATCATGAACCTAAAAAGATTTTTCGGAGGATTATTGACAATCCTAGGAATAGTAGGACTTATATATACTGCTGTAATTTTTGCCAGCACATCTGGAGAAACGAGAGATATCAAATCATTAATTATCTACGGTGTACTAGGAATCGTTTTTTTTATGTCAGGAATCAGTTTGGTTCGTGCTACAAAAGATGAGGCTTAGTTTCTTTTAAAGTAACATTTAAAGTAACAAAGGTTCAGAGGTGCAGAGGTTCAAAGGATTTAAAAACTTTGTCCCTTCGTGACTCTGAACCTTTGAACCTTAAAAAATCTACTCTTCTAAAACTGGATCAAGATTCAATTCTGTAAAATCTCTTTCAGTTTTAGAAATTATAATGGTTGCTACTGTATTTCCTATCAAATTTGTAATTGCTCTGGCTTCGCTCATAAATTTATCAACTCCTAATAAAAAGGCCAAACCTTCAACGGGAATTTTATGAAGCGCCGTTAATGTAGATGCTAAAACAATAAAACCGCTTCCGGTAACTCCCGCCGCACCTTTCGAAGTAATCATTAAAATTCCGATAACGGTTAGGATTTCGAAGAAACTCAAATGTACATCGTATAGCTGTGCTAAGAAAATTACTGACATCGAAAGATAAATCGAAGTTCCATCGAGATTGAAAGAATATCCAGTCGGAATTACCAATCCTACAACCGATTTACTGCAGCCCATTCTTTCTAGTTTTACCATAATACTCGGCAAAGCAGCTTCTGAAGAGGAAGTCCCTAAAACCAATAAAAGTTCTTCTTTGATATATTTTAAAATCGAAAGAATACTGATTTTATAATACCGCAGAATACTTCCTAAAATTACAAACACAAAAAGTGCCATGGTTAAATATACACAAAGCATTAATTTCCCAAGCGGAATTAAAGTTGCTAATCCAAACTTTCCAATTGTGTAAGCCATTCCGCCAAAAGCTCCAATAGGTGCGAGATACATTACATATTTTAAACAGGTAAAAACAACTTTAGAAAAACGTTCCAGAACAAAAATAGTTTGTTCTCTTTTTTTATAAAAGTTCAGGGCAATTCCACAAATAATTGCTGCCAGCAAAACCTGCAGCGTAAAATTGGAAAAGAAAAATTGAATCCACGAAAAGTTCTCTGCACTCGAATTTGTATATTGACTTGCATCTCCGAGAGTTAATCCCGATTTATCAATTTTTCCTGGTTGAAATAAATAAGCAACTGCAACGCCAATTGCCAATGCTATTGTAGAAACTACCTCAAAATAAGCAAGAGCTTTTATCCCAATGCGTCCTACTTTCTTTAGATTTCCCATTCCAGAAATTCCCAAAACAATTGTTAGGAAAATAATTGGTCCAATAAAAAGCTTGATAAGATCAACGAATCTTTTACCCAAAATTTCCATTTTTACTCCATTTTGAGGAGAAAAATGTCCAAGCAGAATCCCGGCAATAATTGCAATTAAAACCCAAAAAGTCAAATTGGTAATTACAGTGCGGAAAAGACTTTTCTTAGTTTTGGAAGAAGGATTTGGAGTAGAAATATTCATGAAGCAGGTTTAGATAGTTTCACAAATATATAAAAAATGCAGACCTATAAGCCGGATTCTGTTCTTGTCTCATTTTACAACGAGACAATACCTTATCATTTATCTAGATCATGCATTACTGCATGACTCAAGCTACCTACCCTTCAGCAACGGACGAGAAGCCCTTAAATGCTGATATACTTGGTATTTCACCGCATAGAGTTTACCTGTTTTCACTACAGCATTACCTGTACATACTTTCTGCTGCACTTGTCCTAATCCCGATCCCGAGACTTCGGGACGAGACCGACGGGTGTTACCCGCTATGCTTCTCTGTGGTGTCCGGACTTTCCTCCCTCCCAATAAATTGGAACGACGATAAGGCGGTCTGCGCGGCAAAAGTACAATTTTATCACTTAACTATATTGGTTTTAAATTTCCGATTTTATGAGTTCATCATAACTTTTTAATTTTAAATTAGTTATCTTTAAAAATCTATTAATTTAAATTCAGTTATCATGAAAAGAATGTATCATTACGCAACTGTCTCAAAGGCTTTAGATCAATTGAATGAAAAAGGATTTACATGCGATTTTAATCGAAATGCAGACATGATTAAAAAGAATCCTGAGAAATTTGAAATTGTTCATGTGTATCGATACGAAGGGGAATCAGACCCAGCGGATGAGGCAGTTGTATACGGAATTAAATCTACTAACGGCAAAAAGGGCGTGTATGTAGCTGGTTTTTCAGCCGATTCAGATCAGGAAACAGCTAAATTTTTATTTGATTTAAGTATTAGAGGAAGGTAGTTTATTAACTTTTGTCATTTCGACGAAAAACAAATCAACTAAAATGCTGTAAAGTAAAATGCGATTTGTCTTTCGTCGAAATGAAATAAATGGAAAGAATTATTGTAAAAATGTGTTAGTTTTAACCTTAAAAACTGATTCAAAACATTAAAAACTTACTTTTTTAAATCCATTTTTTTCTTTGCTTTAACTTTTAAGATGTTTTATTGGATCAAAGTTTTCTGCACGACCACTGTATTGTCCTTCTTCAACAGCTATTTTCAATATTAATAATTTATTTTCTTCTTCTTCCAAAAGACGCAATCCAGCTCTCACAACTTCACTTGCATTTTTATATCTTCCTTCAGAAAGTCTATTTTTAATAAAATTTTCAAAATGATTTCCTAATGATATAGAAGTATTTCTTCCCATGCTTAATTTTTAGAATTATAAAGTTACTAAAAATTGGTAATTCCTTCTACTTTCTTTTAATACAACGTCTTTTTACTTTAAATATGCTCCACAAAAAAAGCCCGTCAATAAAACGGACTTTTATGCAAAAAGCGTAATTTAATTTACGCCGTTGGTATTTTCAATTTCCAACCAGGTTGAATTAAGTCTGGGTTTGAAATAACATCTTTATTAGCTTCAAAGATTGTCTGCCAGGAAACTCCAAATTCTTTTCCAATTTTAGAAAGCGAATCACCGCTTTTTACAGTATAATCTGTTGTAGGTCTTGCGGCAACTTGAATATTCATTACCACATCGCCAGATCTATAATCTGGATCAATTTTAGCATAAGAATTCCAAAGTTTTTCTTTGTCCTCAGCAGATTTTGCTTCTCCGTCAATATATAAAACGTTATCCTGCTCTCTTAACTGCAAATTGGCGATTCCTAATTCAGCTGCCAAACTTGTCAATTCTCTATATTTATCTAGTAAACTCATGATTCTTTATTTAATAGTTAATTTGTTATCAACTTTTTTGGGTTTCAATTCCTGTATGCTTTGTAATAGAGGCTGTAATTTATCTCTTTTAATTTCTCCCGAAAGTGTTACAACACCTCCTACAACAGTTGCACTTACGCCATCGTAAGCATCTACTACTTTATGTATCGATTTATCTAATTCAGCATCTGAATTGATTACCACAGTTGCTGCAGCAGGTTCTTGATTAGCTCTTGCAATTTCGCAGGTATTCACTACGGATTTTACACCTTTCGTTGCTCTAACACTTTTTTCGATATTTTTTTTGAAAATTTCGTCGTCGCAAGTTCCAGTAATTGTTGCGACACCTTCATGCACAGTAACTTGTATGTTTGGTGTGTCACTTAATTTTTCGCTGATTGCTTTTTCTATATCTGCATCTTTAGGAGCGCATGCTGCAAGTGAAAGAAAAAGACCGATTCCCAATAAAATTGATTTGATTTTCATAATAATAAAGTTTTAATAATTAACTATCTAAAATTAAACAGTTTAAATATCAAAACATTATAGGATATGCTCGTGGGTTTTATATCTTTTCCAGTAAAAAGAATTTTTCAATTTTAATTAAACACAATCTTTATTATTTTACAAGGTTTTTCTCCACAATGTTTTACTATATATAATAATCAAAAAATTACTTTTCCAATAAAAAATAACGTTAGGAACTCAAACTCAATCCACTCAAAAAACCTTTAAAAGTTTTATGATTTTCAGATTTGTGATTTGGTAATTTTCAGCCTATATTTGCTATCGAATAAAAACAGAATATGGAACAATTTGTAGTATCGGCTCGTAAATACCGCCCGCAGACCTTTAAGGATGTTGTGGGGCAAAAAGCCATTACCAACACTTTGTTGAATGCTATTGACAGCAATCACCTTGCTTCTGCACTTTTGTTTACGGGACCACGTGGAGTTGGAAAAACTACCTGTGCGCGTATCTTGGCCCGCAAAATAAACCAGCCTGGATATGACGATCCAAATGAAGATTTTGCTTTTAACGTTTTTGAGTTAGATGCTGCTTCAAACAACTCAGTTGATGACATTCGAAGCTTGATTGATCAGGTTCGAATCCCGCCGCAAACTGGACAATACAAAGTATATATCATTGACGAGGTTCATATGTTGTCTTCGGCTGCTTTTAATGCTTTTCTTAAAACTTTAGAAGAACCGCCAAAACATGCTATTTTCATTTTAGCAACAACAGAAAAACACAAAATTATCCCGACGATTTTATCTCGCTGTCAGATATTTGATTTTAAAAGAATTACAGTAAAAGATGCTAAAGAACATTTGGCTGAAGTTGCAAAAAGTCAAGGAATCAATTTTGAAGATGATGCACTGCACATTATTGCTCAAAAAGCAGATGGTGCAATGCGTGATGCTTTGTCTATTTTTGACCGTGTGGTTTCGTATTGCGGAACTAATTTAACACGTCAAGCCGTAACCGAAAACCTAAACGTTTTAGATTACGAAACTTACATTTCGATTACCGATTTGATTTTGGAAAATAAAATTCCAGATCTTTTATTAGCATACAACGATATTCTTGCAAAAGGTTTTGACGGACATCATTTTATTGCTGGATTGGCTTCTCATTTTAGAGATTTACTAGTCAGCAAAACGCCTTCTACCATTGCTTTATTAGAAGTGGGAGAACAAGCACAGCAAATGTATGGCGCTCAGTCTCAAAAATGTTCTCAGGAATTTTTATTGAAAGGAATTGATATTGCAAACGACTGCGATTTGAAATACAAATTGAGTCAGAATCAGCGACTTTTAGTAGAATTATGTTTGATGCAATTGGCCTCTATCAACTTTGATGGAGAAAAAAAAAAGTTGAGCAATTCATAATTCCGCCTACTTATTATAAAAATGGAAGCTTCTCTATAACGGAAGTTAAAACCCCAGATTTAAAATCCCAAAATCCAAATACGGAAGAAAAAATCAATATCGATGTCAATCAAAATGGCAGTGAAAACGATAATTCTAACGTTCCAAAAACTGGAAATAGTACTCCATCTGTAGAAGTTCCAAAAGTTCAAACTGCGGAAACTCCGAAAACAGAAACAAGCAATACGCCTAAGGTTTCTGCATTTTCATTGGCAAGTATCCGAAAAAAGAAAGAACTTGAGGCAAGCAGTAAATCTTACGTAAAACCTTCATCTGTTTTACCTACTGAAGAATTTACAGAAACTGAAATGTTATTGCATTGGAACAAATATGCAGAACGTTTAGGTCAAAAAGGATTCAAAATTATGGAATCTATCCTATTGATCAACGATCCTGTTTTGGATGGTACAAGAATTCTTTACGAACTGCCAAACGAAGGTTCAAAACTAGAGTTTGAAAGTCAGATTAATGGATTATTAGGGCATTTAAAAGGACATTTACACAATCATGATATTACTATTGAAGTAATTGTAAATGAAAAAGTAGAAGCTAAAAGAAGTTATAACAATCAGGACCGTTACAATCGTTTCTTAGAGATCAATCCAAACATCGAACTTTTGCGTTCAACATTTGGATTAGATTTGAAAGATTAATTTTTTTGTTTCTGCTTACAGATTTCTAATTCCGAAATTATAAACTTTATCAAGCCATTTTTTTCTCTGCTTTTCTTCAGAACCTTTGATAACTCCTATATAACTGACTCTTACAGGTTTTATACCGCAAAATTCTAGAGTAGATTTTTTTAACTGATTAACACTTGGTCTTCCGTAAACAAATCTATAATACCAGCTCGGCTGATCTAAAGTTGTAATTATGTGTGCAGTCTTTCCTTTTAGCAGTTTATCCCACCAAACTGAATTTTCTCTGTACTGAAAAGCCATTCCTGGAAGAAATAAACGATCGATAAAGCCTTTTGTTATAGCTGGAAGTCCTCCCCACCAAACGGGATGTATCCATACCAAATGATCTGCTCTTTTGATTTTATCCCAAGATTCCAACAAATCGGGTTCTAATTCGGTTCGTTTTTGGTAACCAAATTTTAAATTGGGATTAAAATCTAGAGATGCAATTGTAATAGTTTCTATTACAGCGCCAGAAGCTTCGGCTCCATTTTTATAGGATTCTGCAATGCCAAAATTAAAGCTGTCAGGATTTGGATGCCCGTTTATAATCAGTATTTTTTTCATATTGTTCTTTTTTCAAAAATACTATTCGACTTATTTCTTTTACTGGACAAATGTCCTGAATATTGAAATTGCTTGATTTAATTTTCTAGCAGATTTTTTATCTGAAGAAACGATTGAAAAAATCTGCGTAATCTGCAAAATCTGTGTAAAACAAAAAATACTATATCGCTGCTTTTCTGATTCGGCTTAGATGTCTTGGTGTTATTCCTAAATAGGAAGCTAAATATTGCAACGGAATTAACTCCAAATATTTTTTCTGATTTTTGTAAAGTTCTTCATAACGCTGTGCGCCTGATAATTTCTGAAAAGAAATCATTCTCTTTTGAAGGTTTACAAATTCTAGTTCTGTTAATTTCCTGCCCGTTTCCTGCCAGTTGAAACTTGATTTATATAATTCTTCCAGGCTTTTTCGATCTAAAACCTGTAATTCTGTATCTGCTAAGGCCTGAATGCTTTCTTCTGCTTTTTCTTCTGTTATAAAGCTGGCAAACGAAGCCATAAATTCATTTTCAAAGGCAAAGCAATTGGTGATTTCATCTCCTTTATGATTGATAAAAAAGGAACGAAGAATTCCTTTCTTTATAAATACAATTTCATTGCAAACCTGATTCTCTGTTAATAAAAGTTCGCCTTTTTTCAGTGTTCGAAATGTGATTAAATCATCTAAAAGATCTAATTCTTCCTGAGAAAAATCTTGAATGGACTGGAAAATTGACCTCATTTATTAAATATCAACTTTAAGAAAAAACTCTTTCAATTCTTTTATCAGGAATAAGCCATAGCATTGCTACTATAAAATAAGCAGCTCCTGAGATCCATTCGTTATAAAATGAAGCTATTATTCCTATTATATACAAAACTGCAGAAGCTTTTCCTTTTAAATCTTTTCCTAATGCTTTAGCCAAGAGCGAATCTTTTCCTTCTGTATCAACAATTATTTTTTGAAGAATTACAAAAGCTATTGCGCACAACAACAAAATGACTCCGTATAATGCCATTGCTGCTTTTGAGAAATTATGTTCTCCCATCCATCCTGTCGAAACTGGAATTAGGGATAACCAAAACAATAAATGCAGATTGCTCCACAAAATTTTTCCGTTTACTTTAGATAAACCGTGCAGTAAATAATGGTGATTGTTCCAGTAAATTCCAACGTAAATAAAACTCAATATATAACTTAAAAACTTAGGTATTAATGGTTTTAGATCTGCAAACTCGTTTCCTTCCGGCACTTTAATTTCTAAGATCATAATGGTTATTATAATTGCCAAAACACCATCACTAAAGGCTTCAAGTCTAGTTTTATTCATTTACTAAGATTTAAGTTTTCAACTTATAGGTTAAAAAAGTCTGTCACGAATTCCACAGATTTACACGGTTTTTTTATGCTTTGTAAAATATAACTTGTGTAAATCTGTGGAATTCGTGGCAAAAAAAGTTATTGTACTTTAAATTTTTCCGTAATACATCGCTTTTACGATTCCGTCAGAAAGTCCAATTTTTGGAACGTAAATCTGGCGTGCGCCGCTCCACTTCATCGCATTTAGGTAAATACGGGTAGCGTGAATAATAACGTCGGCACGGTCAGAATTCAGACCTAATTCGGCAATTCTTTGCTCGTAAGACAATGAATTTAAGAACGCATATTGTGAATTAATATAAATGTATGAAAGCGGTTTTTCTTGCTGCTTTCCAGACATTTTAAATAATTTATTAATATTCCCCCCAGAACCAATCAAGGTAACTTCCTCGTATCCAGCTGTATTCGTTTTGATCCATTTTTCGATTTCGTCCCAAACCACATCATGAACCATATTGTTCAGCAAACGAACGGTTCCAGCTTTAAAAGATCTTGAATTTATCATTTTTCCATCAGAGAATAATGTAAATTCAGTACTTCCACCTCCCACATCTACAAAAAGATAGGTTTCGTCTGTTTTTAATAAATGATGTAAATCTGTAGAAGCAATAATTGCAGCTTCTTTTTTACCGTCGATAATTTCAATTTTAATGTCGGCTTTTTTCTTAATCAAAGCCACCACTTCTTTTGCATTATAGGCTTCACGCATTGCAGAAGTTGCAAATGCCATATAACGCTCTACTTTATGTACTTTCATCAAAAGGTTAAATGCTTTCATAGCATCAACCATTCGGTCTATATTTTCTGGTGAAATTTCTCCAACTGTAAAGGCATCTTGCCCTAAACGAATTGGTACACGAACAAGGGAACTTTTGTTAAACTGTGGTTCTTTCCCATCTTGTTCCACAACGTTGGATATCAGAAGCCTCATGGCATTTGAACCGATATCTATCGCTGCAAACTTCCTTATATTAATCATGCTCACTATATGATTTGAAATTGTTTTATTATTAATTTACTTTTTGAGGAACCTCATCCAGCATTGCTATTTTATTCTGATAATACTTATAGGTCTCAAATTGTGCTCTAAATGGGGCATGATGATTTTTAGGTTTATATTTATTATCTAATTTATACGAATGATATCTTACTTTTACGTTTCCTTTCCAGGCAATGTTGAAATTATCTATCAGTTCTTTTTTAATTTCAAGGTCATAGATCGGACACGTTACTTCAACTCTTCCGTCAAGATTTCTGGTCATGAAATCGGCAGATGAAATGTAAACTTCTGTTAAACCTGCATTTCCAAAAATATAAACTCTTGAATGTTCCAAATAATTATCAACGATACTTATGGCTTCTATGTTTTCACTCATTCCCGGAATTCCAGGAATTAAAGAACAAATTCCTCTCACTTGAAGCTGAATTTTCACACCGGCATTACTGGCTTCGTATAATTTATCGATCATTTTAAAATCAGATAAACTATTCATTTTTAATTTAATATGTGTCTTTCTACCCGCTAAGGCATGAAGAATTTCACGATCAATTAGTTTTATAAATTTTGTTCTGGTATAATGCGGCGATACAATTAAATGTTTGTATCTATGAACTCTATAATTGATGTCAAAAAATTCAAATATTTTTGATGTGTCTTTTAAAATTCCCTGATGGCAGGTAAGAAGCGTAACATCGGTATAAATTTTTGCTGTCGATTCGTTGAAATTTCCAGTTGAAATAAATCCGTAACGTCGGTTTTTATCTTCTTCTGTCCTTTCAATAACACATATTTTACTGTGTACTTTAAGACCTTTCATTCCAAAAATCAGTTCGATACCTTCTGTCTGCATTTGTTCTGCATAGGAAATATTCGAAGCTTCATCAAAACGCGCCTGAAGCTCGATTTGAACCACTACTCTTTTTCCATTCTTAGCAGCATTAATCAGCGAACTGATAATCTGTGAATTTTTTGCTAAACGATATAAAGTAATTTTAATACTTGTAACTTTAGGATCTAAAGCTGCTTCGCGCAAAAACTTTGTCAAATAAGAAAAAGACTGATATGGTGCATGTACCAAATAATCTTTTTTACTGATTTTTTCTAAAATACTTCCTTCTAAACTTAAACCCGGAACCGGAAGCGGCTCATTTGGCTTATACAATAAATCGTAACGTCCTAAATTTGGAAAGCTCATATAATCACGTCGGTTGTGATATCTTCCTCCTGGAATAATACTATCTGTTTCGACGATTTTCATTTTATCTAGGAAGAAACGCAGCGTATCTTCTTCGATTAAACTATCATAAATAAAACGAACTGGTTCTCCTATTCGGCGGTCTTTTACAGATGTAGCAATTTTTTCGAGCATACTTTTACTCAAATCACTATCAATGTCCAATTGCGCATCACGAGTAATTTTGATCATGTGCGCCGAAACAGTCTTATAATCAAATATATTGAAGATGTTTTTCAGTTTAAAACGAATAACATCATCGATTAGAATTACATATTGTTTTTCATCTTCTGAAGGAAGAACGACAAATCTGTTTATGTTTTTCGGAATTTCGATTAAAGCATATCGAACCTCATCATTTTTCAATTCCAAACGTACTGCCAAATAGCCTAAAGTATCTTTTAATACTGGAAAAACAGCCAAATCATTCAGAATAATTGTTACTAATTCTGGACTTAATTTTTGGGTGAAAAAATCTTTTAAAAAGCATTCCTGCTTTGGCGTGATCTGATCTTCGTTGATAATAAAAATGTTTTCAGATTCAAGCTCTGCTTCGATATTTCCTAAAATACGTAAACTTTCAGACTGCTGCTGAATTACGATTTCTGTAATATCTTTAATTAATTGATGGGCAGAAATACCTCCCAAATATTTTTCGCCAGAAATTCCAGAGAGACTTAATCTACGAATGGCTGCATACCGAACTCTAAAGAATTCATCTAAATTGTTTGAAAAAATTCCAACAAAACGCAGTCTGTCTAAAAGTGGAACCGTGTTGTCTGCTGCTTCTTGAAGCACTCTTGCATTAAACGCTAACCAGCTTTTTTCTCTATCGATATATTTCTGTTCGTACACTGTAATTATTTTAAATCTTTGGGGAAAATAGTTTTATGTGTTTTGCCTTTATCGATTGTGTTCCAGCTGTCGGCATCAAATTGCAATGAGACAAAGCCAGATGTTGGAACATTTTCTATAAAAACATCCCCAAATTTATTAACAAAATTTGTAATAGCCTCGTTATGTCCGAAAAGAATAACGCTTTCAAAACTATTATCACACGATTTGATAACTTTTTCGAGTTGTTTGTCATCAAAAGTATAAAGGTCATCCTTATAAACGATGCTTTCTATAGGGTAAGAAATGTTTTGTGCAAAGATTAAAGCTGTTTCTGAAGCTCTTGCTGCAGTACTGCTCCAAATTATATAGGTTTTAGGAAGGTAATCTGAGATATTTAATGACACATCATGCGCGTCTAAGATTCCTCTTTTCATTAACGGACGATCGAAATCTTTTAATGGTGCTTCCCAACTTGATTTAGCATGACGTATTAAAATAAGATTTTTCATAAACAATAAATTTAAAAACCTGACTTGCAGACTTATATTTTTAATTAAGTTCTAATTTACAAAAGATATTTTAAACCTTTTCTTTTTTTTATTTGTGTTAACATTATATCCAAATTTTAACAAGAATGAATAGTTTATTAATCGTTAACTTTTAAGTATAACATAAAACGCAGATTTTTCTTTTTTATGTACTTCATCTATAAAATGAGTATTTAGTCGATATTCTTTAAATTTTCAAAATTTTAACTAAATATTTGATTTTTAACAACTTACAATATTTAAAAACGCTCTGTTTTCAACAAAAAAGCAAAAAAAATGTATTAAAAAAATGGCTTTTTTGTGTTAAAAAAAATGCTTTTTGACGCTGTTTTATATACAAAAAATACATTTCAACGAGTTTTTAGGTTAGTTACAGACAAAAAAAATCAAAAATAAATAGACCCTATAACTTTGATTCTGTTAAAATTTTATAAATACTTCAAAACAAAGTCTTAAGTTATGAGAACTAAATCTACTCTTGAAAAAGCAGTAAAATTTGTTTACAATTGTAAGTTTATTTTTTCGTTCAAAAAGAACATCTTTCAAAAAAACATTTTTTTCGTGCTGTTTTTTTTAACAACAACTTTTTCATTTGCTCAAAGTGAAAATGTGGATTCGTACTTAACCAACTTAGAAAATTCGGGACAGGATTCTAAGCTTAGTGATCTCAAACATCTTCTTTACGATTTACAATCAGCTGTTTATGTTTCTTCTGGAGATATAAATGTTTACGGCGACCAGCCTACTGCTTTGTTCACAGATATTAGTTCGGTTAATAGTCTTAATTCTTCTATTGCTACAAAAAGTGACATCGAAATTGTATCGATTAAAATTGAAAAAACGACAGATTTAAACCAATCCATCGATCTGAATTCTTTCTCCGCTTTCGAAAAATTAAAATACATTTTCATCATTTCAGGAATTGGGACTAATCCTTCTGTTATCAATAATTTGATAAAAAATGATACTTCAAAATATGTTCTTCTGTATAAAATTTCTATAGGCGGATAATTTAAAAAACTACTATTATGAAAAAAATCTACTCTCAATATTTTGCGGTTTTTTATTTCTTGTTGATGCTTATCATTGGTACTACTGAAGCAAATGCGCAGGTTATAAAACCGTTTAAAGAAAGAACATCTTCTTATTCTCCTACCAAAACGATTTATAAAATTAAAGGAGATTTTACGATGATTGGAAACACTAATCTAACTATGCAGAATTACGACGCTGGTGAAACCAACGGACCTTTCCCGATGGTATATGTAGATAAGGATAATAACAATCAAACTGTTAACTCTTCTGCGGCAACTTTGGATTTGCTAAATGACAGCGGAGTAAAATTAACGAACTGCTATAATATTGTTTATGCTGGATTGTACTGGACTGGGAGAGTTTCTGATGCGGCTTACAGCCCAAACTCTTTTAATGTGACTAAAAATGGCGTGACTAAAACTTTAGATAAAAGAAAAATTCTGTTTAAAGGGCCTAATGATAGTACTTATGATGAATTTACGGCGACAGATATTTATTTTCCGACAAATGCAGATAACAATATGTTTACTGCTTACGCGGAGGTTACGGATTATGTAAGAACAAACGGAATTGGTGAATATTTTGCGGCCAACATCGCGGCAACTGAAGGTGCTGACGGAGGCGCGATAGGAAAATATGCGGGATGGGGTTTGGTCGTGGTTTATGAAAATTCTAACATGAAAAACAGAGATATTACTGTTTTTGACGGACACGCTTTTGTGCAAAATAATATAACCGCAGAACATAGTTTTACTGTTTCGGGCTTTAACTCTGTAACATCTGGGCCAGTCGATGTTAAACTTGGAGTTATGGCCGGCGAAGGTGATGTGAACTATGAGGGTGATTACTTTCAGATTCAAAAATTGAATACCAACAATTATTTAAGCTTAAGCCGAACTGGAAATTCTGCCAATAACTTTTTTAATTCTTCTATTAGCACTGGTGGAAACAACAGAAATCCGAATTTGGTTAATAATTCGGGACTTGATATCAGCATGTTTAAACTTCCAAACAGTAACAAAGATATTATTGGAAACAATCAGACGTCTACGACTTTTAAATATGGATCTACCGTTGACACCTATACGATTTTCTCGATCGTAATGGCAATTGATGCATACGTACCAGAAATTGAAGGTGTTCTTACAGCTACAACTATTAACGGAAGTTCTGCTGGTGCTGGTCCTTACACTGTTTTGCCAGGTCAAGAACTTGGCTATAAAATACAAATAAAAAATAGAGGTTCTGAAGCGATTCAAAACAGCAAGATTGTTATTCCAATTCCGTACAATGCCACATTTGTTAGCGGAAGTTTAGCTAAAACAGTGAATTTCACTCCAGCTCCTTCGCCAAATTTGCTTACTTACGAACCTACAATTGGCGCCAACGGATCTATTGTCTGGAACATTGGCACATTACCTTTACCATCTGATCCAAATACTGTTTTGGCTGAGCTGACATTCCAATTAAAATCTACAGAAAACTGTGCTTTGCTTAAAAACTCAAACTGCAGTAATGTAATTCAAGTAAACGGCTCGTTAAGCGGACAAGGTGTAAATTCGACTGTAACAGTAACCGACAAACCTTTAATTTTAGGTTATACAACCTCTGGAAGCTGTACAGGAACTACTATATCTGCACCGCTTCAAACCACTATAGATTCTTCAAATTATACAAATGTGAATTGTCAGGCTACTTCACCAACTATTTCTTTTACTTTTTGTAATAATGCATCCTCAATTCCAATTACAGATGTAACGGGTTCGTTTCCTTCTGGTTCCACATTTTACAATGCATACCCAGTAGTAGCGGGAACAACAACCCAATATACGATTAACAACCCTTTCCCTGCGACAGTGGGAACATCAACTTATTATGCAATTCCTCCCGGAGCTGCTGCCGGATGTTACTTTCAATTTACGATTAAAGTTGAAAGCATTACAACAATGCCAACTGTTACAGATCCCGTAAACTATTGTATTGGCGATAATGCGCTTCCTTTAACTGCGGTACCAAGCAAACCCGAGTATACATTATACTATTACCAAACTGCCACTTCAACAGGCCAGCAGACATTAACACCTTCTACTGCTGTTGCAGGACAATTTACCTATTATGTTGCAGAAGGAAAAACCAATGCCTGCATTGGTCCTAAAAAAGCAATTGTAGTCAATATAAATTCAAAACCAACAATAACTATAACCAATCCACTTCCTATTTGTGCACCAGCAGCAACAGTAGATTTAACCGCTGCAAATATCACTGCTGGCAGCACATCAGGTTTGACTTATACGTATTGGACTGATGCTGCTGCGACTCTTCCGTATGCCAATTTTAGTACTGCCGTTCCTGGAACTTATTATATCAAAGGAACAAATACTTCTAATTGTTACGATATAAAACCAGTCGTAATTACCAAAAGCACCGTTATAGTTACAGAATTAACTGCTTCGCATGTAGATGTAAAATGTTTTAATGAAGCTACTGGCTCAATTACTGTAAATAATGCTTCTGGAGGAGTTGCTCCATACACTTATTCATGGAAAAAGAACGGTTCTGCGTATGCTGGAGCTTCTCAAACTTTAAATAATTTGGGATTTGGAGTTTATGAGGTTGCAGCAACTGATGCCAATGGCTGCCAAGGAACAATAACAATTAGTATTTTACAACCCAATGCTCCTTTAGCCCTTGCAGTTTCTTCAAAAACAGATGTTTTATGTTTTGGAGAAAGTACTGGATCTGTAACTGCCGGCATAGTAACAAATGCTGTGGGAACAGTAACGTATTCCTGGAAAAACAGTGCAAATGTTGAAGTAGGAACAACTGCTTCTGTATCTAATCTTACAGCGGGAACTTATACTTTAACGGTAACCGATTCTTGTTCTTCTCAATCTAATTCGGTTACAATCGATCAGCCAATCGCTGCTTTAACTTTGGGAATTTCTTCTAAAACAGATGTTTTATGTTTTGGTGAAAGTACTGGATCTGTAACTGCAGGAACAATTACAAATGCTGTGGGAACAATAACGTATTCCTGGAAAAACAGTGCAAATGTTGAAGTAGGAAGTACAGCTTCTGTTTCAAATCTGCCTGCGGGAACTTATACTTTAACGGTAACAGATTCTTGTTCTTCTCAATCTAATACTGTAACAATTTCGCAGCCACAAAATGCATTAAATGCAGTAAAAACACAAACTGATGTTACTTGTGGAGGCGGTAATAACGGTTCTGCTACCGTAACGGTTTCTGGCGGAACTTCTGGGTATACTTATACTTGGAATACAAATCCTGTGCAGACAACTGCTTCGGCAATTGGTCTTACTGCTGGAAACTATAGCGTTGTTATCACAGATGAAAATGGATGCCAGCTTTCTGAATCATTTACAATTATTGATGGAGATTCTGTTATACCAATTATAAATCCGCTACCACAGACTACTACAATTTATTGTCCAGCAGCGCCTGTTTTTGAACAAGCAACTGCTTCTGATACTAATGGAACTATTTCTTCATTAACCTACGTTGATACTATTACGCCAGGAAATTGTGCTGGATCGTATACAACTACAAGAACTTGGACCGCAAAAGATGCTTGTGGAAACATTTCGCTTCCTGTTAGCCAAACCATAATGGTACAAGATAATACGGCGCCAACTTGGACAATTCAAGCGGGAACTTTAGATCAAACTATTGAGTGCAGTGACGCATCAGCTTTAACAGCTGCGCAGGCTTTATTTCCAACAGCGTATGATACTTGTGATGCTGATGTAACCAATATTGTAAAAGTTAGCGGTTCATTTACAGCTTCTGCAAATTGTGCAAATGCTGGAACTTACACCAATACTTGGACTGTGAAAGATGACTGCGGAAATACTTCTGATACTTTCACGCAGGTGATTACTATTCAAGATACAACTGCACCAATATTTACAGGTACTCTTCCTTTGGATATCGAAGCATCTTGTGACGCAGTTCCTGAACCAGCTGAAATGCATGCTTCAGATAATTGCAATGGAGATTTGCCAATTGTATTCTCCGAAACAAAATCGGATATTCAAAATGGATGTGCTTCTAACTACACTTTAACCCGCACATGGAAAACGAGTGATTGTAGTGGAAACACAGCATCATATACTCAAATTCTTACTGTAAGAGATAAAACGGCTCCGACTGGAACAGCTCCTGCGAATGTAAATAATTTAGGCAGTATAGATTTGATTCCTGTCGGAAGTCCATCAGACATAAAAGATGCTACTGATAATTGCAGTCCTACAGTAAATATAACTGTAGCAGATACCAGTACTGAGTGCGACGGAAATGTTTCTATCGTAACGAGAACTTACACCTTAATAGATTGCGCTGGAAACATCACTAAATTGGTTCAGACCTTTAGTGTAAATTGTAAAGTTATAAAAGTCATTGTAGCGAATGATGATACTGCTGGACCAGTTGCCGGTGTAAATCATAGTACCACAAATGTTTTGAATGTGTTTTCAAACGATACTCTTGAAGGTATCCCAGTAACGCCAACCGATGTAATACTGACAACCGTAACACCAAATAATTATTTACAATTAAATCCTAATGGTTCTGTAGATGTATTACCAAATGCGCCGGCAGGAACATTAACATTAGTATATCAAATTTGTGAAGCAGGCCAAACAGATAACTGTGATACTGCAACTGTTACAATTACAATTGAAGCACCAAAAATGACGGTTACTGCAACACCTATTTGTATCAACGACGTTCCTTACATTGATTATGTGGTTACTCCTATAAACTTCACTCCTGTGAACGGATTAACAATTACTTGGGCAGACAGTAGCAATACTATTATTACAACAATGACCGATTTACCCTTAAATGGTCGTGTATTATGGCCTGGAGCTGTTGTCGACGGAACTGGAAAAGGAATTGACTGGCCGGGATGGATTTTTGAAAATAATAAATGGATTCAAGGTCCTGATGGATTTGAAAAATTACGTCCTGCAGCTAATCTGATAATATCTTTAAATCCAACCGAAACTATTACTGTTAATTATCCACCAGCAGATCCCTATTGTACTGCCAGACCAACATTTGCAATTAATGCTAATGACGATAATCCAACACCTATTACAGGACCTGGAGCAGTTACCAATATTGTAAATGTTCTTACCAACGATACATTAAACAATAGTCCTGCAAATATTAATGATCTAATATTAACCACCGTAACACCAGATCCTAAAGGAGTTTTAACATTAAATCCAAACGGATCGGTAGACGTTGCTGCCAATGTACCTGCCGGTACTTACATATTGACTTATCAGATTTGTGAGAAAGCCGATTTCGGAAACTGTGATACAGCTATTGTAACTGTCATAATTCTAGATACTCCTGCTCCGCCTACTCCAGTTGTGGCTAATGATGATAGTTACAACAATATCGGATGTAATACTTTTGGACTTGTCGGCAATGTTTTAAGTAATGATTTCAAAGGGCTAAATCCTGCAACGCTGCAACTAGTAAACTTTACACTTATTAACGAAAATAATACTAAAACAGATCCAAACATTACAATTGACGCTTCTGGAAATGTAACCGTTTCTAGTTTGACACCAGCGGGAACTTACACTTATAGTTATAGAATTTGTGACAAATTGAGTGCTGAGAATTGTGATACTGCAATTGTCACTATTACGGTAGCTCCAAACGGAATTACAGAAATTAAAAGTACAGCTTGTACTGACGATTCAACCCTGATTAACTTAACAACTTTACTCCCAGAAGGCAGTCCGACTACTGGTTCTTGGATTGATAGAAATAATACGAATAGCCTTCAGGGAAGTGTATTTAATCCGTTTGGTATATCGCTTGGTAATTATTCATTTGAGTATATAATAGCAGATGAAAAATGTCCAAGAAGCATTGTCCTAGATATGGAAGTAAACGATGATTGTAAAGTACTAGCCTGTGGCAATGTTTTACCTCATAATGCCTTTTCTCCAAATGGCGACGGAACGAACGATATTTTCAAAATTGACAATATTGAAGATTTAACTTGTTATCCAGAAAATACAGTTGAAATATATAACCGCTGGGGAATTCTAGTTTTTGAAACCAAAAATTATAACAATACAACAAATGCATTTGACGGTAACTCAAGAGGAAGAACAACTGTAAAGCAATCTGACGGACTCCCAACTGGTACTTATTTTTATATTATTAATTATAAGTCTGTCGATGGAAATAATGCTATTCAAGATAACAAACTAGACGGGTATTTATATCTATCGAAATAATTCCATTTTGAATAAAAACAACTAACTGATTTTTAAATCATTAGTAACATTAAATAATATATCTACTATGAGAACAAAATTATTTTTCTTCGTCATTCTGTTAGTTACCTATATGGGGCATGCACAACAAGATGCGCAGTTTACTCAATATATGTACAATACCATAAATATCAATCCTGCTTATGCTGGTTCTCGTGGTGCATTAAGCATTTTTGCGCTGCATCGTGATCAATGGGTGGGACTCGATGGAGCTCCAAAAACCAATACAATTTCAGTAAATACCCCAATTAATAATAGTAATGTCGGACTTGGAGTGTCTTTGGTAAACGACAAAATTGGTCCAACAAATGAGAATCAATTTTCTGTAGATCTGTCTTATACAGTTCCAACCTCAGAAACTTGGAAACTCTCTTTTGGTATAAAAGGTACAGCCGATATCTTTAATCTTGACGTAACAAAACTAAATCCAGAAACTCAAGGAGATCCGCAATTTCAAAATCTGAACAATGACTTTTCGCCCAATATTGGGGCAGGTATTTATTGGCATTCTGATAACGCTTACATCGGATTATCTGTTCCAAATTTTATACAAACCAATCGTTACGACGACAATGATGTTGCCATTTACAAAGACAAAATAAATTACTATTTAATGGGAGGTTATATTTTTGATTTTTCTCAAGAAGTAAAATTCAAACCTGCAGTTTTAACTAAAATGGTCGAAGGCGCACCACTTCAAGTTGATGTGTCTGCTAACTTTTTATTCTTTGAAAAACTCACCTTGGGTGTTGCTTACAGATGGGATGCTGCTGTAAGTGCAATGGCAGGATTTCAACTCACAGACGGACTATATCTTGGTTATGCGTATGATAATGAAACGACTAGATTAAGAAACTACAATTCTGGCTCACACGAAATTTTCCTGCGCTTTGAATTCTTTAAAAACAACGGTAAAATGACAACTCCTCGTTTCTTCTAAAAAAAAAAGTATCATGAAAAACTATACACTATATTTCTTCACAATCATAAGTGCTTTTTCATTTAGCAGTTATGCACAGCAGTCAAAAATAAATTCGGGAGACAAAAAATACGATAATTACGCCTACGTTGATGCCATAAAAACTTATGAAAAAGTAGCCAATAAGGGTTATAAATCTGAAGACATGTTTAAAAAATTAGGCAACTCTTATTATTTTAATTCTGATTTTGAAGGTGCCGCAAAATGGTACGGAGAATTATTTGCCATGAATACTACTGTTGAACCAGAGTATTATTATCGATACGCCCAATCTTTAAAGTCTACTGGAGATATTGCTAAGGCAAATAAAATTTTTGATGAATTTAATACTCAATCAAAAAACGATACCAGAGCCAAACTTTATAAAAATGATGTCAATTATCTCGATGAAATTAAAGCAAATTCAGGAAGATATAAAATTGAAGATGCTGGAATAAACAGCAAATATTCAGATTACGGATCTTTTGTTTACGATAATAAAATCTATTTTGCCTCGGCAAGAGATACAGGAAATTTTTCGCAGCGAAAACACAAATGGACAGGAGAATATTTTACGAATATTTACAATGCAGATCTTAATCCTGAAACAGGAAAAGCTGCAAAAGTAAATAAGTTTAAATCTGCTATAAATACAAAATTCCATGAAGCTTCTCCAGTTTTTACCAAAGACGGAAAAACAGTTTATTTTACTAGAAATAACTACATCAATGGAAAAAAAGGAAAAGACGATAATAAGATTACGCTAATCAAAATCTATAAAGCTGAATTGGACAGTAATAACAAATGGACCAATATTGCCGAACTTCCTTTTAACAGCGATAACTACAGCGCTGGACATCCAGCTTTAAGTCCAGATGAGAAAACATTATATTTTTCATCAGATATGCCCGGTTCAGTAGGACAATCAGACTTGTATAAAGTGAGCATTAATTCTAATGGCGGATACGGAACTCCAGAAAATCTGGGAAATACAATAAATACAGAAGGAAAAGAGACTTATCCTTTTGTTACAAATGAAAATGAAATCTACTTTTCATCAGATGGGCATCCCGGTTTAGGTGGTTTAGATGTTTTTGTTGCTAATATCGAAGAAAATGGTACAATCACTAATATTCAAAATGTCGGAGGAGATGTGAATTCCCCTAATGATGATTTTGCCTATATCATTGATCCAGTTTCCAGAAGAGGATATTTTAGCTCTAATAAAGACGGTGGACAAGGTTCTGATGATATTTATAAATTCTTAGAAACCAAAAAACTAAAATGCATTCAAGAACTGGAAGGCATAATAACAGATGCCGAAACAGGAGCAATTCTCCCTGGAGCAATAATTACTTTATACAACAATCAAATGGCAGTTAAAAACTCTACTGTTTCTGACGGTTCAGGAAAATATTCTTTTCCTGTAGAATGCGGCAAAACCTATAATGTAAGAGCAGAAAAGCCAGAATACACCACAAAAGAAGTTAATGTTACTATTGCCAAAACAAGCGGTAAAACAACTTTACCAATTGCATTAGAAAAATCAACCTGCAAAGTTACTGTTGGAGATGACCTCGGAAAATGTTTTGGAATTAAAATGATTTATTTCGATTTGAATAAATACAATATAAGAACAGAAGCTGCTTTAGATTTAGAAAAAATATTGGTTGTTTTAAACGATAACCCAACAATGAAACTCGATATTCGTTCGCATACAGATAGCAGAGCAACACATCAATACAATGAAGTTTTATCTGAAAGAAGAGCAAAATCAACTATAAAATGGCTGATTAAAAATGGCGTAGCCCCAAACCGATTAACCGGCAAAGGATACGGCGAAACACAGCTTGTCAATCAATGTGCTGACGGTGTAAAATGTACCGAAGAAGAACATCAAGCCAATAGAAGAAGTGAATTTATTATTACTGCTTTATAAAAATTGATCATTTCATTTAAAAAAGGCTATCTGTACAAGGCGGCCTTTTTTAATTTAAAAAGTCGTTGCAATTCAAAGAATTACAACGACCTCTAAAAAACCAACCTGTTCAATATTCGATTTAAATCTTAACAAAAATGTTAGTGTAATATTTTTTTCCTGTGGCAGCGTCTGTCGTTACAGATAATCCGAAGTGCGTATAATCACCTTCGATATTCTCTTTGTGACCAGGGCTGTCCAACCAGGCTCTCAAAGCTGCTTCGGGAGTTTTATAGTTGTAGGCAACGTTCTCACCAACTTTTTTAGCTCCCAAAACATCTGTGAGATTTTTAGATCTTTCAGTAAAATCATTATGGTTTACAACATTATTTTCAATCATATATTTATTATGCTCTTCACATTTATAAGATATATGATTAATGCGTTCCAAAGCATTTAAACCAATACTCACACGGTATTCGTTTATTAGCTTCATGGTTTGTATTTCTGTATCGTTGTAAGTATAATTGGCAACAAGCGTTTCAACAGGAGTATTATCCACGCTTCCTTCGGCAGTCTCAGCAGAACATGAGTTCATTGCGATTAGAATCGCAATGAACAACATGATGCGCATAATCTTTTTCATAATCAACAGCATTTAGCGGTTTAAAGTAAATGTTGGGGCAAATCCTTTAAATTTATTTTTGAATAATTATCGTCTGATTTTCTGTACCAAACATATTCAATTTACCGTTAAACTACAAAATTAATCGATGAACTACATGTGTTTTTTTCTTTTACCTATAAAAAACTTACAAATTAAGAAGAAAGTCGATCAATCTTCCACGTAAAATCAGATTGACTTGTATAGCGTATTCTGTCATGGAGTCGGTTAGCTCTTCCCTGCCAGAATTCAACTTGCAGAGGAGTAACTAAATAACCACCCCAATTATCTGGTCGGGGAATTGATTTTCCTTCAAATTCTGATTCTAGTTTTTTCAAGTTTTCTTCTAAGAAAGTTCTTGACGGAATCACTTCACTTTGATTAGAAACGATCGCTCCGAGTTTACTTCCTTCTGGGCGGGAATCAAAATAATTATCAGAAATAATTTCAGAAGTCTTTTGTGCAATTCCTTTTATGATTACCTGACGTTCCATTTCCTGCCAGAAAAAAGACAAACAAACATTTGGGTTCGCTTCTATCGCTTTTCCTTTTTCAGAATTATAATTGGTATAAAATATAAATCCTTCTTCAGAGAATTTCTTTAACAAAACAACACGCGATTTTGGAAATCCGTCCAGACCAATTGTCGAAACGGTCATGGCATTTACTTCTCCACTTCCACCGAAATCTTCTACTTCATGAAACCATCTATTAAATAAATTAATAGGATCTTCAGGAATGTTAGTTTCCAGTAATTCGCTTTTTTCGTAGGATCTTCTATAATTACTTAAATCATTCATGATTTTATATTTTAGATATTAGATTGCAGATTTTAGATTTTTTTGTTTCTAGTTTCAAGTTTGTCAGGCTGAGCGATCCCGAAGCTTCGGGATCGCTCAGGCTTCGCGTTCCTAAACTTAGTATCTTAGTACCTCAGCCCCTTAGAACCTTAGATCAAAATTCAAAACTCACCCCATCATCACCCAAAAGTACATTAGGAAAAACCGTTTTAGCTTCTTCTTTAAAACGTTCAATTTCGTCATAACGTGTTGAATAATGACCTAAAACCAAATATTTCACATTGGCTTTTAAAGCAATTCTAGCCGCTTCTTTTGCCGTGGAATGCAATGTTTTTAATGCTAAACGCGCTTCAGATTCTAAAAATGTAGATTCATGATATAAGACATCTGTATCCTTGATAATCGGAATCACATCTTCGTTATAAACTGTGTCCGAACAAAAGGCATAGCTTTTTGGCGGTTCGGGATCAAAACTCAGTTTTTCATTTTCAATTACAGTTCCGTCATCCAGAGTAACATTGCCGCCGTTTTTTATCTTTTGATAATAAGCAATATGAACATCGTAATGCTGAACAGCTTCAACATTCAGCTTGCGTTCTGCAGGTTTTTCTTGAAATAAAAATCCGTTGGTATAAACGCGGTGTTTCAGTGGAATTGTTTTAACGATGACTTTATTATCTTCAAAAATTACTTCACTTTCTTTTGATTCCAATTCATGGAAAAACAGGCTGTAAGTTGTCCACGATTCTGTCAATTTTAATTGAAGCAGAATAAGCTCTTTAATTCCTTTTGGACCATAAATATGCAGATCGGTTGTTCTTCCTAAAAGGGAAAAAGTCGAAATCGTACCAATCAAGCCATAAAGATGATCTCCATGAAGATGCGAAATAAAAATGTGATTAATCTTTGAGAATTTAATCTTATTTTTTCGAAGCTGAACCTGAGTTCCCTCTCCACAATCAATTAAAAATAATCGGCTTTTAATTTCTAAAACCTGCGAAGTTGGGTTGGTAAGCGTTCTGGGAGTTGCGGCATAACAGCCAAGTATAGTCAACTTCATTTTAGATTGTTGATATTAGATTTTAGATTGATGAAATATTTTAGAATTGATAAAAGCATTTTAGATTTAGTAACAATCTAAAATCTAAAGTCTAAAATCTGAAATCTAAAATCCTAGGTCTCTTTCGATTTCTTCCATTTCGATAATATCGTGCGCTTCTAAAAGAGAAGGAACCACAACCAATTTATCTGAAATAGCATTAAAATCAAGATCAGAAGCAACAATTACGAAAGATTTTTTTGCTTTTTTGTGAGCTTTAGAAAGCGGTAAAAAAGCTTTTAAATCATTTTCTGACAGCTTAGAATCTGATGATAAATCGATTATAATATTTTGTTTTTCAAAGGTTTTAAACTGATGCGTAACTTTTTCAAGGAAAGATTTTACATCTCCTTGTGTATCTTTAATAGTAACGGTATGTCCTTTTTGATCTACTTTCATTTTTTAATTTGTGGGGCTTATATAAAAATTGATTTTCTAAGAGCTAAGGTACGAAGTTTTTTTATTTTTTTGTTTCAAGTTTTAGGTTTCAGATTTCAAGTTTGTCAGGCTGAGCGATCCCGAGGCTTCGGCAGAAGCCACGTTTAGTATTAAAAAAGCACTCTCCTGAAGCCTCGGGATCGCTTAGTGGACATTCTTCCAAAACTGAAAAACGCGATCAAAAAACTGTTACTGAGACTTAAAACTGCGACTAAAAGCTACTGAATCTTAGAAGCCAGTAAATAAATCACCGCCATTCTAATCGCAACACCATTCTCCACCTGATTTAAGATAACAGAATGATCAGAATCTGCAACTTCAGATGTAATCTCTACTCCTCTATTGATTGGTCCTGGGTGCATGATTACAATTTCTTTTCCAAGAGAATCCAAAAGCGGTTTATCAACTCCATACTGTTGCGCGTATTCGCGTGTTGATGGAAAGAAATTTACATCCATACGTTCATTTTGTACACGAAGCATGTTGGCAACATCACACCATTCTAATGCTTTTCTTAAATTCGGTTCAACCGTAACACCAAGCGATTCAATATATCTCGGAATCAGCGTTTTTGGTCCGCATACTTTTACTTCTGCGCCCTGCATTTGCAAAGCGTAAATGTTTGATAAGGCAACTCTTGAATGCAGGATATCTCCAACGATAACTACTTTTTTTCCGGCAACATCACCCAGCTTTTCTCTAATAGAATAACTGTCTAATAAAGCCTGCGTTGGATGTTCGTGCGCACCGTCTCCAGCGTTTACAATACTGGCTTTCACATTTTTAGATAAAAAATAAGCCGCTCCGGGATTGGAGTGGCGCATTACAACCATGTCAACTTTCATCGAAAGGATATTATTTACAGTATCAATCAGAGTTTCTCCTTTTTTAACCGATGACTGCGCTGCAGAAAAACTAATAACATCCGCAGAAAGACGTTTCTGCGCTAATTCAAAGGAAAGTTTGGTTCTGGTACTGTTTTCAAAGAAAATATTGGCAATGGTAATATCTCGTAATGAAGGAACTTTTTTAATTGGTCGGTTAATGACTTCTTTAAAATGATCTGCCGTTTCAAAAATCAGGTTAATATCATTTTCGTTGATATATTTGATTCCTAATAAATGATTTACGCTTAATTCTTTCATTTTTATTATTTATTTGTTTATTCTTTGAATTGTTTAATCGTTTTTTTTCAAATCGTTTAATCGGTCTTTCTGCCGATTAAACAATTAACCGGTTAACCGATTAAACTAATTCGTTACTAAGTGAACAACATCTTCACCATCATTTTCTTTCCAGCTCACTTTTACTTTTTCGCCATTAATAGCATCTACCTGACGGCCTCTATAATCGGGTTGAATTGGTAAATTACGGCTGAAGCGTCTGTCTATTAAAACTAATAATTCAATTTCTGAAGGTCTTCCAAAAGATTGAATCGCGGTTAATGCAGAACGAATGCTTCGCCCCGTAAACAATACATCATCAATAAAAATGACTTTTTTGTCTTCGACTATAAAATTGATTTGGGTCTTATTGGCTTCAAGCGGTTTATCAGTACGACGAAAATCATCTCTAAAAAAAGTGATGTCTAGATATCCCAAAGAAATTTCGGGAACCTTGTATTCGTCTTCTAATATTTGTTTTAAACGTTCAGCTAAAAAAACACCTCTTGGCTGAATTCCCACTAAAATAGTATCGGAGAAATCAAGATGTTTTTCGATTAACTGACAAGCCAAACGATGGAGTATGATAGTAACTTCTTTTGAATTAAGTAATACTTTTTGGCTCATAAGTAATTGTAATGTTTGGTTTGCAAATATACGGAATCTGATTTTATTTGTTGGGGAAATCTAAAGACAAATATTATTTTTTGAAATTACGTTTGTCAAAACTTTCAATAATTGAATCTAATACTTCTTTTATTTTTTAGCTAGATTAAAATCCACTCCTACAATACTAATCGAGCCGATGACCCTTTTTTTGAAAAATTAAGATTTCCATGATTTTTCTTATATTTGATAAACACTGAAATATTAAACATCATGAGAAAAATAATCGTCATATCAATGATTACAATCGATGGCGTAATGCAGGCACCGGGCGCACCTGAAGAAGACACATCAGGAGGTTTTGAATACGGAGGCTGGGTTGCTCCATTTGGTGATGAAGAATATGGAAAAGTTATGCAGGCACAAATGGCTCCAGCGGATATTCTGTTAGGCAGAAAAACATTTGATATTTTCGAAGATTATTGGCCAAAACACGTAGAAGGCTGGCCGGGAATTAACGAAGTTACCAAATACGTTTTATCTTCTACCAGAAAAAACTCTAATTGGGAAAACTCAGAATTCCTTTCAACTATTGATGACATTAAGAAACTTAAAAATAGTGAAGGTGATGATATTAAAGTTTGGGGAAGCGCAACACTAGTACAGCTTTTGCTTCAACATGATTTAGTTGATGAATTGGCTCTAAAAATTCATCCCATAATTTTAGGCAAAGGAAAAAAATTATTTAATGAAAGTTCAACTCCGGCAGGATTTAAATTAGTTGAAAGTACAGTTACGCCAAGTGGGGTAATTGCTGTAAGCTATAAGCGAGCTGCCGAAGTTAAAACAGGAACTATTGGAGAATAAGAGATATTAATAATCTTAGCTCTAAAAAAAATATAATCTTATTTGGAAAGAATACCAATTCTTGGTATTTTTGATGAAATTTTAGTTATGCCAAAGAATACATCAATATTATTAGGGGATTATTTTAATAACTTTATAAGTTCACAAATTAAAACTGGACGATTCTCATCTGCCAGCGAAGTTGTACGTGCAGCATTAAGAATGTTTGAAGAAGAAGAAACAAAAAAAACTGAATTAATTAAGGAATTAGAAAAAGGAGAGAAATCTGGTTTTGTAAAAGATTTCGATCGTGTTTCTTTTTTAAACAATCTCGATAAAAAATATTCAGATAATGAATTATAAGATTAGTACCGAAGCATCTTATGATTTAGAAAAAATCTGGTTATATACTTTTGAAAATTGGTCACGTAAACAAGCTCATAGATATATAGATTTAATTATTGATGAAATTGAATATTTATGTTTAAATCCTAAATCTGGAAATGATGTAAATCATATTAGAAAAGGTTATTTTAGAAGTAAAGTAAAATCACATTTAATATTCTATAAGATCAACATAAAAGAAAACCAATTAGAAATCATTCGAATTTTACATCAAATGATGGATATCGAGAGACATTTAAGTAAATAATCTGAATCAAAATCCTAAAACTTTTTCCAAAAATTCTATAACACATTTCCACTATTGTTGAAGTAATTTTATTATTGAACTTAAAAACTCAACATCATGCAAAATAAAATACTAAGATTGTTAATGGTATTCGTTATACTATTTTCATTTACAAGCTGCGAACTAGTAGGAGACATTTTTAAAGCCGGAATGGGATTCGGGATATTTATCGTAATTTTTATTGTTGCGATTATAATCTGGATTTTCGCAAAAATGTTCGGACGTAAATAAACACAAATAAAAAATTAAAAAATCCCAAATTCCAAATTTAAATTGGAGTTTGGGATTTTTTTATGATGTAGAATAAAGTCAATCTTTGCGGAGCTTCTCGTGAAGATTTCTCCCTTCGGTCGAATGACAAAAATGCGCTAATCAACTTTATAATTTATCTTTTATCAAAGCTCGCAAAATTGGAATTTGGTCCCGAAGCTTCGGGATTAATATTAGAATTTAAAAAATTAAAGATTGTACATCTTCTTTCTTTGTTCTTGAATTTTTTCATCATCAAGATATTCGTCAAATGTCATGTAACGGTCAATTACTCCGTTTGGTGTCAACTCTACGATTCTGTTACCAACAGTCTGTGCAAACTCGTGGTCATGAGTGGTGAAAATTACAGAACCTTTAAAGTTTTTCAACGAATTATTAAAAGCTGTAATAGATTCCAAATCTAAGTGATTTGTTGGCTCGTCCAGCATTAAAACGTTAGCACGCTCCATCATCATTCTAGAAAGCATACAACGCACTTTTTCTCCTCCAGATAAAACTCTAGACGTTTTTAGAGCTTCTTCTCCAGAGAAAATCATTTTTCCTAAGAAACCTCTAATAAATACCTCATCACGCTCTTCCTCTGTTTTGGCATATTGGCGTAACCAATCTACTAAAGTCAAATCGTTTTCAAAGAACTTATGGTTTTCAGCTGGTAGATACGCTTGGTTGGTTGTAATTCCCCAGTCAAAAGTTCCAGAATCTGCTTTTTGTTCACCGTTTAAGATTTCGTAGAAAGCTGTTGTAGCACGTGAATCTTTAGAGAAAAGAACGATTTTATCGCCTTTTGCCATATTCAAATGGACATCTTTAAATAAAACTTCTCCATCTACAGATGCAGATAAATGTTCTACATTTAAAATCTGATCTCCAGCCTCACGGTCCTGATCAAAAATAATGGCAGGGTAACGACGGCTTGATGGTTTGATTTCAGAAATATTCAATTTAGAAATCATTTTTTTACGAGAAGTTGCTTGTTTAGATTTCGCAACGTTTGCACTAAAACGACGAATAAATTCTTCCAACTCTTGTTTCTTCTCTTCTGCTTTTTTGTTCTGCTGTGCACGTTGTTTTGCCGCTAATTGGCTAGACTCGTACCAGAATGTATAGTTTCCTGAGTAGTGATTAATTTTTCCGAAATCAATATCAGAAATATGTGTACAAACGGCATCTAAAAAGTGACGGTCGTGAGATACAACGATTACAGTGTTTTCGTAGTTTGCCAAGAAGTTTTCTAACCAAGCGATTGTCTCGAAATCCAAATCGTTGGTAGGCTCATCCATTATAAGCAAATCGGGATTTCCGAAAAGTGCCTGCGCCAAAAGCACACGAACTTTCATTTTTCCTTCCATATCACCCATTAAAGTATAATGATCTGCTTCTGTGATACCTAAGTTAGACAACATCGCAGCTGCATCAGAATCTGCGTTCCATCCGTTCATTTCTTCAAACTGAACCTGAAGCTCCCCTATTCTGTCGGCATTGGCATCGTTATAATCTAAATAAAGTTCATCCATTTCTTTTTTAACAGCATACAAAACTTTATTCCCCATTAAAACGGTTTCCAAAACAGTATGTTCGTCGAACATGTTGTGATTTTGGTTTAAAACCGACATACGTTTTCCCGGCTCTAAATGAATGTGCCCAGAAGTCGGATCGATATCACCCGAAATAACTTTTAAGAAAGTTGATTTTCCAGCACCATTGGCTCCAATAACGCCGTAAATATTTCCGTGAGTGAAAGTGGTATTTACTTCGTCAAACAAAATTCGTTTGCCAAATTGAACTGATAAATTATTGACTGTTAACATGAATGTCTTTTTAATTAATTTGGTGCAAAAGTACGGAAAAAGGTTCAGAGTTGCAAAGATGTCGGAATGTGAAATGTAAATTGTAAAATATGAAATGATTACCCTAAAAACTTCTAACTTCTAAGCTTTTACAATTTACTTTCCTTCGCCAGCGCAACTTCCAGACTTTCAAAATTCGGAAGGACTTTAGAAATTAAACCTTCTTTATTAAGAATAAAATGTGTTGGAAATGAATTCAACTGCAAAGATTCATTCATATATTCTTTCATATCTGGAACTACCGAATATGACAATGGTTTTCTAGCCAAAAATGTTTTTAATTGTTCTGGTGAATCTTCGGCTAAACTCATAAAAACAATATCTTTTCGATCTTTATATTCTTCAACCAATTTATTGACTTGCGGAAATTCTTTTATACAAGGTGTACAATGAATGTACCAGCATTTTATCACTATGATTTTTCCTTTCATGGATTCGTTGGTCACCAAATTTCCATTTAAATCCTTAAAGGAGAATTTCGGAAAAACAGTTCCTTCCATTTTATAATTTTTGTAAGCGTCAAAACCAATCTGATTGATTGTCGCTTTTATGCTTGTATCTGTCTTTGGCAGAATTTTGAACAACTTATAATAGTATGTAGAGTTATCTGATTTTAACCGAATTGGAATAAAATTTCCATTTGCTAATTGATCAAAAAAAGCCTCTTTCGAAATTTCTTTAGAAGAAGAATCAAGAGCTGTAAAATCTCGCGAAAGCATTATTTTTTTATTCTGATAAACCGACCATTCCATATAGTTTTTCTGAATTTGAATGGGATCAACTTCGGGATTTCCGAATTTGTTTTGGGCCGAACAGAAATTAAGAATTAAAAGAAAAGTATTTATGTAAATGAATTTATGCATGAGTTTTAATCAGATATAATGAGTTTCAAAAGTACTTAAAAATCTATGGAGTTTTTAGAACAAAACTTTTACTTTTTTACAACTAAAAATGACAACTTGGCTAATTTTGACAATTTCACTGTGTAAAAAATAAAATTAAACAGATTGTCATTCTTTTTTGAAAGTTTATTTAAATGTTAATGTGATTTCCTTATATTCGCAAAAAATTCTGACTAAAAATGACGTTTCCTTTTCAATTTGAAATTTTTGAAAAAACTTTTTACTGGCATTTTATATTTGAAACGTTAGCTTTTTTTGTTGGAATAAGAATGTATTATTTTTTAAAAAAGAGAACTCAAGATTCAATATCAGACACCAATCGTTTAGTTATTATGATCGGAGCAATGGTTGGAGCGTTGATCGGATCGCGATTTATTGCTTTATTAGAAAATCCATCTCAAATAACCCATCAAACTTTTTTAACCTTATATCAAAATAAAACGGTTGCAGGCGGGTTTCTAGGAGGATTATTTGGTGTCGAGCTTATAAAAAAAGCGATTGGAGAAAAATCTTCGTCGGGAGATTTATACGTAATTCCAATAATAACTGCTTTGTTTATTGGACGTATTGGATGTTTTTCGATGGGAATGGCAGAACCTACTTACGGGATAGAAACTAACTTTTTTACAGGAATTAATTTAGGTGACGGTTTAAAAAGACATCCTATTGCATTATACGAAATGTTTTTCATGATTCTGCTTTTCATCTTTTTTCAAAGTATAAAAAATAAAGCTCTGCTGAATGGTGACCGTTTTAAAATCTTTATGATTTTATATTTTCTGTTTCGTTTTTTAATTGAATTTTTAAAACCATACGAGCCTTTGCTGCTTAATTTGAGCAGTATACAATGGAGCTCTATCTTAATTTTTGTTTACTATTGGAAATTTCTTTACAGGGAATTTCCTTTAGCTATAAATAAAAAACGTACTTTATAACATAAAAATATTTTAATGAAAACTCGCGACTATATATTTTACGATTACACCAAGAGTCTATGTCATAAATGTCTGGCACTTGTAGATACAAAAATTGTATTTCAGGACGATAAAGTTTGGATGCTCAAACATTGTAAAACACATGGTGAATCAAAGTCGATGATTGCGGATGATGTAAATTATTATAAACAATTACGTAATTACAACAAGCAGTCTGAAATGCCCTTAAAATTCAATACAAAAGTGCATTACGGATGCCCTTACGACTGCGGATTATGTACAGATCATGAACAGCATTCTTGTCTGACAATTGTAGAAGTTACAGACCGATGTAATTTAGCATGTCCTACTTGCTATGCAAACTCAGCTCCAAACTATGGAAGACACCGGACTTTAGAAGAAATAGAAAAAATGTTTGATGCTGTTGTGGCTAATGAAGGAGAACCCGATGTTGTTCAGATTTCTGGAGGAGAACCAACAGTACATCCAGAATTTTTTAAAATTTTAGATATAGCCAAAAGCAAACCAATCAAGCATTTAATGCTTAATACAAATGGTATTCGAATTGCAAAAGACATCAAATTTGTAGAAACATTGGCTACGTATATGCCTGACTTTGAAATTTATTTGCAGTTTGACAGTTTTAAACCAGAAGTATTAGAAAAATTACGAGGCGAAGACCTAACAGAAGTACGCAAAAAAGCAATAGAAAATTTAAATCAGTTTAATATCTCAACCACACTAGTAATCACACTGCAAAAAGGAGAAAATGACGATGAGATTGGAAAAATAATTGAGTATGCATTACAACAGAAATGTGTTCGTGGTGTCACTTTTCAACCTACACAGGTTGCAGGCAGAAATGACAACTATGATGATATTTCGGGAAGAATAACCTTGACAGAAGTACGAAGAAAAATTTACGAGCAATATCCACTTTTTACACCTCAGGATCTCATTCCTGTTCCTTGTAATCCAGACGCTTTGTGTATGGCATATGCTCTTAAAATAGATGGCGAAGTTTTTCCAATGACTCATTTAATAAACCCAGAAGATTTGTTAAACAACTCAAAAAATACAATTGTTTTTGAGCATGATGAAAAACTAAAAACACATATGCTTAACTTATTTAGTACTGGTATTTCTGTGGATTGTGCAGAAGGAGAATTTAATGAATTGATGTGCTGTCTGCCAAGAGTTCAGTCAGATACCTTGAATTATAATAATTTATTTCGAATTTTAATTATGAATTTTATGGATGCCCATGATTTTGATGTAAGAGCTGTAAAAAAATCATGTGTTCACATTGTAAGCGATAAAATGAAAATTATTCCTTTCGAAACCATGAATTTATTTTACAGGGATAATAAAATTGAAAAAATCCGACAAGAATTAACTGTCTAGTTATTTAAATTAGAAATATGGAAGCATTAATACTTATTGGCGTTATTTTTACAGCAATGTTCTTGATTGGTCTAATTGGTTTAATTTTTAGAAAAGAAGACAAAAAATTTTATCTAACCTTAATGTTAATTCCTGTTGTCTTTGCTGTAATTGGATTTGGAACATGTGCATTAATAATAAGCGGTCTGTAACTTTATAATTTAACTCACCTAGAAAAAGATCTAAATATGGGAGATTTTTTAGCTTCAGCAGGATGTCTAGCTGCCTTAGCAAGTGTACTTGCTTTTTTTATCGGATTATTCCGTTTGATATTTATATCAGATGACAAAAATACATCATTAAAAATAATCTTGTATTCTGTGATTGGTTTTGTAATTGGCTTTGGTACATGTGCTGCAAATTTTTCATTGGGAGGAATGCACTAAAAAAAACCTGGCAATAAAAATTGCCAGGTTCATAATGCGCTAGTTGAGGCAAAAACCAAATAACAAATTACCTCAATTCACAGCATTTAAGAAATAAAAATTAGGTTAAAAAATAAATAACCAAACTCAATTTTAACCGTCCCAATTTTCTTATTTCTAAATTTTCAATCATTTATATTAGTTTAGAAAGTTCATTACTTTCAATGACTTTTTGTGACCTGATTTATCTGTTACTATTACAACAAAAATTTGTTTACTAGCAAAACTCGGGCTATTAAGTAGTACCTCTTTGTTGTTTTGAATATTTCTATGACTTGTAACAGTTTGCCCTATTGTATTAAATACGTCAACTTGAGTAATATCTCCTGTTTCATTCGCTACTGATAAGGTATTGTTTTTAAAATAAGCTACTGTCGCATTACTTTCAGCCGAAATATCGTCCACCGCTAATGTTTTTGCTGTAGCTTGTGACGCAAAATAAGCCGCGTACGCTTTAGATAATTCAGATGAATTACCGCAAGAAGATGCATCCCAGTTTACAGACCAAGTCATTAAACCTCTTAAAGAAGGATATGGCCCGCCTGGCTGCAGAGTGTATGTTCTTCCTGAAAAAGTAGTTCCGTTTCTTAAATAATCCATAGCATTAATTCCTTCTGTAGGAGTTAAGTAACCGCTGCCTGCTGCGCTCGGACAAGCTGGTAATGCAATAAGAACTTTTGAGGCTGGTAAACCATCAAAATGCATTCCCGTCGAAGCAATGTTGTACCCTTTTATTATCATATCAGTTAAGGCTGTTACCATGTTTGCTTTCTTAGCCGTTCCATAATATTGACCATCTAATCCGTTTTCTCCTCCCGTATTATATAACTGTACAGCTAACAAATCCAGTTCATTACGTAAGTTTTGAATGATTGGAAGAAATGATCCGAAAGTATCAGTATAAGTAGTATATCCTCCTTGTACATATTGTGTTTCTGGAGCTGCGGTTAATAAAAATCCAGGGCCATAGTATGCTTTTAATTCTTTAAAAGCATCTACTACGTTTTTCAATCTTGGATAAGCAGAAATACCCGCATACGAAATATCTCTTAAATTTCCTGCACTAAAATTCATCGATCCGCCTTCAAAATCAATATCAACTCCATCAAATTGATACTCGTCGATAATTGCTTTTAGACCATTAACAAAAATATTTTTTTGAGTTACATTGTCTAAAACAACATGACCATTTTGACCTCCAATAGAAACAATAACAGGAACTCCGCTGTCTCTTAAGGATTTTATATCGTTTTTCAACAATTGCTTATTGAAAACGCCATTAGTCAAATATCTAGTGTCATTTGTAGTTAATACTGGTGTATAACCATCACGATTAACTGTTTCTACGAAAGAATAATCCACTACGTTAAACTTACTTCCTACCATTTGAGAAAAATATAAAAATGGAGCAGCAGTATTTTCCCAAGAATGTGCATATCCTAAAATAACTTTAGATGGAAGCGGAATGAATCTATTCGTGCTTACTGGAGCAATTTTAATGGTATTGTTGAATGTAGTTACCGCAGCTTTATTATCCGTCGCTTTGATTACAACTGGATAATCCTGATATGCAGATGGTGTAAAATTATACGTATAAGTATTATTTGTACCTGCTGTCATGTTAAATGTACCTCCGTTTATTGTAATTGTAACACCCGAAACTGATCCGTCACTATCAACAGCTGTAACAGAAATTGGCACAACTTGGAAAGAACTTTGGTTTACAGTTGTGTTCGATGGTGAATTCCAATTAATGACAGGCACTGCATTTGGACAGTTTGCACCTGAACAAGTCAATGTAAAACTATATGTTTTTGAATCTGTTGTTCCGTTTGATGCCGTAGCCGTAACCGTTAATGTATGAGAAAGCGCAAACTGATTTGCAGCTGGTGTCCAAACCGCTGTATAAGTTCCAGAAGAATTAGTAGCGCTCAAATTTTGTCCGTCTAAACTAAATGCAACAGAAGAAATTGTAGTGGCATCTGCAGCACTTAATCCAACACTTGCAACAAAATTAATTGATGATCCTAAATTTATAGCAATCGCCGAAGCTGTTGGCGCTGTAATGGCAACCACTGGTTTAGTCGCAACCACCGCTTGTGTATTGAAGTTATAAACTGTCGGAGTAGTTGGCACAGCAAAGTTTGCTAGATTATTTGGAAAATAAGCTACTTCTCCATTTTGCCATGAATTTAATTTCAAACTTAAAACCTGTGTATAACCCGCTACAACTGAATTATCAAAAGTATAATTTCCTGATGCATCTGTTGTTGCCAAAACACTTTTCCAGTTATGAGTATTATCTGTCCATGGTAAAACCAATTCAACTTTAGCATTTGCTACTGGGGTTGAACCATTTTTCACAGTTCCGCTAATTAAATTTGCAGCCATTGCTAACGCTGCTTTAGCTGTTGAACTGGTATTGAAATTATAAACCGTTGGATTGGCAGGAACAGGGAAGTTTGCTAGATTATTTGGAAAATAATTTACTTCTCCGTTTTCCCAAGTATTTAATTTTAAACTTGTAACTGTTGTATAACCTGCTACAACTGAATTATCAAAACTGTATTTTCCTTGCGCATCGGTTACAGCAATAACGCTTTTCCAGTTGTGTGTGCTGTCTGTCCAAGGTAAAACCAATTCTACTTTAGCACCAGCAACTGGAGTTGTTCCATTTTTAACCGTTCCGCTAATTTTGTTCGTTCCAACTACCACTACATCTTGAGAGAAGTTTAATGTTTTGTTGGCATTCAAATTAGAATAAACTGTCGAAGCCGGCGTATACGTTTGACCTGTTAAGGCTGCGGTTACTGTATAATTTCCGCCTGACGGTAAACTAAGTGAGTAAACTCCGCTTGCATTTGTAACAGCAGCATAACTTCCTCCTGTAAAAGAAGCTGTAACAGTTACTCCTGAAACGGGAGTTGTATTGTTTAAAACAGTTCCGCTTACGGTATAATTAACAACTGCTGCACCTTGTGTAAAATTCAACGTTTTGTTTGCGTCGATAGCATTATAAACTGTTGAAGCTGGAGCATAAGAGAATCCAGTTTTTGCAGCTGTTACTGTAAAGTTAAGTCCTGCTGTTAAACCTGCGATGCTGTAAACGCCGCTTGCGTTTGAAACTGCTGTTAATGTTGTACTTCCTGAAACTGCAGAAACAGTTACGCCAGAAACTGGAGTTGTTCCATTTAAAACTGTTCCACTAACTGTATACGTTGGCTGAGTTCCATTAATAACTACTGCAGTTTGATTAACTGTAACGTTTGTTAAAGTTACAGGAGTAAAACTATAAGTCGTTTTTAAAGCTGTTAATGTATAGTTTTGTCCCGAAGTTAGATTGTTGAATGTAAAATTTCCTCCTGTAGAAACCACAGTTTGAATAACAGTATTACTTGCATTACGCAATTCAACCGTAACATCTGGAATTAAAGCTGATCCGTTTTTTACAGAACCTGAGATACTTACTGTTCCAGCAACAATGCTTCCGAAAGAAGTATCAACCTGTGTTAGTAAAGAATTTGGAACTGAACCTCTGGTATCCTGAGATAATTCCCAAACCATACCTCCAGCTAAATTTCTTGATTTTATATATTGTACTTTTAAATCCATTGACTGCTTATCTTCATAAGAGATAAACTGTTTTAGAGTCGAATTGTACAAATAAGGAACTTTGGTTGTATTATCAAAGTAACGTACCCAGCCTGCTGAAGCCGCAGCTGGAGTAACTAACATAGTATTTGGATCTAAATAAGGATGAGAATTTGTAACTGGATTTCCGACTAAATCGCAGATTTCAATACTTCCTGATTTTTCACACGCTGCAGGACCATCCCATGTACCTGTTGGATTTTGCGGATTGGTACATCCAGCAACAATATCTCTTGGTGCAGAAACGAATAATCCAGGTAAATTTGGATTGGTTCCGTTATTTGCCACATGGTCAAATTTCTTTCCGTAGAAAGGAAGCCCCATGATTAATTTATTTGCAGGAAAACCAACTACGTTTAAATATTGATTTGTTAGTTCATCTAATGATTCTGATTGTGTTGCGCCATAAAGCGGATCGTTTGTGTTTCCACTTGAATATAAAGGTGCGTTGTAGCATGTTTTGTCATACCAGTTCCCGCCAAAATCATATCCAAAATAAGTTATATAATCGCAATACGTCGAAATATCTTCTGTCATTCCGTATTGTGATCTGTTTGTTGGTCCTAAATATTGCTGTGCTACTTTTCTAACGTTGTTTCCAGCAGCAATTGTAATTAATTTATTTGGCATTGCCTGACGCATTGCTTTTAATAAGTATACCAAGTTTTTGTTGTCATCAGGACTGTATTTTTGCGGAGGAATTGGAGCTCCGTTAATCACTTCTGTACCATCAGTTCCTCCAGAAAGAGGATATTCCCAATCAATGTCAAAACCATCAATAAAAGGATAGGTAACAATAAAGTTTGCCATATCTGCAGCCAAAGCAGCTCTTGCCACTGGGCTTGCTGCAATTGGAGAAAGATCCTGACCTTTCGTCCAACCTCCTACAGAAATTAAAACTTTTAAATGAGGATACTTTTGTTTGAGTTTCATTAGGTCATAAAAATTACCTTTAACAGGAGCATCCCACGGAATTCCACCTTCCATATGCTCAAAATCAGCATAGGTATCCAAGCATTGTAATTTTGTATTCTCAGGATGGGCAGGATCATAACTTGTGCCATAAAAAGAATAATTCAAATGCGTCAATTTACTTCCATCAATTTTGGGAATATTAAAATCCCTAGCATAGATAGACCATTGTGCATAATATCCCACTACTTTTTTTCCGTGAGCTGGTTGTGCCAACGCGAGCATGGGAAACAGTAACAAAAAGAGCAATCTGTAATAATGTTTCATAGTTAATAAATATTTGATTAATAGAAAATAAATAATTGGGCCGCAGATCTCAAAAGCATCTGGGTTTCGCTCAACTGCAGGTTGGAAGGCTGCTGTCGACTGGGAAATAAACTCAAATTACATTCTATAGATAAATATTACTATTACCGATTTTTTATAATCAATAGCAAATAGTAGTGATTGATATTTATTTATAATTTTTAAAAAATTAATATTAAATACAAATGATAAATTTGGGACGACTCATCAATCTATACTCTTCTTTTTGTCATGTTTTTTTATTCTTTCTATTTGGTTTTTTAAAGGTTAATACTCTATTATTGGTTATTTTTTATACTTACTTATGACTTGAATTCATTTTAAAATTCTAATTTGTAATTACCTCTGCCAAATAATTATGGCAGAGATAATCACCACTCTTAAAAAAACATTAGCAGCTTTAAAAACGTACTAAATACTAATTCAAATCCAACTTTAAATTAATTTCTTCAAACTCTCATAAACAGATAATTCTACATCTGCATGATCTTTTGTGTTGCATTGTTCTATTAAACCTTTTAAATCTGCTGTCTTTAATGTCGATTTATTATCTAAAACCAATAATAATTCTTGTGACGCATCATTTAATTTTTTTGACAAAGGCAGTAATGGCTGTATCAATGGAGCATTTGCACTTAGTTTTGTTAACTCTTGATGTACTGCAATCCATTTTGTGAAATAGGCTGCTACTTTAGCTTTATTATCTGCCGATTTATTTGCTAAATATTGATTTACAGCCGCGTTAAATCCTAAAGCATCTTTGGCATCTGGTCCGCATGCATCTGCAAATAAGGTAAATGGAGAATACATTTGATATTCCGTTCCGCCTTTGTTACGTGTATATCCTTTTAGTGGTTCAGTAACATTTGAAAATTCTTCAAGCGCTTTAATATCTTGATTATTGGCAATATTTCTTAAAATCACATCTTTATTTCGAATATGTGTAAGCCCTAATTCTTCCAATCTGAAAGAAACCGATTCTAAACGTTTACGCATATTCTCTACATCGGCAACATCTTCTGCGGACCAAAGTCTTTCTGCAATTGCAGCTGTTCTTGGCCAAAGTCTAGAGTCTATTGTTGTAGAGGTTACTAATTCTGTCCACATTGTTGCTTCTCCGCCAAGGATTCTAGCCTTTTCTTCTGCGGTTAAATTCGCTCCTTTTGGCATCGGATCATTTAAATAATGACTAGCAATTGGATACATCAAATCGATATAATACCCATTTGATAAAACTGTTTTATAACCTTTTTTTACCGCGTCTACCAAAGACTGGCCGGCCGCCATTCCTTCGTTTGGACCTCTCCATGAATGTACAATAGCTTCTTTAGATAAATCTTTGGTTAAAATTTCTTCCCATCCCATTAACTGTTTTCCGTGTTTCTTTAACATTGGAGCCAGCTGCATCGTGAAATAAGTTTGTAACTCGTGATTGGTTTTTAAGTTGTGTTTCTTTTTAAATTCTTGAATTTTAGGGTTTGCATCCCAATCTTTTCCTTCGTTTTCATCTCCTCCAATGTGGAAATAAGCTCCAGGAAATAACGGACAAACCTCATCAAAAACTTCACTTAGAAGTTGATATGTTTTAGGATTTGAAGGATCTAACGTAGGCGAAAAAATACCAGCATTTCTTTCAATTCCATAGGTAGCGATTGCTGTACCTTGAATATTTTTTTCGGATGTTCCTCCTGTCAAAGTAATTACTTTACTTCCTATTTCTGGATAAGCTGTTAAAATTGCTGATCCGTGACCTGGGACATCTATTTCTGGAACTATTAAAATACCACGCTCATCTGCGTATTTTACGATATTTTTAATTTCCTCTTGTGTGTAATAAAGTCCATCCGAAGCTAATTCGGTAAACTTTGGGTGTTTTTTCATTTCGATTCTCCAGCCTTGATCATCAACCAAATGCCAATGAAAAACATTCATTTTCATAGCTGCCAAAGCATCAATATTTCTTTTGATAACATCAATTGGCTGAAAATGTCTTGAAGCATCAATCATTAAGCCTCTCCATGTAAATCTTGGAAAATCTGAAATTTTTGAAGCTGGAAAATAAAATGAGGTCGAATTATTTTGAAGTATTTGCAATAATGTCTCAAGTCCATGCAAAGCTCCTAAATCACTCGAAGCATTTAAAATAATTTTATTCGAAGCAATATCTAAATGATAACTTTCATCTTCATATAAACCAATTTTACCATTTTTTGTACAATTGATCTGCAATTCTGCATTCGGAACTTCATTTAATTTGGAAATAAAACCTTGTTCAAAAAATATACCTGTTCTACCATCTAAACGGCGCAAAAAACGAGTTACTCCACCAAAAATTCTTGGATTTGGATTACCAGTAATGTTTACTTTAAAATTTTTAGTTAAATTAAAATTACCTTCATTAATAACAAAGTTCTGAGGCCAAGGCATAAGATTGAGCTGCTCTTTCTGAATTTGAGCACCTGCAGATATACCTGCAAATAATAGTACAAATAGATATTTCATTTTTCTTTTTTTTGGTTTGGATAGTTTTTAAGTATCCTAAATTTATTAAAAAAACAAAACTCAGAGAGATTTCTGCATTACCTCACTTTTGCGATGAGACCAATCTGAATTTTGTTATTTGATTCATTTTTAAATGAATCGGAAAAAATTTTAGTAATCAAAACGTTTAAAAGCTTCTATTGCCTCATATTCAGCCAAACCTAATTCATCATATAATATGGCTGTATTTTTGTTTCGATCTTCTGCTCTAACCCAGAATTCCCTAGAATCATTTCCTTGAAACATAACCCTGTCTTTTTGAGACTGATGGTATAAAATCGCATGACGTTTTAATAAAACTTCAGAAGGGCTTAAAGGAACAGCCATGTCAATTTCATGAATATCCCATTCGTGCCAAGCTCCTCTGTAAAGCCATAGCCAACAATCGTCCATGTAAGGCTCATGTTTAAGTTCTTTTAATGCAGCGAATATCGCATTTAAGCACACCTCATGAGTTCCGTGTGGATCTGCAAGATCTCCAGCAGCGAAAACTTGATGTGGTTTTATTTTAGCAATAATATCTTTTACAATGGCAATATCTTCTGGACCTAATGGATTTTTCTTAACCTGTCCAGTTTCATAAAAAGGAAGATCTAAAAAGTGTGTATTCTCATCTTTCAACCCAATATATCTTGTTGCAGCATAAGATTCTCTTCTTCGAATAAGTCCTTTTAATTTTCTAACTTCAAGAGAATCAATTTGATTTTCTGATTTATTGTTTAGAAATTTAATTACTTCTTTAAAATTGATATCAGATTCACCTTTACCAATAAAATCACTGGCAACTTCTGCAAATTTTAATGCTTCGTCATCTGTAACGGCAATATTTCCTGAAGTTTGGTAAACCACATGAACATCGTGACCTTGCTTGATTAATTTTGAAAATGTTCCTCCCATAGAAATAACATCATCATCGGGGTGCGGGCTAAAGAGAATTATTCTCTTTTTTGCAGGATTTGCTCTTTCGGGACGATGCGAATCATCTGTGTTTGGTTTTCCTCCAGGCCATCCAGTAATAGTGTGCTGCAAAATATTAAACATATTAATGTTCATATCATAAGCAGAACCTTCCTGTGCCAAAAGATCAGACATTCCGTTATTGTTGTAATCACGGTCAGTCAATTTTAAAATAGATTGTTTTGTTTTTTGACACAACCAAACAATTGCTTTACTTTTTAATTCAGGTGTCCAAAGGCATTCTCCAACTAACCAAGGCGTCTTGAAACGGGTTAATTCTGAAGCTGCAGACTGATCTAAAACGAAAGTTGCGTTTGGATGATTTTGTAAAAATGTTGCTGGAACCTCTGAGCTGATATCTCCTTGAATAGTTCTCTTAATGATATCGGCTTTGTTCTGTCCCCATGCCATCAAAACAATACGTTTTGATCTCATAATGGTTGAAACTCCCATTGTAATGGCACGTTTTGGTACATTATCAATACCATTAAAAGCTGATGAAGCATCTACTCTCGTGATATGATCCAGTGTAATAATTCGGGTTCCAGAATTGATATGCGAACCCGGCTCATTAAAACCAACATGCCCTGTACGTCCAATTCCTAATAGTTGGAAATCAAGACCGCCTGCATTTTTAATATTCATTTCATAATCGATACAATATTGATTGATTTCGTCAATTCCTACTGTACCGTCTGGAATATTAATATTCTCGGGTTTGATATCAATATGATTAAAAAGATGCTGATGCATGAAATAGTGATAGCTCTGATTATTCTCTTTAGTCATCGGATAATATTCATCCAAATTAAAAGTAATTACATTGCTAAAACTTAGTCCTTCTTCTCTGTGCATTCTCACTAGTTCCTCATAAACTTTAATAGGCGAAGAACCTGTAGCAAGACCTAAAACACAAGATTTATTTTTTTCTTGTTTAGATCTAATTAGCTGCGCAATTTCCTGTGCCACAATTACAGAAGCTTCTATTGAGCCTTTGAAAATTTCGTTATGAATTTTCTCAAATCGAGTTTCCTCAAATTTTCCCGCGCTTTTGTAACTGATATCAGGTTTTATTTCTAAAGCACTTTTCATTTCTTTTCTTTTTTTGTAGTAATTACCATTTTGGTTTTAAGAATGGTATAGACAACTTTCGCCGCCTATACCATACTACTAACCAAACTCAATATCTTTGTTTTTTTTAGAAGTTTGCTTTATCAACATCCCACCAAAGTCTTGTAGCTCCATTATCTGGACCGCCAAGTTTACTTAAACCAGATTCGATACCTTCTTTATTATTGTTAATTTCTGATTGTGAAAAACCTAATCTACGAACTCCTAATTCAGTGCTTATTAAACCACCACTTTTATTATTGGTAATTCTAAACAATTTTGGATAACCAGTTCTTCTGAATTCTGACCAGGCTTCCTGACCATCAGGATAAGTCGCAATCCATTTTTGAGTAATAATTTTCTCAAGATTTTCCTCATTAGTTGCTCCCCACGCGACAGTAACTTTAGAAACAGCTGCTGCGTTGTTGGCTGCATTAAGCGGATCAACATAATCTTTAGGTTTTTTAGTATTGTCTGCAATATAAGCAGCTGCTCCTTCAACACCATTTTGGTCAAAAGATGCTTTTATACCAGCTTCATATAAATCTTTAGCAGTTCCTCCCATGTTCCAACCTCTTAAAGCACCTTCAGCTCTTAAGAAATAAACTTCAGATGTTGACATCCATGTAATTTCTCCTGTTTTAGTTCTTGAGGCAGTTTTAGAAAATTTACCATAAGTCGTTCCTGTTGGATAAACAATACCTGTTCTAACTCCTTTGTATTCTCCTGGAGTAACTTCAGAAGTCTCCCAATATTTAGCCATACGAGGATCTTCATACCCGCCTAAAATAGACTCCATATCCGCTCCCATAAATAAACCAGCCCAAGCGTGGCTCATTACATCGATCACATTTAAATCTACTGGAGACTTAACTTTCATAAGATCTGCAACCGTTGTGAAAACACCAATAGGATTATTTACTGCTTTTTCTGCTTCTGTTTTTGCTAGTGCAGGATCTACTTTTGAGATACGCATTGCCATTCTTAAACGAAGAGAATTCGCATATTTTACCCATTTCTCATAGCTTCCTTCGTAAGTAGATAAATCTGTTTCATCAAACGATGTTTTTTCATTAGCCGCAATTCTTTTAGACAATTCCGCAACTGCGAAATCCAGATCTTTAAACATCTGAGTGTAAATTTCCTGCTGAGAATCGTATGTCGCTACTTCACTTCCAAATTTAGAGTAAACTGCAGGTCCATACATATCCGTAATTCTCTGCATTGTAGCCGCTTTAAATATTAAAGACCATGCATAAAACTGATCAAATTTACCTTTAGATCTTTGCTCTACTTTGTATAAATATGCAATAATGTTTACATAAGCATCGTCCCAAGCATAACTGTTCCATCCAACATTTAGAGCATAATCATGATTATTAAATGCTCCAAAAGGAACTGGTGTAGTCATATAACCAGACCAACCATCTGCCTGCAAACTTTGCTGCAATTGATATTGCCAAGTTACATCACAAATATACATTCTGTTAAAAGCAGGTTTAAACAAGCTTTTTATACTATTATAATCTTGATCTAATTGCTCTGTTGTAGCCCCAGTGGGATTTGTATTAATCTCCTCAAAATTATCTGTACAACCTACAGCTGCTAGTAAAGAGAAGCAAATTGCTGTTTTTTTAAATTTATTTAGTGTCATGATAGTAAGATTAGAATGTTATGTTTAAATTAAGACCGATGTTTCTTGTTGATGGCATTCCAAAAACATCAACACCTTGTAATCCTTCTCCTGTACTAAGCGCCACATTTGGATCAAAAGGAGCTTTTTTGTAAATAAAGAATAAGTTTCTTGCAATCAACGAGATTGATGCAGATTGAACAAATGGAATTTTAGATTTGTTAAAAGTATAACCAATAGAAACCTCTCTTACGTTTACATTTGTAGCGTCATAAATATATTCTCCACTTACTCCATTTCTTCCTCCAACTGTATTGTAATATTCTTTTGCATCCATTGTAATTACAGGCGTAGTTCCGTCACTAGCTCTAACTCCATTAATTTTAACTCCTCCAGCGTTTCTCGCATCTCCAGAAGCTTTAGAAACTCCATTTTGATCATTTATAGCTTGAGTTAAACTTAAAACTTCTCCTCCAAAACGTCCATCTATTAAAATGTTTGCTGTAAACGCTCCGATCTTAAAAGTATTAGACCATCCTAACATAAAATCAGGATTTGCGTTACCAAGTTCTTCCCAGTCAGTTCTTTGAATTGTATTATCATCATTAACTAAGATTCTTCCTTGAGCATCTTTTTTAAAGTTATATCCTTCGATTACTCCAAATGGTCTTCCTTCAACTAGTGAATATCTGTAACTATTAGAACCTGGATCAGTTAAAACAATTCTTCCTTCTGCATTTTGAGCAGGGATATCGTTTACTTTACTCTTATTTTGAGAATAGTTGATTCTTGATTCCCAATTAAATTTCTCTCCTCTAATGATGTCAGCAAATAATACTACCTCAAATCCTTTGTTTGAAATGCTTCCTGCATTTATAGCATAATTAGTGTATCCATTCTCGTTTGTAGATTCTGCAGGAACTAACATATATTGATTTTTCGTTTCTGAATTGTAATATGATAATTCAAAACCAAATCTATTATTAAACATTCTCCATTCTGTACCAACCTCAACTTCTGATTTCAATTCTGGTTTTAATGTAGTACCAGGTCTTGGTCCAGCTGGTGGATTAATAGGTGTTCCTGCTACGATTGAATATGTCGGATTAGTGATAAAAGCAGCAATATCATTACCTACTTGAGCATATGTTGCACGAACTTTTCCATAGTTAATGAATTCTGGCATTGTAGCCATTTCACTTAAGATAGCTGTCGCACCAACAGATGGGTAAAAATAACTTGCATCATTTGTATTTACTAAAGTTGATGACCAGTCATTTCTTCCTGCTACGTCTAAGAACAAGTAATCTTTATAACCAAATGTTGCAGCAGCGAATAATGACTGAACTTCTCTTTGATAAGCAGTTTGAACGTTTCCATTATTATTTACGAAGTTTCCTAACGTGAATATATTTGCGTTTGCTAATCCTCCACCAATTCCGGAGTCAAGAACTACACCAGCACTTTTACCATTATTGATACTTGTACCAAGGGTCGCATTTAAAGAAAAATTATCAGATAATTTGGTATTTACTAAAGCCAATAAATCAGCATAGTTTTGAGTTGTAATTAATGTAGAATTAATATATCTTCCTTTAGGATGTACTAATGATGAAGCAGAAGTTGCAAACATGCGTTTTTGGAAATTACTTTCATTTCTATTATAACTATATCTAGAAGTCAAATGCAACCAATCATTGATTTTATAATCTAAAGCAATAGCCCCGTTAAAGAAATTGTTATAATCAACAGATTTTTGTTTATTAATCTGCCAATATGGGTTTTCATTGCTTTCATTAATTTGTGCAGTTTCAAAGCCTGGATAATTTTGAGCCATCCAGTTTTTCGATGGATCATAAACTTCATAGTTTTTCAAATCATTAAGACTGAAAGCTCTTGGATGTGAATAAACACCACTGATTGGATTAAAGTATAATCCGTTAACAGGTCTGTTATCAATAGTTTGATTAACATAATTACCTGTAACAGCAACATTTAATCTATCATCGAAAAATTTACCTGATTGACGAATACCAAAATTGTTCTTCTTCAAATGATTTCCTGGAACAATTCCTGAAGCATCAGTATTAGCATAAGTTAAACTTGTAGCAGAACCTTCAGAGGCTTTGGAAAAAGCCATAGAAGTAATTTGTGTAACTCCCGTTTCAAAGAAATCTTTTATATCACCTTCAACTTTTTGTTTAGCTCCCCAAGATCTTGAATCCCCAGGGTCTGAAGTATAATCTGATTGAAATTTAGGTAAGTATGCTGCAGAATCAAATGTAGTAACTGAATTTACATTAAAAGTTTCACTTCCAACTTTTCCTTTTTTAGAAGAAAGTAAAATTACACCATTAGCTCCTTGAGAACCATACAATACAGATGCAGCAGCTCCTTTTAGAACTGTCATTCCTTCATAATCGTCAGGATTAATTAATGAGACAATATCTCCACCGTCACGGTTACCTCCTGCTAAATCACCAAATGTACCATTTGGCTGTGCCGCTCCAGAACTAACCAATGGAATACCATCTATTACATATAATGGCTGGTTATTTACAAATGAAGAATTACCACGAATTACAACTTTTGTTGAACCTCCAGCTCCAGAAGAACTTTTAGTTACTGCAACACCAGCAATTTTACCAGCTACAGTATTAATTAGATTGGCATCTTTAACACGAGTTAATTCTTCGCCTTTCAACTCTTGAGCTGCATATGCTAAAGATTTTCTTGTCTTTTTAATACCTAAAGAAGTTACAACAACCTCGTTTAATGCATTTGAAGCTCCTTGAACCAACTTCACATTAATTGTCGCAGCGTCTCCTACAACAATTGTCTGAGTTTCCAGCCCTACATAAGTAAAAACTAAGCTCTGACCTTTTTGAACTTCAATCGTGTACAATCCGTCAAAATCGGTGGTTGTTCCCTTTTGACCTCCTTGTACAGCAACAGAAGCCCCTGGTAATGGCATACCGTCAGAATCTGTAATCACACCCTTGACACTTTTTACTTGTGCAAGCGAAACTTGCGCCGTAAAAACAATCATAAAGATTAAGAAAATTTTTTTCATGTTTATTTTATTTTGTTAGTTATGAGGTAAAATTATTCTTAAGACATTGTTAAAAAAAATAAATTAAACCAACGACAACAAAATTTAAACCAACGACATAAATCATTCAATAATACGCTTTACGAAAACGTTCTAATTAAAAAATAAAACACCAATATCGTTTTTTTTCGAAATTTTATTCAAAAAAATTGTCGCTTTGCAGTTAATTGTTTAAAGTTGCACAATATTTCAGTATTGTTAAGAAAAACTAAAAACACAAATAACTTAAAACCAATTGAAAGAAATTAGAAAAGTTAAATTTGATATTAAACTGCAAAATCATATTTGGTTTTGGGGAGTCTATTTTATATTAAACTTTTTAAGATGGGGAGCTTACTTTAATGATTATCCGTACGCTTTCAAATCAAATTTGATTGAATTCTCATTGGTTATCCCTTTAGTATATTTGAATTTATTTGTTTTGGTTCCAAAATATGTTCTTAAACAAAAATACATTCAATATACTGCATGGCTTTTAGTGAGTCTTTTTGGAATCTATTTATTAAAAACCGCCCTTACCTATTATATCATTTCCGAAAATATTTGGCCTGAAGCAAACAGAGAATACCATCCGTTTGAAATTAATCACATTGTAGCAGTTTGTATTGGTGAATTGTATGTTCTTGCAATGGCATCTTCTGTTTATCTTACTTTAACCTGGCTAAGAGAAAGAGAAAGAAACAGATCTTTACGGGAAAATCAATTTAAAATAAAATTAAAATATCTTGAAAACCAGATTCAACCGCATTTTTTCTTTAATACTTTAAATAATTTATATGCACTTTCACTAGAATCTTCAAAAAAAGTTCCTGATGTAATTATCAAACTTTCGAACTTAATGGAATATGTTCTCTACGATGTAAAAGGAACTAAATTTGTTCCGTTAATAAAAGAGATCGATTATATTCAGAATTATATTGAAATCGAAAAACTTCGTTTTGAAAATGTTGAAGTAACCATAAATCTCGAATCGAATATCGAAGATGTTGTTGTACCACCGCTAATCTTTATTTCACTAGTAGAAAATGCTTTTAAACATGGAGGCGTAAACAACAAAAATTTGAAGATTAAAATCAATTGTAAAGTGATCGACAACAAAATGCTCGATTTTGAAATCTTAAATAATTTTGTAATTTCACAAAATCATAATCCGAAAAGAGGAATTGGTTTAGTAAACACAAAAAAGAGATTAAAACTCATTTACAGAAACAATTTTAGTCTTAAACATAAAACCAAACTAAATTTCTACATAATCAGATTACAAATACCTACTCAGAATGAAGATTAAATGCGTGTTAATTGATGATGAGCCTTTAGCGATCAAAGTCCTGCAAAATTATTTCACCAATTTTACAGATTTTGAAGTTATAGCAACATTCAATAACTCTTTAGAGGCGCTCGATTTTATTAACAGTACAGCTGTTGATGCCGTCTTTTTAGATATCAACATGCCTATGATGACAGGGTTTGAACTTATCAGCCTGATTGAAAGTAAAACCAAAGTTATCATTACAACTGCTTTTAGAGAATTCGCCGCCGAAAGTTATGATTTAGATGTTTTAGATTATTTAGTAAAACCTATTCCGCTTCCGAGATTTATTAAATGCATCAATAAAATTACTACCGAATACAATCTTAAAAACAATATTAAGGTTGAAACCACAAAAGGTGATTCTCATATTTTTATCAAAGTCGATAAAAAAATGATGAAAATTAATATTGAAGAAATTTTATTTGTGGAAGGAATGAAGGAATATATAAAAGTGGTTACACCTGATAAAACCTATATTACACATAAATCTCTTACATCCTTGTCTGAAGAATTGCCCGCAGATCGTTTTCTCAGAATACATAAATCTTATGTAATTGCGCTAAACAAGGTAAAATCGATAGAGGGAAACCGTGTTCAAATACAATCTTACAACATTCCAATAGGCAGAAATTACAGTAAAGAGGTCAAAAATAAAATTTTAGAGTAAATATATTTATGAATTACATTTTCTAAATAGGTTAAAATTAACACTTTGTTGAAAAAAGAGTGTCGTTGGTATAAATTTAACATTATTTATACCTTTTTATTTTTTTTTGATAATCCTAACAAATATATTTACGGTCTTCAAAAAACAATAAAATAAAAAATTAACCTTATTATTATGAGTTCAGAAAATGTGCAAACCAAATGGGGGCAGTTTATCTCTTTGATAATCGTGTTCTTCTTTTGGGGTTTTGTTGGTTCTGCCAATGACATCCTGATTCCAGTATTCAAAAAAGTATTCACTTTATCTCAAGTACAATCACAATTAGTTGCTTGGGCATTTTATGCTGCATACTTCGTAGGATCTATTATTTTCTTTTTAGTATCCTTGAAAATGGACGTTTTACAAAAATTCGGATATAAAAAAACCCTTTCAGCTGGTTTACTCCTTTCAGCAGTAGGATCATTTTTATTCATTCCAGCTGCAACAATGGAAAGTTTCCCATTCTTTTTAACAGCTTTATTTACTGTTGGTCTAGGATTCTCAATACAACAAATTGTAGCTAACCCGCTAGCAATTAAAATGGGAAGCCCTGCAACTGGAGCGCACCGTTTAACATTAGCTGGAGGTATTAACTCATTCGGAACAACAATTGGAGCTATCCTTTTAGGAATCGCTTTATTTGGAATGGGAGATAATAAAAACACTTCACTTTCATTAGAAGATATCAAATTACCTTTCATCATTCTTGGACTAGCATTTATTGTTGTAGCCATTTTTATGAACTTCTCTAAAATAGAAGATCCTGAAAAAGAAGAAGTTGAAGTAGTTAAAACAGCACACGAAAAATTCAATATACTAGATTATCCACAACTATATTTAGGAATGTTAGGAATCTTCATTTATGTTGGAACTGAGGTTACTATCATTAGTAATTTACCAGCTTTACTTCATACTGCAGAATTCGGAAACGTTCTAGAAGATGCCATTGCTCCATTCATTGCCCTATACTGGGGAAGTTTAATGATTGGCCGTTGGAATGGTGGAGTTAACGTTTTCAACACTTCAAATCTTGTAAACACAGCATTGAAATTTATCGTTCCAGCTTTAGCATTTGGGGTTATTATTGGAGCAAATATCTTTGCTGCGCATGATGTTTCTTCATTCTACATCTACCCAATCTGGATCTTATTATTCATTGCAGTAAGTTTTGTAGGAGGTAAAAACGCAGGAAAAACTTTAATGCTTTTCGGAATCTCAGGTTTATTAATGATGATCTTAGGATTAGTATGGCCAAACCCAGAAATAGCTAAATTCTTCTTCATTTCAGGAGGATTATTCTTATCTATTATGTGGCCTTCAATCTTCGATTTAGCAATTGCAGGTTTAGGAAAAAACACAGGAAAAGCATCTTCTTTCTTAATCATGATGATTCTTGGAGGTGGTGTAATTCCATTAATTCAAGGAAGTATTTGCGACTTTGACATTTCTCACTCAGGAGGAATCTTCGGAATCACTTGGACACATTTCTCTTATATCGTACCGCTTTTAGGTTTTGCTTACTTAGGATTTTATGGCTATTACTGCCCAAAAATATTAAAAAGACAAGGTATCAACCACGTTGAAGGCGGTGGCGGAGGTCACTAAACTGTATAAAAAATCCAATTTTTTAAATTCCAAATTCCAATTTATAGTAATTGGGATTTGGAATTTTTATTTTAACCAATAGTAATCGACATTAATAACCTTAGAACCTTAGCATCTTAGAACCTTAATTTCACTTTGCATTAATAATATTGCTAAGATTCTTTTTAAAAACCGCTTTGTTTTCTGCCGTTAAAGAATAAATAACATCTTTATCAGCATGAACTATAACTTTGTTGATATCTGCCTTTAAAAGAGCATTAGGGTCTTTTATTTTCAATGTGCATGCACCATCAAAAAAGCCATCATCCTCAATAATCTTTCTGGCTTCAATGACAGATCCATCACTCAGAACTGCAGAAATAGTCATTTCTTTATTTAACGTTTTCGCATAAAAACCATCCATAACCAAAAGCAGTCTATAACTGTTCTTCATTTCAGGACCTCTAAATTCGTGCCGCGTAATATTGTAACGTAGACCTTTAGCGAGGGTTTGAAATTTCACAGAAGAATCCAACTCGTAAGTTGCGACGTCGCCTGCATCGTTTACAGAAGTAATAACTTTTGCCTGAGCATTTACTGAAAAGCTAGCTGCAAAAAAAGACAACAATATCAATATAGCTTTCATATTCAACTATTTAAGGTTCATATAAAAGTAAAAAAAATCGTCTCTTCTCGTTAGAAAAAAGACGATTTTAATTTTATAAGTATTTGAGAATTATTTATTTCCCTTCTCAAAGTCAGCTACGAACTGCGCTAAACCGATATCAGTTAAAGGATGTTTCAACAATCCGTAAATTGCAGAAAGAGGTCCAGTCATAACATCAGCGCCAATTTTTGCACAATTTACAATATGCATTGTATGACGTACAGAAGCTGCTAAAATTTGAGTCTCGTAACCGTAGTTATCATAAACTTCTCTAATTTCCTGAATTAAATTCAATCCATCAGTAGAAATATCATCTAAACGTCCAACAAAAGGAGAAACATACGTAGCACCAGCCTTAGCAGCTAAAAGTGCTTGTCCTACAGAGAAAACAAGAGTAACGTTTGTTTTAATTCCTTTATCAGAAAAATATTTTGCCGCCATAACACCTTCTTTAGTCATAGGAAGTTTTACAACGATTTGGTCATGTAATTCAGCCAGCTCCTCACCTTCTTTAACCATTCCGTCAAAATCAAGGGCATTAACTTCAGCACTTACATCACCTTCTACAAGATTGCAAATATCAACATAATGCTTTAAAATGTTGTTTTTTCCGGTAATTCCTTCTTTTGCCATCAAAGATGGGTTAGTTGTTACACCATCCAAAACACCTAAAGCTTGTGCTTCTTTAATTTGAGCTAAATTAGCTGTGTCAATAAAAAATTTCATAATTTATATTATTTAAATTGTGTTGATTAACTGGGCGTGACCACATTTATAAAAGGCGCACTCAGCAGAACGATTACTAAGTACCTTTTTTTAATCTGGCTGGATTATCCACTCCGACTCTGCGGATCAGCTTCTATCCCTCACGCAAATTCAGCTGCAAAATTACGAAATCAATACCAATAACAATTTCAAAAACCAAATCAATTTGCAAATTTCATTAAAATTCACAAAATAAATTGCAAACAATAATTTTACTTAATTTTAAAAATCTGGCTTAATGTTTCAAATTCGGCTAAAACGTAATCACTATAAACTCCCCGAAGAATTTTTTCTGTTTAATTCTTTCAATTCATCTCTAATTTCTTGAAGAACCGCAAGTGTCTCTTCTTTCTGAATTTCAGAATTATTAATCTTATCACTTAAAGCACTTAAGATCCTGCGAATTACAAACCAAATAAACAGAAAAATTAAAACAGCAAAAATAGTAGGCAAAAACTCTGAAATCTTATCCATAGTATTACAATTTATAATGATTCATTAACATTTTTTCGTATATCTTATCTGGAAGAGCACGTTTTAAAACGATCGAAAACTTCTGCATAAAAGCACCAACTTTATAATGCACGTTTGGCTTTTTGGTCTGAATAATTTTGTAAACTGCCTCAGCCATTTCATTCGGATTACTTCCTGCGTCAACATGATCATTCATCGTTGCCAAAACCTCTCCGTAAACTTTTTCGTAAGCAGAATCTTTAATAACTGGCGCATGATAACGGCCAGCAGCAATATTTGTAGCAAAATCTCCAGGCGCAACATTGGTAATTTCAATTCCAAAAGATTTAACTTCCATTCTTAAAGCTTCAGTAATCAATTCTAAAGCCCCTTTTGATGCCGAATAAACACTTCTGTAAGGAAGTCCCATATAACCTGCAATAGAAGTAATATTTATAATAAGTCCAGAATTTTGTTTACGCATTTGCGGTAAAGCAGCTTTCATTACTTCAATTGGTCCAAAAAAATTAGTCTCAAAATTATTTCGGATTTCCTCAGTCGGAATTTCTTCTAAAGGCCCTGTAATTCCAACTCCAGCATTATTTATAACAATATCTAATCTACCAGAAGTTTCAATAATTTTAGAAACTGCTTTCTGAATAGAATCAGAATTTCGTACATCTAAAGCCACCAAAGGGAAAACTGAATTTAAAACTTTCTCAGGATTTCTGCTGGTTCCATACACAACAAAACCTTTTTGATGTAAAAATTCACCAATAGATTTTCCAATCCCTGATGATCCTCCAGTAATTAAAACGACTTTATTCATTTTGAAAAATTATGAGTTTTGAGTTATAAGTTATGAGTTGGTTCATTGAGGTAAAATTTCAACCTCTAACTAATAACTTTTAACTTTACGAAGTCCCAAAAATAAAAAAATCCTCCTGATAAGGAAGATTACAAATTAAATTTATTCTAAAAAAAAATGGCAAGCGACCTACATCGCACCGCTCAACCACGTACCCTTGCTATGTTCCCATCCTGGGGGAGTCTGCAGGAGCTGGTCGTGTAGGACTTGCCGGTGCAAATATACAACCTTTTTATATTTTTGCAAGACCTTTGTTGCTATAAAAATATCGTTGTATATTGGCTTATTCAAATTTTAAACTATGAAAAAATATAACTTCCTAACTTTCATTTTATTAGGAATCACATTAATTGGATGTGGAGACACAAAAAAAGGTGAAAATTCTTTGTTTACTATCGACGATTCTGCTTTTCCGGCTCATTTTACGCAAAAAGAATCAGTTTCAATTGGAATTTTAAACCCAAATTCGAAAGAAATTGACAGTATTGCTTACTTTGTAAATGATAAAAGAGTAGGAAGCACAAAAGGTGCTGAGAAATTTAAATTTGATTTAAAAGAACAAAAACTAGGTTATCAATACTTAAAAGCTACTGCCTATTTTGGCGGCGATTCTTCAGATGCTACTAAAAGAATTGAAGTGATTTCTGATATTGAACCAAAACTATTAAAATACAAAGTAGTAAATACTTTTCCCCATGATACTACAGCATTTACAGAAGGTTTAGAATTTCATGACGGAAGACTTTTTGAAAGTACAGGACAAAAAGAAGATTCTTATTTTAGAGAAGTAGACTATAAAACAGGAAAAGTGATTAAACAAGTGGATCTTCCTAAAGAATATTTTGGAGAAGGAATCACTTTTTTCAATGGTAAAATCTACCAACTATCATGGCAGGAAAAAACTGGTTTTATTTATGATGCCAATACTTTTAAGCTAGAAAAAACCTTTAAATACGATAAAGATATCGAAGGCTGGGGAATGACACATGATGATAAATACATTTATCATTCTGACGGAACAGAAAAAATCTGGAAAATGGATCCAGCTACTCAAAAGTTGATTGACTACATAAACGTTTACTCTGGATCTGCAAAAATTAAAGCTATTAATGAGTTAGAACTAATCAACGGAAAATTCTATGTAAATGTTTGGCAGAAAGATGCGATTGCTGTTGTAAATCCGACTTCTGGAGCTGTTGAAGGAATATTAAATCTTTCAGATCTGCGCAAATCTATTAAAGCTAAAAATGCAGAAGTCCTTAATGGAATTGCCTATAATCCTGCTACGAAAACTATTTTTGTTACTGGAAAATACTGGGACAAAATTTTTGAAATAACAGTTTCAGAATAATTTTGAAATAAAATTTCAAAATTTTAATTTCAAAATCTAAACATGAATTTCACAGATTTCACGGATTAGTTCGTGATAATTTGTGAAATTTGTGCTTTTATAGACTTATCTAAATATAACAAACTCATATTAATGGTTACTTTAATTACCAACATACAAGAATTACTACAAGTTCGAGAAACTTCAATTGATAAGGTTTCAGGTTCTGAAATGGCTCAACTTCCAACAATTAAAAATGCTTTTCTAGTTTTAAAAGACAATCTAATTGCTGATTTTGGTTTAATGAAAGATCTTCCTGAAATTAAAGCTGATAAAATTATTGATGCTATGGGCAAAGTTGTTCTTCCTTCTTGGTGCGACAGTCACACGCATATTGTCTACGCAGGAAATCGCGAACAAGAATTTGTGGACCGTATTAACGGACTTTCGTATGAAGAAATAGCAAATCGCGGAGGCGGTATTTTAAATTCGGCTAAAAAACTCAACGAAACTTCTGAAGAAGAAATCTACAAACAGTCAAAACTTCGCCTGGAAGAAGTTATGCATTTAGGAACTGGTGCTGTTGAAATAAAATCTGGATATGGGCTAACTATTGAAGGAGAATTGAAAATGCTTCGTGTTATTAAAAAACTGGCTGAAAATTATCCAATTTCAATTAAAGCTACATTTTTAGGAGCGCATGCTTTTCCAACGCATTATAAAGAAAATAAAGCTGGATATATTGAAGAAATCATCACTAAAATGATTCCAGAAATTGCTCAAAATAAATTAGCCGAATATGTAGATGTATTTTGTGAAAGCGGTTACTTTTCTGTGGAAGAAACCGAAAAAATTATGCAGGCAGGAATTCAATTTGGTCTAAAACCAAAAATTCATGTCAATCAATTTAATTCTATTGGCGGCATTCAGGCTGGTATTAAATTTAAGGCCCTTTCTGTAGATCATCTAGAAGTTATGACATCAGAAGACATTGAAGCTTTAAAAGATAGCGAGACAATGCCTGTAGCCTTGCCGTCTTGTTCCTACTTTTTAAGCATTCCGTACACGCCCGCACGTGAAATGATTAAAGCAGGCTTACCTTTGGCTTTAGCAACAGATTTCAATCCTGGTTCTACTCCATCTGGAAACATGAATTTTGTTGTTGCAACGGCTTGTATCAAGATGAAAATGACACCAGAAGAAGCAATTAATGCTGCAACAATAAACGGTGCTTATGCCATGGGACTTTCAGAAACGCATGGAAGTATTACAAAAGGCAAAAAAGCCAATCTGATTCTAACAAAACCCATTTCTTCTTATTACCAAATTCCTTATGCCTTTGGAAGCAATCTTATAGAATCTGTTTTTGTTGAAGGAAAAATTCTAGAATAAACAATTATTCTTTTTACAAAATAAATCATTCCAAACATAACCCGTAGTTTCAACTACGGGAAACTTACAGTTCTCCGAACAGTGACAAAAGCATTCAAATTTACCCATAAAAAAAGGCCTGTGAAAATCACAGACCTTTAATATCTAAGTGGTATTATATCCCTTTGGCAGAAATTATCTTAAACTGAAACTAGTTTTAGAAACTAATTCGTCATTATCAAAAATATTGATAAAGTAAGTTCCTTTAGCAAAATCTTTTCCTGGAAGATCTTCGCTCACGTTTACAGTTTTATTTTCATATTTCACAGTAGTTTTAAAACTGTAAGTCAATGAATTGTCACCGAAATTTTCAGTTTTCTTTTCACCTAAAACATTGTTCTTAGCATCGATAACTTGTACATAATACGTTTTATCTCCAGATTTTGCGATTTGATTTTCAGCAATTGTAAAACTAACTTTTAAAACATCAGCACGACTTGCTTTGTCTGTTTCAATTTGTTTACCAGAGCTTTTCAATTTATAAGCTGAAGTTTTTGTATTTAGTACTGATAACTTCGCACCTTTTTCTACTGTTTTAGCCAATTCTTCGTTTTGACCAACTAATACTTCGTTATATTTCTTAGATTCTCCTAGAACTACAATAGTACTATCTCTTTGAGTAGTTAAAACACCATTTTGTTTTTTCAACTCATCATTTTCAGCAACTAAAGTTTTCATTTTACTCTGCATTGCCTGAACTTGAGATCTGTATTTAGAAACATCTCCTTTAGACTTGTTTAAATCATCCATTAAAGCAACTACTTTATCTCTCTCTTGGATTAATTCGTCAGACATAGAAGTGTTTTCAGCAATTGCAGCATCATAAGTCGCTTTCAGCTCTTGCAAATCTTTCATAACAGATTCTTTCTCTGTCAAAGTTGTTGTAAGTTCTGTTTTAACTACATCTGTATCAGATGATAATTTAAAAATATACACTAAGCTACCAATCAGTAGGACTGCTAAAACTGCGATTATCGCCTTTAGACTTGAATTGTTGTTCTTTGGGTTTTCCATATTTAAATAATTTTCTTTAATAACAAATTTAAGAATTAATATAAGGTAATAACGTAAGTTTCTACAATTATATTATTTTTGGAAAATAAATTTTTTTCATGGAAAAATTAATCCCTTTCACTATAAATGATTTAGCAAAAGTCACAAATCATCGAAGTGGTGAAATAAAGTTCGGAGAAAAAATGATTGTCATTCCATCTGGAGTTGATAAAATCAATTTTTTAAAAGAAAGTGAAGCTAAATATGTCCTTCTTGGAATTCCTGAAGATATAGGCGTACGTGCCAATTACGGAAGACCTGGAGCTGCTTCTGCATGGCAGAGCGCGATAAAAAGTATTGCCAACATTCAGCATAATCGGTTTTGTAAAGGAAGTAACATTATTGTTTTAGGACAGATTAATGTTGCTGACGAAATGCGTGAAGTCGAAAATCTTGATTTTAATGATATCGATGATCGTTCAAAATTAAGTCAGCTGGTTGAAAAAATTGATAAAGAAGTATCTCATATTATTTTTACCATAATTAAAGCCGGAAAAACGCCTATTATCATCGGTGGGGGCCACAATAATGCTTACGGAAATATTAAAGGAGCGGCTTTAGCCAAAGGAAAACCTATAAACGCAATAAATTTTGATGCACATTCTGATTTTAGAATTCTTGAAGGACGTCACAGCGGCAACGGATTTTCATACGCTTACGAAGAAGGGTTTTTAAAAAAATATTTCATTTTTGGACTTCACGAAAATTATACTTCAAAAAGTGTTTTAGATATAATTAAAAAACTAGAAGACCGAGTTCGATATAATACTTATGACAGTGTAAACATTAGAAAAGAAAAAGATTTCAATCGAGAAATGATTGCCGCTTTAGATTTTGTTAAAAATGATGCTTTCGGAATTGAAATTGATCTTGATGCAATTCCTAATATTGCAAGCAGTGCCATGACAATTAGCGGTTTTTCTGTTGAAGAATTGAGACAGTTTGTTTCTTTTTTCGCCGAACATAAAAACGCTGCTTATCTGCATATCTGCGAAGGAGCACCAGATTTAGACAATTCGCCTAATAATAATTTAATTGGTAAATTAATTGGATATTTAGTAACCGATTTTATTAAAGCAAACATCGAAAAAGATTAATTAAGCGACCAGATAAAATTCTAACGCGAAGCTGTTTTGCCAAATAAAAGCTAATTCAAACAAACGATTAACCGAATAAAACTATCTTTGCACGGCATTTTAGTACTTAAAACTAAAATACTTAATACCTAAGATATGTTATTCGAAGATTTATCACTTTCAAAAAGTATACAAAAAGCCGTATTTGAAGAAGGCTATTTAAATCCGACACCAATTCAGGAAAAATCTATTCCGATAGTTTTAGCAGGTCGTGATTTAATTGGCTGCGCGCAGACAGGGACAGGAAAAACGGCAGCATTTGCTATTCCAATCATACATCAATTACATAGAATTGTCGGTTCATCAAAAAAAGCGAAACAAATTCGTGCTCTTGTAGTTACGCCTACACGTGAATTAGCGGTACAAATTGGCCAGAGTTTTGACACTTATGCTAAATATACTAATTTAACACAGCTGACAATTTTTGGAGGTGTATCTCAAAACCCTCAAGTTGAGGCTTTAAAAAATGGAATCGATATTTTAGTTGCGACTCCAGGACGTTTGCTTGACCTTCATAAACAGGGTTTTCTAGATTTAGACCATCTGCACACTTTAGTGCTCGATGAAGCTGATCAAATGCTGGATATGGGTTTTATTAATGATGTCAAAAAAATCGTAAAACTTACACCAAAGAACAGACAAACTTTACTTTTCTCTGCTACAATGCCAATTGCAATTCGCGAACTGGCAGAAATGTTTTTGCAGGATCCAGAAAAAGTAGAAGTATCTCCTGTTTCATCAACAGCCGAAAATGTAGAACAACGCATTTATTTTGTAGATAAAACTGAAAAAAGAAACTTGTTGTATAGTTTAATTAAAGAAGAAAATTTATCAAATGTGCTTGTTTTTTCAAGAACAAAACATGGTGCTGACAATGTTGTTAAAGCGCTTCGTAAAAAAGATATTCCAGCAGAAGCCATTCACGGAGACAAATCTCAGAATGCAAGACAAAGAGTTTTAGACGCTTTTAAGAATAAAGAAGTTGGTGTTTTGGTTGCTACAGATATTGCGGCTAGAGGAATTGACATTGAGCAACTGCCGTATGTGATTAATTTTGATTTACCGAATATCCCAGAAACTTATGTTCACCGTATCGGTCGTACAGGTCGTGCAGGAAATGGCGGAATTGCAATTTCTTTCTGCGGAAAAGATGAACTTCCATATTGGAAAGATATTCAGAAATTAATTAAAGTTGATGTAAAAACAATCGCAGATCACCCTTATCAATGGCAGTCTGGAAGTCCTGAAGCTGGAGAAAAACCAAAAAATTCTTCTAATAGAAGCGGTGGAGCTCATAAATCAAGAAAATCAAATACTTCTAAGAAAAACAAAAAACGCTGGTACTAAACAGCGTTTTTTTCTTTTATAAGGTAATTGATTATCTTAAATAATTTGACAGGTTCAAAAGGCTTAATTATAATATCATTCATTCCAGACGAAAGTGCTTCATCGGTAATTTCATCTTTGTCAAAAGCTGTTAAAGCAACAATTGGAGTTTCTATTCCTGCCAGACGAATTCTTTTTGTCGTTTCAAAACCATTCATCAAAGGCATATTAATATCCATTAAAATCAAATCAAAGACTTCGTTTTCAAGAATTTTAAGCGCTGCATAACCATCATCAACCACTTTACAGATATAATTATTTTTCTCAATAATCTTTTTGGTTACCAATTGATTGATTAAGTTATCTTCTACGACTAAAATTTTATAAACTTCATTTGAGGTTAGATCAACTTCAATTTCATCAATAATACTTTTCGTTTTAGCCAAATCGTGCTCAAAACCAATTTCAAACGAAAATGAAGTACCTTTTCCGAGATCACTATCCAAAGTAATAGTACTTCCAAAGAGTCCAAGAAGTCTTTTTACAATACTAAGTCCTAATCCAGTTCCTTGATAATCTTCATCCTTTCTCCCAACTTGAACAAATTTTTCAAAAATCTTACTTTGGTCCACAAGGGCAATTCCTACGCCATTATCCTTAATTAAGAAATGCAGGTAATTCAGTTTTCCTTCTACCCTGCTTAGTTTTACTATTATTTCGACTTGCCCGTCTTTAGTAAACTTTAGTGCATTACTCACTAAATTCATTAAAATTTGAGCCAGTCTTAATTTATCTCCAATTAAATATTCTGGAATTTCAGGATCTATGTCTATTGAAATTCTATTGTTGTTTTTTTGGGAAAGAAAAGAAAGTGAGTTTTTTATAACTGTGATTTCATCTGAAATATTAAATGTCAAATTTTCAAGTACTACTTTATTTTCTTCAATTTTATTAATCTGCAGAATATCATTTACCAAAGACAGTAAATATCTGGCAGAAAATTTAAGCGAACTTAGATGCTGGCTTCTAGAAATTTCTTTATGTTCTTCTAATAACATATTAGTAATTCCAACCACACCATACAACGGAGTGCGTAATTCGTGGCTTATAGTCGAAATAAATTGTGTTTTCAGCAAAGATGCCTCCTCTGCAATTTCTTTCGCTTTTAGAAGCTCTAAATTATGTTTTTTCTTAAATCGAATATTCTTAACTAAAGTGATGATTAAAAACAGAAGTATAAAAGAAATCAAGATAAAAAGAATAACGATGATCCTTGATTTTTTAAGACTTTGAGACTGCTCTACTTTTTCACTTTCAATTTTATCAATCTGTCTTTTATATTCATCTAACTCAAGCCCCATTCCCGCAATCGAAGCTTTTTTTAGTTTCTTTTCGTTATATAGTACTTCCGAAATTTTATTGTGATTCACTAAAGCTTCATAAGCCTCTTTGTGCCTTTTAATTTTATTTAAAAACTTTGAATATTCTAAATAAACATTCGATAAATCTGTTTTTTCTTCACATGTTTTTCCTGCTTCAATAGCACTTAAAAAATAAGTATTAGCCGCATTATTATCGTTTTTGTAACTTAAATAAATCGCATTAAGCATATCTACGATAACTTCTGTAGATCCGTCGCTATATTTGTTTTTTGTGCTGTTAATGTATTTTAAAAAAAGATATCCCTGATCGTAATTTTTAATATCAAAGTATGCCCAGGTAATATTTACATTTGTAAAGTAAACTTCTTTTAAATCATTAATTTTCAAACCATAAGCTACAGATTTTTTATAATAACTAATACCTTTGTCAAATTGTTTCTTTTCGAAACAATACATGTTCCCTAGATTATTATAGAGGTTGCATTTTAGAGAGTCGTTATTTGTTTTATTGGCATAATACAAGCTTTTTTTATAGAAGAAAATCGCTTTATCAAAGTCTGATAATTCATTATAGTTAGCCGCAATAATATTATAGGAACGAGAAATGAGGCAATAGTCTTTTAGTAATGTTGCAGAATTTAATGCCGCTCTAGAAATTTTTAGTGATTGCTCAAAATTAGATTCCCGAAAATTTAAAAGTGCTTTTTTAACCAGCTTATCGATCTTAGGATCTTTATTACAATTAGATTGAGAAATTGCCGAATTGGCGAAGCAATTCAGACCAAAGAATAGAAGTAAAAATATCCGTATTTGGGGCATTAATCGGCTAGTTTTATCAAATATACACTTTAAAATAAAAAAAAGCTGTATTTCATAAAAAAATACAGCTTTTGACTTGTTATTTAGGACACTAAGGCCAAAAAATAATATTCTTAGTGTTAAAATCTTATTCGTTTATTGTTTATTCTTTACCTTCTTCCCACTGTCCTACAACAGAAGTTGCCAGTGCATTTCCAAGTACATTTGTTGCACTTCTAAACATATCACAAAAATGATCAATAGGCAGAATCAATGCAATACCTTCAATTGGAATATCAAACATGCCGCAAGTTGCCGCAACAACAACTAAACTTGCTCTTGGAACACCTGCAATACCTTTACTGGTTAGCATTAATACTAACAGCATCGCCATTTGAGTTCCCAAATCTAAATGTACATTGTAAAACTGTGCAATAAAAATACTGGCAAAAGTCATATACATCATGCTTCCATCAAGATTAAACGAATAACCAAGCGGCAGCATAAAAGAAACAATTTTATCTTTTACTCCAAAACCTTCTAATTCTTCTGTTAGTTTAGGAAATACAGCCTCGCTGCTAGTTGTTCCAAAAGCAATTGCTAATGGCCCAGTGATACGTCTTAATAATTCTGTCATTCTTCCTTTTAAGAAAATATAACCAACAGCTATTAAAAGCACCCACAATGTACTAATACCGATTAAGAACGATCCGAAAAATTTAAAATAAGTAATTACCAATTCTTCAGCATCTCTAATAGCAAAAACAGCTGCAATAGCACCAAAAACTCCAATTGGAGCAAAGTTCATTACATAGTTTACCATTTTTAAAACAATGTGAGACAACTTATCAAAGGCTCCAATAATAGGTTTTACCTTTTCTCCTAAAGATGCCGCAGCTAATCCGAAGAAAATAGAAAAAACTACAATCTGCAGGATTTCATTTGTTGCCATTGCTTCAACAATACTTTTTGGCACAATATGCTCAACAAAATTTTCGAAAGATAAATTTTGTGTTTTACCAGTTACCTCAGTAGCAGCTGCCATATCTACGTGCTCTAGTTTTAGACCAACACCCGGCTGTAGAATATTTACGTAAAACAATCCAATTAATAAAGAAATAAATGAAGCTGTAAAAAACCATCCTATAGCTTTTCCTCCAATTCTCCCAACCGTTTTAATATCTCCTAATTTTGCAATTCCCACTACCAGAGTCGTGAAAACCAAAGGGGAAATAATCATTTGCACCAAACGAATAAAAATAGTTGCCAGCATTTTTATCTTAGTACTAAAAGATTGTGCTGCTTCAGGCGAAATTGAATTGTGTAATATGATTCCCAAAATAGCTCCAAGAATCATCGCAATTATAATTTGCCCTGTTAATCCTGAAAGAAATGATTTTTTTTTAGTTTCTGTAACTTGCATTAATTTACTTTTTAATTATTAAAATATAAGACCCTCACTGTCTTACCTTTTATTAATATGTTTTGTTGATTAAATAAAAATCAGCCAAAACAATTGCGGCCATCGCTTCTACGATTGGCACTGCGCGAGGCACTACACACGGATCATGACGTCCTTTTCCTGTCATTGGTGTAATGTTACCTTTATTATCTAATGAGTCCTGAGTCTGCATAATAGTTGCTACAGGTTTAAAAGCTACTCTAAAATAAATATCCATTCCGTTGCTGATTCCTCCTTGAATTCCGCCAGAAAGATTGGTTTTAGTAGATCCGTTAGGATTGTACAAATCATTGTGCTCGCTTCCTTTCATTTCAGAACCAGGGAAACCGCTTCCGTATTCAAAACCTTTTACTGCATTAATAGAAAGCATTGCTTTTCCTAATTCTGCATGAAGTTTATCAAAAACCGGTTCTCCTAAACCAACTGGAACATTTTGGATTACACAAGTTACAACACCTCCAACGGTATCTCCTTGCTTACGAATATCACGAATATATTCTTCCATAATCGCTGCAGATTTTTCGTCTGGACAACGAACAGGATTACTTTCTATTTTTGAAAAATCTAATTCTTGATAAGGCGTTTCTAAATGAATTGGCCCAACAGAAGAAACGTAAGCATTAAACTTAATCTCTGGAAGCATTTGTTTTGCAATTGCCCCAGCTACTACCCTGCTTGCAGTTTCTCTAGCCGAACTTCGTCCGCCGCCGCGATAGTCACGAAAACCATATTTCTGATCGTAAACATAATCAGCGTGGCTTGGTCTGTAATTATCTTTTATATGTGAATAATCATCTGACTTTTGATTGGTATTTGGAATAATAAACCCAATTGGGGTTCCTGTAGTTTTTCCTTCAAAAATTCCAGATAAGAACTGAACTGCATCTGGTTCCTTACGCTGTGTAACAATTGCCGACTGCCCTGGTTTTCTTCGAGCCATATCCAATTCAATTGCTTCAAAATCAAGTTGTATTCCTGGAGGGCATCCGTCAATAATGCCGCCTAAAGCTTCACCATGAGATTCTCCAAATGTTGTAACTTTATATAGGGTGCCGTAGCTGTTTCCTGCCATTGTATTTTGTTTTGAGCAAATGTAAGTTTTATGAATTAAATTAAAAAATTTAAAACTGGTATTATTAACTAAACATTAAACCGATTAAAAATCACAATTTGGTAAAATTATCCGCTTTTTCATAACCTTTTGATAAAATAAAACCATTCAAAATTTCTTTCATTTGTAAAACTTCAAATCAAGAAAAATTGAAAAAAAGAAATGTCGAATTGGTCGTTCTTTCTGATGTCCATTTAGGAACTTACGGAAGTCATGCAAAAGAACTAAACAACTATCTTTCAAGCATTAAACCCAAAACTTTAGTCTTAAACGGCGACATTATTGATGCTTGGCAGTTTCGTAAATCGTACTTCCCGAAAGCACATTTAAGAGTAATTCAGCGTATTATCGGAATGGCTTCTAAAGGAACAAAAGTGTATTATATTACTGGAAATCATGATGAAATACTTCGAAAATTCAGTGATATGAATATGGGTAATTTTGCTTTGGTCGACAAATTAGTTTTAGAATTAGACGATAAAAAAGCATGGATTTTTCACGGAGATGTATTTGATGCCTCTGTGCAGCATTCAAAATGGATTGCAAAACTAGGCGGATTAGGTTATGATTATTTGATTCTAATAAACCGATTTGTAAATTGGTGTCTATCAAAGCTCGGGCGTGAACCTTACTCTTTTTCTAAAAAAATAAAAGCAAGCGTAAAAAAAGCAGTTAAATTTATTTCTGATTTTGAAACTACTGCAACCGATTTAGCAATCGAAAAAAATTACGATTACGTAATCTGCGGTCATATCCATGAACCAAAAATTATGACTAAGGAAAACAAACACGGCTCTACTTTATACCTTAATTCTGGCGATTGGGTAGAAAACCTAACAGCTCTTGAATACCATAAAAAACGCTGGAAATTGTTCTCTTACAAAGCAGCTAATTTTGTTGAAGAAGAAAATCTTTTTGAAATGGAAGATATTTTAACTTCCCAATTAATATCTTCAATCATATTAAAATAACCTCACCAAAACCTATTTTTTAACAATTTTAAGAATCTTAATTTCGAAAATGTGAATTATATAACAATTTTCAAAAATATTATACGTTCTGTATCTGACTGTAATTATACATTTGAAAAAAATTAATTAACCATTTTTATGAAAAAGATCATTTTATCAGCCCTTATGCTTTTAGGATTAGCATTTACGGCTCAATCACAAGAAATTTCAAAACATGCGTTAGGGTTACGTTTAGGTGACAATAACGGTTTCGGAGGAGAAGTATCATACCAATTAGGATTGAACCAAAAAAACAGACTAGAATTTGATTTAGGCTGGAGAAACAGCAGAGATGTTGATGCTATCAAAGGAGTTGCCCTTTACCAATGGGTTTGGAACATCGACGGAGGATTTAACTGGTACGCTGGTGTCGGTGGTGGAGTTGCTGCTTGGGATTATGACTATTACAATAATAATTTCAGATATAATGACAGCGGAACTTATGTTTTCGCAGCAGGAGATATTGGTATCGAATATAGATTTAGTGAAGTGCCAATTACATTATCATTAGATGCTAGACCTGAAATTGGTTCAGGATACTATGATGATGACAATTTTGGATTTGACGTTGGTTTAGGTGTTAAATTCAGATTCTAAAATAAAAAATTAAAAAATAATTGTAAGAAGAAACCTGTCGTTTAAAGCGACAGGTTTTTTTTTATTGATTAAAGTTTTTGTCAGGGTAAGCGAACTAGAAGCCCTTTCTACATCTTAAACCTTCGACTTCACTCAGGATAACACTTAACTTAAAATAACAAAATCAAAGAATAAGTACTAAAGTTTAAGTACCAAACTCTAGTACTAATCACTAAGAACTATGAACCAAGAACTAAAAAACTAATTACTTAATAATAATCTCTTTCTTAGAATGAATTTTCACCACAGTGTAAGGATACGAAATCACCTGCATTGTCATTGCATCTTGCGCCGGGCTGTTTTCTTTTACAGTAATAATGATATTCTTATCTGTTTCTTCGACCTTTTCAACGTCTATAGAATAACCGCTTGTGTTTTTCTCCCCCATATTCAAAATCACATAATTATAATCATGAACATTTGGATCCTTCATTTTATCAGCCAAAAGCGGATCGTTTTCAAGCATCTTAATCTCATTTGGTTCGGTCAAGATCTCAAAAAACTTAATATTACCGCCGCCGTCAGACTGCTTTGTCAAAACTTCGTACAAAGCATTTGAATTTTCAACTTTCTTAACACCGCACGAAACCAAAACAAAAATTGCTAAAACAGAAATTACTTTTTTCATTTATCCTTATTAAAAATTAATGCTTTTCATATTTATAATCATCAACAGCTTTTTGGTACAAAGCCTCATACTTAGGCAGAATGTTTTTAATATCAAATTTTCTTGCCACTTCCAGCGCATTTGCCTTAAACTGACTCAATACCGCATCATCTCTTAAAATTTTAAGAGCATTTTCGGCCATTTCTTCAACATTTCCAACGTTGCTTAAATATCCAGAAAAACCATCAAAATTTACCTCAGGCAAACCTCCAGAATTACTAGAGATTACTGGTACGCCGCAAGCCATTGCTTCCAAAGCAGCCAAACCAAAGCTTTCTGTTTCTGAAGGAAGCAGAAATAAGTCTGTCATGCACAAAATTTTATCAATTTCGTGGCTGTTTCCAAAGAAAATAACTTTGTCTAAAATTCCCAGTTCCTGACATAAAATCTCTGCTTTTTCCTTCTCAGGTCCGTCACCCACCATCATTAACTTAGCTGGAATTTCTTTTTGGATACTATAAAATATCTTAATAATATCCGGAATACGTTTTACCTTTCTAAAGTTACTGATATGCGTAATAATTCTCTCGTTTTCATTTGCCATAACGTAACGATGACAAGGCGCAGTTGGATCTTTTTTAACCTTATCCAATTCAATAAAATTCGGAATTACTTTAATTTTATTCTTAATCTTAAATAATTTCAAAGTATCATCTTTCAAACTCTGCGAAACCGAAGTCACATAATCCGATTTATTAATGCTAAAAGTTACGGCAGGTTTATAAAAAGGATGATTTCCAACCAAAGTAATATCTGTTCCGTGAAGCGTAGTAATCATAGGAAGATTAATTCCCTCATTTTTAAGCATTTGTTTTGCCATATAACCCGCATACGCGTGAGGGATAGCATAATGCACGTGAAGAAGTTCAATTTTGTACAACTTCACCATGTCAACCAATTTACTTGACAAGGCTAATTCGTACGGCTGATAATGAAACAATGGATATTCCGGAACATTTACTTCGTGATAATGGACATTCGGATTTAAAAGTGCCAGTCTTACCGGCTGACTGTATGTGATAAAATGTATTTCGTGTCCTCTTCTGGCTAATTCGAGACCTAACTCTGTGGCTACTACACCACTACCTCCAAAAGTAGGATAACAAACAATTGCTATTTTCATGGATTAAATTTAATTCTACGAAATTACTCAAAAATAGCGTTCAATTAAGCTTTTAAATTGTTAGATTTTTGACAAAATTAGATTAATTCTAGTTAATAAATATTTTTAGCAGCACCACAATATCTGCAAAAAAGACCAGTAGTCCCGCTGTCCGTTAAATCTTTTCCTTGCTAAAGAAGCAAGAAAAAGGATATCACTTCCATCGGGGCTAGAATAGACGTTTTGGTTTTCATAAGAAGTGCAGTATGACAATCTTTGTCAAAGTTCAAAACTTTGACAAAGATTAATCCCTAAGTTTTAGGAAAACTTGAAACCTTAAACCTTAAACCTTAAACTTGAAACAATTTAAACTAATGAAATAAAAAAAAGGCACAAAACCGAAGTTTCATGCCTTTTCAAATCTTATAAAATTTCTTTTTAGAAAAATCTGCTATGCCAGCTGTCGGCAGCAGGAACTTCCCAAGATTCGTTGAACTCTTCGATATTGTTAACCAGATTATTAAAAACAATCGTATTCTCAGAAACCGATTTATCTTTTACCATCTTCTTAAAGTCGATCAATGGTTTATGTGCAATATGTTCTCCAAGTTTAAAAGTAACGTTCATTTTATCTAACAAATCAACATTATATTTTTTCTCCAAACTTTGGATAAATTCTACCGAACTATCGATAGAACAACCCGTCGCAGCCTGCACATCTTGATTAACAGCCAATATGATAAATCGATTGTATTTTAGTAAAAAAGAAGCTTCAAGACTTGTTCCGTGTGCGGCCCATTGTTCCACAAAAGCTTTTAAGTCTGTTTCGATTTCAGAAAACTCTTCCTCAGAAAATTTTCTGTTCGATTGATAAATCCAAACTCTGGATTCACCAGGTAAATTTTCAAAAGGTATATACATTTTTAATTTTAGATTTTAGATTGTTGATTTTAGATCTGTTTCAAGACTCAAGATTCAAGTTTAAGGTTTCATGTTCAGTTAAAAACTTAGCATCTTAGCACCTTAGAATCTTAGACCCTTTTTTTACAAATCCTGCGCATTAGCAATTAACTCCGCAACGTCCATTACTTTTACCTCGCCCTCTTTATGTGCATGTTTAATTCCGTCTGTTAACATCGTATTACAGAACGGACATCCTGCTGCAATAATATCAGGCTGTACTTCTAAAGCATCTTCTGTACGAAGCACGTTTACTTCCTTATTTCCAGGTTCGGCATCTTTAAACATTTGAGCACCACCTGCTCCACAACATAAACCATTTGATTTAGAACGCTTCATTTCGACTAATTCGACGTCTAATTTCTCAATTAAATCCCTAGGAGCTTCGTAAACTTTATTAGCTCTTCCTAAATAACAAGGATCATGAAAAGTTATTTTTTTTCCTTTAAATTGTCCGCCTTCAACAGTTAATCTTCCATCATCAATTAATGATTTCAAAAATTCTGTATGATGAATTACCTCGTAAGTACCTCCTAATTCTGGGTATTCATTTTTTAAAGTATTAAAACAATGCGGGCAAGCAGTAACAATTTTTTTTGCTTCGTAGGCGTTCAAAACCTCAATATTCATCATGGCCTGCATTTGAAACAAAAATTCGTTTCCAGCTCTTTTTGCAGGATCACCAGTACAGCTTTCTTCTGTACCCAAAACCGCAAAAGAAACATTGGTACGATTTAAAATTCGTACAAACGCTTTAGTAATTTTTTTTGCTCTATCATCAAAACTTCCTGCACAACCCACCCAAAACAAAACTTCTGGCTGTTTTCCTTCGGCAAGCATCTCTGCCATTGTTGGCACTACTAAACTTTCTGACATCTTCTTTTGTTGTTAAATCGGTTAATCGTTTATTTGGTTAATCGTACTCTTTACTATAACCTACTAAAAACCTCAAATATTTTAAAATTGATAAACAGCTAAAACAATTAACCGTTTAAACAATACATTCTAATTCTCGTTTTTCCAATTTAATCGGTCTTGCTGACTGTACTGCCAAGGTGCACCGTTATTTTCTATATTGGTCATCATGGCATTCAGCGACATTGGCGCAGCACTCTGCTCCATAACCAAATAACGACGCATATCCATAATAATAGACAATGGGCTTATGTTTACTGGACATTCTTCCACACATGCGTTACAAGATGTACAAGCCCATAATTCTTCTGGAGTAATATAATCATTTAAAAGTGTCTTGTTATCTGGAACAAAAACACCTTTGTTAGCATCTATATTTTTACCAACTTCAGTTAAACGATCTCTTGTATCCATCATAATTTTACGAGGAGACAATTTTTTACCTGTTTGATTTGCAGGGCAAGAAGAAGTACAACGTCCGCATTCTGTACAAGTATAAGCGTTTAACAACTGAACCCAGTTTAAATCCTGAACATCACTTGCTCCAAATTTAGCCGGAGCAGCATTCTCATCAGCAGGCGGTGCAGCAGCAAACGGATCTGCATTTGGATCCATCATTAATTTAACCTCTTTTGTAACCGATTCTAAATTATCAAACTGACCTTCTGGTTTCAAGTTTGCAAAATAGGTATTTGGAAAAGCTAAAAGAATGTGTAAATGCTTTGAGAAGTATAAATAGTTCATAAAAACTAAAATACCAGCAATGTGCAGCCACCAGAAAACTTCGAATAAAAGACCTACCAATTCATTAGACGAACCATTAAAAATTGGTGCAATAAACTGACTTATTGGATAACTTCCTGCTTTATGAAAATGTGAATAACCGCCTGGAACATTTTGTAAATGCAAATCGGCAGCATTCATTAATAAAAACAAAATCATTAAAACGGTCTCAAAATACAGAATGTAATTGGCATCGCTTTTTGGAAATCCAGTTAAATCTGAATGTATAAAACGTTTCAATCTGATAAAATTTCTTCTGATCCAGAAAACTGTGACAGCAAAAATTACCAATATTGCCAATATTTCGAATGAAGCAATTAAAACATCATAAACAACACCCAAATATGGTGCAAAAATTCTATGTGTCCCAAAAAGTCCATCTATAATGATTTCTAATAATTCGATATTAATTATTATGAAACCAACATATACAAAGATATGAAGTATTCCTGCTACAGGGCGTCTCACCATTTTTGACTGCCCAAGAGCAATCAATGCCATGTTTTTCCAACGAGCTTTAGGATTATCTTTTCGATCTATATCAACTCCCAAATTAATATTTCGGATGATTTTTTTTACGCTCGCTGCAAAAAAACCGAAACCTACTATAAGAAGTATCGCGAATAAAATATTATCTAAATAACTCATTTATAATTATTTTTTATCAGTTGAGTTTGTTTCTTCTGCTGGTGCTACGTATGGTTTATTTTTCTTTCCGAAAAGAGAAACATTTACATAACGAGTTGGGTAAAGACGTACATCTTGCAACAACAATTCAAGCTCTTTTGAAGTTTTAGCCAAGTTGTTATACAATGCATCGTCATTCAATAATTTACCAGCTGTGCCTTTACCAGAATTTAAGTTATTCATTAAACCATCAACTTTTGCCAAAGCCTGATTAAGATTACGTACTGTTTTTCCTAAATCTGCTTTGTTTAAAGAATCTGATATTTTGTTAAAGTTACCTGATATTTTATTCAAGTTTGTCACAACGCTGCTAATTTGGCCTTTATTGGTATCCAAAATATTGTTAAGGCTTCCAGAAGCTCTATGAAACTGCTCCATAGTCTGGCTTAACTCAGCAATTGTTTTCTTTAGGTTTTCTTGTGTAGTTTTATCTAAAGTATTGTTTAAACCTGTAACTAGAACATCGATATTAACCAGCATTTTATCTAGTTTTTGCTGAATTGGTTCAATTTTTCCGCCTAAAGATTCCGTCAATCCAAGCTCTACAGTAGAAGTTAGTTTCTGCCCATCTTCTGCTAATTCTTTATCAGCAAAATTTGGAACAATCTTAATTTGTTTACCTCCAATTAAACTTGGAGAATAAATTGCAGCTACGCTTGATTTCGAAACTGGAAAATCAGTTTTAAGCTGAAGCTCAACTAATAATTTACCTGTTACTTCATCAATAGTAATTTTATTTACTTTACCAACAGCAAGTCCGTTAAGTGTTACTGGAGCTGATGGTGATAAATCTTCAACGTTATCATATTCAGCATATAATACTTTATAATTTGTAAAAAGATCTCTGCCTTTTAAAAAACTATAACCCCAAATAAATAATAAAATCGATGCGATGACTAATATAGCCGTTTTAATTTCTCTTGTTAGTTTCAAAATTCTAAGTGTTTATACAAAATTAATATAAATATTCGAACTTACGCTTATTATTTAATTGCGTCCTGAATACTGATTTTTTCTCCATCTTTAGTTGCTACTAAAAATGCTGCGCCATATCCTTTATTTTTAGCTTCTTGCAAGTATTTTTGCGCTGTTTCGTAACTTGAAGTTTCTTCGTAGAAATATTTATAAATATTATTTTCGTAGATCATAGTTACATTTTTAAGACCTTTAAAATTTTTAGGTTCTAAAGGTGTTTTCTTAATACTGGCAATAAGCTGTACTTTAAAGAATGTTCCTTTAGGAGCATTTTTTACCGCTGCAACCTGCGCCGTTGCTTTTGGTTTTGCTGGAGTAGTATCTCTTATGGGCCGACTCTCAGCTGCTTCTGGTGCTCCAGAACCAAAATATTCTCTTTTATAGCTTAAGATAGCTTCTGCAATTGCTCTTGCAATATCATCCTGCCCTTCTTCTGAATTTAAAATATTTCCTTCGGTCGGATTTGAAACGAAACCAGTTTCAACTAAAACTCTTGGCATATAAGCTTTATGAAGTACCATAAATGGCGCTTGTTTTACACCGCCATGACGAAGTTTTTTACCTAATTTTTCAAAGTTTTCTTCAATTTTACTCGCTAAGGAAATACTATTATCCAAATATTCTTCCTGCATCAAAGTCATACCAATCATTGATTCTGGAGAATTAGGATCATATCCTTCGTACTTACGTTTATAATCTTTTTCTAATGTAATTACAGAGTTCTCTTTTTTCGCCGCTTCAAGATTAGAGGCAACTTTACTCAAACCCATTACATAAGTTTCGGTTCCATCGGCTGCCGTATTTTTATTGGCATTACAGTGAATAGAAACAAAAATATTTGAATTGGCTCTATTGGCAATATTCGCTCTTTCGACCAAATCTATAAAAACATCTGTTTTACGAGTATAAATTACATTTACATTAGGATTAAGTTCTAAAATCTTGCCCACTTTTAACACAATAGCTAAAGCAATATTTTTTTCAATTCTCCCACTATAAACTGCTCCAAAGTCATGATCTCCATGTCCGGCATCCAAAGTCACCTTAAACACATTTGACTGACTATGAGCATAAAAAGACAGTATTGTTAGAAATAAAGTAAATATTACCTTAAATTTGTTAATTCTATTCATAAATCTAAAAGTTAATTTTAATAAAACGCAGCTGTTATAATTTTTAGAATTGATTATTTTTGCCAAAAAATTATATGTAAGTTTGACATGTCAAAAAACAAGCCATAATTTTACAAAAATAGCATTTAAACCTTTGCATACAAACTTATTTAATATCGTTTTAATATCATTTTTCCTAACTATAGGTTGTGGTAATTTATATTCGCAAGAAATAAAAAATAAAAAAAAGCCTTTACCTGCTGTAAAACAAACAGATAAAGAAGCTCCTGCAATTACAGATACTATAAAGCTTGATACTGTTAAACCCAAAAAGACTTTTTTGGATGGAAAAGTAAGATACAAAGCAAAAGATTACGCCAAGATAGATCAAAAGAAAAAGCTTATTACTTTGTATAATGAAGCTGAATTATACTATAAAGATGTTGAATTAAAATCTGGTATAATTGTTCTTAATTATGAAAAAGATGAAGTTTACGCTGGAAGAATTAAAGACTCTGCTGGTGTTTTGACTCAATATCCAAATTTCAAACAAGGGGGCAGCGAAGTACAGCCAGATTCTATTCGTTTTAACTTCAAAACCAAAAAAGCTTTAATTTACAATTCGAGAACTGAACAAGGCGAATTTAAAATCAAAGCTGCTGTTACTAAAAAAGAAAATGATTCTGTTTACTTCTTAAAAGGCGCCCGTTTTACAACTTCTACAGATGTTGACAATCCAGAGTATTATTTCCAGACCAATAAAGTAAAATTTATTCCAGGAAAAAAAGTAATTACTGGTTTGACCAACATGGTAATTGCTGATGTTCCTACTCCACTTGCACTGCCTTTTGCTTATTTCCCGATGAGTCAAGAAAAAAGTGTTTCTGGTATTATCATTCCAAGTTATAATGACTCTAACACAAGAGGTTTCTCTTTGCAAAATATGGGTTATTATTTTGCTCTTAGCGACAATTATGACCTTACGGTACTTGGAGATTATTACACCAACGGAAGTTATGCCATGCGATTTGAATCATCGTATGCCAAAAGATATAAGTATCGAGGAAATATAAATGTTCGTTTTGAGAATTTGATTAGTAGCGAACGCGGCTATCCTGACTACAGCAAACAAGGTATTTATAATATTCAGTGGTCTCATTCTAAAGATACTAAATCGAATCCTAATTCAACCTTTTCTGCATCGGTTAACATGGGTAGCAGTAAGTACTTTAAACAATCGATTAACCAGGCGAATATTGGATCGAATTTGAACAACACATTAAGTTCGTCGATATCTTACAATAAAACTTTTAACACTATTCCCGGTTCTCGTATTTCGTTGTCTGCAACGCATCAGCAAAATACGCAAACAGAAGACATTATCATGACTCTTCCTTCCTTACAGGGAAGTATTGACCGTGTATACCCTTTTGTTGGAAAAGACGGCGTTAAAAAGGGCTTAATTAAAAACATTAACTTACAATACAGTGTAAGCGGTAAAAACTACTTTAAAACAAAAGATTCTTTGTTTTTTAAGCCGCAGATGTTTAACGATGCTCAGTTAGGAATGCAGCATACCATTCCGCTTAGTACCAACTTTAAAATTTTTAAATATTTTAGTGCGGGAGCTTCAACGACTTATCAAGAAACGTGGGTTAATAAAACCGTATCCAAAAATTACGATTCGGCTGAAGGAAAGGCAGTTAATACAACTGTAAATGGTTTTGACTCTTTTAGAACTTATAATTTCAGTACCAATTTAGGAACTACTATTTACGGAACTTTCAATTTTGGCGATGACAAAAGAATTCAATCGATTCGACACGTAATGCGTCCGAGCATTACTTATGCTTACACACCAAGTTTTGAACGTTATTACGACACATATGCGGTTGATGCTACCGGAAGAATTACTTCTGAATATACAAGATTTGAAAACGGTCTTTTTGGACAGCCTGGAAAAGACAATTCAAATATAGTTGGTTTTGCTTTGAGTAATACTTTTGAAGCCAAAGTAAGAGACCGAGACAGCACAAAAACAGAACCTAAAAAAATAATGCTGCTAAACAATTTAAACTTTAGCACAAGTTATAATTTTGATGCTGACGGAAAAACTACTTTCGGCTGGCAGCCTGTTTTAGTAAGCGGTGGAACACAGTTTTTTGACAATAAAATGAACATGAATTTTGGCGCAACACTTGATCCGTATGCACTGGACAGTGGTAACCAAAAAATCGACAAGTTCAATATTGACAATGGCGGAAGTTTATTTAGACTTACAAGTGCCAATTTAACGGTTAATTATTCATTTTCGAACAAAGGAACCGGCAAAGAAAAAAATACTCAGAGTCAGCGGAATGGAGGACGAAGTGATGACTTATTTGGTACGAATACAGATTTAAATGACAGCAGAAACAGTCAGTTTGCTAATGAACCTGAAAAAGAGGATGTAATTACGGAATTCTTTAATTCGAAAATTCCATGGGATATGACTTTAGCCTACTCATTAACGTATTCAAATACCAACAGGCAAAATGAAATTTCAGGAAACTCTATTATGATTTCGATTAACACAGATATTACGCCAAAATGGAAAGGCGGGGTTTCTACTGGTTACGATTTCGTACAAAAAGGGGTTACTTTTACGCAATTCCGTTTTGAAAGAGATTTATTAAGCTGGAGAATGGCATTTAACTGGCAGCCTCTTGGAACAAACTCTAACTGGAATTTCTTCATCGGAATTAAATCTGGTATGCTTAGTGATATTAAATGGAACAAACGAAGCGTTTCTAATAGATAAACTACTTTCGAATCAAAATAATTTTATTATGAAAAAGATCATCTTTACCGAGAAAGCTCCGGCTCCAATCGGACCTTATAATCAAGCCGTTTTATCTGGAAACACGCTTTATGCTTCTGGGCAGATTGCAATCAATCCTGAATCAGGAGAATTGATTACAGCTAACATTAATGACGAAACCAATCAGGTTATGCAGAACATTGCAGCTATTTTGGAGGCAGCAGGTATGACTTTTGAAAATGTAGTGAAGTCTACTATTTTCATTATGGACATGAATAACTTTGGCGCTATTAACACCGTTTACGGTTCTTATTTTAACGAAAAAACCGCTCCAGCTCGTGAAACGGTTCAAGTGGCTTGTCTGCCAAAAAATGTAAATGTTGAGATTTCTATAATTGCTGTGCAATAGCATCTAATAATAATTGTGCCGTTGCTTCATTTGTTGCCAGCGGCACATTATGTACATCGCAAACACGAATCAACATATTGATATCTGCTTCGTGTGGATGACTTGACAAAGGATCTTTAAAAAAGAAAACCATCTGCGTTATTCCTTCCGCTACTCTTCCCGCAATCTGCGCATCTCCGCCCAGCGGACCAGAAAGCATTCTCTGTGTTTTAAAACCAGCAGCTTCGGCTTTTCCTCCCGTAGTTCCTGTACCAATCAGCCTTATCTTTTCATTATGCAAAACAGCTTCATTTTTGATTAAAAAATCAATTAAATCAGCTTTTTTTCCATCATGAGCAATAATGGCAATCTCCATAAAACCAGAACTATTGATTAGCAACATGGTACGCAATTAATCCATCAATAGGTCTTCTTAAAACATTCCCTAATTGTAGTTCATATTTATTGAATGTTTCTTGTAATTCATCTTTCAAATAAAATGCAATAGAACCTACAAAATGAACTGGAACTTCTTTACAGTTATCGAATTGTTTAATGTAATTCTTAACGAAAGATTTCATTCCTTTAAAGATAATTTTTCTGCAGAACTCAGTGTCTTTGTGCTTAATTAAAAACTTCGCATAGGTTGCTAAGTAAGCATTTGGATTTGGTTCTTTATATAATTTATTTTTAATAAAATCTGGATCAACGTCGTACTCTTTTTCAAGTTCAACAGCCAATTCTTTAGGCATTTTATTAAAATAGTATTTTCTAATTAATTCTTTTCCGAAAACATTTCCGCTGCAATCATCCATAACAATGTATCCTAATGATTGTACTTTTTGATGCAATACTTTACCATCAAAATAGCTGCAGTTAGATCCTGTTCCTAAAATAGAAACGATTGCTTCTTGTCCTTTTGGAGTTGTTGCATAAACGGCTGCGTAAGTATCTTCCTGAACATCAACAATAGCGTTAACAAAATACTCTTGGAAAATTTGTGATAGTGCTGTTTTCATTCTATCAGTACCACATCCGGCACCGTAAAAGAATAAATGAGTAGCATTTTTTTTGTTTTGTAAAATATCAAAACGATCGTTTAATCTTTCAATAATTTCTGGACCGTCAAGAATTTCAGGATTTAATCCTAAGGTTTGTGTCGTGAATAATACTTTTCCATTATCATCAATTGCAATCCAATCGGCTTTAGTAGATCCACTATCAACTATTAATTTCATTTTTTTTTGTTTTTGGATTAGGTCTTCCCTATTCTCAACTTAAAAGTGTACTTTTTACATTAATTATAGAGGTAACAAAATAAGAAAATCCCGTTATTTGACTAACGGGATTTTGCAAAAATATATATTATTATTTTAAACCTGCAATATGTACAGATAAATCAATTAATTTGCTTGAGTATCCGTACTCATTGTCATACCAAGAAACTAATTTGAAGAAAGTTGAATTTAAACCGATACCTGCAGTAGCATCAACGATTGAAGTTCTTTTATCTGAAATAAAGTCTTGAGAAACAACAGCATCTTCAGTATATCCTAAGATACCTTTCAATTCGTTTTCAGAAGCTTTTTTCAATACAGCTAAGATTTCTTCGTAAGTAGTTTCTTTAGCTACTTTCACAGTTAAATCTACTACAGAAACGTCAGCAGTAGGAACACGGAAAGACATTCCAGTTAATTTTCCATTCAAAGAAGGGATAACTTTTCCAACCGCTTTTGCAGCACCTGTTGAAGAAGGAATGATATTGATTGCAGCTGCACGTCCACCTCTCCAGTCTTTTCTAGAAGGTCCGTCAGCAGTCATTTGAGTTGAAGTAGTTGCGTGAACAGTAGTCATTAAACCTTCAACAATTTCGAAATTATCGTGGATAACTTTAGCTAATGGAGCTAAACAGTTTGTAGTACAAGATGCATTAGAAACAACTAAATCAGAAGCTTTTGCAGTTTCGTGGTTCACACCCATTACAAACATTGGAGCATCAGCAGAAGGAGCAGAAATGATAACTTTCTTAGCACCACCTTTTAAGTGCTCACTTGCAGTTTCGATAGTTGTGAAGATACCAGTACATTCAGCAACAACATCTACATCAACTTCGTTCCATTTTAAATCAGCTGGATTTCTTTCTGCAGTGATACGGATATTTCTTCCGTTTACATAAAGTTTTCCTTCTTTAACTTCTACAGTTCCGTCGAAACGACCGTGAACTGAATCATATTTTAATAAATAAGCTAAGTGATCAACATCTAATAAATCGTTGATTGCAACAACTTCTACATTATCTCTATTGAAAGACTCTCTAAAAACGATTCTTCCGATACGTCCAAATCCGTTTATTCCTAATTTTACTTTTGACATTTTACTAAATTTTTGCTTTTGTTTTTATTACACTATTTCAAAGTCTAATTTCCTCACAATAAACTTCTCTTCTTTTTAAACTTTTATATTAGGTTATGTTGACATGATGTCAGACACTCTTAATAATTCTCTGTCGATTTCAGATTTTCCTTTAATTGCCTGCTCAAGCGGCGTTAAAATCACTTTATCTTCTTTAAGTCCAACCATATAATTTGATTTTCCTTCAATTAAAGATTCTACTGCTTTTACACCCAGACGGCTCGCCAATACACGGTCGAAGCAAGATGGAGAACCACCACGCTGCATATGTCCTAAAACAGAAACACGTACATCGTACTCAGGTAAATTAGCTTCAACATAATCTTTCAATTCGAATACGTTTTTACCAATTTTATCTCCTTCGGCAATAACAACTATACTTGATGATTTCCCTGAAGCTTTACTTTTTTGAAGTGAATCTAACAATCTATCAAGACCTAAATCTTCTTCAGGAATAAGAATTTCTTCTGCACCAGCTCCAATACCCGCATTAAGTGCAATGTGACCAGCATCTCTACCCATAACCTCTACAAAGAATAAACGGTTATGTGAACTTGCTGTATCTCTAATTTTATCAATACAATCTACAACAGTATTTAAAGCTGTGTCGTACCCTAGAGTAAAACTTGTACCATAAATATCATTATCAATTGTACCTGGAATTCCCATTACAGGGAAATTATACTCTGAATTAAAAATCAAACCTCCAGTAAAACTTCCATCTCCACCAATAACTACCAAAGCATCAATTCCTGCTTTTACAAGGTTTTCGTGTGCTTTTTTTCTACCTTCAGGGGTTCTAAACTCAACTGAACGAGCCGATTTTAAGATCGTTCCACCTTTGTTTACAATATTATTTACACTACGAGGTCCCATTTCTTTGAAGTCTCCTTCAATCATTCCTTGATACCCTCTATAAATTCCGATGCATTCTATATTGTGATATGCGCAAGTTCGAACAACTGATCTAATTGCAGCATTCATTCCAGGTGAATCTCCTCCTGAGGTAAGAACACCTACTTTTTTTATTGTTTTTGGCATTATTTAAGTATTAAAGTGTAAAATTAGCAAACATTCAGCACTTATTAGGTTATGATTATTATAAATTAATAAAATATGTTAAATTCAAACGTTTTCGTTAATAAGTTTTTTACAGGTAAAAATTTCATTTAAAATAATAAATCGCTATTTTTTTAATTAAATCGTCAAAATTAACAATACCTAAATGAAGTGTTATAAAAATCGGAATTTCTCTCTCACATGAAAAATTCGAATAGAGGCCCTAAATTTAGCACAAAAAAAAACCATTATAAGTATAATGGTTTATAAATGTATATTTTTAACAAACTGTTAATAATCGTTATCTGGAATTAAACCTTGATTATTAACTGGTTCTTGTTTTTTCTTCTTTTCTTCGTCCTTTTTCTTTTTCTCTTCTTCTTTCTCCGCTTTCTTTTTATTTTTTTCCGCATCCTTTTTACTGGTGAAGTTCACGTAATCAGGATTTAAATAAGAATCTTGAAGATCGTCTGACGAACCTTTTACAGCTTTTTCAATTTTATGATTCTTAAACAGCTTATTGACTAATTCACTAAAAGTATCAAAATCGACTTCATAAGAAATACCAACTCCTTGTGTATAACCAATTCCCTGCCCGATATAATTAATATCATTTTCTTTATTGAATAAACGAAGATTCATTGTACCGTCTTCATTAACACGATAAAGAATTTCAATATCTCCTACGATGGCAGATTCATTTACACCTCCAACAGGAACTCCCAATTTACCATTGATTGTAATTCTTTCGTTAACCTGAGAAGATATATTCGCCACAAACTGGCCATCTACTTCCTGCCCCATTCTTCTATCGGCAGCAATATAGTTTAAGTCTATGTTGACTTTATCATTATCTGATTTTATAATTCCGCCTAATAAACTAGATGCAGTTTCTGTTAAAGTACCCGAGAAATCTCCTTGGCTAAAACCGTCTGTACTCATAAACGAACCTGTAGATAATAAATATAACGCCTGTGTCTGACGAATATCTTTATCGTCTAACTTATATTGTATCTCCGATTTCAAGACATTACTCACAGATGGAAACTGAATATCAAAATTAGGTTCTGGACTTGCCAAATCTCCTCTCAATCCAATTACCACTTCTACAGGAACTTTTTTATTGAATGAAGAAGTGTTATCTAAAAGTACAGCAGGATTGGCCTGAGTTTTATAAACTGCTTCTAAATTCAGCTGAGCACGCATCGGGTTTCCTTCCCAAATAATAGAACCTCCCTTTTTAACAGCAAATTTTTTATCGATAAGTCCGCCGTATTTAAAATTATAAGTTCCTTCATATGCCTGGAAATCTCCCCACATATTAAATTTACCCAGCGTATTGATTTTAAATAAAAGCGATCCGTATCCTTTTCCTTTCATACCATGTCCAGAATTTCGGTCGAGTATAACTTCTACTTCGGCATCTGGCGTAATATCAAAATCAAACTCAAGTTCAAGTCCGTTGTAATTTCTGGTTTTCTCAACAATTCCGTTTGCCAGGTTAAATTTTTCTTTTGGCGTCACAAAATGAATCCAGCTGCTCTCTCCAACACTTTGTACATTATTAATAGGTATCTTAACTTCAGTTCCTTTCTCAGACTTGGCATCAACCTTAATAAATAAACTTTCTACCGGACCTCTTATACTAGCCGATCCGTTTATGAAAGCCGTGCCAAAATACGCAGCATCGTCACTATCTTTTGTATCGAGCGCTAATAATCGTTTGGAAGTTATGTTTAGATCTAATTTCCAATCTCCAAAATTATGATGCTCAATACTTCCATTCAACAAACCTTTTGTTCCATATTTAGTATCCGTCAGCTGATTATTTCTAAATAAAAATTTCTCATTTGTCAAATCAATTACTGTTCGATCGCTTAATTCGTAATCGACATTTAGATAGGGCACAGTCATTCCTGCCTTTTCAACATACAATCGTCCGTTTATTTCTGGTTTTTTCAAATTCCCTACAACAGCTGCATTTCCAGAAACAGAACCTCTCACATTCGACAGGACATCCCCTCCAACCGTTCCTAAAGTTGCAAGATTAAAACCTTCCAGTTTTAAGTTCATGTCCAATATCGTTTCTTTGTTCTCAACTGCAAAAGTTCCTCCGGCTCTAAATGATTCTGTAAAACCATTTTGTATAGACGAATTGACCGTAAACTTCCTAAAAGTTTCGTCTCCAGAAATATCAAAATTAAGTGTTCCCAGCTCTGTTTTATTTAAAACAAGATGATCTATTTTTATAGACGCGGTAGGCTGATAAACATTCTTATTCTGTTTATAATTTATGTTTCCGTTTAAATTTCCATTAAATACAAACTTGGAATTTAGAGGCGTAATTTTATTAATGTCAACATCTTCAAAATTCAGGACGAGATCTTTATAATCACTTCCTTTAATGACACCATTCAAATCAATTTTCTGATTTTCATGCGATAAAATAATATTATCGATCGTGAAGTTTTTAAAATACTGATCAAAGACAATTTGATTATCCTTCTCAGAGTCTTCGTTTAAATACCATATATAGTCTTTAAACTTCATCTCTGATTTCTTGATTCCGACAATATTGTTTTTATTCTTGTCAATAGTATGATACAAATCGAGATTGAAGTAATCTTCACCTGCATTACCGCCTTTAAATTCAGAACGTACAAAGAGCGTATCTTTTGATGTAACATTAATCAAATTAAAATCACGAATCTTATAATAAGGCGTTTTGATACTATCTAACTCGATGTATGCATTGTAAAGCGTATTTTTATTATCGATATTAATTCGAATGTTATCAAATGTATTTTTAGCGGCCGTAATTTTTTGTGATCTAAAACGGAATTTAAATTCCTGTAAATCTGAATCGATTTTTCCTCGAACAACTGTAGACGAATCGATATTAATGTCTGGATAAAGCATTTCTACCACTTTATCGTATACACGGAAATTAAAGCGCAAAAACTGGCCTTTTCTAACTTTATAAGGTTTATAGTTAGTATATAAACTTCCAACGGAATTCATTACCAATTTATCCAATTGGTCAAATCTAAATTTTCCAACAATTTTTCCGTCTACAACATCATTTGAACTAATTGTAATAGTTCTTAGTCTGTCTGCGTCAAAATTGGAATTGATCGTTAAATCTTCAAAAACATAATTTGATTTTGGATTTTGATATTCAGCATCTTTTATAAAAATATCTCCTTGAAGGTTTTCTATCGAATTTCCCGTTACCTGAACCACAACATCTCCCTTGAAACGAGAAATTGAGTCGTTGATAAATCTCAGTTTTCTTAAATCTGAATTCTCAACATTAATATGAAAATCATAACGATTTTCTTTTTTACTTAAGTCTAATAAACCATCAAAATTTAAATTCAGATTCGGATCATTTATCGCAATTTGACCTTTATAATACGGCAGTTTAAAATTTCCATTTACTACTATATTATTATACGTGTATTTGTTATAATCTAATTTCGAAATATCTCCTTTTATAATAGTATTTAAATACTTTTCTGTAAAACCAACTCCATCCACATCCAGATTCAGCGTTGTTCTTCCGATATCCTTTCGGGCTAGAACCGCACCAACATCAAAATTAGTCAGGATAATATTTCCAGAGTATGAAGCTTTATCAATAAAATCCATATTATTCATATGAAGATCGACTTGACCGTTTCCGAGATCGGTTGCCATTTTAAAATCTGTTTCTAATGCTGTTGTAGAAACTTTTGCTTTTCCGACAATATTAAATTTTCCTATTCTTTTAAGTTCTTTCGGAAGTTTTTTACCTAAAACCTCTGGAAGCAAAACCACTAAATTATCATAACTTGAAAGCAGTTTATCAAATTTACCGTCCATAAAAAACTTCTGAGTTTTACTGCCCAAAAGATTTTTGAAATTTATAGTTCCATTAATTTTTGATCCGTTTGTATCGCTTAATTTTAATTTAGAAAGTGTTAAATTATTTAGCGGACCATCTAATTTTGTTTTTAGTTTAAAATGCTGATTTTTACCTAAGCCATCATAAAAATTACGAATATCATTTGTTGCAATCGATGCCGAATCTATTACAACATTAAACTTGACATTGTCTGTAAAATCAATGAAATCTTCTGGTTTATAATTTAAAATTGCTAAACCGTAAATTGAAGATCGTTTGGTTGTAATAGCTAAATTCTCAACCTTAATCTGTTTTTTGCTATACGCAAATTTCCCAGCAAAATTAGAAACATATAAACCACGGTGATCCATAAATGAAAATCGATGAATCCTAGTAGTTACATCTGGTCCATACAATTTAAAATCACTTATATAAGCATTTAGTTTGGTAAAATCTAAAAATAAAGGCGTTGTTTTATTTTCATCCACAACAGAAAATCTTCCCTTTTCGATGTAAGCATTTTTTGCAGTTAAAAGGAAATGTTTTGTTGATTTTTTCTTCGGAGTATTTTTAACCTCAAAGGCTTTTATAAACTTATTGATATTATTTTCGTCTTCGCCTTTATACGTTTTCAGATTAAAAATTAAACCTGTCAAACGTAAATCGCCAAAAATCAAATCGCCGTCCAGTAGTCTGGTGAAGCTGGCAATATCTGTAGTAATGATATCCGAATAAATCAAAGTTTTTTTATGATGATCTAAAATCATCACATTTTTCAATTTTACACCTCCAAAAATGTTGATCGCCGTTTTTTCTACACTAATATTTACTTTAAAATCTTCGTTTAAAGAATTGGTCAGATAGTTGGCAATCTGAGTTTGAACTACAGGAAGTGATAATGTAATAGCTAATGCTAACAAAAGTAAAATCAACCCAATTAGGGTTCTAGATATTATTTTCTTTACTTTTTTGATAGCTTCTTTAATTTTAGTTTTCTTTTAAATTTATTTTGAACAGACAAAGAACCGCTGTTTTTGATAAAAATTCTTTAATTTTGGTCACTTCTTAAATCAAAGAAATATAATAATTTGATTTGTCAAATATAATTCAAAATTTGTGCCTTTATATGCAAAATCCAGAGGTTTTTATTCTTGCCATCGAAAGTTCATGCGATGATACTGCTGCCGCGGTTTTACATAACGACAAAGTATTGTCAAATGTTGTTGCCAATCAATTAATTCACAATCAATACGGCGGTGTCGTTCCTGAATTGGCTTCGCGAGCACATCAGCAGAATATTGTTCCAGTTATAGATGCTGCACTTCGTAAAGCAAATGTACAAAAAGAACAGTTAAGCGCAATCGCATTTACACAAGGACCAGGCTTAATGGGATCTTTATTAGTTGGAACTTCTTTTAGTAAATCCTTATCATTGGCGTTAGATATTCCGTTAATTGCTGTAAATCACATGCATGCACATATTTTAGCGCATTTTATTGATGAAGAAGGTTATGATAAACCAGAATTTCCTTTTTTAGCTTTAACGATTAGCGGCGGACATACACAGATTGTAAAAGTGAACAGCTTTTTTGACATGGAAATCATCGGAGAAACAACAGATGATGCTGTAGGTGAAGCATTTGACAAGAGCGCAAAAATCTTAGGACTTCCTTATCCCGGCGGACCATTGATTGACAAATATGCCAAAGAAGGAAATCCGAAAGCGTTTACTTTTACAAAACCGAAAGTTCCTGGTTTAGATTTTAGTTTCTCTGGACTAAAAACAGCGATTTTATATTTCATTCAAAAAAATAAACAAGCCAACCCCAATTTTATTGAAGAAAATCTAAATGATATTTGTGCTTCGATTCAGCATACAATTATCGAAATTTTGATGGATAAAATAAAAATGGCGGTAAAAGAAACCGGAATTACGCAAATTGCTATTGGCGGCGGTGTTTCTGCCAATTCAGGCATTAGAACCACATTGAAGGAAACAGAAAGCAAATACGGCTGGAAAACTTTTATTCCGAAATTCGAATACACAACAGATAATGCAGCAATGATTGGAATTGTTGGTTATCAAAAATATTTATCAAATCGTTTTGAAACTTCTTCTGTAGTTTCAAAAGCACGAATTCAATTTTAAATCATGCAGTTATTTTTTAATCCGAATATAGACGAAAGCACTCAAAGTTTTTCTTTTGATAAAGAAGAGAGCCGTCATATTATAAAAGTTCTTAGAAAAAAAGATTCAGATATTCTGCATGTTACAAATGGTTCAGGATTATTGTTTGAAACCCAGATTACATTGGCTTCAGACAGTAAATGCATCGTTGAAGTACTTTCTATAACAAATGCCGAAAAACCTAAATTTCATTTACACTTAGCCGTCGCGCCAACTAAAATGAATGATCGTTTTGAGTGGTTTCTGGAAAAAGCAACTGAAATTGGAATTCAGGAAATTACCCCAATTTTTTGCGATCGTTCTGAACGAAAAGTGATTAATAAAGACCGTTTCGAGAAAATTATTCTTTCGGCAATGAAACAGTGCAACGAAACTTTTCTGCCAAAATTAAATGAAGCGATTTCGTTTAAGGAATTTATCAAAAAACAGCAAAAAGGTTTACAACTGATTGCGCATTGTGAAGAAACCGATAAAAAATCACTAAAAGAAGTCTTAAAACCAAGCGAAGATGTAACCATTTTAATTGGACCAGAAGGTGACTTTTCTGAGAAAGAAATTGCATTGGCATTAGAAAATAATTACAAGCCAGTAACTTTAGGAAACACACGTTTAAGAACAGAAACGGCAGCAGTTGTGGCTTGCCATAGTGTTGTTTTTTTTAATGAAGTTCCTAATAATTAAGTTTAATTAGTCATTGCGAGGAACGAAGTAATCGCACTTTCAAATTAAATTTACAAAGCTTTGTCAAAGTACAAAAGGTCGTATTACTTAGTGAGGCTGCTTCGTTCCTCGCAATGACAGACCGATAATATAAATTACATGAAAAAAATATTTCTTTTGTTTTTATTGGTTTCAGTTTCTTCATTTTCACAAGAAATTGCTTTGCTTAAATACAGCGGAGGCGGCGACTGGTATGCCAATCCAACATCACTGCCTAATCTAATCAGTTTTTGCAATGCTAATATTTATACCCGTATAAAAAGCAAACCTTCGACTGTTGAGCCAAGTAATCCTGATTTATTTTCTTATCCTTTTGTGCACATGACAGGACACGGAAATGTAGTTTTCAGCGATTCTGATGTTACCAATCTTAGAAATTACTTAACAGCTGGCGGTTTCTTGCATATTGATGATAATTACGGAATGGATCAATTTATTAGAAAAGAGATCAAAAAAATATTTCCGAATAATAATTTAGTTGAAATTCCTGCAAGTCATCCTATTTTTCAAAAACCATTTCCATTCCCAAACGGATTGCCAAAAATTCACGAACATGACGGAACTCGTCCGCAAGCGTTTGGTATTTTTATCGAAAATAAATTGGTCTTGCTTTATACCTACGAATGCGATTTGGGCGATGGCTGGGAAGATGCTGAAGTTCATAATGATCCAGCAAATGTTAGAGATAAAGCCCTTAAAATGGGTGCAAACATCATCAATTATATTTTTACTAATTAATGGCTAGTCCTAAGTAATTAGTAATTCATCAATTTTAAAAAACAACATCACCTCTCAACACTAATCACTTTTCACTAATCACTAATTACTTTTTTACTAACAAAAATGCAGCTTACTCACGAAGAAAATCAATTTGAAAGAAAAACATTTCCCATCACTTTAGTTTGTGATCATATTTACTTTCAACAGAATATTGGTTCTTTATTCAGAATTTCTGAAGCTTTTGGAGTAGAAAATATTATCTTTTTTGGAAAGGATATTCCGCTGACACCTCGTAAAATCAATAAAACTTCTCGAAGCACTCATCTTCATGTGCCTCATTCTGTGATTGAAGATTTTACCGACCTTCAATCTTTTCTGATCGATAATGATTTTGAAATTATTGCATTAGAAATTGCCTTAACTAGTAAACCCTTAAAAGAAGTCGTTATTCCAGAAAACAAAAAAATCGCTCTTTTGATAGGAAGCGAAATCAATGGAATCTCAGACGAACTTTTAAAGCTTTCACACCAAATTGTCCATATTAATATGTTTGGAAAAAACAGCAGTATGAATGTGGTTCAGGCTGCGAGTATTGCACTTTACGAGCTTACGTGTAAATAATTAATCAATTCTGCTTGTATTTTGAACCATTATTTTGATTTTCAACAATTTGATTTATCGAAATAATCGTTTAACGTACAAATTTTTACGACGAAATGCATCAAAAAAAATAAAAATAAAGTAAAATCTTACTAATATTTTTCGTTGATTTTTTGTAAGAACCAGTGTTTGTAAGGCACTGCAAAAATTCCCACAAAATATTCTTTATAAAATTTTTCTGTAATTTATTTTTGTTATAAAATTGCTGCAATGTTTAACTAATCAACATTTTTATAACAAAAACCCAAATTATTATGAAAAAAGTTATTATTACCACATTTGCAGCATTAATGCTCTTTGCTTGTCAAAATGAACAATCTGATTCTAACAGTCCAGATGCAGTAGCAGCTTCTCGCCGAGGATGTGCTACACAAGACGTTTTAGAAGCACAATTAAAAGCTGATCCTTCATTAGCTATTAGAATGAATGAGATTGAAGCATTTACTGCAAAACATTCTCTTACCAATTTTACAGGCCGTTTAGTAAATGGCAAAATCGAAATTCCAGTTGTAGTAAACGTTCTGTATAGAACTGCTGCACAAAATATTTCAGATGCACAAATTCAATCGCAGATTGACGTTTTAAACAAAGATTTTAATGCATTAAACTCTGATTTTAATAATGTACCTGCTTTATTCTCTGGAGTTAAAGCTAATATCGGAATTACATTTGTTTTAGATCAGATCATTAGAAAATCTACTACCAAAACTTCTTGGGGTACAAATGATGCCATGAAAAAAACAGCTCAAGGCGGACTTGCTCCTACTTCTCCAACAACTAAATTAAACATTTGGACTTGTAACATTGGAGGCGGAATTTTAGGTTACGCACAATTTCCTGGCGGATCTTCATCTACAGATGGGGTTGTTATTGACCCACGTTATTTTGGATTATCTGGTTCTGCAAATGCTCCATTTAACTTAGGAAGAACTGCTACTCACGAAGTTGGACACTGGATGAACTTACGTCATATCTGGGGAGATGCAACTTGCGGAAGCGACCTTGTTGCCGATACTCCTACTCATAACGCAGAAAACTATGGCGTTCCTGCTTATCCTCACTATAGTACTTGTTCAGGAAATCCTGTAGAAATGACTATGAACTACATGGATTATGTTGATGATGCTGCAATGTATATGTTCTCAACTGGACAAAAAAACAGAATAGCTGCAATATTCACAACTGGAGGTGCTAGAGCTTCATTTGCACAATAATCAGCAAAAAATTATATGGCAAAGCGGGATGTAATACATCCCGCTTTTTTTATTTAAACTCAAATTTTAAAATGCTTTTTCCTATATTTATAGTCTAAAATGAAAACATGATCACCTCAAAAACTATTTCAAACGGAATTTTAAGAGCTTTAGCAACAATCTTAATAATTGGTATAATTTTATACTTTTTATATTCAATTCAAACAGTAATTGTATACTTATGCATTTCATTACTATTATGCTTAATTTCAAATCCGTTGGTTTTATTTTTAAAGAATAAATTAAAATTCAGCAATTCTTTAGCTGCTACAACAACGATCATTCTTTTTGTTTTTTTAATTGCAGGCTTCATATTATTGTTTGTTCCGTTAATTATTTCTCAGGCCAACAATTTAGCGCTTTTAGATACAGCGCATCTTCAGACAAAATTTATGGAAACAGAAAGACATCTTGAGGAATATTTTAATATCCAGCATATTGATTTAAATAAAGTTATAAAGGATTCTAAACTTACTTCCGTACTGGATTTCAGCTATTTTACAGGATTTCTTAATTCAATACTTAATTTCATGGCCAATATGGGAATGGGATTAGTATCAGTATTTTTTATTACTTTCTTTTTTATTAAAGATCAAACCGTTTTTAAAGATCAAGCGAGAAGAATACTTCCAGATTCAAATGAAGACAAAATTATAAACTCAATCACCAAAATAAATCATCTATTGACCCGCTATTTTATTGGTTTGCTATTGCAGTTGATAGTGGTATTTATTCTATACCTGATTGTATTGCTCATATTCGGAAATAAAAATGCATTTGTAATTGCTTTTTTGTGTGCCATATTAAATATAATTCCATATTTGGGACCGATTATCGGAACTACTTTGGCTGGAATCTTAACCATGATCAGCATGATCGGACAAGATTTTCAATCGGAAATTCTGCCGACTACAATCTATGTAATAATAGGATTTTTAGTCGTTCAGGCTATTGACAATAATATCAGCCAGCCAATAATTTCGTCAAAAAGTGTAAATTCGCACCCGTTAGAAATATTTTTAATTATTTTAATTAGCGGTATTACGTTTGGAATTGTTGGTATGATCATCGCGGTTCCGGTTTTTACAATGATTAAAGTAATCTTGAAAGAATTTTTTCCTAACAATAAAATTGTCTCCGTATTAACCGAAAGAATTTAGCTTTGAACACTTCTATTTTGCATCCAGATATTCAGGAATTTATAATTCAAAATACTGGTGTAGACTTAACGAAACTAGCCCTTCAGAAAAATCCATTTCCAGAAGCAGACTGGATTGTAATTTTAAATCAAATCGAAGCGCGTTCTAAAGCAAAAGAAAAACTTCCGACTTGGTTTTCGGCTGCAAATATTATTTATCCAAGCAAAATTTCGGTAGAACAGACTTCTTCAGAAAAAACAGCTGCTTACAAAGCTGATTTAATTTCTGGTGAAACTTTAGTCGATCTTACAGGCGGTTTTGGTGTTGATGATTATTACTTTTCTAAGAAATTTAAAGCTGTAACGCACTGCGAAATCAATGAAGATTTATCTGAAATTGTAAAACATAATTTCAATCAGTTAGAGATTAAAAACTGTACTTTTTATGCTGGCGATTCCATTCATTTATTAGAAAAATCCGATCAAAAATATGATTGTATTTACATAGATCCTTCGCGAAGAAATGATGCGAAAGGCAAAGTTTTTATGCTGAAAGACTGCCTGCCAAATGTTCCCGAATTACTTGATTTTTATTTTGAAAAAGCAGATTCTATTTTAATTAAAACTGCGCCTTTGCTGGATATTTCGGCTGGATTGTCTGAATTGAAAAATGTAAAAAACATTCATGTCATTGCACTGGAAAATGAGGTTAAAGAATTACTTTTTGAAATTCACAAAAATTATTCAAGTGAAATAAAATTAAAGACTGCCAATATTTTAAAAGAGACAACCGAAACTTTTGAGTTTGTTTTAGGCGAAATTTCTTTTCCTATTTATGATTTTCCGCAGAAATATCTTTATGAACCCAATTCGGCTATTATGAAATCTGGCGGTTTTGATGAAGTAAGTGCTGTTTTTCAAATTAACAAACTTCACAAACATTCCCATTTGTACAGTTCAGAGAACTTAATTGATTTTCCGGGAAGAAGATTTGAAATCCAAAAAGTGATTCCGTACAATAAAAACGAAATGAAAAATGAACTTGCGAATCAGCAGGCGAATATCACAACGCGTAATTTTCCAGAAACGGTGGAAAATATTAGAAAAAAATGGAAAATAAAAAATGGCGGGAATTTGTATTGTTTTTTTACAACCGATGTAAAAGATAACAAAATAGTTTTAATTTGCAGCAAAATAATCTAAACAATGAAACAACTATTTACTTTAACCATTTTTCTATTAACCCTTACCGCTTTTGCCCAAAAACCATGTGAATATAGTACCAACGTTACCGATTCTATTGGTTCTTATAAAATCACCAACGAATATTTAGTAAACGAGAAAAATTTTGGAGGAACTTCTAATTACATCTTTTTTTCGCTTGCTCAAACAGACGGACTACCGACTTTAAATGTGCAGTTAATTCAAAAAAGTAAAGAATTTATCAAAGCGAATTGTTTTGACAAAAATTCTAAAATATTTTTACAACTGCAAAACGGAAAAATTGTTTCGCTAATGCACATTAACCAAGAAAATTGCGGAACTCTTATCCGTGACGAAAAAGGTTTTGACAATCGTGTTAATACTGGTATTTTTCTTTTTATGAAAGATAATTACGAAGAGCTGAAAAAATCTCCTGTAACCTTAATGCGAGTTAAATATTTAACCAACATTGAAGATTACATTGTAAAGTCTGAATTAACATCTGAAATGAATGGTAAAGTTTTCCATCCAAATACTTATTTTATGGACAACATTCGATGTGTCGAATAATTAATCACATTTCCATTTTTGATTGGCAACTTTATCTTTTAAACCCGCTTTTAAATTATAATGCCACCATTCTGAATCAAAAGAATTAAAGCCGTTTTTAATCATAACTTTTTTCAGATAAGCTCTTTTTGAAAGGATTTCTTTTGAAAGCTGTTTGAAATTGTGGCTCGCTTGAATTCCGAAAAAGTCAAAAGAAGTTCCCATATCGACTTCTTGTCCATTTATATCTACCAAAGAAATATCTACGGCTCCTCCTCTATTATGGATGGAGCCTTTTTTTGGATCTGCAACGTATTCTGGATTCGACACAATCTCCCACATTTTCTTTTGGATATCCAAAGGTCTGTAACAATCAAATAATTTGATTCTATAGCCTTTTTTTAGAAAATCAGTATTGGCCGCAATTAAAGCTTTGACCGTTTTTAAACGCAGCATACATTCGGCACAATCATATACTTTTGCTTTTAGAAAATTATCTTCGGTTGCGTATTTCATGTCGTAGATAAAATCATTACTGTAATCTCTTAGATTGACAAATGTTGTATCTGAAATTTGTGATTCAGAAATATCTGTGTAGGCTTCGTTTTGTGCTTGTAAAGATGCGGTACCAAAAAGGAAAACGCATAAAAGTTTTGAAAAACAATTCATTGCTTTATAATTTTAAAAAATTGAAGTTAATCAAAAAAACTTAAAACTGCTTTCTTTATAATTTGATCTTTACACTAAAATAATATGTTTTATAATTTACATGGATTTAAATCTCTTTCAAAACAGACTTTATTTTAATATCTTTATGAATATTAGATTATTATGACTTTATAATTTAAATTATTAATTCTAAAATCAATTATTATGAATTGCAAAGCCAAATACTTTTCTCTAGTTATATTAAGTAGTTTTATATTGATTTCATGTAAAAAAGAAACGGTTAAAAGTCTTCCTACAACAGATTCAACCTCTATAATAACACATGCCTTACAATCAGATTCGGCCGTAATTAATCCGTCAGATACCTTAAATGATTTGGTTGATAAAAGCGTTATTGGAACTCAGTTTTTAACTAAAAGCAGTCTGGCTCCAAGGCTGAAAAAATTATTAGGAGCTGATTATGATCAAATGGTAAAATATTGGAATACAGAAACGCCTTTTGAAAAACAGGAAAATATCCTGCATGCCTGGGGATGTAAACAACACGACTGCAGTACGTATTCGTATGATCTTTTTATCGACGTAAAAAATAACAAGATAAATGTTTACAAGTTTGAAAAATCTAAGCTAACTATTTTTAAAGAAGATGATTTTGAAATCGAAATTAAGGATAACTTCTTGAAAGATTTGAACGTTAAAAAAGAAAATGTAGAAGTTGAGGGGTAATTGTTAATGGTAATGGTTAATGGTTGATGGTTAATGGTTGATGGTAAATTGTTAATTGTTAATTGTTAATTGTTAATTGTTAATTGTTAATTGTTAATTGTTAATTGTTAATGGTTGGTGTTTAATGCCTATTTTAACTTTTAACTTTTAACTTTTAACTTTTAACTTTTAACTTTTAACTTTTAACTTTTAACTTTTAACTTTTAACTTTTAACTTTTAATTTTTAATCAAATTTCCCCCGTCATTAAAATATTTTCTTTTACTCCTTTATTTTTGAGCATTCTGAAATGGGAACGCACGGCGTGATAAAAAGGATACGAAGTATAAGGCAGGTTGTATTCTTCTGCGTAACGTCTTATTATTGGGGTAATGTATGGATAATAAGTATGCCCAACACCTGGAAAAAGATGATGGGCCACGTGATGTGTAAATCCGCCGTATAAAAAATTTGCTAGTTTACTATTGGTGCTAAAATCTTTGGTAACTATCATTTGATGTACTGCCCAAGTATCAGAAAGATTGCCTTCTTCATCTGTATTCGGAAAATGAGCATCTTCATCGACATGAGTCGAAACCAAGGCTACTACCCCAAGCGCACTGCCGCACATGTGCATAGACAGCCAGGCAAACAGAACCATATACCAAGGCTGTTTTAAAAGTATCATTGGCAGGAAAAGCAAATAAGCAATATTAATAATCTTGGCCGCAAATAAGCGATAGATTTCTGGTTTCGGAATCTTTTCGACTACTTTTTTTACGTAATTATCTTTGGTACCAAAAAAGTCTTTAAAATCTCGTATATAAATCCAGTTGAGACTATAAAATGGATATATAAACCACATATAAATATGCTGATATTTATGATAATTAAGTAATGGACTGTTGGGAAATATTCTAATTATATCGCTTTGTTTGATATCTACATCCCAATCTGGAACATTTGGATATGCATGATGCAGGCTGATATGACGGCGCATCCAGAGCCAGTGATTACTGCCGAAGAGTTCTAAAACATATAAAAACCATTCATTATGTTTCGGTTTTCTAAACAATGCTCCATGCGCTGCATCATGAAAAGCATTTATAAATAAAACAATCATAGTAATTCCAGACAAAATATAAAATAGAAAAAGCAAATAGGTCTGGTTACCAAAAAGTAAAATACAGCTGTAAAATAGAAAGAAAACAACTAGAAGTCCTAGAGATTTTACAACATTTAATACGTATAAAGATGAATTCTTTAAGACGGTTTCATTCACTTCTAAACGCATCTTTTTAAAAAAATCATCAGTTCCGGGTTTGACATAAACCGGTCGTTTTAATTTTTCCATGTGTATTCTGGCTAGAAATTGTCTATCAAATTTAATAAAAAAAAACTTAATCTACTATAACACATTTATTTAACTATAAACTTTGTAAAATAAAAAAACCACTCTATTGGAGTGGTTTCAATAATTCTTTTTCAGGTTTATTTTGTTAGATATTTTCGGAAAATTATTTTTTAAAACTATTCCTCAAACTTTTTTTCTGCCAGGCGCAATCTAATGGTATGGATACGATCTTCTATTTCTTCTAAATCATTAAGAATATCATGTTTTTCGTAAACCGCCCTGTCTTCATTAACCATATTTTGCTCTTTTTCTGGAGCAAAAAGATCATTCAAATCTACATCTGGGAAGTTTTTACTTAAACTAATAAGGAATTCAGATCCAATATTAGCAGTACCATGTAAATATCTTCCAATCATTACTGGGCTAAATCCTAAAATTTCGCCAACCTCTTTTTGCTTTAATCCTTTAGCTTTAAAGAATTTGCTTAATTTTTCGTTATACATCATTATTTAAATTCAATATAAAATGTACTCAAAATACTTTTTTTAACATAAAAACTTATTTAAAATATAATATTTTTCTTACATTTACATAAATTATAAAAGATTAAGTTATTAATAGCAAATATATGTCAAAATTAATCAAAAACAGCAATTTTAAAGAAGATAATTCTCACAACCTAAAAGCTTACGAATTTATTGACAAGCATTTACCAGTTACCTATGTCGACTTAACTATCGCTTGCCTGCTTAAAAAAGGAAAAACTCCTCCAAGTAAAGCTTTGATTAGAAATGTAAGAAATAAAGCAATATTAAGAAATGACATTTTGCTTGCATTGGTAGAAGTAGCTGCAGAAAATAAAGAGGCAATTGAAAAAATTAAACTTATAACTTCTTAAAAAGATTTCTAACCGAATCTTATTAAAAATAACATTATGATCAACCAGGATATACACAACACAAAAGAAGAATACCAAATCGATTTTACTAATGATCTGCTCAGAAATAAATCTCTTACCCTAGACGATTTAGCAAACCTAAACTTATACGGAATGACTCCTGAACAATATATAGAAGGCGCAGAAATACATTTCAGATGTTTTAATCAGCTTAAAAAAATAGAAGCTGAATTAAATTAAAACTATATTTTTTTATTTTGTCTCGAAATTGGATTTTTTTGGAATGCTGCTAAAAAATGATGTTTTTTTTGATTTAGAAAATTCCCATATTTTCTGGTTTGATTGTAAAGCCTAAACGGAGCATGCTTTTATGTTCCTGATAATCTATTAAACTTTCTGTATATCCCACAAACCATTGCAATGTAATGTAATAATTCTCGTCTTTATAGGGTTTCCAGTTCAGCTGCGTCTGCAGAGAACCATAATTGATGAGTCCGCTTCCTTTTCTAAAAAGAACGTCGGCGCTCCATCTTCCTGGCTGAATCTGATAAGTTGCGCTTGCCTCACCGTAACCGACATATTTGGTTAATCCAGGATTATCTTCTTTATCAACTAGCGGAATCCAGCCTCTAATTCCAACTGTCCATCTTGGAGAGACTTGTGATTTTAATGAAAAGGCAAGCATATTCCAAGTTCTTGAATAGATCGAATCTCTTCCGTTTGATTCGTGTTCCAACGAAATTGTTCCATACGTTAATCTTCCGCCTTTTAAATAAAACGGACGAACGATAGCAACTCCAGGGTTAAAATTAATTTCTGAAAAGGGTTTTGAACTTGCGTAAATATCCCAAAATGCTTTTTGAGTGTACATTAGATAAGGGAAAAATCCACCCCATAAAGGTTTTGAGTTTAGTCGAAGTTTAAAACTAACTTGATATTTTACATCTGCAGAATTTCGTGTAATGGGTTCGCTCAACGGTATACCGGTTAAAAAATAATTATCCTTATGAACAGAAAAACTATGTTCTTTTAACAATGAATCTGCGGCGCGGAAATTTTTTTTCTCTTCTACAATTTGTGAGTTGGATGTGATTGTAAACAATATGAAACAAGTCAATAGGTATTTAAAGTACATTTTTATGATTTAAAGTTGGAGCTTTATTGTAAGCTTTTACACTAATGTACGTTATTTTTACTGAATTTAAAAATTGCTTATTTCAACATTTTTTATTAGTATTTCTGCTTTTCCAATACAAAAGATACAAGAGTCCCGTTAGTATTATTAGGATGTCTATTTTGAAAATCTGCGGTATTCGCATTATATGATCACTATAGTAGCTTCCTCCTAACAATGCACCAAACCCAATTCCTATTTCCATAGAAATATACATTGTGGCTACTGCTTTGCCGCGGTGTTCTGGATTGCTTAAATCGATTGTCCATGCACTTATTGCTGGAGATAAAATTCCAGTTCCCATTCCGTAAAGGGCTGCGCCTGCTAATAGCATCTTTATATGAGTGCCTTCGCTTATTACAAATAATGCAATTGCAGTTACCACTAGTCCTGCTAATATGACATTCGTTCTTCCGTGTCGGTCAGAAACTTTTCCAGCTCCAAATCTTATCAAAACAGATGCTATTGTAAAGGCTGTAAAAAATATTCCTTTATTCTGTGCTCCCAAATGTTCGCTCCAATCTGGAATCAATGTCAAAATCAAACCATAGGCTGTATAAGAAAAGAAAGTGATGATTCCTGCAGGAAGTGCCCCAACATCTATAATATCTTTTCGACCGATATAAAACATAGATCTGTGAAGTTTTTCTTTTGTTGTTAAAGTTTCTTTCATGTTCATTACAATGACAATAGAAAGAAAGGCAAGAAATGACGAACCATAAAACATAACATCAATGCCATAAGCATTTACGACCCAGCCGCCTAATGCAGGTCCTAAAGCACCGCCAATACTAAAACATAAACCATGCAAACCTAATGCTTCGCCCCAGCGCTCCTGCGGAATAATATCTGCTACATAAGCAGAAGTCGCAGTAGGCTTAAATCCGGTTGAAAAACCATGAACTAAACGCAAAAGTAAAAATCCAGAAACTGAACTTAAGATGGGATATAAAAATCCGCAGATCAAGCAAACGACAGATCCTACAGCCATTACAGGAACGCGTCCCCATTTATCGGTTAGTTTTCCGCTAAAAGGCCTCGAAATTGCTGCTGTTAAAGTAAATAATGAAATAATTAATCCTTTATATTCTGCTCCTCCTAGACTGCTTAAATAACTTGGAAGTTCTGGAATTATCATATTAAAACTTGACGAGAACAAAAGCGAGCTCATGCAAAGCAGAATGAATTGAAGCGTATAAATAGATTTTTTATTTTGTGACATTATCAGGCTGTTAGAATAATTGCTGCGAAGCGAAGAATGGAATAAATCGCAGGCTGCAAATATACTTTTCTATTCTGAAAAAGCTTTTAATAAATCTTCTAAAAATTGCTTTCAATTTCAGTCAATTTAAAAAAAAGAAAAGCCACTCAAAGGAGTGGCTATTTGCGAACGCAGAAGGATTCGAACCCCCGACCGTTCCCGACTGAAGTTGGGAGACTCTAACCAGCTGAGCTATGCATTCGTAATAAATTTTCGAGTTACTTACATCATAAAATATAAAGCTCTCTGCAGTACTTCGAGCTGCTTTTTGGGCATTTTTGATTTTACAAATTTGTTCTGAGATAATTTTGGAAGCAGCGATGAAGACTTTTTAAAGCATACTTTTAAATCTTCAAAAATTTCTGTTTTTGACTTTGAGGCATCTATTAAAATTAAATCTTTAATCTCTTCTATTCTAGATAAGCTGTTATAGAGATGTTTACTAAATAAGCAAACCATAGAATTTGTATTTATTCCGTCTAATTCGAAAAAATCTACTAATTCAGAATATTCATAAACTACAAAGACAGAATGATCAAAACCTCCCGATTTATTTTCATTTTTCAACAAGAAGGAATCTTCAGAAAAGTCAAATTCACTCTTGAACTTTCTTTTGAACATTTTTAAAAAAATACCTTTATTATCGCGAACTAAAACTTTTTCTTTTTTAATCATCTCTCAAGATTTAGCATTTTTATCCTTATTTATAATAGATTATACTTCAACAACATAAAACACGAAAATCCCTTATATTCTCATATCGGGACTTTAATTAAAATCATATATAGTTTTTACAAAATAAGTACTGTTCATTTTTAGCTGACTTGTAAAATGAAGAATACATACGAGCAAAAACATGTATGCAAATGGCTCAATCGCAATGCTATTAAGCCTCAAATAGGATTTGGGAGCTTTGTAAAGTTGTATAAAGAAGGTTAGATGTATTGGGTATTTCCATTAAAGAAAACAGAATATATAACATCTTGGAGATAAGGGAGATTTAAAAGTTTTTATATGCATTAAGAACACGAATCATATAAGGAAAAATATTCCTCAATAGTCGGACTATAAAAGGAACTTAAAATAAGCAACAGGCGTAGAGGTAATTTCAAAAGGGATGAGCTCGACATTTTATCGAGCTCATTATTAACTTCATCATAAAATTATTTAAGTTTTTGACATCGTTTATTTACACTTGATAATAAGTATCTAGATTTAAATAATTAACAAGCATTCGTAAAAATTAAATCAGAAAAATAATTTTAGACTCCAACATTTAAGTTTTGAGTTTCAGACGGACTGTAATTTTTCAGTTTTTTAATTTTATCGTTTAATTTCAAAACTCGATCCAATTGCTTTTGTTGGATCGTGTATTTAGTATAATATTTATACCACTCTTTTCCAATAAAAAAGGTTGTCACAGAAACTCCTGTGAGTAAACCAATAAGGTAATTAGTCATGTCCATAATTTCTTCTATTTAAGTTTATTAGTTTATTTTTTTGGTTAATTTATTTTATAATTTTTAAAAAGCATTTTTATCTCCTTTTAAGGTTACAATAACTGTTAGAAAGCAAATTTTAATATCCTTAATCAGGCTCCAGCGCTGTACATATTCAATATCTGTTGTCACACGGCGTTTCATGTCTGATACTTTTTTAGTTTCGCCTCTAAGACCCGAAACTTGGGCCAGACCTGTAATTCCTGGTTTAACAAAATGACGTACCATAAAATTATTGATATGGTCATTATAGTCAGATGTGTGCTTAATCATATGAGGGCGCGGCCCTACGACACTCATATTTCCTATCAAAACATTAAAGAACTGCGGCATTTCGTCTAAACTGGTACGGCGGATAAATTTTCCTATTGGCGTTACTCTGCTGTCTCCTTTTTGTGCCTGCTGGGTTTCGTCTCCCATATTGACATACATGCTTCGGAATTTATAACACCAAAAATGCTGGTTCTTTTTACCCGTTCGCATTTGTTTGAATAAAACTGGTCCTTTACTTTGTTTTTTAATTAAAAAAGCTAACAAAGGATACAGCCAGGACAAGATGAAAACAATAACCAAAATACTGAAAGCTAGATCAAATATTCTTTTTGCTAATCTATTATAAGCATTTTGTAAAGGCTCAAAACGGGGCTTGATAACATGAAAATTATTTAAATGAGTTGAGTTAAAGTGTTTTTTTGAAATTGATGAAAAATCGGGTACAAATTTCAAACGCATACAATGCTTATCACCAAGCTCAAAGAAATAATTCAAATCTGAAATAAAATCAGGTTTAGTAACTATGTACAATTCATTTATATTATTTTCAGATGCATTATGAATGGCGTCACACAGTGCCAAGGAAAAATCTTCATTACTTGTGTATTCTACAGACGAATTTTCGTTAAGAATACCCACAAAATTTATGAAGAATGAATTGTTTTCTAAATGAGAAGCCAATTCGATACTTGTTTTATTAAAGCCCCATATTGCAACTGTATATTGCTTAAAAACCCAGCCTTTTATTTTTCCAATAACTACTGTAAACAAAATTCTGGAAAACAAAAAGTAAGACAGTAAAAAACTCAACTGTATTAAATTTGCCTTGCTTCCAAAGAAGTACAAAACGTCATCCTGAAAAATGAAAATATAACTGTGCCATAATATTCTTTGTGTAAAGAAAGCACGCCAGCTGTTTCTAAAAAATTCATCTAAACTAAAAAGAACGTCTACTCGATACAATTGAAAATAAGTAACTGAAAACAACCAGCTTAAAATTGTAATCGGAATCATTTTATTTAGAAATAATCCATTCCAACCAATATTTTCTTCAGTTGCAAAATTCAAAAATATCATAGTCCCTAAAACCATCGCAATCATATCTACAATGGCGCAGCACATTATGAAAGTAAATTTATGTCTGTTTCGCATTTCTTATCTTTTTCAATAAATTGTAACACAATGCTCCTATTAAACTTCCAACGATTCCATAAAAAATATCCATCAAATCGGGGCTTCTTCTCTGGATCAAAAACTGTCCTCCCTCAGCTATGCATACTATTATTGTTGCGATCCCAATATTTTGTATGAAATTCAAATTTTTGCTGTTATATTCACTCTGTTCCGTATAGATTTCCAACAAGAAACCTACAGCTAAAAAAGGAACAGCAGTACGCAAATTATAATAATGGTTACTCCAGTTCAAAAGCCATCTTGGCAGATAGGTTTCTCCCCCAAAACCAGGATCAGACAGCCACGAAAAATAAAAAACGGCACCAATAACAAAGAGCAATAGCAATAGAACTATTTTATGAAACATTTTATATTATTTAATTTTAGTAAATGGCTTTGTATTGCTTAAGCGCCTTTTACAGCAAGACTTCTTTTATACCAAGGTTTCTTTACTTTTGCTTCTTGATACTGGTAGCCGTAGCTTACGCCATAACCGTATCCGTATGCCGTTTTCATGTTTACGCCGTTTATAACAATTCCGACATTTTTTAATTGTTCTTTTTTAATAAAATTACTTACCTGGACTAAATTGCTTTTATCTGTATAATCGTATTTTACTACAAAAACTGTTACGTCTGCCAAATGACTAAAATTCAGTGTATCAGATACTATTTGCACAGGAGCAGTATCTAGAATGATGTAGTCATAAATTTTTCTAGCTTCTTCAATCAAGGAATCAAAATTAGAATTGGTAATTAATTGAGAAGGGTTTGGCGGTGTTTCTCCTGCAAACAAGACGTCTAAGTTGGTAGAAAAATTATTGTCTTTCTGCAAAAAATCTTTCCAGTCATCTGCTTTATTAGCTAAGAAATTAGAGAGTCCTAACACGTTTCTATTGATACTAAAATAATCGTGTAATTGAGGATTTCTTAAATCGACTCCAATAAGCAGCACTTTTTTATTGAGATTACTAATTGTTATGGCATTATGAAAAGCACAGAACGATTTTCCTTCTCCCTGAATAGATGATGTAAACAGGATTACATTTCCTTTACTTTCCTTATTTCTGGGCAGCAGATAGGATATATTTGACATTAAGGCTCGTGATGCTTCTGCAATCAGCGAACGAGAAGTAGCAGTGTTGTCCAATTTTTCGCTTGTATTTATTTTAGGAATATGTCCCAAAATTGGAATGTCGGCAATTACCTTTTGAATATCCTCTTCGTTGTGAATTTTGGTATCTAAGAATAATCTAAGATATGTGAACCCGAAAGGAATAAGTAAACCAAACATAAAAGCTCCTAACATAAATGCTTTTGGCTGCGGAAAAATTGCCGAATAATTGGTTTCAGGAGCATTTAAAGTTTTTAGGTTTGATTCTAAAATTGCGCCGTTTAAAACTGCTTCTTCTTTCTTTTGCAATAATGCCACATAAGTTTCTTCTTTCATATTAAGATTGCTATTGATATTACCCAATACTTTATCTTTTGTAGGAATGCTTTTTACTTTTGCTTCGGCAATACTTTGTTCTGATTTATTTGCTCTACTATTTTGAATTAGAAAGTTTAAATACCCTTCCAGCGTATTTAATATTTCTTGTTTTTGAACCTTTAACTGGGTCATTAAACTAATATACGCAGGATTATTTTTTTGTGCTCTTTCTAAGATCAGCTGGCTGTCCATTAGCTTTGCATTGTAATTTACAAGCATCTGATTAACAGCTGGAGAATCTAAATTATAACCTGTACCCAAAGTTTGTGCAACGCCAGATTGTTTAATATCGTTAATCGCAAAATTGGTAAGTGTTATTTGACGTTCGTTGAGCATAGAGCTCTCTTTTGTCTGGCTTCTATCGGCTGTTTTTTCAACGATGTAATTGTCCATTACCCCGATATCATTATTTTGCAGGTATTTTTCTTTTACACTTTCTATAGAATCTTTTTCTTTGGTGAAATTTTTTATCCTTTGATTTAAATAAGAAACCGTATTACTAAATACTTTTTGCTTGTTGATGACAATATTTTTATCCAGCAACGTTATCATCTCGTTTAATATTTTTCTGGAACGATCTGGACTTGAACCTGTGTGTTGTAATTCTATTACTCCTTGTGCTTTTTCGTCAGATAAAACAATAAGCGCTTCTTTCAGATTTTTTAAAGCTATATCTGTCGGTTCAATTTTTACCTTATAATCATTCTCAAAATAATAGGCTGGATTCTTTTTTGCTTTTGCAGATAATTGAATTTTAAATGGCAGTCCATACACTGGTTCATTGCTTTGATATCCTTTAATTCTGAAACTTTTTTCTGCAGCTGGATCTGTTACCGTAAATCCTTCTTTGTCTATTTTAATTTCATAGGTAACTTGTGGCAGTGAATCTCTAGAAACTGTTGGAATCAAAACAAAAGGAACTTCATTTATATAATTATTTTGTACAGTGTATGCTTTTTCAAAATAGCTGAAATTTAAATTCAAATTATTTACTACACCCAACAAAAACTCATTGGAAGTCATCAGTCTAATTTCGTCTTCTAAATTATCCTCACTACTTTTTTTGTCTGTACTGATGGTAATTATTTTGGTTTTGTCTTCTTGTTTTTTATCAATAAAGATCGTAGCCGAAGTTTCGTATGTTGGCGGCGTTATTTTTATGAAAATATAAGCAGCACCTACAAATACAATTAAGCTAAGTAAAAACCAAGGCCAATACTGAAAATACTTTAAAAATTCTTTTTTAAAATCCATAACCATTTAATTAATTAGCAATTCTATTACTCTATTTTTTACTTGTAAATTTTACTTTGCAATTACTATAATCAGCGCTGCCAGAGAAGCAACTATTCCGATTAATTGCAATGGATCTTTGATTACCCCGCCGCTATTTGCCTTGAGTTTATTTGGCGTTACGACAATAACATCGTTTTGTCTGATTCTGAAATTTGGATTCGACATCCAAGAAGCGGTTGTCAAGTCAATATGATATACCAAACGTTTTCCTTCTGACTCTCTAATCAGTTGTATATCTGTACGAATTGCCGAATAAGTCAAGTCTTTTGCCAGTCCGATTGCGTCAAGTAAGCTTATAGATTCTTCGCTAAAAGCTATAACACCTGGAGAATTTACTTCTCCCAAAATGGTAAATTTATTATTGAGGACTCTTACCTGAACGGTTGGATTTACCAAATAATTCTCACTGATCAGACGTTCTTTTATTTTGACTTCGACATTGGCTGGAGTTAATCCTCCAACCTTAACTTCATTTAAAATCGGCATCATAATCGTTCCTTGCGGATTAACCAAATATCCTGATAACCTCATCATTTCTACAGAAGTCTGCGAATTATTGGTTCCGTTATTAATATTAAAGGGTGCAGCAACTAAAGGATTTAGATCACCAACATCAATTTTTAAAATATCATTTGGCTGAATTTTAGGAGATGTATAATTAATCGTCGTGTTTGCATATTTATCTAAATCTTGCAAATACAACATTTGTTTCTTGGTCGTACAAGACTGAAGCATCATTAAAAGCAATAAAATTATTGAAAAGGAAATCTTTTTCATGTTAATCATATTATATATTAGTATTCTTAATCTAAATTTCGTGAATCAAAATTCTGCTGATGACTTACACTTCTTTAAAACAAATGGATCAATGTTAATGAACGATGTACTGCCTTAAAGCGATTGTTTTCTTCAAAAAAACAGTTCCAATTGCTGCTAAACCATGAAATTTATAAATCTTATAATCTTCTTGTAAAACTTCAAAAGCGCGTTTAAAACTAGTGCTCATTCCTCCCATTCTCATCTTAACGATATAAGAATCGATATAACTCATCTTAATTTTATATTTGTACAAATAGCGAAGTAAGAATTCTGTATCAGAAGCAATTTTAAAATCCAGATTGTACAAACCGTGTTTATCGATTATACTTTTCTTTAGATAAACAGTAGGATGCAATGGCAACCAGCCTTCTTTAAGTTTTTTAATACTGAAAACACCTCCTATTCGGTCTCTAATTAATCGTTCCTGCAGATCATTCGAAACATAAACTCCATCGCCGTAAACGCCGTCGATGTTTGGTTCATATTCAAAACGAGCTGCAATTCTGGTTAGAGCCTTTTTATCATAAAATTCATCATCAGAATGCATCAATCCAATAACGTCTCCTGTTGCCAGTTTAAGTCCTTTATTTATGGCATCATACATTCCTTTATCTGGTTCAGAAATGAACTGAGTTATTTTATCACTATAAGAGGAAATAATTTCTTTGGTTCCGTCTGTAGAGTTTCCATCAACGATTATATATTCTACATCATGATAATTTTGAGACAAAACACTTTTAATCGCTTTTTCGATTGTATTTTTACGATTGTAACAAACTGTGATTATGGTAATTCTCATAATAATTATATTTTAAGGTGAAAATCTTTCATAATTATAAGGTAAAGCTAAAACAAAAGAATACTACTAAAAAAAGTTCTCGACGAAGCACCGTAATCCTCGTTAAAACCCAAAAAAATGAAGTTTAGGCCTTAAAAATGAGCGATCTATGTCCTTAATCAGGAAATTTAGGGAAGAAATTAGCAGCGATAATTTATGTTTTTAGTAAAAAACAGAAGAAGCTGTTTGTTGATTTAACAATAGCTTGTCAAAATAGTTAATTGTAGAAACCAAACCTTCTCTAAGCTGGATTTTAGGTTCCCAATTATTAAGTTTATTTTTTGCCAGAGAAATATCCGGCTGTCTTTGTTTTGGATCGTCTTGCGGAAGATCGAGATGAATTATTTTTGATTTAGAATCTGTCAAGTCAATAATTGTCTGAGCCAGTTCCAGCATCGTAAACTCATTTGGGTTCCCTAAATTTACAGGTCCTAAAAATTCAGGAGCAGAACCCATCATTCTAATCATGCCTTCGACTAAATCATCAACATATTGAAAAGAGCGGGTTTGCAGTCCATCTCCAAAAATTGTAATATCTTTTCCCTGTAATGCTTGTACAATAAAATTGGAAACCACTCTCCCATCTGCCGGATTCATATTGGGTCCGTAGGTATTAAAAATTCGAATAATTTTAATCGCTACTTTATTTTGATTGTGATAATCCATAAATAAGGTTTCGGCGCAACGTTTTCCTTCATCATAGCAGGAACGAATCCCAATTGGGTTGACATGTCCCCAATAACTTTCGGTTTGAGGATGCACCAGCGGATCTCCATATACTTCACTTGTACTGGCCTGCAATACTTTAGCATTAATGCGTTTCGCTAATCCAAGTACATTAATTGCTCCCATTATAGACGTTTTTATGGTTTTAATGGGATTGTATTGGTAATGTACAGGAGATGCAGGACAGGCAAGATTGTAAATTTCATCAACCTCAGCATAATACGGTTCTGTAATATCATGTCGCACCATTTCAAAATACGGATTATCCAATAGCTCAATGATGTTAGATTTTGCTCCAGTAAAATAATTGTCCAAGCAAATTACTTCGTTTCCTTCATTCAATAATCTTTTACATAAATGTGAACCTACAAATCCAGCTCCTCCAGTTATCAGTATTCTTTTCATATATTCTATTTATTTTTGATTAAATCAATTTTTGTCTGAATTTGAAAAAAGTAATGTGACTTAAAACGCGCCAGATAAAACCCTTCTTTCCCGTCTAAAAAACCTAATTTTAAAAAGTAAGCACCAAAAAAATAAACAGCAGGCAGTAATCCTGTATTTAAAAGTCCGTATTTAATTTTTTGATTTAAGGATAAAAGAGTGTTCTTAGATTGTTTAAGCTGTAAATACCTTTGTGCTTCCCAAGTCGAGTAAGCATTGTGTTTGTCAATATAATGCTCTAAATTTTTGAAGTCTTTATGAATAACTTTGGCATCAATAACACCAACTTTGCCTTCTATAATAGGATGTTCATGCACTTCCATATCCAAATGGCTCCATAAATCTTCATCGATTTTTTCGTAGGCTCCTTTTGATTTTTTAAAAAGTGCCGATTTTTTAAATCCATAACCATATCTCAGTTTTCTACCCATAAAATAGTTTTCAAATTGAATGGTAAAACCATTATAAGCAGGATCTTGGGTTTTAGTTTCTACTTCGTTCACAAATTCGTCAGTTACAAATTCGTCAGCATCTAAAAACAAAATCCATTCGTTGAGAAGGTTTGCATTTTGAAGTGCCCAATTTCTTTTTTTAGGGAATTTACCATTCCATTGAAATTGCAATACTTCGGCTCCCATAGCTTTTGCTATATCTATAGTATCATCGGTGCTACCTGAATCTACTACAATTACTTGAGAAAATCGCTTTAATTTACCCAGACATGAGGGTAAATTTTGAGCTTCGTTCTTAACAGAAACGATTACGGAAATTGGAATTTTATTCAAAGCTTCTAGATTTTATTAATTTGGCAGGATTTCCTGCTACGATAGTATTTTTCTCGACATTTTTGGTTACTAAACTTCCTGCACCTATAATTGCATTTTCGCCAACTGTTACGCCTGGCATTATAAGTGCTCGCGCTCCTATAAAAACTCCTTTATGAATTGTTATTTTTTTGGTAATCAAATTCATTGACGGATTATCAAAAGCGTGGGTTCCAGTACACAAATACACTTCCTGCCCTACTGTGGCGTGCTCAAATATTTCTACAATGCCAAGCGTGTAGGCGTTGGCGCGATCTCCCAGACAAGCATGATCGTGAAGAATTAGATTCCACGGAATTTGAATTCTCGCTCTTTGGTGCACAAATGGTTTTCCGTAGATTTTGCAGCCAAATAATTTGAGCCAAAATAATCTCCAGGCATTCGCCGGTTTTGGAGTCCAGACACAAAATAATAACCAAACATATTCCCAAACTATCATTTTAATTCGCTGCGATACCGACCATGGTGAATCGTAAGGCGAATTTTGTGAGTATTCTTGTTCCATTATGTTATTATTTGATTTTCATAGACTCAAATTCATTTAAGAACTCACCTGCTAATTTTTCGTTAGAATGAGTCTCGTTTACCTTTAAGCCTGCTCTTGCTAAATCATTGAGCTGTGCTGGGTTATTGATTAAATCTTTAAGGTATTGATTCAAAATTTCAACTCTTTTCTCCACACGATGATCGAAACACAAACCGTTTTTATTATGAATTAAAAAATCTTTGAAACAATCTAAATTGGAAACTATTGTTGCACAGCCCCAGCTCATGGCTTCTAATGGGGAGACTCCAAATGTTTCGCCTTTTTCTGCTACTGAAGGATAGACAAATACGGAAGCTTTGGAGTACATTTCGTTTAATTTGTCCATATCAAAAATAGGTTCCAGAAATCTCACATTGCTGTCTTTTGCCAGCTGTTTTAGTTCTTCTAAATAAGCTTCTCCGCCTCCTCCGGTTTCTGTAGAATAAGGTCCTACAATAAGCAGCCTCCAGTCGTTAGTGTCTAAAGAGGCAAAAGATTTAATTAAAATATCTAAACCTTTTTCAGGGTGAATTCGTCCTGTGTATAGTATTATTTTTTCCTTTTTTGAAAAATCAACAGCTTTTGTATTTCTAAAAGGCAGTGTATTAGGTATCATTACCACTTTATCAAAATACTCTTTTTTGATTTCGTCTTTTATCGCTTTTGCAACTGGGGTTGAATTTGCGCGTAATCTGGAATTTTTGGTGTAAAATCTCATCTGCCCTTTAGGCATTCTAGATACATCAATCATACATTTTTTCTTTTGATTGGATGGTAAAAGAATGGGAAGCCAAAAAGTATTAGAAATAATAACGTCTGTATTATTGGCTATTTTTCGGACGGCTTTTAAAGTGTAAAAGAGATCTAAAATTTTAAGAACAATTCCAGAAGAGGGAACTTTGTAACCTTTAACCCTAACGTGATTGATTCCGCCTTCGCTTTCAACATTTAAAAATCCTTCGTACGATTTTGATATGTAATTCACCTCATGACCTTGATTAACAAATTCTTTTGCCAAACCGTACCACATTTTTTCTACAGCACCGCCCAATAATGGCGGAACGGGGAAAAAAGCGCCTTGAACTATTGTTATTTTCATTGCCTTACATAGTTTTATATAATTCAACCATTTTCTTTCCTACTGTTTTTATGTCGTATTTATCTATTATTAATTCTCTGCCATGTTTTCCCATCATTTCTAAGAGCATGTTTGAAGAATTAAAAACTTTAAGCAAAGTCTTTTCTAAATTTGTAACCGATAAATCAATCCACCACCCGCATTTGTGTATTTCCAAATCTTCCCACGGCGTACCATGCGTTGTTATTACCGGAACGGCTACTGCCAGTGCTTCGGCGACAACAATTCCGAAATTTTCGCTGTGAGTTGGAAGAACCATTACATCTGCAGATCGTAAAAAATCCCATTTGTCTTCTCCGTATTTTGCCCCTACAAAACGGACATTTTTTAAATCCTCTACGCTCTTAATTAAATTTGTTACGTATTCTTCTTCACCAGTACCTGCAATTTCTAGCGTCCAGTCTTCTGTATTACTTGTTCTCCAAGCATCTATCAGTAATTCTACACCTTTTTTAGGATGAATTCTTGACATGAATATCATCTTTTTGGTTCCATATTTTTCCTTGATTTTTTTGACATCTCTTAAATAAATACCGTTTGGAATAATATGAATTGGATTTTTAAACCCTAATGCTTTAATATTTTCAGCTTCCATATCAGCGGTTGCGTGAAGGCAAACCGATTTATTTATGGCGTGTTTTTGATATAAAAAAAGTGCTATTCTTTTTTTCAGCGGATTATGAGCCAGAATCCAAGGCTCCAGCATTCCGTGAGGAGAAACGATTACTTTGATTCCCAATTTTTGAGCTGTTTTTTGAAAGATCCAATTTTGAGGGCTCCAAATTCCGTTGATGTGTACAATATCTGGTTTTTCGTTTTCAAGAAAAATGCGGTAATCATTTGCCAAAGAAAACCAGCGCAATAAACTGTTATTGAAAAATTTAATTGAAACTCCCTCGATAGAAATAGGATCTCTGGACATTCCTGTAGCGATGCTAAACGAAGTATCGTTTTTTAATGCTTTGCTTAGCAAACGCATATATTCTGTAGTGCCGCCGCCACTTTTATCGATACTGGCTATATAGTGAATTACTTTCATACAATTTGATTAATTTCTTTATAAACAACTTCAATAGCATTTAAAGAATGTTCGGTGGTAAATTTTTGAGATTGTTTTAATGATTTCTCTATCAATTCCTTCATTTGAAGTGTATCCAGAGTAATCAATCTTTCTAAAATTTTTGCCGAATCTTCTTTCCATTTTTTTAAATGCAATTCATCATTAGGTCTTTTGTCAATATAAAAAGCTGCTGGTCCGCCCACTTCGTTCATAGGAGATCTGTTAGTGGTTATGACTGGACAACCCGAAGCCATTGCTTCGATTATCGGCCATCCAAAACCTTCGTCAAGAGAAGGAAACAAAAGACAAACAGCCCCAGAATATGCATTGTTAATATATTCATCAGATAAATTACTAACAAAATGAATATCTTCTTTATAAGGTGATTTTTGATGTAAATCAGACAATTCCTCTGAAGGTTCTGAGCCTATTAAAAGCAGCGGAATCTTTTTTTTACTTATTCCGCGCCAGAAATCATATATTTCTATTACGCCTTTTCTGTTTTTATAATATTGATTTCCACCAATATGCATAATATATCCATCTGTCAATTCTATATTTAATTTAGCTTTCAATAAATTGCGGGATTCAATTGGAGATAATGGATGAAACGGACGATTTAATCCATTGTAACATACTGCAGAGTTCACAATTTTGCCTTGATGCAGCTCGTGCAGATCTTCTTGTGTTTTTTTTGAAATTGAAATAAAATTTTTCCCTTTTGAAAAGCCATTTCGAATGTAATTTTGATATTTCTTACCTGAAAATGATGTTGGATTTTCAGGAATATTCCCTAAAGCCGATTTCAAGGCTAAAAAATCATGACAGTGCACTACATGTTTTTTATTTTTTACCAAAGGAACCCAAGGTCCTAAAGCCTGATCTGTAAATACAAAAAGAGTATCTTTTGAAGCTCCCAGCAGTTTAAACCTTACTTCTAGCGGAAAAATAATGTATTGGTCTACATACCCTAACCACTTTTTTAAAGACTTAGAACTTGGAAGTTTGTAAAATCGAGCTTTCGGACTCCAAATTTCTACTTCATGGTCTCTTTCTGTCATTCCGTTGAACAGCATATTAGCATAACGGGGCATGCTTTGGTGATCTAAAAAATAAGGATGTGCAAAAAGAACAATTTTCATTTATTCGGTTTTCGGTTTGATATTTATACTTGCTACTAATAAACCTGTAGCAACTACTGCGCAGCCCAGCATACTTGGCTGTGCCCATTGGCCTTGAGTAATCATAAATAAAGCAGTTCCGCAAAATGTTACCGGTAGTAATTTGTATGCACTTGGTAATTTAATTGATTTTAAAAACAGACTGATTGCTAAAACCAATCTTAAAACAATAAGGCCGCCGCCCAGAATCAGTCCTTGTTCTCCTCCGACTCGATTCAATTCTCCTTCAGAAACTAAGAAATCTCTTTTCCCGACTAACATTTGTGCACCAGCATTGGTTCCCATTCCGAGATTGCCCACAAATAAAGGTGCTTTTAATAATGAAACTATGGGCTCGGTAAATCCTGATATCGCTCTGGTAAAAAATGAATCTTTCATACCGCCGCCCTGAGTATTTGCAGTTTCGACCCTGCTCATAAAAACTTCTGTTCCTAAACTAAAAATTGTTGTCGTTTTTTGTAAAACTGTAAATAAAACAAAGATTACTACAACAGTAAATGCCAGTCTAATTATCGATTTAACACTTGTAGAGGAACCTAAAAAAGTAAATAAACCTACTAAGATTACGCCTCCAACCGAAGTTCTGCTTACTGTAAGAGGCAAAGCAATCAGCAAGGCGATGGTGCTGGAAATAAGCAGAATCTTAGAACAAGCTTCTTTAGACATCCAAAAATAAAAGACAAAAACAGAAACTAAAATGTAATAAGCCGATAATCCCGTTGTAAAAGAAAATGTCCCTGATGGACGAAAATATCCCATCGAACCAGAAAAACCTGCACTTCCTTCTCCTCCAACTCCAACATTAATAAATGCAGTCTGCGGACTTATAAATTGAAAATAAACGATTAAGGTTACCAGAATATTTATTGCCAGCATCACACGTCCGAATTTCAATATGTCTTCTTTCTTAAAAACTTCTCCAATTATAAAAATCAAAGGAAAATGAAGCAGCATAATTCTTGCTCCATAAAGTCCTACGAAAAGATTTTCATGTCCAAAAGTCAATGTTACCGCCAATCCTAAAAGCGTAAAAATGCTGCTTAAAACCACATAACCGTTTACAAATTTTACATGCAGATAAAAAGCCCGCAGAATAATGTAAACCGCAATTGGATCACGCACTACTAATAAAGGCGTCGCCAAACTTGGTAAAATCCATTTGCGCAAAGCACCTTCAAAAATCCATAGTAAAAAATAAAGCCATATCGCTATTTTTATGGATTTGTAATTTGGTGCCGCTATTTCGTTTGTTATATCCATTTATCCCAATTTTTTATAAAACTCAAAGAAGAAAGTGCATCTGCCATTTCTTTTCCATATACAGACCAAGGTCTGGTCTTCGCTTTATTTTGTGCTGCAAGCCCAAATTTTTCTACCAATTCAGGTTTCTCAAGTATTTTTGTAATTACTTCTTTCAATGCTTTTGACGAACCTGCTGGTACAATCCAGCCGTCTTCGCCATCTTTTATTAAATCTGGTCCTGCTGTACGATCGGTTGTAATTACTGGGATTCCCTGCGACATTGCTTCTGTAATTACCAATCCAAAACCTTCAAAAAGAGAAGGAAATACAAATACATCGTGTTCTCTCATACAGGCCAGCACTTGATCATGAGATAAGGATGGAATCCATTTGTGTTTTTCTAATGCACGGTTTAGTGAAGCACAATTGGGCACGGCTTTTTGTCCTACAATTGTCAACTCTACTTTGTCCTGCAGTCCTTCAACAGCTTCAAACAAATAAGAAAGTCCTTTTCGCTGTGATAAGCCTCCTATAAATAACACTTTAAGCTTTCTATTAACAAGCGGCTGATATTTCTTTTCTGCTGTAACTTCTGGAAATCCATATGGAATCACTTTGATTTCTGCTAAGTCTCCAGAATATTCTTCCAGCGTTTTCTTGGTAAAACTGCTTGCTACAAAAATGATATCTGCTAAAGCCAGTTCTTGATCTTTTTTATTTAACTTTTTTGAAGAATCATTAAAACCAGTAAGTGTACTTGACCAGTCTGGATTAATAATAAATTCTTTTTGCATTAATGATCGAGAACTTTTCCAATAGCCAATAGGCAGGTCGTAAATACAATAAAGTCCTAATTGTTTTGCTTCTATAAAAGTTGACAGTGCTCCATCTTCATAAGCATAAACGCCAGATAATCCTTGTTTTTTGGCTTTCGCTAAAGTATTGGCTACCCAATTATCGTGTTTTTGATATATTCTGTCAATACAGAAAAAACCCTTTTCGTGTGTGATTAAAAAGTCTAATTTGAATTTTGAAGTCAGCAGACGTCCAAACTCAAAAAAAGATTTTGAACGTGTATAAGGCTGCCAGGCTGTATCTAAACTTCTTCTTTTTAAATCTTTTAACTTCGGGTTATTGCCTAACTTATATAATAATTGACCCGGAAATATTGCAATTGAGGTAAATAATTTAAAAAGCTGCTGCTCTTTTAATAACCCATTGATCAAATTTTTTGAATTTGCATTTAAGGTCGGATGTGAGACCAGCACTTTCATGATATAGAAATTGAATTAATAAATTGTGATGCCATGCCGTTTAAATCAGAAACCTCAAGATTCATTGGAACTATATTCAAATTATTTTTTTCGTACTTAATGATTTGCGGTATAGTATATTGTCCTTGAGTTGGTGTCCAGTTTCTAGAAACACAAATCGTATTTATTTGATGTTCTTTGTAAGCTGCATAAACGCCGCTTTTTTCTGTCTGAAAATAAGGTGTTGTTGAAATTCCAAAATCACTGTCTAAGAGTACTTGCGATATTACATTTTCAGCTTGTATTCCTAGAACTTCATACTCTATATTATAATTTTCTAATATCTCGGTGCAGTTCGTTAGCTGAGGACCATTGTTCCCAATAAAAACAAATTTTAGAGGCTTACTAAATGTATTTGAAGTTTTCATCAAATCATCAACAAAATCTTTAAAAGGAGCTCCGTTATGAATCGTACCAAACAAAACAAACTGTGTGAATTCCTGCGTTTCTTTTTTCACAGCTGTCAGCGGTATGTTGCCGCAAATTGGCAGTACTTCTGCTGTAATATTTTGTGATTGAAGAAAGAATTGGTATAATTTATTTTGGGTATTAATCGAATGCGTTTTAGTATTATGAACTATTTTCTTGGCTATTACCTGTTGCAATTTGCCAATAACTTTGTGCCTGATTGAAGATTCTGAATCTATTCCTAACCACAACTCATGAAACATAATATGCCACTTATGATTTCCTCTTATTTTTTTTAAATAAGAAGGCAGCCAAAATGGTAATCCTTTCGGATTAAAACTGTACGGTACATATTGTAAAGAAATCCAATCGGGTTCTAAATCTTTTATAACACTTTGCAGTAAAACTAAGCGCTCATTATGATCTGCGATTACAGGAATTCTATGAACTGTAACTGGAGTTTGTTCTGCAATTTGATTTTCAGTCGTAAAAAAAGTAATCTGCTGATCGCATAAGGCTAAAATCTGAGCTTGATGGCCAGATCGTATCAGCATGCCGCATAAACGGCGAGTATAATCGCCTACGCCGTCATTGCCAATTTCGGCAGAACCGCAAATGAAGAGAATATCCATTTTTTGATTTTAATTATGAATTATAGAATCATCAGGTTTAATAATTTCCTTACTTACAAGTCAGGAAACGATCTTGATCAATGTCTTGATGGTGTTGTAGGATACTTTTTTTATATGTTTGGAGGTACGGGAAGTTTTCTTAAAACCTTTATCAATAAAGTTGACAACTGGGAATATTCGAGGATAATGATTTCGCACTAAATGCATAAATTTTTCAATTCCTTTTTTTCCTCTCCAGCTTCCATTAATTAGATGGATAGCGTACGATTCTTTATCTAAATAAATTGAGTTTCCTACTAATATATTGGATGGGAGAATGAGCATATTCTCTTTTAAGATTTGTTCTTTGTCTTGATAGGTATATCCGTATTTTTCGGCGACTGGGGTTATTACAGAACCTATTATTACTTTTTTTAAATCGATGGTTCCGTCATCAGCAAATAATTGCAGATTCTTGTATTGGTCTAAACAATCTTTAATGTAAGGATGTTTGGGTACTGAAGCAAAAATGGCACCTTGAATAGCAAAACCCATTATTGGTTTTCCAGCAGTTTTAGGCAGGAAGGAAGAATTTAAACGCTGCATTCCCCCATCTTCTTCAAACAATCCAGGATGTATTTCATGGGCACTAAAAAACCCATAATCAAACCATTCTTCTTTAAAGGGTTTAAGTATTCGAACATCTGAATCTAGATATAGTCCGCCCTCAGTATATAAGGCATATAGACGAATGTAATCTGCCGCGAAAGCCCATTTTTTGGCCAGCAATGCCTCTTTTACAAAAGGTATCGAATCAAAATCAAAACTATCCTTGTCCCACAAACGGATATTAAATTCTGGCAAATGAATTTTCCAAGTTTCAATACATTCTTTTATAAATGGAGTATATTCTTCTCCGCTAAACCAGCATATATGAATTGTTTTTGGAATCATAATTTATTATCCTTTTTTAGATTAAACTCTATAAAACCTCCCTAAGAACTTGCTGATTTTAATAGCTATTTGTTTTTTTCTAATTTCTCTTCTCGAGTGCGCTAAAATTGGACTTTTAGAATATTCCCAGTATACTACATCTTCTTTTCTTGGTATTCTCCCTTTAAAAAATCTTGCAAAGTGATTTATTCTCCAAGGTTTTGAACTTCCTAATGCATGAATCATGGTTGCTTCTCCGGGAATAAAACCCATTCCGTCTTTTCCAATGTAACTGATCTTACCATGATAGGCTTCGATAGTTGCGTTTAAAGCATCTTGATCTGATTTATCAAAAAACTGAAATCCTTCCCTTCTTAATATGGTTGAATTATGCACCTGATTTAGAAATATCGATTTATCTAGTCCGCCTATTGCGTCGCCCATTCGCTCTTGAAGTTTAATCCACAACTTTAAAAAAGAAATATTTTTTTTACTGAGTCCAACAAAACCGCCATTTACATAAATCTGGTTTTTAAACTGTAAATCAATATTATAATTTTTAAAATAGTCTCTCCATCCTTGTCTGCGCGGATGAAATTCCTGTAAAGGCGAATTAATGTCTTCGCAAACGGCCACACCGCATTGAACCCATTGTTCAAAGCATGTCCACGAATCAACAACAACAATATCTGGATCAAAATAGAATAGCGCATCTGCATCTTTTGCAGGACCTTCCCATAATTCCAGCATAAAATCTGGTTTGTAATTCGTAAGACTGTAGCTCGTAACGAGCTGCAAAAAAACGAGTTGAATGCCGTCAACAGGACTTACGGTAATTGCGTCCTTCCATTTACCAATGTGTTCTTTTTTGTCTTTTGAAACCCAATCTGGCAATGATCCTCGATAACCTACATAAACAGTTCCACGAAACCCTTTTATGTATAACGAATTAGAAAGGGTAGCAACTCCATAATGGTAATGTCCCTCAAATAAGGTGCAAACAGCTGAAATCATATCTTATTATGTTCTTTTTTTTATAAAACGTGCAGTACTCCTGTCTAAATTCATTTACAGGCTTTTATTATTTACAATGATGACTTATGAGACATCTTCATATTCTTGATTTTTTAGTAGAAGAATATGATACAAACAAAACAGAACAGTTTGGACAACGGATACTAATCCTAAAGCTATATTAAAATATAAAACTCCTCTCAAATTGCTCAAATCCAGCAGACTTGCAAAACCAATAATGGCAATTAAATTGATTAAAATTACCGCTATTGGCGACATCGCCCAGCCTCGTGAACTATATAAATTAAAAACGATTCCGCTGAATAATCCAATACAGCTGCTGATGATGCTTAATAATAATTCAAACGATAATCCTTCATAAGCATCTCCTAGAAGCCATAAAATTGGAGCGGGAAATAAATAAACTGCCAGCACAATTAAACTTAGTAAAACCGCCAAAAATCCCATTATTTGAAAAAAGCGTGTCAATAAAAGGTATTTTTTAGTCGCCAATTTGGCAAATCGCGGCACTATTAATGTTGCAATAATTACATTAAAAATTGTTAGCATTACGCTCAATCTGCCTAAGGCTCCCAATTGTGCCAATGAAGTTGTGTTACCAAAAACTGAAATCAGCCAAATTGTAATCTGACCCGAAAGACAATAATAAATTGAGGTTGGTAAAATGCGTTTGACTAAGCTTAATATTTCCTTTTTTACTTGGACATCTGGCTGTTGATCTTTAGCTGCCATGCTGTACACTATTTTTCGTAAACCAATATTTCCCCAGATTCTAGGTATTCCTGCCGCCAAAATGGCTACAAAAGAAAATGGAAAAATAAACATGGTTAATGCCGAAAGTATTAACCTCACAATTCCCACGCCGACTTGATTTTTCTGCAAAGGCAAAATTGTCTGATTCAATTTCGGAATAATTTCTAATAACGAGTCGGACAAAGCTGCATAAAAAGCAGGAATCAAAGCTATTACAATGAAAATTGCTGCAATCCAGCTGGCTCCATTGTGCAGTAATAAATAAAATAAGATTGGTACGGAAACTAATAAGCTTGCTACTGCAAATTTTTTCCTTAAATCTAAACCTGTTGCCAAAACGGCACCCATTTTTTCTTTATTCTCCCACACTTTTCCGCCCTGTGCCATTACTCCGGTAATTATTCCTCCATCAGCAAGAACAGTCATTGTCCCGAGCATGGTATTGGCCAAAGTATAAAAAGCATATTCCTGAACAGACAACAATCGAATTATTAAAATTCCAGAAGCAAATCCTAAAGCCTGTATCAGAATTTGCGCACTTCCTGTAATTGAAATTAATTTGCCCCAATTGATAACAGTATCATACTTAGGGTGTTGTTTGAGCTTTATCAAAATATTTTTCAAGAAATAGAAATAAAAAGATTAAAAAATAGATTCTTTTTTACAATTGTTAAGTTTAACCTTTCCCAATTCCTTTAATCTGAAAACCAATTGCGGCTAATTTTTCTGTATCTAAAATGTTACGCCCGTCAAATACAAAAGCAGGTTTGTACATATTGATGTAAATCAAATTCCAATCGTAGGTTTTAAATTCATCCCACTCAGTTAAAACAGCAACTGCGTGCGCCTGATGGAGCGCTTCAATTGGTGATTGGTAAACAAAAATCTGTTTGAGTTTTAAATCGATTTTTTGTTCTGTGAGTCCTTTTAATTCCCATAAATAGCGCATATCGTCTTTGACTTTTGCTTCAGAAACTTTAGGATCATACACATGAATTTCTGCTCCATCTTCAATAAGATGTTCCGCTACATAGATCGCCGCCGACTCACGGGTGTCATTGGTATCTTTTTTAAATGCCCATCCCAAAAATGTTATTTTTTTACCGCTGACCGTATTAAAAAGAGAGGTGATAATTTTTTTTGCAAAACGATATTTTTGGTAATCATTTAGGATAATTATCTGCTCCCAATAATTGGCTACTTCTGGCAAATTAAAATAGCGGCACAAATAGACTAAGTTTAAAATATCTTTTTGAAAACAAGATCCTCCAAAACCTACGGAAGCTTTAAGAAATTTAGAACCAATTCTACTGTCAGTTCCAATTGCAGATGCAACCTCATCAACATCTGCTTCTGTAACTTCGCATAAAGCGGACAAGGCATTAATAGAAGAAATTCTCTGTGCTAAAAATGCATTGGCCGTTAATTTTGATAATTCTGAAGACCAAACATTCGTAGTTAAAATCTGTTCTGGAGACAACCAATGTGCATAAATATCGACTAAAGATTGAATAGCTTTTTGACCGCTTTCTGTTTGGTTTCCTCCAATTAAAACACGGTCGGCATTTAATAAATCATTGATTGCTGTTCCTTCTGCCAAAAATTCAGGATTAGAAAGAACTTCAAATTTAAATCCGTTTCCAGTATGATCTAGAATAGTCTGCAAAGTCTCTGCTGTTCTAACCGGAAGTGTCGATTTTTCGACTATAATTTTATCGTTCTTCGCTATTCTGGCTATTTGTCTGGCGCATAACTCAACAAATTTTAAGTCAGCTGCCATTCCTTTGCCTTCTCCATAATTTTTTGTTGGTGTGTTTACAGCTATAAAAATCATATCGGCAGCTTCGATGGCACTGTCTACTTCTGTAGAAAAAAACAAATTACGTCCTCTCGCTTCACGAACAACATCTGCAAGTCCAGGTTCATACACAGGAAGATTGTCTAAATTTTCATCATTCCATGCCGCAATACGGCTTTTATTTAAATCGACAACAGTTACTTTAATTTCTGGACATTTCAATGCAATAACAGACATTGTAGGACCACCTACATAACCAGCACCTAAGCAGCAAATATTTTTGATTTTCATTTAAATATCTTTTTTGGGAGGCGAATAATTTCGTTTTTGGAAACCAGTTAGTTATTCGAAGTAATTCATTATCGAAAAACCGCATTCTTTTAAAAGCTGCTCTTTTCTCATTAATTTTATATCAGACTGCATCATTTCCTGTACTAATTCAGATAACTCATATTGGCATTCCCAGCCTAGTTTCTTTTTAGCTTTTGTAGGATCACCTATTAGTAAATCTACTTCTGTTGGTCTAAAATATTCTGGATCTACTGCCAATACTTCTTTCCCAATTGGAAGCTGATAATCTGGATTACTGCAAGAAGCTATATATCCTTTTTCATCTATTCCTCTGCCTCTAAACTCTAATTCAATACCTACTTCAGCAAAACTCATTCGGACAAATTCACGAACACGGGTAGTTTTTCCTGTAGCAATTACCCAGTCTTCAGCTTCTTCTGTCTGCAAAATCATCCACATCATTCGCACATAATCTTTGGCATGTCCCCAATCTCTTTGGGCATCTAGATTTCCTAAATAAAGTTTATCCTGCAATCCCAACGCAATTCTTGAAGTTGCTCTGGTAATTTTACGTGTTACAAAAGTTTCTCCACGAATAGGAGATTCATGATTGAACAAAATACCATTGCAGGCGTACATTCCGTAAGCTTCTCTGTAATTTACCGTGATCCAGTAAGCGTACATTTTGGCTACTGCATAAGGTGATCTTGGATAAAAAGGTGTTGTTTCTGACTGTGGTACTTCTTGTACTTTTCCATACAACTCCGAAGTTGAAGCTTGATAGATTCGAGTTTTGTTTTCTAATCCCAGCAAACGAACGGCATCCAAAAGTCGCAGAGTTCCCAAGGCATCAACATTTCCTGTATATTCAGGAGTTTCAAAAGAAACTGCCACATGACTCATAGCAGCCAAATTATAGATTTCATCAGGTTGAATTTCCTGAATCAAACGCGTCAAATTTGTACTGTCGGTCATATCTCCATAATGCAGAATAAAATTTCTGTTTTCTATATGAGGATCTTGGTATAAATGGTCAATTCGATCGGTATTAAATGAAGACGAACGTCTTTTTAATCCGTGTACTATATAGCCTTTTTCTAATAAAAATTCACTTAAATAGGCTCCGTCTTGTCCTGTCACTCCTGTAATGAAGGCTGTTTTTTTTAATAGATTCATAATGTAATTATAAGGCACAAAGGCATTATGCTGCAATGTTGCAATGTTTGATAAAGTCTTATTTGTAAAGTTTTTGGGGAGAGATTTCCAGATTAAAAGAATGGACTGATTAGTAAATCTTTTCTTTTAAGTTTTCAATGTTTTCTAGAAACCAATTGTAGGTTTTTTGGATTCCTTCTTCTAAGTTCACTTGGTGTTTCCAGCCAATATTATGCATTTTAGAAACATCCATTAATTTTCGCGGAGTGCCGTCAGGTTTGCTTTCATCCCAAATAATATCTCCGGTATGACCCACAATCTTTTGTATCGTAACAGCCAGATCTTTAATAGTTAAATCTTCTCCTGTTCCTACGTTGTACAAATATCCTGGAAGCTGATTTTCTACAGCAAAAACTACGGCTTCTGCCATATCATCTACAAACAGAAATTCGCGCATGGGTTTACCAGTTCCCCAAAGTATTACAGACGCATTATTATTTTCTTTAGCTTCATGAAATTTGCGAATCATAGCTGGCAGAACGTGAGAGCTGTTCAAATCAAAATTGTCGTGAATGCCGTATAAGTTTGTCGGCATCAAACTGACAAAATCTTTTTTAAACTGCTTGCGTATTGCTTGGCATAATTTTACGCCACTAATTTTAGCCAAAGCATACCATTCGTTGGTACTTTCTAAAGATGCTGTTAGCAGATACTCTTCTTTTAATGGCTGTATTGCTAATTTTGGATAAATACATGAACTTCCTAAAAAGATAAATTTGCTTACGCCCAAATTATGCGCTTCGCTAATCAAGTTGTTTTGAATTTGCATGTTTTCCATTAAAAACTGATACGGATAATCATTATTAGCCAAAATTCCGCCCACTTTTGCAGCAGCATCTATAATAACGTCTGGTTTAATTTCTCCTAGAAAATCACGAACTGAGTCTTGTTCTCTTAAATCCACTTCTGTACTTGAAGCTCCAATAAGATTATGATAACCTTTTGCAGTCAAGGTTCTCCAAATGGCACTTCCTACCATTCCCTTATGTCCAGCAATATATATTGCAGCATTTTTATCAATCATATCAGGCTCTTTTTTATTGATTCTTTTAAGAGTTTTATTTTATAATAATGGAGAAGCAATTGATTCTAATTGCTGGTAAACTTGTTTTACTTCCTGCGAATTTTCTTTTTGCAAAACCATTAAAGCATCGGCAGTGTAAATCAAAATGCAATTTTTAACCCCAATAAAAGTGGTATGCATTGAAGTTCCTATTACAATATTTCTGTTGACATCTATTGGATGATCTTTCTCAACCAAATAATCATAAACCGATTCAAAAGAACCCAAATCTGACCATTCGAACTGAGCCGGAACTACTTTTATATCTTTACTTCGCTCCATAACGGCATAATCAATGCTTATGGAAGGAATAGCAAGTGATAATTCATAATCCAAAAAACCATCTTTATTAGATTCCCAAACTGCTTTTGATGCCCAATAAACTTCTGGTTCCTGCTTTTCAAGTTCGCTTAAAAACTTTCCAGCTTTAAAACAAAAAAGACCGCTATTCCAGAAATAATTTCCATTTTTCAGATACATTTTTGCTGTTTCTAAATTTGGTTTTTCATGAAATGCAATTACATTTTCACCTTCAAATTCGATATAGCCGTAGCCCGTTTCTGGTTTTGCTGGTTTTATTCCAAAGGTTACTAGATAATCCTGATTGGCTAATGCAATTGCTTGTTGTAAAGCAGCTGGATATGAATCTTCGCCATCTATAATATGATCCGATGGTGTAATCAATAAAACATCTTCTGGCTTTGATGCAAAAGCTGCAAACGCAATTGCCGCAGCTGTGTTTCGGGGAACTGCCTCTATAATATGAGTAAAAGGTCTATTGAATTTAGACATAATGAGATTACTCATTTTGTAATTTTCAATATTTCCTACTACTATCATTTTGTTTGAAACATTTTGATTGCGGGCCACCGTTTTTTCGAAAAGCGACTCACCGTCAAAAAGTTCCAGATATTGTTTAGGCAGTGTTTTTCTGGAAAGAGGCCACAACCTGCTGCCAATTCCGCCAGTTAAAACAACATGTGTTACAGAACTAATTGCCATTAGAGTGCATTAAAATTTCTTTTTGATACACTTCATTACGAAGGTTAGTGCTCGAAAAACGGTGGTCTCTGGTATTAAAATACAATTCGATTCCTTTTTCTTCACAATAGGTCCTGCCGGTAAAATCTCTGTCTTTGTATTCGTCACCTACAATGCGCACATCGAGAGTAAAAGATTTTAGAATGTCTTCTAAGTCTTGTTCTGTAGCGTACGGAACAATTTCATCAACAAACTTACACGCTTTTAACTGTATGTAACGCTCTACTACAGTTTGTGTTGGTTTATTTTTTGTCGGGCGATCTAATGTTGGATCTGTTTGTAGACCAACAATTAAATAATCACAATGTTGTTTTGCTTCTTCAAGCATTTTAACGTGCCCTGCATGTAACAAATCAAAAGCACTAAATGTTATTCCAGTTCTCATCTGCTTAATGTTTTAAATTAAAAAATATGTTTGTTAATGTAGAATTGTCGGGTAAAAAAATAGACCGTTTTATTGGGGTTTCAACGGTTTTTTTAAAATTTTGAATAAGGGTTCCCCGTGAATAGTTACACTCTAACTACTCAAAAAAGAAAAAATAAATGGTAAAAAAACTTTTAAAATTTTGCTCCTATATTAATATCAAAAAAATTTTATTTCTGCATTAAAAAGCTCGAAAACAAAATCAAATAATATCAATTTGTCTAGAACAATAATTTAAGATAAAATTATGATAATACGGCTGATGAGAAATTTCGTTTTTGTTGCTAAATGTCCTTAATAAGGAAATTTTAGCATAAAAACCATCAGTGATTTTAGTGTCCTCGAATTAAATTTACATCTTAGTTTGTATACAAAACCATATCATATCTTAATGATGGTTTCCAGATACTGCAGCATATAATTTAATGGAAAACATTTGGCTTACACCAATCAATGTATAGACTATTATCCATTAAAAGAGAATTACCAATATAACGGCTTAAGCTATTTTAAACAACTAATTTACAAATACAATAAATTAAGGATTATGAAATGGTATGTAGTATACACAAAACCTAAATGGGAAAAAAGAGCCGCAGAACAATTAACTAAGTTTAATATCAATTGTTATTGTCCTGTGATTAAAAAAATTCAACAAAGATCAGATAGGAAAATAAAGGTAGAAGTGCCATTGTTTAATCATTACATATTTGTACAATTAGCAGAAAAAGATAGAAACTTAGTATTTCATTCTCCTGGAGTAGTGCGATTTTTATTCTGGCTTGGAAGACATGCTATTGTAAAGGATCAAGAAATTGAGACTATTAAAGAATGGCTTAATACTGGAGACACAGCTTCAGAAATATCTGTTATGCAATACCAAATTGGAGATAAAATTCATTTGAATTCTGGCCCTTTCTGCGATCAAAATGCAGTGGTAAAAGACATTACAAAAACGCATTATGTTTTAATTCTAGAATCTTTAGGGTACGTTTTAAAAGTAAAGCATAAATCATAAAACGAAAAAAGAGTTTTTTAAGATATCCCTGATGATCTTAAGTAAACTCTTTTTTAAAATTTCAAAATGAAGATTGCGTTTTGAAAATTAATTATCTAATTGAAAAATCTGGCTTTTTTTGATTCCTAAAATCTTTACTAATTGGTCTAGCTTTGATAGTTTAAGATCGACCATTCCTTGTTCGATTTTTTCGTACTTTTTGACACTAATTTCCATTTGAATTGCAACATACTCGGGGGTGTGATTATTTTGCAACCGATACTCTCTAATTTTTAAATAGTAATTTTCCATAATCGTATTTTTTATTACTAATTCTAATTGGTTAAAGTTTGATTAATAATTAATTGCGATGGGTATTCTATCTCGTTTCACTAAAAAAAATGGATACATCAAATTTAAATATGAACTCTATTGAGACCTCTAAAACTTTTGAAATTTCGATTAATTTAGAGACCGTTAAATCAACATCGCCTCTTTCAATTTTGCCATAACCGCTGGTACTCATTTTTAATTCAGCAGCTACATATTCCCTAGTGAAATTTTTTAATTCTCTTATCTTTCTAATATTTTCGTATACACTGTATTTCATAAAAAGTAAAAAATAAAAAATATAAATAATCTTATTTGAAGTTACTGTTAGAACTATTACTAAATCTTGACAGTAAGTCATTCGTTATTTTTGTCTTATTTGTAAAAAAAACACATTTTTACGACAACTATTCAATTATTAATAAGGTTTAAAGCTAAATGACGGTTTTTCTTTATCATTCATTTTAAATTTTGATCAAAAATATATAATGTTTCGACTATTTAATAATAAATCTGTTCAACGTATTTTAAAATCCGATAAAATACAACATGTTACATTTTAAGGCTCCAAAAAGTGCTTCCTAATATTCAAAAATCCTTATTTTATAAGATAATAATCACGTAATTCTACGCACTTCAGGAACGTAATTGCTGCATAGTTACATTGAAAAAGAGAAATCAGAAGATTCTGATGAAGAGTTCAAACAAAAAAATCCGTTAACTATTAATGTCGGCTTTAAAAGCTTTTTTAATAGTTAACGGATGGAGTTATAAAATATTATGCTTATTGAGTTACCAGAAACTGCGGATAAGGATTAGAAGTTGTATTGATAATTACAGTTGACACTCCTTCTTTTACATTGACTAACAATTTACTAAGCGCTGAGTTTGACTTAAAATCGTTATTCATAAATATAGCGGAGTATTTACTATTCCAATCTCCATCAACCGCAAGAGCAGTTACATTACTTGTAATTGTCGAGTTTAATATACTTGCATACACCGGGTTGTATAAAACAGATGAAAATATTGGAGCAGCATCAGAGAAATTACAGCCTTCTATAAAGGTTGTAATAGCTTTAATGGTTGATTTTGTATTTGAATTACCAGAAAAATTAACACTGTACAAAGAAATCTCTCCACTGCTGATAGTGTAATTTCCTGTGTAGCCCGTAAAATCACTATTGGCAACCAGCGGATAATTGTTCGAGGCTAAAGCAAGTGCATTTTGTCCGCCGCTAAATTTACAATTTACCCAGGCATTTAAATTATCTGCCCTTGTTGCTAGCATAGAAATGGCTGTGGTACAATTAATAAACTGGCTTCTGTAAAACATTGTTTTGTCAACAAAGCTAGAATTGTCAGAAACACCACCTGCAAGAGGATCTTGAAAGAAACCTTTTCCGCAGTTTACAAAAGAAATATTGTCTAGGAAATTATTATCAAATCCCATCATTTTATCCAGATGAATTCCATTGGTCTGATCTCTAAACACTACATATTTCAGCCACACATAAGCCATGTGCTGTGTTCCGTAGTTTTGTGACGAATAAACGCCTGTACTTCCACCTTGAAGCGTTAAATGTGCTAATACAAAATTAGCATCCTGACCGCCTGTAAGTGATATTAAAGGAAAATCGTCTTTTAAACCAACAATAACTGTTTTACCAGTACCTTTTCCTGTAATACCGTGAAGTTTGTCAAGAGGAATTTTTAAAGTTGAACTAATATAAAAAACACCTTCTGGAAGTTCTGCGATTCCTGCATTATTAATTAAGTTCTGAATATAGGTTGTACTATCGGGTTTACCATTTCTGTCGTTTCTCCAATTTGCACCCAGCGGATCTGGTAAAGTTTCCCAGTTTGGTCGAGCCCACGCTGTGTATTTTGTTCCTAAAATAGAACTGCTTAAATTTGAAATTACCGTCGAATTGCCAATTGCTGCTGTTTGTTCAACACCATTATATTTTATAGAATTACTCGTATCGACATTTCCCCAGAGATCATATCCTGTTACAGTTCCGCTTCCTCTTTTGTATCCTCCTACAGCACCTATCATAGTCATATTGGTTCTTGCTGAGATTACATCAAATTCTGTGGTAAGTTTTTTATTCAATATCGAAACGTTGGCAGCATCAATATCAAAAGCTCCTGTACGAACTGCAGAATAATTATTACCACCACCTAAGTCGGTAATTTTAACATTCCCCATATTGCTGGCCTTAAACATTGCAAAAGTTCCCTTTCCTTCAAGGTTCCATCCCTCAGCATCGATACCAACAAATGTAGCAGACTTTAAATTATCCATTTCTGTTGTATTGGCGTGAGGCGTCAAAAAGTTAGTATGCAAATGTACATTACCATAACTAGGAGTTGTTGAATTTCCTTTCATAGTAAGAACTGTAGCTACTCCGCCAGATTGATGCTTTATAAATTTATTGTTTCTAAAATAACCCGACTGACTACAGTCTACTAATATAGGACCTCCAAAATTTATAAATGAGTTATTTTCAAACGTTGCATTTGTAGCTTTTAAAGTTGCCCATTTAATTGATTTTAAAGTGCAATTAGAAATTACTCCTCCTGCCTGAAGCGTGATTGTCTTATCGGCTGGAAGCAGGTATTCTATAACAACACCAGTACTTCCTGCGGCTATTGTAATATTAGAAAACAAATTTAAAGACGGATGTCCGTATAATTTTTGATTACTTTTCATGACAATGTCCACGCCAGAATAATCTCCCTTTTCTAATCTTACTGAACCATATTTGTCTAAAGCCTGCTGAAGAGTTGCTTTTTGGGTAACTGGTAATAAATAAGCATTAAAATAGTCATTTTCTTCCTGCTGATTATTAACAACTGGAGTTTCTGGAGTTTTAACCGGCGCCTCATCAATTGCATAATGATAGTTTTGTGAAAAAACTGCAGTTGAAAGGAGTAAAAAGTAAATTAGATGTTTCATTGTCCCGATATAATATAGGAATTTGTGCCTGTTTTTCTAAGAAATCCAAACCTTACATTTCCAGCAGTACTAGTAAACTTTCCGCTTCCAGCTGCATTATAATTAATTGTTACACCAGAAGCCGCTTGTATTGTTAACACCGCACCATTATGTGCTTCTAGATTAATAGTTTCACCAATTGCCATGCTTCCAAAGTCAGAAGTCAGCGTTAATGTAGATGAAGCCGTACATTCTATTGTATTGTTTACATCTCCAGCCGCAATGTTTCTGGATGAAGTAAATGAAACGATTGCTGATCTAAATGGAGTACTTGATGTTCCTCCTGCTGTTTTTGCGTACAAAGCATAAGGTACGCTCAAAAGCTGGGTAACTCCCGTAATATTGTAATTAGATCCTCCCTTAACGTCTACTTGAGTTTCTATAAAATAAGGTCCTTTATCCCAAGCGATTTTACTAAAATCTCCTGTACCAATTGTTCCTGTACCAATTTCAAGAGAAACCAGACCATTTGCATTTGTAGTAACAGAATGTGTTTCCAGATAAACATTAGTTCCTGTTGCAGTGCCTTGATGCACAATAATTCGAAGGCTGACTCTCGAATTAACAACCAAACTATTATCTTGGGCTCGAACAATTGCCTGGTAGCTCATTTTCTCAGGTGATTGTGCAAATACCTTAAGCGTAACAGTCACAAATAATAATAAAAGGGTATATGCCAGTTTCATTCTCTTTTTATTTTTTTAGTTTTTTATTATTTTAAAAGATTTCAAAATTTTGTTGTCATTATACACCACAAGTATATAAATAGATGGACTTAGATAACTAAAGCTGACTTGCGCTTCAGTTTGATTAATTGTATTTTGTTTTAAAAGTCTGCCTTGAATATCATAAAGCTTGTAGGACCTTTGACCGCTTTCCATCTCTAATCCGGTCATGCTTACGGTAACAAAATCTATTGTTGGATTTGGGAAAACGAATATTTCTGTTGTAGGTTTGTCAACTTCTGGAGTGCCTAAATTGGCATCTTTTTCTTGATGCTGTATTCCTTGAGCAACATTATATACAGATTCTTCTCCTATATAAGTGTAAAATACTTGTCCAATTGAGTAGGTAACGGTTCCAGAACTTCCAGTCGCATTACTTCCAGATGTAATTATGGTTTCCATAATATCGTTGGCCGGCGTACTTTGACTAATTCCTAAAAAAGGAATGAAAAATAGTGCAATTATGTGTAGGTTAGTATATTTCGCTCTTAAATACTTCACAGTTTATATCCTATATTTTGTTTATACTGCAAAAATATTTAATTTCAAAAATTAATCGATATAATTAAATTTAATTCCGATTAAACGCACCAAATGTAGTATTTTAATGACTTTTTACTTACATTGAAAAAGTTAAAAAAATTAATTTGATGGTTAACAAAACAATTTGGGAAAATAAATTTAACTACACGAAACAATTAAGATTAAATGTTTTTGGCTCGCAATAGAAACGAATGTTATCTATGAAATAACGCTGCAATATTGTATAAATTATATCAGAACATCAGTTTTATCTAATCTTCAATACAGCTGTCTATATAATTTATAATTCACATTTATTAGGCATGCAAATAAACATAATTCATTTAATTAACATATATCTATTTGATTTTAAATCACTTAATCAAAAACATAAAATTAATTATTTCTTTTAATAAATGGATTAACTCCAAAATATTTTTTTTTCAAAGGAAAAAATTAACCTAAATCATATTCCTTTTTAAAATTTAAGAATTTGACACAAAAAGGATGTTAAAAAATGAAAAATAACGATGAAAGGCTATCATCAATTTTTGATAAATTATGTCTTCTTTAATTTAAAAAATGCTTTTCATCGATAATAATAGCTTTATATAGAAAATGCAAGTATTAATGAAATATTTTTCCTTTTTTTGATCAACTTATTGAATAATAAGCTGTAAATACTATTTTAATATAAAGACAATATTTAGGCTAAAACCAATCAAAATTCTTACATCTATTTACTAACCAAGCAGAAATGCAAATAAAAAAAATGTAATCTTTTCCTACTAATAAACTGTAAGCCAATAAATTAAATTCTGTTCTTTTAGTCCCAACGCTAATATTATCATATTATTTTGCTCAAACTTTAATTTTAATATAATTTAAAATGAAAAGACCTAACAACAATAGTTTAGAAAAAGGAATAAAAGGGACACAAATGGAATATCCAAACCGTCCGCTGCACGAGCTTTTTGCACAACAAGCTGAAGTATCTCCCAATTCAATAGCACTTGAATTCGAAAACGAAAAGATTACCTACAGCGCATTAGCAAAAACAGTAAACCAAATAGCTCATTATTTTGCTGCTCAAGGTTTATCTTCTGGACAAATTGTTGCTGTGTCTATGGATCGAAGCCCAAATTTAATTGCTTCTCTTTTGGCAATTTTACAATGTGGAGCTGCCTATTTGCCTTTAGATCCAAAATTTCCCGCTGAACGTTTGGAATTTATGCTCGAAGATTCTAAAGCTAGTTTTCTGCTAACCACAAAAGCACTTTCAGGCTCGCTGCCAAATTCATCCAAAAATATAGTGATCGAAGATGTATTGGCTTCATTAGAACAATTTGCTGTAGAACCGCTTTCTATTTCAGTCGATCCAAAAGCAGTTGCTTATATGATGTATACTTCTGGATCTACCGGAAAACCTAAAGGTGTAACTGTAACCCACAAAAACTTAGTGAACTTTCTTTTCAGCATGGCGATTGAACCAGGCATAAATGCAGAAGATAAACTATTGTCTATTACCACTATTTCATTTGATATTGCTGGATTAGAATTATTTCTTCCTTTAATAAAAGGTGCCGCTGTCGTTTTTGCAGATCATGAAACTACTCGTGACGGACAGTTATTATTGAATCTTTTGCAAAAGAAACAAATTACAATACTTCAAGCTACACCAACTACTTGGCAGTTGCTGCTTGATTCTGGCTGGGAAACTCCGCTTGCTTTAAAAGCACTTTGCGGCGGCGAAGCTCTGCCTTTGAACCTTGCCCGCCAGCTAACTTCGAGATGCAATTCTCTTTGGAATATGTATGGCCCAACAGAAACTACAATCTGGTCTGCTGTAAAGCAAATTCAAGCTGATGATGCATTAATAACAATTGGACTGCCAATAGCAAACACACAAATCTATTTATTAGATGAACAGCGTCAAATTGTTACAACAGGAGCAATTGGAGAAATAGTTATTGGCGGAGACGGAGTCGCAGAAGGTTACTGGAAACGTCCAGAACTTACAGCCGAAAAATTCATTACAAATCCGTTTTCTAATGACCCAGATTCGATTTTGTATCGTACGGGAGATTTAGGTAAAATTTTACCAAATGGAGAGTTTCAATGTTTAGGACGTATAGATCATCAAGTAAAAATTAGAGGCCACCGCATTGAGTTAGGCGAAATAGAAGCTACATTAAATACGTTATCTGGCATAAAACAATCTGCAGTAATTGTCAGCAATCACTTTGGTAATGAAGACAAAATTGTGGCTTATTTAAAATCTAGTGAACAAATACAAGATGAAAAACAAATACACGAAGCGCTTTCAAAAGTTTTACCAGAAATATTGCTACCCTCTAAATACATTTGGGTTGATGATTTCCCGATAACTCCAAATGGAAAAATTGACAAAAAGAATTTACCCGTTCCTGAATATAATAGACCAGACTCTGCTCCTCTTTTTAAGAAACCAAACACACAATTAGAAAAAGATATTGCAAAAATCTGGAGCGAAGAATTGAAAATATCAAGTATTGGAATCGATGATGACTTTTTCGATATGGGTGGCAGCTCTGTATTAGCACAAAAAGTAACTACATTAATGAAACAGCAATTATCGAAAGATGTACCTGTTTCCAAAATTTATATTCATCCAACAATTCGAGAACTTGTAGCTATTTTAGAAGAAAATAACAGCGATACTGCCAACGAAGACTTATTTAAATTTAAGGAAACTAATAAAACAACTTCTCCAGACATAGCAATAATTGGGATGGCTGGAAGATTTCCTGGTTCTGACACCATAGACGAATTGTGGGAAAACCTAAGAGATGGAAAAGAAACAATTTCATTATTTACAAAAGAGGAATTAGACAGCAGCTTACCCGAAAGTCTTCGTAAAGATCCGCTTTATATAGGCGCTAGAGGAATTCTGCCTTCAGCTAAAACATTTGATGCTAATTTCTTCGGATTAAATCCGCAGCTTGCCGCAGCAATGGATCCTCAAATCCGAATATTTTTAGAAATATCATTTGAAGCGCTGGAACAAGCCGGGCATCTTCCGAAACATTATAAAGGAAGCATTGGGGTATATTCTGGCAGTGAAATCAATTCGTATTACGAAAACAATATCTTTAACAACAAAGAACTAAAAAGCTCAATTGGTGAATTACAGATCTATACCGTAAACGGAAAAGATTTTATTGCACCGCGTACTTCTTATCATTTAAATTTAAAAGGACCATCTGTTAGTGTACATTCCGCATGTTCCACATCTTTATTAGCAGTTGCGGAAGCCGTAAAAGCCATACGAACTGGCATGTGCGATCTAGCTCTTGCAGGAGGATCTAGTGTTACTGCACCTATTAATAGCGGTCACCTTTACGATGATGGATTTATTAAAAGCCCCGACGGTTCTACCCGATCTTTTGATGCTTCTGGAAAAGGTACTGTTTTTAGTGACGGCGCCGGAGTAGTTGTACTTAAAAGATTAGAAGAAGCTGAAAAAGATGGCGATATTATATATGGTGTAATTAAAGGAGTTGGCGTAAATAATGACGGAGGAGACAAAGGCAGTTTTATGGCACCAAGTCCAAAAGGTCAAGCAGGAGCAATAATTAATGCTTTTAATGATGCTCAAATATCACCTTCAACAATTAGTTATATGGAAGCGCATGGTACTGCAACTCCAATTGGTGATCCAATAGAAATAGAAGGACTTAAAATTGCTTACGGCAGACAAGAAAAAAATAATTATTGCGCATTAGGTTCTATTAAAAGCAACATGGGTCACACTACAGCTGCGGCCGGAGTTGCGGGCTTAATCAAAGTATTATTGGCAATGCGCTATAAGCAAATACCGCCTATGGTTAATTTTACTAAACCAAATCCGAATATCGATTTTGACAATAGTCCTTTTTACATCAATAATAAATTAATTGATTGGAAAGCAGACAGTATAAGAAGAGCCGGCGTAAGTTCTTTTGGAATTGGCAGTACAAATGTTCATGCCATTGTTGAAGAATATGAAGCGAAACCTTTAATATCCTCAGCTGGAAGACCACTTGAAATATTAATGTGGTCTGCAAAAAGCCAAAACAGTTTATTGGGTTATGAAAATGCGCTGGGACATTTTATTGACAAATCAAAAGAAATTCCTTTAGCGGACATTTCTTATTCTTTGAATGTAACGAGAGATGACTTTAACCATAGAAGTTTTTTAATAGCAGATTCTACAAAAAGTGCTGCCGAAAAATTACTTTGCCTAAAAACAAAAAGTTCTAAAACCTCTTTATTAAAAAGTGTCCCTAACGAAATTGGATTTCTTTTTCCTGGTCAAGGTTCCCAATATGTAAAAATGGGTAAAACACTTTATAACAATGAAAAAGTATATCGTGACGCTGTAGACAAATGCGCCGAGCTTTTAATGGACGAGTTGCAGCTAGATATACGTGATATAATTTATCCACAGATTAAATCGAACGAAGCCGAGGAACTTCTAAAAGATACTCGTTTAACACAGCCTTCTTTATTTGTCACAGAATATGCATTATCGCAATTGTGGCTAAGCTGGGGAATAAAACCAACTTTTCTCTGCGGTCATAGTATTGGCGAATTTGCAGCTGCACATTTAGCAGGAATACTAAGTTTGAAAGATGCATTACACATAGTTGCCGTAAGAGGAAGATTAATAAGCGAACTTCCCGGCGGCTCTATGCTTATTGTTCGAGTATCTATTGATAAATTAAATGAACTGATTCCTGATACACTTTCTGTTGCTGCCATAAATGCAAATCAGTTTTGTGTTGTTTCGGGTAAGAAAGAAGACATTGCTGCTTTTAATCAGGAACTTGATGCTCAAGAAATTCCGAACAAGTTGCTTAATACAAGTCATGCATTTCATTCTTTCATGATGGAACCGATTTTAGACAACTTCAAGAATGAAATAGAAAAAATAAAATTAAACATTCCTCGCCTGCCAATTATTTCAACAGCAACAGGAACTTGGCTTACAGATACAGAAGCGACAAATTCAATGTATTGGGTTAATCAATTAAAAAACACAGTTCGATTTGCCGATGCTATGAATACAGCATTCGAGTTAGATGATTTTATTTTACTAGAAATTGGTCCTGGACAAACCTTAACAACTCTCGCACGTCAACAGGCTGCGGGAAAAATCATCGCTGCTTTTCCTAGTTTGACTTTTCCAAAAGACGAAGAGGAAAATGAATACGCTACAATATTAAATACTTTAGGCGATTTATGGTTGAGAGGTATAAACCCAGACTGGAAAGCTTTTTACAAGGAACAGCAAAGACAAAAAATAGAATTACCTAGTTATGTTTTTGATCGCAAACCTTGCTGGATTGAACCTTTAGGTACAATTGAAACAATAGTCAAAAAATCAATAATTCAAGAAGAAATACCTGCAATTTCAATAGAATCTGATAACATAAACAATTCGTCAAATGATTCTAAAAAAGAATCTATTCTCTTTAAAATTTCAGAGATTATTAAAAATGCATCAGGCATAACATACGATTCAGATTCAGCGTCGTACAGCTTTTTAGAATTGGGATTAGATTCTTTATCACTTACTCAGTTATCAGGAAAATTGAAAAAAGAGTTTGATTTACCAATCACATTTAGACAGCTTAACGAAAATTATTCAACGCCATCATTATTAGCCGATTATATAGAACTTAATTTACCCGAAGAGCATTCAATCAATAGTAATAATAAGCAAATTGAAATAGGCTCTGACCAAACTATTAAACCAAATATTTCTTCAAATGACATACAATTATCTTCCAATCAAAATCAAATTTCGTTAGAACAAATTGTACAGCAAATTCATCTTTTGAGTCAGAAAGTAGATCAGTTACAAAATTATCAGAGCTCTTCTACAAACGGAAATCCTTCGTTTACCCATCTAAAAGCAGAACATTTTGACACGGTTAAATTGAATACTAAAAATGGAAACGAAACAAATGGAACGAATGGGGTTCATAAAAAAGAAAAGTCTTTTGAAATTTCAAAACTCAATAATCACCATTCAAATGAAAATAATACTGCTGAAAAAAAGTATACAATAATGGCAAATGAACCTCCTGTTCAAGGCAGTAAACTGGGACGGGATGAAAACGGAAATCCGGCATGGTTTATACAAGATCCTACTCAAAATGGAAATTTTGTGAAGATCAAGTTATAAGAAACAGATAAGAAATAACTAGTAATTAGCATCTTAAATTATCTATTTAAAACTGCACAATTACCTTTAAAACAGAGTAGTAATGAAAAATCAACCTCAAATACAAACAGAAATGGAAACTGAAACTGAAACTGAAATTCAATTTAATCCATTTTCACCTGAAATTGAACGCGTAATTTACACCACAAATTCGCAGCAAGAAATATGGACAGATTGTATTTTTGGCGGAGGTGATGCCAATAAAGCTTACAACTTGTCTGTATCTATTAAACTGAAAGGCAATTTAGTAATAGATAAATTTGAGAAGACCGTTCAAACTTTAGTGCAGCGTCATGAAGGTTTGAGAGCAACATTTAGTCCAGATGGCCGCTTTATGTGCATTTACAGCTATGTCAACTTTGAAATCTCTCATAATGATTTTTCTAACCTCTCAGCGATTGAAAAAGAACTATCCACAGATAATTTAGTAAAAGAAGAAGTAAATGCTCTTTTTGATCTTGTCAACGGTCCTCTATTTAGGGTTAATTTACTTAAAATCGATGATTTTGAATATCTCGTAACCTTAACAATCCATCATATAATTGGCGACGGATTAAGTATTGACATAATACTAGAAGAACTGGGTACAATTTATTCTGCATATCTCGAAAACAAAGAACCAAAACTACCAGAACCTGAACTTTTTAGCGAATTTGCCGAAAGAATAAATTCGTTTATGGAAAGCAGTGAATATAAGTCTTTAGAAAATTTTTGGATTAATATTTATAAAGAATCGGTTCCTACAATTGAACTGCCATTAGATTTCGAAAGACCTCCATTGCGAACCTATAACAGCAGCCGTATTGATTTTCCTTTAGATGAAACTATTATAAATAAATTAAAGAATATAGGAATAAGTGCCGGTTGTAGTTTGGTTACCACACTGCTTTCAGCATTTGAAGTATTCTTATGTAAAATTACTGGCCAGCATGATTTAGTCGTAGGATTTCCTTCTTCGGGAAATACACTATACGACATGCGCCAATTGATTGGCGATTGTGTGAATCTGCTGCCGCTCAGAAGTAAAATCAGCTCAGAAATTAGTTTTTCAGATTATTTAAAAGAAAGAAATTCTCAATTGTTTGATGCTTATGAACATCAGCAGGTTAGTTTTGGTCATTTATTAAAAAGTTTTGCCATTGCCAGAGATCCTTCAAGAATTCCGCTAGTTCCAGTTATACTTACAGTTGATATGAATCGAACTATAGAAGAGGAATTTTCATTTGCAGGTCTTTCGCACGAACTTAAAGTAAATCCACGTCAATTTGGAACTTTTGAAATTCAGCTGCATATTTTTAAAGCCAAAGATGGACCTTCATTTCAATGGTCTTATAATACAACATTATTCAAAGAAGAAACTATAATTCAGATGATGGCATCATTTGAAGAAATTCTGCATAAAATCATAGACAATGCAGATAATCCATTATCCAATTTTATAGGAGGTAATTATTTAGCAGATTATAGTGAGCTGAATAATACCGAAATGCCTTATCCAAACGTTTCCTTAATTGAATTACTTCGAAAACAAGCAGAAATTACTCCTGATAATATAGCTTTAGAATTTCACGATTCTAAAACGACCTATCTGGAATTACATAAAAAAGTAAATCAGCTGGCGCATTATTTAAAAGCACAAGGAGTTGAATCAGGTGATTTTATTGCGGTTTCTTTTTCAAGAAGTCCAGAACTGGTTTATACATTATTAGCCATTATGGAATGCGGCGCCGCCTATTTACCATTAGACCCAGAATATCCTAAAGAACGTTTAGAATTCATGCTCAATGATTCGGGTGCGAAAGTTTTATTAACCAGTAAAACATTGTTCGCCTCTTTGCCATCATGGCCGCAAACGCTTTTTATAGAAGATGCAATGGATTCATTAGATGAATATTCAACATTACCGCTTCCTGAAACCGTTAGTCCAGAAAATATAGCGTATGTACTTTATACCTCTGGGTCAACTGGTAACCCAAAAGGTGTTCCTATTACCCATAAAAATTTGGTGAATTTTCTTTGCAGCATGGCTTTAGAACCTGGCATTACTGAAAATGACAGATTACTATCTATAACCACTATATCTTTTGATATTGCTGGTTTAGAATTATACCTCCCGCTTATTAAAGGTGCGACATTAATAATAGCCGATCATGAAACAGCCAGAGATGGAAGACTTTTACTAGAATTAGTAGAACGTGAAAATATTAATTTTTTACAAGCAACACCAACAACCTGGTCAATGCTTTTAGATTCTGGCTGGTCCGATAAATTACCACTTAAAGCCCTTTGCGGCGGTGAGGCAATGCCAGCAGATCTTGCCAAAGAACTTTTATCTAAATGTGATACTCTTTGGAATGTTTATGGCCCAACAGAAACCACAATATGGTCTTCTATAAAACAAATAAAAGCTGACGATAAATTAATAACTATTGGAAAACCAATTGGAAACACACAAATTTATTTAATCGATGAACATGGTCAGCTTGCTGCACCTGGAAATATCGGAGAAATTGTTATTGGAGGTGATGGCGTTGCAAAAGGTTACTGGAACAGACCAGAGCTAACATCTGAAAAATTTATTGAAAACAGATTTTCTTCTAATAAAGAGGATGTTATTTATCGCACAGGAGATCTAGGAAAAATACTTCCCAACAATGAAATTGAATGTTTAGGACGCCTGGATCAGCAGGTTAAAATTAGAGGTCACCGTATTGAACCCGGCGAAGTCGAACAAGCTTTGTTATTACTTGACGGCATAAAAGCTGCAGTCGTACTAGCCGATGAAAATTTTCTTATAGCACATATAGTACCTGATAGCAGCTTAGAAAATGCAGAAAATCAGATACCGCAATGGCGCGAAGCTTTAGCCTCACGATTACCCGTGCAGTTAATTCCGCATGATTTTAATTTAATCGAGAAAATACCAACAACGCTTAATGGAAAAATCGATCGCAAAGCATTATCGCAATATAAAGTAAACAAAAAAGTAACTTATACTGCTCCTCGAACCGAAGAGGAAAATATAGTTGCCACCATTTGGAAAGAAAGCTTAAATATAGAAAACATTGATATTTTTAGTGATTTCTTCGAAATGGGCGGGCATTCAATCAAAGGTGTCAAGGTTATGATTGAAATTGAAAAGCATACCGGTAAACGAATTCCTTTATCAGCATTGTTCAAATATTCGACAGTAGAAAAATTTGCAAAACTTTTGAACACCGGCACAGAAATTTATTCGGATTGTCTGGTTCCAATAAAACCGCAGGGAAACAAAGCGCCTCTTTTTATCGTTCATGGAGCAGGACTTAATGTTTTAAATTTCATTAATTTAAGCAAACATTTTGATCCAGACCAGCCTATTTATGGTATTCAAGGAACTAAACCTAAAGGTTTTGACGGATGGTACGAATCAATTGAAGCCATGGCTGCTCATTATATAGATGCAATCATAAAAGTAAACCCGAAAGGACCATACGCATTAGCAGGGTTTTCTTTTGGAGGTATTGTTGCTTTTGAAATGACACGCCAATTGAAAGCACAGGGAAAAAAAGTAAGCTTGACCGCACTACTCGACTCTTATGTTGATTCTTCTTATTATTATGGAAATTACAGGCGAAAACAACTTGTGAGATACTTCGATATTACACACAGAAGGCTGGATTTTTTAAAAGAAATGTTATTGAGCTGGGAAGCTTTTAAAATGCGTATCAATGGAAAAAAAGAATACATTCTACAAAGACATTTTGGCAAGAAAAAAGAAATGACTGAGCAGGAAGAATTAGCTCTTCAGCAATTTATAGAAGCCGATGGCATGGTTAAAAAGATTGTAGACCGTTACCACTTAAAACCACAAAACATTGAAGTTGATTTATTTCGATCAAAAGATGACGCTAATTACAAATTAGACCCAACACATTTGGGATGGAAAAAAGCAGCATTAGGAGGCGTTACAATTCATAATATCTCTGGTAATCATTTAGATATTGTAGCACCGCCAAATGACAAAGTATTAGCGCGTTTACTTCAGGACATTTTAGATGAGAAACATGAGAACATTTAAACCTGTCATTGAATATTCAACGATAAAGGACATAAAACTGATTCCTTGTAAACTCGCACCATTAGATACTGATGAAATAATCATTTACACCATCTATCTGCCTGATTTTATCGAACTAAAATCTGATTTATCTCAGTTTCTAACTTCTAAAGAACTTAAGAAAGCACAACGTTTTTTTAAAGAAATAGACCGAAGCAGATTCATTATATACAGATCAATTTTAAAGTTCGTTTTAGCAGCTCACACCAAATTGAATGTAAAGAATATTTATCTGGATTATCAATTTAACAAAAAACCATATTTGGCTTCACATCCTTGGTTGTTTTTTAATCTCTCACATTCTGAAGACTTTGCAGCTATAGCAGTTTCGCGCAAAAATGTTGGATTAGATATTGAATATATGTCTAAAGATTTCAATTTTACAAGTCTTCTTCCAGATGTGTTTGACGACAATCAAGTTTTGCAGATTCAAAATGCTGCCGATAAAAAACATGCTTTTTATACTTCCTGGACACGCAAAGAAGCTTTTGTAAAGGCGTTAGGAAAAGGCATAGATGAAGATTTTAAACAAATTCCGAGTTTAGATGGACAGCATAAAATTGATTTTAGCCTCATCAAAAACAGTAAAAACTGGCAGGTAAATAGTTTTAATCTTGCAGATTCTTATTTGGGCGCTGTTGCATTTGAAAACCTATCGGCAATTAGTAGAAATTTGGTATTCTACATTATGCCAAATAAAATGGAAGCACTTCTAGAAATGGCTCAAATCAAGAATAATTAATTTTTCAGAAAGAAATTATCAAAAACCAATATAACCCAAAACAAAAAAGCCTCTCGATTTGAGTGGCTTTTGATGTGAACGTAGAAGGATTTGAACCTTCGACCGTCCCGATTAAAAATCGGGATGCTCTATCCAGCTGAACTATGTGATCAAAAAACCATTTTTATGCAAACAAAAAAGCCACTCGATTTGAGTGGCTTTTAATGTGAACGCAGAAGGATTCAAACCTTCGACCGTCCCGATTAAAAATCGGGATGCTCTATCCAGCTGAGCTATGTTATCAAAAACCATTTTTATGCAAACAAAAAAGCCACTCGATTTGAGTGGCTTTTGATGTGAACGCAGAAGGATTCGAACCTTCGACCGCCTGCTTAGAAGGCAGGTGCTCTATCCAGCTGAGCTATTGAAATTGCTACTTTATTTCTTTTTTAAATAGTACGTGCAAATAGTGTGCAAACAAAAACCTGATTATTGAATATTTTTTTAATTGAAACTTCCTAGGGGGAGCATTCAACTTGTCTAAAACTTAGGGGGAGTCTTGACAGGAGTACCCTATAATTTTTTACATGTAGTCTTTTTTAAAAATAAAAAAAATAATTTAGCAGTTAGAAGCTTTTTAAGGCTCTTTTTTTTAAAGAATATTGCTCAATGTAACTTTTTAAAATTCTTTAAAAAAATGGGCATCCTTGGGGTTTGGGGAATGGAAGATTACCCAACTAAACTATCCTAGTGCGTAGGCAGGAGAAGTGGAAATACGCTCCTAAGATCAGAAGAGAAGCTAAAATAAACTTTTAATCCCAAAGAACATTAGAGTTAGTAAAAAGAGTGCTACAATTATTATTATAACAACTGATCCAAAAGTTTTTGATTCATCTTTTCCTTTTAATAAAAATATTAAAATTGCCACTACAAGAGAACTCATAAAAACAATTGTCAAAAAGTTATCAGTCATAAAACTATCTTCTATAATTACTTTATTTATTTAAATAATATATTTTAAACTTCTTATTCTTTATTTACCCAATGTGAAGCTCCAAAGAATTTTTCAACTAGAATATCTGTTCTTGGGTTTACAGTAATTGTTTTATCTTCGACCAATTTATTATTGACATATATTTTAAATCGCACACTCCCTTCACTAACAGGCTCAATATTAGTATTAACTACTAAGTACGTTGGTTTTTTAGCACCTGTATAGGTAAAATTATGAGTCCAAGTTTTACTCAAATCTGAAATTGTAGTTCTATTATTTATTGCAAACTTTTTATCTGAATTTTCACTAGCATATTCAATAACTGTAAAATTTCTTTTCTCCTTTAAACCACTTGAAAAAGCTACTTCATATTTAACATTGAAAGGAGACTCAATAACATCTTTTACGACTGGTATGCTATTATCATCCCCTGAGCATGAGTGAAGTATTAAAAATGTGATGGCAATTAATTGTGTGATTTTTTTCATTATCTAGAGATTTAGTTGATTAAGACTTCCGCAGAAATCATTTTTAAATTATTACAGTGATTCAAATTAACTTCTAGCAAATTGTTAATTTATTTACAAACATATAAAAAAAACAGTTGTATACAATATGATTATAGCAATCATTTTTTTTTAATCACATGAAAGTAATTTTCCTAAATGGAAAAAAGAGCTAGAAAAACAGCAATAAATGAAGAAGTTGTTCTTTTAGGAACACGTATTGCAGAAATTATAAAAGAAAAAGGATTAAAAACTAGAATAGTAGCGCATGATGCTGATTTAGACGTAGAGAACCTAAGAAAGTACATGAAAGGGAAACAAGAAATGAAAATTACAACCATGCTAAAAATTGTAAAATCATTAGGTGTCTCAATTGAAGATCTATTTAATTTTTTAGAAAAAGAATAATATCTTTCTAGTTAAACTTTATACAGACTTTGAAAATGCTATTTATATTGCAATTAACTTTTCATTTTCCTTTTAAAAGAATAATTTGTTGGTAAGTGTTGGCAATCTTACAAAAATTTGTAAAGACTGTTTTTAATATTTTTTTAATCTCATAATATATTTTTAGTTATTCCAGAGATGGATAAAATAAACATAAGTATTCAAATGTTGAGGATCTATGGAGCATCTCCAAATGTTCATTACAAGTTTTATGATTTAAGTTTTTTCCTTAGAACATGAATCCTAAACTAAGGACAACTTAATCCTTAAAATAAAATCAAACTAATGATTGTACCATCTTTTACAAACGTTTGTATCACTATTTCGTAACTAAAATGGTTATAAATTCATAACTAAAATAGTTATATTTTTTTCATCTGAGATGCTGATTTTCTTGTTTTCACACATTAACTTTCTTAAATTTGTAGTCTAAACCCTCTCTTGAAAAAGAGTGTACAGCTGTCAATGAAGGACTTGATAAAAAAAGTCACAGCAGCTCAGAAGTTGGATTGTAGCTATAGCCTTGGAATAATAGGCAAACATAGTGGTGAGGTTTCTCCGATAGGTTGGAAAATGGAACTAATACGAAATCAGTGGGCTGGAGCATATCACAGAGTAATAAGTGTCCTGAATTAACAGGAGTTTTAGCTTCTAGCATAGGTGTAATAAGTAAAATTATGACGTACGACACTGTATAAGTTTAGTTTTAAAAGCAAGAGATAAATCCTGCTAACCAAAGATAAAATTTGGAAGGGGTTTTTTATGCTTTTTCGTTAACTAAAGTTTTAATCGATTGATTACAGCAGTATCAAGGTTGCAAAATCATTAAATGTTTCGATTGAATAGCTATTTAATTATCTGTCAACAAAATAACTTATTAAAGTATTTAATCAAAAAAGTTATTTAAAGCTATATTATTTTCTTTGGAAGCTACTTTCTATTAACTCTTTTAAAAGATTTATTCTGATGTAATGATCAGACAGCTTCTATTTCTTTCTCAAACTTTTTTTTAAATACAAGAGTTATTTATTATCCCTTGATAAAAGCTACCACATCTTAATTATTCTTTCGGAATCATTCTCAAATTTTCTAGAATTTGTCAAAAGGAACATCAAAAGTAAACACTTTTTAAAGTTAAAGGGATAGCTATTCTTTATTCCGAAACCTTCTGATTAATATTAGTATATTCAATTTCTATATGAATGTTTAGAAATGCATCATTGTGTTTAGTTATAGAATCAATTAAAAATTCATTTTATACCTTGCACTTTCCTGATAAGCTAAAGATAACTTAGAATTCTCCATAGCTACTATTACAGGTGATTTAATACATTCTGTATCAGGGTCTTTTTTGTATATCGATGAGTACATATTCTTTTTGGTATCGATATCTACATGCTTATATGTCGGATCTTCTAAAAATTCCCAATAATGTCTAAACCATTTATCTGCTTTTCCTTTAGCTCTTTTTACATATCGTGTATTGATATCAAAAATTTCATTCCATGATTCTATCTCCTCCCTTCTATCGTCAATTGTACTATAATTAAATGAAAATGTATGTTCTCCTTCATTTTCTAACTTAGCATCTATTGTAATCCCTTGATGTAAATGATCATAATAATAAAATATTTTCTTACCTCCATTGTCTAAAACATCTTTATCTTCTTTATAATCGGAATTACAATCAACACAAATAGGTGCCAAATTTTTAAAATTAATAGACGAAAAGGGATAGATTGTATATGGTAACAAATGATCATAATCTTCCTTCTTTTCCCCTCCTGTATTTTGAGGAATTAATCCACAAACTGGGCACTTAAAAATTTCATTTTCATTAGTCTTAAACAAATTAAAATGCTCTTGCATATCTCCATACCTTACTTTACAATGATTACCATATAAAACTTGTTTGTATAAATCTGAAAATAATTTTTTGATATCAACTATATCTGTTATTTCTCTATCAATTTCACTAATTTTTAAAGGAGTAATTACCCTACTACATATTCTTTCTATATCATTACTTTCTCTTATCTTATTACAAAAATCAGTTCTTTTTCCCTGTTCCCAATTTTTAATTATTTCAAAAATAGCTTTTAAGGGTTCTTCCAATATTTTTTTATGATGACTGACAATATCATTATAAAAATCTAAATCAAAAAATGTTGTTGAATAATCACCTGTTTCCAATTCAATTCGATTGAAAAAAGCAATTATGTTTTCATTTAATAAACGATGTGATGTTTCAATATATTTATATGATCTTAACATATCAAACTTGTTTTTTAAGTTCTTCTTCTTTCAACAATAAATCTCTAAAAAGGAAGACTTTTTCAGGAGAATCTCCTAATAATCTAGAATCTTCTTTAGCTTTTTGAATATCTTTAATAGAAGTAAATTTTCTATTTTTAATTTTATTTAATTCAAACAATGAATAGTTTGGTATACTTTCTTCTTTTCCAAAGATTTCTTCTAAGATAATATTTACAGAAGTGCCAAAAGTATTAAAATTCATCTTTTTAGCATTCATTGGCTGTTCACCTTTTTTGAATACTACAACTTTATCAGGAAAGCAATCAGATATTATAAATGGAGAATGTGAAGTGATTAAAATATCTCTTGCCAAATTATTGCCTTCACCTCGTTCTAAACTATCTTTTAAAACACTTATAAATTTTGAGCGCCAATCTGGATTAAAATGTGTTTCAGGTTCATCTAATAGCAATAAAGCAGTTTTATTTTTAAGCATTAAACAAATTCCCATGCTATGAAGGAATTGATGTTCTCCATCAGATAAATTTTTTATTAATACCGGTTTTTCTTCTCCTTTTTTCTTTATAAAAAAATTATTAAAATAAAAGACCAAATCTTTACCTTCTGGTTTTGGCATTTTTTCCGACACATACATACTATCTGTTGTGTATATTTCTTTCTTTATGCTATTATTTATTGAATGAAGATTAAGCTCTAGCAAAGTTTGTAAATCTTGAAATAAATCATACGAAGAATCAAAACTTTTTTGAAATGCTTTTTTTGTTTCTTTATTTACATAATAATCCAAAATTAATTGATTGTCCGAAGTCAAAAATGATGAAGTAGAGCATCTTTCTAACTTATCAATTATTGAGTTTTTATTCTCTTCTTTTAATTGAGATAATAATTGTTTTTCCTTTGAATTTGAACTTTCCCTATTTATAATAGTAAAATCCCTAATTACTAGTCGAAAACTATGAAGCTTATCAATTTTTAGTATTTCTTTTATTGGATAAAGAAGATCTTTTTTTTCATCTTCAAATTCTTTTTGCATTAAAAAATTTGCCAAAAGAACTGCCTGACTCATACTATAATCGATATAAACGAGACTTGTCAAGGGTTTTTTATCGTACTTTTCATCACTTATAAGTGATTGTTTATAATTATCAAAATGAATTAATCTTGTTTTTAAAAATGGCAAGCTCAATATCTCATTTTCTCCAGATGAATACCCAATAACTATTTCTGGAAGATATTGCTTTGCAACAGCATTAGTTTTATTTATTCCTTCTCTTATTGGGATTGTACTAACTCTAATAATTTCATTATCTGCTGTAGTACGGTAAAATTCTAATGCCTTATTTGGAGATTTAATTATTTTTATCGGAATCATTAAATTTTCTTTGTTCTTATAAATTAAATATTCTAATTCAAAAGAAAATGGAATTTGATTTTTTTCAAACGTGCTTCTAAAATCATCCGGTAAATACTTCGAAAATGAACATTCTAAATAAAAGAAAATTAGAGACAACGCCTCAAGTATATTTGATTTACCACTACCATTTAGTCCAGCAAAACAATATGGATGAAATTGATTGAGTCTTTCATGCCTAAGAGAATTATCATCTCTAAAAACTAATTCAAAGTCCTTAGGTAAGCTTCTAAACTTAGAATTTAGTTTAAAACGTACTAATTTCATTTGCTGTCTAATTTATGTTCTCTATTTGTTTTTATTTCAATCTTATTTTTAGAATAAATTTGTACTATTCCTTTATTAAATTTAGAAGATCCGTTTTCTAATTGTCTTTTTTCTTCTGTTCGCTCTAAAATTCTAAATAATAAATCCTTGGAAATGTTGTATTGTGCTATTGACTCAAAATCTGCAACTTTAATGTCTTGAATTATGGTTTCGATCTCTAACTCATCATTCATTAATATATCAATTTCATCCTCTTTTATTTCATTTTGAGCAAATGAATTGTATAAAAAAGATTGAAATAATTCCTCTAGTAATTCTAATGATTTATCAATTTGTTGCTTTTTCAAATCAACCTTATAAAAAGAATCAACAAATTTCTTTTGAAGTTTTAAATCTGGAGCAATTACATCAATGCTTTCACATTTTGATTTATTTAGGTAACTTATTACAGCTTTCATTGCCAAATTTTCTACAACCCTTTTTTGAAAAAAAATTACAAATAATAAAAATTCGGGTAAAATTTTTTCTTTACAAACAAAACAATGAAGCTGTTGATTTAGAACTATTTCACTATTTGCAATTGATACAGTTCCAACTTTTCCTGCTGATGTCATAACAACACTTCCTTTTGGAATAATCTTATTCTTGGAAATCTTAATTTCAGATTCCGAGAGAAGATAGTTTGTTGAAGTATCAATAAAACTTAGCTCTCTTAAATTCTCTGTTTTTATCCATGGTATTGCACCATCAAAAACACTTGGCTTATTTCTTCCTGGAACAATACTTTTGCAATATTTTGTTATTTTATTTTTTTCCCAATTTTTATGATTTGGTATTGGATGTCCAAACATTTGCAAAAACAAAGATTTAATAAATTCATCTAATAATATTATTGACTTCTTTCTTTTTAGAATTAATGATTCTATATTTTTAAGTCTATTAATAATTTCTTCCTGTTCTTCTAAATTTGGTAATGCAAACTCATATTCATCTAATTGTCCTTTAGTTAGATGTTTTAATCCAACGCCCCTCATCTTATAAGTCAGTTCTTCTAAGGCTAGCTTAATAACATATCTGAAGTAATCTTTTAAAATTCTTTCTGATATGAATTCAATTTTAAAAATATGTTGATTTAAATAAGAATCATCATTTTTCCATTCATAAACCCCAAGTGACGCAGACCATGATATTAAAATATCTCCTTTTTTAACAATGTACTTATCATCAACCTTTTTAGCAGTCTTATTGTAAATTGCCAAGGGATTATTTAAATTCTGTATACGGATGATATTAACGCCTAAATCATCTCTATCTGTTGGTTTAAATGGATATCCATTTATTAATTTAACAACATCTTTTATTTTTACTTTTTTATTCTCCACTTTCTTTCAATTCAGATAGTCCTCTAAAAATTTCTTCTTCTAAAACAAATAACTCATCAAGAATGTATTTTGGCAATCTATACTCTTCAGATTCATATTCAAAGTCTTTGTATTTATTAAAGTTTAATTCATATTTATTTTTTTGTATTTCAACAAATGGAATTGTAAAATGCTGTAACTTTCTGTTTTTTTGCTCTTCTTTAAATCTATTTTTCCATTTTTTAATAGATTCCGGAAGTGGGTTTTCTTTTAATTTTTTTCTATTGGTATCCAAAGTGTATCCATCAGATTTCATCTCATAAAACCACACATCAATATCCTGAGGCGTTTGGCTTTTGTATTTTTTCTTTTCAAAAATTATTATCGACGTTTTTACACCTGTATAAGGCTGAAAAACTCCGCTTGGTAATGAAATCACACCTTGAAGTTCACAATCATGCATTAAAATTTCACGAGTTGCAACATGCGCAAAGGAAGTATTAAACAGTAACCCTTCTGGCACTACCACACAAGCCTTACCTCCTTCTTCAAGCATATAAATCATTCTTTCTAAAAACAATAATTCTGATTGTACAGTTTTTTGCCTCTCATTTTTCTTTAGCTTCTTATTTTCTTTAATTGGATAAATTCTATCTAAATTTTCAGATACAGTTTCACTATTAATTTTCCCCGTAAATGGAGGATTTGCCAATATGTATTTATATTGTCCCAATAATTTTGTATTCTCAACAGCAATCTTATCCTTTGGGTCAAAAGCTTCAGACAATCTTTTAGCTTCTAATTTTTCATAATCTAAAGAAAGAGTATCAACATGTTCTATATTAGGCTTTGTTATACCATGCATCATTAAATTCATCATACCAATTCGAACCATTGTTTGATCAACATCAAATCCGTAAAAAGTATTTTCTTTTAGAATTAATTCTTTTCCAGTATTTTCAATCTCTTGAAACTTCTTACCATCTAAGCCTTTTAATAATCCATTTTCATCTTTTGTTGTTTTAGCAGAATATTTAGTTACTATGTATTGATATGCTCCAATTAAAAATCCTCCTGAACCGCACGCTAAATCGCAAATTTTACCATCAATATCTGGATCAAGAATCTCAGTCATCATCTGAATTATATGACGAGGAGTTCTGAATTGCCCATTCTTTCCTGCTTCACTAGTATGCTTTAATAAATACTCATACACATCACCCTGAATATCATGAAAATACTGATTATTATCTTTTTCCTGTTTTTCAATTTCTTGATAAATTAAGTCTATTAAATTTATGCAATCTTTTAACAAAGAAGGAGTATTAATCATAAAAACAGAATCTTTCATTGCTTTTGCAAAAGGTTCTTCTTTTTGTGCTAAATCATTTTTTATATATTCAAAAACTACATCTTTAATATGATTAACAAGCTTTTCATCTTCAAAAGAATGATACGTGCTCCATTTAAGATTCTTTTTTAAGTTAGGTGTAAATTTTTCTAATTTTTTCATAAAAAGCAAATATGATATTTGCTCTATAGCAGTGATTGGATTAGCAAGACCCCCTGACCACAATCTATCCCAAAGAAGTTGTATTTTATTTTTTATCTCTATTGTTAACATTGTTGTATTGTTTTAAATTTAATTATTACATCCATATAAGTAATAAGTAAACCATCTTATTTTTTATTTTGTTGTAAATATATCAGTTTTAAATGGGAGGATTTAGTTTTGAAATGGATTATTCTTAACCAAATTGAATATTTCTTATCCTTGAATCAATTAGAGCATATATTCCTATATGCTCTAATTTTAAAGAATATTTTTAAAGAGTTCATGAAATAACCTCATAATGCATTTCATCTACTACAGCAGTATCAAATGAATCTAGGTAAATATTAGTTGTTTTATTTCCATATTCATGTCCCAATGCCTCCGCAATGATTTCATTTGAATAACCAAGCTTTTTAGCTGTTGTTGCAAAAGAATGTCTTGCTACATAACTTGTTATAGGAACAACAATACCCTGTTGCTCTCCTAATTTTCTCAAATACTTATTAGTTGTCTTAATCCATTGCTTAATTACTTTCTTAGCTTGTTGGCTATCCTCAGGAATGCTTTCATTTAACACAGGTAATAAATACTTATTCCCTAAAGATTCGAACTGCTTAATAATACTTTCGGACTGCTTAAAGAGCTTAATTGAGTAATTTTTATGTGTTTTTCTTCTTTTAAATAAAATCCGTCCATTAACAACATTTTCAGTCTTTAAATAAGCTAAATCAGTGAATGACATTCCCACAAGATAAAAGCTTAAAAGAAAATAATTTACTGCTTTCCAAGAGCCTGAATTTTCAATTAAAGTCATTTGCTCAAACTTGAGAATATCCCTCCTCGAAACAGCCCTATTCCCTGTCTTTTCAGACTTTATAGTCAAATCATTAAAAGGGTAAAATGAATTTTGCGCTATTTTAGCTTTAATAGCTTTATTATAGATTGCTCGAATTGTTCTAAGATAATTTGAAATACTATTTTGCTTCAGGCCTTTCACAACAAGATGGTGAATAAATTGCTCCAACAAAGAATAATCAATATCACAAAACAACAAATTAGGTTGAGCGGTAAATGAAATTAACTGATTAACTGCTGTTTGATAAACTAAAGCATTTCCTGTCTTTTTTATTTCAAGCATTTGAGCAATTAACTTTTCGGAAAATGACTTAAATGTCACAAATTCTGCAGCATTTGGCTTTCCTTCTATCTTATTTCTTAAGTCACTAATAGAGAAAGAATCATCGAGTTCTAAGATTAACTGCTGTATCTTAAAATACTCTTTTGATAATTTAATATTCAGCAATTTTGCATTCGGATGAGATTTATCCAACTCTTTTTTTTGTTCATTCCAATACAATTCTGTAGTAGAAATTCCAGAATTTAAGGTGTAAACTTTTCTATTGTGTGTAATTCTAAAGATGATATTAAAGTTACCATCTGATCTTTGTCTTCTAGTATCTAAGAGGACTTTTAAGTTTGCCATAATAAGGTTGAATTATGGTCTTCATGTGCAAACTATGTGCAAACATTTTATAAAAAAACATGATAAACGAACAATTTTATGTTTTGGTAAGTGATACAAAACAAAAAAGCCACTCAAATGAGTGGCTTTTCGTGAACGCAGAAGGATTCGAACCTTCGACCGTCCCGATTAAAAATCGGGATGCTCTATCCAGCTGAACTACGTGATCAAAAACCATTTTTATGCAAACAAAAAAGCCACTCGATTTGAGTGGCTTTTGATGTGAACGCAGAAGGATTCGAACCTTCGACCGCCTGCTTAGAAGGCAGGTGCTCTATCCAGCTGAGCTATGCGTCCATTTGTTTTAAAACTTTATGGCAAAGTTTCTGTCGGGGTGGCAGGATTCGAACCTGCGGCCTCCTGCTCCCAAAGCAGGCGCGATAACCGGGCTACGCTACACCCCGAGCTTTAGTCATAGATTCGTATCAGTGGTCTTCCCGATCTCAATCGGGACACGATAACCGGGCTACGCTACACCCCGAAGGCAAAATTTAAGCGGAGAGACAGGGACTCGAACCCTGGCGACGGTTACCCGTCGACAGATTAGCAATCTGCTCCATTACCGCTCTGGCACCTCTCCAAGCTCAAGAAACGTGTTCTGTTTTGCGGTTGCAAATGTAAGACAACATTCCATTTCTCACAACTATTTTTGCGCTTTTTTTTAAGTTTTTTTAATCTTTTTTTTAAAACACTTCACAATCAAACAAATAGAATTAACAAAAATTTCATCTTCAATTTAAAATCACCCTATTCTACACAAAATTTGAATTTATTCAAATAAAGAGTAAATTTGCTTTATTAACTAATATTACAGAAAATGAACAAAAGAGTTGTTATCGTTTCTGCCGTTAGAACACCTATCGGAAGTTTCATGGGAGGGTTATCTACCGTACCCGCACCAAAATTAGGTGCTGCCGCAATTAAGGGAGCACTTCAAAAAATTAACCTAGACCCAAAATTAGTTGATGAAGTTTTTATGGGTAACGTAATTCAGGCCGGCGTTGGACAAGCTCCAGCTCGCCAAGCAGCTCTTTTTGCTGGTTTGTCTGAAGAAGTTGCCGCTACAACTGTAAACAAAGTTTGCGCTTCTGGAATGAAAGCGGTTATGTTTGCTGCGCAGGCAATCGCGTGTGGAGATGCTGAAATTGTTGTTGCAGGCGGAATGGAAAGCATGAGCTTAATTCCACACTACGTACAAATGCGTGCAGGAAATAAATTTGGTCCAGCTACAATGCTAGACGGAATGCAGAAAGATGGTTTAACAGATGCTTACGATAACAACGCAATGGGAGTTTGCGCTGATTTATGTGCAACTGAATATAACATCAGCCGTGAGGAGCAGGATAATTTTGCTATTCAATCTTATGAGAGAAGTGCAAAAGCGTGGGATTCTGGAAAATTTGACAATGAAGTTGTTCCTGTTGAAGTTCCGCAAAGACGCGGAGAACCAATTATATTTTCAAAAGACGAAGAGTATACTAATGTTAAATTAGATAAAATTCCATCTTTAAGCCCTGTTTTTACAAAAGACGGAACTGTAACCGCTGCTAACGCATCAACAATTAATGACGGAGCTGCAGCGTTAGTTTTAATGTCTGAAGAAAAAGCAGATGCATTAGGATTAAAACCTCTAGCCTACATAAAAGGCTATGCAGATGCTGCACAAGAACCAAAATGGTTTACTACAAGTCCAGCCAAAGCATTACCAAAAGCATTAGACAAAGCTGGAATTTCAATTTCAGATGTTGATTATTTCGAATTTAACGAAGCATTTTCTGTAGTTGGTTTAGCCAATGCGAAAATCTTAAATTTAGATAACGATAAAGTAAACGTTAATGGAGGTGCTGTTTCATTAGGACATCCACTGGGTTGTTCAGGAGCGCGTATTATTGTAACTTTACTAAATGTTTTAGAACAAAACAATGCTAAAACCGGAGCTGCTGCAATTTGCAACGGAGGCGGTGGTGCATCTGCAATTGTTATCGAAAGAGCTTAAATAATATTATCTAAAATTAGGAGTTATCACAAATTACAACTCCTAATTTTTAACTTATAAATTTCCTTAAATGTTCGGAATTTGCAATTTAGCTATAGTACCCGTTCGATCTGAACCAAGTGACAGAAGTGAAATCGTTACACAACTTTTGTTTGGCGAGCATATCGAAATTTTAGAACGCCATAATCAATGGGCTAAAATAAAAATTCAGTTTGATGACTATGAAGGCTGGGTAGATTCGAAACAATATCAGGTAATTTCTGAAGCAAATTTCAATCAATTAAGTAAAGAGGCGATTATCTTAAATGCCGATTTAATTGATTACATCACCGCTCCCGACAATTTATTACTTCCAATTCCACTAGGAGCTTCATTATCATTTCTAAATAACAGCGAAATCAATGTTTCTAATTTTGATTTTGAGGGAACAAAAACAAGTGGCATCAAACCTAAAAGTGCACTGATAAACACAGCTTTTATGTATTTGAATGCTCCATATTTATGGGGCGGAAAAACACCTTTCGGAATCGATTGTTCTGGTTTTACCCAAATGGTTTATAAACTAAATGGCTATAAAATTCATCGTGATGCCTCACAACAGGCACTTGATGGCGAACCTTTAAGCTTTATCGAAGAAAGCGAAGCGGGAGATTTAGCGTTTTTTGATAACGATGAAGGAAACATTACTCACGTCGGGATTATAATGGACAACAATTACATCATTCACGCCAGTGGAAAAGTTCGTATTGACCGTTTAGACCACACCGGAATTTATAATCCTGAATTGAATAAACACACTCACAAATTAAGAGTAATCAAGAAAATTATTTAAACACAAAATTAACAACGATTTAAACAAAGTTTACCATCCTTCCAACGGTAATAAATAATTCGTGTAAATTAGTGCAATTAGTGTTTAAGCACTCAATCTAATCGTCTTTCTAAACTCAGACGGACTATATCCTTTCTGTTTTCTAAAAAACTTATTGAAATGGCTTTCATCAGTAAAACCAAATTCATAAGCAATTTCATTAATACGCTTATCGCTGAACTGTAAACGATGTTCAATCAGTTTTGTTTTGTAATTACTGATATATTGCTGCATCGTTTCACTTGCATGTTTCTTGAAATAACGACCTAAATAAGTATTCGAAATCCCAAAATAATCGCTGATAGATTCTGCTTTAATCTTCTCAGGATAATAAATATTATTCTGAATATATTGCAGAATATCCATTGCTTTTCCTTCGGTACCAATATTTACTTGCTCAGGAAGGTATTTCGCAATATTTCTTGCTACAATAATAATTAAAGTATTTACAAGTTGTTGAATCAATTCCTGATTGTAAACATCTTTATCGTTATGTTCTCGGCAAATTGCTTCGATCATTACTTTTACCAGACATTTATCGGCATCATTTTTTAAAATACAGCCCGGCTGATGATTAGCATTTTGCAGAATGTATTCTAAACGCTGTACATTTTCATTCTGCAGACTTGAATTCTTCAAATAAATATCATTAAACCTCAAAAAGAAAAACTTTGTTTCCGTTTCAATTGTAAAATTATGACAATCTTCAGGCGTTAATAAAAACATATGTCCAGCATCATATTCAAAAATATTTTTGTTGATACACTGCCTTCCTGTTCCGCTTAAAATATAGACCAATTCAAAGAAATTATGACGATCACCAACATCTGGATATTCATCTAAAGTCTCAAAAGAAACCGTAAAAGGTTCGTACAAATTTTCTTTTTTCATGACACTGATAATTATTTGAAGTTGCAAATTTACATAAAAAAGACAAATATATACAAATTAATAGTCCTAAAAACAGTATAATTTTGCCAAGTGAAATTTAAGATTTAAAAATACAATATCATGGAATATAGAAAATTAGGAAACTCAGAACTTGAATTATCAACTATTACATACGGCGCTTTTGCTATTGGCGGAACCATGTGGGGCGGAAACGAAAAGAAAGATTCAATCGATTCGATCCACGCTTCTATAGATCATGGCGTAACTACAATCGACACTGCTCCTTTTTACGGATTCGGTTTAAGTGAAGAAATGATTGGTGAAGCTATTAAAGGTCACGATCGCTCTAAAGTTCAACTCCTTACAAAATTCGGTTTGGTTTGGGACGGAAGTAATAACGGAAAAGGAGATTTCTTTTTTGATGCTGATGACAACGGAAAAAAAGTTCCTGTATACAAATATTCATCAAAGGAAAATGTGATTAAAGAAATCGAAGAAAGTTTAAAACGCCTTCAAACTGATTACATTGACCTTTTACAAATTCACTGGCCAGATGCTACAACACCAATTTCTGAAACAATGGAAGCTGTAGAAACCTTAATACAACAAGGAAAAATTAGAGCATTTGGAGTAAGTAATTATAATGTTTCTAAAATTCAGGAAGCACAAAAAACAGTTCAAATTGCTTCAAACCAAGTGGCGTACAGCATGCTAAACCGCAAAATCGAAACCGATTTAATTCCGTTTACAGTGGCGGAAAACATCGGAATTATTGCGTACAGTCCAATGGAAAGAGGTTTGTTAACTGGAAAATATTTCACAGACAGTAAATTAAAAGAAAACGATCATAGAAATGGTTACTTCAATCAATTTGACCTTCAAAAAGTTAAAACTTTAGTTGAAGAATTAACTTCTTTAGCACATGCAAAAGAAGCAAGCTTATCTCAATTAGTTTTACGTTGGACATCTTTACAAAAAGGAATTGCAATTGTTTTAGCAGGAGCAAGAAACGCAGAACAAGCCATTTCAAATGCCAAAACAATGAATTTCGATTTATCAGCTTCAGAATTGGATTTTATTAATCAGGCAATTGCTAAAATTAAATAATTCTCTTTTTAAACACATAGAAACATCGTTTTCACTGCATACAAAATACGTTTCAATTACATTAACAAACATAATCAACGTAATTTCTCATTTCGAGGACGAGACTCAAAATGACAAACTTTGAGAACTATGTGTTCGAAACCAGTTTCTTTCCATTCCCTTTTCCAAGAAAGAAAAACCTATGTTTCTATGTGTTTACAAACAATCTCAAAATTTAAATAATTAGAATTTGGGCGTGTCCCTCCGGGTCGGGCTTTCGGCTATATCTTTTGCTCCATTTCATTACGCAAAAGGATACCGCCTCAATCCCTCACGCATCCATTTTCATAAGAAACAATAATTTTTAAAATGAAAAAAATATTTATAATCAACGGCGGACAAAAATTCGCACATTCAGGCGGACAATTCAATAAAACAGTTCAGGATTGGACAGTTGAATTTCTTTCAAAAAACAATAATTATGAGATAAAGACAACTCATATAGAAGACAATATCGATCTTCAGGAAGAAGTAGAAAAATTCGTTTGGGCAGATTTAATTATCTATCACACACCCGTTTGGTGGTTTCAACTGCCAAATCTTTTTAAAAAATATATCGATGATGTTTTTACACAGGGACACAACAACGGAATCTATAAAAGTGACGGAAGAAGCCGCGTCAATCCAGACATCAACTACGGAACAGGCGGACTTTTACACGGTCGTAAATATATGCTGACAACCAGTTGGAATGCTCCAAAAACAGCGTTTACATTGCCCGGAGAATTCTTCGAAGAAACTTCTGTTGACGATGGCGTAATGTTTGGTTTTCATAAAATGAATAAATTTACAGGAATGGAACGCGTAAACGGATTCCATTTTCATGATGTAGAAAAAGGCGCAACACCAGAAAATATCGTTATCTTTAAAGAAGATTATACGAAACATTTGGAAGAAACTTTTAAAAACTTATAATATGATTTCGATTACCGCAATTTTAAAAAGTAAACCAGAGAACTTAATTGAAGTTCAAAATATGCTGACACATTTAGTAACCGAAACTAGAAAAGAAACAGCATGTATTCGTTACGATTTACATACTTCCGACAACGTATTTATTCTTTGGGAAGAATGGAGAGATCAAATTGGTCTAGATTTACATAACGCACAATCCTATTTAATTGATTTTATTTCAAAAACCGAAAGCTTAGTCGCAAGCCCAATTCAAGTTTACAAAACAGCTCAAATTTTATAAAGGTTTTCAGCCATGAATTCACGAATTAATCTAATACTTTACACATATAGATTCTAAAAATAAATTCGTGAATTCGTGGCTATAAAAACTACTTTATTCCCCCAAAAGCGCCAAAACACATATTCTTGTGTAAAATTTCTACCTTAGAAAAACCTACTTTTTTCATTAAATCCAATTGGTAATTCATAGATCTTGGCGTATCTTCTTTTGCAATATAATCGAATACATTTTTGCGATATACTGCTCCGCCAAGGCCTTCTAAATATTCGCCATAAATCTGCCAGGTATATTCATTCAACAAATCGGTATCCTGTGTAATCAAATCAGAAATCATAAGACATCCACCTGGTTTTAACAATTTAAACAATTTGGTAAAAGTAGTTTCCCAATCTTGATCGTCTCTCAAATGGTGCAAAACAGCACCAGCTAAAATAATATCAAAACTGTTTTCTTCTAAATCTATTTCTCTAATATCCCCTTGTTTCACAATAACTTTTCCCTTTGTTTCTGCTGAGACTCTTTCAAAAGCTTTGTCTAACATTGGCAAACTCAAATCGACCAAAGTACAGCTTAAGTTTGGCACTTTAGACAACATCTTTAAAGTATAGTTCCCAGCACCGCATCCCACATCCAAAACAGTTGCTGCATTAGGAACAATTCGTTTTGAAGCTTCGGTTATTAATTCTAAAGAAATAGTAGCATCGATTGTTGCCACTTGACCAGTTTCTAAATTTGAAAATCGTTCGACATCCTTGTCAAATCTTTCTTTAATCTCTGTAATCGTTGATTTTTCCATGTTTTTTATTTTAGATTTCTCTCGCAGACTTTGCAGATCAGCAGCTCTTGTTGCTATTATTGATCGAGATTTTTATGATTAAATTATTTAAATAAATTAATACTCTGCTGTATCCGCAAAACCTGCTTGAGAAATATTTTATTTTTCAAAACTATTCTTTTCATAAATACTTTAAAAATACTATTTTTATCAATTAATAATACTTATAAAGTATCATGGAATTACGTCATTTAAAATATTTTTTGGCTGTAGCCGAAGAACTGAACTTTACCAAAGCTTCAGAAAAACTGTTTATTTCACAGCCACCGCTGAGCCGTCAAATTGCTGAATTGGAAGAAGAACTTCAGGCAAAGCTTTTTATTCGGAACAATAAAAAAGTAGAACTTACAGAAGCAGGAAAATATTTTGAAAAAGAAGTAAAAACCCTTTTTCAAGATTTGGAACGAATTTCATTAAAAACAAAAAAAATCGCAGAGAACGTTTCGGGTGAATTCAGAATCGCGTATATCAGTTCCATTTATTCGGCTGTTATTTCAGATTTAATCAAGCATTTAAAGTCGCAATTTCCGTATGTCAATTTCAAACTTTTTGAAGTTTCAACAACAAAACAAATTACAGCATTAGAACAAGGAAAAATCGAAATGGGAATAATTCGTTCACCAATACAATCTCCTAAGATAAAAGCACACTTATGGTTTAAGGACGGATTTTCTATTGTTTTTAATAAAAACATGATTCAATTAAAATCTGAAAAAGATATTTTGGATTTAAGAGACGAAACTTTCGTGTTTTTCAACAAAGATTATGCACCTCATTATCATGAAGTTTTGTTAGAACTTTGTGCTTTTTATGGCTTTACGCCGAAAATCATCCATGAAGCAAACAACATTAACTCTATTGTACAATTAGTGAAGAATGGATTAGGAATTTCGATCGTCCCTTCGAATATTGCTAAAAACAATCAGGATTCTGAGATAGGATTTATCGAATTAAAAAAAGTAAATCTTTCTACCGATGTTTCACTGATTACTTCAAAAGAAGATGATTCTGAAATTACAAAAACGGCTGTTGCTTTTTTATTGAATTTTTCTAAGAAATAAAAAACTGCCACGAATTACAACAATTTTCGCGATTATTTTAAAACAAAGGAAATCCGTAAAATCTAAATATAAAACGCATTTAAATTGCAGCATATAAAACAATTCGTGAAAATTGTTGTAATTCGTGGCAGACAAAAATTTCGTTACAATTTATCACACGAATTGCAGTAAGAAAAAGAGAAAGTTTAAATATCTTAGCAATTCAAATTCTACAATAAAATTTCAATATAAAATGGCCGAGCAATCTTCAATTCAGTGTCCAAACTGCGGAACTCCTATCGATGTCAATGATGTTTTAAAACATCAGTTAGAAGATAGCATCCGTAAAGAATTTCAACAAAAAGCCAGTATTCAAAACCGTGAAATTGAGCTTAAAAACGAACAGTTCGAAAAAGCCAAAGCCGAGTTTGAAGCCAAGAAAAAACAAGAAAACGAACTCTTTGCTGAACGCTTGGAGCGAGAAAGAAAAATAGCCGAAAAGGAAATCTCTGAAAAGATTAAAATTAAACTTGAAGAAGAAAACAAAGATCGTTTGCTTTTAATGGAAAAAGAGCTTTCTGAAAAATCAGATAAAATTAGGGAGTTGAATAAAATGCAGGGTGAAATTGCCAAATTACAGCGTGAAAAACTGGAAATGAAAGAAGCAATTGAAGCCGAAGCGCAAAAACAGCTGAATGCAACTTTGGTTTTAGAGCGTGATAAAATTCGTAAACAGGAAGAAGAAAAAAACGAACTAAAAATTAAAGAATACCAAAAGCAGTCTGACGACCAGAAGAAACTTATTGAAGAAATGAAACGCAAGCAGGAACAAGGTTCTATGCAATTGCAAGGCGAAGTAATGGAATTGGCGATTGAAGAATGGCTCGCAAATAATTTTCCGCTTGATAGTATCGATGAAGTTAAAAAAGGCGCAAATGGTGCCGACTGTCTTCAAATTGTAAATACACGTGAACTACAAAATTGCGGTTCTATTTATTACGAAAGTAAACGAACAAAAGCTTTTCAGCCATCGTGGATTGAAAAGTTTAAAAATGATATTAGAACTAAAAGAGCCAATATTGGCGTACTAGTTACCGAAGTGATGCCTTCTGGAATGGAAAGAATGGGAATGCGTGACGGAATCTGGATTTGTACCTATGAAGAATTTAAAGGTCTGAGTGCAGTTTTACGTCAATCCTTAATTCAGATTAGCCAGGCTGTACAGGCGCAGGAAAACAAAGGTGATAAAATGTCGATGTTATACGATTTCTTGACAAGCAACGAATTCCGACTACAGATTGAAGGAATTGTAGAAGGATTTACGCAAATGCAAAACGACTTAGATTCTGAAAAAAGAGCGATGCAGCGAATCTGGAAACAAAGAGAAAAGCAAATCGAAAAAGTAGTTCATAACACTTTAGGAATGTACGGTTCGATTCGTGGAATTGCCGGAAATGCTGTGCAGACCGTTAGGGCTCTAGAATTAGATTTTATTGAAGAAGACGAAAGTGAAGATCCTAAGGAATTATTCGAATAAATAAAAAAAGGCTTCGATTAATTTCGAAGCCTTTCTATTAATTACCCTTTTTTAAAAGACATTGTCAATCCAAACTGATTAGAAAGATAAAGCTTATTGTTCTCAATAGAATAACCTGAAGTGGTTCTTAACAATTGTAGAAATTCGCTTTCTTTTTTTGCATCACATTTTTTAGTTTCTGAAGTAAGATCCAAAAACTGAATTTTTCCTTCTCCTTTAGAAAGTAAATTTCCTTTAATAGCATTGCATCCCGTTGATCCAGAAAAATTTGACGGAGTCAGTTGAACTTTTGGAAAACTTGCGAAATCTTTCTCACTTATTGTTTTTCCGTTCAAATTCTCTAAAATCCAAGTTTGTTGTAATTTCTTTTCAACTGATTTTTCATTTGTTACAGCAACGGATGTTGCTTCTTTACTCGATTTGCAGCTGTAAGCCAATGATGCTGCAATAAATAACATTAAAATCTTTTTCATGTAAAATAAATATAAGTTTTATTTTACAAAAATATTTTGTCGCTACAGCATTGATATTCCCTAAAAGTTATTTTTAAACCACTTTAAGACATTTTAGGAATAAATATTAATCTACTTTTCTAAAAACCAAAAGCTTTGCAGAAGGGTTCGAAAGTGTTAATCTGTTATTTTCAATAGAATAAGTAGTTACGTTTTGAAGTGCTTTAGTAAATTCTCCTTCTTTATTTCCTTGAGGACATGCCATAAGGGTCGAAAGGACTTTGGTAAATCTCAATACATCCTTTTCATAAAAAAATTGCCCGCTAATAGTATTACAGCCGCCGTAGCCAGAAAATCTATTTTCTGTCGAATTAATCTCGATTCTTGGGAATTCCTTTTGAAAATCGGCAGCAAAAACTTTATAACCATTCAATTCTTCTAAAACCCAAATGTCATGAAGGCGATAATCTGTTATGTACCTACCGCAGCCGCCCAGCTTTTGAAACTCCAAGTCAGCATTATTTTTAATTTCAACTTTTACGCTGTAAGGCGAAATTGCGCCAGACATAGAGTCTTGACAATCTAATTGCTGGATTGTGACAATTATAGATGCCGTTTCGTTACTGCATTTATACATCTTGACATTGGCGTCCATCGCTCGTATCGCATCTACAGCAGGAAAAGTGATGCTCTCTTTACCACTTATTAATGAAGTAAAAACAATTTGATCATTTCCTATTTTAACTCCCCAAAAAGGCTCATTTCCTGTTGCTTTAAAATAAAAATTTAAATCGTCTTGTAAAGTTCCTGAAGTCGATGCGCTTGTATTAGATTCTTTATTTGATGCCGTTTTACAGCTTATTATCAAAAGAGACAATAACAAAAGTGAAAGTATTTTTTTCATAAGATCTTTATTTAAAAATGTTACCAATCCTTAAATAGGTGTAAAATTCCTATGAATTTACGACTTTTTTTGAAAACCTTATTTAGAATCTTTTCAAATTTAATGCTTTTAAAATTTTACAAATCCATCCAAAAGCTACACTACGTATGATATTACGCTGAAATACGTAGTAAAAAAACCTCTACTATACTTAAAAATTTAAATAAATACGTATTTAAATAAGTACAAATACTTATATTTGCGTAATAATACTTAATTAAAGAAATCATGATTAGAGTAATAGTAGTTGGAAACGGCATGGTTGGTTATAAATTTTGCGAAAAATTCGTTGCAAAATCAGGACAAGAAAAGTATCAAATTACCGTATTTGGTGAAGAACCGAGACGAGCTTACGATCGTGTTCACTTAAGTGAATACTTCGGGGGGAAAACAGCAGATGATTTATCTCTATCAACAAGTGAGTGGTACGCTGAAAATAACATTACTCTTAATACATCAGAATTAATTACTGATATAAATCGTGAACAAAAAACAATACATACACATCTAGGAAAAACGCATACTTACGATTACTTAGTTTTGGCAACTGGTTCTTCGGCTTTTGTTCCTCCAATTGAAGGAGTAGAAAAAGAAGGCGTTTTTGTCTACAGAACTATTGAAGATCTGGATGCGATTATGGCATACGCCAGAAAAATTAAACAAAAAGGCGCAACCGAAGCTGCAGTTTTAGGCGGAGGATTATTAGGTCTTGAAGCAGCAAAAGCGGTTAGGGATTTAGGACTCAACCCGCACGTTGTGGAATTTGCACCTCGTTTAATGCCCAGACAATTAGATCAGGGCGCGAGCGATATGCTACAATCTAAAATTGAAGAATTAAATATCGGAATTCATCTTAATAAAGCCACGCAATATATTGACGGAAAGGAATGCATAACAGGAATGATGTTTGCCAATGAAGAATTGTTAAAAGTAGACATGCTGGTTATTTCTGCCGGAATTAAACCTCGCGACGAACTGGCAAGAGTTTCTGGGCTGGAAGTCGGTGTAAGAGGCGGAATTGTGGTAAACAATCAGATGCAGACATCAGATCCTTCTATCTATGCGATTGGCGAAGCGGCACTTTATAATCAAAACATTTACGGACTTGTTGCTCCAGGTTACGAAATGGCCGATGTTGCCGCTGAGCAAATCTTGAAAGGTTCTAAAACCATGAGAGAAACTATTGATATGTCGACTCAATTAAAGTTAATTGGTGTGGAAGTAGCAAGTTTTGGTGATCCTTTTATTGAAAATAATGACATTACAGCCATTATTTATGAAAACAAATTAAGCGGTATCTACAAAAGAATTAACGTTACAAAAGATTCTAAAAAATTATTAGGTGGAATTTTAGTTGGAGACGCAAGCGACTATAACTCACTTTTTCAAATCTATGTTAACGAAATGGCTCTGCCTAAAAATCCAGAAGATTTAATTCTTGGCTCAAGAGATGGATCTGAAGGTTCAAGTTTAGGAAGTGTAATGGACTTACCAGATACAGCCGTAATTTGTTCTTGCGAAAATGTTACAAAAGGTGCCATCTGCTGTAAAATTTTAGACGAAAGCTGCAGTTCCTTATCAGATGTTGTTAAAGCAACCAAAGCAACTTCTGGTTGCGGCGGTTGTAAACCAATGGTTTCAGATTTGGTAAAAGCGACGCAAAAATCACTTGGAAAAGAAGTAAAAGAAGTGATATGCGAGCATTTCAGCTATACACGCCAAGAATTGTTCGATTTGGTAAAAATCAATAAATACGAGAATTTCTATGACGTTATCGATCATCACGGAAAAGGTGACGGATGCGAGATCTGCAAACCAGTTGTGGCTTCAATTTTTTCAAGTATATACAATGATACTGCGAACAAACATGTTACAACTCAAGATACAAATGATAGATTCCTAGCGAATATTCAACGAAACGGAACTTATTCTGTTGTTCCAAGAGTTGCGGGAGGAGAAATTACAGCCGAGAAATTAATCGTAATTGGCGAAGTTGCCAAACAATTTGATTTATACACCAAAATCACTGGTGCACAAAGAGTGGATTTATTCGGAGCGCATTTGAGTGATTTGCCAAAAATCTGGAAAATCTTAATCGATAATGGTTTTGAAAGCGGTCACGCTTACGGAAAATCACTTCGTGCCGTAAAAAGCTGTGTTGGAAATGCTTGGTGCCGTTACGGAATGGACGACAGCGCAGGATTTGCAATAGAACTCGAAAACAGATACAAAGGAATCCGTTCTCCGCATAAACTAAAAGGTGGTGTTTCGGCCTGCATCCGCGAATGCGCAGAGGCACGTGGAAAAGATTTCGGGTTAATTGCTGTTGAAGGCGGATGGAATTTATACATTGCTGGAAATGGCGGTGCCAACCCAAAACACGCTGTTTTATTGGCTGAGAAAATCGACAAAGAAACCGTGATCAAATATATGGACAGATTCTTAATGTATTACATAAGAACTGCTGGTCCGCTTGTGAGAACTTCAACTTGGTTAGAAAAATTGGACGGAGGTTTAGACTATTTAAAACAAGTAATTATCGAAGACAGTTTAGGAATCTGCGAAACACTTGAAGTTGAAATGCAGACATTAGTAAACACTTTCGAATGCGAATGGAAACAAGTCCTGGAAAAACCAAGATTATTGAAACGTTTCAGTCACTTTATAAACTCAGACGAAAAAGATGATAATGCTGTTTTTGTTCCGTTAAGAGATCAAAAAGCACCAAAAGCCTGGTCTTAGTTTTATAAATAATTTTTAAACACATAGAAACATAACTTATAGGCATATATAAAGGCGTTTCACTTACATTAACAAACATAGCATAGCTGTAACAAAAAATTACAGTTTCAAAAATTTTTAATTTTTAATTTTTAATTCTCAATTTTTAATTAAAAAATCAGCTCCAAAAAAAAAATATCATAAACGTTGCTGTCCTTCTTACCCTCTTTTTTACTGCGCCATCATAACTCTCATGATTGTAAAAGAGGGCTAAGAAACAGGAACTAAAATTTATTACCATGGAAGAAATCTTAAATCAATACGAAACAGTTCATGCAAGCGATGCAACAATTTGGTTTAAAGCAGGTAAAGTAGAAGATTTTCCAACCAACCGAGGCGGCTGCATCAAATACAAAAACAAGCAGATTGCTATTTTCAATTTTACACGCCGCAACGAATGGTACGCTTGTCAAAATGCCTGCCCGCACAAAATGGAAATGGTACTTTCAAGAGGAATGACAGGATCTGCCGATGATATCCCGAAAATCGCCTGCCCTATGCATAAAAAAACATTTTCACTTGTTGATGGATCTAACCTAAACGGAGATGATTTTAAAATTGCAACGTATCCGATTAAGGTTGTGGAGAATGAAGTATTTGTTGGATTTGTAGATTAGACTTTTAAGAAACAAGAAACCAGAAGCAAGAAACCAGAAGCAAGAAACAAGAAGTAAGATTTGAAGAACTTTTATCATCTTGCTTCTTGACTCTTGCTTCTCACATTTCACATTTCACATTTCACATCTCACATATTTACTAATTCCGTATCTTTGAAATCTATTATCAAACCAAACAATGACTACACCTTTTCAAAAAGCAAGCGAATGGATTGATGCCGAAAACGCTCAGGATCCAAACATTGAAATCGATCAAAATACAGAATATCCGAAAGAATTATTGTATTCTAACAGAATGTACGACAGACTAATGCAGTTTGAACCAAATGCATCAGAAGAAATTCAGATCGCTTCAAAGGCACAGCATATCTGCCGATGGAAAGTTGCCCGAGAATCGTATCCAATGGATCGCGTTGGTTATTTAAGATGGAGAGAAGAATTAAAAAAATTCCACGCCAAAACTACTGCCGAAATTCTAGATAAAGCAGGTTACGACCAGACTTTTATTGATCGCGTTTCGTTTTTAATTGAAAAAAAGCTGCTTAAAAAAGACGCCGAAACCCAATTACTGGAAGATGTAATTTGTCTTGTTTTCCTTGAATATTACTTAGAACCTTTCGTTCATAAACACGATGAGGAAAAACTAAAAAATATCATCAAAAAAACCTGGGATAAAATGTCGGACAAAGGACATCAGGAAGCCTTAAAAATCCACTATTCCGAAGAAAATTTAAATCTTATAAAAGCCTCTTTAGGATTGTAATTCAATTATATGAAAAAAAGCAGTCAGGAAGAAGATAAAATCACTTTCAAAAATTTACGCCGTCTGTATTTTTTTGCACTTCTTACTATTGCTTTAACTATAATTGTAAGTCAGATTTTAGTACAATACAATCTGAACCAGCAGTTAAGCGATTCTAAAATCATTAATTTCTCAGGAAAGCAAAGAATGCTGAGTCAGAAAATCGTAAAAGAAGTTCTGATTCTCCATTATGTTTCTGACACCGCTTCTGCTAAACAAATTTCACATTTAAAAAGCGTTTTATCACTGTGGAAAAAGAACCAAAATGCACTTGTAAACGGCAGTGACAGCTTAGCTTTTCCTAAAGAAAAAAGCGAGACATTATATAAATTGTATCTAGAAATCAATCCGATTTTTAATAAAATTGCCCAAACAACCGATGCATTTCTATCAAATTTAAAACAGAAAAAACAAACTTCAGAAAATCAAAAACTGGTTCAGATTATTCTTGAAAACGAAGGCATTTTCCTTTCTAAAATGAATCAGATTGTAACGCAATACGATCTTGAAGCACACGAAAAAGTAACCGAACAACGCCGAATAGAATATTGGATTTTTGGCTTTACACTTTTGGTTTTACTATTAGAGTTCTTCTTTATTTTCAAACCCACAAATAAGAAAATCGAACGCTTAATTGCTAAACTTCTTTCTTCCGAAAAGAAAGCTTTAAAACTGGCATACGACACCGAAATACTTAGCGAAATCAAGGAAAACTCGGTTAAAGAATTAAAATCACTTAACTATGCAATGGAAAATACCCTTCTCTATTGCCGAATTGCACCCGATGGTTCGATCATACATATTGGCGAAAAATTTGCCAAACTGCTCAATTATACCAAATTTTCATCCAACAAAAAATTCTCAGAAGTTTTAACCGTTGACGAAAAAGAACAATCCAATTTTGACCGCCTGATATTTGAAAAACAGCGAAGCGGCTGGCAGGGTGAAATAAAAATTATCACCAAAGAAGATTTCGAAATCTGGCTTGATCTGTCTATGGTTCCCGTTATGATTAAAAAAGACGAATTAGAACTTCTAATTGTCTGCTTCAACATTACAGAACGCAAAAAAGCACAACGCGAAGTCGAACGTTTAAACCTTGAAAACACCACCGAAAAAATCAATCAGCAAAAGATTATTTCAAGCAAGATTGTTGAAAATCAAGAAAACGAGCAAAATCGAATCGCGAAAGAAATCCATGACGGAATTGGCCAGATGCTTACAGGTTTAAAGTTCAGTCTGGAAAGTATTAATTTAGATGACAGAGAAAAGTCGGAACAAAAAATTGAGTATTTAAAGAAACTTTCACTTGATATTATAAAAGGTGTCCGTACGGCAACTTTCAACTTAATGCCGCCAGAATTAAGCGATCACGGAATCGTTTCTTCGCTGGCAAAACTTACGCAAGAACTTTCCAAACTAACGGGAAAAGAAATCCTTTTTTACAACAAAACCGATTTCGACCAGCGTTTGGATTCTCTAATCGAGATTAATATTTACCGTCTTACGCAGGAAGCCATCAACAACGCCATAAAATACGCCGAATCTTCTCATATTATTGTGCAGCTCTCACACAGCGAAACGCTCCTCAGCATCATTATCGATGATAACGGAAAAGGTTTCGACATGAATTCAGTCGACAAAAAACGCAACAGCGAATCTGGAATGGGACTTTTATTTATGAAAGAGCGCATACAATACGTTAACGGCCGCGTTTTCATCAATTCAATTCCTGGCGAAGGAACGAGAATCACTTTTAATATTCCAATTCTTAAATGAGATAATGTGGTAATTAGAAAATGGGATAATTAGAAAATTTACCTAAGCGTCCAACTTTCCATTTGTCAGGCTGAGCGAAGTCGAAGCCACCTCAATCTCAATCGACAATTTTGCAGACATTTTTTGCGCGGGCTTCGACTTCGCTCAGCCTGACAAACTTTATATGGTCTAAAAATCTAATCACAATCTTGTCATCCCGAGGACCGAGGGATCTGCGCAAGAAACTCAGCAATCTAAATCGGCAACCTTTGTCGAATTCCGTGTGTGATCTCTCGTTTCTAGAAATGACAAACTTTACGATTAAAAAAATTGAAATTTGATATCGTCCTTGATATTGAAATTGTCCTTGATATTGCAATTGTCATTGACATTGCATTTTTTTCTAATGATTTTTTAATGTTGGAATTTGGAATTTCAAAAAATTGAAATTTTAAATAAAAAAAGTACGTATATTAGCGTCTTCTTTATAGATGAATATACGTAAATATCCAGAAATCAAATTAAGTAAATTATGAGTAATAACATTCGTGTAGTGCTTGCAGATGATCATGTTTTTGTTAGAGACGGAATCAAATCTTTACTAGAAAACGAAGCAAACATTGAGGTTGTAGGCGAGGCAATAGATGGTGCCGATGCGCTTGAAGTAGTTGCAGAAAGCAAACCAGACTTACTTATAGTAGATATTCGTATGCCAAACTTAACTGGTATAGAGGTAGTAGAAAAACTTAGAAGCGAAAATAACGACATCAAAATTATAATGCTTTCGATGCACGAATCGGAAGAATATGTTTTGAAATCTATAAAAGCTGGTGCTGATGGTTATTTATTAAAAGGTTCAAGCAAAGAAGAATTTTTAAAAGCGCTTCATAGTGTTGCGGCCGGCGGAAAATATTTCAGCGGTGATATTTCTTCTATTTTAATAAGTCAATTAACGAATTCATCTACATCATTAGAGCCCAAGCAAAATTTAGGAGAAGAAATGATGATCACTAAAAGAGAAAAAGAGATTCTAACTCTTTTATTATCTGGAAAAGGAAACAAAGAAATCGCCGAAGCTCTTGATATCAGTAAACGTACAGCTGAAGTACACCGATTTAATTTGATGAAAAAACTAAAAGTTAAAAACTTGATGGAACTTTCGAATAAAGCTGCAGAGTATTCTTTAATCTAAAAAATACGTATAAATACGTAATTATTTTTCAAAAACTGCGTTTTAGCATCTTTTAACTAAGTTATAGTACTTAATTTTACTAAAAAATATAAGTGCTATGAAAAATACAAACTCATTATCGCAATCACACAAAATCTTATTTTTGAACACATTGGCTTTTACAGTGTGTTTTGCCTGCTGGACATTAAATGGGGTTTTAGTAACCTTTTTAGTAGATAACGGAATTTTCCACTGGAGCGTTGTTCAGGTTGGATGGTTACTTGGAATCCCAATTTTAACGGGATCTATTATGCGTCTTCCAATTGGTATTCTGACCGATAAATTTGGAGGGAAATACGTTTTTTCACTTTTACTGCTTCTCAGCTCAATTCCGTTGTTTCTCCTTCCCTACGCCGACAGTTTTTTCATGTTTGCTTTACTAAGTTTCTTTTTCGGAATGGTCGGAACCAGTTTTGCAGTCGGAATCGGCTATACATCAATCTGGTATCCAAAAGAATGGCAGGGGCGCGCTTTAGGAATCTTCGGAATGGGAAATGCAGGCGCAGCTATTACAACCTTTCTTGCACCTTCATTATTAAATCATTTTTCAATTGGTGATCCGCAAAATGGATGGAAAATACTTCCTGCGATTTATGCTATTTCTTTAGTTATTATCGGAATCGCATTTCTAATTTTTGCCCAAAATAAAAAAATAGAAAACAGCAACAAAACTGTTTCACAAATGCTGATTCCCCTTAAATCGGCTCGAGTTTGGCGTTTTGGAGCTTATTACTTTTTAGTATTTGGCTGTTTTGTAGCGTACTCGCAATGGCTTTTACCAAACTTTATGAATGTTTATCAAACCAGTTTGGTCATGGGCGGTTTGTTTGCTACCATGTTTAGTCTTCCTTCTGGTGTCATTAGAGCCTTTGGAGGTTATTTGTCTGATAAATTTGGAGCCAGAAAAGTGATGTACTGGGTTTTAGGTTCTTCTGTAATCTTAAGCGCATTATTAATGGTTCCGAAAATGGAAATCACTACTGCAGGACCAGGAATATTAGCAGCCAAAAAAGGAGTTGTGAAAGAAATCAACGAAAAAATCGTAAAAGTGGGTGACAAAGAATATCCAATTATACAGAAAGCCTCACTTGTAAATGAAAATGCTATATTCCCAACCACTTCGAGCTGGCAGAATGTTGTAGTAGCTCATAATCAAAATGTTGCCAAAAAAGAGTTAATCGCAAAAGGAATCACGGTTATTAAATTTGATGCCAACATGTGGGTATTTTTAGTATTAGTGATCTTAATCGGAATTTCATGGGGAATTGGCAAAGCGGCAGTTTATAAGCATATTCCAGAATATTTCCCTACTGAAGTTGGTGTTGTAGGCGGAATAGTGGGAATGATTGGCGGTTTAGGAGGCTTTTTAGGCCCGATTATTTTCGGATATCTATTAACTGCAACTGGAATATGGTCAAGTTCATGGATTTTTATTTTACTTTTTTCTATAGTATGTTTAGTTTGGATGCATTACACTATAACACAACTAGCTAAGAAAAAAGAAGTTACAATAAACAAAGTAATATTAGAAGCAGCAGCTTAAACGTAGATTAAAAAATAATTAGAAATATGATTTAAGGCCATAGTAAAAACAGCTTTTTCTTATAAATTTACCTTCGATAAAAACATAAAAACCTTATGAAAAAACTTAAACTAATTTTAATACTTATCGTAGGATTAAGTTTCGAAATTCAGGCTCAGGAGTTAGATGTGAATCTGCAGATTCGACCGCGTTTTGAATACCGTAATGGTTACAAAACCCTGATCCCTGAGGGACAAAAAGGAACATCTCAAATATCACAGCGTTCCCGTTTAAATTTCAATTATAAACAAGAAGATTTAATTGTAAAATTAACTCTTCAAAACACCAGAACCTGGGGCGATGTTGCACCAACAGCAGTTGCTGATAAAAATGGAGTTGCCGTTTTTGAAGCTTGGGCACAATATAATTTTACAGAAAAATGGAGCGCAAGAATGGGACGCCAAGTTCTTTCTTATGATAATCAGCGTATTTTTGGAGAACAAGATTGGGGACAACAGGCACAAAGTCATGATGCACTTACTGTAAGTTATCATACAGAAAAGCAAAAATTTGATTTTGGAGGCGCCTATAATTCTACTGCCGAAAATACTTTCCAAACGCCTTACACTGTTGCCACATATAAAACTTTGCAATATGCCTGGTATCACAATCAATTTAATGAAAATTTAGGTTTGAGTTTCTTATTATTGAATACTGGTTACGAATATGCCAATGCCAATGCCAAATTACTAGTAGATTACAAGCAAACTTTTGGGCCTTACCTTACTTATAAAACTGGTAAAATAGACAGCAATTTTTGGGTATACGGACAAACTGGAAAAAGTACAGATTTACAAGTAAGTGCCTGGAATGCGGCGGCAAATTTTGGATATCAAATTACCGAATCTTTCAAAGCCGGCTTAGGATATGAATTTTTGTCTGGAAAAGATTCAAACGACGGAAGCTCAGTTATTAAATCGTTCAATCCGATTTTTGGAACTAACCACGGCTTCAATGGTTATATGGATTATTTTTATGTTGGAAACCATTTAAACAATGTAGGTTTACAAGATGCTTTTATCAAATTAAATTACAATATTAATAAATGGCAGTTTGCTTTAATGCCTCACGTATTTTTAGCTGCTGCTGATGTAGTTACGCCTTTAAACGAAAAATTAGACTCTTATTTAGGGACGGAGGTTGATGTTACTTTTGGCTATAATTTTAAAAAAGACATTACAGTTACAGGAGGTTATTCTCAAATGTTTGCTTCAAAAACAATGGAATTTATAAAAAATGGAGATGCCAGCCATACTAATAATTGGGCTTGGTTAATGGTTTCTGTGAATCCAAGAATTTTTAGCTGGAAAAAATAATTTTTCTACAAAATTAAATTATATTTTTTACCCTTTTCCTATTTCGGAAAAGGGTATTTTTTTTTCACCTAAAAGAAACTTGATATATAGTTTAATTAATTATATTTGAGCCGATTATGAACCCCAAATTCTATCCTAATGAAACCATTTTTAAAATTATCAATGTTAACTTTCATTGTAGCCCAGCCTGGCATTGCCCAAAAATACAATGATGATTTAATTTCAAAAAACTCAGAAATAAATTTTGCAAAAACGCAAAAAAGAGGAATTAAAAAAAACAACATAGTTTATTATGTTGAAAAGGATTTACAAACCATATCTGCTTACAAAAGAAGCAAATTGAAATGGCAGACCAATGTAATTTCTGCTTGCGGAGAACCAAAAAAAGGACAACCTGAAATTAGATATGTAGGTTATAATTCAGATAAACTGCTTATCGTAATGGGAAAACATCATTTTGCAGAAATTGACATAAATAGCGGCGTAACAACAATCGTTGGTTAAGATTAAAAATAGAGAGATTTTATAAATCTGAAATTTATACAGTACCCTTTTTCCAAATAGAAAAAGGGTATTTTTTTTAATTTGGGAGGAATTTATTTTACTCTTTAATCGCTATATTTGAGATAGAATAATTTAATAGTCTAATGAAACTCATCGCATGGAATTGCAACATGGCATTCAGAAAAAAAGCAGCTTTCATTCTCGCTCACAATCCTGATATTGCTGTAATTTCGGAGTGCGAAAGTCCTGAAAAATTAAAATTCCCAAACGGCGTACAAACTCCAAATGACATTATTTGGTACGGAGCCAATCTGAATAAAGGAATTGGTGTTTTTTCTTATAGTGACTACCGACTTCAATTATTAGACTGCCATAATCCAGACTTTAAAAATATTTTGCCCATAGCCGTCACAGGCGGAAAAGTTAATTTTACTTTGTTTGCTGTTTGGGCAAATAATCCCGCTGATAAAGATGGCGCTTATGTAACTCAAGTGTGGAAAGCAATTAATTATTACGACGATTTAATCAAAGAGACGAAAACAATCTTAATTGGCGATTTCAACAGCAATACGATTTGGGACAAACCGAGACGAGAAGGAAATCACACGACGGTGGTAAACAAATTAGCAGATAAAAATATTTTCAGCACCTATCACAAATATTTCAATCAAATTCAAGGCAAAGAAGCACATCCAACTTTGTATATGTACCGACATGAAAACAAGCCTTATCATATGGATTATTGCTTTGTCTCAAATGATTTTATAGAAGTTTTAGAAAGCGTTGAAGTGGGAAGTTACAAAGATTGGACTTTGTACAGCGACCACAAACCTTTAATCATTAAATTCAATATATAAACCATGAACAACTGGACAAAAAGATGGGACGACCGCTATAGCAGTGAAGAATTTGCGTACGGCGAAGAGCCTAATAATTATTTAAAAGAACAACTGGAAAAATTAAGTCCCGGCACTGTTCTTTTTCCTGCCGAAGGCGAAGGACGAAATGCTGTTTTTGCCGCAAAATTAGGCTGGAAAGTTTCGGCTTTTGATATTAGTGAAGAAGGAAAAAACAAAGCTATAAAACTTGCAGAAACAAATAATGTTTCTATTGATTACCAAGTTGGTGAACTGGAAACACTAAACTTTCAGCCAGGACAATTTGATACACTTGCTTTGATTTATGCGCATTTTCCTGCAGCAATTAAATCTGAAATCCACAAACAGCTGGATCAATTACTCCGCGAAGACGGTATTATCATTTTTGAAGCTTTCAGCAAAAAGCATTTAGAATATCTTGCCATAAACGAAAAAGTGGGCGGACCAAAAGATATTGAATCGCTTTTTTCAATTGAAGAAATCAAAAGCGATTTTCCGAACTACGAAATCATTGAATTGGAAGAAAAAGAAATTGAACTTAATGAAGGTTTATTCCATAACGGAACTGGTTCTGTAATTCGATTTATCGGCAGGAAAAAATAAATTTAATACGAGTAGAGACGCACTGCAGTGCGTCTCTACAGTCAAAACTTTAGCATCCTAACAACTTAGAACCTAACATCAAAAATATTTATGCTCCATAATTTCGGAGCGTAATGTGGCAACTTCTAGAATTCCAATTCGTTTTCCAACTGTTTTAATCAACGCTTCTTTTTTAAGAGTCGAAATTACTCGAATTGCCTGTTCCTCTGTGGTTCCTGCAAAATCGGCTATTTCTTTGCGAGAAAGATCGATATCAATTAAACCATCGATTTGTCCAAATTTTCGATGTATGTAAAGCAATAAATCGATCACACGTTCGCGGACATTCATGTGGGCAATTTTGCGAATGTTGTTTTCACTTTTGTTTAATTCATCGGCATAAAACAACATAAGAGCGTATGTAAATTCAGGAACTTCTTTTAAAATTTCCAGCATTGTTTCGTTACTGAAATTACACAGAACAGTATCTTCTAAGGCATAAGCTCCAATTAAATACTTTTGCCCCGTTCCAAATCCGCGAAAGCCAATTATGTCTCCATTTTTTGTCAGGCGGACAATTTGCTCACGGCCGTTAATGCCCGTCTTTACTGTTTTCACTTTTCCTTTGCAGATAAAATAAAGTCCATGCAGCGGTGAACCTTCCGTAATAAAACGATCTGATTTTTTACAAACTAGATTTTGTTTTTTCGAAACATACTGCGTCATCTGTTCTAAATGCAAGTGTTTCTTTATGAAACAATTTTCATTGGTACAGGAATAACAAATAATTTGCTCTTCTTTCATGACTTTTCATTTTTAGCAGATTAAAAACTAATTTGTTGTTTGTCATTTTACTGCATCAAAAATAAAAAAATAAATTTAAAAATTAAGTATTTATACGTAAATAATACTTATTTTTGTTTACGTATTCATCTAGAGTGAAGCAGATTCGATAAAGTAGTATTCAAAAACAGAATTGTAATGCAAAATACAAAGATCAAAACCACCTGTTCCTATTGCGGCGTTGGATGCGGCATAATCGTAACTAATGATACCAAAAACGGTGTAATGGTTGAAGGTGACAAGGACCATCCTGTTAATAAAGGAATGCTGTGTTCTAAAGGAATGAATCTGCACTACGTAGTTAACGACACATCTGATAGAATTCTGTATCCCGAAATGCGGGGCAGTAAATCTTATCCGCTGGAACGTGTCAGCTGGGATACCGCTCTTGACCGTGCTGCTGCTGTTTTCTCTTCTATCATCAAAAAACACGGACCAGACAGCGTTGGTTTTTATATTTCTGGACAATGTTTAACAGAAGAATATTACTTAGTAAACAAACTTGTAAAAGGATTTTTAAAAACCAATAATATCGATACCAATTCCAGACTCTGCATGAGTTCGGCTGTTGTGGGTTACAAAAAAACTTTTGGAGAAGATTCTGTTCCAATTGCTTATGATGATATTGAATTGGCTGATACTTTTTTAATTACCGGGGCAAATCCTGCTTGGTGCCACCCTATTCTATTCAGACGACTTGAAAAACATAAAGAGAAAAATCCGAAAATAAAAATAATTGTAATCGATCCGAGGCGGACAGACACTGCTGCTTTCGCCGATTTGCATTTGCAGATTATTCCAGGTTCTGACATTATTTTATATCATGCCATTGCCAAACGAATCATCGAAAAAGGCTATGTCGATCATGATTTTGTAAAAAATAATGCAGAAAACTTTAAACAGTATAAGGATTTAGTTTTAAATACCTCTTTAGAAAAAGCTTCTAAACTCTGTGGAATTTCTGTAAGCGATATTAAACTGGCGGCAGACATTATTGGTAAGGCAAAAGGTTTTATTTCGCTTTGGGCAATGGGTTTAAATCAAAGTGCTGTTGGGGTTGATAAAAATACGGCTTTGCTGAATTTATCTTTGTTAACGGGACAGGTAGGAAAACCAGGTTCTGGACCCTTTTCATTAACGGGTCAGCCCAACGCAATGGGCGGCCGCGAAGTGGGCGGAATGGCAACACTTTTGGCAGCACATAAAGATATTGCAAATCCGACGCATCGAAAAGAAGTTGCAGATTTTTGGGGTGTTGACGAAATTTCAGATAAACCTGGATTGACAGCAACTGAAATGTTTGAAGCATTGGAATCGGGAAAAATGAAAGCAGTTTGGATTATTTGCACCAATCCATTAGTGAGTTTACCCGATTCCAGAAGAGCTGAAAAAGCACTTAAAAACGCCAAATTTGTTGTGGTCCAAGACATTTCTCATAATGCCGATACAGCCAAATTTGCCGATTTATTATTGCCTGCAGCGGGATGGCTGGAAAAAGAGGGAACGATGACCAATTCTGAACGTCGTATTTCTTATTTACCAAAAGGAATTAATGCGCCGGGAGAAGCGCTTCCAGATATTGAAATTCTAATTCGCTTTGCGAAAAAAATGAATTTCAACGGATTTAATTTCAATGGCGCCGAAGAAATTTACAAAGAACATTGTGCACTTACGAAAGGAACCAACATCGATATTTCGTTCTTAAATTACAACCGTTTAAAAACCGAAGGGACTTTTCAATGGCCGGTTCCAGATTATGGACATCCGGGAACACCTAGATTATTTACCGATAAAAAATTCTATACGCCTTCTGGAAAAGCTATTTTCAACCTTCCTGTTTCTATCGAAAATACATCCGTACAGCCAAATGCGGAATTTCCTTTTATACTAACAACAGGACGAATTCGCGATCAATGGCATACGATGACCAAAACGGGAAAAGTATCGAGGTTGTTAACACATATTCCGAGTCCTGTTTTAGAAATAAATCCGATTGATGCTTTTAAAAACGATATTAAAAACGGTGATATTGTTACTGTTACCAGCAAAAAAGGAGAAGTCCGTGTAAAAGCAAAAGTGACAGACTCTATAAAAGAAAAAGTTGTTTTTCTGCCAATGCACTGGGGAAAACAATTAGAAAATGATCTAAATCGAACCAATAATTTAACCAATACAGTAGTCGATCCAATTTCAAAAGAACCTGATTTTAAATTCACTACTGTTTCCATTACCAAATATGTAAAACCTTTCCAGAAGATTGCAATTGTTGGCGCCGGCGCTGCTTCTTTCCGATTCATTCAAAATTATCGTGAATTCAATACAACTGATGAAATCATTGTTTTTTCGAATGAAGTAAATCCGTTTTACAACCGCGTTTTACTTCCAGAATATATGACTGGAGAATTCAGCTGGGAACAATTATTAAAAGTAAAAGACGGCGAAACTTTTAATAAACTAAAAATCACCATGAAAGCTGGAGTTTCTATTGATAAAGTAGATACTAAATTAAAAACAATTGTAGACAGTCACGGTGAGACACATACTTTTGATTCTTTGATTTTAGCGACTGGAAGCCGTCCTTTTGTGCCCGAAAATGCACAATTACATCTTCCAGGACGATTTACCGTAAGACGTAAAGAAGATGCAGATCGTTTAAAAAGACATCTCGACAGCACCAATCTTCCTCCAGAAGAACAGCATGTTGTGATTATTGGCGGTGGATTATTAGGTTTGGAATTAGCTGCAGCTTTAAAACATAAAAAAGTAAAAACTACAATTGTTCAAAGGGCTTCACGTTTAATGGAACGCCAGCTGGATCGAATTTCAAGTAAGCTTTTGGCAGAAGAAGTACAGCTTCGTGATATTCAGATTTATTTTGATAATGAAGTGAGCACGGTTTTCGAAACGGATAATCCGAATGAGATTGAAATAGCTTTAAAGAGCGGTAAAATCATCACTGCAAATGCAATTGTGTACACGATTGGAACAATTCCGAATATTGAAATTGCGCGCGAAAGCGGTCTTGCCTGCGGACGCGGTGTAAAAGTCAATCAGTATTTACAAACTTCAAATCCCGATATTTTTGCTATTGGAGAAATAGCTGAATTCAATAATAAGTTATTCGGAATCACTTCTGCTGCCGAAGAACAGGCCGATATTCTGGCTAACTTTCTAGCGGGCGATATCAGCAGTTATTACAAAGGTTCGATTTTAATGAATATTTTAAAACTGGAAGATATTAATCTTTGCAGTATTGGTGATATTGAAATCCCCGAAAACGACGATTCATACGAAGAAATTGTTTTTTCAGACTTGAAAAAACGTTACTATAAAAAATGTATCGTAAAAGATGATCTTTTGGTCGGCGCGATTTTGATGGGCGATAAAAACGAATTTGCCGAATTCAAAACGATGATCGAAAGCAAAATAGAATTATCAGACAAACGAAATTTATTACTCAGAGGAAGTTCAAATGCAAAACCTGTTTTAGGAAAACTAGTTTGTTCCTGCAGTCAGGTTGGTGCTGGAAATATAGAAGAAACTATTAAAAGCGGCGTAAACGATTTTACCGATCTATGCAAAAACACTGGCGCAGGATTAGGATGCGGCAGCTGTAAAACAGAGGTTAAGGAGATTCTTGCGAAGTGTAGATGAGTTTTTTTGTTTCAGGTTTCAAGTTTCAAGTTGTTGGAACGTGCATCTGAAACCTGAAACCTGAAACTTGAAACCTAAAAATTGAAACTAAAAAAAATGGAACTAACAAGATTAATAGTAAAAGGAGGCGTTATTTCGCCGGGGGAATTACGAGAAGTAATTGATATTGCATTGGAAGAAGGTCTCGATTCCATTTCTTTTGGTTCCAGACAGGATATTATTTTTCCGCAAGGTTTTAAATCATTGGACAAAACGACTTTGGGCAAACATCACTTTGTTTATCCAGATCAAAAAAGCGGGAATAATATTGTTTCTTCTTATGTTTCGACAGATATTTTTAGAAATACAAACTGGCTTACTGGAAATCGTTTTTTATATATTTTAGAAGAATTTAAAGAACAGCCCAAATTAAAAGTCAACATAACAGATCCAAAACAGCAGCTTGTTCCTTTATTCACAGGTCATATAAACTTTATTGCTTCAGAGCACGAAGATTACTGGTATTTGTATATTCGTCTTCCCCAATGGGAAAAAATGCAGGTTTACCCTGTTTTAATTTACAGCTGGGATTTGGCCAAAACCTATTACGAAATTGAAAAAATAACCGACGAAACTGCCATAGATATAGAATTACTTTTTACTTTGGTCAGTGAAGCATTAGATACTAATAATCGAACAATTGATAAACCTTTGAAAGTTCCTTTTTATCCGTTTCCGTATTACGAAGGAATGAATAGAATGGGGATAGATCAATATTGGCTGGGATTATACTGGCGTAATAATTTGTACGATCTCGATTTTTTAAAAGAAATGTGTGATTTGTGTTTTGAATGCAAGATCGGTAAAATCTGTATCACACCTTGGAAATCATTCATTATTAAGGGAATTCCGAAAGACCGCAAATTAGAATGGGAAAAATTTTTAGGTAAAAGAGGAATCAACGTCCGTCATTCTTTACTAGAATTAAACTGGCATTTGCCTGTTGCAATGGAATGGGCATTGAATCTCAAAACATTTCTGGTGCGAACACTCGACCAATTTGACATCAGCACATACGGATTAAACTTTGGAATTGCAGAATACAATCGTGATGGCCACTATTTTACTTCGATTGTAATCGAAAAAAACGAACTTCCTGCAGCTTTAGAATCAATCAAAATCAGAGATACTTATAATGTTCTTTTTGCTAAAAATTTCGACCCAAACACACGAGAATATATTGTACATTCTCAGGATATTGACAAACTAGAACTGCCGACAATTTTAATTGAATTAAGCCGAAAATATTTTGAAGAGCTTGGAAATTCAACAATAGAAACAACAGAGAATCCGCAGAAAAAAGAAAAACCACAATTAGATATTTATCAATGTCAGGAATGTTTAACGCTTTACAATTCTGAATACGGAGATGAAACTCAGGGAATTCCAAAAGGTATTTTGTTTGAAAATCTGCCAGAAACATATTGCTGCTCTCTTTGCGAAGCTCCTAAAAGTAATTTCAAAACTTTGGAAGCCGTTGAGCATTAGCTTTTTCTACAAAAAACTTAACATTTGGGTATTCAAAAATTGCGTATATTTAGCTTAACTAAGAATTTATATCCAAACATTGTACTCCAGCTATTGTTTAGCTCTTAGTAATCGTCTATTTTACTCAATAAAAATACAGTTATGATAAAGAGAACAACTAAAACCCCTGCTGTAAATACTACCGATATTCCAGCAGAAACAATTGTAGAACAAACTACAGAAACACAGCCAGAAGCAAAATCCACCGTTAGAAGAACAACCAGAACTGCTGCAAAGACAACAGCTGTAAAAACACCCGCAGCAGTTAAACCGGGAGCAAAAACACCTGTGAGAGCGGCAGTAAAAGGAGCACCTAGAGCAACCGTAAAGAAAGAAGCAATAACACCTGAAAATACAGAACCTATTGTTTCTGAAATTGTTGAAATCCAGACAAATGATATTCCAGTTCCTTTTGAAGCAAACCAACCAGTTGTGACAATTGAAAAAATTGGTAAAAACAATGATATAAAATCAAAGCTGAAAGCTAAACTTAAAGCTAAAAAAGAAAAAGAAAAGAAAAGAGAAAAAGCGATTAAAGCTGTTATCAAAAAATTAGAAAAAGCTAAGAAAGCAAAACTAAAAGAAGCCGAAAAGAAAAAAGAAAAAGCAAAAAAAGAGAAGGCAAAAAAAGCTAAAAAAGCAGCAGAAAAAAAAGCTAAATCCAAGAAAAAAGCAAAGGCTAAAAAGAAAAAATAATTACTGAAGAAAAGGTTTAACTTTAGGGTTGAGCCTTTTTTTTTAAAATAAATGCATGTATGAACATCAAAAAAAAGATACTAATTTCGTGTTCCGTAAAAGGCTTCCACTCCGCTCAGCCTGACAATCGTTAAAACAATTTGTAAATCGCAACTATCAATTCACAACTCACAATTCACAACTCACAACTCACAATTCACAATTCATAATTAAATAACCTATCCCCCAATCGCAATCATACTGCGATTATCAAAGTGTTTTTTTGGATCGTCCATTTCGTCAATGGTAACCATTCCAGCGCGGACTTTCTTTTTATTTTGAATGGATTCTGAAATCAAATCTGCAATTGATTCTCCATTTCTAAAAGCAGTCAATAAATCAGTTTCAGAATTAGAAAAAAGACAGTTTTTTATTTTCCCGTCTGCCGTCAAGCGGATTCGGTTGCAGCTGTCACAAAAAGGATTTGTAATAGAACTTATGATTCCGAAATCACCTTGAAAACCTTTTATTTTGTAATTTCTAGAAGTAAAGTTTTTTTCGTTTTCTAATTTTTGAATTTCATCTGAAGAAAAAGCATTTTCTACCAAAGATAAAATCTCTTTTTGTGAAACCATTTTGCTCCTGTCCCACTCGTTCCCTGCAAAAGGCATGAATTTAATAAATCGGACAGAAATAGGCAGAAACTGCGTCAGTTTAACAAAATCTACAATTTCGTTATCATTAAATCCTTTGATTAAAACCACATTTACTTTTACCTTAAAATCATTATTCAAAAGCAAATGCAGATTGTCAATTACTTTCTCAAACTGATTTCTAAGTGTTATCGAATGAAATTTCGACGAAACTAAAGTATCTAAACTCAAATTAATCTTTTGGATTTTAAACTGTTTTAAAACTTCAATATTACGATCAATTAAAATTCCGTTAGTGGTTATCGAAAGTGAGATATTTAAATCTGATAATTTAGAAACTATTTCTGGAAAATCTTTTCTTAATAAAGGTTCTCCGCCCGTTAATCTTATTTTGTCAACACCATTTTTTACAAAAGTCTGAGCGATACCAAAAATCTCTTCAGCCGTCATTAAACTGGCTTTTGGAGAAAGCGCAATTCCATCCGCCGGCATGCAGTACGTACAACGCAAGTTGCATTTTTCCAGTAGCGAAATGCGTAAATAATTGTGTTTACGCCCAAAAACATCCGTCAAAATAGTGTTAGAGGCTGTCATGATTTTTTCCTTTTAAAATATGAAAGACGTGCATAACGTGTGGAAACACAGCATCCATCGACTCTTTTACTCCATTTGTTGACCCCGGCAGTGCCAAGACCAAACTTTTACCCAACGTTCCAGCGACACTTCTTGAAAGCATTGCATAAGGCATTCTCTGTTGTCCGTAACTGCGTATTGCTTCTTCGATTCCAGGAATTCTGCTTTCTAAAATCGGCGATAGCGCTTCTGGAGTTACATCTCTTGGCGATAAACCTGTACCTCCCGTAAAAATAACTAACTGATGATTTTTTGCGAAAGCTTTTGTTTTCTCTTGAATTATATCCAGTTCATCTGGAATGATTTCATAATGAGAAGTTTCGACTCCGTAAGAATCTAATTTTTCAACAATTGCTTTTCCGGAACGATCTTCTTTATCACCCGCAAAAATTGAATCGGAACAAACAAAAACAGCTGCTTTTATCGCGGTTGGAAATTTATTTTTAAAAGAAGATTTTCCCCCTTCTTTATTGACTAATTTGATTGTCGAAATTTCAATTTCTTTATCTATTGGTTTCAGCATATCATACATTGTGAGCGCCACGATAGATGCGCCGTGCATGGCTTCAACCTCAACTCCCGTTTTATAAACGGTTTTTACATTGAATATGATCTGAATTTCCAAACCTTCAATTTTATATTCCACCGAAGTAAATTCAATTGGAATTGGATGACAATCCGGAATAGATAAATGTGTATTTTTAACCGCAAATAACCCCGCGGTTTTTGCCATTTCAAGCACATTTCCTTTTGGGACCAAATTATTTACCACAGCATCAATCGTTTCCTGTCTGCTGACTTTTACAATTGCGGTTGCGGTTGCTTTTCTTAATGTACTTATTTTATGTGTAATATCTACCATTAACTATTTTGTTTCCAAGTAAATGTATCGTTTTCAAACATTTCTTTGCCAAAAATCGGAACGTCGGTTTTAATCCAGTTTACGATGGCTTCTGTCGCTTCATAAACTTGTTTTCTGCGTGTTGCCGAAACAAACACGAACAAACAAATTTCGCCTGCTTTTACAACGCCCAGACTATGGTAAATGTGCATGCAGGTTAAATCGAATTTAGCAAAAGCTTTTTCGCGAATCGTGTACAAAGCTTCATTTGCCATATCGGTGTACGCTGAATAATCAATCGCTACTACAGTATTATCGTGAATGACATCGGCACGAACTTGTCCTAAAAAAATATTGTGCGCACCAATCGTATGTTTGGATTGATGTTTAGCGATAGATTCCGCTATAAACTCAGGAGCAATTGGCCCTTCTACAAATACATTTTTACTCATTTTTAAATTTTTTTAATAAGGACTTTAAAAGCCATTCATCAAACTTTTCAATTCCTTTGTTCTGCTAATGGTAAGCTGCATTCTACAATCTGCGTACATTTTATTTGCTATAACACCACCGTCACCTTCAGAATAGCATTTAAATTTACAATTTGAATCTCTAAATTTTATCCAGTCTTTTTGAGCAGCAACTAAAGCTGTCTGATCTTTTGTTCCTAATTTATTTTTCAGCTGATTATAAACTTTATTCAATTCTTTATCTGCTTTATCATAAGCTTCATAAAGCTCTGTTTCACCAGTAGCATCAACTTGGTTTTGTGAAAAACCGAATTGAGAAAAACAAAAGAATAAAAACAATCCGAAAATAACTTTTTTCATAGTAGCTATTATTTATTAATTAGAATGGATTTTTCATGCAACGATTCTTTCATTGCTAAAGCACCTCCAGCAATACTTTTTATATTTTTAAATTGATGTTTTTGAAGTAATTCTACTGCAATTTTACTTCTAATTCCCGATTGGCAGAAAATATAAATGGTTTGATTTTTATCTAATTTTTCAATCTCATTTTCTAAATTCATTAAAGGAATCTGGATTTGATTTTTTAAATTGATTTTTGGTGATTCATCAGTATTTCTAACATCTAGAAATAAAACGGCATCGTTTTGTTTTTCACCCAAAATCAATTCAAAACTTACTTCTTCGGTTTCCGATTTATTGTATTTTTGGTCGAATGCTTCTCTGGTTATTATTTGAAAATCGCTTTTTTCAAAATCATATTTCTGCTGTTCGTTATTTAGAATATTATAAACTAATATTTTACCGCTTAAAACTTCTCCTATACCAAGAATCATTTTCAAAACTTCGTTTGCCTGAAACATTCCGATAATTCCAACGGAAACTCCGATTACTCCGGCATCTTCACAATTCAAAGCATTATTATTTTCCTCGGGATACAAACATCTGTATGTTGGCCCATTTTGATAATTGAAAACTGAAACCTGCCCCTGAAATCTAAAAATCGATCCATAAACCATTGGTTTATTTAAAACCAGACAAGCATCATTAATTAAATATTTAATTGAAATATTGTCTGTTGCATCGACAATTATATCATATTCTTCGAATAAATTAAAAACATTCTTCCCTGATAATTTCTCTGAAAATGCTTTTACTTTTACCTGCGGATTCAATTCTGAAATCATCAGTTTGGCTTCTTTTGCTTTTGATTTTCCAACAGCCGAAGTTTTGTAAATAACCTGTCTATGCAGATTTGAAATTTCAATACGATCATCATCAATAATTCCGATTTCGCCAACTCCTGCTGCAGCCAGATAGGGCAGAATTGCCGCGCCTAAACCTCCAGCTCCAACAACCAAAACTTTCGATTTCAGTAATTTGTATTGTCCTTCCTCTCCTATTTCAGGAAGAATTATTTGTCGGTTATATCGATTTGATGTTTCCATATGTATTTATCCTCCTGCAAATGGCGGCAATAATGCAACGATATCACTTGCGATCAAAATGCGGTCTTTAGTTTTTGAAACTATTTTTTGGTTCACAGCTACGCTAAAACTCAATGATTCAAATTCATATTTTTCGTCTAAATCCTGCAGTAATTTTTGCAGTGATAATTCTTCGGAAAAAGACAACTTTTCGAATTCACATTTTGTTTTTTCAGCAACAGCTCCAAAATATTTTACCTCGATCATTCTTATAAATTTAAATTCTGAAATATAAATTCGTCATCAAAATGTTCTTGAAAATACGAAATCCAGCTTGACGTATTTCGCACTACTTCTCCAATAACTATAATTGCCGGTGATGAAATCTTTTTTTCAGATACCAATTTACTAATTGTATTGATAGTTCCAATTACTTTTTGCTCTGAATTTTTAGTTCCATTCTGAATAATTGCAATTGGCAGGTCATCCTTTCTGTTTTCCTGATAGATAGAAATGATTTCCTCTAATTTATGCATTCCCATTAAAATGACAACGGTCGCAGCCGATTTTGAAGCCAATTGAACATCTTTTGATAATTTATGATCTGAAGTTGTCCCGGTAATTACCCAGAAACTTTCGGCGACTTTACGCTGCGTCAAGCTGATTCCGACCGATGCAGGAACTCCTAAAGCAGATGAAATTCCAGGAACAATTGCCGTTTCGATTCCAAATTGTTCTGCAAATTCAATTTCTTCACTTCCTCTCCCAAAAACAAAAGGATCACCGCCTTTTAAGCGGACAACATGTCCATATGTTTTTGCCATACTCACAATCAAATCGTTGATCTGATCTTGTGTGTAGGCGTGACAGCCAAGACGTTTTCCAACAAAAACAATTTCTGCATTTGCTGCGTAGTTTAATAATTCCTCGTTAACCAAAGCATCGTACAAAACTGCGTCTGCATTTTTCAGTGCTTTTATGGCTTTAATTGTGATCAATTCGACGTCTCCAGGACCTGCGCCTACAATCGTCAATTTTGGTGTTTTTAAGTTTCGCATAATAATTAACTTAAATTGATATTGAGGTCATCTAATTCGTCCATTGAATTAATATTGGTTAAAGGAAAATTTTCGCTTTCTTCTATTTTTATAATCTGATGCGGTAATTTGGCTAACAAGTCCATCATTTTCAATTCATCAGAATCGATTGCTTCTTTTATTACCGGAACAATATTTTTCGAGTAAATACCAATTAAAGGATGTGTTTTACTTTCTGAAGCAAAAATTGTAATTCCCGCCTCTTTCGTATGTTTTGATATTAACTCCTGCAATAATTCGGTTGAAATCAAGGGAATATCACAACTTAAAATCAGATTAAATTCGGTTTCAGAATGAGATAATGCTGTGTAAATTCCACCCAGCGGACCTTTATCTACAATCAAATCTGGTATTTTTTCATATTCCAGATAATCATAGTTTTTAGATGCTGTGATTAATTTTATTTGATTTGTAATGGGCAGAATCGCCTGAATAATGTGATCAATGAATGGTTTATCCTGAAACAAAACCAATCCTTTTTCTGACTGCATTCTTGAGCTTTTTCCGCCGCAAAGAATAAATACTGTTAGTGCTTCCATGACTTTTTTTTATTTCACGTTTCAGGTTGTCAATCTTTATCCCGATGGTCGAAACCGTCGGCTATGTTTCATATAGCAATCATGTAATATTTTAATTTCAAGGAAAAATCAATTTAATACTTGCCATCAAAATGACTGTTCCTAAAACCATTTTTAATGTTCGGTTAGAAAAAGAACCACTTCCATAAAATCCGCCTAGCATTCCTCCTACTACGGCAATTGGAACTAAATAAAAACTTTCTATCGGAATTGTTTTTCCTCCTAAAAAGAATCCCAGCATTCCTGCAAATGAATTCACAAAAATGAATAAACTCGAAATCGCTGCCGACTCTTTAACAGAAGCCCATCCTAAAAACAATAAAATCGGACTTAAAATTATTCCGCCTCCAATTCCCAGCATGCCGGACAATAATCCGATGGTAAAACCAATTAATAATGCAAAAGGTAAATTAATTTTTACTTCTTCTTTTTCTTTAAAATTAAATATTCCGAATAATCTTAATGCCGCAAAAATCAATACAATTCCTAAAACTATTTTGTAAATTGTATTATCTAAAGTTATAAAACCACCAATAAATGCGGCGGGAATAGAAGCAATTGCAAACGGATAAAAGAGCGTTGGTTTAAAGTAATTATTTCGGTAGTAAAACAAAAACGAAATACTGGAAACAAATAAATTCAACAATAAAGCAGATGGTTTCATAATCGAAATAGGAAACGCAAAAATGCTCATCAAAGCCAAATAACCCGAAGCTCCACCGTGCCCAACGCTTGAATATAAAAACGCAATAACGATTAAGGCGAAACTGAATAATACTATATTTTCGGAACTAAGGAGACTCATTTTTTGGTTTAATTGTTTAATCGTTTTTTTGCTTCAATCTATTTTCTTCTTCTATTTTCTTTTCTCTATTTTCTTTCTTCTTAAAAAAACTAATCAATTGGCAAAATAGTCACTAATTGTCCTTCTTTTATATTTTCTAGATCTTGCTCTACAATTACCAATCCGTTTGCAATAGCAAAAGAGTTAAGCATCGCCGAACTTTGACCATCTAAAATTGTTACGTTTGTTTCGTCGTATTTTGCTTTTAAAAACAACGTTTTTCCTGTATCATTTTTGATTTCAGAATTTACCTTTCGAACTACTTTTGGTTTATGAATTTCAGAAAAACCCATTTTATTTTTCACTGCCGGCAAAACATAAATATAAAAATTAGTCAATGACGAAGCTGGATTTCCTGGAAGTGCAAAAACTAAAGTTTCTTTTTTAGATCCAAAAAACATTGGTTTTCCAGGCTTTTGGTTGATTTTATAAAATAGTTCTTCTACTCCATTTTTCAATAACGCTTCTTTTACAAAATCGTAGTCACCTACAGAAATTCCACCCGAAATTAATACGATATCATTCTTTTTTAAAATTGATTTTAATGCCTTCTTCGTGGCTTTTAGATTATCTTTTACTCTGTAAACTTTCGTTTTTTCGATTCCAATTGTCTCAAGTGCTGCCTGAAGCATAATAGAATTACTTTCGAATATTTTTCCTTTTTTTAGTTTTTTTCCAGGCTCTACTAATTCATTTCCAGTAACTAAAATACCTATTTTGGGCTTTTTATAAACTTCAATTTCTGTAATTCCCAAACAAGCTAGAAATCCAATTGCGGCAGGAGTCAACAAAGTATTAGGTTCGAAAACAACATCACCTTTGCCAATTTGCTCTCCTTTTGCACGAACATTTGTATTTTTCTCTGGCATTTGAGCAATTAGAATTGAATCTGTATTGGCCATTACATGCTCCTGCATTACCACTGTATCAGCATCGTCTGGAACATAGGCACCAGTAAATATTCTGATGGCTTCATTTTGTTTTAGTTTGATATTGGAGTGATCTCCAGCCTGAGAAATCCCTACAATATCGTATTGATGTCTTATACTGTGCGTAAAAGCATACCCATCCATTGCAGATTGACGAAAAGGAGGCATAGAAATTGGCGAGTAAATTGTTTCTGCCAAAACATAGCCTCGCGCTTTCTGTACTTTAATTTTCTGCGTTGGCATAACATTACTATTCGTTGCTACAATTTCTAAAGCTTCTTTTACTTCTATCATTATTTATTTAGTTAAACTAAGTATAAATACTTATTACAAATATAAGTATTTAATATTAGGATGGATCAAATTTTGAATTTTCTTTTTCGTCTTTATAAAATTACTTTAATTTATTCAAAATCAACTTTAAAATTTCATTACAATTAATCTGTTTTTTAATTTGAAAAAGGTTATATGATAGTTTTTAACATTTTTTGCCTGAATATGAGACATTAAAAACCTTAAAATTGAGGTTTAAAATAATGTAAAATACTACATTTCAACCAGCAGGAAAAATTTATTTTAACAAATGTTCGAAGTATATGTTCTTTTGAAATCTCTTTAAAATAAGGGCTTAACAAATACAATAGAAGTTTAAACGTATATATAAACGAAGTTTTTTCAAAAAAAAATCAACAAACTTTTGGTTTTTATTATATAAAAATTAACTTTGTCTATAGGATTAGTAGAGTTTAAAATAATATTTCAAACCATAAAAACTATTATTGTGAAAACAACAGAAAGCATATCGTATTACATTCTTCCTAAAAAGTACACCTATAACACTTGCTGTTATATGTGCTTCTGTTGCTAAAACCTACTTTTATTTTATTTGCTATTTGATATTCTGTTACAGCAAATTTCTTAAAAAACACCATCAAAAAAATATTTACTGAATTTTACCCAAAAATCTCTCTGATGCATTTTCTGCGTTGGATGGATTCTTGAAACCACACCTATTATTCAATAATTTAAATAACTAACAACTAAAAAAACTAAAATGAAAACAATGCAAACCTGCTGCTGTAAATAAAAAAAGCCATTTCTGCGGCAACAGAAATGGCAAGGCTTAAAGAACATTTATCACTAAATCAAGAACACTTTTAGAGTGCTGTATAAACAGTGCTCAGGGCGTCTTGTTAATTACTTAAAACCAGTACAAAGAAATGAAAAAAAAGTTAAACATATACATACCGCTGTTTCTACTCTTCATAACGGCGGGAATACATGCCCAAAATACTACACCTCTTATACAGTCTAAACTTGACGGAACTGTTGTAGACGCTATTACAAATCAGCCAATTATAGGAGCTTCTGTTACAATTAAAGGAACAACTCACGGCGTTGTGACAGATGCGGAAGGAAAATTTTATTTTCAGACAGGACAAAAATTTCCATATACTTTACTTGTAAGTTACATTGGATATAAAAAAGCAGAAATTATTGTTGAAAAAAATCCAGTTACCATTAGTCTTAAAGAAGAACGCCAAGAACTTGATGAATTGGTCGTTGTTGGATACGGAACTCAGAAAAGAAAAGACATTACAGGTTCTGTAGCTTCTGTGCCTAAAGCTAATTTATCTCAGGTGACTTCTTCGGCAGATAATCTTCTAAGAGGTGCTATTTCTGGAGTGGTAGTTACGCAAAGTTCTGGACGTCCTGGTGCTTCTTCTAGTGTTCGTATTCGTGGAGGAAACTCTATAACTGCTGGTAATGAACCGCTGTATGTTGTAGATGGAATCTTAATTTACAATGATAATTCTAACAGCTCTGCGGGAGTAGCTTATGCAGGTTCTAGTGTTAATGTTTTGTCAACTATCAACCCTGCCGATATTGAATCAATCGAAGTATTGAAAGATGCTTCTGCAACAGCAATTTACGGTTCTCGAGGTGCCAATGGTGTTGTCATTATTACCACTAAAAAAGGAACGAAGGGACAAGATAATATTTCGTATCAAGGTTATTTTGGATTTCAGAATATTTCGAAAAAACTTAGGATAATGAATGCCAGCGAATGGGCAAGTTTAAGAAACGATGTTCAAGCCAGTATTGGTCAGGCGCCTTCTTTTTCTGCAGCGCAGATAGAAGCCTTAAAAACTTCTGGAAATTATGACTGGCAGTCTGCGGCATTTGTAACTGCAGCACCAATACAAAGTCATAACTTGTCTTTTTCTGGAGGTGATGAAAGATCAAGATATGCTATATCTGCTGGTTATTTTGATCAAGACGGAATTGTTTTGGGTAGTGATTTTAAACGTATTTCACTTCGTGCTAACTACGAAAGAAATTATTCTCAGAATTTCAAATTTGGTGTAAATGCTAATTATACCAATTCAGTATCAAATGGAGTAGGTGCCAGCAGCAGCGGAGGAAGAAATCCAAACCCTTTAGTTGGTGTTTTATTGACTGCTCCCGTTGTTCCTATAAAAAACGATAATGGAAGTTATAATGTTACTAATAACCCTTATGCTACTTCTGTAAATGGTTATGTTCCTAACCCCATTAATGATTTAGAAAACACTACTAACGAAACTAAAATCAATAGAATTTTAACCAGCTTATTTGGTGAATACAAAATCACTAAAAAATTAACCGCTAAAGTTGCAGTAAGTGGTGATGTCATCAATACAAAACAAAATTACTACGCTCCTGCAAACACATCAAATGGTGCAGGAACAAAAGGTTTAGCTTCTGTTGGTGAAAGAGCTGTAAGTTCTGTTTTAAATGAAAATACCTTAAACTACAATACAAATTTTGGCGAAAATCATAAATTCTCTGCTTTAGGAGGTTATACACTTCAATATACAAAAGGAGAAGTTGTTAATGCAGGAGCACAGACATTTGTAAATGATGCTAATACATACAATGCTTTGCAAGATGGTGTGCCAGTAAAACCATACAGCGATGCTTACGAAAGTGTTTTAAAATCATGGCTGGCAAGAGTAAATTACTCTTATAAAGGAAAATACAACTTCACAGTGTCTGGACGTGCAGATGGTTCTTCTAGATTTGGTTCTGAATCACTTTGGGGTTACTTCCCTTCTGCTGGATTTTCATGGAATATTACTGACGAAGAATTTGCAAATAACATAAAAGGTGTAACAGAAGCAAAACTTAGAATTACTGCTGGAACAACAGGAAATCAGGAAATTGGAAATTATCTTTCGCTGGCTTCAATGGGCTCTGTAAACTATTCTTTTGGAGGTACATTGTATACAGGGTTGGCTCCTACCCGATTGGCAAATCCAGATTTAAGATGGGAAAAAACAAATCAATATAATGTTGGATTGGATTTATCATTATTAGATCGAAAAATCAATTTTGTATTTGATGTGTATTACAAAAAAACAAAAGATTTGTTAATCAATGTACCAGTTCCATTGAGTTCGGGTTATGCAACTGTTCTTCAAAATATTGGAGGTGTTGAAAATAAAGGTCTTGAGATTGGTTTGACAACAGAAAACATCAAAACAGAAAATTTCGCTTGGAATTCAAACATCGTATTTTCTGCCAATAAAAATAAAGTTACAGAAATAGGAAATGGCGTTAATGAATTTTTCCCTGTAGTTCCAAATGGTTCTCTACTACAGCAGCAGCCTGTTATTGTAAAAGTTGGTCTGCCTTTGGGAAGCTTCTGGGGATATAAAACAAACGGGATTTTCCAAACTCAGGAAGAAGTAAATACACAGCCAAAAATTAACAGTTTAGCCAATACAAAAGTCGGAGACAGAAAATATGTGGATGCAAATGGCGACGGCGTAATCAATGCATTGGACAAAGGAAATTTAGGAACTTCTCAGCCAAAATTTGTTGGAAGTTTTAGCAACACGATATCTTATCATGATTTTGATTTAAATTTCTCTTTTCAAGGATCTTATGGCGGTAAAATTTTCAATGCTTTAAATCAGCAGTTAGAAATTTCTACGCTGGGAACAAATGCAGCATCTACTTTAAATGATCGCTGGACACCAACAAACCCAAGCAATGAAATTCCTAGGGCAACAAGTTCCCCATTAGGAATTGTTTCTGAGCGCTATGTAGAAGATGCTTCCTTCTTAAGATTAAAATTAATCACATTAGGATATACTTTACCAAAAAGCGTTTCTAAAAAATTAGGAACAAAAAGCGTGAAATTTTATATCTCAGCAGAAAACCTAATTACATGGACAAAATACACTGGTTATGATCCAGAGGTAAGTTCATACGAACAAAACAACTTATATCCGGGAATTGATTTTGGTTCTTATCCAAACTCTAAAACATTCATCTCGGGCTTGAACGTAACTTTCTAAGTAAAAAAAATATAAAATGAAAAAGATTATTATAACATTCCTTTTTAGTGCCGGTTTACTTGTATCGTGCACGGAACTAGAGGTAACGCCTACCTCTTTTGTAACAGAAGACAATTACTTTATAACCCAGGATGATGCTGTAGCTAGTGTAACTGCAGTTTACGCTTCGTTAAGTATTGATCCGGGAGAGCAGAGTTTATTTGGAAGAAACCTTTATTTCTTAACAGATATGGGTTCAGATTATGCTGCAGCTGGAGTTTCTGCCACAAATCCGCAAGTTAGAGCAATGAGCAGTTTAACGCATGATGCAACAAATGACCGTGTTCAAGTAGCTTGGAGACAAATTTACAATGGAATCAACAGAGCGAATGTGTCGATTGATAATATCCCGAAAGTAGCTGGAAATGAAGTTATCAAAACTAGGCTAATCAATGAAGCAAAATTCATACGAGGATTGTTGTATTTTCAAGCAGTGCGTCTTTGGGGCGGTGTCCCAATTGTTTTACACGAAGCAAAATCTATTAATTTAGGAGACTTAAAAACTAACAGAGCAACTGTAGAAGAAGTTTATACTCAGATTATTCAAGACTTGACTGATGCTGAAGCTTTACCTCCTACTTACACTGCTGCAGATGCCGGCCGTGCAACTTCTGGAGCTGCAAAAGCAATTTTGGCAAAAGTTTATTTGACGAGAAAAGACTGGCCAAATGCAATTTTAAAAGCTAGAGAAGTAATTAACGGCGGATATGGATATGCTTTGTTTGAAGATTTTCAAGATATCTTCACAAAAACCAAAAAGAACGGAAAAGAGCATATTTTTTCTGTTCAGTTTGAACCTAATCAAGCAGGAAACGGATCTAGCGGAAGTACTTTTCAATCAACATCATTTACTGGATTTACTGCGACAGAACCAGCAGATATTATTTCAGACGTAGCATTATTTTATGACATTTATGCGCCTGGAGATAAAAGAAGAGATGTGAGTTACGCCAAACAATTGCTGAATCCCACAACTGGAACGCTATACACATTTCCGAAACCAATTTTCAAAAAATACTTGGATTTAACCAATTTAGCAACACCTGGAAATGTCGCTATCAACTTTCCAATTATTCGTTATGCCGATATCTTATTGTCTTTAGCGGAAGCGATAAATGAACAAAGCGGACCAACTGCCGAAACTTACGAATTAATCAATCAGGTAAGAAGAAGAGCTTTTGGAAAACCAATTACGACTCCAGATGCAGCTGTTGATTTGGCAGGACTAAATCAGACAACGTTTAGAGCGGCAATTCAGGAAGAACGTAAAAAAGAATTTGTTCAGGAAGGACAGCGCTGGTTCGACTTGGTAAGATGGGGAACTCTGGTTACTGAAGTGAAAAAAGTAACGGCTAAAAATTCGGTTTCAGAAAGAAATAATCTTTATCCAATTCCTCAAAGCGAACGAAATATTAACCCTGACGGTTTACCTCAAAACCCTGGATATTAATCTAAAAAGTAACTAAAAAAACTATAAAATCATGAAAAAATTAAATAACCTTTTAAACAAAAGTCCAAAAACGGGGCTTTTGTTTACCGCTTTTCTAGCCGTCCAGATCGGGTTTGCACAAGAAAACACAGAATTTAAAGGAACTGTTGGCAAAACTTTGGCTGATTCTAAAGAATATTGGCCAGAACCAGTAAAAGCTCCAAAAGGTGCTCCAAATATTGTTTGGATTTTATTGGATGACGTTGGATTTGGTGCTGCAAGTACTTTTGGAGGTTTAATCAATACACCTACTTTTGATAATCTGGCTAATAATGGTTTACGTTATACGAATTTCCATACTACTGCAATTTGTGCTCCAACACGTGCTGCGTTATTAACAGGAAGAAATTCAGGAAGAGTTCACGTAAGCGGATTTTCTCACACTATTTTATCTGCTGGTTTCCCAGGATGGGACGGAAGAATTCCTTCTGATAAAGGAACAATCGCTGAGATTTTGCGTGAAAACGGATACAATACTTTTGCAGTTGGTAAATATGGCGTAACACCAGACGAAGATGCTACAGATGCAGGTCCGTTTGACAGATGGCCGACAGGAAAAGGTTTCGATCATTTTTACGGATTTTTGGGTTCACAGACGGATCAATACAATCCTGATTTGGTTGAAGATCAAGTTCATATTAAACCTGACGGACGTCATTTAAATGAATTAATTACAGACAAAGCAATCAGCTATATTCAAAAACAACAAAAAGCCGCACCTGGAAAACCATTCTTTTTATACTACGCACCGGGAGCAGCGCACGCACCTCATCAAGTTGCTACAAAATGGAGCGATCCTTATAAAGGAAAATTTGACGAAGGTTATGATGTTTACCGCGAAAAAGTAATTGCAAACCAAAAGAAATTAGGTGTTATTCCTGCCAATGCGGTGTTGCCAGAACGCAACCCATTGATTACAGATTGGAAAAAATTGACTCCAGAACAAAAGAAAGTTTATGCTAGATTTATGGAAGTTTATGCTGGTTTCTTGACTTATACAGATTATGAAGTTGGAAGAGTCGTAAATTATTTAAAAGAAAGCGGACAGCTTGACAATACTTTGATTTTTGTAGCAATTGGAGATAATGGAGCTAGTAAAGAAGGAACTACAGAAGGAACAATCAATCAAAGTTTGTTTTCTCAAGGTATATCTGACGAGGAAAATTTAAAGAAAAACTTAGCTAATATTGATGAAATTGGTACGCCAAAAGGGTTAAATACCAATTATCCGTTAGGATGGGCTCAAGCAACAAATGTTCCGTTTAAAAACTGGAAACAAGATGCCCAATCTGAAGGAGGAACACATAATCCGTTAATTGTTTTTTATCCAAACGGAATTAAAGACAAAGGCGGTATTAGAAATCAATACAGCCACGTAACCGATTTGCTTCCAACAACATTGGATATTGTGGGAATTAAAGCTCCAGAATACATCAAAGGAATCAAGCAAGATATTATTCAAGGTTCTTCATTCCAGGCCTCATTAGATAATCCGAAAGCAGAATCTTTACACAAAGTTCAATATTACTATATCTTCGGAAACAGAGCAATTTACAAAGATGGTTGGAAAGCTGGAGCAGCACATCTTCCAGATTCGTTTGCCGTTAAAAAAGCTTTTGGTAAAAATGAAAAGCCTGCACCAAGTAATTTCGATACTGATGTTTGGGAATTGTACAACTTAAACGAAGATTTTAACGAGCGTAATAATCTTGCGAAAAAATATCCTGAGAAACTGGCAGAGCTTCAAAAATTGTTTGATGAACAGGCAAAAGAAAACAACGTTTACCCGTTAATAGACTGGCAGGATGTGTACAACAGACGAATCCATAATACAGGAGCCGATAAAGGAAAAACAGTGTCTGATTTGATTAAACAGGCTACTAAACCCGGAGGATCCAATAATTAATAATGAATAAATCAACCTATGTAGGTTTTAAAACCTTCTAGGTTGATTTCAAACAATAAAAATAAAAATTTAACCGTTGAAACACTTCCAACCATTCAAAAAGTGAAGTAAAACAACAAATTCTAACAAATTAATGAAAAAATAAAAAATAAAACTCTACTAAATCCATAGAATTAGAAGTTAAATTATTTATTTTTACATTAAAGAATTAAAATTCAAAAAGATATGAAACGAGTAGATTATGAAATCATAGGGAAAAAGATTGTCGTTGGGGCAATCCTATTTTTAGTTCCGCTGGTAATTTTAGCTGGAGGATTAGCATTAATTAATCAATTTTTAAAATAAGAAATCATGGCAATAGTTCAAAAAGAAAAATTAACAAGAGATTTAACGATAAGTTTTTTCATCTATTCATTGCCGGTAGTGGCAATTTACCTTTATTTTAAACTAACAGGCGGATCAGTAACTGATTCTCATATTGCGCTTCCTGGATTTTTAGAATTCGCAAAACCTGCTTTTGAAAATATCCGCACTTGGGGATTAACAGTTTTTATGCTGGTTTTGGGAGTTATCGAATTTGCAGCAGGTTTGTACGATGACGAATGGACAGGCGAAGAACGTAAAATTGATATCGTTTGTTTTTTAGCTCCAAAATTACTTTTACCGCCGGTAATTGCCTTTTTTAGTTTAACAGCTTTGCCTTATTTACTTCCAAATCTGTCAAATGCATTGGCATGGGTTCCGTTTTGGGGAGGGTTTTTCTTAATTGCAATTGCAGACGATTTAACGCAGTATTGGTATCATAGACTGCATCACCAAGTTCCGTTTTTATGGCGTTTTCATAGAACACATCACTCAGCTCCATACATGGGAATGGCGATGGCTTCTAGACAAAACTTTATTTACACGGTTTTCTTTTCTCAAATTTATTTGACGGCAACGTTAACGTATTTAGGTTTAGGATTACCAGCTTTATTTGTTTTAGTAATCAAAAGTTTCATCACTTTGGGCGCACATTCAAGTATTGCTTGGGACAAGCCATTTTACAAATACAAAGTTTTGCATCCAATTGCATGGGTTTTAGAAAGATTGATTTCTACTCCAGCAACCCACCACGCACACCACGCAGATACAAGCGGAGATGGCGTTGGACATTTTAAAGGAAACTTCGGAAACATGTTTTTTATCTGGGATGTAATCTTCGGAACTGGATTAATCACTCGTAAATTCCCAGAATCATACGGAACAAAATCATACAAACAAGAAGAATGGTACGCACAATTTTTATGGCCAATTTTCAAGTCTAAAAAAGAAGGAAGTTCTCTTGCAGAAGGTGTATTGTCACTACCAATAAAAGCCAAACCAGTTTCTGAAGAACAACCGCAAGCTCCAGTACTAGAACAAGCGTAATGGTATGAGAAATAAAATCTTAAAAACCAGTATAACAGCAATTGCCTTTGTATGGGCAGTTGCTGCTTTTTCGCAAAATGAAAATCATAGTTCATTATCGTTAGATTCATTTTATTCGAAAATAAAAAGTCAAAAAAATCCGCAGATTGTAGACGCGCGAACGCCAGAAGAATTTGCTTTAAATCATATTGAAGGTGCTGTAAATTTCAACCTTCAATCTGAAAATTATGACCAATATGTGGCTAAACTAGATAAATCTAAACCTGTTTTTATCTATTCTATTGGAGCCGGCAGAAGTGTTATTTTAGAAAAAGAATTACTAAAAACGGGATTTTCAGAAGCGTATAGCTTAGAAGGCGGTATTGCAAATTGGATTGGCGGCGGAAAACCGTTTTATTCCAATCTTAAAAGCAAATTATCCTTAAAAGAATTCAATAAAATAATTGCAGATAACAAAACGGTTTTAGTAGATATTGGTTCCAAATATTGTGGTCCGTGTAAAAAAGTAAAACCTGTTTTAGAAACGATTAGAGGAGAATATAGTTCGAATTTAAAAATCGTAGAAATCGAATTAGAAGATAGTCCGCAGGTTATTGCAGATCTAAAAACAATTAAAGTTTTTCCAACTTTACTCTTATACCAAGATGGAAAAATTGTGTTTAAAAAAGAAGGCATCAGCGATTTAAAAAATGAAGTTGATGTTGCATTGGCTTCGAAATAATACTTGATTTTTTACTTCTGAAGAAGTTCATCTAATTAACTAAAACACATCCGCATTATGTCAGGCTGAGCGAAGTCGAAGCCACGCTATCAAAATCGACAATATTTGAAAGACCACTTTTAAAGATTCTTCGAAATGAAAAAATGCGCATAAAATTCAAAAATAACTAACCAAAACCAATATGCCAGCATATAAAAAAATAACCAAGATCGTTATACCCATTTTAATTATTCTGCTTATTCTAGCCGCCTTTCTATTCTGGCCAATCAATACCAATGAAACCCTAGTAAAAGAAGATCAAAAACTAGCCGAAGGAAAAAACGAATTTTTAGCATCAAAAGTTGCTGCTGATTCCGTTTCTGGAAAAAAGACCAATATTATTATTCTTTTAGCCGATGATTTAGGCAAATATGATATTTCGCTCTACGGCGGAAAATCGACTCCAACACCACAGATTGATTCTCTGGCAGCATCTGGCGTTACATTTACAGATGGATATGCATCGGCTGCGATTTGTTCGCCTTCGAGAGCTGGATTAATAACAGGAAGATATCAGGAACGTTTTGGACATGAATATCAGCCAGGCGATCGTTATCCTAAAAACAACTTAGAATATTATGCTTTTAAATATTTGCTGGATACCAATAATTGGAAATTAAACGATAAGATCAAATATCCAAATGACGCCTCTATTGCAACGCAGGGTTTGCCAAAATCTGAAATTACTTTTGCCGATTTAGCCAAAAGACAAGGTTACAGCACCGGTATTATCGGGAAATGGCATTTGGGACATAACAAAGGATTTTTTCCGCTGGATAGAGGTTTCGATTACCATTACGGATTTTATCAGGCTTTTTCATTATATGCTCCAGAAGATAATAATCCTGATATTGTAAATCATCATCATAAAGATTTTACCGATAAAACGATTTGGGGAAAAGGCCGTGTCGGAATTGGACAAATTCGCCGAGACAATACCATAATTGATGAAAAAGCGTATTTAACAGAAAAATTTGCTGACGAAGCCGAAGCTTTTATCGATAAAAATAAAAACAAACCTTTCTTGCTGTACATTCCTTTTAATGCACCACACACGCCATTTCAGGTTCGAAAAAAATATTACGATCGTTTTCCGAATGTAAAAGACGAAAACAAACGCGTTTATTTTGCGATGATCAGCGCTTTGGATGATGCGATTGGCAGAATTCGTGCAAAAGTGAAAAAAGAAGGACTTGAAGAGAATACTTTAATCATTTTTGCCAGTGATAATGGCGGTGCCGATTATACTTTTGCCACAACAAATGCACCGTTAAAAGGCGGTAAATTTTCTCATTTTGAAGGCGGTATAAATGTTCCTTTTGCACTTTCGTGGAAAGGAAAAATCAAACCAAATACGGTTTACAAAAAACCGGTTAGTACTTTAGATTTTTTCACCACAATTGCCGCAGCCATACATTCTGATTTACCAAAAGATAGAGTTTATGACGGTGTAGATCTAGTTGCAACAGTAAATGAAAATAAAACAGCTCATAAAGATTTATACTGGCGCTCGGGCGATGCAAAAGCGATTAGAAGCGGCGACTGGAAATTAATCATTAGCGGCAAAACACATGAAAATTGGCTGTATAATCTTGCTTCTGATAAATTTGAAACAACAGATCTAGCGCAGAAAAATCCAGAAAAGGTAAAAGAATTGCAAACTGCTTTACAAACTTGGGAAAAAGGTTTGATTGATCCGCTTTGGCCAAATCTAACCTATTATGAATTTGATTTTGGAAAACAAAAATACTTTGTAGATCTCTAATCATCCTTTACACAAACCCGACAGGTTTTAAAAAGCTGTCGGGTTTAATCTAAAATTCAAATCTAAAATTAATACCTACGAGGTTTTGAAAACCTTGCAGGAAAGAAAGCATTTAAATGTCAACCTCAACAAAACAATTTAATATTCACGAAGATTGGACTGTCGTCATTCTCGGTTTTCTTATTATCGGAATATCTCTTTTTATTTTCCTTCCACAAGTTCCTGTTTTCAAATGGACAAACGGAGCTGATTTAATCACTAATGTATTCGAAATAAAAAACCTCCAAATTATTGGTTTTCAATTTATTTATTTTATTTCAATCGGACTTATCGGAACTTTTCTAGTGGGAAAATCAATTAAAAATTTCCTATTCACATTTCCAGTAATTTATATTCTAACTATTCTTGCACTAATAATTGCAGGAAATACAGAAGTTAAAGCATTAAATCTAGAAGCTGTAATTTTCAGTTTACTAATCGGATTAATAATTGGGAATTTTTTCAAACTTCCAGAATGGTTTCGTTCTGCTTTGTCAACCGAACTCTTTGTCAAAATCGGGCTCGTTTTGTTGGGAACTAGTGTTATTTTTTCAGATATTTTAAAAGCAGGGTCTTTAGGTTTAATTCAGGCTTTAGTGGTTGTTTTATCCGTTTGGTATTTTGCATTCTGGCTTTGCAAAAAGTTAAAAGTAGATGAAGAATTAACAATGATGATTTCGAGTGCTGTTTCTATCTGCGGTGTTTCTGCGGCAATAGCAACTTCGGGTGCAATAAAAGGAGATTCTAAAAAATTATCTTATGTAATTTCGATGGTTTTGGTTACCGCCATTCCGATGATGATTTTTATGCCCATAATTGCCAGTCATTTTAATTTTCCCGAAGAAGTTACCGGAGCCTGGCTTGGCGGGAGTATTGATACTTCTGGAGCGGTTGTAGCATCTGGGACTTTGGTGGGAGAAACAGCTTTAAAAATAAGTACAATTGTAAAATTTTCGCAGAATGTTTTACTGGGTTTAGCCGCTTTTGCCATTTCCATTTATTGGACTTACACACATAATCAATCTGCTGAAGTAAAGAATTCTAAACCAACATTGGGTGTAATTTGGGAACGCTTTCCAAAGTTTGTCATTGGCTTTATCGGGGCATCAATTGTTTTTTCATTTTTTGTAGCTCCTGAAACTCGAGAAGTACTAAAAGAAAGTTTGAAAAACCTACAGGGACTTTGGTTTGCTCTGGCCTTTACAAGTATTGGTTTAGAAACTAATTTTAAAGATTTACTGCAACATAATAGCAGAAAACCTTTAATAGCATTTTTAACGGCTCAATTATTCAATATTATTATCACATTGATTATCGCTTTTTTACTTTTTAAGCCTTAAAAATCTTCACTTTACAAAAATATCCAAGATAAAATTTTGACTAGTAAATTATAATAACATGAATAAAAGAATAAACATTTTATTTTCCGTTTTACTGACAGGAATAATAGGTTCTTATAAAACCAATGCCCAAACTGCATCTTCTAAACCAAACGTAATTTTGATTATGGTGGACGATATGGGCTATTCGGATTTAGGAAATTATGGTTCTGAAATTAAAACACCAAATCTGGATCGCTTAGCAAAAGAAGGAACACGCCTTCGCGAATTTTATAACAACTCGATTTGCGCGCCAACCAGAGCCTCTTTATTAACGGGACAATATCAGCATAAAGCTGGAGTTGGTTATTTTGATGTGAATTTAGGTTTACCAGCTTATCAGGGTTATTTAAATAAGGAATCTTTGACTCTTGGTGAAGTTTTCCGCTCTGGAGGTTACAGCACTTTAATGTCTGGAAAATGGCATGTAGGTTCTGAAGATCAATCGCAATGGCCAAACCAAAGAGGTTTTGACAAGTTTTACGGAATTTTAAAAGGTGCTTCAAATTATTTTGATACTAAACCGCTTCCGTTTGGAAAAACACCTTATCCTGTAAAAATGATTCGCAATAATGAAGAGCTGCATCCAAAAGACGATTCGTATTACTTTACAGATGAAATCGGAAACAATGCGGTTACCTTCTTAGACGAACAAAATAAAGAAAACAAACCTTTCTTTTTATATCTCGCTTTTACTGCGCCTCACTGGCCGCTGCAGGCAAAACCTGTTGATATTGCTAAATACAGAGGAAAATTTGATGAAGGCTGGGATGCTTTACGAGAAAAAAGAATTCAAAAATTAAGAGAGAACGGAATTTTACTTCCAGGACAGACTATATCACCAAGAGATCCTGAAGTTCCAGAATGGAATAAATTGACCTATGACGAAAAGCAATTCTGGAAAGCTAAAATGGAAGTTTACGCCGCAATGGTAGACAATATGGACCAAAATGTTGGGAAGGTTTTAGAAAAACTTAAAGCTTTGAAAAAAGACAAAAACACTCTGATTATTTTTATTGCAGATAATGGTGCTCAAGGCGGTTTCAACACTTATAATCCGTTAAGAAGAGGTTTAGTTCGTAACGACGGACCAGTTGGAACTTCTGGTTCTTTTGATTATCAAGAACAAAACTGGGCTTATTTATCGAATACTCCATTGCAGGATTATAAAAATAATATGCACGAGGGGGGTTTCAGTTCTCCATTTATTGCATGGTATCCATCCAAAATTAAAGCTGGTAGAATTGATAAAGGAACTGGACACATTATTGACCTTGCTCCTACTTTTTACGAATTGGCTGGAATTGAATATCCTAAAAACCTTAATGGTGTAAATTCTAATCCGCTTCCAGGGAAAAGTTTACTGCCAGTATTATTTGAAAATGCTTCTGAAGTAAACAGAGGTGCACCGTTATTCTGGGAAAGAGCTGGAAATAGAGCTGTTAGAGAAGGAAAATGGAAATTGGTTTCTATTTATCCGTCGTACCAATGGGAACTTTATGATCTTGAAAAAGACCGAGGCGAAACAACAAATGTCGCAGCTCAAAATCCAGGAATTGTAAATGATCTTTCTGCAAAATATTTTGACTGGGCAGATAAAACTGGAGTTGTAGAATACAGCAAATTCAAACAAAAAGAAGAACTGATCCCTGGAGCAGTGCCTAAGAAATAATTACTTTTTTTGATATTTTTAGTAATTATAACAAAAGCGATTGTTGTAAAATAGTCGCTTTTAAATAAAAATGGTGTACAAAAAAAGCAGCAATTTATTTGCTGCTTTTTATTTTTATCTCTTACGATAATAAAATCTCTAAAACAATATGAAGCTTAAATTTCTGCTCTTAAATATTTAATTCCATTTAAATAGAAAAGTCTTTTTTTCTTCCATCACAGAAGCAAAATATTGACGATTGTGCAGTACTGATTTATGATTTATTTTAAACTTTCCAGCTTCTTCATTATGAAAAATTGCTTGCTCAATATCACTAATTTTATCATAGCACACTGCTAATTCTATATGAGGAATAAAATTCCAGCATTCTGGGGTTGTTGTAGCAATATCATTTTCAGGAAATTCTAATCCAAGGATAAATTTGTACCAATAAATAGCTTTTTTAAAATCGCCTTTATTTTGAAAAATACCTGCAATCTCACAACAGGTTTCTGCTCTAGGATTATCAAAAGTGAAACTATAAAATAATGCCTTTAACGCATCATCCAATTTACCTTGTTTTTTGAGAATTTTTCCAATTTCCAGGCAGGCGTAAACAAAATCATCAGCCGATCCTTTTTGGGTTTCCAAAAATTTTGTAAAATAGTTTTCTGCTTCAGCATACATTTCATGATCCCTTAACTCTCTTGCATAATAAAAAAGTGATCTAGGTGAAAAATAATCTCCTCTCTCAACCATTTCTTTATAAATCTTTAAGTTTCTATCTGAAGAAGAGGATACTCTTTTGTGTGTTACGGCAATTTCCGAAACTAAATAATTACCACCGTATTCTATATACTCATGAACGGGATCATTCCATTTATAATTGTTCTCTCTCTTAACCAATCTTTCTCTATAAAATGAAAACAATGGATTATTATTCTCATCTACTGAATAATTATATTTCATTAAAACCATATCTGTTTCTAATGAAAGCGTTTCTTTTAATTCTAAAAATAAAACTTGATCTTTTTCAACAAAAATATCATCTGCATCAAGCCAAAATTGATAATCTTTTGTTGCTTTAGAAAAAGCAAAATTTCTGGCATCTGCAAAATTATTTGTCCATTTAAAATCATAAACTTTATCTGTAAATGAATTTGCAATATCTTTTGTTTTATCTGTTGAACCTGTATCGATTATAATAATTTCATCTACAAGATGTTTTACAGAGTTTAAACATCTTGCTAATAACTGTTCTTCATTCTTCACAATCATGCAAAGGCTTATTGTAATCATAATAACTCAAATTAGTTTAAAATTTGAGAGCAAAATTACACCTGCAACCCATTTAAAACTACCCTTAAAAGACTGAATAATAACAGAATAATGTTTTTTTTTCTTGAATATCATTTAAAAAAAAACATACCCAAAGTATGAGTATGTTTTTTATATAATTGAAAAATAGGTTTATAGATTAAATCTTAAAATCATTCAAAGATTTCTCAATAATCTCCAGACATTCATTAATTTGCTCTTCTGTCATAACCAAAGGCGGAGCTAATCTAATTTTATTTCCGTGAGTTGGTTTTGCTAATAATCCGTTGTCTCTAAATTTTAAGCAGATTTCCCACGCTAAATCAGAGTGTTCATCGGTGTTGATTACAATTGCATTCAAAAGTCCTTTTCCGCGGACAAGCGTAATTAAATTATTTTTTTCAGCGATTTTATTTAATCCATCTCTTAAAATAATTCCCAAACGTTCTGCATTTTCAGCAAGTTTCTCATCTTTAATTACTTCTAGAGCAGCAATGGCAACAGCAGCAGCAACAGGATTTCCACCAAAAGTAGATCCGTGTTGTCCTGGTTTAATAACATTCATAATTTCGTCGTTACACAAAACAGCCGAAACTGGATAAACACCGCCAGAAATTGCTTTGCCTAGAATTAAAATATCTGGTTGCACATTTTCATGATGAACGGCTAATAATTTTCCTGTACGTGCAATTCCAGTCTGCACCTCATCTGCAATAAAAAGTACATTGTGTTTTTCACAAAGGGCTTTTGCTTTTGCTAAATAGCCTTCAGAAGGAACATACACTCCCGCTTCCCCTTGAATTGGCTCTACTAAAAATCCAGCAATATTTTTTGATGAATTTAAAGCATTTTCAAGAGCTTCAAGATTATCGTATTCAATTTTTATAAAACCATCTGTAAAAGGTCCGAAGTTTTTACGGGCTGTTTCATCGTTTGAGAAAGAGATAATTGTAGTGGTTCTTCCGTGAAAATTATTCTCACACACGATAACCTGCGCTTGATTTTCAGGAATTCCTTTTACTTCATACGCCCATTTTCTGCAAACTTTAAGTGCTGTTTCAACGGCTTCAGCTCCAGTATTCATTGGAAGAACTTTATCAAATCCAAAATAATTGGTTACATATTCTTCGTAATTTCCTAATTTATCATTGTAAAAAGCACGAGAAGTCAAAGTTAGTTTTTGCGCTTGCTCTATCATTGCGTTCACAATTTTTGGATGACAATGACCTTGATTTACTGCAGAATAAGCCGATAAAAAATCATAATATTTTTTGCCGTCAACATCCCAAACGTACACTCCTTCTCCGCGTTCTAAAACTACTGGAAGCGGATGGTAATTGTGAGCTCCATATCTATTTTCTTTTTCGATCAAAATTTCTGATTTTGATGAAAGTGCTTTTTCTGTACTTATCATAATCTGCTTTTTATTTTTACAAAAATATTAAAATTAAATTAATTTTCGACTATAAAATTATATTTTGACTCAAAAATAACAAAATTAAAGTCAAAAATTATTTTTTCAGCATTTAAAAAGCTATATTCATTTTAATACATTTTATATTTTATCCTCCCTTTATTAAAAAAAATAGTTACTTTTATAAATCACAAAAACCGAATTTATTAAACGATTTTATTGAATGGAATTATTAGACGAATTTGATATTAGTATTATTAAAGAATTAGAAAAAGATGGCAGAATGGCTTTTTCTGCGATTGCTGCTAATTTGAAAATATCAAATACAATGGTGCATCAACGTATTAACAGAATGATCGAACAAGGTGTAATTGGAGGTATAAAGCCCATTATTCAGGAAAAGAAAATTGGATATGACTGGGCATCTTTTACGGGAATTACGCTAAACAAAGATTCTGATTCTGACCGAATAATTGAAGCACTTAAAGAAATTCCAGAAATCACAGAATGTTATTATGTAACGGGTTCCTTTACTTTATACATAAAAATAATTGCCAAAAATCATGAACACATGCGCCGCATTCTTTATGAAAAAATTGATGGAATTCCAGGTATTGCCAAAACTGATTCTATAGTAGAATTGGGCTGCGCTTTTAAAAGAAATATATCCTTATAAAAAAACACGTATTTGTTATCTAAAATATTGGTTACAAACCTCACAAGAATTTACTTGTGAGGTTTTTTTGTAACATAATATTTCTGATATTTGTTAAAAATTGTAGAATTATGAAAAATACAGTGCTAATTTTATTCAGTGCAATCTTATTTTCAAACCTTATGAATGCACAACTAAAACCCGTTAAGTATACAGAAGGAAACCAGCAGTTAAATGGTTTATTTATAAAATCTGCTAAAAAGAGCAGTCAAAATCCTGGAATCTTACTTTTACCTGCCTGGCTGGGAATCGACAATGCTTCTAAAGGAATCGCGGAGGAATTATCTAAATTGGGTTATCATGTTTTTATCGCTGATATTTATGGAGAAGGAAATTATCCAAAAAATACCGGAGAAGCTGGAAAACAAGCTGGTTTTTATAAAGCCAATTTTGAAGCGTACCAAAAACGCATCAATACTGCATTACAAGAACTAGTAAAACAGGGAGCCAATGCCGATAATATTGTTGCTATTGGTTATTGCTTTGGAGGAACAGGAGTTTTAGAAGCTGCACGCGGTCATCTAAAACTTAAAGGAGTTGCTTCATTTCATGGCGGTTTAGGGAAAGATGCCAGCAGAAAAACAGAAACTATAACTACGAAAGTTTTAATATGCCACGGAGCTGACGATCCGTTTGTACCAAAAGACGAAATTACAGCATTCCAACAAGAAATGCGTGATGCAAAAGCCGACTGGCAAATGATTTATTATGCTGATTCTGTTCATTCATTCACCAATCCAGAAGCTGGAAATGATAATTCAAAAGGTGCGGCTTATAATCCTGTTGCTGCAAAAAGATCTTTTGACCATTTGCAATTATTTTTGAATGAAGTTCTAAAAAAGTAATACTACCTGCCCTCCCAGCCAAAAACAAATTAACTAAACCAAACCAATGTCACATAGTAAAATTAGAGAAGATAAAACCTGCTTGAACTGCAGGCATGTTGTAGAACAAAAATTCTGTCCAAATTGCGGACAGGAAAATACAGATTCCAGAAAAACATTTCATCATTTATTTATTCATTTCTTTGAAGATTTAACGCATTATGAAAATGCTTTTTGGAAAACAATAAAAAACCTTCTTTTTAAACCTTCTACTTTAACTAAAGAATATCTTTCTGGAAAAAGGCTTTCTTATCTGGCTCCGGTTCGTCTTTATATTTTTATAAGTTTTATTACTTTTCTTTTAATTGCATTATTCCCAAGTGAGATAACTGAGAATTTGACAAAAAGTGAAAAGCAAATTGCGTCCAGTTTAGAAAAAGAAAATACAAAAGAAATTAAAAGCTACACTGAAAAGTCTTATTTGAAGTCAAAAACATTGGATAAGTCCTATTTTCAATTGAAAACAATGAAAGAAATCGATTCCATTCAAAAATATGGGAAAGAAAGCGAAAAACTGACACAATTTGAATACTGGCTATATGAAAAGGCTGTGCACGTGACAGAGAATAATACTAAAAAGCAAATTATTGAAAAATTTATAGAATCTTTTGTACATAACATACCTAAAATCCTGTTTATCATCATGCCTTTTTTTGCATTTTTCTTGTGGCTTTTCCACAGTAAAAAAAGATGGTATTATTTTGATCATGGTATTTTTACACTTCACTATTTTTCATTTCTGCTGTTGATATTTCTTATCATGTTTATCGTCAACCGATTAATTGGTCTTTTGGGAGAAGATAGTCCGTTATCTTTTATATCAGGAATTACAACATTTGCAGGAACAATTTGGATGTGTTATTATTTTTATCCCGCACACCATCGTTTTTATGGCGAATCTAGAATAGTGTCCTTTATAAAAAGTTTTTTCTTATTTGTAATAAACTCACTATTTATTATATTTTTACTCACCTTTTATATTCTTTACACATTTATTAATTTACACTAACAATAAGAATGAAAAAATTACTCGTTTTATTATTAATTGCTTCTGCGTATTCTTGTAAAACTACGCAGTCAGTTGCATCCAAAGACAATTCGGATCCGACAAAATATATCAAAGTTATTACCGAGAAGGATCTTAAAAAAATGCTTTATACTGTTGCTTCTGATGAAATGGAAGGCCGAGAAACAGGTTCTAAAGGACAGAAAAAAGCTGGTCTTTATATGATTGAGCAATACAAAAAAAACGGGGTATCTTTTCCTAAAGGCGCTTCAGATTACTACCAGTCAATTCCTGCTGCTTTCTTAAACGCAAAACGCAATCAAAATTTACCTGACTCAGAAAATATCTGGGCATACATTGAAGGTTCTGAAAAACCAAATGAAGTTTTAGTAATTTCTGCTCATTATGACCACGTTGGAATTAAAGACGGAGAGGTTTATAATGGAGCTGACGATGATGGTTCTGGAACTGTAGCGGTTATAGAAATGGCTAAAGCGTTTGCTAAAGCTAAAAAACAAGGCCACGGACCAAAACGTTCTATATTATTTCTTCACGTTACCGGAGAAGAACATGGTTTGCACGGATCTCGTTTCTATTCTGAAAATCCATTATTTCCAATCGCAAATACGATTGCTGACATCAATATTGACATGATCGGACGTCGCGATGTTGAGCATGCTAAAACAAACAATTACGTATATGTGATTGGTGCGGACAGATTATCTTCAGATTTACATAATGCTGTTGTAGCTCAAAATGACAAATACATCAAAATGGACTTAGATTTTAAATTTAACGACCCTAAAGATCCAAATCATTTTTACGAGCGTTCTGATCATTATAATTTCGCAAAACATGGTATTCCATCTGTTTTCTTATTTAACGGAGTTCACGAAGATTACCATGGAAAAGACGATATTCCAGAAAAAATCGAATACGATGCTTTAGCCAGAAGAACAAAATTAGCTTTTGTAATCGCATGGGATTTAGCGAACAGAGAAAATAGACCTGTAGTTGATAAGAAATAAGGTTCTGAGTTGCTAAGGTTCTAAGGCGCTAAGGTAAAATACAAAAGGGATGAGTTTAAAAACTCATCCCTTTTGTATTTTATTGAAATTTAACCTCTTAAGAAAAACCTCAGTACCTTAGAACCTTAGTCCCTAAGAACCTCTCGCTAGTCATTCATCGAAATTAAAAACTCTTCGTTGTTTTTAGTTTTCTTGAAACGGTCATTTACAAAATCCATAGATTCTACTGGGTTCATATCCGATAGATATTTACGCATAATCCACATTCTTTGTAATGTTTTTTCGTCTAACAATAAATCATCACGACGTGTACTAGACGAAGTAAGATCGATTGCAGGGAAAATACGTTTATTGGCTATCTTACGATCTAATTGTAATTCCATGTTACCAGTTCCTTTAAATTCTTCGAAGATAACTTCGTCCATTTTAGAACCTGTTTCTGTTAATGCAGTTGCGATGATACTTAAAGAACCTCCGTTTTCTACATTTCTCGCAGCTCCAAAGAAACGTTTTGGTTTTTGCAATGCATTTGCATCAACACCTCCACTTAATACTTTTCCAGATGCTGGCTGTACTGTATTATAAGCTCTTGCCAAACGTGTAATAGAATCTAAAAGAATCACAACATCGTGGCCGCATTCTACTAAACGTTTTGCTTTTTCAAGTACTATATTAGCAATTTTTACGTGTTCTTGTGGCTCTCTATCAAAAGTAGAAGCGATAACTTCACCACGAACACTTCTCTGCATATCAGTAACCTCCTCAGGACGTTCGTCGATAAGAAGAACGATCAAATAAACCTCTGGGTGGTTAGCAGCAATTGCATTTGCAATATCTTTAAGAAGCATTGTTTTACCCGTTTTTGGCTGTGCAACGATCATACCACGCTGTCCTTTACCAATAGGTGAAAACAAATCAATAATTCGGGTTGAAACAGAACTGCCTTTTTCTGCTAGTTTGAATTTTTCTGAAGGGAAAACTGGTGTTAAATGTTCGAAAGAAACTCTATCGCGAACAACCTGCGGATCGTGCCCATTAATTTTTAATACACGAACCAAAGGAAAAAACTTCTCTCCTTCTTTTGGAGGGCGAACCACTCCTTTTACAGTATCTCCGGTTTTTAGACCAAATAATCTAATTTGCGAAGTTGATAAATAAATATCATCTGGAGAAGCTAAATAATTGTAATCTGATGAACGTAAAAATCCGTAACCGTCGGGCATCATTTCAAGAACGCCTTCACTTTCGATAATTCCATCAAATTCAAAGTCTGAATCTCTAAAATTATTGCTTTTTTTATTTTTATGATTAGGATTTTGGTTGTTGTGATTTCCATTTCCGTTTCCATTGCCATTCCCGTTTTGATTCTGATTTGGATTCGAATTCGGGTTTTGATTTTGGTTTGGATTCTGGTTTTTATTTTGATTCGGATTAACCTTTTTTGCAGGAGCAATTTGTGGAGTTTTCTCAGCCGTTTCAGCTGTTGGTTCAGAAGTAGCTATTTCTGAAGTAACTGATTCTGAAGGCTCTTCATTTGTAATTTCTTTTACAACTTCTTTATCTTTTTTAAGAGCTACTTTTTTCTCGTAAGCCGATTTGTTGAACTTTACAATTTTAGGCTCTTTCTTTGCTGCTGATGTCTTATCTCCTTGTACTTCTGGAGCGGCAGCTTCTGCAATTGGCTGCACAGTTTCAGCAGTATCGTTTTTTTGAACAGTTTCCTCTACTTTATCAAATTCTAAAACGGGAGTATTTTTGGTATTTGCTGCTTTAGTTTTCACTGGAGCTATTCTCGCTCGCTTTGGTTTTTCGTCTTTAGAATCAGAAACTGCTTCTGTTTGAGGAGCTTCAGCGGGCGCAAGAGTACTTTCTTGATGTGCTAAAATTTGACTAATTAAAGTCTCTTTTTTGACACCATTAATCTTTATTGTTTTAGCTAACTTAGCTATTTCTTGAAGCTCAGCAAGCTTCATTTCTTTTAATGCAGAAATATCAAACATGAATGTTCTATGAATTTAATTATTTTAAAGGAAATACTGTAAAAAGAATAGGTAGATAATTAATTTGAATTGACCGCAGTATGAAGTGCTTACGGTATTATGATGCAATAATACGAATAAAATTTAATCATACAATAGTATTTTAAAAAAAGAAAATATATTTTTGTAAAACATTTTTAGATCATGATACAAAGAATTCAAACTGTATATCTATTTCTGGCTTTTGCTGCAACGGGCATTTTAATGCTTTTTGTTCCGTTATGGACGACAAGTGCAGGAAAACCATTCTTTTTTATGCAGGACCAGCTTTACACCGTTTTGTTAGGGTTAACCACAATGCTTAGTGTAATTAGTATTATTTCATTCAAAAAGAGACAAAATCAGTTTGTATTAAACAGACTGAACATAATATTAAATTTAATTTTATTAGGATTATTTGTATATCGTTCGCTAAATTTATCTGGAGAGGCTGAAGTCTCTGAGAAAGGTATTGGGATGTTTCTACCAATTATTGCTATCGTATTATTAGTTTTAGCTAATAAGGCCATCAAGAAGGATGAAGATCTTGTAAAATCTGTCGACCGTTTGAGATAAACCTATAAACTTAATTTTTATGTGCGAAGAAGAACCCGAATTTTATTCGGGTTTTTTTTCGCCTTAAAACGAAATACTTGTAAGATAATTTTCATAATTTTGTTATTTAATTAGCTTCTAAAGAAATGACTCCAAAAATAAAAATCCATCTTGCAGACGATCATCAGGTTTTAATTGATGGATTATCTAACTTATTAAAAACAGTGCCAAACTTCGAAGTAGCAGGAAGTTCACTAGACGGCACAACAGTTTTTAATGATGTGGTTTTGGATGGAGCTGATGTTTTAATTCTGGATATCAGCATGCCGAAAAAAGATGGAATTGAAACGTTAAAAGAATTTAATGAAAAACAATCGCCCTGCAAAGTCATTATTTTATCTAGTTATGATGATTTAAAAATCATTAAAGAAGTAATGAAACTTGGCGCAAAAGGTTATCTCACAAAAAATTGCGCAGGCGAAAACATCATTGAAGCGGTTGAAGCAGTTTATAACGGACAGGAATATTTTAGCGATGCTGTTAGAGAAAAAATCTTTAATACCTTTAAAGATAATCCTAAATTGAACCACAATGCAGTTATCGAAAATCCGATTCTAAGTCCGCGTGAAATCGAGATCATCATTTTAATTGCCTTGGAATACAGCGGAAAAGAAATCAGCGAAAAACTTTTCATTAGTTCACATACTGTTGAAACCCATCGCAAAAACATTATGAAAAAACTAAACATTAAAAGCACAATTGGTTTAGTAAAATATGCTCTTAAAAACAATTTGATTAATCCATAAAAATCAGTTTTTTATGTTTGGTTTTAATTTTTTCATATCACTTGTTTTCTCCTTCGCTGTCAAAGGAATTTTTGTTTCGCAAAAAGTTGTTTCAAATCTTCAAAGTCACAATCCTGTAACACAAACTGAAAACAAAACAACTGTTAATCAGCTTAAAATGAGTGAGCAGTTGCGAAATAAAAAAATAGTCAGTTTATCAATTGTTCTCATAGTTATCATCTTCTTTTTATTTTATTTTTTATATCAGAACAATAAATTAAAACAAAAAATAAAACGAAAAGATACGAAACAAAAAATCCTCCTTGACATCATTAATTCTGGAATTGATACTCAGGAAATAGAGCGAAAAAAAATAGCTTCTTTTCTGCATGATAATATTAATTCACTGCTTTCATCTGCTGGATTACATTTAAATACGTTTACTGCGCAAAACGATATTAAATCTGATGAAATACAAAAAGCAAAAGCCATTTTGTCTGAAGCACATGAACTTTTACGAGATATGTCCCACGATCTTGTTCCTTCGCTTTTAGTTCGCTTTGGGTTAATTTATGCATTAGAAGATTTATGCGAAAAAAACTCCAATTCTGCGATTGAATTTGAATTTTCGAGTTCTATCCCAACCAGCAGAAGATATCTTGAAAAATTTGAAATGAAAATTTATTTCATTGTAAGCGAACTCTTCAACAACATTATAAAACACAGCGACGCCAAAAAAGCTCGGCTTTCTTTGACTGAAAAAAACAACCAATTGATCTTGAGCATACATGATGACGGAATTGGTTTTAGAACTCAAAAACTAAAAGATGTAGAAGGTTTTGGTTTGAACCGAATTAGAGCCAGAATTAAAAAGTACAAAGGATCATTATCTATTACATCAAAAGAAAACGAAGGAACTAAAATTAAAATTCAGATTCCGTTACCGAATTAAAGTTATTTTGCTCCAATTTCCACAATTTCTAAATCTTTGATTTTATCATCATCGATTACGAATCGAAGCATTGTTCTCACTTTATGAAAACCACTTTTTCCTGCGGCACCCGGATTCATGTGCAATAAATTATTTTTCTTATCAAACATTACTTTTAAAATGTGAGAATGCCCGCAGATAAAAAGCTTTGGCGGATTCTGTGCCATTTCTTCTTTAATATTAGGATTGTATTTTCCAGGATAACCGCCAATATGCGTAATCCATACGGAAACATTTTCACATGAAAAACGATTGTTTAAAGGGAATTCCATTCTTGCTTTTGCATCGTCGATATTACCGTAAACAGCCCTAAGCGGTTTTAGTTTTTTTATAGTATCGGTAACATTCAGATCTCCAATATCGCCGGCGTGCCAAACTTCATCTGCCTGATTAACATATTTTAAAATAGTATCATCTATATGGCTGTGCGTATCAGAAAGCAGAAGGATTTTTGTCATTTTTTTAAAGGAGCTAAAGTTCTAAGATGCTAAGATACTGAGATTTTTTTGTTGACACATGTTAAAAAAACTTAGAACCTTAAAAACTCCAATCTGCCGTTAGACACACTGCGGTGGGTTTCTACAGATATACATCACAGAAAAACCTTTGAACCTTTGTCCCTAAAAAGAAAAAACTTAGTCCCGAAGTCTCGCGACAGCATCTTAGAATCTCAGAACCTTTTTTCGTACCTTTGTGCCTCTGAACCTTTGAACCTCTACAGTGAGATATTTTATTCAATTTGCTTATAACGGAACACATTATCATGGCTGGCAGATACAGCCCAACGCTTCTTCTGTTCAGGAAACTTTAAATAAAGCTTTATCGGTTTTATTGAATGAATCTATTAGCATTATGGGCGCTGGAAGAACAGATACTGGTGTGCATGCAACTGAAATGTTTGGGCATTTTGATACTGAGAAAACTTTAGATGTTCCAATTTTGATTCATAAACTGAATTCTTATTTACCAAAAGATATTGCCATTTTTGATATTATTCTGGTTCATGATGATGCGCATTGCCGATTTGATGCTACAAAAAGAACGTACGAATATCATATCAATACCATTAAAAATCCATTTTTACAGGAATTAAGCTGGTATGTAAATCAGAAACTGGATGTGAATTTGATGAACGAAGCGGCGCAGTTATTATTGAAACATACCGATTTTCAATGTTTTTCAAAAGTAAACACAGATGTAAATACTTTTGACTGCACTATCTTTGAGGCGTTTTGGAAACAAGAAAACTCAAAACTGATTTTTACTATTTCAGCAAATCGATTTTTGAGAAATATGGTTCGGGCAATTGTCGGTACTTTAATTAATATCGGTTTACACAAAATTACGCTGGCAGATTTTGAAAATATAATTGCCAGCAAAAGCAGGGAAAAAGCTGGATTTTCGGTTCCAGCACATGGTTTATATTTAACCAAAATAGATTACGATTATTTATAGCTGTAGGCTATAGGCTTTAAGCAATAAGCTTCTAGCACTTTATTAAAAGCCTACTGCCTAAAGCTTATAGCTTAAAGCACCAAAAAAAATGAAAGCAAAAGCATTCGATACAGGATTATTCAAACGAATTTTAAAATATACAAAGCCTTATAAATGGCGTTACTACGGTGTAATTATTTTCGCCGTATCGCTGTCTATTTTCGCCGCACTCCGCCCCTATTTACTTAAAGAAACCGTAGATGGATATATCAAAACCCATGACAAGACGGGATTATTGATGTATATCATTTTGATGGGTGTAGTTTTATTAATGGAAGTTTTCTCGCAGTTTTACTTTGTATATTGGGCGAACTGGCTCGGTCAAGACATTGTTAAGGACATTCGAACAAAACTTTTTAAACACATTTTGAGTTTCAGAATGAAGTATTTTGATTTGGTTCCGGTTGGCCAGTTGGTTACTCGAGCCGTTTCAGACATTGAATCGATTGCCCGTATTTTCAGTCAAGGTTTATTTATGATTATAAGCGACTTGATGAAAATGTTTGTCGTACTTATTTTTATGTTTTACATGAACTGGAAGCTGACTTGGATTGTGGTTCTTGCCATGCCTATTTTGGTTTTCATTACTAGAATATTTCAACGTAAAATGCAGGTGGCTTTTGAAGAAGTGAGAACTCAGATTGCGAACATGAATTCTTTTGTACAGGAACGCGTAACGGGAATGAAAATCGTTCAGCTTTTTAACCGTGAAAAAATCGAAGCCGAAAACTTCAAAGACATCAACAATAAACATCGCGTTGCTTGGATCAAAACGATTTTATACAACTCGATCTTCTTCCCTATTGCTGATATTATTTCATCTATCACTTTGGGATTAGTTGTGGTTTACGGCGGTTTTAGAATCTTGAACGGAGATCATTTTACCACTTTTGGAGATTTGTTTTCGTATACAATGTTCATTGGAATGCTCTTTAATCCATTAAGACAAATTGCAGATAAATTCAATGAGATGCAGTTGGGAATGATTGCAGCCAATCGTGTTTTTGATATTATAGATACACAAGATCATATTCAGGATACTGGAAAAATTGAAGCGCCAGTTTTTAACGGAAGCATAGAATTTGAAGCGGTGCGTTTTAGTTATATTCCCGAGGAAGAAGTTATAAAAGGAATTGATTTATCTGTTGCTGCGGGACAAACAGTAGCCATTGTAGGTTCTACAGGTGCAGGAAAATCTACTATAATCAATCTGTTGAATCGTTTTTACGAAATTAACAGCGGAACAATCTCTATTGACGACGAAAATATCGAGAACTATACGTTGGCTTCACTTCGAAAACAAATCGCAGTGGTTTTACAAGATGTATTTTTGTTTGCCGATACTATTTACAATAACATCACTTTACATAATCCAGAAATTACCCGCGATCAAGTAATTGATGCCGCGAAGAAAATTGGCGTTCATGATTTTATTATGAATCTGCCCGATAATTATGATTTTGATGTAAAAGAGCGAGGCGTAATGCTGTCGTCTGGACAAAGACAATTGATTGCTTTTTTACGTTCGTATGTAAGCAATCCAAGTATTTTGATTTTAGACGAAGCAACTTCTTCTATAGATACCTATTCTGAAGAATTGATTCAGCGTGCAACTGAAACAATTACAAAAGGAAGAACTTCTATTATTATTGCCCACCGATTGGCAACAATTGTAAATGCAGATAAGATTGTAGTGATGGACAAAGGACTAATTGTTGAACAAGGAACGCATCAGGAATTATTGCACAAAACTGATGGTTATTATAAAAACCTGTACGATTCGCAATTTTCAGTAGCTAATTAACTCTGCAAAAATTCTATATCTTTTATTTTCAAATTCTTACAGATAATTTAAATACTAAAAACAGGATTATTAATTATATTTTGGGCAAAATAAATTAACACACCCCAATAATATTACTTGTTTTCTTACAAATAAATAAGTAAGTTTGAAATGAATAATAATTTTCAAAAAAACTTATGAAAAAAAAATTACTTTTTATCGTTTTATTTCTAGCCTTTTCGGCTAATGCATTCTCAATGCAAATTATTATAAGAGTTGTTGGTTCTCTACAAACTATAACTCTTGAGGTGGAAAGTTCTGATACTATTGAGAATATTAAGTTTAAGATACAAGATAAAGCAGGAATTCATCCTGATTGTATAAGGCTTATATTTGCAGGAAAACAACTTGAAGACGGCAGAACATTATCTGATTATAACATTCAAAAAGATTCCTTTATACATCTAGTTATAGGTTATCCATGCAATTAATTGTTTCTTAAAGAAGTAGCAAAAAAACACTTTTAAAAAAATGTGTAAGATTAAAAATAAAAGGGTTTGGCTTTTTTTAAAGTTGAACCCTTTTTTCATACGACCTTAGAATTGATTTTAAATGTTTCTCTATCTAAATCTGATTGAATTTTAATAGCTAATTAGCTTTAAGAAATGACTTACATCTTTAACTCTCAAAATCTTACAAACACTTAAACACTAAAAATACAATCATTCATTATATTTAAGGCAAAATGAATTTAGCATAACTCAACAATACAACTTGTATTCTTACAAATAAATAAGTATGTTTGAAAAATAAATAATCATTTTTAAAAAATACCATGAGAAAAAAATTACTTATTACCGTTTTATTTCTAGCCTTTTCGATTAATGCATTCTCAATGCAAATTTTTGTAAGAGTTGTGGGTAGTGGAAAAACTATAACCGTTGAGATGGAAAGTTCTGATACTATTGATAATCTTAAGGCTAAAATATTCGAGAAAGAAGGAATTCCAGTAGAATGCCAAAGAATTATATTTGGAGGAATACAACTTGAAGACAGCAGGACATTATCTGATTATAATATTCAAAAAGACTACTCTGTACATCTCGTTATTAGTAATCCATGTAATAAATAATTTTTGTAAAGAAGATAACCATGTGTTTAGAAAACATTTAAAATAAATTCTAAATACACTTATTACAATAAAAGGGTCTAACTTTAACTAAAGTCAGACCCTTTTTTCACATATAACTTTACTTAATTGCATTGTTAAAGGTTAAGCAAACTGGATAGATTCATAACTTAATGACCTTTTATCTTAAATTTCACACTACACTCAAAATTAAAAAACTACATAATTCACAATTTGTGATTTAAAATCCGATTAAAAACTGTCGAAATCGCTTTAAAACGTTAAATTAGCGTTATAGAAATCATAAAATTGATCTTTCATAATCAACAACATAGCGGTAATTTTTCGTTTATTATTTATCTTTGAGAATATAGAAATCAAATGTAAAAGAAAATGCCACAAAATAGATTTTATCCGAACGAACAGTTTAAAGAAATAGAAATAAATGCCTCATTACAATTAAGATATGCAATTTCAAACAGAGGAAGACTTATAAGTTTTACTGATGAAATTGAAAACGGACGCATCCTGAAAGGCGGATTAAGCGATGGATATCCAACCTTCCGTTTTAAGGTTAAAAAAGACGATAAAATCGTAAACAAATATCTCTTCCTATACAAATTAGTAGCCCAATATTTTATTCCGAAAGATTCCGAAGATCAAACGTATGTTCTGCATTTAGATTACAACAGAGCAAATGATGATGTAAGCAATTTACGCTGGGCAACCAAGCAGGAAATGATGGCGCACAGCCGTAAAAGTCCGAGAGTTATCCAAGCCAAAAAGAATCTAATCGAACACAATCTTAAAGCCGACGGACGAAAATTAACAACAACGAAAGTCATGTTAATCAAAAAAATTCTTGCGCGCCCAGAACAAAAAACGCGTCTTAAAATGATTGCCAAACAATTCGGAGTAAGCGAAATGCAGATTAGAAGAATTGCCAGCGGAGAAAACTGGGGACACGTTAAGATTTAATGGTTAATGGTTGATAGTTAATGGTTGATGGTTGATTATTAATTGTTTGATGTTACTTCAAAATTAACAACTAACAATTAACAATTAACAAGGAAGTCGAAGCCACGCAAAGAATTCCACATGAAATTTAAAATTATAATAGCCACAGATTACACAGATTAATACTGATTTTAAAATCTTTTTAATCCTAACAATCTGTGGCTATATTATTTTTGACATTGATATTTGACATTGGTATTGGTATCGATAAATTTTCAGATTTAACTTCTAAATGTCAATTTTCAGTTCATAATTCACAATTTACAATTAACAATTCCTTCAGTTTCTGTGAAAAGACCAAAATCTGTGTTGCTAAAAACAAATTTTCGAACGTTGATTTAAAATAAATCATTAAATTCGCAAGCACAAATAACAAAAGAATAATAATCGAAAAATGAGTTTCGGAAATATAAACTTCATTTTCGGTAGTTAATATTAAAAACCAAAAAAATGAAATACGACGTTATTGTTTTAGGAAGTGGTCCTGGCGGATATGTTACAGCAATTAGAGCTTCACAATTAGGCTTTAAAGTAGCTGTAGTTGAAAAAGAAAATCTTGGTGGTGTATGTTTAAACTGGGGATGTATCCCAACTAAAGCATTACTAAAATCGGCTCAGGTTTTTGATTATTTAAAACACGCTTCTGATTACGGATTGAAAGTTTCAGAATTTGACAAAGATTTCCCAGCAGTAATTCAACGCAGCCGTGGTGTTGCTGAAGGAATGAGCAAAGGAGTTCAATTCTTAATGAAAAAAAACAAAATTGACGTTATTGAAGGTTTTGGAAAACTAAAACCAGGAAAAAAACTTGACGTTACTGATAAAGATAATAAAGTTACAGAATACAGCGCTGACCACATTATCATCGCTACTGGAGCTCGCTCTCGTGAGTTACCAAACTTACCTCAAGATGGTGTAAAAGTAATAGGATACCGTCAGGCAATGTCATTGCCAACACAGCCAAAATCTATGATCATTGTTGGTTCTGGAGCAATTGGAGTTGAGTTCGCTCACTTCTACAACTCAATGGGAACAGATGTTACAATCGTAGAATTTATGCCAAACGTAGTTCCTGTAGAAGACGAAGATATCTCAAAACAATTTGAGCGTTCATTGAAAAAAGCAGGAATTAAAGTTATGACTAACTCATCTGTTGAGCGTATAGACACAACTGGTGCAGGAGTAAAAGCGTTTGTTAAAACTGCAAAAGGAGAAGAAGTTCTTGAAGCCGACATCGTACTTTCTGCTGTTGGAATCAAAACAAACATTGAAAATATCGGATTAGAAGAAGTTGGTATTGCTGTTGACAGAGATAAAATCTTGGTAGACGCTTACAACGCAACTAACATTCCAGGATACTACGCAATTGGAGACGTTACTCCAGGTCAGGCTTTAGCTCACGTAGCTTCTGCTGAGGGAATTAACTGTGTGGAAAAAATTAAAGGTCTTCACGTAGATCCTATTGATTACGGAAACGTTCCAGGTTGTACTTATGCAACTCCTGAAATCGCTTCTGTAGGTTTAACAGAAAAACAAGCAAAAGAAAAAGGTTACGAATTAAAAATTGGTAAATTCCCATTCTCAGCTTCTGGAAAAGCAAAAGCTGCCGGAGCTGCAGACGGATTCGTAAAAGTAATTTTTGATGCTAAATACGGAGAATGGTTAGGATGCCACATGATTGGTGCTGGTGTTACAGATATGATTGCTGAAGCAGTTGTAGCTCGTAAACTAGAAACTACAGGTCATGAAATCCTTAAATCTATCCACCCTCACCCAACAATGAGCGAGGCTGTTATGGAAGCTGTTGCAGATGCTTACGGCGAAGTAATTCACTTGTAAAAATATACCGTTTTACGGTTATATATAATTTTCAATCTAAAAATCCGATTTGCGAAAGCGAGTCGGATTTTTTTATTGTTATATCCAATCAACAGCTTTGTTTGTCATTTCGAGGAACAAAGAATGATAATACATTGTCTCAAAAATAAAGCCTTAAACTTTTATAAAGAAAAATTTGTTAAAAACTTGACATTAAAAAATTTTCTCATCGTCTTAAAATTCTTATTTTTATTATTTCTAAATAATTTTGCATGAAATTACCATTTATAGAAATAATTGAAGCCACTACAATTGATCCCAATCTATTAATGTGGAAATATTATGATGAAGACAAAGAAATCAAAAACGGAGCAAAATTAACCGTTAGAGAAAGTCAGCAGGCAATGTTACTAAATGAAGGACAGCTTGCAGATGTATTCTCACCGGGACTTTACACCTTATCTACAGAAAACATTCCGATTCTGAGTAAACTAAAAGGCTGGAAATACGGATTTGAAAGTCCGTTTAAAGCTGACGTTTACTTTTTCAATACTCATCAATTTATCAATAACAAATGGGGAACTCCTGCTCCTATCCTATTAAATGATCCTCAGTTTGGGCAAATCAGGGTTCGCGCTTTTGGGAGTTTTGATATTAAGATTGTTGATGCTGCCAAATTCTTTCGTCAATATGCAGGAACATATCAACAGTTGACCATTTTTGAATTACAGAATCAATTAAGAGATTTTGTTGCGCCAAAATTTGGTGAAGTTCTCGCAAATGAAAATATTACAATTACTGATGTTGCTGGAAATATTACCCAATTAGGTCAAAAAATAGAGCCTTATCTTAAACCTTATTTTCTACAATTGGGAATTGAATTAACGCAGTTTGTTATTACCAGCGTGACATTGCCAGAAGAAGTTACCGCTCATTACGATAAAATCACCAATATGAATATGGTAACGGATATGGATAAGTTTACCAAATTTAACACCGCAACTGCTATTGGAGACAAAGGAACAGCGCTTCACGATGCAACACAAAATGCACTGAGTATGGGAATTCTTTTAAACCAAATACAGCAGAATAAAGAAACTCCAAAACAAGAAACAGACGATCTGACTTCTAAACTTCAAAAACTCAAATCATTGTTTGATGCTGGTTTAATTGACGAAGCGGAATTTAAAACAAAGAAATCTGAACTATTAAGTCAACTGTAATGGAAGAAAAAAAAGTCAATTCATTTCTGGACAAACTTAAAGCAAACGCAAAAAAACAATCTAATTACGGCGGTGAATTAGAAATTACCCAAGCCCAAATGAATGTAAGGGATTGCCCAAATTGCGGCGCTGGAAGAGCCAAACAAGATGGCGTAACACATTGCGCTTATTGCGGATTTGAGTTCATAACAGTACAACTTACAGACGGAGTTTACATTAAGAAAGAAGATAATTCAATTTAAAAAATCAAGATAAGTGTTCGGATTATTCAAGAAAGAAAAAGAAGAAAGTCTACCCGATTGGTATTGTGAACTTCAGGAATCACAAGAAAGATGGTTTAATTTTTTAGAAAAATTGGAAACCAAAATGGAAGAGTTTGCAACGGCAGCAATTCCAGAACTAAAACAGATTTTAGAAGAAGACGATGATCTTTATAAAAGAACTTTTCAGAAAGTTTATTCAGGTGTAAATGGGCAATTAAACAATATAAGAGAAAAAGCCAGAGACACTTTCGAAGAAAAAATATTGGATACTTACCAAAACATCAATTCGCAGGTTTCTGTTCTAAGTAAATATTACGGGTTAATTTCTGATTTTAGAACTGTTTGTTCCGATCGTTATCATAGAGGTTTTGAAGACAAATATGAATATTGGAGAAAACAAATAGAAAAAACACAGGAGCGTGATCTTGAAATAGAATATCAGAAAATCTTAGATGAATTTGAATCTATTAAAGATAAATTCAGCTGTAAACAATGCGGTGGAAATATCACAATCGAAAAAATCTTTTTAATCGAAACCTATATTTCATGTCCGTATTGCAAAACACAGAATACTTTTGCGCCAAGCACACAGGGAAGGAATTTACAACATATTGCACGGGGACTTGCCGAACAGAGAACTGCACATTTACAAGAGGCTTATGAAATTGAAAATGAAAAAGAACGTGCCTTATACAATCAGCGACATGAATTAAGTTTGAGCACAATACACGAAACAGACAAAAAAGTTTTGAGTGAAATCAATGCGAAAATGGATGAACTGGAAGAACAAAGACAGTCTGCAATTCAAAATGCTCCAAAATTATATCATACTTATTTAAGAGCAATGTATGATGAGTGGAATAAAATTACCCCAGATTTGAAAGAACACAACGAAAAAATGTATCAAAATCAATTGAAATATAAATAGTTATTAACCCTAAAAATCGACAAATGTTTAAAAAGCTTTTTGGATCTCTAACCGGAGACAATAAACAGGAAAACCAAAATTACGAAGCCCAGACTTCAAATAACAATTACGAAGACGATAACAATTATCAAGAAACAGAATACGATCCTGAAACTTTACACGGAACACATTACGATGTAGAAGATTTTGATAATGAAGTAGCTGCAAGAGCGGAAGCTTGGATTGCAGACGAAAGAGCAAACGGCGAAAATCTAGATGAAAAAGATATTCAAAATATATATTTCAACTACAGAAAAGCAGTTTACACAGAATGGAACAATTGCGATTCTGATCAAATGATACGATTTGAACATGCTAATTCACTAAAATACTCAGGAATTCAAACTTCAGGATTTGTAAAAGTAGATGACAACAATCCGTTTTTAGAACCTGTACATGGCGTAGATTTAAGAACTTATACCGCAATGTGTCTTAAAATAAGCGCCGGAATAGATTACTTGGAAGTTTGTAAAGCAATGGGATTTGAACCAATAATCTGGGAAGAATTAAATACAATCTGGCCGCAGCGTATGGGCGAAGATACTTCGTTTACGGTTACAACTTTATTCGGACAATATTACGCTGAAAATGTAACAGTTCCGCAGTTGGAAAATCTTAAAGCTGAAATTTCTGAAGAAGGTGCTGCAAATCTAGAAAGAATCAGAACTGATCGCTATTTCTACGAAGAACTTGCCGGAGCAAGACAAGCAGCTTATGAATACGGAATTGACGGTGCTCAATGGATTTTGGATAATTTCGGAATCAATCTTGCCGATTTTCAATCTGTGGCAATGCAATGGATGACGGAGCAAAATCAGAATTGGAATTCAGAACACATCATGGAATTCACAAATTATCAGCAGGAAAAACAAAAAGAATATGCTGCAAAATTTGCCGCAGAACAAGGCGGTAATATTGCAGACGATGTAAATTTCTAACCCGATTTACTTTTGATATAAAAAAACCGATTTGCGAAAACAAATCGGTTTTTTATTCGTTTAGAATAACGTAAAAATTAGAAAATCACTCATAAATACTATATAATGGAAGAGACAAAAATATTCTACGCCGACGGAGAAAATCCAAAAATGATTGAGGCTTATAAAAAAGCACAAGAAACCTTTAAATATTTCTGGAGAGAATTGTCTTGGGAATACCGCAGAATAATTCCAGGGCTTGATGTTGCTTGTGTAAAACTGGCTTTTACGCAGGAAATCGACAATGAAACTGTTGTAGAACACATGTGGATTAACGATGTAAATTTTGACGGAGAAAATATATACGGTGTTCTAGTAAATGATCCTGACGAATTAACGAATGTAAATAACGGTGATGAAGTACAAATTCCAGTAAATCAAATCAGCGATTGGTTATTTACAATTGGCGGAAAAACGTATGGTGCTTTTACGATTCAGGCAATGCGTTCTGAAATGAGTGAGGAAGAAAGAGCATCACATGATGAAGCTTGGGGGTTAGATTTTGGTGATTTTAATGATATTCTGGTGGTTAACGAACAAAAAGAAAAACCAGAAAACATCATTGAACATCCTATGAGTAAAAACATGAAAGAAAGCCTTATTGACTTTGTAAAAAATAATCCTGAAGAAATAACAGCTCAAGACGAATTGGGTTATACTTTTTTACATCGCGAAACAATTGCAGGAAATCAGACTTCTATTGAAGTTTTATTAGAATCTGGCGCAGATAAAAATGCAAAAACCGAAAATGGAAAAACTGCATTAGATTTTGCAAAAGAACTTAAATGGGATCATTTACTTCCTTTATTGCAGTAAAATTTAAAAATCCGATTTACTTGTAAATCGGATTTTTTTATTTGAATGTTATGGGAAATAAATATTGATTTTTCGTAACAATTTAAGGTCTGAATTTTAATAATAAAGCATTAGTTTTGCATCGCCCAAATCAACATATCTGCCATGAAAAAATTAGTATTCGTTTTTGCAATTGTTCTTTTTTTTCCAAATTATTTTTTTGCACAAACAAAAGGTGAAGCACAAAACATCTTTGCCAAATCATACGATTATGTAAATGATTTCGAAAAAATCCTTACTCCAAAACAAATCAAGGATTTAAATGATTATCTGAAAGCAAGTGAAGCCAAAACAAAAAGCAAAATCCTAATTGTTACAACCTCATCAATAGCACCTTATACAGACCTGACAGATTATTCGCTGGACTTAGATAAATACCTGCTTTCTAAATTAAAGATCGACACTTCAATTTTAATTGTAATCAGTAAACAACTAAGACAAATTCAAGTACAGGGAGTTGACAAAATACGTGCAAAAATGACCGATCAAGAAATGAAAGATATCATAGCTGCGTATGTGGTTCCTGAGTTAAAAAAAGGCGATTATTACAAAGGTTTACAGCAAGGCACTCTGCAGCTGATAAAAAAAATAGAATAAAACAAGATCCGATTTGCGAAAGCGGGTCGGATTTTTTTATATCGTAAATTCCCAGTTTTCGAATAAAAATAATATCTTGTATACACTTAAACTACAAACCGATAAAGATGACTTTAGAAGAATACAAGAAAGAATTTTCAGAAGATGACGCTGTTGGATGGTTAGAAATTGACAAAGAATTTGACCGACTTTATCCAGGGCAGGAACCTAAACATTTTGTACCTGCGATTAGTTATATGCTTGGTGGAGATGACCCTCTAGATGGTATAAGCGTCTATGAAAGTAAAAAACAAACAAATCATTATCATTTTATAACCTACGGATTTTCTGAATTATATTATAATGAAGAAAAAGTTGATGGGGAATTTAGCAAATGGGGTTTTGAGCTTACTTTTAGACTAAAACCTTTCGAAGCCGATAACGGAAACCCAAGCTGGGCAGTGGTCCTACTTCAAAATATTGCAAAATATGTTTTTAGCAGCGGTAACTGGTTTGAAGAATTTCATTACATGCCTGCAAACGGACCTATTCGTCTCGATACAGATACCGATATTACAGCACTTGTTATTGTAAATGATCCCGAAATTGAAAAAAAACATACCCCGCATGGAGAAGTTTCATTTCTACAGATTGTTGGAATAACTTCATCTGAATTCGAACATATCAAAGCAAATCCTGGAACAGCCGAAGAATTAGTCAACAAACTTAAAGAGAACAATCCGTTATTGATTACCGATTTAAATCGAAAAGACTAAAAAATCCAAAATGATTAATTACAACGGTAAAATTTTTAAACCCTTCAGTAATAGTGACAATGGAGAAACGTCTCACGAGACAGTATTTCATTATCAACAAGAAGGAAATATTTTAACGGCTCAATATTCGGGAGGAAAAATAGTTACTGGGCACTTAATTGGTTTGGTTGATGAAAAAGGAAATATCGAAATGCGCTATCATCAAGTAAATGACAAAGGCGAATTAATGACAGGAATGTGTTCCTCGAAACCAGAAGTTTTAGAGAACGGAAAAATAAGACTCCATGAAACCTGGCAATGGACCTCTGGAGATCATTCTAAAGGAAATTCTATAATCGAAGAACAGTAGAAATCAGATATCTAAAACAAGTCGAATTTGATTTGGTCTTTTAAAAAAATTAGCCCGTATAAAAACATAACCTCAATATAAAAAGACATCTCTAAATGAAATTAAAGATTATAACTTTTATTATTACAGCATGTTTTTACGGCATTTCATTTTCTCAGGAAAATGCAGTGAAAAATCCCGAAACAACTTTTTCACAAAAAGAATCCTTTCTTGATAGTGTTATTGAACCGCTTAAAAAAAATCCGTTATATTTTGAAAAAGTGTTTCTTCATACCAATAAAACATCCTATTTTATTGATGACATTGTTTGGTTTAAAGCTTATGTTGGTGACATTTCGAACAAACCTTCTCTAAAAACAACACGTCTCAATGTGAATCTCTTAGATGTAAAAGGCAAAATAATTCAAAATCAGCAAGTTTTTATTTATAAAGGAATCGGAAAGGGACAGTTTATAATAAACGATTCGCTAAAAACTGGAGTTTATTATCTTGAAGCTGCGACAAATTACATGAGAAACTTTGGAGATGACAATACCTTTATTCAACAAATAAATATTCTGAACAACATTTCCGTAAAGCAAACCTCTTCGAAAAATAAATATGATATTCAGTTCTTTCCAGAAGGAGGTTATTTACTGGAGAATGTAGAAAATACAATTGGCATTAAATCACTATGCAATGGAAAAGGAATTGATTATTTAGGCAAGATAATAAATACAAAAAATAAGGAAGTTGCCACTTTTAAAAGCCAGCATTTGGGAATGACAAAGTGTAACTTTCTCTATGAGCCAAATGAAACATACAGTGCCGTTGTCCATATTAATGACACTTTAATAAAAGTAAATCTGCCTGCTGCTCAAAAAACAGGTATTCTTTTAAATCTTGACAATACACCGCATGAGTATATTAAACTAAGTCTTAAGACAAACAGCAATTCTGTTCCTGAAATAAAAAAGAATCGTTACAAACTCTTATTTCATCAAAAAAATAATATTCTAGATTATCTCGAAATTCAAAACTTAGAAACATTAAATCTAGAAATCGACAAAAAAAACTTCTATAAGGGTATTAATACGATTACCCTTTTTAAAGATAATCAGCCAATTGCGGAAAGAAAATTTTACGTTGAAAAAGAAGTACAACCAATCGTTGCGATAGAAAAAACAACTGTTGAAAATGATTCTATTAACTACAAGCTTAAAATATCTCACTTAGATCAAAGTATAAATGCAAATTTGAGTACGTCAGTATTACCTCTAAACGCATTAAATTATACGGAAAACAATACTATAAAAAGTGCTTTCCTCCTATCTCCTTATGTAAAAGGATATATTGAAAATCCTGCCTATTATTTTAATACAAAAAATGATAACAGAAACCAGCATTTAGATTTGCTGTTGCTTACGCAAGGCTGGACTCAATTTACATTAAAAGAAATGATTGCTGAATTAAATCCTGTTTATAAATATGATTTTGAAGCAGGATTTAAGCTAAAGGGCAGCTTGTCAACTCTTCCTGCAAATCATCTGGCTCTATTAACAACAGATAATATAATTATTGATAAAATATTTTTGAATGGAAAAAAAGATTTCAGCTTCAATAATCTTCTCATTTACAAGGGAGATGCAGTCAAAATTTCATTTGTAAACAATAATAACGAAGCCATAAAACCAGAAAATATTCAGCTTAATAATTTAAAAAACTCGTCGCTGACTAATGTAAACATTGAAAACAGAATAAAATCAACTTCTATTTTAAACGAGAATTCATGGAATGAAATGTATACGGCAGGCTCTATAAAATTGGATGAAATAAGAATTACTGCCCAAAACAAAAGAGCTGTCGATCGAAAAAAGCTCATTAAAAAATACCAGCCATTGGTTTTTGATATTGGGAAATATTATGATATAGAAATTGCAGAACATTTTAAGAACAAAGATTTAATGTATTTTTTAAATTTTGATCAAAATGTCAAAATGGTAACCTGGAAAGGTCAAGAAACCTATCTAGAAACTGGAATTGACAAAGAAGCTGTTTTGTATATTGATGGAAAATATATTTCATCTAATGAATTACTTGGTGTTTCTTTAGAAATAAAAGACATCGAAAACATTATGATTCAAACTGTGAAAGGAAATAAAATTTTTCAGGTTTTCACCACACAAAACTATCAAAATAATATCGTTGAACTTTTTAATCAATACATCATTACAGACGGATTTGATAAAGAGAAAAAATACTATTCACCAATTTACGCTTTCAATACCGAAAAGTACAGTAATTGGACAGAAATTGACTGGAAACCAGATTTACAAACGAATAATGGAGAGGTTTCATTCAAAATAAAATCCAATCCTCAATTAGAAGGTTATTTATTTTCAGTTCAAGGTTTTGCACAAGATGGTTCTTTGATTTCAGAAGATTTCAAAATAAATCAATAAACGAATTCGTTAATGATCATAGAAGAAGTCCAAAATAAACATTATCCAGCTTTAAAAGAATTGTTTTTAAACGAAAGAAAAAAAACTTTTTCATGGCTCGATACATCCAAATTCCATCTAGATGATTTCGAAAAATACACAAAAGGAGAATATATTCTCACTGCATTAGTAAATGATATTCCTGTTGGTCTTATTTCGATTTGGATGCCGACAAATTTTATTCATCATTTATATGTTGACGAAAAATATCAAAACAAAAAAATTGGAACAGAATTATTAAAAGCAGCTATTGGCGTAACAAAATCTGCCGTAACTTTAAAATGTCTAGAAAACAATACAAAAGCAATTGAATTTTATAAAAAAAGAGGATTTACAGAAAAAGAAAAGGCATACTCCCAACATGGCAGCTGTATTTTTTTAAAATCTTCTGAAGAAATAGTTTAACACATTAAACTTAAAAAACATGAATAAAGAAATTCAGGCATATAACGATTCTCAAAGCGATGAAGATCAAAAGATATGCACAGTTTTAAGTACTATAATCAACCATTTGCTGCCTGAAGCGGAAAATAAAATCTGGCATGCACACCCAGTTTGGTTTTTAGATGGAAATCCGATTGTGGGTTATAGCAAATTGAAAGATTCTGTTAGATTGCTTTTTTGGAGCGGACAATCTTTTGACGAAGAAAAACTTCAAAATGAAGGATCTTTTAAAGCTGCCGAAATCCGTTATACAAACTCCGATCAAATCAATGAAGAAGATTTAAAACGCTGGCTGGAAAAAGGAAAAGAAATTCAGTGGGATTATAAAAATCTTGTAAAACGAAAAGGAGTTCTTATTCGATTAATGACCAAACCCTATTAACTTAAAAAACAAAATGAAATTTTTTCAATTATTAGCCGTTATTTTTTTTACATCAACAACTTTTTCACAAACCAAAATGCGCCCTGTAAACGAACTCATAGATCCAAAAGATTCTGGATGGAAATTAGTAAAAGAATGGATTGATACTGCCAAAAATAAAGTAGAAATTCTTCCAGCAGATTCACAAAAAGCCAAAGATGCTTTGTATCATACACAAGTAACAACAAAATCACCAATGGGTGCGATTGTATATAAAACCGGAGGAATCATAGTAGACAACGGCTGGATTAGGATTTTAGGCTCAGGCAGTTCCAAACTCAACCGCAGTCTTCCGGATTGGAATAAAGGAAAATCTTTTAAAGAATTTGGAGAAGCTCCTTCTTATTTTTTAATCGCAGACGACGCTCTGGGTGGTTTTTATATATTAAACGGAGGCGCTTTAGGAACAGATCTTGGCAATGTTTATTATTTTTCTCCAGATAATTTAGAATACGAACCGCTTGATATTACCTATTCTCAATTTTTAGAATTTTGTTTCAACAACGATTTAGACAAATTTTATTCAGGAAGCAGATGGGAAAATTGGAAAAGTGATGTTGCTGTACTTAAAGGTGATCAAGTTTTTAGTTTTTATCCTTTTTTATGGTCAGAAGAAGCAAGCGATATAAACAAAGTCTATCGAAAACCTGTTCCTATTGAAGAACAATACAGCTTAAATTTAGATTTAAGAAAACAGCTTAGCCATTAATGATTTATTAAATAGTGTCCTTCACGTATCAGTTTTCACAACAACGTTTTGCGTCAAATTAATTTGTATTTTAGTAAGATCAGAACTACAACCTAAAACCTTCTAATCATGCTGAAACAAATTTTTCTTCTCCTAATTTTTTGTTTGGGAATTCAAACGTATTCTCAAGAACTTGGTTTCACAATTCCAGATTACAAAGCAATCGAAAAAGAAATTAACGATGAGAATTCCAAATTCTTTTATCCCAAATTAATGGAAAGGCTGACGAAAAATGATACTTTATTATCGCATGAGGAATACCGTCATTTGTATCTTGGGTACTTTTTTCAACCCAAATACAATGCCTTTTGGAAATCGCCAGATGAGCAAAAACTAAACGAATTATTTGGAAAAGAAAAACTCGAAAACGCAGATTATGATGAGATTATTAAATTAATCAATCATTCTTTAAGTGAATTTCCTTTTGACCTCAAACAACTCAATTACCTCTCATATATTTACCATTTAAAGGGCGACGAAACTTCATCTAAAATAACTTCTTTTAGATTTCACAGTATTATGAATGTGATTTTATCTTCTGGTGACGGAAAAAAATGCGAAACTGGTTTTCATGTTTTACTAGTCGAACACGAATATGTTCTTTTGAACGTTTTCGAAATCGAATCCAAAGGTCAGTCTCTTGTCGACAACTGCGATTATCTAAGTTTTGAAAAAGGTGCTTACAATGTTGACGGTATTTATTTTAATATTGAAAAAATGCTGGAAAACGAAAGAAAAGCAATTCGATAATTTTTTTCAAATTTTGCTCTTATGAAAAATTAAATTTCTCTTCTAGCCCCGATGGAAACGGCATCCTTTTTTGGCTCTCCACTCCTATTGTCTGCCAAAAAAGATATAGTGGACAGCGGGACAAGTGGTCTTTTTAAAACTAAAGTACTGCTTCTAAAAAACAAAATAACAACTCCAATAGATTTTTGTCTACTGGAGTTTTTTTTTTTTGATAAAAATTATATTTTTATTGTTTATCAATAAATATTTATTATTTTAGCAGCATAACTTTTAATCTAATTACAATGGAAATTAAAATTGGAACACCAGAAATCCTGAAATTTTTGAATATTCTATCCTGGATCATTTTTATTGGTTTATGCGTAGAAGCGGGTATGTATTTATTTAACGGTATTTATACGATGACTATAAATTCATACAACGCACGTTTTCTCAATTTACTATATCTGTATAATTTCAGTCCCAGCCATTATATTCAAGAAATGATTCTTATAAGTATTGTAGCTGTTTTAAAAGCGATTATGTTTTACCTAATTGTAAAAATGCTGCACGAGAAAAAACTAAATGTGACACAGCCTTTCACTGCAGAAATGGGTCGTTTTATATTTTACATGGCTTATCTGGCTTTTGGAATAGGTTTGTTTTCTTACTGGGCTTCAAAATTTAACAATTGGCTCACTACAAATGGTGTAAAGCTTCCTGCGCTAGAAACATTAAATTTAGAAGGTGCCAGCGTATGGATATTTATGGGTGTTATACTATTTGTTATCGGACAGGTTTTTAAAAGAGGAATTGAAATTCAGTCTGAAATTGACTTAACTATTTAAACGAGAAATTATGCCTATAATAGTAAATTTAGATGTAATGATGGCAAAAAGAAAAATGTCATTAAACGAACTTTCAGAAAAAGTAGATTTGACATTATCTAATCTTTCGATTTTAAAAACCGGCAAAGCAAAAGCAATTCGTTTTAGCACACTTGAAGCAATCTGTAAAGTATTGGACTGCCAGCCTGGAGATATTCTAGAATTTTCGGAAGAATAAATTAGATAGCTTTTTTGGATTTAATTTGTATTTTCGTACAAAATTATTTCTATTTCAAAAGGTTTTAAATCTAAAGAATCTAAAAATGAATATTTTAATTGTTTACGCACATCCCAGCAGAAAATCATATACGTTTCAAGTTTTAGAAAAATTAAAATCTGTTTTAGCTCTTGAAAAATGGAATGTCGAAATTTCCGATTTATACGCTTCCAATTTCATCAGCGATATGTCTGAAGAAGAATACGAACGTGAAGGTTTTGGAAGAACAGAACTGCCGATTTCGGCAGATGTTTTGAGTGAACAAGAAAAAATAGAAAGAGCAGACTGCATTATTTTTCTGTATCCCGTTTGGTGGAGCGATTGTCCTGCTAAACTAAAAGGCTGGTTTGATCGTGTTTATTCTGTTGGATATGCATACGGTCAAAATGAAACTTCAAGAAAAATGAAAACAATTCCCCTTGGACTTGTGATCTGTACGGCTGGACATCCAAATGATTTTTTACATGAAATCGAAATTGCCCAAAGCATGGAAAAAATAATGCTACAAGATCGACTTGGAAAACGTTTTGAAAATAAAGAAATGATTATTCTAGGCGGTACTTTGGACTTGGAAAATGTGATGGAAAAGCACTTTGACCAAATGAATCAAATTCCAGAAAAAATAAAAACTATAAAGCAGTAATTACCCAATATTAATAAAAAATGATACAAGAAGACGAGTCACAAAAATCAGTATTTGAAGAAATTCCAACCGAAAAAATTTACTCTTCCAAAGCCATAAAAACAGCAACATTTTTTGCTGGTATTCTAGTTGGAGGATATTGCATTGCTGAAAATTTTAAAGCTTTTAACGATTTTGATAAAGCAAGAAAAACATGGATTTTCACTATAATTTCTACAATAATAGTTATTGTATTGGTATTCTGGCTTCCTGATAACTTTCCTTCAATTTTATTTCCAGCGGCTTATTTAGGAATGGCTTCTTATGCTGTTCAAACTTATCAAGAAAAAAATATTCAAGACCATATCGAAAAAGGTGGAGAAACTTTCAGCGGTTGGAGAACTTGTTTGATTGGTTTGATCAGTATTTTGATTTTTTTAAGTCTTGTTTTAGGTGCTTCCACATTAATTGACGGTATTTAATTAAATCTTAAAATCAATTTGTTAATAATTTGGAAGAAGGATTAAGAACACTCCTACCTAAAATTTCTATTGACTTTAATAAAATAAACATGAATCTTAAAAAAATAAAAGTTTATCATTTATTTTGGTTTGTTGCTGTATTAGTTGCATTCATTGCATTAGTGTCAAGCAATTATCCTAACTCATCATTAGATATAAACATTTCAGATACTTACTTTGTCATTTCAAATTATCATTTAGCTATTGTTTTATTTTTTTCTTATCTATTAATGGGGCTCGGGTATTGGCTGGTTCTAAAAATTTTAAATAAACAGCTGTTTAAACTTTTGACTATTATTCATACCTTAATTTTAATCGGTAGTTTTCTCTTTTATTGGATCGTTGTAGTATTTGGCAAGCTCCATCTTAATAATCGTACTTATAATTATTTTGATGATTTTGAATTAATCAATATTACTTTAGTGTCTGAATTCTTAATCATAATTTTCGTAGCCACTCCAATTTATATAATCAATTTATTAATTGGAATTTTTAGAAAAAGTAAAACAGAAATGATTCAACATTAAGTTTAAATCTAAAGTCTAAAATCTAAAATCTAAAATCCCTCCCCCCTTCCTTGTCCGAAACACACCGTAAAATTGTCTTTTAAACACCTCAACTAATTGATTTTTAGATTGTAATTTTACTTTACTAATTTATAAATCACTAAAAATGAGCGCACAAAGTTTTACCACAAAAATAATAGTCGATCAATCTGCAGAAGAAGTTTTTAAAGCCATACAAAATGTTAGGGGCTGGTGGTCTGAAGAAATTGAAGGAAATACTGCCGAACTTAATGATGAATTTGATTACCATTATGAAGATGTTCATCGATGCCAAATAAAACTGGTTGAAGTTATTAAAAATGAAAAAATAGTCTGGCTGGTTGAGCAAAACTATTTTAAATTCACCGAAGATAAAACCGAATGGACAGGAACAAAACCAACTTTTGAAATCGCAGAAGAAAACGGAAAAACAGAGCTTACATTCACCCATTTCGGATTAGTTCCTGAATACGAATGTTATGAAGTCTGTAAATCTGGTTGGACGAATTATATTCAAAACAGTTTAAAAAAGCTGATTACAACTGGTAAGGGTGAACCGAATGCAACTGGAAAACCTCAAACAGAAACCGAACGAAAATTATCTGAAAAATAAATAATACAGATTCATAATTCTATTTTTAGACTACATCAATAATAGATTTGACTACATCTCTTTGATAGATGCTTCGCAACTTTGTATCATCAAAAAAATAGAATTATGAAAATTATAATTACAGGTTCTTTAGGGAACATCAGCAAGCCTTTAACTGCAGCTTTAGTACAAAAAGGACATTCGGTTACCGTAATTGCAAGCAGCAATGAAAGACGAGAAGAAATTGAAAAATTGGGTGCATCGGCAGCAATTGGTTCTGTAGAAGATTTGAGTTTTTTAACCAAAACTTTTACTGGCGCAGATGCCGTTTATTGTATGATTCCTAGAGCGAATTATTTTGATCCGAATCTTGATTTGGATGCGTTTACACGAAAAATAGGAAATAATTATGCCGAAGCAATCCAGCAATCTGGTGTAAAACGTGTTGTTTTTCTGAGTAGTATTGGTGCACATTTAGAACAGAATTCTGGAATTATCCAGCGTTATAACGAGATTGAAGCCGTTCTGAATAAACTTTCAGATGTTTCGATTACGTTTATGCGTCCGACTTCATTTTATTACAATTTGCTGGCTTATATTCCGATGATTAAAAACCAAGGAATCATTGCAGCAAATTACGGAGGAGATCAATTGATTCCGTGGGTTTCTCCAAACGATATTGCCAGCGCTATTGCAGAAGAAATCACAACTCCGCTTGACGGAAGAAAAATTCGTTATGTTTCTAGTGAAGAATTAACGGGTGATGAAACAGCTAAAATTTTGGGCGATGCCATTGGAAAACCAGATTTAAAATGGCAGTTAATCAGCGACGAAGAAGTCCTAAACGGATTAGTTTCTGTTGGGATGCAGCCAAAAATTGCCCAAGGTTTAGTTGAAATGTATGCCGGACTTTACAACGGTACACTAGGTGAAGATTATTATAAAAACCGTCCTTTTGAATTAGGAAAAACAAAACTGGCTGAATATGCCAAAGAATTTGCTTCTATATACAACCAAAATTAAGTACTTTAGACTATGGCAAATCAACAACCCGTTCGAATAAAAAGTATCAGCGAATTTCATCAATTTCGAAATCTGCCTAAACCGGAACATCCTCTTGTAAGTGTTTATAATTTTGAAGATTTAAAATACTTAAACGAAAATGAACCAAAAAGCCTGATGCTTGATTTCTACTCCATTGCACTCAAACGAAACGCAAATGCCAAAATGCGTTATGGCCAGCAGGAATATGATTTTAAAGAAGGAGTTTTGTTATTTATTTCGCCGGGTCAAGTTTTTTCTATAGAAGGAAATTCCGAAATGCAGCATACAGGATGGTCATTATTGATCCATCCTGATTTTTTATGGAATACACCACTTGCGCAGAAGATTAAACAATACGAATATTTTGGATATGCCGTTCATGAAGCATTGCATCTTTCTGATAAAGAAGAAAAAATGATTATCGATCTCATCAAAAATATTCAGCAGGAATATCAATCGAATATTGACAAATTCAGCCAAGAGGTAATTATTGCCCAAATCGAATTATTGCTTACTTATTCGGAGCGTTTTTATAACCGTCAGTTTATTACCAGAAAAATAAGCAATCATCAGATTCTGGCGCGTTTAGAGAAATTACTTGAGGATTATTTCAACAACGATTCTCTGTCTAAAAAAGGTCTGCCCACTGTTCATTATATCGCCGAAAGCCTGAATGTTTCTCCTAATTATTTAAGCGGTTTATTGAAACATCTTACCGGACAAAGCACGCAGCAGCACATTCACAATAAACTGATTGAAAAAGCAAAAGAAAAACTTTCGACCACAAACTTATCTATAAGCGAAATTGCTTTTGAATTAGGTTTCGAACATCAGCAGTCGTTTAGCAAATTATTTAAAACCAAAACGAATGTTTCTCCTCTGGAATTCAGACAATCTTTCAATTAAACATTTAGCGAAACGATTCATTTATTTCATAAATTCGTTATACTAAAAACGAAAATAAATGAGCACAAAATCTACAATGAAACCTGCCAAAAAATGCTACGAACATCTTGGCGGTAAACTTGGAGAACTCCTTTTAGAAAACTTTGCAGACAAAAACTGGATTGCTAAAAAATCGCCTTCAGACAAACATTTTTATATTACAGAATTGGGCGAAAAAGAGTTTTCTAAATTAGGAATTGATCTCTCAAAAATTAAATCTGAAGAAGTTTAATTTTATAAATTTCCAGTCATTTTCTGCAATAATTATCGAGCCGAATTCCTTACCTTAGTTTGCTTTTAAATCTCGAATTATGACTAAGAAAGAAATCGCTAAGAACTTTCTGAAATTGGCCGCAAAAGGGCATTCTCACGAAGGTTTTAGATTATATGTCGGAAAGAATTTCAAACATCATAACCAGCACTTCAAAGGTGATGCCGAAACTTTGATGCTGGCTATGGAAGAATCTGCCAGAACAAATCCGAACAAGGTTTTTAAAATTCACCATATTTTAGAAGACGGAAATCTTGTCGCAGTACATTCGCACCTCAAACAAACACCAACAGATATTGGTTTTGCTGTTGTTCATATCCTTAAATTTGAATCGGATAAAATCGTCGAACTGTGGGATTTAGGCCAGCCGATTCCTAAAGAAACTATTAACGAAAATGGAATGTTTTAGATTAATGGTGAATTGTTAATTGTTAATTGTTAATTGTTAATTGTCAATCATAAATTTTTAATCTTTAATTTTTAATCTTTAATTTTTAATCTTTAATTTTTAATCTTTAATTTTTAATCTTTAATTTTTAATCTTTAATTGTAAAACACATAAAACGCTAATCACCAATCTTTAATCCATCAATGAACTTATTTTTTAAACTTTCGTCTTTTTTATTTTTAGTACTTGTTTTATCCAGCTGTTATTCAGCGGCACAAAAAAAAGTAGATTATAAAAAAAGTATTGACAGTTTAATTCAAAATGCAGATCCGCTTTTTAATGGCGTTGTTCTTATTTCCCAAAAGGGAAAAACTTTGTATTCGAAAGCAAAAGGATATTCTGATTTTGATTCTAAAAAAGTTTTAAAACCCGAAAGCCAGTTTGAGATTATGTCCAACAGCAAACAGATCACTGCTGTTTTGATTTTATTGGAAGTAGAAAAAGGAAAAATTGACCTGCAATCTCCAATTAAAAAATATTTACCTCATATTAAACAAACTTGGGCAGATTCAGTTACCGTTCATCAATTATTAAATCATACTCACGGAATTGTAGATTTAGATAAACCATTGGCTTTTAAACCTGGAACCGATTTTAAATACGGAAATCTAAGCAATAATTTATTGGCAGAAATTGCGGCATATTCGGCACAAAAAAACTTTTCAGTATTACAAAATGAGCTTTTTCAAAAACTAGAAATGAAGAATACTTTCTCTTACGATAAAAGCAAAATTCAAAATTTAGTTTCAGGATATTTTAATGAAAACAATGTTTTAGAAAAAGTAACCCAAAGCCAGATCACACCGCAAAGTTTAGGTGCAGACGGCGTTGTTTCTACCGCAGCAGATTTGGTAATTTGGAATAATAAGCTGCACAACGGGAAAATCTTAAAGCCAGAAACCTATAAATTAATGATAAAGTATAATATTTTGTCGCAGCATAATGTCTTCGGAAAAGACAAAAAAGGCTACGGTTACGGCATAAGAATTATCGACAACGAGCCTATAAAATATTTGGGACACACAGGTTTAGGAGATGGTTTCTCTTCTCTTAACTTATATTTTCCTGATTCTGGAATTAGTTTAATTATTCTAGAAAATCAAATGAACGCTAAATCTGATCTTTTTTATGCTTCAGAAATTAAGATCAAAGACATTTTGATGAAGAGCAAATTATTCAATCAAAAATTATAAAATGGCAAAAAATAAAACTACCGAAACGCAGCAAAGTGTAACTGATTTTATTAATGCTGTCGAAAATGACGCAAAAAGAAATGATGCTTTTGAACTCGTAAAAATAATGCAGGAAGCCACAGGTTTTGAACCAAAAATGTGGGGGACAAGTATTATTGGTTTCGGAAGCTATCATTACAAATACGACAGCGGACACGAAGGCGATGCCCCATTAGCCGCTTATTCGCCAAGAAAAGCTGCCACTACTGTTTATTTCTATTTACCAGAAGAAAATAGAGAGGAACTTTTGTCTAAACTAGGAAAACATAAATCTTCAAAAGCCTGCATTTACATCAATAAATTGACTGATATCGATATTGAAGTCTTAAAAAAGATAATTTTGCGTTCAATCGAATTTACCCAAAAATTATATCCCCAACAATAAAAATGATCACATTCTTAATTATCCTAGTTCTAATAGTTTTTATAACTTATAACTTTTTACAACATCCAAAATTCGGAAAAGCACCTTCTGGTGAAAGATTAACCACAATTCAAAATTCGCCTCAATATAAAAACGGAAAATTCGAAAACCAGCATTTCACGCCAGATCTTGCCGAAGGAGCTAGCTTTGTCGGAGTTTTGTTTGAATTTTTCTTTAAAAAAGTAGACAGAAAAATTCCAACCGATTTGATTCCGTCCGTAAAAACCAATTTACACGAATTACCTATCGATCAGGATATTTTGGTTTGGTTTGGGCATTCTTCATATTTTATACAGCTTGAAGGAAAGCGTTTTCTAATCGATCCTGTTTTCAGCGGGAACGCCTCTCCTATTCCCGGCACTACAAAATCGTTTAAAGGATCTGATATTTATACTGTTGATGATCTTCCAGAAATTGATTATTTATTGATTACACACGATCATTACGATCATCTGGATTATGAAACTATTTTAAAATTAAAACCCAAAACTAAAAAAATAATTACTGCTCTTGGAGTGGGTTCTCATTTTGAATTCTGGGGTTTTCCTCCAGAAAATATCATCGAAAAAGATTGGTACAGTACAATAGTATTAGATGAAAATCTTACTATTCACACGGCTCCCTCCAGACATTTTTCGGGCAGAAGTTTTAAACGCTGCAATACGCTCTGGACTTCTTTTGTTTTAGAAACGAAAGATTTTAAAATGTATCTGGGCGGAGACAGCGGTTACGATTCGCATTTTGCTGAAATCGGCGAAAAATACGGACCTTTTGATATTGCTTTAATTGATAATGGTCAATACAACGAAAAATGGAAATACATTCACAATATGCCAGAAGATGTGATAAAAGCCATGAAAGATTTAAAAGCGAAAAAGGTTTTTCCAGTTCATTCTTCTAAATTTGCTTTATCACTTCACTCTTGGGATGAGCCGTTAATCAGAGTGACAGAATTAAATAGTTTATCTGATAATCCAATTTCTTTGATCACACCAATGATTGGTGAAACAGTAGAGTTGAAAAATGAAAACCAAAAATTTAAACAATGGTGGAAAGGGGTTAGGTAATTTTTAATGTTGAATTGTCAATTGTGAATGGTTAATGGTTAATGGTTAATTGTTGATTTTACTTGAAACCTGAATCTAAACATTTTCAATGTTACCCTAAGCGTCCCGAGAATTCGGGAGAAGTTTACAACGCAAAAGGCTTCGACTTCGCTCAGCCTGACAATGCGGGCAAAAACTTGAAACCTGAAACCTGAAACTTGAAACTTGAAACCTGAAACCTGAAACTTCATAAAAATGAAACAAAAAATAACTTTCATAACGATTACGTTTCTCCTAACGTTTAACCTGTTTGCTCAAAGTACTTATGTCTTTTTAGGATCGTACAATCGTGATAAATCGGCAGAGGCTATTCAGGTTTATCAGCTCGATACTTTAAGTGGTAAATTGGTAAAGGTTACTTCGGTTAAGAATATTGTTAATCCTTCTTTTTTAACTCTTTCTCCAAATGGTAAATTTGTTTATGCGTGTACCGATACCAAAACGCCGAACGCGGGAAGCATTAGTAGTTTTGAGTTTAATCCTGCAGCTAAAAGTCTGACTTTTCTAAACAGTCAGAGAAGCGGAGGCGAAAATCCTGTTTATGTTGCCGTTCACAAAAGTGGCAAATGGATTGCAAATGCCAATTATACAGAAGGAAGCGTTTCTGTTTTCCCGATTTTAGAAAACGGAAAAATAGATTCTATTGCACAGAATTTTCAATATATGGAAGGAAGCACACACAAAGAAAGACAAACAAGATCTCATGTCCATTCCTCTGTGTTTTCTCCCCAATTTGATTATCTCTTTTTACCCGATTTAGGTGCCGATAAAATCCGTTGTTATGCTTTTGATGAAAATCGAAAAAAGCCGTTAATGGAAACTAAAAATCCATTTACCAAAACCGATTTAGAAGCTGGTCCAAGACATTTTACCTTTCATCCGAATCAAAAATTTGGTTATTGTATTGAAGAAATGGCGGGTCAAATAAGTGTTTATAAATATAATGATGGCGTTTTAAACAAAATCCAGCGCATTGCTGCTCATCCTGACAAAATAAAAGAAGGTTTTGAAAGTTCAGACATTCATATTTCACCAGACGGAAAATTTCTATACGCCACAAACCGAGGTCAAGAAAACAATATTGCCATTTTCTCTATTGACGAAAATGGCCTTTTGAAAAATATTGGTTATCAACCGACTTTAGGAAAACATCCTCGAATTTTTGCCATTGATGAAAGCGGCAAATTTTTGGTTGCTTCGAATGTTCTCACTGGGAATGTGATTGTTTTTAGAAGAGATCCCAAAACGGGATTACTAAAGAAAGTTGGTAAAGAAATTAAAATGGAAAATGTTTCGTGTGTGCAGATTAAACGGATTTAATTTATTTTATAATGACATATTCTACGATCTCAATTAAAAACTAACTATAAAACTTCAAAAAATGACAAAACCATATTTCAACTTACAACCCGATTTTTTAGAAGATGAAATCGTAAAATTAATTCCTTTAGAAGAAAGTCATTTTGAAGAGCTGTTCAAAGTTGCTTCAGATCCTTTAATTTGGGAACAGCATCCTGCAAAAGACAGAAGTAACAGAAAAGGTTTTAAAACCTTTTTTGAAACAGGAATAAATTCTACGGGTGCTTTTTTAATTTTAGATAAGCAAACCAATGAAATTATAGGAACTACCCGTTATTACGATTATAAACCAGAAAACTCAAGTATTGCGATTGGATATACTTTCTTAGCAAGAAAATTTTGGGGCGGACCTTATAATAAATCTTGTAAAAAACTATTGATTGATTATGCTTTTCAATATATAAATTCGATAATATTTCATGTTGCAGCAGAAAATTTCCGTTCGCAGAAAGCCGTTTTAAAATTGGGAGCGCAAAAAACGAATACAATGGTAGTTGTTAATAATGGGATAAATTTGCCCCACTTTGAATATGAACTTAAGAAGAGTTAATGAGTTATGAGTTAGAAGTTAGAAATCAAACTAGAGTCATCGGCTAATTATTGTGGCGTTTAACCCAAACTCACAGCTTATAACCCACTACTCATAATTCAAAACCTCATAATTCAAAACCTCATAACCCATAACCCATAACTCATAACCCACTACTCATAATTCAAAACCTCATAACCCATAACTCATAACCCTTAACTAATAACCCTTAACCCACAACCCACAACCCATAACTCCAAAAAAAAAATGAAAAGAATTACAGTTTTCTGCGCCTCAAGTTTTGGTACTGATAAAATTTACGAAGAACAAGCAATTGCATTGGGTAGAACTTTAGCCGAACAAAATATAGAATTAGTATATGGAGGTGCTAATGTAGGTTTGATGGGCGCAGTTGCCGATGGAACTTTAAATGCAGGCGGAAAAGTAATTGGCGTTCTTCCTAACTTCTTAAGATCTAAAGAAATTGCACATCAAGGCTTAACCGAATTGATTTTGGTTGAAAGTATGCATGAACGCAAAACCAAAATGAATGAATTATGCGACGGTGTAATTGCGCTTCCGGGTGGTTTTGGAACTCTTGAAGAGCTTTTCGAAATGCTGACTTGGGCACAATTAGGACTTCATAAAAAGCCTATTGCAATTTTAAACGTCAATGGTTTCTACGATTCACTTTTAGAATTGCTTGAAACTATGACAGAAAAAGGTCTTTTGAAAGAGGTAAATCAAAAAATGCTTTTGGTGAGTGAGGATTTAGAAGATTTATTGAACCAAATGAAAAATTACATTCCTCCAACAGTTGGAAAATGGATTGATAAAAAGGAAGTTTAAAACCTTTTTAAAAATACTGTAAAACATTCAACCAAAATTAACTAACCAAAAAACATGAAGAAAATTACTTTATTATTATTTATCATTTCTTTAATTACTTTCAAAACAACGGCACAAGATTCAAAAGTTAAATTCGGAATACAAGGAGGTTTAAACTACTCCAGCCTTAGAGGTTACGATTCTTATGTAGACAACAATCCTGGTTTCGCTTACGTATTAGGATTTTCTTTTCAACATCAAATTCAAGAAAATTTATCGATAAAAGCAGATTTGAATTATGAGAGAAAAACTCAGATTTCGAAAGGTACAATCGAAGTATTAGAACCAACGCTTCCAACAGAACCATTTGGAACTTATAAATTTAAAACAACAGCATATTTAAATTATATCGTACTTCCTATTTTGTTAAAATACAATTTCTCTGGAGATAAAAGTTTTTACATAAATGGTGGACCTTATTTAGGTTATTTACTTAAATCTGGTCTAAAATCAAACTCAAATATTCCAGGTTTAATTAATGAAAATGATGAGGACACAAAAAATAAAAAATCTATAGATTTTGGTTTTTCAGCAGGAATTGGAAAAGAATTTAAATTAAATGGTATTAATCAAATTTATATTGAATTAAGAGAAAATCTAGGCTTAACAAATATTTCTGACACTCCAGTTATAAACGATGGTTCTATAAAAACCAACTCACTTAATTTATTAGTAGGTTACACTTTTAATTAATTTTTGACATTTTTACTACAGCAATTTCATAATTTAGAGGTCGGAAGAAAAAATTGAAGTTTGACTGTAAAATATTGTTTTACATAGAACTTATAACATCTAACCTTCAAACAAATGAAAACAGAAAACAACAAATTTGCAAAAGCTGAAATGCTGATTCGGAAACCAGTCTCAGAAGTTTTTGAGGCTTTTGTAAATCCACAGATTACTAGCAAATTTTGGTTTACCAAAGGTTCAGGAAAGCTGGAAGAAAACCAAAAAACAGAATGGACTTGGGAAATGTATGGTTTTTCGCTTACGGTTCAAACATTGGTTTTACAGGAAAATAAAAAGATTGTTATTGAATGGGGAAATCCAGACGAAATTACTTTAGTAGAATGGGTTTTTAGTCCGTTAAACGAAAATGAAACTTTTGTGAGTATTACAAATTCAGGCTTTCATGGTGATACAGATAAAATAATCGATCAGGTTCGCAATTCTACAGAAGGTTTTACTTTGGTTTTAGCAGGTGCAAAAGCGTATTTAGAGCATAACTTACAATTAAATCTAGTTTTAGATCGTTTTCCGAAAGGTCTTGCTTGAGGGTTATTTAAACGCAAAGAACACAAAGGTTTTTAGCAAAGTTCGAGAAGTTTTTTGGAGGGTCTTTAAAATGGAAAGTTCACAAAGCTTTATTTATTTTTTTTACAGACAAAGCTTTGCGAACTTAATATATAGGTTTCTCCCAAGTCTCGTAATTAAAATACCTTAGCGCACTTTGCGTTAAAAATAAAAGGCATATTTTGATTTTAATTTCAAGCTTGCTTGAGAAACTTGAAACCTGAAACTAAAAAAACAACACACAATGGAAGTTAAAAAACCTGAAAACATAGACGAATACATTGGCGGATTTCCGAATGAAGTTCAGGAAATTTTGGAGAAAGTTCGAATGACGATTCAAAAAGCTGCACCAGAAGCCAAGGAAAAAATCAGTTATTCGATGCCGGCTTTTGAACAGAACGGGATTGTAGTTTATTTTGCTGCTTTTAAAAATCATATCGGACTTTACGCATTGCCAAGCGGACATGAAGCTTTTGCTGCAGAACTTTCTAAATATAAATCCGGGAAAGGCTCTGTTCAATTTCCATTGAAAGAAAAAATACCTTATGATTTGATAACCAAAATTGTAAAATTCAGAGTGAAAGAAAATCTCGAAAAAGCGAAAAAGAAATAAGCCTTTATGAATTTAATTGAACATTATAATCAACTTTATAAAACCTCTTCTCAAACTATTGCAGCAGGGAACTATGGTATTGATTCAGAACTTAAAAACGAATCTGATTCCCGTTTCGGGATTACATTGCTTATTCGTCCAAACGAAGAAATAAAAGAGAACATTCAAACTTTTATAAACGAATTAAGAAAAGCCGAACCAGAACAATATTTCTATCCTGATTCTGATATTCATATTACGGTAATGTCGATTATTTCTTGTTCTACAGCATTTCATTTAAGTCAGATTTCGCCAAACGAATACATTGAAATTATATGCAGGAGTTTGGTTGATGTAGATAAAATTAAAATTCACTACAAAGGTGTAACTGCCTCACCTTCGGCAATTATGATTCAAGGATTTCCATCTGATGATACTTTGAATAATTTAAGAAAGAGACTTCGCGAAAATTTTAAAAATTCTGGTTTACAACAGAGTATAGACAGTCGATATGAAATTTTCGCCGCGCATTCTACGATAATGCGTTTTCAGGAAAAACTTCATGATCCCAAAAAACTAATGGAAATAACAGAAAAATTCCGTGATTACGATTTTGGAGAATTTGATGTAAAAAATATAGAATTAGTATATAATGATTGGTATCAGCGTAAAAGTACTACGCGTATTTTGGGTGATTTTGGTTTGAGGTGATTTTTTCGCCGCGAATTCCACTAATTTGCACTAATTATTTATTTCAACTAACAAGCAACTCTTCAAAGTTTATTTGAACTTTCCAAAATGCCATAAAACTCCAGACGGATCATGCAGAAAACATTCGCTTCCCCAATCTAAATAACGAATCGGAGTTAATTTTACCCCGTCGTACCTTTCAGGAAGATTTAAAACTTGAAGATCATTATAATAACGCTCAACATCATCAACTTCAATAAAAATCATAGTATTATCAATCCAATCTTTGACGTAAGCATCTTGCAGGTAAAATGCAATTTCATTGGATTTAAAAACAGACATTTTTGTGTCTAAAACTGTTTCTTCAAATCCTAGATCACGATAAAAACTTCTTGAAACTTCAAAATTTTTAGCACCAATAAATGGTCGAATTGACTTTACGTTGTGATTCATTTTTTTTAGATTTTATACTTTATTAAAACCATTCAATTCCTTTATCTAGTCGATCAAAAAAATCAGTAAAGGAATTTCCAATTTCGATATGATATTTGCTATTTAAATCAATAAAAGGAGAAAGAATAATTTTTACAGAATTATTGTCTTCAAATTCAATTCCAATAAACTCACCGCTTCCATTAGTTCCGATAGCCAGTGTTTGCGGTAATCGCTCAAATATATGATACTCTAAATTTGCATCAATTATTTCTTCTAAACTCCAAAGTTTTATAAACTCAACTCCAATAAATTGATCTATTCCTAAATAATTCTCTATATAAAAAACATAATCTTCTGGAAGATCGAATTTTAAATGCGCCTGAATATCCTCAATTTGTATAGAAGATTTAGACTCCCTTTTAGAAAAATCATACTTTCTTAAAATCTCGTTCAACACTTCCATTACTATAAATTTATGTCGTTATAATAAATTAAAAACCATTTATTTCCAATCAATTTAAACTGTCTTTCGACTTCAAAACCACTGTCTGGAATCCAAAATCTTTCTGTAATTAAAGTATCCGTTTGTACTAAAGAATGTTGATATTCTCCAATTTCAGTTTTTTCAGCTACAGGAACAGCTTGAAACTGCCAGTTTTTTCTATTCCAGTCGTATTGTTCAAAACCAGAAACATGTTTCCCTTCAATAGGAAAATCAACTCTTGAAACCTGAAACACGGAATCTGAATGAAACTTTTTATTGAATTCGTCGAAATTTTCTGCTGGTTCACTTTTTTTCAATTTCTTAACCGAAGAATCCGATTTTGATTTTTGCTGGATTTTATTCTCTTTACAACTTATAAAAATAACCGAAAGAACGAAAAAATAACTGTACTGTATTTCATAAGAAATAAGTTTTAACTCTTCTTCAAAATACTTCCCAAACCACGTCCAATTTGTTCGATAGCCTCGATACCTTTTGCCAATGGAGATGCTGTAAAATCTTCGTAAGCGTCCATCGCGCTTTCTTTACGGTCGTCTTGCGGATAAACTAAAATTACATTATTCTCTCCAAAAGACTTTTCAAACTTCTGAGGCAGTTTATCAAAAATCGATTGATAAGAAACAGAACCTTTTCGAGATAGATTGAAAACCACTAAATCTGTTGATTTCATTTCATCAGAAATAGATTCAAAATCTTCCCAATCCGAAACATTTTTAAACCCTAATTTAGCATTCAACTTCAAATTATTAGCAATCTGCTGAATAGTTTCATGTGTTTTATATTCGGCATAAAGCACAATCGAAATACTTAATTCCTGTGATAAACGACAAATTTTCTGAAGCAGTAAATGAAAACCAACTCCTCTTTCTGAAAATGGCGGACAAACAAAAACTAACCTTTTTTCTTCGATAAAATTCTTTTGAAAACGGCAGATGAATAAACTTTTGTCAACGTTATTAATAATTGAATCAACGTTTTCTCCAAAGATTTTATCAATAAATCCTGTTTTTCTCGGCCATCCTACAATCACAATATCCGACATAATTTCTTTTGAAGTTCTCGCAATTCCACTTGCAGGATTGTGATCGATTCTGGCAATTGTATTAATTTTTACTTCCGAGGCAGAAGCCTGAACCACAAACTTATCAACTGCTTTTCGGTACTTCAAAATATTCTTTTCGGCTTGACCGTTATTCGGAACAATCGTCAGCAGTGTAACAGGATTAGATGATTTTTTATCTTTAATCAATAAAGCAAAATCAAGCAAACTGGCTGCTGCAGAAGTTTTCGCCAGCGGAATCAAAATATGTTCGTCTAAAATTTGATCTCTTCCAGTATCTTCATGTGAAATTTCTTCTTCACAGATCGCAATTTTTTTGGCCGCTTTTTCAGTTGCAAATGAAGCTACGATACAAGTTATCAGAATTAAAATAATAGTTCCGTTAAGGATATTTTCGTCTAAGATTTTGGCTTTAAATCCAACTAAAATCACGGCTAGAGTTGCGGCTGCGTGCGCACTGCTCAATCCGAAAATAAGCTGTCTTTCGGTTTTAGTATATTTAAATACAAGCTGTGTAAAAAATGCTGCAATCCATTTTCCAAATATGGCAACAACACTTAAAGTTCCAGCAACAATCAAAGCGGTTGGGCCGCTAAGAATTACGCTTACATCAACCAGCATTCCAACAGAAATCAAGAAAAATGGTATAAACAAAGCGTTCCCAATAAACTCAATTCTATTCATCAAAGCAGAAGAATGCGGAATTAACGGATTTAGCGCCAAACCTGCGACGAATGCTCCGATAATAGGCTCTACTCCTGCTACTTCGGCTAAGAAAGCTGCAAAGAAAACAACAGAAAGTACAAATATATAATGGGCGTGTTTTTCACTTTCTAATTTTTTGAAAAACCATTTGGCAATTCTTGGAATAACCAAAAACATTATGGCAGAAAAAATCGCCAATGAAACCCCTAATTTGATCCAAAAAGCTTGATTTAGATTCCCTTGACTGCTTCCCATAATTACAGCAAGAATTATCAAAACTGCAGTATCAGTCAAAATTGTTCCGCCGACTGTAATAGCAACGGCTTGATTTTTAGCAATTCCCAGTTTACTCACAATTGGATACGCCACTAATGTGTGCGTCGCGAACATACTGGCGGTTAAAAAACTGGCATTGAAATCATATTTCAACAAATAAAAACAAACTGGAAAACCTATAGAGAGCGGAAATATAAAAGTAAAAAAACCGAATAATAAACTCTTATTTCGATTGGCTTTGAATTCATTCATATCCAATTCTAAACCCGCAATAAACATGATGTACAAAAGTCCGATTGTAGAAAATAAATCGACAGCAGAATTTTTGGCCAGAATGTTTAATCCGTGCGGCCCGATGATTACTCCCGAGATAATAAGTCCGATGATTCCGGGGATATTAATTTTTTTTAGTAAAATCGGCGAAAGCAGAATTATAAAAAGTATTAAAGAAAAAATTAACACGGGGTTGGTGAGCGGTAATTCGAATTCTTGTAATAGATGTTTGAAAAATTCTATCATATTGTAACTTTATCTTCTTGTGGCATTATAATTTGTAAAAAGACATTTTTCAGAATTAGAACAAAATCCCTGAAGTATTAATAATTGGAAAGAATCGCGCTGATTTTCACAGCTTGATTTACTACAAAAATACCTAAAAAACACGAACTTTCTACGAAAACTGCATATTACGGATTTAAATTTATTTCGTTGCTGAATTATTAAAATTTAATATTTATTTTAACAAATACGCAAGATTAACATTCAAAAATAAATCTTCATTGCATTATTCAATTATCTTTGTCTTAACAAAAATTGAACAATGGAAGAATGTATCTCTGTTTTTGATATGCTTAAAATTGGCGTTGGCCCTTCAAGCTCACACACTTTGGGTCCTTGGCGCGCTGCGGAACGCTTTCTGGAAGAACTGAAAGACGAAGCAATTTTAGAAGATATTACAAGGGTAAAAGTTGATTTATACGGTTCTCTTTCTTTAACTGGAAAAGGGCACGCAACAGATCTTGCCGTTATGCTCGGATTGAGCGGTCAGGATCCTGAATATATTCCAGTTGAGGATATTGCTGAAATTATCAAAAAGATCGAAACTACAAATGAAATCAATTTGGGAAACCAAAAAGTGATTCCGTTTTATTTTCTCCAAGATATTGTTTTCAACAAAGAATTCCTTCCTTTCCATGCTAACGGATTGAAATTTACGGCTTACAAAGCTGATAATTCCGAATATGAATCAACCTTTTATTCTATCGGGGGCGGTTTTGTGGTAAAAGAAGAACGCATAAATGCTAAACGAAAAGAAGTTATCAAATGTGCTTTTCCATATCCAATTCAGAAAGCTGCGGAATTATTAAATTATACAATTTCTGAAAACAAATCGATTTCTGAAATTGTGTATGAAAATGAAATTTCAATGCGTCCTGAAGCAGAAGTGCATTCTGAATTAATGCGTATTTGGAATACGATGTTAGAATGTATGTACATTGGCTGTCATTCTGAAGGAATTCTTCCAGGCGGACTACATGTGCGCAGAAGAGCTTTTGACATGCATCAAAATCTTATCGGTTTATCCAATTATAATGATCCGCAAAGCTGGCTGGAAGAAATAAGAAAAACGGAAGTTAAATTTCGCCAGATCCTAAAATGGGTTAGCTGTTTTGCACTTGCCGTGAACGAAGTAAATGCGTCTTTAGGCCGTGTGGTTACTGCTCCAACCAACGGAAGTTCTGGTGTAATTCCTGCTGTTCTAATGTATTATATGGTTATTGAAAACCACAATGCAGGCGAAAAAGAAATCAAACAATTTTTATTAGTGGCCGGCGAAATTGGAAGCATTTTCAAAAAAGGTGCTACAATTTCAGCTGCAATGGGCGGATGTCAGGCAGAAATTGGCGTTTCGTCTTCAATGGCCGCAGCGGCGCTTTGCGAACTAATGGGCGGTACTCCTGCTCAGGTTTTAATGGCTGCAGAAATTGCGATGGAACATCATCTTGGCTTGACTTGCGATCCAATTGGCGGTCTGGTTCAGATTCCTTGTATCGAAAGAAATACAATGGGTGCTATAAAGGCTATAAATGCGGCTGAATTAGCCTTAGAAACTGATTCTAAAAATGCTAAAGTACCATTGGATAAAGTAATTAATACCATGTGGGAAACAGCAAAAGACATGAATTCCAAATACAAAGAAACCTCAGAAGGCGGACTTGCAATTGCTGTTAATATGGCTGATTGTTAAAAATATTTATTTGCCACGAATTACACGAATTTACACGAATTCATTTTTTATTCACTTCGTGAAAAATTCGTGTAAATTCGTGTAAATTCGTGTAATTTGTGGCAAAACCAAAATCAACTTCATGAAAAAACTTTACTTTTTACTTTTTTTCTGTTCGCTTTTACTGCATTCCCAGGAACGTTATTTTCTAAATTCTGATACAAGATTATACACTTCTCCAAATTCTTCTGCTGTTTTTTTAGGTTATTTTAAATACGGTGCAGAAGTTCGTTTGTTGGGTGAAAGTCAAAATGGCTGGCAAAAAGTACAAGCCGATAATTTTAATGAAGGATTTATTGAAGAGAAATTTTTAGCAACAAGACTGAATGCTAAAGATGTAAAAACTAAAGATCCTCAAAACCCAATTCTTGAAGGCGGCGATGCTTATTACGGCAGCAATCACCTTTTTGTTTTAGCAGCTGGACTCAAAGCAAGGGCATTACCAGATAAAAATTCAAAAATTAGAGAAATTCTTTTTACCGGCGATCCTGCTGCGGTAAATTATCTTCCTGTAAATCCAGACGAATGGGTAAATATTAACGGTAGTTTTTCTGAAGAATATGCCAAATTTACACTGAGAAAATTTCTCGGTTCAAGACCTAATTTTAATGCTTTAATAAAAGACTTTGATAAATTAGATATTAATGCGATTGCCGAGCGTAAAACATTGAGCGAAAGAATTGTAGAATTGGCTTGGAACAGCGATTATTCCAGCTTAGTTCCAGCGTATCAAAGATATTATGAAGTGGTTAAGCAGATAAATGATCCTAAATTAATAGCTGAAACAGAATTGAATATGGCTTTAGCCAAAGCCTTATCCAAACATAAACAGCCAGAAGAAATTATTGCTTTTATCCAGAAATCTCAATATTCGTTAAAAGGATTTAAAACAAAATCTGTTTATATATCGCAGGCTGATCTGGTTAAAACATTTGGAAATCCGCCCAAGAAAACTCGTATTTCAGACGAGTGCGGTCTTTACTTAAGTGACTTGGTTTATTATTATCCAGATTTGGAAGTTTCTGTAGATGAGAAACAAAACAAAGCCGAAATCATTAAAGTTTTCATCAACGAAAACAACAAATTTTTACTAAATCAAAATGCAGTTTTAGATCATACGCTGTCTGAAAAAGCTTTCATTGAAAAATATGGAACTTATATTGAAGCTTCGTTAAAATCACCGCACATATACTCTATCATAATGGAAGACAGTCAATTTAGATTAGAATTTAAAAACGGAAAGCTATTTTCTGTCGAAATATTCTATTATTGCTGATTCCCAGTTTACAATTATTCAATACTTTTACAATATCAAAAAAAAATAAAATGTCAGTAGCAAAAAAAGATTATAAAAGAATCACAACAAAGTCATTAATTGAAATGAAAAGCAACGGAGAAAAGATCTCTATGCTTACTGCGTATGATTATACAATGGCGAAAATTGTTGACACTGCAGGTGTTGATGTAATTTTAGTTGGTGATTCGGCATCAAATGTTATGGCTGGTCACGAAACGACACTGCCAATTACGCTAGATCAAATGATCTATCATGCTTCGTCTGTAGTTCGTGCTGTCGAAAGAGCTTTAGTGGTAGTCGATTTACCTTTTGGAAGTTACCAATCCGATCCTAAAGAAGCTTTACGTTCTTCAATCAGAATCATGAAAGAAAGCGGCGGACATGCAGTTAAACTAGAAGGCGGAAAAGAAATTAAAGAATCAATCAAAAAAATATTACATGCTGGAATTCCAGTTATGGGCCATTTAGGCTTAACTCCTCAATCGATCTACAAATTTGGAACTTACAGCGTTCGCGCCAAAGAGGAAGAGGAGGCAGAAAAGCTGATTGAAGATGCTCAAATGCTTGAAAAAGTGGGATGTTTTGCAGTTGTACTTGAAAAAATACCTGCTGATCTTGCTAAAAAAGTAGCAGACAGCATTTCTATTCCTGTTATCGGAATTGGTGCCGGCGGCGGTGTTGACGGTCAGGTTTTGGTTATTCACGATATGTTAGGAATGAATAATGAATTTAGTCCGCGTTTCTTACGTCGTTACTTAAATCTTTACGAACAAATGACACAAGCAATTGGTCAATATGCTGCTGATGTGAAGTCTAGTGATTTTCCTAATGCTAGTGAACAGTACTAAAATTAGACTAGCTTAGATTTTTAGACTGACTTAGACTTCTTAGAACTTTGTCTTACTTTTATTCATTTGACCAAGTCTTAAGAAGTCTCATTCTAACAATCTAAAGTCTTTACCAAAATCTATCAACTATTTAAAAATGCATCAATTTAAAGAGCTTTTGATTTGGAAAAAAAGCAGGTTATTTTGTTCTAAGATTTATTCTATAACAGCCACATTTCCCAATGAAGAAAAGTTTGGAATAATTAATCAATTGAGAAGAGCATCTGTATCAATTCCTTCAAATATTGCAGAAGGTTCTTCGAGAAATTCTAACAAAGATTTTGCTAGGTTTTTAGAAATCGCAATTGGTTCTGCTTATGAAGTAGAAACACAACTTCTAATTTCTTCTGATTTAGGATTTATAAATGAAGAAAGTACAACCGAATTAATAAATTTACTTGAAGAAATAACAAAAATGACATCAAGATTTAGAGCAACTTTGCTGTAAAACTTATCAAAAAAAATCCAGTCTAAGAAGTCTAAAATCTAAAAATCTAAGCTAGTCTAAAAATGAAAATTCTTTCTAACAAAAACAATCTCCAAATTCTACACGAAGACAATCACATAATTGTGGTTAACAAACGTGTTGGCGATATTGTACAGGGAGATAAAACAGGAGACAAACCATTGTCTGATATTGTAAAAGAATACATTAAAGAAAAATACAATAAACCTGGAGATGTTTTTTTAGGAGTGATTCATCGTTTGGATCGTCCAACAACTGGAATTGTTGTTTTTGCAAGAACGAGTAAAGCATTGACACGCATGAACGAATTGTTCAGTAATCGTGAAACGAAAAAAACATATTGGGCGGTTGTGAAAAATAAACCAAAAGAAGCCTCTGCCAAATTGGTTCATTACTTAAAAAGAAACGAAAAAAACAATACTTCAAAAGCGCATTTAAAAGAAGTTCCAGATAGTAAACTGGCTAGTTTAGATTATACCATAATCAAAGAACTTCAAAATTATACAGCACTGGAAATCAATTTGCACACTGGGCGTCATCATCAAATTCGCGCACAATTAACTGCGATTGGTTCTCCAATTAAAGGCGATTTGAAATACGGCGCAGATCGAAGTAATCCTGACGGCGGCATTCATCTTCATGCTAGAAAACTCACTTTTGTGCATCCAGTTTCTAAAGAAAATGTCACTATTGTTGCTCCCACTCCAGAGGATCCAATCTGGAATGCTGTATGATTTTTATGATTTAATTCTTATTTTTTTAATTTTTATCGATTAACTTGCATAGAGTAAAAAACAAGCTAATCGTAAAATGGATTATAAAAGTGACATCGGGTATAGAAAAGAAACGCTGAAAAAGTTATTGTATAACATTCAAAAAAGCGAAGATTTAATTATAAAAGCTTTGTATGATGACTTTAAAAAACCAGAGTTTGAGGCTGTTGTTACAGAGACAAGTTATGTTATTTCGGAACTTAAAGATGTTATTAAAAACATTCATAAATGGGCTAAACCTAAGCGCGTTTTTCCTTCTCTTTTAAACTTTCCTTCTACTGATAAAATTTATAAAGAACCTTATGGGAACGTTTTAATAATTGCTCCTTGGAATTACCCTTTTCAATTAGCCTTATGCCCTCTAATTGCCGCTGTAGCTGCCGGAAATAGAGTTACTTTAAAACCATCAGAACTTACTCCGCATACTTCTGCTGTGATTGCGAGAATTATTGAGAAAACATTTCACATCAATCACGTCGAAGTTTTCGAAGGCGGTGTTGAAGTTTCTAATCAATTATTAGCGCAGCGCTGGGATTACATTTTTTTTACCGGAAGTGTTGCTGTTGGAAAAATCGTTGCAAAAGCTGCAGCCGAAAATTTAACTCCAGTAACATTGGAACTAGGCGGAAAAAACCCATGTATTGTCGACGAAACTGCTGATCTAAAACTAGCGGCTAAACGAATTGTCTGGGGAAAATTTATCAACGCCGGACAAACCTGCATTGCTCCAGATTATATCATGGTGCAGAAAAACATGAAAGTCAATTTTATTACCTACTTAATGGAAGAAATCATTAAAGCGTACGGAAAAAAAATTGACAAATCGCCAGATTTTGCACGCATTATCAACATCAAAAACTGGTACAGATTAACCAATATGATCCAGAACGAAAATGTATTGTTTGGAGGTGAAAGTGATGCAAATCAACTTTATATCGCTCCAACTTTACTTGAAGAACCAGATTTGGATAGTCCCGTTATGAAAGAAGAAATCTTTGGCCCTATTTTACCAATTCTTACATATGAAAACGAAAATGACATTGAAAAGGTCGTCAGCCGTTATGAGAAACCTCTTTCATTTTATATTTTTAGTGAAAATAATTCATTTACTAAAAAATTAATTAAAAAATACTCTTTTGGAGGCGGATGCATTAATGATACAGTCGTTCATTTTTCTAATAAAAGACTTCCTTTTGGTGGTGTTGGACACAGCGGAATCGGCGCATATCACGGCCAGCTTAGCTTCGACACATTTTCGCATCACAAAGCCATGGTTAAAAAAGGAAACTGGCTTGATTTACCTATGCGCTACGCACCCTACAAAGAAAAATTAGCTTCAATTAAAAGGATTTTAGACTGGCTTTAAATTAGTTAAAACCTTTCGGAATGTTTTATAGATTTTTATACGGAATTGATTAAAAATATTATATTTACGTCAAGATACTTATCAAATATTACAAGTCTATAAAACAATTTTACACCAAATGAAATCTACACTTGCCCAAATTGAGGACATTAAAAAAAATGGCTATTCCCTTGATTTTGCTACAGTTTTTAATCACGCCTTCGAAAACTATAAAAAAATTGCGCTTTATTCTGGTCTTATTATCTTAGTTTTTTCAATTATAGCTGCGATGGTATTTATGGGAGTAATAATTGCTTATTTTGGAGTGGGAAGCATGACGAAAGATTTTTTTGAAAATCTAGAAAACCAAAAACTTACGGCATTAGAACTTGTAATTCAAACTGTTACCGTGTCTGCATTAGCTGGAATTACGGCACCTTTTGGCGCAGGTTTTCTAAAAATGGCAGATTGTGCAGATAAAGATATCGAGTTTAATGTTTCTACTATTTTCAGCTATTATAAAGGTCCGTATTTTGGACAAATTTTTGTAGCAGCGTTTATTCCAGCTCTTGTAGGAACTGCTCTGTCGAATTTTATTGACAGCTTCGACGTTTTGTATGTTGGAAATGTTATTTCTTTTATGGTCTCTTTCTTTATGTATTTATCAATTCCGTTAATTGTTTTCGGAAATTTGAGTGCATTAGATGCCATAAAATCAAGCATTACTCTTGTTACTAAAAATCCGCTTAACATATTTGCATTTTTCATCATAGGTTTTATTGGTTCGCTGATTGGTATTTTCGCGTGCTGCGTGGGAATTATCTTTACGGTCGTTTTTAATAGCTCCATGATTTATGCTACATATTTTGCCATTTTTGGAATACAAGAAGAAGAGGATTCAATTGATTCAATTGGAAAATCTAATTTAGATTAAAATAGAAATTCTTATTTGTAAAGAACTTAACCACTTCTTTTAAGAATTCTCAAAAGGCTGTTTACTAAACCAATACATCCAAATTCTATGGCGGCTGACTATAGTTTTTTAAATTCGGTTATTTCAGGAATTGCCAGCATTGGTAATACCTTAAAATCAATTATGACAGGATGGTACGTAGTAAACTATGATATTATTTTTTACAATAATCCTAAACTCATTTTATTAGGATTATCACTCTTCGCATTTCTTTCGCTGTTAGTATACCAGTTTTTTAGGATTAAGGCTAAAATTGGATATTTCATCGAAAAAAAGAAAGAACAAGATACGATTAGTAAAGAATATCAGCTTTATATTTTGTTTTTTGGTATTGCAGTAATTGTAATTGAAATCATCAACGAAATTTTTAAAATTAGACCCAAAAGTCTACTTATAGTAAATGTTTCAGTTGGTGTTGGTGTACTTATCATATACGCAATTACAGACAAAATTAAATGGCTGAGAGATCAAATTCAGCAAATCTTTATTTTCTCTTTTTTCATTTACATCGCATACGTAGGATTCAACATCGTAACTCTTGATAATGATGTTGTTCCTATTATCGTTTTCCTCATCTCTTTTTTCTTTTCGTACAGTATCCTTAAACCCATCAAAATTTATTGGCTCTTTGTTGGTTTAACTTTTACTTTTTTAATTACGACGATTATATTTCAATTAATTCCAATAAAATCTTCTATTTTACTGCTTAATTTCTGTATTCTAATTTTCATTATTAATCAAGTAAAATATGCTGTTTTATTAAACAATCGTGACAATTTTAGATTTGCCAGCGAAATTGTTCATAAAGGAAATTCTCTAACAATTGCCTATAACCAAAAAGGCGAAATCTTATTTTGCAGCGAAACCGTAACTGCTATTTTAGGTTATGAACCCGAAGATGTAATGGGATTAAAGTTTTGGGAGTTGACACAAGATTCAGAATTCATAGAAAAATCAAATCCCGTTAAAAATCATGAAGACAAACTTTACATTAGAAAACTAAAAAGTGAAAATGGCGAGTTTAAATATATTCAATGGAAAGATAAAAAATTCTCTGACGATTTAATTATCAGTATTGGGCAGGATGTTACAGAGCAGATTATTGTTCAAGATCAATATAAAAACCTAATTCAGACAGCAACTGATATTATTTTTGAAATTGATGCCGAAGGACATTTTACTTTTTTAAATGAATTTGGTTTCTCTATTCTGGGATATCCTGAAAATGAAATTATCTCGAAACATTATTCTAATTTCATTCACGAAAATTATATTAAAAGTGCGGTTGACTTTTACGAAAATTTAGTGCTTAATGAAAACAATTATCCGATAATTGAAATCCCGATTTTAACGAAAAATGGAGAAGAAATATGGATTTCACAAAAAATTATTGTTCGCAGAAATGACTTCGGATTAACAACAGGATTTTCAGGAATTGCAAGAGACATTACAGAAAAAAAGAATATAGAAAACGAGAAAAAAAGACGTCTCAAAAAAATTGAAGCCTATAATAATTCGACCAAAAAATTATCAACGACTGATTTCAGCAAATACGACAAACTAAATACTGTAATTGATTTAATTCTACAAGAGGCTGCAACAATAAGCAATGCTAATCGTGTGAGCTTCTGGAAATATCATAAAGATTTAATTATTTGTAAAAATCTTTTCAGTCTTGACAATCAAAATCTAACTGACAAAAACATTTTAAATAAAGAATCGTATCCAATTTATTTTGAAACTTTAAATAATAAAGCGATTATAAATGCGCCTGATGTATTTAATAAATTAGAAACATCTGAATTTCAAAAATTATATTTTACAAAGAATAACATCAAATCAATGCTTGATGTGCCTATTTTTTTAACGGGACAATTGGCAGGTGTGGTTTGTTTTGAAAGCACCGAAAAAAAACGCGAATGGGACAACGAAGACATCAATTATGCGAGAACAATATCTGATGTCATTTCGCTGGCTATTTCGTCTCAGATGCGCTTAGAAGCAGAAAGAAGATTAGAATTCAAAAGCCATCTTTTATCTGCCCTTTCCTTATGCACCGAGAAATTTCTGCTGAGTAAAACCACACAGCAAATGTTTCAAGAAACGTACGATATTATTGGAAAAGCTGCCAAAGTGGATCATATGTACTATTATGAAAAAGATCCAATTTACAATACCGTCAGCCAAAAATACAAATGGTCCCGCGAAGGAATCGAGCATCAAATTACGCCTTTGCGTCACATGACTGAAGAAAATTTAAAGGAAATTTACGAAGCAGCCGCACAGAAAAAAATTCTAAACACACTTACCAGAAAACTTGACGAAGGATTTTTCAAAACCCTTTTGATTAATAATGAAATCAAATCTATTTTAATATTGCCTCTTTATATTAACGATATATTTACTGGTTTTATAGGTTTTGATGATTGCACGAAAGAAAAGAAATGGTCTGATGAAGAAATTTACATCTTTCAGGTTTTAGCAAATAACATTTCTTCTGCATTGGAGAGAAATCGAAATGAAACTAAAATTCTTGAAAGCGAAGAAAAATTCAAATTAATAGCAAACAATATTCCTGGCACAGTTTATCTATCCAAATTTGATGCTTTCTCAACTAAAATATTTCTTAATGATGAAGTTTTAAATTTAACTGGATATTCTAAATCAGAATTTATAGAAAACAATTTATCGTTTCTTTCTTTAATTCATCATGATGATAAAGAAGAAGTGATAAACAGCCAAATCGACAATCTGCAAAAGGGAATGCCTCTGCATAATGTATATCGCATTAAACGTAAAACTGGAGAATATATTTGGATTGAAGAATTTGGAGACGTAATTAAAAGAGATGACGAAATTGAGTTTGTCGGCGGTATTTATTTTGATATCACCAATAAAAAAGAAATCGAAGACGCTATAAAAGCCAAGCAATTAGCCGAAGCAGCCAATAAATCGAAGTCGGATTTTCTGGCCAATATGTCGCACGAAATTAGAACTCCTCTTAACGGAATTATAGGTTTTACACATTTACTAATGAAAACTGACCTTGAAGAAATTCAGGAAAAATACATGACAACTATCAATCAATCGGCGCATTCGCTGCTTGAAATTATAAATGACATTTTGGATTTCTCTAAAATTGAAGCTGGAAAATTAGAACTCTTTATTGACCTTTATGATATCAAAAAAGTTCTGGGCCAAGTTTTCGATTTAATTGTTTACGAATCCAATCAGAAAAATTTGGAACTCGAATTGAACGTCGATCCTGATGTTCCCAAATACATCTGGACAGATATTGTGAGAATAAAGCAGATTTTGATTAATCTTCTGTCAAATGCAGTAAAATTCACGACTGAAGGTTCAATAAAATTAAATGTCTCAGTTTTAGAAAAAAAGAAAAACAATAATTGTGTGATTCGCTTTTCGGTAATCGATACCGGAATTGGTATTCTTGAAAAGAATCAGAAGAAAATTTTCAAAGCTTTTTCGCAGGAGGATAGTTCTACAACGAGAAAATTTGGAGGAACGGGATTAGGTTTAACCATTTCAAACCAATTACTTGCATTAATGGAAAGCCGTCTACAGCTTGAAAGTAAAATTAACGAAGGAAGCAATTTTTACTTTGATTTAAACCTAAAAACAAGCAATCAAAGTATTAGTGACCGATACAATGCTGAACTGAAAAGTCTCAATATCGAATTGGATCCTGAAGAAATCGAACGGAACGATAATGAAATTACATTTCTAATTGTTGAAGACAACAAAGTAAACATGCTTTTACTTAAAACAATTATTAAAAATCTCTACAACAATGCTTACATCCATGAATGCGAAAATGGATATGAAGCGATACAGCAATTTGAAAAAATAAATCCAACAATCGTTTTTATGGATATTCAGATGCCAATTATGAACGGTTATGAAACTGCAAGAGCCATTAGAAACACCAAAAAAGGCCGTGATATTCCGATAATTGCGGTTACAGCTGGTGCAGAAAAAGACGAAAGAAACAAATGTCTTTCTGCTGGAATGGATGACTACATTTCAAAACCAATCATGAAAGGAAGTGTCGAAGAGACATTAATCAAATGGCTTACCTAATTTTAAATGTATCAAAAAATAAGCATATTATTTCTGTACATTTTTTAAACATTAATCTTTCGAATGTGAAATTTATCATAAAAAATATATAAATTCGTACAATCAATTTGATAATAAGTTTAAAAAGAATTCAATATGAAATGGCTCGGTAGAAGACAAAGTGATAATGTAGAAGACAGAAGAGGTTTATCTGGCGGAAAAGTAATCGCTGGAGGTGGTGTTATTGGCATTATAGTTTTACTACTTAATGTATTTGGAGGAGAAACCGGCCAGCAGATAGCACCAATCCTAGAACAAATGCAAGGCGGGCAATCACAAACTGAAACTGCAGTTCCCTTAAGCAAAGAAGATGAAGAAATGGGGAATTTTGTAAAAGTTGTTTTAGCTGATAACGAAGACATCTGGAGCAAAATTTTTGCCGAAAACGGAATGACGTATGAAAAACCAAAATTAGTACTTTTTAGAGGCTCTGTACAAACAGCATGCGGCGGTGCATCATCTGCTTCTGGTCCGTTTTATTGTCCTGGCGATCGTAAAGTCTATATGGATTTAGCTTTTTTTGAAGAATTAAAAAACAAATTTGGTGCTAAAGGCGGAGATTTCGCCATTGCTTATGTAATTGCACACGAAATAGGTCATCATATCCAAACCTTATTAGGAACATCTGCAAAAATGCGTCAGGAACAGGAAGGAAAAAGCGAAGCACAAGCCAATAAATTATCTGTTGCGTTAGAATTGCAAGCAGATTTTTACGCTGGGGTTTGGGCACATTATAATCAGGAAAATTTAGATACGGGCGATATTGACGAAGCATTAAGTGCTGCAAATGCAGTTGGTGACGATGCAATTCAAAGTAAAATGCAGGGCCAAATTGTTCCAGATTCTTTCACACACGGAACATCTGAACAAAGGATGTATTGGTTTAAAAAAGGTTTTAAAACCGGTGATATCAAACAAGGAACTACATTTGAAGAAATTCGATAATACATAAACCAAATATATTAACCACCAGAAAGCACAACCTAAAAGTTGTGCTTTTTTTTATCGAACACAATACATTCCATAGGAATGTCTCGTCGCTAGAATTAACAAGAAGAACAATGGTATTTTTTTAATCGCTCACAAATACATTCCATAGGAATGTTTCATCGGTAGAAAAACAATAGTATGTTTTAATCGATCACATACATTCCATAGGAATGTCTCATTGGTAGAATCAAATTTAGATAATCGGTTATACGCTCCATAGGAGCGTTTGATGGGAAGAAGATGTATTATTTTTCGATAAATCAAGTGTCCTTACAGGACACAATGAAAAAACAACACCATTTTTTTTCTACCGATGAAATATTCCTACGGAATATAAAATTGGTTTCGGAATTTTGGCGTTTGGAATTTGAAATTTGGAATTTGAAATTTGGAATTTTGAATTTTGGAATTTGAATTTTGAATTTTGAATTTTGGAATTTCAAAAAACTGAAATTTCAAAAAATTGGAATTTTACTTTTTTTGTTTTAGGCAGAAAACAAAAAAAGCCTTGAATTTCTTCAAGGCTTTGAATCTGGGTGGCTGACCGGGTTCGAACCGGCGACCCGCGGCACCACAAACCGCTACTCTAACCAGCTGAGCTACAACCACCATTTTTGCTTAGCGAGTGCAAATATATAACAAAGGTTTACTTCTACAAAGAAAAAAATGAAAAATTTACAACAAATTTTCTAAGCTATTGACTGCCAAACATCTTTCAACAGTAAAACCTTCGGCAAAATCTTTTCCAACTAATCTTCCTAAGTCCTGCGCGCGGTAATTTAAACTTTCAAAGAAGTTTTTACTGGTAATTGGCGTAGCGGGTTCTTTCGAATTCGGATCGTAAAATTGTGTTTTATATGCCGAGATCGCTTCTACTTTTTTATTCTCAAAACCTGTAATGTCTACTACGAAGTCAGGAGTGATATTTTTCCACTGAATGTAGTGATATACCACTTTAGGTCTCCAAGCTTCTTGTTTCTCGCCATCAATTGACGTTTCAATTTTCATCAAACCTGATAAAAAGCAAGAATCAGAAACCAACTTACTTCCTTTTCCGTGATCAATATGGCGGTCATCGATTGCATTACACAATACAATTTCGGGTTTATACTTACGAATCATTTTAATGACTTCTAATTGGTGTTTTTCATCATTCACAAAAAAACCATCACGCATTGCTAAATTTTCACGCACAGCGACACCTAAAATCTTTGCGGCATCTTTTGCTTCCTGATCTCTAATTTCTGCAGTTCCACGGGTTCCTAATTCGCCGCGTGTTAAATCTACAATACCCACTTTTTTTCCAAGTGATACTTCTTTTAAAATTGTTCCCGCACATCCCAATTCTACATCATCTGGATGCGCACCAAAGGCTAATATGTCTAATTTCATTTGTTTTTTTGTTTGTTTTGTTTCAAGTTTCAGGTTTCAGGTTACGTACAGAACGTGAAACTTGAAACTTGAAACCTGAAACTATTTTTTCAATACTCTCTTCATCGTCATCGATTTGTTGACGCTTTCCTCCCATTCTTTTTCTGGAATACTTTCTTTGGTAATACCGCATCCCATATACAAAATGGCTTTGTTTTCCTGAATCTGCATGCTTCGTAAATTTACAAATAAATCAGAACTTGCATTATTTCCAGCAAAACTGCTGTTTAATTCTCCTAAAAAACCTGTGTAGAAAGTTCTATCATAGTTTTCATTTTCAATAATAAACGCTTTTGCTTTTTTCTTTGGCAGACCACAAACGGCAGGCGTTGGATGCAATGTATCAATAACCTCCTCTAAAGTGGAGTTATCATTTAAAACTCCTGAAATATCGGTTTTTATATGCCAGATCGATCCTGCTTTAAGACTGTAAGGTTCAGAAACTACAACCGAAGCCGCAAATTCGCGAAGTCTTTTTACAATAAAATCGGTTACATACTGCTGTTCGTCTTTTTCTTTCTGCTGCCAGACAATTTCAGTTTCCAAATTATCTTTCTGCGTTCCAGCCAGAGCCATGGTTTCAAAAACATTCCCATTTGCTTTTAAAAGCTTTTCAGGTGTTGCTCCCATCCAAAGTCCAATTTTTGGATGAAAAAAGCAATAACAAAAAGTCGCTGGATACAATTGAACCAAATGCTGAAAGGTTTCAACAAAATCAAATTCCGTTAACGGAACTTCTTCGCTTCTTGATAAAACTACTTTTTTAAATTCTCCGTTTTTAATGGCATTGATTCCCTGGGCAACCAAATATTCATATTGAAACTTCGCTTCAGGATCAAAATTTAAATCGTCAATTTTAATGGGTTCAAATGCTGTAACTTCTTTTTCGGCAGTAATAATTTCCGATTCGTTTTCTGGAATTAAAATCAATTGCTTTTCATCAAAAGAAGCAAAAACAAATCCTTTTTCGCTGTAATCCGAAACGGTGTGCAAAGTATTATTTTGCTGTAAAATCCCAATAAGATCAGTAGTATTGGGTTTAGAATAAAGTACAAATGGTAAATTTTGCTCTTTATGATTTTTAATTTTCAAGAAAAATGGATTCATAATTTATTCACTTTTCTTTCTATCCAAAACCATATTCGTCAATTTGCAAAGCGAAATCAAATTTCCAGCTTCATCTGTAATTTTAATTTCCCACAAATGAACCGTTCTTCCTTTGTGAATAATTCTGGCTGTACCAAAAACATAACCTTCACGAATACTTTTTAGGTGATTTGCCGAAATTTCGATACCTCTTACCTCCTGCTCTTTCGGATTAATAAAAAAGAAAGAAGCTGCACTTCCTACACTTTCTGCTAAAGCTACAGAAGCTCCGCCGTGCAGCAATCCCATTGGCTGGTGAACACTTGGATTTACAGGCATTTTTGCAGTTAAAAAATCTTCTCCGGCGTCGATATATTCTATTTTCAGCGTTTCCATCAATGTGTTTTTAGAAAACTCATTGCATCGCGCTAAAATCTGCTCTTTTGTATGATTCATTAAAATAAACTTTAAAAACGTAAAATTAAAGAAAGATAAGACACAAATCGAAAAATCGGATTCTAAATTGAAAATCATTTATGAACTTGTCAGTTTTTTGCTATTTTTACAAAAACTATCAATATACATCTGAGGCTGAAATGCAATGTTTTTTTGCCACAGATTTCACAGATTTAAAGGATTTTAAAAACATAGCCACTAATTGCACGAATTTCCGCGAATTAAATTTGTGAAAATTCGAGAAATTCGTGGAGAAAAAAAATTCTTTTAATCTATAGCTAAAAAAAATAAATGCGTCAATATTTTACAATCTTAATTCTGGGTTTAATTCTAGCTTTTAGTTCCTGTCGAACTGATTTTGATACTGTTGCCAGCACTGGAGATTTAAAGTTTTCAAAAGACACTGTTTATTTAGATACTGTTTTTAAAAATATTGGTTCGAGTACTTACCAGCTGAAAGTTTACAACCGAAGTAAAAACGACATATCGATTCCAATTGTTCAATTCAAAAAAGGTTTAAGCTCTAAATACCGCATGACCGTTGACGGAATGACCGGCACTAACGGCAAGATTTTTAAAGATGTTACGCTTTTAGCGAAAGACAGTTTGTATATTTTTATAGAAACAACGGCCAATATTACAGATGCCAACCCTACTGATTTTTTATATACTGATGAAATTCAGTTCGACAGCGGGGCTAATCTTCAGGAAGTAGCTTTAGTTACTTTGATCCAAGATGCTGTTTTCTTATATCCAAACCAAAATCCTGATGGAACAAAAGAAAAAATACAAATTGATGGCAAAGATGTTGATGGGTTTTATCTGAGTGAAAATGATGCTGTAAACGGAAACGAATTGATTTTTACCAAACAAAAACCCTACGTAATTTACGGATATGCAGGAGTTCCAGAGAACAAGACCGTAACTTTTGAAGCTGGCGTAAGAATCCATTTTCATGCTAATTCTGGCTTATATGTTGGCAATAATGCTTCATTGCAGATTAACGGAACTGCCTCAAAAACCGATCAATTAGAAAATGAAGTTATCTTTGAAGGAGATCGTTTAGAATCTCTATATTCTGATATTCCTGGACAGTGGAAATCGGTTATTTTTTCTAACGGAAGTGCCAATCATTCTATCAATCATTTAACTTTAAAAAATGCGATTACTGGGTTAGACTTTAAAAATCCATCTAATACGGTTGAAATTAAAAACACCCAAATTTACAATTGTGTTGAATACGGAATTTTAGCTGAAAACACTCGTATTATTGGCGAAAACGTCGTAATCAATTATGCTGGTATAGCAAGTTTATCTTGCGTTTACGGCGGCAATTATAGTTTCACACATTGTACTTTTAATAACAATTGGTCAAACCCTTCGCATTTCGCAGTTACTTTAAGCAATAGTTTAACTGGCAAAACTCCTGAAGCAAATGCGTTGACAAATGCAACTTTCAACAACTGCATTATTTACGGTTCTAATTTTAACGAATTGAATTTGAGTAAAAATACAAGCGCTGCTTTTGTATATCAGCTCAATAATTGTTTATTGAAATTCGGAAATACCACAAATCCTGATTATCAGTTTAAAACAGATACAGAACATTACAACAACATTATTCTAAATGAAAATCCGAAGTTTTATAATGCTGCTCAGAATAAATTCAATATTGACAAAACTTCTGCCGCTTTCGCGAAAGGAAATCCCGCATATATAATTCCGCTAGATATTTTAGGAATTACGAGAACTTCTCCACCAGATTTAGGCGCTTATCAGAATCAAGATTTTCCGAAGTAACTTTTTTAAACCATATAAGTCATATAAGAAATTTAAGTTTTTTCTATTTAAAGTATATCACTAAATACTTTTAAATGAACTTACATAACTTATATGATTAAAAAACAAATCGTAAGAAAATGTATCTAAAATTAAACATCGCTTAACGTATCGCATTCATAAAAGTAGTAGATTTGTTACAATACATTTTTAAACTTCTAAAAATCAGATTTTTAAAATGAATTTATTAACCCAAATCTTAACTATTAATTTATGAAAAAAAACTACTTTTTATTCTTATTGATGTTTACCGCTGTTGGTTTTGCTCAAATTCCATCCGGCTACTACAACACGGCAACTGGCACAGGTTATACCTTAAAAACTCAATTGTACAACATTATCAAAGGACATACTGATAATGGTTATGCAGGTTTATACACAACCTACCAAACATCTGACGTTGACAATTTTTACGAAAACGACGGAACAGTTTTAGACATGTATTCTGAAAATCCATCAGGAACAGATCCTTACAACTACAGTACTGGAAGCACGCAAAGATGCGGCAGCTATTCTGTAGAAGGCGATTGTTATAACAGAGAACACATTATTCCGCAATCTGTTTTTAATGAGCAGTCTCCAATGGTAGCCGATGCGCATTTTATTACTCCTACAGATGGAAAAGTAAATGGAATACGTTCTAATTACCCGCACGGAACGGTAAGCTCTGTGACTTACACTTCTCAAAACGGAAGTAAATTAGGATCAAGTTCAGTATCTGGATATTCAGGGACTGTATTTGAACCTATCAATGCTTTTAAAGGTGATATTGCGAGAATGTATTTTTATTTTGCAACCCGTTATGAAAATACAGTTGCAGGTTATTCATACGCTATGTTTGATGGTTCAAGCAACAAAGTTTTTACAACTGCTTTTCTAAATACTTTATTAGCCTGGCATGCTCAAGATCCTGTTAGTGCAAGAGAAATTGCTAGAAATAATGCTATCTATGCACGTCAAGGCAATAGAAATCCATACATAGACCATCCAGAATATGTAAATCAAATTTGGGGCGGAACATCTTCTACAGATACTCAAGCGCCAACTGCACCTGCTAGTTTGGCCTCAACATCAAAAACTGCAACTTCAATTACACTTGCTTGGAATACCTCTTCAGATAATGTTGGAGTTACAGGTTATGATGTTTATGCCAACAGTGCTTTAAAAACAACTGTTACTGGGTTAACAGCAACAATTACTGGATTAACAGCTTCTACCACTTATTCTATTTATGTAAAAGCAAAAGATGCAGCTGGAAACACTTCTGCTTCAAGCAATACAATTTCAGTTACAACCAACAGCAGCGGAACTGGAACAGCAACCGACTTACTTTTCTCTGAATACATTGAAGGTTCTGGAAACAACAAAGCGTTGGAAATTGCCAATAATACAGGAAGTTCGATTAGTTTAGCTGCTTATACAATCAAAAAACAAACTAATGGTGCTGGTTCTTGGAGCACAGGTTTGGCTTTAACGGGAACATTAACAACTGGAAGTAAATTTGTAATTGTAAACAGCTCTATTTCTTCAAGCTGTTTTTCTACAAGTTCAGCCAATATTTCGACAACGGCAACCGAATTGACTTTTAACGGAAATGACGCTGTAGGTTTGTTCAAAAACGGAGTACTAATTGATATCATTGGAACTTTTAATGGCGGAACAGCTAATTTTGCTATTGATGTTACTTTAAGAAGAAAATCTACTGTGACTTCTCCAAGTACAACTTTCAATTTAAGCTCACAATGGGATTCTTATACAACCGACACGTGCGGCAACTTAACAAGCAAACAAGCGCTGCCAATTGAAGAGGAAATTGCTGAAACATCAGAGGATATTGTTATTTTTCCAAATCCTTCAGATGGAAATTTCAATGTTGGTTTAAACAATTTTGAATCTCCTTATTCGATAGAGATTATTTCTTTTACTGGACAAAAAGTGTTTGAAAAACAAAATAGTACAGATGCTGTAATTACCGCAGGGAATCTTCCAAAAGGAATTTATCTAGTTAAAATTGTCAAAGACTCTAAAACTATTATTGAAAAGATAATTATTAACTAAGTCAGAAAACTATATTTTCACGCAGATTTTACAAAATTAAACCTGTTTAATCACTAAAATCTGCGTGAAATAATATACTTCGCAGAACTTTTTCACTTTATAAACTGAAAAAAATCCGCAAAATTTGCAAAATCTACGAAAAACAAAAGGTTTAATAATTTTGGATTTTTCGCAGCTCAAAAATTGCCGTCATTTTCATAATCTTCTTGAAATAAAAACCTTTGCAAAAGACTTTGATTCAAAAAAAGTTTATGACTTTGCATCCATTGTGGTTAAACGAAATCTGCCAGAAAAAAGCAGTTTTATATTTTTTCTAAAGACTTTGTTATCAAATTTGCGCTTACTATTTATTTAAACTAAATTTGCAGCTCAATACAACAAACTACACATCACAATGATCCATTTCTTTGAAAACCAAAGCAAAACTGTTTTTGCCGTACAAACGCAAAACGAAATTTCAGCTCAAGACATTTCAAAATTAAACTGGCTATTTGCCGACTCGAATAAGATCGAAAAATCCGCATTGACGGGTTTTTTTGTTGGTCCACGCGCCACTATGATCACACCTTGGAGCACAAATGCTGTAGAAATCACTCAAAATATGGGTGTTCCGGGCATTATCAGAATTGAAGAATTTCATCCTGCAACGGAAGATTTTACTGATTTTGATCCGATGCTTTTTCAAAAATTCAATGAATTAGATCAAGAAATTTTTACTATCAACATTAAGCCGGAACCAATTCTGGAAATTGATGATATTGCAGCTTACAACAGAGTTGAAGGTTTAGCTTTAAGCGAAGAAGAAGTAGATTACTTAAATAATCTTGCTGCAAAACTTGGAAGAAAATTAACTGATTCTGAGATTTTTGCTTTCTCTCAAGCCAATTCAGAACACTGCCGACACAAAATTTTCAACGGAACATTTGTGATTGATGGTGAGGAAAAAGAAACTTCTCTTTTCAAATTAATCAAAAAAACATCTCAGGAAAATCCTAACGATATCGTGTCTGCTTACAAAGACAACGTTGCTTTTGTAAAAGGACCAAAAGTGCAGCAGTTTGCACCAAAATCTGCTGACAAACCTGATTTTTACGAAATAAAAGAATTTGATTCTGTTATCTCATTAAAAGCAGAAACACACAATTTCCCAACAACAGTTGAGCCTTTCAACGGAGCTGCAACAGGTTCTGGAGGAGAAATTCGTGACCGTTTAGCGGGTGGACAAGGTTCGTTGCCTTTAGCAGGAACTGCTGTTTATATGACTTCATATTCTCGTTTGAACAATGACAGAAAATGGGAAAATGCTCTTGAAGAAAGAAAATGGTTGTATCAAACGCCAATGGATATTTTAATCAAAGCTTCAAACGGAGCTTCTGATTTCGGAAATAAATTTGGACAGCCACTTATTACGGGTTCTGTTTTAACTTTCGAACATTCAGAAAACGACCGTAAAATTGGTTACGATAAAGTAATCATGCAGGCGGGAGGAATTGGTTATGGAAAACTAAATCAGTCAATTAAACAAAAACCACAAGAAGGTGATAAAATCGTAATTCTTGGTGGAGAAAATTATAGAATCGGAATGGGTGGTGCTGCGGTTTCATCTGCAGATACTGGTGCTTTCGGTTCAGGAATCGAGTTGAATGCCATTCAGCGTTCAAATCCTGAAATGCAAAAACGTGCTGCTAACGCCATTCGTGGTTTAGTAGAAAGCGACAATAACCCAATTGTTTCGATTCACGATCACGGAGCTGGAGGGCACTTAAACTGCCTTTCTGAATTAGTGGAAGAAACTGGAGGTTTGATCGATTTAGACAAATTACCAGTTGGAGATCCAACACTTTCTGCAAAAGAAATTATTGGTAACGAATCTCAGGAAAGAATGGGATTGGTTATTGGTCAAAAAGATATTGATACGTTGCAAAGAATCGCCGACAGAGAGCGTTCGCCAATGTATCAGGTTGGAGATGTAACGGGAGATCACCGTTTTACTTTCCAATCACAATCAAATGGTTCAAAACCGATGGATTATGCTTTAGAAGATTTCTTCGGAAGTTCTCCAAAAACGGTTATGACAGATAAAACTGTTGATAGAAAATATGCTGATGTTGCTTACAATGTAGGGGATTTCGAAAGTTATTTAAAAGACGTTTTACGTTTAGAAGCTGTTGCCTCAAAAGACTGGTTAACAAACAAAGTGGACCGTTGTGTGGGCGGAAAAGTGGCTAAACAACAAAATGCAGGTCCGTTACAATTGCCTTTAAATAATGTCGGAGTTATGGCTTTGGATTATTTAGGTAAAGAAGGAATTGCCACTTCTATTGGGCATGCTCCTATTGCAGCTTTGATTGATCCGATTGCGGGTTCTAGAAATGCTATTGCAGAATCGTTATCAAACATTATCTGGGCACCAATTAAAGATGGTTTAAAAGGAATTTCACTTTCTGCAAACTGGATGTGGGCTTGTAAAAACGAAGGTGAAGACGCTCGTTTATACGCTGCTGTTGAAGGTTGTTCAGATTTTGCAATCGAATTGGGAATCAACATTCCGACAGGAAAAGATTCACTTTCGATGAAACAAAAATATCCAAACGACGAAGTAATCGCGCCGGGAACGGTTATTATTTCTGCTGGAGGAAACTGTACAGACATTAGAAAAGTAGTGGAGCCAGTTTTACAGAAAAACGGAGATTCTATTTATTATATCAATTTGTCTCAAGATGATTTCAAATTAGGAGGTTCTTCTTTTGCACAAATTAGAAACACAATCGGAAACGAAACTTCTACTATTAAAGACGCTTCTTTCTTCAAAAATGCTTTTAACACAATCCAGGAATTAATCGGCGAAAGCCAAATCTTAGCGGGTCATGATATCGGAAGCGGTGGTTTAATTACTACTTTATTAGAATTATGTTTTGCTGATGTAAATCTGGGAGCTAAAATTGATTTTAGCGCATTCGCGGAAAAAGACTTATTGAAAATCCTTTTCGCAGAAAACATCGGAATCGTTTTCCAAGCAAAATCAGATGCAGCTGTTGAAGCTAAATTAAACGCGAATAATATCGAATTCTTCAAAATTGGTTCAGTTCAAGAAACTGCCACTTTAGAATTTGCAGATTACAAATTGGATATTCCAACTTACAGAGATGTTTGGTTCGAGACTTCTTATTTATTAGATCAAAAACAATCTAAAAACGGAAGAGCTCAGGCACGTTTTGAAAACTATAAAAATCAGGTTTTAAATTATACTTTCCCTGCTCACTTTACAGGAAAAAAACCAGAAATCGACAATTCTAAACCAAGACCAAAAGCAGCAATTATCCGCGAGAAAGGAAGTAATTCTGAGCGTGAAATGGCAAATGCTATGTACTTAGCAGGTTTTGATGTAAAAGACGTTCACATGACCGATTTAATTTCTGGCCGTGAAACTTTAGAAGACATTCAGTTTATTGGTGCAGTTGGAGGATTCTCTAACTCAGATGTTTTAGGTTCTGCTAAAGGCTGGGCTGGAGCTTTCTTATACAACGAAAAAGCAAAAACAGCTTTGGATAATTTCTTCAAAAGAGAAGATACCTTATCTGTCGGAATTTGTAACGGATGCCAGTTGTTTATGGAATTGGAAGTGATTAATCCAGAGCATGAAGTTCACGGAAAAATGCTTCATAACGAAAGCCAGAAACACGAAAGTATCTTTACTTCTGTAAAAGTTCAGGAAAACAATTCGGTTATGTTATCGACATTGGCTGGAAGTACTTTAGGAGTTTGGGTTTCTCACGGAGAAGGTAAATTCAAATTGCCTTATGCAGAGGATCAATACAACATTGTTTCTAAATACGCTTACGAAGGTTATCCTGCAAACCCTAACGGTTCTGATTACAACACCGCAATGATGTGTGACAAAACTGGAAGACATTTGGTTATGATGCCTCATATTGAGCGTTCAACTTTCCAATGGAACTGGGCGCATTATCCAAAAGACAGAAACGACGAGGTTTCGCCTTGGCATGAAGCTTTTGTTAATGCCAGAAAATGGATTGAGAAAAACTAAAAAATATATTTTAAAAGCGCCCGAATTTATCGGGCGTTTTTTTTATAGCCACGAATTACACGAATTTCCACTAATTAATTATTAGTCTAAAAAATAGCAACAGATTAAGGATAGAAGGATTTTTATTCATCGCTCCTACTAATAAATGGTAATTAATTCGTGGAAATTCGTGCAATTCGCGGCAAAAAAACCTCGGCACTATCCCCAAATAAGCCGAAGCATTTCATATTTCATTCCTTAAAAGCTGATGCAATTCCAGTAACAATATTCGCTGTTCCGAAGGCAAATAATCCAGAAGCAATTGCAGCTTGTCCAGAGAAAAATTGACTATCGCGAATTACAGCACTAAAAATTGTTCCGCCAGCCAGTCCGGCAATTAAACCTAAACCAATTGTCGAAATAATCCACCAAGGTTCTGGTTCAGGAATTGGCGGTTTTTTCAAAAATCTTCTCCACCAGCCCGGATATTTAGTTCCGCACCAGCCCATCGCTAAGAAAAAAGCAGTTTCCATAATATTAGTTTTTATGTGTTGCCTACTCGTTTGCTTTTCGGCTTCCGCATTTTGACGGGATAAAAGTAGGATTAGAAATTTTTAAAAAGTCAATGAAATTTCCTGTTTTTAAAAGGGGAAAAACACCTTTTTTTTAAAATTTGGAGTTTCATTAAGGAACCATTAGTCTATACTAAGACTAACTTAATAATATCTTAAGATGCTTTCTTCTTCGGTATTTCAGTTGATAAATAACTTTGCGGTATGAAAAAATGGAAACAAAATTTAGCAGCCGCAATTATTCTATTTGCCTTAAGCCAATATTCTTTTAGCCAAAAAACAAATGCTATAAATGGAACCATTTCGGATGGAAAAGCTCCAATCGAATTTGTCGACGTAGTTTTAAAACCAGTTACTGATACAACCAAAACTGCAGCTTATGCCGTTACTGATGCTTCTGGAAAATTCATTATTGAAAATATAAATCCTGCCGATTATGTTTTAAAATTTCGATTAATTGGTTTTAAAACAGCTAGTCAGAAAATAAAATATTCAGGTTCTTCTATTGCTCTCGGAAATATCGTTTTACAGGAAGATGCCAATTTATTGAACACAGTTGTTGTAAAATCAGAAAAAAAGCAAATTGAGAAAACGGCTGAAGGTTTTGTATTTAATGCCGTTTCTAATATTTCCCAGTCTGGTGGAACTGCAATTGATATGCTAAAAAACATTCCGACTGTGGCTGTTGATGCAGATGATGCTATTTCGTTAAGAGGAAAAACACCTTTGATTTTAATTAACGGAAAAAATTCTGCTATTACCAATATGAATCAGATTCCGGCAAGCAGTATCGAAAGTATTGAAATTATTACAAGTCCAACTGCAAAATACGATGCCAGTGCAGAGAGCGGCATTATTAACATAAAACTCAAGAAAAATAATTCAAACGGAATAAACGGCGCAGCGGTTCTAGGAAGCGGTTTTGGTGCAAAAGGCAGAATTAATAGTTCAGTTCTTTTAAATCATAAAACGGATAAATGGAATGTGGGTCTTGCCTATGACAATCGTTTTGCTGGAAGAACTAAAAGAATAAAAGGTGAAAGAACGAATTATTTTATTGATGATGAACATTTTATCAATCAAAATAGAAGCGACCAGCGAACTGAAGGTTTGCAAAATTTAAAGTTTAATGTAGATTTTTCTCCAAATGAAAGAAATACTTTTTCGTTTGAAGCACTCGGAAACATTGAAAATCAAGATAATGATGAAACATTAAGAACAGCTATTTTTAAGAGTTCAAATGAATTTTACTCTAGTAACAAACGTCATTCGCTAGAATTAGAGCGTTCAAAAGTCGCAGAATTTGCTTTTAATTATGATCGAAAATTTTCTGATGATAGAAAAAATTTAAACGCCAGCATTACGACTTCGTTTAATTTTGATAGAGAAAACACCGATATTGATACTGATAATTATGATGAAAATCAGATACAAATTGGCAACACTTTTTGGCAGAGAACTCACAATTACGAAAAAGAAAATATCTCAAATGCCATTTTAAATTACGCATTCCCTATTTCAGAAAAAACTATTATTGAAACTGGATATAAAGGAACTTTTAGATTCTTTAATTCTGATTTTCAAAGTGCAGATGAAATCAATAATGAATATGTGATTAATCCGCGAGCCAGCAATATTTTTGATTTTAATGAGCAAATAAATGCTGTGTACGGACTTTTAAATTCTTATTCAGGTGCTAAAGAGAATCCGAAATGGAAATACAATTTAGGTTTACGCGCAGAAAATGTTTCAAACAATGGAGCAACCCAAAACAATAGTGACCGCTTTAATAATGATTATTTAAAACTTTTTCCTTCGGGATCAATTCAATTAAATTTAAAATCGGATGAGTCTTTAAAATTCGGTTACAGCAAACGTATTAATCGTCCAGATTTAGATGATTTGAATCCGTTTATAGATATTACAGATGCATTGAATCCGCATGGAGGGAATCCGTATTTGAAACCAGAAATTATTCATATTGTCGAATTGAATTACAACAAAGAGTGGAATAATTCTTCTCTTTCTGGAAATGCTTTTTATAGAAATGCCAATAATACGATTAGACAATATGCCATTTTACAAGACAACGGAGTGGTTTTATTACAGCCTCAAAACATTGGAAACACCGTTACTTACGGACTCGAAACGATTTTCAGTTTTAAACCGATTTCTTTTTACGATGCCAATATTAGTGTAACTGCTTTTGAACAAAACATTAATGCCGATAATTTAGCACAAGTTCAAGATATTGTCAGCAGCGCTTTTAGCTGGTACGGAAAAATGATTAATAATTTTACGCCTTGGAAAGGCGGAAAACTTCAGGTTATTGGCAACTATAATTCTGCCGTTGCAACTCCGCAGGGAAAACGAATTCCGATTTACAATGTAGATATGGGTTTTCAGCAGAAATTAGGAAAAGCAAATGCCCGATTGGGTTTGGTTGTTACCGATATGTTTAACACTTTAGAAAGCGGTTATAAAAACAGCACTTTATTGTTTAGAAACAATAGAACTTCTAAATCTGATACTCGAGCTTTGATGCTAACTTTTGCTTATACTTTTAAATCTGATTTTAAAGAAAAATTACTCGAAAATCAGTTTTCTACAGAGTAAAAAACTGACCAAAAATAAATAATTTCATTCTTGTATTTTTAAGCTTCCATTCTATTAAAAAAATGGATTATATTCGCTCAGAAAAAATCAGCCGCTAGATTTTTTAAGCCCAAAAACATTAAACCTACATAGAATGAAATTTTTAAAATTACTTTTTATTTTCAGCTTATTTTTTGCTGCCACAACATCACATTCACAAGTTCACGTAGATCAAATTACGCACAATTCTAAAGATCGTTTTATTACTACTACAATCAATTATCCTGTTTCTGGAACTTATGCGCCAATTGGACAAAAGCAGCCTATTACGGTTTTAAATCCAGACGGAACTGGTTTTATTCAGGCTGATGATTTGAGCAAACAAAAGATCAATTGGGGAATTGAGTGTACTGAAGAAGGAGTTCCTGTTTTTAAAGAAGGCTTCAATAGCGCCTCTTACACCTTTTGGTACAGACCAAATGATAGTGAAGAATGGTATTACTCGCAATTCTCGATTCATTTTGCCAAGAAAAAAATGTTCTTAATGGGAGAGCGAGTTAAAGAATATGAAGATTACAATGTTCAATAGCCTGTAAAAAATAGTCCTGCTATTAAATTTTTCTTGGTTTTTATTAAAGTTTACTATAAAAAAGAAAACGTTTTCGTTGAATTTTGATAGTCTCTATAAATTTTCCCATAAAATTTCATAAAATAAAAAATTATACCTAAATTTTATTTAATTTGCAGTAAAATTCAATATATTAAACATGGTTTCAATCACACGCCTTTTTGATTTTCCCTATTATCAACAAGAAACTTACAACCTCCCAGTTGCTCTTGCAACCAAAAAAAATGGAGTCTGGGAAAAAACATCTAGCCAGGAATATATTGCAAAAGCAAATGCTGTTTCAAGAGCATTATTGCGCATGGGCGTTAAGAAAGATGATAAAATTGCCTTAATTACTTCAAATAACAGAACCGAGTGGAATATCATGGATATTGGTATTTTGCAGACTGGTGCTCAGAATGTTCCTATTTATCCAACTATTGCTGAGGAAGATTACGAATATATTTTAAACCACAGCGGCAGTATTTACTGCTTTGTTTCTGATGATGAAGTATATCAAAAAGTACAGGCTATTAGAGCGAATGTACCAACTTTAAAAGAGGTTTATTCTTTTAATGAAATTCCAGGCTGCAAACATTGGTCTGATTTATTATTAGCAGGAGAAGACGAAAGCAACCAAAATGAAGTTGAAGCTATAAAAGACAGTATAAAAACAGATGATTTAGCGACTATTATTTATACTTCTGGAACGACAGGAAAACCAAAAGGTGTTATGCTTTCGCACAAAAATATTGTTTCAAATGTTTTAGACAGTGCGCCAAGAATTCCTTTTGATGCCGGAAAAAGTACTGCTTTAAGCTTCTTACCAATCTGTCATATTTTTGAAAGAATGATTTTGTACATCTATCAATATTATGGTGTTTCGGTATATTTTGGCGAATCTATTGATAAAATTAGTGATAACTTAAAAGAAGTTCGTCCAACAGTTATTACAGCTGTTCCAAGACTTTTGGAGAAAGTTTACGATAAAATTTATGCTAAAGGTGCTGAATTAACTGGCATTAAGAAAAAACTATTTTTCTGGGCTATTGATTTAGGTTTAAAATATGAGCCATACGGAGCAAACGGATTTTGGTATGAATTCCAATTAAAAATTGCCCGCAAACTTATTTTCAGTAAATGGAAAGAAGGTTTGGGCGGAAACCTGGATTTAATGGTTTCTGGAAGTGCGGCTTTGCAGCCTCGTTTAACAAGAGTTTTTGCTGCAGCAGAAATTCCGGTTATGGAAGGTTACGGTTTATCTGAAACATCTCCGGTAATCGCTGTAAACGATCAAAGAAACAAAGGTTTTAAAATTGGCACGGTTGGAAAACCAATCCGCAATATAGAAGTTAAAATTGCCGAAGACGGAGAAATTCTTTGCAAAGGACCAAACGTAATGTTAGGCTATTTCAAAGATCCCGAAAAAACAGCTGAAGCTTTACAAGACGGTTATTTCCACACAGGAGATATCGGCGAAATTGACAGCGAAGGTTTCTTAAAAATTACCGATCGTAAGAAAGAAATGTTCAAAACTTCTGGAGGTAAATATATTGCACCGCAAATGATCGAAAATGCCATGAAACAATCTCGTTTTATTGAGCAGATTATGGTTGTTGGTGAAGGCGAAAAAATGCCTGCTGCTTTTATTCAGCCAAACTTTGAATTTGTAAAAGAATGGGCTAAAATTCATAAAATTACTTTAGGAAGCACAGATAAAGAAATCAGCGAAAATCCAGAAGTAATTAAACGTATTGATAGTGAAGTGGAAGAAATCAATAAAAAATTCGGACACTGGGAACAAATCAAACGTTTTGAACTTACGCCAGATGTTTGGTCTATCGACGGAGGACAATTGACTCCTACGCTGAAATTAAAACGTAAAATCATTAAAGAGATTTATAAAGATCTGTATGCTAAAATTTATGGTCAGAATTAAATCAGAATAATATAACCAAAAAGAAAACGGCTGTCGATAATTTTGACAGCCGTTTTTAATTTTGAAGACACCAACGCAAAATCTTCGCGATGTTTTTGGCATCATCAATACCGCGGTGGTGGGTTCCTTCCAGCGGAATATTCAGTAATTCAAGTGCACCATTCATTCCGGTTGGTTTTACTAATCCAAACTTTTCGGCAAAATGGGTTTTCACATTAATATGTTCATCAGCCATCGGATACGGCACTCCAAACAATTTACACTGCTTTTTAAACATATTTAAGTCGTACTGACCGTAACTTGCCCAAGTATATAAATCGGGGCTGTATTGGTCGATTAACTGATTCACGGCTTCCTCAAAAAGAACTCCATTTTTATCCAGCAAATCTTGAGTTATAGTAGTTAACTCTGTACAAAACAGACTTACACTAGAACGCTGGGGCCTAATCAAAATCCCTTGGTTCTTCGTAATTTCTCCCGTTTGCGTATCTAAAACCGCTAACCCGATTTCGATAATTTCATTTTCCTGTCCTTGTGGGACTGCACTCTGCCAGCATGTGGCTTCTAAATCGATAATAATAATTTTATCTGTTGTTTTCATTTTTTTAATTTTTTAATAATTGTTTTTTTTAACCGCTAAGAACGCTAAGATTAATTTCACGCAGATTTAGCAGATTTTGTATAATGTTTTTAATCCTTTATCCCGATAGCTATCGGGAGTGGCTAGAAACTTAGAAGAACATGCTTTTAAAATCTAAAAAGAAACTTCTTTTCTTAGACTTTTTTTCATGCTTCTCTTTTTTCGCAGCACTTTTCTTTTTCAAAACTTCTTTAGCTTTCTCCATTCGTTTAACTGGTTTTATTTCCTCAGTTTTAGAATTTTCGTAAAACTTTTTGAAAGGACGCGGCTCGAAATCAACCAAAATTGCCGCCATATTTATAGCATCAATGTTTGACGGATCTGTTTCACCTTTAAAGAAAGTCTCGATAGGTCTAAACTTATCTTTTTTCTCCTTAAACTTATTCTTTTTACTATGATCGAAATCTAAGCCCAATAGATTACTGAAAACATTCAAGTCATCTTTTGTTGGGTTATTTTCGAAAATCAGCCAGCACAAATCACGAAGTTGTCCACGAGAAGGTTTGTACAAATAATCAAAGTATTTACCTTCTTTTTCGGTCTCGTATTTTTTTCTAATTGCTTTTTTGTATTTTTCTAATTTATTGTTTTGCATGGTATTTTTTTTTTTTGCAATTCTTGGGAATCTCAGGAAATCGAAGGTTTTTCTGGGAAATCCAATATCACAAAAGTTAAAAGCACCCTTGCTCTACCAGAGAAATATCTCTAAATGATATATATAATCTCCCTAAAATTCACCCTTTCATTCCATAGGTTAATCAGTTTCAAATCCATTTTTTTACTTGAGGCATATGACGACTCGCTAAACTCCACTGTTTCTGTTTGATCACTATGATCCGACCTAAGTCCACTTTTTTGATTCATCCTTAAATTTTTATTATTAAACTAAATTTTTTACGTCGCGACGATTTCTTTACGAACAAATATTACAATCGCCCTGCGCATTTATTTTGCGTACTTCTCTAAGTTTCTATCCCGAAGTTTCGGGACTGAGTTGCTAAGTTTTCAAACCTTTGTACCTCTGTACCTTTGAACCTTTGCACCTCAACAAAAAAAAGCACCCAATTAAAGGTGCTTCATAACAAATACGATATAACTATCTTATTGCCTATATTGATGCACCGACATGTAAAAGTATTCACGCTCCGAAGGCGCGGCTACTAATCCTGGGTTTTGTATGTATAAATTAAAACTCATTTTATTTATTTTTTAATTGTTGTTGTTGTTGTTTTTCTGAAACTCATTGTTTCGATTTTGTCTGGCAAAGATATGATGGAAAAAATCATATTTCCAAATATTTTTTAAGATTATTTTTCTGACTATCAATTAGTTACATCAAAAATTAAGACAAAGAAATTCCTGTCCGCAAACTGGTGCAGATCTCTATTTTACATCAAATGACTGTTACTCATCAGATTACTTTCCAAGACTATATCTCTCTATTTTGATTAATCATTAAACATATTGGTTAATTATTTTTTTAGTTTTTTTTAGTTCTGGTTTGTTTTCTTTATCATTTTGTTGTTCTCTTTTGTCACACTGAGCGTCCCGAGACTTCGGGAGAAATGCTTTTAAACAAAAAAAGCGTCCCGAATTAGGACGCTTTTTATATTTTATGATGAGTTACACTCTAAAATTACATTTCACTTTCATAAAAATACATATAGCGTCCTGCCATCTCAGCGGGAAAATCTCCTGCTAAAAGTTCAAAACTTGATTTAATTGAAAGTATCATATGTATTTTTCTGTTTATTAATTACAGATACAAATGTAGTATATTTTATCATAATTTAACAAAATATACCAAAAATATATTTTTTATAACAAATCAAAGTTTGTAAAATTGTTCCGTAAGATAGAAAACTGTATCAATGAAAAATAAATTATTATCAAAAGTCAGAACATTTTCATCATGTAAATCTTCAAGAATAATACCTAATTCATCATTAAAATAGTCATTATTTCTAGTATTAACAAAACCGTTTGAGTTTAAAAAATGTTTCACATTCTCTAATTCTGTTGCACTATCAGATTGAACAAATTTTTGTTCCACTACAGCATAAAGTACTTCTGCTTGTTCATAAAATCCAATTAATTGATATGCAGTATCTGGAAAGAAATAATTGTTCAGCAACAAATTATTGAAATAATCTTTCCAAGATTCATAATATATACTATCATTAAGCTTGATTACTTTATGCTTGTTCTGAAGATAAACTTTTTGCTCTGCACCTGAAGATATAAAAGCATGAATGTTTATGTATGTAATCCAAAAACTATTTCGATCACAGAATTTTTTTATTAACGCTGTTTCTTCACTTTTGATTTGCTTGCTTGACTTAAGCGCTCTGCTTGCGCTCTCGCTTTCTCTAAGGTAACGGGAGATTGTTTGGATAGAATTTCCATGCCTAACTTGGCTCTTTCCTGAAATGATATTTTGTAATTCATTTTTCATGAAGTTTAAAGTTCAAAGATAAAGTTTTTATCAATACATCTTTCAAACTCTGCAATATCAAGCTTGCAGAGTTTTGATTTTTATGTTATTATCTATTACTGGCACAAGCCTTATAAATCTGTTTCTCTGAAAATGGCGATAAAGTTTCTGCCAGATTACGGCTGGTTCTTAAACAGCTTAGTATTTTTTGCCTTAAATTGATATCGTCGCCAAACTCTGTATGCATTAAAAGCTCGAAGATTTCCTGCAAATACATGGGCTGTTCTTTGTAATCTCCCTCAAACAATTCGTCTGAAAGGAAATTAATTACGGATGGCACTACATCACGATGTGTTGGTTTTTGATTTTCTTTTTGCATAATAGAAAATTTTAGATGCGCGAATACCCCGCTTTAGGTGTGCAAAACATTCAAAGGAATGATTTAGGACAGTTTCCTGTTCCTTCACCATGACGAGGTATTCGTTTATGTTAACTTAAAAAAAATTTTAAGGATTTCTCCTTTGATTGTTTTGCATCGCAAAGATATAGCTTTATTTTTAAAAGAAAGAAAAAACTTACGATAAAATATTTCAAATTATAATATTAAACCTATGTTGGCAAAACAAAGATAGGTATGTGGCGATAATTGTTGACTTTTAATGGATTTAAATATTAAAAACCATATTTCTTTTCCCTCTTTTTGAATGCCTCTTTTCCACCTTCAACAATTTCTGCAATATGTTCTCGTATCCCCATTGATTTTAATAAGTCGGTTTTGCCATTTTTAGGAAATGAGTCCTCTAACGCTCCATTTATATAATCAAAATGATAATCACTTGTACTTTCTTTTCCTGTATCATTTTGTCCTTTTTGATTTGCAACAATTATATTTTCAGCATCTGCATTAACAACAATATTAGGATTATGAGTAACTAAAATAATTTGTCTTTCTCGCTTTTTCTCTTTTAAAAATTCAACCAATTCATGAGAAACTGAACGATTATCAAGATTATCTTCAGGTTGATCAATTAAAATCGGACCATCATCTTTACTTAGTTTTATAATCAATTTAAGCAAGACAAAGCTTGCTTTTCCAGTGGACATTTTATGAATATCATCTCCTTGGGATTTAACATCCCAATGATCAAAAAAGAAGTCTGTAAATATTTTTTCGCAAGCATCTTTTTGTGAATTTCCCCCTTTTGTTACTAATTGGTTATTTTCAATTTTTTCGAACATCACCCTCAGCGCTTTTTCAATTTCTGCAAAATCTACTTCAGCAAGTGCAGATTTTGGGTTGTCATTCGCATACTGATATAAATAACTAAAACCTTGATTATTAAAACTCCTACCATTAAAAATTTCATCTGCTAAATCTCTAAACTTAGGAAAATTATACTTTATAACTGGCAAGATTTCAATTTTATCAGTTTTATTCTGAATATTTGAAATACGAGGTTTTAGATCTTCAATTATAGCTTCATATAGTTTCAAATTAGCAGCAAAATCAATAAATATTTTTTCTCTTTGAGAAACAATAGCAATTTTCGTAGTTTCTATTTCTTTTAAAAATTGCTCAATAGCCGCAAGTTTAGATTCATCCTCTGCAATACTTCTTTGAAGTGCTGCTACTTGCTTCTGATCTTCTAATTTATTATTAAAAGCTTGCAAACTAATACCAACACTCTCTTTTGCTACATTAACTAATATTGTTTCTTCAGCAAACGTTGAGCCAAAAATAAACTTATTGTCCTCATCCTTAATAAATTCCTTAGAAATTTCATTTATATTTATCAATGCCTCATCGATAAATTGTAATTTACTGGAATATTCATTCTTAATAGTTTCATTTTGCAAAGAATCTAAAAGTAATTTCTTTTTACTTACAAATTCATTGAAGAAACGTGCTATATCAGATCGAAAAATATCTAATTTTTCAAAATCTGTATTAACTTCATTCTCTTTTATATTTAATAAACTCAACTTTTCATTAAGATCTTTATATTGAATTTGCTCTTCAGGTGTAAAATCTTTATTAAGTTGTGTGATCTTTTGCTTATTAAATTCTATTCCTTCTTTTAATGCTTTTGTATCTCCTTTAGTTTGTAAATCATCTTCTTTTTTCTTTAAATCATTTTTTAAATTGAAATAATAATCTATATCCTGACTTCTTTTTTCATCATTTCTCTGAGCATGGGCTACAAAATCATCATATTTAGTTTTATAATCAGGATCTTCTAATATTAAATCTCGGATTAATTTTTTTAAAGTAGCGCCATTTTTTCTACTCTTGTCTACAAGGTTTGCAAGATGATTTTGAGGAATATATTTTATACTTGGTAAAATACTAGAATTTACAGTGCGATCTTTTAATGATTGACTACTTGTTGAAAATAAATCTATATTAAAATTATAATCAGTATCAATATAATCCTTTGAAACAAAACTTAAATCATACAAATCTTTTTCCTTATAATCCTCTATGTCTGTATATTTTAAAACTTTATCCGAAACGTTAGAATATAGAGTTCTTGCAATTTCATACAATAAAATAGATTTACCAGAAGATTTACCCCCAATTATGACATTAAGATTTTTGTTAAAATAAATTGGTTCTTCAGTAAATCTTTTATTTGAAGATTTAAAAGTTATCTTTTCAATCATCAAATTATCTAATTTTTCAGATTCGGGTTGTTCTTTTTGAATTCTAACTCTTTCTTCTGGTTCATAAGTTATTTGTTTTAAACCTTCAAAAGTCGGGTTAGCTTTTATCCAAAGATTTTGTTTTACAACATAATCCGTAATCTTATGGTTATCTGAACAAATTATCATTGGCAACTTAAATCCTAAATTAGGAAATACTATATTGTTATAACTTGTTTGATCGATTTCTTTTCCTAATTCGAATATATCTATAAATCCCTTTACCAAACTAATTTTTTGAGCTATTTTATCTGGTAATGAATTAGTTATATTTTCAAAAGTGTTAGCTTTACTTCCAGCATGGACAGTAACCAATCCCCCTAATTCATGAATAAGTTTAGAAGTTTCCTTAAAGTCACATTGAATATTGGCATCGCCTCCAATAGCTTGTATGTCTGTTTGGGTTATTTTACATGTAGATTGTAATTTTATCCAAATATCGCTTAATTCCTGTTTATTCAATTTCTCTGAAAAAATACCTATATAATGAATTGATTCACTACCTCCTAACTCTGCTCTAAACTCTATTCCGGGTAAAACAGTAATATTTTTATTCTTTCCAATATTCTGAAGATCAATAATTTTTTCAACATCAATTAAATGATGATCAGTAATCGCTATTACAGAAATATTATTCTTTTCTAATATTTCAATAATTTTTTCATTAGTTATTGATTTATCCTGATAATCATAAGAAGATGGTGTGTGAAAATGTAAATCCCATTTTCTCCATTCTGAACCTCTATTAATAATAGCCATAATATTTAAATTTCTTAAAAAAACAATCTAACTTTTATTTGTAAAAAACAACTCTGCCAAAGATGTATTAAATTTCAATAATAACTTTACGGATTTCCGTAAGCCTAAAAAGATTACCTCTGTATTCAAATATATATAAACAAAAAGCCTCCAAACCAAGTACAAACACCTGATTTAAAAGCCAACAAATAATCTTTAAATTAAAATCTAAATCCCAAAAAACCTTTTAGAATTCCTCGTCGTTTCCTCCGCAACTTTATCCAAAACAATTCCTTTGAACTGTGCTATTGTTGCGGCAACATACGGCAGAAAAGCAGGTTCGCAACGGCGTTCGTGGTACTTCTTTAAGAGGCTGTTCGGGACATTTTTAGGAAGCATAAACGGCGCATCGGTTTCAATCATTATTCGGTCGAGGGGTACGTACTGAATGACTTCTTTTAAATGGCTGAAACGTTTGGCATCTGAAATCGCTCCGGTAAAACCCAGATAAAATCCGTTATCGAGATAGGTTTTTGCTTCTTGCAACGTTCCAGTAAAACAATGCACAACGGCTTTTGGCAATTGCGGTAAATAGTCTTTGGTGATATTCATAAAGCTTTCAAAAGCGGCTCTTTCGTGCAAAAACAAAGGTTTCTGAACTTCGATCGCCAATTCTAATTGGGCTTTATAACATTCTTCCTGTTTCTTTCTGGGCGAAAAGTCACGATCAAAATCGAGTCCGCATTCCCCAACCGAAACGACTTGTTTCTGTTTTAATAAATTCCGCAGTCGTGAAATGCTTTTTTCATCAAAACTCTTCGCATCATGCGGATGAATTCCAGCCGTAGAATATAATATTCCCGGATATTGTTTTGCGATTTCTAATGAAGCTTCGCTGTTTCGCACGCTTGTGCCCGTGAGTATCATCTGCGATACGTCGGCGTCGAGCGCGTCTTGTACGACATCGTCTATGTCGTTTTGGAATTGTTTGTTGGTCAAATTAATTCCGATATCTATGTATGTTTTCATTTCTTTTTTGTTTTTGCCACGAAGGCGCTAAGGCACAAAGTTTTTTTTCATTCTTTATGCTGAATTAATCTCGCAAAGTCGCAGAGGCGCAAAGTTTTTTATACAATGCCTATAAAATTGTTTCACACAGATTTGAAAAGATTTAAGCAGATATTACAGATTAATTATTAAAAATCAATTAAATCTGCTTTGATCTGAAAAATCTGCGTGAAACAAAAACTTTGCGTCTTAGCGACTTTGCGAGATTCTATTATTTTATTCACTTTGCGTAGACGCACTACAGTGCGCCTCTACACGGAAAACTGCGACCGCGACTGGCCACTAAAAATGAGTCGCAACACTGAAAACTGAGACCGCGACTGAAAACTAAAATCAATCCTCACGGCTTCCATCATCTGCCATTCGAACCAATTTCGGCGTAAACTTCGCCACAACATCAACCAAATCCTGTTGTGCTTCCATCACTTGATTGATATCTTTATACGCCATTGGCGCTTCGTCCAGACCTGCACCGATAAGCGTAACGCCATGATCTTGCAGGATGGATTTCATCTCGGTTTTGGTAATGTTTTTGATCGCTTGGGTTCTGCTCATTTGTCGTCCTGCTCCGTGTGAAGCCGAATTAATGGCGTTCTCCTCGCCTTTTCCTCTCACCAAAAATCCTGGCGCAGTCATACTTCCGGGAATGATTCCCATAACGCCTTTTCCGGCTGGGGTTGCTCCTTTTCTATGCACGATAACTTCTTCGCCGTTCCAGATTTCTTTCCAAGCAAAATTATGGTGGTTTTCGACTTTGGCTAAAATCGTCGCACCCAAAGCGCGTTCCATTTTGTTATGAATAATCTCGTGACAAGCCGAAGCATAATCGCCCGCCAAATTCATCGCCATCCAGTATTCCTGACCCAATTGTGAGTTCATATCCAGATACGCTAAGTTTTTGGCCACTTCGGGAAGTTTACATTCGTCTTTGGCAATTTTAGTATAATGTCCCGCAATTGTGGCACCCATTCCGCGCGAACCAGAATGCGTTAACAAAGCGACATATTTCCCTTTTGGGATATTCAAAACCGCATCGTCTTTTGCAAATTCCATGATTCCGAATTCCACAAAGTGATTTCCACCACCAGAAGATCCTAATTGAGACCAGGCTTTATCCTTCAAATTCTTCACAAACGGATTCATATCAAAGGTATCATTCTCCAAAACCGCATGATCTGATTTGTACTGACCGTGAAATCCGTGACCCGCTCCAAAAATCGAATTGGCTATTAATTCTTTTTTGAATTTAGCTTCGTTTTCAAAGTAAAAAGCTTCCGGAATATCATAAACCGACAACGCCATTCTACACCCAATATCAACCCCAACACCATACGGAATAATGGCATTTTTTGTGGCTAAAACTCCGCCAATCGGCAGTCCGTAACCTTGGTGTGCGTCTGGCATTAAAGCTCCTGCAACTGTCACTGGCAGTTTCATGGCCACTTCCATTTGTTTTCTGGCTCCGTCTTCGATATGATCTAATCCGTAAGCCGAATACGCATTCGGATTCTGATTTAAAGCAATAAAATCTTCTGGTTTTTCATTGGATTTTTCGATTAAAGCGACAGCCAGTTTGCTGAAGATTTTATCGTCTATATAATTCTCCGGAGTTTCTAAAACGTTTTTGAAATTGGCAATCATTTCGTCTCTTGTAAATCCGTTTCTTTTGCTGTTTATTTTTAAAGCAATCCCAATTATTTTTCCTTCTGGGAATCCTAATTCTAATATATCTGTACCGTTTATTTGTGTTTTCATTATTTTTTATTTTTTAAGGGACAAAGGTCCAGAGGTTCATAGGTGCAAAGGTTTTATATAAGTGCGCAGTTATTTTGCGTAGGTTTTTTTTAAAGGGACAAAGTTGCAAAGGTTCAAAGGAACAAAGGTTTTGTTAGCCACAGATTAAAGGATTAAAATGATTTTTTTTCTCATTTTATGTCATTTCGACCGAAGGGAGAAATCACACTAGAAACTCCGCACAGAGCGTCGCCAATCTTTGTCGAATCCCGCGTGTGATTTCTCTCCCGAAGCCTCGGGATCGAAATGACAAATATTACGCAGAAAAATCTTTGCGACTCTTTGACTTTACGAGATTAAATTTACCAATCTTTGCGGAGACGCACAGCAGTGCGCCTCTACAAAAACCTTTGTACCTTTGAATCTCTGCCTCTTTGCACCTAATTAAACCTAATCCACTAATAATTGCGTCACAACCGCTGGATTCATCGCCCATTGCGCTGTATAAATTTCATCTGCATTTTGATCTTCGGTGATTGTTAAGCCTTGAGCTTCCGCTTTAAGCTGTAACAAACTACCAATATTCAATTTGCTGTTTAATTTTGACAACAACGCTTGAACTCCTTTGAAATCCAAACCGCCTACAACCTGACCTCCGAAAGTCATCTCTAACCAAACGATTTCTCTTTTGGCTACATCCAACACTCCAAAAACCAAACCTTTGGCAACATTCTGCGTCACACGAACCTGATGATCTACACACGACGGATCGTAGGCAACTCCAGTTTTTTCCGAAATTTTCATCGGGTGTTTGCTGTTCATCCAACCAACAATTAAATTTGGCGTAATACTTCCGTTGCTGTACGCATTGCAGGTAAAAGTTACAAATTTTGCATTGGCTTTCGCCAATTCGTCGATGTTGATGTTGATGTATTCGGCCGTTCCAATTTTATTCGGAATACTTCTGATATCACCGCTATGCTGACAACCAGTTGTAGTCAATCTGCTGAAAGAACAAATATCCGAACGATCTTCGTAAGCGATATGACAGCTCAAATCCATATCTAAATGTTGTGCTGGCAAATCTTTACCCCATTGCATAAACAATCGCACTGCGTTTCCTTCAACTGGGAAACGTGTTCCCATTAAAGCAACCGGCAAATCCTGAACGGTTTCGCTTCGATCTCCTATAGAAACCGGAATATTAAACAACTGCGGATCGATATACATTGTTTTGTTGGTGTTCTCAATTTTTGCAAATCGTTTTTTCATGGCCAAAAGACACAATTCTTCGATCTGGTTTTTCATTGCTTCCAACTGAACATCATCATACAATTTCAATAAACCGTTTGGTTCGATTCTTTTGTTTGTGCCACCCAAAGGTTTCACACTTCTTTGTATGTTTTTATCAAAGTAATTTTGAGCATACATATTTAAAGTAAACACCAATCGAGCCGGAACTTTATCGATGATTTCTTCAAAATGGGCAATCGTTTCTTCTGCACCAAACCATAACATATTCGAAAATAACGAACGTGCAAACAATCCTGGACGCTGTTTTAATAACGCAAATGTTTTATCGGCATCAAATTTCAATCTTGAAGCATTCACTTCACTTTGCCAAACATCATAAACCTTATTGTAAAATACATCCATTAAAGCAATTAATTTCTCAAATCCTTTTCTTTTGCTGTATTCGGCCAAACGAAGCGCTCGTATAAAACGAACCCACATTCCTCTTTTTGGATGCATAATTTCGCACATGGTCTCAACATCCATATCCATATTGTTTAACCAGTTTGCCACCATCAAACATTCTTTTCTTGAATATTTAAGTTTCAAATCTTTTGCAGATGCAATTCTAGCCTGCGCACTTGTATCCAAAGAATTATAAAAATGCTGGCCATTTTTAGTCGCTCTTTTAACAATCGTTTTTGGTTCGATAATCTGCAGCATTCCAGTATTTTTATACCATAAATATCTTAAGATATCAGTTGGAGTTTTTAAAAATTGAGATGCTTCGGCTTCTTTACCGTTTTCAATCAAAAGATCCATCACTAGCATTAAAGTTTCCTTCATTGCAACATCAACTTTTGGCAAAGGCAAATTTTGCATCGCCATTTTTAAACTATCTACCTGAGTAGCGTCCAAAGCCGTTTTTGATTGCAATAATGAGATATAGAAATCGTTTAAATCTTTTTCTGTCCACAATTCAAGCACTTTCAATTTGCTTCCCTGACCAAATTTTTCGATTTTACCAAATTCAAACGGAGTTCCGCAGAACGGACAACCGTTGTATCTTTCTAATGGAAAAGTATTATCCGGGATGATATGACCGCATTGTAAAGTTGTTCCGTTTTTGGTTTTAAAAACGTTTCCGAAATAAGTTATAATATGATCTACAACAGATTCTCCTGTTGCGATATTCCATTCTTTAACTAAAGGCGTCCAGTTTTTATCTGTTCCTAAAACTTCTCTCAAAACTTCTAAAACTTCTACTTTATAATTTGGGCTTACGTTGTTTAAAGCGTGCAATAAGGATTCAGAAAATGTAAATCCGAGTTTTGAAACATTGGCTAATAAAACCGATGTTGTTCCTGATAAATTTTTAACGTCATTCGTAATCATTTCTGATGGAATGAAAATCGCATTTTGACGTAAACTGATTTTTAATAATTCTCTTGTTTTCATTTTTTTTTAATTTTTAAAATTTAGATAATTGCGTTTCTGAGTTCTACCTAAAAGATTTTGAAGTAAGAAACACTTGACCTGAAATTGGAGTGTAATGGATTAGCTGAACTAAAATGGAGCGGGCTACCGCGAAGAAGTAAGCTAATCTTGACCCTCTATTTTTATTAATGATGATTTTAAAACTTGCCGGACTCGAACCGGAGTACCAATTTTCTGAAGTAAGTTTTAATTGACCATTAATAGTGGAACAGGTGGGATTCGAACCCACGACCCGGACATTAAAAGTGTACGAAGTAAGTTTTGATTGACCTTTGAAGGATAATTTCAAAACTACCTGCTCTAACCGCTGAGCTACTGTCCCATATAATAGTAGAATAAAAAGGTAATGGTTTAAGTGTGTACGTGGAAAGTGTTTCGAAGTAACTTCAACTTGACCTGTTTTATTCTTTTTTTATTTCTATGAACGTTTGTTTTTATTTCTGAACAAAGATTTCAAAACTAGTGCGCAGTTATTTTGCGTAGTGAAAATTTTGTTTTTCATTTTAAGAAATACTATTTGTTTTATTTCTTGAGCAAAGATTTCAAAACTACTGCGCAATTATTTTGCGCAGTAAAAAAAGAATTTTAAATTTGGGTATATATTAATTTAAAAAAGCGCATAAGTCCCAGAGGGACGGTATATTTATAGCTATTAAGATTTAAATAAAACACAGGAGTCCCAGAGGGACGGCATATTTATAGCTATTAAGATTTAAATAAAACCATAGAAGTCCCATAGCGACGGCATATATAACTATTTTCGAGATGCATTTCAAGAACCCCAGCGGGGTGGTACCTACTATTATGAATATGAAAGTCGATGTGTCGCTCCGATGGAGCTTTTGATCCTATGATATAAATTGCTATAAATATTTCGCTCCGCTGGAGCTAAATACTCAACGATGTAAATTGCTATAAACATTCCGCTCCGCTGGAGCTATAATGATGCTAAACAAAATTTCTATAGATATTACGCTCCTCTGGAGCTCTGATCTGATTTAAATAAAAAAACTATGAATTTAACCCAAATCTATTCTGAATTACTCTCAAATATTGGCTTTTCAGCAAATGAAATTCAGCAGAACTGGACGGATTTAGAAAAGGCATATTCCAAGAAATCAAGACATTATCATAATCTTACACATTTAAAAGAAATGATAGAAAGTTTTGAAACCTATTCTAATCTTCTACAAAATCCGAATGAAATATTATTTTCAATTTTTTATCATGATTTTGTTTATTCAGCTTCAAAAAAAGACAACGAACTCAAAAGTGCTGAATATGCTTTGGCGATTTTACCTGAAAATGTCAATCTAAATAAACAATTGGTTTTTGATGTCATCTGCGCTACACAACAACATCAGCAAAATGAAATTGAAGATATCAATTGGTTAATCGATTTTGATTTGAAAATCCTCGCTAAAGATTGGGACGATTATAAAATCTATTTTGAACAGATTAGAAAAGAATATCGCATTTATCCTGATTTTCTCTACAAACCCGGGCGCGCCAAAGCGTTGAAACATTTTCTGGAAAATGAATTTATTTTTCAAACTGAGGAATTCAGGAGTTTGTACGAAGAGAAAGCGAGGATTAATATTGAAAAAGAGATAAGCATTTTAGAAAGTAAAAAATAATCTCGCAAAGACGCGAAGGCGCAAAGTTTTTATTTGAAGCATTAATTAAAAGCACAGTTTGTCATTTCGACCGAAGGGAGAAATCACACGCGGGATTCGACAAAGATTGGAGACGTTCTGTGCGGAGTTTCTAGTGTGATTTCTCTCCCGAAGCCTCGGGATCGAAATGAAAAAAAAGGAGGAAAATCATTTTAATCCTTTATCCTGATAGCTATCGGGAGTGCCTTAAAAAAACAAAAAACTTTGCGCCTTCGCGACTTTGTGGCAAAAAAAACACAACAATGTCACAAAATAAGAACGCCTTAATCCGCTATAAAACGATCGATAAATGTCTGCAAAACAGATACAGACAATGGACTTTGGAGGATTTAATCGAAGAATGTTCTGAAGCACTATTTGAATACGAAGGACGTCAAAATCCAATTAGTAAGCGAACTATTCAAATGGATATTCAGCTGATGCGAAGTGAAAAACTGGGTTACAATGCGCCAATTGTCGTTTACGATAAAAAGTATTATAGATATGAAGACGAAGATTTTTCGATAACCGATATTCCGCTGACGGAAACCGATATGAATGTTTTGACTGAAACCGTTTCGATGTTGAAACAGTTTAAAGATTTCTCCCTTTTTAATGATGTATCGGATATTTTACAGCGTTTAGAGGATAAAATCTATTCTGAAAAATCACATACCAAACCCGTAATTTATCTGGATAAAAACGAGAATCTAAAAGGGCTTCATTATCTGGACGAAGTCTATCAGGCGATTATCAAAAAAATGGTTCTGATAGTTACGTACAAATCTTTTAAATCTGTGGAAGAAACCAAATTTCATTTTCATCCTTTTATATTAAAAGAATTCAATAATCGTTGGTTTTTGATTGGAAAGAAAAAAGTCTCACAGCCGATTACCAATTTGGCTTTGGACAGAATCATTGCAATTGACTACGATTTTAATCATCCTTATTTAGAAGAAGATTTTGATGCCGACATGTATTATAAAGATGTAATTGGTGTTACGGTAAATTTGGGATTAAAAGCCAGGCGAATTGAATTATGGGTAGATGCGTCGAATGCACCTTATGTATTGACAAAACCTTTGCACACTTCTCAGCGGTTAATTAAGGAAAATGAAGACGGAAGCATTATTGTCCATTTATATGTAATACCAAATTATGAAATGGAAAGACTTCTTCTAGGTTTTGGAAGTTGTATGGAGATTTTAAGACCAGAAAGTCTGAGAAATCGTATGAAAAAGATACTTCAAGATGCCATTTCTCGCTACGATTCTGAAAATTCAACTGAAATAAATGCATAATTTTTTAAAGAATATCGAATTAAATCCGATTTAAAAACCAAAAAGACATTTTTACAGCATGGAAAATGTTAAAATCTAAAAAAAGAATAGTATATTTCCCTATAAATAAACCACCAAATCACTCTAAATCAGTGATATTTTTTAACTAACCAAAAATTTATTAAAAAATTATATGCATGCATAGTATTTTTTAATTATATTTGAAATCGATATAGTTACCTATGAAAGACAAAACGATAGATTATATTTTGAGAGCGACGTGGCAGGCTGTTTCAAGAATGTATAACGAAGAGGCTGCCAAATATGATGCTACAATGGCAACAGGATTTGCTCTTTTAAGTATGGACAAGGAAGAAGGAACTCCATCAACCGCTTTAGGCCCGAGAATGGGCATGGAAGCAACCAGCTTAACAAGAACACTTAAATCTATGGAAGAGAAAGGTTTAATTGTTCGCAAAAAAAATCCAAGCGACGGCAGAGGTGTTTTAATATACCTAACCGAATTTGGAAAAGAAAAAAGAGATTTATCTAAAAATACAGTTCTGAAATTTAATGAAACGGTTAGAAAACATGTCTCAGACGAAAAGCTGCAGCATTTTATAGAAGTTTCTGAAATTATCAACGAATTAATTCAGGACAAAAATATTTTCAATCATACAGAAAACTCAGAAAATGAATAATCTCCTTTAAAGAGAAAATTCAAATTCTACCCAAAAAAACAAATTTTACAAATATGAAACGCACAATTAAAAAAGTTGCTGTAATTGGATCCGGAATTATGGGTTCAGGTATAGCCAGTCATTTTGCTAACATTGGTGTCGAAGTTTTACTTCTGGACATTATACCTCGCGAACTGACAGAAGCTGAAGCTAAAAAAGGATTAACACTTGAAAGTAAAGCCGTTCGCAACCGTGTGGTAAACGAACATTTGGCGAATTCATTAAAATCGAAACCCTCTCCTATTTACAGCCAAAAATTCGCTAGCCGAATTACAACTGGAAATACAACTGATGATATGGCAAAAATTGCCAATGTTGACTGGATTATCGAAGTTGTAGTGGAACGTTTAGATATCAAAAAATTAGTTTTTGAACAAATTGAGAAATTCCGCAAGCCGGGAACTTTGGTTACTTCTAATACTTCTGGTATTCCAATTCACTTTATGAGTGAAGGAAGAAGCGAAGATTTTCAACAACACTTCTGCGGAACTCACTTTTTTAACCCTGCGCGTTACTTAAAATTATTTGAAATTATTCCTGGTCCAAAAACTTCAACTGAAGTGTTGGATTTCTTAAACGAATATGGATCTAAATTTTTAGGAAAAACTTCGGTTGTTGCTAAAGATACTCCGGCATTTATTGGAAACAGAATTGGTATTTACGGAATCCAGAGTTTATTCCATTTAGTAAAAGAAATGGGATTAACGATTGAAGAAGTTGATAAATTGACGGGGCCTGTAATTGGTCGTCCAAAATCGGCTACTTTTCGTACGGTTGACGTTGTTGGTTTAGATACTTTGGTACATGTTGCTAATGGTATTTATGAAAACTGCCCAACTGATGAACAACACGAATTGTTTAAACTTCCAGAATTTGTTACCAAAATGATGGAAAACAATTGGCTGGGAAGCAAAACGGGACAAGGTTTCTACAAAAAAGTAGATAAAGATATTCTTTCTTTAGACTTAGATACATTAGAATACCGCGCTGCGAAAAAAGCAAATTTTGCTACGCTTGAACTGACAAAAACTATCGATAAACCAATCAATCGTTTTAAAGTTTTAGTAAAAGGAACAGACAAAGCGGGAGAATTCTACAGAAAAAGTTTCGCTGGAATGTTTGCTTATGTGTCAAACAGAATTCCTGAAATCTCAGACGAATTATACAAAATTGACGATGCTATGAAAGCTGGTTTTGGATGGGAAAATGGTCCATTTGAAATCTGGGATGCAATTGGTGTTGCCAAAGGAATTGAAATCATGAAAGCAGAAGGCTTAGAGCCTGCTGCATGGGTTACAGAAATGCTGGCTTCTGGAAGCGAAAGTTTCTATACTGTAAAAGAAGGAGCAACTTATTTCTACAACATTCCAACAAAATCACAAGTAAAAGTTCCTGGACAAGATTCATTCATTATTCTGAACAACATTCGCGAAAGCAAAAAAGTTTGGAGTAACAGCGGTGCAATCATTCAGGATTTGGGAGACGGAATTTTGAACTTAGAATTCCAATCTAAAATGAATACAATTGGTGGCGATGTACTTCAAGCCATCAATAAAGCAATCGACTTATCTGAAAAAGAATATCAAGGTTTAGTTATTGGAAACCAAGCAGCGAATTTCTCTGTTGGAGCTAATATCGGAATGATTTTCATGATGGCAGTTGAGCAGGAATACGACGAATTAAACATGGCGATCAAATTGTTCCAAGATACAATGATGCGCGTTCGTTATTCTTCTATTCCAGTTGTTGTAGCGCCTCACGGAATGACTTTTGGCGGTGGATGCGAAATGAGCTTACATGCTGATAAAGTGGTTGCTGCTGCAGAAACTTATATGGGATTGGTTGAATTTGGTGTTGGTGTAATTCCTGGTGGTGGTGGTTCTAAAGAAATGACTTTAAGAGCGTCTGATTTATTCCGCAAAAACGATGTGGAGTTGAACGTTCTTCAAGAATATTTCTTAACAATCGCAATGGCAAAAGTTTCAACTTCTGGTTATGAAGCTTTTGACACTGGACTTCTTCAACATGGAAAAGATGTTATTGTAGTAAACAAAGATCGTCAGATTGCTGAAGCTAAAAAACATGCTTTATTATTAGCAGAAGCTGGTTATACACAGCCAATTAGAAGAAATGATATTAAAGTTTTAGGAAAACAAGCACTTGGAATGTTCTTAGTAGGAACGGATCAAATGGAAGCTGGAAAATACATTTCTGAACACGACAAGAAAATCGCTAACAAACTGGCTTATGTTATGGCCGGAGGTGATTTATCTGAAGCAACTTTAGTTTCTGAACAATATTTATTAGATATCGAACGTGAAGCTTTCTTGAGTTTATGTACAGAGAGAAAAACTCTTGAACGAATCCAATATATGTTAACTAAAGGAAAACCGCTTCGTAATTAGAAAAGTAGAAGAAAGATGCAAGAAGCAAGATTTCAAAACAAAGTTTTGTCTTTTCTCTTGGCTCTTGCTTCTATAAATCTTAAAAAAAACAAAACAAATGAAAACAGCATATATAGTAAAAGCATATAGAACAGCAGTTGGAAAAGCTCCAAAAGGTGTTTTTAGATTTAAAAGACCTGATGAATTAGCTGCAGAAACCATTCAGTTTATGATGGACGAACTGCCTAATTTTGATAAAAAACGTATCGACGACGTTATGGTAGGAAATGCCATGCCGGAAGCAGAACAAGGACTAAACGTTGGTCGTTTGATTTCTCTTATGGGATTAAAAGTAGAAGATGTTCCTGGAGTTACGGTAAACCGTTATTGCGCATCTGGACTAGAAACTATCGGAATGGCGACTGCTAAAATCCAATCGGGAATGGCAGATTGTATCATTGCAGGTGGTGCAGAAAGTATGAGTTTTATTCCGATGGGAGGTTACAAACCAACTCCGGATTATAAAGTTGCTGCTGCAGGTCACGAAGATTACTATTGGGGAATGGGTTTAACTGCTGAAGCGGTTGCCAATCAATATAAAATTTCAAGAGAAGATCAGGATGAGTTTGCTTATAACTCACACATGAAAGCTTTGAAAGCGCAGGCAGAAGGAAAATTCGACAAACAAATCGTTCCAATTACTGTTGAGCAGACTTTCATCAATGAAAACGGTAAAAAAGAAACTAAATCATACGTTGTAAAACAAGACGAAGGACCGAGAGCTGGAACTTCTAAAGAAGCTTTAGCAGGTTTAAAACCGGTTTTCGCTGCTGACGGAAGTGTAACTGCAGGTAACTCTTCTCAAATGAGCGACGGTGCTGCATTCGTTTTAATCATGAGCGAAGAGATGGTAAAAGAATTAAATCTTGAGCCAATTGCACGTTTGGTAAATTTTGCTTCTTCTGGTGTTGAACCAAGAATAATGGGTATTGGTCCAGTAAAAGCAATTCCAAAAGCCTTAAAACAAGCTGGTTTAGAATTAAAAGATATTGACTTAGTGGAATTAAACGAGGCTTTTGCTTCTCAGTCTTTGGCTGTAATTCGCGAATTAGGTTTAAATCCAGATATCGTAAACGTAAACGGAGGAGCAATCGCTTTAGGACACCCGCTGGGATGCACAGGAGCTAAACTATCTGTCCAATTATTTGATGAAATGAAACGCAGAGGCAACAAATATGGAATTGTTTCAATGTGTGTGGGTACTGGACAGGGAAGCGCTGGAATTTACGAGGTGTTATAAGAAAGTATTCGTATAGTTTGTCATTTCGAGGAACGAGAAATCGCACTAGTATTTCGACAAAAAAACCATCAAATTTGTCATTTCGACGAAGGAGAAATCTCCGCGACGATTGTCCACACAGCTGATAATCTTTGTAGAGTTTACTTGCGGAGATTTCTCCTTCGTCGAAATGACAAGATTGAGGAAAAAGCATAAATAAAAAGATACTAAAACAAAAAAAATAAAAGTCATGAGCGACAAAACAAGAGGAGGTCAATTCCTAGTTAAAGAAACAAAATGCGAGGACATCTTTACTCCAGAAGATTTCTCGGAAGAGCAGTTAATGATGCGTGACTCTGTTAAGGAGTTCGTTGACAAAGAATTATGGGCGCATAAAGATCGTTTTGAGAAAAAAGATTACGCTTATACTGAATCATCTATGCGTAAAGCGGGTGAATTGGGACTTCTTGGAGTTGCAGTTCCTGAAGAGTACGGCGGATTAGGAATGGGATTTGTATCTACGATGTTAGTTTGCGATTACATTTCTGGAGCAACTGGTTCGTTCTCGACTGCTTTTGGTGCGCATACCGGAATTGGAACAATGCCAATTACACTTTATGGATCAGAAGAGCAAAAGAAAAAATACGTTCCTAAATTGGCTTCTGGAGAATGGTTTGGAGCTTACTGCTTAACTGAGCCAGGCGCTGGATCTGATGCTAACTCAGGAAAAACAAAAGCTGTTTTATCTGAAGACGGAACTCATTATTTAATTACAGGACAAAAAATGTGGATTTCGAATGCAGGTTTCTGCAGCGTTTTCATCGTTTTTGCTCGTATTGGAGATGATAAAAATATTACAGGTTTCATCGTAGAAAATGATCCGTCAAACGGAATTTCTATGAATGAAGAAGAACATAAATTAGGAATTCGTGCTTCTTCTACTCGTCAGGTTTTCTTCAACGAAACAAAAGTTCCGGTTGAAAACATGTTGTCTGAAAGAGGAAACGGTTTCAAAATTGCAATGAATGCTTTGAACGTTGGTCGTATTAAATTGGCTGCCGCATGTTTGGATGCTCAAAGAAGAGTAACAACTGGAGCTGTAAAATATGCTAACGAAAGAATTCAGTTCAATACTCCTATTTCATCTTTTGGAGCTATCCGTTCTAAATTAGCTGAAATGGCAACTAGCGCTTACGCGGGAGAAAGTGCTTCTTACCGTGCTGCAAAAGACATCGAAGACAGAATTGCTGCTCGTGAAGCGGAAGGAACTTCTCATCAGGAAGCTGAATTGAAAGGTGTTGAAGAATATGCTATCGAGTGTTCGATCTTGAAAGTAGCGGTTTCTGAAGACGTTCAAAACTGTTCTGACGAAGGTATTCAGGTTTTTGGCGGAATGGGATTCTCTGAAGATACTCCGATGGAAAGTGCTTGGAGAGATGCTCGTATCGCACGTATCTACGAAGGAACAAACGAAATCAACAGAATGCTTTCTGTAGGTATGCTAATCAAAAAAGCAATGAAAGGACACGTTGATTTACTTGGACCAGCAATGAAAGTTCAAGAAGAATTAATGGGAATTCCCTCTTTTGATACTCCAGATTTCTCTGAATTATTTGCAGAAGAAAAAACAATCGTAGCTAACTTGAAAAAAGTTTTCTTGATGGTTGCTGGAAGCGCTGTTCAAAAATATGGTCCAGAATTAGATTCTCACCAACAATTATTAATGGCTGCTGCAGATATCTTAATCGAAATTTATATGGCTGAAAGTACAATTCTTAGAACTGAGAAATTAGCTAAAAAAGAAGGTGAAGATAAAGTTCAAGAGCAAATTGCTATGGCAAAATTATACTTGTACAAAGCTGTAGATATTGTAAACTTAAGAGGAAAAGAAGGAATTGCGTCTTTCTCTGAAGGAGACGAACAACGTATGATGTTAATGGGATTGAAACGTTTTACAAAATACACTAACCTGCCAAATGTTGTGGCGTTGAGAGAAAAAATTGCAGAAAAATTAGTTGCAGAAAATTCATACTGCTTCTAATATTACAATAGTTTTTAGCTTTTAATTTGTTTAAACCCGCGCAAGTCCGAAACTGCGCGGGTTTATTTTTGTTATTTTCCAGATCTTTCTTCGCAATATTTTTGCAACGATTTGCAAAATTTTCGTTAAAATTAACTTTCAAAGTGAATTACAATAGTTAAATATCCAATGTATTACTTTATATTTAACATTCTAAAAACGCTAAAAACAAAATAATGAAACAAATTACTCTAATCGCATCTTTTTTGTTGTGCTTTGGTATCACGACGACCTTTGCTCAAAAGAACAAAAAAATGGACATAATCGCTTATTACACTGGCGATTCAAAACTTATTGATGAATACGAAGTTGGCAAATTAAATCAAATTATTTTCAGTTTCTGCCATTTAAAAGATGGAAAATTAAGTGTTGATTCTCCTAAAGATTCAACTACAATCAAACACTTAGTTTCTCTAAAAGCAAAAAATCCGCAGCTAAAAATTATTTTATCACTTGGCGGCTGGGGTGGCTGCGAACCTTGTTCTGCTGCTTTCTCTACTGCAGAAGGTCGTTTAAAGTTTGCTAAATCTGTAAAAGAAATAAGCGATTCTTATAAAGTTGACGGTTTAGATTTAGATTGGGAATATCCAGCAATCGAAGGACTTCCAGGTCATTTGTATCAGGCTGTTGACAAGCCTAACTTTACTGAACTGGTAAAAATATTACGTTCTACATTAGGTAAAAAATACGAATTGAGTTTCGCTGCAGGAGGTTTCCAAAAATATTTAGACGAATCTATTGACTGGAAAGCTGCAACTCCTTTGGTAAACCGCATCAATATTATGAGTTATGATTTAGTAAACGGATATTCTAAAGTTACGGGTCACCATTCTCCATTGTACAGTACAAATGCTAATGAAGAATCTACGAATAGAGCTGTTGAATTTTTATTGAAACAAGGCGTTCCTGCAGAGAAACTAGTTATTGGCGGTGCTTTTTACTCAAGAACTTGGAAAAATGTAGAAAACGTAAATAATGGTCTTTATCAAGCTGGAGAACATATTCAAGGTATCGATTTTAAAAACTTTGCTACAACTTATACTGAAGCAAATGGATGGAAATATTTTTGGGATGACAAAGCAAAAGCACCTTATTGGTACAATGCTTCAACTAAAACTTTTGCTACATCAGATGATCTTAAATCTATAAAAGCAAAAGCAGAATACGTAAAAGCTAAAAAATTAGGAGGAATTATGTTTTGGGAACTTACTTTAGATAGTTTCCGTGACGGAATGGTAAATGAAATTTACAAAGTAAAAACAGCAAAATAATTTTGTTTAAAAGAATAAAAAAAGGCAGTTATCTAAATAACTGCCTTTTTGTTTTATAGTTACAAAAACCTTATTGAACTTTTGATTTATCCAATTCTCCGATAAAAGGAATAGATTCTAAAATTTCACTGCGAATAATCGTTTGCAGATACACTTCCAACTGAATAAATTTAGCCGCATTTATAGCTCCAATCGCTTTTTTGGCTTGACTATAGGTTTTAGAGTAAAGTTTTTCATAATCAATATGATTTTTTAAAGTACCTTTTGCTAATTCATCGGCTTTGGCATCTGTCAAAGTTTCATAATTAGCTGCATAATCATTTATTAATTGAAATTTGGTTTGTCCGAGCGCTTTACGTTTGGTTTCGTACTCATCATACACTTTTGTAAAAGCTGCTGCTTGAGCATCTGACAAGTTCATGTATTGTTTTACTAAATCACTTTTAGATTTCCCGTAAACACTTTGCAAAACATCTACATCTTCTTTAAAAGAAGATTGTGCATAAGATGAAAATGAGGCAACAGCCAGAATAAGAATAAGACTTAATTTTTTCATAGTTTCAATTTTAAATTTGTTTTTAAAAATAATATGCATAGTAAAATATACTGATTATTAAAACTTTAAAACCCAAAACAGTATATCTATATCTTAAATAGGTAAAACTATTATTTATTCACCGATGTCTTTGGAGCACTAATTATTCCATCATAACTAATTGGCGCTCTATTGTTACTATTTACATTAAGCGTAGCTGTTCCATTAGAAAAAATACTAAACATTAGATCATAAACATCGTTTTTTCCTCGAACTGTTGCTTTTAAAATGGTATTTTTCTTTTTCTTTTCAATTTTGATATTCTCAGGTTTTCCTTCAAATTTAATTCCGCCGTCACCATTATACGCAACATTAAATCCGCGTCCAAAAAAAGGAAGATCGCAAGTTGTGTTTTCTGTATTAAAGTTCAAGAAATAAGTATTGTAATCCAGCTGAATTAATCTTCCACCTTGCGGTGTAACCTTTTGTGCTTCAAAAACAAAATTCTTGGCATCTAAAAGAGCTTGAATTTCATTTTGCTTTTTTAGTTCTCTTTCTTCCTTTAATTCTTTTTTTGTTTTTTCCTGTGCTGAAACTGAAAAGCTTAAGAGTGAAAAAATCAGGAACATAACAGATATTTTAGCTTTCATAGCATTATTTTTTAGTAAAACGCATCATTGCAATATCTCCAGAAATAAAATTTAAAGTTTTACCATCATCCGTAATATCGTATGAAGTAATTTTTTGAAGTGTAGACATATAAGTTTGTTCACCTTGTTGTCCGTCCAGACACATCATTTTGGTAACTGCCATTGGCTGGGTAAAATCAATTTTATTTCCATTTACAACCAATTTTCCCGTATAAGAATTACAGCTGTTATTGCCCGAAACTTGGTTTTCTTTTGTGTTGAAAATTATTGTAGGTTTCTTATTTGGGTATAGACCATCAAAAGTAATCTTTGGACCAGTGATATAATTCAGTTCCCAAGTTCCGTCGAGTTTTGAAACTGCATCACTTTTTTTACATTTAAAAATATTGCAGGAAAGCAATATTGAACTAAGAAAAACGAGAGTAAAAATCTTTTTAATCATAATAGTTAAGAATTAAAAAATGAGCGAATTAGAGCAGGATGATTTCAGAAACTATTCGTTAAAACCATACGAATTTACGCAATATTTCCGTGTTATGTGCTCAATCGATATTAAATTATAACGAATAGTTTGACTTTTTTTTAACTTTTAGAGTTAAGCCATTCCGTTATTTTATGTTAAATTTACTTAATATTTAACTAAAATGCCCATATATATGAAAAAACTAATCGTTTCTTTCGCTATAATTACAGCCGTAATTATTGGCTGTAAGACAAATACAAAATCAAGTGATGCAAAAACATTAACAGTTGCATTAGAACCAAAAAGCAACAGTAAGGTTACTGGAACTGCTGTTTTTATAGAGAAAAATGGAAAAGTTACTTTTACTGCAAAAATGACTGGACTAGAACCAGGAGTTCACGCTATACATATCCATGAAAAAGCAGATTGTAGTGCTGCAGACGGAAGCTCTGCTGGAGGACACTGGAATCCAACTTTTAAAAAACACGGAAAATGGGGAGTTGGAGAATATCATAAAGGTGATATCGGAAACTTTACTGCAGATGCAAAAGGTAATGGATCGATCACTTTAACTACTGACGAATGGTGCGTTGGATGTGGAGATTCTAACAAAGATGTTCTTGGCAAAGGTTTAATCGTTCACGCAGGAACAGATGATTTTACAACCCAGCCTACAGGAAATGCCGGCGGAAGAGTTGCTTGTGCAGGAATCATCAAATAAGAAAATACAATAACCACTATTTTTAACAAAATCTAGTGGTTATTTCATTTTAAAATGAATCCTAAAACAAGAAAAAGACATAGCTTTGCATTAGCAAAATTAAGTCAATGATTAACCCATCAGCACACGGCTGGATAGATAAGTTTTTTAGTGAACAGAAGTTTTCAGAAGCAATTCCTTTTGAAACAGTAGAATCGTTTTACTATAAAGTAAGAGAAACGGGATTTATTTATGGTCATATTATTGCTATAGATTCTCAGATTCCGATTCCAATAAAAGGCTGGTTTAAAACTGAAATTTCTAAAGTAGCTTTACTTAATACACTCTATCATGTTTTTTGTTTAGAGAAAAGAAACTCGGAACCTAAAAATTTCATCTCAGAAGTTTTAAAGTTTTACAAACAAATGAATCCAGAAGGATTTAACTTGTTTAAAATTTTACTTCCAAAAGATACTCCTTCTCTCTCTCTGGAAAGCATTATTGACCAAAGGGTTCAGACGAATGACAGCATCATCAGCAAAAACTTTTCGCATTTGGTAACGAATGCTTTATTGTTTATTGATGTTTTAGCTTTTAGACAATATTTGGCTCATGGCGAAATTCCAGAAAAATATCTAAAACGTATTGAAGAAACAGTTCTTGGTATTGTGGGTTTAGCGCTAAAAACTAAAACGGTAAAATCACAGCACGATGATTTATTAATTAAATTATTCGAAGCTTCTATTCGTTATTCTAAATTCTCTAAAGTTACTGTAGATACTTTAGAAACCTTGCAGTTAGACTATTTCAGCAACAAATTAGAGCAATATTATTTAATTGATATGGCTGGAATGGCACTTTGGAGTGATGGTGTTGTTGAAAATGAAGAAGCTTATTTTTTATATTCTTTAGGATCAATGATGGGTGTTACAGATGAATTTACAGCCCAAAGTATTGCAACAACGAACGCTTTTATCACAACTCATAAAAGTAAAATTCCGTATTTTAATTACTCAAACCCTGTTAAGCATTTTTACGATCAAATGACGCACAGCGTTATAAAATTGATCACAAGAAACAAAAACCGATTGGTAAGGGAAATTATGCAGAGTAAAGAACTCGTTGTTTTATTAGCATACTCTACAACAAGAGATTTGGATGCAAAGGAAAAAAAGAAAGTCAAAAAACAGCTTTTGGACATTTGTAAAACAATTCCATCGCTTACGATATTTTTACTTCCAGGAGGAAGTTTGTTATTACCAATATTAATCAAGTTTATCCCAACAATGCTTCCATCTGCATTTAACGAAAACTTAGATGAAAATGAATAAAAAAAATCGCCCTCAAAAGGGCGATTTTTTTATCTATTAAAGATCTAATTGATAAACTTCGTCTAGTTCATCATTCGACGCGATATTTACATTTAAATCGGTTACAAAACCTGAATTTAATCCGTAAACCCATCCGTGAAGCATTAAATCCTGACCATTTTTCCATGCATTTTGTACAATAGAAGTCTTAGCTAAATTGTAAACCTGCTCTTTTGCATTGATTTCAACAAAAGCATTAAAACGTTCTGTTTCGTCCTCAATTGAGTTTAAGTATTTATCGTGCAGACGGTATTCATCTTTTATGTGACGCAGCCAGTTATCGATAATTCCAACAGATTGGTGTCCCATTGCAGCTTTTACACCTCCGCATCCATAATGTCCGCATACGATAACGTGTTTTACTTTTAATACATTTACAGCATAATCTAAAACACTAAGCATATTCATATCAGAATGCACAACCATATTTGCGATATTACGGTGAACAAAAACTTCACCTGGTTTTGCACCAACAATTTCGTTTGCAGGAACACGGCTGTCAGAACATCCAATCCATAATAATGGCGGCGACTGACCTTTTGCTAAATCAGCAAAATAATTTGGATCTAATGCCAGTGAATTCTCTACCCACTTTTTATTGTTTTCTAATAACTGCTCATAAAACTTTCTCATTTTTTTTATTTTTTTTGTGGTAATTTTTAAGTTATAATCTTCTCAAAAAAGAACTTGAGGTAAAGTTACCTAAATTTTAAGATTTCTTCCTCCTTAAAAACACCTTATTTTAATTATTCTCCTTTAACAACTTCTTTTTTAACCACTTCCCTTTTTGCTACATCATAATAATGTTCAATAGTAACGTGATTGTTATTATCTGGTGTATTTTCTAATTCGTATGCTTCTTTAAAGCCTTTAAGTTTGACTTTAATGTTATCATCAATTGCCCTTGTTTCTTTAAATTCACGAATCAAATCTAAAACATCATGTGCAATATACTCTGTATCATGAGCATTGATAATTACTTTTGAATTTTCAGGAATTTCATTTAGCGTTTGTTTGATCGCAGCTTTATTTAAAAATGAAACTTCCTGCGCTAAATCGATGTGAATGATATCACCGTCTTCATATTCTTCTTTTTTGAAGATATAAGCTCTTTTCAAGTTTCCTCTTAAAACAAAAATGATACTAATAATAATTCCCAACGCAACACCTTTTAGCAAATCTGTCGCAACGACAAAGACCAAAGTTGCAATAAAAGGGACAAACTGGTATTTCCCCTTTTCCCAGAAATGCATAAAAGTTGCTGGTTTTGCTAATTTATAACCCACTAAAATTAAAACTGTTGCCAATGTTGCCAACGGAATTTTGTTTAAAATTGCTGGAATCGATAATACACTTATTAATAAAAGTACACCATGAATAATAGTAGACATTTTAGATTTTGCACCAGCATTATTATTAGCTGATGAACGCACTACAACAGATGTCATAGGAAGTCCTCCTAAAAGAGAACTTATTATATTACCCAGACCTTGCGCTTTTAATTCAACATTTGTGTTTGTGTATCGTTTTTGAGCATCCATTCTATCAGAGGCTTCAATACATAAAAGTGTTTCAATAGAAGCAACAATGGCAATTGTAACAGCAACTACCCAAACCTGCGGATTTGAAACAGCAGCAAAGTTTGGCGTAATTATAATTGATTTAAATTCATCAAAAGATTTTGGAACTGGCAACGAAACCAAATGTTCTTTTCCAATTGCCAAAGCGCTTCCTGTTGATACAAATATTTCGTTTAAAACAACCCCAGCAATAACTGCAACTAGTGCTCCTGGAACTAATTTTATCCTTTTTAGAAATGGTACTTTCTCCCACGAAAGCAATATTATCAGTGAGACTAAAGAAACTACTACAGCTCCTAATTGAATGTGATTTAAAAGATCAAACAAAAACGAAAAAGAATTACTTCCATCATTTTGTATAAAGGCTTGATCCCCTTCAAAATCAGCATCGTAGCCAAAAGCATGAGGGATTTGTTTTAAGATGATGATGATTCCAATACCAGCTAACATTCCTTCAATTACATTTGTTGGGAAATAGTTGGATATACTTCCGGCTTTTAAAAATCCTAATGCTAATTGAATTAATCCTGCAATAAAAACAGACATTAAAAATACATCGAAAGCTCCAAAATCGGTAATTGCGGTTAAAACAATAGCTGTCAACCCAGCTGCTGGACCCGATACACTAATATGTGACTGGCTTAAATAACCTACCACAATACCGCCCACAACACCAGCAATAATTCCAGAAAATAACGGCGCCCCAGAAGCCATTGCAATACCTAAACACAATGGAAGAGCCACCAAGAAAACCACTAAACCTGACGCAAAATCAGACTTAAGGTTGGCAAAAAGATTGATTTTTTTTGTCATAATACAATACTAAAAAAATTATTCATTAAAGATTTACCCCATTTGCTTAAATTCAAATGCGGCTAAAGATCAAATAATCGGAAGTATTATACTAAATTGGGAGGTGGAGCAAATATGCTCGGAGAAATATTGTCAAGTTTTACAATATTTTCAGATATGATTGTTTTTTTCTCGATGTAAACCGGAATTATAACTTCATGCTCCAAAATTGATGGATGATGCATAACATTTTTCAGCTCTTTATGTACTTCTTCTTCAGCTATACTAAAAGATACAACTGTATTATTCCCTTTCTTTATCGCCTGAACAATTGTCGGGGTCGATAAGAAGGCAATAAAAATGAATAATAATATGCGAGCAACTAATTTCATTGAAGCAAAAATAGCGTTAAACAAATAAAATCAAAGAGATTTTTATAGAAATTTAACATAAACAAAAAAGCAGAACGCAATTTTTATGCTGTTCTGCTTTTAAATCGTTAACAAACAATATTTTAAAGAGTTTCTTCTAACCAAGCATTCATCATCCAAATTGTTTTTTCCTGCTCAGCAATAAAGTCACTCATCATAGAATTAGTACCTTCATCGTTAATTTCGTCAGATTTGTTTAGTATGTCTCTTTCAATTTTTAACAAATCTGATAACGAATGAACAATTAACTGAACAGCTTTTTCATCATTAGAAATATTTTTTCCAACAGTTAATTTGTTATTTTTAATATAGTCATCAAAAGTATGCAGCGGAGTTCCCCCAATTGTCAAAACTCTTTCGGCTATCATATCAATTTTTAATTGTGCATCTGTATATAATTCTTCGAATTTTACGTGTAAATCAAAAAAACGTTTTCCTCGAATGTTCCAGTGAATCCCTCTCAAGTTTTGATAATATACCTGAAAGTTTGATAATAATACATTCAACTCTTTTACTAATTCTTCTGATTCTTTTACAGGTAATCCTAAAATATTTGTTTTCATAATTTAATTTTTACACTAATTTACTACAAATTTAAAGTAAGTTTCATGAATTTTATATAAATAAAAATTATATTTTCTTATTTTTGCATCAAAATTTACTATCAATATGACTATAACTCAATTACAATATGTGTTAGCAGTTGCTGAGCATAAAAATTTCACTCTTGCTGCTGAAAAATGCTTTGTAACTCAGCCAACCTTGAGTATGCAGATACAAAAGATTGAAGAAGAACTTAATATATTAATTTTCGACAGAAGCAAAAAACCTATTCAACTTACTGACATTGGTCAAAAAATAGTGAACCAGGCGAAAAACATTGTAAACGAAGCCGATCGAATAAAAGATATTGTAGAGCAGCAAAAAGGGTTTATAGGAGGAGAATTCCGCTTAGGAATAATTCCAACCATTATGCCGACGCTTTTACCGATGTTTTTAAATAATTTCATCAAAAAATATCCAAAGGTAAAACTCTTAATTGAAGAGCTTAACACAGACGAAATTATTGTAAAGTTAAAAAACGGACATTTAGATGCTGCGATAGCTGCAACACCGTTGGAAGATGAAAAAATTAAAGAAATAGTTTTATACTTCGAACCATTTGTGGCTTATATTCCTGAGCATCATGCTAGTTTTCAAAAGCAGGAAATAGAAGTTTCTGATTTAAATTTAAATGAAATCCTTCTTTTACAAGACGGACACTGCTTTAGAGATGGAATTCTTAATTTATGCAAAAATGGTTCCGACATCGATCAGACTAATTTTCAGATTCAAAGCGGCAGTTTTGAAACCCTGATTAAATTAGCAGACGAAGGCCTTGGCACAACGTTACTTCCGTACTTGCACACGTTAGACTTAAAAGATTCCGACAAACTGAAACTACGTAATTTTAAGGAACCAAAACCTGCTCGTGAGGTAAGTTTAATTTACCCAAAGAGCGAATTAAAAATGCAAATCATTGACGCGATCAGATCTACAATTGCCGGCGTTGTAAAAGGAGCAATTGTTTTTCAGAATGTTCAAATCATTAGTCCTTTACAAAAGAAAGCATAAAAAAAGGAGCCAATTTTGGCTCCTTTTCTCTTATACTTTAATTAGCTGTAGACTCTGTTTTAATTCTGGTTTTTCAATAATGAAATTTAATAACCATTCTTGCAATTGTTCCATTTCGTAAGGTAACAGTGTTTTGATAGCTTTTTCTAACTCCTTGCAGAAAAGTACCGGGTCGAAACTTACTCTTTCAAGTATTGATTTCGTGTAATCAAACATCATTTTTGACATAATAAAATAAGATTTTCGGGGGTTATCTATTTTTTTAAACTCGAGCAAATTTAATCAAATATCCAACATAAATACTACTTTTAACTTATTTTTTAAAAAAATTTAGCAACGAATACGTTTTCTTAAAACATATAAATCAATCTAGAATAATTCTAAATAGTTCATTTAAACCTTTTTAAAAGCTCGAAACATCTCTCTTTTCCCTGGAGGGCCTGCCAATTTTTCTACTGTAAACCCAACTTCGATCATACTCCTTTTAACAACTCCGCGCGCTGCATAAGTTACAAGAACACCGTTTGGCTTTAAACTATTGTACATTTTCTGAAAAATTTCTGTACTCCAAAGCTCCGGTTGTACTCTATATCCGAAGGCATCAAAGTAAATCAAATCAAAAATTTCAAAATCGTTTATTTCGTGAAAAAATTGTTTCCTTTTGGTTAACGAGAACAGATCGCAAATTTCTACCTTTTTATCCCATTCAGTTTTATGCATTTTTTCAAAAATGTTCTCAAATTCCAATGCTTCCAGCTCTTCGGCATAATTCATCTCCAGAATTTCATTTGCATCAACGGGATAAGCTTCTACTCCAACGTAATCAATATTCTGTTTTTTACGGACAGCTTCTAAAAAAGTAATAAAGGCATTTAAACCTGTTCCAAAACCTATTTCTAATATACTTATTGGCTGCTCAAATAAATCAAGTCCGTTTTTAATAAATACATGTTTAGCTTCTTGAATTGCACCATGTTTCGAATGATAACATTCATCCCATTCTAGCAAACGAATTGTAGTTGAGCCGTCTAGCGTTTTAATTATTTCCCTTTTCATTTTTTCGAAATTTGTAATAGCTTTTTATTGATTTTCAAGCCATTTTAATATTCAAAATTAGTCAAAACTAATGCGTAAAGCCTTAAAAATCGATAGTTTTTTCATAAAATCTTTATAAAAACGAATTAAATATTTGAGTTTATTATAGGATAAATAAATCTCAATCAAAAGCAGTAAATAATGAATTTTCACTAAGCTTTTTACATTATTTTACTTAATTTTGCATTCAATAAATTCTATTTTACATGATATCATCACGTTAGATTCTCGACCGTGAAATATCTCACAAAAAACTTACATAACTATGAGTACAACTCAAACAAGCAAAATTGAAATCATAAAAGCTACTTCTACAAAAATAAACGAAGTAGATTTTGACAACTTAAGTTTTGGTGCTGTATTTACAGACCATTTATTCGAATGCGATTTTAAAAACGGACAATGGCAAAATCCTGTCATTAAACCTTATGCTCCTATTTTGATGGATCCATCTTCAAAAGTCTTCCATTATGGTCAAGCTATTTTTGAAGGAATGAAAGCTTATAAAGATGACAATAATGATGTTTGGTTGTTTAGACCGGATGAAAACTACAAACGTTTTAATAGTTCTGCAGTAAGAATGGCGATGCCAGAAATTCCAGAATCTATTTTTATGGATGGTTTAAATGAATTATTGAAATTAGACAAAGACTGGATTCAGAGAGGAAACGGAGCAAGTATGTATATCCGTCCGTTTATGATTGCTACAGGACCTGGAGTTATCGCCAATCCTTCTGACGAATATAAATTCATGATTTTACTTTCTCCTGCAAAAGCTTATTACGGAGGTGAAGTAAAAGTAATTATTGCTGAACATTACAGTAGAGCTGCAAATGGCGGAATTGGTGCCGCGAAAGCTGCTGGAAATTACGCTGCGCAATTTTACCCAACTAACTTGGCAAACAAAGATGGTTTTCAACAAGTTATCTGGACTGATGATGCAACGCACACAAAATTAGAAGAAGCTGGAACAATGAACGTTTTCTTCAGAATCAACGATACTTTATTGACTGCTCCAACAAGCGAAAGAATTTTGGATGGTGTTACTAGAAAAAGTTTGATCGCAATGGCTGAAAAAGAAGGTCTTAAAGTAGAAGTTCGTCCAGTAATTGTTTCAGAATTAGTTGAAGCTGCTAAAAACGGATCTTTAAAAGAAATTTTTGGAGCTGGAACTGCTGCAGTTATCAGCGTAATTAAAGGCTTCTCTTATCAAGATGAATATTATGAAATGGCTCCAATCGAGAATTCATACGCTTCTTTCTTAAAAGAAAAACTAACAAGTCTTCAAAACAAACTTTCTGAAGACACTTACGGATGGACAGTTAAAGTTCAATAATCAAAAGATATTTATAAAAACAAACCCGACAAATTTTAAAAAATCTGTCGGGTTTTGTATTTTACTCTATTATCGTATAACTATTTAAACGCAATATTGTTATTTCTCCTTCGTCGAAATGACACTCAAATAGCACAGCGATTTTTTTACAAAAGCTTCGAAAAATCAGGTTTAAAATAATTTGGACCTTTCATTACCTTACCGTCTTCACGATAAATTGGTTTCCCATCTTCGCCAAGCTTACTCATATTACTACGCTGAATTTCATCAAAAACAGCTTCAATTTTATCCTGAAGCCCGTGTTCTATAATTGTACCGCACAAAATATACATCATATCTCCTAGCGCATCTGCAATTTCAACTAAATCATTATTTTGAACTGCCTCATAATATTCTTCATTTTCCTCTTTCATTAAATTGTAACGAAGTAATTTTTTCTCAGCTCCAACATCGGCAATTGGTGTTGCGCTGTGGCCAATTTTAAAAGCGGTGTGAAATTCTGTTACGGCGTCAAGTTGTTTTTTCATATAGTTGTTTCTTTTTTTTTTGCTAATTTAAACTACTTCGATATAAATCTAGCAATAAAACTGAATTAAATCAAAAGGCAATTTAGCAGCAAATCGTCTGCAATTCTCTAAATTTGCCAAAAATAATTTTAAAGCTATGTTTAGTCAAGGACAATTAATATTTGGGGTGTGTTTTTTTATTGCTTTTGTAATCGTAATGATATTTGCTTATCGAAAAGATTTAGCATTACATAAAATCTTTTACAAAGGAAATTATAAAGTATTACTTGTTTTTTTACTATTCATCGCAATTTTATTTTTGATTAAAATTTTCTTTAAAAGATAATTATCCTCAAAGTTAAAAGGGTCTTTTTTCGATAAAAAAGTACATCGCAGCAAAATAAAACCTAATAATTATTGGTTATTAGTAAGACTCACAATAAAATTTATAACTTTACGAAACCAAACAATCTACCAATGAAAATTCTTAAGTATTTATTTCTTTTTGCGTTATTAAGTCTTGTTGCCCTTACCGTTTTTGTTGCTACACAAAAAGGAATTTTTGATGTAGAAAGAAGCAAAGTAATCAATTCGCCTCGTGCAACGGTTTACAATTATCTTAATGATTTTAGAAATTACGAAGATTTTGAATCTTGGTCGGTTGAAGATCCTTCAATACAAATGACTTTTCCGAACAAAACAAGCGGAAGCGGGGCTTCTTTTTATTGGGACGGAGTTGAAGGAAAAGGAAATGCAATCATACTTAAAACAAAAGATGGTGAAAGCATTGAGCAAAAAATGAAATACGAGGGTACAGAGGCAGATGTGAGCTGGACTTTAAAAGATACCTTGAACGGAAAAACTAAAGTTACCTGGAAAGGAAAAGGAACTATGAGTTTTCTTTTCAAAATCTACACTGCATTACATGGAGGTTCTGACAGAGTTATTGGTACTATTTATGAAAAAAGTTTAGCCAATATTGATAAAAACCTTGATTACGAAACAAAAACTTATGCTGTTAAAGTTGATGGATTGGTTAAAAAAACTGAAACTCCCTATATAAAACAAACTTTTACAAGTGAGATAGAAAAAGTAAACAAAAATGCCCGAATTGTAATTCCGAAGCTAATTCACTTTAGCGAAACAAACGGATTATCTGCAAGCGGAAAGCCTTTTATTATTTATCATACGTATGACACTAAAACAGGTTTAGCTAAAATCTCTATCTGTTTACCAATCAATAAAGAAATTTCTATTAGTTCTGGAAGTGACATTCTTTCTGGAAAACTTAACGGATTCGATGCTGTAAAAACTACGCTTACCGGAGATTATTCTCATAGAAATGAAGCTATTGCCAAAACAACAGCTTTTATAAACAAAGAAAAGATTACTCCAGAATTAAGCTGGTCGCATCTTGAAATTTGGACACTAAGTAAATTGGATGTTAAAGGCTCGTCTAAATTAGTTACTGAAATTTATTTCCCAGTTAAACCTAAAGTAGAAGAACCTGTAGTAACTACACCAGTTTATTCACCAGAAACCCAAGCGGAACCAGCACAGAAAAAACCTGCTGCTACTCCAGCCCCAGCTGCAACAACTCCTGCTAAAGAAGAAGAACAGTCAGAATTCTAAACTTTAGGTTCACTCATTAAACCTTTTGTTTTAAATTCAGTCTAAGTTATATTAAGAAGGTTTACAAAACAAAAAGTTTGATAGACGAGAAGGAATTTATAAAACAATTATTAAACCCTGAAACGCAAAATGCTGCGTTTCAAAAACTCCTGTCTGATTATCAGAGACCTTTGTATTCTCATATTCGAAATATCGTTTTGAATCATGATGATGCAGATGATGTTTTGCAGAATACTTTTGTAAAAGTTTTTCAATATCTAAAAAACTTTAAAGGTGAAAGTAAACTTTTTTCCTGGATGTATCGTATTGCCACAAACGAAGCATTGACTTTTTTATCTCAAAAAGCAAAATTAAGCGGTATTTCATCTGAAGATCTACAGAATAAAACAATTGATAATTTAAAAGCTGATCTTTATTTTGATGGGGATGAAATTCAAATTAAACTTCAAAAAGCAATTGTAACACTTCCAGAAAAACAACAACTTGTTTTCAAAATGAAATATTTTGAAGAATTAAAATATGAAGAAATCGCAGAAATTTTAGGAACTTCTGTGGGAGCTTTAAAGGCTTCCTATCATCATGCAGTAAAAAAAATCGAATTATATGTTACATCAAATTAAACCTTTTGTAACTAAAACTATCTTATAGGTATTATGAAAACATTTAAATTAGAAAACGAACCAAAAATAAAATCTGGATTTAAAACTCCCGAGCATTATTTTGATGATTTTTCAGAGAAAGTTTTACAGCAATTAAACGAAAAAGAAGTAAAAGTAATTCCTTTTTACAAACGTAAAAAAACATTCTCTCTAGTAGCGGCAGCGGTAGTAGGTTTTGCCTTAATGATTCCAATTGTGAACAATTATAGAGCAACATCAAATGATCTTGACGAAGCTACTTTAGAAACCTATTTATCGTATCAATCTAATTTGAATCAATACGATTTAATTCAAAAATTAGATGACAGCGATATCGAAAAAATAAACAATGACATTACTTTGGAAGATGAAACGATAGAAGATATTTTATCGAACAGTCCGAACATAGAACATTTAATTTCAGAACAAAACTAAATTAAACTTAACTCAACTTAACAATGAAAATAAAAAATATTTTACCGCTTCTGCTCTTTCTGACCAGTTTTTCATTTTTTGCACAAAATGGAAAAATTGACGAAAAGCGTGAAAAAATTAAAGCTTTTAAAGTTTCTTTTTTAACAACAGAATTAGAACTGACTTCTACAGAAGCCGAAAAATTCTGGCCAATTTACAATGCTTACGACGACAAGCAATTCGACTTAAAGCATTTGAAAATGAAAACTTATCTGCGAAAATTAAATGATGACAACATCAATAATCTTTCGGACAAAGATGCAGTAACATTATTATCTCAAATAGAAAGTACAGATAAGGAATTGTATGTACTTCGAGAAAAATATATGACAAGCTTAAAGAAAGTGCTTTCAGCAAAAAAAATACTAAAGCTTAAAAAATCTGAAGACGACTTTAATCGAAAATTACTACAGCAATATAGAGATAAAGCTGGTAAAGATTAAATTCAAATACGCAACAACAGTGATAGGAACCCTATATAATAATACTTACTTTATTATTTAGGGTTCTTATTTTTTTATTTAAAGTTAAGTCGAACTACTTTATTGTGTCCTGCAGCAATTGCAGTATTACGATTGACAAATCGGATGGTAAAAAGTTTTGAATCTGTAGAAAGCTGTGTCCAGTTTTCACCTCCATTTTGAGAATATTGTATTCCTTCAGAACCTACACAAATAATTTCTCTGCCGCTTCCTCCTGGAACATATTGCACACATGATGCATAGCCAAATCCTAGATTCTGGCCAATTAATTCCCAAGTTTTTCCTCCGTCTTTTGTAAAAGCTTTATTATCTAGTTTTTTATTCGGAAATTCATAATCTCCACCAGCAATAAATCCTTGTTTAGAATCGTAAAAATCGGCCGTAAAAATTCCTGTCATTTCCTTTCCCTGCACAATTGGAGTTTCAATTACTTTCCATGTTTTTGCTTTATCTGGCGAATAGAAAACACGTGATTTTTTTCCTCCAGAAACCAGCCAAGTATCATTTCCTTTTATTACAATATTCGTATTACTGGCAGCAAAAGCAGCTTCTCCGGTAGCATTTGTTGGTAATTTATCAGATAATAATTTAGTCCAAGTTTCTCCTCCATCGCGAGTAACAATAACAGAAAAAGTATCTTCTGTTGGGTCACCAATTGCAATTCCTTCTTTATCGTTCCAAAACTGCATGCTATCATAAAAAACTTTGGGATTAACTTCTTTATAAACCAATTTAACTTTACGATCTTTTTTTGATACAGAATAAAGTAAAGCTGGATTTGCGACGCTCAGTAGAAATATATCTTTAGAAGTTTGAGCAATACTTCTAAATTCTAATTTAAGCGTATCTCGGTAAATATGCTCTTCAAATTTCTCTTTCTTATCTAGGTCATAATATCCAAAACGCGAATTATCAGCACCATACCAAACTTTATTTTTATCAATTAGAATTGCTCTTATACTAATTCTATCTTTAAATAAGGTATCTACAGTCATTGATGTAAAACCGCCGCTGTAGCAAACTTTAGTTTTATAATTAAATGTTTTAAAAGACATCAATAAAATAAAAATACCACAAAATAAAGCGAGTTTTTTCATAAGAATTCAAAATTTGGTTAATGCTAAAATACGATTATTTCTAACAATTCAAATGATTTTTTCTGGCATAATAATTGAAGTATATTTCTTACAATTGTAAAAAATAAAATATGAGAATTATAGTTTTGACTGGAATCTTACTATTATCTATGAATTCAGCTCATTCACAAAAAGTTAACGTATATCCAAACAGTTCTTACGTACAAGAAAATTTAGATTTAAATGCTGTAGGCTTACTATTTGAAGAATCTGCAGATCTCGCAGACTTTGAGAAAAAAATAAATTATCCTCAAGATCGAATTTCAAATCTTGATTTAAATGATGATGGAAAAGTTGATTACTTAAAAGTTTCAGATAAAATCGAGAACAACATTCAAATAATAAAAATTCAATCTGAAATAAGTCCCAATATATATCAAGATGTAGCATCTATCAATATTATATTAAAAAATCAAAATAGAAGTGCAAATTCGGCTATCCGCACAGATCGTCAAAATATAAATCCAAAAAGGAATGCAGATAGAGAACGAAGTTCATATTATAATGACTCAGGTTTACGTGCTAAAGACATCATACTTCCGTTTATGTACACAGCACTAAATATCTATTTAACTATTAGAAGATAAAGCACCCAATAAAATCACACTCATTATCAACAACATAAAATCTAAAAGCAATAAAATTATTTTGTGGCACAGTAATTGGATATCTAGTAATACAAATAATTTAATATGATTTAGTCATGAAAGCGAAATTACTTATAATAGCCCTATTTGCATTAGCAATCAGTTCATGTCAAGCACAAGCTGGAGCTACTGTATACGCCAAAAATTCAGATATAAGCGATAATTTAGATTTAAGAGCAGTAGCTTCTATGTTTGGAGAATCTGCAAATCTTCAAGATTTTGAAAGAAGATTAAACGATCCTAAATATCAAATTTCTAACCTTGATTTAAATGGCGACGACCAAGTTGATTACCTGCGTGTAATTGAATCTGTAGAAGACAGAACCCACGTTGTAATTATTCAAGCTGTTTTGGATCGTGATGTTTACCAAGACGTTGCTACTATCGATGTTGAAAGAGATAATTATAATAAAGTAAGTGTTCAGGTTGTTGGAAACTCTTATTTATATGGCGACAACTATATTTATGAGCCTGTTTACAGTGTTGTTCCAGTAATTTATACTTCTTTCTGGGTTACTAACTACAGACCATACTATTCAACATGGTATTGGGGTTACTATCCAACATACTATTCTGCATGGAGACCTTATCCTGTGTATAGATACAGAAATAACATAAATGTATGTATCAATGTTCACAACAGCTACAACTACGTAAACACTAGAAGAAGTTACAGAGCTCCAGCTATTTATGAAACAAGACGTACATATGGTTACGAAAGAATGAAACCAAATTACAGCTTTGCTCAAAGACATTCTAATGTTAGCAACAGATACGATTTAGATCAAAGAAGAATTGCAAGCAGAGAATCTAATAGAAATTCAAACACTTACAACACTAACAGATCGAATACTGGAAGAGTTTATTCAGAAAACAGAAGTACGAATACAAATTATAACACTAACAGAACAAATTCTGATAGAAGCTACAACACAAATCGTACAGCAAATACTAACAGGGACAATACTTCAACAGTAAACGCACCTGTAAGAAATGAAAATACTCAAAGATCAGATTATGGCAGAAATAATTCAGCTACTACTCCTGCTGCAAGAGGAAATTCAGAAAATAGAGGTTATAGTAACAGACAATCTTCACAAACAAGTGAAGCTCCTAGAAATTATTCTGAAAACAGGGCAAGTTCAAATAGAGTGAATACTCAGTCTGCTCCAGTTCAAAGAACCGAGCCTTCAAGAAACTATTCTGAAAGCAGATCAAACACTGCAAGACCTCAAAACACTCAGCGTTCTGAGTCTCCAAGAGTTAGTCAAGAATCAAGAGGAGGACAGGCACAGAGAGAAAGCGGCTCAAATTCAAGAGGCGGCGGAAGAAGAGGTTAACAATATTTCAATTTATCATTAAAATAGAGGCACAATTTTACGATTGTGCTTTTTTTTATCTTTTTAATTTTAATTGCTTCTAATTTGTTTTAAAACAGTAAATTTGCAACCGTCTTTTATAAAAATATACATGAGCGCATCGCATAAAAACTTACATAGTAAGTTGTCTATTGGGGGTTTATTGATTACTTTAGGAATTATTTATGGAGATATTGGAACATCTCCATTGTACGTAATGAAGGCTATTCTGGGCGATCACACGATTAATGCCGATATTGTTTTAGGAGGTATTTCTTGTGTGTTTTGGACCTTGACATTACAAACTACAATTAAATATGTACTTATTACCTTAAGTGCAGACAATCATGGTGAAGGTGGAATCTTTGCGTTATACGCATTAGTCAAGAAAACAAAAATTCAATGGCTCATTGTGCCCGCCATCATTGGAGGAAGTGCCCTTCTTGCAGACGGAATTATAACACCGCCGATCTCAATCTCATCTGCTGTAGAAGGAATTAGGGCATTTTATCCAACAATGGAAACACAAACCATTGTCTATATTGTTATTTCGATCTTATTTGTTTTATTTACGATTCAGCAATTCGGAACTAAACTCGTTGGTAAATTCTTTGCACCAATGATGTTAATATGGTTTGCGATGCTGGGAACTTTAGGAGCTATACAAGTTATTAATTTTCCAGAAGTAATTAAAGCCATTAATCCATATTATGCTTACCATTTATTATCGATTCATCCTGATGGTTTCTTTGTTCTTGGTTTTGTATTTTTATGTACAACTGGAGCTGAAGCTTTATACTCTGACATGGGACACTGTGGAAGAAAAAACATCAGAATCAGCTGGATTTTTGTAAAAACAACATTGGTTCTAAACTACTTCGGACAAGCAGCTTACTTAATTCACCATGAAGGAAGTACGTTGCAGCAACTAGGTGGAGAAAACGGGAATCCGTTTTACTTAATTATGCCGCATTGGTTTTTACCATTCGGAATTGTAGTGGCAACATTAGCAGCTGTAATTGCTTCTCAAGCGCTTATCAGCGGATCATTTACTTTGATAAATGAAGCTATGCGTTTGAATTTCTGGCCTAAAGTAAAAATCAAATATCCAACAGAAGTAAAAGGTCAATTATACATTCCGTCAATCAACTGGTTATTGTTTTTTGGTTGTGTTGGAATCGTTTTACATTTTGAAAAATCTGGAAACATGGAGCATGCGTATGGTCTTGCCATTATTTTATGTATGATCATGACCACGATTTTGTTGAATTATTACTTAATCATGAAACGTGTGAAATTATATTTCATGGTTCCGTTGATCACAATTTATCTTTTGATTGAATTTAGTTTCCTTTTTGCTAATATCACGAAATTCGCTGAAGGTGGTTATGTAACATTGATTATTGCAAGTATGCTGATCTCTGTAATGACTATTTGGTACTTAGCTAAGAAAATTAATAAAAACTACACGAAAGTGGTTAAAATTGATGACTACAAACGTGTATTAGTAGAACTAAGCCAAGATTTATCTATTCCGAAATATGCGACACACTTAGTTTACATGACCAATGCAAATCGAGTTGATGAATTGGAGGAAAAAGTAATTTATTCTATTCTGCAAAAACGCCCAAAAAGAGCTGATATTTATTGGTTTGTTCACGTTAATATCTTGACAGAACCTTATAAAACACAATACAAGGTAACAGAAATCGCTAAAGACGATATTTATAGAATTGACTTTAATTTAGGTTTTAGAGAACCTACTAAAATCAATTTGATGTTTAGAGAAGTTATCAAAGACATGGTGAAACGCGGCGAAGTAGATATTACAAGCCGTTACGAATCTTTAAACAAAAACAATATTATTGGAGACTTTAAATTTGTTTTATCTGAGAAATTCTTATCAAACGACAACGATTTAAGATGGCATGAAAACATTATCATGAATTCTTACTTCTTTATTAAAAAACTGAGTTTGTCTGAAGAAAGAGCTTTTGGACTAGACAGCAGTTCTGTAAAAATAGAGAAATTCCCAATGGTGCTTCATGCGCCAGAAAATATTGGATTAACGCGTATAATTAAATAAACGCTTTTAAATAATTCAAAAAAACACTCTATCTTTTAGAGTGTTTTTTCTTTTAATGAGAATCTGAATTAAGATTCAGTATTAAAAATTTAACTTTCAATCAATTAATAGTACCTTTGCAACTCAAATATTAAAAATGAGATTACACAGAAATTTAGTTTATACTACCATCGACTCTTTAAATGCAATTTTCAATGAAGGAGAATATGCAGACAAAGTGGTAGCAAGAGCATTAAAAAAAGACAAACGTTGGGGAAGTTCTGACAGGAAGTTTGTTGCTGAAACGATATACGAAATTGTTCGTTGGAAAAGATTGTACGCAGAAATTGCAGATGTTAAGGAACCTTATGACAGAGATAACTTATGGAGGATGTTTGCCGTTTGGGCTGTTCTTCGCGGTTATCCAATTCCTGATTGGAGACAATTGGAAGGAACTCCTGAAAGAAAAATAAAAGGTCGTTTTGACGAATTATCTAAAAACAGAGCTCTAAAAGAATCTATTCCAGATTGGATGGACGAATTAGGAGTTAAAGAATTGGGTGAAAAAGTGTGGGCAAAAGAAATTGCCGCACAAAATCAGCCGGCAAAAGTTATCCTTAGAACCAATACTTTAAAAGGTACTAAAGAAAACCTTAGAAATACTTTGATGGATTTAAATATTGAAACAGAATATTTAAAAGATCAGCCAGAAGCTTTAGTGTTGAAAGAAAGAGCAAACGTATTTTTAACAGATGCTTTTAAACAAGGTCTTTTTGAAGTTCAAGATGCCAATTCACAATTAGTTGCAGGATTTTTGGATGTAAAACCTGGAATGCGTGTTGTTGATACTTGTGCTGGAGCTGGAGGAAAAACATTGCATATGGCTTCTTTAATGGAAAATAAAGGTCAGTTGATTGCAATGGATTTATACGAAAGCAAATTAAAACAACTAAAGCTGCGAGCTAAAAGAAACGGCGCTTTTAATATTGAGTACCGTATTATCGACAGCACAAAAGTGATTAAAAAACTACACGAGAAAGCAGACCGTGTTTTAATTGATGCACCTTGTAGCGGTTTAGGAGTTTTAAAGAGAAATCCAGATTCTAAATGGAAATTACAGCCTGAATTTATTGACAATATTCGTAAAGTACAGAGTGAAGTTTTAGAAAACTATTCTAAAATTGTAAAACCAGGCGGTAAATTAGTTTACGCAACTTGTTCTATATTACCATCAGAAAATCAGGAGCAGGTAGAGAAATTCTTAAAAACAGAAATCGGACAACAATTTACTTTTGTTGAAGACCGTAAAATGCTGGCTTCAGAATCTGGTTTTGACGGATTCTACATGGCACTTTTGGAACGTAAAGCTTAATTTAAATTCCAATATTTTTAAATTCCAAATTCCAATTATTTACGGAATAACTCAATATTTAAAATTCCAAATTCCAATCTTAAACTTGGAATTTGGAATTTTTTAATTTCTGATATTGGTACTTCGTTATCTAATTTTGACAAAGTTTAAAACTTGACAAAATTCTAAACTCAAAGTATTGGAATTTGGAATTTTTAATTTGGAATTTCTTCAAGATTGCAAGGTCGGCTTTCGCAGTAACTTTCCGTTTTCGTTTTCTTTAAATTTTGAAACAAACACAATTTCTTTCGGTTTTTCATATTTTCCCAAAACATCAAAGAAATCGGCTGGAAAGTCTTGCTTTTCACCTTCAATAACCAAAACTAATTTTTCTCCTAAAACAGTATCAGGAAGTCCAGTTACAAAAAATCGGTTACTTATCTTGCCTATCAATTTGGCTTCAATCTGTTCTGGAATCAGCTTCACTCCTCCACTATTAATTACATTATCAATTCTTCCTAGAAAAATAAATTGCTGTTCATTTACCAATTCTACCAGATCATTAGTCACAATTGGTTCATCAGAAATTGTAGAAACATTAATTACTAGACATTGACGTTCGTCTTGAGATATTTTTACGTTTGGCAGAATTGAAAAAACAGAATCTCCCAGACGTTTTGCTGCAATATGAGTAATTGTCTCCGTCATTCCATAAGTTTCATAGATTTCGGTTTTAAGCGGTAAAAGTTGTTCCTCAAGAGAAGAATCCATTTTTGCACCACCGATTATCAGCTTACGAACTTTTGAGAGTTCTTTTATCGAATTTTGAACCTGAAGCGGAACCATCGCAACAAAATCATAAGTTTTAGAATTTAAAGCCAGCGGATGAAGACTTGGCGAAACTACGTCAAGTTCTAATCCTAAAATTAGGCTGCGCACCAACATCATCTTTCCCGCAATAAATTGAGTTGGAAGACACAATAAAGCTTTATCTCCCGGTTTTAAATCGAAGAAATCACCAGTTGCTAAGGCAGAATGAATCATTGCCTGTTTTTGCAGTCGAACTAATTTAGGAAGACCAGTAGTTCCTGAAGTAGTCATTTCGATATATTCTTTTTTATCAAACCAATCCAAAAAGAACTCTCCTATTGATTGTTCGTAAGCATCTCCTTCTTTGATAAAACTATAAGCGACACGACACAAATCTTTTGCGTTTAAATGATAACCATTTAACTTGAAATAATTGTGAACATTTTTATGGGTTAAATTTGACATGATTTTAATTTATTACTTCAATTTTATTAATATCCCCTGTTAATCTTTCTTTCCAATTTGTCCAGCCGTACTTTTTACTGAAAATAAAAAGCAGAATAGGATAAATAACTACAACAGGCAAAATAACATCAATTCCTGCTGATGGCTCCGAAAGATCTTTAAATATAGAATGTGTCTGAAAAACCGACCAATCTGAAGTAACCAATAATGCTCCTACGAGATTATTAGCAGCATGAAACCCAAGAGCCAGCTCCATGCCTTCATCCATTAAGGTGATAATTCCTAAGAAAAGTCCTGTTCCTATGTAATAGATCATTATAACATTTCCCATTTTAGCCACTTCTGGATTTGCCCAATGCATTGATCCAAAAATAACTGAGGTCATAAGCAGCGGAAACCATCTATTTCGAGCCAGATTAGCAAATCCCTGCATCAAATATCCACGAAAAACATATTCTTCTGTACTAGTCTGAATAGGAATTAAAATAGAACCCAAAACGACTAAAATCAGAAATGGAATTAATTTAAAATTCAATACAAACTGTTCTGGTGCTCTTAGATAAACAAATAAAAAACTCAATAAAGAAAAGAATGTCCACAAGAAAAAAGAAAAATAAATTCGGCTCCAATCTACTTTTGGCCTTGAAGTTGTTACTGACAATAATGTTTGGTGGTGAATATATTTTACAACAAAATAAATTCCAGCAAAAGCAAAAATAAACGAGATCATTACCAAAAAAAGCGTTGTATTGGACTCAAACATTTTCATAACTCCTTCATTGGTCGTTGGAAAAGCTTTTTTCTCTGAAAAAGTTTTATAAAACACCGCGGCCGTAATTGGAATTTGTCCGACGAAAGAAGCTGCAATAATAAAAACAGATCCTACAAGATATTTCCAAAACTTATTTTCAGGTTTAATTCCTTGCTCTAAAAACATAAATTTTAAATTTTAAAAAATGAGAATTCAAATTCGATAAGTTAATCTTACTTTTGGTATAGCTAAAATACCTCTTTTTTATTTTACGAATATTGAAACGTTTAAATATAACAAAATGATACAAATCTACCACAATCCGAGATGTGGAAAATCACGAAACTGCCTTGCTTTTCTAGAACAATCCAATCAAGAATTCGAAATTATACCTTATTTAACACAAACTCCATCTTTTGATGAACTTAAAACTTTGCTGAAACAGCTTAATCTTGAGCCTATTCAATTAATTAGAACTAAGGAAAAAATCTGGATCGAAAATTTTAAAGGCAAAACTTTAAGCGATGATCAAATTATTAACGCGATGGTAGAAAATCCAATTTTGATAGAAAGACCAATTGTTGTGAAAGATGGAAAAGCTATTATTGGCAGGGATCCAGAACTAGTAGCTTCTTTTTTAGATTGATTCTAAAATACCTTATTAACATTTTTTTGTGAGTTCTTGCTTTAAACCAAAAACTACATTTGCCGTCTAAAGAGAAAAAGAAACCAAAAAAAATGAAAAAAATCAAATTTGCCGTATTACTTGTATTCTTACTTACAAGTTTTTACAATTACTCTCAGCAAGGTCCGGGTGGCAAAAACAAAGTTAAAGTCACAGGAAAAGTTTATGAAAAAGTAAGCAAACAACCTTTGGAGTATGCTACAATTTCTATTACTGCCCCAAATGACACTAAAGTTATTGCTGGTGGTATTACAAATCCAAAAGGAGAATTTGAGGTTGCTGTTGCGCCTGGAACTTACGACATAAAAGTTGAATTTATTTCTTTTAAATCAACAGAGATCAAGCAAAAGAGTATTCAAGACGACACAAATTTGGGCGTAGTAAATTTATCTGAAGATGCTGCACAATTAAATGAAGTTGTAGTTCGTGCAGAAAAATCATCTGTAGAAATAAAATTAGATAAAAAAGTCTACAACGTTGGTCAAGATATGATTGTAAAAGGTGGAAGTGTAAGTGATGTTTTAGACAATGTTCCATCTGTTTCTGTTGATACAGAAGGAAATGTAAGTTTAAGAGGAAGCGACAACATTCGTATTTTAATTGACGGAAGACCTTCTCAAGCTATAAATATGGCAGAAGCCCTAAGACAGCTTCCTGCTGATGCAATTGATAAAGTTGAAGTAATCACTAATCCATCAGCGCGTTATGATGCCGAAGGCGGATCTGGAATTATCAATATTATTCTTAAAAAAGGGAAAAATCAAGGTTTTAACGGAACTTTAATTGCTTCTACAGGTTTACCAGAAACTTATGGTTTAAGTGCCAATGTGAATTATAAAACTGAAAAACTAAACTACTTCACAACTGCGGGGTACAACTACAGAACAAACGAAGGAGCTGGTAAAACAAATTCAGAATACCTTAATCCAGACGGAACAACAAAAAGTTTCTTGGATGAAGATCGTGATACTAAACGTACCCGAAACGGATTTAACGGAAGAGCTGGATTTGAATGGACAGTTACTCCAACGACTTTCTGGACAAACGCCATTAATTATCAAAAGAACACTGGTGACGATCGAGATTTGATTAATTATTATAATTATGATGCCGGCCGTAATTTTACAGGAACAACTTACCGTTTAAACAACGCAGATACTGGGAGCGAAAATATTGAATTTACTTCAAACTTAATTAAAAATTTTAACGATAAAGGACACAAACTTACTGCAGATCTTTCTGTTTCAAGAAATACAGATGACAGTAATAGTACTATTACTGATTCACCAAATTTTGACACGACATTAAACAACCAAGTACAAAAACAAGTTTTATTTCAGGCAGATTATGTATTGCCATTAGGCGAAGGCAGTCAATTTGAAGCAGGTTATAAAGGAAGTTTTGGCGATTTGAACAACGTTTATGATGTTACAAATGGTACAGTTCCAAATCCTAATTTATCAAACACATTAGAGTATAAAGAAAACATTAATGCCCTTTATACGCAATATGGTTTCAAAGTAAATAAATTCTCTTATTTATTTGGTCTAAGATGGGAAGACACTAATATCGAGGTTAACTTATTAGATAACAGCGATTTTAACACTAAAAAATACAACAATTTATTTCCAAGTGCTTTTGTTAGTTACGAAATTTCAGACCAAAGTAATTTCTCTGCAAGTTACAGCAAACGTTTATCCAGACCAAGAGGACGTTTTATGAATCCAGCTGTAAATTACGCAAGTAACATTAACATATTTCAAGGAAATCCAGATTTAGATCCTTCTTTAACAGATAAATATGACATAGGTTATATCAAAAGATGGGATAAAGTAACATTTAACACCTCAGCGTATTTTGAAAGCACAAAAGACGTTTTTAGTTTTGTAAGATCTCCTACTGGTGACGTTGTAACTCCTGACGGTGAAGTGGTAACCCCTGCGCCAGGTGAAACGGTTATTGGTACTCCAGTAATTAAAAGTTCTCCTATCAACTTAGGAAGAGAACAAAAATTTGGTTTCGAATTTACATTTAATTATACTCCATTCAAATGGTGGAAATTAAACAGTAATTTCAACTTTTTCAACGTAAAAACAACTGGAGAAAACAGTTATACCGATACACAAGGAAACGAAATTGTTCAAAATTTAGACAATCAGGCTAATTCTTGGTTTGCAAGAATCAACTCTAAAGTAACGCTTCCATACAAAATTGACTGGCAATTGACAGCTATGTACAATGGCGAACAAAAAACAGCTCAAGGTAAAAATTTGGGAATGTTCGGAATGAATACTGCTCTAAGCAAAGATGTATTAAAAGACAAAGCTACAATTGCATTCAATATCAGCGACATCTTTAATTCTAGAAAAATGAGATCTTATACGTATTTGGACAATGTAAATTCATACAGCGAATTCCAATTTCGTAAACGTCAATTTAATTTGTCATTCACTTACCGTTTCAACAAAGCAAAAGGTGAAAGAGATAAAAATATACCAAAAAACAATGAAGGCGGCGGAGAAGGCGGTGGAGAATTCCCAGGATAACATCAGTTAAATTTCAATTCCTGAAATTCCAAATTCCAATCTCTTTGAGATAAATTATAATACAAAAAATCCCAAATTCCAATTTATAAGATTGGGATTTGGGATTTTTTGTATTTAACCTTTTATATTTTGGAATTTAGAATTTCAAGAATTGGAATTTTCCAAATGAAATTGGAATTTGGATTTTTTAGTATTGGAATTTATTTTTTTGTGCAGCAAAAAAAAAGAACCCAAAAGGGTTCTTTTCTTATGACATCAATCTAGTATTTAATAGATTGTTCTTCTTGTCTTTTTTTAGCTCTCTTTTCTTTGAACATTTCCCAGCTTGCTCCCGTAACCCAATAAGATACGAAACCAACTAAGAAAAACATTAACCAAAACCCTATAGTTAGTATGGTTAAGAAAAGTAAAAAGCCTAAGTACTGTGAAAATTCAAACATGTTTTCCGGAATTTTTGAATGTTACGACAAATGTAGGGTATATATTTTTTCTCAGCAATAAAATCTAAATCAATTTTCGTTAAATAACATTTATCCGTATATTTATACTCATTTTAAATAAGCTTTTTTTTGAACGTGAAACCTTTTAAATAAAGAGTTCATTTCAAATAATAATAATTTTCAGGAGCTCTTTCCTGCTGTCCGCTGTATCTTTTTGTTTTTAAAGAAAAAACAAAAAGGATGCCGCTTCCATCAGGGCTAAGGCACTCGTTTTCAAAAGAAGTTTCAATTTTACAAATAACATTTCACATTTTCAAATAACATTTTACAAACAAAAAAATGAAATACAGAATAGAAAAAGACACCATGGGCGAAGTTCAAGTCCCAGCCGATAAATATTGGGGTGCACAAACAGAACGTTCTAGAAATAATTTTAAAATCGGACCATCGGCTTCAATGCCAAAGGAAATCATAGAAGGTTTTGCTTATCTAAAAAAAGCTGCAGCATATGCAAATTATGATTTAGGTGTTCTACCAATAGAAAAAAGAGATGCTATTGCTGCTGTCTGCGACGAAATCTTAGCTGGGCAACTTGATGACCAGTTTCCGCTTGTAATCTGGCAGACTGGTTCTGGTACACAAAGCAACATGAACGTTAATGAAGTAATTGCAAATCGCGCACAGGTTCTTAAAGGTTTTGAAATTGGCGAAGGCGAACAATTCATAAAAGCTAACGACGATGTAAATAAATCACAATCATCAAACGATACTTTCCCAACCGGAATGCATATCGCAGCCTATAAAATGGTTGTAGAAACAACCATTCCTGGAGTAGAAAAACTGCATGCTACTTTAGCTAAAAAAGCAGCAGAATTTGCAGATGTTGTAAAAATTGGCCGTACACACTTAATGGATGCAACACCTTTAACATTAGGCCAGGAAATTTCTGGTTACGCCGCGCAATTAGCTTTTGGTTTAAAGGCTCTTAAAAATACTTTATCGCACTTATCTGAAATCGCATTGGGCGGAACTGCGGTTGGAACAGGACTAAACACACCAAAAGGCTACGATGTAAAAGTAGCTGAATATATTGCAAAATTTACGAATCATCCGTTTGTAACAGCGGAAAATAAATTTGAAGCTCTTGCTGCACACGATGCAATTGTTGAAACTCACGGCGCTTTAAAACAATTAGCCGTTTCTTTAAATAAAATTGCGAATGATATTAGAATGTTAGCTTCAGGGCCAAGATCTGGAATTGGCGAAATTCACATTCCTGAAAACGAACCAGGATCTTCTATTATGCCTGGAAAAGTAAATCCTACGCAATGTGAAGCTCTTACAATGGTTTGCGCACAAGTTATCGGAAACGATATGGCAATTGCCGTTGGAGGAATGCAGGGGCATTATGAATTGAACGTTTTCAAACCTGTTATGGCAGCTAACTTTTTACAATCGGCACAATTATTAGGAGACGCTTGTGTTTCTTTTGATGAACATTGTGCGCAAGGTATCGAACCGAATCACAAACGCATTAAAGAATTAGTAGACAATTCATTGATGCTGGTTACAGCTTTAAATACTAAAATTGGTTACTACAAAGCTGCCGAAATCGCACAAACCGCACACAAAAACGGAACTACTCTAAAAGATGAAGCAGTTCGTTTAGGCTACGTAACTCCAGAAGATTTTGATGCTTGGGTGAAACCTGAGGAGATGGTTTAAATTTTTGATGGTTGATGGTTGATGGTTGATGGTTGATGGTTGATGGTTGATGGTTGATGGTTGATGGTTGATGGTTGATGGTTGATGGTTGATGGTTGATGGTTGATGGTTGATGGTAACTATTATAAAAAAAAGGATTTCTCAGATTGAGAAATCCTTTTTTTTATAACCTTTTATAATTCACAATTAACCATTAATCATTCACAATTCACAATTCACAATTAAAAAATCATTTTCCGTCGACATAATCTTGTAAGTAACTGAATCTCTCTGTTAATTTACCGTTTTCTGTGATTTTGGCTCTTTTTAGAATTCCGTCTTTATCACCGTTGAAGAAAGCTGGAATTACGTGTTCCATAAATTGTTCCCCAAAACCTTCGCTGGCATCTTTTGGAATTTCGCATGGAAGATTATCTACTGCCATAACAGCAACTGCTGCGGGATGGAAGAAATCAACTTCTTTGTCTTCTAAAGGAAAATATCCGTACAAAGGCTCTGCAATTGTCGAAGAACGAACTGTACTCGCAATCGGTCCATTTACATCGCAGGAAATATCTGCCACGACTTTTAACTTACAATCGCTGGCATTCAGCATTTCTTTAGTTAAAATCATTGGTGCATTACTGGCATAAAAATGTCCTGCAAAGTAAATATCAGACACTTTGGTGAATCTTTCAAAATCAGATTCATATTCTTCTGGATGATTTACAAAATCATTAAAATCTAAAACCTGTCCGTCTTTTCTTTTGTTATACTCCAAAACATCAAGCTGCACATAAACTGCCTGCGCATATTTTTTCGTCAAATAATTATCAACCGTAATTTCTTTTACTTTTATAGCATCCAAAATTTCTTTAGCTCCGCTCCCAACCTTTCCAGTTCCAGTAATTACAAATTTTAAGGCCGGCATTGTAATGCGTTTTAAGTGCATTATCAGAGCTTCTTTTCCTGAAAGTGTTTCAGCTTTTGGTAACTTAAATAACTCGAATTTAATTCCGAAAGCACGAATTCCGTTATAAACACCAACCATTCCAGCATAACGTCCAAAACCAATTAAACGGCGGTCATGTTCGTCAACAATGGTTTCGTGGTCATACAAATCAATATTTTTTTCTAAGATTGCCTGCAATAATTTTCTATTGTGAGGCTGTTTTTTAATCGTATGAGAAAAAAAGAAATAGGCTTTGTTTGGAATCAAATCTTCGACAGGAACTTCTTTCACACCAAATAAAACGTCACAATCTGAAACATCTTCAGTAACGGTGATTCCCATATTTTTATAATCCTCATCAGAAAATATTCTAATATCCGAACTTTCTACTTTTACAGAAGCATCATGATAAAGCTGTTTTAATCTTGTGAGTTCATTTGGAGCAAATACAACTCTTCTATCTGGTGGATTTTTTCTTTCTTTTATGATTCCAAACTTCATTTATAAATGATTTTAATATTCAATAATATAACTTTTTATATTGTATTTGTTTCAAATATAACAAATTTAGTTAAATTTTTCTTTCCAAAATACTATTTAGAATGCTTCAAAAACGTTACAAGCTGAAAAACAAACAAATAAAATTTACAACTCTTAAAATTATGTTAAAAAGAGTAAATTAAACTGTATAAATTGAGAAAACAACAAAATTGAATTCGATATATTTGTTTTTAAAGAACGATGCAAATGATTTTCCTTAAAAAAACAAAGATACCACAAATACTTTTCTCAATTCTAGTTTTGAGTTCATGTGGTAAAAACAAAAATACACAAACAGATACTACTCGTACAGTCGAAGATACATTACCTAAAATGAAGCCGTTAGGTGCTGAAAAGAAAATTTCACAGACCTATAAAAATTCGGTTGTTGGTAGAATTAATCATTTTTACAATAAAAACTGGCCTAATAATTCTATGAATGGCAGTTTTTTAGTGGCAAGAAACGGCCAGATTATTTTTGAAAGATATAATGGGTTTGCTAATAAAAATGAAGGTACTAAAATAACACCTGAAACGCCTGTCCAAATTGCTTCTGTCAGTAAAGTTTTGACAGCTACAGCGGTTTTAAAACTCGTAAATGCAGGTAAAATTGATTTGGACCAGAAGGTAAATACTATTTTAAAGACATTTCCATACGAAGACTGCACAATCAGAATGCTTTTAAGCCATCGTACTGGAATGCGTAATTATGCTTATTTTACAGATAGAGATAAATCTGTTTGGGATAGACATAATCAATTAACAAACAAAGACATTCTGAATATTTTAGCAACAAAAGACATTGGTTTGGAATCTAAAACTGGAACACGTTTTAGTTATTGCAATACCAATTATGCAATGCTGGCTCTTATTATTGAGAAAATTACTGGTTTAAGTTATAAAGAGGCGATGTCTCAGATGATTTTTAAACCATTAGGAATGACGCATACTTATGTTTTTGACGATGATAAGGACAGAAAGAAAATTGTTCCTTCTTACAAAGGAAACGGTGTAGAAATTGGTTTCGATTATTTGGATAATGTGTACGGAGACAAAAATGTATTTTCAACGGCACGAGATCTTTTAAAATTTGACCGCGCGAGACAATCACCTGACTTTTTAAAACCTGAATTATTGAAACAAGTTTATACAGGCTATAGCAACGAACGTAAAGGGACTAAAAATTACGGTCTTGGAATTAGAATGATTAATTGGGAAACTGGTCAGAATTTTTACTTTCATAATGGCTGGTGGCATGGCAATACTTCGTCGTATATTACTTTAATGAAAGAAGGAGTTACCATAATTGCGCTTTCCAATAAGATGACAAGAAACACTTATGCAGTTCGCAAATTAGCGCCGATTTTTGGAGATTATCCTTTTAATTTTAAAGACGAAGAATAAGAAAATTTTTCTGAAAATTTTAGCATAAAGTAATTTCAAATAGCATAAATTTGCAATCCTATTTTTGGGGTCGACTGGTTTTGACAGCAAGTCGAATTGAACAGTAAGCACGTCGAGCATTGAGACCTTGCTCGTAAATATAAGATCTCGAACTTTTACACGGCGAAAATAATTACGCTTTAGCTGCATAATCCGAATCATAGTAAGATTGCGCCACGTCTCTACAAGGTAGAGAAGCTGGATTCTCCTGGAAAGCCTTGGTTTGTGGCGTTCCGTCAAGGAGAACCGTAAAAATAAACCTAGATACCCATGAGCTTCGGGTGGGTTTCGAAAATTAAGAAGATAAGTGTTCGGTGGCTGTTTCTGGCCTAGCTTAACATCGAAAATCTAATCAGGAAATAAACGTGTAGAAAGCTCTTTAGTTGCTTGTTTGGACCCGGGTTCGATTCCCGGCGACTCCACAAAAAAGCCTGTAAACTATTTGTTTACAGGCTTTTTTTATGCACTTAATTAAACCGCTTTTTACTAATTCACGTTATTTAAAAAAATAACCAATCGTTATTTGGAAAACTCTATTCTTCATGTCATTATTGATAACATAACTGACATCACTTTCTTTAAAAACATTAGAATATGATAGATTATATCGTAGGTCTGTGTAAAACTTATCTTTATATTGATAACCCAATCCAAAGTTTACAGAAGTATCAATACCTGTTGAGTATTTTTTCAAATCTAAATTTTCATGATTGTCGTAACCTAAAAAATTATCGTGATATTCATTATTAGCTTTTAGAAGTATTCCTATTTGAGGTCCTGCCTGCACACTTAATCCTTTTAGCACATAATATTTTAGCATTACAGGAATATTCAAATAGTTTAAGTCTATTGTGCTTTTATAATTGGAATTGGTTACATCCTGATCAGAAAAGGAGATTTTTGTTCCCTGCTGGCTGTACAATAATTCTGGTTGAATTGAAAAGTTTTTCGCCACTGGAATTTCGACCATTAATCCTGCAGTAAATCCCGTTTTGCTTGATGAATTCAATTCACTTTCATCAAAAGTAAGATTTGCTAAATTTAAACCCGCTTTTACACCGAGCTTGACTTTTTCAGTTTGAGCCATAACAGTCACACCTAAAAAGAGTGTGCATATAAGCATATATTTTTTCATAGATAATATTTGTTTGAGAATGGCAGCTCTCAAAAAACGAAAGCTGCCGTATTTCTATCTTAATTTGTTATTTTTTAATAACCTTAGCTGTGTATTTCTTGCCTTGTACAGCGCACTCTAAAACATAAACTCCAGAAGTTAATCCGCTTAGATTTACGTTTGATGGAATACTTGAATACGTTTTACTCCATACAGCTTTACCATCCATTGCATACATTTTGATTTCTGCCTGCCCATCAATCTTTTCAGCTAAAAATAGGTTTACATTATCAACAGCTGGATTAGGGAATACTCTAAAAGGATTTGTTATTTTTCCAACAAGCATACCTTTTGAGTCAAATGGTGCTGACATACTATTACATCCATTATTATTTGTTACTTGAAGGCTGTAATTTCCTTCCCAAATTGTAATTATAGATTTTTCAGTTGCGTTTGGTATTGGTCTTTCATTTAAAAACCATTGGTAAGATGTTCCTTCAACCGAAGTTGTTAATTTCTTCTCTCCCACAACCTGAATTTCTGGTACAATGTTGTTCTCCAAAATTGAAATCGTAGTACTAAAAGTTTTACCAATTCCATTTTCATTATAAACCGTTACAAAATAATCGCCGCTTTCTGTTGTCTTGTAAGTTGGCTCTGTTGAACCATCAAACCATTCGTATGATTTATAGTTTCCAGGATTCAAAACAACTTCAGGGCCGCAGACAGCTCCACTAACTAAGTCAGATTCGAAAGTATCAAATGTTGCCGTAATCTTTTCTGTAAGTGTACATCCGTTTTTGGTTGTTATTGTTACAGAGTAATCTCCAGCTTTATTTATTTCGATACCATTAGTAACTTCACCTGTACTCCATTTGTATGAAGCAACTTTTAATTTATCTGAATTAAAATTAGTTTGGGCATCAATATATAAGCTTTTGCCTGCATATCCATGAATTACTGGACTATCAAATATTTTAAAATCTGATGTTGTTCCTTGATAAAGATAATTTTCGACTTTATTGTTTTGTGCAATACCGTCATTTTCCAATTTGGCGGTAATATTAAACACATGAGAATCTCCGCTGTTATCAAGTTTAGGCTGTTTCTTTAAAATATATTCTACGCTTTCGCCAACTAGAATTCCAGCTTCAATAGCTTCTGAAATAGTTTCATTTGTGTTGATATATTCTACATCTAATTGAATACTATTTGCAGGAATTGCAATTTGTCCTTCATTTGTCAGCTTTACTTTAAATTCAGAACCGCCGCATATATCTTTTGGTGACATTATTTGCACAGATACATCTAAAACAGGTTCGCTGATTATTTTTAAATCATCTAAAACCATATAAGAATATCCGCCTTCTTTAGCATGTCTAAGTCGAAGCATTACAGATTTTCCTGCATATTTACTTACGTTTACTGCTCCTCTTTGCCATTCAGTATCTGAATAAGTTCCTTGTTTAGCGTCTTTCCATATTTCAGTCCATTCACCACCTTGAGTTTTAATATCTATGCTGAATGAGTTCCTATAATTACATTGCATTGCATAGTAAAATTCTAAAGAAGTTGCATTTTCAGATAACTTATACATTGGCGAAACCATTTCTCCATTAATTGCATAATATTCAAGCTGATTGTAAAGCATTGTTCCTAAAGCATCTCCTGTATGATCTTTTTTCGGCAATGTCAGATTTGTATTATCTGGCTTTGGAACAGCTCTCCAAGGATAATTATCATCACTTTGATTTGAAGTGTAACCATTTGTTCCAAATATTGAACCCTGAGCTACACTTGAAAAAGTTTCAATATCTAGATTTGGTGCCTTAGCCACGACCTGAAAAGATTTTGTAAGAGTTGCCGCTTCAGCTTTTGGCTGGCCGTTTGTAATTACTTTTACATTGATTTCGTAATTTCCTGGTTCCAACTTTGGAAGACCATCTAATGTGTAAACAATTGTTTGATACTGTAGGATCTGATCATTTCGTTCTAAAACAATTGGCTCTCCCACAGCTTTACCATTTTGGGTAATTTGATATTCTATCGAAGCTTTTTCTACTTTTTTATAAAATACATTTCTTGCCCCTATAAAAAATTGGTGAGAAGGTGCATCTTCGTAAACAATTTCAGGTACACTTAAATCAGATAACTGTACATATTCTGATTTCTCTGTAATCTTAATATTATCTACTGCAAAACCATTAGCAAATAACCCATTATCATCGTGCTGGAATGCTACAATAACACAAGGTTTTCCTGCATACGGAGTTAAATCTACGTGATATTCTATCCAGTTATTAATGTAATACATTTTAAATGCCTGTTCCCACGTTTTACCACCATCTGTACTTACTTTTACATATCCGTCAGAAATTCCAGCGCCATCTCCAAAGGCATCAAATGTCAAGTGTGCTTCTTTGTAATTGGTCAAATCCAGCACAGGAGAAGTCAACATATCATTTGCAGCGTCGCAGTTACAAATATCATCGTTACTGGCCATAAATTTTGTATGCTCTGTTAGGTAAAAACTTGGAGACCTTAGATCTAAATCTGTTCCGAGTTTCCAGCCTGCAGCTCCTTTGTTTTCAAAAGTTCTCCATCCTTTATATCCAGCTGCATCTTCAAAATCCATTGTATAAGGCAGCACAGCTATTTTCTCATCTTCATTGTTCCAATTATCGTAATCAAAAGTGTAAGTATTATTTTCTGGCTTGATATCCTGAGTCATATCATCAGGAAATACAGAAACTTTAATGGTATTAGTACCAATGCTTTTTAAATCAATATTCGGAATAGCGTACGTTATGGTATCTCTAAACTTAGTAAATGCCAATGCCACTTTTTCTGTTTTTGAATAAACTTCATTTTGTAAATTATCAAGAATTTTTACGGCAACATTTACCTGCTCTGCTTTTGTCGCAAAATTATTGATGATTTTAGTAGTTATTGTTGTATTAGTATTGTCAATTTTACAACTTCCAGCATCTATTTTTGCATCTAAAAGCACTAAGTCATAAGGTGCATTATCTACATGAATATTATCTATAAAGGCTCCTAAGAATCCGTCATTATAATCATCTGTAGCAACACGAAAACGAATCGCTCCTTTTTTACCTGCAAGTTCACTTAAGCGAATACCAATTGGCTTTTTACTAAAATCATTATTAATTCCAGTAAACCATGGGCCTGACAATACACCATCGTCATAAATATGTAAAGTTGAAGGATAATCGATACCGGTAACTTTTTTCCAGTTTTGATTATCTTCAGAATATTCTACCACTAATCCATCATATCCATTGTGAAACAATGAAATAATATCAAACTCAACATACGGAGAGGCAACATTACTAAAATCGAATACTGGCGATTGTAATGTAAAATCAGCATTCAAAGCCATTCTTTCAGAAGCATTTGCAAGGTTTTCAGTAGCCCACAAATATTTCGATTTTGTATCTCTAAATGAATAAGAAGATGCCTGCCATATAAATTTTTGATTGGTAGCCAGTGATTTTGAATACCAGCCTCCCGGTGTTCTTTCAAAATTTTGATTGTAAGGAAACTGAGTAATAATACCGCTGTACGAAGCACTTATAGCACTATTATTAGCCGCTACAGGATCTTGGCTGTATGATACAAAAGCTTCATAAGTATGCAGACCTGCTGCTGATAAATCAATTGTGCCATCAAAAGGAATTGTCATTTCTGTATTTCCTTTAAATGCAGTGCTTAACGTTATATCTTTCCAGATGGTTTCGCTTCCTGGAGCTGTATCTGCATAACCCACTTTTAATTGAGATCCTGCTGGTATATCTTTACAGCCCACATTATAGATCGTTGCTGTTAGTGCATGATTTGCTGACAGCGAAGTGCCGGTATATTCCGGAAGATTTAATCCTACTACTTTAAGATCAAAATCTTTTTGCTCTGGAACAACCATAAAACTTGTAGTAAAAGAAATTCCATCTTTTGCGCCAAATTCTGTAACTGGAGCAAAATCAAATTTAACTTCTACATAGTTTAACTTCGTTGTGCTTATTAGGTAAGGAAGTTTTTCCTGAATTTTTACAATCGTTTCTTCGCCTGATGCCAAATCTTTATCAAAATTAATAACGCCATTACTGCCGTAAATTTCATTCAATCTGCCGCCAAAACCTGGCACCATTAATCTCAACTTATAATTTAAAACCTCATTTGCTTTAATTACAGTTGAGCCTGTATTTTTAAATTTAATATAAAAAGGCTCATCTCCTTTTAAAGAACCACAGGATGCCACAGGATTTTCAACAGAAACAAGTGCTATTTGTTTATCTGCATAAGCAGTTCCAATACCAATTGCGTACCAGGCATTACTAACTTGTTTGTATTCTTCAGAACCTATTCCGTATAAATCTTCTGTAACCATTAAAGTTGCCTGACGCATATCGCTAAAGTTTGAAGAAGGCGACAAATACTCTGTAAGTGTTATATAGGCAATTTTCTCTGCTTTAGTCAGACCAATAGCTTTAACATCATAACTATTATTAAGGTCATTTACACCCTGACCGCCTTCGCTTAAAAGGTAAAACCAATAATTCGTGATACCGCTGTTAATGTGCACGCCGCCATTATCGTAACTAACATTTGTTGGACTTACCCAATTTATTCCTCCATAAGTATCAGGCTGACCCTGCGCTTTTGGGTTACCCATATTTCTCATACTGCCATGAGTGTACAGTTCACTTCCAAGCATCCAAATATCTTCTTTTTTGTCTTTTCCAACATAAAATTCAACACACGTACCAAAGATATCACTGAAAGATTCATTCATCGCTCCTGATTCTCCCTGATAGATTAAGTCGGCAGTTAAACCTGTTACACCGTGAGTTAATTCGTGGGCTGTAATTCCTAAACCAACATACGGTGTACCATAACCATCTCCAAATTGTGCCCATCCGCCAGTCCATGAAGCATTTTCGACATTAGTGCCTAAATGCGCAAGACCAATAATGGTCATTCCTTTATCATCGATACTATTTCGATTAAACCTTTCACCATAATATTCTATGGTTTTCTGCATACCCCAATGAATATCCATAGCAACCTCATCGTGATCTTTGTTATGCAGTTCATTCCAAATATTATCTTCATCAACAAATTCTGTGATTACCTCATCTGCAGCATGCTCGGCATGGTTCATATTCCAAGTAACCATTGGTACTTTATATTTACCTTGCAGACCTTCTAGTCTGTATCCGTCAGCGTATTGCTTGGTATTAAAAACTACTTCTCCAGCATATCTTGATTTACCTTTTCCTAGACTCTGATCGCCAAAAGCAGCATCACGGCTTAAATCAAGGTTTAAAACTATTTTTCCTGTATTTGCATCTACATAAATGGTATGACTTGATTGCGGATTTGTCGCATAAATATTAAATTTCCAAGCCAGGTAATATTCTTTTAATTCAGAAGAAAAATTAGGTCCAACATAAACCAGCTCCCCCTGTGGTTTTGTGCTAATGTTTTTATTAACTAAAGAACCTAATTTTTTACTCTCCCAAATATATTGCTGTGCATTTACAGCTTTAAGCGCATTGTCTAAAGCTGTCGCTGCATTTATTTTATAATTGCTGCTTACGGTTAATTTCTTAGCCGTAGCCCCAAATGCATCAATTTTAGTTTTATTTTCTCTAACCTTATAAATTGCTCCTTCAACAGGAACCGAGTTATGCATTTGCTGATACGTAACTACTGTTCTGCCATGAGTATCAGAAACTGATTTTACCTGCATTTTATCTGACGCAGCTAAATCAAAATCTCCTTTTTTAACCTCAAATATATTTTTAGCCGTTACGTTTGCAGTTTTTGCAAAAGACTTAACCTTTGTACTAACTGAATCCTGCGGATTTGTTTTTTGTACCGTACTACTTAGATTTTGTCCGTATAATTTTTGGCTTTCCTGTTCCTTCTTCTTTACTGCTTCAGTTTCAGCATCAGAAAGTTCTATTCCGTTTATTTTTTCTTCTTTTTGAGTGAGAAGATTTGCAGCATCATTATTCTGACTTGAATATGAATCACTGGCATTTTTAGAAACCTTATCTTTTGTCCTGCTCAAAGTTGGTGATCCTAATGCCATTACTGCATTGCCCTTTAGTTTGTTGGGAACAGGTGACTGAGCCATTCCTACGGAACAGACAAAGAGACCTAACAAAACAAACAAATACTTGGTTTTAAAGTAAATTTGGTTCATTCGTTTTAAATTTAAAAATTAATAATATAGTATGCTTGGTTAATAAATATTCCACTTCGATGGCTCATAGCAAAACCATAAAAGCAGTTTTTAAAAATCAATTCGGAGTTTGATCTTTAGGATTTTCTTTTGTTATTTTTTCTAGAATTTTTAAAAGGGTTTTCTTTTTTGTTTCTGTTTCTTCTAAGAGTTGTTCTAAACTTTTAGGAGGGATATCTTTTTTCTTCCTATTCATTCTAATTTATTTACTTCGATCTGCGCGCTAATCGATTTGGTAAATGTAGAATGGAGATTATGTGTTTATGCAAAAAAGGACTATTGCAAAAACACTCTGAGGCAGAAAAGTTCCACCCAGAAAGCACTCAAAAAAAAATAAACCAAACTAAATCAGATCATTAGCTTGGTTTATTTTATGATGTTAAATACGTTAAATTGTATTGAGATAAGTGGAGAGATTTACCTTTTCGTTGGTTAAATCAAACTTTTTACGCAGTCTCGTTCGGGCATTTTCGATAGATTTAAAGGATTGTCCTGTAATTTGAGAGATTTCTTTTGTGGTTAAATCCAGATATAAAAGTGCACATAATCTTCGATCTTTTGGAGTAAGAGAAGGATAATCCTCCGTTAATTTGTCGAAAAAAGATTTATGAACCTGCTCAAAACTTATTTCAAATTCTTTCCAGATGTCTGTATTCAAATTCTTCTCAAGACGCTTTAAAACTATATCAATAGCCTGCTGCATTTCTTTATTAACAGTTTTGAGTTTAATCTGTTTAAGATCCGTTAGGATTTCATTAATGCTGTCTGTACGATGTATTTCTGCCATTGCCTTTCCTATGAGAACCTTTTTTTTGGCTTCCAAACTTTCGTTTAAGGCTTGCATTTTTGTCTTTAATTTCTCTTTTTCAAGCTGATTTTTAATATTCTTGTTGCGGTATTTTATCAGTAAAATAATTAAAATCAATATCCCGATAACCAATATTAAACCAACTACATAATATTTAAATCGCTTTTTTTGCTCAATAAGCATCTTTATCTGGGTTCTGGCTTTGTAATCCTGTTCCAGCTTTATTCTTTCAATGTTTACTGTCTTTTCTTCAATATTTATACTATCCTTAATGGCATTATATTTCTGAAAATAATAAACAGCATTTTTATAATCTTTCTTAATTACATAAACTTCATAAAGCATTTTATTGAGGTCTAAACCAGAAGAACTATATACATTTTCGCTGCATAATTCTAAACCTTTCTTTGCGTTTACAATTACGGTATCATAGTTTTTTTCTTTTAAATTATATTCAGAAAAAGACTGATATACAAAAGCCTGCAGTAAATCATCAACACGATTGCTCAATAAAGAAAAAGCTTTGTCAAAATACTCATCAGCTTGTGTCTTATTTTTTTTCAAAACATATGCTCTTGCAAGATTAGTGTATACGTAAACCTTTAGATCATCATTTTTTAAACTTTTATTTAGTCCTTCGGCTTTATGAAAATAATGCAATGAAGAATCTAAATTTCGACTGAGATATAAAGTCCCTATATTATTTAAAATTTTGACCAGCTTTACAGCATCATTTTTTGACTTTTGAAAACGATATACGTTTAAGAAACATTGCAGTGCTTTTTCTTTATTTTTCCCTTGTGCATAGATAATCGCAAGATTGTTTTCTAATTTGGATGCTTCTTCAAGGTTTCCATTTTTTTTGTAGATATCATAGGCTTTTAAATAATACTGAAGGGCAACATCTAATACCTCTCTCGCAGAATACATTTTGCCTGATGTAATATAAACACCAGCCAAGGTAAGTTCAGATTCTTTTGTTTTTTTAGCTTCAGTCTCAGCCAGTTCTATGTATTTTATAGCTCTTTCCCAATCTGTTTTTTGTAATCTTAATGCAATTTTGCGACACAGTTCTACTTTTTTCTGATGATTGTTAGTAGTATTTACACTATCTATCAGTTCTTGTGTTGACTGTGAATAAATAGTAAGGGGAAGCAAAAAAAGCCATAAAAAAAATAATCGTGGTATCATTTTTAAAAATTCTATTGGGAATTCCAAATTTAAACAATATAGAAAGCTAAATCCTAAATAAAACTCTTAAAAAGCATTCTGCTGCCGAAAACTTAAATATCTAGAAAATGTTTTTTATAAAATTTTTAAAAAGTATATGTAAAAAATTGATTGAAATAGAGTCTCCATTTTTAAGATTCATCTGTGCTTCTTATCATAAAAAACAATATTTCTTCTTCTAGTTCTTTTGATAAATTTTCACATTCCAGCTTACGTCGAAAATTTTTTTCAAACCGTTTCTTATAAACCTGTGCATTGACAACATTACTGCAATAATCATCACAGATGGTTCTAAACTTATCATTTGTTAAGTAGAGAACTTTCATAGATTCAAAATATTCCGCAAATTTGATATTATATAATTCTTCAGGCACAGTCATAATTTAGAATTTAAAATATAAATTTTTACACTTTTAATCTATGATTAACAGTCTCTAAGAGAAGAAAATAATTCCATAAAATTTCTTTTAGGAACTAAGCAGTAAATTATTTCTATACTAAATTATAAATTTAAAACGCCGTTTGTTTTACAAAGATGTTGCAAGTTATAATTTGCAACAATATTAAATTTGAAGATTGTTTTTTGCAACAATATAAACTCAAAGTAATAATAAATAAAAACTGATCAAGCTTAACTTTAAAATCTATTATTCGTCAGGAAGTAAATTATCTAAATCTGATAAAGTGTAAAATTTAAGTCCGTTAAGTTTCATGTATTTGCAGACAAATTCTAAGGTTTCGATTTTGGTTTGATAATTTTCGGTTACATTTTTAACTGGTTTGTGACTGCATAAAATCAAGATCTTATCATTTTTCTTGGCGTAATCTAATAACTCCAAAAGATATGGAATACTAAAATGAATATGGCTGTTATCGATATCAAAGGCAAATACAATTTTTGAATTATTAAAATAACTGTCCTGCTTTTCAGGAACTTCACCTCCAAATGCCCTGCCTCTAATAATTTTAAATTTGCTCGACAAAGCCTTATCAAGTTCTTGAGACCTTTCGCCGTAAGGATAGGCAAAAGAAGTAACATTAAAAGATTTCCTTTTCATCGAAGCAATCATTGGTTCTATTTCCTGCTTCATATACTCGTCTATTCCATTTTTTTGTACAAATTTCACAGCATTATAATGATGATAACCGTGGCCCGCAATTTCATGCCCTTCTTTCTGCATTTGAAGAAGCTTTTTAATTTGAGGCTCTCCAATAGAATCTATTCTGCAGACATTAAAAGTCGCTTTCCAAGAATATTTTTTCAAAGCGGCATCGGCTTCAGCCCACTCATCTACGTACGCATCATCAAAAGACAAAATTACACCAGCCTTATAAGGCTTTGGCTCGGGTTTTTCGTTTTTAGTATTACAGGAAAAAAAAGTTACGAACATTAAAAACAGCATTGTCTTGAGAAAAAATAGCTTCATACAGAGTTGAATTAAATTGAAATTTTAAATGTTCTTTAAAGAATAGAATCATTCAAATATAAACACTTTTTGAGATATTTTACTTACACGCTGCAACAAACGAAAACATATTTTCCTCTATTGATTTTCTTAGAATACTATACTTCTAATTACTTTTATAATATCTAACACTAAAGCTAACAGGTTTAAAAAAAACTTGTTAGCTTTAATCTGTGATAGTAATAGAATATCTTAATCAAGTCTAAACCATTGATTTACTTCTTCTGCAATTGTTTCTTTTATTTCTGGATTTTCAAACTCATTTGAAACCGAATTATAGACATAATCTTTCTTCCATTTTTTATAATGCAAAGCGATCTGCTCAATTGCATCGCATATAAATGTAACCTCATCGTTTGTCATAATCGGGTGCATTGACAAACGAACCCAGCCTGGTTTATTAGTCTGGTTTCTTTCTAATAATTCATTAGTAAGTTCTGCCGATTTTTTTTCATTTATATTGAAAAGATAATGCGCATATGTACTCGCACAAGACCACCCGCCGCGAACCTGAATGCCGAAACGGTCATTTAAAAGTCTTACGATTAAGTTATAGTGAATATCTTCGATGACAAAAGAAACACAGCCAATTCGTTCTGTTGTAAGGTCTCCTAGAATGGACAAACCTTTTATTTTTTGAAGTCTTGAAAAACAAAGATCAAGCAGTTCTTTTTCTCTGTTTTTAATGTTTGAAACTCCCATTTTATCTTTTAATTCTAAAGCTAAGGCAGTTCTTATTACTTGTAGAAAGCCTGGCGTTCCGCCATCTTCTCTAACTTCTATGACCTCGCTATAACAATATTTACCCAGCGGATTGGTCCATTTTACATTTCCTCCGCCCGGATTATCTGGGAATTCAGATTTGTATAATTTTTCATTAAAAACCAAAATACCGCATGTTCCTGGTCCGCCAAGAAATTTATGAGGCGAAAAGAAAACAGCATCTAACTGTTGCTCTGGATCTTTTGGATGCATGTTGATTTTAACATAAGGTGCCGAAGCTGCAAAATCTACAAAGCAAAGTCCGCCGTTTTGATGCATGATTTTAGCCAATTCATGATAAGGCGTAATAATTCCAGTAACGTTCGAGCAAGCTGTGAACGAACCAATTTTTAAACTTCTGCCGGCATATTTTTTAATTTCTTCCGAAAGAATTTTAGGGTCGACCAAATTATTTTCATCTGCGGGAAGAATCACAACTTCGGCATTTGTTTCGTACCAAGAAACCTGATTCGAATGATGTTCCATATGTGTGATGAAAACTACTGGTTTATCTGCTTCATTATTGGTTCGCAGTCCCATAATTCTTTGCAGCTTCGATAAAGCAGCAGTCATTCCGGTTCCTGTTGTGATTAAAACATCAGATTCATTTGCATTAACTGATTTTTTAATAATATCTCTGGCATATTGATACGCGTAAGTAGACGTTTTTCCGGTCTGACTTGAAAGCGAATGCGTATTGGCAATCATCGGGCCCATTTTATTAAGCATAATATCTTCGATCGGATTGTATAATCTTCCGCTGGCAACCCAGTCGGCGTAAAGCAGATTCTGCTTTCCATATACCGATTTATAAATATGATTTATACCTACTGTATTTTCTCTAAATTTAGAGAAGTAACATTCTAATTCAATTGGCTGTGTTTCTGTCTCAATAGCATTCATTTCCTGATCATTTTAAATTAACTAAATTTTTTATTGATGAACTTTAATTTTTTGGTGAGTAAAGCATTTTGACTTGACTCTACGTTTTTAAAACGTTCATATTTTTTTCTCTAAAAGCGATTTAAGTGTAGACTGTAATTCTTCGCCTTGAAGATTTTTGGCTACGATTATTCCGTTCGAATCCACTAAATAATTTCCAGGAATCGCTCTTATTCCGTATAATTTCGCAACGGCGCTGTTCCAAAAAAGTAAATCAGAAACGTGCAGCCAGGTTAAATTATCATCCTGAATTCCTTTGATCCAGTTTTCTTTCTTTTTATCCAAAGAGATTCCAACAATATTGAATCCCTTATCGTGAAATTCTTTATAAGCGGCTACGATATTTGGATTTTCTCTTCGGCATGGGCCGCACCACGAAGCCCAAAAATCGACTAAAGTGTAACCTTTTAAATTTTCATAAAAACGGATTGGTTTTCCCTCAGGATCATTGGCAGTAAAATCTGGAGCTTTTTTCCCCACTGCTAATCCGTCCAAAACAAGGGCAAGATCTCTTAGTTCTTTTACGTAAGTAGTACTTTGCTGGGTTTTATCGAGCAAGGCAATATTTTGTCTTATTTGTTCTGGCGATAATCTGTAAGACCAATTTCTGTACAATACATAAGCCGAGACAATAGAATTAGGATTTTCTGTAATGAATTTACTGATTTCTACATCTTTTGATTTTTTGTAAGTTTCAAATAAATCTTGAGAAGCAGAACCTTCGACTACAGAATTACTGTAATATTTCTTCGGACTTAATTTTACTGTAATCGGGCTTTTTTCAAGAAAAATATACAAAGGACTGCTTTCTGTATTCACACTTAAACCATATAGTTCTGGCGTTTTCACTTTAGTTTTGAAACTAAAATTTCCGTCTTTTACTTTTACCGAATCAATTGTGGTAAACATTTTATTATGAAACTTTTGCAGATAAACATAATTGACAACTGTATCTACAACAGTTCCTTTTAGTTGTAAATTATTTTCCTGTGCCTGAGTTTGCGTAAAGCCAAAAAGTAGCGCAAAGCCTAATAGTATTTTTTTCATTTTATTTTGATTTTTAGTTTAAGATTGGACAAAAGAATTCTAGGCCAAAGTCACAAAGGCTTCTAGAAAATGCTGTTTAATAAAAATATTGGGAGAATTTAATGTCTTCACATTCGGAAAAAAGCAAGACTATTTTCTTCGAAAATTAAATTCAAAAGTTCGTAACCTGAGTATAAGATTGATTCGGTTTTCATTTTAATAAAATAAAAGTTTAAAAATATGATCTTATTCAGATTTGGAGGAAATCTTTCTTATCTGTCCACCACAGTGGAAGGATTTAGCACCTTATTCGGTAACAGGTTGCTAAGACGTCAATGGGCCTATTCCCTCGGTCTTTCTGGATAAGTATCATTCAGAAATTTTCTGTGATACAAATATACATACTAATTCTATCAAATTAGTAGTATTTAATAATATTTTTTAAAATTTTATTTTAAGAGTTGCTCAAAACCCTTTAAAACACTCTGAAAAACAATTATTTAATTCTAAAATAAATTTCAATTAATTTTTATTTTTAGAACAGTAATTCCTAATACAATAGCTTTAAATTCTTTACTCCATAAAAAAACTCATTTCGTTTTGAAATGAGTTTTTAACTTTTCTGACCGAATAAATTATTTATTCTTTCTTTTTTTAGCACTTTCCGTCTGCAGTTTAACACTGTCTTTTTGCACTCCTTTTGAAGGCGTGTAGGTAGACCCATCTTGTGCACTTTCTCCTGGCCCGCTTCCTCTGCCGGCTGTACTTAAAGAATCTGTATTACCATTTGCAGATGTTGGCGTTTGAGTAGTTACAATATTGGTTGATGTAGTTGCAGTATCAGAAACTTGTTCTGTATTTGTTGTATCAAGTGGAACACTGGAAGTTTCTATTTGATCGCTGTAGCCGTCATTCTTTTTACAAGAAAACAGCAATCCAATTACAACTACAAAAAGTATGACTTTTAATTTTAATAAAGCTTTCATAATAAACGTTTTAATATTTACAAAAGCTAAGTAACTACTTATAAAGCAGTTTATTTTACAATATTTCTATTGAATTTTATATAACCGCAATTGGTTTGATTAGCAATAAAAAAGCCTGTAAATTTCGATTTACAGGCTTTTAAAACTAAAAAGTAACCAATTTTACTCCCAAAGTAAACCATCTTGAAGGGAGAGGCACCGCTCCTACTTCATAATAAGTGGCATTAAATATATTTTGAGCATCTAAAAAGATTGTAAATTTTTGAATAGTCTGACTTATTCTAAAATCATTTACCCAATAAGAAGGTCCAGTAATTCTTTCGTCAAAGCGTGTTGCAAACAATACTGAAAAATCTCTGTATTGATAATCGATTGTATTTGTTATTTGATGTTTCAACGAAGAAATAAGATACTTAGAATATACTTCGGTACGAGAACTTTCAAATTGAGAATCTAAATAAGTATATGCTAAAAGAATATTCAATCTTGAATCTTTAGAAAAATCAAATCTGTAATTACCTCGCAAATTAATTCCGTTTGTTTTTAAATCACCCGTATTTTGACTCTGCCAAGGCTGAGTGGTTAAGTTACGCATCCAATCGATGTAATTGTTTATTTTTCTGTAAAAATAATTCGCATTGAAACTTAAAGATCGCTCGCTGTATTTAAAACCAATTTCACTTTGAAAAGCATTCTCTGAATCTAAATCGGCGTTACCAATATTTCCTGTCTGCTTTAAGTATAAGTCTGTAAAAGATGGAATTCTCTGGCTTGTTCCAACATTTCCAATGATTTTAAATGCATCTGTAATGGCATAACTAGCATCAATTCCAGGATAAACCTGCCATTTATAATCGGAATTATAATTTAAATAAGTTCCTAAATTTACGTCTAGTTTTTCTGTAAAACTTGTTCTGTATTCGGCATAGATTCCAACATTCTCACGGTCGTGATCGCCAATATTAGTAGAATGAATATTTTCGTTTCTAAATTCTGCGCCAAAACCAATTTCGCCTTTAGACAATTTAACTGTCGAATTCAATTCTCCAGCAATAGAATTAGTATAATGCTGACTTCTTCCAACATTCAAATTTGAGTTTCCTAAGTAACGGTAATCATCATAATTATAGCGGTAAGTTACTCTCGGCATAATTTTCCAATTTTCGGTAATAGCATGTTTCGACTGAATATTGGCAAATGTGGTCTGCACAATTTCGGTAGAATTTCGATCTCCAGGCGCTGCATAAAATCCGTTTGCTCCAAAGCCGTTTTTGATGTAACCTGCCGAACCTAAAATTTCATTAGAATCATTGATCTGTACATTTCCTTGGTAGAAAATTTTATTGTTTTCAAATGCGGTATTATAACGGTAACCGTTACTTTTATCGTGAGAAGCAAAAATCAAATGCTGTTGTTTTTCTTTACCTAAAACAGCTCCTGCCTGAACACCTGTTCCGTAAAAAGTATCTCCTGTATCTTGAGTATCTTTTTCAAAATTAGACCCCGCATAAGTACTTACCAAAAATCCAGAATCTGTTGGTTTTTTAGTTACAATATTAATTGCTCCCGTTAAACTGTTAATTCCAAAAACTCTCGCAGCTGGTCCGCGCACTACTTCTATTCTTTCGATTGCTTCCACCGGAAGAGGGAGGTTTAGCATATTATGAGCGGTTTGCGAATCGATTACTTTTGCTCCGTTTAACAAAACAACCGTCTGTTCAAAACTTCCGCCATCTACACTAATATCGGCTTGAGTTCCAAATGGACCTCTTTGTCTAATGTCAACTCCGTTAGCATATTGTAATACTTCCTGAAGCGTTCTTCCTGGAAGTTTTTTAATGGTTTCACTTGTTATAACATACACATTTCTATTTTGTTTAGAAATTGGGGTAGTAAAACGGTTTTCATTAATTATAACTTCCTCCATATTATTGATGGAATCTTTTTTGGTCTGCGCGTAAAAATTGGTACAAATTACTGTAAAAACAGCAAAATAGATTTTTTTCATTTGGTTAATGTTTTTTTGGCAAAAGTAGTATCTTGCCGTACTAATCAAGTATACCAGTTTTGTAATTATGGATAGTCCGGTTGAAATTCCTTTTAAAAGCTTTATTCAGCTCAAACCAGAAGAAAATACAGCGCTTTATCTTCAGATTGTTTTTGAATTTATCAAAGCCATACAAACTGGTTTTCTTCCCGAAGGAACAAAACTTCCCGGCACAAGAATACTCTGCAAAGTATTGGCAGTCAATCGCAATACATTAATTAAAGCTTTTCAGGATCTGGAATCGCAGGGATGGATTGAAACGCTTCCGAATAAAGGAACATTTATTTTATCACAGCAAAAACAAAAAAAACAAATTGAATATACTGTTGTAAAAGACCAAAATCAATCTGAATTAAATACTGGTTTTACATTTCAGCGTTCTACGATTCTCGAAAATCCAATAGAAATTAGTAATCTGCCTTATCAATTTAATGACGGAATGCCAGATTTGCGATTGGTGCAAACAGATGTTCTGGCAAGACTTTATGTTTCTAAATTAAAGAGACGAAAAACTTCTAAAACATACGAACAAATCGAGCTACGATCGCATTTAAATTTTAAAACCCATTTTTCCAATTATTTAAATCTTACTAGGGGAATTCGAATTTCGACTTCAAACCTGCTTACAACCAGCAGTCACGAAATAAGCTTGTATCTGGTTACAAAAGTGCTCATAAGTCCTGGAGATAAAGTTGTGGTGGCTTCTCCCAGCTATTACATGTCCAATATGACTTTGACCAATACTGGAGCACAGATTATTTCTATTCCAGTAAATGAAGACGGAATTGACACCAAACGATTAAAAGAAATCTGTGAAACTTCTACCATCAGAGTTTTGTATCTTACTTCCAATTATCATTATCCGACGACAATTTTACTGAGTGCTAAAAAGAGAATTGAAGTTTTGGAATTGGCGAATCAGTATGGATTTGTGATTCTCGAAGATGATTATGACTTTGATTTTCATTATGATAACAATCCTGTTTTACCGTTGGCAGCATTTGATTCTAACCAGCGTGTGGTTTATATAGGATCTTTTGGAAAATCACTTCCTTCGGGATTCAGCTATGGTTTTGTTGCTGCTCCTTCTGAATTTATTAAAGAACTTGAAAAACATCAAAACATTCTCGAACCCGGAATTGATGTTATTAAAGAACAGGTTTTAACCGATTGGATTACTGAAGGAGAAGTGCATAGACTTTCTAAAAAAAATAAAAAAATCTACAAAGAACGCAGAGACTATTTTGTTTCATTACTTAGTGAAAAACTAAAAGGCAAAATTAAATTTAAAGTACCGCCGAGAGGTTTAGCCATTTGGGTAGAATGGCTTCCTGATTTTAACCTTATAAAATTTCAGAAAGAATGCTCTACAAACGGATTATTCCTTCCGAAAACCATTTTGTACCAAACCAAAGATCTTACTGCAACCCGTTTAGGATTTGGAAATTTGGAGCCAGAAGAAATGGAAAAAGCCGTAACAATATTAAGCACAAGTCTGGAAGCTACAGTTTCTTCCAACAACTAATTTGAACAAGTATCTCATATACTGACAATTATGTAATTTGTAATTCTAATCCTATAAGCAGAAAAGGTATTTGGAAACTAACTTTGGTATCAATTAGTCTCTAAATCACCTATATCATGCTTTATACTATTTTACAACTATTGTTAGTATCTATTGCGGCAACATCTGCCATGACATGGTTTAGTTATGCAATGTCTAAAAATTTCAGGGAATTGTATAAAGAGCCGGTACTCTTGAGTTACGCTATTGACAAAATGAAAATTGAACTTTCAACACAAGCAAAAATAAATTGGGGATGGATATTGCATTATGCAATTGGTTTTTTGTTTGTAGTTGGATATCACATTATTTGGGTAAAGAATATTGCACCAATTACACCGTTAACGACTCTTATCTTAGGCGCTATCAGCGGTATAATTGGCATAATCAGCTGGATAATCATTTTTAAAATGACCCATCATCAACCCCCAATTGATTTTAGAGGTTATTATATTCAGCTGCTCTTTGCCCATATAATTTTTGCTATTGTTGCGACTGCACTTTATGCTATTATGTTAACCCTGATAATCTAAGAAAACTTATGTCACTGTCTAAATACAACCAAAAAAGGGATTTTAAACAAACACGTGAGCCCAAAGGAGAAATCGAAAAATCGGCTGACAAGTTAATTTTTGTGGTTCAGAAACACGCCGCATCACATTTGCATTATGATTTTAGGTTAGAAATGAATGGTGTTTTAAAAAGCTGGGCAGTTCCAAAAGGACCGTCAATGGATCCTGAAATAAAACGTCTTGCTATGATGGTTGAAGATCATCCTTATAGTTATAAAGATTTTGAAGGCACTATTCCGGAAGGAAATTATGGGGCAGGAAATGTGATTGTATGGGATAATGGAACTTATACCTCTGATGAAAAAACAGCATCTGATGAAAAACAATTACTGGCCGATCTTAAAAAAGGACGTTTAAGTTTTATTCTAAAAGGAAAAAAACTAAAAGGAGAATTTTCTCTGGTAAAACTTCACGGAAAGCAGGAAAATGCCTGGCTGTTGATTAAAAAACACGATAAATACGCTTCTGATTCTGATGTTTTAGAAAACGATAAATCCGTGATTTCTAAAAGAACTTTGGATGAATTAAAAAAGAGATCTGAAAAGTTAATTTCTAAATCCGAAGAAAAAAGCGAAACTAAAAGTGCCGTAAAAAAAAAGCCTAAAACAAAAATCGCTGAAGCAGGATTCTTAAAACCCATGCTTGCCAATATTACTGAAAAACCTTTTGATGATGAAGAGTGGATTTTTGAAAACAAATATGACGGTTATCGTACAATTGCTGTAGTTAATCCACCAAGTGTAGAATTATTTAGTAGAAATAAAATTTCGTTTGATACTAATTTTAAACCAATTGCAGAAGAATTAAAAAAAATAGATCATACTGTTATTCTCGATGGTGAGGTTGTAGTTGAAAACGAATCGGGCCGAGCCGACTTTCAAATGCTTCAAAATTATCTTAAAACAGGAATTGGCAACTTAAAATATTATGTTTTTGATTTATTGAATCTAGACGGAAATTCAATAACCGACTTATCTCTTCTTGACCGAAAAGAACTGCTTAAAATCTTATTTAATAAATATGATTTTTCGAATATTTTTTATTCTGAACATACAATCGGCGACGGAATCAAACAATTTGAAAATGCCCGAAAAAGTAACAGCGAAGGCATTATTGCTAAAAAGGCAGACAGCTCATATTCCGTAGGAAACAGAAGTAATAATTGGCTGAAAATTAAAATTTCTAACGAAGAAGAAGCTATCATTATTGGAGTTACAGAACCTAAAAATTCCAGAAAATATTTTGGTGCAATTCTGCTTGGGCAGTACAACGGAAAAGAACTGCAATATATTGGAAAATGCGGCACCGGTTTTACTGAATCGGTTTTAAAAGAACTTTATACCAAATTACAGCCTCTTTTTATTGATAAGTCACCACTTAAGGAAAAATTGCCTTTACGCGACAAAATTCAATGGGTTAAACCCAAAGTGGTTTGTCAGGTAAAATATTCTGAATGGACGCAGGACAAAAACTTGAGACATCCCGTTTATTTAGGATTGAGAATAGACAAAAAAGCCAGCGAAGTAAATTTCATTGGCAATATCAAAGAGAATAAAATAACCAATGATAATACAACTGCAATGGAAGATTTAAAAGAACATAAAACTGAAAATGATTATGATTTGAAAATTGGTAAAACAACTTTGCATTTAACCAACCAAAATAAAATCTATTTTCCTAAAGACGGAATCACAAAAGGCGATGTCGTTCAATATTATAATGAAGTGGCGCCGCTTATGCTGCCGTACTTAAAAGACCGACCAGAATCTATGAATCGTTTTCCAAACGGAATTGATTCTCCTAGTTTTTATCAAAAAGATATTGATTTGGACAAAACGCCAAAATGGCTGAAAACCAAAAAAATATTCTCTGAATCGAATGATGCCGATGTAAATTATTTGATTTGTAACGATAAAGAAACGCTTTTGTATATGGCAAATCTAGGCTGTATAGAAATGAATCCGTGGAACTCAACTATAAAGCATATTCAAAATCCAGACTGGCTGGTAATTGATTTAGATCCTGCTACAGAAAATGATTTTCCTATAGTTGTACAAACAGCATTAGTGGTAAAAGAAGTGATGGATGAATTGGAAACGGAATGTCTCTGTAAAACTTCTGGCGCTACTGGACTTCATATTTATATTCCGCTTGGAGCACAGTACGATTATGATTCGATTAAAATTTTAGCCGAATTAATTGCGAAAGAAGTTCATGCAAGACTTCCAAAAATTACGTCGATTGAACGAAGCATCAAAAAAAGAAAAAACAAATTATATATAGATTTTCTGCAAAACCGCCGCGGGCAAACTTTGGCTGCGCCTTATTCTGTTCGTCCAAAACCAGGCGCTACAGTTTCGACACCTTTAGAATGGAGTGAAGTCACAGAAAAACTGCATCCTTCACAATTTACTATTAAAAATGTATTGAGTCGTTTTGAGAAAAAAGGTGATTTGTGGAAACCTATTTTATCAAAAGGAGCCAATATTAAAAAGATTATTTTAAAGCTGGAAGAAAAACAAAACAGCTAAGATGATTTTTTCTTTTTAGTTTCGAGACTTGCTTTTAGCATTTCCATTAAGTCGTCACTTTGTTTGTGCACGACTTTAAGTTTTGGAGAAGCTTTTTGTGGTTTTCCTTTGGCTTTCTTTTTAATAATGTCCAAAAGTTTGGCAGTATATTCGTCTTTAAATCCTGTAATATCAAATTTCTCAGTAAGCTGATCGATTAGTTTTTCGGCCATATCCATTTCTTTTGTGGATTTTTTCGACATTGGCGGTAATTTTAATTCACTTGTACTTCTAATTTCCTGCTCAAACCGAATTCGATTTAAAACAATTACATCTTTATAAGGTTTTAAAATCGCAAGGCTTTCTTTATTTCTTAAAACAAAACGTGTTACTCCGACTTTTCCTGAAGCCTGAAGCGCGTCGCGAAGCAGTCCGTAAGCATTCATCGCACCTTTGTCTGGTTCAAGATAATACGGCTGTTCATAGTAAATACTTTGAATTTCTTTTTCGAGAACAAAACTTTCAATATCGATAGTTTTTGTTTTGATGGCATCTGCGGCTTCAAAATCTAAATCGTCTAAAATGACATATTTATCGTCAATTTTATATCCTTTGACAATATTAGCAAAATCGACTTCTTTACCCGTGCTTTCATTCACACGCTTAAACTTGATATTTGCATGGTCTTTTTTATCCAGCATATCCATATCAAGGCTGCTTTCCTCAACCGCCGAAAACATTTTAATTGGAATATTAATTAAACCAAAACTTACCGAACCTGTCCAAATTGATCTCATGATTATTGTTTTAGAAATATCTTCCTAAATTAAATAAGGAATAATCTATAAACGTTACAAAATCAACCCGTTATTTTATAAAGTTATGAGTTATGAATTATAAATTATGAGTTATGGGCGAAATCATAATTAATAATTAATAATTCATAATTCATAATTAACAATTAATTACCAGCCTTTAACAGCTCCACCTTTAAATTCTTGCTCAGCAGCTTTTTCTACTTCAGCAGATTGAAACGCTTGTAAAAACTGTTTTACTTTTTCTTCGTTTTTATTGTCTTCACGGCTTACCACTAAATTTACATACGGAGAATCTTTATCTTCAACAAATAAAGCATCGCGGGAAGGAACTAATCCTGCTGCAGAAGCAAAAGTATTATTGATAATAGCGATAGAAACATTTTCGTCGTCTAAGGCACGAGGCAATTGCGGTGCTTCTAATTCTAAAATTTTCAAATTTTTAGGATTACTAACAATGTCTGTAACTTTAGGAAGTAAACCAACGCCGTCTTTCAATTTCAACAATCCGTTTTTCTGCAAAAGCAATAAAGAACGCCCGCCGTTTGTTGGATCATTCGGGATAATGATTGTGCTTTCGTTTTTCAATTCCGAAAGACTTTTTATTTTTTTAGAATAAGCTGCAATTGGGTAAACAAATGTTTTGCCGATGATCGCCAATTTGTAACCGCGTTGTTTCGATTGTTCGTCTAAATATGGTTTGTGCTGAAAAGCATTCGCATCAATATCTCCTTGGCTCAAAGCTTCGTTTGGAATAACATAATCGTTAAAAGAAACCAATTCCACTTCTAAACCGTATTTTTCTTTTGCTACTTTTTTAGCTGCTTCGGCTACTTTTAATTCTGGTCCAGAAGCTACTCCAACTTTTATGAAATGCGGATCGTTATTTTTACTTTTTCCGCAATTTGCTACAACAAGTGCTAAAGCTAAAATTCCGGCTGTTTTCAAGAAATTTATTTTCATGACAATTCTATTTTTAAATTTTTAATTCTAATTTTTTAATTGATAATTATCTGTGATCAAATCGCTTTGATAATCTGTCTCCCGCAAACTGAATCAGGAATACTAAAATTACCAATAATGCCAGAACTGAATTCATCGTAACAGCATCATAACCAATATATCCGTACTGATAGCCCACTTGTCCAAGTCCGCCCGCACCAACAGCGCCGCCCATTGCAGAATAACCTACAAGCGTGATTAACGTAATCGATGCAGCGTTTATTAATGAAGGTAAAGCCTCTGGAAGTAATACTTTGTAAACGATTTGAAGTGGAGTTGCTCCTAAAGCTCTTGCCGCTTCAATTAATCCTGAAGGAAGACTTAACAAACTGTTTTCGACTAATCTGGCGATAAATGGAGCCGCTCCTATACTTAACGGTACTAATGCCGCACTGACACCAATTGAAGTTCCTACAAGGGCGCGTGTAAACGGAATCATCCAAACGATTAAAATAATAAATGGAATCGAACGAAAAATATTTACTAAAACAGATAATGTTCTATTTAAAGCCGGCTGTTCTAAAATTTGATTTTTACGCGTAAGGAATAATAAAATTCCCGTTGGAAGTCCCAGTAAAAAACCGAAAAATCCCGATACAAAAGTCATAACAATGGTTTCCCATGTTCCTTTTAACAATAATTCTATAATGGAATCAGACATAACCTATAATTTCTGTTTTAATATGTTTTGAATTAAAATATTGAATCGCGGCACTATAATTTTCACGCTTTCCTGATAATTCAATCAGCATTACACCAAAATTTACATCGCCTGCCTGATCCATTTGTGCACTGACAATTTTAAAGTCAGTATCAAAAAGTCTTGAAACTTCAGAAATTACAGGCTCGTTTACCGATTTTCCAGTCATTTCTAATTTCAATAACGGATTCAAAGTTCCGTCATCTTCTTGTTTTAATTTTTCCTGATAAACGGATGGAATATCAATATGTAAAGAAGATGAAATAAACTCTCTAGTCAATTCATGTTTTGGATCGGCAAAGATTTCGCCTACACTTCCCTGCTCTATTAGTTTTCCGTGACTGATTACCGCCACTTCATCACAAATAGATTTTACAACTTCCATTTGGTGCGTTATCAATAAAACAGTAATATTCAGACGTTTGTTAATGTCTTTCAATAAATTTAAAATAGATCTTGTAGTAGCAGGATCCAGCGCGCTTGTAGCTTCATCACACAAAAGCACTTTTGGATTATTGGCTAAAGTTCTTGCAATTGCAACTCTTTGTTTCTGGCCTCCCGAAAGACTTGCAGGATAATCATTTGCTTTTTCTGCTAAACCAACTAATTGAAGCAGTTCTAAAACACGCGTTTTAATTTCTGTTTTTGAAGTTCCTGCTAATTCCAGTGGAAAAGCAACATTTTCAAAAACAGTTCGTGACGAAAGCAGATTAAAATGCTGAAAAATCATTCCGATTTGTCTTCTTTCAATCGCCAATTCCGAATTTGATAACTGCATAAGCGCTTTGCCGTCCACAATAATTTCTCCTGAAGTTGGTCTCTCCAATAAATTCACACAGCGAATTAAAGTACTTTTTCCAGCACCAGAAGTTCCAATTACACCAAAAATCTTCCCTGGAGGAACTCTAAGCGAGACATCAGATAAAGCAGCCACAATTCTGTCTTTCTGATGAAATGTTTTGGTTACATTTTTTAATTCAATCATTCTTTAATTACATTTTAAAATCAAAAAGCCTTTCAAATAGTTATGAAAGGCTTTTGGAAATAAATTTTATCATTTTATATATTAAGCCAGATCAATAAATACCATTACAACAGCACAGCACATCATGCTGCAATGATAATAATTATTCATTTTCTGGTTATATTTCTTCATAGCGAGTGCAAATTTAAATAGTTATTTCTAATTTTTAGCTATAAATCCTTAAAACTTTTATTAACCTATCAATCTAATAGACTTTTTGATTTCAAATAAAAAATTCCAAACTCCAATTGATTATGGAATTTGGAATTTGTTTTTTTTTTATTTTGGAATTTAAATCCTAATTATTCTGTTCTGCAATAGTAGATTTATTCAATTTTATAATTCTGATTTTCTTATTGGTATTGTCCGATAAAAAAATAAAATCATTAAGCTGTGCCGTTCCAACAATAGTTCCAAATGAATTCTGTCCCAAAATATCTGAAGCGTTTACAACTGCTTTATAATTTTGTTTGATAAAATCTTCTTTTGGGTACAATCTTAAATAAGAAGCACTTCCAACATTTTCTGAAGTCACTGCCCAATCTTTGCTGAAAGAAACAGCAATTGGTTTTATATCTACAAATTGTGTTTTCTGAGGCTCGATTGGAGTTGTTAAAGATGCCGCAGCATTTGCTTTAATATTGGCAATATTATAATACAAATAGCTTCTTGCATCTCTTCCTGCTACCACAAGATTACCGCCATATACATCCATTGAATATACTTCTGTATAACCATTTAATGTGTTTAATTTTGCGAGAGGCTGTAAATCCCAATCGCTTGTTTCTGTAATCTGAGAGGTTTCAAATACTTTTATAGACTTTTCTTTTTCTTTTACGAATACCAATCCGTCTTTTACAACTACGCCAAAAACGTGTACAAAAGTCTTCCACCATTGTCCGTTTCCAACAGTACTGATTCCCGCATTTGTGGTCTCATCAAAAACAAATAATCTGGATTCGGTGCTTCCAACATAAATACGGCCATTGTCAACTGCAACAGAAGTCAAACTCGTTAGCGGAATTGTAGTTGTTCCTTTTACATATTCCTTAATGGTTTTGATATGAGTAAAAGTAAGAGCATCAAAAACTTCCAAAACGTTTCCATTAACAACGTATAATTTATCTTTTGAAACGGCTATTCCTTTAGGATCAAATGCTTCTGTGCTTCCAGGAATATTTTCTGCGGTTAGAGTCGCTTGTTCTGTTGGATAATAGTAATCGTAATTTTTAGATTCAATATCGTCTTTGCTGCAATTGGTAAAAAAGCAAAGTACAAGAATTAAGGGCAAAATATGTTTCATGTCTATTTTATATTTTAATTCCATTTTCCTTCACCTTTATATTTCAGCAAAAATGGATTCTTTGGATTAATGGTAAATACTGGTTTTTTGTACGTTCCGTTAAGGTATTTTGTCTTTGTATAAGTTTGTAAAACCTCTGGATCTGTAAAAGGAAGATCATTTAAATAAATCAAATATTTATAAAAATGAGTCAGCATTTCCTGCTGTCCTCCGCCTTCGCCGCTATTAGCTAAATTACTGCTGTGGCTGAAACCAATATGATGCGAATACTCATGCGACCAAACTGACATTTCTCCTAACCAATGTCCGGTAACGTATCCAGATTCCCACTGTGATGCCAGATTTCCTCCACCCCAGGCAGAATCACCTCCAACCATTGCCATCCAAAGCGTCCTTTTATCTAGATAATTCCAATATATTTTTTCAATTTCTTCTTTTGAAATATAATCGTAAACTCCGTCTACATCTTCAGCATTTCCGTGCCAATTCAATGCCCCATTTACAGCAGTTCCCGCCAAAGTAGCCTGCTCTTGCTTGTATTTATCAAAATTGGTAAAAGTGCTGTAATATAACGGATGGCTTAAGGCGTAAGAATAATTGATAATCATTGTTATTGCTTCTTTTGCCAAAGCCGGATTCATTGGAAGGTATTTACCTAAATCGTTAATATGATACGAATCATTAAACTGCACTAAATGATTGGATTTGATCTTTTTGATTTTTTGAAATAATGGATCCTCAGATTCAACAGAGAATTCAATTGCACCAGAAGAGAATCCTTCGATTTTGTCAATTGTTACCGTATTTCCTGTTTCTAACAAATAATCATTTTTCTGATCTGTTAAAGGTATTTTATGAAACGAGCGGTGAAAAGCAGGAATTTTTGAAAAGCTGTAAATCAAAAATCGCTTATCGTAATTCGGCAGTTTTGCATAAATTTTCACATCGTTAAGTCCAACAGGCGAATAAAGCGAAATCTGTACAGAATCTTTTCCTTTTTGAATCACCTGCAGCGGCTCATTTACTCTAAACCATCGATCTGTTTTATCGTACATTCTTGCTGGATCTTCGTCATCAGCAAACATGGTCATCGGATGATTTTCTGCGGGTAAAGCTGTAGCATCAATGCTCGGAAGGTAATTTGGTTTGTACGAATCTCCATCGTCACTGCAGCCAAAAATTATACTTGAAAGTAACGCAAGTACAATGTAGTGAGTTTTTTTTCTCATTTTAAGTAAGTAGGTTTGGGGGTTAAATATGCACACAAAACTATCAATATGCTTTTTAAAAACAAACAGATTGAAAGAAAAGTATGAAATTAAATTGTACTAAAAGTAAAATTATCCAGTCACTACAGTACTTAAAAGTTATATTTTAAGATTTAAAAAAATGTATTTTACGTTAAATCTAAAGTTTCGATTGTAGATAAATCAGCATTGAATTTTACAAAAGATGCAGGAAATCCAGCTTTAATTTTTCCGATTTTATCTTGCAGACCAATTGCTGCTGCAACTCTTGAAGCCGCCATTTTTACTGCTTCATCTGCAGAAACTTCAAGATGATTATAGGCATTTTGTACTGCTTCTGCCACTGATATTGAAGCTCCTGCCAGATTGCCATCTTCATTTCTGTAAAAACCATTTTCTAAATGAGCATCAAAATTGTCCCATTTAAAATTGGATACTTTTCGGCCTAAAAACGTTGCGTCGCTGATTAGAAAGAATTTATCTTTTTTTAGTTTATAAGCCACTTTGGCCGCCGCATAATCACAATGTACGCCGTCCAGAATAACGGGAGCATAAACTTCTTCATTTTCAAAAACAGCTCCAACTAAACCTGGTTCGCGATGCCCAAATTGTGTCATGGCATTAAATAAATGCGTTACAAGATTTATTCCTTTAGCAAAATAAGGTTGCGCTTCTTTATGGGTTATGGTCGAATGTCCTATTGAGATTGTGATACCGCTTTCGATCAGCATATTTAACTGTTCTTCTGTAAAACATTCTGGAGCAATTGTAATTACTTTTATTACATCTTTTCCTTTTTCGATAATTTCCCTAAGTTCTTCATTTGTTGGTTTTCGCACATGATCGATACTGTGGGCGCCGCGTCTTAAGGGATTTAAAAATGGCCCTTCTAAATGCATTCCGATAACACCATTATGATGCTTTTTTATGTAATCGCGAACTGCTTCAATTCCTTTTAAGATTGTTTCGTTTGAAGAAGAAATCAAACACGGTAAAACATGTGTTGTGCCGTATTTCAAGCTCGAATCGTAAATATCCTGAATGGTTTCTTCGTTGGGAGTCTGGCTGAAATAATACTTTTCACCGCCATTGATTTGAATATCTATAAAACCAGCTGCGAGATGATTGCCGCCTAAATCAATTTTTTCAATATCACTTGGAATTTCACTTTGCACCGAAATAATAATTCCGTTTTCTATAATAACGACACCATTTTCAATTATTTCTTCACCAGTATGCACAACAGCGTTTACAATTGCTTGTTTCATGTTTAATTTATTTCTTTTAATTTTAATTCAGAAATGAAAAGAGAAAGGTCGTATTATTTCTCTAAATAAAAAAGCTTCAGAAAAAATCTGAAGCTTTTTTGAATTTAAATTCTGAAAATTAATATACTACAGTCATTGCAAACTGCATATTTGATTTGTTTTAATCTGGATTTGCCAATATTTTGTACAACTCGGCATTAGAAAGATAAAACTGATTTTCTAAACTAATTTGAGATAATTTGGCACTTACTAGATTATTTTCTCTAGAATTAATTAAGAAAATGGAACTTTCTCCAAATGAAAACAGTTTCTCTTCTGAATTCAGCATTGTCATATAATCGTTAACAAGATTATCAATTACAGTTTTCTGTCTTCTTAAAGAAGCGATTTCTGTCTGCTGTGCTTTTATTTTATTTTTAAGTTCCAATCGCTGCTGCCCAATGTCGAACTGCAGATCCTGAATTTTAATTTTAGCCATTTTTAAATTCCCTCTTTCTTTTCTTAAGAAAATAGGAAAACTAAAATCGATATTAAATTTATAATCATCGGCATTAAAAGTATTCCAGTATTGAGGTTCTGAAATATAATTGTAACCAACATTTACTTTAGGAAGCAGTGAATTTGCCTTTAACTGCCTGTTCACTTCCAAAATAGACATTTTAGTTTCTAAAGATTGTATTTTCGGATGCGAATCCAGCGATTCAACATCGACCATCATGGCATCTGTTCTTAAAGTTTCTTCAATCGTCTGACCTAAATTCTGCTCTGGTTTTACAAAATCTCCTAATTCAACCGGGACATTTTCAATCCACAAATAATTAGCCAGATTAAGTCTTGCTTTAGCTAGTTTCAGATTTGCATTTTCAACATTCAATTCTCTGTTTCGCACAGTAATTCGAGCTTCAACGCTGTCAATTGCAGGCGAATCTCCAGATTCAATTAATTTTTTAACACCAGAAAAACGCGTACTTGCAAAGCCTAAGTAATTTTTATACAATTCGGCTTCATTGTAACTTCTTCTCCAATCGAAATAAGCTTCACTCGCTTTGTACAAAACGGCGATAGCTTTTAGTTTTCTTTCGGCATCACTTAATTTTACCTGAAGTTTTCCTTCTCTCACATCAGCCATTCGCTGATTGATAAACATTCCCTGCCCTAAAGCCACGCTGATTCCGAGCGATGTTAAACCCGCTTCTGGTGTACGATTCTGCGGATTGTAATATTGTCCGTCTGTATCATCAAAACCAGCTTTTACTTCAATTCCGTACCAAGTCGGAATTTTGAAACTGCTGTTTAATATGGAATAATATTCGGTTCCTTTAAATTCTTTCTTATTGTAATCTACTTCAATTTTTGGATCAAAGCCCCCACGCGCCGCCATTAATCTAGCCTGCGCATTGGTTACTTCAAGATTGGCTTGTTTGACGAGCGGATGGTATTTTTTGACATATCCCAAAAACTCGCTGAAACTCAATTCTTCTTCATTAAAGCTTTGACTTTGAAGCGAAGAAAAACTCAGCAGAAATAAGAAAGAAAGCAATTTTACAAGATTTCTCATTTTATTTTTTCTCCTTTCCTTTTTCTTCTTTATCACCAGAATTATAATAGTTTGGCGGGAAACCATTCAAGTTTCGCCAAATTTCATACCCTACAGAAACCGTTTCGAGCAAAGCAATACTTTGTGCTCCGGCACCAATACTTAATTCTTTTGGCCAGTGACGATCTTCTCCATCTGGCGAAACCAAAATTCTATATTTCCCATTTGGACTAATAAAGTTTTCTATCGCAACGACTTTACCTCCATAAGTTCCGTATGATAATCCTGGCCATCCAGAAAATACGATTCTAGGCCATCCGTCAAACCAGACACGAACTTTTGCACCGCGGTGAACAAGCGGTAAATCGATAGGATCTACGTAAGTTTCTACAGCAATATCATATTTAGACGGCATAATGCTTACAACTGGAGTTCCTTCTTTAATAGTTTCTCCAAGACCAGCCAGCAAAGCACGATTGACATAACCGCTCTGAGGAGCTGTAATGTAATATAAACCGTTTCTCAATTTATAATTGGTGTATTGATTTTCCAGCTTATTTACCTGAGCTTCTGTGTCGTACTGTGTACTTAATGCTGTAAATTTATCACTTCTTGATTTTGATATTTTTTCAGCATATTCGGCCGTAATTCTATTGATTTCAACTTTGGCGTTTATCAGTTCGTTTCTGCTGCTCAAAAGTTTATTTTCCTGTGTAATAATATAAGTTTCAGACTCTTGCAGTTTTAATCTTTTCTGCTCAACATCTGTCATTGGTTTTAAACCTTCTTTGTTTAATGCTGTAGAACGATCAAATTGTGTTTTTGCAATTCGCAATTGTGTTCTTACCGCAACAAGATCCATACTGTCACTTTTTATTTTCAACTGTGCCTGACGAATTTTATTCTGCGCCTGCTGCAATTTCAATTGTCTTTCTGTTGTAAGCGACTGTGCCTGAACATCAAGAGAACCTACTTTATCACTATACGATTCTGCAGCCATTTTTTTGGCATCAACTTGTTCTTTGGTATTTGCAACCAAATTTGGATCTAGGTAATCTTCTTTAATCTCTGAAATAAAAAGAATAGTATCTCCTTTTTTTACATAATCTCCTTCTTTCACAAACCATTTTTCAATACGTCCAGCAATAGCATTATGCACGGTCTGCGGTCTTTGATCTGGTTTTAAAGTCGTTACAGAACCGCTTCCAGATATATTCTGTGTCCAAGGCAGAAAAAGACAGCAGATAAGAAAAATCAAGAATCCGATTATGACTTTATTTAAAATTTTATAATGTGGCCTGCGGGCAACGCTTGTAATCGATTTGTATTTGCCCGGCGTTATAAGTACGTTATTATCTTTAGATATATTGAGCATGATTAAAGCTTTATGTCGTTAATAATTTTTCCGTCATCAATCGTGATCATACGGCTGCACTTGCTTTTCCAAATGTCACTTTTAGAAGTTACAATTACAGTCCAGTCGTTTTCATCAGAAAGTAAAAAATCAACAATTTTGTTCGAAGTTAATTCGTCCATTTTATCAACTGGATCTTCTAAGAATAAAATATTCGGTTTCCCGACAATACTTCTGGCCAAAAGAATCTTTTGAACATCTGAAGCAGAAAGTTCGCGCCCGCCTGGATGAATTTGATTCTCGAGTCCGTTCTCAAAAGTTTTAATATACGGTGTCAAACCAACATTATCTAAAGCCCATTTTAAATCATCACTGTTTAATGTTTCGTTTCCGAAAACAATATTCTCGCGTATTGTACCTGCAAAAAGTGTATCACCCTGCAAAAAAGTTCCTGCCTGAGCTCTGTAAGTGTCTTCGTTAAGACGGTTCATATAATTATCGGTAACATACATGGCACCGCTTTCTGGCTCCAAAACTCCGGAGAGAAGTCTTAACAAGGTACTTTTTCCAGCTCCGTTTGTTCCGGTTAGAATAATTTTTTCGCCCTGAGAGATTTTTAAATTAATATTCTTAAGCGATTTTTTGGTATGTTCTGGATAATTATAACTGATGCTTTCGGTTTCTATATTAATTCCTTTTTCTGTTTTATCAGAAGTCTGCGGAATGCATGAAATTTCCATATCCGTAATCTGTCCAATTTTTTCAAGGGAAGTCAAAACATCATAGAAAGATTCTAATCCGAAAATAATTTTCTCAACTGAGTTAATCAACAATACAATTACAATTTCAGCTGCTACGAACTGCCCTATGTTCATTTGGTGGTGAATTACCAGAAAACCACCGATCGACAATAAGGCAGCGGTAACAATTACTTTAAAAATAGTCAGCTGTATATATTGTTTTTTCATTACCTGAAAGTGTTTTTCACGGTAGTTAACATATTGACTCACATAGCCGTCATTTCTGTCTAAAGCGTATTCAAAAGCACCTTTTCTGCGGAAACTTTCTCGATTGCGGGCAATTTCCTGAAGCCATGCTGCTACTTTATATTTAAACTTCGACTCGTTCAAACTGGTTTCCAGACCATCTTTGTATGAAAATTTAAAAATGACGTATAAAATAACAATGAAAAGAAGTCCGATAACCATAAAGAAAGAATGGTAAAGAACCAGTAAAATAATACCCAGACCCACTTGAAGAAATGCTGTACAGAAATCAAGCAGTAATTTTGCCGTTCCTTTCTGCACCGTTAAGGTATCAAAAAAACGATTGGCTTTTTCGGGCGCATATTCAGAATACATTTCTTTAAATTTAATTAAAGGCATTCTGTATGCAAATTCAAATGAAGAACGAACGAAAATTCGCTGTTGCAGGTTTTCGACTATACGAAGCTGTAAGATTGTTAAAACACCACCAAAACCAACTCCAATTGTAACTAAAACTACGAGAACAATCCAAGAAACGCTGAGTTGTCCGCTTTGAATAAAATTAATAATAGCCTGGATTCCCAAAGGCAGTGAAAGGTTTACTAACCCTCCAAAAGCAGCATAGAAGATAATTTGATATACATCGCGCTTATCGAGCTGCAATAAGGTATAAAAACGTTTTAATGGTGTCATGAATGTAAGTATAAATACGAGATTATTACATAGAATAAATATACGGCAAAAACCGTATTCGAGATCAAGATTTTTCTTCCAATCCCTAAAAAACAAGTATTTATGAGTTCACTCGAGGAGGCGGTAAATGTATCTTACCATGAAATCCAAACGAAAACATTGGATTATTGATGTAGTTTTTTCCTTTGGTTTCTATGTGAAAATAAAAATTAGGCATTGATGATTCTATCGAAATCAAATATTCCATTGCTGGAATTCCTTTGGCTAATTTCGCTGTTTTCGTGTCTTTTGTTTCGTAATCATCCAACTCTTCTGGAATTCCGTCACACTTAAAAACTTTCTTTAAAAAGTTACATGCAATACCTTTTACAGTATAAGTTTCGGCATTGTCGCTTATAATTCTGCCAAAACTATTGGAGATATTTAAACTGCTGATTAAAAAATAACCGACTAGTAACACCTGAAGGCATTTGCAAAAAAAGCTATTTTTAATTTTATTCAACATTTTCTAAAAAATAAAAGTTACATCACCAATAAAATCCCTGAAAGACTTTAACCACAAAACAGTTTAATATTTCCTAAGTCTTTTTTGCCTCTAAATTTACTTTTCAGTCTAAAAACCACATTCGATTTTGTTCAAAACCTCAGTGATTTAGAGCAGTCATCCTAATTTTTAGGAGCGCGCAATTTAGCGCCATTTTTTTTGCAGAACATTAAAATAACATTAGAATTTAGCTCTTTTTAAAACTTTAAAAATAAATTAACAGGACATTCCTACACTTAAAGATTATCGAAATTATATAACACCACGCTATAATTCTATAACTCCCAAATAGATAGGAATTCTACTTTTGATAATCGAAAATTTCGATAAAATATAATAAAAGATTAAACAAGTGTTACCGATTAAACAAACCCGATTTATAAACCATTTAATATATAATCAAGAGATGATCTACGCAAAAAATGATTTGACCCGATTTTTAGATGCACAAAATAAACTTTATCTGACTGCTCTTTCTGAGATTAAAAAAGGAAAAAAAGAAACACACTGGATGTGGTTTATTTTTCCGCAGATAAAAGGATTGGGAAAAAGCGCGCTCTCTGATTATTATGCGGTTGCAGATCTTAAAGAAGCAACTGAATTTTTAAATCATCCGATTTTAGCAAAACATTTAATTGAAATCTCAAAATTGCTTTTGACTTTAAAGAAAAAGTCAGCAGAAGGTATTTTGGGAGAACTTGGTGCAAGAAAACTACATTCGTCAATGAGTTTATTTGTTCAGGTAGAAAATGCAGATCCTGTTTTTCAAGAAGTTCTGGATACTTTTTTCTACGGACATTTAGATCAAATGACTTTAAACTTTACTAAAAAAGCCGTTAAACAGCCAGAAGCTGTTCTTTTTTAATACTCTCTTAGGATTCTAAAAAAAGCGGTTATCTCAAAATTGAGATAACCGCTTTTTTACGTTTATATAGCTAACATCATTCCGTAGGAATGTTTCATTGGTAGACAAAATAATGACCCGTCATATTCACGTCCGTAGGACGTTTGAAATTGGTAAATTGTTAAAAAACAATGTCAAAATGAAACGTTCTTATGGAACGATGAATATGCTAACAATAATTTTCTACCGATGAAATGTTCCTACGGAACAAAAAATATAAAAAAAAGACTATCACTTTTAGATAGTCTCTTTCATCAACAATATAATTACAAATTAAAGATAAAAATCTCTTTATGAACTTTTCTCAAAATTAGAAACGCCTTTTTGCAGCCAGTTTAAATATTCTTCAATATTTGGATTGTAGGCTGAAGTTTCATTGAGCTTTTCTCCGTTATGATTTACCAAAACATAAAAAGGCTGTGCATTGGTTTTGTAAGTTATTGTTTGAAATTCACTCCATTTTTGACCAATATATTTTAACTTTTTCCCTGTCAGCTTAGAGGTAATCTGCTCGTTTTGCGTCAATTCTCTCTTGTCGTCAACATATAGCGAAATCAAGACCACATCGCCTTTTAGAATTTTCTGTACTTTTTCGTCAGACCAGACATTGTCTTCCATTTTTCGGCAGTTTACGCAGGCGTGGCCGGTAAAGTCGATCATAACTGGTTTTCCTATTTTTTTGGCGTACTGCATTCCTAAATCGTAATCGGTAAAGGCCATAATGTTATGGGGGCCAAGCTCTGCTCCTTCTGGAAGATTCTGTACTATTTGCGACGAACTTGAATTATTCAATCCATTTGGAATTTCGCTGTAATGCATTGGCGGCGGAAAACCGCTGATCATTTTTAGCGGAGCACCCCAAATTCCGGGAATTAAATAAATGGTAAAAGCCAGGACTACAACACCAAGTCCAAGTCTTCCAACGCTGATATTTGAACTCGGCGTATCATGCGGTAACTGAATTTTTCCGAATAAATAAAAAGCCAGCGTTCCAAAAATGGCAATCCAAATGGCTAAAAAAGCTTCTCTTTCCAGCCAATGCAACTGCAGAACCAAATCGGCGTTTGATAAAAATTTGAACGCTAGAGCCATTTCTAAAAATCCCAAAAACACTTTTACCGAATTTAACCATCCACCAGATTTTGGAAGTGAATTCAGCCAGCCGGGAAAAGCAGCAAATAGTGTAAAGGGTAAAGCCAAAGCCAAAGAAAAACCAAACATTCCCACAAAAGGTGCAATTCCTCCGCGTGAAGCGGCTTCCACCAATAACGTTCCAACAATTGGTCCAGTACACGAAAAGGAAACAATTGCCAAGGCCAAAGCCATAAATAATATCCCCACGATTCCGCCTTTGTCTGCTTGCGTATCAACTTTATTTGCCCATGAATTCGGCAGCATAATTTCGAATGCACCCAAAAATGAAAAGGCAAATACCATTAACAGCACAAAAAAGATCAGATTGAACCAGACATTTGTGGAAAGCGCATTTAATGAATCTGCTCCGAAAACCCAAGTTACAACGGCACCTAGAAAAATATAAATGGCAATAATCGAAATTCCGTAAAAAATGGCTTTTCTAATTCCCTGCGATTTGGTTTTGCTTTGTTTGGTAAAAAAACTGACCGTCATTGGGATCATCGGGAAAACGCAAGGCGTCAGCAATGCAGCAAATCCAGAGAAAAATGATAAAAGAAAAATAGTCCACAAGCTTCTTGATGCTGTTTTGGGCTGGATTTTTTTTACTGCTGCTTTTGGCGTTTCAACTATTTCTTTTGAAACTATTGATGCTTTTTCTTTTAATTCTAAAACCGAAGAATCAACAACAATTGGTTTATTATTTTCTTTTACGGTTGTTTCTATTAAAGTTTTCGCTTTCGCGGAAGGACTAATATTAAATTCTAATTCATCAGAACTTGGCGGCAGACAATTTTCATCATTACAAACCATAAACTCCACTTGAGCTTTGATTTTGAAAGGTTTGGACGAAAGTATTTTAATGCGTTGTGTAAAAGCGGCTTCTTTTTCAAAAAACTTGATCTGCATTTTAAAAACAGGATCATTAATATTTTTTCCTTTTTCTTCTTTTACATTATCAACTAATTGAAAATCTGAAGTTTTGCTAAAACTAAAAGTTGTAGGCAGCGGACCTCCGTCTGCAACTTCCTGACTGTATAAATGCCAGCCCGATTCTATAATGGCTTTTGCCTGCAATTCATATTCAGTATCAGAAATTTTCGCAATACTGGTTTTCCATTTTATTGGGTTATATATCTGAGCTTTTACTAATATGGAAAACAGCAGGAAAAAGCCCAGTAAAAAAATATTCTTTTTCATGGGTAAAAACTTTAGAAAGAGGGTTGAATAGCAAAACAACCCTCTATTAAATCCGCTATTCAAACTAAATTGCTTACTAATTCAAAATAATTGATTGATAGGGAAATACAAATTAAACTCTAGTAATAAAAACTCTTCAGATTATTGTAGTGGTTTGAAAACGATTTCATATGAATCGGCTTTGTATAAAAACGAATTCGCAAAGTCCTGAATATCTTTTGCTGTAATACCTTTTATAATATTTTCGTAATTATTAGGATCATTCATATTCTTGCCATCTATAAAATAACTGTAAAGCAAATAACTGCTATACATATTAAAATTTTTGCTGTCTTCTTTCTCCTTTAAATAGTTTGTTTTTGTTTTTTCTAAATCCTCAGCTACAATATCTCCTTTTTTAATTTTATCAATTTCTTGATAAACAATTGGAAGTAAATGCTCTACTTTATTAGCATCGCAGTCAAAGTTAATTTCTAGACTAGCTTTTGAAATTGGTAATTTGTCAATTCCTGAATCCACACCTGCGCCATAAGTTCCACCTTCTTTTTCACGAAGACTTTCTGTATAACGCAAAGTCAATATATCTCCTAAGAAAGAAGCTAAAATTTTGTTTCGCTGATTATAAGCATAGTCCTTTACAAATGTGATTCGAACAGAACTTTTTGCAGTTTCCATTTTTATGAAAACATCTCTATCAATTTTATTCGACGTCCATTTTGGAATCTCGGTATTAAATTTTTCCTTTCGTTTAATCCCATTTATACTTGCGATGTATTTTTCTAGTAATGGTTTTAAAACTTCTGCTGTAACATCCCCAACAATAAAAAAATCAAAATTTGAAACATCTGCAAAGCGATCCGTATAAATCGCTTTCATTTTATCAAAAGATAAATCATCGATATATTTTTGATCTAATGGACGAATTTTAGGGTTATTTTTTCCGTAAACAATGTTAGACAGACTATCCTGCATCTTAGCATTAATGTCGTTTTCTCTATTTTTTAAAGAGTTTTGAAGTCTCTGCTTTAAAAGTTCGTACATTTTAGTATCAAATCTTGGCTGTACAAAACGCAGATGCACTAGCTGCATCATCGTTTCGATATCTTTAACATTTGCAGAACCCGAAACTGTTTCCTTTACAGAATTTAAACTTACAGATGAATTTGCAATTTTTCCTTTTAAAACCTTTTCTAAATCAACATTAGAAAGTTCACCAACGCCAGACATCATTGCCAGACTTGTAGAACGATATGCTGAAGGCATGTCTTCAGATTTATACATGGATATACCGCCCAAACTTTCTGCTTGCAGGTTTATCTGTTTTTTGTTTTTATCTGCAAACTTATAATGCACTTTTACGCCGTTGCTTAGTACAAAAGTTGTGGCATCGATTGCAGTTTCTTTTTTCTCAGAAACAATTTTTCCTGGATTAATTTTGAGATTTCCTAAAAGTGTTTTTCCTTCAAAAGTATCTACATACGCCTGTAGCGAAGTGTCATTTTCAGCTTTCTCAATAATATCAAAAGCTTTTTCTTGTGCTAAATTTCTCTCCCCTTCTACACCGGTTACTGTTACAACACGATTTTCTTTTGTGTATAATTTAGTGATTTCGTCCTGAAGCGTTTTAGTATCAATATTCTTCAAAATGCTTTTCGTCATTTCAAATTCTGCTTTAGGATCTGCGATAACTTCATGGTTCAAATAATCATCTTTTACCATTCCGATTACTTGTTTGTGCGAAATCTCGTTTAGTTTGTCTAAATAATTCTCATATCTAGAAATCGTTTCTGTAACTGCTCTTTCGATTTCTCCTTTTGAAAAACCAAATTTATAAGCTCGAACCCATTCGTTCATTACTGCTGTTAAAGCTTCGGCTTGTTTATCTGGTTTTGGCGTTATGCTTACTACAAAAACATCGTTCAAACGTGAATATTTTTGATATCCAATTTGCGCTCCTTTAAAAGGACATTCTTGTTTTTGAGCCATTTCGCTCAAACGATTGTTTATAATTCCAAACGCAATGCTTCGCTGTGTAGATTTTTCTAAATCGGCATAAGTTCCACTTGCTTTCTCAGCTTTATGACGAATCATAAAATTGATATTCGATGCTGCAATTTCTTTGTCTAGAGCCAGTTTAAAAGTAGGTTCTGCTTTTTCTGGAATAGCAACTTCAAATCTTTTTTTCGGATTTACGGGTGTTGGAATATCTGCAAAAAGTTTTTTGATTTTTGCCTCAATTTCATCTGCATTAATATCTCCAACAATTGCGATTGCCTGTAAATCCGGACGGTACCAATCTTTATAAAAATCTTTTAAAACCTGGTATTTAAAGTTTTTAACGATTTCCATATCGCCAATCGGCATGCGGTCTGCGTAAAGCGAATTGTTGTAGTAATACGGCGCTAACTGATTGTAAATTCTAGCACGCGCGTTTTGTCTCGTGCGCCATTCTTCGGTAATTACACCGCGCTCGGCATCGATTTCTTCATTCGTCAGCGATAAAAAATTAGACCAATCGTGTAAAACCAATAAACAAGTATCGACTACTCCTCCATCTTTTGACGGAATATTGTCTAAATTGTAAACTGTTTCGTCTGTGCTGGTATACGCATTGATATTTTTGCCGAAAACAGCACCTTGTTTTTGAAGCGTATTCAGGATTCCTTTTCCTTCAAAATTTTTGGTTCCGTTAAAAGCCATATGTTCCAGAAAATGCGCCAAACCTTTCTGCTGGTCGTTTTCTAAAATCGAACCTACATTTTGAATGATGTAATAACTTGCTGTATTTTTATTGACCTCAGTAGGATAAATATAGTACGTCATTCCATTTGGCAGCACTCCTTTTTTTATTTTTTGGTTGACCGCAATTGGATCGTTTGCTTTATAATGCTGCGCTTGCGCGAATGACAAACATCCAACGAAGAGCAGTAAGATCGCTATTTTTTTGCTGTATTTCATAAAGCTGGTTTATTAACTTTTCAATAATTTGTCAAGCTGTTCTCTTAGTTCAGGATTTGAAGGACGAAACGCATCTGCATTGATAATGTTTCCTTTTGGATCAAACAATAAGAATCTCGGAATGGCATTTACCTCGTAATTTTTAGCCACATCTGAACCAAAATCTTTATCTGCCATTAACTGAATTCCTTTTAATTGTTCTTTAATAACGTAATCTTTCCATTTTTGTGCATCTTTTGGTTTATCTAATGAAAGGCTTACAAAAACAATATTTTTTCCGTGATAATCTTCTTCGATTTTTTTCATGTGAGGAATCTCGGCCTTACATGGTCCGCACCAAGTTGCCCATAAATCGATGTAAACAAATTTACCTTTAAAATCTGAAAACGAAACTGGTTTATCGTTAATGTCTTTATACGTAAAATCTAATCCTTTTTGACCAACGTTTTTATGCAATACTTTTTCATATTCTACTAAAAATGTTTTACTTGCATCAGAAATCATAAAGGGCTTTATGCTTGGTGCAATTTTTTCGTATTCTTCAATTTTCATTCTTGAAGTTGCAACTGCATCACGAAGATAAGCATCTTTTAAAGCTGGATCTGTAATGTGAGTAATTGCTTCTGCTAAATCCAGACGTTTTGGCCCTGAACCAGAATTCATTGTTACATAAAAGAAATAATGTGACATTAATGAAACGCCATTTTGCAATTTTAATAAATCTGGATCTGTAAACTTTTTATCGGTCTGCCAAGTTTTGATTACCGCAGGACGATCATCTTTATCTGGAAATGCAGTTCTAGGCATTCTGAAAAAAGTATACGTCAATTCTTCAACATCTGTTGCAACGGCTAATTTTAATAACTTATTAAAGCTAGCATCTTTCGTTTTTATTGAATTCGAAAATTCTTCTGCTTTAGCCATACCTTTATCTATAAAAGGATAAAACTCCACATAAGTTACATTTCCTCCAAGTCTAGCGAAAGGCGCAAATTCGTTGTAAATTTCATTGGCTTTTTGAACCAAGGCATTTTGTCCGATATTTTTCCCGCTTAAAACGTAATTTTCTTTATTGATAACAAGATTGATATCCAATTTAGGTTCTAAATACAAACGAATTAATTGGTTTCTGCTTTTAAATTGTCCGTAATCGACATAATAAAAGCCAGCAGCTGAAACTGGTGTCATAAAGCCAAACTCCCCCAGCGAATTAACTTTTGCGGTAGCTGCAACGACTGGCTTTCCTTCTTCGACATTGTAAAGTGTAACTTCTTTTACTTTACTATCTGGAATCGAAATCGTTCCTTTAATTACTGCATATTCAGATAGGTTTGCAGCAAAACTCATTTGAACCGTAATGAAGGTTAAAATGAAATAAAAAATGTGTTTTTTCATAATAGTATATTTGTTTTTTGATTGATAGATTAAATTGAAATTCGCATCGATTGCTCGTCTTGTTCTATAATAATATCTTTGCTTTCTTTAGTTTCTTTCAGCTTTTTTAGATTTTCTGGTTTTACTAAATCTTTGGCTTCGAAATCGTTTATCTGAGTAACTTTTGCTCCAACTTTTACTTTCTTTAAATCTTCGTTTTGCTGATCTAAAACTCTTTTTACCAAAAGATTCTGCTTTTCATCAAAATCTAAATCGAGTCCGCTCAAATAAAAAGAAGGTGTTTTATTGAAATTTTTATTGGGTTCTAAATACACGGTTTTGTGTAATAAATCGATTGTAAAATTGAAACGTTTTATTAAATCAATTCCCAAAGATCCATCGGCGAAAGCCCAGCTTTTATTGGCTTCGTCATACTCTTGAAGTGCCACGGTTACATTTGAAAAATTGTTTCCGTTAATAGAAATATTCGGAATGGCGCCGCCAACAATTTTAGTTTGTTTTCCTAAACTGTAATTGACAGATGTGTACTCGGTTTTTAAACTTGCTTCGAGATTATTTTTATGATTAAAAGGTCCGTAAGCAATGAGATCATAACCTGCTCCAGTATCAAAAGTGAAACTGCCTTCGACTGTTTTTTTATCTTCAAAAGTCAGATTCATTTTTACTACCGGAAGTCCCGATTTATAATCAAAAACCAACGGCTTTGCTTTTCCCCAATAATTAAAATTTCCGAAGTTGTACAAATCAATAGTCATGGTATCAAAATTGACAGAAGTGATATAATTTCGAAGCAGATTGGCACCAAATAAGCCGTCATAAACGCCGTGCTTTGGAAAAATTACCAATCCTTGATTCTTTAAGACCTGATCTCCTAAATAAATAGTATTATCTGCGGAATACTGAACCTGCTGACTGCCGCCAACAACAGATGCCGATTTACTTTTCGTAACCACAACTCCAGCTTTGTAAGCACTGTCTGGATTTAAAGCCATTCCGTCAGCACCAGTATCAAAAAGCATTAAAAATTCTCGGTCGGCTTTGTTTAATTTGATTTTAATGGCGATTCCGTTTTCGATAATTTGAAACGGAATACTTGCCACTTGTTTTACTGTTGCATGTCGGTCAACTTTATATAAACCATCAAAAAAAGTCACATACAAAATTTTGTTTTCTGAATTGAAAACGATTTGAGACGGTTTCTTTTCTTTTCCTTTAAAATAGAAATCTACCAAAACATAGGTTTCATTTTTCATCTCAACCGTTTTTCCAATCTGAATAGAATCTAAAGCGGGAAAAGCATTAAAAATACCATTCAAATAATATTCGTTTGAAGACGAATCTCCTACACCAACAGTAAACTGTGGTGCCAGAAGATTTTTTATCTCGTTATAACTTTTATTTTGAAAGGCTTTTTCGAAAGTTTCAATAGATTTCTGAATGCTGTTTTGAGCATACATGCTACAGCCAAAAATTAATATTGAAAACAGGAATATCTTTTTCATTTCGGGTTACTTTTGTGCCGTATTCGGTTTCACTACCACTTTTTCTACTCCGAAATCTTTCAATAAAATGCTTGAATATTTTGTAAATTCTTCAGGCGTATAAAGTTCTTTTGAACCGTTTACTAGTTCTGTAAATCCTTTTAGATCATTCTTTTTTTCGTACTCTCTTTTCTTGCGCTGTAAAATTGTAAATACATGACTGTTAACACTCCATTTTCCGTAATCATTCGCTAATTTTTTACTCTTCATAAGAAATTGATCGTCATATTGTTTACCCACTCGTAATCCCGTAACAATTACAAAAGGAATTTCTTCAGCAATATCTTTAGATTTTAAATAAGTATCGACAACTTCAAAAGGCACATTTCTTTTTCCTTCTAAATAGGCTTGTTTGTAAAAATCAGGATAATCTTTTTCTTGGATTTCTGGACTGTACTTTTTAAAGATTCCTTTTTTAGAAGCTTCTTTTGCGTTTTGAAGCAAAGCTGTAAACTGCTCTACGTTTTGAAATCCGCCGGCAATATCAATTACTTTTCCATCTGCATTCATAAATAAAAATGTTGGAAAACCAGTTACGCCGTATTTCATGCATAATTTTTTACCAATTTCTTCTTTTAAAATATCAGACTTGAATGTGACGAAATCGGCATTTAAAACAGTAGCTACTTTTGGATCTGGAAATACTTCTTTGTCCATTTGTGCACACGGCGCACAGCCCGTAAAATACAAATCGACAAAGATTAATTTCTTCTCCGTTTGCGCTTGTTTTTTGGCCTGCGCCCAGCTTTCTTCGGTAGATTGAGCCTGTGCTTTTAAGGCAATAGATGGACAGGCAAGCAGCAAAACTGCGCTTGCGATTCTAATAAATCGTTTCATAAAGTGTGATTGTTAAGAACCGAATGAAGAATGAATTTCATGCTTCATCCGGTTTTTTTTAGTTTAAAATTATCTTCGGCGGTATGCAACATCGACGATTTTGCATAAGCCTTCATATTTGTCAGTTAATACTAAATCGCCGTTTACCGGAGGAACTGTATAAAGCTCTAATGTGCCTGAAGTTCCATAACTGCCCACAATTAATTTTTTGTCAGCATTTTTTGCTAGAGAATTAAAAGCGATATAAGTTATTTCTTCAGCACCTTTATTAATCATCAATTTAGCCGATTGTGTTCCGTTGTCATATTCATACACTTTACCACCAACTGCATAAAATAAATACCCTGAATCTGGGCTTACAGCAAATTTTGTTGCTTTGTCAAATTCTGGCGCATTCAAAATTTCTTTGTAATAACTTTGAATCAAACCTCGAGAAAAACGCAGTAAATAGTATTTTCCTGTTGATCGATTTTTTAGAACAGCAAAATTTTCATAACCATTAAATCCAGAAGTAGTCATGTAGATTAAATCGGAGTTCGTATTATTCCAATCTAAAGTTGATGCAGTTCCAGTGACAGGTGGCATCGCCGAACAATTTCCTTTTGAATAATTAAAACGAACAAAACTGCTAGTCTCATTATTAAAGAAAACCGGCGCTGCACTTGAGCCATTATTAGAAGCTATAAAAGGCGCTGCATAAAAAGTTTTTGTAGCTGTCTCTAATATGTTTTGAGGCAAACCGTATTTTATATTAAAAGCGCGGTAATAATAATATATATCGCCTTTGCTGTAAATAAAATTTTCGCCTCCGGCACCAGGAGTTTCCATAAAATCAACCCCAAAATTGGTAGGAAATGAACCTCCCAAAGTTTCATAAGCCAAATTTTGTGATTGAGTCCACGCAAAAGAATCTGGATCAAGTCTTGCGGTACCATTTTCTGTAGTAGTTACATAAATCCCATAAGCCGAAGTAGTAGAAACGGCGCTTCCAAAACAAGAAACCTCTACAGCTTTGCCAGTTAATTTTAAAGCAGAACCTGAAGCATCTAAAACATCTGTAATAATTCTTGGTTGTGCAACACCTGGCACAATTGAAACCATATCGAGACGTGCTTTATCGTTTACATTTCCTATCACCATCCAGCCTTCATAAATGGCCGAAACTACATTTAGCTTAAAAGGTTCTTGCTGCCAAGTAACGCCTGTAACTTTATCTTTTACAAAATAGTAGATATTATAACTTCCTGGTGCTAACTTTATGACTCCATCCAAATTTTTGGTAGTTGCAAGCAATGTTCGTGATTCTAATAAAAGTTTAGCAGGATTTAGCGCTACCCATTCGTAGCTGTAACGATCTGTACTGTTGACGTCAATTAAAGTTTCATTCAAATCAGGCGTAATTTTAAAATTATCACCCGTATAAACCGTATACGCTTCTTCAATACCAGTCGCGTGTATTTCATTTATTGCACTATAATTGTAATTTCCTTCATCCTCAGCACAGCTATAAGTTAAAACCAGCAACAGCGACAGAAGAAATTGAATCTTTATATTTTTTAACATAATGTTCTATTTTTAAAATTTACTAAATGATTTTTAAGGAAAGACCATTTCTTTCCCATCCTCTTCATAAACAATATTGCCAGATGCTTTTTGGTCAGCCAAATAACGTTTCATAAAAGCTTGATAATACATAATATCAGAAATAGCAAGTCCTACTGAACCTAATTTCTGATTGAACATTGCTGGCTCTAAATGAATCAAGTCGCACATCAAGAAGAATTTCTTTGCCGAAAAAACACCTAAATATGGTGCATACCATCCGATAGGCTGCGTTAATTTATCATCAAAAGAAAGTTTGAAAGTAATAAAGCTGATTTTTTTATTCGTCAGATTATTTATTACTTTACTTTTCATATTCGTATTAAACGATTCGTTTTCCTCTAAATTTAAAATCAGCAAAAAACCATTTTTCTTCATGTCTGCAGTTCTGAAAACAGTTACTGGCAGATCATTCACTACCGTTCCTGCAGGAATTATAAAATTTTCAGGAATTTTAAAATGAGTTCCTGATACGGCAGTACTTTTGGGATCTATGGTAATTTTTACTTTTCGGTCCACATCACTGCTTTTTCCTTGCACTCGAACTGGAATATTATAAATTCTACCAGCAATTTCAGCCTTGTCTAAAGCGAAAGTAATCCCTGTGCTATCTGTTACTGTTATAGTTGCACCGTCAGAAATTCCATAAACAGAAGGTGCAAAATAAATGCTGTCACTTCCACTATATGTTTCTATTCCTTCCTGATCGCATGAAGCAAGTCCTAAAAATGATAAAAACAATATGCTTAAAATCAATATTTTTTTCATGATACTTTGTTTAAAATTATTGGAAATTAACTTCAATCTCTGGCAATGGCACAACATATTGAAGTGCTCCCATAGTTATGTTTCCAGAAGCTGCTGAGCCATTAGGAACTGTAGCACTATTTATTCTTTTATAGTAAAAGAATAGCTGTCCCTCGCCAATAAATTCTTTTTTATACTCTTTTGTAACTTCTGTAGTAACATTTGCCGTTGCAGCCAAATTTGTCAAACCGCGATTAAAACGAAGTGTATTTAAAAAAGCAATTCCGTCGGCTGGTACTGGTGCGGTTTCTGCAGCTATCAAGTACATTTCTGAAAGTCTTATCATAGGAATCTGCAGACGAAATAGCTTTGTTTTTGTCTCTACATCTTCATATTTGTAAAAAGTTTTTTGCGTTTTTCCACCAACAGCAGGAACTTTCCAGCTTGGCAGGCTTCTGTAATCATTATCATTTGATTCAAAAACAGCTGTTAATCTGCTCAATAAAGGCGAATAAATAGCTTCATTGGATAGATTATAATCAAATAAAGCTTTTTGTTTTGTATACAATCTGTAATCACTTAAAGCGAAAAAGTTTTCAGAAGAAAAAATTCGATCTGGATTTGAAGCATTTGTGGCTTCTAAAAATGGAGTCCATGGAAAAAATGTCGTCGATTTAGTAAAGTTAATTACTTCATTTGCTACTGCAGAAGCCCCTGTTTTATCTCCAGAATATAATAACACACGTGCTTTAAGGCATTTTACAGCCAAATAATTCATTCGTAAACCTCTATTTGCAGAATAATACGGATTAGCATCAAAATCAGTAGTAGCATTATATTTTCCTGAAGTCAAAATTGGATCTTTTTTTAATAATTCTAAGGCTTTATCCAAATCAGCCAGAATCTTAGCCACAACATCTTTTGCAGAAATCAAAGGCTGATTTGCAGTAACGGCAGTGTCATAATAAGGTATTGCAGGAAGAGAAGGATCAACTTTATAGATTGGTCCATATAAACGAAGCATATCAAAATGAAGCATTGCTCTAATCCCGATTGTTTCTCCTTTTAAAAGATCGGATTTTTCCTTTGAAACAATTTCTGCATGTTCCTCCATGCTTTCTAAAAATTTATTGGCATACAAAATAGTTTTATATCCTGTTTCCCAAATATCAGAGAACACTCCTTTAGGATGACTTTCTGTATAAGAATACGATGCTATTTTACTTTTAGAGGTATTGTTTGTCATATTATATTGTTGCCCTAAAATTTCTACGGCATCCATTGTCAGCTGTCTTCCGTAAAGGTCATCAGAAACCAGACTTAAATAAAGTCCGTTATGCACATTCTGCATTCCGGCTTCATTTTCAAATATTTGATTTTCTAAAATTTTATCCTGAGGCGTTACATCCAAGAAATCACTGCAGCCTGTCGCTAACAATGCAATCAAGATGATTAATGCTATTTTATTTAAATACTGTTTCATAATTTCTGTATTAAAATGATACGTTTATGCTTAAAGAATAAATTCTTGAAAAAGGATATTCAATTCCTCGCTCGGCTTTTATAGTCGAAACTCTAAAAAACTCATTTGCATAAGCATTGAATGCTAAACCAGCTAATCCTGATTTATTAAGCCAAGCTTTGTTGGTTACGCGATATCCTAAACGAAGTGATTCTCCTGATATATAATCTGCTTTTTGAATAAATCGAGACGAAATCGGTGTTTCGTTTGTTAAGCTGATAGCCTTAAATTGTGCGATTTGTCCTGGAGTTGTCCATCGGTCTGTAAACGCTCTGGCATCTTGATTATCAAAAATATTACTTGAGCTGATATTTTCGACTTTGTCATATAAAGCAGTGTTGAATTGATCTGCTCCAAAACTGTAACGGATGAATACTCCTAAACTGAAGCTTTGGTAATTAACACTTGTAGAAAAAACACCTGTTGCAATTTCTCTTGAATTACCCATGATTCTTTCATCATTTTTATCTAAAATAAATGTAGTTTCTCCATTTTTCTTCAAGAAAACTTCTCTTCCTGTAGCAGGATCAATTCCTAATGAAGGCACTGCCCAAAGATCATTTGTGCTGGCTCCATCATAAAATCTTGTCAGACTGGTTGTTTTTTTGGCCGCATCATTTAATGAAGCCAAAGCATTATTAAAGCCTCCTAATTCATTTTCATTTGTAGTCGCTGTTAATCCAACTCCCCAATAAAAATCAGATTTAGCATTATTAATAATAGTATAATTGGCTTTAAGCTCTAAACCTTGAGTAGTTATATAACCAATATTTAAAGGATAAGCGGTAACTCCAGTTGAAGCCGCAAGATCGATTTCAACAATTTGTGGAGAAGTTCTACGTCTGTAAGCTCCCAAAGTTGCCGTCAATCTGTTTTTAAACATTGCCAAGTCTAGCCCTAAAGACAAATCTTTTGTTTTTTGAGGCTCTAAATTGATGTTTGCCAATTGCGAAACGTTTAATCCGGCGCCAAAAATATTAGTATTAGGATCATAAGTATAAATATCATGTGAAGCAAAACCAACAAGATTTTGATTTCCTGTCTGACCAAAATTTGCACGAAGTTTTAAGATATTCACGACATCTACATTCATGTTAAATTCGTAGTTCATATTCCATCCAATACCGATACCATAGTAAGGTGAATATTTTTTATTTGTTCCAAAATTGGTTGCTCCAGAAATTGTCTGAGTTAAATCAAGCAAATATTTTCTGTTATAAGCATAATTCAGCTGATTGGTTAAATCAACGCTTCGCACCATTTCATTGTAATTTCCAGGTTTTGAATCTTTCTCAAATCCAAAAGCAAAGCTAGGATTGCCTTCAACTCCTAATGGGAATCCTCTTAAAATAGAACTATAAGATCCATATCTTGTTTCTAAAGCCGAAGCTCGCAACGTGTACGTAACAGAGTGAACATTATTAAAAACATTTGAATATGTCCCTCCAATATTTCCATTCCATTTATTAGTCAGATAATCTTTTCTCTCATAACTTCCTTTTTCTGTTGGAATATCTGAAATGAATTGCGTGTTATCTGGCGAAACGAATTTTGTAGATGTAGTCTGCAATCTAGAAACCGATAGTGCTGCAGTTGTTTTTATATGAGGATTAATGTCATAATTAATAGCAAAGTTGTTTGTGAAATTAAAATCTACACTCTTGTCAAAGCTGTTTAAACGAACATTATATAAAGGATTCTCTGCCTGATTTACATAATCGTTTACAATTGGATTTCCCACAGGAATATTAGTTCCATCTAAATAACGTGTTGGAACTCCATTTTCATTATATTTTTCATAATACGGACTTGCTTTTGCCCACGTAGCAAATGAGCCATAGGGAGATTCCTGATTATTACCTCCTGAAATAAAGAAGTTATTATTGAAACTTACTTTTTTCTTTTTATAAATCAAGTTGGCATTGTATCCCCAAGTATTATGCTCAGAGCCTTTCATTGTTCCGGATAAAGATTTGTAATTTCCGGCAAGATTGAATCTAAATTCGTCTGATCCTCCGCCAATTGACAAACTGTGTCCCGAAGTAATTCCCATTTGAATAGGCTCATTCAGCCAGTAAGTATCAACACCACGACGCACATTTGCCAGACGCTGGTTATAAATTTCATCCCACTTAAATTGTGTAGCATAGTCGCCAAGACGCTTTATTACATAAGCGCCAGAAAGTCTTTCGAATTCTAATTTCTGCTCCGCATTCATTAAATTATAAACACTTAAATCTGCCAATTCATAAGATGAATTATAGACATAAGAAATTTGTAATTTTCCAGGAATTGGTTTATTGGTCTCAATAACAACAACTCCGTTTGCAGACCGTGAACCATATAATGCCGTAGAAGCAGCATCTTTAAGAAGCGTAATATTGGCAATTCTATTAATATCTAAATCAACAACTTGCTGTAATGTAGTCGGGAATCCGTCTAAGATAAACAAAGGTTGATTTGGATCTTCTTTAAAACGATCATTTACTTGATTTACAGATAAACTGGTCTGTCCTCTCACTTCGATTACTGGCAAAACATTTGGGTTTGAACCTGCAATGTTATTGTTTAAAACCATAAACGAAGGATCTAACGTTTTTAAGGCCTGAACAACGTTTTGAGTCGAAACTTGTCGTAATTCCTCACCTTTATAAGTAGAGACTGCTCCTGTAATTAATTCTTTTTTACGAACTGTAACCCCTGTATTTACGACAACACCTTCTAATTGTTTGGTCTCTTCGGTAAGAGAAACATTGATTACCTTTCTGTTATTTACGGCAATAATCTCGGCTCTGTGTCCAATATAAGTAAATAATAAGATTCCATCATTTGGCGCTGTAATTTTAAATTTCCCGTCAAAATCTGTTTGGGCAGCTGCATTTGTACCTTTAACTTTTACGTTAACCCCTGGCAGCGGTTCTTTTTTCTGATTGGTTACAACACCAGAAATTTCTATATTTTTAGACTGCTGTACTACAACTCTTTCTGGACGAACCTCTTTTACAACAATCGTATTTCCATTTGCAAAACTAAAGTCAAAATCTTTACTTGTAAAAGTCGCTTTTAAAAGATCATTTACCCTAATTTTTCCCTTTTTTAATTGTACTCTCGGTAATTTTTTAAATAAATCTTCCTGATAAATAAAAGTATAATTTGTTTGCTGCTTGATAATGTCAAAAACTTCGTCAACAGACACCATTTTATCAGCGGCAATTACAACTTTTGTGTTTTGTGAAAATAGATTTACGGGAGAAAAACCAAAAATTGTAGTACAAAACAAGAAGATAAAAGTTCTCATAATGTTAATAATTAGCCTCTTTCTCAAATAGAAATAGGCACTGGTTAATTTAAATTTCATAAATTTACATGTTAATTGGTTGGTTGGTTGTTAAAACTGATTAATTGATTAATACACAGAAAGGGATGAAGTGCAGTACGGTGAGAGGTCTAAACTTTAATCCCTTTTCTTTTTATTTTATAATAATCTTATTGTCTTTTTTCTCATAGGCATTAATAAAATTGATGTTTTTGATGGTCGTTAATATGTCTTCTAATTTTTGATTTTTATTTAAAACTCCATTAAATTTTACGTTTCCAAGAGCTGGATCAGCAAACACAATATCAGCATCGTACCATCTAGAAAGTACTCTTGCAATATCTTTTAGAGGCATTCCTTTAAACACAAATAATCCTTTTCTCCACGAAATTTCGTTGTAAACATCCACATCCGAAACGGCAATATTTCCGTTATAATCAGTTATTCTAGATTGTTCGTTTGGCGCTAAAATTTGTTTTTTACTAGCATTACTTACCGCAACTATCCCTTTTACCAATGTGGTATAAATAGTAGTTTCGTCTTTGTAGGCTTTAATATTAAATTCTGTTCCAATTACCTCTACATTTTGACTTTGAGTTTTTACTTTAAATCTTGAACCTTTGTGTTTGGTGCTTGGCGAAACTTCAAAATAGGCTTCTCCATAAACCAACTCTACTTGTCTGGTTTCGCCATCGATAAATGCAACTGGATATTTTAGCTGAGATTCAGAGTTCAGCCAGACTTTAGTGCTGTCGGCCAACTGAACAAAAAATTGTCCGCCTCTCGGAATCGTTAAGTAATTGTTTGCAATTGCGGCAGGTTTAGCATCTTTTGAATTGTAAATCAATTTTTCTCCGTTACTAGAAGCATTCCCCTGCGTATACGATTTTCCTTTTTCTAAAGCAATTACAGAACCGTCTTCTAATGTCAGAGTAGCTTTGTCGCTGCCAATTAGAATTTCTTTGTGGGCAACTGCCGGCGTTTCTATTTTAAGCGGATTTGTTTTACTAATGAATAATGAAATCGAAATCAACAATAATAGTGATGCTGCCATCGCCATTAGTTTAAAAGTCGTTTTAGTATAAAAAGGCTGAAGGTGAATAATTTTATTTTCTTCCGATTGAAGTGCATTTTGAAGACGCGTTCTCATTTTGAGTTCCATTTCTTCTTTAGAACCCAATACATCGTCCCAATCTTGTCCGGTTTGAAAACTCTCGTAATAATTCAATAATTTATTATTCTCCTCGAGAGTGGTATCACCGGAAAGATATCTATTTAGCAGCACTAAAAAATCCTCTTTTTTCATTTTTTTTTATATTAATTCGGGGAGTTATTAAGTAAGTATCCAAAAAGACACATACCCCCTAGTCCAAATCGTATTTTTTTTGATTTTTTTTGAAAGACAACTAAAAAAGAAGAAAAACCACACATCACCAATCCAATCACTGCATTATTTTTCCTAAAAGATATTTTTTGAAAGCCATAAAATCATCGCCATACTCATACTCTCGCCCATACAAGATCTTATAGTATGCAGGGCTTTTGTAATATGGTTTTCGACTGTTTTTGTAGAAATATTAAGTCGTTCGGCAATTTCTTTATGACTCAGTTGTTCTTCACGGCTTAATTTATAAACCGCTTGACATTTTTCGGGAAGCGATTCGATAATTAAATTGAGCTGCTGAACCAATTCGTCGTGCATTAACTGCGTTTCGGGAGTAGTTGTTAGAAATCGTTTTTCAAGATCATCAAAAAGTTCGACATGTATTTTGTCTTTATTTTTTCTTAAATGATTAAAAACCCGATATCTGGCGCACGCGTACATGTAGCCTTTTAAAGAAATATGAATTTCAATTTTTTCTCGATTGTGCCAGATATTCATGAAAATATCCTGAATAATATCTTCGCACAATTCTTTGTCTTTGATGACATTATAAGCAGACATAAAAAGCGCCTGCCAAAATTTATTATACAATTCTGTCAAAGCCGATTCATCGCCGTCACGAAGACGATCAATTAAAATTTGATCTTGATTTAAGGTAAGAGTCGACAAATGAATGATGGTTTTTGAAATTGAATAATTCGCAACAAACATAATAAATTTAGCCAATAATCCTAATTTGTTCTCGACAACACAATTTTATATTTGCTATAATTCTTAATTTTAAAAACAACTAAACGTTAAAAAATGTTTAATCTAAAACACAAAATACATTCTTTTTTTCAACTTAAATGAATTCTTCAATTAAAATAAAATGGATTTTACAAAATATCAAATTCAAACAATTATTAAGTTAAATTTGTATTTTTATTAAATTTCAAAAAAATGCCGTAGCCAATTTCTTTAAATCTAAAATTGAAATTTTTTATCTTATTTTTTCAATTGAACTCTGCTTAAGCTTTAGAAATAAAAAAAATCTGCTGCAGAAGAATCCACAGCAGATTTTTTTATCTGTTCAAATTTTAGAAAAGAATTAAAACGTAATGATTTTAATTATTTCAAAGGATTTTCTTTAACATCTTCATTCGTTAGAACAAAACAGAATAAACCTTAATTTTGCAGCAAAATAAACAGCAGATGAACCTGAATGATCTTACCGTAATCGATACCGAAAAAATTGCTTTAGATGATTTATTCTTTAGTAATGAAAACAAATCTGCCCTGCTTCAGATTATTAAAGAACATCAATATTTTGAGGAATTAAAGAAATACAATCTTAAAGTTGATAATAAGATTTTATTGCATGGAAGTTCTGGCTGCGGTAAAACTACGACGGCAAAAGCAATTGCAAATACTTTAAACAAAAAGATTATAATTGTCAACCTCAGCACTATAATCGACTCTAGAATTGGTGAAACTTCTAAAAACTTAAAAGCAATTTTTGATAAAGCCATTCGCGAAAGAGCCGTTTTATTTTTAGATGAATTTGACCAAATTGGTAAAAGTCGCGACAGCGATGATAAAGATGTCGGCGAAATGAGACGATTGGTGAATACTATAATTCAGCTTTTTGATTATTTCCCTTCTGATAGTTTACTGATTTGTGCCACGAATCATTACGAAATAATCGACAGCGCTTTATTAAGAAGATTTCAGCTTCGTTTGAAATATGAAATGCCATCTGAAAACCAGCTAAATATTTATTACGATAAAATTTTAGACACTTTTCCAGAGCATTTTCAGAATATAGAAAGACGTTATGCTATTTCCTATGCTGAAGCTTTAGATTACATTAATACTGCGATGAAAAAGCAGATTATTGCTGCTTTAGATTCAAATAATAACAAATAAATATTTTAAAATTTATTTGTTCCCTGGGAACGTTTGATTTTCATTTTTTAATCACCTGACATATCAAACGTTCCTACGGAACGTATTTGTACTGGCTGCTATTTTTTTACCAATGAAACGTTCCCAAGGAACGTATGCTACCATAACAAATTTTACTTTATATACAGACATTCAGAATGAATTGGCGTATAACTAAAAAACCCGCTGTAAAATACAGCGGGCTCTTTCACTTGGGTGGAGTTTTTATAGTGATATAAATAGTGTACGAAATGTTACAATCCTCTTGTTAACCATCCTCTTTTGCTGGCAGTTGCTATCGCATAAGGCGCAATCCAGAACAAACTGAAAGTGTAAAAAAGGCTGTATGAATATGCCCAGAAAGATTCTGCAAGCGTATATCTTTTTGCATAAAATAGCATTGTGAAACTAGAGAAAATCAAAATTGCCATTAAGGTCGAGCTTAAAAATAATACTGGGTGTACCGCAATAAAGAAGAACATAAATAATAGGAACGGATATGTCATTAAAATTTTGAAAGACTGATTTAAAAAGAAAAGTCTTGCTCCAAATTTTGATTCTTTTCTAAAATCTTTAAAAGCATATTTAGCCATCATAAGATTTTCACGAACATTGCTTCTGCTCCATCTGATAAACATTTTGTATAATCCTTTATAGTCTTCTGGAACATTAGTCAACACAACTGCATTTCTTTGAAACAATACATGAAAACCTTGTTTCAAGATCATATTTGTCATAGCACGATCTTCTCCAATATCTGAAGGCTGTCCCATAAAAGTTTGGTTGATCCATTCTGGCAGACAATTAAATACTGCATCTCTTCTATAGGCTGCTAAAGCTCCAGGAGTACATAATACTGCACCTGCTTCACTTTCTGCAGAACGTTGAAATTCAAAACTCATTACGAAGCTTACATTCAGCATTTTTGGTAAAATAGCTTTTTTATTATTCAAAACCTGAACGTTTCCTGCAACAGCACCGCATTTTTTGTTTACTACAAACGGACTTACTAAATTTCTTAAAGTATCTTTTTTAACGATAGAATCACTATCTACTGTTACAAAAATTTCACCTGTTCCTAATTTAAATCCTCTGTATAAAGCATGGCGTTTACCTGCATTTTTAGGTTGTTGAAAAATAGTTACACGATCTCCTAATTTTGCTTTTGCTTCCTGCATCCAATACCAAGTATCATCTTTACTTCCATCGTCAATTGCTAAAAGCTGTAATTTTTCTGCTGGATAATCGCTTTCTGCAAGACTCATTAAAGTATCCCAAACTAATTTTCCTTCATTATAAGCTGGAACGATAATCGTACAAGTAGGCAGTAAATCGTCTGATACAGATGGAATTGCTTTATATCTTAAATATAAATAAGAACTGTACAAGAAAACTCCTGTTTGGTATAAGAATAAAATTGTAGTTATGATTAAAAATGGCAGTCCCCAAGTTGAAGCAATTCTTTCAAAGTGGAATTGTTCAAAATCGTCTTGTAATTGAACTACCAAATACACACCTGCAATCATTAATAAAAATGTTGCAATAAGAACTGCTAATCCAAAAGGACTTGTTGGTCTTTCTACGTGTATTTTTTGTGATTTTTCTTTAGTTCCAAAAAAAGAACTGTTTAATGCTTTTTCGCTGATAACCGAACTGCTGTTCGAGTAAAATTGTTCTGAGATAATTGTTTCGCTTTCCATGCTTATACTCCTGTTTGATTTCTTTAATATGGCTTTTAGTAAAATCTTTTCTTCTCCTTTTATTTGTTTCTCGTATGGGGAGAAATAATAAAAAACAAACGCATCAAAGATTTTGACATAAACACAATTTGCAAGCGTCGTGCCAATAAGGTTTAAAACTGATGTAGAGGCTTTTAGCGAAATCAGGCCAAAAAAGAGTGTATAATTATTTTACACTTTGTGCATATAGTATACAGAAAAACGGAAAATTTCAGAGTTTAAAGTCAGATTTAAAAAGGGTCTTGAAGAGTATTATTGCTCCCTTTTAACAGGATTTCTTTTTAGGATTAATTAAGAAATCAAAACTCAAAATAATGTAGAGTGAAAAACATCTAACAATAATTAATAACGTAAAATTTAAAATAAAATTGCAGGAGCTATTTTTTTTCTCTTTTCAAAAAACATTCTTCACAAAAAAACAGGAATTCTTACTTAAAAAAGTTAAATTTAGCCAAATAAAAAATTAATAATAAATTTTAGGAGACTAAAAGCAATGAATATAAAGCATTACAATCTTTTATTAGCTGATGATGATGAAGATGACTGCGATTTTTTTAAGGAAGCCCTCGATGAGATTCCCATTGAGACCGCTCTTTCCACAGTTAATGACGGTGTGCAGCTGATGGATTATTTAAAAACTAACGCTTTAAACCTTCCAGATGTTCTTTTTCTTGATTTGAATATGCCTCGAAAAAACGGTTTGGAATGTTTAGCAGAAATAAAAGGAGACGAAAAACTGAAAGATCTGCCCATAATAATTTTCTCAACCTCCTTGGATACTGAAATTGTAAACAACTTGTATAAAAAAGGAGCATCATTTTATATTAGGAAACCAGGTGATTTTTCTAAATTAAAAAAAGTTATCGAAAACGCACTGACGAACGCATCAGAGAACAATTTTAAACAGCCCGAAAGAGCAAATTTTATATTGCAACCCTAAATCTTCTTTGGAAATGAACCGAAAAAAAAAGGAACATTATTTTCTGTCCGAAGGAGGAGAAATGGGCAGTTTGATACGTTCTAAGGATTGGAGCAAAACGCCTTTGGGCGATCCTGAAAAATGGCCGCAAAGTTTAAAAACTATGACGGCAATGATGCTTAATAATCCTTTTGGGATGTACATTGCTTGGGGAAAAAATTATACTCAATTATACAATGATGCTTTTCTGCCAATTTTGGGCGCAACCAAACATCCAGAAGCATTAGGTGGAAGTCCTGAAATTACTTTTGCCGAAATCTGGGATACAACCGGTCCGATGCTCGCCGATGTAATGAAAGGAAAAGCAGTAAGCTATCCCGATTTTAAAGTATTTCTATCTAGAAATGGGTATACAGAAGAATGCTTCTTTGATTTTTCATACAGTCCAATAAAAATAGAAGACGGATCTATTGGCGGTATTTTAGTTACCGTAGTCGAAACTACAGACAAGAAAATTGTTGCAGATGCTTTACAGCAAAGCAATGCTCGATTTGTAAACAATATTATGCAGGCTCCAATTGCAATGTGCATTTTTAGAGGCGATAATTATGTGGTTGAAATTGCCAATGAGCAAATGATCGAACTCTGGGGAGCAAATGCAGAAAAAATAATCAATCGACCTATTTTTGAAACTTTTCCCGAATTTAAAGAACAAGGTCTCGATGAAATTCTTCAAAACGTTTATCAAAACGGAAAAAAAATCACGACTAATGAACGTTCTGTTCAATTAAATAGAAATGGTCAAACCGAAAACACTTATATCAATTTTGTATATGAAGCGCTTAGGGAAAGTGACGGCACTATTTCTGGTGTTGTGGCAATTGCTACCGAAGTAACGGCTCAGGTTTTGGCTCGTTCAAAAGTCGAAGAAAGTGAACAAAAGATAAGACAATTGGTCGAAAATGCTCCTTTTCCTATCGCAGTATATGTTGGTAAAGAAATGCGCATTGAACTTGCCAATGAATCAATTATAAAAATTTGGGGAAAAGGTAACGACGTAATCGGTAAAACGTACAAAGAAATTCTTCCGGAGCTGCATAATCAATCTGTATTTGAACAAGTGGCAATGGTTTATGAAACCGGACAATCTTTCCATTCTAAAAATACACGAATCGATATTGTAATAGATAATGTATTGCAGCCATTCTACTTCAATTATAGTTTTACACCACTGTACGATACAAATGGTAAAATTTATGCGGTAATGAATACTGCTGCAGAATTGACAGATTTGTATTTGGCCAAACAAATAATTGAAGAAAACGAACAAAATTTAAGCAGCATGGTGCATCAAGCACCAATTGGCATTTGTTTACTTGATACTGATACTTTGATAAGCGAAATTGTAAATGACAGTTTTGTAGAAGTCGCTGGAAAAACTTACGATGAAATTGCTGGAAAATATTACTGGGATGCTTTTGCAGAAGTTAAACCTTTTTATGAAAAAGAACTGCAGAAAGTAATTATAGAAGGAATTCCTTTTCATGCCAATGAAGTGGAAATGGTATTAATCAGGCATGGCAAAAAAGAAAAAATATACGTAACTTTTGTTTACTCTCCACTAAAAAACATAGAAGGCAAAGTAACTAAAATCGCAATTTGGGTTCTAGACAACACAGCGCAAGTCACTGCCAGACAAGAAATTGAAGAAGCAGATAAACGCTTTAGAAACACCGTTAAACAAGCTCCTGTAGGAATTACAATTTTACGCGGACCTCAGCATGTGGTAGAAATGGCGAATGAGTCTTATCTAAAATTGGTTGCACGCGAAGAAAGTACTTTTGTGGGCAGACCTCTGTTTGATTCGTTACCTGAAGTAAAAGATACTGTTGGCTCTCTTTTAGATAATGTTTTTACTACTGGAATTCCTTATTATGGAAACGAAATGCCTATTCCATTAAACCGATATGGAAAACAAGAAATTTGCTATTTTGATTTTCTTTATCATCCGCTAAGAGAAGAAAATGGAGAAATTACGGGTATTATCGTAACCGTAACTGAAGTTAGTGAAAAAGTAGAAACCCGTAAAAAAATTGAACATAACGAAGATCGGCTTAAAATTGTTGTTGAAGCCAGTGAACTTGGAACTTGGGAATTAAATGTCAAAACTAGAGTTCCTGCTTATTCTCAACGTTATCTTGAAGTTATTGGCGGTTACAAAGAAGATGTTTCTTTAACACATGAAGAATTATTGGCACATCTTCATCCAGATGATATGCATATTCGAAACAAAGCATTTAAAGATGCTTTAACTAATGGTTTGCTGCATTATGAAGCTCGCGTAATCTGGATCGATCAATCTATACATTGGGTAGAAGGAAAAGGCAAACTTTTTTATGATGAAAATAATGAACCCGAAAAACTAATTGGAACGGTCAGGGATATAACAGAAGAGAAAAAATACCAGCAGAAAATTGAAGATAGCGAAAAAAAATTACGCAATCTTATTATGCAGTCTCCAGTTCCTAAGGCCATTTTAAGAGGAAATAATTTTGTAATCGAAATGGCCAATTTTGCTCTTCTGAATAATATTTGGAAAAAAGGAGAAGCTGATGTTCAAGGAAAAAATATTTTAGAATTATTTCCAGAACTTAAAGAACAGAAATACGCCGAATTACTAAAGAAAGTTTACGAATCTGGAGAAACTTATTCTGAATACGAATCGCTGCTTTTTATTAATGATCTAAATTCTGTTAATCAATTTTATGTTGATTTTGAATTTGCACCGCTCCGCGAAAGCGATAATTCTATTTCTGGAATTAGAATGACACTTATTGATGTTACAGAAAAAGTAGAAGCCCGAAAAAAAATCGAAGAAAGCGAGAAAAGATTCCGTTCTCTAACCGAAAGTATTCCGCAGCTAATATGGGAAACAGATGCAGAAGGTAATTCTTTGTTTACTTCTGGAAGATGGCAGGAATATACTGGTATTCACCCAGATCTCGACGACTCGTGGCAGTCTATGGTACATCCAGATGATTTTGAAGAAAATATCAAAATCTGGAAACATTCGCTTGCAACAGGAGAATTATATCGATGCGATGTTAGAATGCGAAGAAAAGATGGAAGTTATAGATGGCATACAGCTATTGGAGAACCAATTTACGATTTAAATAATAAAATTATAAAATGGGTGGGAGCCTTTACAGATATTCATACTGAAAAAGCATTTACACATGAACTTGAGCAGCAAGTTACAGCGAGAACAAGAGAATTAATTCAGATCAACGAATCGCTTCAAAAAAGTGAAGAACGTTATCATTTAATGGTTGAAGAAGTTCAGGAATATTCTATTTTATATTTAAATCCAGAAGGAATTGTTGAAAATTGGAATGTTGGGGCTGAAAAGATAAAAGGTTACAAAGCAGAAGAAATTGTTGGTAAATATTTTGCCATTTTTTATACCAAAGAAGATCAAGAAAATCACCTTCCAGAAAAACTTTTACAAATCGCGAGAGAAAAAGGAAAAGCAATTCATGAAGGCTGGCGTGCACGAAAAAATGGAAATTTATTTTGGGCAAGCGTTGTGATCACAGCGGTTCATAATAAACAAGGTGAGGTTATTGGTTTTTCGAAAGTGACGCATGATTTAACAGAGAAAAAAAGAGCTGATGATACATTAAAAATGAATGCTTTGGAATTGGAGCAAAAAAACAATGAACTGGAAGAAATGAATAAAGAACTTCAGTCATTTGCATATATTTCAAGTCATGATTTGCAGGAACCGCTTCGTAAAATCCAGACTTTTGCTTCTCAGATTATGGAAAAAGAATCTGAAAATTTATCTGAAAGCGGAAAAGATAAATTTAGAAGAATGCAAAATGCCGCGCAGCGAATGCAGACTCTAATTAATGATTTACTAGCTTATTCTAGAACTAATGTTCAAGAACGTGTATTTGAAAAAACAGAACTTTCTAAGATAATCAACGAAGTAAAAGAGGATTTAAAAGAAGAATTGGAACAAAAAAGTGCCATTATCGAAATGGGACAAACATCAGAAGTTGATATTATTCCGTTTCAATTCAAACAATTGTTGTACAATTTGATAAGTAATTCATTAAAGTTTTCAAATCCAGAAATTCCAACTGTCATTAAAATTAACAGCGAAATTAAAACTGGAAAAGAATTTAAAAATGAGAAACTCATTCCAGCTAAAAACTATTGCCATATTAAAGTGTCAGACAACGGAATTGGTTTTGACTCTCAATACAATAAAAAAATATTTGAAGTTTTCCAGCGACTACATGGCCGAGACCATTATAACGGAACTGGAATTGGCTTAGCAATTGTGAAGAAAATCGTAGAAAACCATAACGGATTTATAAGTGCTTCGGGCGTACAAAACGAAGGAGCTTCTTTCGATATTTATATTCCGGTAAGCTAAAACTTTTAATTTCAATTCATAAAAAAAACGGAAATAACTTTAAAAGTTATTTCCGTTTTTTAGTTTTAAAAGAAAATCAATTATCTAGTGTAAACTGTAATAATACCAGTTGTTTTGTCTTTAATTTTCAATTCTTTGTTTGTAAGGTTCATAATATCACTAGTCGTAGTAACACCACCAATAGTAAGAGTTAAATCATTATGAGATCTTACATAAGTTCCTGTAGTTTCTACTAGGGCACAGTTACTTCCATCATAGTCACCGTAAACTGCTGCATTACTCAATCTAAGATCTAAATAATCTCTATTACATCCACTTGCGTTTTGTGGAGCGTCAACTAAGACCTCCTGTCCGTTAATAATTGTTCCTGTTTGACTAAGGTTGTATTTTCCTTGTAATGGAACAATTGTTTCTCCTTCGTTATCATCGCTGCTACAAGACGTTGCGAAAAAACCGATGCATAGCATCCCTAATAATATTGATCTAATTTTCATGGTAGATTTTTTGTTTAAAATTATACTGCTAAATTAAATGTATAATCCTACAGAAAATTCCATGATTTTACGAAAAATTTACATAAATCGCATTTTTAATTAAAAATTAGGCTTAAAAAATAATTATTCGCAAGGCTTCCCTTTTAAGTATTTTCCAACAATATATTGTGTAACAGGTCTTAATGCTCTATTAGTTACAGGATGTTTACCATTTCCGTTATCATTAAAAAAATCAATTCCATTTGGTGTTTTTGAATACCATACAAATGCATCTCCGTTTTCCATAAAACATCTAGTGGTGTCACAGGCTTTTAATTTTCTAAAATCTAAAAGATTTTCATCAAGTGGAATTATTTCATTTAAAACTACCTTATCTTTTGAAGAACAATCAACAACTTCATAATGATCTTCCGACCACTGCATACAATGTTTCTTGAAAAAAGCGAAATAAATTACCGCTCCTATCAAACAGAAAATAAGTATTGTTGCAACAGCTATTTTCTTTAGCCTATTCTTAAAGTTATGTATAAGCTTCTCTTTTACATTTACAAATAGATTAATTTTTATTGGTTTCGATTCAGGTTGAAAAACTTCGATTGTTTCACTTATTATGTTTTCTTCTTTTGGAGCATCTACATTTACTTCCTCTTCTACCCTTACTTCTTGTACTTTTGGTTTTACATCTTCAGTTTTTGTTTCCTCTGATACTTCTTTAGTATTATTAGTATTTCTTAGTTCGTTTATTAATTTCAAATCTTCTTCGTCAATTTGTTTTCTAAACTTAGCAAAAGGTCTGGGTTGAAAATCTACCAAAATAGCGGCAAGATCTACAACATCCATTTTTTCAGGATCAGTTTCTCCTTTAAAAAAAGTTTCAATTGGTCTAAACTGATTGGTTTGTTGTCTAAACTTGTTTTTTGTATTTAGATCAAAAGGAAGCCCCAGTAAAGAGTTTAAAGCGACTAAATCGTCTGAATGCATTTTGTTTCTTTCGAATATTTCCCAACAAAATTTATTAAGTCTCGCTCTTGTAGGAGGATTTAAATAGATAAAATCTTCACCGTCCTTTATTTCTTCATATTTATTTTTAACGGCAGTTTTATAATAATTTTCTAAAGTATTTTTATTCATAAGCATCATGTTTTTTTGGAACTTCAAGGAATACTGCGGAATACTACGGATTATAAAAAATTAAATCGGAATTCCCGGAATTCCGCATCAATACAGCTCTAAACCCCACATAACTTTGCCTCAACAAAATTAGTTAACGTTTTGATCTGCAGGTCAAAAACAAATGTACAAAACTAGTTAAGTCTACAAGTGCGGAAAACCGTAAAACGGAGTTTATCCGGGAAGTATAAATAAAATTTTATAGTTCTACGCACTTCACTTCCCAAACAAATTTGGTATTGCCATTTAAAAACCAACCTGGAAAAAATCCAGACAGCAATACCCATGTTTAATTTTTAAATCATAAAAAAGATGAAAACTTTATATTTATTGGGAGCGTGCGCGCTATTGTCAACTACATTATTTTCTTGCACTGCTGATGAATTTGAAACAGCTGCAAATAAAACTGAGATAAAAAATGATTCAATTCCAGTAAAAGGTGCGCAGGCAACTGGGCCAGACGACGATCCGGTTGTTGTGCCGCCACCGCCAAAAAAACCATAATTTAAAAACTGGTAATTTATAATAAATTACTATTTTCGGGGAAAGTAATATTTATGTTACGATCCCCGTTTTTTTATTTAATAATTCTTCTCTGCTTCCTTTCTTGTAAGGAAAAAACAATAGTGCCCGATAAAATTGATCCTAATCGGGACAATGCTTACAAACTACGAGATCTAGGTATTGAAAATTTTAAAAACAAAAACTATAATAGTGCTTTTTACAACTTTAATAAATCAAAAATAGAATTTGAAGTTTTAAAGGATAGTGCCAATATTGTTTACAATTTAATTCAAATGGCTTCTATCCAACAAATAAATGGGGACTATTATGGAAGTAAAGAGACATTAACAGAAGCACTACCCTACGTTAAAAAGAAAGACATTTACACCGTTTCTATTAATAACTTTTTTGGAATTGCAGATAAAGAACTTGCTATTTACAATGATGCCGTTTACTATTACAAGGAAGCTATTAAAGATGCTGACAATAACATTTCGAAATTTTCTCCTTTAAATAATATAGCCGTTGTTTATATTGAGCAGAAAAAATATCAAAATGCAATCGAAATTTTAGAATCGATTTTAGAAGAAAAACAAATTTCAAAAGAAAGTAAAGCTCGGGTTTTAGACAATCTTGGTTTTGCCTATTTTAAAATTGGCAATCCCGACAAAGGTCTTGCTTTAATGAATGAGGGACTGAAAATTAGAAATCAATCTCAAGATTTATATGCAATTATTGGAAGTAATCTTCATCTGGCAGATTTTTATTCCAAAACCAACATTTCCAAATCAAACGAATATGCTGCAAAAGCTTATGAAATAGCGACAAAACTTCATAGTATTGACGAACGTTTAAAAGCATTATCCTTTTTGATTTCGAATGACTCCGATAATCAAAACGATTATGCCAAAAAATTCATTTTTTTAAATGACAGCATCATCAAAATTCGAAATAATTTTAAGAACAAATTTGCCAAAATTAAATACGATTCTAAAAAAGAAAAAGAAGAAAACCAAAAGCTTCGTTTAGAAAAAGCAGAGAATTTAGTAGCTCTTAAAGATGCTGAAAACGAGAGAAACATATTTATTGCTTGTTTTGTCGTTTTTATATTCTTACTTGCTTATTTCAAAAAACAGTATGACACCCAAAATCGAATAAAAAACATTAAAACGGCTTATGATACCGAAACCAGAATTGCAAAAGATATTCACGACGGACTAGCCAATGATGTTTTTCACGCTATTACTTACACACAAACTCAGCCTTTAGCCAGCGAAAACAGCAAAGAAAACCTACTGCAAAAACTTGATCATATTTATACACGTGTACGAGGTATTTCCAGAGAAAACAATGATATTGATACGGGACCCAATTACCCGAATAATTTAAAAGAAATGCTTTCTACCTATAATAGCAGTAATACAAATGTTATTATTAATAATATCGAAAAAGTAAATTGGGATTCGCTAGAAGATTTAAAAAAGATTGCCATTCAACGTGTATTACATGAGCTCATGGTCAATATGAAAAAGCACAGTGAAGCTACATTAGTAGTTTTGAAATTTGACAACACCGAAAATAAATTATTAATCCAATACACTGATAACGGAAAAGGCTGTGAAAAATCGCAAATTATAAAAAATGGTTTGCAAAATATGGAAAACCGTATTTTAGCCATAAAAGGAACTATTACTTTTGAAACTGAGCCGGATAAAGGTTTTAAAGTAAAAATAACACTGCCTAAATAAAAGCCTATGTTTAAAAAAGTAATAATAGCTGAGGATTTTGAAGAATTCAATTTAGCTGTAAAACAAACTTTGAGTGATTTCAACATTGTCAATTTTCAACACGCAAAATATTGTGATGACGCTTTTCTAAAGATAAGAAGAGCCATTCAGGATAATGAACCATACGATTTATTAATTAGTGATCTTTCGTTTAAAAAAGATCATCGCGAAGTAAAAATCGGGAATGGCGACGAGCTAATTCAAAAAGTTCGCGAATTACAGCCTGATATTAAAATCATTGCGTATTCGATTGAAGATAAAAATGCTCGCATAAAATCACTTTTTGAAGATTCTGAAATTAATGCTTTTGTGCTAAAAGGCAGAAATAGTATCGAGGAGCTCAAAAAAGCGCTTACCATAATTTCGGCCTCCGATCAAAAATTCATTTCACCCGAAGTTGCTTCTGCGCTTCAGGAAAAAGGGAACTACGAAATAGACGATGTCGACATTAAAATTCTAAAATATTTATCCGACGGAACTTCTCAAGATGAAATCATCGAGATTTTTAAAAACAGTGATATAAAACCGAATAGCAAAAGTGCAATGGAAAAAAGATTAGCAAAACTAAAAGACTTTTTCAAAGCAAATAACACCGTTCATTTGGTTTCAATTACAAAAGATATGGGGATTATTTAAATCCTGCTTCATTATAATTCTAAAGCTCCTTCGGGAGCTTTTTTTATTGCCGTAATTTAAAAATTATGGATTATGGTTTTCCGTAATATACTGGTTTTGATTGGTTATACTTTTGGATTATTAATAACTTTAAATAATTCAAGAATGGGAAAGCATATTAAAAAGAAAAATGCAATCAGCGTATCTCTAACCGACTTTATAGATTTTGTAAATAAATCAGGAAACTCAAAAATGACAAAAGTTAAGCAAGTAAAATATCGAAATACCTATCATCCGGCATCAGATTTTTACAAAGCATTTCGAGAAGAAGTTATTGAAACACATAGAAATAATGGTGATAAAAAATCATTAGATAATTTACTTCACAAATTAACCGATTTAAAAAAGAAAGTTAATTATCCTACATCAATAGATGGATACAAAAAATTCTGGGGGAAGAAAAAAATTGCATGGTTTGATCCCCCATTTTATCATTGGCTGACTGGAGATCTTGATATAAAGATAAATCCTGAACTTGGTCTATCTTTTGATAATAAATCTTATATAATTAAACTATTCCTAAAAGCAGATAAAATTTCGAAAGACAAATTATCTCAGATTTTATCTTTGATGGAAAGTCAATTGCGAAAAGAAGCTGGAGATGAAGTAATTTTTGCAGTTTTAGATGTAAAAAACTCAAAACTATACGAAAATATAAAAGGAGACTATACATATCTACCATTATTAGAAGGAGAAGCAAAAAGCTTTGAATCTATTTGGAAGGCAATTTAGATTTTCATTATGATAATGAATGTATCTTGTTGTTTTCATTACTTTTAATGAAAATTTAAAATAATTAGTAAATGAACATTTTATATATTGATGCAAATATTTTTCTAGGATTCTACAATTCAAATAAACCAGAATTTAAAAAACTACTAAACTCTGTAATAGAAGTTAAACAGAAGATATTTTTTACTGAGCAATTTAAAAATGAAATTGATAGAAATAAACTAAATATTTTTAAGCACTCAATAGACAATTATATAAGACAAATATCAATTACAGATATATCTTTACCAGAACATCTAGATGAAGATGACTCATCTCCATTAAAATTTTGGAATATTTCAAGAAAAAAATTAGAAAAACAACTCAAACATTCTAATAATGAACTCATGAAAATTCTTAATGAAACACTATTAAATATTTCATCATCACAAGATAATGTGTCTAAATTATTATTCTCATTATATGAGAGAAGTGTAAAGCCTTCAGAAGATAATTTAATTAAAGCAAGATATCGAAAAGAAATTGGCAATCCTCCTGGAAAAAGGAATGATCCTCTTGGCGACCAATTATCATGGGAAATGCTTTTAGACATTATACCAAAAATTACTAATTTATGGATTATTTCTAAAGATCAGGATTACTACACTGAAAATAAGGATGTATTATACTTAAACCCTGTTTTAAAAAATGATCTTATTCGTTTAAACCCTAATATCAACATAAAAGTTTTTAATAAACTATCCGAAGCATTAAGAGATTTCAACAATAAAGAATTGATTACATCAATTCCTAGTAAAAATGATTTAGATCGTATTTCGTTATCTGAATCACATATTGAAAATATCGACGATATTGATTTAAAAATTATAAATTATTTATCTCAAGGATATGGAATATTTGAAATGAATAAGATTCTAGCAATTAAGCACCTATCCTTATCACAAATTGAAAAAAGAATAAATAATCTAAAAAATATTTTCAACGCAAATAACACAATTCATTTGGTTTCTATTACAAAAGATATGGGGATTATTTAAATCCTGTTTCATTATAATTCTAAAGCTCCTTCGGGAGCTTTTTTTATTGCCGTAATTTAAAAATTATGGATTATGGTTTTCCGTAATATACTGGTTTTGATTGGGTATACTTTTGAATTGTTAAATCAATAAAAATTAAAATTATGAAAAAAACTATTTTACACATTATTACATTATTTATTATTCTAGTGCTATTTTCTTGTAAAAAAAATACAGATACAAATACACTAGTAACAATAGATACGGCAGCAGTGAAAATTGACACAATTACACAAACAGTAAGTAACAATTGGGAATATAGACAATCAATTGATAAAATGACTTCAAGGCCAACCAAATTCGCACAGATAAAATCCAATGAGAGCTTAGATTTAAATTTTCCATATGAAGGAGCAAATTATGGCCAACTAACATTAAGAAATAAAGATGGTTTAAATATATACTTAGGTATTGATAAAGGACAAATAAGTGGAGGATATGAGAACAATTTTATTACTGTTCGTTTTGACGAAGAAAAACCTATAAAATTTAGCTATAGTGAACCTCAAGATGGCAGCAGTAATTTTATTTTTATTGATAATGAAGTAAAATTTCTGTCAAAATTAAAAAAATCTAAGAAAACACTTATTTCATTGCCTTTGTATCATGAAGGAAATCAAATACTTGAATTTAATACAATGGATTTAAAATGGTAATTTTTATAAATAATAAATTATAAACGAATCACTCATGAAAAAAATCATCCTTTTTTTTATTACAATTATAATATTTGGTTGTGCAAATAATAGTGAATTATTTAAGCAAACAGATTCATTTGTAGAGTCTTTACAAACTCAATATGATAGCTATGGAATTTTTGGTGGTGAAAAATATTCTAAAACTACTAGTGATGGATTATATACTATTTCACCAATCGGTCGCTTAATAAATGTAAAAATACAAAAGATTGCAAGTTCTGAAGAATATGAAGATTTAAAGAAAGATCTTGAGGATCATTACCAAGATGATTCAAGGGTTAATAGCGTGTACATTTGCCAGGCAGGTACTATTATGATTGATTGTAGAAACTAAAGTCTAAAAAAATTATTAAATAAAGAGGAACTTTACTGTCCTCTTTTTTCCATTTAAATACTTTTCAGAAAAAAAACTTCTTTTTAAAAATCTACACCATTACGGATTTCCATAAAATACTGGTTTTTATTGGTTTTACATTTGAATAATAATTTAAACTACAAACCGATGGAAATGAATATTCAACTAAAATCTTTAGCCGATAAAATAAATCAGCTGAAAAGTAAAATCGAAACTGAAGAATCAACCAAACATGCTTTTGTACTGCCATTTATCCATATTTTGGGTTATGATGCTTTTAATCCGCTTGAAGTGGTTCCTGAATTTACAGCAGATCTTGGCTTAAAAAAAGGAGAGAAAGTCGATTATGCTATTTTCCAAAATGGAGAACCTATTATAATCGTCGAGTGTAAAAGCTGGAAAGAAAAACTTACGGTTCATAATTCGCAGTTATTTCGATACTTCCATGTTACAAAAACCCGATTTGCGCTTTTAACAAACGGAATCAATTATCAGTTTTTTACTGATTTAGATGATCAAAACAAAATGGATGAAAAACCATTTTTAGAATTTGACATCTGCAATTTAAAAGAAAACACAATAAACGAAATTGCTAAATTTCATAAAGCCAATTTTGATGTCAATAATATTGTAAGCAATGCCAGTTCATTAAAATACATTAAAGAAATTAAGAAACTGATAAATGCAGAATTAGAAAGTCCGTCCAACGATTTTACAAAAGTTTTTGCCAGTAAAATATATACAGGAAGATTAACTGAGAAAGTTGTTGATGAATTTAAAGATTTAGTTCAAAAATCGGTTAGTCAATTTATTAATGATAAAATTAATGACCGCCTTAATGCAGCTTTAACTAAAGAAACTATAAAACAGCAAGATGAAGAAATTATTATTGTTGAAGATGATAGTAAAATTGTCACCACCGAAGAAGAACTGGATGGCTATCGCATAGTAGTTGCAATTTTACGCAGAAAATTACCAATTAGAAGAATTGTTTATCGTGACACTCAATCGTATTTTGGAATTTTATTAGACGATAATAATCGTAAACCTTTGTGCAGGTTACACCTAAATGGAGGGAAAAAGTATTTAAGCTTATTCAACGATAATAAAACAGAATCTAAAGTTTCTATTACAACCATTGATGATATTTATCAATTTGAAAAAGAACTTCTTGAAACTGTAAATATTTATGAAACTGAATAAATCAGGTGAAAGTACTTATTTACTAGAAGGTAATTCTAGTTAGATTTAAACCCTAACCAAATACCACAAAGCCTATGCTGAAAAACTACCTCATCTTACTTTTATTATTTACATTTTATTCCTGCAAAAAAGCCTCTGCTCCCCCTCCACCGCAAATAAATTCATTTTATAAAACGGTAATTACAGCAGATGATCGTAAAACAATTACGCCAGACGAAGCCAAAACGTATCATGTCAATACAATTTATAAATACGAATACCGAACGGGTAATCCTGGAAATTATAAATACAATTATGATGTAAAAGGAATTAATGTCAACGGTGATTCCGTTTTTGGAAATATAAATGTTCAGGGAAAATACGGCGCTGGAATTTTAATAAGCGACACTGTTACAGAAACTGAAATTAATACCGAATGGATATCATACGGAAAATTAAAAGCTATTGATAAAAAAGGAAATCAGTACGATTTAATTGTCAAATAAAAACAAACAAATGAAATATACCTTACTCTTACTTTTTATTTTTTTAACCTCTTTTCATCCGCCAGAAACTAATGTCTTTATCTGCGGGCCGACTGGTGCAAAAAAATATCATTTCAATGAAAATTGTCGAGGTTTAAGTTCCTGCAGTCATGGAGTGGTCAAAAAAACGCTTAAACAGGCACAAGGTCTTGGATTGACACTTTGTGGATGGGAAGATTAATTATCTTTCCATTTTTTTATTTAATTATTTGATAATAATCACTTTACAATAAATTCACATTAGTTTTATTAATTTGATATAAAACTAATCGTTATGAAATTCTTTAACCTAAAATTCCTGGTATCATTCAAAGAATGGCTTTTTTTAAGAGCTATGCAATCTTCTTTCCTTCATTAATAAATCATTTAAAAATAAAGGAAAGTACCATTGAATGAATAAAGTTGAAAACTCATTTTTGAACAAAAACCAATTTGGTGAAGATTTCTTGTGGGGTGTTTCTACCGCCGCTTTCCAAATTGAAGGAGCACATGATTCTGACGGAAAAGGTTCTTCTATCTGGGACGTTTTTACTTCTCAAAAAGGGAAAATAAAAAACGGACATCATGCCCTAACCGCCTGCGATTTTTATAACTCTTATCAAGATGATATTAATCTGATTAAGGAATTAAATATTCCGAATTTTAGGTTTTCGATCAGCTGGCCGCGAATTATGCCAACTGGAATTCATCCTGTAAATCAAGCTGGAATAGATTACTACAATAAAATTATCGATTCGTTACTTGCATCTGGAATCGAACCGTGGATTACACTTTACCACTGGGATTTACCGCACGCTCTCGAAGTAAAAGGAGGCTGGACAAACCGCGAATCGGTTTCTTGGTTTTCAGAATATGTTGAAGTGTGCGCGCAGTATTTTGGCGATCGCGTTAAAAACTGGATGGTAATTAACGAGCCTTCGGTTTTTACCGGAGCGGGTTATTTTTTAGGAATTCACGCACCAGGAAAAAAAGGAATTACCAATTACCTAAAAGCGATGCATCACGTTACTTTGGCAACGGCTGCAGGAGCGAAGACCTTACGAAATAGAGTTCCTGATGCGAACATCGGAACTACATTTTCATGCACCCATATTGAACCTGCAACGGAAAGTTCTAAAGATATCGAAGCCGCAAAACGTGTCGATACTTTACTAAACAGAACTTTTATAGAACCTATCTTAGGATTAGGATATCCGCAGAAAGATCTTCCTGTGCTAAAAAAACTCAACAATTATATTCTTGAAGACGATTTAAACAATCTCGATTTCGATTTTGATTTCATCGGGCTACAATGTTATACTCGAGAAGTCGTAAAATCAGCCATGTTGATTCCGTATATTGGTGCCGAATTGGTCAGCGCCGAGAAAAGAAATGTGATTTCGACCGAAATGGGCTGGGAAGTTTATCCACCCGCTTTGTATCATATCTTGAAGAAATTCAACGAGTACGAAGGAATTAGAAAAATTATTATTACTGAAAACGGCGCCGCTTTTCCAGATACAGTTACAAACGGAAAAGTATTTGATATCAAACGAACACATTACATTCAAGATCATTTAGAACAGATTTTAAAAGCTAAAAGTGAAGGTTTGAATGTTGAAGGTTACTTTGTGTGGAGTTTAACGGATAACTTTGAATGGGCTGAAGGTTACAATGCCAGATTCGGATTAATTCACGTTGATTTCGAAACACAAAAACGAACTATTAAAAACTCAGGTTTATGGTTTAAAGATTTTTTATCTTAACCCCTATCTTAAAAAACACAAAAGCCTTTCGCAATTAAACTGTGAAAGGCTTTTTTTGATTTAAATATGATCGAATTGATCAACGCAATCTATATTTATAATTTTGTTTTAAAATTCCGATATGAATCTTACCATTCTGTTTTAAGTGAGCCGTTACAAGAATATATTTTTCCTCAGGGTAATTTATATCATAGCTAAAGGTTGTGTCTTTTACTTTTATTTGAAGCAGGTGTTTTCCATCATCAGATACTGCTAATGACGCTGTCTCATAAGTAGGCATTGCATCTGATGCTTTTAAATTGATGTCTTTAACTTTCTGCTTATCAAGAAGCACTTCCAGCTTTAAGTTATCAAGTTTCATATTTGTGGGCTGTTCAAACGAGACAACATATTTTTTACAACCGAATGTGCAAAAAACAATTAATAGTATAAGAAGCTTTTTCATAAAAGATATTTTTTAAATGATAATTACTAGAATTAAATCTATTGTAATGTTTTATAAATATAAATAATTTTATCACAATTCAGTTATAAGAAAAAGGCAAGTTTAAGTGTCTCAAAAATTCATAATTGACGACGAAAAAAGTCAAGAAAAAAACATGATTTTGAGTAAAAAAAATCGGTATTTTATTGATAATCATTAGGTTTATCGGTATTTTTTTCTTATCTTTAAGGTATAAATAACAGATAATATATGCCAAAAAACAAACTCTTTCAACGCCTTAATTATTCCCTTAAAAATTATTTTTTTTATCTCTTTTCGCATTTTATTTTTAAAAATGCTTTCCAACTTCATTTAGAAATTTTGTTTTCTAATCTTTTTTCTGCACCAAGCATAAAAGTGCAGAATATACCGAAGCGACCGCTTCACTTTCTTTCTTAATTATTTTAGAATTGACAATTTAAAAGATTTCCTCTTTAGGATATTCTTTCGACTCCTCATTTTCATTTCCCAAAAACCAAACGTAATTCTATGATTTATTTCTTGTTTTGCAACGATTTTACTTGTTCAACTATCAATCTCAATTTATTGATTTCTTCAATACTCTATTTTCTATCTTTTTTTAATCATTCAAGGCAACTTTTTCAGGACTTTTTGCATCTATTATAATATAGGTCAGATTGGTTTTATATTGAAATAACATGTTCTAACGGACCTAAATTACTATGCCTTGTATTTTGATTTAAGGAATTCTCGGGAATCTCTGGGAAATGCGGGAATTCTGGGAATACCTTATCTACAGTGGCCTACAAACGCCTTTACTTTGCCATAGAAATTAGTTCAAGTTTTGTCTGCAGACTAAAACAAATGTATAAACTAGTTCTAATTAGCAGTGTGGAAAAACCGTAAGATCGAGTCTATTCGGGAAGTATAAATAACATCTTACAGTCCTACACGCTCTACTTCCCAAAATCAATTTGGTATTGTCATAAATAGACTCTGGATAATTCTGGACAGCAATACCTATGTCTAATTTCTAAATTAAATTAAAATGAAAAAACTAATACTGTTTATCGCTTTTGCGTTAATATTCACGATATTTTCTTGTACTCCTGATGAATACGAGACTCAAACAGAAAAGAAAATTGAAAAGGTTACTAAACCTTTACAAGCTGGTGATGCAGATCCTGATGGTCCTGGTGATGGAAAAAATAATCCACCAATCAAACCATAACTAAAAATATATTTTTAGTATCTAATTAATTACTATTTTCGGGGAAAGTAAATTTATATGTTACGGTCCCCGTTTTTTTATTTTATTCTCTTTCTTTTTATTTTTTCCTGTCAAGAAAAAAAAAGCATTCATTCTAACATTGAATTTATTGAAAAAGAGGCTCTAAACTTACGAGATAAAGCGGATAAAAATTACGAAAAACAAAACTTCAATACTGCTTTTTACGAGTTTAATAAATCAAAAGTGATTTTTGAGACATTAAAAGATAGTATAAATATCGGATACGTACTTATTCAAATGGCATCTATCCAGCAAGTAAACGGGGATTACTACGGAAGTAAAGAGACTGTAACCGAAGCATTACCATATGTTGAAAAAAACAAACCATATATAGCTGCTATCAATAACATACTAGGCATTGCTGATAAAGAACTTTCTCTTTATAATGATGCTATACTTTATTATAAAAAATCAGCAGATGACTATACAGATATTATTGAAAAACAAACTCCACTAAACAATATTGCAGCAGTCTACATCCAACAAAAAAGATATCATGACGCGATTACCCTTTTAGAATCTCTTTTAAGCAAAAAATTATTACATGAAAGTGCTCAAGCTTATAAAAAATCTTTAATTTTAGATAACTTAGGTTATGCTTATTTTAAAAATGGACTTGATATTAAAGGATTCCATCTAATGAATGAAGCACTAGATTTAAGAATACAAATTAAAGAAACTTACGGAAGCATCGAAAGTTATCTACATCTTGCGGATTACTATTCTAAAAAAAACCTTCAAAAATCAGATGAAAATGCTCTTGCTGCTTACAATATTGCCACAAAACTAAACAGCGTTGACGAAAGACTCGAAGCGCTTCAAATTCTAATTTCTAATAATCACAGTGCTCAAGACACCAAATATGTGCAAAAATATTTTACACTAAACGACAGTATTATTAAGATTAGAAATAACTTCAAAAATAAGTTTGCTAAAATTAAATACGATTCTAAAAAAGAAAAAGATGAAAACGAAAAACTTCGTCTAGAAAAAGCAGAAAACTTATTATTTCTTCAAAGAGCTAAATACATGCGAATTGTATTTGTTATTGTTTTTGTTTTTTTAGTGATTCTAATAGCAATTTTAATTCGTTATTATAAAAATAAAAACAAGGCTATAGAATTTAAAACTTCGTACAATACCGAAACTAGAATTGCTAAAAAAATCCACGACGAATTGGCAAATGATGTATTTCATGTAATTGCTTTTGCCGAATCTCAACCCTTATCTCAAGAAAATACTAAAGAAAATCTATTACAAAAACTAGATGATATCTACGGGCGCGTGAGAGGAATTTCAAAAGAAAACAATAAAATTGATACCGGGGTAGATTTTACCAGAAGTATAAAAGAAATGCTTTCTACTTATAATACCAGAGAAAGGAATATCATGGTTACTAATTTAGAAAGTGTAAACTGGGAAACTATAGATGATGTAAAAAAGATCGCTATCAGCCGAATTTTACAGGAATTGATGGTCAATATGAAAAAACACAGTGAGGCAAACCTTGTGGTAATAAAATTTGACAGTGACCCAAAATCAGTCTTAATAAACTATACCGATAATGGTAAAGGCTGTGAAAAAACTAAGATGATAAAAAATGGTCTCCAAAACATGGAAAGCCGCATTCAGGCTGTTAAAGGAACTATAGATTTTGATACAGAACCGGGTAAAGGTTTTAAAGCAAAGATTTCAATGCCAAAATAAATTAAAATTAGAAATGTAAATAGATTCAAATTTACTTTAAAGAAAAAGGCCTTTCAGAATTTTACTTCCAAAAGGCCTTTTTTCTACAAATTAATTGGCAATATTATTTCCAACCGCCGCCTAAGTCTCTATAAACATGGACAGCAGCATTCAATTGTTCTTTTTTAGTATCAACCAATTCTAGTTTTGCTTCTAATGCATCTCTTTGTGTCATCAAAACTTCGAAATAATCAACTCTTGCAGATTTAAATAAATCGTTAGAAACGTCAATAGAAGTATTTAAAGCTTCTACTTGTTTCGATTTAAGATCATATCCTTTTTGAAGATTATCAATTTTAGACAATTGATTTGAAACTTCTAAATAAGCGTTTAAAACAGTACGATCGTAATTATATAATGCTTGAAGTTGTCTTGCATTTGCACTTGCAAACTCCGCTTTAATTGCATTTCTATTAATCAATGGTGCAACAAGATCTCCCGCTAAAGAATATAAAAGAGATTCGGGCATTGTAAGCAAATAAGATGGTTTAAAAGCTTGTACACCTATTGCAGCAGAAATATCCAAAGATGGATAAAACTCAGCACGCGCTACTTTTACATCTAATTTTGCAGCTACTAACTCCAATTCTGCTTGTTTCACATCTGGGCGATTAGCTAATAATTGAGATGGAATTCCAGAACTTACAGCAGCTGGAAGCAAACTTAAGAAATTAGTATTGCTTGTTCTTTTAATCTCCTGTGGATATCTTCCCAATAAAAAGTTGATTTTGTTTTCAGCTTCTTTTATCTGCTGCAAAATATCAAACTCCATACTCTGTGAAGTTAAAACCTCTGCTTCAAACTTCTTAACTCCTAGTTCTGTTGCTCTTGCAGCCTGCTTCTGAACTTTTACAATTTCTAAAGCGTTAGTCTGCAATTTGATCGTTTGTTTTACAATATCCAACTGATTGTCTAAAGCTATTAATTCATAATAAGAATCTGCAACTTCTGCAATAAGGTTTGTAATAACAAAGTTTCTACCTTCAACAGTAGCTAAATATCTGTTTAAAGCTGCTTTTTTAGAATTACGAAGTTTTTTCCAGATATCTACTTCCCAATTTGCATAAGCAGAAATCGTAAAATCTCCCAGCGGATCTGGTGTTTCTACACCTGGTTTAATTTCTGTTGTAGCATCACCGGCACCCTGGCTGGTATATCTACCTACTTTTTCTATTCCAGCGCCGGCGCGAACACCAACTGTTGGTAATAAAAGTCCTTTTCTTACTCGAATGTCATTCTTAGCGATTTCAATTTCTTGTAAAGTGATATTCAGCTCCTGATTATTTTTCAGGGCAATATCAATTAAATCAATAAGATTTTGATCTTTAAAGTAATCTTTCCAATTTAAAGCTGCCGTATTATTGTTTGCATCCTGAGCTTGAGCCGTTGTACCAAATGACTCAGGAACTGGTGTGCTTGTGGTAATTGCTGCCTCAGGTGCAGGGGCTTTACACCCTGCAACCGTAAGACATATTCCTAATGCAATACCATATTGATATGATTTGAATTTATACATGATTGTTATCAATTTCTTCTGTTAATGGATTTTCTTCTTCATGTTTTACTAGTTTGTGTTTCTCAGCAATCTTAGCGAATATGAAATACAATCCAGGAATCACGAATACACCACAAATAGTTCCTATAAGCATACCTCCTGCAGCTGCTGTACCAATAGTTCTGTTACCAATTTTACCTGGACCAGTTGCAAAAGCAAGCGGTAATAAACCTGCAATAAAGGCAAACGAAGTCATCAAGATTGGACGGAACCTTGCTTTAGCTCCTTCCATTGATGCTTGTAAAACTGATAATCCTGCTGCGTGTCGCTGAATCGCAAACTCTACAATTAATACCGCATTTTTACCCAATAAACCAATAAGCATTACCATTGCAACCTGAGCATAAATGTTGTTTTCTAATCCTGTTAATTTTAACAGAAGGAAAGCTCCAAAAATACCCGCTGGCAAAGAAAGAATTACCGATAATGGAAGGATAAAACTTTCGTATTGAGCAGCTAATACTAAGTAAACGAATCCTAAACAGATCAAGAATACCCAAATTGCCTGATTTCCCTGAGCTACCTCATCGGCAGAAATACCTGCCCAGTCAATGTCATATCCTCTTGGTAATTTTTCGGCCGCAATTTTCTGAATAACTTTAATCGCTGTACCAGAACTATAACCCGCAGCTGGTGAACCACTGATTTGTGTTGAGGTATACATATTATGACGTGTAATTTCAGAAAGACCATACACTTTTTCTAGTTTCATAAAAGCAGAAAAAGGTACCATTTCATCACGATCATTTTTTACATACAATTTTAAGATATCATCTGGCTGTGCACGATATTCTGGCGAAGCCTGAACGATTACTTTATAGTTGATACCAAATTTGATAAAACTGATTTCGTAGTTACTTCCCACAAGAGTTGACAAAGTATTCATGGCATTTTCGATAGAAACACCTTTTTGCTGTGCCAAATCATTGTCGACTTTCATCATGTATTGAGGGAAACTAGAACTGTAAAAACTAAATACGTTTGATAATTCCGGTTGTTTATTCAATTCAGCAACAAAATCGTTATTTACTTGTTCCATTCTCTTATAATCAACAGAACCTGTTTTATCTAACAAACGAAGCTCAAATCCTCCGGCAGCACCATATCCTGGTACAGCAGGCGGTTGGAAAAATTCGATATTCGCTCCTGTAATATCTTTACATTTTTCCTCCATTTCATGCATAATCTCCACAACAGATTCTTTTCTGTCACTCCAATCTTTCAAGTTCACCAAACAAGTACCAGAGTTGGCTCCTGTACCTTCAGACAAAATCTCATAACCTGCTAAAGAAGAAACAGATTTTACTCCATCAATATCTTCGGCAATTTTTTGAACTCTCTCTGCAATATTATTAGTTCTTTCTAAAGACGAACCTGGAGGAGTCTGAATTACGGCATAAAACATTCCCTGGTCCTCATTCGGAATAAATCCTGAAGGAACAGAACTGCTTATCAACCATGTTCCAGCACAGAAACCTAAAAGTGCCACAATAGTAACCACTCTTCTGTCAACAATTTTACCTAATAGATTTTGATATTTACCTTGCGCTAAATTGAATTTATCGTTAAATGCATCTATAAATCTATTTGCAGGGGTTTTCTTTTTAGGCTGACCATGATTGTTTTTTAACATCATCGCACAAAGTGCCGGTGTCAATGTCAAAGCCACAATACCAGAAAGGATAATCGCAGTTGCCATAGTTACAGAGAACTGTCTGTAAAATACTCCAACAGGACCAGACATAAAAGCAACAGGAATGAATACCGCGGCCATTAAGAATGTAATTGCTATAATTGCTCCTGCAATCTCGTGCATGGCTTTTTTGGTTGCTTTAAATGGAGAAAGATGTTCTTCTTCCATTTTGGCGTGAACGGCCTCGATAACTACAATCGCATCATCGACGACGACTCCAATTGCCAATACCAAAGCAAATAATGTAATCAAGTTCAACGAAATATCGAAGAATGTCATGAACACAAAAGTTCCTACCAACGATACTGGTACCGCAATTGCAGGAATAACTGTCGAACGCCAGTCTCCTAAGAAAAGGAAAACTACCAAACCTACCAGAATAAATGCTTCAACCAAAGTATGGATTACTTTTTCGATAGAAGCATCAAGGAATTTAGAAACGTCATACGAAATTTCATAATCCATTCCTTTAGGAAATCTTTGCTTGATTTTTTCAAGTTTAGCTTTAACTTCTTCAATAACCTGATTCGCATTACTTCCAAAAGATTGTTTCAATACAATAGCTGCAGATGGTCTTCCATTCAAATTAGAATAGATATCGTACATCGAGCTTCCAAATTCTACTTTAGCAACATCTTTTAATCTCAAAAGCTCTCCGTTTGGATTTGCTTTTACTACAATATTCTCGTATTGCTCTTTTGTTGTAAAACGTCCAGAATATTTCAATACATATTCAAATGCCTGAGAACGTTTACCAGAGCTTTCTCCTGTTTTACCTGGGGAAGCCTCCAAACTCTGACTGGATAATGCTTCCATTACCTCATCAGCAGAAATTTTATAAGCCAGCATACGGTCTGGTTTCAGCCAGATACGCATTGCATATTCACGAGTTCCTAAGATATCTCCAGAACCAATACCATTTACCCTTTTCAATTCTGAAAGAACGTTGATATCGGCATAGTTATACAAGAACTTCATGTCGGTATTTTTGTCTGTACTGTAAAGGTTCACGTACATCAACATACTTGGTACTTCTCGTGTAATTTTGATACCTTCTCTAATTACTAATGGAGGTAATTTATTAGTAACCGAAGCCACACGGTTCTGAACGTTAATAGCTGCCTGATTCGGATCTGTTCCTAAGTTAAACACCACTTTAATTGTAGCTTCACCATCATTTCCTGCGTCAGAAGCCATATATTTCATTCCTGGAACTCCATTTAAGGCTCTTTCTAAAGGGATAACAACAGCTTTTACCATCAATTCACCGTTAGATCCCGGGTAATCTGCGGTAACGTTCACCATTGGCGGTGAAATGGTAGGGAATTGTGTAATTGGTAAATTCAATACAGACAAAATCCCTAAAAAGACAATTATCAACGATATCACTATCGACAATACTGGTCTTTGAATAAATTTATTAAACATTTTTATTTTTTTTAATGATTAAACTAAAAGGAAATCAATAAGTTACTTGCAAATATTAGTACTTTCAAAATAAACTGAATACTTAAAACTGCGACTGAACACTAATTTACTCTGCTTTTAAGCGCAGGTTATTGATAACCTTTTTAGGAGATTCAAATTCGTATTTAATTTTATCATTCTCTTTTACTTTCTGAACACCTTCAAGTAAAATTTTATCATTTTCATTAAGTCCGCTTTTGATCACATATAAATCAGGGATTTCACCTGTAATAGTGATTTCTCTAGAGCTTACCTTATCATTTTTATCCACAACAAAAACATATTTTTTATCCTGAATTTCGTAAGTCGCTTTTTGCGGAATTACAATTGCATTCTTAAGAGGAACCAGCATTTGTACTTGTCCTGTTTCACCGTTTCTAAGTAATTTACCAGAATTTGGGAATCTTGCTCTAAAAGCAATATTTCCTGTTTCGTTGTTAAACTCACTTTCGATAACTTCAACATTTCCTTTTTCTTTAAAAATGTCTCCGTTAGCCAAAACTAAATTCACTTTATTATCTGCACGATCTTTTACATTTGTTTCATAGCTGATATATTCTGGCTCCGAAACATTGAAATAGGCAAACATCTGACTGTTGTCTGAAAGACTTGTCAGTAATTCGCCTTCATCAATTAAACTTCCTAATTTTAATGGAATTCTATCGATTGTTCCATCAAATGGAGCTCTGATTTCTGTAAATGATAAGTGAAGTTTTGCAAGAGCAACTTCAGCTTTTGCAGACTGCAATTTTGCCTGAGCTACACTTAATTCGTTTTTAGAAACGATATTTTTATCTGCCAATAGTTTTGAATTTTGTAATTCAATTTCTACTGATTTTTGTTCTGCCTGAGCTTTAAGCAATTCAGACTGATACATGTTTGGCATAATTTTAAACAACAGCTGTCCTTTTTTTACAAACTGTCCTTCATCAACATAAATGTTTTGTAAAAACCCTTTTTCCTGGGCGCGGATTTCAATGTTTCGTACAGATTTAATCTGCGAAACATATTCTTTTGTAAATGAAGTGTCAAGTTTTACGGGATTAGTTACTGTAAACTTTTCCGCTTCTTCTTTTTCTTCTTTTTTTGCTGTACAACTGGTTAAGCACACCGCGGCCATAAAGCCCGCGAACAAGATGATTCTTTTCATGATTTTTAAATGGAAATTAAGCGATTGAATGCTTGGAATACAAAGATTCCTTAAAGATGGATAAAACATCAGTAAGCCTTGGTCTGACCTTAATTGTCATATAAGCGGAAGTAAGAGAAAAATATACAGCAGCAAGATATGCAGGATCGCAACTTAGGCAACCAATGTATATTTTAAAATCAAATTCTTAATACTCTCTGAGTAATATATATAGGATTTGAATGCCCTAAGTTAGGCGTAGAAATTTTTAAACGATTGGAATCATTTGCAGCAGATTGATCTGACAAAGCCAGATACAAGTCGTCTACTAAACTGTAAGACGATGCAAAAAATTTATTCGTAAGTCCATCAACATCATCATTTCCTAGAAATTCCTCTTCAATATCAATATCTGCGGCATCTTCAATAGTTGAAGATCCACGATCTTGATTAGTGAATTTAACTCGGTGTTTCTTTTCAAGATTATGGTGCTGAGGTAAGCCAAAAGTATTAGCATTAAGATATTGGCCTCCGCCGAACAGAAGCATATTCATGAATACTAAAAATACTATTAACTTTCTCATTTGGGTGCGAAAGTAATAAAAGATTGGAATAAAAAAAATAAAATAAGAAAGTCTTAACATGTAATCGTAAACGAAAACGTTTTCACTTTAAAATAAAATCAAAATGAATATATTTAGACAACAAAAACACAGTCAAAACACTACAAACCAATCACTTAAAAGACGATCTGCATAATTACAAATTCCTGTCCTGCCTTTGTGAAAAGCTCTCCAGTATCAACCATACCGAATTTTTCATAAAATTGTTTTTTTTCTGCCCTTGCATTGCACCAAACTTTTTTTATTTCCTTTTCTCTCGCTGCCGTAAAAATGTGGTTCAATAATGCCGATGCAATTCCTCTGCCTTGATATTCGGCTAAAGTGGCTAATTTTCGAAACTGCATCTCTTCTCCCGTAATAAAACAAGACACTATTGAAAGTAATTTATCATTCTCATAAGCACCATAATGCAATCCTAAATTATCTTCTTCGAGCTGCACAAATTCAAAAGGCTGGTCTGGCCACATCACCTCATGTCTGATCTGCCACGTATCGGATGCATTTATTGTTTTAATTTCCATTTTAATCCATTAGAAGTTGACCAAAAGTAATGCATTTTATCATGAATTTGAAAAATCAAAAAAGAGCTGAATGCTAGTATTCTTTCAAAAATTAAACGAAAATAAATCAGACAAATCGTTCAATTTAAACCAATTATCATTATTTTTATAGTACCAACATCAAATATCTTCCGTTATGAAAAATTTCTTTTTAGCAGCTTTTTTATGTATCTGTGTCAACGGATTTGCGCAATTAATACAAATCGGACCTCAGATTTCAACTAATATAACTTCTGTAAATGCAAAAAATTTTAGTTCAGATCACACCAACACAGGAATTGGTTTTGCGGCATTTGCCCGAGTAAATCTTTTACTTTTTTATGGTCAGGGCGAATTTGGTTATTCGAAATCAAATTTCAGTGTTTATCAAGATGGCATTGGTGAAACCGAATTTAAACTAGCTGGGACAGACGCTTCGTTAATTGCCGGGTACAAGCTTGTACCACTGGGTAAAGTTGGAAATGTGAGGCTTTTTGTTGGGTATAACTGGAAAAATTATTCGGATATTAGTAAAAATAATAACCTCAATTCTATAGCATTAGAAAAGAACAATCATAGTATAATTGGCGGAGTTGGAGTTGATGTATGGAAATTGACTTTTGACGTAAGATATCTTGCTGGTTTAACCGATATCGATTCTTCTGATGGTGAAATTAAAACAGGAATTACAAATTTTTCGCTTGGCTTTAAATTCTTGTAAAAAATAAAAGGGAATCAATTGATTCCCTTTCTATTATATCTTAACGTAGTAACTTTCCAAGTTATCCTCATCTATTTTTTCGATACCTTCTTCTGTTTTAACAGCTACGTTGATTACATGCAATACATTTGATTTTTCGTTAATACTGCAATTCCAAATCGTTCCGTCTGAAAGTATGATTTCTGAATATAATGATACGGTATTCTTCTGATCATTATAAACTAAATTCTCAGTTTTTAGAATTTTCTTTTGTTTGGTTTTTCTATCAATTTCGAAAAACAAAATTTCATTTTCATTAATTTCAAGAAATTCATCAAAATCAGTCTGATTATCGGCACCAGCAGATGTAGTTGCCCAAACTGGATGACTTCCAGTTTTCTTCCAAGTTCCTATTGCATGGTCTAAGATATTTTTTCTTAAAACATCACGTAAGGTGTCCACTTTTTTAATAGCTTCTTCCGCTATTTCATTGTCAGGTTTAATTTTTGCGGCTAAAGAAAATAAATCAATAGCTTTTGCAAAATCAGCTTTTTTATAATACGAAAGGGCTAATTCGTATTTATTCTTTTGAAATGTGGTTTTTTGATCATTCTGCCCGAAAAACTGACAAGTCTTCAACAAAACAATTAGAATAAAGGTCTTTTTCATTAAATTAGTAGGTTTATTTTTTTGCAAACCTAATTTATTTTAAAGAAACTTTCTTACACTTTCTATTTTTTTTTCATTGTCTTAAATAATTCAATAATAAAAAACGCCTCTTTTCTATTGAAGAGAGGCGTTGTGGTATATTTAAAAAACGTTTAATTATTTGATCTGCAAAATGTTATTTTCTGGAGTGGCATCCATAAAAATACCTCCGTCAAGTTGTACCTGCTTAATTTTTTTTGTGCTTTTTAAAATAATTTTAGCTGTTTTTTGATTCTTTTCCCAAACTGAAGGAGTCTGATGCAATACTGCTTTTGAATTATCCGCATAAGTAATAATTGCATCAAAAGGAATAGCAAAACCTCCAATGTTTTCTACTGTAATTATTTTATTATCCGAAGAAATATTCTTTACTGCAATATCAAGATAATTATTAGTGAAGAACCAATTGTTGAAGAACCAGTTTAGATTTTTCCCTGTTGCAGTATTAAATGAATTAAAATAATCCCACGGAATAGGGTGTTTTCCATTCCAAGTATCCATATAAGCGTGCAACGCCTTTTTGAACAATTCATCGCCCAGCATATCTTTTAAAGCTAAATATGAAAGTGATGCTTTTCCATAAGAGTTATTTCCGTAACCTGCTCCAGAAACTTGTGTAGACATTGAAATTATCGGCTGATCTTCTTCCGTAGATCGATCATTTATGTATCCTTTTACTCTAAAGTCCTGATAAAATTTGTCTGCTGCTTCTTTACCATGTTCTGCAATTCCAATTAAATATTCAAAAGTTGTTGCCCAGCCTTCGTCCATAAAAGCATAGCGTGTTTCGTTGATTCCCATATAAAATGGAAAATAAGTATGTGCAACTTCATGGTCCTGTACCAATTGTGCAAAAACAGGATCTCCCATTTGCGAATCGTTACACATCATTGGGTATTCCATATCTGCGAAACCTTGAAAGGCTGTCATTTTAGAAAACGGATATGGAACTCCAGGCCAGTTATTTGAAAACCAATCTAAAGCATATTGATTGTTTTTTACTGAATTTACAAAATCTGTTCCTTTAATATCATAAGCTGCCTGAACACTTGCGCGGCGATTGGTTTTTTTATCCACTACAACACTGCTGGCATCCCATAAGTAATGATCGCTTAATCCAAAAGTTACATCTGAAATATTTTTGGCTTCAAACTTCCAAACATTCCAATCGTACTGCTTGGTTACAATACCGCTTTTCATTTCTTGTTCATTGGCAATATGCAGAATTTGATCTGTCGTGTAGGATTTTTTTAATCGAGCGGCAAATTCTGGCTGTAAAACCTCATCTGGATTTAGTAAATCTCCAGTTGCGTAGACTACATAGTTTTTTGGAGCTTTTACAGAGAAAACGTAATCATTAAAATCGTTGTAAAATTCTTGGCGGTCTGTATGTGGTAACCTATCCCAGCCATTATAATCGTCATAAACCGAAACACGTGGATAGCTGTAGGCTACAAAAAATGTAGTTTCGTCAATCTGTCCTTCTCTTCCGCTTTCTTTAGACAAAGGATAATTCCATTGAATATTTAGGATGGTTTTTGAATGTGGCAAAATTGCCTTTTTCAATTTTACATTTCCAACTGTTCCCCAGTTTCTTGCATCTTCTTTGTAAACTTCATTTTCTATTTTTAATGAAGTGATAGTCAAGCCGTCGCTTAAAAAATCGTCGCTTACAGAGCTTCCGCGAGGTGCAGATGGCTTATGAAGGTTGTTTACAAAACGAATAGCCAAGTTTTTTAAAGTGTCTTTACTATTGTTCTCGTAAATAATTGTTTCTGTTCCGCTTACAATTTTAGTTTTCGGATCAACCGAAATCTCCATATTGTATTTTCCGTGATTCTGCCAATAGTTTTTTCCTGGTTTTCCGTCTTTAGAACGTGTTCCTTCTGCATAAGCTTTTTTTATGTTTCTTGGCATATAAAGCTCTTGGGCAAAGCTGTTTTGGGCAAAAAAGATAAATGCTATTACTGCAAATTGCAATATTTTCTTTTCCATAAGTTATTCTTAGGTCTTTTAAATTAATTTTTGATAACAGATTAGTGGTGTCTTTTCTGCGAATGTTACAAATTTAACTATTAATTGTTAATGGTGAAATGTGAGATGTGAGATGTGAGATGTGAGATGTGAGATGTTAGATGTTAGATGTGAAAAGACTGCTCTAACATCTCAAATCTCACATCTCACATTTTACATTTTACATTTTACATTTTACATTTTACATTTTACATTTAAAAAAAAACCGTCTATCCCTAAAAGAAACAGACGGTATCTACAATTAATATATAACCTTTATTACTACAAAATATAGTCGGTGTTAATAAAATTTGATTCTTTGCTGTTTAGCAATTCCTGCAGAATTTCATTATTATAATCGATATCTTTTGAAGCTACAAACGTACGAATTGAGAAAGAACGCAAAGCATCTGGAATACTTAATGTTCCTACAGCCGAATCTTTGCGGCCTGTAAACGGAAACGCATCTGGTCCTCTTTGGCAAGAACTGTTGAGGTTTACTCTACAAACTAAGTTTACCAAGGAATCAATAAGCGGGGCAAGCGTTTTTATATCTTTACCAAACAAACTCACCTGTTGTCCGTAGTTAGATTCTGCCATATCATTTAAAGGTTCTTTAATATCTTTGAATGAAAGTACAGGAACAACTGGTCCAAATTGTTCTTCGTGATAAACGCGCATTTCCTTGTTAACTGGATATAAAACCGCTGGAAAAATATAATTATCAGTATGCTTTCCTCCTTTTTCATTAATGATTTTCGCTCCTTTACTAGTTGCATCATCTATTAATCCCTGAATGTAACTTGGTTTTTCGGTTTCTGGAAGCGGTGTTAAAGAAACTCCTTTTTCCCAAGGATTTCCAAAAATTAAACTATCTACTTTTTCAGAAAAGCGTTTATTGAATTCTTCTCTAACAGATTCGTGAACATATAATACTTTTAAAGCCGTACAGCGTTGTCCGTTAAAAGATAAAGTTCCCGCAATACATTCTTGAATTGCCAAATCTAAGTCGGCATCTGGTAAAATAATCGCTGGATTTTTAGCTTCTAAACCTAAAATCAAACGCAGTCTATTTTTGTTTGGATGCTGATCTTGTAATGCAATCGCCGATTTACTATTTCCAATTAATGCCAAAACATCAATTTTTCCAGATTTCATAATTGGAGAAGCCACTTCACGTCCTCTGCCATAAACAATATTAATTACCCCTTTTGGGAAACTGCTTCTAAACGCTTCTAATAATGGTGTAATACATAAAACACCATGTTTAGCAGGTTTAAAAATCACTGTATTACCCATAATTAAAGCTGGGATCAACAATGAAAAAGTTTCATTCAGTGGATAATTGTAAGGTCCAAGACACAATACAACTCCAAGAGGTCCGCGGCGAATCATCGCGTTTACACCCTGTACTTTTTCGAAGTGCGAACTGCGTCCATTTAATTCTTTATAACTGGCAATAGTATCGTAAATATATTCTACCGTTCTGTCGAATTCTTTTTGTGAATCTCCAAGATTTTTTCCAATTTCCCACATCAAAAGTTTAACCACTTCTTCGCGGGTTTCCTTCATTTGTTTCACAAAATTTTCCATGCACTTAATGCGATCTGCTACTTTCATAGTCGGCCATAAGCCCTGACCCATATCGTATGCATTGGTTGCAGCTTCGACAACTTCCGCCGCTTCTTTTTCTCCCATAAAAGGAATAGATCCTAATAAAGTCGGCGAATATTTTTCTGTTGAAGAAATAGTAGAAAACACAGGTGTGGTTTGCCCTGTCCATTGTTTCAATTCTCCGTTTACAAGATAAGTATCTTGATTTATCAGCGTATTAATCTGATATTCTTCTGGTATAAAACTCATAATTTGGTTTGTTTAATGGTCTGGTAATTCTATTTTCAAAAGAAAAAAGAGGCCTTTATATGCCTCTTCTTCTTTTATGGTTGTACTGTTTCGCCTTCCCAATCCAGGATTCCGCCAAGCAGATTGTAGGCATTTTCGATACCTAGTTCGTTCATGATCTGACATGCTTTTGCACTTCTAGCTCCAGAACGGCAGTATACATAGTAATTTTTATTTTTGTCTAATTCTTCGATTTCGTAAATGAACCCCTGACCCTTATTGATGTCAATGTTTAAAGCATTTTCAATATAGCCGTCATTAAATTCGTCTTCAGTTCTTACGTCAAGTATAACTGCATTTTCGTCAGCTTCTAACTGAGCAACCCAATCTTCTTGTGATAAATTCATAATAAAATGTGTTTTTGTAAAATTACGACGTTTCTATTTATAAAAAACGTACCAAATGCGATTTCGATTATTATTCTCAGAAAACGTTTTAGAGAAAGTATTATAATCAGTGATTTACAAATTTACTTACTATTTTTAAAAATTCAGTCTACAAAATCGGTAGAAAATAGGATTTTTTCATTTCCGCTAAATACATCTTAAATCTAATTTTATGACAATGAATCCCAAATCAAACTATTATCTTTGCAAACAATTACAATTTTTAATCTCTTTTTGATAAAAATTTAGAAACCAAAAGTATCATCTGTCAGTTTGAGCAGAGTCGAAAACCGCAAACATCTCGACTCCGATCGAGGTGCTAAAATTATTATAGCAATGCAAAATTCCTTAAAAACCATATTTCCCAGTTTCTCCAACGAACTTATCGCTACTATAGAAGAAAACGGAAGCCTGCAGGATTTTGAAGCTGGAACAATACTAATGCGTATGGGGCAGTATATCAAAAATACCGCTTTAATAACCAAAGGAAAAATAAAGATTTATCGTCAAGGCGAAGATGGCGGCGAATTCCTAATGTATTATTTACAACCTGGCCAAGCCTGCGCCATTTCTATGATCTGCACCGCAAAAAGTGAGAAAAGCCAGATTATGGCGAAAGTTGTAGAAGACGTTTCTGTAATGATGATTCCGCTGCAGTTAATGGACAAATGGATGATGGAACACAGAAGCTGGTACGAATTTGTAATTGAAACCTATAGAAGCCGTTTTGAAGAAGTGCTGGAAGTGGTTGATAATATCGCTTTCCGTTCTATGGACGAACGTTTGGAATTTTACCTAAAAAGACATTCTGATGCCTGCGGCTGTTCTGAAGTCAATCTTTCACACCAAGAAATCGCAACCGAATTAAATACGTCGCGCGAAGTGATTTCTCGATTATTAAAAAAAATGGAACAACGCGGTCTGGTGAAACTAAACCGAAACCAGATTGAGTTATTAAACCCTAATTTCACGAATTAACACTAATTCCAATAATTTATTTCTTAAAACGATTGTCAGTTCGAGCGTCCCGAGGCTTCGGGAGAGAATGCACATAGCATTTCGACTTCACTCAATGTGACCAAATATTTTATTAGTATTAAACACATAGAAACATAGCTTTAGTAATTTTAAAAAAGGTTTTTCACTTTCATTACTGCACATAGGATTTAAAATTTATGCAGACAGAATAATCCGTGAAAATTTGTGAAATTCGTCTTTAAAATTCCTTCTGTGATAAATGTTACTGTAGGATTCTAATTTCCGAAGCAACTTTGCATTAAAAGAAATGCAATGGAATATTTAGGCTATTTTGCTTCAATCATAATCGGAATTTCGCTTGGCTTAATTGGCGGCGGCGGTTCTATTTTGACTATTCCTATTCTCGTTTATTTATTTCAAGTAAATCCAGATCAGGCAACTTCATATTCCCTATTTATTGTGGGATTAACGGCTTTATCAGGAAGTTACAGCCATTACAAAATGGGAAATCTCAAACTGAAATCGGCGTTGTATTTTGCAATTCCCTCTGTAATTTCCATTTTAATTATCCGCGAAGTAATTTTTCCTCAAATTGCCGCGACTTTATTTTCAGTTGCCTCTTATACGGTTTCAAAAGATTTTCTGATCATGATAATCTTTTCCATATTAATGATTACGGCAGCAATTTCGATGATTAAAAAAAATCAGCCTGAAATAAAAACAACAGAAACCAATTATTTGCAGCTTAGTTTAATTGGCTTTTTAGTGGGAATCGTCACGGGATTTCTTGGCGCTGGCGGTGGATTTTTAATTATTCCTGCGCTTCTTTTCTTTGCCAACTTACCAATGAAGCAGGCAGTCGGCACTTCATTATTAATTATCACAATTAATTCGTCAATAGGTTTCGCAGGCGATTTATATATCGGAACACCAATCAATTATACTTTTCTATTAAGCGTTTCGGCAATGGCTTTAATCGGAATGATTATTGGAAGCCAGCTTTCTAAAAAAATCGATGGTGCAAAACTCAAACCTCTTTTTGGATGGTTTGTACTTGTAATGGGAATTTACATTATTGCAAAAGAAGTTTGTTTTAACTTTTAAAATTTAAAACGGATTGCCAATCTGTTTAGATTTTTATTTAAATATTTTGAATTTAGTTTTACTTGTAGAGTAATCTTTGTCAAAGTTATACACTTTGACAAAGATGAAACTAAAAAGTGTATTTCTTAAATCTCTCCAAACCTCTCTTTATAGCGCTCAAGCTCATGTTCTGTTCGGTTGAGAAGTTTTTCCAGAAGTTTGATTTTGTCTTCGTAAAGCTCTTTTAAAACCGAAGAATTATCAGCATTTATCAAAATGCTTCCGTTGTTGTTTCCTGTTATTTTATTAAAATTGTTAAAGTATTTATCGTAATCAAAACTAATTATATCCTCTACACTGACATCTAAAATTCTTCCAATTTCAACCAATTTCTCGTAACTCAAAGAAGTCTTCCCTTTTTCAATTTTACTGTAACCTGCTTGTGTTACACCTAATCTTTCTGCCATATATTCCTGAGTATAATTCTTTAACTCTCTAATGTTTTTAATTTTGTTTTTAATTGTTGCGGCCATAATTTTTCTGATTTGGGGTCATGTATAGTTAAAACAGCCAGCCGTTGGTTAAACAGCGTAACTATACTTATTTTTGGGTATTCTAGTATTGCTTCATACTACTAATTTATGAAGCATTGTTTTTTCGTTAATTTTCTTTTTTGCAATAAATAACTACACATCAAAGCTCCCATTATGAAAACAAAATCATAATGGAAAATATCAATTACAAACATCCTTGAATTTTAAATTTAAGCGGTTCTTCCAATACTTCGCTCAAACTGAAGATCTAAAAAATGATCTATTTGTCTACTTATCAAAACCCGATCCTCTGCCTTGATTTTGGTTCTTATTTTATTTTTGTAAACATCCTTTACAAACACAAAATAGTTAAACTCCGTTTTTTCTCTAAACCAAGCGATTATAACAAGACTGTAACACAAAACTGCGGGAATAATGTAATACACATCTATTATATCAGAGAAAATCATGCAATAATAAGTAACAGCTGTAACGGCAATAAAAACACTATTTTCTAAAAAGTATTTTTTCTTTTTTTTCAGCAGTCCAATCTCTTTTATTTCATCAAATTGATACTGCCAATTTTTAGATTTGTAATGAAATCTAATCTTGTCGCGAAAAATTGTTAAAGACATAATTAATTAGTAGGTAAAAATAGATTTAAAAGTTATAGTAGAAATCATTTTTAAAGAATATTAGGGGAATAATTCTTAGATACGCAATATTAAGCATTAACTTCTTTTTTTTCCTACAATAGAAAATTATAGAATATAACTATAAGTTGTAATTAAATCTTTAATAATAATTTACCCCTTTTATTACTTATAAAATGTCCTGATTTAGGAGATTTATATTTTGGGCGTTTCCTCCGGCCGGGCTATCCGCTTGTATCTTTTCCTTGTTAAAGAAACAAGAAAAAGGATACCGCTCCTATCCCTAACGCAGACTCAGGTAAAATGATGTTTTTAGTTTTTGAAGATTTTTAACAATTGTCTCCATCTGGAGATAAAGAAATTTGAGTCTAGGCTTTAGCCAAACTTTTTATTTGGCTAAAGCATTCTCACCTTTCAATAAAAAAACCTCCAGTTAAAACTGGAGGCAATTCATATAATCAAATCATTAAAATTCGTGAATCAGCATTTATAAAAATCAATGCTCCCCATACCCAATATCATCCATTTTTCCGCTGAAAACACGATATTGAATAACAAAATAAACAATCACTAAAAATAGAGCGATAAAAAACCAGCTCAAACCAGCATTTAATCCGTATTCGTGAGCGGCAGTGTTATAAATCGTTAAGGACGGATTTACTTTGTTGGTTGAAGGCAGCACATTTGGGAAAATAGAAACCGCTGTTGAAGCAAATCCCCCGACTAAAAACAAAGTCGAAAACAGAAATCCGTGACCATCTTTTTTAAACGAACGAACTTTGAATAATCCTAAAATTCCAACAAAAGTCATTAAAGGAAAAAACCATAAAATCGGATTTTCAACAAAATTATGAAATGGTTTAGGTTCGATAAAATGCCAAATCTGCAATGAAATACAAACTAAAACCAGCAAAACAATATTCAAGGCAAAAACAACTTTTTTCAATTTCGGATTCAGAGATGAATTTGTTTTATAAATAATCCAGTTTGCCCCGTGAATCGTTAAAGCTACAGTGCTTACAATTCCTAAGAAAAGCGTAAACCAATCGATAATTCCCAGCTCATTGGCCTGCGGACTAAAAGTTGGATTCCACAAAGGCAGAAAGAAGTAATGTGCTTCCTGCGTAGAAACACCATTCTGCACCATTCCCAGATTGACGCCGCGAACAATATTTCCTAATGCAATTCCAAAAAACAAAGCCAAAAGCAAACTGGCAATTCCGAACGCTTTATCCCAAATACTTTCCCACATGGGATGATGCACCTGTCCGCGCATTTCTAACCCAATTGCACGAAAAATCAAAAGCCATAAAATCATAATCAACGGCAGATAAAATCCGCTGAAAGAAGAAGCATATAAAGTCGGAAATGCAAAGAACAAAACACCTCCGGCTGCAATCAGCCAAACCTCATTAGCATCCCAAAAAGGTCCAATTGAGTTTGTAATTACTTTTTTATCTCGCTCTGTATCTGCAAAAAACAAATGAATAATTCCTGCACCAAAATCGTAGCCGTCTAAAACCAGATAAACTGCCAGGATTCCCATTAAAACTACGTACCAAAAAAATTCCATACTTATATTTTTTCTGTTGAAAGTTCCACATGATGCGGTCCTTTATTGATAATTTTTCCAATTAAAAGTAAAAACAACATTCCGAGCAGCAAATACAATCCTATGAATCCAAGCAATGTAAACAAAGTATTTCCAGAAGAAACCGTTGGCGAAGCCCCTGCAGATGTTCTCAGTAAATTATAAACCAGCCAAGGCTGTCTTCCTAATTCGGCCGTGTACCAGCCTGTTGTGTTTGCGATATAGGGAAATGGCATCATGAACATTAGCGACCATAAAATCCATTTTGTTTGAAATAATTTTCCTCTAACCAATTGAAAAAGAGAAATTACCATTAAACCGATAAAAACCGTTCCAAGTCCAACCATAATATGATAAGCATAATACAATCCAGAAATATTGGTCGGATGCAGATCTTCTTCAAATTGATCTAAACCTTTAATTTCCTGATCCCAATTTCCGTAAGTCAGGAAACTCAAAATATTAGGAACCGCAATTTTATTATCTAGTTTTTTATCTTTTACATCGGGCTGACCAATTAAGACAATTTCAGAACCTCTTTTCTCGGTATGAAAAATTCCTTCCATTCCTGCAAAAGTCACCGGCTGGTATTTTACCACATTTTTTGCCAGTAAATCTCCAGTTGGCACAGCCACAATAATACTCGAAATCAATCCGAAAATTACTCCTGTTTTCAAGAACAATTTCCCAAAAGAAACATTCTTTTTACTCAAAATATAAAAAGCCCCGATTCCAGCCACAACAAAAGAACTTGTAACCAAAGAAGCGGCTTGATTATGAAGATAAGAAGGCCAAAGCCAAGGATTTAAAAATAAAGCTTTGAAATTGGTTAATACAAACTTTCCGTTTTCTAGAATTTCATAACCCACAGGATTCTGCATCCAAGAATGTGTGGCAATAATAAGATAACCACTTGCCCAAGAACCAATCATGATTAATACTCCAGTTACAAAATGCCATTTATGCCCGAGGAGTTTTTCTCCAAATAAAAATATTCCGAGAAACGAAGATTCGAGAAAGAAAGAAAACATTCCTTCCATCGCGAGCGTCTGCCCAATAATTCCACCTGTTAACTCAGAGAATTTTGCCCAGTTGGTTCCAAATTGAAACTCCATCGGAATTCCGGTAACAACGCCCATTGCAAAATTCAGGGCAAAGATTTTCATCCAGAAATGGGTGGCATGATTGTATTGTTCGTTATTGGTTTTTAAGTATTTCCATTTGAAGTAAACAATGATGAGCGAAAGGCCCATTGTAAGCTGAGGAAAAAGATAATGAAAAGTAATGGTGAAGGCAAATTGCATTCGATCATAAAAGAGCATTTCTTCCATAATAGGTAATTTGTTTATGAAGTTCCACAAATTTACCCATTAAAACCCGAATTACCCCCTAAAACAAGAGTTTATTTCTAAATTTTTGAACCATATAAGTGATATAAGTTTGATTTAGTTTTTGCGGTAATTTTTTTAAATTCATAAGTAAACGCTGCATCTTTGTCAAAGTTACCTCCAATTTATATTTACTTATATCACTTATATGGTTTTAAAAAAATCATTTCTTCAAAATCCCTTTTTCTACACTATCGTTAATCAAACCTTCAGCATAATTCCACAATGATTTTGAACCATTTTTAATTACGCTTTTCTTCTCATAAACCTTGTCATACTTCACGTCAAATTCTTTCCAAGTTCCACCATTGTTAGAGGTGTTTTGCAATAAAGGTTCTAGACGATCCATCGATTTTGCAAATTTAGCTTCATTGGTTTCACCAGCTTCAAATTCTTCCCAAATAGCAATAAATTCTTCAGCTTGGTTTTTAGGCAGTAAACCAAAGATTCGATTAGCAGCTAATCGTTCTTCATCTGTATTTAAATGATTTTTTACGGTGTCGTACATAAAAACGTCTCCAGCATCAATTTCGACAATGTCATGAATGAGAACCATTTTAACGACCTTCATAATATCAATCGGCTCATCTGAATGTTCTGCCAAAACAATTGCCATCAATGCCAAATGCCAGCTGTGTTCAGCATCATTTTCGCATCGGTCGCTGTTAAATAACTTTGTTTTACGCTGAATGTATTTTACTTTATCAATTTCTTTTATAAAAGCAATTTGATCTAATAAGTCTTTTGTGTTCATAGTAACTGAATATTTTTTTTCTTAAAATGACATTCGTCATATGCAAAATTAGAAGTAAAAGCTTAATTGCTCAACTTTAAATCACTTTATATAACCTGTATGATAAAATCAATATTATTTTTTAACAGAAATCAAATTTCTGTAACATTAGTCACCTATTTTCTGAGAAAACAGCAGTACATTTGTATCCCACATATTTTAGATTTCATATCATGAAAATAGAACAAATTTACACCGGATGTCTAGCACAAGGTGCTTATTATATTACTTCAGATGGCGAAGCGGCCATTATCGATCCGCTTAGAGAAATACAGCCTTACTTAGATCGTTTAGAACGTGATGCCGTAAAATTGAAATACATTTTTGAAACACATTTTCACGCCGATTTCGTTTCGGGCCACGTCGATTTAAGTAAAGAAACTGGAGCTCCAATCGTTTACGGACCAAACGCGGCTTGCGAATTTGACTGCATTTCTGCAAAAGACGGACAAGAATTTAAAATCGGAAAAGTGACTATTAAGGTATTGCACACTCCTGGGCATACTATGGAAAGCACTACTTTTTTATTGATTGATGAAAACGGAAAAGATCACGCTATTTTCTCTGGAGATACTTTATTTATTGGAGATGTCGGCCGTCCAGATTTAGCACAGAAAGCTGCTGGAATGACACAAGATCAATTGGCTGGAATTTTATTTCATTCTTTAAGAGATAAAATTATGACTCTGGCTGATGATGTAATTGTTTATCCTGCGCATGGCGCTGGAAGTGCCTGCGGAAAAAACATGAGTAAAGAAACTGTTTCGACAATCGGGAACCAAAAAGCAACAAATTATGCTTTGCGCGCCAATATGACCGAAGCTGAATTTATTGAAGAAGTAACGGATGGATTATTACCTCCTCCTGCCTATTTCAGCATGAACGTTGCCATGAATAAGCAAGGTTACGAAAGTTTTGAATCTGTTTTAAATAACGGAATGAAAGCTATAAAAGTTGAAGAATTTGAAGCTGTTGCAGAAGAAACGGGCGCTTTAATTTTGGATACCAGAAGTGCAGCCGATTTTAGCAAAGGATTTATTCCGCAGTCTATTAATATCGGAATTAATGGTGATTTTGCGCCGTGGGTTGGAACTTTAATTGCAAATGTAAAGCAACCTATTATATTAGTTACAGCTGATGGAATGGAAGAAGAAACCGTAACACGTTTAAGCCGTGTAGGTTTTGACACGATTATTGGACATTTAGAAGGTGGATTTGAAGCTTGGCAAAATGCAGGTTTTGAAACAGATACCGTAAACCGAATTACAGCTGAACAGTTTGCAAACGAAGTAAATATCGAGACAGATAAAATAATCGATATTCGTAAAGAAACAGAATACGCAGCCGAACATATTGAAGATGCTTACAGCAAACCTTTGGCTTATATTAATGACTGGGTAAAAGACATTAATCCCAATGAGCATTTTTATCTGCATTGCGCCGGCGGTTACCGCAGTATGATTGCTGCTTCTATTTTACAGGCACGCGGATTTAGAAATTTTTCTGAAGTTGAAGGCGGTTTTGGAGCCATTTCAAAAACAAATCTTCCAAAATCAGATTTTGTTTGTCAGAGTAAAGTATTAAAATAATTTAAAGATGCTGAGCTACTAAGATTCTAAGGTTCTAAGATTTTCAACCTTTAACTTAGTACCTTAGAATCTTAGCAACTTAGAACCTAAAAAATATGCTAGAAATCATCAAAGAACCATGGCCTTGGTATGTTGCAGGTCCGTTGATTGGATTGACTGTTCCAATTTTATTAATTATCGGAAATAAATCTTTCGGGATTAGTTCTTCTCTTCGTCATATTTGCGCGGCTTGTATTCCGTCAAATATTTCATTTTTTAAGTATGACTGGAAAAAAGAAAGCTGGAATTTATTTTTTGTTTTCGGAATATTTCTTGGCGGTGTAATTGCAGCTTACTTTTTATCGAATCCGAATCCGGTGCAGATTACTCCAGAACTTTCTGAACAATTAGCAGGTTACGGAATTACAGATCACACTGGTCTAGTTCCTTCACAATTATTTTCTTGGGAGAGTTTATTAACGCTTCGCGGATTTATTATGATTGTCGTGGGCGGATTTTTAGTTGGTTTCGGAACTCGTTATGCTGGCGGATGTACGAGTGGACACGCAATTATGGGATTATCAAACTTACAATGGCCTTCACTGGTAGCCACAATCTGTTTTATGATTGGCGGTTTTGTAATGTCCCTTTTGATTTTACCTTATATTCTTTCACTTTAAAATTTCAAAAATGAATAATTTAGAAAATAAAAATATGGATAGCGAAGGAATCAACGCAAGTCAGAAAAAAGAAAGCAGTCTATCAAACCTTAAATATTTAATCGTCGGAATCTTTTTCGGGATTGTATTTGTAAAAGCAGAGATTATCAGCTGGTTTCGTATTCAGGAAATGTTTCATCTGCAGTCTTTCTTTATGTATGGCGTAATTGGAAGCGCGGTTGCAGTAGGCGTTGTTTCTGTTTTCATCATTAAAAAATTCAATATCAAAACGCTTCAAGGCGAAAAAATCGAGATTCAGCCTAAAACTTTCAACAAAGGACAAATCTACGGCGGACTTATGTTCGGTTTTGGATGGGCGATTACTGGCGCTTGCCCAGGTCCGCTTTTCGCGCAGATTGGAACTGGCGCAACTGTAATCATCGTTACTTTATTAAGTGCTATTGCAGGAACTTGGTTTTATGGTTTGATTAAAGATAAACTTCCACATTAAGATTTTGTTTTTTCTTGTTTCAGATTTCAAATTTCAAGTTAACTTAACATAACACAAACCCGACAGGTTTTAAAAACCTGTCGGGTTTATTCTTTAAGAAAAGATTCATTCCGTAGGAATGTCTCGTTGGCAGAAAATTAAATGTGATTGCCATTACACGTTCCATAGGAACGTTTGATACATTATTTCAAATGCATTATTTTCATAAATCATGTGTCCCTACAGGACACAATGCAAACCATATTATCATTTGTTACCGACGAAATATTCCTACGGAATAAAAAGATTCGTTTCTTCATAGAACTTCACATTTCGTTATAGCTTTCACTATCACACGAAACTTGAAACTTGAAACTTGAAAACCTGAAACCTGAAATTTAAAACTTGAAACTTGAAACCCGAAACAAATAAAAACCAAAAAACTTTTCTTCATCGATTATTAATTTCATTTCGTTAAGTTTGCTTTCGAACAACATTTCCTAGAAAATAAAAACATGAATCGTTCCGAACAGTTATCTCAATTACAAAATACACAAAAATGGGACGTAATCATAATTGGCGGTGGAGCTAGCGGTTTAGGAACTGCTATTGATGCTGCCAGCCGAGGTTATAAAACAATTTTATTAGAAGCTGTAGATTTTGCAAAAGGAACTTCAAGCAGAAGTACAAAACTGGTTCATGGCGGCGTGCGTTATTTGGAACAGGGAAATATTCATTTGGTAAGAGAAGCTTTAAAGGAAAGAGGTTTAATGCTTCAAAATGCCAATCATTTGGTTAAAAATCAATCTTTTGTTATTCCAAATTACCATTGGTTTGGCGGATATTTTTACACTTTCGGATTAAAAATTTACGATTTATTATCGGGGCGCCTGAGTTTAGGAGGTTCTAAATATCTTTCGAAAAAGAAAACAATTGAATTGCTTCCAAACGTCGAAGAAATCGGATTGAAAAATGGTGTTATTTATCACGATGGTCAATTTGATGATTCTCGTCTAGCAGTTAACATGGCTCAGACTGCTGTGGAGAATGGAGCCTGCGTTTTAAATTATGTAAAAGTTTTCAATTTACTAAAGGACGATAAAAATCAAATAATTGGTGTTCAGGCTCAAGATCTAGAAACCGGAATTAAATATAGTCTAAAAGGTGCTGCCATTATAAACGCAACTGGAGTTTTTACAAACGCTATCATGAAACTCAATGATACAGTTTACAAAAAATATATTGTTCCAAGTCAGGGAATCCATTTAGTATTTGATAAATCTTTCTTGCCAGGTGAAAATGCCTTAATGATTCCGAAAACAAAAGATGGACGAGTTTTGTTTGCTGTTCCGTGGCACAATCATGTTGTGGTGGGAACGACGGATACTTTAATAAAAAAACAAAGTTTAGAACCAATTGCTTTAGAAACTGAAATTCAATTTGTTTTAGAAACAGCACAACGATTCTTAGCCAAAAAACCAACACGAACAGATGTATTATCGGTTTTTGCAGGTTTGCGCCCGTTGGCCGCCCCAAAAGAAGAAGGAAAAAGTACCAAAGAAGTTTCTAGAAGCCATAAAATAATTGTTTCTGAAACTGGGCTTATTACCATTACTGGAGGAAAATGGACAACTTACAGAAAAATTGCCGAAGACCTAATAGACAAAGCTATTAAAACGGGAAAATTAACAAAAAAGGAATGCGTTACTGAGCATCTTTCTATTCACGGAAATAAACCTACAACGTCTCTCGATAGAGAAAATCACCTTTATATATATGGTTCTGATATTCCAAAAATACTCGAATTACAAGAAAACGAGCTGGAGTTAAAAGAAAAACTGCATCCTGATTACGAATTTACAATGGCAGAAGTCGTTTGGGCGATTCGCTATGAAATGGCAAGAACTACTGATGATATATTGGCAAGACGAGTACGATTATTATTCTTAGATGCCAGAGCTGCAATTGAAGTTGCAGAAAAAACGGCAAGAATAATTGCCAAAGAACTTGGTCATGATGAAGCTTGGATAAGTACAGAAATTGTCAATTTCAAACAAATTGCAAAAGGTTTTCTTTTGTCTGAATTCCAATAAATCGTAAACTCTGATGAATTTGAAAATCTGCTTGCTTAAAAACTATCTTACAAAAGATTATTTGATGTTTTTTCGAGCCATAATTACTTTTTGATTTTAAAAAATCATTAAACAACATCATATCAATAGTTTACACTAAAAAATTATAATACTTTTATTCTCTGAAAATTATACAATACGTTCTTCGAAAACCGCATTTAAACACATTAACAAAAAATTAACACAACATTTGTATATACAACTATTAAAATTTCTACATTTGTATATACAAATTATACACTTACGACTATGACAATTGAAGAGGTTATTAAGAGTACGGTTAAGATGGATAATGCGAAAAAAGTTATTCTGAATATCATGTACACGCAGAATGTGATTCAGGATCATTTCAACGAGTTAATTAAACCGTATGATTTATCTGGAGAACAATATAATGTGTTACGTATATTAAGAGGGCAAAAAGGAAAACCTGCCAATATGTGCGTAATACAAGAGCGAATGCTTGCTAAAACAAGCAACACAACACGGCTGGTAGACAAATTATTATTGAAAGAGTTTGTAACTAGAAATGTTTGTCCAGATAATCGAAGAAAAATTGAAGTTTTGATTACTCAAAAAGGATTAGATGTTTTAAAAGAATTAGATCCGAAGGTAGACGAACATGAGAAAACGTTTGCTGACAATTTAAAGCCAGAAGAATTAACTTTCTTAAATCAATTATTAGAAAAATACAGAACCAATAAATAAATTAATACTATGAGCAATTTCTTAGAAAATCAAAATTGGCGTTATGCAACAAAACAATTTGATGCTTCAAAAAAAATATCATCTGATGATTTAAACACCCTGAAAGAAGCAGTTAGATTAAGCGCTTCTTCTTACGGATTACAACCTTACAAAGTAATTATCGTTGAAAATCCAGAATTAAGAGAGCAATTAAAAGGCGCAGCTTACGGGCAGGCACAAATTACTGATGCTTCTCACCTATTTATTTTTGCTAACGATTTAAACCTTGATGCAGCTTCTGTTGACAAATACATCAACACTATCAGCGAAACAAGAGGTGTTCCTGCAGATGCATTAGGAGGATTCAGCGATATGATGAAAGGTGTAATCTCAAATTTACCTGTAGAAGCAAAACATATTTGGACGGCAAAACAAACGTATTTAGCTTTAGGAAACTTATTAAATGCTGCTGCTGAATTAAAAATTGATGCTACTCCAATGGAAGGTTTCAATGCTGCTAAATTCAACGAAATTTTAGGTTTCGATAAATTAGGTTTAAACGCTTCTGTAATTGCAACTGTAGGTTACAGACATGAAGAAGACAATACACAGCACTTTAAAAAAGTTAGAAAATCTCACGAAGAATTATTTATCACACTATAATTATTTATTAATCAAATTCAAATTTTAATTTTAAAAAACATGAAAAATTTAAAAACTATTGCAATAGCATTATTCGTAGCAGCAGCTGGTATTTCAGTAAACGCTCAAACTAAAAAAATCGACGTAAAAGCGTCTACTATTAAATGGGTAGGTAAAAAAGTAACTGGAGAGCACTCTGGAACTGTAAACTTCAAAGATGGAGCTGTAGTTTTCAAAGGAAAAAAATTAGTTGGTGGTAGTTTTACTGTTGACATGACTTCATTAACTTCAACAGATTTAACTGGAGAATACCAAGGAAAATTAAACGGCCACTTAAAAGCTGATGATTTCTTCGGAACTGAAAAATTCCCAACTTCAAAATTAGTTTTCAAAACTATTGGTGCTAAATCTACTGACGTTTACACTGTAACTGCAGATTTAACTATCAAAGGAATTACTAAACCAGTAACTTTTGATATTACTGTAAAAGGAAACACTGCTACAACTGCTTTCAAAGTTGACAGAACTAAATACGATATTAAATACGGATCAGGTAGCTTCTTCGAAGGTTTAGGAGACAAAACTATAAATGACGAATTTGAATTGACTGTAGCTTTAAAATTCTAATATTTTAAAACTTACTAATTCAAAAATTGTAATAAACCCCAGCAGTTTGATACTGCTGGGGTTTATTTTTTCTTTTCAAAATCTTAACGTTCTTAATGGTATAATAACGCTTTCGTAATAAGTATCAGGACTTTGATTAACATTTGGCTTCTAATTTTGGGGAAATTAAAAAAATCAACAACTAGAAATTTAAATCATAGTTATGAAAACAAAATTACGTATTGCCTGTATTCTATTCACTATCAGCTTTTTCGCACAACCGCAGCAACAGCCAAAAGGAATTATCGGAAATACAAACTGGATGAACAATTGGACGAACTTTAAACCTGCTGCTAACGACTACAATGAAGCTACTAATATAATCGCTGGAAACATTGATAAAGACACCAAATTATTAAAGCGTAATACTTATCATTTAGTAGGTGTGGTTTACGTTACAAATAATGCAACTTTGACAATTGAACCAGGAACGGTAATTCGAGGCGACGACAAAACCTGCGGGACTCTTGTTATTACAACTGGTTCAAAAATTATCGCAGAAGGTCTGGAAACAGATCCCATTATTTTTACATCAGAAAAAGAAATAAACAATAGAAAACCAGGAGATTGGGGCGGAATCATTGTATTAGGAAAAGCTCCAATAAATTCTTTAGGAGGCATGCATACTCTGCCTTTTGATCTAGAAGCAAATTTGAATCATTATGGAGGTAACGATGCTGAAGATAATTCTGGAATTTTAAAATATGTGAGAATCGAATATGCGGGAAGAAAACTGAGTGCTTCAAAAGAATTAAACGGACTTTCTCTTGCAGGTGTCGGACGAAAAACAACTATCAGTAATGTACAAATTAGTTATTCTAATGATGATTCATTCGAATGTTATGGCGGTGATTTGAATATGAGTAATTTAATTTCGTACAGAACGACTGATGATGATTTTGATTTTACACAAGGTGCTCAAATAAATATCAGCAATAGTATTGCAATTCGTCATCCGTTTTCTTCGGATATTTCAGGTTCAAGATGTTTTGAGGTAGATTCTTATGAGAAGGTCGCTAATACTGATATGACCAAAAAAATGACCAAAATTAATGCAACCAACATTACATTGGTTAATTTAGAAGAAAACAATCAAGGCTTGGTAAGAGAATCTGCGTACATTAAAGAAAATACATTTTTCAATTTAACCAACAGTGTCATTTCTGGATTTTCCCCTTTTGTTTTATTGGAAGGAAATATCGGAAATGGGGAAGCTAATTTAGCTAAAATTACTTTTAAAAATGTTGTTGCTAATAATTGTACTGGTGAAATTGAAAGCGAATCTACAAGTAACAATTCTGGCATAAAAAGCTATTACAGCAATCCTGCAAACGGAATTGAATTTACTAAAATTAAGCTTAATGACTTATTTGCGCTTCCTAATATCAAAGGAAATCCAGATTTCAGGTTAAATGTAAACAACACAATAGCAATTGGGAATTAAAGAGTTACCATAGTATATTTGATCAAAATTTAACAAAATTTGCATTTTCGAAAAGATTTTTTTCAAATTTTATGTACTTCAATTCAAATTACATTTATATCTTTGTCACAACAAAAACAGAAATGAGAACAATATTAAACAATACTTGGTGGTGGAACAATTTACGTCAGACGTCGTGAACAAAGCTTCCTATGGTATTGTAAAACTATAAAATATAAAAGGCTTGTCATCACGACAAGCCTTTTTTTTTGGTCAAAATTTAAAATAAAAAAACAACGAACTAAATAAAACTATACATTTTGAAACCTTTTATTCTTAATACACATTACAAACAAATTCTGGCAGATACGGTTACTCCAGTAAGTATTTATTTTAAAATTAGAGATAAATTCCCGAACAGTTTATTATTGGAAAGTAGTGATTATCACGGAAATGACAACAGTTTCTCTTACATCTGCTGTAATCCGATTGCTACTATAAAAATTGAAAACGAAGTTATCTCTAAAACTTTTCCTGACGGAACTTCAGAAAAAATCAATATTGATGCTTCTACAAATATTCCACAGGTCATTCAGGAATTTTCAAGTCAGTTTAAATCTGAAAAAAACGATTTTAAATTCATCAACAATGGTTTATTCGGATACATTTCTTATGATGCTGTTCGTTATTTTGAAAAGGTTTCTATTGCGAAAAAAGACAATGCAACTGCAATTCCAGATGTTTTTTATGCCGTTTACCAAAACATCATTGCGATCAACCACTTTAAAAATGAAGCATATATTTTCTGCCACAGTTTAGACGGGAAAAATAACATTGCTGAGATCGAACAATTATTACAATCTAGAAATATTGCTTCATACAAATTTGCAAAAGAAGGCGAAGGATTTTCAAATTTAACCGATGAAGAATTTAAAGAAAATGTGGCTTTAGCTAAAAAACATTGTTATCGTGGAGATGTATTTCAATTGGTTTTATCCCGCCGATTTACTCAAGGTTTCAAAGGAGATGAATTTAATGTTTACAGAGCTTTAAGAAGCATTAACCCTTCTCCATATTTATTTTTCTTTGACTATGGAGATTTCAAAATATTCGGTTCTTCGCCAGAAGCACAGATTATCGTAAAAGACAGAAAAGCTGAGATTCATCCAATCGCTGGAACTTTCAAAAGAACGGGAGATGACGAACGTGATGCTCTTTTGGCCAAAGAACTTTCTGAAGATAAAAAAGAAAACAGCGAACACGTAATGTTAGTCGATTTGGCTAGAAATGATTTAAGCCGAAACGGACATGACGTAAATGTTGAAAAATATAGAGAAGTTCAGTTCTTTTCGCATGTAATTCACTTAGTATCAAAAGTTACTGGACATTTACACGAGAAAGCTACAACAATGCAGGTAGTTGCAGACACGTTTCCAGCAGGAACATTAAGCGGTGCTCCAAAACACAGAGCTATGCAGTTAATTGAAGACTGCGAAAAAACCAATCGTAATTTTTACGGAGGCGCAATAGGTGTTATGGATTTTGACGGAAATTTTAACCACGCCATTATGATTCGAACTTTCCTTTCTAAAAATCACCAACTGCATTGTCAAGCTGGTGCTGGAATTGTGGCAAGTTCAGACGAAGAAAGTGAAATGCAGGAAGTTTATAATAAATTAAGAGCTTTAAATACGGCGCTGGAAATGGCAGAGAAAATTTAGTCATCAGTGTTCAGTTTTCAATCTCAAAACTTGAAACCTGAAACTTTAAACAATTAACAACAAACCACAAACCATAAACTATCAATAATCCATGAAAAAAGTAATTTCAATTTTAGTTTTAATCATTACGATCACAGCTTGTAATTCCGAAAAAAAGCAAAATTCTATTGAAGGAACCTGGCGTCTTATTTCTGCTGAAACGACAGAGAAAGATTCTACTTTTTCGACTTTCAATGCAAACACAAAAATGATTAAAATTATAAATGACAGCCATTTTGCTTTTTTGAATCATGATTTGAAAAACGGAAAAGATTCTACAACAGCAGTATATTTTGCAGGAGGAGGAAAATATACTTTGAAAGACAGTATTTATACCGAAAACCTAGAATATTTTAATAACCGTGATTGGGAAAATGGCAAATTTGAATTTGTAGTAAAAATTCAAAACGACACTTTAATACAAAAAGGTGTTGAGAAAGTAGAAAAATTAGGAATCAATCGAATTATTACAGAAAAATACGTTCGAGAAAAATAAATAAAATTAAGCTGCCAGTCTCAGTTTTCAGTCACAGTTTAAAAACTTAGCAGCTCAGATCCTCAGCAACTTAGAACCTTAAAAAAAATGAAAAAAATACTAGTTATAGACAATTACGATAGTTTCACTTACAATTTAGTGCACTATTTAGAAGATTTAAACTGCGAAGTAACCGTTTATAGAAACGACGAATTTGATATTGATGAAATCGCATCTTTTGATAAAATTTTACTTTCTCCAGGACCTGGAATTCCAGATGAAGCGGGTTTATTAAAAGCTGTAATTGAAAAATATAGTCCAACGAAAAGTATTCTTGGCGTTTGTTTAGGACAACAGGCAATTGGAGAAGTATTTGGCGGAACACTTTCAAATCTTGATAAAGTATATCACGGCGTTGCAACAAATGTAAAAACAGTCGTTTCAGACGAAATTTTATTTGAAGGTTTAGGTAACGAATTTGAAGTAGGAAGGTACCATTCTTGGGTTGTAGACAGCAATTTACCAGATGATCTAGAAGCAACTTCCGTAGACGAAAATGGACAAATTATGTCTCTTAGACACAAAAACTATGATGTAAGAGGTGTTCAGTTTCATCCAGAGAGTGTTTTAACACCAAACGGAAAAAGGATTTTAGAGAATTGGATTAAGAGTTAGTTTTTCAGCCTCAGTATTCAGTCTCAGTTCAAACTTAGAACCTTAATCCCTTAGCAACTTAGAATCTTAAAAAAAATGAAAACTATATTAAACAAATTAATCAATCATGAAGTGCTTTCTAAAGAAGAAGCAAAAAATGTATTGATTAATATTTCAAGCGGTCAATACAATCCAAGCCAGATTTCGGCATTTTTGACAGTTTTTATGATGCGAAGCATAACAATCGATGAGCTTTCAGGCTTTCGCGAAGCTTTATTAGAATTATGTATTCGTGTCGATTTATCAGCCTATAATACAATAGATTTATGCGGAACGGGCGGTGACGGAAAAGACACTTTCAACATTTCAACTCTAGCCTCTTTTGTAGCAGCTGGAGCGGGAATTAAAATTGCCAAACACGGAAATTACGGAGTTTCATCGATCTCAGGATCAAGCAATGTGATGGAAAAAATGGGAATTAAATTCAGCAACGATCCTTCGTTTTTAGAGAAATGTATCGATCAAGCCGGAATTTGTGTTTTGCACGCTCCCCTATTTCACCCAGCGATGAAAAATGTTGGACCAATTAGAAAAGAACTGGCCGTAAAAACATTTTTTAATATGCTGGGGCCAATGGTAAATCCTTCATTTCCAAAAAATCAATTGGTTGGGGTTTTCAATTTAGAGCTGGCAAGAATGTATGCATATTTATATCAAAACACCGATGTGAATTTTACGATTCTGCATTCCCTTGACGGATATGATGAAATCTCCTTAACTGGCCCTACCAAAACCATTTCTAACCACATGGAAGGAATGCTGAAACCAGAAGATTTTGGTGTTCACCTTTTATCACAAAGTGAAATTGAAGGCGGAAAAACCATCGAGGAATCAGCTGATATCTTTATCAATATCATTTCAGGAAAAGGAACTGAAGCACAAAACAATGTAGTTTTAGCGAATGCTGCAATGGCAATCGCAACGGTTACAAAATGCTCTCCAAAAGAAGGTTTTGAACTGGCAAAAGAAAGTTTGTTATCCGGAAAAGGACATCAAGCTCTTAAAAAATTACAACAACTATCTCTTTAAAAAACTTAGCATCTTTAAAAATGAACATTTTAGATAAAATAATAGTAGACAAAAAAAGAGAAGTCATTCTAAAAAAATCAATCATACCAGTTTCTCAATTGGAAGCTTCTGTATTTTTTGGAAAACAAACTATTTCTCTGAGTCAAAATTTAAGAGAAAGCAATTCTGGAATTATTGCCGAACACAAACGCCGTTCTCCTTCAAAATCAATCATTAACAATAATTTTACTGTTGAAGAAGTAGTAAAAGGCTACGAAGACGCAGGCGCTTGCGGAATTTCAGTTTTAACAGATGGAAAATACTTTGGCGGTTCTCTAGACGATTTGCTTTTGGCTAGAGCATCGGTAAATATTCCGCTTTTGCGAAAAGAATTTATTGTAGACGAATATCAGATTTTAGAAGCAAAAGCTCACGGGGCAGATTTAATTCTTTTGATCGCTGCTGTTTTAACCCGTGAAGAAATCAAATCATTATCTGAATTTGCCAAAAAATTAGGTTTAGAGGTTTTACTAGAAGTTCACAATCAAGAAGAGCTGGAAAAATCGATTATGCCAACTTTAGACATGATTGGTGTAAATAACCGAAACTTAAAAACATTCGAAGTAAGTTTAGATTTCAGTAAAGAATTGGCGTCGCAAATTCCAGACGATTTTGTAAAAGTTTCAGAAAGCGGTATTTCATCAGTCGAAGCTATTCAGGAACTAAAACCTTATGGATATAAAGGTTTCTTAATTGGAGAAAACTTCATGAAAACAGACAACGCTGGAGTGGCTGCAACAGAATTTATTAAACAATTAAATATATGAAGGTTTGCCACAAATTACACTAATTAGCACGAATTTTATTAGTGAAAATTCGTGTAATTCGTGGCAAAAAATAATAAAAAGCCTTTGCGGACTTATCGCTTTAAGCATAATCAAAATTAAAAAACCTTAGCGCACTTTGCGGTAAAAAACACACAACTGTAATGAAACTCAAAATATGCGGCATGAAATACCCCGAAAACATCCTCGAAGTAGGCGCACTCCTACCCGACTATATGGGATTTATTTTCTGGGAAAAATCCGCAAGATACTTTAACGGAGAAATTCCGGAACTGATAAAAACAATTAAAAAAGTAGGTGTTTTTGTCAATCAAAGCCAAGAAGAAATTCTGGAAAAAGTAACAAAATACAATTTACAAGCCGTTCAGTTACATGGAAATGAATCCGTCGAATTTTTATCGGAATTAAAAAAACAACTGCCGAAAAAAACTGAAATTATAAAAGTGTTTTCGGCTGATGAAAACTTTGATTTTGAAATTATTAAACCTTTTGAAAGTGTCTGCGATTATTTTCTTTTTGATACCAAAGGCAAATTACCAGGCGGCAACGGAACCACTTTCGACTGGACTATATTAAAAAAATACAATTCTGATAAACCTTTCTTTTTGAGCGGCGGAATTGGAATTAACGAATTAAAAGCCATTGAAGAAATTTCAAAAAGTAAATTACCTATTTATGCTGTCGATGTAAATAGTAAATTTGAAATCGAACCAGGGCTGAAAAACAGAAATCTATTTAGCAACTTCAAACGAAAATTTGATGTTGCCAACTTTTAAACTTTAAATAAAATGAGTTTTAACGTCAACGAAAAAGGATATTACGGAGAATTTGGAGGAGCTTATATTCCAGAAATGTTATATCCAAATGTAGAAGAATTACGTCAAAAATACCTTAGTATAATGGACGAACCGGATTTTAAAGCCGAATTCAACCAACTGCTAAAAGATTATGTTGGGCGACCAAGTCCGTTGTATTTTGCAAAACGTTTATCTGAAAAATACAACACCAAAGTCTACTTAAAAAGAGAAGACTTAAATCATACCGGAGCACACAAAGTAAACAATACAATCGGGCAGATTTTACTGGCAAAACGTTTGGGCAAAAAAAGAATTATTGCCGAAACTGGTGCTGGCCAGCACGGTGTAGCAACAGCAACTGTTTGTGCCTTAATGGGAATTGAATGTATCGTTTATATGGGTGAAATTGACATTGCGCGCCAGGCACCAAACGTTGCACGTATGAAAATGTTAGGCGCTGAAGTTCGTCCAGCACTTTCGGGTTCAAGAACACTTAAAGATGCCACAAACGAGGCGATTCGCGACTGGATCAATAATCCTGTAGATACACATTATATTATCGGATCTGCGATTGGACCTCATCCTTATCCAGATATGGTAACGCGTTTTCAGAGTATTATTTCAGAAGAAATTAAATGGCAGTTGAAAGAAAAAGAAGGACGTGAAAATCCTGATTATGTAGTGGCTTGTATTGGCGGCGGAAGTAACGCTGCGGGAACATATTACCATTTTTTACACGAACCAGAAGTCGGAATTATAGCTGTTGAAGCAGCAGGAAAAGGTGTTGACAGCGGACATAGCGCAGCAACCAGTAAACTAGGAAAAGTAGGCGTTATTCACGGCTGCAAAACTTTGCTAATGCAGACTGCAGACGGACAAATTACTGAACCTTATTCTATTTCAGCAGGATTAGATTATCCTGGAGTTGGACCTTTACACGCACATTTAGCACAAAGTGGACGCGGAGAATTTTTCTCTGTAACGGATGATGATGCTATGAATGCAGGTTTACAACTGACAAAATTAGAAGGAATTATTCCAGCAATCGAAAGCGCACATGCATTTGCAGTTTTAGATCAGAAGAAATTTAAACCTACTGATATTGTGGTTATCAGCCTTTCTGGACGTGGTGACAAAGATTTAGATAATTATATAGATTACTTTAAATTGTAATAAAAATTGTAATTTGGACGTTCCAATCCGATATCCAAACTCAAACAAATAAAGAGAAAAATCATAATTATGGAACTATTATTCTCATACGGAACATTAAGATCGAAACAAATTCAAATGCAGATTTTCAATAAAGTTTTAAACGGAACTCAAGATCAAATACTGGGTTTCAAATTAAAAAGTTTGCAGATAGAAGAAGAATTTGGAATGGCAGATTATGTCGTTGCAGTGCCAAGTGAAAATCTGGAAGACATTATCCATGGTGCTGTCTTTGAGGTTACTAATACAGAATTATTAAAAGTTGATCAATTCGAATCTAATTCATATAAAAGAGTCCAAGTCAAACTAAAGTCAGGAAGAATGGCATGGGTTTATACAGAAAATAAATAATCGATAAATATTACGATAAAAAATACGTAACCGGTTTTTTGCAAACCTGTTAGGACAAAAACACACACTAATGAACAGAATAACTCAGAAAATACAAGAAGATAAAAAAATACTCTCGATCTATTTTTCTGCAGGATATCCGAACTTAAATGATACCGTGCAGATTATTGAAGATTTAGAAAAAAATGGAGTTGACTTAATCGAAATTGGGCTTCCCTTCAGTGATCCTTTGGCAGATGGACCAACTATTCAGGCAAGTTCTACACAGGCGCTTCATAACGGAATGACGACTCAAATTCTATTCGATCAGCTGAAAAACATCCGCGAAAGCGTAAAAATTCCATTGATTATTATGGGATATTTTAATCCTATGTTACAATATGGTGTTGAAGCTTTTTGTAAAAAATGTGCTGAAATTGGAATAGATGGTTTAATTATTCCAGATCTTCCAGTAGATGTTTATGCAGATGAATACAAAGCTATTTTTGAAAAATACGGATTAATTAATGTGTTTTTAATTACGCCGCAAACTTCAGACGAACGTATTCGTTTTATTGACAGCGTCTCAAACGGATTTATTTATATGGTAAGTTCTGCAAGCGTTACAGGATCACAATCTGGTTTTGGAAATGTTCAGGAAGATTATTTCGAAAGAATCGCAAATCTAAATTTGAAAAACCCTCAAATTGTAGGTTTCGGAATTTCAAATAAAGAAACTTTTAATCAGGCCACAAAATATGCAAAAGGCGCTATTATTGGAAGTGCTTTTATTAAACATCTGAGTGAAAAAGGTAGTGGGAAAATTGAAGATTTTGTTGGAGCGATTCGATAATTATCTAAACTAAAAATTCTGTTTGTCATTTCGATGAAGGAGTAATTTCATTAGAAATTCCAGTTCTAAAGTCGCCAATTTTTGTCACATTATGAGTAAGATTCCTCCATCGTCAGAATGAAAAATAAAACTAATACAGCTGAAATACTAAGTGTTTCAGCTTTTTTTTGCTCAAAATTATCGAAACCGTTTTATGTTAATATTTTGTTAAAATAAAATTAAACAAGCGTTTAAATTAAACAACTGTTTAATTTTGCATCCGATTAGAAACAATATCATGTCACAGATCGAATTAAACGATAAAAAAATTCAGATTCTTAATGTTGCTGAAAAGCTATTTTCTGAGAAAGGATTTGAGGGGACATCAATACGGGATATTTCCAAAGAGGCAAAAATTAATATTGCCATGGTTTCGTATTATTTTGGTTCAAAAGAAAGACTTCTAGAAGCTTTGATTTTTTACAAAACTGTTGATTTAAAATTACAACTCGAAAATTTATTACAGGAAAACCTTGAACCTCTTGAAAAAGTCAATAAATTAATCGAAATTTACATTAACAGAATTTGCCTTAACAAAGGGATTTACAGAGTTTTACATTTTGAACTTAACAATAAAAAAAGAGAGAAGAGCCTAAATGCATTTACAGAACTTAAAAAAGGAAATTTAAAATCTGTTGAAAGTATTATCAAACAGGGTCAGACTCAGGGTGTTTTTAGAAAAGATATTAATATTCAACTAATTACACCAACTATTATTGGAACCTTCTTTCACTTCCATATGAACCGATCTTTCTTCGAAGAATTATTGGATTTAAAAACAGAAGAAATGTTTAACAATTACATTAAAAACGATCTCACAAAGCACATTCAACAAACTATAAAAGCGCTACTTGTTTATGAAAATTAGTCAATTAATGCTCTTTGGAGTTTTCTTTATAGGAATATCTTCAATTGAAGCACAAGAAAAAACAAGTTTAACCTTAGACGAAGCCGTGAAAATGGCCTGGGAAAAGAGTAACGAAGTTACGCTTGCCAATACTAAGGTAAACACAAAAAAGTATGAATTACAAACGGTTAAGAATAACCAATATCCAGATTTAAAAATTTCTGGGCAATATCAACGTCTTACAAAAGCTTCGATTGATTTGCCAAATCAAGGTGAAGGTGCTTCTTTGGCTTCTCCAGACCGCGCAATGATAGGAATGGCGAATTTAAGCTTACCTCTTTTTGCTGGATTTAAAATTCAAAACAGCATTGAAGCTTACGATAAATTGTACGAAGCTGAAAGTGCTAACGCTGAGAAAACAAAAGAAGATGTTGCTTTAAGGGTTATTACCTATTATACTGCTCTATACAAAGCACAAAAAACTTTAGATGCTCTAAATGAGAATCAAAAAAGCGCTAAACAACGTGTTACTGATTTCATTGAATTGGAAAAAAACGGAATTATTCCGAGAAATGATTTATTGAAAGCGCAATTATTAGTTTCAAAGACACAATTATCAATCGATGAAGCTAATAATAATATCACTAACATTAATTATTATTTAACGACAATACTTAAATTAGATCCATCTGTAAAGATTGAGGTAAATGAAGAAGATTTCTTCAACTTGAAAACAACCAACGCACCTACATCTGATGCTATGGCTCTTGAAAACAGAAAAGATCTTGAAGCAATTCGTTTACAGCAAAAAGCTTCAGAAGCTAATATCAAGATTGCAAAAGCAGCTTATTACCCGACTCTTTCATTGTTGGGAGGTTATACCGCTTTAGATCTTAAAGATATTATCACTGTAAAATATGCTATGAATTTTGGTTTAGGTTTATCTTATGATTTATCTGGAATTCTAAAAAACAGCGCACATGTTAAAGAAGCAGAAAGCAGAGCTTTAGAAGTTAAAAATACCGAAGCTATTATGACGGATCGCATTAAAGTTGAAGTTCAAAAATCTCTTGAAGACTATGACTTGGCAATCAATCAAAGTGTAGTTTATGACGAAGCACTTCAACAAGCAGCTGAAAATTACAGACTTGTAAAAGATAAATTCGATAATGGGTTGGCAGATACCAATGACTTGGTAGAAGCTGATGTTGAGCAATTAAGCGCAAAAATAAATACAGCTGTATCAAAAGCGACAATTATTCAAAAATATTACGAACTACTTTCAGTATCAGGACAATTATCACAATCATTCAATCTTTCTAAAATATAATCGATATCTCTCATGGAAAAGAAAAAGACAAATAAAAAATTCATCATCATACTAACCGTTTTGGTTTTAGTGGGAGGAACTTACGGAATATCAAAATACATGCACTCATTGGCTCACGAAGAAACAGATGATGCTCAAATTGAGAAAAAAATGAACCCGATTATCCCAAGAGTTTCTGGGTATATCAGCAAAGTATATGTGAAAGATAATGATTATGTAAAAAAAGGAGATACTTTATTTACTATCGACAAGAGAGATTATCAGTTAAAAATTGATGAAGCTAATGCTGCTTTATTAGGTGCTGAAGGTCAATACGAAGCTGCAAAAGCTGATATCGGAAGTGCATACGCAAGTATTTCAGTTTCTGATGCTCAAATGAGATCTGCAGGTGGTTCTATCGAAAGTGCAAAAATTAGATTGAGACAACTTACAAACGATTACAACCGCTACAATAACTTGTACAAAACTCATACTATTACAAAACAACAATATGAGCAGGCTTTAACTGCAAAAGAAGAGGCTGAAAACCAAGTACGTGTTTTAGAACAACAACAAAGAGCAAGTTCTTACCAAAAATCTGTTATTCAGTCAAAATCTAAAGTTTCTGACAAACAAACAGAAGTTGCGGCAGCAAACATCAAAAAAGCTAAAACAATGTTAGATGTTGCTCACTTAAATCTTTCTTATACAGTTGTAACTGCAGCTATTGATGGTCAGGTTTCTAAAGTTGATATCCAGCCAGGACAATTGGTTCAGCCAGGACAATCTTTATTCTACATTATCAATAATAATGAAGCTTGGGTTGTAGCTAATTTTAAAGAAACACAATTAAACAAAATGGTTGTGGGACAAAAAGTAAGCTTAAAAGTTGATGCGTATCCAAATTATGAGTTTAAAGGAACTGTAACTTCATTCTCTCCTGCTACAGGATCTCGTTTTTCATTGTTACCTCCTGATAATGCAACAGGAAACTTCGTAAAAACAATTCAAAGATTACCAGTAAAAATTAGTTTAGACCAATCAAACGATCCTGAGAAAGTAAAACTTTTAAGACCAGGAATGAATGTTGATGTAGACGTACATTTAAAATAAATAAATGGCAACAGCAATACAAGCAGACGACGATTTAGTAGAATACGGCTTCAGACGTGTTGTAATTACAATTACAGCTGTACTTTGTGCATTGCTGGAAATTGTTGATACCACGATCGTAAACGTAGCTCTAACAGACATGCGCGGAAGTCTTGGTGCTACCTTGACCGATGTGGCGTGGGTAATTACAGCATACGCAATTGCGAATGTTATTGTAATTCCGATGACGAGCTGGCTATCACAGCAATTTGGAAGACGTAATTATTTTGTGGCTTCCATCATAATATTTACGGTCTGTTCTTTTTTGTGTGGTAATGCCACAAATATTTGGGAACTTGTAGCCTTTCGATTCGTACAAGGTATGGGTGGTGGAGCGCTGCTGGTAACAGCCCAAACGATTATTACAGAAAGTTACCCAGTTGCAAAACGTGGAATGGCGCAGGCAATTTACGGAATGGGTGTAATTGTTGGTCCAACTTTAGGTCCGCCTTTAGGAGGATATTTAGTAGATAATTATTCTTGGCCGTACATTTTCTACATCAATATTCCATTAGGGATTATTGCAACTATCTTGGCTTTAACTTTTGTTAGAAGTCCAAAATATGGAGAAAAATTAAAAGCAAATCAGGTTGACTGGTGGGGAATTGTTTTGTTGAGCACCTTTATTGGTTCTTTACAATTCGTACTAGAACACGGTCAGCAAGACGATTGGTTTAACGACTCACTTATTGTAACTCTAAGTGTCATAACTGTTTTAGGATTAGTTCTTTTTATTTGGAGAGAGCTGACCTACAAATATCCAATTGTAAACTTGAGTGTTTTAAAAGATGGAAATTTACGAATCGGAACTATTATGTGTTTCATACTTGGTTTCGGTTTATATGGCTCGACGTTAATTATACCAATTTATACGCAATCCATTTTAGGGTGGACCGCAACTGATGCCGGATTATTATTAATTCCAGGATCTATTACAACGGCGATTATGATGCCATTTGTTGGAAATATGATTCAGAAAGGCGTGCCTCAAGGATATATGGTTGGAGTAGGATTTTTAGTTTTCTTCTTCTTCACATTCATGATGTACAGCCGTATGACGCCAGATACTGGAGTTGAACATATGTACTGGCCTTTAATTTTAAGAGGAATTGGTCTTGGATTACTTTTCGTACCTATTACCACCCTTTCGCTTTCTACACTAAAAGGAAAACAAATTGGTGAAGGTGCAGCTTTTACAGGAATGATGCGTCAGTTAGGAGGATCATTTGGTATTGCAATTATTACCACTTTCATCACACGTTTCAGCCAGTCACACCGAGTAGATTTAATAAACAATCTTGATCCTGCCAAATTTGAAGTGCAGCAACGAATTGCAGGAATGCAGCACGCCTTTATGTCAAAAGGATATAGTGCAGATGTTGCTTTGAAAAAAGCATATCAGGCAATAGAAGGTTCAGTCATGAAACAAAGTACAGTAATGGCTTACATGGATATTTTCATGTACTTAGGAATTATGTTTTTATGTTGTATACCGATTATTCTCTTTATCAAAAAAGGGAAGAATAAAATTAATCCCGCAGATGCGATGCATTAATGTTAATAATTATTTATAATACGAAAAAGCCGAGTTCACTTTCCTGTAACTCGGCTTTTTATTTTACTATTATTTCTTTTCTAAGAGGATAATTTTATTAAATTTTTTAAATAATTCTTTTAAAAACCTAGAACCTCAGCTACTTAGAACCTTAGCACCTTAAAAATTATCTTGTAAAAACCAAATGATTTCCTTTCGAAAGATTGGCATCAAACTGATATCCATCGTAATTAAATCCTTTTAAATCGTCAATTGTTTCAGCATTGGTATCGATGATATAACGAACCATCATACCTCTCGCCTTTTTGGCAAAGAAACTGATCATTTTTAATTTTCCGTCTTTATAATCTTTAAAGTCTGGAGTAATGACAGGAACTTTTAAAGCTTTTACATCAACAGCAGAAAAATATTCGTTACTCGCTAAATTCACGAATAACTCACCCTTTTTCAATTCTTTGTTCAACGCTTTTGTAACTGTTGGTTTCCAAAATTCGTGGAGGTTTTTGTATTCACCAACTGGCATTTTGGTACCCATTTCTAAACGATATGCCTGCATTAAATCAAGCGGTTTTAAAAGACCATAAAGACCAGATAAAATTCTTAATTTATCTTGAAGCGCTTCTAATTTCTCTAACGGAATAGTATAAGCATCCAAGCCTGTATAAACATCTCCATCAAAAGTATAAACCGCAGGACGCGCGTTTTCAGGCGTAAAAGGCGTTTTCCAATCTTGATTTCTTTTCCAGTTTAAATCTGCCAATTTATCTGAGATTGACATTAATTCAGATAATTCAGATGGCTTTTTTTGTTTCACCACTTTATGAACTACTCTTGCTTCTTTTAAAAATGAAGGCTCTGTATGTTTTGTAGTTGGTAATTCTTTTTCGAAATTTAAAGACTTTGCTGGCGATATAACTATTTTCATTTGTGCTTTTTTCTATGACTCAAAAATACAAATTGCATTTCTAAAAACAGATTATCCTAATTGATTTGTTTTATTGCTCTATAGTTTTTTCTTCCGCCACAAATTACACAAATTAGCACGAATTTTTCTTTCATGCAGGTTATTAAGATTTTTTGCCACAGATTAAAAAGATTTACACAGATTTTTTAATCCTTTTAATCCTGTAATCTGTGGCAGAAAAAAATAAATTCGTGGTAATTTGTATAATTCGTGGCAAACCTTTTTCTCAATTCATAAAAATTGATATCAAAAACTATTAATTTCTTCAAAAAAGTGAGCTGTAGATTATAATAGGCATTTTCTATGTTGTAAATTTGCATGCATTTTTATTCTATTTTAATAGAAACTATTTCTATTAAAATAGAAAATGCATTTTACTCAAAAATCACTGAATTCGTGGCTACACAAACAAATTATAAAACTGCTTTACAAAACAAAATTTTCGATATCATTTCGAAAGCATCAAAAGAACTTAATGTTGATAGTTACGTTATTGGCGGATTTGTTCGCGATTTACTTTTAGACCGAGGTTCTAAAAAGGATATCGATGTTGTAGCAGTTGGAAGCGGTATTGAACTGGCTTTGAAAGTGTCTGAACTACTTCCGAAAAACCCAAAGGTTCAGGTTTTTAAAACTTACGGAACAGCAATGCTGCGTTTTGAAGATACGGATATCGAATTTGTTGGAGCCCGAAAAGAATCTTATAATTTTGACAGCCGAAATCCGATTGTAGAAAACGGAACACTTCAAGACGATCAAAACCGTCGTGATTTTACCATTAATGCTTTGGCTTTATCTTTAAACGAAAATAATTTTGGTGATCTTTTAGATCCGTTTAATGGTTTGTCCGATTTAGAAAATAAAACAATTAAAACGCCTTTGGATCCAGATATTACCTATTCTGATGATCCTTTGCGAATGCTGCGCGCGATTCGTTTTGCCACACAATTGAATTTTGAGATTGAAGAAAATTCATTAAATGCCATCACCAAAAATGCTGAACGCATTAAAATTATTTCTGGCGAAAGAATCGTAGACGAATTAAATAAAATTCTTTCTACAGATAAACCTTCAGTCGGATTTTTACTTTTATATAAAACTGGACTTTTGGATATTATTTTACCTGAATTAACAGCGTTGAATCAGGTAGAGGAAATTGAAGGCCATACACATAAAAATAACTTTTACCACACGCTTGAAGTTGTCGATAATATTTGCCCAAATACAGATGATGTTTGGTTAAGATGGTCGGCTTTACTGCATGATATTGGAAAAGCGCCAACAAAACGTTTCACTAAAAAACAAGGATGGACTTTTCATGGACATGAATTTCTAGGCGGAAAGATGGCTAAGAAAATTTTTGAACGTTTACACATGCCTTTGAACCACAAAATGAAATTTGTGCAGAAAATGGTTATTATGAGTTCGCGTCCGATTGTTTTGGCGCAGGATATTGTGACCGATAGCGCAGTTCGTCGTTTGGTGTTTGATGCTGGTGAAGATGTCGAAAATTTAATGACTTTGTGTGAGGCAGATATTACAACCAAAAATCCATCGAAATTCAAAAAATATCACAAGAACTTTGAAATCGTCCGTAAGAAAATTGTTGAAGTTGAAGAACGCGATCATGTTCGTAATTTTCAACCGCCAATTTCTGGTGAAGAAATTATGGAAATATTTGATTTAAAACCTTCAAGAGAAATCGGAATTTTAAAAGAAGCAGTGAAAGAAGCCATTTTAGAAGGAGATATTCCGAATGAATATCAGGCAGCTTATGATTTTGTAATTAAAAGGGCAGCTAAATTGGGCTTAAAAAAAGTAGAGAAATAAGTACTATTTATAAAATGAAAAAAGAGAATAAATCAGTAATCATTTGGTTACTATCAGGCTGTGTTTTATTGTTTTTAATGGTTGTCGTGGGCGGAATCACACGTTTGACCAATTCAGGTTTATCAATGACTGACTGGCATTTGGTAACCGATACATTTCCACCTTTAACTGAAGCCAAATGGCAGGCCGCATTTGATGAATATAAAAAGTTTCCTGAGTATCAAAAAATCAATATTCATAACGATTTTCAATTAGCAGATTATAAATTCATTTATTTCTGGGAGTGGTTTCACCGTTTCATCGGTCGTATTATTGGATTGGTTTTCTTTGTCCCATTTGTTTATTTCTTAATTAGAAAAAAACTGGATCGCGCAACCATCAAAAAATGTGTCATTCTTTTGGCGATGGGAGGTTTCCAAGGATTTTTAGGATGGTTTATGGTGAGAAGCGGCTTGATTGATAATCCAGATGTAAGTCACTTTAGACTTTCATTACACTTAACTTTTGCTTTCATCACTTTTGCTTATACACTTTGGGTCGCTTTAGATTTAATCTATCCTGAAAAAAACAGCAGAATCAATATTCCGCTAAGAAACATTGGACGATTTGCTTTAGTGGCTTTACTAATCCAAATTATTTATGGCGGATTTGTTGCAGGATTAAATGCCGGATTAATTCACAATCACTGGCCCTTAATGAGCGACGGGCAATTTATTCATGATTCAGTTTACATCGAACAGCCAACATTAATTAAAAATCTTATTGAAGGAAAAAGCGGTGTTCAGTTTGTGCATAGAACTTTTGCTTATGTTGTTGTAGCTTTTATTTTGTTCTTATATTACAGAAGTACAAAAATTTCGCTGACAAACACACAATCTAATGGAATCAAAACTCTTGTAGTTTTTGTTTTCATCCAATTTTTACTTGGAGTTTTCACATTATTATACAGCGTTCCATTGGCTTTAGGATTAATTCACCAGATTATGGCATTTTTCCTTTTAAGCGCTATGACTTTTACGCTGCACCGACTGAGCAAATAACTCATTTTATGTAAACTAAAAAGAGCCGAATTGAACTGCCCCCAAAAAGTTAGACACTATTTGGGGGCATTTTTATGGAATAGATTTAATTCGAATGAATTATAATCTGTTGAAATCTATTTTAAAGTAAAAGTTTTATGCCAGCCAAGATTTAAAATCCTGCACTTTTTCTCGGCTTACAATAACCTCATCTTCTCTGTAAGTTGGTAAAATAACTTTTAGACGAGAATTGGTATACACCTGAATTTCTTTAATAGCTTTTAACGGCACAATAAATTTTCTGCTTACGCGAAAGAAATCTTTCTTGTCTAATTCCTGCTCCAGGATTTCTAAAGTCGAATCGATTAAATAATCACGATTTTCGTAAGTATGAATGTATGTTCCTTTATTTTCACTAAAAAAGCATTCTATTTCTTCTGTAGTAATGACTTTTAAATGCTGTCCAATTTTAACTGTAAACCTCTTTTTGTACGTTTTCTCAAAAGGATTGGAAAGCATTTGGCGAATCTGCTCAAAATCTAATTGCAGATTTGAACTTTCTGCTGCTTTTGGCATACGGGTTTTAAACTTCGAAACGGCCACTTCAAGATCATCTTCATCAATTGGTTTTAAAAGATAATCAATGCTGTTTAATTTAAAAGCCTTTAAAGCATATTCATCATATGCAGTAGTAAAAATAATAGCACTTTTGATGTCAATTTTTTCAAAAATTTCAAAAGACAAACCATCTGATAATTGGATATCCAGAAAAATTAAATCTGGATGAGGGTTATTTTCAAACCATTCAACTGATTCTTCAACCGAATGAAGCATCGTTTCTACTTTTACATCTAACTTTTCAAGTTTTCTTTGCAGTAATCTTGCCGCTGGTTTTTCGTCTTCTATAATTAATGTGATCATTTACTATAATGTAAAATTTGAAAAAAAATTAATTCAAAGTTACTCCCATTTTTTTTTATTCGCAGCGTCTTCTTCCATGTATTTTCGAATTTTCTTTTCCTCCCAGTTATCACTAAAAAAATAATCGCCGCTAAAAACAAGGAAAGCGTGAATTAAAAGTGCTATTCCCCATGAAAATGCTGTTGAGTAAGTATGCCACTCAAATAGACCACTTTGTCTAAATTCGCTGCCTATAAAATTTTTATTCAAACTTAAAAATATAATAATTACATTAACAATAATGTAAACTTTTAAATGTGAGTAAAAGCCTTTAATTTTCTTTACTTTCCTATACGCCTTATTATAACGTTCATCAGTGTTAAAATCCTGCCCGTATTCTTCGTACATATGTCTTCTTAATCGTCCCATTTTTTTATCTTTTAATATTATTTCCACTTATTTTTGTTCTGTTTTTCCTTCTCCATAAATTCTTTGATTTTTCTTTCTTCCCATTCTTTTCCTAAAGTTGGGAAAACTTCAAAAACTTTCAATCCGTGAAAAACAACCCCTACTCCCCACCATAATAAAGGCCAGAAAAACCATAAATACTGGGGTGATGTATATAAATTGATGAAAATCAGAATCGCATTTACCAATACATAGGCAACAAGATTTCCATAAAATCCTTTGATATTTTCAACTTTTTTTCTTGCTTGAATGTATCTTTCTTCTTCGTTATAATTCATTTCCATGACTACTCCCATTTTTGTTTTTTATTTCTTCTCTCTAAAATACTTTTTACTTTACGTGCTTCCCAATCTTCATCAAAAATCTTAAAAGAAGCAAATACATCTATTGCTGAACCAATGACGACCGCAGCCCACAAAATCATAATTACACCATTTAACAAATTAATCGGGAATACATTTAGCGGCAGTTTGGTGTATTCTTTTAAAAGGTAAAGTATTAGAATGATGGTGTAAATAAATAACTGTTTGTAAAAGGATTTAAGTTTAATAACTTTCCGACTTGCTAATTTCTGTAATTCAGATTGTTCTTTATCAAAATCAAATTTTGTTTCCATATTACTCCCAAGTTTTTCTAATTTTTTCTTTCTCTAGAATTTCTCTAATTTTTCTTTCTTCCCATTTTTTATTGAAAAAAGGCGGCAGGCTGAAAACTTTTAATCCGTGCATAATAAGAGCCATTCCCCATCCCATCAAGCACCATAAAAACCACAAATATCCTGGAGAAGTCATCAGATTTACCACAATCACAATTGGATTAGTTAGAAGATAAACTGTCAAATGCTCGTAAAACTCTTTTATTTCTTTTACTCTTTTCTGAGCATCATAATAACGTTCTGCTTCTGTAAAATCTTTTTCCATGATTATTTCCAGGTTTTTTGTTTGTTTTCTCTTTCTAGAATCTCTCTAATTTTTCTTTCCTCCCAATCTGAACTATAACCGAATACCTTAAAAGCGTGCATCGTAATTCCAAATCCCCAGCCTAAAGCAGAAAACCAAAACCATTGAAATCCAGGTGAAAATCTAAGATTGATAAAAACTAAAAGCGGAATCACACAACAGTATGAAATTATATTTGCATAAAATCCCTTTAATTCCTCAACTCTTTTTTTGGCTCTATAATAAGCTTTCGCTTCATCATTATAATCTGCATTTGTTTCCATAACACTAACTTGTTTTGTTAAAATTGGAATCTTAACCGTAAAATTTTTCTCGTCCTGCTCCACCTTCACTTTCCTATCGGTTATAATCCCGTAACGGTTTACAATATTCTGCAGTCCAACACCTTGTCTGTCCTGCAGCACTTCTTTCTTCTGAAGATCATTTTGAATAGCCAAATAATCTTTATCAATAAATATTCTAATATGAAGCGGTTTCTGTTCGCTTACCACATTATGCTTAACTGTATTTTCAAGCAAAAGCTGTAAGGAAAGCGGCACCACTTTAGCATCTGGATTTATGTCTTCTGTTGGCAATTCGTAAAACAAGCTGTTTTCGAAACGCATTTTCAACAAATTCATATAGGTTTTCGCAAATGATAATTCGTCTTCAACCGAAACCAATTCTTTATCTTTTTGTTCTAAAACATATCTGTAAATTTTAGATAAAGAAGTGGTAAAACGCTGCGCATTATCTGGATTTTCTTCGATCAATGAACTTAAAACATTCAAGCTGTTAAAAAGAAAATGCGGATCAATTTGATTTTTTAAGCTTTCGAATTTAGCATTTGCTGTTCCTGCAATGATTTTCTGTTGTGTTATTTCAAATTTTGAAGCCCTTTTCCATTTTACCATAAAACTTCTGGCCTGCATAAAAGTCGAAACTCCTAATGATAAAATGATGTAGAAAAGATGCACCCATAACATTCTTGCACCAAAAAACACATCTAAAGTTACATGTTGCACGACAACGAAAATAAAATAGTTTATTCCTAAAACAACTGGAACCGTATATAAAACGGTTATTAAGATTCCGTAATAAACTCTCAGATTGGTTTGTTCCAGCCAATCCCATTTTTTATCTAGAAAAACATTGATAAATCCGTTACCGAAACCCAATCCAAAAGAATAAAGACAGCTTATAAAAAAGGTTAAAAGAACGTTTCTAATATTTAGATCATCTCCTAAACAAGCTGAAAATATTATCGCAAATACCATTGCAATCTTGAAACATGCTATAGTTCCACCTTTTAAATCAGAAAAAACAGTTCCATCATCTTTCATATAATCAGCTTAGTTTAATATTTTTATTATTTACAAGTTTTTTGAACTTCAAGAGCTCTTTCTAACCCCCATTTTGGAGAAAAAGGAGTTTCTGGTTTAAAAGTACCAAAAAGTTCAATAGCTTTATCAACTTGTACACATAAAGGTTTTGTGTCAACTCCTGTCCATTTTGCGCCTCCTAATTGATAGTCAGCTTCTCCAAAAACTGCTCTTGGATTGTTTGGGTTAAGTGCTTTAGCTTTCGCGTAAGCTTCCATAACTTTTCCAGAATATTTCATTCCGTTTGTCATTGGGTCTGCTACAACATATCCTGTATAAATTAGCGCTTGCAATACATATAATTCTGAGTTACTTTGATCTTTTATCAATTCAATATCTAATGCATCCTGAGCTTTGGTTAATAACAAATCGATTTTTGTTTTATCTTTTTCTGTAAAAACAGATAATGTGTTTACCAAACCTACATAGTAATTAGGAAGCCAGCTTGTTTTTTCAGCCGCTGCGATTCTTTCAAACATTGCAGAAGCATCTGCATTTTTGCCTTCTTTCCAAAGCCCGAAAGCTTTAGTCATTCCTTGTTCAAATTGTGTTTGTGCAGATAATAAACTGCAGATAAATAATGCAATAACGGTGATAATTTTGGTCATGATTTCTTTTTTTTAAAGTTTATAAGTTATTAAGATTCTGGTATTCTAAGTTTTTTTATTGATGATTAAAACTCTTTTTTTTAAGGTTCAAAGGTTTTGAGCTGCAAAGGGACAAAGGTTTGTTTTTTTATATTGTTACTATTTTTAAAACTTTGAACCTTTGTCACTTTGCTTCTTTGTTCCTTTCTAATTTATACTTCAAAAGTATTACGGATTTTACTCTTTAAAAATTAAATGATACTGAGTTGTTGATTTTTGATGATGAATTGTTTTTTTGGAGATTCTGAGGTTCTAAGTGACTAAGATTCTAAGTTTTTCTTAGCAACTTAGAATCTCAGAACCTTAGCATCTTTTAAAGATTCTTCAACTGATTCTCATTTTTATTCTGGCTGATTGTCCAGAAGAAACCAACGAAGAAAAATCTATCTGCGGTTGGTGTTACAGCTTGTCTTTGATAAACTCCGCTTGGATCTGCTGTTTTGGCATAATCATATCCAAAAACATTTTGTGTTCCTAAAATATTCGAAACAGAGAAGTAAAGAATTTTTTGTGTGGTTAATAAATAGGCCCAGTTGAAACTTAAACTATTGTAAGATTTTGTTTTTCCGCTCATAAATTGCGTTTGGTTCGGATCATTGTAAGGACGTCCTGAGCTGTAGCTATTTGTAAAACCTACTTGCGATTTCCAGTCTGTAATAAAATATTTGGTTACAACAGACAAACTATGATTAGCAATAAAACTTGGAGTAGCCATGTTTGGAAAGTTTTTATATTGTCTTTCTGAATCGATGTATGAATATGAAATCCAATATTCTAAGTTTTTGTACAAATTGCTGTCTCTCCAAAGTACATCCAATCCTTTTGCATAACCCGATCCGTTATTATTGAAAACCGAATTGTACTGAATATCTCTTGTATCGTATTGAACTAAATTGCTGTAATCTTTATAATATAATTCTGTTCTAAGCAGTTGTCCAGGTTTTGTAAACGTATAATTTAAGATATAATGTCTGGCTTTTTCACTCTCAAACTGATGGTATTTTGAATATTTAATATAATCTACAACAGGCGTTTGAGAAAAATCTCCGTAAGCAAACGAGAACTGGCTACTTTTTGAAACTTTATAACCTAATGAAGCTCTTGGAGCAAAATTATTTTCGTTTAACAAACTGTTATTTGAATATCTCAAACCAACTTTTAAAGCTAGATTTTTAGAGATCGAAAGATCTGCTTCTGTGTAAGCTGCAAAAATATTAGAATCGTAGCCATTTGAACCGTTAATAGAAACATTATCATCGAAATTTTCGTTGTATTTGGTAATGAAATAATCTGTACCGAAAGACAATCTAAAATGGTTGGAAACCTTTTTGGCAAGTTTCAATTTCAACTGTGCTGCATTTTCGTTGCTGTCAACATCTGTGATATTATATTTCAATTTATTTTTACTGTAACCGTAACTAATTCCTGAAGTTAACTGCCATCCTGTTCCAAAACTTCCTTTGTATGAAGAATTCAAATAAAAGTTATTATTGTTCATATCGGTTCTGATCGGATTTTCGAAATTGATATTTTTCTGATTCAAATCGAATTTCTCCGAGTCGAAAGAAGCGTATAATTTAAAGATTCCATTTGTGAATTTATATCGGTAAACCGTTTCACCTCCAAGAGATTGATAGGGATTATTCCAATCTACATTTTGTGGAATTACTGCTTGATAAGGCGCCAAATTTATATAAGCCATATTGACACTTAAAGAACTTTTTTCCCATTTTTGAGTATTTCCTAAACTCAAACCCACTGTCATTAATCCGATATCTGTTTTTTCGTGATCTTCTTCGTCTTGTGTATTTAAAAGCAAAACACTAGATAGAGCTTCGCCATATTCAGCAGAATAACCTCCAGTAGAAAATGCAATTCCGCTAAACAAGAAAGGAGAAAATCTGCTTCGAGTTGGTAAGTTATTGGTTGTCGCTCCGTAAGGCTGCGCAACTCTAATTCCGTCAATAAAAGTCTGTGTTTCATTGGCCTCACCTCCACGCACAAACAAACGTCCGTCTTCACCAACAGTTTGTGTACCCGGCAAAGTTTGTAAAGCTGCTACAATATTTCCTGCAGAACCCGCAGTTGTTACAATATCTAATGGTTTTAAAACAGAAACCCGTGCTTTGTCTCCAGACTCTAAGGTTCCAGCTGTGATTACAACGGCATCAAGAGCATTAACGTTTTCTCTTAATTTTACCGTTTGATTTTTATAATTGGTAACATCAATTTCGGTTTTAAAAGTTTCGAAAAGTAAAAAACTAACTACTATAAATTGATTTCCTTCAGCAGTTGTTTCAAAAGAAAAATCTCCCGTTTCAGAACTTGTTGCTCCATCATAAGTGCCGTCAATATAAATATTAGCACCGGCAACTGGTTTTCCTTTTTGATCTACAACTCTTCCAGAAATAGTATTTTGCGCAAAAATTAAAGCTGTAAAAAATAAAAAGCTAATGGTAAAAAATAATTTGGTTTTCATATCATCTTTGGTTTTGATGAAGCAAATGTATTTTAACATTTTCTGTTAAAAAATATATAATAACCCAATTGTAGAATTTCGAGGATGAGTTGTAAATTACTAATTTGTATCTTAGCTATGAAATCCAAAATCATCATTTTATGTCAGAAAGTAAACGAATTTCAAATCTATATCAATCCATTTATAATGGTAATCCTTGGCTGGAAGTAAATCTTGCCGATACTTTACAAAATGTAACAGCAGAGCAGGCTTACAAAAAAGCAAATCCAAATCTTAACACGATTTGGGAAATTGTAAATCATTTGATACAATGGAGAAGAAACATTTTAGAACGCATGCAGGGAGAAGTAATTATAACTCCTGACCATAATTATTTTGTACCTGTTCTAGACCCTTCAGAAGCTGCTTGGGAACAATCGCTTCAAACATTGGCAAAATCTCAAGAATCATGGAATACTTTTTTCGAAGATTTTAATGACGAAGATTTGGCTAAAATTTACGTAAATAATGGCCATACCTATTACGAACACATTCACGGAATTATTCAGCATGATGTGTATCATTTAGGTCAGATCGTTATTTTGAAGAAATTGGTTTAATTTAATTCATAAAGAATTAACGAAAAATAAAAAACGAAATCTAAAATATGTTCATATGAAAAAATCAACACTATTATTATTTTTTTTATTTATGAATGTAATCGGTTTTTCGCAGGAAACTGAAGCCAAATACGATGAAAATCTTGCAAAATCTCTTCATGCCGACGAATACGGAATGAAGAAATATGTTTTTTGTCTTTTAAAATCTGGAACCAATACAACAGCTTCAAAAGAAGAAACCAAAAAACTTTTTGAGGGACATATGGCCAACATCAATAAATTAGCAAAAGAAGGAAAACTGGTTGTTGCTGGCCCTTTTATGAAAAACGACAGAAATTATAGGGGCATTTATATTTTTAATGTAGAAACTATAGAAGAAGCAAAGGCACTTGTTGCAACAGATCCTGCCATAAAAGCCAATTTACTCGAAGCTGAATTAACACCTTGGTATGCCACTGCCGCCTTATTGGAAACTTTAAAAATACATGAAAAAATCGCCAAGACGAAAATGTAATAAATGAAAACAGAAAAAGAAAAAATGATCTCTGGCGAATACTATAATGCGTTTGATCAAGAACTTGTCAAAGGACGTAGAACAGCCAAAAATCTTTTGCATACTCTTAATGTAAAAGAATATAGAGTAACCAAAAAAGCAAAAGAAATTCTAAAAGAACTTATTCCAAATACTGGAGATGGTTTTTACATAGAGCCTCCCTTTCACTGTGATTACGGTTATAATATTTTTTGTGGTGACAATGTTTATTTTAACGTAAATTGCGTGGTTCTGGATTGTGCTCCAGTAAATATCGGATCAAATGTATTTATTGCACCAAATGTTCAAATCTACACAGCTTCACATCCGCTTGACGCTGAATTAAGAAAAACGCTTGAAAATGCTTACCCAGTTACCATTGGAGACGATTGCTGGATTGGCGGAAATTCAGTTATTTGTCCAGGTGTTACAATTGGAAAAGGCTGTGTTATTGGCGCCGGATCGGTTGTGACAAAAGATATTCCAGACAATTCATTAGCGGTTGGAAACCCAGCAAAAGTAATTAGAAAATTAAATCAAGAACCTGAATCAAAAAAATAATGCTTACCCTTAATAAAGTTCATCATATTGCCATTTTGTGCTCAGATTACGAAAAATCTAAATACTTCTACACCCAGATTTTAGGGTTAACAATTATTAGAGAAATTTATCGCGACGAGCGTCAATCTTATAAATTAGATTTGGCTTTAAATGGTTCCTATGTTGTTGAATTGTTTTCATTCCCGAATCCGCCGCAAAGACCTTCAAGGCCTGAAGCTGTTGGTTTAAGACATTTGGCTTTTGAAGTAATTAATTTAGAAGAAACTATTGCCTTTTTAACTTCAAAAAATATAGAATCAGAACCAATCAGAATCGATGAAACCACCGATAAACGTTTTACTTTTATTGCAGATCCTGATTTATTGCCGATCGAGTTTTATGAGAGATAGATAATGAGAGGGTGCAAAGGCTCAAAGTTGCAAAGCTTCAGAGGTTTTTCTTTTAACGAATACACCTTCAATTTGTCATTTCGATCCCGAGGCTTCGAAATGACATAAATGCGAGAACTTTGCAAATAAAGCAAACAAAAACTTTGCGCCTTGTCGACTTTGTGGCAACATGTTTAACCGAACGAATTTTCTTGTTTATATCGGTTTTAACACACTAAATTGATTATTTCTTATAAAAACCCAATTTTGATGCTTAATTTTGTGATCCGCATAAAAAAAATGCGATTTCAAATTTACTTCTGATGAACAAAACGGCGCAAATCAAAAAAAATCATCAATTTATAAAATTCCGAAAATTAGTTATTGTTTCTATTTTAATTGGCTTCCTTTCTGCCTTTCTTGGAATTTCTCTAAAAAAAATAACCGAATATTACGAAGAAATCTTCTTTCACCAAGTATCGGTTCATCCACTGTTTTACATTTTATTTCCAGTTTTCGGATTATCTGTAATTTATTTCCTGAGACAATATCTTTTTAAGAAAAAAGAAAACAAAGGAATCAAAGAGGTTTTTGAAAGCACAAAAACCGAAAAAAATCTTCCTTCATATAAAATTCCATCTCATTTTATAAACGGATTATTAACTGTAATTTTTGGAGGTTCAACAGGAATCGAAGTTTCTACAGTTGTAGCAACAGCAACAATTGGTTCTGTTGCACACGAAAAAGAAAATGTTTTCCGCCAATACAAAACGGAGTTAATCTGCGCAGGAGTCGCGGCGGGAGTTACAGCACTTTTCAGCAGTCCGATTGCGGGAATATTGTTTGCCTTTGAAGTTATTTCCAGAAAAGTAACAAGTGCTTTTATAATTTCAAATGTAATTGCTGTTTCGATTGCTTTCGGTTTACTCAGTATTTTAAAAGAAGAACCTCTATTTGCTGTATCTATTACAACTTGGCATTTAAAAGCGATTCCGTATTTTATTCTTTTAGGAATTTTAGCTGGAATGAATTCGGTTTATTTGACCAAATGCGTTTTATTCTTCAAATCTCAATTCGGAAAAATAAATACTCATTATTATAAAATTATTATCGGATCTGCTGTTTTGAGTATCTCACTTTTTATTTTCCCTCAATTATACGGAGAAGGATATCATGCTATAAAAGGGATTTTTAGCACCAGCCAGCTTCCGCTAACCATAACTTTAGCGCTGACATTTATAGGAATCTTGATTTTAAAACCAATTGTAACTTCTGTGACTCTTGCCTCTGGAGGTGACGGCGGTGTATTTGCCCCAAGTTTATTTATTGGTGCATTTTTAGGATTGTTATTAGCATCAATATTAAACAGTCTTTTTCATGTAAATGTAATTCCAGTAAATTTCATGATCATCGGAATGGCAGCTGTTTTAAGCGCCAGTATTCATGCTCCGTTTACAGCAATATTTTTAGTCTGCGGATTAACAAACGATTATACTCTCTTTTTACCAATTCTTGTAGTCTGCTTAATTTCAAAATACACTGCGAAAACAATATATCCATACACTGTATATAGTTACGCGCCAAGCTTGACTAAATAAATAATTTAGCCACAGATTTCACAGATTAAAACGATTAAAAAATCTTTATGTATCGTTGAAATCTATTGCAAAAAATATCAAAGTTTTACAATAAATACCACATAAATGCCCACTCAAAAAATTAGAAGAAGCTACAGAAAAACACGTTACATTCTTTATAAAGAAACTTTAATTGATTATAAAGAACATTTTTGGTCCTTTTTAGGTTCATTTGTTGGTATCGGAATTCTAGCTTATCTTGAATCTTCTCATTTTTCGGGGAGTGATGTTGTGTATTTAATTGGTTCTTTTGGTGCCTCGAGTGTTTTGATTTACGGAATTATTCAAAGTCCATTTTCGCAGCCGAGAAATTTAGTTGGCGGTCATGTTATTTCGGCTTTTATAGGTGTCACTATAAATAAGCTTGTACCCGATATTGTTTGGATCTCTGCTCCTCTGGCAGTTTCACTCTCTATTATTTTCATGCAGATTACAAAAACCCTTCATCCGCCGGGAGGTGCTACTGCTTTGATTGCAGTTACAGGTTCAACACAAATAAAAGCTTTAGGATATATGTATGTGATTTCTCCAGTTTTAGTTGGTGTGCTTATTTTACTTTTAACGGCTTTAGTTTTTAATAATCTGACTTCTAGCAGAAGTTACCCTAGTCATAGTACTTATCATAAACATTATCATAAAATTAGAAAAAGATTGACTGGAAGGTAATTCTCATTCCTATTCCTGCAAGGTTTTCAAAACCTTGTAGGTATAGCTTTAATACGATTACAAACCTATAAGGTTTTGAAAACCTTGCAGGAGCGCCAACTAAATAAACTACCGTAAATCAAAACATTAAAATCTTTTCAACAAATCTCAATTCACAATTCGTATTTCGTTTTTTATATTTTACCTTTGACCTCTCAATAAAAACAAATGTTATGGTTTATAAATTTAGAGTAATTCTAGACGCCGAAGAAGATATTTTTAGAGACATTGCAATTCTTGAAGATGATACTCTTGAGGATTTACATAATGCAATTTTCAACGCTTTTGGCTTTGACGGATCAGAAGTCGCTTCATTTTATACTTGTGATGAAACTTGGAATCAAGAAGATGAAATTCCGCTTTTTGATACTGGAGATGTTCCTGGCGAAATAAGAACCATGAATGATTATCCTTTGTCTAGTATCTTAGATCGTGAAAACACTAAAATTATCTACGTTTATGATTTCATCAGTATGTGGACTTTCTTAGTTGAATTAGCAGCTATCGAAGAGGAAGCCGTTGGAGCTGTTTATCCTGAAACTTTGTTCTCTCATGGTGAAATGCCAGACGAGGCTGTCGAAAAAAACTTTGAAGCTGATATGCACGACGATATCTACGGAGAATTTGAAGACGACCTAGACGAAGACGATCTTAATATGTTCGAAGGCGACGATAGCTTCGAAGATTACGGATTTGAGGAGAATTGGAATTAATTTTTGAGGTTCTAAGGTTCTGAGAGGCTAAGGTTCTAAGTTTTTATTTTGAAAGTTTTTTCTTATTTTTAATTCTTCAAATTAAAAACATTTAATATGAGTAATTTTAGAAGTCTGCTTATATGGCAGAAATCAATGGCCTTGACAACCAAAATTTATTTTTCAACAAACAATTTTCCAAAAGAAGAAATTTTCGGATTAACTTCACAAATTAGACGCTGTTCAATTTCTATCCCAAGCAATATTGCAGAAGGATTTGGAAGAGAAAGCGATAAAGATCTTTTACGTTTTTTAAACATTTCAGTCGGATCATTATTCGAAATGCAGACGCAGTTAGAAATTGCAAAAAATATATCTTATCTAAAAGAACAAGATTTTAACAACTTATATGAGGACAGCCGCGAAGTAGAAAGAATGTTAGTTTCTTTTATTAAAAAAATAAAAGACAGAAACTAAACCTTAGTAACTTAGCATCTTAGAACCTCAGCAACTCAAAAAAAATGATCAACCTATTCAACACCCACATCGAGACGCTTTCTATACACCGTGTAGGAAACAAAAGCCGTAACGAAGCGATTTTTTTATCAGAGCAGCCATTTAATTTAAATGATGAAATTGTGCCTCTTATAAAAGAATTCTTTTTTAAGCCTTTTAGAGAAAAAGAAGAAAACTATTATCAGTTTGCACACGAAGTGGACTTGGACTACAACGACATGTTTAAATATGCAACTGAGATTTTTGCTAATCCGGCAAATGTGCATGAGGTTTCTAAAAACATTACGAAGCATTTATACGAGCAGTCAAATCATCCGCATATTAAAAACGGAGAGGTTTATGTGACGTATTTGACGAATCTTAGTATCGATAATAATGTTGTAGATGCAATCGGGATTTTTAAAAGCGAATTGCAGGCAGACTTTTTACAGTTTGAAGAAAAAAACAGCAATCTTGAAATGATTTTACAGCAGGGTATCAACTTAAATAAATTGGATAAAGGCTGTTTGATTTTCAATTATAAAAAAGAAGAAGGTTATAAAATTCTAACTGTCGACAGTAACCGTTATGATGCTCGTTACTGGTTAGAGCACTTTTTATCGGTTGATGCTTTTGAAGATGAAAATTTCATCACTAAAAAATATTTAAAATTCTGTCAAAACTTCGCAAAAGATGTGGTTTTGCCAGCAGAAGATAAGAAAGAGGAAGTAATGTTTATGAACCGATCTGTGAATTATTTCGCTAAAAATGATCAGTTTGAAGAGCAGAATTTCTTGAATGAAGTATTAGATAATCCAGACTTAATTCCTGAATTCAAAAATTATAAAGTTGATAAAGGAGAAAAATACAGCATCGAAGATGTAACCTCATTCCCAATTGCCAACGCAGCAGTTTCTGACGCAAGAAAATCGATTAAAAACGTTATTAATTTGGATACACATATTCAGATTAAAATGGATTTTATTAATCCTGAAAGCGCAGAAAAATTTGTTGAAAAAGGATGGGATGAAGAAAAACAAATGTATTACTACTTAGTTTACTTCAACAAAGAAGAAAAAAGCTAAGAAGTTTTCATTTTCTATTACTTACTGATAAAAAACCTCAAAGCTTTGGCTTTGAGGTTTTTTGCTTAAAGATAAATTTTATACTTTCATAGACGAAAGAAATCATAAAATGTCGATCATTCTTAATTTATCATTAATTTTGCATTAAAAATAAACTAAGATGGATATTCAATTTTTTAAAGAAAGTCCCTTCACCACCATTATATCATTTCATAAGCTGATTGAATCTTTTGAAGAAATTGCTTTATCAGACGTTGATTACAGATCGAATTACGCAAAAGCTATTTTAAAACAAATTGAATCTATCCCGGAATTAAGAACTGGGATTCAAGATTATTCGGTTATTAAAGATAATGAAGCTTTAATTAAAAATATTTTAGCCGATTTATTCCCAACAGCTTTAACGCAAAACGAAATAAAAGCGGTTACAATTCCATTTCAAAACATCTCCTTCAATTATACAGAACGTTTCAAAAAAATTCTAAAAAACGCTGGAGACGAATTTTATATGGAAATTCGTGATTTCGACGAGCATCAATTTTACATTAATAACTGCTGTTTGATTTTGAGCAGTTACTATAAACAACATATCGATTTCAACAAACCATTTTTCTATGATATTCCAGACGAAAGCGGTGTCGAAAAACATTATCGTATTTTGTACAATGCAGATTTCATGGAAATTATTCCGACTGAAAATGCTATTGCGTTAACTCAGGAAGATATCGATCAGCTGATTGATAATTACGGCGATATTAATCTGTGGAAATCTAAATTCCCAAAAGGAAGCTGGATCTTAAGAGGTTTCGGAATTGTTTCTTTATTTGATGCTACAACAGAAAGTGCCATTTCTACATTGAAAAGTAATTTGTTGAAACCTGGAGCTAAAACAGTTACTACAGATCAGGAAGTTTCTAATATTTTCCAGTCTATTTTTAATCTTCCAAAATTAAAAGTTGGGTTTATTATTTACAATCCTGAAGAAGAAAAATTTATTAGACCGGCAAAATACGAAAACCAGCTTAAAAGTTTTTTACTTTCTGCCGATCAGGAAGTCGATTGTAAAAATGCTTTTTTTGGATGTTCATTTGAAAATTTATTAGATAATAAAGAACCTTTTGTGATTTCTAATGTTACTAAATTTACAGAAGAATCGACCAATAAAAGACTGGGAGAGCATCTTTTATCGCAAAACATTAACAGCTGTATTTTTGCTCCCGTTATTAGAAACGGACATTTACTGGGTGTTGTCGAATTGGTTTCTGAAAATCCAAGAGATTTAAATAGTGTGAATGCTACAAAACTAGAATTAGTACTTCCGTATTTAACTGATACAATTGATCGCTACAATACAGACATGCAGCATCAGGTTGAAGCAATTATTCAACGTGAGTACACGACAATTCACCCAAGTGTTTACTGGAAATTCAAAAAAGAATCGCAGAACTATTTTCAAAATTTAAATCATACAAAAGATTATATTTTTAAAGAGATTGTATTTAAAAATGTGTTTCCGCTTTATGGACAAATTGATATTAAAAGTTCTTCAGAACACCGAAATGAAACGGTAAAAACTGATTTAAAAAGCCAGCTTACAGCTCTTTTAGAAATTTTCGAAAATCAGGATCCGAATTCTAATTTGGTTCTTTTGGAACAAAGAAAATTTGAATTAGAATCCCTTCGAAGTGAATTAGATTTCCCTCTAAAAGCTGATACGGAACAGCATATCCAACGTTATATCGAAGAAGAAATTCACCCGATCCTTAAAAACACAAAAAGCAACGCTAAAAACGAAAAATTAGAAAAACTTTACTTTGAAAGTCTGGACGAAAAAACAGGAATGTTTTATCAGGAAAGAAAGAAATTTGACAATGCAATGTCAATCATTAATAAAAGACTGGCAACGGTTTTAGATAAAAAACAAGTTGAAGCGCAGCAAATTTATCCGCATTATTACGAGCGTTTTAAAACGGATGGTGTGGAACACAATTTGTATATCGGAGCTTCAATTTCACCAACCAAACCATTTGATATTATGTACCTGCATAATCTTCGTTTGTGGCAGTTGCAGACTTTATGCGAAATGGAATTGGAGCATCATGAACTTAAGGAATCACTTCCTTATGAATTAGATGTGACGTCATTGATTCTGGTTTTCAGTTCTCCGCTTTCAATTCGTTTTAGAATGGATGAAAAACGCTTTGATGTGGACGGAACTTATAATGCAAGATATGAAGTCGTTAAAAAACGAATTGACAAATCGAACATTAAAGGAACAAACGAAAGAATTACTGAAAAAGAAAAAATCACAATTGTTTATTCTCAAAACAGCGAAGAAGCAGAATATTTAAAATATATTAAATACTTACAGCACAAGAAAATTCTTGAACCTTCGATAGAACAATTTGAAGTTGAAGATCTTCAAGGTGTTTCTGGTTTGAGAGCTATTCGTGTCAAAGTGATCAATAACAATTCAAATCCAGGAGTAAAAAAGATTACTTATCAAGATTTATTAGATGAGCTCAACTAAAAGTTGAGCTTTTTTTTTTGCAATACAGATGAAACTGATTCGCTATGGCGAAAACGCTTATGGACGCAGATTGATTTTTTAGGTTAAATTAAAAATCCGTTTTATCAGCGTTTTCGCGATAGCAAATCCGTAAAATCAGTGTCTAAATATTTTTGAATTTTAAATAGATTTAAAAGCGATCACAAACGCGATTACCGTGATAATTAATCCGAACATGAAAAAATTGTAGGCAATTCGAAGTAAATTATATTTTCGCTGTAAAACCAATCCGAGGTAATACAAATCTTTGATCATTGTAGAATATAAGTAATCTCTATCCTTCATCATTTCGTTCATTGCCCAATCGTAATCTTCAAGAGGCATTTTATAGAAATTTCCAAAGAACATTAAATTCACTTTTTTTGCTTCTACGTCATTACGTGTAAAAAATCCAGAAGTTACTTTTGGACGTGTGGATAGAATCGCAAAAATAATTGTAATAACACTAGACATCAGCATTATAAATGTCGGAATAACCAAATGGGCATTTTTCGGACTATCTAATTTTGGAATTATAGAGGATAATGCAATTGAAATTATAATCGCATTTACAGACAATAAAATATTAGCTTTACTATCGGCGATTCCGCTCAAACGGGTATGATTCCCAAGTGTAACACGAAATAAAGTATCAATACCACGATCTGGTTTTTCTAATTTTTCTTTCTTTTTATTTTCTTCTTCAATCGCCGCTGCCGCCTTCAACTCCTGTTTATTTATTTTTTTCTGAATAAGAAGCAGGTTTTTTTCTTTTAAAGGCTGCCATTTTTTCAATGCATAATCAGTATAAAAGCGGTGCTTATTCAATAAAAAATTCAAATTTTCTCTGGTCCATTCGGCATTAGAAAAATTTACTATTCCAGTATTTTTTAGCTCCAAACGCAATAATTCACAAGTTGTAGCGTATTCTTCTCCCATTAAATGAGCATAATCTGCGTCTCTAATGATCTTTTCTAAATGAGTTTTGGGTACGTACTCTTTAACTGTTGCCAAAATCAAACTCGAAACAAGCGCAATAAAATCCTCTGATTTTCCTTTTTCGCGTAAAAAGTCGGCCGCTATTTTAGCACTCGTTTTTTCATGATTGTCATATCCTTCAACATATCCAGCATCGTGAAACCATGCTGCAACCAGAAGTGCTTCTTTATCATCACCTTCCACATCTTCTTTTTTACACAGTTCTTTTACCGCAGAAACTACGGTGAAAGTATGGTTAAAATTATGATAAGAATATAAATTAGAAAGTTTATCTTTGAGTAAATTACTGACGAAATCTTCGGATTGTTCTATTAGATTCATAAAGAATATTTTTATACCACTAAATTATGAAATTGTTTTTGGATAATCATTTTATTGCTAAGATTAAAAACTATTCATTAGCAATTATTACTATATCATTGATCAATTCTTGTGCTACACATAAGCCGCAATATGGCAAAAATGTAAGCGCAAACGAAAATGAAAACGCAACAGATACCATAAAAATTGCGCAAACATTTTATCTTGTCGGCGATGCTGGAAATGCCGATGAAGCACAAGCGCAGCAAACGCTTGAACTTTTACACAAAAGACTGAAGAAAGCTAACAAGAAATCGACCTTACTCTTTTTAGGCGATAACATTTATCCGAAAGGTTTTCCCAGCGATAATAAATCGGGAGACAAAGCTTTAGCAGAAACAAAACTTACAAATCAGTTAAAATTAGCAGATGGTTTTAAGGGAAAAACTATTTTTATTCCTGGAAATCATGATTGGTACAGCGGTATAAAAGGGCTGGAACTTCAGGCTGATTTTGTAACGAAGCATCTCAATGACAAAAAAGCATTTATGCCCAGAAAGTCATGTCCAATCGAAGATGTAAAAATTGACAGTACTACAACGTTAGTAACTATTGACAGCGAATGGTTTCTAGAAGATTGGGATAATCACCCGACAATAAATGATAATTGTGATATTAAAACCAGAGAAGCATTTTTTGATGAACTGGAAAATATTTTAAATAAAAATCAAGAAAAAACAGTTGTTCTGGCAATTCACCACCCATTGTTAAGCAATGGAACTCATGGCGGACAATTTTCACTAGAAAAACAATTATTTCCGCTGGAGAAAAAAATTCCGCTTCCTATAATTGGATCTTTTATTAATTTACTCCGAAAGACATCTGGTGTAAGTCCGCAGGATATTCAAAATAAACAATATACAATTTATGCCAAAAGAATAAAGACGCTCTTGCAAAAGCAGAAAAATGTAATTGTAGTTTCTGGGCATGATCATAACCTTCAATTCATCAGCAAAGAAAATATTCAGCAGATTATTAGTGGTGCTGGCTCAAAATCTGAAGCAGCACGAGCGATAAACGAAAATGATTTTTCTTATGGAGGAAATGGTTATGCAACCTTAACTTTATTTAAAAGCGGCGATGCCAAAGTCTCTTTCTACGGAAATGACAACAATAAAGAAAAACTGCTGTTTGAACGTGAAATTATAAAGGCAAAAGAAATTAATTGGGCTTCAGATATTCCAAATAGTTACCCTGCAAAAATTACAACTTCTATTTACTCAGAGAAGATGACCAATAAAAGTTTGTTTCATAAATTTTTATTTGGGCAGCATTACAGAAAATATTACAGCATGCCAATTGAGGCAAAAGTTGCAACTGTAGACACTTTAATGGGCGGCCTGAAACCTATTCGCGAAGGCGGCGGACATCAATCTGTTTCTTTAAGAATGTCTGATCCTAAAGGCCGTGAATATGTCATGCGAGGCATGAAAAAAAGTGCAACTGTATTTTTACAATCTGTTGCTTTTAAAGATCAATATGTAGTAAATGATTTTGAAGACACATACGCAGAAAATTTCTTGTTTGATTTTTACACCACTTCTCATCCTTACGCTCCGTTTGTAATTGGAAGCATGTCTGATCAAATTGGTCTTTTGCACACTAATCCAGTTTTATATTATATTCCGAGACAGAAAGGTTTAGGTGAATTTAATTCTGGTTTTGGAGATCAATTGTATATGGTTGAAGAAAGACCTGCTGATAATCATCTGGATGGAAAAAATTTCGGAAATCCAAGTAATATAATTGGTACAGATGATCTGATGACCAATCTTCATAAGGATGAAAAATATTCGGTTGATGAAAAAGAATATATAAAAGCCCGTTTGTTTGATATGCTTATTGGCGATTGGGACAGACATAGCGATCAATGGCGCTGGGCAGAATATAAAAAAGATGGTAAAGTAATCTACAAACCGATTCCTAGAGATCGTGATCAAGCTTTTGCGAAATATGATGGAACTTTGCTTTCCTTATTAATGAACATTCCTGCGCTTCGTCATATGCGAACTTTTAAGTATAAAATTGACAATGTAAAATGGTTAAGCAGGGAACCTTATCCAATGGATCTGGCTTTTTTAAGAACTTCTGGAGAAAAAGAATGGATTGAGCAGGCAAAATTTATTCAGGAAAATTTATCTGACACCGAAATTGAAAATGCTTTCAAAAAAATGCCAAAAGAAGTTCAGGATGGAACTGTTAATGAAATTATAGCCAAACTGAAAAACAGAAAAAGAGAACTTCAAAAATATGCATCACGTTATTCTGATGTTCTAAGCAAAACGGTTATGATTGCTGGAACTGATAAGAAAGACAAATTTGTATTGAACCACAATGCTAAAAAAAGTATTGAAATTCAGGTTTTCAGGGTTAAAAAAGAAGGTGACGAATTACAATATTCAAAAACAGTAACTGATGCTAAAACCAAAAATTTATGGATTTATGGTTTAGATGATAATGATATTTTTGAAGTAAAAGGAGATCAGAAATCGAAAATTAAAGTTCGCTTAATAGGCGGCCAAAACAATGATACTTATAATATCGAAAACGGAAGAAAGGTTATTGTTTACGATTTTAAATCAAAAGAAAATACTTATAATTTAGATTCAAAAACTCAAACGCAGTTAACTGACGATTATGATGTTAACTTATATAATTATGAAAAACCGAAATATAATGTCGTTTCTGGTCTTCCTAACATTGGTTTTAATCCAGATGACGGTGTAAAAGTGGGTATCAATTTAAATTATACTGTTAACAATTTCAAACAGAATCCTTATACACAAAGACATGTTTTAAATGCTTTTTACTACTTTGCGACAGGCGGTTTAGAATTTAATTATGCTGCACATTTTCCAGGTTTATTAGGAAAATGGGTGATTGATGTTGAATCGTTGTATACAACTCCAAATTTTGCGATGAATTATTTTGGATACGGAAATGAATCGCAATATGATGATGACGTTAGCTTAGATTATAACCGTGTTAGAATCAGAAAATTTAATGCTTCGGGAGCCATAAGACATGTTGGAAGATATGGAAGCGAATTTAGCATACAGCCAATGTTTCAAAGAATGACGGTTGAGCAAACTGAAGATAGATACATTGACATTCCCAATATTGTGAATCCAAATGTTTTTGACACTCAGAATTATGGTGGACTGAAGGTAAAATATCTTTTCAAAAATTCTGATTTTGCAGCGAAACCAACTTTAGGGATGGCTTTTATGGTCGCTGCGACTTGGACCACAAATTTATCTGAAACAAAACAAAATTTTCCAACTCTTGAAAGTTTCTTAGGATTCACGCATAAAATTGATCACAACGGAAAATTGGTTTTAGCAACTTATTTCAAAGGAAAAGCAATTTTGAATAATAATTTCGAATTTTATCAAGGTGCTGCTTTAGGCGGTGACACTGATTTACGTGGTTTTAGAAATGAACGCTTTTTAGGAAGTTCTTATTTCTCGCAAAGTTCTGATTTACGTTTAAGTTTGGGCAGAATTAGAAAAACAATTGCTCCATTTACCTACGGAATTTTAGGCGGTTTCGACTACGGAAGAGTTTGGCTGGACGGAGAAGATTCTAAAAAATGGCATCACGATTACGGCGGCGGACTTTGGTTAAATGCCATTAATGTTTTAACTGCCAGAATCTCTTATTTTAAATCTCCAGATGAAATAGGAAGAGTTATTTTTGGCGCGGCATATAGCTTTTAAGATAGGTTCTAAGTTTCTGAGATACTGAGGTTCTAAGATTTTTTTAGCCACGAATTACATTCATTTTCACTGATTTTTTTTAATATTATTCGTGGAAATTGGTGTAATTCGTGGCTAACTTTTTATTATCATTTTTGATTTCTAAGAAAAACTCAGAACCTTAGAATCTTAGCCTCTCAGAACCTTTCATTTTAATTTAAACTCATAAACATTCCCTCCTACTTTATTCGTTTTTTCGTCGGCAATAAGTAAGGTGTTGTTGTCTTTAAAAACGATGGCTTCTTTTTGAGAAAAATGGTTTAGGTTTATTTCTGTATGAGTTCCTTTGTGGAATAAATCTCCTTTGAAACCTTTAAATAAAAGAACTTTATCATGGCTCAACAACGCTACTTTTTTTCCGTCAGGGCTAATTGTGGCACTCGTTAAAACACAATGATTGTAATTATTGCAAGTTTTAAATTCGCCAATTTTTACTGCTTTTTGAGTTCCAGATGCATTTTTGATTTTGTAAATAAAAGCAGTTCCATCGAAACCTTTGCTTCTGTTTTTTGTAAAAAGATAAAAGTAACCGCCCTGTTCAAAAAAGCCTTCAACATCAAAAAACATTTCCTTTTTCTTTGGAGGAAATTCGGTTTGTTCTGGATACGAAAATGAGATTTTATATTCGGCTTTAGCCAAATCTTTGTTTAATTCGCTTTTAGCAACTTTATAAATACATAAATCTTTACGTTCATTATCATTATTTCCAAAATCACCAATGTAAATATTTCCAGTTTTATCTCTTGTGATATCTTCCCAATCGATATTTTCTGCATTAGAGATTGTAATTGTTTTTTCTAATTTTCCTTTAGAATCAATCGCATAAATTGCATTTTTATTACCGCTGTCTTCTAAGGTATAAATTGTACTTGTTTCGGGGAAATAAGTTATTCCTGAAACTTCTTTTAATTTTTTCGGAAGCGAATAAAGTGTCTTCAAATCATTCCCTGACTGTTGCTGACAAGCCAATAAAACTAAAGACGCGAATACTAAAAAAGATTTTTTCATAAGATTATATTTTCTTCTTAAACCATATAAGTTATATCAGGCAATTTAAGAGTTGATTAATGAACTTACATAATTGGATGTTAAATTCTAAACTAAGTTTGTGTTTTTAAAATTACGGATAATAAACTCAAATGCCGCGTGCATGATATGGCCCATCGATTTGGCATTTTTAAATTTCATATCGTTAGTATATCGGTACAATTCCATTTTTAATTGATTCAGATGTTCTTCTGTCGAAATGGTATCGTGACACATTATATTCAGGAGTTTTTTAATTCGATTTTCTGCCGAATGAATACGTTTGGCCAAAATCGCTCTTTCTTCATCTTTATACTGAATTATCGAACGTTCTTCCAATTTTTCTTTGATGAGCTGAATCATTGGATAATTTTCTTTGAAAAACTGAGGGCGATATACTTTGAAATTTCCCTCATAACATTGCTGGTCAAAATCAATTGGACGAATTTTATATACTACTTGATCAAAATCGTGAATTGGGACAATTACATAATTGTACGCACGCATATCACCCAAAAGACGAATCATACAACGTTCGTTAAACTTCACAAATTCTTTTGCAATCTGCGCTTTTTCAGTTTCAGAACAACTATCCAACAAAGTATCCATAAAAACATCACCTGGAATTCCGATAATATGTTCTTCTATCAAAGTATCTTTATAAACCAAAAAATTGATTTTATCCGGCGAAAGAATATCTTCCAATTCTAAACCATAAATTCGAGAAGCATCGGCTTTTTTAATGTAGAAATGAACGTAATTATCGTTGAGGATATTTCGAACTTTAATTCTAAAAGGTTTCGAATTTCCGAATGTACAATAATCAATCGCATCAATATTCAGGAACTGGATAATTTCGCTGTTACCATCAGAATGAAGAAGAGAATAAATTCTTTTTAGGTTTAAATCAATTTCATTGCGCTCAAATTCGCTGTAATATACACGAATCCAAAGAGTATCATTATCATTTTTATCGTAAACATTTATCGAGCCCGAAAAACGAAGCAAGTCATCATAAAACACAGAAACTTTAGAAATACGTTCGTATCGCTCTAAATAGTTTAAAAGTTGCAGTGTTAAAGGATAGGACGGTTTTTTTAAAACCATTAATGGCTCGCTCATTTTGAATATCTTTATTACAAATTTACGTCAATACGATTAAAGTTCGAATTTAAAGTAACAAAAATCAATTTGGCTCGTCATACTAAAAACTAAAACCAGAAAAATTTGGAAACCATATTAACCATTGAGAATCTGAACAAAAGATACGGCCGAATTCAGGCTTTAAAAAATGTATCTTTTACTATACAAAAAGGCCGTGTTTATGGCATTCTTGGCCCAAACGGAAGCGGAAAATCAACTACATTAGGAATTGTATTGAATGTTGTTAATAAATCTTCTGGTAATTACCGCTGGTTTGACGGCAATGTAGAAACGCATGAAGCTTTAAAAAAAGTTGGCGCAATTATAGAACGACCAAATTTTTATCCTTATATGACTGCTGAGCAAAACCTGAAATTGGTCTGCAAAATCAAAAATATCAATTATTCTAAAGTTAATGAAAAGCTGGAATTGGTTGGTTTGGATGAAAGAAAGGATAGCAAATTCAGTACTTTTTCGTTGGGAATGAAGCAGCGTCTGGCCATTGCATCTGCACTTTTAAATGATCCAGAAATTTTAATTTTAGATGAACCAACTAACGGATTAGATCCGCAGGGAATTCATCAGATTCGAGATATTATTAAAAAAATTGCTTCTCAGGGAACTACTATTTTACTGGCATCACATTTATTAGATGAAGTCGAAAAAGTTTGTTCGCAGGTAATTGTTTTAAGAAAAGGCGAAGTTTTATACTCAGGTTCCGTCGATGGAATGTCATCTAATGAAGGTTTCTTTGAAATTTCTTCGAATGATAATGAGCTATTAAAATCCGCTTTAAAAGATCACAATGCCGTAAGTCAAATTAAGGATGAAGATGGAAAAGTTTTAGTGTATTTAAAATCAGATTTGTCAGCTTCAGAATTGAATCAATTTTTATTTTCCAAAAATATAATTTTAAGTCACTTGGTCAAACGTAAAAATAGTTTGGAAGCGCAATTTTTAGAATTAACCAAAAACACTCATCCAAAAAACTAACCAAGCCATGAAAAGACTTATCTCTATAGAATTACAAAAAATCTGGATGAATAAAGCCAGCCGTATATTAACACTAACTTATTTTATCTTACTTTCTTTTATAGCACTAATTGCAGCCATAAAATTTGACATTGGCGTTTTTAAATTTCATTTAGCAGAAATGGGAATTTTCAACTTCCCTTTTATCTGGCATTTTAATACCTATGTTGCAGCTATTCTTAAATTTTTTCTGGCTATTGTAATTGTTTCTATGATGGCTAATGAATACAGTTACGGAACTTTAAAACAAAATTTGATTGACGGTTTAAGCAAAAAAGAATTTATTCTTTCTAAATTTTTAACCGTGGTTTTATTTGCTTTCGGCTCGACAGTTTTCGTTTTTATCATGAGTTTAATTCTGGGATTGTTTTTTTCTTCTTATACTGAATTTGATATAATTTTTAGTGATTTAGATTACCTTTTAGCCTTTTTTGTAAAATTAACAGGATTCTTTTCTTTCTGTTTATTTCTTGGAATTCTGGTAAAACGCTCCGCATTTGCATTAGGATTTCTTTTGGTCTGGAGTATAATTGAAGGAATTGCAAAAGGTGTATTGGCTTTTAAAATTTTCCCAGACAGTAATACTGGCGAAAAAGTTATGCTGTTTTTTCCGTTAGAATCTATGTCAAATTTAATTGTTAATCCAGGACCTAGATTATCTGTTATTAAGAATATCGGTTCACAAATGGGAATCGATACAGATATGGATTACAGCGTAAATTACTTTACAGTTTTAATCGTTTTAACATGGACTTTCCTATTTGTATATTTTTCTTACAAACTATTAAAAAATAGAGATTTATAGTATATTTGTTATACTATGAAGCATTTTAAAATCTTAATTGTTTTATTTCTGCTGTCCTGTGTCACGCATAGGACCAGTGCTCAAAATATTACTGTTAATCCAAATATCACGCCTGCAGATTTAGTTCAAAATATTTTAATCAATAGTTCTTGTATTGCTATTGAAAATGTAAGCGCTTCAGGAAATCCGTCTGCAAATGGTCAAAGTTATGCTTCCTTCACCGCAGGAACTAATTTTCCTTTTTCGGGCGGACTTGTTCTAAGTACTTCGCCAAGTCAAAATGCAGAAGGTCCTTACAACCAAGCAGATTCTAAAGGTGTACAAGTACAATCGTGGAACGGTGATAATGACTTAAATAGAGCATTGGGCATTAACAACAGCAGACAAGCAACAGTATTAGAATTTGACTTTACTGCTTTGACGAATTCTATCAGCTTTAATTATTTGTTTGCTTCAAACGAGTATCAGTTCAATTATCCATGCATTTATTCAGATGGTTTTGCCTTTTTAATTAAAGAAGTTGGAAGTTCCGAAGATTATAAAAATTTAGCAGTTCTGCCAAATTTAACTACTGCAGTTTCTGCGACAACTGTACATCCTAAAATAAATCCTATTACTACTCCAGATGGAATAGTAAAAGGATGTGATGCTGAAAATGAAACTTATTTTAATGGTTATAATTCTGCAGTAAGTCCAATAAATTATGCGGGGCAAACCGTTGTAATGAATGCTTATACAGATGTAGTTCCTAATAAAAAATATCATCTAAAATTGGTTATTGCAGATGATGAAACCAGACAATATAACTCGGCTGTTTTTATACAAGCCGGAAGTTTTATAACCAGAATAAATTTTGGACAAGATAGAACGGCAGCCAATAATAACCCTGTATGTTTTGGAGAAAATTTCGTTTTAGACACCAAATTAAACACTTCTGATTACAATTTTAAATGGTTTAAAAAAGACGATTCTAATAATTACATACAACTTTCTGGTGCAATAACCTCTACATACGCTGTAATTACATCGGGAACTTATAAAGTAGAAGCTACCTTAAACGGCACAACTTGCGTTTCAGTTGGAGAGATAACAATCGAATTTACGCCAGAAATTGCCTCAACAAATACTTCTTTATTGCAATGTGATGATAATACAGATGGAATTTCAATTTTTAATTTGACGAAGGCCGCTAATATTGTGAAAAACAATAATACGCAAATTATCAATCAAGGATACTACGAGAATTTAGCAGATGCACAAACCAAAACAAATCCAATTGTAAATCCAGAGAGTTACACCAATAAAGCTCCAAATCAAATTGTTTATGCAAGAATAGAGAATTCCTTTGGTTGTTATACTACTCCACAAATTGCTTTAAACATTTCAAATTCAATTATTCCCGATCAATCTCCAATTGCAACTTGTGATGGTGACGATACTCAAGACGGTTTGTACCAATTTGATTTAAATTCTGAAGTAACACCCCAAGTTTTGACAGGATTACCAGCAGGATTGATTATCAATTATTATTTGACAGCAAATGAGGCGATAACAGAAACAAACATACTTCCTAATATTTTTAAAAATACAACGCCAAATAGTCAGACTATTTATGCTCGAGCAGCAAATGGTCCTGATTGTTATGATATAGCTCCAATAGAATTAATTGTCCACACTTTTGATCCTCCTAATTTTGAAGATGAAACACTGTATTTATGCAAAGGTTATCAGATAACATTAACGGTTGAGGCGGGTTTTCAAAGTTATACTTGGTCAAATGGTAACACTACAAATTCAATACTAATTGACACTGCTGGAGATTATTCTGTTACAGTAACTGATATTAATAATTGTCAAAAAACTAAAAAATTCAAAGTCATTCTATCTGAACCGGCAGTAATTACTGGAGCCGAAGTAAAAGATTTTTCAGGTATAGAAAATGCGGTACGAATTCAATATACTGGAGTTGGAAATTATGAATTCTCTCTAGAAGGCTCTGTTTTTCAAGATGATCCAACATTTACACAAGTAAATCCAGGTATTTATAATGCAATTGCCCGAGACAAAAATGGCTGCGGAATATCTAATTCGTTTGTAGTCTATGTGTTAGATTATCCTAGATTTTTTACTCCCAATGGCGACGGATATAACGACTTATGGGCAATCAAAAATATTGAAGAAATGCCTGATTATAGCATTTCAATTTTTGACCGTTATGGTAAATTGTTAAAACAAATGACTCAAAACAGTTTGGGCTGGAACGGAATCTTCAATGGACAACAATTGCCGTCAGATGATTATTGGTTTACACTTCAATTCATTAATGGAAAAAATGTTAAAGGTCATTTCAGCTTGAAAAGGTAAAGTAGAATTTTAACTAATTCTTTACTAAAAGCTTAAAACAATTTAAAAAGTAAAGCATAAAAAAATACAAAACATCAAATTTATCTTATATTTACTTTAAATTCTTATAAGATGAATTTATGTAAAACTTTACTCTTTCTTTTTTTACTTTCTACAAATATTTATTCGCAAAATGATTGCATCGATGCAATTGTAGTTTGCGGCAATTCTGGTTTTAAAGGTTTAAGTATACAAGGCGCCGGAAACGTTCAAGAAATTACAGGAGAAAACAGCTGTGGTTCTAGAGAAAATAATAGCGTATGGTTAAAAATTTCAATTAAAACTTCTGGAACGTTTGGTTTTATTATAAAACCTGAAAGTTCTGATCTTAACGAAGATTTTGATTTTTTTGTATTTGGTCCAGATGCAAAATGTACTTCATTAACATCTCCCATTCGCTGTTCTACCACAAATCCTAATATGGCAAAACTCACCTACAACCATACGGGAATGACAGGTGATTATTTTGACACCTCTGAAGGTCCTGCTGAACTTGGAGACGGGTATATCAAATGGATTAACGCACATGCTGGAGAATCTTATTTTATTGTAATTGACAGGCCTGTCGGAATTAGTAATTTTTCTTTAGAATGGCTGGGCACAGCAACATTTGATGATGCACCAAGTATCAGTGTTCCTGTATTAAGTGATTTGAATATTACAAAATCTGACTTTTCTGGGCAGGCAAATTCTTCATTAATTTTTGATTTGACAGCAAATTCTCCAAAAATAACAGGATCTCAAACAGGAGTAAAAATTACTTATCATACTTCTGAAAATGATGCTATTATTAATAGCAATCCAATAACAGATCCAACTGCTTATAGAAATAGTACAAGTCCCGAAACTATTTTTGTGAGAGCAACAAACACGATTACGCAATGTTATAATACTGCTTCTTTTACAATTAAAATAAATGACAAAGTTGTTTTTCCGAATAACAAGGTTGAAGTTTGTGATGAAAATGATGCAAATCCATTCGATGGAAAAACGAAAATTGATTTTGAGCAAGTAACAAAAGTAGTTTTTGATAATGCTGATGTTTCTGGTTTAACTATCAATTATTATTTAACTCAAAGCGATGCTGATAATAACAGCGATCAATTGCCAAATATTTTTAACAGCATTACACCATTTGAGCAATCGGTATTTATAAAAGCCTTTAATAGCCAGCTCAGCGCATCTGTAGCAGAAGTAAAAATTACTATAAATCCTTTACCGCCAGTAAACAATGTCACTCTTGTACAATGTGATTCTGGTGAAAATGCTAATGGCTTTGTGTTGTTCAATTTAAAAGAGGCAAATGCAGCTCTGACCAATAATAATCCTGATCTTGAAACTTCTTTTTTTATAAGTAAGACCGATGCTGAAAGCAATATAAATCAATTGTCTACAGAGTATACCAATAGTAGCAATCCTCAAACTGTGTTTGCCAGGATCACTAATTTACAAACTAAATGTAGCAGCATCTCTACCGTAAATTTAAAAACCAATGTAATTTCGGTACAAACTTATCTATTAGATATTGCTTGTGATGATGATGAAAATGAAGATGGTATTAATACCTTTAATTTAACCAACGCAAATATTCCTTTCACAAACACTCAAGAATTAAAATATTACGCTACAGAAAATGATGCTTTATTAGAACAAAATCAGATTGAGACACCTTTACAATACAATAACAAAGTCCCTTATAATGATTTTGCCTATGCAAGAATCGAAGAAGGAAATGAATGCTTTGGAATCAGTAAAATTAAATTAGAAGTCATCCGATTACCCGATATAGAAATTAATGGTGCAACAACAAATGTCTGCGATAATGATTCTTCTTATTTTGCCCAATTAGATGCTGGAATAAAAGACATTAATACATTAAGTGACTTTGTATACGTCTGGAAAAAAGACGGTGTAGAAATATTGGACAAAACAATATCAAATATCGAAGTCAATACCAGCGGAATTTACACTGTAACAGTTTTCAACAAAAATAATTGTTCTAAAACGAGAACAATTCAGGTTGTATCTTCAAACATTGCAACTATAGAAAGCGTTGAAGTTGTCGATTTACAAATTGATAATTCTAATAAAATTAAGATAAATGTTTCTGGAAGCGGAGATTATGAATTTAGTTTAAATACTCCAAACGGTCCTTTTCAAGATTCAAATGTATTTGAAAATATAAAATCTGGAATTTATGAAGTCTATATTAATGATAAAAAGAATTGTGGACTGGTCAGTAAAACAGTAGCCGTAATTGGTGTTCCACAATTTTTCACACCCAATAATGATGGTTTTAATGATTATTGGAATATCATTGGATTGAATGGCAATGAATATAAAAATTCCAAAATTTATATTTATGACAGATATGGAAAATTACTAAAACAATTAACCACATTTGACAACGGCTGGGATGGAACTTTTCAAGGAATTCCATTACCATCAGATGATTATTGGTATACTTTAAAATTAAGCGACCAGCGAGAAAGTAAAGGTCATTTTTCGCTGAAAAGGTAATCCTAAGTAACTCAATTTTATAATAAAAAAAGAATCCCAAACTCCATACGGAATTTGGGATTTTTATATTGAAATTGAAAACTAATTAGATTTTATATCTTTTTCTATCAGTTTCACTTAAATAAATCTTTCTTAAACGAAGAGATTTTGGAGTAACTTCAACATACTCATCTTTTTGAATATACTCTAAAGCTTCTTCTAATGAGAATTTGACAGCTGGAATAATTCTAGCTTTATCATCAGCTCCAGAAGAACGTACGTTAGAAAGTTTTTTCGTTTTAGTAACGTTAACAGTCATATCGTCGCTACGAGTGTTTTCTCCAATAACCTGACCTTCATAAATATCTTCGTTAGGATCAACAAAGAATTTACCACGATCTTGTAATTTATCGATAGAGTAAGGAATAGCTTTTCCGTTTTCCATAGAGATTAATGAACCGTTGTTACGTCCAGGAATTTCTCCTTTGTAAGGCTCATATCCAATGAAACGGTGTGCCATGATAGCTTCACCCGCAGTAGCAGTAAGCAATTGATTTCTTAAACCAATGATTCCACGAGATGGAATATTAAATTTAATAATCATACGCTCTCCTTTACCTTCCATAGAAAGCATTTCACCTTTACGGATAGTAACGAATTCAACAGCTCTACCTGAAAGGTTTTCTGGCAAGTCAATAGTTAATTCCTCAATTGGCTCACATTTAACACCATCAACTTCTTTGATGATAACTTGCGGCTGACCAATTTGAAGCTCATACCCTTCTCTTCTCATTGTTTCAATAAGAACAGATAAGTGTAATACACCACGACCAAAAACCATGAATTTATCAGCAGAATCAGTTTCTCCAACTTTCATTGCTAAGTTTTTCTCAAGCTCTTTTGTCAATCTTTCACGAATATGTCTAGAAGTAACAAATTTACCTTCTTTACCAAAGAAAGGAGAATCGTTAATTGTAAACAACATACTCATTGTTGGCTCATCGATAGCGATAGTTTGTAAAGCTTCTGGGTTTTCGAAGTCAGCGATAGTATCACCAATTTCAAATCCTTCAATACCTACAACAGCACAAATATCTCCAGCAATAACTTGATCTACTTTTCTACGGCCTAAACCTTCAAAAGTGTGTAATTCTTTAATTCTAGATTTGATTACTTTACCGTCTCTTTTTACTAAAGAGATTGGCATTCCTTCTTTCAATACACCTCTTTCAAGACGACCAATTGCTATACGACCTGTAAAAGAAGAGAAATCTAAAGATGTAATCAACATTTGAGGAGTACCTTCAGATACTTTTGGAGCAGGAACATTAGCGATAACCATGTCTAATAATGGTTCAATGTTTTCTGTTTGATTTCTCCAATCATCAGACATCCAGTTGTTCTTAGCAGAACCATAAACCGCTGGGAAATCTAATTGCTCTTCAGTTGCACCTAATTCAAACATTAGATCAAAAACTTTCTCGTGAACTTCTTCTGGAGTACAGTTTTCTTTATCAACTTTATTGATAACTACGCAAGGTTTCAATCCTAAATCGATCGCTTTTTGCAAAACAAAACGAGTTTGAGGCATTGGTCCTTCAAAAGCATCAACTAGCAAACATACACCATCGGCCATGTTCAATACACGTTCTACTTCACCACCAAAATCGGCGTGGCCTGGGGTGTCAATAATATTGATTTTTGTTCCTTTATATTGAACCGATACGTTCTTAGAAGTAATTGTAATACCTCTCTCACGCTCTAAATCGTTATTATCTAGGATTAAATCACCTGTGTTTTCGTTTTCACGAAATAATTGACAGTGATACATAATTTTATCAACCAAAGTGGTTTTACCGTGATCGACGTGGGCAATAATTGCAATGTTTCTAATAGATTCCATCTGTGATTTTTAATGGGCGCAAAGGTACACTTTATTTTTTAATAAAAAACGTTTCTGACATAGTTTGCGTATATACAATCAATTAGTTAATATAAAACACCAAAATATCGCCTTCAAAATAATATTAACATATGTTTAGTTATAGTTAATTTAACTATATTTGAGGTAATGAAAAGTAAAACTCTCCAAATTACTCTTATTTATTCAATCATCTCGATAATTATGGCAGTTTTGTGTCATATATTACTCATAAGTTACTTTTCTTCATCTGAATATCAATATTTATCACTTATAAAAGACATTATCTTTATTCTAATTACAGGATTGGTTTTCAAGTTTATACTGGCAAAAAATGAAAAAAGGAGTATTACCATTTTTGAAAAGCTAAACAAAACCAATGAAGAAATAAAGGAATCTAATGAGAAATATGACATCGTAGCAAAAGCAACAAGCGATACTATCTGGGATTGGAAAATTCAAGAGGATAGTATTAATTGGAACAAAGGAATTGAAAGTGTTTTTGGTTACAACCCTGAAGAAGTTGGAAAAACTTCTAAATGGTGGTTTGACAAAATTCACCCAGAAGACAGTATCCGAATGTCAATAAAATTATATTCTTTTATTGAACAAAAAACAGAAAAATGGCAGGATCAATACCGTTTTAGATGCGCGGACGGGACTTATAAATATGTTTTGGACAGAGGTTTTTTATTGAAAGATGAAAGCGGAAGAGCCATTAGAATGATTGGTGCTATTCAAGATATTACTAAACAAAAAGAAGAAGAACAACGTTTAAAGCTTTTAGAAACTGTAATTACTCAATCTAGAGATTCTATTTTGATCACAGAAGCCAATTCGCCTGACGGAAAAATCCCTAAAATTGTTTATGTTAATCCAGCATTTTCGCAAATGTCCGGATACCAATCCAATGAAATAATTGGAAAGTCACCTAACATCTTTAAGGGGCCGAATTCTGATTCTGAAGAATTAAAGAAACTTTTACGTGCTATAAAAAACGAAGAAGAATGTCTAATTGAAACTATCAGCTATACCAAAAATAAAGAAGAATTTTGGGTACGTTTTTCCATGATTCCAATTTTCAGCAACGAAGGAGCTATTTCACACTGGATTTCCATACAAAGAGATATTACCGACGAGAAAAAACTGGAAACAGAAAAAGAACATCTTATTCGAGAATTAACCCAAAACAATAAAGATTTAAAACAATTCTCTTACATTACATCTCATAACCTTAGAGCCCCATTATCTAATTTAATCGGACTTTTAAATTTAATTGAAGACATTCCTGTAGAAAATGAAGAACTCCAGGAAATTCTTACTGGTTTTACAAAATCAACACATTTATTAAACGAAACAATTAATGATTTAGTAAAAGTTATAATTATTAAAGACAATCCTTCGATGCAAAAAGAAGAAGCATCTTTAGAAGAAGTATTTGAAAATGTATTTAGTCAGCTGTCATTCCAAATAGAATTACACAAACCTATAATCAAACTTAAGTTCGACAAAGTACCAGAGCTCATTACCAATAAAGCATATATTGAAAGCATTTTATTAAACTTACTAACCAATTCCATAAAATATAAATCGGAAAATAGAAAACTAAAGATATCTATAACTGCAGAAAAAATTGATAACAAAACGATACTAACTTTCAAGGACAACGGAATTGGAATTGATTTAGAAAGAAACCGAGACAAAGTATTTGGTCTTTATCAAAGATTTCACAATTATCCAGATAGCAAAGGATTAGGTCTTTATCTCGTGAAATCGCAGGTAGAAACAATGGGAGGAACTATTTCTATAGACAGCGAAGTTAACAAAGGAACCACATTTACAATAACATTTAAAAATTAATATTATGCTTGAGCAGATCTTATGCGTTGACGATGATCCAATCACATTGATGCTATGCAAAAAGGTAATTTCGAAATCTTCATTTTCACATGAAGTTATTACAGCTCAAAACGGTGAAGAAGCCCTCCATCATTTCAACACCTTAAAATACACAAACGACAAAAACAAAAGAAAACCAGAATTGATTTTCTTAGATTTAAACATGCCAATAATGGGCGGATGGGAGTTTTTAGATCATTTTACTTCTTCAGATTATGACGAATTCAACTCTGCTCCTGTAATTGTATTGTCCTCTACAATTGACCCAGAAGATTTAGCTAAAGCAAAACAATATCCTATTATAATCGATTTTCTTTCTAAACCCATTACACAGCCAATGCTGGAATATCTTAAAAAGAAAATAGATCTTTAAACTTAAAAAATTTCAAATCAAAAAATCCAAATTTCAATCTTTTAAAGTTAGAATTTGGATTTTTTGATTTTGATCTAATAAACAAAGCGTTTACTTAAACTTTCATTTTTAGCAGAAACAAAAAAGTCCTCGAATGAGGACTTTTATATATCTTTCAAATTGTATTTAATTACAATTTAGCAACATGTTTAGTTAATTTAGACTTCAAGTTAGAAGCTTTATTATCATGAATGATGTTCTTTTTAGCTAATTTATCAATCATAGAGATTACAGTTGATAATTTTGCAGCAGCATCAGACTTATCAGTAGCTAATCTTAATGCTTTAATTGCATTACGAGTAGTTTTATGTTGATATCTGTTAAGAACTCTTCTTTTTTCGTTACTTCTGATTCTTTTTAATGCTGACTTATGATTTGCCATTTTCTTTAATTTTAGATGTAATAATTTATTATAAATACTAGTTAAAAAAGAAAAACCTCCCACAATTGTAAAACAATCACTTTGGTTTTAACTAATAAAATAAAAACCGAGACACCAATTTTTATTTTACAAAACTTATTTACAACTAATTTGTAGTCCGTAGGGGAATCGAACCCCTGTTACCAGGATGAAAACCTGGCGTCCTAACCCCTAGACGAACGGACCATAATTCTCCTAAGTTTGGAAACTTTTCAATATGTAATATAACTTGTAGTCCGTGGGGGAATCGAACCCCCCTTACCAGGATGAAAACCTGGCGTCCTAACCGATAGACGAACGGACCGTGCTTCTGTATTGCGGATGCAAAGATACATCTATTTTTTAGTTGCACAATAGTTAACACAAAAAAAAATATATTTTTTTAATATGCCTTAGCAAAAAGCACTCTTTTAGAAGAAGGATTCCCAGTAAACACACAGGTTCCCGCCTCTTCAACAGCATCTAAAGGGATACATCTAATTGTTGCTTTTGTCAATTCTTTTATCTTCTCTTCTGTTGCAGCAGTTCCGTCCCAGTGAGCAGATAAAAAGCCTCCTTTACCTTCAAGAACTTCTTTAAACTCCTCAAAATTATTTACTTCTGTAATATGGGTATTGCGGTAGTTTAATGCTCTGTCAAATAAATCTTTTTGAATTTGTTCTAACAAGTCATTAATGTATTCAACAATTTTTTCACCTTCAACAACTTCTTTAGTCAAATTATCACGTCTTGCAACCTCAAAAGTTCCGTTTTCTAGATCTTTTGGACCAACAGCAATTCTAACAGGAACACCTTTCAATTCCCATTCAGCAAATTTAAATCCTGGTTTTTGAGTTGTTCTGTCATCGTATTTAACCGAAATCTTAAGCTTTTTCAATTTTGCAGTCAATTCATTAACCGCTGCAGTAATCTGCGCTAATTGTTCGTCTGTTTTATGAATTGGAACAATAACCACTTGTATTGGCGCTAAATTTGGAGGCAGCACTAATCCTTGATCGTCAGAATGCGTCATAATCAAAGCTCCCATCAAACGAGTAGAAACTCCCCATGACGTTCCCCAAACATGTTCTTGTTTTCCTTCTGCATTAGCAAACTTAACATCAAAAGCTTTTGCAAAGTTTTGTCCTAAAAAGTGAGATGTACCAGCCTGTAATGCTTTTCCATCCTGCATTAAAGCTTCAATACAATAAGTTTCATCTGCACCTGCAAAACGTTCTGTTTCAGTTTTAAAACCTTTTACTACCGGAATTGCCATAAAACTTTCTGCAAAATCAGCATAAACATTCATCATTTTTTCAGACTCCTCAATAGCTTCTGCTTTAGTAGCATGAGCAGTATGCCCTTCCTGCCATAAAAACTCAGCTGTTCTCAAAAACAAACGCGTACGCATTTCCCATCGAACCACATTAGCCCATTGGTTAATCAATAAAGGCAAATCTCTATATGATTGTACCCATCCTTTATATGTAGACCAAATAATTGCCTCACTAGTTGGACGAACAATAAGCTCCTCTTCTAACTTTGCATTTGGATCAACCATTAATTTTCCAGGTTTTTCTGGATCGTTTTTCAATCTATAATGTGTTACAACAGCACATTCTTTTGCAAATCCTTCAGCATTCTTCTCCTCAGCCTCAAACATGCTTTTCGGCACGAACAAAGGAAAATACGCATTTTGATGTCCAGTTTCTTTGAACATACGATCTAATTCAGCCTGCATTTTTTCCCAAATAGCATATCCGTATGGTTTAATTACCATACAGCCTCTAACTCCTGAATTTTCAGCTAGATCTGCTTTTACAACCAGCTCGTTATACCATTTCGAATAATCTTCTGATCTTGTAGTGAGGTTCTTACTCATATTATATAGTTTGGCACAAATTTTGTTTTAATAATTTTAACTAAATAGTTTGACAAAACTAACTATTTTTGTAATGTGCAACAATAAAAAACACCACAGATATGAAAACTAACATTTCTCTTCGCCAAAACTCTAATCATTTTTACTTAATTGGATTATTGAGTTTATTACTTGCGTCGTGTGGTTCTTACCAAAATTCATCTTATCATGACAATGATGGTGTATACGGTAATTCTTCATCAAACAGATATGTGCAGCAGTCTAATGGCACAAACAATCAATACAAAGATTATTTCAGATCACTGCAAGATGATAACCAACCGACAGAAATTTTTACTGACGTTGACAATTATACCAATTATTCAGAAAATGACAGTACTCAAACAGCTTCTGTAGCTTATCCTGCATGGGGAAGCAGTAGCTCTGACGTTTCTGTAAACGTATACTCAAACCCATCATGGTCATTTGGCTTTGGAATGGGCTATCCTTATTACGGATGGGGCTATGGCGGATACTGGGGCTGGGGATACCCAGGTTACTGGGGAGGCTGGGGTTATCCAGGATACTGGGGACCAGGCTGGGGCTATCCAGGATATTGGGGAGGCGGTTACTACGGCTACAACAACTATAACTACACTTACGGAAGAAGAGGTTCTGCCGCATATTATGGAAACAGAAATTATGCATACAACCGAAGCTACACTTCTAACAGAGGTTTTACAACAAATAGAAATTACACTACTAACAGAGGAAGTTACACAACCAATAGAAACTACACAACAAACAGATCTAATGGTTATACTGACTTTAGAAGATCTAATATGAATGGAGGAACTAGTCCGTCATTTACAAATAGAAGAGCTAATACCAATAGTGTAGATTACAGTAACTCTAGAAGATCTTACAACAATAGTAACACTACGACAAACAGAAGCTATAATTACAATAATAGCAACAACAGCAGTTCATCAAGAAGCTACACTCCTAGCAGTCCATCACGTTCAATGAACAGCGGTGGCGGTGGAAGCATGAGATCTTCTGGCGGCGGCGGTGGCGGCGGTATGAGATCTGGCGGTGGCGGAGGAAGAAGATAATTTTTTCTCACTAAACTAAATTCAAACTAAAACTTATCCAAATGAAAAAAATACTTTTCCTACTTATAACAGGACTAACTGCCAGCGCGTCATATTCTCAAGAAGTTTCAGATGCTTTGCGTTATTCTCAAGACAATCTAACAGGAACTGCAAGATTTAGAGCTATGAGCGGTGCTTTCGGTGCTGTTGGAGGGGATTTATCATCTTTAAGCGTCAACCCAGCTGGTTCTGCAGTTTTTAATACCAATCAAGTTGGAATATCTTTTAGTAATCAAAACATTAAAAATAATTCTGAGTACTTTGGAACTCAAACTTCAGATAAAGAAAACTCTTTTATTTTGAATCAAGCGGGAGGTGTTTTTGTTTTTAAAGATCGTAATCCTAACAACGGTTGGAATAAAATTGCTATTGGCGCGACATACGAGAATACAAATAATTTTAATAATGATATTTTCTCTGCTGGAACAAATCCAATCAATTCTGTTGATGACTATTTCTTATCCTTTGCGAATGGAATTCCTTTACAAGATATTGATGGATTAGATTATAGAGATTTAAACTACAAAGAACAACAGGCTTATATGGGATACTGGGGACATGTTATAGACCCTGCATCTAATACACCAGGAAATACTCAATATATTAGTAATGTTCCTGCCGGAGGAAATTATTATCAAGAAAATGAAATACACACTAGAGGATACAACAGTAAAGTAGGTTTTAATATTGCAACTTCATACAGAGATAGACTTTATTTAGGAGCCAACTTAAATGTTCACGTAACTGACTATAGAAGATCGACAAGTTTTTACGAAGACAACAGCAATCCATTACAGCCTTATGAAACTATTTCAAATTTACGTTTCAATAATGAATTGTATACTTACGGAAATGGTTTTTCTTTCCAGCTTGGAGCTATAGGAAAAGTAACTGATGCTTTTAGACTAGGTGTTGCTTACGAATCGAATACTTGGTACGAGCTATATGATGAAACTTCACAAAGCATTTACACGACAAGACAAGCAGATGGCGGACAACCTTTAAATGCGAATGTGAATCCTAATATTGTAAATGTATACGAATCATACACTTTACAAACTCCAGACAAATGGACTTTTAGCGCTGCGTATGTTTTTGGAAAATCAGGTTTATTAAGTGTTGATTATGCTGTAAAAAATTACGGAAATGCAAAATTCAAACCTACAAATGATGCTGGTTTCAGAGGAATCAACAGCGATATCAATAATAATCTAACTAGCACAGGAGAGCTTCGTATTGGTGGTGAATATAAAATTAATCAACTAAGTTTACGAGCTGGATATCGTTTTGAAGGAAGTCCGTACAAAAATGGAACTACTGTGGGAGATTTAACCAGCTATTCTGGTGGTTTGGGTTACAATTTTGGAGGCACTAAATTAGATTTAGCTTACTCTTATTTAGAAAGAAAATCGAATCAAAGATTTTTTGCTACAGGTTTTACAGATGGGGCTAACCTGTCTTCAAAACTAAACAATGTAACACTTACTTTATTATTTGAATTGTAATTAAGAATAAATAGATGAATGAAAATTTCCGTTTGGTATTTACTGAACGGATTTTTTTTTACTCCTAATTTAAGATCATTTTTATTTTTAATCTCAAAATAACATCCTAAAAGCAAAATCCGCTTCATAAAAAACACCTAAAACATGTTGAAACTAGTGTGTTTGAATAAAAAAAGTGTAATTTTGCACTCCAATTTATAAAAGTATGAGAACCAAGTCTTTAAAAAAGAACAAAATTAACGTAATCACTCTTGGGTGTTCAAAAAATGTTTATGACAGTGAAGTCCTTATGGGTCAGCTGCGTGCCAATGGAAAAGAAGTTGAACATGAAGCTCCAGCAGAAAAAGAAGGAAACATTATTGTAATCAACACTTGTGGTTTTATTGATAATGCAAAAGCAGAATCGGTAAACATGATTTTGGAATATGCCGATAAAAAAGACAGAGGACTTGTAGATAAAGTTTTCGTTACAGGATGTTTATCTGAACGTTACAGACCAGATTTAGAAAAAGAAATTCCAAATGTGGATCAATATTTTGGAACTACAGAATTACCTCAATTATTAAAAGCTCTAGGAGCCGATTATAAACATGAATTACTTGGAGAACGTTTAACTACGACTCCAAAAAATTATGCTTACCTAAAAATTGCAGAGGGCTGCGACAGACCGTGTAGTTTTTGTGCAATTCCGTTAATGAGAGGTTCGCACGTTTCTCAGCCAATTGAAAAATTAGTTAAAGAAGCTCAAGGTTTAGCTAAAAATGGCGTTAAAGAGTTAATCTTGATTGCTCAAGATTTAACTTATTACGGACTTGATCTTTATAAAAAAAGAAATCTTGCGGAACTTTTAGAAGAATTAGCAAAAGTTGAAGGCATAGAATGGATTCGTCTTCATTATGCTTATCCAACTGGTTTCCCAATGGATGTTTTGGAATTAATGAAACGAGAGCCAAAAATCTGTAATTATATTGATATTCCGTTACAGCATATTTCAGATTCGATTTTGAAATCGATGCGTCGTGGTACTACTCAAGCTAAAACAACTCAGTTATTAAAAGATTTCCGTGCTGCAGTTCCAGGAATGGCAATTAGAACTACTTTAATTGTTGGTTATCCAGGTGAAACTCAAGAGGATTTTGAAATTTTGAAAGATTTTGTTCAAGAAATGAAATTTGACAGAATGGGGTGTTTTGCTTATTCTCACGAAGAAAATACTCATGCTTATTTATTGGAAGACAATGTTCCAGATGATATCAAACAGGCTAGAGCAAATGAGATTATGGAATTACAGTCTCAAATTTCTTGGGATTTAAACCAAGAAAAAGTAGGCAAGACTTTCAAATGTATTATCGACAGAAAAGAAGGAGCACATTTTGTTGGACGTACAGAGTTTGACAGCCCTGATGTTGACAATGAAGTATTAATTGATGCTTCTAAACATTACGTAAAAACAGGTGAATTTGTTAATATAAAAATAATTGAAGCTACAGAATTTGATTTATACGGAGAACCTGCTTAAATTTACGCTGAACAATAGTTAACATTAGATAAAAGATACTTTTATGAAACCAATTCAAACTTTATTAATTTTAGTTTTAAGCCTATTCTTTTTCGATAGTGCCTCTGCACAATATGGAAACGGATACAACAATGGTTATGGTAATGGCTATGGCAACGGTTACGGAAGAGGCGGCGGAATGGACAGAAGTATGATGGCAGGACAGCAGCAAGGTTCACAAAGTAAGCCTAAAGAAATTCCTGTTGAAGAAACGGCTGGTAAAATTGTCGAACAAATGAAACCTGATGTAAATCTTGATGACTTACAAGCGATTGCTATTACAAATGTTTTGACAGACAGTTTAAGAGAACAAGGTATTTTATTGAAAAATGAAAGCAGTAGTCAAGAGCAAAAAATTGAGCAGATAAAAGCTTTAAGAGAAAGTACTGATAAAAAAATTGGCTCTTTTTTAAATCCAGATCAAATAGAGAAGTACAAGACTTTCATGGAGAAACTAAAAGAAGGCAAAACAGGAAAATCTAAAAAGAAAAAAGACAAAGACTCAAAAAAATCTAAAGAAAATACAGAAGTAAAAGAAAACACAGATACGAAAATCGAAGAATAATCGTTTAAAACCATAAACAACGAATTATGACAAAAAAACATTTTTGTTATCTTATTTTAGCTGTTATAATCAGTTCTTGCTCTACAAATCCGTATAAGAATACGGAAAAAGCATATGACCAGCAGTTAAAAACTTTAGAAAACCAGATTACCAACAAAGAAGCAAAACCAATTCCTGCAACTCCTGTTGTAATTGATACTTCTTATGCACAACAATTAGGAATTATAAAAGATACTTTATCTAAAACTGGTTCTACCTATTTAGTAAATGGAATTAATACAGAGTGGATTGGTACCGTAAACTTTAATTTAAGAAAACCAAGTTTCGTTATTATTCATCATACTGCTCAAGATTCGCTTCAGCAGACTATTAATACTTTTACAAAAACAAAAACTCAGGTTAGCGCACATTATGTGATTTCTGAAAATGGAAAAGTAGTACAAATGCTTAACGATTACCTAAGAGCTTGGCATGCCGGAAATTCTACTTGGGGAAAAACAACAGATTTAAATTCCTGTTCTATCGGAATTGAATTAGACAATAATGGTTTCAAACCTTTTACAGAGGCACAAATCAACAGTCTTGTTGCTTTGCTGACTAAGCTGAAAAAAGACTATAACATTCCGACTCAAAACTTTTTAGGTCACGCCGATATTGCTCCAGGGAGAAAACAAGACCCAAGTGCTTTATTTCCTTGGAAAACACTTGCCGAAAAAGGTTTCGGAATCTGGCCGGATGAAATTCTAGAACCTGCACCATTCGATTTTAAAATCGAACCTGCGCTACGAATAATTGGATATAATACTAAAAATTTAACTGCAGCAATTCAGGCATTTAAATTACATTATATTCAAACCGACGCAACCTCAACCTTAGACAGAAAGACAATTGATACTATTTATTCGATTTACAAAAAACAAGTTCAATAAATAAGATTCAATTTTAAAATAAGCAACGCATTTCTAAGTTTTAGAAATGCGTTTTTTTATTTAAATAGCGAAAGAATATACAAGAAATTGATTTATAAAAAGAAGACACACTGCAGCGCGTCTCTACAAAATATTGTTAGAATAGACCCACTAAGAGCTTTAAGTGACACAACTAACAACTAACAACTAACAACTAACAACTAACAACTAACAACTAACAACTAACAACTCAAAATTCAAAGTTTACCATTCACAATTCACCATTCACCATTCACAATTCACAATTCACAATTCACAAACCTCTTCCAATAAAAAAGCTGCCAAAACATTAGTATGTTTCGACAGCTCCAAAAAAAAAAAAAAATATCAATCTTTATCTCTAGAAAGAGTATGTTGTAGCAATTAAAGCGTAGAAGCTTCCTCCTGTTGGCAATGCATCTTTATCTAAGAATATATCTTCAGACGCTGCATCGTATCTAAGCTCAGGAATAATTGTAAGCTTTCCAACTTTGTAATTTAATGAAACCGTGTTTGCAAAAACACTAGATCCTGTTAATGTCCCCATACTTGGCGCTGCATCTTTAGCATCAAAATATTCCATTCTGTAAGCTAAAAGCAATGATGGGCTGAATGAATAATTAGCATATCCAACTATTGAAAACCACTCACCATCTAAAGCACTATCAAAATCGTTTGTAGTTTTAGCGTAAGTTGCATTTAACCCAAGACCAAAACTATCACTAATTGTTTTAGAAGCAGTCAAGTCAAACTGAGTTTTATTTTCGTCTGATACTGGAATTACACTTCCTGGTATTGGATTAGTACTTCCTGTTGTAAAATTCAAATAAGCACTTCCTGTATCTCCTATATATCCTACCTGCCCTATGAACGTTTTTTGATAAGAACCCGCATCCATCGCTGATTTAAAATCTGTTGGATTTGTTACTCCTAACATAGCTGTAAATTTACCAGCAGTATATTGTGCTTTAACACCCGTGTTAAAAAATGGACCATAAGAAAAAGCATAAGACATACTGTAGTTTTTGTTATCTACGGCATCCAAAACTTCATATCCAATATGAGTTCCAAAACTACCTGCCACTACTTTAAATTCATCAGTCAAATTGTATGTAAAGAATAATTGTTTAATTAAAAATTTTGCACTTACATCTTTATCTGGTGTTTCATTATATGAAAACTCTGCTGCTCTTTTTCCGAAACCTAAGTCTACAAAAACAGAAGCTTTTCCAAAAGTATGACCTGCCTCGATCGACGCCATTCCTAGTTCGAATGAATTTTGTGAGTTGGTGAAGCTCGTTAATCCATTCATCTGTTTTGAAAAATCATATTTATAGTACGCATCTGCAGAGCCTCCCCAGGTGGTTGCTGGTGGAGCGGCTGCTTCATCTTCTTGGGCAAAAGCAAAAGAACTTGTTAACATCGCGGCTAAAATGTGAAATACTTTTTTCATGTTTTAAATTGGTTTTTAGTTATTAATTGATTCTGGTTAGTTAATCTTTTATATATCTATTTAATAGTATAAGTCATTTCTAAAACCTATTTCCGCCCTCTAAAACATCATCATTTTCATTAGCGAATTTATTAACTTTTGTATGAGTAGAATAATTCAAAAGTACTTTTTTGACGTTTTAGACGAAGAATTACGGATTACAAAAATTAAATTAACAATAATCGTTATTTGACATTTATCGATATTTTTTTTTGAAAATTCAACAACAGAATTTCAAGTAAAACAATTAAAAAAACAGGGTTTGATTAAAAAACAAAGCTAAAAACTGACATAAAACGATTATAAAGTAACCTTAAAAAAAAAACAACCCCAAAATAAAAGGGGGTGTTAATCAAAAACAACACAAAAAAGAACAAAAGTCATATTCTCGTATCAATTAAAAAACAGTTGAAAACCAGCGAAACTAATTCTTACAAAAAATAAAATCAGGAAAACCACCTTTATCATCACTTTTACAAGCTCAAATGCTTAAATAAAAAGTTCATAAAAACAAAAAAGCCTGCTCAAGTTTGAACAGGCTCTTTTTAAACAGACAATTATTTTCTAGTCTACCTTATTATACTTTCTTAAATATTCTCGAACTTTAAGTCCAGATTCTTTTAAATCTTCGTCTTGCCATTTCCCTTCAGATTTAGCTGATTTCTTTAGGATTGAACAAGTTTCATCTTTATCAGATACCGACCAAGTAATCCAGCTTATCTTTCTAGATTCCATCCAATCTATATATTCCTGCCAAGCTTGATAGTTTAAAGGTCCATCTCCTGATGCTTCCATTCCTGCTGATTCTGAAACAAAAACGGGGAGTCCGCTTTTGATTGCCGCGTCTGTTCTGTCTCTTAATTCTTTTCCGTGTGTGGCAGCATAAAAATGCATGGTATACATTATATTAGTATAACCTGTAATTGGGTCTTCGGCAGGAAGATCAATATCTTGATCCCAATGCGGACAGCCAACGAGTATAATATTATTAGGATCGTTCTCTCTGATGACTTTAATTACCTCTTCTGCATAATTTTTTACTTCCCACCAAGTTTCATGATCTGGCTCATTAAATACTTCATATATAATATTAGGATACTTAGCATATTTTTTTGACATCTCTTCAAAAAATACTTTCGCCTCTTTTAAGTTGATATTGTGACTGTGCCAATCTATTATTACATAGATATCCGATTTTATGGCGCCATTTACAACTGCTTCTACTTTTTCTTTAGAAAACTGCGGATTATTAATATAAGAATGATCTCCGAGTTCTACACCCATTGCAGCGCGAACCACATTACAATTAAAATCTTTTTTTAACCAGGCTACTGCTTTTTCATTATAAAATCGAGGCCATAAACTATGCCAGCCAAAACTTAGTCCGCGAAGAACAACAGGATTGTTGTTCTTATCTACAAGCTGGGTTCCCTGAACACTTAACTGACCATGCTTTTTTACAAATTGTGCATTCGAAATACTGCCAAACATTACAAGAAAAAAAGTGACATACCAAAGCTTCAACTTCATAATATTAAGTTTTAAGGAATTAGTTTTAAAGTTATAACATCATGCGAAGCAATTGCTGCACTAAATGCTTTTTTAGTATTTCCTGCTTCTTTATTTTTCCAAAGATCTTTTATTTTGAATGTCGTCTTATTAAAATCCGCTTCATATCCGAAATCGGCATCTTTGAAATTGTTTTTATCCCAATCAAAATTAACTTTCTTTGAAGTTTCAGTTCTATTGATAAAACTAACTGCCCAAGCTCCATCAGAAAGCGGTTTTACCCACACTTCTACTCCATCTAAAACAGTGTATTTGAATCCTTGAATTCCAAGCTTATCTTGATTAACAGACAGTAACTCCCTATTGGTCAAAATTGCCAGTGTTTCTTTAGACATTTTTCGATAATCATTTCCTGTAAATAATGGAGACGACAACATACACCACATTGCAAAATGCGATTTATCTTCTGTATCATTCATTTCGTTTCCAACTTCCATCATATCAAAATCATTCCAATGATCTGGGCCAGAATATTTACGAATGTTTTTTCGCATATCGGCAATTTTCATAAATCCCCAAGACGACCAATTTTCTGGATGCTTGAATTCGCAGTCGAAACAAGGATAGATATCTCCCGAAATTCTCCACAGGTTTCCAACTGGTTTTCCCCATTCCCAAGGCTGATTATCGCCCCATTCGCAAAGACTAAAAACAATTGGTCTTCCAGCTGTTTTTAACGCATTGCTCATTGTTGTATAGGCTTCTTTAGCGGTAATTCCTTCGGTATTACACCAATCGTATTTTAAGAAATCGATTCCAAGCTTGGCATAAAATCGAGCATCTTGATATTCATAACCTCTTGTTCCTGGATATCCTGCACAGGTTTTTGTTCCTGCACAATTATACAATCCGAATTTTAATCCTTTACCATGTACATAATCAATTAGTGATTTCATTCCGTTTGGAAATTTTTGTGGATCAGGAACTAAATCACCATTTACATCACGTTCGTGTGTCATCCAGCCATCGTCTAAGACAATGTAATTGTAACCGGCAGCCGCTAAACCAGAAGAAACCATTATATCAGCAGTTTCTTTTACTAATTTTTCGTCAATATTCGTTGCAAACGTATTCCACGAATTCCAGCCCATTGGCGGAGTCATTGCAAGGCCTTCAAATTTTCCGGCTTGTTGTTTATGTGTATTGCCTTGAGCTAAAGCAAAACTGGAAACACTCAAAGTCAGCATTAAAATTATTTTCTTCATTCTCAATGAATTTAAAAGATATACAAAAAAGATATTCCCTAATTGAAAATTAGGGAATATCACAAAACTAACTCAAAAAACAGAAATGTTTATTTTAATACAAATCCTAAATCGTCAAACAAAACAGTATTACCGCCGTCATTATTAGACTCTTGGAATGTAATCATTGTAATACTTGATGGATTTCCTAATTTATCCAGCGGAATTTCCATATAAACCCAACTTGTTGTAACTGGAATTACATAGTTTGGCCCTCCATTTAAATTAAAGTTCACTTGTCCATTTTTAGCTCCTTTTACAGCAATTCTAAAGGCTTTATATGGCGTCATATCAAAATTAAAGCCCCAGTTTCCACCGTCCCAGCCAGCAAATTCCCACTGCCAAGATTTTTCTCCTTGATAGGAATCTCCTCCAAAATCAAAATTAACTCCTTTGCCTGCCCAAGGTCCACCCCATTGCATTCCATATAGTTTATCATCATACAGCGCTGTGCCAATTGCTTCTTTTGAAACTGCTGTTCCTGAAATATTGGTTACAGCCAAATATCTATGATCTGCATTGGCAGGAATTTTAACCACTACCTGCTCTAAAGTTGATGATATTACTTCAACTGGAACAGCAGGCTGTGTTGGAGTTGCTGAAAGCGTAACAATAGGATCTAGAAAATACTTACCTTTTATAATTACTTCGTCACCTTCTGCACAATTTATATAATTAAAACCGCTAAATGTTGGCACTGGAGGCGCAACCATTAAATCAAACTCTGCTGTTCCATTTTTTGTAACAACTTTTAGTTTATTCGAAGCATTCGCAAAAGGAGTCGCTTCATCTACCAAAACAATTATATCAGTATCGGTTACAAAAGTTGGTCTAAAATAAGTATCAAAATCATTAAAATACACTTTTGTAGTACCCAAAAGTCCTTTTCCGTGAATAACATAATAGTTTTTCGGATCTACTAATGTTACTGGCTCTAGCGGCTTAAGAGTTCCGTCAAGATTATATCCCGAAGGCATTACTGATTCTATTACAGGTCCTCCGCTGGAAGCATCTGCATTATCATCGTTAGAGCATGAAGTAAAAAGCAATAATGATACTATTAATGCAAGGCATGCTGCTAATGAAACAATTTTTAAATTTTTCATGTTTTATATTTTTAAAATTATTTAAAAGTATATGGTACTACTTCTGTCAATTTTGGATTTTTAGTCAAGTCGTCAGCTGGATAAGGTAATAAAAGATTTGTTGCCGAGATTGTAATATGTTTTTCAGCTTCTCTGTTTCCTCTATTTTGTGCTTCTAGAATCGCTTTTGCTTTTTCAAAAGGTAAACGACCTAAATCAAAATAATAATCTCCTTCGCACGCCAGCTCAGCACGTCTTTCTTTAAAAATATCATCGAATGTTATAACTGATTTTGGTGCAAGCCCTGCTCTTTTACGAACTGCATTATAAGATTGAAGCGCTTGTGCATCTGATGTACTGCCTGTTTGTCCGCCCAAAATTGCTTCAGCATGAATTAATAGTAATTCTGCATAACGCATCATGTAGCTGTTCATGCTACTTTCTCCATTATTTACAGGATTAAACGCTCCTGTTATTGGGAGATTTTCTTTCCCGATAACATATTTTTTCAATCCTGCACCAGATTTTTGAGCTTCGTACTGAAGTTCAAAAGTATAACCCAGAATTTTTGGAGCACCTAGATCAAGTGTTTTGGCGTAAGTTAAATTTGGATAGAAATCCCCAGGAAGCATAAAAGTCTCAATTCTTCTTCTGTCTCCATTTTCAAAAACATTTTTAATTAAATCTTGAGATGGTGCAATTTGTCCAGAATACGTTGTTTCTACCAATCTGTTTTCTGGAGCAAATAATGTATTGGTGAAATTACCATCAAAATACCCTCCAGTTCCTGTCCATTGCCAAGCAAAAATAGATTCTTCGTTATTATTGTTTTTTTGCAAAAACAAGTCGGCAAAAGACTTAGTCGGTAATTCATCACCTCCTAACAATTTAAACTCACCGCTGTTAATTACTTCCTGAGCCATTTGTCTTGCCAAGTCATATTTCTTTTGATATAAATAAACTTTTGCAAGCATTGCTTTTGCAGAACCGCTTGATACATGCGCATTCGCAGCATAATCTGAACCTCTGTTTTTTGTTCTCAAATTAGCAATCGCAAATTTTAAATCATTTTCGATGAATTTGTAAACATCTTCAGTTGGATTACTCGGAATAACGTAGTTTTTAGAATAGTCTGCATTATTTTCGATAATAGGCACATTTCCCCATAATCTTACCAAGAAGAAATAAGAAAATGCTCTAATAAAATGGCATTCTCCTAATGTATTATTCAAAGCTTCCTTACTAACATTCGGACCAACACTCTGCGGTAAATTACTGATATAAGCATTAGAATTTGCAATAGCTCCAAAACAAGATCTCCAAGAATCTGAAATATATCTTGATGTATTGGTAAAACTCAAATCTGTAAATTTTCCAAAGTCATTATAAATATCGGCATACATATTACCAGAGATTACATCTGTAATACCGTAAAAACCCTCTTTATTCATATTAAACCAAACTAAACCATAAAGTCCGTTGGTCGCATTGTCTAGTTTTTCGTCAGAATCATAGTAACTTCCTATTGTAGGATTTCCTTCTGCAGGAACATCTATAAAATCTTGAGAGCAAGAGGATGAGAACAACATCAATAACGCCATAAAACCTACGCTGCCTCTTTTATATATATTTTTCATATTATTTTTTATTAAAATTCAACATTAAAACCAAAAGAAATTAGTCTCGGCACAGGATAACGTCCGTTATCAATTCCAGACATTAATGCATCCTGGTTATAAGCACCAACCTCAGGATCATAACCTTTGTATTTTGTAAAAGTGAATAAGTTTTGTCCAGAAGCATAAATTCTCAATCTTGTTAGTTTGATTTTTGAAATTATATCCGATGGCAACGAATATCCTAAAGTTACGTTCTGAATTCTTAAATAAGAACCATTTTCTATCATACGGGTAGAAACGGCATTATTGATATGATCGTAACTAGAAGGTTTCGGAAGCGAAGCATCTAAGTTATTCGCAGAATAGAAATCGGCAGCTTCTGTTAAATAATTAGTTCCCAAGTTACTATTCATCGTTCCCGATGCACGAGTTAAATTCAGCAATTTATTTCCTGCAGTTCCTTGAAGGAAAATCGATAAATCGACATTTTTATATTTAAAGTTATTTGTAAAACCGTAAGTAAATTTTGGATTTGGATTTCCAATATTCGTTAAATCGTTTTGATCGATTTTACCATCATTATTTAAATCTTTATAAATAACATCACCTTTTACAAAGTCCGGCAATAAAGAGTTTGTTCCGTTTTTTAAGACTACTCTATTTCCTGAACCGTCAACATGTCCGTATTTTAATAAATCTTCATCAGTTCTGTAAATCCCTACAGCTTCGTATCCTAAAAACGAACCAATCGGCAGACCTTCCTGCGTTCTTGAAACACTTACAGTACTATAAGCAAGTGTATTAGTTGTTTTTATAATATTTAAACCTGCCATGTCTGTAACTTTATTTTCATACTTGGTAAAGTTCAAACTAGAATCCCAAGAGAAGTTTTCTGAGAATTTATTATGATAGCCAAGAGTTACCTCGATACCTTTATTCTGCATACTTCCAAGGTTAAAATATGGAGGATTTACACCACCTTCATAATCACCGCCTCCAGAAAGATAATTTGGCAACGGAACCTGATACAAGAAGTTTTTAGACACTTTTTTATAAACATCAACCGATGCTGTAAATTTGGATTGAAACAAAGTAAAATCTAAACCTAAGTTCGTTTGATCCTGAGTCTCCCATTTCAAATCTTTATTTGGAGTATTTGAAGGAAGATAAGAAGTACCCATAGAACTTACCACTACGTGAAGGTTAGAATCGTACAAGTTATTTCCGATTTGATTGTTTCCAGTTTGTCCCCATCCAAATCTTAACTTGATATTATCAACATATTTTCTAGTGCTTTCCATGAAAGATTCATTCGAAATTTTCCAAGAACCGCTGGCAGAACTAAAAACACCCCATTTATTTCCTACGAAAAACTTAGAAGATCCATCTGTTCTAATCGCAGCAGAAATACCATATTTATCTGCGTAATCATAAACCACCCTTCCTAAATAAGATGATAAAGTTTGAGTTCCAGAATAAGTACTTTTAAGGACTGCTTTCGCTAAATCACCTCCAGCAAGTGTCTGGTTACTATTGTCTTTATAACCATTTCCTTCCATAGAATATCCTTCCCAATGTGCTCTGTTTGACTCTTGAACAGCTAAAATTGTAAAATTGTGTTTATCAATTGTCTTTCTGTAAGTAAGCATGTTTTTTAAGTTCCATGAATTACCAGAAGATGGATTATAATATAGATTAGCGTAATTTTTCACCGCATTACCCAAAGAATACATAGGATCAAATCGTTGTCCTAAATTATCGTAGATATACCCTCCCGCTTCAAAACGATATTCTAAACCTTTAAGAATATCAACTTGAGTATAAAAATTTCCAGAATAATTTTTTCTTACTAATGTATTTGAACCTAATAAAGAGGTTGCAACAGGATTAACAAATGAAATACCACTTGTTGGTCCAGCAAATGCACCATCCAATTCTCTTACTGCCACATCTGGAGTCGCCAAAAGAGAAGTAGCTACAACTCCATTAAACTGTCCGTTCAGTGTAAGTTTTTCATCTGTAATTGCACCACTTACATTGATACCAACTTTAATAAAGCTGTTTACCTTAGCATCGATATTAGCTCTAACATTGTATCTTTTAAATCCAGATTCGATTACGATACCTTCTTGATTTAAAACACCTCCAGAGATATAATAGTTAATCCCTTCTTTTCCGCCTGAAAAAGACAACTGATTAGAACTCATTAATCCTGTTTCATAAATAGCATCCTGCCAGTCTGTACCTTTTCCTAATAGTTCAGGATGAGCAAATTCTGGACGTTTTGATGACGGATCGTAGACATCTGCCAAAGCATTTTGATGAGTAGCATATTGCTGCAAATTCATAGAATGCAGTTTCTTAGGAAGATTACTGATTGAATATGAATTTTCAAAAGACAATTTCCCAGTACCTTTTTTCCCTGATTTAGTAGTTACAATGATAACTCCATTTGCTCCGCGTGAACCATAAATTGCAGTAGCAGAAGCATCTTTCAAGATATCAATAGACTCAATATCGCTTGGGTTAATAAGCGCTAATGGACTTACAGTAATATTTCCGTTGTTTGAAAAGTTAGAATCTCCGGCTGCATTTCTTCCAGAAGTAGAAGAGTTTCTCGCATCACCAGAAATAGGCACACCATCAATTACATACAAAGGTTCATTAGTACCAGTTAAAGAAGAAACCCCACGAATCCTTACAGAAACATTACTTCCCGGCTCTCCAGAGTTACTATTTACAACTACCCCGGCAGCTTTACCCTGAAGCATTTGGTCAAATGAGGCTACTTTTAGGTTCTCAATATCTTTTGCCGCAACACTAGAAATAGCACTATTTACATCTTTTCTCCTTTGAGTACCGTAACCAATTACAACTACATCTTTTAAATCTTCAGCATTTGATTTTAAAATTACATTTATAGTCGATTTACCATCTACAGCAACCTTCTGCGTAGCAAATCCGATAAAAGAAAACAATAAAGTTGAATTTGCAGGAACATCGATAGAATATTTACCGTCAAAATCAGTAGAAACCGTTGCTTTAGAACCTGCAACTGATACGTTTGCCCCTGGGATAGATAATCCCTTTTCATCAGATACCGTCCCCGAAACCTTTACCTGCGCAGTAATAAAATTACTGGTCAGTAACAAAAATAATATCAAAGGAACAGCTCTGTGGTCAGCCTTCCAATGAATGAAGCTAGTCATTAGTTTTTTCATAATAAGTGTTTGGTTAGTTTAAATTTGTTTTATTGCCAATCTAAGAGATCAAAAAGCCTGGTATATCAAACTCTTAAATTATTTAACAAATCTATAACAGAGAGAATTATCAAATCGATAATATTATATCATTTAATGATAATATTTTTACTTTAAGCGATTAAAAAAACACATATGAAAATAAAACCATATAAAAATTAAATTATTCGCAACAACAATCCTCAAAAAGAACCTAATACCTATATAAAAATCAACAAAAAGCGTAAAATCAAACGATTTCGTTAAAAATAATATTTACTAGTGACAAAAAAGTATCACTATAAAATACGTTTCAATCCAGAAAAATCTTCTCTGTATTGACTCGGAGTACAATTTTTCGTCGCTTTAAAACTGCGGTTAAAATTGGCAATATTATTAAACCCAGATTTAAACGCAACTTCAGAAACGCTCATATCTTTTTCTACCAGCCAGCGAGCAGCGTAACCAATTCTAATATCATTTATATAATTGACAAAAGTTTTACCTGTACGTTTTTTAATGAATCTATTAAAAGAAATAATAGACATACTCGCCACATTTGCCACGTCTTCTAAAGTAATTTTTTCAGCAAAATGTTTCTGCACATATTCGTAGACCAATTTCATTTTATCGTAGTCATCAAAAGTATCATAGTCAACTGTATAAGTCGAAAGCAGACGCTGATTTCTAGAATTTGCCAGATCATATAATAAAGAGGTAATTTCTAAAAAATAATCCATTCCGTCTAGTTTCGAAAGCCTTACAAGTCTTGGCGTTAATTCTTCTGCAGTTTTTTTCGAAAAAAGAATTCCATGAATAGATCTGTTAAACATATCACGAATCGGATTCATAATTCTTCTAGACAATAAAGATTCATGAAATAAATCATTATGAAACTGAATCGTTATTTCATGGATTTTTTTACTGGTACATTTACTCAACTCCCAGCCGTGATATAAATTTGGACCAATTAAAACGAGTTCGATATTATCAATTTCTTCAATATTATCTCCCACAACTCTCTTGACACCTTTTCCGTTTAAAATAAAATTAATTTCAAATTCCGGATGATAATGAACAGGAAAATCAAAGCTGTCTTTAACTCGGTCAAAAACTAAAAAGCTGTCGCTAGCAGCAAGCGGCGCAATTTCTCTATAAAAATTTTTCGTAGTCCCCATCTCAGAATTATTATTAGTAACGTAATATTTTGTTTTTTGACTGCAATAATATGATATATAATTGATAAAATAATATTAATTCTACTATAATCATCCAATTATCTTTGAAAAAATAAATTATCATTTCTTTAAAAAGAACATTAATAATAAACATTAATCATTTTTAATTGAATATGTTTTTATAGTTTTAATAATTTTAACAATAAAAACATAATGATTTTTTGATAGAAAAATCAATACTATTTCCAAACCATAACCACTTGTTTATTTTGCTTTTAGCCGAAAAAACAAACTAACTAATCTGCAATGAAAAAACACTTTTTGACACTTTTGACAGTAACAGTACTTACCAGTTCATGCATAGCGCAAAAAAGTATAGATAATACTAATTTGTCACTTTCAGATAAAAAAGCAACTACAGAAACTAAGACACTTTATAAAAACCTAAATACATTATCTCAAAAAGGTTTTCTTTTTGGTCATCAAGATGATTTGGCTTACGGCGTAAAATGGAAATATGAAGACGGTCGAAGTGATGTAAAAGATGTAGCGGGCGATTATCCAGCTGTATATGGCTGGGATATTGCAGGTTTGGAAAATGACAAACCAAACAATATTGACGGCGTTCCTTTTGCCAAAATGAAACAATACATTATTGAAGCCAATGCAAGAGGCGGAATTTCAACCATAAGCTGGCATTTTGATAATCCCGCAACAGGAAAAGATGCTTGGGATCATACTCCAAACTCTTTAAAAACCATTTTGCCAGGAGCCGAAAACCATAAAAAATATACTTCTTGGTTAGATAAAGCAGCCACATTTTTCTTGTCTTTAAAAGATAAAAACGGCAAAAATATTGCAATACTTTTCAGACCTTTTCATGAACTTACCGGCGGATGGTTTTGGTGGGGAAAAGGAAACTGTACTCCAGAAGAATTTAAAACGGCTTGGAAATTTACCTTTGATTATCTACAAAAGAAAGGTGTTCACAATTTAATTTACGTTTACAACACAGGTGGTTTTGGAAGTGAAGCAGATTTTTTAGCTAACTATCCTGGAGATAATTACGCCGATATTTTAAGTTTTGACTCTTACCAAAATAGCAACGATCCAAATGGAGAAAAATTTATTGCCGAAGTTCAAAATCAGTTTAAAATCTTAAATGAAATCAACATTAAAAAACATAAAATAATAGCTTTGGCCGAAGCTGGTTATGAAGCTGTTCCAGACCCAAAATGGTGGACAGGAACTTTACTAAAAGCAATTGGAGATTATAAAATTTCTTATGTGTTACTTTGGAGAAATCACGGCTGGCAGGAAAAAGAGCAAAAAATGCATTATTACGCACCTTTCTCAGGACAAGTAAGTGAAAAAGATTTTGTCGATTTTTATAATCTAGATCAAACTATATTTGAAAAAGATATTCAAAAAAAATTAAAATAACTGCCCAAATTTAAATTACAACCTTTAAAAAAAATCTAATGCACGACAAAATTAGTTTAAAAGAAAAAATAGGTTACGGTCTTGGAGACGCTGCTTCATCTATGTTCTGGAAAATTTTCAGCATGTATCTGTTGTTTTTCTACACCGATGTTTTCGGATTAGCGCCTGCTATAGTCGGAACCATGTTTTTAATTACCCGAATCTGGGATTCTTGCTTTGATCCAATCGTTGGAATTTTAGCTGATAGAACCAAAAGTAAGTGGGGAAAATTCAGACCCTATTTACTTTGGGTCGCCATACCATTTGCCGTGATTGGAGTTTTGACTTTTTATACCCCAGATTTTGACGAAAAAGGAAAAATCATTTACGCTTATGTGACTTATTCTTTAATGATGATGATTTATTCTTTAATCAATGTTCCTTATGCATCCCTTCTAGGCGTAATGTCTTCTGATCGAAAAGAAAGAAACACGCTTTCATCTTATCGAATGGTTTTTGCTTTTGGAGGAAGTCTTTTGGCACTTTGGCTGATTGAACCTTTGGTAAATTACTTCGGCGGAAACTTAAATTCAAAAACAGGCTGGCTGACAACAATTGCCGTTTTCGGATTAATTACAACTATATTCTTCTGGGCCTGTTTTGCATTTACAAAAGAAAGAGTACAACCAATTGGAGACGAACAAAACAATCTAAAAGAGGATTTAAAAGACCTCCTAAAAAATAGACCTTGGTGGATTTTACTGGGAGCTGGAATTGGCGCATTAGTTTTCAATTCAATTCGAGATGGTGCTGCGGTTTATTATTTCAAATATTATGTAAGCAGCAGTATAAACTTCGATTTTTCGCTTTTCGGAACCGATTTTCATATGACTCCAACCTCAATATATTTGGTTTTAGGACAAGCAGCGAACATCATCGGAGTGATCGCAGCGACGCCAATTGCAAATAGAATTGGTAAAAAGAAAACCTTTTTTGGTGCAATGGCACTGGCAGCAATTCTTAGTTTGATTTTCTATTTATTCGGAAAAGAAGACATTTTCTTAATCATGATTTTCCAAGTTTTAATAAGTATTTGTGCAGGCTGTATTTTTCCATTAATCTGGTCAATGTACGCAGACAGTGCCGATTATTCTGAATGGAAACAAGGACGAAGAGCTACAGGACTGGTATTTTCTGCATCTTCAATGTCGCAAAAATTTGGATGGACAATTGGAGGCGCAGGAGCTGGATGGCTTTTAGGATATTATGGTTTTCAAGCAAATGTAGAACAAACTGCAACCGCTCAAAACGGAATTCAATTAATGCTGAGTATACTTCCGGCAATTGCCGCGGGAATATCAGTAGCTTTTATAGCATTTTACCCATTATCTGAAGAAAAACTTCAAACAATTGAACAAGATTTAAACCAAAAACGAGACCAAAAATAAATTAGTACAGATACCGAAATCAATTAATATGACAACGATAACATCTTCAGCCATTTTTCAAGAAAGAAAATCGGCATTAGAAAAAGAACATAAAACACTTCTTGAACAAAAAAATGCACCTCAGGAAGCTGCTGGAAACGGAATTTATGACCGTTACAAAAACCCTGTAGTAACTGCTGCGCACATTCCGTTGAACTGGCGTTTTGATTTTAACGAAAAAACAAATCCTTTCCTGCAAGAAAGAATCGGAATAAATGCTGCTTTTAATGCTGGTGCAATGAAATGGAACGGCAAATATTTATTAGCAGTTCGTGTAGAAGGAATTGACAGAAAATCTTTTTTTGCGATTGCCGAAAGTCCAAACGGAATTGATAATTTCAAGTTTTGGGACAAACCCTGCGTAATTCCGCAAACAGAAGAACCAGACACAAATATATACGATATGCGTTTGATTCATCATGAAGATGGTTATGTGTACGGTATTTTTTGTACTGAAAGAAAAGATCCAAAAGCACCAAAAGGCGATACAAGTTCGGCTGTAGCCAATGCTGGAATAGTCCGTACAAAAGATTTAGTAAACTGGGAAAGGCTTCCGGATTTAATTTCTAATACAGGACAACAGCGAAATGTTGTTTTACATCCAGAATTTGTAAACGGAAAATACGCTTTATACACACGCCCTCAAGATGGTTTCATTGATGTTGGAAGTGGCGGTGGAATTGGTTTAGGTTATGTGGAAGACATGACAAACCCTGTTGTTAAAGAAGAAAAAATCATCTTTGGAAAACAATATCATACTATTTATGAATTGAAAAATGGTCTTGGCCCTGCTCCTATCAAAACCTCAAAAGGCTGGCTGCATTTGGCACACGGCGTTCGTAATACTGCTGCAGGTTTACGCTACACTTTGTATATGTTCATGACAGATTTGAATGATATCACAAAAGTTACACACGTTCCTGCCGGACATTTTATGGGACCAGAAGGAATTGAAAGAGTCGGCGACGTTTCGAATGTTTTATTTTCTAACGGATGGATTGAAGATAATGACGGAACTGTTTACGTATATTATGCCTCTTCAGATACCAGAATGCACGTAGCGGTTTCAACTGTAGATAAATTAGTTGATTATGTTACCAATGCACCAGCAGACACCTTTATTTCCGCAGGTTCTGTACAGACTATTATTGATCAAATCGAAAGAAACAACGCAATTTAATATATCGTGTCATTACAAAGAAAGCTTTTAAAATCTGAACTCACCTCAGAACTTGATTCCATTTTAAAATATTGGTCAGAACATACTGTTGATGAGCAAAATGGCGGTTTTGCAGGTCAGATCGATTTTAATGATCAAAGAATTGAAAATGCAGAAAAAGGTTCGGTTTTAAACGCCCGAATTCTTTGGACTTTCTCTGCCAGTTATCAAACCACAAAAAACGAAAACCACAAAAAATTGGCAGAAAGAGCATTTGAATTTCTCAGTGCTTATTTTTATGACACAAAATTTGGCGGTCTTTTTTGGAGCATTAATGAGGATAAAACTCCAAAAGACACCAAAAATCAAATTTATGCTTTAGCATTTGCAATCTACGGATTGTCAGAATATTATGTGATTTCAAAAAACGAAAAAGTTCTAGAAATTGCTAAAAATTTATATCTAAAAATTCAAGAACACAGTTACGATCCTGTAAACAAAGGTTATTTTGAAGCTTTTACAAGAGATTGGCAGCCAATTGAAGATTTACGTTTGAGTGCAAAAGATGCGAATGAAAAGAAAACTATGAATACGCATCTTCATATTATTGAAGGTTATGTAAATTTATACAAAGTCTGGAAAGATGAAAAACTGCTTGAAGATATTATTGAATTATTAGAAACAATCGAGAAATATTTCATTAACACTGAAACTGGTCATTTACGTTTATTTTTCAACGAAAATTGGATTGAAAAACCAGATGTTGTTTCTTACGGCCATGACATTGAAGCGGCTTGGCTTTTACAGCAGTGTGCAGAAATTTCGGGCAATGAAAAACTGATCGAAAATTATAAAAAATACGCCGTTCAAATTGCTGAAGTTACAAAAGAAGGACTTGATTCTGACGGCGGTCTCTGGTACGAATTTGATCCAGAGAAAAATAAATTAATTGCCGAAAAACATTGGTGGCCGCAAGCGGAGGCTTTAATTGGTTTTTACAACGCTTACCAATTAACTGGAAAAGAAGAATATCTGGACATTGTTTACAAAAATTGGAAATTCATAAAAAAACATATTCTCGATCAGAAAAACGGAGAATGGGTTTGGGGAATTTTTGATGATTATTCTTTAATGCAAAAAGACAAAGCCGGATTCTGGAAATGTCCTTATCATAATGGCCGAGCCTGTCTGGAACTTATACAGCGTATTAAAGAATAACTTTATTGATTTAACTCTAATTTACAGTCGCTTATGAAACATTTTTTTCTTTTTATTTTATTATTCATGACCACGATAATAGTTGCGCAAACAAATCTTATAAAAAATGCAGGTTTCGAATACGAGTTTGTAAATTGGAGAGGCGAAGAAAATGGTGCGCTTTCTACGTATGATAAAAAATCTGGAAAAAATGGTGCGCTTATTAATCAATATACTGGTGCAGAATGGAGGGCTTTTGATCAAATTGTTTCAATTCCGCGAAATACTTTTGCAATCGAATGCAGTGCATGGATGAAAACCGACGGTGTAGAAATCCAAAAAGAAGATTACAAAGCTGCCGCTGTAATTATTGAATTTACAACTGATGCTGAAAAGAAAATCAGTTCTGAATTAATTGGCAATGCAAAAGGTACCACAAGCTGGATCAATTACAAAAAAGCCATAAAGGTTCCTGCAGATGCTAAAAAGATTAGGATAATGCTCGCTCTTGCCCAAACTAACGGTACTGTATTTTTTGATGATATTAAAATAACAACGCTTTCTGAAGAAGAATTTTTAAAACGAAATCCTTAAACGAGATAAATAAAAAAGTCTAAAGTAACGTAAAGTCCTAGCCCTGATAGAAGCGGCATCCTTTTATGGTGGGGTTCACCATAAAAGATACAGCGGATAGCGGGAAACAGCTCCTTAAAATATAAATCATGAAAAACAGATTTCTCAAAACACTTTCTCTAACACTGCTTTTGTCGACAATTGCTTGTCAGGCGCAGGAAAAAATAACCGTAAAAGGCAAGCAATTTTATAAAGGTGATAAACCTTATGCCTACATCGGAACCAATTATTGGTACGGCAGTATGCTTGCTTCTAAAAAAATTGGGGACAGAAAAAGACTTTTACGCGAACTGGATTTAATGAAGAAAAACGGAATTGATAATCTTCGTGTTTTGGTTGGCGCGGATGGTGGCAAATACGATTTTACGGTTCGTCCGGCTTTGCAATATGAGCAGGGAAAATATGATGAAGATCTTTTGGACGGTTTAGATTTTTTGATCAATGAAATGAGCAAACGTAATATGTATGCCGTTTTGTACTTGACAAACAACTGGGAATGGTCGGGCGGAATGTCACAATATTTAGAATGGAATGGCAAAGGAGCAATTCCGGTTCCGAATATTCCGCCAAACACTTGGCCTCAATTTATGTCGTATACAGAACAGTTTCACAGCTGCGAACCTTGCATGGAAGCTTTAAATAATCATGTAAAGTTTATTATTGGAAGAACAAATGCTTATTCTAAAAAGAAATACAACGAAGACAACACCATTATGGCATGGCAGGTTGGAAATGAACCAAGACTTTTTACAGTAGAAAATGAAGCTAAATTTACAAAATGGCTGAACAACATTGTGGATTTAATTGATAGTTTAGATAAAAATCACTTGGTTTCTACAGGTTCTGAAGGAAAAAACAGTTCGAACGACAGCATGGAGATTTTCGAAAGAACACATCAAAACCCAAATATTGATTATTTGACCATGCACATCTGGCCAAAAAACTGGAACTGGTTTAAAGCCGATAATGCCGAAGCTACAATGCCAAAAACAATCGAAAACGCTGGGAAATATATTGACGATCATATTAAAGTGGCAAATAATTTAAAGAGACCAATTATTATAGAAGAATTCGGTCTTTCGAGGGAAAATGAAAACTTAAATGCTGGAGCTTCGTCGATCTACAGAGATAAATTTTACAGTTATATTTTTGGAAGAGTTCTAGAAAGTCATAAAAATGGAGGTCCGTTGCAGGCTGCGAATTTCTGGGGATACGGCGGTGAAGGAAAAGCCGTTAATGAAACGGGAAAATGGAATCCGGGCGAACCACTTACAACAGATCCTCCGCAAGAACCACAAGGTTTGAATTCTGTTTTTAACGGCGACAAATCTACTCTTGAAATCGTTAAGAAATACAACCTAGAATTGAAGAATTAAAAAATTATTCAACCCTATTTTCTGTAGAGACGCACCGCAGTGCGTCTTATGTGAAACGAATATATGGAATGTAAACTGGGCGTAGACCCACTGCGGTGCTTCTCTACAGAAAAAACAAATCAAAAATTGATGAAAAACGCTATAACAATATTGCTGCTTTTATTTTTCTTAAACCTATCTTTTTCGCAGAAGAAACAGGATTTTACTGTAAAATCTCCAAACGGAAAAATTGAAGTTAAAATTAATGTTGATGATAAAATCAGCTGGACAATTTTGCATGAAAAAGATGTGATTCTAGCTCCATCAGAAATGTCTATGACTTTGGACGAAAATATTGTTTTAGGAAAAAATGCTGTTGTTTTAAATTCAAAAAAGGAAACTGTAAATACATCTTTTGAAACACCTTTGTACAAAAAGAAATCAGTTCAGAATAATTACAATCAATTGACTTTAAGCTTCAAAAATGATTTCAGCATTGAGTATCGCGTTTTTGATGACGGCGCTGCGTATCGTTTTATAACTAAAAAGAAAAAAGATATTACCGTTAAATGTGAAGAAGTGGTTTTAAACTTTGATCAGGATTACAATACTTTAATGCCTTACGTCCGCGATTTACGAAATCCGAAAGATCCATTTATTTCATCGTTTGAATCGCATTATGAAAACAAAAAAATCAGCGAGTTCAAAAAAGATACTTTAGCTTTTTTACCTTTTTTAATTGATTATAAAAACCATAAAAAAGCCGTTTTTCTAGAAGCAAATCTGGAAGATTACGCGGGACTGTTTGTAACCAATAACAAAAACAATTCTGGTTTTGAATCTCGATTTTCTAAATATCCGTTAAAAGAAACCAACGGCGGATTTAATTACCTCAACAAATTAATTACAGAAAGAGCCGATTATTTGGTAAAAACCAAAGGAACAAGAAGTTTTCCGTGGAGAGCGATTGTCATTTCCGAAAATGATGCGGATTTAGCGAATAATGATATGGTTCAGAAATTGGCTGAACCATCCAAAATAAAAGATGTTTCGTGGATAAAACCCGGAAAAGTAGCGTGGGACTGGTGGAACGACTGGAACATTTATAATGTTGATTTTAAAGCCGGAATTAACACACAGACTTATAAATATTATATTGATTTCGCTTCTAAAAATAAAGTGGAATATGTGGTTTTAGACGAAGGCTGGAGTGTAGAAACCGATATTATGAAACATAATCCAAATGTAGATTTGGAAGATTTGATTGCTTACGCGAAAGAACGAAACGTCGGAATTATTTTGTGGGCTTCGTGGATGGCTATACATGATAAAACACAAGCCGTTTTCGACAATTATGCAAAGCTGGGCGTAAAAGGTTTTAAAGTTGATTTTATAGACCGCGACGATGCTAAAATGGTCAGTTCCGTTTACGATATTGCTCAAAGAGCATCGAATCATAAATTAATTATTGATTTTCATGGAATGTACAAACCAACCGGGATTCAGCGAACTTATCCAAACATTCTAAATTTTGAAGGTGTAAAAGGTTTAGAAAATAATAAATGGACACCAAATGACGATGTTCCGCTTTACGACACAACGATTCCGTTTATCAGAATGATGGCCGGCCCAATGGATTATACGCCTGGCGCAATGAGAAATGCCACAAAAAGCGAATTCAAGCCAAGTAATTCCAACCCAATGAGTCAGGGAACAAGATGTCATCAACTGGCACTTTACACCATTTTTGAAGCGCCTTTGCAAATGATGGCAGACAGTCCAACAGCTTTTATGAAAGAGCAGGAAAGTACCGATTTTATTGCTAAAGTTCCAACAACTTTTGATGAAACGGTTTCTTTAAATGGTGAAGTTGGAAAGTTTGTAACAATTGCCAGAAGAAAAGGCAATAATTGGTATTTAGGCGCCATTACAAACTGGAATTCCAGAGATATTACAATCGATTTTTCTTTCCTTGAAAAAGGCAAAAAATTCCAAGCTGAAATTTTCTCTGATGGTTTAAATGCAGATAAAGCTGCAACTGATTATAAAAGAGAAATCATTACAATTGATTCGACAACGAAATTAACGTATCGATTAGCAAGCGGTGGTGGATTGGCGATGATTATTCAATAAAAAAATATAGAAACCTAACAGGTTTTAAAAACCTGTTAGGTTTGATACAGTCAAGATAAAATCTTCTCAATCGCATTTAACTCATCATTCGAAAACTCCGTATTTTGCAGACAATCAATATTATTACACAATTGCTTTACAGAACTAGCTCCAATTAAAACAGATGTAATTCGTTTGTCTTTTTGCAGCCAAGCCAAAGCCATTTGAGCCAAAGACTGGTTTCTATTCTGAGCAATTTCATTCAGCTGAATTAATTTCTGAATTCTTTCTTGTGTAACCTCATCTTCTTTGAGATGTCCGTTCGGATTATGCGCTCTAGAATTCTCAGGAATTCCTTTTAAATATTTGTCTGTTAAAAGTCCTTGTGCCAAAGGCGAAAATGCAATACATCCTACTCCTTTTTCTTCTAAAACATCTAATAAACCATTTTCAACCCAGCGTTCCAGCATTGAATATTTTGCCTGATGAATCAAACATGGCGTTCCCAATTGTTTTAAAACATCAACCGCAACTCGAGTTTGCTCTGCCGAATAATTACTGATTCCGACATACAAAGCTTTTCCGCTTCTAACGGCATAATCAAGTGCCATCATGGTTTCTTCAATCGGCGTTTCCGGATCTGGGCGATGCGAATAAAAAATATCAACATAATCAACTTTCATTCTTTTCAAACTCTGATCTAAGCTTGACAATAAATATTTTCGAGAGCCCCAATCGCCATACGGTCCATCCCACATGGTGTAACCGGCTTTTGTCGAAATAATGATTTCATCACGCAGGTTTCCTTGAAAATTATGCCATAGAATTTTACCAAAATTAGTTTCTGCAGAACCAGGAACTGGTCCGTAGTTATTGGCTAAATCATAATGAGTAATACCTTTGTCAAAAGCTTCTACAGCAATACTTTCAGCATTATCAAAATTATCTACTGAACCGAAGTTATGCCATAATCCTAAAGAAATTTCAGGTAATAATAACCCGCTTTTTCCGCATCTGTTATATTTCATTATTTTAATTTAAGGGTTGGAGTTTTTATAGGTTTTAAAGGTAGAAAACAAACCTCAATAATTAAAAAAACTAATTCATTTTTAATTTTGCAAATTTGTTTAAATTATAATATTATGAATAATAATTGGCAAAATTTAATTTCGATAAATCCTGATATTAGGTTTGGTAAACCTGTAATTACTGGAACCAGAATTTGTGTTTCAGATATCCTTTCATGGCTATTAACAGGAATGTCTGTTGAAGAAATTATTGAAGACTATCCTGAATTAAATAAAGAACATATTCTTGCAGCTTTGAATAGCTTCCAGCTTTAGCTGGATGGATATATAAACGTAAACGAAAGGGCTTTAGCCAAACTTAACAGGTTTGGCTAAAGCCCTTTAAACTTTAATATTAAACCTCCAGTTAAAACTGGAGGCTATTCAAAAAACTTTGCGACTCTGCGCCTTTGCGAGATTAAAACTTAGCATCCTAGAGCATTATGCGGCAAACTTCTATTCTTTTATCTGAAAACCACCAAGTAAACCTTTATCAGAGCTTCCTCCAACCATAATTTTAAAAGTTCCTGGCTCAACTAAATAATTTCCTTCGTTATCATAAAAACCAAGTTCTTTATCCGTTAAAGTAAAATTTACCGTTTTAGTTTCACCCTTTTTAAGATTCACCAATTCAAAGCCTTTTAATTCTTTTATTGGGCGAACGATACTTGCAAATTCATCATGAATATACAATTGCACTACTTCTTTTCCATCATAATTTCCTGAGTTGGTGACGGCTACACTCACCTGAACTTTTTCTCCTTTTGCAAAAGCAGTTTTATTTATCTTCAAGTCTTTATAATCAAATTTGGTATAGCTTAATCCAAAACCAAACGGAAATTGAGGCGTTTTCTCCACATCCATATAATGCGACCAGAAAACATTTTTATCACTGTCGATTGGTCTTCCTGTACTGTATTTGTTATAATAAATTGGCACTTGCCCTACATTTCTAGGGAAAGACATTGGCAATTTCCCGCTCGGATTATAATCTCCGTATAAAACCTGCGCAACTGCATTTCCTGTCTGTGTTCCTAAATGCCAGGCTTCTACAATTGCCGGAACATTTTCCGCTGCCCACGGAATACTCAACGGACGACCATTATTTAAAACCAAAACTACATTCGGATTCACTTTATAAATTTCCTCCAATAATTCCTGCTGTAAACCTGGAAGATTCAAATCGGTTCTACTTCTTCCCTCACCGCTTTGGAAACCATATTCGCCTAAAACCATTACGACAACATCGGCATTTTTTGCCGCTTTTTTTGCTGCTTCAAATCCGCTTTTATCTGTGGTGTTGAAAACCGTTTCTGTCAAGAAAGTCGCTTTTTGTTTTAATAAATCTACTCCTTTTTCAAAAACTAGTTGATTGTCTTTATATTGCTGCATACCTTCTAAAACTGAAACCGCACTATCATCAGAAGCTGCAATTCTCCAGCTTCCTAGCGGACTGTTTTTATCATTTGCTAAAGCTCCGATCAAAGCGATTTTCTGTCCAGATTTTTTTAGCGGAAGCAGGTTCTTATCATTCTTCAACAAAACGATAGATTTTTTCGCCATATCCAAAACTCCTTCGTTGTTGGCTTTACTTCCCACAACTTCTTTTTCGCGTTTTTCATCACAATATCTGTACGGATCATCAAATAATCCTAATTCAAACTTCACACGCAAAATTCTGCGAACGGCATCATCAACCAAAGCTTCTTTTACTTTTCCAGATTTTACCAAGTCAACCAATTTTGCCACATATAAATACGATTCCATATCCATATCAGAACCTGCGATTACGGCTTTTGCTGTTGCATCTGCTTCGTCTTTTGCGTATCCGTGCGCGATCATTTCACGAATCGAAGCATAATCAGAAATTACAAATCCGTCAAACTTCCATTTTCCTTTTAAAATATCTCTTTGCAGAAAAGCATTTCCCGTTGCCGGAACGCCATTTAAGGTATTAAACGAGTTCATAAACGTACGAACTCCCGCTTGAACCGTAGCTTCAAAAGGAGGCAAAACGGAGTTGTACAATTTAGAATTGCTGATATCCACAATATTGTATTCTAAACCAGCTTCGACATAACCGTAAGCTGCAAAGTGTTTTGCACAGGCCGCAATTGTATTTACTTTTTGAAGATCTGCAATAGTTTCTCCTTGAAAACCTTTTACTCTTGCATAACCCACTTTACTTCCCAAATACGGATCTTCTCCCGCACCTTCCATCACGCGTCCCCAGCGTGCATCATTTGCGACATCTACATTTGGTCCAAAAGTCCAGTTAATTCCAGATGCCGAAGCTTCATCTGCCGCAATCGCTGCCGATTTTTTTATCGCTTCCAAATCCCAACTCGCAGCTTCTGCCAACGGAATCGGACTTAACGTTTTATAACCATGTATAACGTCAAAACCAATTATTAACGGAATTCCTAATCGCGTTTCTTCAACTGCAATTTTCTGTACGGCACGAACTTCTTTCACGCCGCGAACCGTCAGCATTGAACCCACTAATCCTTTTCTTAAATGCTCATATTTTAATTCGGCAGTCCCACCTTTTGGCGCTGGACCTGTAACATCCCAAAAACCATTGTATTGGTTCATCTGCCCTACTTTTTCCTCCAGCGTCATTAACGGCAAAAGCAAATCTATTCGCTGTTCAACAGTTTTGTTTTTATCCAGATACGGCTTTTTTTGTGCATTCATATTTCCAATCGTAAAAAGGGCAAAAACCCCAATAGTTATTATTTTTTTATTTTTCATATGTGTGGTTTAGTTAGTTTTTTTTTAAGATACTGAGATTCTGAGATTCTAGGTTCTGAGCTACTAAGTTTTTTGGGCGTGTCCCGCCGAAAAAGGCGGGTCGGGCTATCCGTTTCAAGTCCTCGCTCTTCCTTCGTCAGGCTGTGGGCTTTCCACTACTATCCCTCACGCAAGCATTTTCAAAAGACACAATCTTGTCATTGTGAGGAACGAAGCAACCTCAATAACAATTAGCCACAAACTGGATTTTGCAAATGTGGTTGCTTCGTTCCTCGCAATGACAAACTTTGGGTCTTAATTTTATTGGCTTCTGCCGAAGCCTCGCGATCACTCAACATGACAAAAATTGCGCAAAAAATCTAAAATCTATCCCGAGGCTTCGGGACTAAAATCTAAAATTCTGACGTAAAACAAGAAGCCGGCAAATTCGCTTTATTAAACAAATCTGACTGTATTGTATTTCCCCATGCAAACCTCACTTTTGCAGGATTTACAACTTTTTTACTTGTCAAAATCACTTCATTATTTTTAATCGAAGCTTCGGCTGGATAGAAAACTCCATCTGTTCCAGCGACTTCAAATTGATTCGATTTTTTATCTTTAAAATATAATCCATCAGCATAATCAAAAGAAACTACCACTTTATTTTTCTCAATTTTAATGTCTTTAAAAAGTGGCCCATTAACCAAATTGGAATTGACTTTGTAGGTTTCAGCCAGAGCTAAATTGGCCAGACGAATTCCAACATCTTTTTTATTTTTTGGATGAATATCAATTGTGTCTGAAATATCGCTGATAACGACCATTCCAGTTTTTGACACTTCTTTCAATAATTTTCTTTGAGAATCTCTAACCGTAACATTTGAGAAATTATTACTTCCAGTTTTAAAAGGCGCGATTTGAACATAATAAAACGAGAAATCATCTTTCCATTCTTTTCTCCATGAGGTAATTAAGGCGCCCAAAGTTTTATCATAAACCAAAGAACCCACGTTTGATTCTCCCTGATACCAAAGCGTTCCAGCAATTTTAAATCCGATTATTGGATAAATCATCGCATTATACGCACGTCCAGGCTGTCTTGGTCCGTATTCTTGTTCGTTTAGTTTTTTGGCATTTTCCAGTAAAAGTGGATCATTATTAACCACATCTTCTGGCATCCATATTTCAGCTGGAGTTCCTCCCCAATTCGAAGAAATTAATCCGATTGGAACATTTTTTAACTCTTCGCGAAGGTGTTTTGCAAAAAAGTAACCTATCGAACTAAAATATTTCATGGTTTCTGGAGTAGATTCTGTCCAGTTTCCAAGCAAATTATTCTGCGGACTTTCTGCAGTCAATTTCGGAACGGTAAAAAATCGAATATTTGGATTTGTGGCATTTTTCATTTCTTCTTCGCCATCGTCAATTCCCCAGCTTGCCGACATTTCCATATTCGATTGTCCTGAACAAAGCCAGACTTCACCAATCAAAATATTTTTTAAAATGACTTCATTGTATCCTTTTATCGAAATAGAAAAAGGTCCGCCTGCCTCTGGAGTTTTAATAGTGATTTCCCATTTTGCCTGATTACTGGCAACAGTTTTATATTCCTGATTATTCCAGCCAGAAACCAGTTTAATTTCTTCTTTTGGATTTGCCCAACCCCAAATTTTCACTTCAGAATTGCGCTGTAAAACCATATTATCACTAAAAATATTCGGAAGCGAAACGTTTGCCATCATAGTACTGGAAATCAATAGAAAGAAAACAAACTTATAAATATTATTTTTCATGTAATAAGCTTTTTAAAAATGGAGCATATTCATCAGCCAAAACTTTATGATCTGCCACATCTGGATGTCCCGAACAACCTCTAGGCGTCATCGGCTTAAATTTGAAAATCTGAATAGGTTTGTGTGTCTTATCAGAATCGAATGTCGCTTTTACTTTATTCAGACAATCTTCAAAAACAACTGCTTTTTCTCCGCCAACCATTGGACTGTTTGTAATTACAATCTGCACATTCGGATTATGGTTGTACAACATTTTGATGAAGTTTATGTAGTTCGAAACATACTTTTCTGGATTAAAAGGCAGACGTTCTTTTTTACCGTCTCCACCAGAAAAATCATTCGTTCCCAAAGCTATACTGATAATATCAGGCTGAAAGGCAAAATCATATTTAGGTTTCGAAGGATCCTTCGTTAAATATAAATTCTGATAAATATCCGGCATTATCGCTTCGTCTTTGTTTTCGTCATTCCAGTTGCGATACATTCCGATTCCAGAAACACAGCTCATTAAATAATCGGCACCAATCGTTCTCGAAAGTCTTGGTCCGTATGCATAATAACTGTTATGATGATCCATATATTCTCCCTTATCACAAGGAATATCAGACGGATCACTTGCCGCACCACAAGTTATAGAATCTCCGATAAATTCGATTTTCTTTTTCTTTTTAAAAGAAATTGTAGTCAGTTTTGCTGTTGTTCCAGCAAATAAAATATTACCGCTTTGTGCTTCTGTATTTTTATAGATTTCTAAACGATGTTCTTTTTTGTTTGAAGTCACTTTTATTGGAAATGTTTGAACATCACCTTTTTCAATCCTGATTTTCCCAATATATTTTCCATCCAAAACCAACTGAACATAATTATAATGTTCGTAAGAATCTACACTCTGAAGTGCAATTGAACATTCATTTCCAATAAAATTAAACGAAACCGAAGAAGCGGTCCCTATCAAAATGACATTATCGTTTTGAAGTTTATCAATTCGGCCTTGGTATAAAAAAGTTTTACTTGAATTTTGAGTTTGCGAAGTCGAAACGATCGAAATCAGCAAAAACGAAATTAAAAGAGCTATTTTTTTGGGAAACATAATTTATTTGTTAAAATATAAATACGATTCACAAATATATTTGAAATGAACTAGACAGAAAGATACTAAAATGTCAAAATGCAATAAAAAAACACCACATAAACACATCATTTGAAGGATAACGAATGCTATTTGTACTATTAAAGGGTGTTTTTGTTCTTTTAGAATAAAATAACGGTTTATCTTTAACGTTTCAACTTATATTAGACTAAAAAAATGAGATCAATCCTTTATATTTTTTTACTTGCTCTTTTTTTGCTTTCTTCTTTCACTGTAAAAAGGGAAGAGAAACAAAAAATAACTCAATATCCTAAAATTGAAGCCGAAATTGATCGGGATTCTATTATTGCATATGCCAAACAATATTTAGGAACACCTTACTTGTACGCAGGCAGTAATCCGAAAAAAGGTTTTGACTGCTCTGGTTTTGTAAGTTATGTGTATAGCAATTTTGGATTGACATTGCCTAGAAGTTCTAGCGGTTATAAGAATTTGGGAAAAGCTCTAAAACCTGAAGATTTTAAGGTTGGAGATATTTTAGTTTTTTACGGTTACAAAGACAAAACTATAGTTGGTCATCTTGGAATTATATGCGAAGCCAACGGAATGCATTCTAAATTTATTCACGCCTCATCTGGAAAAGCACAGCAAGTTACGATTACAGCTCTTGATACAGAACATTACACCAAACGTTTTTATAAATGTATTGATGTGTTATCTAAATAGTTTTTGCCACAGATTAAAAGATTAGCACCCATTTTATATAATTCTTTTTAATCCATTAATCTCTGGGTTCGTTTTTTCCCTTCTGAATAAAACAAAATTTAAAAAACCATTTTTGGAATTTGGAATTTATCCAGCTTATTATTGGAATTGGAATTTAAAATTTTATTCTTCCGTCAATAGTTTCAACAGACTTTCATCTCTTTGATAAATGTCTTTATAGAAATTCAACTGCCCTTCGCGGTCTACCCACGCTGTAAAATATCCGATATAAACGGGAACTTTTTTCTTAAGTGTATACCAGCTTTCTTTTCCGGCGTGCATGGCTTTATCGATTCTGGCAGGATTCCACGATGGATCTTTCTTTAATAATTCAATTGCCAATTCACGAGGTTTTGCAACACGCACACAGCCGTGGCTAAAAGCTCTGCTTTCTCTTTCGAACAAACTCTTAGAAGGCGTATCATGCAGATAAATATTGCTTGAATTTGGAAACAAAAACTTCACTAATCCTAAAGAATTATTTTTTCCTGGAAGCTGGCGAACTGCCCCGTTATTCCACTCTAAATTTTTCTTTTGAAGATAGTTTTTATCTTTCGCCATTCCTGGTTTTATCTCTTTTGAAATAATACTCGGCGGCACATTCCAATACGGACTAAAAACAATATTGTTCATCATTCCGCTGAAAATTACGGTTTTTGTCATTGCTTTTCCCACAACAACAGGCGAAGTAAAAGCAATTTTTCCATCCTCAATTAAATACAATTTAAATTCAGGAATGTTTACTTCGATGTACTTTTTCCCTTTTTCCAATTCAGGATCAATCCATCTGCAGCGTTCCATATTGGCGATTATGGTTTTTATTCTGTCAGAAACTGGAATATTCAAATCGTTTATATGTTCTGCTAAAATGATATTTTTTGGCGCATAACCATGACGCAGTTCGTAGTTTTTCATGGCTTTTATTAAAACCGTATCACAAACTGCGCTCTTATTATCTTCTTTAAGATCTTTGGTAATAAAAAGTCTTTCTCTAATTTGAGCTATAACATTTGAAGAATCGCCTAATTTTAAACTTTTAAAATCATCTCCCGTTTCAATGGTTTTCCAGCCTCCTTTTTTCTCAATTTCTCTGTATTCTTTTAGAGCATCACGAAGTTTATAATATTGGCTGAACATCTTTCTTTTCTTATCGTCTAAAATGGTCGATTTTTTAAAGATAGAATCTGAAAGTACTTGATAATTGAACTTTTTACGAGGTAAAAGCCATTCTAAAGAAATAACCGTTTTTTCATCAAATCCTCCATATACTTTTTCGGCATAATAGTAATAGAGATTAGAAAGAAGTAAATCAGTATCTTCCTTTGATAATTTCTTGGCAGCATTATTATCAAAAACCAAATTCAATTGTTCGCTGTATGGAAAATTTGCTTTTAATCCTTCTTGATCCAGATTTTTGTATTGGTTGAATAAAGTATTACCAAATTCTACAACGCCTTTATTGTCCTGCCATAATTGAGTTGATTTATTTTTTTGATATAAAGAAGTCACATCACTTTTAAATTTTGAAAGTTTCGGATAACTTTCATAAAATGCAGCAACGCGAGTACTGTCAATTGTAAGTTTTAATTCTGGAATTTTCTCAACTGTTTTTATCGAATTTTCCTCTTTTTTATCTGCTTTAGAGTTACACGAAAAAACAGTAAAAAGTACAACCGTAATAATAAGCGAATACCAAATTTTCATACCAGAATTTTTTATTAAAAGTAGAAAAAATTCTATTAAATCAAAGTCTTCGCAAATAAATCTTATTTATCTTTTTTTCTGATTTTAAAAGTAATTAAACTGCATAAAAAAAGCCCCAAACAATTACTTGTCTGGAGCTTGCCATATAACCAACCTATTAAAATTCTTAGATAACCGTACCTTTTAAAGTAAGGATTTTTGGTGCTGTTTCTGCACTCGTTGTTACAGTAACTGTTTTTGTAAATGCACCTTTGTTTGCAGCATTGTAAGTTGCAGTAACTTTTCCAGATTTTCCAGCCTGAATTGGTTCTTTGGTGTAATCTGTAGCCGTACAACCGCAAGATCCTTTAACGTTTGTAATCACAACAGCTGTTTTTCCAGTATTTTTAAATTCGTAAACAATTGCCTTTGGAGTTCCTTGTGGAATTTGTCCAACATCTATTGTTTCTGCTTTCCAAGTAATTGTAGAAGCCGAAGTTTCTGAAATTTTAGTCTCTGAAACTAAAGATTTTACTGGAGCAATCGCCGAAAAAGACATTAGCCCTAAAGCCAAAGCTAACATCGAAATTTTAATCATTTTCATAACGGATATATTTAAAATGGTTTATAGTTCTAATTTGATATTACAAAGGTATTTCAGACAAAACCAAATCGCTGTTAACCGCTTTCAAATGTTTGTTAATGACTTGTTAATCGCTTATTTTCAGGGTAAAATTGATTAATATTACACTTTTAAAATTCCTTATTCTTGAAAATTAATAAACTCAACAGCATCATTCTCTTAGGATTGGTAGCCATCATTAGTATTTTGGTGGCACAATTGTTATGGACAAAAGAGGCTTTTACAATTGAACAAAAAAAGCTAAGCCAGAAAGCACATATTGCTTTACTGGAAGTGGCAAAAAAGCTCTATGAAGGAACAAATCATGAACTGCCGGTACAGAATCCCGTACAGAAAATATCCAACGATTATTATATTGTAAATGTCGATAATGAATTTGAACCTGAAATTTTAGAGTTTTATCTAAAAACGGAATTCAAAAAAATGAATATCACTACAGATTTTGAATACGCGATGTACAACTGCCAGAGTGATGAAATGATTTATGGTGATTATATTTCGCTTTCAAAGAAAAAAGCAGAATGCAAAAAAACTGTTTATTTCCCTAAGCATAAAAATCTGGTTTATTATTTCGCTGTACGTTTTCCTAATGAAACTACGTATTTATTTAGTTCTATGCGTTTTTGGTTTATCCTTTCAACGGCGTTAATTTTAATTTTACTGATTTATGTTTATTCTATTTTTAAACTTTTACAGCAAAAAAAATATTCTGAATTACAGCGTGATTTCATCAATAACATGACGCATGAGTTTAAAACGCCTCTGGCATCTATTCTTATCGCTTCTAAATATCTAATTGAGCAAAAGCCAATTAAAGAAGATAAAAAGTTATATACTTATACCGATATTATTATTAGTCAAGGAAATAAGTTAAATAGCCATATTGAAAAAATTCTAAATGTTGCAAAAGCAGATTATGCTCCTTTAGAACTTAAAAAAGAGAATATCCTAATTGTTCCTATAATTGAAGAAGCAATTTCAAATATCAATTTAAAATATCCAGATGCTGTTTTTACAATTGAAACTTCATCGAATGATTATTCAATAGAAACTGATACTTTTCATTTTGCTAATTTAGTTTATAATTTATTGGATAATGCTGTAAAATACTGCAGCGTAAAGCCAGAAGTAATAATCAAAATTACCGAAGATAAAAATTGTTTAAAACTTGAGTTTATTGATAATGGAATCGGGATTACTCCTAAAAAAATATCTTTTATCTTTGATAAATTTTACCGTGTTCAGAACGAGAAAAGTAATGAAGTCAACGGATTTGGTCTCGGTTTATATTATGTGAAAGAAATCTGTACACTACAGAACTGGAAAATAAAAGCTGAAAACAATGTTGAAAAAGGCGTAACAATAACCTTATCAATTCCTTATAAAAAATGAGAAATTTCAAAATACTTTATGCCGAAGACGACGAAACTCTTGCATTTTTAACCAAAGATAATTTGGAGCAGAATAATTATGAAGTAATTCATTGTTCTGACGGAAAAGCGGCGTTGCAAACTTTTGAAGAAGAAGATTTTGATATCTGCATTTTTGATATTATGATGCCAAAAATGGATGGTTTTGATTTGGCAGAAGCTATTAGAAAAATCGATCTTGATATTCCTATCATTTTTCTTTCGGCAAAAACTTTAAAAGAAGACAGAATTAAAGGATTACGTCTGGGAGCCGATGATTATTTGGTAAAACCTTTTAGTATTGAGGAATTACTTTTGAAAATTGAAATTTTCTTAAAACGTTCTCAAAAAAATATTGCGCCTGTAAAAACTATTTATGAAGTAGGAAAATATCAGTTTGACACTAAAAATTTTATTCTTTTTAATGAAGAAGAAAAAGTAGGTCTTACCCAGCGTGAAGCCGAATTATTGAAACTCTTTCTAGATCATAAAAATTCGGTTTTAAAGCGCGAACAAATCTTAACCTCTTTGTGGGGAACAGACGATTATTTTATGGGTAGAAGTCTTGATGTTTTTATTTCGCGTCTTCGCAAAATATTAGCAAATGAACAAGGCATCTCAATTGAAAACCTTCATGGCATTGGGTTTCGATTTTCTATTGGATAAAATCACAATTCTGCTAAAAATAAAGAAAAATCTGTAAATAAATTTTCGAAAAACTTTGTATTTTTAATATCTAAATTTCCTTGATATGAAATTACATCATTTGCGAAATGCTACTTTGGTGATTGAAACAGAAAAGCATGTCATTTTAGTGGACCCAATGTTAGGCAAAAGAAAAACAATTCCGCCTTTTACTATTTTTAGATACAAGCCCAAAAGAAATCCGCTGGTGGCACTGCCAAAAAACAGCCGAGAAATATTAAGCCGGGTTACACATTGCTTAATTACTCATTTGCATCCAGATCATATTGATAAAGCCGGCGAAGTATTTTTACGAAGAAAAAGTGTTCCTGTAATCTGCAGTTCAAAGGACGAAAAAGCACTTCTTCAAAGAGGACTGACTGTTATTCAAACTTTAGAATATTGGGAACCTCAAAAATTTTTAGACGGAAAAATAACTGGAATTCCTGCCATTCATGGTTACGGTTTTATCTCTAAACTTATGGGAAATGTCATGGGATTTCTTATCGAATTGGCAGATCAAAAATCAATTTATATAAGCTCTGACACTATTTTTACCGAACATGTCGAAAAAGTTCTAACACAGCTAAAACCAGATATTTCGATTGTCGCCTGCGGTACTGCGCGATTAGATATCGGACAGCCATTATTAATGCGAATGGATGACATTTTGAAATTTGCAACCCTTGCTCCAGGAAAAGTTCTTGCCAATCATTTAGAAGCTTTAAATCATTGCCCAACAACTAGATTGCAATTACGATCTGCTCTTTCAGATCATGGGCTTTTAATAAAAACGTCTATTCCTAAAGATGGTGAATGTTTGGAGTATTAAAGCACTAATAATCCAAATTCACGAAGCGTATTTATAGGTTTAGAATACCAAAATAATTCGAAATCTTCTAATGAAGTTTCGAAATCATTTTTCACTTCTTGAAAGGTATAATTTTTAGCACTTGAAATTGAAATTTTAGACAAGATTGAAATCAGCCACTCCCCTTCTTCTTTGCTGGTTTGAATATTGAAACTTTCTTTTTTATCGTGAAAGGTTAAAGACATCATTTCCCAGCTTCTTCCTTTTTTCGATTTTATAAAAATTTCAGCAGATGGTTTTCCGCCAAGCCAAACCACTTTTGCATTTGGTTTTGTATTGAAATCATTTTGTTCCTGAAGTGCATCAAAAATAAAATCGGGATGAATTTTGGTTTTCGGAATTTTAAAATCAAACCAGTCTTGCAATTCATAATCAAAACAGATTCCGTGCATGAAATTAAAAAGTGATTTCTTTAATCCGAAACTGAATTTATCATGATTAATTCCTGTAGAATCTGTGTAATCAATATCATTATTGGCAAAAGTTCCAATTGCTTCTGTTTTTTTGGTTACGCCAAATTTTGCAGGATATAATCCGACAGGACTATGTGCTGTTAAAGCAAATTGATGCCAAAATCCAGATTGTAAAACTCCTGCTTCAAACAATTGACGCACCATTTCGAGACTGTCAACTGTTTCCTGAATGGTCTGCGTTGGATATCCGTACATTAAATACGCATGAACCATAATTCCGGCTTCAGTAAAATTTCGAGTCACTTTCGCGACCTGTTCTACAGTTACACCTTTATCAATTAATTTTAATAATCGATCTGAGGCTACTTCCAAACCACCAGAAACAGCAATACAACCAGAAGCTTTTAGCAGTAAACATAAATCTTTTGAAAAACTTTTTTCAAAGCGAATATTCGTCCACCAGGTTACGGCCAGTTTTCTTTTTAGAATTTCAAGCGCCAAAGCACGCATTAAAGCCGGCGGTGCAGCTTCATCAACAAAATGGAATCCGTTTTGTCCAGTTTGTTCGATCAATTCTTCCATTCGATCACAAAGCAGACTTGCTGCAACGGGTTCGTAGACTTTTATATAATCTAATGAAATATCGCAGAAAGTACATTTTCCCCAATAACAGCCGTGCGCCATTGTAAGCTTATTCCAACGTCCGTCACTCCACATTCTATGCATCGGATTTACAATTTCAATTACTGAAATATATTTATCCAACGGCAGATCTGAATAATCTGGAGTTCCTACATAAGCTTGTTTGTAGTCGTGTTTTAAGGAATTATTTTTATAAACTACTTCTCCATTTTCCAATAAAAAAGTTCTTTTATAAGAATTGTAATCTGGATTTTCTAAGTTAAAAATTAATTCTTCAATTGGAACTTCTCCGTCGTCTAAAGTGATAAAATCGAAAAATTCAAAAACACGTTTGTCAGAAATTGAACGCAATTCTGTATTTGGGAAACCGCCTCCCATCGAAATTTTAATTTCGGGATGATTCTGTTTTACCCATTGTGCGCAACGAAAAGCACTGTATAAATTTCCAGGAAAAGGAACTGAAATTAAAAACAAAGTTGGTTTTATAGCTTCAATTTTTGCTTTCAAAAGCGAAATCAAAATCGAATCAATATAAGTTGGTTTCTGTTGAAGTGCTTCGTACAATTCATCAAAAGAATTTGCACTTCGGCCTAAACGTTCGGCATATCTGCTGAAACCAAAATTATCGTCGACACATTCAACAATAAAATCGGAAATGTCTTCGAGGTATAAAGTTGCTAAGTGTTTGGCTTTATCCTGTGTTCCCATTGTTCCAAAAGCCCAATCGAGTTCTTCTAACTGTGCAAAACGAGAAGCTTCCGGCAGAAAATCTTCCTGACAAATCTGCAATGCCAAAGTTGGATTTTTCCCCTGCAAAAACTGAATTACAGAATCAATCGTCTTGATGTATTCGTCTTGTAAAGCAAAAATTCTCTTGGAATTATCTGAAACTTCAATGTTTGCAACTTCAAATCTGAAACTTGAAACTTGAAACAAATCAATTAATCCTTTTTTCGAAAACAATTCTAAAATCACATCAATCCCCAAATCAGCCTGAGCCGATTCGATATTTTTGGTATTCAGAAAACCTTTTATATATGCCGTTGCCGGATACGGAGTATTCAGTTGGGTAAAAGGAGGCGTAATTACAAAAAGTTTCGTTTTCAAGAGGAATTATTTTTTTGCAAAAATACGAGATATTTGGAGACTTTTAAGTTAAAGATTTTTAGCCGCTCTGTTTTAAGTTTCTGATTTTGTATTGTAGGATATTTAACTACATTTGTCGACATCCAAAATAGTCAAATGAAACAAACTTTACTTTTATATTTCATATTCTTCACAGCATCAATTACAGCACAAAATATTCAATGGCAAAATACTATTGGTGGTAATGATTATGATTGGTGTGACTTCATAGAAAAAACAAGTGACGGAAATTACATTTCTGGAGGATATTCATACTCAAATATTTCTGGAGATAAAAATGAAAACTCAAGAGGACAAAATGATTTTTGGTTTTTTAAACTTGATGATTTAACTGGTAATTTGTTATGGCAAAAAACTATTGGCGGTACTAGCAACGACCACTTAGTTTCTGCGAAAGAAACCACAGATGGAGGTTACATATTAGGCGGATATAGCTCGTCTGGAATTTCTGGCGAAAAAACTCAAAATACTAAAGGAGGTGACGACTATTGGGTTGTAAAGCTTGATTCTAATAGAAATATCGTTTGGGACAAAACATATGGAGGAACTGGTACAGATAGATTAACATGTATAATTGAAACTGAAGACGGAGGTTATTTAATTGGTGGAGAATCTGATTCTAATATTTCTGGCGATAAAAATGAAAACTCGAAAGGCAGTATTGACATCTGGGTTATCAAGATAGATAATCTAGGGACAATAGTCTGGCAAAAAACAATTGGAGGAAATGCTGCCGATTTAATTTCATCTATCAGTAAAACAAATGATCATAAGTATGTTGTAGTCTCATCTTCAAGTTCTAATATATCTGGTGACAAAACTCAAAATTCCAAAGGAATTTTTGATTACTGGATTTTAAAACTTGATCTTGACGGATCCATCATTTGGCAAAATACTATTGGCGGAAATAATGGAGATTATGCAAAATCAATAATAGCAACAGCTGATGGAAACTATTTTATTGGTGGAGATTCTTCTTCTAGAATATCAGGTGATAAAACAGAAAACACTATAAATAACTCTAATGATGTCTGGCTTGTAAAATTAAATAACAATGGACAATTAATTTGGCAGAAGAATTTTGGAGGCGATGATACTGAAATTTTTTCTAATATGAGATTAACATCTGATAATGGTTTGGTTCTAGGAATAATGTCTTACTCAGGAATTTCTGGAATGAAAACAGAAGCTTCTCAAGGTAACCGCGATTATTGGATTATAAAACTAGATTCAAATAATATATTGGAATGGGATAAGGCTTTTGGAGGTTCTAGTGTTGATCAGACCCAGTCTATAGTTCAATCTAATGATGGTTCTTATGTTATTGCCGGCTGGTCACAATCTGATATTTCTGGAGACAAAACTGAAAACAAAAGTGGTCTGCAAGATTTTTGGATTCTTAAATTTAATGTTTGCAATACCGCAGAACCAATTGCCGATCTCTCACAATCTTTCTGCACACAACAAAATGCAACTTTAAGTGATGTTCAAATTATTGGACAAAATATAAAATGGTACGACACCGGCTTTTCCGCATATTCTTTACCAAGTACAACTGTACTGGAAAACGATAGAACTTATTATGTTTCGCAAACTCTAAACAACTGCGAAAGCGAAAGATTAGCAATTACTGTAAAAATTCAAGATACACCAAATCCAATTGCTAATTCTCCACAGCAATTTTGCATTCAAAAAAATGCTACCATTAATGATATTGAAATTATTGGACAAAATATAAAATGGTATGAAAGTACTTCCTCAAATAATACTTTATCTGAAGAAATATTCCTAGAAAATGGAATTACCTATTATGCTTCTCAAACCATAAGCAATTGCGAAAGTAATAGAATTCCAATTACAATAAATATTTTAGAAGCAACAACTGGTGATTGTATCAATTTAGTTGAGCAACTTCCTTTTCCGAAATTTTTCACTCCAAATGGTGATGGCTTTAATGACCTTTGGACAATTGATCCAGATTATTTAGCACCAAATACAGGAATTAAAATTTTTGACAGATATGGAAAATTCATTAAAGAATTAGCTCCAAGCGCTTCTTGGGACGGAACCTATCTCGGTCATCAAGAACCTGCCGCAGATTATTGGTTTATTGTAAAAAGATTAAATGGAACAGAATTTAGGGGTCATTTTAGTTTAAAAAGATAAATAAACAGAAAGTCCGCAAGGTAAATTAATACGTTGCGGACTTTGCTTAAATCTTATTGTCTAGGTATAAATTAAAATTTATGCTCGTCTTTACTAATTACCAAAAATGAAATTAAAGAAATAAACGCAGCAGCTGTTAAATACAAACCTACGTAACTCACACTGTAAGTTGAAGCCAGCCAAATCGCAATCATAGGTGCGAAAGCAGCGCCTAGAATTCCTGCCATATTAAAAGTTAGTGAAGCACCTGAATAACGAACGTTTGTTGGAAATAACTCAGATAGAAAAGTTCCAAGCGGGCCGTAAGTAAATCCCATTAAAGCCATTCCTATGCAGGCAAATGTGGTCACTAAAACAATATTTCCTGAGCTTAAAAAGTAAGAAAAGAAAAAGCCGAAAATTGCGATTGCCGCCGTCGCAATAATAAGCATTTTACGACGTCCGATTTTATCAGCCACTACAGCCGAAACTGGAATAAAAATAGCAAAAAACAATACCGAAAATAATTGTATTAATAAACCATCTCTTTTTACAATTCCTAAGTCCGAAGTTGCCCAGCTTAATGTAAAAACTGTCATTAAGTAAAAAACTAAAAAGGTTGTAATCGCTGCAAAGGTTCCAAAAATAAGTTGATTTTTATATGATTTAACTAATTCTAAAAATGGGACTTTTACTTCTTCGTGTTCTTTTTTAGAATTTTCAAAAGAAGGGGTTTCCGTAATTTTGGTTCTAATATAAAAACCTACTATTACCAAAAGCGAACTGGCAATAAACGGAATTCTCCACCCATACTCCATAAAATCCTCATTGCTCATAGAATCCGTTAATAGTAGAAAAGTTCCACCAGAAAGTAACAAACCTATTGGAGCGCCCAATTGTGGAAACATTCCGTACCAAGCACGTTTATTTGGCGGTGCATTTTCTATCGCCAATAAAACTGCTCCTCCCCATTCGCCTCCTAAACCAACACCTTGACCGAAACGGCATAGCATCAATAATAATGGAGCGGCAACACCAATACTGGCGTAACTTGGCAAAAATCCGATTGTAACTGTCGAAATTCCCATAGTCAGCAAAGCTGCAACCAAAGTAAATTTACGACCGATTTTATCTCCATAATGTCCAAAAAAAGCAGAACCTAACGGACGGGATAAAAATGCAATTGAAAAAGTAGCTAAAGATTCTAATGTCGCCATTGTAGAATCTGAACTTGGAAAAAATAACTGAGGGAAAACCAACACCGCGGCGTTGGCATAAATATAAAAATCAAAAAATTCGATTGTCGTGCCAATAAGGCTTCCAAAAAGAACATGTTTTAGGGAGTTCTTTTGATTCGGGTTCGTTTTCATGTAAAATAGATATAACTTTTTTTTTGATTACAAAAATATAGTTTCATTACCAATAATTTATCTTTAATAGAATTAGTTTTAGAACACTTATGCTTTTTAACAAATTTCATGTATTTTATATTTTAAAAATAAGCATTTGATCTGTTTTTAAAAACTTGATTACAGGAACTTTAAAAGAAAATTTAAAAATCAAATCTTAAGCAATCGTTAAAAGACTTTTTAACTGTATATTTTCATTAAATTTACAGCTGTCAAAAATAAATTTAAAATTATGCCTACCGACTGTATCAGCTTTCAATCTTCTGGATATTTTTCTAAATTGATGCAAGATTATTTAGATCAAAAAACAGAATTAAAACCGCTGTACAACAACTTCCCTACACTGGAAAATTTCGAAAAACAGATTGCAGAAAAAGCATCTAATTTTGATAACAATAATAGAACTGCATTAGTTGATACTTTAAAAAAACAATATGAAAATATTGATATTTCAGAATCAACTCAACATAACATCACTCTTTTAGCGTTAGAAAATACGTTTACAATTACAACTGGCCACCAATTAAATATATTCACTGGCCCGTTGTATTTCTTATATAAAATTATCTCTACTATTAATTTAACTAAAGAATTAAAATCGAAATATCCTTCTTATAATTTTGTACCTGTATATTGGATGGCTACAGAAGATCACGATTTTGAAGAAATTAATTATTTTAATTTTAAAGGAAAAAAAATCCGTTGGAATGCCGAAAGTACAGGTCCTGTTGGCAGATTATCTACAAAAGGGCTAGAAGATTTATTTGAAGTTTATTCTAAAGAATTAGGTTCAAGCTCAAATGCAAATACTTTAAAAGATCTATTTGAAGAAGCCTATTTAAAACATGAAAATCTGGCTGATGCTACACGTTTCTTGGCAAATAGTCTTTTTTCAAATTACGGTTTAGTTATTATAGATGCTGACAATACCGATTTAAAGCGTGTTTTTATTCCATATGTAAAAAATGAGTTAGAAAATCAAACGTCATTTAAGGAAGTTCAAAAATCGATTGAAAATCTTTCAGATTATACTATTCAGGTAAATCCGAGAGAAATTAATTTATTTTATATAGAAGATAAACTCCGCGAACGAATAATTTTTGAAGATGATAAATATTGGGTTAACAACACTAAAATTTCATTCTCTAAAGAAGAAATTCTAAAATTAGTTGACAGCAATCCTGAAAAATTCAGTCCAAATGTAATCATGCGTCCGTTATATCAGGAAATTATTCTGCCAAATCTTTGCTACATTGGCGGAGGCGGTGAAATTGCTTATTGGTTAGAATTAAAAGCATTTTTTGATGCCGTAAACATTACTTTCCCGATCTTATTGGTTCGAAATTCGGTTCTTTTAGCTACAGAAAAACAAGCTAAAAAAGCTGATAATTTAAATTTAAGCTGGAAAGATTTATTTAGTAAATCTGAAGTTTTAATTAATACTATTACCCGTAAACTATCTCCTTTTCCAATTGATTTAACTGAACAAAAAGAAGCGCTTGAAAAGCAATTTAATTACCTTTTTGAATTGGCTGAAAAGACCGACAAATCTTTTAGTGGCGCTGTAAAAGCACAAGAAGTAAAGCAGAAAAAAGGTTTAGAAAATCTGGAAAAACGTTTGTTAAAAGCTCAAAAGAGAAAACTCCAAGATCAATTACAGCGTGTAACTGATTTGCAATGCGAATTGTTTCCGAATTATAGTCTTCAAGAACGTCAGGCAAACTTCTCTGAATTTTATCTAGAAAATGGAGAACAGCTAATTCCGCTTTTAATTCAGAAATTAAAACCCTTGGAAAATAATTTTAACATCATAATCACCTAAAATAATTATCTTTAAAAAATTAAAGTAAGTATTTCGGAACAAATAACCAGCTCATTTCCGAGATTATTGCTCTCTCAAACCAAATAGAATTATTTTTATAACCTATTAACTAACTAACCAAATGGTAAGAGAACGCCTAATTTCGCTTGATGTCTTTCGCGGACTGACTATTCTATTAATGACTATTGTAAACAATCCCGGTGACTGGGGAAATGTTTATCCGCCGCTTTTACACGCACACTGGAACGGCTGTACACCAACCGATCTTGTATTTCCGTTTTTTATATTTATAATGGGAGTTGCAGTTCCACTTGCAATGCCGGACAAAATTTACGACGGTACTACATTTAATAAAATACTCATTCGCTCTCTAAGAATGTTCTGTCTTGGTATATTTTTTAACTTCTTTGGAAAAATTCAATTATTTGGTCTAGACGGAATTCCGTTACTTATTGCTAGACTAGCAGTAACAATTGCTGTTGGATATGCCTTAATGGGAAGTTTTAGTACTAAAGTAAAAAATATTTTAGCTTTCAGTATATTACTAATCTATCTCATTTTAGCCTACGGCGGTTTCGAAAACTACCAAGACGTTAGACTTCCAGGAGTTTTACAACGTATTGCAATAGTCTATTTTGTTGTTTCACTTTTATATTTAAAAACCTCCAAGAAAACACAAATTATTACGGGAGCTATTTTGCTTCTAGGATATTGGGCAGTTATGACTTTAATTCCTGTTCCTGGAATTGGAGAAGCTAATTTAGAACGAGGAACCAATTTAGCAGCCTGGGTCGACAGTATACTTCTAAAAGGACATATGTACCATGAAACTAATACTTGGGATCCTGAAGGAATTTTGAGCACGATTCCGTCAATTGTAAACGGAATTATTGGTTTACTGATAGGGCAACTATTACTGCAAAATATATTAAAAACCGAAAAGGCAAAAAAAATGGCAATTGCCGGAATCGCTTTAATTATCGGAGGATTAATTTGGAATTTTGTATTTCCAATTAATAAATCACTTTGGAGCAGCAGTTATGTTTTGTATACTACAGGTTTAGCTTCAACTTGTCTCGCTTTACTGTATTATATAATTGATATTGCCGAATATAAAAAAGGTTTTAAGTTATTTGTTATCTGGGGTGTAAATCCAATGATTGTATTCTTTGCTTCACAGATTATTCCGCAGGCATTGACTATGATTCGATTTCAAAATCCGCAAAACCCACAAGAACAAACCAATCTTTTAGATTATTTATACCGCTTCAGAATTGCACCATTTTTCAGCAATCCAATGACAGCATCTCTCGCAGGTGCTTTAACTTATGTAGCAATCTGGACATTTATTTTATGGATTTTTTACAGAAACAAACTGATTTTCAAAGTATAAAACAATTTAACTAGATCTAATATAAAGACATACCAAAGTGTATTTTTTATTATTATAATTATGCTTTTTATATTAAATGCACGACAGCATATCGCTAATTATTACTTAAATGGTTCTCAAAAGACATTTTTATTAACCAAAACACCTTTCTATCAAGTTTTAATTATGAATTTATTAAAATCAATTGATAAAAAAAGTATACTTTTGCACAAAATTTAATAAAATATAAAATGGCAACAAATAGAACTTTTACAATGATTAAACCAGATGCTGTTGCAAACGGACACATCGGGAATATCTTAGCAATGATTACTAATGGTGGTTTCAAAATCGTTTCATTAAAATTAACTCAACTAACTGTAGCTGATGCAAAAGCATTTTACGCAGTTCACGCAGAAAGACCTTTCTACGGAGAATTAGTTGAATTCATGTCACGCGGACCAATTGTTGCTGCTATTTTAGAAAAAGATAACGCAGTAGAAGATTTCAGAACTTTAATTGGAGCTACAAACCCTGCTGAAGCTGCTGAAGGAACTATTCGTAAAGCATACGCTACTTCAATCGGAGAAAATGCAGTTCACGGATCTGACAGCGACGAAAACGCTGCTATCGAAAGCGCATTCCACTTTGCAGGAAGAGAGCAATTCTAATAAGAATTTTGATTTTCAATCAAATAAAAAACCCGCTTCAATTGAAGCGGGTTTTTATTTTTTAATTATAAATGGATTAAAGGTTATCAGACGTCTTTTTCACCATTTTCTCAATTTTTCCATCTAAATCTTTTAGAAGCTCATCTAATGCACTTTCACACATTGGTAATACTTTATCAAAAGACAAAACAGGTATTCCTCCTACAATTGTTCCAGTTTTCTTAGAATTTGCTCCTTCATTAAATGCAAATACTTTTTTTCCATTTTTGTCATATAAAGCGATTCTTGCATAAGCTCTCATTTTAACGGTTCCAGTTCCGCCAACTGCAAATCCTTTTTGCAAAGCGAAATGAATTTCTGTAAATAAAACTCCGTCAGCCTTCTCACTAAAAATTTTAGCAGATGCTACTTCATTAGTTGAACCATTTATTCCTTCATATATATATTTATATCCTGGATAATTAATGATAGTGCTTCCTGCATCTCCTTCTCTAGCAAATTTTGGAGTAAAATCAATATATTCTTGTTTTTGTGTTACTTCACTTTCTGGAACTAAATCAAACGGAAATTTTTTAGCATAATCATTAAAAAAAGCATTATGATACTTCTCTAAAATAGGCGCTAGGTTAAAATTTGGATTATTTCCTAAATCTGTTACTGCTGCAATGCTATTTAAACCTAAATCTGAAAGATCTATTGTTTTGTCAGTGTAAAAAGAAACTACAGCAACTTTCTTCTTTTGAGAATAAGCAGTTAAGGCAAATAATACGGTTAAAATAAGTAAAAAATTTTTCATTGTTTGTTAAATTATTGGGTTATTAAAGGGATGTTACTTACAAAAAATAACGCGCAAATGTATCGCAAAAAAAAACACTCCACAATAGAAGTGTTATTTTATTTTAAAAATAATCCTATTAAAAAGAGCTATCTCAAAATTACCTCTTTTACTACCTCGCGTCCTAACTCCTCATTAATCATTTTAACAATTTTAGATTTTCCGTGGCTTAATTCCTCACGCAAAACTGCAGATCCTAATTCTACATAAAGTGTACTGCCTTTTAGGACAACATTTCTTGTATAAGTATTTACGCCACTGCCCATAAGGCTTTTCCAAGCATCACGAACATCGATTTGATCCATTCCAGGCTGTAATTTATTCACCTGAATAATTTGCTGCAAAACTGCACTTATTGTAGACTCGTTATTTATTCTTTTCGCCATCATTCAATAGATTAATTGGTCCCGCTTTTTTATAATGATATTCTATTTTTTGTGGATTTTTAACCACTAACTGCTCATCAGAAAGCGAAATAATTTCTTCACTCCATTTTGCATAATCTGTTTTATAATCTAAAAAGACATGTTCCCCAGCAAAGCGAACTGATACATTTTCAAATGTATCTGTCGTTAAAAATGTCCCGTCAAACTGCGGCATTACCTTCGTTCGAACACCTTTATTATTTTTAATTTGAAAGAAATCAAATGTTTCATTCATTTTATAATCCTTCTGCTCGCCTTTGTCAAAAACTACTTTTTCAATTTCCCAATAACCGTTTAGTTTAGTAATATCCGTCGGTTTTATTTCTTGTTTACAACTTACAAACAAGATTGACAAAACCAAGATCATAAAAGTGTTCTTCATAATTATTATAATATTAAGGAGCTGATACCTGCTGTCCGCTATATCTTTTTCTTTTTAAAGAAAAAAGTAAAAGGATGCCGCTTCCATCAGGGCTAGTGCTTCAGTTTTCAAAAGAAATTTTTAGCGAACTACAAAGATAAACTTATAATCATCAAAAGAAATGCTTTATCTCTTAATTTATTGAGCCTATCCAAAACAATCTTTTTAATACCCCTTATAATAATTACCCTATTTTAACAACATAAAAACTTTTAAAGGCAAAAGATATTCACATTTTTAATGAATTTCAAATCCAAATTACTTTTGAAAATCTCTACAAAAAAGATGAAAAAAATATTGATATTACTTTTTAGTCCAATACTAATATTCTCAAAATGCGAAAAGCCAGAAAAAACTAAGAAACAAAGTGTAGAGACAATCACTTCAAACTTAAAAGATACTGACCCAATAAAAAACGATTCTTTAAAAAGCAAAAAAGAAGTTTCACCCATAAAAATTACAGCAGCTACATTATTAAAAAACGACTATTCCAATCACAAAGACCTGAAATTAATTTACAAAAACTCAGGAAAGAAAAATATTAAAGCCATTAAATTTGAATGGTTCTGTAAAAATGCATTTGACAAACCCGCAAATGGAAGATATTTTTATGCCGACGGAAGATTTACTGAAAAGGTAATATCCTTAATAAAATCTGGCGAAAGCAGAACAGAATTCTGGGAAGACTTTTCTACAGATGCTGATAAAATAACTAAAATTAGAGCTTATTATATTGTCTTTGTTGATGGTACAAAATGGGGATCTGATGATCAGTAAATTTCCACATAACAAGAAATAAGTTTATTAACATTAAACTATTTTATATATTTTTAGTCAAACCCTAAACCAAAACCAAAAAACATGACTAAAACTATTTGTACAATTCTAGCGGCCTTATCGTTTATAAGCTGTAGTAAAGATTCAACAGAACCAGATTCAACTCCAACAGAAACAATGTATTTCCCTCCTTTAACTGGAAATGCTTGGGAAACAAAATCGCTGACTGATTTAAAATGGAATCAAAATGCAGTTCAACCACTGCTAGATTACTTAGAACTAAAACATTCCAAATCGTTTATGATTTTAGTAAACGGACGAATTGTTTTAGAAAATTATTTCAACAATCATACAGCCACAACAAATTGGTATTGGGCAAGCGCCGGAAAAACTTTAACTTCAACATTAACTGGAATTGCGCAGCAAGAAGGATTACTAAACATTAACAATAAAGTATCCGACTACATTGGAACTGGCTGGACAAGCGAAACAATTGCTCAAGAAAACCAAATTACCTGCAAAAATTTACTCTCTATGACTTCTGGATTAGATGACAGTACCGATGAAGTTGAACCAGCCAATTTAATTTATAAAGCTGATGCAGGAACAAGATGGGCTTACCATAATGTTTATGTAAAACTACAAGATGTTGTTGCAAAAGCCAGCGGACAAAGCTGGGAGAATTATTTCAATGCCAAATTAAGAGATAAAATAGGCATGAATGGTACTTGGGTACAGATTGGAGTAAACAGCGTTTATACAAGTACCACAAGAAGTATGGCGCGCTTTGGATTATTAATGCTGAATAAAGGAAAATGGGAAAACAATGTAATCTTGAACGAATCTTTTTTTAATGAAGCAACCGCCACATCACAAAATATTAATCTAGGATATGGTTATTTATGGTGGCTAAACGGCAAAAGCTCTTATCATTTACCACAATCGCAGCTTACATTTCAAGGAAGCGTAATTCCGACTGGTCCAAATGACATGTTCATGGCTTTAGGAAAAAACGATCAAAAAATATATGTCGTTCCAAGCAAGAAAATGGTTGTAATTAGAATGGGAGACGCAGCCGACAATGTAAATCTAGCTTTATCAGATTTTGATAAAACTTTATGGGAAAAGATTAATGCTTTGTATCAATAAAAAAATGAGCTTTTAAATATAAAATGTCTTAAAGACCCTTTTTATATTTAAAAGCTCAATATTTTTTTTTAGAAATAAAATTCTACTAAAAAACTAACGATTAGTTTTTATTCTTTTCAAAATACCTAAAAAGAATAAAATTATACCAGCCACTAGCAAAATATAATAAAAAGAAAGATTGTTATCTCTCAATACATTTGCCAAAACAAAACAAATAACGCTTGCAAAATAAAAAGCAATCGCTGGTATATTTTTTATAGACTCAAAACTCATTTTAAATTATTTAAAGAAACTATCAACAAATTCATACTTATTAAAGACTTGTAAATCTTCAATTCCTTCGCCGACACCAATATATTTTACCGGGATTTGAAATTGATCTGATATTCCAATTACAACGCCGCCTTTTGCAGTTCCGTCCAATTTAGTTACAGCCAATGAAGTAACCTCTGTCGCCGCTGTAAATTGTTTTGCCTGCTCAAAAGCATTTTGTCCTGTAGAACCATCTAAAACCAAAAGTACATCGTGAGGCGCATCGGCAACAACTTTTTGCATTACACGCTTTACCTTGGTCAATTCGTTCATTAAATTGATTTTATTATGAAGACGTCCTGCGGTATCTATAATTACAACATCAGCATTTTGAGCAACTGCAGACTGTAAAGTATCAAAAGCTACAGAAGCTGGATCACTTCCCATATTTTGTCTTACAATAGGCACATCAACTCTATCAGCCCAAACTTGTAATTGGTCAATTGCTGCAGCACGAAAAGTATCTGCCGCACCCAAAACAACTTTGTGACCTGCTTTTTTAAATTGATAAGCCAGCTTACCAATTGTTGTAGTTTTACCAACACCGTTAACTCCAACAACCATTAAAACGTAAGGTTTTTTATCTTTCGGAATTTCAAATTCAGTTGCTTCACCTGTATTGGTTTCAGATAATAAAGCTCCTATTTCTTCTCTAAGAATTTGGTTCAATTCATCTGTTCCTAAATATTTATCTTCAGCAACACGCTTTTCAATTCTTGAAATTACTTTTAAAGTTGTATTTACGCCAACATCTGAAGCTACAAGAATTTCTTCCAGATTATCTAAAACATCATCATCAACTTTAGATTTTCCAGCAATGGCTTTACTTAACTTAGAGAAAAAAGTAGTTTTTGTTTTTTCAAGACCTTTGTCTAAAGTCTCTTTTTTTTCGGTAGAGAATAATTTTTTAAAAAAACTCATTTTAGTAGATTTTTAGATTTATTAGATCTCTTGATTGTTTAGATCAGAAATCCAAATCTTTAAAGAAAGTGCAATTGTTTTTCAATTAACCTTAATTTAAACAGAAATTCATATTAAAAAAAGTCAATTACTGCGTTTCTTTAAATTTATAGACAAATATAGGTAATAAAAAAGCTACTTCCGAAAGAAAGTAGCTTTTCTATATAATGTAATTGTAATTATTTCTTTTTCAAGAATTCATCAACTTCTTCAGGAGCCATAATAGATTCTACGAATGTATACGCACCAGTTTTAGGAGATTTTACCATTTTGATGGCTTTTGATAATCTCTTAGAAGATGTTTGTAACGATGCTACGGTTTTCTTTGCCATGATTCAAATGTTATTTGAAGCTTTTATAAAACTCTCATGGCTAAACCATTCGAGATTTACAAAAATCTCTAATTATTACTTAATTTCTTTATGAACAGTTACTCTTTTTAAGATTGGATTAAATTTCTTAATCTCTAATCTGTCTGGAGTATTTTTTTTGTTCTTAGTTGTAATATATCTAGAAGTTCCTGGAACACCAGAAGTCTTGTGCTCAGTACATTCTAAAATTACTTGGATTCTATTACCTTTCTTTGCCATCTTGCTATATATTTTTATTTAGGAAAAGATTATTTGATAAATCCTTCTGACTGTGCTTTTTTCAAAACAGCAGTGATTCCATTTTTATTAATTGTTTTTATCGTAGATGCTGCTACTCTAAGAGTAATCCATCTATCTTCTTCTGGAAGATAAAAACGCTTTTTAACTAAGTTTACAGAAAACTTTCTCTTAGTTTTGTTCATAGCGTGAGAAACGTTATTTCCTACCATCGCTCTTTTACCTGTAAGGTCACAAACTCTTGACATTATACTTATCTTTTATCGTTATTCAAAATCAGGGTGCAAAGAAAAGAAAAATAAACCATTGTAGCAAAAAATTATTGCACAAATTTTAAAATTTCTTTCTGCAATATTTCTAAACTCTTAACTGTTGCCCTATCTACCACTTTTTCACGAGGTTGTCCGAAGTTAAATTCTTCTACAATTACTTCGTTCGGCGTCGCCAAAGCAATAAAAACAGTACCGATTTCTGCATCTGAATCACCTTTTGAAGGTCCCGCATTACCAGTCGTAGCAATACCGTAGTCGGTTTTGAGTAAGTTTTTCACACTCAAAGCCATAGCAGATGCAACTTCTGCACTTACCACAGAATGCTTTTTAATTATTTCTTCTGAAACTCCTAAAACATTTATCTTAGTTTCGGTTGCATAAGAGACCACGCTTCCTTTAAAATAGCTTGAAGCGCCCGGAACAGCCGATAAAAGCGACGCGATTCTTCCACCAGTAAAACTTTCTGCCGTTGAAACTGTTTTATTTTGTTTGGTTAAAATTTTACCAACCACAGATTCTATGGTTTCGTTCTCTTCATATCCCACAATAATGTCATGGATAATCAAATCTAACGAACGGACATTTTCCTCTATTGCAGTTTCCAACAGCTCTTTATCTGTTCCTCTTGCGGTCAATCTTAGACGTACGCGCCCTGGATTTGGCAGATAAGCAAGTTTTATAAATTCAGGCAGATTATTTTCCCAATGTTCAATACGTTCTGCAACTAAACTTTCACCTTGACCGTAAGTTAAAATGGTTTTATGAATAATATATGGACGTTTATATTCACGAACTATTTTTGGAATTATTTCTTCTTCAACCAAATATTTCATTTCATAAGGAACACCTGGAAGCGAAATAAAAACGGTATTTTCTTTTTTCATCCACATTCCCGGAGCAGTTCCCACTTTATTATGCAATACTGTGCAAGTTGACGGAACCAAAGCCTGATCTTTATTAAGCTGCGAAATTGGTCTTTTATAAAAACCTTCAATTAATTGCGTTACATGCGCCAAAACCTCTGGATTTACAACCAATTCGTCGTTAAAGTAGTCACAGAATGTTTTTTTCGTAACATCATCTTTTGTTGGCCCTAATCCGCCGGTTACAATTACCACATCCACTTTGTTTTGCAGTAAGGCAAAAGTGTCCAAAATATGCCTTTTATCATCACTGATCGAAAGCATTTCTATTACTTCAACTCCAATTCTATCAAGCGATTTGGCAATAAAAGCTGAATTTGTATCTACGATTTGGCCAATTAAGATTTCATCTCCAATTGTTATAATTGCTGCTTTCATATCAATGTAAGGAATATTACCTGTAATTACGAACAGGTTTATTATAAGAAGAAGTTATTCGTGATGAACTTTTATAAGATTCATCATATTTAATCCAAATCACAAAAAACGAATCTTTTAGATTTAGACAAGAAAACCCAATTCTTTATAAAAACAAGAATTGGGCTGGGTATTATATTTTACAAATCAAAGTCTTTTTTGATCTCTTTGATTGCTTCTTTAACTTGTATTTTAATACTTTTAAAAGTTTCAATTATATCTTTTTTCTTACCTTCTGCTTTTGTCCAAGCTTCAACTTGCAAAATCTCTTCAAAAGCCACATTTAGTCCCATTAAATCTAAAGTAGGCTTTATTTTGTGCGCATATGAATAGGCATATTTATGATCCTTTTTCTTTATTCCCTCTTTAATTTGTTTCAAATCTTCGGGAACTTCTGTAACAAATAAATTTAAAATTTCGTTTACAAATTCAGGATCGTTGTCTGAAAGCGCATACACTTTCGAAAGGTTGTATTTTAAAGCCATTATTTTACTTGTATTCTGAATAATTTTTTATCTTCTAAAAAGCCTTCTAAAACATCATTTGGTTTTACAGTTGCAACACCTTCTGGCGTTCCTGTAAAAATAATATCTCCAATTTTCAATGTAAAAAATTGAGATACATAAGAAACCAGTTCATCTATTTTCCAAAGCATCATGTTTGAATTTCCTTTTTGAACTGTCTCTGCATTTTTTTTCAATTCAAAATTAAGATTTTCCATAGAAACAAAATTAGTTTTTGGCAAAAAATCGCCAATAACTGCCGAACCGTCAAACGCTTTGGCTTTTTCCCAAGGAAGTCCCTTTTCTTTTAATTTACTCTGCAGATCACGTGCTGTAAAATCGATTCCAACACTAATTTCATCATAATATTTATGAGCAAATTTAGGCTCAATATATTTTCCAACCTTATTAATCTTTACGATTATTTCAAGTTCGTGATGAACATCTTCAGAAAACTCTGGAATTACAAACGGATGCTGTTTCAACAAAACTGCCGAATCAGGTTTCATAAAAACCACTGGTTCTGTTGGACGCTCGTTTTTTAATTCCTCTATATGATTGGCATAATTCCTGCCGACACAGATAATTTTCATTTTTTTTTTAGGTTCTAAGATTCTAAGACGGTAAGATTCTAATAAAAACTACGCAAAAAAACTTAGCGACTTATAAACTTAGCGTCTTAGAAACTTATTTCGTATTTAATTTTCTTAATTTAATTGCTGTTAATACTTTTTTGGTATATAAAGGAAAATCAGCATTTTGGATCCAGCTGAAATATCCTGGCTCTGCTTCTAAAACTTTTTCAACTTTAGCACCTTTATGTTTTCCAAAAGTAAAAATTTCTTCATCGTCTTTATCAAAAGCGATCATTCCGGCAAAATCTGCTATTTTTTTACGGGTTGTGAATTCAGACAACGATCTCATATCATTTTCCAATTCTGGATAACGATCTAACTGCGCTTTTAAAATTTCATAAGTCGCCATTGTATCTGCTTCTGCCGAGTGTGCATTTTCCAGACTTTTTCCACAATAAAACTTCAAAGCAGCACTTAAAGTACGTTCTTCCATTTTATGAAAAATAGTCTGAACATCTACAGAAACTTTATTTTTCATATCAAAATCTACTCCTGCACGAAGCAATTCTTCTGCGAGAAGCGGAATATCAAAACGATCTGAGTTAAAACCACCCAAATCACTATCTTTTATCATATTATGAACTTGCGGAGCAAGCTCTGCAAAGGTTGGTTCGTTGGCTACTTTTTCATCTGTAATACCATGAACTGCCGTTGTTTGCGGAGGAATTGGAATTGTTGGATTAACCAACCAGGTTTTACTTTCTTTATTTCCGTTAGGAAAAACTTTAAATATTGAAATTTCTACGATTCTATCTTTACCGATATCAATTCCCGTTGTTTCGAGATCAAAAAAGCAAATTGGCTTGTTTAGTTTGAGTTCCATTTCTAATTTTTATAAGTTTACAAATGTAATTTTTAAAGCCGAATTTCCTCGTTTATTCTCATTTTTTTTGTCGAAAAAAGCTTTCAATTCGCAATTTTAACTTTTCAAAAATAGGTCACCTTCTAGTTGACGCTTTGATTTCTAACCTTTTCTTACAAAAGAAAAATCCGATAAGTTTTTATACTTATCGGATTTAAATCTATACTTATAATATATTTTTAGAAATCTCTATCTACATCGAAAGCTTCTAAATATTCTGCTACTCTTTTCACAAAACTTCCTCCTAATGCCCCATCTACAACTCTATGATCGTAAGAGTGCGACAAGAACATTTTTTGACGGATTCCAATAAAATCTCCTTCTGGAGTTTCTATTACTGCTGGAACTTTACGAATCGCTCCAAGCGCCAAAATTCCCACTTGAGGCTGATTGATAATTGGCGTTCCAAAAACACTTCCAAATGTTCCCACATTTGTAACTGTATAAGTTCCTCCTTGCGTATCGTCTGGTTTCAGTTTTCCAGCTTTCGCACGGTTTCCTAAATCGTTAACCGCTTTTGCCATTCCAACAAGATTTAGTTGATCTGCATTTTTAATTACAGGAACAATTAAATTCCCGTTTGGCAGTGCTGCTGCCATTCCTAAATTGATATTTTTCTTTTTGATGATATAATCGCCATCGACAGAAATATTCATTCCAGGGAAATCTTTCAATGCTTTTGCAACGGCTTCCATCATAATTGGAGTAAAAGTAAGTTTTTCGCCTTCTCTTTTTTCGAAAGCTGTTTTTACTTTATCTCTCCATTTTACAATGTTTGTTACGTCTACTTCAATAAACGATTGTACGTGAGCAGAAGTTTGAACCGAAGCTGTCATGTATCCTGAAATCAGTTTACGCATTCTGTCCATTTCTACAATTTCGTCGCCTCCATTTACAGAAACTGGAACCGCCTGCTGACTTTTTTGTACAACTGGCTCTGGTGTCTGAACTGCTTTTGGCGCTTCAACAATAGGTTTAGGAGCTTCAACTGTTTGTGGTGATGCTGTAACACCAGATTTACGATCTTCTATATATTTTAAAATATCTTCTTTTGTAACTCGGCCGTCTTTTCCAGATCCAGCCATGTTTTCTAACTCATTTAGAGAGATATTTTCTTCTTTCGCGATGTTTTTTACTAATGGAGAAAAGAATTTTTCTGATCCTGAAAAATCTTCTGCAGTGGTTACAGTTTCTTTTACTGCTTCAATTGTTTTTTCAATTTCAGCCGCCGCTTCAGGAACAGCAGTTTCTTCAACCGAACTTGTTTCTGGAGCTGGTGCCGCACCGCCTTCAGTTTCAATAATAGCAATAGTCTGCCCTACTTGTACCAAATCATCTTTACCAAACAACTGCTCAACTAAAATTCCTGATACTTCGCTAGGTACTTCACTGTCAACCTTATCTGTTGCAATTTCAAGTACTGCTTCATCAGCTTCAATTTTGTCTCCAACTTCTTTCAACCAATTTGTAATAGTTGCTTCAGCGACACTTTCTCCCATTTTTGGAAGCTTTAATTCAAATCTTGCCATATTGTTATTCTAAAGGATGATTTTGATTTTCTGATTGCGAAATTACTGAAAAAATTAAATATAAATTACACTTTGTATAATTTTTACTTAATTTTTCTGATTTCCCCTCTCCCATTTCTTAAATTACTTCCAATAATAAAAGCTGTTCTTTTAGGGAAAATCTTAAAAGTAATGTTCTTATCTTTAAGAGTTTCTATTATATTGATACATTTTTTGAATGAAACATATTGATTATCCAAAATGATCTCTGTCTTTTTACCCTTTAAAATCAGGCACGAATTTACCATTTTTTCTTTTTTCAAATTCAAAAAACTAACTTTATTTTCTAAAATCGAAGCTAGTTTTTCAGATAAATTCGCATTTTCAGAGTACAAAATATAGCATTCTGGCAATGGTTTTTCTTTTACATTTCCCTGAAACATTTTTACAATAGAGAAAAACCAAGTTCCAACTTGAATGAAAAAACTAAAAAACCATGATTTCTTAAAATGTTTCGCATAAAAGAAATTCATAGCTTCCTGAAAACGTTTCATGTATTTTTCGTCTTTTATTGTGCTTTCTCCCTTATAATGCAAAACTGTGGTATCGTGAAAATAAAAGTTGTTTTTCCCTTTCTGAAGCGCACGATATGACAAATCGATATCGTCGGCATACATAAAACAATCTTCATCAAAACCATTTAAATCTTGATATAATTTACTTTCTAAAAACATAAAAGCCCCAACTAGAATATCAACTTTTCCCGTTTCGTTTTCACTTAAATGCTGTGCGTAATATTGATTAAAAAGTTTTATTTTGGGAAAGATTTTATACAACCCAAAAACTTTAGTAAATGCAACCCAAGGCGTGGGAATACCGCGTTTACTTTCTGGCAGAAAATTTCCTGTCCCGTCAATTAATTTACAGCCTATAATGCCGAGATTGGGCTGCCTTTCGGCGAAAGCCAGAACCTTCGTAAAGGTATCTTCTGCAACAACAGTATCGGGATTTAATATACAGATGTAGTTTCCTTTCGCTTGACGAAAACCAATATTATTCCCTTTCGGGAAACCAAAATTTTCTTTGTTTTGAATCAAAGTAACTTCTGGAAATTTTTCCTGCATCATCAAAACACTTTCGTCTGACGAATTATTATCTACAACAATAATTTCGGCCTCAATTGCAGCAATCGCTTCCTGAACACTTAAAATGCATTGCTCCAGAAAGTAACGGACATTATAATTGAGAATAATAATCGATAACTGCATGAATATTTGATCTGTAAATTTGGGTCGAAAGTTAGAAATTTTCTGATAACCCCAAACGCAATGACCAATCGTTTTTACTAATTCCGTAATCCAGCGCGAGATTGCTGCCATTTCGTTTGTTCCATTTGATCCGAATTCCTGTTCCCACAGCTGGATTCCATTTTTTAAAATCGTAAGTATCCAACTTAGAAACCGAGGAAATATTGGTAAAAAATACGGCACCAAAAAATCCATTTCGGCTAATATCCGTTCTATATTCGGTTTCAAAATAAATCAATGCATTACTTCTATATCTGTTTTTGGTAAAACCGCGCCCTGTTTTTCCGTCGCGGTCCCAGCCAATACTTGGAAGATCTAAATAATGTGGTTTTCCGCCAAAGGTTGACCAATAAAAAGCTCTTGATGCCCAGACTCTGTGTTTGGTTGTACTAAATGAATGATATTTTCGAGCATCAATATACAATGACTGCCATTTATCTCCTTCCACTCCGCTGGTGTTAATTCGCAAATCGGCTTCTACATACAATCCTTGTTCTGGATTTATAATATTTTTTCGAGAATCGTATAAACCTTGAACAGCAAAACCAAAAGAACTTTCATCAGAATAATTGCCATTCATATATTTAAAATAATCTGTTTCTTCATCTATATAAGATTCTTCAGAAATATTCTGGTAATTATCAAAAAGAAAACCGACTCCCAAACGATAATTACCAATAATTTTTCTGGTTATGAACTGATAAAAACGCCACTGCTGATAATCGAGAGTTGACATTTCTTTTTTTGACTCATGTTCGCCCAATCCATAAGTAAGCTGCGGATAAATCATATACCGATAATCTCCAATAAAATTCCACTTATCTTCACTGGTATAAACATAAGTCTGAATAGGAAAAACATATTGTTTCGTAAAACTGAAATAAGGGGAAAATGTAACCTGAGACATTTTAGTTTTTTGATGATCTTCGCCTAAATAAAATGTAGTTAAAAAAGAAACCACTAAACCTGTATTGGAATTTACATCTACAGGAACTGGCAGCAAAGAGAATGCTAGTTTTTTTTGATTGTCTTTTTTGATTGTATCATTTTTATCAAAAATTCTATGAATAACATCTAGAATGTCTCGATTTCCCATACTTATACTATCGTTTTGCGCATTACAAAACGAGGCGATTAAGAAAAAAGAGAGTGCTGATACAATTCTTAAACTATTCACTTACAATATTTTAAAAACACTTCTTACAAATTTAAAACTTTATTAAGAATTATAGTCAAATTTTTAAGTGAATAAAAAAGAATTTTAAAATGAATAGAAAAAGTTACATTTGAATATCTAAACATTTGATTTTAAACTCCTATGCGTTATCTATTTGTGTACTTTTTACTTTTTTCCCTTTTTTGTTTTTCTCAAAATGATCAACAAAAGCAAGATCTTGTAAAGTCGAATAGATGGTTTATAGCTGGTCCTGTTAAAGAGAATGAAGAAACAATTAATTCTGTTCGTCTACAAAAAGGAATTGTTTCTGTTACTGCGAAAGATAATCCAAAAGGCGAAATAGAACTGAATGTAATGATCACAGCATCTGAAACGAATGACGGAATTTCTACAAATCTTTCCAGCGAATCAAAGTATGTTGAAATTACGTATCAATCTACTCAGATTATAAAATTACAAGCCAGAGAAGGAAATCCTGAAGGAACTGGCTGTGTGCACGGCGGTTCTCACCCAAGAGTTAGTCTGCCTGCATCTCCAAACCACTTTAGAACGATAAAAATTCCTTGGTCAAATTTCAAACAAGACGAACTTCCAGATGGAAAAGTTTTAGATATTCACAATTTATGCAAATTCAACTTTGTAAATTACAATCCAGTTTCTGGAGATATATTACGGATAAAATCGGTCTTTTTTTAGTTTTCAGTCACAGTGACAGTTTTCAGTTTTTAACACTGAATACTGAGACTGGAAACTGAGACCGAGACTGAGACTGAATACTAACTAAAGATGCAGCTGAATTTTATATTTGTTCAAGATTTTCATCACGAAAAGCATAATCGTAGAAAATACCAAAGACCAAATAATCCCAGGAACTCCCTCTCTAAAATATCCCGGAATAATATGAATATTGAATGCTTTACAGAAATAATAAATAACGCCCGGCAAAATATAAATCAATAACGGATTTGCAGCGGCCGGCATAAAAAAGTCACTCCATTTTGTCTGTTTTTTAACTTCCATTAACCAATACAGAAAGTAAAATAAGATTGTGCAAATTCCTGCTGACAGCATTGTCCAAGATGGAGTTCCGTGTATTTTTGATATCCCGAAATAAGGTCGGAGAGCAAATCCAACGGTAAAAAACAAAACTATAAAACCAATAACCGGCCAATTCATTTTGTTTTCGATTTTTCGGTCAAAAAACAATAACGAAATAATTATCCCTGCAGAGGCTAAAGCAGCATGTGTAAGATGACCTGCAATAAAGCTGAGCCATGAAATGTTTTGAACAAATGAATTTTCGGTAAGATTTAAAGAATTCATTACCACGCAAAAAACTAAAAATCCGATCATTGCCCAAAGATTTCCAGACACCAGCCAATAATAAACCACTGTAAAAAGATATGCCCATCCTATAAGTCCTAAAATTCCCCACCATTTTGGAGTCATTCCTCTTTCTCCCGTGTCTTGAATGTACAGAAAGTAAAGTGCAATTAAAACCAAAATTCCACCGTATTGAAGTACATTTTTGAGCCAGAAAGGAAAATCTCTGGGATATTTATTCCAAATCGGAATTGGCATGGCATACGCCAAAAGTCCCCAAAAAGCAGGTGCAATTATCATTTTAGAAGCATCATAACCATATTCGGCATTAACCATAAAAACACCAATAATTATAAGTGCCAAAGCTCGTTTGAAAGTATGGGTCCAAATTGTTTTTGTAGTATCTCCTTTTAGTAATCTGGCATTAAAAGCAAACGGAATTGACATTCCGACAATAAATAAAAAAGCAGGAAAAACTAAATCTACAAAAGTCATTGCATCTGCATCTGCAGGCATGTGTTTCATCCATTGAGGAACATTTTGAATACTTGCCAGTTCATTTACAAAAATCATTACAAAAATTGTAATTCCACGCAAAGCATCTATAGAAATAATTCTCTGATTAAACAAATTCGTTTTTATTTTCATAATTTTTTACTTTTTTACTAAAAATCAAATATAGTATAATTCTAAAATGTCTTATTACAATTTCTATGTTAATTTTGTCACTTATAAATTGAGTTACATAGCTTTACCCCATGTTCACATTCTTTAAATCGAAACCTGCATTAAAAGACTTGCTTGACGGCAGTTTTGTTGACATTCATTCTCACCTTATACCAGGAATTGATGATGGTGCTAAATCTCTTGCGAAATCTATTGAACTTACTAAATCTTTTCAAAAATTAGGAATAAGTCAAATTATCACGACACCGCATATCAGTCATTATGTTTGGAATAACTCTTCTGAAATTATACAATCAAAACTTCAGGAAACACAAAATGCATTAGAAGAAAATCAAATAAAAATACCTTTTAAGGCTGCTGCTGAATATTTTATGGATGATTGGTTTGAAAGGCACTTTAGAACTGAAAAGCTTTTAACTTTAAAAGATAATTACGTACTGGTAGAAATGTCATACATTAATGCTCCTGTACAGCTTTATAAGATACTTTTTGATTTACAAGTAGCAGGATATATTCCTGTTCTGGCTCACCCGGAAAGATATTTGTTTTATCATAAAAACTTTAATGAATATGATAAATTAAAAAAGGCGGGGTGTAAATTTCAATTAAACTTACTTTCTGTTGTTGGGTATTATGGAAGTGAGATTAACAAGACAGCAGAACAGCTTCTAAAAAAGGGAATGTACGATTTTGCAGGAACTGATATACATCATAATAAGCATATCAGATCTTTTGAACAAAAAGTGAATGTTAGTAGTGTTTCTGTTTTGAAAGAAGTAATTGCAAATAATTCTTTTTTTAAGATTTAATACTTTTAGAGCTATCAATAAGCATTTTCTTCGCCTTGAACAATATTCATAATTGTTCTAATTATAATTTTAATATCTAATAACAAACTCCAGTTTTCTATATACCAAATATCGCATTCCACTCTATTTTCCATATCAGAGAGCTTTTTTGTTTCTCCTCGATAGCCATTTACTTGGGCCCAACCTGTAATTCCAGGTTTTGCATAATGGCGGACAGAGTAGTTATCTATTAGTTCCCCATATTCTTTAGCTAGATTGACCATATGAGGCCTTGGTCCAACAACAGACATATTTCCTAAAATAACATTGAAAAATTGAGGCAGCTCATCAATGCTTGTTTTACGCATAAAGGCCCCAAATTTTGTTATACGTGAATCTCCTTTTCCTGCCTGTTTATCGTGTGCCAAATCATTTACGTACATACTTCTAAATTTAAAACATGAAAACGATTTATTGTCACGACCAGAACGATCTTGTCTGAAAAATATTGGCCCTGGTGATTCTAATTTGATAATTAACATTACTATTGGGAATAGCCAGGGAAAGATTAAAATTATAACGAGTATCGAGAAACAGAGGTCAAATATTTTTTTTATGAGTCTGTTAATTGTTAATTCTAAAGGTTCAGGACGCAGCATTAAAACAGGTGTATTTTCGTAAAAGGCTACCTCAACCTTACTGGATTTTGTGTACAACTGGAAATCTGGAATAAATTTAATCCTTACCAAATTTTGCTCACATATTTTTGTCAGCTTATTTATTATTTCAATATTGTCTATATGCAGAGCCACATAAACTTCTTCTACTTTTTCTCTAATAATAAACTCTTGTACATCATCGAATCCTCCTGTAATAGGAATAGAATGATTTTCAATTTCATTTTTTTGATCAAAAAAACCTAAAAATTTGTATCCGTAGGTTAAATTTTTAGCTAATATCTTGCGCATCTTTTCCCCAGTTTCATTAGCCCCTACAATGATGATTTTTTTAAAATTATATCCTTTAGCTCTAATATATTTTAAGATCTTCATTAACACATAACGAGAGATCACGAGCAAAGCAAAGAAAAACAGGTAAAAGTACAATAGCCTGAGTCTGGAGATGTCTGTATATTTTAAAAGAACCACAAAAAAGACTATTAACGCAACATGCATAAAAATCTTTTTAATTGTTCTTCTTAAAATTGATTCGATATATTCTATCCTAATAATTCTATGAGAGTCTTTTTGCATCAGTAAAGCTATCCAGATTAGGTTCGCCAATAATGAAATCGTTTTTTCGTCTTTTAAAAAAAGCTTGTCTAAATCTCCAAATCTCGCCATAGCAGACAGATATATAGCAAAATTTAATAATAAAAGATCCCAGCACACAAATAAGAATTTGGAGTAACGCGAAAAACGATAACGTGATAAGTTTTGCAAAAAATTCATCTTCGGCTTATTTCTCTAGATAAGATTTGTTTTTTAGTCTGGATGACGAAAATAGTATTTTAATTATTCTTATATACTATTTTTAAATCAATTCTTGTGAAACTTTAGATTAAGGACATATTATACAATGGCTTGGTCATAAAAAAAAACGGCTCAATATATTTGAGCCGTTTTTTTTCTTTTATAAATTTAGCCGATAAGTTTCTTGAAACATCCTGCTTTCGAACTTTTTTCAACATATCCATAACCGTATTTTTGTTGCGGATTTGTATCATTAAGAACAATACACATATTTGGAAGTTTTTTGTCTCTAAAAAATCCGTTTGCAATTGATATCATTCTTTTTTCTAAAAATCTGGCTCGCATAATATACACAAAAGTATCAGCGTTTTTCGCAACCAGTAAAGTGTCTGTTACAAGACTGGATGGAGCAGTGTCAACAATAATATAATCGTATTCTTTTTTTAGTTTTTCGAATAATTGATCTACTTTTTTATTATCCATTAATAATTCAGCTGGATTTGGAGGAACTACACCTGCCGGCAGTATATAAAAATTTTCATACCCAGTATGTTTTACAATATATTGGTCAACATTATGATCATTTGATGATAAATAATTCGTTAGCCCTTCGACAGGAAGATCCATATATTCATTGAGACGTGGACTTCTAATATCCATTCCCACAAGTAAAACTCTTTTTTCCAGTAATGCAAAACTTGCTGCTAAATTCGTTGAAACAAATGTTTTTCCCTCAGAAGCAAAGGTTGAAGTTACAAATATCGTTTTAGCCTTACCTTCTTCTACCTTATTCAACATAAATCCAAGATTGGTTCTGACAATCCGAAGAGCTTCTGCAGAGCTGCTTCTGCTATTGGATTTAATTAATTCAGAAATATCATTGCAAGAAGGTATTTCGCCAATAAATGGAATTTGTGTTTTTCCTTCCAAATCATTGCTGTTTTTGATTTTGGTATCTAATAAGTCATTCGCATAAATAATCACAAATGGAACTAGCAACCCTAATAAGACTACCGCTAAATAGATAATTTTTTTCTTCGGGTTAACTGGTGTCTGTTCCGCTTTTGCGCTATCAATTACTCTTGCATTAGGCTCTGTTGCCGCAAGTGAAATTGCTGTTTCCTCTCTTTTTTGAAGTAAGTATAAATATAATTCTTCCTTTACTTTCTGCTGTCTTGCTATCCCTCTTAATTGACGTTCCTGAACTGGAATTTTAGCAATTTTATTGTTTAAAATTCCTTCTTGATTTCTAATGTTTTTATTTTGAATCTCGAGATTGGACTGGATTCGATTTAAACTAGCCGTAACACTTGATTTCAAAGAATTAATTTGCTGGTCTAATTTAATTACAGACGGGTTGTCAGTTGTTGCCGATTTTAAAATCCTGTTTCTGTCTAATACCAGTTGATTGTAGGCGCTAATTAAACCTCCTGCATCTCCTTTATCAGTAATAATATTCGAAGGAAGTAAGTCTGAATTAGTACTGTTTTTCATAAAACCTAACAATGAAGAAATGACATTTAGTTGAATTTCAGTTTCTACTCCCTTTTTATCATATTCATTTGATCCTTCGATAAATAGCTTAGCTTCAGAATTTATATCTGTTAATCTATTCGTTTTTTTAAATCCTTCTACGTTTTGTTCTACACCATCAAGTTCTTTTGTTATCAAAGAAAGTCTGTTTGAAATAAACTCAGAGGTGTTTTCTGATATTAGATTTTTATCCTCAGCAGCATCTTCAGTATAAATCTTAATCAAATTATCTAAAAATGCTTCTGCCCTATTTGCCACCGGATCTGTAATTGAAACCTCTACAATACTACTTGTTTTACTTATAGGATCAATTTTGAGTCTTTTTTTAAAATCTTCTGCAACCTCATCGAATGGTTTGATTTGAATAGAAATAGATTCAAATTGATCAGTTTTGTTGTTGTCAGACAATTGTGCTTTATCAATAATTAAAGTACCAATCTTTGTTGGTATTTTTTCTCCGTATTTAAACTCTTTTTTAGATGTTAAAATAAAATTGACATTTGCTTCATTTTCTATTTCATTCTTCAATAAAAAAGTTCCAGAACTTAACAAATTACATTTTAGTATAATTTTAGTGTCATCAAATAATTCTGTTCTATTTATAAAATTGACACTTATTGGCGCATCTTGATAGATATCTTGGTCTACTATATTTCTTTCAGCAAATAATGAAATATTAAGATTTAATTTTTTAATTGTCTTTTCTATTAGGCTTCTTGATTTTAAAATTTCAATTTCATTATCTACATTACTTTTCATGCTTCCACCAAGGCCGATATCTGAAAAGGCTGATAATTCTGAAAGTATGCCTCCTTTTTTCTCATCTTTAACCAATACGGTTGTGTGCGCTTCATATGTTCTTGTTGCATAACATAAATATGTAAAAGCTCCAACTAAACCAATAATAATGCTAAATAAAAACCAATGCCAATGAACTAAGTATTTTTCCAACTGTTCTCTAAAGTTGTCATCTTCAATTTCATCATCGATAAAATCGTTGTAATAATCTCTTTTTTGCATTTGTTTTTATTTAAAAATTAAAACTGCTAGGGAAACTAAAATAGAAACAGCGGATATAATTACAGAAGTATTGGGACCAACTGCAGATGAATTGACTTTTGTTCTATTTGGTTCAACATAAACAATATCGTTTTGAGCCAAATAATAAAGAGGCGAATTCATAAAGTCAGCTTTTGTTATATCAACTCTATTGTATGTTTTTACACCATTTGTTTCTCTAATAACAAGAATATTGTCCCTTTTACCATAAATTGTTAAATCTTTTGCCATGCTTAAAGCTTCTATTAATGTAATTCTTTCGGAAGCTACATTATAAGTCCCTGGTAAATTGACTTCACCCTGCAGCGAAACCTTAAAATTTGTTATACGAAGATTTATAATTGGTTTCTTAATATAATTACCAATCTTATTTTGCAATAATTGAAGGGCTTCTGTACGTGTAAGTCCTCCTATTTTAATACTTCCGACGATTGGAAATTCAATATTGCCTTTAGAATCCACCAAATAAGTCTGAACTGTTTCTTGGCCTCGGGTCACATCAAGTTTGTTATTATTAGAAATACTGTACGTTTTTAAATTAAAAGGTAAAGCTGCTTCAGGATCATCAGCAGAGACGATAATCATAAGTAAATCGTCTGGCTGAATTTTAACTTCATATGAGTTTTCATTTTGCTTTGTTTCCAATGAATCAATATTTTGATAATATATTAGATCTTTTTTTGAAGCACAGGAAAAAAGAATAAGTATGATTGACAAGAAACTGATGTTTCTCATCAAAAAATTAATTTTAGATTTCATTAAACTTGATTTTAAAAAAATTATAGGACAGGAATAGTCTAAATTATTCTGCTAGGATTATATTTTGAATCTATAGAAGTACTAAATCAGTACGCATTTTTTTCTCCATGAAATACATTGAGAACTGTTTTTATGATGATTTTTATATCTAAGAGCAAGCTCCAATTTTCTATGTACCAAATATCAAACTCTACTCTGTTTTCCATGTCGACCAGTTCTTTTGTTTCACCACGATAACCATTTACCTGTGCCCATCCTGTAATTCCAGGTTTTGCATAGTGACGAACCAAATAATTGTTAATTAATTCCTTATACGCTTGGGTGTGATATAACATGTGTGGTCTTGGCCCGACAACTGACATATTACCAAACAGAACATTAAAAAATTGAGGCAGTTCATCAATACTTGTCTTTCTCATAAAAGCACCAAATCTTGTAACACGTTTGTCCCCTTTCTCGGCTTGTTTTTTATGGGAACCTTCATTTACACGCATGCTTCTAAACTTTAAACATGAAAATGGTTTATTATCTCTTCCTGATCTTTCTTGTTTAAAAAAAACTGGTCCTGGAGATTCGATTTTTATAATTAGCATCAAAATAGGAAACAGCCAAGGAAATAGTAGAACTATAACCAAAAAGGAAAAACACAGATCAAAAATCTTTTTTGTGATTCGATTTAATGAATTTTCCAAAGGTTCTCTTCTTGACATTAAAACAGGTGTGTTTTCATAAAAAGAGATTTCAACTCGACTAGATTTAGTGTACAATTGAAAGTCTGGAATAAATTTAATTCGTACCATATGCTGTTCGCATATTTGAATTAATTTATTAATTATCTCAATATCATTAATATGAAGTGTGATGTACATTTCATCAACCTGATGCTTACTAATAAAGTTTTGAACATCTTCAAATCCTCCTATAAGGTTTTTAGAAATTGCATCGGAAATATTTTCCTTTTCATCAAAAAAACCCAGAAACCTATAACCGTAAGTTAAATTTTTAGCCAGTATTTTGCGAATGCGATTTCCAGTTTCATTGGCTCCTACAATGATAACGTTTCTGAAATTATAGCCTTTCATTCTGATATATTTTAAAACTTTCATCGAAAAAATTCTGGAAAGCATTAAAAATGAAAAGAAAAAAATATAAAAATAAAGCAGTTGAAATCTCGAAATATCGGAGTAATCTAAAAAGACAACAAAAATGGCAACAATTGATCCATGAACAATAACTTTTTTTATTGTTCTTGATAATATAGATTCAATCGTTTCGACTCTGATAATTCTATAGGAATCTTTATATAATAAAAGCCCAAGCCAAATTAAATTTTCTAATAACGATATTGTTTGTACTTCCTTTAAAAAAAGCCTATCCAGACTTTCAAATTTTATTAATCCTGAAATAATTACTGCGGTATTAAGCAATATCACATCCCACAATATGAACAGTATTTGGAAATATCTTGAAAACTTATATTTTGATAATTGCTCTAAAATTTTCATGATAAAAAATTTTTAATTAAAAACAGTTTTTATCTTTTTTACGAAAATCAGCCAAATAAATATTGGTCCATAATATAAATATCTTTTCCACATTCTTCGTGGTTCTCTAATTAGCCTAATGAACCATTCCAGTCCCAAATTCACCCATAGTTTGTTAGGTCTTTCTACAGTTCCAGCGTAGAAATCGAATACCGCTCCAATAGAACAAATAACTTTGGAATCTAAAAATTCTTTATTGCCATAAGACCATTTTTCTTGTTTTGGTGCTGTCATCCCAATAAACAAAACATCTGGCTTGAAATCATTTACCGCATTTATCATTTGTTGATTATCATCATCAGAAAATTCACTTTTAAAAGGAGGCGAAAAAGTTACTACACTAACATTGGGAAATTCTATTGAAAGGCGTTGAACAATTTTATCTAATGTATTTTGTGAAGAACCTAAATAAAAACATTTTCCTTTTTTTTTGTTTAAATCATCTAATAGATAATGATGAAGATCTGCTCCGGCAATTTTAGAAATTTTTTTATTATTCAGTAATTTTACAGCGGCTACAATTCCAATACCATCTGGCAGTAAAATATCAGATCCCTGTAGCGCTTTTTTAAATGTTAAGTCTACTTCAGCAATGCAATACGAATATTGATTAATGGTATTAATTAATGTTTTTCTGCTAGTGAAACAAGTAGACAAATCATCCTTGAATATTTTATAATTGAGACAGGGCTCAAATGATAAATTATTAATCATTTCTATCACTTCTTTTATTAATAATTGGCATGTATATAGTATTGAAATATGATAATTGCGAGCTTACTGAATATTTTTCTTTATAAGTTTGATAAGCATTATCTTGAATGTGCTTTTTAACTTCTGGCATTAAATTGTCAAATAACTTTACTGCTTCTTTTAGTTTTTGAGGGCTCCTTTCTTCAAAATGAAAACCGTTGAAATTATTAGAAATTATAGAAGACATAGCTCCTAAATTTGATGCTATAACTGGCGTACTGCATGAAAAAGCTTCTATTATCGTCATTGGCATTCCTTCATACCATATAGAAGGAAAAATAAAAGCCTGCGCTTTTTGCAACTCTAATTTTACTTCTTCATTTTTTAAGCTTCCCAAATAGCAAATATTTTTATTGTCTACAGCTGCATCTATAACAAGCTGTTTTAACGGACCATCTCCAGCTATCTTCAATTCAAATGAAGTATCTCTAAAAGCATCAATTAATACTTCTATCCCTTTTTCTACAGACAATCTTCCGACAAATAAAAAATGATTATCTCTTTTAGTTTCCAAGTTATTTTTATGGTCTATTACAAAATTTGGCTTAACCGTAAATTTTTCGACAGGTATGCCAAAATTGGATTTTTGAAAAAGTTCAACTGCAAATGAAGTCAGGCATAAATATTTTTCAATTTTTGACCATGTACCTATTTTTTTATGAAACCAAATAATAACAGAAAGCCAAAACGTCTGAAAAAAAGAGGACCGATAAACCTTCTTAAAGACTGCTTTATATGGAAATTCTTGATGTAAACTATGAGTAAATAATTGTCCATTATTGAGTAAAATACCAGACGGGCATAATAATCTATAATTATGAATTGTGTGAACAATTGGAACATCCAAATTTTTTATTTCCCTAAATACCAGTGGTCCTAAAGCAAAATGCCAATTATGGATATGCACCAAATCCGGCTTAAATTCTATTATTTTTTCTCTAACCTTCTTAACAGAATAAATATTCCATATTGAAGCTAAAAATTGTATTGCCCCTTTCCATCCAGAATAATTTTGAAAATAAACAACCTCAACAGTATGGTATTGTTTTAATAATTTCAATTCTTGCTCTACAACAGTATCTTCGCCACCAGACATTTGATAGCGTGTATGAATTATAAGAATTTTCAATTTTACTGAAATAAATTAATCGCCTTATATTTTATTCTTAAAAGAATAGAAAATGGTTTAGTGAACTGTTTTATTATTTTTGGATCTAAACGAATATGTGGCGAAAAAAGAAAACTTGTTTTTACTCCATTATCTAAAATTGTCTTGAATCTATTATATTTTTCTGTCGTATTACTTGCATCAATTGTAAAACCAACATTTTCAATTTTTGAGTTAATTGCATGTACGGAGAATAATCCGTATTTGAATTGATGATAACACCAGCGAATAGCCCAAGAGTTTATCTTTCCCTGCATCTGGCGATCTAGCATACCTGACATGTCTGAGCCCATTTTATTAAAACTATGTTTTAACTTTCTGTTACTCTTAAACTCATTATAATCACTAACAGCCCAATCTATTCTCATCCAACGATCTTTCCATATTGCCCAGCCATGCGAACTGGATCTTTGAGTAAAATAATTATCAAATTTTGTATTACTTTTAATAGGCATACTAAATCCTGCAATTGAAAACACCTTTGGTTCTTCCCGATAAAAATCAAGAGCTTCATTCATAAAATTTAGAAAATTTCTACTGCTGACAAGATCATCCTCTAACACAATGACAGTGTTATGAATCTTCAAAATTTGGGTTACACCATCTATAATTGAACTTGCTAATCCTTTATTTCTTGCTGCTTCAAAAATTGTAATAGTTTTAAAATCATCAATAGAATGTATATATTCCCTAACAGCATTTACAGCCTCGCTATCAGAATCTGATTTTGCTGCATCAGAAAAAATATAGAGATCTGATTGACTTGCGAGATAGTTTTCTTTTAACGATTGTATAGTTTTTTGTAAAGGACCAAGTCGTCGGTATGTGAAAAGTACAATTGGAGAAAAAGTATTCATTTATTAATATTTCTGCTCAAATTTTTTTACACGAAAATGTATTCTATATGAGACAATACTTGTAGAACTAAGATTGTTGGAATTCATAACCTACATTTTTTTTAAACTTTTTATTGCTTTGATTAAACTATTATGAGTAATCTGTAATTTGGCAACGAAATAAATATCCAATCTTCCCTAATTGGTTGCCAATTTTTGCTAACGTTTTTATGTAAAATTTGTTTGGAATAAAAATGGTTCTAATAATTAGTATAAAGCTTATAAACAATCCACCCAAAACACTATATATCAATTTTATTGAACCAATAAAAAAATTGTTATTTTTCAAAATATGACTTGCATAATTATATCCCGAACGATATCCTCTTTTAAAAAACCAAGATACTTTTAGCCTTTTACTATCTTGAGTTTCATAAATAACAGCTTCATTTGAAAATATAATTTTTGCTTGTTTTGATAATAAAAAATTAAAAAAATCAGAATCCTCTCCGCCTGTATGATTAAATTTTTCGAGAAAAGAGGGAATTCTTAGATCAAATAATTTTCTATTAACCAAAGTATTTCCTGTATATCCTTCATTTATTTTAGCTTCTTGACCTGTAACTATATTCTTGCGAATAAAAAAAGAACTCTTTTTAATATAAGAAGGAAAATATTCAGGAATTTCATAGATCACTTTACCTAAAACAACATCTGCAGAATATTTTTTCTGACAATTGATCATATTTGTGAGCCAATTTCGATCAGCATATTCGTCATCATCAATAAAAAGAACAAATTCTCCTGTCGCTTTTGATACCGCCATATTTCTTGCAAAGGACAATCCTTTTAATGGTTGAAAATAGTATTGAACTCTCGCTTCATATTTTTCGACAATTTCCTGAGCCGTTTTTCTTGAATCATTATCTACAACAATTATTTCATATTCATAATCGGTATTTTGTATTAAAACAGATTCAATACATTTCTGCAATAATAAAGGTCTATTATACGTGCATATCGCAACTGTAATATATTTATAAAGCATTCAGTTTTAACTTTGAGAAATATTGATTGCGTTTAATCTAGCTTTCCTAAATTCTAATAAATATTTAGGATTAAGAATGTAAATTGTATTTAAAATAAATATGATGTTTAAAAAATTCTTAGGCTGAAGATAGCTAGACTCTACTAAGTTGTTAAAAAGAAATAAAACAAAGAAGAAATTCAAAAAAATGACTTGGGCAGAATTAGATTTTAACTTTGATAATTTCTTCAAAATTGTAAATAAAATATAAACAAATAGAGAGATACCAACTAACCCATATTGTGTATATAAATCTATCATTCCATTATGTGACTGTCCTATTTCTGCAAAAAGAGCATTGTCAATCTTGGAGGATGGAGCACCAGTTTTCCCCCAAAATCCCCCTATCCCATAACCACATAATGTCTTGTCATCAAATTGAACTTTATCTAAAACGTCTCTCCAAATTTGTGTTCTTCCAGTTAAAGTTAAATCCCGATTAAAATTTGAAGAAGTTACATTAACATCTGAAAATGATAAGAACGATAGATCTTTAGAATTTGTAAAAAAGAAAAAAGAAAAAAGTGCTATTGAAATCAGTAATAAAACATGTAACATTTTGTTTTTTAAAACATAAAAGAAGTACATCAATACTATTAATATAATTAATAAAAAGTTTGTGAAGCTTTGACTGATTATCACAAAAGCTATTGCAGTTGATAAGAAAAAGAAAAAAGAATAATTATTAAATTTTTTATTTTTTCTAGAAATATATAATCTCTCCGAAAATAAAGTTGCAATTGCCAAAGAAGAAAACTGTCCTAATGTATTAGGCTGATTAAAAACACTTTGGTATCGACCTATTAATGTTGTTGAAAAACCATTTCCAAAAAAAATAACAAGATATACAAGCATTACTATCATTAGTATTTTTAATACTTTTAATAGTATCGAAGAAAATTCAATATTATATTTATCAAATAAAATGATTAGACTGCAAATTTTAATGCTATAACCAATAGTAAGAAAAATTAAATTAAGAGATTGTTCAAACAAGTTTTCTAAAACTAAAAAGCTTGACAAAAAAATTAGAACTAAAAAAAATCCGATTTTTTTTACCTCTAAAATAAGTTTAAGACTTTTAGTTTTATTATTAAGAAGAACGAATACGTCCAATAAAATAAATAAAAAATTTACCGAGAATGTAAACCATCCTAGCCCAATTTCAGCTACATCATCATATCTAAAACCTAAAAATTTTAAAATGATATCAGGTCCTGTGATAATATTAATAAGCTGTAAATGAATCAGGAGTAAAACGCTTAAATTTGGTTTTGTTGAATTTTTTTGTCTTAAAAAAAAATCTCTTTTAGGATATACTGATTGCACAATGTTTTTTTATTTGCTCCATATATTTTTATCTTTCTGAGCTAAAATCTTATTAGTTTGAATCCAAAGAATAATATTCATTCCTATAAACATTATTAAATTGGATATAACCACACCATTTACGCCAATTTTTGCTGCCAAAAAACAGCACAAAGGAATATTTAAAAAGCAGACAATTATATAAAGATACACTTGTAACCTAATCTTACCTACACCATTTAAAAAGTAACTATTTAAATTCAAACAGATATAAGCGATTACATATAAACTTAGCAAAAAAGAAAGGCTAAAAGGTATTTTGACTGAATCACCAATCCAAAATTTATATATAAATTTTGACACCATCAATATAATAGGAACCACGATAATTGAAATATAAAACCAAATTTGCCTAATTTTTCTAATGCTATTTCTTATCCATATGTAATCCTTTTTTGTATTTGCATCCGTAAAAGCACTCCAATAAGGAATCAAAATCGTTGAAAAAAGCATAATTACTGTTGAAAACAATTTAAGAGCCACATTGAATTGTGTAACAGATTCTGGATCTATAAATTTTGAAATAATGATATTATCTGTCTGAAGTAATACGATAGATCCTATTTGAATAATAAAAAAGTAACCTCCTACCTTGAATATTTTTTTTGAGTAACTAAAATCGACATGAGAAAATGCAGGAGCTATATTTCTAAGTTTAGTTTTGTAAAAATATAAACTTGCTAATGTAAATATGATGATTGGGTTTATCGTTAGGGCTAAAACCAAAACTATAAGATTACCCTGAATTGTTTTTGTCATTATATATATGGTTATTAAGCCACATATTTGACCAATTAACAAAATTAAGCCAGCTACAGCAGGCTTATGAGCAGCCGTTAATATTGTATTAATTAATTGAACTACAAATTGTAAACAAAATGAACAGAAGACTATTAGAACTGCAAATGAAATATCCTCTTTGACAGATTTAGGTATATTTAAAAATGTTTGCCAATCTATATAACGGTTCGAAAAAGAAAAAAAAAGAAATAAGCAAGAAGAAATAATTAATAAGGTGGCATAGGTTGTACTAATATAGATCTTGGCTAAATGATAATTCTTTACAGCTAAAGCTTCTGTTAATTTATTTCGAAGACCATTCCCCATTCCAATGTCAAAAAAACTCATCCAGCCAATCAACGAGCTAATTGTCAACCAGATACCATATTGCATAGGACTAATATAATTTATAGTCATAGGAACCAATAGTAAACCAGTAACTATACTAGCACCTTTAATTAAAAAAGAAATTGCTATATTCTTTTTTGCTAAAATGGTCCTACTATGACCCTCTAAAAAAAAAGAAAAAACTTTTTGTTTAATTTTTTTTATCACTATAATTTAAATGAAGGCGGCTTTTAAATCTTCTAAAAAAACCTTGTTTTTATTACAAAAAAAAATATTTTATCGCTCTTTTTTCAATTCCCGATCAGCAACTTCTTTTCTTAGTCCACTACTTGAAAAACGATGATCTCGTTTATTAAAGTGAAGTTTAATTCCTTTTTCCTCACAGTAATTTCTTCCAGTAAAGTTTTTATTTTGATATTCCTCACCAATAATTCGAACATCTATTTTATGCGATCTCAGGATATCTTCTAAATCCTGTTCTGTAGCATAAGGAATAATTTCATCTACAAATTTGCATCCCTTAAGTTGAATGTACCTTTCAACAACTGTTTGTGTCGGACTATTTTTTTCAGGGCGATCTAATGCCGGATCTATTTGTAATCCCACAATTAAATAATCACATTGTCTTTTTGCTTCTTCCAGCATTTTAATATGACCAGCATGTAGTAAATCAAAAGCGCTAAATGTTATTCCTATCTTCATATTTAAAAAATTAGTTATTTATAAGCATAGCTTCGCTTCTCCCACTCACAAAAGTCAGATTCAGATTAAAATTCTATTAAAAAATACTCTTAATAAATCATCTCATTTATCCACGAGTCCTTTTAATTTTTTTGCAAAAGTAGTTTAGTAAAACAGCATCAAAAAACAAAAATGAAAGAAATGTCTTATTTTAATATAAAAAAAACGTATTGTTCCTCTTACAAAAAAGTAGAATAAAAAAATATAGATTTGCATTTAAAATAGTTTAAAGCTACTTTTTGAACATTAAAAGCTATTTTTGCAATGCCTAAAACGCGACTTTAAATGAAAAAAGTTATAGTATTCTTTTTCTTAATTGTTACTTCGACCTACAGTCAAATCTCGCTCTGTACAGATTCTCGAGCAGAAAATTACAATTCGAATGCTATACAAAATGATGGCAGTTGTAGTTATAAGAATTTAAAACTTAAACCAGAATATTCGAAAATTTTAAGCGATTCTATAAGAGAAACTTCAGGATTAATTGCTTTCGAAAATTTACTTTGGACGCATAACGACGATCACGATAAAACGATTTACGGATTGGATTCTTTAGGAAGAATCAAAAGAAAAATCATTCTTAATGAAGCAACAAATCACGATTGGGAAGAAATTGCCAAAGATAGTTCACACATTTATATAGGTGATTTTGGCAATAATTATTCTGGAAACCGATCTGACCTTAAAATCCTTAAAATTGAAAAAAAATCGTTTTTGGAAGAAAATCCTAAGATTGAAACAATTTCATTTTCTTATGCTGATCAAACGGATTTTTCTGCTTCAAAACCCAATAAAACCGATTTTGACTGTGAAGCTTTTATTGTTTCTAAAGACAGTATTTATTTGTTTACTAAAGAATGGAAATCTTCTAAAACCAATATTTACGTTCTTCCCAATCAAACTGGATCGCAGGTTGCAAAACTTAAAGCAACATTCGATACAAAAGGTTTAGTAACTGGCGCAACTTATCTCTCAAATAAAAACTTGATTGTTTTATGCGGGTATACTAAAGTTGGAAAACCATTTTTATACCTGCTTTACGATTTTAAAAATCAGGATTTTTTGTCTGGAAATAAAAGAAGAATAGATTTAAAACTCCCTTTTCATCAAATTGAAGGAATTACAACTAAAGATGGTCTTCATTATTTTTTAACGAATGAAGCTCTGGTTCGCAAACCTGTGATAAATGTGAAGCAGCAAATTCATTATTTAGATTTGAGTCCAATTTTAAATCAATACATCAATCGGCAACAATAACTTTGTTTTTCGCCCCCATTATTAAGAGCCAAAAACAAGTTCCGATTTCTCCAATGCTTGCCGGAAGTCTTACGTAAGATGATATTCCGAGTTCAGAATAATTAGATAATAATGTGTTGCCCAAGAAATTTATTAAATATCCCAAACAGCCAAGCATTAATAAAATTCCTAAAAATTTTGGAATTACTCCTGATTTAAAAACTAAGTATCCAAAAGGAAACAACCAAAGTCCCCAAAAAATCTGAACAATTAAATTTCCGTAATCATATTGATTGAGGTAAAACATTACGAGATCTTTTTTTTGTTCTCCCGAATTAATAATAGACAAAACCGCAAATTTGTTCAACATATTTACAAAGGAAATTGGCACACTTACAACAGCTAAAACAACCATATATCTGGCATATGTTTTATTAAAAGACCTGAGTAATTTATATAAAACCAAAGGCAAAAACAAAAAGAAGGTATAGCAGATTAAACTGCTGACGATTCCAAGTCTAAAAAGAAATTCAGAATTCACAATATTATTAAAAGTTTCAGATGCATTGTTCCAAACAATTAATTTTGAGGGAACATATCCTAAACTAAAAATTCCGGTTATTACAACAACTAAGTATAACAAACCTGCAATTCTTCCTGTATTAGTAAACGATATTTTTGATTCTTGAGTCATCTTTTATCTTTTTAAAATTAAATATATCTTGGCCATTTAAATGCAAACCAGACAATTATAGCTGTAAGTATACTTTCTATAAATGCCAGAAAAACATAAAAACTCCACCAAGAAGCCATTGTGGTAAAAGCAATTAATAACATTATTAATGTGTAAATAATTCCAAAAAGAATATTCAGTAACCTATTTATTTTTGGTTTTAAAATAACAGAGGCAAAAATCATTAAAGCTGGAATTGTCATTAAAATTGTGGCAAGAAATAATCTTACTGGAGAATCAAGAAGCGTTTCACCATTTATAAAATCTTTTACTTTATTTGGAACATACAATGAAAAATAATCTCCATATATGTAGCAAAACATTACCGAAGTCCACAATGCAGCAAGTTTGATTTTAGTGTTTATTTTAAAATCTTCAAAACTGCCCGATTTTATCTCTTTCTCACTCATATTTAAGAAATTAAGTTTTTAAATATGTCGGAGATAATCTTAAAACGTTACAATCTATTTTTAAAACTGTTTTTAGTGAAGGACTTGTTATAGGTTTACAAAATCAAAGATATAGAGCTTTTAAGTCTGTTTTTTTTCTCTGATGCAAAAGCCTATCTTTGCGCAATATTTAGAATTTTAATTAATAAAAACTGAAATATCAGTTAAAGATATTCATGAATTACTTATCTGTAGAAAACATATCAAAGTCATTTGGCGAAAGAGTCCTTTTTGACAACATTTCTTTTGGAATCAACAAAGACCAAAAAATTGCTTTTATTGCCAAAAATGGTTCTGGTAAAACCACCATTATGAGCATTATTAATGGTTTGGACGAACCAGATACAGGACAAGTTGTACTGAGAAAAGGAATCAGAATGGCATTTCTATCGCAAGACAATAATTTGCAAGATGAATTAACGATTGAAGAAAGCATTTTTGCTTCAGATAATGAAACTCTAAAGATAATTGAGGCTTACGAAAAAGCGCTTGAAAACCCAAATGATGAAGAGGCTTATCAAAAGGCTTTTGACGGAATGGATCAGCATAATGCTTGGGATTTTGAAACGCAGTACAAGCAGATTTTATTCAAATTAAAACTAGAAGATTTTAAACTTAAAGTAAAAAATCTTTCAGGAGGGCAAAAAAAACGTCTTTCATTGGCTATTATATTAATCAATCGACCAGATTTATTGATTTTAGATGAGCCAACCAACCATTTAGATCTTGAAATGATCGAATGGCTGGAAAGTTATTTTGCTAAAGAAAATATTACGTTGTTTATGGTTACGCACGACCGTTTCTTTTTAGAGCGTGTATGTAACGAAATCATTGAGCTTGATAACGGAAAATTATACCAATACAAAGGAAATTACTCTTATTATTTAGAGAAAAAAGAAGAAAGAATAACTTCTGAAAACTCTAGCATTGACAAAGCTAAAAACTTATTTGTAAAAGAATTAGAATGGATGCGCCGCCAGCCAAAAGCGAGAACAACCAAATCTAAATCTCGTCAGGATGACTTTTATGTAATTAAGGAAAAAGCACAAAGCCGAAGAAAAGAAAACAAAGTTGAGCTTGAAATTAATATGGAAAGAATGGGAAGCAAGATTATCGAGCTTCATAAACTTTCTAAAAAATTCAAAGACAAAGTTATTCTAGACAATTTTAGTTTCGATTTTCAGCGTGGCGAAAGAATCGGAATTATTGGTAAAAACGGAACTGGAAAATCTACTTTTCTAAATTTGTTGACAGGAACAATTCCGCCCGATAATGGCCGTGTTGTAAAAGGAGATACTATTAAAATTGGTTACTACACACAATCTGGAATAAACCCAAAACCAGGACAGCGCGTTATTGATATCATTAAAGAATACGGAGAATATATTCCGCTGGCAAAAGGAAAAATTATTTCTGCTTCGCAATTGTTAGAGCGTTTTCTTTTTGATGCCAAAAAACAATACGATTATGTGGAAAAACTGAGCGGTGGAGAATTAAAACGCTTGTATTTATGTACCGTTTTAATTCAGAATCCGAACTTTTTAATTCTCGATGAGCCAACAAACGATTTGGATATTGTAACGCTGAATGTTCTTGAAAGTTTCCTTTTAGATTATCCTGGATGTTTATTGGTAGTTTCTCACGACCGTTACTTTATGGATAAAATTGTCGATCATTTATTTGTATTTAGAGGACAAGGTGAAATTGAGAATTTTCCAGGAAACTACTCTGATTTTAGAGCTTATGAAGACAGTGCCGACGTTGCTCAAAAAGAAGAAAACAAAGCCGAAAAGAAAGATTGGAAACAAAACAATCCTACAGGAAATTTAAGCTTTAACGAGCAAAAAGAATATCAAAAAATCGAAAGAGAAATCAAAGATTTAGAAATCGAAAAAACTAAAATTGAACAGTTATTCTCTGACGGAAAAGTTGCCGATGCTGATATTGAAAAGAAAGCAAATGAATTGCAAAATATCATAAAGAAAATAGACGCAAAAGAAGAACGCTGGTTTGAGCTTTCGGCAAAGATTGAAGGGTAATTTTTAGTTTTCAGGTTTCAGGTTTTAAACTGAGACTGAAATCTAATTTTTATATATTTACGACTTTAAAAATAAATACCACATGAAAAAATTATTAACTGCATTATTTACTTTAACCCTTTTTGTTTCCTGCTCTAGTTCTGATGATTTGATAAAGCCTAAAGATTTTACGGCTGAAAATGAAAAAGAAATCACAGATTATTTAGCAAAAAATAACTTAACTGCAAAGAGAACAAGTTCAGGCTTGTATTATATTGTTAATGAAGAAGGAACAGGAAAACAACCAACAACAGCATCTACAGTTACAGTAGTTTATAAAGGTTATTACACAAGCGGAACTACTTTTGATCAAAGCCCAATTTCTGGATCAACTTTTCCTTTAAATCGTGTAATACTAGGCTGGCAGGAAGGAATTCCATTTTTTAAAGAAGGTGGTAGTGGTGTTTTACTAATACCGTCTCACCTAGGATATGGAAGTTATACTGACAGAGGAATTCCTGGAGGATCTGTACTTGTGTTTGATGTAAAGATTATTGCAGTAAACTAATGCCATTTTAAGAACTATTAGAAAAATAATGCTCTTTCAAATAAAATCTTATCTAAAATTTTTGTGGAATTCTAAAAACGAACATGCGGTTCACTCGCCTTTTGTTTTTAGTTTACTGACAAAATGTTTTTATGATAAGAAACAAAAGCCAGAATATTCAATTCTGAAAAAATATCGAAAATCACTTTTCAATAATAAAAGTTTCATTGAAGTAACTGATTTTGGAGCAGGCTCTAAAGTTTTTAAATCAAACAAAAGACAAATTTCGAAAATTGCTAAAACAGCGGGAATTTCACCTAAGCGTGCCGAATTATTGTTTCGAATATCCAATTATTTTCAACCTAAAAATATTCTGGAGATAGGAACATCACTTGGCTTAGCAACTTCTGCTTTAGCTTTAGGAAATCCCAAATCAAAAGTAATAACTATAGAAGGCTGTCCGAATACAGCAAATATTGCCAAAAATCAACTGAATGAATTCGATTGTACAAATGTTGAAAATATAATTTCTGAATTTGAATCTTTTTTAATTTCCGAAAATCTACAATCAACAACTTACAATCTGATCTATTTTGATGGTAATCATTCAAAAAAAGCGACTTTAAACTATTTTGAACTTTTATTGCCAACGATTGACAATGATTCTGTTTGGATTTTTGATGATATTCATTGGTCTCCAGAAATGGAGGAAACTTGGGAGATTATAAAAAATCATCCAAAAGTAAAAGTAACAATAGATACTTTTCAATGGGGACTTGTTTTCTTTAGACGAGAACAGGAAAAAGAACACTTTATAATAAGAGCATAAATAAAAAAAGGCAATCATCTCTGATTGCCTTTTTTTATACTAATTCAAAAAAACATTTTTTATTTTTTTGCTTCTTTATTCTCTTCAGATTTTGCTCCCATTCTGTTAACAGTGTACATTGGTGCAAATTTGATTTTTAAACCAGCAATTTTTCTGTTATCTTCAGACGAAAGTCCTTCTTTTTCAACAGTATTTTTTCTGCTGTCAAGTGCTTCATACAATAATTTAATTTCATCCCAGTCTTCTCTAGAATAACTATCTTTATTGTTTTCAACTGTATGTACAAATTGTTGGTAAACGCTGTGAATATTCTGAGCGTTAACCCAGCTAAAACTCATATCGTCTCCAATTTTTCCTTCACCAAATAAAGCATTTCTCAATTGTTGTTTAGGACTTGGAGCTGGCGGGGCCAAAAGGGTGGTCATTTCATTTTTAAAGTCCTCGTATTTTGCTTTACTTGTATTTATTTTTTCAGTTTGAGCAGCGTTGTCTTTAATATCTGCTAAAGCTAAACTAGCCTCTGCCGCTCTTCTGTCATATTCTGCTTCTACAGCATTCCAATTTTCTTTTAAATCTTCGGCTTTAACATTTTTAACCGAATCTACGTAGGTTACATAAGAGTCAATTGTTCGCTGTGCTTTTTCTTGTTTCTCATCTTTACATGACGTAAAACCTAACGCCATTAATGCAATTACTGCAGTTATTTTAATATTCTTCATAATGTTGATTATTTAATTAATTACATTTCAAAGATACCCAAAACAAAACCCCATAAATTACATTATTACCATATTTTTAATATTAAAAATATATTAAATCTGTAAAAAATAAAAAATAATGACAATTATATAAAGTAATATAAAAATTACGTAACAGTTTAAAATATAATATCACTATATAAGAAAATATCCATTTGTAACAAAAACCAATTATAAGCTACTTATCTCTTTAATTCAAAAGTGTTTTGTACTTTTAAATCCAAAATTGTAAAAAGAAATGGCTGAACCATTAATTAAGATAACGGACATCAAACGAAATTTTGTTTTAGGTAACGAAATTGTATATGTATTAAAAGGAATAGATCTAGAAATAAAAAAAGGAGAATATGTTGCTTTAATGGGGCCTTCTGGATCTGGAAAATCTACATTAATGAATTTATTAGGCTGCTTAGATACACCGACTTCTGGACATTATATATTAAATGGAAAAGATGTCAGCCAAATGAGAGATGATGAATTAGCCGAAATCAGAAATAAAGAAATTGGTTTTGTATTTCAGACATTTAATTTACTTCCAAGAACAACAGCTCTTGATAATGTTGCACTTCCTATGATTTATGCCGGCTACGGCAAATCTGATCGAATTGCACGAGCAACCGAAGTTCTAAAACAAGTGAATTTAGCAGATAGAATGGATCACCAGCCAAATCAGCTTTCTGGAGGACAACGCCAGCGTGTCGCTGTTGCCAGAGCTTTAGTCAATAAACCTTCGATTATTTTGGCCGATGAACCTACAGGAAACTTAGATAGTAAGACTTCTGTAGAAATCATGAAACTCTTTGGAGATATCCACGAACAGGGAAATACGGTAATTCTAGTAACTCACGAAGAAGATATTGCGGCTTATGCGCATCGTGTAATTCGTCTACGTGACGGACTAATTGAAAGTGATACAACTAAATAATTGTAGATTTCTGATTTCTGATTTTAGATTTTAGATTAGAAAAAAAAACTTAGTCCCGAAGCTTCGGGATAGCACCTCAGAACCTTAGCATCTCAAAAAAATGAAAGTATACACCAAAACCGGCGATAAAGGTACAACAGCTCTTTTTGGAGGAACTCGTGTACCAAAAGACCACATTCGAATTGACAGCTATGGAACTGTTGACGAATTGAACTCTTATATAGGACTTATTCGCGACCAAGAAATTGACTCAAATTATAAAACAGTTTTAATAGAAATTCAGGATCGTCTTTTTACTGTTGGTGCCATTTTGGCAACGCCGCAAGAAAAAGAAGTTTTGAAGAATGGCGAGCTTAGATTAAAAAATTTAGGAATAATTGATTCTGATATAGAATTATTAGAAAAAGAAATTGATAAAATGGACGAAAGTCTTCCGCCAATGACTCACTTTGTTTTACCAGGCGGTCATCCTACTGTGTCACATTGTCATATTGCACGCTGTATTTGCCGTAGAGCAGAACGTTTAGCTGTTCATTTAAGCCACAATGAGCATGTACCAGAAATAGCAATTCAGTACTTAAACCGACTTTCTGACTATCTTTTTGTCTTGGCACGGAAGTTGTCGTCTGACTTAAAAGCGGAGGAAGTGAAATGGATACCTAGGAAATAAATTTTCTAAAATTCCAATTTTTAAATTCCAAATCCAAAGAAAAAAAACAAAATTCTTTGAATTTACAAATGACAAAATTATCATCCAATATTACAATATGGTGATTAAAGAGTAGGCTTTCAAGCCCATTTTTTGGAATTTGAAATTTGTTTTTTGGAATTTAACAAGAGACGTTCTTAAATTTTATTAAAATAAATCAAAATTTACTTGTCTTTTTCAGTAAAAAATTTATTTTTGCACAAACTAAACAGATAACAGATGTATTGGACATTAGAATTAGCATCTTATTTAAGTGATGCGCCATGGCCTGCTAACAAAGATGAACTTATAGACTACGCTATTAGAGCTGGTGCTCCATTAGAGGTGGTAGAAAACCTTCAATCAATAGAAGACGAAGGCGAGATATATGAATCAATGGAAGAAATTTGGCCTGATTATCCAACAGACGAAGATTATCTTTGGAATGAGGATGAATATTAAAAAAATAAACCAAAGGAAAAAGTCTCATCACAGAGGCTTTTTTTTTGGTTCAAATACATATTTAAACAATAAAGAAATACAATAAATCATGAGTTTCATAAACAGTATTATTAAAGTCTTTGTAGGTGATAAATCACAGAAAGATGTCAAAGCTTTACAACCTTACTTAAACAAAATTAAAACATTCGAAACTACCTTAATGAGTCTATCTAATGACGAATTAAGAGGGAGAACCGTATATTTTAAAGATAGAATAAAAGAAGCTAGAGCAGAAAAAGATGCTAAAATTGCTGCACTTAAAGCGGAAGTAGAAAACATCGAAGACATCGACAAAAGAGAAGATATTTATGATGCAATAGATGCTCTTGAAAAAGAAGCCTATGAAATCTCTGAGAAAACTTTAATGGAAATTCTTCCGGAAGCTTTTTCTGTTGTTAAAGAAACTGCTCGTCGTTTTAAAGATAATTCACATATTGAAGTTACTGCAACTCCAAGAGACCGCGAATTTTCAGCAACAAAACCATACATTACTATAGATGGTGAAAAAGCAATTTGGGCTAACAAATGGAATGCAGCTGGAAAAGATATCACTTGGGACATGATTCACTATGACGTTCAGTTAATTGGTGGTATGGTATTGCACGAAGGTAAAGTTGCCGAAATGCAGACAGGTGAAGGTAAAACTTTGGTTGCTACACTTCCACTTTACTTAAATGCTTTAACTGGAAATGGAGTTCACTTAGTAACGGTGAATGACTACTTGGCAAAACGTGATAGTACTTGGAAAGCACCTTTATTCGAATTTCACGGTTTAACTGTTGACTGTATCGATAATCACCAGCCAAGTACAGAAGCTAGAAAAAAAGCTTACGACGCAGATATTACTTATGGAACCAACAACGAATTTGGTTTTGACTACTTAAGAGATAATATGGCGCACTCGCCTAGCGATTTAGTGCAGAGAAAACACAATTACGCAATTGTCGACGAGGTAGATTCTGTATTAATTGATGATGCTAGAACACCGCTTATTATTTCAGGACCAGTTCCGCAAGGAGATCGTCATGAATTTAACGAATTGAAACCAAAAATCGAGAACTTAGTTGCACAACAACGTCAGTTAGCAAATGGTTTCTTAGCAGAAGCTAAAAAATTAATCAGAGAAGGAAATACTAAAGAAGGTGGTTTCTTATTATTAAGAGCTTACAGAAGTTTACCAAAAAATAAAGCATTAATTAAATTTTTAAGTGAAGAAGGAATTAAACAATTACTTCAAAAAACTGAAAATCAATATATGCAGGACAACAATCGCGAAATGCACAAAGTTGACGAAGCTCTGTATTTTGTGATTGAAGAAAAAAACAATCAAGTTGAATTAACAGATAATGGTATTAAATACCTTTCTGGAGATACTGATGCAGATTTCTTCGTTTTACCAGACATCGGAACAGAAATTGCTGCTATTGAAAAACAAAAACTTGATAAAGATTCTGAAGCTGAAGCTAAAGAAAGATTATTCCAAGATTTTGGTGTAAAAAGCGAGCGTATTCATACCCTTACTCAGCTTTTAAAAGCATACGCTTTATTTGAAAAAGATGTAGAATACGTTATCATGGACAACAAAATTATGATTGTCGATGAGCAGACAGGTCGTATTATGGATGGACGTCGTTATTCTGACGGTTTACACCAAGCGATCGAAGCTAAAGAAAATGTGAAAATCGAAGCTGCTACACAAACTTTTGCTACCGTTACATTACAGAATTATTTCAGAATGTACAGCAAATTAGGTGGTATGACGGGTACAGCAGTTACAGAAGCTGGCGAGTTATGGCAGATTTATAAATTGGATGTTGTTGAAATTCCAACCAATCGTCCAATTGCTAGACATGACAAAGAAGATTATATCTACAAAACAACACGTGAGAAATTCAACGCTGTTATTGAAGACGTTACTGAATTATCAAACGCTGGAAGACCAGTTTTGATTGGAACAACTTCTGTAGAGATTTCAGAATTATTAAGCCGAATGCTGAAAATGAGAGGCGTTACTCATAACGTTTTGAATGCTAAAATGCACAAACAAGAGGCACAAATCGTTGAAGAAGCAGGTAAAGCCGGAGTTGTAACTATTGCAACAAACATGGCTGGTCGTGGTACCGATATTAAATTATCTCCAGAAGTAAAAGCTGCCGGAGGTTTAGCAATCGTTGGTACAGAACGTCATGATTCTCGTCGTGTAGACAGACAGTTACGTGGTCGTGCAGGACGTCAGGGAGATCCAGGAAGTTCTCAATTTTATGTTTCTCTTGAAGACAACCTAATGCGTTTATTTGGTTCTGAAAGAGTTGCTAAAGTAATGGACAGAATGGGACTTAAAGAAGGTGAAGTTATTCAGCACTCTATGATGACTAAATCTATCGAACGTGCTCAGAAAAAAGTAGAAGAAAACAACTTTGGTGTTCGTAAACGTTTATTGGAATATGATGACGTTATGAACTCACAGCGTGAAGTAGTTTACAAACGTCGTCGCCACGCTTTATTTGGAGAGCGTTTGAAACTGGATATCGCTAATATGCTTTATGACACTTGCGAATTAATCGTAAGCAATAATAAAGTGGCAAATGATTTCAAAGGATTTGATTTTGATTTAATTCGTTATTTCGGAATTACATCTCCAATTTCAGAAGCAGATTTCTTGAAATCATCTGATATTGAAATCACTGGAAAAGTTTACAAAGAAGCTTTGGCATTCTACACAGAAAAAACTGAAAGAAGCGCTAGAGAAGCTTTCCCAATCATTAAAGGTGTTTATGAAGAACCTAACAATCATTTCGAAAGAATTGTAGTTCCTTTTACAGACGGAATCAAAACTTTGAATGTAGTTACTGATTTGAAAAAAGCGTACGACAGTGAAGGTGCTCAATTAATTGCTGATTTCGAGAAAAACATCACACTTTCTATCGTTGATGAAGCTTGGAAAAAACACTTACGCAAAATGGACGAGTTGAAACAATCTGTTCAATTGGCTGTTCACGAGCAAAAAGATCCATTGCTTATTTATAAATTAGAAGCTTTTAACTTGTTTAGATCAATGTTAGACAACGTTAATAAAGAAGTTATCTCATTCTTATTCAAAGGTGATTTACCTGCTCAAAACGCTCCTGAAATTCATGAAGCAAGAGAAATTCGTCAAAAAGAAAATTTACAATTAACTAAAGACGAAATTCCAAACAGCGAAAATATTAATCGCGAAGCTGGAGAAACACAACAACGTCAAGTTACTGAAACTATCGTGAGAGATATGCCAAAAATCAATCGTAACGATACTGTAACAGTTCAAGAAGTTGCAACTGGTAAAACAGAAACAATGAAATTCAAAAAAGCAGAAAGTCTTTTAGCTGCTGGAACTTGGGTTATTGTAAATGAATAAATTCTAAGTATTCAGTCGCAGTTTACAGTCTCAGTACTGTTTACAGTTTACACTGATACTTCAAATTCCATAAAAAAAACCGACAGCAAAAACTGTCGGTTTTTTATTTTTTAAGCGTTTATATTTTAAATTAAACATCTCAAAACTGAAGACTGAGAATGTAAACTGCGACTTTTTTATCTCGGATTTTCCAGATAATAACGCGCTTCAATTCGTTTAATATCTTTAATAGAATTTTTAGCCCAATCCAGACGTTTTACTAAAATTTCTTCTTCGGTCAATTTCCAATCAATATCTGATCTTCTTAATCTATTCGTCAAATTTTGAATGACAATAGCTGCCGAAACTGAAATATTTAAACTTTCCGTAAAACCAACCATTGGTATTTTTAAGAAACCATCGGCATTGTCCATTATTTCTTTTGACAGACCTTCTTTTTCTGTTCCAAAAAATAAAGCACTTGGTTTTGTAATATCAAAATCTTCCAGCATGCAGTCGTTTTCGTGAGGTGTAGTAGCAATGATCTGGTAACCTTTGCTTTTTAAATCAGAAAGACATCCTGAAACCGAATCAAACCGATTGATATCTACCCATTTTTGAGCACCCAAAGCAATTTCTTTATCAATTCTTTTTCCGAAACGCTGTTCAATTACGTTCAATTCCTGAATTCCAAAAACTTCGCAGCTTCGCATTACTGCACTTGTATTATGCATCTGGAAAACATCTTCTACCGCAACTGTAAAATGCTTCGTACGGTTTTCTAAAACTTTCAAAAAATTGCTTTTTCTATTATCCGTTAAGATATTTTCTAGAAATGCGAGGTAATCTAAATCAATCATTTTAATTCTATTTATTAATAAATAAGTTCTTCAACTTATTTTACAGAAATTTAGTCTGCGAAAATAACCATTTCATTTGAAAAATTCCTCATTTGATTATCTTTGAATGAGAATCAAAAAATCTCCTTAAAAATGAAAAAGAAACTTGTAGTCTTAACAGGAGCTGGAATAAGCGCAGAAAGCGGCATTAAAACATTTCGCGACAGTGACGGTTTGTGGGAAGGACATGACGTAATGGAAGTTGCAACTCCTGAAGGCTGGTATAAAAATCAGGAATTAGTTTTAGATTTTTACAATAAACGCCGTCAGCAGTTAAAAGAAGTGAATCCAAATTTAGGTCATATTATTCTGGCTGAATTGGAAAAAGATTTTGATGTTTACATTATCACTCAAAATGTTGACGATTTGCATGAACGCGCGGGAAGTACAAAAGTGCTTCATTTACATGGCGAATTGCTAAAAGTGAGAAGCATTCAGAATAAAAATCTAATTCTAGATTGGACCGAAGATTTAAATACAGGAGATTTTGATGCAAACGGACATCAGCTCAGACCTCATATTGTTTGGTTTGGCGAAGAAGTTCCTGCTCTCGAAGAAGCTATTGATATAACTGAAACCGCAGATTATTTTGCCGTAATTGGAACTTCACTACAGGTTTATCCTGCGGCGGGCTTAATTTCTTATGTTCCAAGTACAACTCCAGTTTTTTATATTGATCCAAAGCCAATTGCTATTCCCAATATTCGAAATAAAGTGGAAACGATTGCCAAATTTGCTTCAGAAGGAGTTGCAGATTTAAGAGAGCGATTAAATTCATTTTGAATGCACAAATGCACTTTTTGATTACCTCAAATCGCTAAATTCTGTTTATATTTGCACCTTTCGAAAAACAACATAACAATGACTACTCTAAACGAACTGAATGCTATATCGCCAATTGACGGAAGATATAGAAATAAAACCCAAAATTTAGCCCCTTTTTTCTCTGAAGAAGCTTTAATAAAATATCGTGTATTAGTTGAAGTAGAATACTTCATTGCTTTATGCGAAATTCCTTTACCACAATTAAAAGGTATTGATTCAGGTTTATTTGACAGCTTAAGAAATATCTACAAAAACTTTTCTACAGAAGATGCACTTTGGATTAAGGAAACAGAGAAAGTAACCAACCACGATGTAAAAGCAGTTGAGTACTTCATAAAAGATGCTTTTGAAAAATTAGGTTTATCTCAACACAAAGAGTTCATTCACTTCGGATTAACATCTCAAGATATTAATAATACTGCTATTCCGCTTTCTACAAAAGAAGCGTTTGAGCAGGTTTATATGCCAACTTTAATTGCCGTAATTTCTAAATTAAAGGAATTAAGCGTTGAATGGAAGGACATTCCGATGCTGGCACGCACACACGGACAACCTGCCTCTCCTACCCGTTTGGGAAAAGAACTTTTGGTTTTTGTAGAACGTTTAGAAGAGCAGATGCGTTTGTTATTTAATATTCCATTTGCTGCTAAATTTGGCGGTGCGACAGGAAACTTCAATGCGCATCATGTGGCTTACCCGCAGATTGACTGGAAACAATTTGGAAATAAATTTGTTGAGACTAATCTTGGTTTGCAGCATTCTTTTCCAACTACGCAAATTGAACATTACGATCATTTTGCTGCTTTCTTTGATGCTTTGAAAAGAATCAACACAATTATCATCGATTTAGACCGCGATATTTGGACGTATGTTTCGATGGATTATTTCAAACAAAAAATCAAAGCTGGAGAAATTGGTTCTTCTGCAATGCCGCACAAAGTAAATCCGATTGATTTTGAAAATTCTGAAGGAAATTTAGGAATCGCAAATGCTATTTTTGAACACTTATCAGCAAAATTACCAATCTCGAGGTTACAGCGTGATTTAACTGACAGTACAGTTTTACGTAATGTCGGAGTTCCGTTTGGACATACAATTATTGCTTTTGAAGCTACTTTAAAAGGCTTAAACAAATTACTTTTAAATGAAAGTAAATTTGCTGAAGATTTAGAGAAAAACTGGGCAGTAGTTGCTGAGGCAATTCAGACAATTTTACGCCGCGAAGCTTACCCAAATCCGTATGAAGCTCTTAAAGGTTTGACTAGAACAAATGAAGCTATTGACAAAAATGCAATTCATAATTTTATTGCTACTTTGGAAGTTTCTGATGCAGTTAGGGCTGAATTAATGCAGATAACACCTAGTAATTACACAGGAATCTAAAGAAAATTCAAAATATTTTACCAAAAAAAGCTATCTTTATCGAGATAGCTTTTTTTATTTAAATCAGAGTTTAGCCCAGATTGAAATGAAAAGCCTTTTGTGAAAAAAGCCATATTTTTTTTGCAGGTACAGAGCGACCAACGGAAGCTCCTGTAACTGTTAAAAAAATAGGCATTTTTGAACAAAAGCTTGTAATGAAAAGCTGGATCATCTCCTTAAAAAAATACCACATTTTAATATGATTGCATTAAATGCCGCGGCCGAAAGTACACATCACCTACAACCTTTAATTAGTGATTTAGGATTAATCCTTATGACTGCTGGAATTGCCGTTTTATTATTTAAAAAAATGAAACAACCTCTAGTTTTAGGATACCTGATTGCAGGATTCTTAGCTGGAAACCATTTTGATTTTTTTCCTTCTATAACCGATATGAAGAGTGTCGAAGTATGGGCAGAAATCGGGGTTATTTTTTTACTTTTTAGTTTAGGACTTGAGTTTAGTTTTAAGAAACTAATGAAAGTTGGCGGAACATCTTCTATCACCGCTATAACCCAGATTATGTTTATGACGCTGATTGGTTACTGTGTTGGCCAGTGGATGGGCTGGGGAAAAATGGACAGTATTTTTCTAGGTGCAACACTTTCGATTTCGTCTACAACTATTATTATCAGGGCTTTTGATGAATTGGGAGTAAAAGGTAAAAAGTTCGTCGGCATTGTATTCGGAGCTTTAATCGTGGAAGATATTGTAGCCATTTTAATGCTTGTTTTATTATCAACCATTGCGGTAAGCGACCAAGTTTCGGGAGGTGAATTATTACAATCGGTTTTAAAATTGATTTTCTTTTTAATTATATGGTTTTTAGGCGGAATTTTTATTATTCCAACTATCTTTAAAAAAGCCAAACATCTTATGACAGACGAAATGCTCTTGATAATTTCATTGGCACTTTGTTTAATGATGGTTATTTTTGCTGCAAATGTTGGTTTTTCTCCAGCTTTAGGCGCATTTATCATGGGTTCTATTATTGCTGAAACTACAATGGCAGAAAAAATCGAACATTTAATTCAGCCCGTAAAAGATTTATTTGGTGCTGTTTTCTTTGTATCTGTAGGAATGTTGATTAATCCGGGAACTTTAGTGACTTACGCCCTTCCTGTGGCTTTAATTACGCTTATAACTATTTTTGGAAAAGCATTTAGTTCTTCTATAGGAGCCTTAATTTCTGGTCAACCTCTTAAACAATCTGTTCAAACGGGAATGAGTCTGGCGCAAATTGGAGAGTTTTCATTTATTATTGCCACGCTTGGTATGACTTTGAAAGTAACAAGCGATTTCTTGTACCCCATTATTGTGGCAGTATCGGCAGTTACAACTTTTACAACTCCATTCTTAATCAAATATTCTGAAACATTTGCTCAATTTTTAGAATCAAAAATGCCCAAAAAATGGGTTAAAAATATCAACCGCTACAGTGTGAATGCACAGGCAATTAAGTCTGTCAGTACTTGGCAGATTGTATTGCGGTCTTCAATCACTCAAATTATTCTTCATACTATAATTATTGCAGCTATTATTTTATTGTCATCTCGATTTGTAGCACCGTTAGTAGCCGATACTAGATTCGGAAATACTTTAGCTGCCTTACTAACATTGGTGATAATTGCGCCGTTTTTATGGGCTCTATCGCTTCGACGCGTTAAAGTGGAAGAAGTAGAAATACTTTGGGAAGAACGAAAATATCGTGGAGCCCTTTTAATGCTGATTTTAATTAGAATGAGCCTTGGATTATTTTTTGTTGGATTTTTATTGAATATTTTCTTCTCTCCTTTAGTAGCATTTGTTGCGCTGATTATCGCTATTGCTGCCTATCAAATTTTCCCTAAAAAACTGAACGAACAATACCATAGAATTGAAAATCACTTTTTGAAAAATCTTAATGACCGCGAAAACAAAAAAATAGACAGAAGATATGCCAATTTAATGCCATGGGACGGTCACATGTCTTTTTTTGAAATTAAAAAAGAATCTAATTTAGTTGGTAAAACGTTACAGGAATTAAAAATTAGGGAACAATTAGGAATTAATATAGCCTATATCAAAAGAGGCGAAGTTACTATACCAATTCCAACAAAAAATGAACGCCTATTTCCTGGAGATGAAATCTGCGTAATTGGAACAGATGCCCAGATTGTTGAATTCACTAAATTTTTAACTCAGAATGAAACTGAGGCACCTGGAAAAGTGGAAGAAACTAATATTGTACTACGTCAGCTCGAAGTTTCTCAGGAAGAATTCATTCAAAAAAGCATCGGGCAATTTAGAGCAAAAACCGACGGGATGGTTGTGGGAATCGAACGAAACGGAAATCGTATCTTAAATCCAGAATCTAGTTTAATCTTAGAGAAAAACGATATTCTCTGGGTGGTTGGTGACAAAAAAAGGATGACTGATTTATTAGCGGTGAAATAGTTTTTTTTGAGGGGCTAAGTTTCTGAGATACTAAGATTCTAAGTTTCCTATTAATATAATTAAGGCGCTAAGATGGTAAGCTTCTACGAGAGAAAAACTTAGCATCTTAGCGCCTTAGTATCTTAGAACCTTTTAGGCTACTTATTCGGCTGTGGTGTCAAACGCAGATAAGGTTTAATTGGTGTATGTCCTTTTGGGAATTTCGTTGGAATGTCGCTGTCTGGAATTGCAGGTGCGATAACTACATCTTCGCCATCTTTCCAGTTTGCAGGTGTTGCAACACTATAATTTGCTGTTAACTGCAGACTATCAATAACACGAAGCAATTCGTCAAAATTTCTTCCTGTCGAAGCTGGATACGTTAAAGTCAATTTGATTTTTTTGTCTGGTCCGATAACAAAAACAGAACGTACTGTAAATTTATCACTCGCATTTGGATGAAGCATATCGTATAAATTAGCTACTTTTTTATCTTCATCGGCAATGATAGGGAAATTAACTTCTGTATTTTGAGTCTCGTTGATATCTTTAATCCACTCTTTGTGCGACTCCAAACCATCTACACTCAAAGCAATAACTTTCGTATTTCTTTTAGTAAATTCAGGAACATAATTCGCTACAGTTCCTAATTCAGTTGTACAAACAGGAGTAAAATCTGCTGGATGCGAAAATAATACACCCCAAGAATCTCCCAGCCATTCATGAAAATTAATTGGTCCCTGCGTGGTTTCTGCATGGAAATCTGGAGCTATATCGCCTAATCTTAATGTTGACATAATTTAATTTTTTTAGTTCCTCTAAAATTAACTAAAAAATACATTGAGAAAACAACATAGAATTAAAAAAAAGTTAAAATTCTACTTCCTCGATATAATTACTATTTTAAACTAAATAAAACTTAAAACGAAGTACCAAACAGCAAGAGTTACAAATGAAATTGGAATTCCGAAACCAATCATCATACTGCTTAATTTGGGCTTTAAACCATAAGTTGAAGCTAAAATAGCACCCGTAATCATTGGAGCCATAGCGGTTTCCATTAAGGTTATTTTTATAACTTCAGAGCGTTGATTAAAAATAAAAACATATAGTACAAAGATTATGAAAGGAACTAAAATTAACTTAAAGAAAAGTCCCAGTCTCAAGAATTTCCAATGCTGGCTTTTTCGATCAAAAGTTAATTGGAGACCAACAGAAAGCAAAGCTAAAGGCGTTACTAAACTGCCTATTTTCAATAACAGTGATTGAATATTTTCATTTAAATCAAATTGGAAAATGTTCATCAAACATGATATAACAAACATGATAAAAGGCGGAAACAGAATTATTTTTTTCAAAATTCCCAAAGCGTTTGGGCTTCCTTTAGAATAAAAAGCTGCTGTAAACACACCAAGAGTCGATACAACGACAAAAGTTCCAGGCTGATCGACCAACACTGCCGTTTCTAATCCTTTTTTTCCAAATAAAGCTTCAATAATTGGATAACCAAGAAAAGAGCTATTACTCAATCCAGCAGTTAAAATCAAACACCCAATTAATTTATTAGACCAGCCATTTCTTCTTCCTAAAAAATGAAAAAACACAAAGGCTAATAAATAAGTAATCCACCCTGCTCCTATTGGAAACAAAAGTTCACTGCTCCATTTTATTTTCGGAATGTGATATAAGGTGATCGCAGGGAGACAGAAATAAATAACAATTTTATTAAGTGTCTTATAGATATGAGTAGGAAATTGTTTTACGTGTTGTAAAACTAAACCTAGCGAAAGAAAAAGAAATATTAATATAAAGTTGTTCATATCAGGGCTTACGCACAAAAATAGGAATTTATAAATTGCGATGCTGAACAAATTATAGCACTTCTTTAAGTTTTTTGTTACTTTTAATATTTAAAAAAAAGTAATGCAGCAAATACGAGACAATTTGGAACGAATGGTAAAACTTTCTGATGAAGACTGGAATATCTTTTCGTCAAAACTTATCCGTCAGGAATTTTCAAAGAAAACTGCAATTCTTCATACTGGCCACGTTGAAAGTTACCTTTCCTTTATAGAAAAAGGAATCGTTAGATATTACATTCCTTCAGAAAATAAAGATCTCACTTTTACTTTTGTATTTGATGGCGAATTTACAAGTGGTTACGACTCCTTTATTACCCGATTACCCGTAAATTATACTATTGAAACTCTTGCAGATACTATATTATGGCGTATCTCTTATAATGATCTTCAGTATATTTATGCCAAAACCGAAATCGGTAATACTATCGGCCGTTTGGCAAGCGAAGTATTATTTCTTAAAAAATCTAAAAGAGAATTGTCGTTACTAAATGATTCTGCAGAACAGCGATACCTTAATTTATTTACAGAGCAACCTCAATTAATTCAAAAAATACCTCAAAAATACCTTGCTTCTTATATTGGTATTACTCCACAAGCTTTAAGCCGAATTAGAAAGCGGATTTCTTAACCCAGGTTCATTGTTTTAGGTTTCTTTACTGTGCAACTTTGTATAATAAAAACAAAAAGATATGGAAACCTTAATTGTATTATTTGGTGCTTTTACTGCAACTCTACTTATTATCTGGCTTACAACCAAACGACTTGAACTATCATTCTCAGGAAGGGTTGCCATGGCAATTATGCTAGTATTTACAGCTATAGGTCATTTTGCCTTTACGAAAGGAATGGCAATGATGATTTCTTTTTTACCTTGGGCAAACGCCATTGTACTGGCGACAGGAATTATAGAATTAGTCGCTGCAATTGGACTCCTATTGCCAAGTACCAAAGTGCTTACCGGAAATTTGCTTATTTTATTTTTTATACTGCTACTTCCAGCTAACATTTATGCGGCTAGTAATAATATCAATTTACAAACTGCAGACTATACAGGCAAAGGCCTTTCCTATTTATGGCTTAGAATACCAATGCAACTTCTTTTTATACTTTGGGTATATTTTTCTTCTATTAGGAATAATCAAAAATCAAAATAGTCAATCAGGAAAATGCGCATCATTCAATTTAATGATGTGCATCTTTTTTGTTTTTAACTGGTTAAGTGACTTTTAACTGCCAAAAATTAATTTTTAGTTAAAACTTTTTTTATTTCAAAAAAGCCACTTATATTTGTAACATATTTTATTACAGTATGATTTCAGGTAAATTTGCCATAACGATCCACATTCTTACTTTGCTCCATAAATTCCCAAATGATTTTTTGTCATCGGAATTTATTGCGGGCAGTATTAATTTAAATCCTGTTTTGGTTCGAAAAGAAATTGCCAACTTAAAAGCACATCATGTTGTAGAAAGTAAAGAAGGAAAAAATGGCGGAACAAAATTGGCAGTTAATGCTGCTGAACTGACTTTAAAACAAATATTCGAAATGACCTTTGAGACTATTGGTTTAGGTTTTGCTAAAAATCAGCCGAATCCTGATTGTCCTGTTGGAAAAAACATCAATCAGCATTTGGAAGCTTTGTACAGCGAAATGAATCAAAAAGTCAGCAAACAGCTGGAAGGAATTTCGTTGGAAGATTTTTCGAATCAATTTTAACAACTATTTTTTTAACCAAAACTGTAACATTTTTTATTACTAAATAAATTTATATATTATGAAAATCGCACTTATCGGAGCAACAGGATTTGTTGGCTCAGCAATCTTAAACGAATTAGCAGATAGAAAACATGAAATTACTGCAATTGCAAGAACTCCAAAAGATACTGCAAACGCAACTTGGGTTGCTGCAGATATTTTTAATGTAGATGCATTGGCAGAAATCTTAAAAGGTCATGATACTATTATTAACGCTTACAATCCAGGATGGACAAACCCAAACATCTATGATGACTTTTTAGCAGGTTCTAAAGCTATTCAGGAATCAGTGAAAAAATCGGGCGTAAAACGTTTTATTACTATTGGCGGGGGCGGTAGTTTGCTTGTAGCTCCAGGTTTACAAGCAGTTGATACTCCAGATTTTCCGAAAGAATTTTATGCAGGAGCTACGGCGGCAAGAGATTATTTAAATGTAATTAAGGAAGAAAAAGATTTAGACTGGGCATTTTTTAGTCCTGCTTTTGAAATGCATGCGGGAATTACAACAGGAAGAACAGGAAAATATCGTTTGGGATTAGAAAATCCAGTTTTTAACGACGAACAAAGAAGTATTTTATCTGTAGAAGATTTAGCAGTTGTTATCGCTGATGAAGCAGAAAATCCAAAACATCATCAAGTTAGATTTACAGCTGGTTACTAATTTTTTTTTAGCCCCGAATTACACGAGTTTTCACGAATTGTTTTTTATACAAAGCAGTTTTAAGCATAACAAATTAGTGATAATTCGTGTAATTCGTGGCAAACTAACTTTTTGAAACTGTTTTTGTTTTCTGTACTTTTACAATATTAAAAAAGTATTTTGTCAAGTTTAAAGAAACAGTCGAACAGCATTACTGAAAAAGCTGGAATTTCACCTCCTGAAATCACCAATGTTTCGGCTATCAATCAAATTAAAAGCAAACGCAGACAACAGCCTTCTTCTGAGGAATTAATTAAAGGAATTTTAGATGGTAGCAGAACTTCTTTAAGCCGTGCTATAACTTTAATCGAAAGTACAAATCCAGATCATTTTGAAAAAGCCAGTGCAGTTGTTCAAGGCTGCTTACAACATGCGAATAAATCTATCCGAATAGGAATTACAGGTGTTCCCGGCGTTGGAAAAAGTACTTTTATTGAAGCTTTCGGAAAACAACTTACTGAGTTAGGAAAAAAAGTAGCCGTATTAGCAGTCGACCCAAGCAGTTCGCTTTCACACGGCAGTATTTTAGGAGATAAAACCCGAATGGAAGAATTGGTTAAAGATGAAAATGCTTTTATAAGACCAAGCGCTTCTGGGGAAACTTTAGGCGGTGTCGCGCGTAAAACGAGAGAAACAATTATTCTTTGCGAAGCTGCAGGTTTTGATACTATTATTATAGAAACTGTTGGTGTTGGCCAAAGCGAAACTGCCGTTCACAGTATGGTTGATTTCTTTTTGCTTTTAAAAATTTCTGGTGCCGGCGATGAACTTCAAGGTATCAAACGCGGTATTATGGAAATGGCAGATGCAATTGTCATCAATAAAGCGGATGGAGATAATATCAAAAAAGCAAATCAGGCAAAACTTGAATTCAATAGAGCTTTGCATTTGTTTCCACCAAAAAAATCAAATTGGCAGCCAAAAGTTACTACTTGCAGCTCGCTGACAAAAGATGGCATTCCTGAAGTTTGGAATACTATTTCTGAATATTTTGAATTAACTAAAGAAAGCGGATTTTTCGACGAAAAAAGAAATGACCAAAATCATTTCTGGATGATGGAAACCATCAACGAACAATTAAAACAAAACTTCTATAATCAGCCAGAAATTATTTCACTTTTAGAAGAAACCAAAAAAGCAGTGCAAAAAAATGAAATTTCACCTTTTGCAGCTGCTTCTGATTTATTGAAATTGTATTTTTCTAAAGATTCTAAGTGACTAAGATACTAAGTTGCTAAGATTTTAATTTAGGAAATTGTCTAGTTTTGTCACATTGAGCAAAGTCGGAATGCTCTGCAGTTCTCTGATCAAACTGACAGTATATAAAAAACTTAGAACCTTAGTATCTTAGAATCTTAGCGCCTTAATTTATACTTACTCTCCTTATACAAATTCCCAGCCGTAATAACATGTGCCAAAGCATCTTTTGCCAATTCCTCGTTTAGTTTTACAGGGATTAAAGTGGTGTCATTTTTAATCTCAAACTGCAAAGGTTTTAGATTTGGCTGCATAATTACAACTTGATTTTCTACCCTAAATGCGTTGATGTCATTAAACTGCATAATAGATCTTCCTTGTACTTTAGGATCTAATTTGCTTAAATTTCTTCCTACCATTGGTGTTTCAAACGGAAGCCCTAAGTAACTTAACAATGTAGGCGGAATATCAATCTGGCTTGCTAATCTATTATAAACTGCTCCTTTCGGAACTCCAGGTCCCATAATAAATGCAGGAATATGGAATTTATTTATTGGTACTAAATTTTTTCCGTAAGTTCTTGTATTATGGTCAGCAATTACAATGAAAATGGTGTTTTTAAAATAATCTTCTTTTTTAGCCATTTCGAAGAATTTTCCAATTGAGAAATCAGCATATTTCATGGCGTTGTTTACCGTCGCCGCTTTTTTATCGTAAGGTTTAATTCTTCCTGCTGGATATTCAAATGGTTCATGATTTGAAGTTGAGAACATTAAAGAGAAAAATGGTTTATTTCCTTTTGATTTGAAATACTGATTCGCTTTAGTTACCAAATCTTCATCAGAATAGCCCCAAGTTCCTTTAAAAGCATATTTGTTTCCATCAGATTCAAAATCTTCCTGATCTACAATATCTTGAAAACCATTTCCGTTGAAAAACGAAGCCATATTGTCAAAATTCGCCATTCCTCCATAAATGAAACTCGTATCGTAACCTTTTTGTTTTAAAGCCTCGGCAAGTGTAAAAAACCCTTGCTGTGAGTTTCCAAGTTTTACGACACTTTCAGAAGGCGAAGGTAAAAATCCAGTTACAACGGCTTCTATTCCGCGAACACTTCTGGTTCCTGTACAATATAAATTGGTGAATAATGTTCCCTCTTTAGATAATTTGTCAAATTCTGGTGTCAAAGGTTTTCCGCCTAAGATTCCAACATATTCTGCGCCTAAACTTTCCTGCAGGAAAATCACCAAATTATAAGGTTTTTTCAAAACAGAATCTGGCTGCTGTACATGCAAAAATGGAATTTCAGCATCGGTAAAATCATTTGGACCGGCAATCATGTATTTTTTTACACGTGCAATCGCTTCGGCTTCATCCATTTTACCATACATTTTAGTGTTTCCTTCATTTTTAATAGAATAGGCCGCAAAAGCAACGGTATAAAATGAATTTAATCCTAAAGTATTGGTTAACTGATCTGTCGAGAAAACAGCATTACTAGCATTAATCGGACGCTTTGAAGTTAAACTTGAACGTGCTCCAAAAAACAATAAAAAAGCTAGTAATGGAAAAACCATTAATTTGAATTTATACTCTGTACTTGTGGTGTGAAAATATTTTTTTCCTTTTTTGAAGGCAAAATAAATTACAACTCCTAAAATCAGGAAAGTAACAATTATAGAAGTCAAATAACTTTTTAAAAGCATTCCGACAACTTCTTTTGGGTAAATTAAATAATCTAAGAAAATCTTATTCGGACGTGTATCATACTGTTTTACAAAATCTGGAGAAGCTAACTCCACAAAAAGAATTAGAAACAGAAATAAGAAACTATAGATTACCAAGAACTTATTGGTAAATTTCAGCCATTTATTTGGCAGAAATGTAATTAAAACAGCAGGCAGAAAAGACAAATAACAAAGTAAAATCAAATCCATTCGCAAACCGATTGGAAAAATGTACCAGAAATTTGGTGTTTGCTCTACTCTTTCTTTAAAAAGAAAAAATAAAAAGATTCGGCTTAAAGTAGTAATCAATAATCCGATTGCTATAAAGTTAAATATAGGCTTTAAAAAACTTAATTTTTTCATTAGATAATTTAGATATTTAGCTAAAGTGTTTCGTAAGAAGCAAAGCTACTTCCCTACTCTTCGTAACGGTTTACTTCACGATCGTAAAAATCATTTGCTTTTTCGATCAAGCTTTCCATTTCTGCATTCAACTCAGCTTCATCTAGATCTTCTGGTTCCTCTAAAAATTCTACCTCATCATCTTTTAAATTGATAATAAATCTTGGGTAATCAAGGTGAATGATAAAAATATCGTCTGGGAAATCAGTATTATCTCCAAGTAAAAATTTAGGTAATTCCATTTTTATTTTGTTTTATTAATTGTTATTTATTTTGCTGTCACTGTTTTTTGGCATTCAAATTTAATTATTTGAAACTGAATTATTATTTAATTTTCTAGTTAAGTAATGAAAGCGAATATACAGAAAAAGCGCTGCGGCTGTCAAACCTGCCAAAAGTCCTATCCAAACTCCCTGAGCTTTTAATTCGGTATGCTCTCCTAAATAATAAGAAATTGGAAAACCAATAACCCAATACGCAACAAACGTAATATACATTGGGATTTTTACATCCTGCAATCCGCGTAAAGCGCCCAAAACCACAACCTGAATTCCGTCAGAAATTTGAAAAACAGCTGCAATTAAAAGCAATTTTGAAGCTATACTGATTACTTCTTCATTGTCCAAAATCTGTCCTGTGTTTTCCATATTCAAAAAGATATAGGGCAAGTAATTATGAAAAATGATAAAGAATATAGCAAAAACAGTTTCTAAGATAATGGCAAGCAGGAAAATAGATCTCGCTACAACGATAAGTTTTTTATAATCCATTAAACCTCTTTGGTTGCTCACTCGAATCATCGAAGTAACACTTAATCCCATTGCAAACATAAAAGTCATTGATGCAAGACTCAAAGCAATTTGATTGGCCGCCTGACTCGTTTTACCAATATTACCACAAAGCCAGATAGAAGCCGTAAACAAAACCACTTCAAAAAGCATCTGCATAGCCGAAGGAAATCCGATACTGATAATCTTTTTAATGGTTGCTTTTTTAATTTCGTCGAAACTAAAGTTTTTGAAAAATCGTTTTAAATCATTTCTTCGTGAAAGCATGATATGCATGAACATAACTAGAAAGATTCTCGAAATTACGGTACCAAGCGCCGCTCCGATAATTCCCATTTTTGGAAAAATCCAAATTCCGTAAATCAAAACATAATTAATTCCCACGTGAAGAACGTTTGCCATTACCATTGCATACATTGAATATTTAGTCATCGACATTCCGTCTGCAAACTGTTTATATCCTTGATACATTATTAATGGAATCAACGAAAAAGCAACCCAGCCTAGATATGGTTTTGCTAATACAATTACATCTGCAGGCTGTTCCAATAATTCCATAATTGGTTTTGCAAACATAATGACACCAAAAAGAACTAATCCTAAAATAGTACAAAGAAATAAACCGTGATGAAATGCAGAACGAATTTTGTTGTCATTTTTCTCTGCATCTCCTTCAGCAACAATTGGTGTAATTGCTGTCGAAAATCCAATTCCAAGAGACATCGCGATGAAAATCATACTGTTACCTAGAGAAACCGCGGCAAGTTCTGTACTTCCTAATTTACCTACCATAATATTATCTACTATACCAATTAAAGTATGGCCAACCATTCCCAGAATAATAGGGTATGCCAGTCTCAAATTATACGAAAACTCTCTGGTGTACTGCTTTAAATTCACTTGTAATCAATTTTAGTCGGCAAAGATAATCAGAAGCTTCGAATTCTATCCTATTAATAAAAATATAAGCCTTTATTAAGGGTAAAATAAGTATACCATAATATTATATAACGATTTTTAAAAATTATATAACAAGCTCAAAAGTGCTCTATTTTACTTTTACATCATTAATAATTCAAAATTATAAGCCATGAAAAAATTACAGATTATTTGCCTAGCTGCTTTTGCTTTTTTATTCTCTAACACAACTTTCGCTCAAGAAACAGAAGCAACAAATTACGATCAAGGATTTAGATTAGGATTTGGAGTAAATGGAGGACTTCCAACAGATAACGATTACGACTGGGCTCTTGGTGGAGACGTTCGTTTACAATATGACCTTTCTAAAAAAACATCATTAACCTTAACAACAGGATTTACTAATTTATTTAACGGCAAAAAAGATGCCGCTGGAAATGACATAAAAGATCTAGGATTTATTCCGGCTAAAGCAGGTTTTAAAGCCTTTGTTTTAAAAGATCAATTTTATGTACTAGGAGAACTTGGTGCTGGTTTTGCAGTAACAAATGGTTACAACAACACTACTTTTTTATGGTCGCCAGGAATTGGTTACGCTAATAAATATATTGACTTAAGTGTTCGTTACGAAGATTATCATGATTTTAGAACCAACCAAGTAGCATTACGTGTTGCATACGGTTTTAAACTTTAAGAAATAGGTTTAATTTATTATTTTGTTTTTGGTAAAAACCCGACAGATCGCATAGTCTGTCGGGTTTTTTATTTTCTACCATTGGTCAAAACAAAAGTGCCATTAGTCAAATGATTTTTTAAGATTGATTTAGATCGCGGTAATTCGCAGAAAAATTAATCAAATCATGAACAAAACAGTTTTTTATCTCTCGCAGCTTTTCCTTTTTTTACTAGTTAGTCTTGCTGCACGATCTCAATCAGGAATTTCAGGTGAATTTAAAGTCGATTACGTTCCTTTTTCTAAATATGTACGGCCAATAGACAGTACAAAAACAAATGCGGAAAGTAATTTTAAGCGGGCGCAAATTGCCTTTGAAGTACCGCTTTCTTTAAAAATGGACCAATACAATCACCCGAGACTTTGGTCTATTTTTGTAAATGGAAGTTACGCCAAAATGCAAAACAGAAACTACAACATTCAAGATCTTCCAGTAGAATATCGGGGAGGATTTCCGAATGAATTACTAAACACTCAGCTTGGTATAAAGCACATACGATCTATATCTCCTTCGTGGTCTTTATTAATCATGGCTTCTGCGGGTATCTATACAGATATGGTCGAAATCACCAAAGATGATGTCCTGATACAAGGTGGAGTGCTTTTTATTAAACAATTTAACCCGAATCTGGCTTTGGGTGTTGGACCAGTTTTAACCAATAGTTTTGGTGTGCCAATGGTTCTTCCTGGAATATATTTTAACTGGGAATCCAGAGGTGCTTTACATTTTAAAATTACCTTTCCAGAGGGTGCAGAAGTAGGTTACAGAATGTCTGATAATTTCGATTTAAAAGCTGTTGTAGAATTAAGCGGAATGACAGCAGAAACCAAAATTGGAAATAAATCCTCATTGTTAGGATATCAGCAAATTATAGCAGGTTTACGTCCACAGCTTACGTTTGGCGAACACTGGACTTTAGAACCTACTGCAGGAACCACGCTTGTCCGTAATTTTTCTACCACTAACCGAAAAATTAAGGATATTTTTAAAGAGAAAGATATAGCCGATCCAAAATTCACCACTACTTTTTATGGAGCAATAGCTCTAAAATGGAAATTCTAGAGCTATCTGCTTAATAAATTTTTATAGACTACCTCTTTCAATAATGCCTCTCGGCGTGTTCTTGAAATAGGTAGTTCTTGTCCTTTTATAAATAATCGCCCGCCGGAAACAGAATCTATATGGGTAATATTGACAAGAAAGGATTTATGGATTCTAAAGAAAATTTCTGCTGGAAGTGTTTCTTCCAGTGAAATCATAGTCTGATGAATGACAAGAACCTTATCTTTAAAATGAAGTTTGGCATAATTTTGCATTCCTTCTATGTATAAAATATCGACCCATGAGATTTTTTGAAAACCTTCTTCTTGGCGCACATATAAAAACGGATCCAATTGATTTTGTTTTGGAGAATTAATCATCTGATGCCACTGTCTAGCTTTTAAAGAAGCCTGATAAAAGCGTTGAAAAGTTATAGGTTTTAACAAATAATCTACAATCTGAAGACGATAACCCTCTAATGCATGTTCTGAATAGGCTGTTGTAAAGATCACTAAAGGTGGTTTTTCTAATGATTCTAAAAATTCCAATCCAGAAAGATAAGGCATATTGATATCCAGAAACATCAAATCGATTTGCCTTTCCTGAAGATACGAAGTCGCTTCTAATGCCGAAGCACAGGTACCTGAAATTTCCAGAAAATCAATTTTAGAAATAAAGTCTACAATTCCTTTTCTGGCAATAGGTTCATCGTCTATAACGAGGCATTTCATGTTCATAGTTTTTTGTTTCAGGTTTTCTTTGTTTCAGGTTGTGTTTTTTTAAAGTTCACGCAGATTTGGCAGATATAGCAAATTGCCTTGTTTGTTTAATTTAAAAATCCTTTTAATCTTATAATCTGTGGCAAGAAAATATCATTTTAAATCTAAAGCTACTGTAACGGTAAAGTCAGAATCTGTTTTATTGATATTAAATTGATGTTTTTCTGGATATTGAATCGCCAGCCTTTTCTGTACATTTTCAAGTCCCAATCCCTGACTTTTAGAAGGAATTTTATAGTGTTCTGTGTGTGAATTTTCTATTTTAAAAATTAACTGATGGTTTATCTGTTCGCAAGACAAGTGCACGTATCCTTTTTCATTTGGAAGTCGGGAAACATGTTTAAAAGCATTTTCGATCAACGGAACCAAAAGCAGCGGGACAATTTGCAGCTGTCCGTCCTCTATATTCCATTTGCTTTTTACTTCCAATTCATTTCCCCAGCGGGTTTCTTCAACAGCTATTAAATCTTTCAAATATTTAATTTCAAGATGCAATGGCACATATTCTTTATTGCATTCATACAATTGATAACGCAAAATATCCGAAAACTGAACCAATAAAACCGATGCCAATTGTACATTGCTCTGCATCAGAATATGAATATGATTCAAAACATTGAACATTAAATGCGGATTTATCTGATCTTGTAGAATCTTGATTTGTGCTTCTAAATGAACTTGCTGTAACTGCGCATGATTTCTTTCGATAACATTATGCTCCTGATAAAACCGAAGCCCGCAAGCAGTACCGTTAATTAAAATAGCTGCCGGAATGCTGCCACAAAATCTTGCCCACAAAAAATGAAGAAAATCCAAATTTACTTCTTCAGGAAATGCTGTGCTTCTTGAAATCGGATCTGAAAAAACAGTATAAATCAAGGCAAGACAAAATGACAAAAGCAGTACAACGACAACGCTTTGTACTGCAAACCAGTTCATTTTATTTTTTTTGAGTGCTTTGGGCAATATAACATCACTCAAAATATGAGCTAAAACCGCAGAACAAACCAAAACTAAAACAGCCTGAATAGTCGCAGACAAAAAATCGTAATCTTCGATCATTTGCGCCCAGATCGTAATTCCTAATAAGCACCAAAAAAAGACTAAAAATATCCAATGCCTATTTTTATAATTTATAATCATCTAAATAATTTACAAGAAAATTTATATTCAAAATTAACCCTATATTTTGTAAAGGAACAGCAAAGAACCAAAAAGATTCTCTGCTGTATTTAGGGTTCCGTTATAAAATGTGACGTTATAAGAAAAAATGTCCCAGCCCACTACCCAATAAAAAAATAGCGGTCAATAATAACATTTTGTAGATGTTCATGATAATAGATTTATTAATTTGATGCAAAGTACCACAAACCTCAAGCACTATTAAAATTAGTTTGATGAACTACATTATTGTTTTGACCAACGGATTTTTAAACAATATCCTAAATCTTAAAACAAAAAAAAGTCTTGTTTTAAGACTCTTTTTCCAGCTGTTTTTTATAAAGCTCAAAGTTGGCTTTAATTTTTTCATCAAGTTCCGGTTCTTTAATATCGGTATATTGTTTCATTTCTTCCCAAATTATTTTAGCTACAATATAACGCGCCATATCTTTATCATCTGCAGGAATTACATACCAAGGCGCATGTCCTTTCGATGTTTGATTAATGGCTTCTTCATAATATTGCTGATACTCATCCCAATGTTCGCGTTCTTTAAGGTCGCCTGGCGAAAATTTCCAATTATGCTTTCCTTCTTCCAAACGGCGCAGTAAACGATTCTTTTGTTCTTCTTTACTCAAGTGCAGAAAGAACTTCATAACGATAGTTCCGTTTTCTGCAATATGTTTTTCGAAATTATTGATTTGTTCAATTCTGTTTTTCCAAAATTTCGGTTTAATATCATCAACCGAATTAATTCCTGGTAAATTCTCTGCCAAAATAAATTCTGGATGCACTCTCGTTACCAAAACATTTTCGTAATGCGTTCTGTTAAAAATGGCAAATTTCCCTTTTTCGGGCAAAGCAATGTAATGTCGCCATAAATAATCGTGTTCCAATTCGGTTGAATTTGGTGTTTTAAAACTATGCACCACTACCCCGCGCGGATTAAATTCTTTAAAAACTTCCCGAATCAAACTGTCTTTTCCAGAAGTATCCATTCCTTGCAGACAGATTAAAACCGCGTACTTATTGTGCGCATACATAACATCCTGCAAATCACTTAATTTTGCCTGAACTTTATCTAGTTTCTCTTCTTTTTCGTCATCATCCGCATCAACATTTAGTAATGTCGGAAGCTTCTTTAATTTTATTTCATCTGTAACTTTAAAATCTTTTGGGTCTATTGACTTCATATTTTTTCCCGTTTTTATTTATAATAAATATACTACTTTTACGAATTCCGATAACTATCCAATTTGCTATTCATTGGATTATTTTGATTAAAGTTATAAAAATTTAAAATGAAAAAATTAACACATGAAGATATAGAAAACTTTATTACTACTATTGATAAAATAAATAACCCTTTACTTGTTGCAAATAAAATTTCTTATTTTATTTCTGATGCATTGAGAGAAAATACAATAAATCTCTTTGAAGCTTATTTACTTAACTTAGAAGAAATTAAAATTAGGCGTATTGGTTATATTCAATTAAGCTGGAATGTGAATATTCAAATACGTACATGTTTGGCTATAATAAATCAGTTAATTTTAGCCTATTATTTCGGAAATATTGAAACAATTGAAATGCTTAAAAGATGGGGGTTAGAGGCTTTCAATCTAAATAAGGAGAAGAGATCGCATTACATTATGGATGAATACGAACTTTTTTTAAATATTAAGAATTCGGATAACTTACTTAGAGAATTGTTAAAAGTAAGAAACAACTATAATCATTTAAACGATGACCTCGGTCCATATCATATTGAAGTATTTCCATACCATTTTTATAGTCCTGAAAAAATCTTATTAGAAAAAGAAAAATCATATGATTGTAATTTAGGAGAACAGATTGAAAATCTAATTATCTACTTAAATCTTAAAGAGTTTTAGATTTAAAAACTAATTTTAAAATAAATTTATTTTTATCACACAAAAGTTTTCAAAACACATTTTCCATGGAAAAATTCACATTAGAAATATTATTTCAAATCATAGGCATCGGTTCGGCATCAGGTTTATTTTATAATAATGATGCACTTTATGTCATTGGCGACAACAGCGGATTCTTATACGAATACAATATGCAGAATCAGCAATTGAACCAGCATGCGTTAATTGACAATCCGTCGCAAAATATTCCGAAAAACTTAAAACCCGATTTTGAATCGCTAACGCATCATAACGATACACTTTATGTTTTTGGTTCTGGTTCAACCGAAAACCGAAACAGAATGATCGAATTTGATTTGAAGTCCAAAACTGTTTTACAAAAAAACAATTTAGTTGATTTGTATGCCGTAATGCAGAATTTCGGTTCAATAAAACCAGAAGATTTCAATTTGGAAGGCGCTATTTTCGATGGCGAAAACTGGTATTTATTCAACCGAGGAAATGGAATTTCTAATAAAAACACCATTTTTACGATTCACGCGAAAAACCTTGGAGAAGAATTTGCTCTAATTTCTGTCAATTACAAACTTCCAAAAATAAAAGGTGTTCGTTCCAGCTTTACCGATGCCATTTTGGTTGATGATAAAATCTATTTCCTTTCAACAGCAGAAGATACCAAATCAACTTATGATGACGGAGAAATCTTAGGAAGTTTCATTGGCAGAATTGACATTAAAACGATGAAAATAGATTTTACTCAAAAAATAACCTCAACCAATAAATTTGAAGGCTTAACTTTCTATAAAAAAGAAAACAATAAAATCGAGTTTTTGCTTTGCGAGGATAATGACACCGATCTTTTGGAAACAAAAATATACAAATTGACAATTCCGGCTAAATAACATAGTAATTTCCTGTTTATTGAGTCTTTGACTATATAACAAACCATAAGTAATAATTATAAACATAAAAAAATAATGATCAGAAAAACCGCTTTCGCTCTTTTAGTTTTTATTACCAGTCAAATATCACAGGCTCAATATCAATATCCTTCAACACCTGAACATCCTGTAGTAGATAATTATTACGGAACAAAAATCACAGATTCTTACCGTTGGCTGGAAGATATGAAAAAACCAGAAGTGCAAAAATGGTTTAAAGATCAAAGCGATTTTACCAATTCTGTCATAAAAAAAATCTCTGGCCGTAATGCTCTTTTCAATAGAATGAAGGAAATTAGTGCATTGGCAGGAGATGATTATACTTACGTAAAACAATTAGGAGACAATTATTATTACACCAAAAAGAAAAAAGGAGAAAGCATTGATAAATTATATATCCGTAAAGGTTTAAACGGAACCGAGGTTTTATTATTAGACCCGAATACTTATAAAAAAGATGCAACGATTACGAGTTTCAATATTAGTCCAGATCAGAAAAAATTAGCGGTTACATTATCTCAAGATGGTGCTGAAGTTTGTGATCTCCGAATTATGGATATTGAATCTAAAACTTTTCTTCCAGACAATTTAAATCCAGTCTGGAGTGAATTTAGTTTTGAATTTACCCCTGACAGCAAAGCGATCACTTATACCAAAATGAGTACCAATGATAGTAAAAGTGATGATTTTCTAAAACACATGAAATCTTTACTTCACGTTATTGGCACTAATCCGGAGACCGATAAAATACTGGCATCAAAAGAAAACAATCCCAACTTGAATCTTCTTGCTGAGCAGTTTCCTGATGTTGCATTCTCAGACAATTATTCATACATAATTTTAGAAATCGGATCTACAAAAAGCGAAATATTAGCATTCTATGCTCCTTATTCAGAACTTAATAATCCTAAAATAAATTGGAAACCGCTTATTAAATACGAAGATGAGATCACAAGCTATCAAATAATTGGAGACCAATTTTTCTTTCTTTCGCATAAAAATGCGCCCAATTATAAAATAGGATTAACAGACATTAAAAATCCAAATATTGATAATGCTAAAATTATAATTCCAGAGAGCAATAAAGTATTACGAAGAATACAGAAATCTAAAAACTTCATTTATTATACTTTAAGTGACGGAATTGTACAGGATAAATATCAAATTAATCCAAAAACATTCGAAACTAAAGTAATCGCTCTTCCAAAAGGTTCAAATGGAGGTTATGCTTTAAATTCTCGTGAAAATGATAATCTCTTATTTTTTTACAATGGCTGGATCGCGCCATCTACAACTTATTCTTTTAATGGCTCAACTGGCCATTTAGAAAAATCAAAACAATTTATTGCAAGCGGCAATTATCCTGACTTTTCAAAACAGTATAGTGTAAAAGAAGTTGAAATAGCAAGTCATGATGGCGTAATGGTTCCGTTATCTATTATTTATCCCAAAAACATTAAAATGGACGGCTCTACTCCTTGCTATATTAGTGGTTATGGCGCTTACGGATCAAGCAGAACACCCTATTATATTGGCGATGATTTGATGGCATTGCTGGAGCAAAATACTGTAATTGCTTTTGCACACGTTAGAGGTGGTGGAGAAAAAGGAGCAAATTGGCATAAAGGAGGTCAAAAAGCGACGAAACCTAATACTTGGAAAGATTTTATTGCTTGTTCTGAATATTTGATCAAAGAAAAATATACTTCGGCAGATAAACTTATTGGAAATGGTGCAAGTATGGGCGGTATCTTAATTGGAAGAGCAATTACAGAACGTCCTGATCTTTTTAAAGTTGCTATTATTGAAGTTGGATGCACTAATACTTTGCGAATGGAAACAACTCCAAACGGTCCGAATCAAATTCCAGAAATTGGTTCTTTAAAAAATGAAGAAGATTTTAAAAATATCCTAGAAATGGATTCGCAAAGCAAAGTTAAAAAGGGACAAAAATATCCTGCTGTTTTGGTTCATACTGGAATTAACGATGCACGAGTAGCTTCTTGGGAACCTGGAAAATTTGCTGCTGTTTTACAAAATTACAATAGTTCTGACAGACCAATATTATTACACGTAAATTATGCAAACGGACATTTTTCTAACGATCTGGATGTAACTTATAATGATAGTGCTGATATGTTTGCTTTTGCATTGTGGCAGGTTGGAAATTCAAAATTTCAGATCGCGAAGTAATCTATAGCTCAAATTTAAATGCACTTTTTACTTTGCGTAAATCTTTGCGAATCTCTGTGTAATATTTTACCGCAGAGATTCGCAAAGATTTACACAAAGAAACACAAAGTATTTCGGTTAGCAGATTAAATGTAGAGACACACTGATTTACACGCCTCTACGATAAATATTTCATGAAATCAAAACTCACGAATGAAACAACTTTACAAATTCATCATCCTAATTCTTATCAGCCTTAAAAGCTATTCTCAAACACAAGCTATAATTTACTTTAAAGATGGTGATTCTATAGAAGGTTTTGCTTCATTAAAATTCAATAAAATAAAATTTAAAGTTTCGCAGGATGACAAATCTGACAGCTGGGATGAAGAGTATGTAAAAAAAATTACTTTCCTTGATTTTGGAGCCACAAGAACTTTTGAATATGTAAAGCTGAATTCTTTAGACAAACCAAAATTGGTAGAAATTATTACTAAAGGTGAAGCGACTTTATATAAAAAAGTAGGCTCAGATTTTAGTCTTACAGACATGATTTATAATCCGTACGATGATCGGCCTGATAATACCTTAAGCCCAACTTTAAAAACACAATTAGGTCCGCAAGCCCAACAACATTTATCAAATTCTAATATAAGCGAACCTTCTACATTTTATTACATAAAGAAGCCAAAAGACAAATATCCAACTTGTTTAAACTGCGGTATTATAAACGCGTGGAGGAAAAACACTTCCAAATTTTTCGCTGACTGCGATTTTATCGTCAAAAAATTAAAAGGCGATAAATGGGTTTTTGAAGATATTAAAGAAATTGTAGAATTTTATAATGATATTTGTTTGGGAGAATAAATATTTTACTCCATTAAAAATTGCGGATTTACAGGACTTTAGACGCACTGCTGTGCGTCTCTACGACAAACCTTTGTAACTTTGAATCTCTGTAACTTTGAACCTTTAAAAAAAAATTCATCATCGTCCCAACCTTTTTATCTTTTTATCTCTCTATATAAGAAAGACAACAATTGTGATAAACGAGACTCAAATAGCAAACTGTAAAAAAATGCACCGCGATGCACAGCGTGAGGTGTACGAATACATGGCGCCCAAATTGTATCGCCTTTGCAAACGATACCTAAAAAAGGAAGAGGAAATTGAAGAAGCACTTGCCGATTCTTTCTTTACGATTTTTACCAAACTCGACCAACTAAAAGAAGCATATGCTTTTGAAGCCTGGGCCAGAAGGATAACCGTAAATCATTGTTTGGCGGCAATTCGAAAAGCAACTAATTTCAACATGTATCTCGACGATGTAAAACTAATTTCTCAACCTTCTGTTGATGAATTAAATACATTGGAAGAAGAAGATTTACTCAATTTATTAAACCATATTCCAGACGGCTGTAAAACTGTTTTTAACCTTTTTGCCATTGAAGGTTTCTCTCATAAAGAAATAGCCGAAATGCTGAAGATCTCCGAAGGCACTTCAAAATCACAATTGAACGCCGCTAAGACCAAATTGAAAGAACTGGTTAATAAACTGTATTATCAAAAAGCAAAATAGTCATGGACAATCAAGATAAATTATTCGATAAAATAAAAGAAGCTTCGCAAAATGCGGAATTCAAAGACTTTCCCGCAATGGAAAAAGTCTGGGCACGTGTTGAAGAAAAACTAGACAAAAAAGAAGATAAAAAAACAATTGCTTTATGGAAAAAAATCGCCATTGCAGCTTCTCTTCTTTTACTAATTTCTTTAGCTGTTCAATTTTTACATACAGATAAAAATGCCGTACAAGAAACTCCTAAAGTAGTTATTCAGGAAACTGAAAAAGTAGAATCGCAAGAACCTGCTTTAAATCAAAAAAGTACAGAACCTTCTTCGGATTCTGGAATTGTTTCAAACGAAGAAGCCGATAAAATTTTAGAAAATCATATTAAAAATAAAGAAAGAGTCGCTATTGAGGAAACAATTGCACCAAATACAGAATTGCTACAAGCTGCACCAGCACCAAAAATTGCAGCAGATGCTGTTGTAGTTGCTGCGCCTGTAGTACAAGAATCAATTGAAGAAGACGATAACATTATTTCTAAAAAAGAGTTTTCTTCAGAATCGGCTTATTTAAGGAGTCCGCAAAGAGAATCTGCGAAAGTCGCTTTTGCTGAAAAAAGTACTCCAAGAGCTAAGAAAAGTGCTCCACTTGTTATTTTTAACGGAAACGCAATGGCGCATAGCGACGAGGCTAAAAAAGATAAAATGATGCGAAATGAACTTCCGAATCTAAATCCAGAAAATGTAGATTCGCTCGTTGTTCTAGACGAGCCATTGTACATTATCGACGGCATTTATTATTCTGAAAATGATTTATTTGGAAATAATCCAACGAGTCCTTACGCGCCCTTGGACAAACAAGACATTAAAACTATAACCATTTTACAAGACCTTGAAGCCACTTCAAAATATGGTGAAAAAGGAAAAAAAGGAGTTGTCATTATTACTACAAAAACAGGAAAACCAGCTCCGAAAAAGTAATTCCAAGCTTTGTCAAAGTCTGCAGCTTTGACAAAGCTAAATCCGAACATTAATCTTAAAAATTATTATCATGAAAAGTTTAAAACTTATTTCATCAGCCATTGCTATGCTTGTATGTTTCGTAACCATGGCACAGCAAAGAACAATAACTGGAATCGTTTCAGACGAGACAAAACAACCACTTCCAGGTGTAACTATTTACAATCAGACATCAAAAGCAAATGCCGCAACCAATTTTGATGGGCAGTACAGTATTCAAGCCAAAACTGGCGATATGCTGGTTTTCAGCTTCATTGGATACAAAAACCAAAGTCAAAAGGTTCAGAACTCAAATATTATCAATATAAAACTTCTTCCAGACAATCAAACTTTAAGTGAAGTTGTGGTTATGGGTTACGGTACAAGTAATGCTGAATATGAAGACCGCAGTTATGCACGTGCCGAAAGAAAAAAAGAAAAAAGAGATAAATCGGTAGCACCGCAAGGAAAAATGGCAATGCCAGTTGCGAGTAATGCCCTTTATATGCCAAGCTCTAATGTCGTTGTACGTGGTAATGCATCTGTTTCTCCAAAAAATGAACCAATGTATATTATTGATGGAGTTCCTGCAAAAGCCAATCAAATGGCAAAAATTAATCCGAATGATATTGACAATGTTTCGGTTTTAAAAGACCAGGCAGCAACTTCTCTATATGGAATTAAAGGTTCAAATGGCGTTGTGATAGTTTCGACTAAAAATGAACTTTATAAAAATCTTTCAGAAAAGGAATTAGACAAAAAACTAAACATAATGCCAATTCCTGTTGAACCTACTCAGGAAGATTATGATGCTTTTGTCGAGAATGCTTTCGAAAGTCCAAAAACAGCACCGCTTTCTACTTTTTCTATTGATGTTGATAATGCTTCGTACACAAATATCAGACGTTTTTTAAACAATGGGCAACAAGTTCCAAAAGATGCAGTTCGTGTAGAAGAAATGGTGAACTTTTTCAAATACACTTATCCACAGCCTAAAGACGAAAATCCGTTTTCTATTAACACAGAAGTAAGCGATTCGCCTTGGAATGCAAACAATAAAATCTTGAAAATTGGTTTACAGGGAAAAAATATTCCAACAAACGATCTGCCAGCTTCAAACCTTGTTTTCTTAATTGATGTTTCGGGTTCAATGAGTGATATGAATAAACTTCCTTTATTAAAACAATCTTTAAAAATTTTATTAAACGAATTACGTGCAAAAGACAAAGTGGCAATCGTAGTTTACGCGGGCGCTGCCGGAATGGTTTTACCTCCAACTTCAGGCGATGAGAAAAAAACAATAATCGATGCTTTAGATAAATTGCAGTCTGGCGGAAGTACTGCCGGCGGTGCAGGAATCGAACTGGCTTATAAAACCGCTACTGAAAATTTCATCAAAGGCGGAAACAATCGTGTAATCCTGGCAACTGACGGCGATTTTAACGTAGGAAGCACTTCTAACTCTGACATGGAAAAATTAATAGAAGACAAAAGAAAAACGGGTGTTTTCTTGACATGTTTAGGCTACGGAATGGGTAATTATAAAGACAGCAAAATGGAAATCTTAGCCGATAAAGGAAATGGAAATTACGCTTACATCGATAATATTCAAGAAGCGAATCGTTTTTTAGGAAAAGAATTTAAAGGTTCGATGTTTGCTATCGCGAAAGATGTAAAAATTCAGATTGAATTCAATCCGAAACAAGTGCAATCGTATCGTTTGATTGGATATGAAAACAGAAAACTTCGTCCAGAAGACTTTAAAAATGACGCAATTGATGCTGGCGAATTAGGAAGTAATCATACCGTAACGGCTTTATATGAAATTATTCCTGTTGGTGTAAAAAGCGATTACTTAAATGTACAGCCAGATGATTTAAAATATACTAAAACAGAAACTACTTCAAGCAATTACACTAATGAATTGGCAACAATAAAATTCCGTTATAAAAAACCTGACGGTGACAAAAGTATAGAAATGGTTCAGGTAATTGAAAACAAATCAGCTGCTATGGAAAAAGCGAGTGATGACATGAAATTTAGTACTGCAGTTGCCTGGTTCGGATTAAAATTAAGAGATTCAAAATTGATTGCCGACAAGTCTTCTGAAGAGATTGTAAAATTAGCAAAGCAAGGAAATTCAAATGATGCCGAAGGTTACAAAGCTGAATTTATTCGTTTGGTTGAAACCTCCAAACAGTATAATTAATAAATATTGTATTACTTTTGGGTTTTATTTAAAACATTAATTTTTATACTCGTATGAACCCAATTTTAAGCCAAAATCTATTTTTAGTAAAAGAACATGTTGGAATGTTTAAAGCCGCAAATAATTATGACATATACAATCCAGAAACGAATCAGATAATTATGAACTGCCGAGAAAATAATCTTGGTTTCTTCACAAAAGTACTTCGTTTTACAGATTACAAAAGAGCAACTCCGTTTAATGTTGAAATTACAACTGCTTCTGGCGAAAAATTAATTACCGTAAGAAGAGGCGTTGCCATCTTTAGATCGACTGTTGAAGTGTTAGATGAAAAAGATCGTTTGGTTGGAACTTTCAAACAAAAATTCTTTTCTATCGGAGGAAAGTTTGATATCCTAGACAAAAACGAAAAACCTGTTGCAACACTTCAGGGAAAATGGACAGGATGGGATTTTAAATTTTCCCATGAAAACAAACAATTGGCGCAGGTAAGTAAAAAATGGGCTGGATTAGGAAAAGAGTTTTTTACAAGTGCTGATAATTATGTACTTCAAATTGAAGACACTGTAGCAGCCGAAAGTCCATTGAGACAATTAATTTTAGGAGCCGTAATGTGTATCGATATGGTTTTGAAAGAATAACAAAAGTTGTTAAACTTAGATTAAGAATATATTTTAAAGCATCATTTTAGTTTGCAAAAGCTTATTTTTGTATTACTTAAAATGATGCTTTCTGCATTTCTAAAAACACAATCATGACCGACTTAAAAAATAAAAATGCACTAATTACTGGTGCTGGAAAAGGAATTGGAAAAGCTGTAGCTACTGCTTTGGCTAAAGAAGGTGTAAACCTGATTTTAGTTTCTAGAACTAAAAGCGATATTGATCAACTGGCAGAAGAAACTGCAAAACTGGGCGTAAAAACTTTGGCTTTATCTGCAGACGTTTCGGATATTAACTCTATAAATACTGCTGTTGAAAAAGCAATTGCCGAATTTAAAAGTATTGACATCTTAATCAATAGTGCCGGAATTGCTTCTTTTGGAAAATTCTTGGAATTGGAGCCACAAGCTTGGGAAAGAATTATTCAGGTGAATTTAATGGGAACGTATTATACGACACGCGCCGTTATCCCAAATATGATCGAAAGACAAACTGGAGACATTATTAATATTTCATCTACTGCCGGCTTAAACGGAAATGCTCTTACGAGTGCATACAGCGCTTCTAAATTTGCTGTTTTAGGTTTAACCGATTCTTTGATGCAGGAAATGAGAAAACACAACATTCGTGTTACAGCTTTAACGCCAAGTACTGTTGCTACTGACATGGCAAAAGATTTAAATCTGACTGACGGAAATCCAGAAAAAGTGATGCAGTCTGAAGATATGGCAGATTTAATTATTGCGCAGTTAAAACTAAACCGAAGAGTGTTTATTAAAAACAGCAGCATCTGGTCTACTAATCCTTAAAAATTAAAACTTCAAATTCCAATTTTTTAAATTCCAAATTCCAAGTTTGACTAAATTGGGATTTTAAATATTGGAATTTCAAAAACTAAAATTATGGAACAATATTTAAGACAGTTGGTCGAAATAGAATTTCAGGATAAAAAAGAAATCTTCAGCGGATTTTTAATTGATTATTCTGATGAATGGATTTTACTTCGAAATAATCCTGTAGATTTTGTTTTGGACGGTTTTGTCATTTTGAGAAATAAAAACATCGAAGCTGTAAACCGCGATCATGATCTAGCGTTTACAGAGAAGGTAATTCGATTGAAAGGTTTAAAAATTAATTCTGAAGATATTATTCCGATTAAAGATTTGGCGTCAATCATGAAATTTATTTCTGAGAAATACGGTGTTTTTCAAATTGCAAAAAAATCATCAAAATCTGCTTATTTAGGAAAATTAATAGAATTAAACGACGAAGAATTAACCATTAATTTTTTGGACACACGCGGCCAGTTTGGAGGAGAATTAAGTTTTAATCCAGAAAAAATTCGTGTTATTGAGTTTGATACTGATTATATTAATTCTTTGAAATTGGTGGTTGACGAGAATCAAAAATAAATATCTTCTAAAAAACAAAAACCGCATAATTTTTAAAATTATGCGGTTTTTGTCATTCTGACGAAGGAAGGATCTCCACGAGAAACTCCACTCCTAAAATTGCCAATCTTTGTAGAGTTACTTGTGGAGATTCCTCGTTCCTCGGAATGACAATAGTTATGTAAAAACTTTGTCAAAGTTTGAAACTTTTTCAAAGTTGAAAAATCATAAAATTAAGCTTCCGCCAGTTTATTCAAAAACTCTAAACGAACACTTCCGTCTTCATCAATCTTAGTTAAATTAATTTCTTGTAAAGTATTTACCAATTCAGGATTCCACGGTGTTTTTACTTTTACGTAGTTTTCTGTAAATCCGTGAATGTATCCTTCTTTATTTTCGCTTTCAAAAAGAACCGTTCTGTTTGTTCCCAATTGGCTTTCGTAAAAAGCACGGCGTTTTTTAACTGATAAACCGCGAAGCATTTTACTGCGTTTTGCTCTTACATTTGAAGGAACAACGCCTTCCATATCCGCTGCTTCTGTATTATCTCTTTCAGAATACGTAAATACATGCAGATACGAAATATCTAAATCATTTAAGAAATGATAGGTTTCTAAAAAGTGCTCGTCTGTTTCTCCAGGGAAACCAACAATCACATCGACACCAATACAAGCGTGAGGCATTACTTCGCGAATTTTATTCACGCGATCTGTATAAACTTCACGTAAATAACGGCGTTTCATTAATTTCAAAATATCATTACTTCCCGATTGTAACGGAATATGAAAATGCGGTACAAAAGTTCTGCTTTTAGAAACAAATTCTATCGTTTCGTTTTTCAACAAATTCGGTTCGATTGAAGAAATTCTCAAACGCTCAATTCCTTCTACTTTATCTAAAGCCTGAACTAAATCTAGAAAAGTATGTTCGTGTTTTTTATTTCCGAACTCCCCTTTTCCGTAATCACCAATATTTACTCCCGTTAAAACAATCTCACGAATATTCTGAGCCGAAATTTCTTTGGCATTTTTTAGTACATTTTCTAAAGCATCACTTCTGGAAATTCCTCTTGCCAGCGGAATTGTACAATACGTACATTTATAATCGCAGCCGTCCTGCACTTTTAAAAATGCTCTTGTACGGTCACCAATAGAATAACTTCCAACATAAAAATCGGCTTCGGCAATTTCGCATGAATGCACTTCGCCCATATCGTTTTTACTCAAATCATGGATATAGTCAGTGATTTTGAATTTTTCTGTTGCTCCCAAAACCAAATCAACGCCGTCTACTGCAGCCAATTCTTCTGGTTTTAATTGTGCATAACAGCCAACAGCAGCAACAAAAGCTTTATCGTTAAGCTTCATTGCTTTTTTAACTACCTGCTTAAACTGCTTATCTGCATTTTCTGTTACAGAGCAAGTATTAATTACATAAATATCTGCTATTTCTTCAAAATCGACACGGTCAAAACCTTCGTCGTTAAAGTTTCTGGCAATTGTAGAAGTTTCTGAAAAATTCAGTTTACAACCCAGCGTATAAAAGGCAACTTTCTTTCTATTTTCCATAATCTGTCTTAAATTAATGAAATCGTTGTCAAAAAATTTAAGGCTGCAAATTTACAAACAATATTCATCAAAAGAAAGGGATTAATTTACTTCGAATCAATAATTTGCATTCAATGTTAATTTAGAAACATTAAAAATATATTTTGGAGATTTATTTTTTCAGAAGATTATACCTCTTAAGCTCTATTTTTTTAACAGTACAATAAGAATAAAATGACAAAATAATCGATCAAATGCAAATTTTATCGATTAAATACATTTTTTCTTGATTTAAATTCAAAATTTCTTACATTTACTTTCATTATGGCTGATCCTCAATATAAATCCATAAATTAAGAATTTTAGAAAGCTTTAATTAATTTAATAATAATTCGGGCATAACAATTTTGAATTTTACTCGTTATGTTGTTGTTTTGTGTTACAAAATGAAATGGGAAAGCCGAAAACCAAAGAGAGTAGGCAAAATTATAATAATAAATACCACTTTATGAAAGCATTTTTACCCACAATCTGCTTGATGTTCTTAACCATTTTTAGTTCGCAAGCGCAAACTAATGTCCCAGCCGCAAATCCATTTCCTTCTATTAGTACATTAACGACTTGGGCGAGCTTCAATTCACAACAACAATTTGATGTTGCTATTCGTGCTGTTGGATTTAAGTTTGAAGTTAAAGAACCAGGTGAAGGATCTACAGCTTATACCTACATTCGTAAAGTAACAGTTAACGAAGTAAACTATACTGATAGAATTGTGTACAGAATTACTAATAATAATTCGGCAAGTATTATCTCATTGGTAACTGCTTCTACTGACTTAGTTAGTTTATATACACCGCAATTGGCAACTTTTAAAAATAACAACTGTAAAACAGAAATGTCTAAAGACAAAAACACAACTTGCAGCTGTTACGAAAGTGCTAATTTTGCAATCGATCTTTGCGACGAACGTGTAAAATTAACTATGGGTGACGGAAATAAATATTTTGTTTCTGTAGCTAAAAAATAATCATACACTCTGAATTGTTTCCAAATCTTTACTGACTTTTAAGTATGTAAAGATTTGGAATACATTTCTTAGTTTGAGTTTGGATTTTTGAGTTCGTACCAAACTTCAATTTCTCCTTGATATTCGAAAGAATTCACAAAATGGAAACCTAGTTTTTCTAAAATCTTTCTAGAATTTTCATTTCCTGCATCGGCATACGCGTAAAGTGCTTCCACTTTCATTTTATTAAAAGCATAATCGACAAAAGCTTTTCCTGCTTCAGATGCATATCCTTTTCCCCAATGTTTTTCGATAAAACGATAACCTAACTCGTAAAAATTTTTATGATTATTGATTTCGTCAGTAATATATTTTATTCCCGACCATCCAATAAATTCATTGGTTTCTTTTAGAACTACAGCCCAGCGCCCTGTTCCAAAATCTTTGTATTGTTTTTGAACGAATTTGATATAATCAATGCTTTCTTCAATATGTTTTACGGGATTATTTCCTAAAAACAAATGGACATTGGGATTCGAATCCAATTCGAACATTCCTTCTGCATCAGAAAGTGCTAATTCTCGTAAAATCAAACGTTCGGTTTCAATTGAATTCTTCATTTTTATTTTAGTTTAAAATGTAACGTGTTATTACTTCTGCAACACCATCATTATTATTGGATGCTACAATTATATCTGCTTTGTCACGCAATTCAGGCGTTACATTATCTACCCAGACTCCAAGACCAGCATATTCAATCATTGTTAAGTCATTTCCAGCGTTTCCAACTGCGATAATTTCACTTTGAAGAATTCCTAACTTATCTGCCAAAAGTTTCAAACTGGCCGCTTTATCAATCCCTTGCTGCGCTGCTTCTAAGAAAAATGGTTTCGACATAGAAACACTCAAATGCGGCATTGCTTCAATTAAATCTTTTTCAACCGTTTTCAAATAAGCCGGATCTTCTAATAAAATACATTTTACAGCAGGTCTGTCAACATATTCCTTAAAACTGGTCACTTTACGATGCACCATTCCAGTAATTTCTTTTTCGACTTCTATGTATGGCGAATCTGTTTCGCTTATAATTTCATTGTCCAAATAAGTGATAATATGCGTCTTCATTTTAACACTATAATCGTATAATTCATGAATCTGCTCTACAGTCAGCTTTTGTTCAAAAAAAACTAAATCGTCTTTTGCCCTACTGATAATAGCACCATTAAATGATATAATATAAGAGTCATTAATATCCAATTGTAATTCTTTTGCATAAGCCGTCATTGCAGATGTAGGTCTTCCTGAAGCCAAGACTACGTAAACACCTTTGGCTTGTGCCTCTAATATTACTTTTTTATTTAAATCTGAAATTTTATGATCGTCTGTCAACAAGGTATCATCCATGTCGAGCACCAGCATTTTGTATTGCATATTTTTTAGTTTTCAGTCGCAGTTTTCAGTCGCAGTCTCAGTAACAACTGAAAACTGAGACTGAAAACTGAAAACTTTTAAAGACTCATTCTAAATTCTTCAATAACAGGATTTGCTTTTGCATAATCAGTTTCTTGAATAAAAACCTCAACAGCCAAATCTGTTCCGCCAAAACCCCCTAAACGAGCCGATTGAATATTATCTTTTTTTACGGTTTCTACTCCCGCAGTTTCTAATCTTTCCTGCAAAGCAATTGCTAATACTTCACTACCCGAAAACACCTTCATTAATCCCATGATATTCTATATTTATTCTAATATTATTTTTAATTGTTTTTGAAAATCTTCATTTTCGTTCATACCAACATGTCCCTGACCTTCCAAAGGATAAAAATAGGCATTTGATTTCAAAAGCTTTTTCAATCTTAATGAATTTTCACAAGGAATTAACTGATCATCAGTTCCATGAAAAATATAAATTGGAGCTTTAATTTTTGGAAGATATAAATTGGTTTCTAAACTAAACCTCTTCATAAAGTCTGGAAAAAAGGGAACTCTCGAACTTGACAATTCTAAAAAGTTGTAATATGGAGCCTGAAGGATTACTGCTTTTGGTCTATTTTCTAAAGCAAGTTTTGCAGCAAACCCAGAACCGATAGAATATCCAGCAATTATAATTTCATCTTCAGAATATCTCTTAGACAATTGCTTATAAACAATCGAAATATCTTTACTTAATTGTTCTTCATTTTCAATTTCACCTTCACTTTTCCCGAAACTTCTATAGTCCAAAATAAAAATATCGTAACCCAGTGAAGTATATATTTTAGCAATCTTGCCCCAAGTTTCTAATGTTCCGGCATTTCCATGAAGATAAAAAATTAAGCCTTTGGATTTTTCTGCTTTAAATAACAATCCGTTGAGAATACTTCCATCAAAGGACTCGATGTTAATTTCCTCATACTTATGCTGATAATCAAATTTAAAGTTCTTTGGTAATTTTGAACTATGAAAAACTAATTCAACCTGATTGAAATAGACGTAAGATATTATTAAAACATAAACAATTAAAAAAAAGCACAAAAGTACAAATGCTAAAAATTTAAACGTTTTTAATATCTCCATTAATCAGTAATTATTTGTTTGTCGCAATTTTCAGTTTATTAGCCTGTTGACTGAAACTGAAAACTGAGACTATCTATTCTTCTTGAATATCGTCTTCTTCTTCGTCAAGTTCTTCCTCTCCTTCTTCATCCATATCAAATAAAAAAGGTTCAACTAACATTTTGTCAGCCAAAATTTCGATACGCTCTGTCAGGGTTTCAGCAAAAATCAAACGCTGCGTTTTTGCAATACTGCCAGAAATACGCATAATCTTTGTTTCGTGTCTCAACCTTAAAATAGGATCTGCATCATCAAGAATCAGCATTTTTAATCGGTTAACATTGTAACCTGCTGTACTAAACATATCGTTCAGTTTTGTTGGTGTTCCAATTAAGACATCGATTCCAGTTGAAATGTAATTTTTATCGTAATCCATGTCGCCTTTTTCATTTACGCCATACACCTCAAGATTGGTGTATTTTCCATATTTTTCAAAAAGCGCCACCATTTCCAATACCTTCGCTTTGTCTTCAACAATAATCAAAGCACGAGGTGATTCTTCATTTTTTCCTGCTAACTGCTGAATGACATTTAAAACAATTGTAGTTGTTTTTCCACTTCCTTTTGGAGAAATAATTACGCAATCGGCACCACTTTTTATGGTCGAAAATGTTTCCAGCTGCAATGCATTTGCTTCTGTCAAACCATTTTCGATTAATCCGTCTTGTAATTTCTCGTTTATTTTTTTTAGTTTCATTTTTTTTTATGCTTTAAGCTTTAAGCATTAGGCCATAAGCTAAAATATTATACTTTTTTTTAAAGCCTAAAGCTTAAAGCTTAAAGCCTATTGCGCAAGACATCTACTTGCTTGCAAACAATTTCACATCGGTTTCAGAGATTTCGTTTCCTCCTAAAATAATCAATCTTTCGACTACATTTCGAAGTTCACGAATATTTCCTGTCCAATCGTATTCCTGCAATAATTTTATGGCTTGCGCCGAAAATACTTTCACTGCATTTCCCTGCTCTGATGCAATTTTTTCTGCAAAATGTTTTATCAAAGCTGGAATATCGTCACGTCTTTCATTTAACGGCGGTACTTTAATCAAAATAACAGCCAGACGATGATATAAATCTTCACGGAAACGGCCTTCGGCAATTTCTGTTTTTAAATCTTTATTTGTTGCAGCTACTACACGAACATCAACTTTAATATCTTTATCGGCACCAACTCTGGTAATCATACTTTCCTGAAGGGCACGTAAAACTTTGGCTTGCGCCGAAAGACTCATATCACCAATTTCATCGAGGAAAATCGTCCCTTTGTCAGCGGCTTCAAACTTCCCCGCGCGATCTTTCACTGCCGATGTAAAAGCACCTTTTACGTGTCCGAACAATTCACTTTCAATCAATTCACTTGGAATCGCAGCACAGTTAACTTCAATTAAAGGAAAATTAGCACGTTCGCTTTTTTCATGTAATTGATGGGCTACTAATTCTTTTCCAGTTCCGTTTGGACCTGTAATTAAAACCCTGGCTTCGGTTTGAGCTACTTTATCAATCATCACTTTAATATGATTAATTGACTCACTCTCACCTATCATTTCGTAATTCTTGCTGACTTTTTTCTTTAGAATTTTATTCTCAACAACTAATTGTTTTTTGTCTAAAGCATTACGAACGGTATTTAATAAACGATTCAAATCCGGCGGTTTTGAAATGTAATCAAAAGCTCCTAAGCGCATAGTATGAATTGCTGTTTCCATATCGCCGTGACCCGAAATCATGACCATCGGAATTTCTGGTTTTATCTTTTTTACTTCTTCTAAAACCTCAACACCGTCCATTTTTGGCATTTTGATGTCACACAAAACCAAATCGTAATCGTTGTTTTTTATTTTTTCAAGCCCTGCAACGCCATCTTCAGCTTCTTCAACTTGGTATGAATCATTTTCTTCTGATAAAATTTTTACCAAAACTCTTCTGATTGCTGCTTCGTCTTCTATAATTAGTATTTTACTCATTTTTTTTTTAAGGTTCTGAGGTTCTAAGTCACTAAGGTTCTGAGGTTTTTCTAAAAGACACTAAAAAAATCTTAGCACCTCAGCACCTTAGAACCTTAGTAACTCCAAAAAATTAATATTTAAGCCACCTATACAATTCTTTCCAAGTTGGTTTTTTACCGTACATTAAAATACCTACGCGGTAAATTTTTGCAGCGAACCAAACAACAAGGAAAAATGTAGCAAACAATAATGATACCGAAATTGCGATTTGCCACCACGGCACACCAAACGGAATACGCATTAGCATTACAATTGGCGATGTTAATGGAATCATCGAAAAAATTACAGCAATGCTTCCGTGCGGATCATTAACAACTGTAAAAAATCCGATATAGACGCTTAAAATAAGAGGCATTATAATTGGCAGTAAAAACTGCTGCGAATCTGTTTGATTGTCTACTGCGGCTCCGATTGCAGCATAAAATGAACTGTACAGAAAATAACCTCCTATAAAATAAACCACAAAACCGATTATGATACTTGCAATTGGCAGGTTCCACAATTCAGCAATATACATTTGTGCAGATCCTGAAAGTTCGTGCTGTGCCGACTGCATTAATTCTGGCGAAATTCTGGCTGTTGGTCCAACGTTGACACCAAAAAATGCGGAAGCTGCAAACATTAATCCCAAACCAATAATTGCCCAAATCATAAATTGTAAAATCCCTGCAAGCGATGTTCCTATAATTTTACCAATCATTAACTGAAATGGTTTTACTGATGAAATAATGATTTCAATAATTCGGTTTGTTTTTTCCTCGATTACACTTCGCATTACCATGTTTCCGTAGATGATAATAAACATCATAATCAAATAACCGAACGCACCGCCAATTCCTATTTTGATTTCATTTAAGCCTTTTAAACTTTCTTCACCAGAAGCTTTTATCAAATGAATATTAACTTTTGATTGTGCTTTTTGAATAGCTAGAGTGTCTAGTTTGGCTTTCTCGAGATTTAGTTTTGTAATTTTTGTTCCGATGACATCCTGTATGCTTTCTACAAAAGAAATACTCGGACTATTATTCGAAATAAATTCAATTTTACTTTCTAAATCTTTTGTGTCATTTGTTTTTGGAATGACAATTAAACCGCTGAAATTTTCTTTTGTAATACTGTCTTTCAACGCTTTTACATCAACTGCAGATAAATCGAGATATTTGAACTCTGCTCCTTTTTTATTTTCTTTTAAGAAATCGGAAGCAAAAAGTCCAGTTTCGTCATGAATTGCAATACGCTTTGTATCGGCTTTCATCGAGCTCAAATAGCCAATAAAAACGGCTATTGCCACGAATAAAAGCGGACTCAAAAAAGTCATGACAACAAAAGATTTATTGCGGACTTTGGCAATAAATTCTCTTTTTATAATCAACGAAATGATGCTCATAAATATTTTTAATTTTTAAAACTTCAAATCCCAAATTCCAAGCTTTTACAATTGAAATTTGGAATTTCTATTTTGGAATTTTTAAATTTTATTTTCTGTTACTGTCTGAATAAAAATATCGTTTACACTTGGAATTTTTTCAACGAAATGTGTCACTTGTCCACGTTGTGTCAAAATATTCAATAATTCGTTTGGAGTTGCATTTCCTATTTGGATATTTAATTTTAAATCATCATTTAAGGATTTGAAATTTGCCGGTGCAACAGTAAATTTTTGTGTAATGTCATACATCAAACCTTCGACGTTATCAGTTAAAATTCCAACTTCAAAACTATTGGTTTTAAACTGACGTTTTACATCGCTTACTTTGCCTTCTATTAATTTATTCGATTTATGGATTAAAGCAATATGATCACAAAGTTCTTCAACACTTTCCATTCTGTGTGTCGAAAAAATAATTGTTGAACCCTGCTCTTTTAATGCCAAAATTTCATCTTTTATAACATTGGCATTTACAGGATCAAAACCTGAAAAAGGTTCGTCGAAAATCAGCAGTTTTGGTTTATGCAAAACGCAGACTACAAACTGAATTTTCTGCGCCATTCCTTTAGAAAGTTCTTGGATTTTTTTGTTCCACCAGCCTTGAATTCCTAAACGATCAAACCAATATTCTAACTGCAGTTTTGCCTCAGCTTTAGAAAGCCCTTTCATTTGTGCCAAATACAAACATTGTTCTCCTACTTTCATAGAAGTATATAAACCTCTTTCCTCTGGAAGGTAACCAATTGTCTGCACGTGTTTTGGCTGTAATTTTTCTCCATCCAAAATTACTTCGCCGCTGTCGGGCATTGTAATTTGATTGATGATTCTGATAAGGGAAGTTTTTCCAGCTCCATTGGGACCTAATAGTCCATATATACTGCCTTTCGGCACATTTAATGAAACTTCGTTAAGCGCTACATAATCGCCATATTGTTTTACGACTTTATGTACTTCAAGTAAGTTACTCATGCTGTTTTTTAGATTTTCTGCTTCACTTTACCAATTATGGCTCAGCGACTGTAAAAGTAAATAATTCGAAGCGAACTTGTATTATAATACGCAAAAAACCCATTCTAATTTGCACTAGAATGGGTTTTTGATAGTATTACATTTTAGAAAAGTTTAGATTATGAAAACATATCTTTTACTTTCTCAAAAAATGATTTCTCTGATTTCTCTGGACTTGGAACGAAATGATCATCGTTTAAAGCATTTTCAAAGAATTGTTTTTGTTCTTTATTTAAAGTTTTAGGAGTCCAAACATTTACGTGAACTAATAAATCTCCGCTTCCGTAACCGTTTAAACTTGGAATTCCTTTTCCTTTTAATCGTAAGATTTTTCCAGATTGAATTCCTTCTTCCAGTTTAATACGAACTTTTCCGTTGATTGCCTCAATATCTTTTGAAGCTCCCAAAACAGCTTCTGGGAAACTGATATATAAATCGTAGTGAACATTTTCACCTTCACGTTTTAGGAATTCGTGCTCAATTTCTTCAATCGCAACAATCAAATCACCTGGAATACTATTTCCTGGAGCATCGTTACCTTTGTTAGAAACTTTTAACTGCATTCCGTCAACAACTCCCGCAGGAATTTTGATTGATACTGTTTCGTCTTCCTGAACCATTCCTTGAGCATCTGCCTCAGAAGGTCTTTTATCTAAAATTTGACCAGAACCACCACAAGTAGGACAAGTTGACGCAGATTGCATTCTTCCTAAAATGGTATTAGTTACACGCATTACCTGACCTTGACCATTACAAGTCGTACAAGTTTTATACGTTACACCTTTTGCCTGAACTTTACGTTTTACTTTTACTTTTTTCTCTACTCCATTAGCAATTTCTTCTAAAGTTAATTTCACTTTAATTCGAAGATTGCTTCCTTTTGCACGGCGAGGACCACCGCCTCCGCCTCCGAAACCGCCAAATCCACCTCCAAAAATATCACCAAACTGGCTGAAGATGTCATCCATATTCATACCGCCATGACCACCGCCAAATCCGCCAGAACCATCAAATGCTTGATGTCCGTATTGATCGTATTTTGCTTTTTTCTGCGGATCACTTAAAACTTCATAAGCTTCTGCCGCTAATTTGAAGTTTTCTTCTGCCTCTTTGTCGCCTGGATTTTTATCAGGGTGATATTTCAGCGCACTTTTTCTATATGCTTTTTTTATTTCAGCAGCGTCAGCATTTTTTGAAATGCCTAGTATTTCGTAAAAATCTTTTTTCATAATAAAGGTTAAATTCCAAAACCTAAAATTCCAAATTCCAATTTTAAAACTGACTTTTGAAACTTTTGTTTGCTTTTTTTAGTTTCCGATTACTACTTTAGGAAAACGAATAATTTTGTCTCCTAATTTGTATCCTTTTTCAATAACGTCAACAATTTTCCCTTTTAATTTATCAGACGGAGCTGGAATTTGGGTAATTGCTTCAGCAAAATCAGCATCAAAAGCATCACCTGCTTTTACATCCACTTGTTCTAAACCTTTAGTTACCAAAGTACTTTTTAGTTTTTCGTGAATCAATTCAACACCTTTAGTTAAATTCTCATCTTCAGATTTGTTGATCTCTACCATTGCTCTGTCAAAATCATCTAAAACTGGAAGCATTGCTAACAAAACTTCTTGATTTGCAGTTTTAAACAAATCAATACGCTCTTTTGAAGTTCTTTTTTTGTAATTTTCAAATTCGGCAAATAATCTCAAAAACTTATCTTTTTCTTTAGCCAAGTCTTGAGCTAATTGCTCCTCAACACTTAATTCTTCAACAATTAACTGTTCTCCGTTGGCATTGTTCTCTAACGTTACGTCGTCTAATTCCTGATCGAATTCTGTATTTTCCGTAGTCATATTACTTTTATTTTTAAAAATATTTTTAAACTTCATTTTATTTTCTTTCTGTTGGATTGCAAAAGTACTGCCAAATCTTCTAAAATGTCAAATTGTCACTTTATTAATTATGAGTCTTTTAAAAAATGAAACGTGGCAAATAAAATTTAGTATAATTTTAAGACTATTACGTTATAGTTTATTTTATCTTTGAAGCATTAAAACTAAATCATTACCTATCAAAATTGAATTTAAGGGTTGGCCTCGGCCTCAAAATAATTATTAATTCAAATTTACCTTATATTAAAAAAAGCTTCGCCTTAAGAGACGAAGCTTTTTTTTTGCACTTTTACTGCACTTTTTCACCACAGAGAACACAAAGATTTTTCACAGAGTTTACAGAGATTTAATTTGTACTTATACAATCTAAACACACAAAGTTTTTTGAATTCTGTGATTTTAGAAACTGCACTTAAATAAATCTTTGTGTTTTCTGTGGTTTTAAAAAAAAATCGCAAAGCTTTATATAAATTTAGCTTTGCGAATTGTGTTTTTTAATATTTTGAACAAAAAATCTTTGCTGTAAAAAATATGTATTGCACGGGCGGAGGGATTCGAACCCCCATCAACGGTTTTGGAGACCGCTATTCTACCCTTGAACTACGCCCGTAACTTAAGGTCGGCAAATTAAAAGCTTTTTTTCTTTACTAGCAAGTATTTCACGCACATTACAAAAGATTTCAGCGGATAAAATGCTAATAATTTACTAACCAAATCATATTCAAAGGTTTGCAAATTCCTCCTTTTTTGTCAAAACAAAACTATGCGAAATAATCGCAAAGTTCGCTAAGTTTTTTTAGAGTGCGGTTTATAAAAAAACACAAAGTTCACAAAGCGTTGTATTGATTTGGCTTTGCGAACTTTGTTTTTTTTATACAGAAATTAAAATAAATCTTAGCGTACTTTGCGGTTAAACTCTTATGCCAACAAAGCATTTTTCAAACCTTCGAAATCAACTGTAATCTGTTCTCCTGACACTAAATTTTTAAGTGCATAAGAATTCGAGGCAATTTCCTGATCTCCTGCAATTACTGCAAACGGAATCAGACGTTTATCTGCATATTGGAACTGTTTCCCCACTTTTACATTATCTGGGTACAATTCTACTTTTATATTTTCTTGTCTCAATTTTTGAATTGCTTTTGAAGCATACAAAGCTTCTTTATCTCCATAATTGATAAAAATAGCTTTTGAAGTCGCTGCAACAGTTTCTGGAAACAATTGCAATTCTTCTAATACTAAATAGATTCTATCCAAACCAAAAGAAATTCCGACACCACTCATATTTTTCAAACCAAAAATACCAGTCAAATCGTCGTATCTTCCACCGCCTCCAATAGATCCCATCGAAACGGTTTTTGGAGCCGCAACTTCAAAAATAGCTCCAGTGTAATAATTTAAACCACGTGCCAAAGTCACATCTAAATCTAAAGTTGCTGTTGCCAATCCTAAAACGGCAACGTTGTCACAAATAAATTTCAATTCTTCAACACCTTTCATTCCTTCTTCTGAAGAAGCCAATAATTCTGAAAGCTGATTGATTTTATCTGCAAAAGTTCCGCTAAAGCTAAAAAGCGGCTGTACTTTAACCAACGCTTCTGCAGCAATTCCTTTTTCGATCATTTCCTTTTTTACGCCGTCTTCTCCAATTTTGTCTAGTTTATCTAAAGCAACCGTAAAATCGATCAATTTATCTGAAGCGCCAATAACCTCTGCAATTCCAGATAATATTTTTCTGTTATTAATTTTAATTGTAACGCCTTCTAATCCTAAAGAAGTAAAAACGGTATCATATAACTGAACTAATTCCACTTCCTGCCAAAGTGATTTTGAACCAACAACATCGGCATCACATTGATAAAATTCTCTGTAACGTCCTCTTTGTGGTCTGTCTGCTCTCCAAACGGGCTGAATCTGATATCTTTTAAAAGGGAATTCAATTTCGTTTTGGTGCTGCACAACGTATCTTGCAAACGGGACTGTCAAATCGTAACGTAATGCTTTTTCTGAAATTCTTCCAGTAAATTTATTCAATTCGATTCTTTGATTTAAATCTATTGTTTCGGCAGAATTTGACTGAAGTGCTTCGATAGATTCTGGCAATTCAATTTTATTTTTATTGAAGAAAAAATTTCCTGAATTCAATATTTTAAAAATCAAACGATCTCCTTCTTCCCCATATTTCCCCATCAAAGTATCTGAATTTTCAAACGAAGGAGTTTCTATTGGCTGAAAACCAAATTTCTCAAAATTAGTTTTGATTGTCTGAATAATATATTGACGTTTTGACACCTCTGCAGGCGAAAAATCTCTTGTCCCTTGTGGAATACTTGGTTTTGAAGCCATCTTTTTTATTTTAGATTGTTGATTTTAGATTTCAGATTCCTTGAATCCTTACTTCTAAATTCTTTAACATTATTTTCTTTTAATTTTAATCGCCTGCAAATATCTTACTTTTTAAAATAAATAATAGCGCTTCGAAAACAAACTTGTAACAAAAAACGTATTTTCGTGACAAATTGGTCATGATGCTAAAATTATTTAAAGAAAATATTCGAATTGCGTTTGGTTCTATCAAAACACAATTACTGCGTACTATTCTTACCGTTTTAATTATCGCTATTGGTATAACAGCTCTGGTTGGAATTCTAACGGTGGTTTCTGCTTTAGAAAACACAATTTCTACCGATTTTGCGTCAATGGGAGCAAATACATTTAACATCAATCAATACGAAAATAAAGTTCGTAATCGTGGCGGCAACGAACGAGAAGTCATCAATCCGATTATTTCTTATCCTGAAGCTGTTGCTTTTAAAAATAAATACAAATATCCTTTTACAGAAACTTCCTTATCATTTACAGCAACTTCTACCGCGGAAGTGAAATATTTAGGAGAAAAAACTGATCCTGAAATTACAATTGTAGGCGTTGACGAACATTTTATTACTAATTCTGGCTTGGAAACAAGTTTAGGACGAAGCTTCAATCAATTTGACATTGAAAATAATACCTATTCCTGCATTGTTGGTTCTGACTTCGAAAAAGGACTTTTAAAAGATATTAATCCAATTGATAAAATAATCTCCATTAGAGGAGCAAGATTTAAAGTAATTGGAGTTCTTAAAGAAAAAGGTTCAACGTTTGGGAACAGTCAGGATTTACGAGTTTTGATTCCGATTCAGGTTGCAAGATCTTTATTCACGGCACCAAATATCAATTATACAATTAGTGTTATGGTTTCTAAAAAAGAAGTTTTAGACCAGGCAATTGACAATGCAACAAGCACAATGCGAAGAGTGCGCAAATTAAGCCCCGTTCGTGATAATAATTTTGGCGTTGTTCGAAGCGATGATTTAATCAATAGAATTCTCGGAATTACTCAATACTTAGGATGGGCAGCGTGGATTATCAGCATCATAACGATTTTAGGATCCTCCATAGCTTTGATGAATATTATGATTGTTTCGGTTACAGAACGTACCCGCGAAATTGGTGTCCGTAAAGCTTTAGGAGCAAAAAGATCAACCGTAGCGTTCCAGTTTTTTATTGAAACTTTATTAATTGGACAAATTGGAGGTTTAGTCGGAATCGTTTTGGGTATCTTGCTTGGTTTTGCTATTGCAGCAGCGATGAGCTTCGTATTTGTGATTCCGTGGATGGCAATTTTTGCCGCTTTTGCAACAAGTTTTTGCGTTGCATTGGTTTCTGGTTTATATCCAGCAATTAAAGCTTCTAAATTAGATCCTATTGAAGCTTTGCGATATGAATAGTTTTTTAGTATTCAGTTTTCAGTCTCAGTCACAGTTTTCAGTTTTCAGTTATTAGTGTTACCGAAAACCGTGACTGTGACTGAAAACTGTGACTGTGACTGTGACTGAAAAACTCTAAATATTCCCTTTTATCATTCTGTCGTTATCGTAAATATCTTTTCGAAGTTCAACGTTTTTGAAATCCATATTTTCGAGCAACTCAATCATTTCTTTTCCAAGATATTGATTGATTTCGAAATATAATTTTCCTTTTTCAAAGAGGCGTTTTTGAGCCAAAGAAGCAATTTTTTTGTAAAAAATCAAAGCATCATTATCTTCCACAAAGAGTGCTAAATGCGGTTCGTAATCCAATACGTTTTTTTTGATTTCTTCTTTTTCTAAATTTCGAACATAGGGCGGATTCGAAACAATAATATCAAAATTACATCTAAGTTCTTCGGTTTCTAAAATATCCAAAAGAACAAAAGTCACATCGACATTATTTTTTACAGCATTTCTTTTTGCTGTTTCTATTGCTTTTTTAGAAACATCGATTCCATAAACCTCAGCATTAGGCAGATTTTTTGCGAGCGAAATAGCAATACAGCCGCTTCCGGTTCCAATATCTAGAATTTTCGTTTTTTTTGATTTATCTGGATTAGAATTTTCATTAATAATCCATTCTACTAATTCCTCTGTTTCTGGCCTTGGAATCAAAACATTTTCATTTACTTCAAAATCCAAACCGTAAAAGTTCGTTTTTCCTAATAAATATTGAATTGGAACTTCTTTTTTCAGCTGTTTTAAAAGCTCGTCCCATATAACAAAATCATTCTCTTCAAAAGTCAATTCATGATTTAATGCCAAATCAATCTGACGAAGCTTATGTTTTTCTTCCAGAATTAAATAAAAAAAACTCTCCGCTTCGTACGCATCGTAAAAAGGCGATAATTCTTTAATAAATTGAGTGCGGTATTGTTTAATTTTCATTTCAATTTTTTGAACATTATGTACCAGTTAAAAACTGATTTTTACAATTCAATAAGTCTCGTTAACACAAAATTGTTACAACTTCTAATTACAAAACTTTCAGCATCCATATTGGACAAGAGCAATGTCCTGTTGACCCTAATGGCGCATCCAGATATTCAAAACCAGATTTTTTATACAACTTTTGTGCTGCATGCATAAAAGGCATTGTTTCTATATAACATTTTTCGAAACCAAAATCCTTTGCTTGCTCTAAACACTTTTCCATCATTTTGGCTCCAATTCCTAAACCGCGGGTTTTGGGCAGAAAATACATTTTCTGCAATTCGCAGATTTTTGGATCCCCATTTTCCAAAGGCGCAATTCCAGCACAGCCTACAATTTCACCTTCACTTTCTACAACAAAATAGGAAGATTTTGCTTTACTATACTCTTCAAACATTAAATCCAAATAAGGATCTTCGTATGCAGTTCCGACTTTTGGAATCTCCATTTCGTCAAAAACTGATCTAATTAAACTCGCAACTGATTGATTATCTTCTTTTTCAATTGCGCGTATAAGCCAATTTACCATTTTTTTTAATCTAAAATATTATAAACGCAAAATAAAGGTAGTTATTTCTATAGTTTCTTCACTTAGTCATAAACTCAAAAATAACTACTTTTGCACCGTGAATATACATGAAAAATATATAAAACGCTGTATCGAACTGGCACAAAATGGGCTTGGAACTACTTATCCGAACCCAATGGTCGGAAGCGTAATTGTTTACGAAAATCAAATTATTGGTGAAGGCTGGCACAAAAAGGCCGGTGAACCACATGCAGAGGTAAATGCGGTTCGATCTGTGAAGGATAAATCACTGCTAAAAAAAGCTACAATTTATGTAAGTTTAGAGCCTTGCAGTCATTTTGGAAAGACGCCTCCTTGCTGCGACTTAATTATCGCAAATCAAATTCCGAATGTAGTTGTCGGAACGGTTGATCCTAATGAAAAAGTGGCCGGAAAAGGAATTCTAAAATTAATCGAAGCGGGAGCAAATGTTACGGTTGGAGTTTTAGAAGATGAATGCAACGAGTTGAACAAACGTTTTTTTACTTTTCATCAAAAAAAGAGACCCTATATTATTTTAAAATGGGCAGAGAGTCAAGACGGATTTTTAGCTCCTGAAAAAACAATCAGCCAGGATCGTAAACCTATTTGGATTACAAATACTTATTCTCGCCAACTGGTTCACAAATGGAGAACCGAAGAGCAGGCTATTTTAGTTGGGACACAAACTGCTATTGATGACAACCCTAAATTAAACGCCAGAGATTGGAGCGGTAATAATCCTGTGAGGGTTGTGATAGATCGGGAAAATAAAATTGACGAGAACAGTTTTATTTTTGACGACACTGTAAAAACAACTATTTTTTCTAATGAAAACAAAAAAACATCAACAACAAATACGCAGTTTGAAGTAATTGATTTTAGTAAAAATATTATTCCTGAAATTTTAGATGTTTTATATAAAAATCAAATTCAATCGATAATAATTGAAGGCGGAAGACAAACTTTACAATCTTTTATAGATGAAAATATTTGGGATGAAGCTCGAATTTTTGTTGGAAAACAAAGTTTTGGCAATGGAACAAAAGCTCCAATTATTTCAAGAAAAAACAACAGTAAAACTACTATTTTAAGCGACGAATTAATACAGATTAGAAATTATGATTGATACTATAATTTTTGACTTTGGAGATATCTTTATCAATTTAGACAAACCTGCCACAATTTCTGGTTTGCAAAAATTAGGAATGACAGAATGGAATAATGACTTTGATCAATTAAATTTTTCTTTTGAAACTGGACATATTTCTCCAGAAGATTTTATTGGCGGTTTTCAAAAACAACTTCCAAATGCATCGAAAGAAGAAATCTTAAAAGCTTGGAATGCTGTATTGGCAGATTTTCCTTTATACCGTTTGGAGTTCCTAAAAGAATTATCAAAAAAATATCGTTTGTTTTTATTGAGTAATACTGATTCTATTCATATCAACACATTTGAAACAAAAAACGGAACTGCCTTTTATGAAGATTTTTATGGCTGTTTTGAAAAAGTTTATTTCTCCTTTGATATGGGATTAAGAAAACCAGATCCAAAAATTTATCAATTCTTGCTTGACAAACATAATCTATTACCAGAAAACACTTTATTTGTTGACGATAAAAAAGAAAACACCGACAGCGCAGCAGCTCTAGGCATTAAAGTCTGGAATCTTCAAGTTGGGAAAGAAGATGTTATTGACCTTTATAATAAAAATATAATTTAGAATACTGCTTTTGGAAATTAACGATACTTATCAAACTATTGCATCTCCATCTGAAGAAATGCTGTTTAAAGAAAAAGGCAGTAAATTCTTTGGCTATGCATTTCCGATAGATCATGAAGACGAAGTAAAACCAATTATTGAAGACCTTAAAAAACAACATCCGCATGCTGTACATTATTGTTATGCTTATCAACTGGGTGCTGGAAACAAAATTTCATATCGTGCTAATGATGACGGCGAGCCAAGCAATACTGCAGGCGCACCAATTTACGGCCAAATACAATCTTTTGGAGTAACGAACGTTCTTGTTGTGGTTGTTCGAATTTTTGGAGGCGTAAAATTAGGAGTCGGCGGTTTAATTGCTGCTTATCGGACAACAGCTCAAATGACTTTAGAAACTTGCGAGATTATTGAAAAAACAATTGACGAATCATTTTTAATTTCATTTGATTATAAAAACATGAATAAAGTAATGCGTGTGATCAAAGAGAAAAAGTTAGAAATAACTTCTCAAGAAATGGAAATGGATGAAATTTCTGGATTACCGATTGGCAAAATTACGATCAAAACGCGAAAAAAAAATGCCGAAATAGTGTTCAGCATTTTTGATTTAATGTTTGAAATTGATATTAAAATTGTATAAATTAGTAGAAAATCTTTAAGCGATTTAACAATTATTCAAGCGATTTAAATATTTCTAAAATATAATCTGGAGGAGCTGTCGGACGACCTGTTTTTAACGAAATAAATACTAAAATAAACGTCGCAGTTGTTAATAACTCATTTGACTCATTATAGATCTCGCAGTCAAATTCAATCTTGACAGAAGAGTGACTTTTGAAAGTTGTATGAATTGTTAAAAGCTCATCGTATCTCGCCGATTTTTTGTAACTTATGTTCATGTTTACAATTGGCAGACCAATACCGCTTTCTTCCATGCTTTTATACGAAACCCCTTTATTTCTAAGCCATTCCACGCGTCCGATTTCAAAATAAGGAATATAATTTCCGTGATAAACGACTCCCATCTGGTCGGTTTCTGAGTAACGAACTCTTACTTGAGTCTGGTGATTTTTCATTATTTAGAGATTAAAAAAATTCAAATTTAAAAAGCCTACTTACAACTTTTTTTTATAAAATTAGATGTCAAAATATTTTTTTTTACAGAAATTTGTTCACATATTTGTTATCCCGAAATACGGAATAAAATTGCTCCTCATTTATTAGGAGAATCTTTATAACAATAATAAAAATTTATCTGAATCT